>NZ_CP170643.1:4478482-4586575 GCF_051015765.1 Cupriavidus sp. a3 | reverse complement strand
CGGCGAGAACGTGATCATCGCGTCCAACACCTCGTCGATCTCGATCACCAAGCTGGCCGCGGTGACCTCGCGCGCCGGCCGCTTTATCGGCATGCACTTCTTCAACCCGGTGCCGGTGATGGCCCTGGTCGAACTGATCCGCGGCCTGCAGACCAGCGACGCCACCCACGCCGCCGTGGAAGCGCTGGCGAAGGAACTGGGACGTTTCTTCTTCATCGGCATATCCATGGTCATTACCTCTCATGATATGCCTCGTACACAAAATTCCGGATAGGTCCGTACCGGAGGTCGCAATGACTAGCACCACCCCAGCTCCCCAAGAGCCCACCCTCGCCCAAAAACAAGCCCAACTAGCCGAAAACCTAGCCAAAGCCGACCGCGCCCAGTTCCGCCGCCGCGCCAAAGCCATCCCACCGCAACCCAGCAAAGCCATCACCCTCGAGGACCACATCCTCGAAGCCAGCGACGACCTCCTGCGCGTCAGCGCCGGCCTTCAATCCGTGCTGACCTTGCTGGACCTGCAGGCCGGAGATATCCCCGATAGCATTGGCCTCCACGCCCTACTGTCACCGCTCAAACGGCAGATTGACCAAAGCGCCGACCGCCTCCAGGCGCTTGTCTGACGGGCCACAGGCCCGCGCAACGCGGGTCTGAATGCAAAATGGCGCGAGCCCCTGGTCTCGCGCCGTTCTGCTTCTGACACTGCGAAGTGCCGCAAGCTGAAGCCTCAGTACTCCCTCAACACCCAACTACTGATCGCCGCGAAGTACTCCCGCAACCACGCATTGAATCGAAGGTACAAAGGCGTCTCGGCCCCGACGCCGAATGCTTCGCTGAACCCAGCCTTCCGCGCAATCCCCACCGCCCGCCGCACGTGGAAATCGCTGGTCACCACCACAATCGCACCCGCAGCATCAACGCCCTGCCCCTCCAGCAACCGCCGGCTGAGCACCAGATTCTCCTCAGTACTGGTACTGCGTCCTTCGCGAATCACCTTGTCAGCCGCTATCCCACGCGCAATGAGGTAGTCAGCCATGATGTCCGCCTCAACACACCGCAGCCCAAAGTCCTGCCCACCACTCACAACAACCTTGGCCCCCGGCCACCGCTGCGCCTGCACCAACCCCTGATCCAACCGCGCAATCAACGTCGGCGACGCCTCACAGTTAGGCGTACCAGACCCAAGAATGACAATCGCCTTCACCGACGTCCCCGTCGGCACGGACACGCCCATGCCACTGCGGATGCCATAAAAGAACACCCCGACAGTCACCAGCCACACCGCAAACGCAACCCACCCCGCACGCCAAAGCAACTCCCGCCACCGATCGGCCTTCCGCCACCGCGCCACGCCATCCCAACACAACGCGAGCAACAGAAAGGCAATACCAATACCCCCCGGCAACGTAATGCCGAGGCTGAACAACCCCATCGCCATCAGCCCAACAGCATCCCCAAGCAGCACAGCACCAACCAGCGCCAGCCCAATGCGCACACAATGCCTGCTGCGTTTCACCGCCGGCCCTGCCTCCACCACCTCAGCTAAGACACGCCGCATTCACCACCCCCACCGACAACGAAATCACCCCCATCACCGCCCCAACCCCCCGGTTGTCATTGGAGATCGCCTCACTGACACCCCCCAACGCCCGCGCCGCCACCAGGTATGCCACCACCTGCACAGCAAACGCCCCAAACGCCCACAACAAGAACATCCCAAACGTAGCGTTATGCTGAATGCTCGACGACAACGTCAGCGAGAACCCCAGCGCCGCCCCGCCCAGCGACAACGCCGCCGCTACGTTCCCCTCGCGAATCAGCTGGAATTCCCGATGCGGCGTCACCCGCGTATAGACCAGCAGGAACAACCCCAGCAAGCCAAAGCTGGTGACGATATAGATCAGGTAGGCAAGCGCCGGATGCATGGCATTGACCATAGGTTCGACTCGTTGTCAGTGGATCAGGGAAGGAAATAAGACACAGCGAAAGCGCAGCAACACTCAACCGCCACCAGACCGCCCGGAGCTGCCAAAGCGGCTGGCAAAGCCGCCACGCGACACCACCGGCGCGCGCGACACGGCGGCGGTGCGCATGGACAGCCCCATGGATTGCCCGCGGCCGAGCGAGCTACGGCGCACGGTGGCTTCTTCCACCATCGCGGCGTTCGGCGTGGATGGCGCCCATTGCTGCTGCGTGCGCATGCCGTTGCTGTCGTAGGCAGTCATCGGCCGCAGCGGGCCGGCGGACATGTCGCGCTGGGTCTGCGAGCCGTCGGGGTGATAGACGGTGCCGCTGGCGGTGTAGTACGGGCCGTACCAGCGCGCGTAGTAGGCGGTGCTGCCATGACCGCTGCCTGAACTGCCGTTGGCGCCCGGGCTGCTGGCGGCGTCGGCCAGGCTGGAGCTGTAGAGGTTGCGCGTGTCGTCGGCCGGCACGCTCTCGCAGTCGTTGGGCGTGTTCCAGTCGGCTTCGCAGTCTTGCAGCGTGGCGTAGCTGGCGCGGCGGACGGTCACGCCGGGATCGTCGTCGGCGTCGTCGCTGCAGGAGCCGAGTGCCGCTACGCCGGCGACCACGGCGCAGGCGCCGATGACCCACAGCGTGGGCGACTTCTTCGGCTGGGCGTTGTAGGCCTGCGCCTGCCATGACACCTTGGCGGAGCGGCTGGGCCTGGGGCTGTAGGGGCTGTCGTACTTCGACGGCCGTTGGCTGCCCGGCTTCTTCTTGGCCATGTGCTTACGCGTTCGTGAAGTAGTGTGGAACGAAGAAACTGGTGTTCCTGGCGATGGGCCCGGATTCCTCGCGCACGCACAGGCCGCTGGGCACGTCGTCGACGATCCAGACGCCCAGCGTGGTGTAGCGGCCGTCAAAGCGCCGCGCCGGCGCGTAGGCCTGGTAGATGAAGCCTTCCTCGCCATACTCGCCGGGGTTGTGGACGTGGCCTTCCGGGGTGAGCAGGGTCACGCTCTCGCCTTCGCGCGACAGGAAGGGCTTTTTGGCGTGCGGCTGGCCGGCGAAGCGGCCGGGGTCGAAGCTGGCTTCGAGCAGGTTGGGGTGTCCCGGGAACAGCTCCCACAGGATCGGCAGGATGGCCTTGTTGGACAGCACGGCCTTCCACGGCGGCTCGACCCAGCGCACGGGGCTGTGCGCGAGCTGGTCGCGGTAGTCGGAGGTGGCCATCCATTCCCACGGGTAGAGCTTGAAGACGACTTCCATCGGCACGTCGTCGGCGTCATAGAAGCCGCCGCGGCCGTCGGTGCCGATGTCTTGCAGGTCGACCAGCTTGACGGACCAGCCGGCTTGCAGCGCGGTGTCCATCAGGTACTCGGTGTTGCAGATGTCTTCCTGGCTGTCGAACATGCACGCAAAGTGCAGCACGCTGGCGTTGCGGTAGTGCTGGCGCAGCCATTGCCAGCGCGCCACCAGCGCCTCGTGCAGGCTGTTGAACTGGTCGGCCTGCGGCTGCACGGTGTCTTTCCAGTACCACTGCGCCACGGCGGATTCGATCAGCGAGGTGGGGGTGTCGGCGTTGAACTCGTACAGCTTCGGCACGCCGTGCTCGTCCAGCGTCATGTCGAAGCGGCCGAACAGCGTGGGCTCGTCGCGGTCCCAGGAGGTGCGGATCAGTTGCGCGAAGTCCTGCGGGATGGCCAGGCGCGCGAACAGGTCGTGGTCGATCACGTGCTGCACGGCTTCCAGGCAGCGCTGGTTGAGTTCGTACGCGGCGGCGTACAGCGTTTCGATCTCGTGCTTGCTGAAGGCGTAGGCGGCATCTTCGCGCCAGTAGAAGAAGGTGTTGTCATCGACTTCGCGCGGGACGTTGAACTCGTCCAGTGAATGGAAGTGGAAGCCGACCTTCTCGAGTTCGCGCGGCCAGTTGCGGCGCGGGGTCTGGGGGATGCGTTGCATCAGCAGGCCATTGTCGGAGACGTTGCGGGTTGGCAGGCGACGGGTTGCGCGGTGGCGTCGTCGAGCAGGAAGTCGGTGAAGGCGAGCGACGTGGCGCCCGGCCGCGGCAGCCAGTCGGTGAAATGCACGCTGAGCGGTGCCCACCAGTGCGCGGCATCGGCCAGCACGGGACGGAAGTCGAGCGCGTCGGATTCCACCACGCCGCGCGCGGGGTTGGCCAGCATCCACTGCATGCCGGCGACCAGGCTCGATGCCACCTGCAGGCTGGTGGCGGTGTTGTACGGCGCCAACGAGCGCGCGCGCTGCACGGACAGGCGCGAGCCGTACCAGACCGCGCCGTGCCGGCCGCTCATCAGCAGCACGCCGAGTTCGTCTTCGCCGCACTGGATCTCGTCGCGCAGGATGCGTTCGCTGCGCACACGCGGTGCGGCACGGTCGTCCAGCCATTGCATCGACACCTGCGTGGCGCTGGTGGGGCGATAGGCGTAGTAGACGGTGGGGCGGTATGGCGGCTGGCCGGTGGTGGTGTTGCCAGTCAGGGTCAGGTACTCGGCGATCGAGATCGATTCGTTGTGCGTGATCAGGTACGCGTCGAAGGGGCCATGCTGCGGCGACCACGACCGCACGCGCGTGCGGTGCCCGGGCCGGTTCAGCGCGATGCCCGCGCCGCTGCCGTAGCCGTGGCGATAGCCGTCGGGCGGCAGCGTGGGCTCATGCGTGCCCCAGCCGAGTTCGGCGTCCTGCAGGCATTCGGTGATGAAGCCTTCGGCGGACCAGGTGTTGGCGAATTCGCCGTCGCGCGGTTAGCCGGGAGCTTGCTGGCTGTCGTACTCGGCGACCTGGATGACACGCACGTCGAGGGCGCGCGCGAGTGCGGCCCAGTCGGCGCGGTCTTCAGGCTCGGGCAACTGCAATCCCGCGTTGCCGGCCAGCGCCATCAGCGCGGCCTTGACCAGCACGGACACCAGCCCGGGATTGGCGCCATGCGCGATCAATGCGGTCGGCAGGGATTCGCGGCCGCGGGCGAAGGCGAGCATCTCATCGCGCAGTGCGTAGTTGCTCAGGTGCGAGGCTTGCGGGTCGGCTTCGTAGTCCCATGGTTCGATGCCGGCGTCGACGTACAAGGCGCCGTGTGCCTGCGTCAGTGCGATTAGGTCGCGGCTGCAGACGGACGGGGCGAGGTTCAGCACGAAGGTGCCGGGGCTCAGTAGCGGGCCGAGTACCGTTTCATGGTTGCCGGCGGTGATGTTGGCCTCGACGGCATGCAGGCCGTGTCTGGCTACGAGTTGCATGCGCGTGTGGTCGAGCACGCGGTCGACCACGGTTATCGCCGCCTTTGGCCAGGTTCTCTCCAGCAGCGGCAGCACAGCCTGGCCGATGCAGCCGAAGCCGACGATGACGATTTGTTCGATCACGCAGACCTTTCCGCCTGTAATGGCGATCGGCCATGCCGGCGCTGCGGTGGTTGCCGCCACGCCGGCCCCGGGCCGGGCGCCTGGTTTTTATTCGTTTTGTCTGGAGTTGCCAGAGATGGCGAAGGCAATACTATCGCGGGCAATGGTTGCTGCCAAGCATGCGCGCAGACCTTGGCAACGCAGGCGGTATGCCGAGGCGTTGATGGTGACGGGCCTGCTCGCGGTATGGTGGGCGGCCAATGGGCCCAGCGATGAATGACCAAGCGGGCAAGGCCGCTTATCTGCCCGCTTGGCTATCTCGGGATCTTGCGGATATCCCGCACAGAATAGTAGAGCCCACTCATCTTTGGCGCCTTGCTGGAACCAGTGAGGGGAGCAATGTAGGCAGCTCGTATGTTTTGAAGCGAGCCGCTTCGCCCCAACCCTTCAAAATTGGATGCCACGCAATAGTAGGCTCGCGCTTTGTAGCGCACGATCCCGTAGACCGCCTGAGTTGGATCGATTCTCTCTGGACTCTCTTTCCCCACTCGCTTGGCTTTGAGGATTGACATCCTTTGTGAGCCAACTATAAGCAGATCCCCTTGGCTTCTGGCGCTGGATGCATACCCGTAGCTGATTCCTTTATGCTGATAGCTCAGGACCGAATACCCGCGTATCTCGTCGTCGCTGATGGTGGCCTCGCCACCAAGCTCCTGGTATGTGCCAGCCTTGTAGCTTTCCATCAATACGCAGCTGTCAAAAACCGGCGACGGCACTTGGGCGAAGGCCTGGGGAGCGAGCGCCAAGCCAGCAAAAATCGCCACTATCAGCTTCGCAGGTATCCCTTTGTGTCCGGTGCATAGTGGCCCCTTGGCAGGCTGATCGGTATCTAGGTATTCCCAGGAGACGCGGCAGCAGTTGGGCTGGTCTTTCGCCGGCTGGTTCTGAACGAGGACGTACAGGTACTGGGAAGTGTGGAGGACATGCCCGCAAGAGCGGACACCGCGAGGGATAGTATGCAATGCGCGTCTCCCTGGTTATCAAATGTTTGCCCCGCTATCTATAGCGAAAGGCGCGGGGAAGGAATTTGAGTTGTGTCCTGGGACTCGCAAATATCGCCAATTTTCAAATTTGCCAGCTCGAGCCTGCGGGCAAGCCGATCCGCGTGCAGCGCCTGCCGACGACGATCGCCTCTGCGGGAGGGGCCGTCGTGACCAGGGTCCGCGCTACGGCAAAGGGGCTCTTCCGCGAAGCCGTCGATGCAGTCAAGAGCATCGGGCAACGGATCTGGGTTGGCGTTGGCAGATGGCTGTGAGGAATCTCCCGCTTGGAGGACTTCTTCGGATGCCGTGTTCAAGCAGAAGTCTCGTCGCTACATATGGCGACTACCCTTCCAAAAAGCCGGAAAAGTCTGATTTATGCCGTTACTGCACGCGGCTATAAGGGAGTTCCACCTTTTAAGGGAGAGGACTCCATGATGAAGGGCATTGTTTGCAAGGGCGATGGCACGACGCACGGCGGGACCGTTCTGGAAGGCATTCCCAACTTTCTGGTGCACGGCGTGCCCGTGGCTGGCGTAGGGCATATGGTGTTTTGCCCGAAGTGCAAGGGCGCCTTCCCGATTATCGAGGGCGACTCCGGATTCACCGCACACAATTACTCCGTGGCGCTTCATGGGATGCGTACCGCATGTGGCGCCCTCCTTATTTCATCAACTAGCGGATTCGCCAATGTCGAGTATCCAAGAGGCATAGGGTCTGCCTACGTCGGAGCAGGTAGTCCACGGTGCGACACGGACACAGGCACAGACTCGACAGTCGGCTTCGACGATCGCTATGTGCTGTTGGATAGCAAGACAGCGCAGCCGCTTGCCAGCACTGAATATGCGATACGTCGAGCCAGTGGTAACGCTGAGTTTGGCGTAACTGACGTTGAAGGCAGAACGCACCTATTGGCAGCTGACGCGCAGGCGGAAGACGTCACAATCTTCGTTGAGGGGTGAGCCATGACGAATCAGCTCGTATCTCCAACCTCTGGCAAGACCTTGATTCGCCAGGCAACGCGGACGACCACGCCCGTGTCGGCGGACGAACCAAAGCCTGTTCAAGTCGAGCGAGCGTTCATCGAAGTCGTGATCTTCGATGGCCGTCTGATTAGTCGTGGTTCACAGTTCGGCCACGTGGCCATAGAGATCGATGGCACCGTTTACAGCCGCGCACCTTCGACCTATTTCAAGGGGTCCTATACTAAGTACCTGCGCAGCAATACGGCACAAACCGTGTCGGACGAATCGGGAAGCCATCCTGGCATGTATCGGGATGGCATTGGCATGTACCTTTGGGTGTCACCGCGTGAAATGAAGCTGATCCGTGATGAACTGGAAAGACGGGTCGCCGAGAACTCTAAGTACAGCCTGTTCGGCAATTCGTGCAGCACCAATGTCGCTGATGTACTAGAACTGGCGGGGATTCTTGCGCATGACCCACGCGGTTTCGATCTGGTTTCGCCGGCTGACGTGCTGATGGGGCTGAGAAGATCGAATCGGCTTGTTGAGGAACGACACTACAAGAAGGGCTATGAAGGTGGCGCGTCGGGAAATTGGTAAGCGCAGATCCTACGTCATATGGCTAGGTCTCGCAGCGGTTGCTGTTGTTCTATTCGGCCTGGTCGGCGGCTATCGCCTGGATTTCGAAAGCCGGGTCGTGGCGAAACGTGTTGCGCTATACCAGGAATGGGAAGGCATGCTAGACCCTGCGGCGAAGGTCGTTGGTTATGTCGAGCCCGGCACCGAGTGCCGGTTGTTTCAGGTCGGCGCGAAATCGATACTGAACTTCCGGGTCAGGTGTGGCAACCTGATCGGTTGGACGGCCGAAGGCTATTCATTCGACCCGCCCATCACTACGCGCTGACGGAAGAATGGAGTCCGCCAAATTGGCGAGACTCCATTGTCGCAATTGGTAGGTCCAAGAACGAAGCCCAGACGAGCCCCCGACCAAAACACCGAAGGACGCCGCTCGCCTCAAGTCACGGCGCTCACAAACGCCTCGAACGCGCTGGCCTCCACCGGCGGACAAAAGAAGTGGCCTTGCCCGTAGTCGCAACCAGCGGCCACCAGGATGTCGCGCTGCGACTCCGTCTCCACGCCCTCGGCAATCACCCTGATGCGCAGTGCATGCGCCATGCTGATGATGGCGTGGCACAAGGCCACGTCGTCCGGGCCCCGCGTCAGCGAGCGGATGAAGGACTGGTCGATCTTGATGTAGTCAATGTCCAGGCGCCGCAGGTACGACAAGGACGAGTAGCCGGTGCCGAAGTCGTCGAGCGCGATCTCGATGCCAGCCGCCTGGAAGCGGGAGAGCTGGTCCATGACATCGGCGTTCTGCTCCATCAGCGAGCCTTCGGTGATCTCGATGACGAGGCTGCCCACCGGCACGTTCCTGCGCTCGATCATCTTGGACCAGGACTCGGGCCCGCTCGCAGGCGCGCAGAACTCCACGGGTGATTTGTTGACCGAGATCTGGAAGCCCTTGCCCAGCACCACCTGCCAGCGCGCAAGCTGGTCCAGCGCTTCGGTCAGCACCCAGCGGCCGATGTCGATGATGAGGCCGGATTCCTCCGCAACGGCAATGAAATCGGCCGGACGGATCGGCCCGCGCACCGGATGGTCCCAGCGGATCAGGGCCTCGGCCTTGCAGACCTTGCCCGTGCGCAGATTGACAATGGGCTGGTAGTGCAGCGCGAACTGCCCGGACGCCAGCGCCGTGCGCAGGTCCTGCGTGATGCGCAGGCGCTCCCTCTCCACCTGCAGCAGCGCCTGGGTGAAGACCTTCCAGCGATTGCGGCCCTCCTCCTTGGCGGCAAACATCGCCTGGTCGGCGCACACCAGAAGGGCCTCGGCGTTGTCAGCGTCCTTGGGCCAGGTCGCCACGCCGATGCTGGCCGACACCACCACCAGCTCGTCGGCCAGGCGGTAAGGCGCGGCAATCCGCTCCAGGATCGCCTCGGCAATGTCCCCGGCAACGCCGGCATCGCCCACCGCGGGCAGGATCACGGTGAACTCGTCGCCGGCCAGCCGCGCCACGGTATCCGACGCGCGCACCGATGCCGCAATGCGCCGCGCCGCCTCCAGCAGCAACTGGTCGCCCTGGTCGTGCCCGAGGGTATCGTTCACCTCCTTGAAGCGATCCAGGTCGATGAACAGCAGCGCCAGCACGTCCTGCGTGCCGCGCGAACGCTCGATCTCCTGTTCCAGCCGGTCGAAGAACAGGCGGCGGTTGGGCAGGTCCGTGAGCGCATCGAAATTCGCCTGGTGCCGGATGACTTCCTCCGCCTGGCGCTTCTCGGTCATGTCATGGATCAGCGCAACGCGGCAGCGCTCGCCATACGCGTGGGCCAGGTAGGTATCCACGGTCAGGTAGGCGGGAAACTCGCTGCCGTCCTTGCGGCGGATCGAGAATTCGCCGCTCCATCTGCCCTTGGCTGCCACGGTTGCCCGCAGGCGTTCGACCAGCCCTGCCGCATTGCCTGCCCCGCTGACGCTATAGCCCGAGCGGCCCCTGATCTCCTCGGCTGTATAGCCGGTGGCAGCGGCAAAGGCCGGATTCACGTCGATAATGGTGCCATCGAGTGACGTCACCACCATGGCCTCGCTGCTGGACGAATAGACCAGCGAAGCCAGCCGCATTTCCTCCATATGGCGCCGTCGCTCCGCCATGGAGCGGCGCAGGCTGTAGTACAGCAGGGCAAGCAGCAGCGTGGAAGCCATGGCACCGGCCAGGGCAACGCGGCGATAGACCTCGTAGGGCGCCAGCACCAGGCCGACCGACTCGCCCACCACAAAATTGAGGCCGAACTCCGGCAATCGGTAATAGCCGAAGACCCGCTCCACGTCTTCGGAGCCCGACACCGCCCGATAACTACCAGACTCGGGCGACCCGCTGGCGAGGTACGGCCTGTTGCTGGCCACCCTGGCCAGCGTGCCCTCCAGGGCCGGCACGCGCGCAATGACCTGCCCGGAAGTCTTGATGACCGACGCCACTTCGCCATCGCGGTTAGTGAACGTCTGCGCAAAGCTGGCGAACTGCTCCGGACTGACCGAGACCACGATGACCCCGTCGAAGCTGCCTGCGCGCAGGATGGGGCGCGTGAACTGGATCGACCATTTGCGCGAGACCTTGCCCTTCACCGGGTCGCTGATGAACAGCATGTCGCGCCCGCCCGCGTGCTGATGGACCCGGAAATGCTCGCGCCCGCTCAAGTCGACTTTCTCGCCGGGCGTGGGCGAGGCAATGGACGAGTAGAGGAGCAGACCATGCTTGTCGATCACCGACACCTGGAACGACAGGTCCACCACCAGGTTCTGCCGCTCACGCACCATCTCGATGAACCCCGGCTGGCCGGCCAGCCAACTGGCCCGCAGGTCCAGGAGGAACTCGGACAGCCGCAGGATGCTGGATTTCGAGTACGCGCCGAACGCCTGGGCCTGCGCCTGGGTACGCTTCGCGGCGTCGTGCAGCAAGCGGTCCCGCTCGCTCACGAGCTGAAACGCCGCGAACGCCCATGTTGCTATCAGCCATGCCGCCGCCGCCAGGTTCAACGGGGAAAAGACCTCGCGCAGGCGCTGCAGCGCCTTGCCATAGCGGGTGGTCGAGCGTTCTGGCATCAAATGGGTATCGCAGCGCAGCGAAGAATCGACATCGATAGCAGGCTAGTCGAGGTCAGCGAACCCGACAAGCAGCACGCACTCTAGTCCCATGCTCACCGCGTGATGCCGAGGCCGGCGTGCGCCGAAAGCGGCACGTGGTGATCTTGCCCCGCTGCTCGCGAATGCGAGGGGGCGGGTATCGGCGACCAGCTGAGTGTGCCAAGGCTGGCCAGCAGGCATGATGGCAACTATGTGCCATTCCGGCCTGATTGGCGCCCCCCAAAAGGGGGCTAAGGCATTTACGCGGACCGAGTGCCGGCTGTTTCAGGTCGGCGCGAAGTCGGTACTGAACTTCCGGGTCAAGTGTGGTGGGCGCGCCAAGCATGCATCTGGTGGCTAGCCAATGACGTCAGGCCCCAAAACCTGCACGCTGCAACCGCTCAGCCGCCACAGGCCGCCCCAGCAAAAACCCCTGCCCCCGATCACACCCAATCTCCCGCAAAAACCGCAACTGCTCCTCGTTCTCCACCCCCTCCGCCACCACCGCCAACCCAAGCGACCGCGCCATGGCAACAATCGCCCGCACGATCGCACTGTCACGCCGCCGACCATCGATACCAGCAAGAAACGACCGGTCCACCTTCAGCGTATCCACCGGCAACGTCTGCAAATACGTGAACGACGAGTACCCCGTCCCAAAATCATCAATAGCAAGACTCACCCCACGCCGCGCGAGCTCGCCCAGCAGCGCTTCCGTCACCCCATTGCCGGTCATGGCCATGCTCTCGACCAGTTCCAGCTGCAGCCTGCCCGGCGGCAAGCCGGCATCGCTCAGGATCGTAGTGAGGTCATGCAGGAACTGCTCGTGGCGGCATTGCCGCGCGGAGAGGTTGACGGCGATCCGGCCGAACGCGAAACCCTCTTCGATCCAGCGGCGCGCCTGCCTGCAGGCTTCGCGCAGTACCCAGGCGCCGATCGGCATGATCAATGCCGAATCCTCGGCGGCGGTGATGAACGCGCCCGGTGCCAGCAGACCCCGCGTCGGATGCTGCCAGCGCAGCAGCGCTTCCACGCTGACGATGGCCCCGCTGCGCAGGTCGAAGACCGGCTGGTAGTGCAGGCGGAATTCGTTGGCCGCCAGGGCGTTGCGCAGCTCGGTTTCCAGCGTGATCCGCTCCATCGAGGATGAGGTCATCTGCGTGGAGAAGAAGCGGAAACTGTTCTTGCCTTCCTCCTTGGCCGCGTACATGGCGCGATCGGCCTGCATCAGCAGCTGTTTCTGGTCGGTGCCGTCGTCGGGGTAGATGCTGATGCCGATGCTCGGTGTCACGAACACGGTTTGTCCGTTGGTGTCGATGGGGTGCCCGACAGCGCTCAGCAATCCCTGGGCAATCTGCGCGACGTGGCGGATGTCTTCGATGTCCTCGATGACCACGGTGAATTCGTCCCCGGCCAGGCGCGCCACCGTGTCGCTTTCGCGAACGGATTCCCTGAGCCGCCGGGCGATGGCCTTGAGGGCCTGGTCGCCCACGCCGTGCCCCATGGTGTCGTTGATCAGCTTGAAGCGGTCGAGGTCGATGAACATCACGGCCACCCGCCTGGCGGCACGCTCGGCGCGGGCAATGGCCTGCTTCAGGCGCTCGCTGAACAGGGTACGGTTCGGCAGGGCCGTGAGGGCATCGTGCATTGCCAGGTGGTTCAGGCGCTCCTCGTCCATCCGCCGCTGGGTGATGTCCGAAAAGATGGCGGCGTAGTGCGTGCAGTCGCCATCGGGGCTGTGGATGCCAGAGATCGACAGGTACTCCAGGTAGAGTTCACCGTTCTTGCGGCGATTCCAGATCTCGCCCTGCCAGCCGCCATGCTCGCGTAGCTGGCGCCACAGCGACCGATAGAACTCGGGGCCCTGTTTTCCCGAGTTCAGCATGCGCGGGGTCTTGCCGATGGCATCGGCCCGGGAGTAGCCGGTCAGTTGCGTAAAGGCCGGATTCACCCGCTCGATTACACCATTCCGGTCCGTCACCATGACGCCGTCGAGCGTGGCTTCGAACACGCGGTCGGCCAGCTTCAGGTGATAGGCGGATTGCAGCAGGGCTTCATCGCGCTCGCGCAGCGCCAGCTGCAGCTCGTGCACATACTCGTATTCGATATGGCTCAGGATGTCGGCCAGGCTCAGCACACCCACCAGTTCGCCGTGGTCGTGGTGCTGGTCGTCAAATATGCCGACATGGCGTATGCGGTGTTCGATCAGCGTCTGGCGAGCCGCGTAGAGGCTTTGGGATCGCCGCAATGCGCGCAGGGGGCGCGCTGCGTGTTCGGCCACCGTGCCGCCCAGCGCATTGGCGGCTGCCAGGCGGACAATATCGCGTTCGGTCAGGATGCCGTACTCGCCTGCGGGGTAGCGGACGATGATGGCGCTCAGCCCGCCGGTGCGCATGGCGTGCATCGCGTCGGGCAGGCTGGTGTCGGGCGCCAGCACGACAGGCCGGGACAATCTGACCGAATCGATCGGCCTGGTGCGCAGGAAGAATTCCGCACCGTGGCCCATGACAAGATCGGTCTGCGAGAGCATGCCGAGCGGGTGTCCGGCATCGTCGACCACCAGGCAATGGCGGATACCCTTGTTCTTGAAATGGACGACCGCATCGCCAAGGCGCGTGCGGCCGGGCAGGGACTGCACGGGATGGCTCATCAGCGCGCTGATCGGACTGGACAGCGCGTCGGCCGCGTCGCCGAGTGTCAGCGCATCGCGTTCGGTCCAGATGCCGACAGCGCGCCCCTGGTCCATCACGACGATCGAACTGCAGCGGCGCGCCGTCATTCTTGCGACAACTTCGCTGACGGGAGTCAGTGGCTCGCACTCCAGCGTTGATTTCGATACCAGGCGTTCGATCTCGATATCCAGGGTGTGATGCGGCATGTTGTACCCGTAATGTCTGTGTCTTTCTTTTGTTCAGCGCTATCCGTTAGCGCTCGCCAGCATAGTGGCGGGATCGGTGGCAACCGTTGATGTAGATCAAGGCGGAATCTGCGTGTGCCAAATGGATACGCTGGCGAGGGCGCGGATAGCGCGGTGCCCGCCGACGAGTGACATGCCGGCTCGCAGCGGGCCTGAAAACAAAACGGCGCGGGCCATCTGGTCTCGCGCCGTTTTGGTTCGGGTGCTGCGAAGTGCCGCAAGGCGAAGCCTCAGTCCTCCCAATGTGCCCCCAAAACGTGGTCCATTTCAGCCTTTGATTTTGAAGCCGCATCGTCCATGCTTACCAAGGTCCATGCGCATCAAGCAAGCCACGGTTGCTGCATGCCGTCCCACCCACGACGCAGCGCCGGCAATCCGTCGCCGTTGCGCCGCTTCAGCCCCATGGACTCGTGCTCCCCCCACCTGGAGATCCGTCATGAAAGTCCTGATTGTCCTGACGTCTCACGACCAACTCGGCGATACCGGCGAGAAGACCGGGTTCTGGCTGGAAGAACTGGCCGCACCCTACTACGTGTTGAAGGATGCCGGCGTCGAGGTGACGCTTGCTTCCGTGAACGGCGGGCAGCCCCCGCTCGACCCGAAGAGCAATGACCCTTCCTTCCAGACCCACGCGACTCGCCGCTTTGACGGCGATGCGGAAGCCAAGGCGGCACTCGCGGCGACGATCAAGCTGTCGGAGGTCTCGGTGGACGGGTACGACGCCGTGTTCTATCCGGGCGGCCACGGGCCGATGTGGGACCTTGCCGAGGACTCGCACTCGAAGGACCTGATCGAGCGCATGATCGCCACAGGCAAGCCGGTCGCACTGGTCTGCCATGCACCCGGCGTGCTGCGTCATGTGAAGGCGAAGGACGGCAGCCCCCTGGTCAAGGGCAAGAACGTCACGGGTTTCACGAATAGCGAGGAACAAGCGGTCGGACTGGCCGAAGTCGTGCCTTTCCTTGTCGAGGACATGCTGAAGGCAAGCGGCGCCAATTTTTCCAAGGCTGCGGACTGGCAACCGTACGTGGTCACGGACGGCTTGCTGATCACGGGACAGAACCCGGCGTCCTCGGACCCCGTTGCCAATGCGCTGCTCACGCACTTGAAGCATGGCTGATGAGACGAGATAGGGGCCGGGAGCACGATCAGGGCCGATGGGCGTCTTCGCGAGCGGCGATGCCAGACGAGATTCGGGAAAATTCCGTATGCAATTTGGATTCGCGCTATTGAGTGAGTGTCTGACGTAGGCTTTGATATTCGATTCCCATCGACTGGCGCCAGCCACTCCCCAGATGACGAATCGCATCCACCGCAGAACACTTCTCACCCTGGCGGCCCTCACATTGCTTGGCACTGGCGGATGCGCCACCAAGGCCTTGATGGACAAGGCGACTAAAACCGAGTACCGGCGATACGAGGAGACGGTCAGCCAGGTGCTGGTCACCGCGGACGGCAAGAGGCTGGCGGTTCTTGGTCCGAAATATCACTACATCTTCGATGTACCGGAGGGTTTGGTGCAGTTGCTGGACTCGCCGCTGCACCGGAAAATGTCGGCCCGCTTTGATGTCTTTAACGTCAAGGCAAATGGCGATGTCGAAGGGCCGTTTGCCTTGATTCTCGAGCAGGCAAGCCAGGAGGACCGGCTGGCCGCCAAGGCGTTCGGATTCACCGATTTATCGACGACCCGCGCGGTGCGGTGGTTTGCCTTGCAAGGCTCCCGCTACTCCGCTGCCAAATTCAGCATGCCGGCGGGCACCAGGCCATTGAATCAGCCTTACCGGGTCGAGGTCAGGGAAGCGCTGCCGAACGGCACGAGGGAAGCGCTGGTTGTCATGACGCCACTGACGGTTGCTGCGGATGGCGCCTTGATTCTGCTGGCGATCCCGCTGATACCGCTGGCACTAGTGGTGATGCGCGACTTGCAAACACTACCCATCGGTTTCTGATCTACAGCCCACGACTAGCATCGTTGAGATGACGTCGATTCCTACCAGCTGACCAGAGCAATCCGATACCTGCCTCTGCGGGCGCTGGCTATAAAGGAGCTCCACCTCTCACACGGCGGAAGTGCTCTATGGAATCTGATCGCATCTACCTGAAAACCGGCGAGGAAATCGGTGGGCACGCCGGTGCCACCATTGCCCTGACGCCTTCGACCGACAAGCGGCGCGTGAGCCTGCAGGTGCCGCCTGCCAGGGTGATTCCCATCATCTTTCTGCCGGGCATCATGGGCAGTAATTTGCGCATGAGCCGCACGCGCCAGAAGGAGATCGGGCGTACTGACAACATCGCATGGCGTCCCGACGACCGTTGGGACGCCCTTGCACGTCGCAGGGATTCGCCAGCCCTGCGGCAACGGAACTTCGACCCCGACGCGACCGAAGTGGACCGTTATGAAATCACCGAGGATGCCGGCAAGTTCGACATGACCGGCGCGGAAACGGTGGACTCCGACAAGCGTCACAGCAATGTGCCGGACGGACTGCCCGATATCGGCTTGCTGATGAGCGCACCGTTACCGCCAGCCGGCGAGGAATGGAAAGCCAGGCGCGGCAATCATGAATCCACGGCGGCGCAGAAGGCGCGCTGGCGCGGATGGAGCGAAGTCATGTTCGAGACGTACGGCACCGTGATCAAGCTGCTGGAGGCGCATATGAACGACATGTTGGTCCCATCGTCCAAGGAGCTCTCGCCAACCTGGAAGCAAGGCAGGAAGGTAAAGGTGCTGGGCGTCGCTCCCGCCTACTGGGGCGGCGCGGGCGATGCGCTGACCGAGGACGATATCCGGCGCGTGTCGAACTGCTGGTACCCGGTCTACGCGATGGGCTACAACTGGCTGCAAAGCAACGGTACGTCGGCGCGGAAGATTGCCAGTCGCATCGACGAGATCATCGGAATGTACAAGGCCAATGGGCGGAAGTGCGAGAAGGTGATCGTGGTCACTCATTCCATGGGCGGGCTGGTTGCCCGCGCGCTGCTACATCCGGACTACGGCAACGCGAAGGACAAGATTCTCGGGATCTACCACGGTGTACAGCCAGCACTTGGAGCCGGGGCGGCCTACCGGCGCGTGCGCGCAGGCTTCGAGGCGCAGACCAGTCTGTCTGGGGAGCTTACGCGGGATGTCTTGGGCAGAACGGGCAAGGAAGTGACGGCAGTCTTTGCCAATGCTTCCGGGGCATTGGAACTCTTGCCGAACGCCTCATATCCGCGCGGCTGGTTGCGTCTGCAAACATGCGACTACCGCCAGGTGATGGCGTTGCCGATCGTGTCGGATGAACCATTGAAAGCGTACCGGGATGATCTGGAACTGCACCGCACGCTGGGCGCGAGTAAGCCAGCGGCGCCGGTGGCTGTTGGCGATCCGGTCTATGACATCTATGGGCGCAACCCGGAGTGCTGGTGGCGGCTGCTGAATCCGACGTGGATAAATCCTGCTAACAAACCGTATCGTGAGATGGATCCGGCTACTCGCGCCAAAGTGAAGATTGAGGCGGCACAGAAATTCCACGCGGATATCAAGAACTTGTATCACCCCATCACCTACGCCAGCTATGGTCATGACGATTACCAGAAGGCCTATGGCAGTGTGACGTGGCGCGCGGACACTGCCGATCTGGCGCCGCACGGAAACCCGCTCTCGTGGACGCTCGAGAGAGAAGACGCCGAAGGCCGCATCGTTGTTCGTACTGCGAGCGCCGAGCCATTGACGCTGCGCCTGGCGTCCCCGGAGGACGCAGGGGACCAGACCGTGCCGGCCAAAGCCTCAGCCGAAGCTGTGCGCGGTACGCTGTTCCGGCAGACCGGCTACGAGCATCAGGACAGCTATAAGAATGACCTGGTATTGGCGAGTACGCTGTATTCGATCATCAGGATCGCCAACACTGCCGAATGGTGGGATCAATGATCCGCCGAGCCCTAACCATCACCCTGGCCGCCCTGCTTCTCGCGGGCTGCCAATCGCATGCCTATCCGGAGAAGAACATGTCGGAACCCGCTGCGCTGTCGCCACGCTTGCAGGCGCTCTTTGCCAAGACTAAGCAGGTTTGCTTTGGACGCTACGTGATGGAGGTCCCTGCGGAAGCGAAGCTGCTGTGGGGATTCCAGGAGTTTCCTGGCGAGATTGTGACTCACGTCGGAGCTGCTGGCCACATGAAGGAGATGGCGGAAGCCTATCGTGCCAAGGAGTTGGCCAAGAGCAAGACTGCCGAGATTACATTTTTTGGACCTGGCGCAACTATCAATAGCCTCCAAATACGCTCGTTTGAAAGTGATATAGCCAAGCAATATGGCGCTGAAGAGACGTATACATTTGTTTCCGCGGGGCCCCACCTTTTTGAATGGTCTGGCGGTCGAAAGAATGCCGACTTAGTTCGCGCACTTCGACCACGCGACAATGCGTACATTCCAACCGCTCCAGGCGTCTGCATCGACCACGGCTTCGTCGCGGACGCATCCGGCACATTCCAGGAAATCTTCAGCGCAGGTATCCGTCTGCCAAGCTTTCCGGATGTCAGCTTTTCGGTGGACTCCAACAAGCTGGCGACCGTTGACGACACCGATGACGTCGGATTGCTGGCCTCGATCGCCCAGCAAAAGAAGGATCTCGGCCACCGCTATCCAAAGCTGACGACCTTGCGGGAACGCAAGCGTACGGTCGGCGTCTGGCAGGGCGAGGAATCGCTGGTCCGCCGTGCGGATGGCACGCATGACTTCGAATGGGAGGCCGTGGGCAAGGAACGCTCAACGCTGCACCCCGCCTGGATCAACGCGAAGATGTACACGAAGGTGGCCGCCAATCGTGTCGGGGCCGCTGACACGGCATCGTTGAGCGACGAGGAAGCCATTGCCCTCTGGAACAGGCTGCTGGATGGCGTGCGCTTTCGCGTCAACGCGCCGCCGACGCAGACGGGTGGTCCCGTCACGGTGCGCTCGGACGAGATCACGCCCTTGTCTGGCATGTGGCGCGCCTCGCTTCCGCCCGGGCACCCGCAGGCAGCGTGGGTGGCCAGCAAATCCAGCATCGTCAGGCAGAAAGGCATGCCGATGGTCCGCTTCGGGCTGTCGCCCGCCGACGAAGCGCTGGTGGTGTGGACGTGGATGGGCGAGGCTCATTGAATGAGCCGCTGCACTGCTGCACGGCGCGATGGACGACCGTCTAATACACCCCCGGCACCATCCGCCACGTCCGCCCACAGTACGCCGCATACTCATCGCCAAACTGATCGAGCAACAACGCCTCTTCCGCGCGGATGCGCGCTACCAGCACAGGCACCATCGCCAGTGTCAGCAACACCCCCACGCCTGAGCGGAACCCGAGTACCCACCCCAGCGAACTGATCACGAACCCGAGATAGCTCGGATGCCGGATCACGCCATAGATGCCGGTCGTCACCAGCGTATGCCCGGGCTGTATCGCCACCAGCCCGCTGAACCGCCGCCCGAGCACGAACACCGGCCACAAGCGCAGCACGCCGCCAGTGGCAAACAAGGCCACGCCGATCCAGCGCACGGTATCGCCGTCCAGCGTCCAGAAGCCGATGCGGTCGGTATAGGCCGGCAGGTAAGCCGCAAGCAGCCCCAGCACGCCGAACGCGCCCAGCACCCAGCGGTTGCCGCGGTCTTCGCGCATGCCGCTGCTGATGTTGCCGCCCGAGAACAGCGCGGCCACGGCCAGTGCAAACAGCACGATGGTGAGTGCCACGCGCGCGGGATGCGCGAAGAAGGCGCCGATGCCGCCCCAGCCTGCGATTGCGATGGCCAGGTAGGCAACGGTGCCGGCGAGGGTGGCGAATGCCAGGCCGGGAGTCGGGCGCATGGAGACCTCCGCTGCGACGATCGATGCACCTGTGTAGCGTAAGCCCGGCAGGCGGGGCTGTCGAGCGGGCGTGGTCGTGCTTAAATTGCGGGTTTCACCCTGCTGCCGATGCACCGACGTCGCAAGGGGGCCATGAAACGCCAACGCCATCCCGCCATGCCACTGATCGATATCCAGAACCTCCAGCAAGCCGCCTTTGCCTTTGGCGAGGCCCGCAACTGGGGCAAATACCACAGCCCCAAGAACCTGGCGATGGCGCTGAGCGTCGAGGTGGCCGAGCTGGTCGAGATCTTCCAGTGGCAGACCGAGGACGAGTCGCGTCAGGTCATGTCGACGCACAAGCGTGAGCATGTGGAGCAGGAGCTGGCCGATATCACCATCTACCTGACGCAGCTGGTGACGGCGCTGGGTGTGGACCTTGACGCCGCGGTGCGCGCCGAGATGGAGATGAATGCCCGGAAGTATCCGTTGCCGGAGTGAGCGGGCGGGTTGCATGCGCTGACATCGGCAACGCAGGCCTGCGTCGCATTGCGCGACGGCGGCGCGGCCTCATGAGCCGGATGCTCCCAGGATGCATAAGAACAGCACCGCATTCAGCACCAACAGTCCGCTGACCGTCAGCGCCATGGCCGATGCGTCGCGCAGGCGCTCGCGCAGGCGGTGCCCGCCCGGCAGCCATTCCCCACGCGTCCTGCGGGACCAGCAGCAAATGCCCGCGCCGCACATGCCCAGCCACGCCAGCGTGCCAAGCGATTCCCATCCGCTTTGCCGGGGTGCCTGCGCGCGCGGCGGCGACGTACGTAGCGGTATGGAAGCCGGGGGCGGACGATCGACTGCGGCGCGGGGGACGGGGTCTTCAAGAATTCCCGATTCGACTACGGGACCAGGCGGAGGCTGCGGCGCGATGTCCGGTGGCGCTGGCTGCGGCTCGTTCGGCCGCGTTAGCCTGGGCGCCATCTTTGGTGCCGCTTGCGGCTCGTTCTTCGCAATGCTGTGCACGGGCGCCTCGGGTTGCGACGCGGTGGCGCGAGGCTCCGGCTTGCGGTTCCGGTGCGGGCGCCAGCTGGCAAAGACGTTGTCCAGGCATGCCACCGACGTGCAGGCATCCCGGCGCCGGCGCCATGCGATGACCTCGTCCTGCCCGATTACCCCGGCGCGCAGCAGTCGCTGCTGCTGCGCATGAATGCGTTCGTGATTGCGATAGAGCATCGCGTAGTCGCAGATCAGGGTGGCGGCGCTTGGTTGCCGGTGCTCCCTGCACGGGCTGCCGGAGGCGAACAGATCGTCGCAGCGCGCGGCTGGCTGACGCAGCGTGTGCTTGCAGGCGATATCCGACGCCTGCGCACCGGCGGTGAGCAGAAGGTTGATCGAGATGCAAACGGCCAGTTGGCCCGGAAGCCTTGTCATGCTGTCGCCCGGGGCAAGCCGAGGGAGGCGGCGCAAGCGGGGCGTCGATGGGCTCCTATTCTGGGGCTCTGCGGCGGATGTTCGGTGCGGTCGCGCACGGAACGGCAGGGGTATCCCGGCCTGAGCGCAAGGCCATGACCGGCGTTACGCCAGGATCCAGAACAGCACGATGCTGTTCACGGCGATCAGTCCCGCCGATACCAGCACGATCCGCGCCGCGGTCCGCGTCCGTTCGCGTCGGCGCGCGGCATCCGGCAGCCATTCAATCCGCCGCCTCCGGCACCACCAGGCCAGGCACACCCCGCACAGCCCCAGCCACGCCAGCGCGACAAGCGTTTCCCATCTGCGTGGCAAGGTGCCATCCACGGGGTAGGCGGGGGTCCATAGGGTGGCTGGGCCGCGAGGTGGCTGATGGATCGCAACCGAGGCGATGGGGCGCTCAGGGGTTTCTCTTCCGGTCGCGGCCTCGGGCCTGAGCTGTGGCGCGGGCACTGAGGCGGAATCCGGGAGCGGCGGGTCGATCGTGACCGGCGCGATGGGAAGCGCCTTGATGTTCCTGTCGGCCACAGGCTCAGGCGGAAGCTGCGGCGCAGGTGGTGAGACGGTATCGGGGAGCGATCGGTTCTTCTCGACAGGGGCGGGCTGTTCCCGGCTTTCTGTAGACGCCACGGCCGCAGCCGGCAGCGTGTCCCGCTGCTGCCGTTCGTGCCGCTCTTCCTGCTGCCCCTCCTGCTGCCTCTCCTGCTGCCTCTCCTGCTGCCTCTCCTGCTGCTTCACCCGCGGCTCCGGCTTCCCGACAGGCGTAGGCTGCCGGACCTCAGCCTTCTGTCCGGCAGCATCCGGCTTGCTCTTCCTGGTAGCGCGCGCGGGTTGTGCAGGCACCCCCGGGGGCGCGTCGGCGGCGGCGGGAATGGGTTTCTGCCTCGCGTAGTCGCGCCAGTTGGCGAAGGCCCTGTCCAGGCACGGCACCGAGGTGCAGGCATCCCGTAGCCTTCGCCATGCGGCGATATCGTCCGGCCCGAACTCCCCGGTGCGCAAGCCCTGCAACTGCTCGGCGTAGACGCGTTCATACGCGCCGCGGAGCATTGTGTAATCGCAAATGAGGGCCGCGCCACTGGGCGGCTTGTCCGCATGCCTGCACGTATTCCCTGGGGCCGACTGGCCGTCGCAGCGGGCGGCCTGCGAACCCAGCCCATGATGGCAGGCAATATCCGACGCCTGCGCACCCGTGGTGAGCATCAGGCTGAACGCGACGCAGGCGGCCAGTCGGCCAGGAAGCCTTGCCATGCAATTTTCCCGCAGTAGCGGGATGCGGTGCGCGATGGCGCCGAAGGGTTCCTATTCTCGACCTGCACAACGGAAGCTCGGTGCGGTAGCGCACTCAACCCAGGCATTCCCGGTCGTGGAGTGCGGCAGGCCCGAAACCGTGGCGTCAGCCATGCTCAGTTGCGTGCTCTGCCTCCGGGCCGGCGGGCGCCCGCGCAGTAATCATCCAGCAGGCTGCGGTGAAGGGCACGGTCTCGCCCTGCACATAGGGCCTGAAGGCGTTGCCGACGACTTCGACAACCTGGGCACGCGTGACTGCGTCTGCGTCGCGCAGCGCCAGGCCGACGGGGCCCAGGCTCGTGAAGTAGTCTTCCAGCGCGTGCGCCGGCAGCGCGCATGCCACGTCGACCGGCGTGATGTCGATGGCGGTCCAGCCGCTGTCCTCGAGGATGGACCGCACCAACTGGCGATCGCCGAACGCGAACTGGCCAGGCCCACCCGGCTGGCGGGGTGGCAGGTTCGGCAACAACGGCGCAGCGGCGCGCTCGGCAGTGGTCATGAAGGGGTTGTCCGCCGCGCTGCGCCAGGCGATGCAACGCAACGCGGCGCCCGGCTTTGCGGCACGCCGCAGGTTGGCAAACGCGGCGACCGGGTCGGTGAAGAACATCACGCCAAGGCGCGACACGATGGCGTCAAAGCTGCCTGGCGCGAAGGCATGGGCTTGTGCATCCGCGTGGACGAACGTGGCCGGCACGCCTTCCCGTTGCGCGCGCGACCGCGCCACGTCCACCAGCGGGCCGGAGATGTCGATGCCCGTGCAATGCCCGCGCGCACCGGTCAGCCGCGCGAGGGCCAGCGTCGTAGCGCCCGCACCGCATCCTACGTCGAGCAAGTGCTGCGCCGTGCCGGCATCGACCGCGCCGGCCAGCAGCGCTTCCATCGGCTGGAGCATCCGGTCAAGCAGCGCCTGGTGCGCTACCCATGCCTGGCCGGTCGGGCCGTTCCACAGCGCGGCTTGTTCGCCGGCGCCACTGCTTGTTGCCTGCTTGTCACCCATGGTTGTGTCCTCCTGCACGCCATCGCGGCGGCGAAGCTACACTGTGCTAGTTCAAGTCAACTTGAGGTCAAGCGGTGACAAGCCTGGATATCGCCGAAGTGGCGCAGCAGGCGGGCGTGCCTGCGTCGACGCTGCGCTTCTATGAGGAAAAGGGCCTGATCGCCCCGATCGGCCGGCGTGGCATGCGGCGCGTGTACGACGCCGCGGTGCTCGAACGCCTGGCGCTGATCGCGCTCGGGCGGGCGGCGGGATTCTCGCTGGACGACATCGCCCGGATGTTCTCGCGGCAGGGCGGGCCGCAGATCGACAGGAAGCTGCTCGCCGCCAAGGCCGATGAGCTGGACCGGACCATCCGGAAGCTGATGGCGATGCGGGACGGATTGCGGCACGCGGCTGCGTGCCCGGCGCCGAGCCATATGGAATGCCCGACGTTCCGGCGGATTCTTGGTGCGGCGGCATCGGGGGCGATATTGGCGGGCGCCGCAAACGTACGGCCGCCGCTTAAGCCGGCGCGAAGGCGGCCTGCGGCCAGCCTTCGCGTGGCCAGCCCCCTTACCCCAGCCTGAACTGCCCCACCGCCCCCGCCAGGCTTCCCGCCTGCGTCTGCAATGCCGCGGCCGCCGCGGTCGACTGCTCCACCAGCGCCGCGTTCTGCTGGACCATCTCATCGAGCTGGCTGACCGCTTTATTCACTTCTTGAATGCCGCGTGTCTGTTCCATCGATGCGTGAGTAATCTCGTTAATAATTCCGGTCACCTTCGACACGTTGCTGACGATCTCGTCCATGGTCTCGCCGGCGCGCCGGACCTGGCCCGAGCCGGAGGTGACACTGCCCACCGTGGACTCGATCAGCGTCTTGATCTCCCTGGCTGCCTGCGCACTGCGCTGGGCCAGCGCGCGCACCTCGCCCGCGACCACGGCAAAGCCCCGGCCCTGGTCGCCCGCACGCGCGGCTTCCACGGCGGCATTCAACGCCAGGATATTGGTCTGGAAGGCGATGCCTTCGATCACGCCGATGATGTCCGAGACCTTGACCGAGGCGTTCTCGATCTGGCCCATGGTGGCGATGACTTCGCCGATCACCACGCCGCCATCGGCGGCCACGCGCGAGGCGGTGCTGACCGACTCGTTGGCATGCTGCGCCGAGTTGGCCGACTGGCTGACGGTGGCTGTGATTTCTTCCATCGACGCCGCGGTCTGCTCCAGGCTGGCGGCGGCGGATTCGGTGCGGCGCGACAGGTCGATATTGCCGGCGGCGATCTCGTCGGACGCGGCGCGCACGGATTCGCTGGCTTCGCGGATCTGGCGCATGGTGGTGCAGAGCTTGTCGGCAAAGGTGTTGAAGGCGCGCGCGATCTGCGCGACTTCGTCGTTGCCGTGCGCCGGCAGGCGCTGGGTCAGGTCGCCGTCGCCGGAGCCGATGGCGTCCATGGCGTCGCGCACGGTGCCGAGGCCGCGCAGCGACATGGTCGCCACGCCCCACACCACGATGGCCGCAACGCCGGCGATCAGCACCAGCGCGATCACCGAGGCGATCAGCACCGAGCGCATGCCGGCGGTGGCCTCGGCCTTGTCGAGCGCGACGATGACCATCCAGTCGGTGCCGGGGATGGCGCGCGCTCCGAGCAGCTTGGCGCTGCCGCCGACATCGACCTGCAGCGGCGTTGTCGCACCGGCCAGCGTGCCGAGCTTGTCCGCGGTCAGCGCGGGGATGAGGTCGGTGACGGGCTTGAGCGTGAGCTTGTCGTCGGTATGCGCGACGATCTCGCCGGACTTGGCGACCAGCATGCCGAAGCTCGCCGGCGTCGGATGGATCGCCTTGACGTTGGCGACCACGGTGTCCATGGCGACGTCGCCCGAAACCACGGCCTTGATGCCGCCGTCGCGGATCACCGGCACGGCGAAGGCCACCACCAGCTTGCCGGTGCCGGCATCGACATAAGGCGGCGTGACCACCGGCTTGCCGGCCGCGGCGGCCTGCTTGTACCATGGGCGGCCGGTGGGATCGTAGTCGGGCGGGATGCCTTCGGGCTTGGAGAACTTGGCGGTCTTGTCGGCATAGCCGACGTAGACGTTGGCAAAGCGGCCGGCATCGGCAATCTGCCTGAGCGCGGCATCGGGTTCGGGCTGCAGCACGGCGTCCTGCAGGGAATTGATCATCTGGCTGTGCGACGCCACCCATTCGACGATGGCGCTGGTGTGGCCGCTCTGCACGGCGGCCAGGCTGCTGTCGATGGCGTCTTCGTTGTAGCGGCTGGCGACGGACTGGTTCAGCGCCGTATTGATGGCGAGCGCGGCCACGACAATGGCCACGCACAGGGCCATGATCCGGGCGCGGAGGGTATTAAACATCGGGGGAGTTCCTTCGTAGGGAATCGTTGGGGGCGTTTGTTCGTGGGATTTCCACCCCGCTGTATACGGTGCACCCGCTTGCCGACTTGAGGCAGGAAGGCGAGATGTTGGGGAATTCACCGAAGTTGATGACGCAACGTACCCACTTGCTGTGTGATCGGAGCGTCGTTCAGGATACTGAGGCGAGGCTTCCTTACAACGCATTACAAAGGCTTACACCGGGTATGCGTTTCGCAGCATATTCTCCGATCAACCTATGACAAAAATTGGAGAGACACCGTGCTGAACCTTTCACACTCATCCACGCCGCTGCGCATCCTGGCGCTGAGCGGCGCGCTCGCGCTGGCCGCTTGTGGCGGCGGCGGTGGCGATGATTCCGGTGGCCAGGGAACGCTGAAGGTCTCGATGACCGATGCGCCCGCCTGCGGCTATGACAATGTCTTTGTAACCGTCAACAAGGTGCGCGTGCACAGCAGCGCCAATGCCGAGCCCGGCGCCGGCGGCTGGGTCGATATCGACGTGGTGCCCGCGCGCAAGATCGACCTGCTGTCGCTGACCAACGGCGTGCTGACCACACTGGGCCAGACCGTGCTGCCGGCCGGCAACTATCAGCAGGTACGGCTGGTGCTCGACGCGAACCGCGGGGGCGGTTCGGGTGCGCTGGCCAACTCCGTGGTACCCACCGGCGGTACCGAGCAGGCGCTCGATACGCCCAGCGCGGTGCAGTCCGGCATCAAGATCAACCGCTCGTTCACGGTCGCGTCCGGCACGCTCACCGACCTGGTGCTGGACTTCGATGCCTGCAAGTCGGTGGTGACGCGCGGCAACGGCACCTATGGCCTGAAGCCGGTGGTGACGGCGATTCCGACGGTGGTCAGCGGTGCGGTCACCGGCGTGGTGGCCTCGGCCCCGGGCGCACGCGTCTATGCCGAGCGCAACGGCGTGGTGGTGAAGGCGACGGTGGCCGATGCCAACGGCAATTTCACGCTGTCGCCGATCGAGCAGAGCAGCACCGCCGGCGCGGTCGACGTGGTGGTGGTGCCGGGCGAAGCCAATGGCCGTGGCACGGGCATCGTACGCAGCGTGCCGGTTGTGGCGGGCGGCAGCACGGCGATCTCGAATTCGGCATCGCCGATGTCGCTGCCGACTTCCGCGTACCGCCGCGTCTCGGGCACGGTGACGCCGGCTTCGGCCGAAGCGACGCTGCGCGCGCTGCAACTGGTCAACGGCGGCACCTTCGAGATCGCGGCGACCGCCGCGGAAACCAATACCGGTGCCTACAGCCTGTTCGTGACCGAGCGGGCGCTGCCGGTGGCCGCGCCGGTGATCGGCACCTACCAGGCCTCGCTGCCGATCCCGCTGCAGCCTGACGGCGCCGCGGGCGGCAAGTACAGCGTGCAGGCCACCAGCAACAGCGGTGCGGTGGTGACGCAACAGGTCGATGTGAATACTGCCGATGTGATCCAGAACCTGTCGTTCTGAGCGGGCCCGGGTTAACGGGGGACCAGCCGGAAACGGGCGCAAGCCTGCTTCCGGCTTCTTCGTTTCTGGCGCCTGCCCGGTTCGGCATGGCGCCCCGCTGGCCGCGGTTTCCCGCTAGACTTGGACTCTCGCGTCCAGGGAGATCGCGCCATGGCAGCACGCACCGCGGCCAAGTCCGCACCTGCGCCGGCAACTGAGCCGGCGTCTGCGCCGACAGCAGCGCGGCGCAAGCCCGGCGGCCTGTTCCGGGTCGGCATCGGCGGCTGGAATTTCGCACCCTGGCGCGACAACTTCTATCCGGCCAGGCTGCCGCAATCGCGCGAACTGGCCTACGCCAGCCGGCACCTCAGCGCGATCGAAATCAACAGCACTTATCACGGCACGCAAAAGCGTTCGTCGTTTATCAAATGGCGTGATGAAACGCCGGAAGATTTCGTGTTTGCGGTAAAAGCGTCGCGCTTTGCCACCAACCGGCGCGTGCTGGCGGAATCGGCCGAATCGATCGAACGCTTTATCGACAGCGGCATTGCCGAGCTGGGCCCCAAGCTGGGTCCGCTGGTCTGGCAGTTCGCACCGACCAAGCAGTTCGACGGGGAGGACTTCGAAGGTTTCCTGCAACTGCTGCCGGCTTCCGTCGAAGGCGTGAAGCTGCGTCACGTGCTCGAAGTGCGGCATGACAGCTTCATGACGCCGGACTACCTGAAGCTCGCGCGCAAGTACAAGGCCGCCACGGTGTTCACCGATTCGCCGAAATTCCCCTCGATGGCGGATTTGACCGGGGATTTTGTCTATGCGCGCCTGATGGAAAGCAGCGAGAAGCTGAAGACCGGCTATGGCCCCAGTGCGCTCGACGAATGGGCCGGACGCGCGCAGTCATGGGCGCAGGGCGCGCAGCCGGACGACCTGCCGGTGCTCGAAGACCGCAAGCCCGCGGCACCCAAGCGCGGCAAGCGCGAAGTCTTTGTCTTCTTCATCAACGGCGCCAAGGAACGCGCGCCGGCCGCCGCGCAGGCGTTGCTGGAGCGGCTGGGCTGGACGCCGCCCGCCGACGCGGATGCCTGACGCCGGCTCGCTATAATCCCGCATGAACTCGACCCCTGTCCAAGCACCCCCGCAGCCGCAAGCCGGCCCCGCTTTTTCCACCCTCCCGCTGTCGCCCGCCATGCTCGCCACGCTGGCGCAGCTCGGCTACGACGAGATGACGCCGATCCAGGCGGCCAGCCTGCCGATCACGCTGGCGGGCCAGGACCTGGTCGCACAGGCCAAGACCGGCAGCGGCAAGACCGCGGCGTTCGCGCTGGCGCTGCTGAACCGGCTCGATCCGCGCCGCTTCGACGTGCAGGCCATGGTGCTGTGCCCCACGCGCGAGCTGGCCGACCAGGTCACCCAGGAAATCCGCCGCCTCGCGCGCGCCGAAGAGAACATCAAGGTGCTGGCGCTGTGCGGCGGCTCGCCGATGCGCCCGCAGGTGGATAGCCTTATTCACGGCGCGCATATCGTGGTGGGTACACCGGGCCGGATTCTTGATCATATCGATCGCGGCAGCCTGGACCTGGCGGCGATCAACACGCTGGTGCTCGATGAAGCCGACCGCATGCTCGACATGGGCTTCTTCGACGATATCGCTTACGTCGCCAGCCGTTGCCCGAAGGAGCGCCAGACGCTGCTGTTCTCGGCGACGTATCCCGAAGGCATCGACAAGCTGGCCCACAAGTTCCTGCGCAAGCCGCAGTCGCTGAAGCTGGAAGCGACGCACGACAATGCCACCATCCGCCAGCGCTTCTATGAAGTGGAAGAAGGCGAGCGCCTGGGCGCGGTCGGGCGGCTGCTCGACCATTTCCGCCCGGCCAGCACGCTGGCGTTCTGCAATACCAAGGCGCGCTGCCGCGAGCTGGTGGAGCTGCTGCGCGCGCAGGGCTACCAGGCGCTGGCCCTGCATGGCGACCTGGAGCAGCGCGATCGCGACCAGGTGCTGGTGCAGTTTGCCAACCGCAGCTGCTCGGTGCTGGTTGCCACCGACGTGGCCGCGCGCGGGCTGGATATCGCGCAGCTGGAAGCGGTGATCAACGTCGAGATCACGCCCGATCCCGAGGTGCACGTGCATCGCATCGGCCGCACCGGCCGCGCCGACCAGGAGGGCTGGGCGTTCAGCCTGGTCAGCATGGACGAGATGGGACGCGTAGGTAATCTCGAACAGCACCACGGCGGCGAGTTCGAATGGCATTCGCTGGCCGAACTGACGCCCGCGAGCAGTGAGCGCCTGCTGCCGCCGATGGTGACGCTGCAGATGCTTGGCGGCCGCAAGGAGAAGATCCGCCCCGGCGATATCCTTGGCGCGCTGACCGGCGAGGCCGGCTTCACCAAGGAACAGATCGGCAAGATCAACGTGCTCGATATGTCGACCTATATCGCCGTGGAGCGCAGCATCGGCCGCGAGGCGGTGAAGCGGCTCAACGCCGGCAAGGTCAAAGGCAAGAAGGTGAAGGTGCGACTGATGACGGAATAAGTGGAAGCCCGCAGTCGTGGGTGCGCCACAACATCGCTTACAAAGATTCGCGTAAGTCACCCTGTAAGCCGGCGCATTCCTTTGCTACTCTGGTTCCATTGGTCGCAAGGCAGGTAGCGCCAGCCGCATGATTTCTCGACGGAAGAGGAGTTGGTGATGAAAACTGCACGCCAGGTTCTGGAATCCAAGCCGACTCAGGCCATCTACAGCATCCCGCCGACGGCGACGGTCTATGCCGCGCTGCAGCTGATGGCCGAGAAAGGGATCGGCGCCCTGCTGGTCATCGAGCACGGTGACATCAAGGGCATCCTGAGCGAGCGCGACTATGCGCGCAAGGTTATCCTGATGCAGCGTACTTCGCGCGAGACGCTGGTACGCGACATCATGACCACCTCGGTGATCTACGTCAGTGCCGGCCAGAGCACTGACGAATGCATGGCGCTGATGACCAAGCACCGGCTGCGCCACCTGCCGGTGATGGAAAACGATGAACTGGTCGGTATGCTGTCGATCGGTGACCTCGTGAAGGACATCATCTCCGAGCAGCAGTTCATCATCGAGCAGCTGGAGCATTACATCCATGGGGGTGGGCATTAGGCAATGCGTTGGGCTGGTGGGGAATTGATGCGCCGGCCCTGCCCCCTGGCCCTTCTCCCGCGGGCGGGAGAGGGGAGAAAACCGTAGGGGTTTGACGACATGCCCCGCGGCCTCCCTTAGCGCGATATGCGCCGACCGCATATAATTATGCGGTTACTGAATTACGGTCACTCCGCTGCGGCTTACCGGCCGTTCCTGGCGGACCTTCCGGCCGGCAATTCCCCCTTCCCTGTGTTTCCCTCGCGGCACTGTGCCGCGTACCCGTGTCTGCAATGTCGTCGTCCGCACCCGCCGCCCAAGCCATTCCAACGCCCGTCCACGACCATCGCGCCATCATGCGCGTCATCGGCGGCATCGTGCTGTGCATCCTGCTGGCGGCGCTGGACCAGACCGTGGTGATCCCGGCGGTGCCGGCCATCGCCAACGACCTCAACGGGTTCGGCCACCTGTCGTGGATCGTGACCGCGTACCTGATCGTGTCGACGGTGACCACGCCGCTGTACGGCAAGCTTTCCGACAGCTTCGGCAGGCGCCGGCTGCTGATGGTGGCGATCACGCTGTTCATCGGCGCCTCGGTGGCGTGCGCGCTGGCGCAGACGCTCGGGCAGCTGATCCTGTTCCGCGCGCTGCAGGGCGTGGGCGGCGGCGGGCTGATGTCGCTGGCGCAGGCGGCCATCGCCGACGTGGTGGCGCCGCGCCAGCGCGGGCGCTACCAGGGTTACCTGGCCACGGTGTGGGCGGTGGCGTCGATCGCGGGGCCGCTGGTGGGCGGCTGGGTGTCGGACTACATGTCGTGGCGCTGGCTGTTCTGGGTCAACGTGCCACTGGGCCTGCTGGCGATGGCGATGTGCCATCGCGGCCTGGCGATGCTGGCGCCGCGCGGCGGTCCGGCGCGCGTGGACTGGCTGGGCGCGCTGCTGCTGGCGGTGGCCATCGTCGCCTTCCTGCTGGCGATGAGCTGGGGTGGCGATGTCTATGACTGGCTCTCGCCTGAGCTGGCCGCCCTGCTGCTCGCCGCGGCAGTGGCGGTGGCGCTGCTGGCGTGGCAGGAGCGCCGCGCGGCCGACCCGATGCTGCCGCCGCGGCTGTTTGCCAACCGCGCCTATGTGATGGGGGTGGCGGCGTCGGCGCTGTCGGCGCTCAACATCTTCCTGTGCATCTTTGCGTTGCCGCTGCACTTCCAGCTGGTGCGCGGTGCCGATGCTTCGACTTCCGGCCTGCTGGTGATGCCGTTCCTGCTGGCAACGGTGGCGGGCAACTTTATCGTGGCATGGGTGGCGCCGCGCGTAGGCCGCATGCGCGGCATCCTGACGGCGGGCTATGTCGCCGGTGCGCTCGGCCTGATCGTGCTGGCGCTGGTGACGCCGGCGGTGCCGCTGGCTGTCGTGCTGATGGCGATGACGCTGGCCGGCGTGGGCCTGGGCATCACCATGGTGGCCACGCTGATGAGCGTGCAGAACGTGCTGGAGCGCCGCGATACCGGCGCCGGCACCGGCGCGCTGCTGGTGCTGCGCTCGCTCGGCAGCGCGCTGGGCGGGGCGCTGGCGGGCACGCTGCTGACGCTGGAATTCCGCCATGCGCTGGCGGCCTCGGGCGTGAAGCAGGCGCTCGACCTGGGCGCGCTGCGCCATGGCAGCGAAGCGCTGGCGCAGCTGTCGCCGGCGGTGCGGCACGTGCTGGCGGACGGTGTCGAGTCGGGCTTCCACCTGATCTTTGCCGCCGGCGCGGCCGCATCGGTGCTGGCGCTGCTGGTCGTGCGCAGCATGCCGGACCTTGAGCTGCGCAGCAGCGTCACCGAGCACGCGGCCACGCTGGCGATGGACTGAAGCGGCGGCGGCAGCGGGCCCGCCATCGGCGTAGACTACGCGTACCCGATACAGCGAGCCGACCCCTGGAGCCCCGCCGCCATGTTCCGTCGTTCCGTGATTTCCCGCCCCCTCGCCCTCGCCCTCGCCTTCGCCGCCGTGGCGCTCGCCGCGTCGGCACTGGTGCCCTCGCCTGCTCGCGCCGCCGAGAAGTCCGCAGCGCCCGCTGTGGCGACGCAGGCGGGCGCTTGCCCCGCATCGCTCAACTTCACCTTCCCGCGCCTGCAGGACGAAGCGCCGCAGAACCTGTGCCAGTACGCCGGCAAGGTGGTGCTGGTGGTCAACACGGCAAGCTATTGCGGCTTCACGCCGCAATACGAAGGGCTTGAGGCGCTGCACGCCAAATACAACTCGCGCGGGCTGGTGGTGCTGGGATTCCCGTCCAACGATTTCTCGCAGGAGCCGGGCTCGGAGAAGCAGATCGCCGACTTCTGCTACAACACCTACGGCGTCAAGTTCCCGATGCTGGGCAAGTCGCACGTGCGCGGCAGCGACGCCAACCCGATGTACGCGCTGCTTGCCAGACAGACCGGCACCGCGCCCAAGTGGAACTTCTACAAGTACCTGATCGGCCGCGACGGCAAGGTGGTGGCCAGCTACGACAGCCGCACCAGGCCCGACGACAAGGAACTGGTGGCGAAGATCGAATCGCTGCTCGGCGCGCAGCGCTGAGCGGCGCCCTCCCCGCACCACCTCCGCGCCAGCTCAGTCGCGCACCAGCCCTTCCGCGCGCATTGCTTCCTGTACCGCGGGCCGTGCGGCCACACGTGACAGGTATTCCTGCAGCGACGGGTAGGCGGTCAGCGGCATCATCAGCATGCGCGCCCAGCCAAGGATGGTGAAGCAGTACGCATCGGCCACGGTGTAGCGGTCGCCCATCAGGTATTGGCGGGTTTGCAGGTGGCGGTCGAGTTCGGCGAAGCGCGCCTGCAGCTTTGCCTTGCATGCCTGCTGCGTGCTTGCCGCGGTTTCCTTGTGCCACAGCCACGGGCTGAACACCTTGTGCAGTTCGGTGGAGACCAGGGTCAGCCAGCCGGTGGCTTCCAGCCGCTCGCGCGTGCCGGCGGCGGGCAGCAGGCCGCGTTCGGGCACCAGATCGGCGATGTACTGCAGCAACGATGCCACTTCGGTATGGCGCGAGCCGTCGACCAGCTGCAGCAGCGGCACATAGCCGCGCGGGTTGATGGCGTAGTAGTCGTCGCTGCCGTTCTCGGGCTGTGCCAGCTTGTGGTGTTGCAGGTCGACCTGGGCCAGCGTGACGGGGAGGCCGGCTTCGCGCAGCGCGATGTGGACGGACATCGAGCATGCGCCGGGGGAGTAGTAGAGCTTCATCGCGATCCTGTTTGGGGTGGGCTGGCCGCCACGCCATTGTGGGGCCGTGGGAGCAGTCTAGGATCGCGGATTCGGTGCGGCAATGCGCGGGCGTGCGGAGGGGGATTGCAGATTTGCACAGCCCGCGTGCGTCGATGGCGCGACTGGATCGCGCCATCGTGGCTCAGGCAATCACTCCACTTCGCGGAACAGCCGGCCCCACCCTTTCAGCTCGCGCGTATCCACGCCGCACAGCCGCAGCGATTTCCACACCACGGTAGAAATGGTGTCGTACAGCGGGATCCCCGTCTCGGCTTCAAGCTCCTCGGCCAGGTGCGCCGCACGCAGGTTGGTGCAGAACGTGGTGATTGCCTGCGGCCCATGCTGCGCGAGGCCGCGCACCATCTCGCGGATGGTGTCGGCTTCGACTTCGGCAAAGCTGTAGTTCACGTGCAGGTCGAGGTGGCTTTCCGCCACGCAGTGAAAGCCGCTGCGTTCGTAGTTGGCGATGATGCGCTGCTGCACGTCGTCCAGGTACGGCGTGGCCAGGCCGAAGTTGCGCGCACCGGTCTTTTCCAGGATCTCGTTGAGCGCCAGCACCGAGGTAGTGGCCGGGATGCCGGTCGCCTCGGTGATCTGCCTGCACAGCGCTTCATCCTTGTCGAAGCCGAGCCAGCCGGACGAGGTGCCGTTCCAGGCGATGACGTCGACGCGCGCATCGGCCAGCAGGCTGGCGGCGGCCAGGATCTTGTCGAGGTTGAACTGCCCCAGCGCCTGGTCGCGCAGCGAGATCTCGGTCACGGTGAAGCGCGAGAAGTGCGCGCTGACATTGGGCAGGCCGGCAACCATCGCGCTGGTGATGGGCTCGAGCGCCGTGTTGGAAGACGGCGTGAGCATGCCGAGTCGGATTTGCTTGGTCATGTTGTGTTCAGGAGTAAACGTGGGGGCTGGGACGTTGCCGGCCCCCTGCTTGTCTTGGAATTTGGTGATCGCAGCGATCCGCGCGGATCAGACCGGAATCTTGGTCTCGTAGTCGATGGCGGTCGAGGCCAGCAGCAGGCCAACGCCGGCAGCAGCGAAGAACATCAGCGCCAGGAAGTACGAGCCGGTGAACTGCACGATCATGCCGACGATGATGGGCACGGTGATGCCGCCGATATTGCCGCCCAGGTTCATCACGCCGCCCAGGAAGCCGACCTTGTTGCGGGTGCCGAGCATCGACGGAACGCACCAGAACAGGCCGCACCAGCGCAGGAAGAACAGCGTGGACGACAGCAGCACCACCACGATGATCGGGTCGCTGACATATGCCACCGAGAAGATCGAGGCCGTGGCCACCACCGCGGCGATGCCGAACAGCGTGCGCATCACCACGTTGGGACGGCCGCCCGCCTCTTTCCACTTGTCGGCGATCCAGCCGCCGACCAGTTCGCCGATAAAGCCGCTGAAGAAGATGATGAAGCTGGCGCCGCCCATCTGCTTGATGTCGAAGCCGTGCACCTTGTTCAGGTAGTTGGGCATCCAGGTCAGCAGGCCGTAGAACACGGTGTTGAAGCACATCCAGCCAGCGGCCATGCACCACACCGAGCGGTACTTGAAGAAATCCATGGAGCGGCCCGACAGGTTGGCCGGCTCGGCGCGGTGCTCGCTGGCCTGCGCTTCTTCGATATAGCGCGCTTCCATCTCGTTCACGCCGCGGTGCTCGCGCGGGGAATTGCGCACGTAATACCAGGCCATGAAGCCGGCCAGCACGGTGCCCACGCCGGCCACGATAAAGGCCAGCCGCCACGAGCCCAGCGAGGCGATCAGCCACGTGATGATGATCGCGCCCAGGGCCGCGCCCAGCGGTGCGCCGCCGTCAAGCAGCGTGGCGCCGCGGCCGCGTTCGTTCTGCGTCATCCAGATGGCGTTGAGCTTGCCGCCGGCCGGGTAGATCGGCGCTTCGGCGGCGCCAAGGCCGAGCCGCGTCAGCATCAGCGACATGGCATTGGTGGTGAACGCCGCGATGGTCTGGGCCAGTCCCCAGAACACGGTGGCGCAGGCGATCACGATGCGCGGCTTGTACTTGTCGGCCAGCATGCCGCCCGGCACCTGCATCAGCGCGTAGGTCCAGAAGAACGAACTGAGGATCAGGCCCTGCATGGTGGGACTGAGGTCGAACTCCTTCGCGATCAGCGGCATGGCCACCGAAAGCGAGGCGCGATCGATGTAGTTGATCGCGATGAGAAACAGCATCATCAAAAAAATCTTCCAGCGCACGGAGGTCTTGGCCTCCGTCAACACCGTCGCCTGGCTTGTCGTTTGCATGGCGGCGTCTCCTTGTCTCGGTCCTTTGGGTGGGCAGTTTTAATGGGTGTCGCGCAACAGGCCGGAGTATAGGATACGTAATCTGTAATTACAACGCTTGTAAGTTATTGATTTTACGATGTTGCGAATGCACAATTTTGGTATGTGATAGCCTTCTCGTGGTGCATTTCCCCATTCTGGTGACGTCTGTGACACAAACGCTTTCCCCTACCACGCGCCTGCGCACGCTCGGCATGTCCGCCGGCATCGCTGCCCGGCTGCGCACCATGATCGAAGAGGGCGAGTTGCCGCCCGGCGCCCGCATCGACGAGCGCGCCTTCTGCGAGACCTTCGACGTCTCCAAGACGCCGCTGCGCGAGGCGCTCAAGGTGCTGGTCTCCGAGGGACTGGTGCTGCACCGGCAATACATCGGCTACCGCGTGGCGCCGCTGGACCTGGGGGAGTTGCGCGCCACCTTCGAGACCCTGCACGGGCTCGAGGCGCTGGCCGGCGAACTGGCGGCGCGGCGGCTGGGCGACGCCGCCATGGCGAAGCTGGAGCGGCGCCACCAGGCCATGATCGACGCGCATGCCGCGGGGCGGCGCACCGACTATTTCCGCATCAACCAGGAAATCCACCAGCTCATCATCGACGGCGCCGCCAACCCGGTGCTGGCCGGCGTCTACGCCACGCTGATGAGCAAGGTCCACCGCGCGCGCGGCGCCGCCAATGCCGACATCCTGCGCTGGCAGGAGTCGCATGAGGAACATGAAGAAATCATGGCCGCGCTGCGCGAGCCCGGCAGGCCGCGCCTGGCGCAGGTGCTGCGCCGGCATTCGGAGAACACCGCGACCGAGGTACTCGCCGTGGTGGCGGCTTCGCTGGGCGAAGCCGGTGCGCGCGCCCCCGGCCTGAAGCAGTCCGCATGAATCATCCCTAATCCAATCCCTGACGAAAGCAACGACGATGAAACTGGTTCGAGTAGGCAATCCCGGCGCCGAGCGCCCTGGCGTGATCGATGCAGACGGCCGCGTGCGCGACCTGAGCGGCGTGGTGGGCGAGATCGGCCCGGGCGAGCTGGCGCCCGCGGCGCTGGCGCGGCTGGCGCAGGTGGACGTGGCAGCGCTGCCCGTGCTCGAGGGCGCGCGCTTTGGCGTGCCCTGGACGGGTATCGGCAAGATCGTGGCGATTGGCCTGAACTATGCCGATCACGCCGCCGAGGCTGGCATGCCGCTGCCGGCGGAGCCGATCGTGTTCCTGAAGGCCAACAGCTCGCTCAACGGCCCGGACGACGATGTGATGCTGCCGTTCGGCTCGGAGAAGTCCGACTGGGAGGTCGAGCTCGGCGTGGTGATCGGCACCGTCGCGCGCAATGTCTCGCGCGAAGAGGCGCTGAACCACGTGGCCGGCTACTGCGTGGTCAACGACGTGTCCGAGCGCGAGTTCCAGATCGAGCGTGGCGGCACCTGGGACAAGGGCAAGGGCTGCGACACCTTCTGCCCGGCCGGACCGTGGCTGGTGACGCGCGATGAAGTGGCCGATCCGCAGGCGCTGGGCCTGTGGCTGGAGGTCAACGGCGAGCGCGTGCAGCGGGGCAGCACCGCGACCATGGTCTTCGACGTGGCCACGGTGGTCAGCTATGTCAGCCGCTTCATGACGCTGCTGCCAGGCGACCTGATCGCGACCGGCACGCCGCCGGGCGTGGGCATGGGCTTCAAGCCGCCGCGCTTCCTGAAGGCGGGTGACACCATGCGCCTGGGCGTGGAAGGGCTCGGCGTGCAGAGCCAGCGCGTGGTCGCCTACGGCGAGCGCTGATCACCCTCCCGGCGCAAGCCGGGCAGGGCGCGGCGTTACCTGGCAAGGTGACGCCGCCGCGCGCGTTGCGCGATGCTGCAACGCAGGTAAAGAGCGCCAGCTTCAATGGTTCCCCGTCGAAACGCTTTCACACAAAGCGTTGGGTTTCCATACAAAGCGTGCCGTGCGCGCAACGGTTCCGGTGACGAAAACGCCCGGATCGCCTCGATTTACCCGAAATCGCACACTTGGCATTTCGCTTGCGTTTTCTGCGTGAAATACTGGTTATACAGGTTTCGCCAGAGAGCAAACGTCATGTCAGAGCACGCCCCCGAGATCGAGTCCTACCTCGGTACCACACTCAAGCGCCGCTACTGCGGGCTGGCCGACACCCTGGACAGCCGCGCCGAACTCGAGGCGATCCGGCGCAACATCCACCAGAATCCCGAGCTTGCCTTTGACGAGGTCCGCACGTCCGGCCTGATCGCCAGCCTGCTGGAAGCGTGGGGCTTCACGGTCACGCGTGGCGTGGGCGGGACCGGCGTGGTCGGGACGCTGCAAAGCGGCGAGGGCACGCGCAGCATCGGCATCCGCGCCGACATGGACGCGCTGCCGATCCACGAGCGCACGGGGCTGCCTTACGCGAGCGTCAATCAGGGCCGCATGCATGCCTGCGGCCACGACGGCCACACCGCGATCCTGCTCGGTGCGGCACGGCAGCTGGCGCGTACGCGCAACTTCGACGGCACCGTGCACCTGATCTTCCAGCCGGCCGAGGAAATCGGCGCGGGCGGCGGCGCCGAGCGCATGCTGGCTGATGGCCTGTTCGAGCGCTTCCCGTGCGACGCGATCTTCGGCCTGCACAACCATCCGGGCGTGGAGCAGGGCAACTTCCTGTTCCGCGCGGGCCCGTTCATGGCGGCGTGCGACACGGTCACCATCACCATCCGCGGCAAGGGCGGCCACGCGGCGCGCCCGCACCAGTCGGTCGATCCGATCCTGGTGGCCGGCAGCCTGGTGATGGCGCTGCAGTCGGTGGTGTCGCGCTTCGTGGATCCGAACGAGGCCGCGGTGGTGAGCATCGGCACGCTGCACGCCGGCCACGCACCCAATGTGATCCCGGACAGCGCGCGCATGGAAATCAGCGTTCGGTCCTTCAGCCCCGATGTGCGCGCGTCGCTGGAAAACCGCATCCGCCAGCTGGCGCTCTCGCAGGCCGAGGGCTATGGCGCCGTGGCGGAAGTCGACTACGTGCGCGGCTATCCGGTGCTGGTGAACAGCGAGCGCGAGACCGAGTTCGCGCGGCAGGTGGCCGAGGAACTGGTTGGCGCCGACAAGGTGGTGCCGCAGGCTGCGCGCATCACGGGCAGCGAGGACTTTGCGTATTACCTGCAGCAGCGTCCGGGTTGCTTCGTGCGGCTGGGCAATGGGGCCAGCCAGCCACTGCTGCATAACGCGGGGTACGACTTCAACGACGAGAACCTGACGGTGGGCGCGGCGTACTGGACGAGGTTGGTGGAGCGGTATCTGGGGCGTTGAGCGGGGCACGGGTTTTCTCCTCTCTCCCACTTCGCGGGCGAGGGGAGCCCTCACGACGGGCACCAGTGGTCGGTTTCTTACCGGAAGAACACGCTAGGCGGTACGCCGAACTGCCGCCTGAACATCGTCGCGAACGCGCTCGGGCTGTCGTAGCCGAGGTCCAGCGCCACGTCGACCACCTTGCTGCCCGCAGCCAGCTTTTCCAGCCCCGCCAGCAGCCGCGCCTGCTGGCGCCATTGCCCGAAGGTCATGCCGGTCTCGCGCGCAAAGCGGCGCTGGATGGTCTTGGGATCCACGCCCAGCTTTTCGCCCCAGTCCGCCAGGGTCAGCGCGATGTCGGGCGTTTGCACGATCGCGTCGCAGATCTGGCGCAGGCCTGCGTCAGCCGGGCGCGGCAGGTGCAGCGGCAGCGATGGCACCAGCAGGACTTCATCGAGCAGCAGCCGCATCAGGCGCGCATCGCGCGTATCCGGTTCATAGGGCAGGGGGATGTCGATCGCGGCCAGGATCAGCTCGCGCAGCAGCGGTGAGATGCCGAGCACGGTGCAGCGCTGCGGCAGGCCCGGCGCGGCATCCGGGCGGATATAAGCGGTGCGCATCTGCACGTGGCCGACCATGCGGATCCAGTGCATGGTGCCGCCCGGCATCCACATGCCGCGCGTGGGCGGCACGATCCACTGGCCTTCCTCGGTGGCTACCACCATCACACCGTGCACCGCGTGGATCAGCTGCGCGTGCGGGTGCTGGTGCCGCTTGGTCATTTCACCGGGCAGGTAGTCGGCGGCCATGGCGGCAACCGGCATCGGGCTGCGGTCGTAGCGGACGTAGCGCGGGGGACTGCTGTAGGTGTCGTCCGGCGTGGCGGCTGGCGGCACCGGCAAGCCGCGCAGATCGCGGGCCCGCCCGGTTGCGGAACCCGGCGGGGCGGTGTCGTCGGAGGCACGGGGCGCGCGCGGCATGTCCTTTTCTCCAAGGTTGCGGCCCCATTCTCGCAGGACAGGCGCGTGCGTGCCAGCTAGCATCCCGACTCACAGTCCTGGCCAGCGCCCCCGCTGACCGCTTTCCGTTTGTCGAGAGCCGCCAATGAGCACAACCATCGACTCCGCGCCGTCCGGCGCCTCAGCTTCCAGCATCTCCACCACGCCGGCGCAGGCCGAACGCACCGGCTTCCGCGTGCTGTCGGCGATCAGCTTCGCCCACTTCCTCAACGACATGATCCAGTCGTTGATCCTGGCGATCTATCCGATGCTCAAGGGCGGCTTCAACCTGAGCTTCACGCAGATCGGATTGCTGACCATGACGTACCAGGTCACCGCGTCGCTGCTGCAGCCGGTGGTGGGCCTGTACACCGACAAGCATCCCAAGCCGCATTCGCTGGCGATCGCGATGGCCTTTACGCTGGGCGGCCTGCTGCTGCTGTCGGTGGCGCCGACCTACGGCGTGCTGCTGGTGGCGGCGGCGCTGGTCGGCACCGGCTCGTCGATCTTCCATCCCGAGTCGTCGCGCGTGGCGCGCATGGCGTCGGGTGGCCAGCACGGGCTGGCGCAATCGATCTTCCAGGTCGGCGGCAACGGCGGCAGCGCCATGGGGCCGCTGCTGGCGGCGCTGATCGTGCACCAGCAGGCGAGCCTGGCGTGGTTCTCGCTGGCGGCGCTGGTGGGCATCGTGGTGCTGTGGCGCATCGGCGGGTGGTACGCGCGCCAGCTGGCGCAGGGCGCGCGCAAGCGCAAGGCCGCGGGCGCCGCGGCCAGCCCGGTGCCGACGCGCGTGGTGATGCGGGCGATGCTGGTGCTGATGGTGCTGGTGTTCTCCAAGTATTTCTACATGGCCAGCCTGACCTCGTACTACACCTTCTACCTGATGGAGCGCTTCGGGTTGGCGCAGCAGAACGCCCAGTTGCACCTGTTCCTGTTCCTGTTCGCGGTGGCGGCGGGCACCATCCTGGGCGGGCCGATCGGCGACCGCATCGGGCGCAAGCGCGTGATCTGGGCGTCGATCCTGGGCGTGGCGCCGTTCACGCTGCTGCTGCCGCACGCGGGCCTGTTCTGGACCACGGTACTGACCTTCATCATCGGCTTTATCCTGGCGTCGGCGTTCTCGGCGATCCTGGTGTTCGCGCAGGAGCTGATCCCCGGCAAGGTCGGCATGGTGTCGGGGCTGTTCTTCGGCTTTGCCTTCGGCATGGGCGGCATCGGCGCTGCGGTGCTGGGTGGGATGGCGGATACGCACGGCATCGGCGCGGTCTATGAGTACTGTGCCTACCTGCCGCTGCTGGGGCTGCTGACGGTGTTCCTGCCGGACCTGCGCGAGCGCGCGCACGGCTGACACTCGGCCGGCTTTCCGGGGCCGGGTCAGTCAGGGCTCAGGCGTCGCTGGTCTCGTCGCCGCCAGGAGGCGGTTCGAACTGGCGCAGCCAGCGCCGCAGCAGCGTGGCCAGCTGGGCCCGTTCCGTGGCGCTGAGCGCCGCCACCAGGCGGTGCTCGTTCTCGACGTGCACTGCCACAGCATGATCGATGCGCTCGCGCCCGGCGTCGGTCAGTTCCACCAGCAGGCCGCGCCGGTCGTCCGGGTTGGGGCGGCGTTGCACCAGGCCCGCGCGCTCCAGGTGGTCGAGCCGGTTGGTCATGGTGCCGGACGTGATCATCAGCGAACCGATCAGCGCGCCCGGCGACAGCGCAAACGGCGGGCCGGAGCGCCGCAGGGTCGCCAGCACATCGAATTCCCACGGCTGCAGCGCCGTTTCCGCCAGCGCGGACTCGATCGACTTGCCGGTATGACGGTTGAGCCGGGCCACGCGGCCGATCAGGCCCATCGGCGAAGCATCCAGGTCAGGGCGTTCTCGCGCCCACTGCGCGAGGATGGTGTCGACGTGGTCTGGCGTGTCGTCCGGGATTGCGGGCTGGGGTTTGCGGCGGGCTGGCATTGGTACATTCAGGCAGGAACGTAAGTATCTTGACATCAAACGATCTGCTTCGTAAAGTGGGTTTATATTGATATCAAGAAACTTGATATGAAGACGAATGGTCCGGCCAACGCTGCTGCGTCCGCTGCTGTATCCGCTTCTGCCGGGGCAATTTCCGCGGCTTCAGCGTCCCCCGCAACCGGCCGGCTGCCGCTGCGGGACATCCTCCTCACCGGCCTGGCCCCGGCGATCTGGGGCAGCACCTACCTCGTCACCAGCCAGTGGCTGCCGCCGGGCCAGCCGCTGCTGTCCGGCGTGATCCGCGCGCTGCCGGCCGGGCTGCTGATGCTGGCCTGGGGCCGCACCCTGCCCAAGGGCAGCTGGTGGTGGCGGGCGGCGGTGCTGGGCGTGCTCAATATCGGCTTCTTCCAGGCGATGCTGTTTATCGCGGCGTACCGGTTGCCCGGCGGCGTGGCCGCCACGGTCGGGGCGATCCAGCCGCTGATCGTGGTGGCGCTGGCCTGGGCCTGGCTGGGCGCGCGCCCGCGCACCGCGGCCTGGCTCGCAGGCGTGGGCGGGCTGCTGGGGGTGGCGCTGCTGGTGCTGGGGCCGGCGGCACGGCTCGATGCCATTGGCGTGGCCGCGGCGGCCGCGGGTGCGGCATCGATGGCGGTGGGCACCGTGCTGACGCGGCGCTGGCAGCCGCCGCTGTCGCCGCTGGTGCTGACCGCATGGCAGCTGTGTGCGGGCGGCCTGTTCCTGCTGCCGTTCGCGCTGGCGCTGGAGCCGCTGCCCGGGCATTTCACGCTGGCCAACTGGCTGGGCTACGCCTGGCTGAGCATCATCGGCGCGGGCGTGACCTATGCGCTGTGGTTTCGCGGGGTGGGGCGCATGCCGTCGTCGGCGGTGTCGGCGCTGGGCCTGCTGAGCCCGGTCAGCGCCACCGTGCTTGGCTTCGTGGTGCTGGGGCAGGCGCTGACCGCGGTGCAGGCGGTGGGGGCGTTGCTGGTGCTGGCGAGTGTCTGGCTGGGGCAGCGCGCGGCAAACTGAGTGCATGGGCATCGCCGCAGCGGCCGCGGACTGCTGCCGGCCTGCGTTTTGCGGCATCATGGCGGGCATGAAGTCCGCCGTGCCCACCATGCCCCCGCTCGCCCCGCCTTCTCCAGTCACCTCCGCGCCTGTCACGCCGGCCTGCGAGCGCTGCCTGGAACTGGCCGCCGACCCACGCCGGCGCGAGCCGCCTGCCTGCCTGGCGCTGCGCAATACCGCGCCGCTGGTGAGCCAGAGTGCCGCGGGCGTGCCGTTCAGCATGCTGACCTTTGCCTGCCGCGACTGCGGCACGGTCTGGCGCCTCTATGACCGCGCCAACGAGCTCTTTGTCTCCTGGGTGCCGGAACGCCCGCTGGTGCGCTAGGCACCGTTGAGCGCGCAACCGATCGGCTAAGATAGCGGCTGTCGCGCGCCGGCCGGCAGTTCTGCCCGGTGAAGACGCGCTCCAGATTCTCTCCCCGTCTTCCCCGTATTCCCGACACCATGGCCTTCCCGTTCCGCCCGACCTTGCTGGCAGCCACCGTTGCCGCCGGCCTGCTGGCCGCCGCACTCCCCGTCGCCGCCTCCGCTGCCGCAGACAATTACCCCAGCCGCCCGATCCGCCTGATCGTCGCCTATCCCACCGGCGGCATCAGCGACACCGTGGCGCGCGCGCTCGGCGAGCGCCTGTCGGCGCAGATGGGCACCTCGGTGGTGGTCGAGAACAAGGCCGGCGCCGGCGGCAGCATCGGCATCGACGCCGTCGCCAAGGCCGCGCCGGACGGCTACACGCTCGGCTTCGCCTCGACCAGCCCGCTGACGCTGAACCCGCATGTCGGCCACGTCAACTACGACCCGCAGAAGGACGTGGCGCCGGTGATGAGCGTGATGTACTCGCCGGTGCTGGTGATCGCCACCAACGGCTTCAGCGGCAAGGGCTTCGCCGACGTGGTCGGCCAGGCCCGCGCCAAGCCGGGTTCGGTGCGCTGGGCGACCTCGGGGCTGGGCACGGTCGGCCATGTGGTGCTGGAGCAGATCAGGCAGAAGTCGAAGGCCGACATCACGCTGATCCCTTACAAGGGCGCCGGCCAGCAGATGAACGATGCGCTTGGCGGCCAGTTCGAGGTGATGAGCACCAACGCCAGCCCGGCACTGACCCAGCATATGCAGGCCGGCCGCCTGCGCGCACTGGCGGTCGGCGCGCCAAAGCGGCTGGAGAGCCTGCCGCAGGTGCCCACGCTGGCCGAGCTTGGCTATCCCAAGGCCAACCTGACTTCGACCTTCGGCGTGTTCGCGCCGGGCAAGACCCCCGCGGCGATCATCGAGCGCCTGAATGCCGAGCTGAACAAGGCACTGGCCGAACCGGACGTCCACGAGCGCCTGCTCAAGGGCGGCGAAGTGCCCACCGGCGGCACCCCGGCGCAGTTCGCCAGGTCGATCCGCGAGGAGTACGCGGAGAACGCACGCATCGTCAGGGAAGCCGGCATCAAGGGGGACTGACCTGGCGAATGCCGGCTCAGGCGGTATCGAGCCGGCACCCCAGCCCATAGACCGCAGACAGCCGCACACCGTTGTGCGGCCACAGCGACAGCTTGGTGCGCACGCGCGACAGGTGGCTGTCCACCGTGCGCGAGGTCGGCTCGATGTGATACCGCCAGACCTGGTCGACCATGGTCTGGCGCGGCACCACGCAGCCGAGATTGCGGAACAGCAGCACGGCCAGGTCGAATTCCTTCGGCGCCAGCGGCACCGGCCTGCCATGCACCCAGGCACGCCGCTCGGAAGGGGCAAAGCGGAACGCGCCATGCGCCACCTCGCAGGCTTGCGTGGACGGCCGCGCGCGCCGCAGCAGCGCCTGCACGCGCGCGGCCAGCTCGCCCAGCCGCGGCGGCCCCGGCAGGTAGCTGTCGGCGCCCTGCGCAAAGCAGGCCGCGACAAAGTCCTCTTCATTCGAGCCGCCGGTCAGCATCACCGGCAGCTCATGGCCCAGCGAGCGCCGCACCCACGCCAGCACATCCAGCGCCGGGATTCCCGGCGTTTCGCAATCGAGGATCAGCAGGTCGAACGGCTCGGCGTGCAGCGCGCCCAGCAGCGTGCGGCCGCTGAGGTAGCGCCGGCACTGGTGGCCGTCAAGGCGCAGGGCCTGTTCGATGCGGATGGCGAGGGTCGGATCGGCCTGCAGCGAGGCAATCTTCACGGTCGTGGCTCCTCCTGCCGGCGCAATGCCGCCGGCAATGGCGAAGCCATGTTATGGGCGCCTGGCTGAGGCAAGAAGTAAAAGATTGTTGAAAGCCCGAATTGAGGTCTTTCCTATTCGTCCGGCGGGGCACGCGGTCTTAAATGACGCGCTACGACTGCAGCGACTGTGCGCTGCGGGCGAACGTCGCCGGAGACCACACATGGGAAAGAAGATTGCATCGCTAGAGGACGCGCCCGCCGATGCGGCACTGATCCGCCGGATCATCGCCGGCGGCGGGCATGAGTGCGTGACCTTCACCGAAAGTCGCAAGCTGCTGCTGGCGCTGCGTAATGCGTGCTTCGACCTGCTGCTGCTCGACTGGTCGATGCCGGACCTGTCCGGGCGCGAGGTGCTGGCGTGGGTGCGCACGCATCTCGACCGGCGCGTGCCGGTGATGTTCCTCAGCGGGCGCGATGCCGAGCAGGACATCATCAGCGCGCTCGCCGCGGGCGCCGACGACTACATGGTCAAGCCGGTGCGTCCCGCCGAACTGTCGGCCCGTGTGGAATGCCTGCTGCGGCGCGCCTATCCCCCGGTGCAGTCGCCGCACGCCCCGCTGCGGCTGGGCGAATACGCCTTCGACTGCGCCATGCGCACGGCCACCTGCAACGGGCATCCCATCTGCCTGACGCCCAAGGAGTTCGACCTCGCCGTGCTGCTGTTCCGCAACGAGGGCCGCATCGTCACGCGCGACCACATCACCGCCGCGGTCTGGGGGCGCGAGATCTCTTCGCTGTCGCGCACCATCGATACCCATGTGTCGCGCGTGCGCAGCAAGCTCGGCCTGCAGGCGTCGCAGGCGCTGCGGCTGACGCCCGTCTACACGCATGGCTACCGGCTGGAACGGATCGAGCGCGCCGCCGCGTGAGGGAAGCATGAGGGCAGGCACGAGGGCAGCGCACGCCAATGAAAAAAAGGCACCCGAAGGTGCCTTTCGCCAGGGACTGCTGATGGGGTAACGATCAGAAGATGTGGCGGATACCGACGGCAGCGCCGGTCTGGTTGTTGCGGCCCGGCATTTCGGTGATGGTGCCGCCCGAGACCTTGTTGAAGTCCACGGTGCCATAGACCTGGGTGCGCTTCGACAGCGAGTACTCGGCCAGCAGCACGCCGGTGTAGCGGCGGCCGTTGTTGTCGCTCACGCCGTTGACGTTCTCGACGTAGTCGCCGTAGAACACGCCGGTCAGGGCCAGGGCCGGGGTGGCCTGGTAGGTCATGCCGATGTAGCCGATGGTGTCCTTGCGCGGGTTAGCCGCGAAGTTGCCGCCAGCCGGGACCGGGTTGTTCGTCGCGCCGCCGGTGAAGTTCAGCGAAGCGTCGACCGAACCGGTGCGGTCCTGGCCGCCGATGTAGCCCAGGAAGATCTTTGCCGGGCCGATCGAGTACTTACCGGCAGCGCCCCACATTTGCTGCTTCTGGCCGGTGGTGTTGCGCACTTCCTGGTACACGCCGCCGACGGCGAACGGACCGTAGGTGTAAGCGGCACGCGTGCCCCAGTACTGGTTCTGGCTCATGCTGCCCGGCTGCTCGCCGAAGCCGTAGCTGGCGCCAACGTCCAGGCCGCCGAACTTGCCGCCGTAGCTGACGACGTTGTCGTTACGGAAGTTGGTCAGGAAGAACGGCCAGGCGTTGTTGGTGTAGTTGCCGATGGTCAGCGGATCGAAGTCGCCGAAGAAATTAAAGCCTTCGGTGTACTGGCGGCCCAGCTTGATCGTGCCGAAGTCGCCCGACAGGCCCACATAGGCTTGACGGCCGAACAGGCGGCCACCCTGGTTGGCACGGCCGGTGTCCGGATCGAAGCCGTTTTCCAGCTGGAAGATCGCCTTCAGGTTGTTGCCCAGCGCTTCGCTGCCCTTGATACCCCAGCGGCTGTTGGTCACTGCGCCGTTGGTCAGTTCCCACGAGTTGTCGTTGTTGGCGCTCGAGTTCGTCTGGAAGCGGATGCTCTGGTCAACGATACCGTACAGGGTGACGGACGACTGGGCGAATGCCGAACCTGCCAACAGGCTGCCGGCTGCGAGGACGATGGCCGATTTCTTCATGGTGCTCCTTTTCTGTCTTGTACTGTTCTCTGCCGGATCACGGCAGGGAGAAGGTCTACGTTTCGTGTAAACGCCGGCGAAAATTTAACAAAACGTAAGCAGTAAGGACACAAATGTCCGCCAAGCCCGGCTTTCAAGCAGGATTTTGGTGCGAATTCGTTGTCTCGCCGCTACAAATTCCAGTTTTGGTGCGACGCGCAATGCCCCAGGCCGCTTGGGCACTGGGCTGGTGAACTGATGGCGGAGCGCAAAAGACTACAGGCCAGGACGCAGACACTGCGCCCTGGCCTGTAGCGGGACGGATGGGGACCGGGCTATGGCGACCGGGATCAGCCTTGCGGGATCTCGATCTTGACTTCGAGCACCTCGAGGTTGTCCTGGCGCTCGAGGCTGACGCGCAGGTCCTGGTCGCTGATCTTGACGTACTTGGAAATCACCGCCACCAGCTCGCGCTGCAACGCGGGCAGGTAGTCGGCGGGGGCGGAATGGCCGGTGCGCTCGTGGGCGAGAATGATCTGCAGCCGCTCCTTGGCGACCGACGCGGACTTTTTCTTCTCCCCCAGCAGGAAGGAAAGGATCGACATTGGGATGAGCCTCCGGACCGTTTATTTGTTGCCGAAGATGCGGGAGAACAGCCCCGGCTTCTGGTAGTCGGTGAAGCGCATCGGCTTGTCCTTGCCGAGGAAGCGGTCCACCACGTCGCCATAGGCGTCGGCTACGTCGCTGCCTTCCAGGTGGATGGCGGGCGTGCCCTGGTTCGATGCGTGCAGGACGGCTTCCGATTCCGGCACCACGCCGATCAGCTTGATGCGCAGGATTTCCTGGATGTCGGTCAGCGACAGCATCTCGCCGCCGTGCACGCGCTTGGGGTTGTAGCGGGTGATCAGCAGGTGTTCCTTGATCGGATCGCCGCCTTCGCTGGCGCGCTTGGTCTTGGACGACAGGATGCCGAGGATGCGGTCCGAATCGCGCACCGAGGACACTTCGGGGTTGGTGACGATCAGTGCCTCATCGGCAAAGTACATCGCCATCAGCGCGCCCGACTCGATGCCCGCGGGCGAATCGCACACGATGTACTCGAAGTCCATCTCGATCAGGCCGTTGATGACCTTCTCCACGCCTTCCTTGGTCAGCGCGTCCTTGTCGCGCGTCTGCGAGGCCGGCAGGATGAACAGGTTTTCGCACTTCTTGTCCTTGATCAGCGCCTGGCGCAGGTTGGCTTCGCCCTGCACCACGTTGATCAGGTCGTACACCACGCGGCGCTCGCAACCCATGATCAGGTCGAGGTTGCGCAGGCCGACGTCGAAGTCGATCACGGCAGTCTTGTGGCCACGCAGGGCCAGGCCGGCGGCAAAGCTGGCGCTGGTGGTGGTCTTGCCGACGCCTCCCTTGCCGGAGGTCACAACGATGATTTTTGCCATGGCTCTTTGGTCCAGTAATTAGGTTGAAGCTTGCGCTGCTTGATTGGGGTCCCCGATGCCGGTGCGGTTACTTGAGCCGCAGCGCCTCGAGGATCAGTTTTTCTTCGGCCAGGCGTACCTGGGCCGTCTTGCCGAGCACGTCGGCCGGGAGCGTCTGCTCCGCGGTACGGTAGATGCCGGCAATGGAAATGAGTTCGGGCTCCATGCACGTGCTGAAGATGCGCGCACCGGTGTTGCCCTTGACGCCCGCCAGCGCGCGGCCGCGCAGCGGGGCATAGATATGGATGTTGCCTTCGGCAATGACCTCGGCCCCATAGCTGACCACGTCGAGGATCACCACGTCGCCGTGCGCGTAGACCTGCTGGCCCGAGCGCAGCGGCTTGTCGATCAGCAGGGTCTGGTGCTGGCGCACCGCGGCGGCGACCGCGGCGTCGGTGGTGGCCTGCGCGGCGGCGCGGACGGCGTCTTCGCGCGCGGCCTGCTCGGCCGCGGCTTGCGCGGCGGCCTGAGCAGCGGCCTGTTCCGCCTCGGCGGCGGCCTTGGCCTCGGCGGCACGATCGGCGCCGGCCCCGCTGCCGCGGCGGCTCTGGCTGTCGAGCAGCGGCAGACCGAAGCGCTCGGCCCATTCGCGCTGGCCGGCGCGGGCCACCACGCCGATGGCGCGTGCCTTGAGCGTGGCCAGGGTCTCGATCACCGTGCCGAGCGCGACTTCGCTATCGTCCTCGAGCGCGCGCAGGTCCAGCGCGATCACGTCATTGGAGAAGAAATCGGGAGTGGCTTCGAACCGGGAGAGGAGGTCATCCCGCAGCGCAGCCATGTCGGCGGTCTGGAGGGCGAGAAGGAGGGCATCGACGTTGCCACTGCGCAGCTCGAAGCGTGGCGATTTCTTCTGGGACATAGCCGGGTGACCGTGGAAATGCCACATTCTAACGTTGTCTTACACGCGAACTGTAACAATTGGCGCGATCCATGAGATCGAGCCGCAATAGGTGCCCTGTGCGTTCCATCTGCCCGCGCGTTGTGCAGCACGCGGCTCGCACCGCCGGCGCCGAGTGACCGGCGACACGCAGGGCCGGCTCTCGCCGCCGTAGCAATTTGCAAAGCCTTGTTACGATTGCGCCATTGGACAGCGGAGTTCCCATGGGCGCCATCGTCAATTGCGTGGCCTACCGGCAGGGCCAGCGGCTCGGCACGGTCGGCATGGAAGAGATCCCCACGGTGCTGGGCGTGCCCGGCACCTTTGTCTGGCTCGGGCTGCATGAGCCAGACCTGACGCTGCTGCGCAAGGTGCAGCTCGCCTTCGGCCTGCACGACCTGGCGGTGGAAGATGCGCTCGATGCGCACCAGCGGCCCAAGCTGGAGGCCTATGGCGATTCGGTGTTCGTCGTGCTCAACACGGCGCAGCTGGCCGAGGACGAAGTGGTGGTCGGCGAGACGCATTTGTTCGTCGGTCCCAACTACGTGGTCTCGGTGCGCCATGGTGCGAGCAGCGCCTACACCCCGGTGCGCGAGCGCTGCGAAAGCGACCCGCAAGGCCTGGCGAACGGACCCGGCTACGTGCTGTACGCGCTGATGGACTTCGTGGTCGATCACTACCTGCCGATCGTCACGCGGCTGGAAGACACGCTGGAGGACCTGGAGCAGGGCATCTTCCGCGACGAGTTCGACCGCGGGGCGATCGAGAATCTGTACCGGGTCAAGCGCCAGGTGCTGCGCCTGCGCAATGCGGTCAGCCCGGTGGAAGACATGTGCAGCCAGCTGATTCGCCTGCACGAGGAGCTGGTGCCGAAGGAACTGCGCGCCTACTTCCGGGACATCGAGGACCACGCCAGCCGGCTGGTGCGCACGCTGGACGTGATCCGCGAAATGCTGACCACCGCGGTGCAGGTCAACCTGGCACTGGTGACGGTGGGCCAGAACGAGGTGGTCAAGCGGCTTGCCGGCTGGGGCGCGATCCTGGCGCTCCCGACGGTGGTGTTCAGCCTGTACGGGATGAACTTCGATTTCATGCCGGAGCTGACTCTCCACTACGCCTATCCGGCAGTGATCGGCGTGACGGCGGTGGCGTGCGGACTGCTGTGGCGGCGGCTCCACCGCGCGGGATGGATATGATCCGATCGCTAATTTATTGATGCTAAGAATGACGGATCATTATTTTTCATATGATTGATTATTCGCATCGATAAACTGGCCCGCCTACCGGGTGCCCCCGCTGACTCCTACACTGGAGCAAAGAAGGCGCCGCGCCCGGAGTCCGCCATGTCGAAAGCCCGTTCCCCGCATGCCGCCGTGCTGGCCGGCATCCTCTGCTGTGCATGGCTGTGCCTGCCGCCCGCCGCCGCCGCACCCCAGCCGCCCGCCCCCGCACAGACGCAGACCCGCGACGCCGTTGCTGCCTATGAGTCGGGCCGCTTCGACGAGGCCTTGCAGGGCTTCTCCAGCGCCGCGCGCCAGGGCAACCGCCTGGCGCAATTCAACTACGCGATGATGCTGCTGCGTGGCGAGGGCACCGCTGCGCGGCCGCAAGAGGCCCTGGTGTGGCTGCGCAGGGCGGCCGACAACGGCATGACGCATGCGCAATACACCTGGGGCGATCTGTACGAGCGCGGCCAGCTGGTGCCGAAATCGCTCGAAGAGGCGAACCGCTGGTATGAGCGCGCGGCGCAAGGCGGGCACGTGCAGGCGCAGATGGAGCTGGCAACGAACTACTTCACCGGTCGCGGCGTGCCGCGCGACTATGCGCAGGCGTTTGCGTGGTACCGGCGCGCGGCGAGTGCGGGAGATGGCGGGGCGCAGTACATCGTCGGCAGCTTCTATGAGCACGGCGAGCCTGGCGTGGTCGACCGCGATATCGAGCAGGCGAAGATCTGGTATGCGCGCTCAGCGGCACGCGGGGATCCGGGTGCGCTGGCGAAGCTGAGGTCGCTGCTGGAGGAGACGGTGAAGGGGAGGGCGGGGATGTAGTCCTCTCCCGCATCGCGGGAGAGGTAGCAAACAGCTGGCAGGCCTGGATCAGCCCAGCTTCTTCCTCAGCAGCTCGTTCACCTGCGCCGGATTGGCCTTGCCCTTGGTCGCCTTCATCGCCTGGCCGACCAGCGCATTGAACGCCTTTTCCTTGCCCGAGCGGAATTCCTCGACCGACTTGGCGTTGGCCGCCAGCACGTCGTCGATGATCTTCTCCAGCTCGCCGCTGTCCGACATCTGCTTCAGGCCCTTGGCGGCGATGATGGCGTCGGCATCGCCGTCGTGCTCGCCAGCCCACATGGCCGGGAACACGTCCTTCTTGGCGGTGTTGTTCGAGACCGTGCCGTCGGCGATGCGCGCCAGCAGCCTGGCCAGCTGCGCCGGCTTGACCGGTGCGTCGTCGATGGCGATGCCTTCGCGGTTCAGTTGCGAGGCCACGTCGCCCATCAGCCAGTTGGCGGCGGGCTTGGCGTTGGCGGCGCCGGCATCGGCGACCACGGCCTCGTAGTAGGCGGCAAATGCCTTGGTCGCGGTCAGCGTGGTCGCGTCATACGCCGACAAGCCGTATTGCGACACAAAGCGCGCCTGCATCGCGGCCGGCAGCTCCGGCAGCGCATTGCGCACGCGCTCGATCCAGGCCGGTTCGATCTCCAGCGGCATCAGGTCCGGGTCAGGGAAGTAGCGGTAGTCGTGCGCGTCTTCCTTGGTGCGCATCGCGCGGGTCTCGCCGGTGTCCGGATCGAACAGCACGGTGGCCTGCTGGATCTTGCGGCCGTCCTCGATTTCTGCGATCTGCCACTGCACTTCGTATTCGATGGCCTGCTGCAGGAAGCGGAACGAGTTCAGGTTCTTGATCTCGCGGCGCGTGCCGAATTCCTTCTGGCCGACCGGGCGCACCGACACGTTGGCGTCGCAACGGAAGCTGCCCTCCTGCATATTGCCGTCGCAGATGCCCAGCCACACCACCAGCGAGTGCAGTGCCTTGGCGTAGGCCACCGCTTCGGCGGCGCTGCGCATGTCGGGCTCGGTGACGATCTCGAGCAGCGGCGTGCCTGCGCGGTTCAGGTCGATGCCGGTCATGCCGGCGAAGTCCTCGTGCAGCGACTTGCCCGCGTCTTCTTCCAGGTGCGCGCGCGTCAGGTTGACGGTTTTCTCGTAGAACTCGCCCTTCTTGCCTTCGACCTGGATGGTGATGGTGCCGCCCTGGACCACCGGGATCTCATACTGGCTGATCTGGTAGCCCTTGGGCAGGTCGGGGTAGAAGTAATTCTTGCGCGCGAAGATGCTGCGCGGCGCGATGGTAGCGCCGATCGCCAGGCCGAACTGGATCGCGCGCTCGACCGCGCCCTTGTTGAGCACCGGCAGCACGCCGGGCAGCGCCAGGTCCACCGGCGAGGCCTGCGTGTTGGCCTCGGCCCCGAAGGCGGTGGACGTGCCAGAAAAAATCTTGGAGGCCGTCGAAAGCTGCGCGTGCGTTTCGAGGCCGATCACCACTTCCCATTGCATGGCGGTATTCCTGTTCGGTTCTTTCGTTCTGTCTGTTACGGCGGGGCGGCGGGCCGCCCCGGGTTGGGTCTGTCTGGCTGCGGGCCCTCGGTGCGCCTCAGGGGTCGGGGCTGGCGAGCCAGGAATCGAGTTGCGCGAGCGCCGCGGCGCGCGCCACCGCGTCGCCGCCGACGGTCACCGCGCGCGCCTTGCGCACGCCGCCGCCGTTGCCGGCAGCGGGCACGTCGTGGCGGACGTGCAGCTCGCTGGTGCCGTCAAAGCCGTGATGGGCGCCGGGGTAGATCTCGAGCCGGAAGCGCGCGTTGGGCTGGCGCGCCAGCACGGCGGACTGCAGCATGGCGCAGCGCGTCGCGGGCGTCCAGTCGTCGGCGCCGCCGATCATCAGCAGCATGGGGGTGCGCAGCCGGTAATCGTGCTGGCGCACCGCGCGCTTGCAGCCGGGATAGAACGCGACGGCGCGTTCCACCTGCGGCGTGCCGGCCGGCCACGGGCGGCTGGCGTCGACGGTGGCCAGCACCGCCTGCGCGCCGTTGGACCAGCCCAGCAGCACGATGCGCGCGGGGTCGACGCCCGGCTGGCTGCCCAGCCAGCGCAATGCGGCCAGCGCATCGGCGCGGCGCGTGCGGTCGTCGATGCCGCGGTTGTCGATCGGCTCGGTGCAGATGCCGTGCGGTTTGCCGCGGGCGCTGAAGCTGTCGGGCATCAGCACGGCGTAGCCGCGCGCGGTCAGCCACTGGGCGTATTCGCGGTAGCGTTGCTGCAGCAGCGCCGAGGCGTCGGCGCCGTCGCTGGTGGCCATGGGGTCACGCGGGGACAGCAGGCCGCCGCAGCCATGCAGCGCCACCACTACCGGCAATGCGCGCGGCGTGGCGCCTTCGCGCGGCACGAACCAGTAGGCGGTCAGCGCCGGCGTGGCGGCATCGCCGCGCAGCAGCACGCGCTGCGCGGGCACCGGCGCCGCGCTGGTGGCTGCCGTCGCCGGCCCGGCTCCCTGGCGCGTCACCGTGCCCGGCGCCAGCGCGCCGGCCGGCGACAGCAGCGGCGGCTGTACCAGCGCCGGCGGCGGCAGGTCGGGTGCATGCGCCGCGGCGCCGCCCGACCACGCAACCAGGCCGAGCGCCATCACCGCCGCAGCGCGGCGCGCGGCGCGGCTGGCGCTGGCAGGGTGGGGCCGGAAGGCGGGCATGCGCGGCATGTCGGTTGCGGTATCTGCGGTTATCAGCGCGTGGCGGCGCAGCCGCCGCTGCCGGGCTCGAACATCACGGGCCAGGCCTGTTCATAGATGCCGGGCGTGCAGCGCTGCTGGCAGTTGGCATGCGCCAGCGTGACGCGGCGCGGGTCCTGCCAGACCATCAGCTTGCAGCCGCTGCCGTCGTTGGCGCGCAGCTCGATATGCGGCTTTCTCTGGACCTGGCGGAAGTCGGCCAGGTTGAAGGTGCACGAGCCGCGCCGGCCCACCCACAGCTTCCACGATAGCTGCTGCACGGTGTTGTCGGAAACGCGCAGCTGGGCGTCCTCGCGGAAGCCGTCTTCCTCGGTGCGGCGGCAGTCGCCGGCCAGGTCGATGTCGCGGCTGGCGATGGGCGTGGGCTTGCCGATGATCGGCAGCTGGATACAGCCCGCCACCAGCGTGGCGAATACCAGGGCGGCGAGCAGCCGGAGGAAGGTCGGGTTCATGGTCAGGCCTTGGCGGGGCGGCGCAGGTGCCAGTCGGTCGCCTGCTGGAACGCGTGCGCGGCCTGCAGCAGGCGCGCCTCGTCGAAGTAGTTGCCGATCAGCTGCAAGCCCACGGGCATGTTGCCATCGCCGAAGCCGCACGGCACGCTCATGCCGGGCAGGCCGGCCAGGCTGGTCGAGAGCGTGAAGATATCGGCCAGGTACATCTGCACCGGGTCCGAGGTCTTCTCGCCCAGCTTCCACGCCACCGTCGGCGCCACCGGGCCCATGATCACGTCGCACTGGGCGAAGGCGCGCTGGAAGTCGTCGGCGATGATGCGGCGGATCTTCTGCGCCTGCAGGTAGTAGGCGTCGTAGTAGCCGTGCGAGAGCACATAGGTGCCCACCAGGATGCGGCGCTTGACCTCCGGGCCGAAGCCTTCGGCGCGGCTCTTCTTGTACATGTCGAGCAAGTCGCGGTACTCGGCGGCGCGGTGGCCATAGCGCACGCCGTCGAAGCGCGACAGGTTCGACGAAGCCTCCGCCGGCGCGATCACGTAGTACACCGGGATCGACAGCTCGGTCTTGGGCAGCGACACCTCCACCAGCGTGGCGCCCAGCTTTTCATACTCGGCCAGCGCGGCGCGCACGGCCTGTTCGACGTCGGCCGACAGGCCCTTGCCGAAGTATTCCTTCGGCAGGCCGATGCGCAGGCCCGCCAGCGGGCGCTCGGCGCTGGCGCCGGCGCGCGGCTGGCCCAGCAGGCGCGTGTAGTCCTCGTCCACGCCGCCTTGCTCCGGCGGGATGCTGGTCGAGTCCTTGGGGTCGAAGCCGGCCATGGCGTTGAGCAGCAGCGCGCAATCCTCGGCGGAGTGCGCCATCGGGCCGCCCTGGTCCAGCGACGAGGCGAAGGCGATCATGCCGTAGCGCGACACGCGGCCGTAGGTCGGCTTGATGCCGGTGATGCCCGAGAACGACGCCGGCTGGCGGATCGAGCCGCCGGTGTCGGTGCCGGTGGCGGCGGGCGCCAGGCCGGCGGCGACGGCCGCGGCCGAGCCGCCCGACGAGCCGCCGGGCACGCGGCTGGTGTCCCACGGGTTGCGCACCGGGCCGAAATGCGAGTTCTCGTTGGACGAGCCCATCGCGAATTCGTCCATGTTGGTCTTGCCCAGCGTGACCATGCCGGCGGCGGCCATGCGCTCGACCACGGTGGCGTCGAACGGGCTTTCATAGTTGCCCAGCATCTTCGAGCCGGCGGTGGCGCGCCAGCCGCGGGTGACGAACACGTCCTTGTGCGCGACCGGCACGCCGGTCAGCGGCGCGGCCTCGCCGCGCGCGCGGCGCTCGTCGGCGGCGCGCGCCTGCGCCAGGGTGCGCTCGGGGTCGACGTGGATAAAGGCGTTGAGCGCGGCGGCCTGCTCGATGCGGGACAGGTACTCGCGCGCGAGTTCCTCGGCGGAGACGGTGCGCGCGGCAAGGGCGTCGGCGAGCTGGCGCAGGGAGGTCACGGAATCAGCGGAAAAGGGCATGACAGTCGGGTTGGCATTCGGGGTGGCGTACTGGCTGGGTCGGCCGGGCGGCAAGATCCTGCAAGCTTCGACAAGGATTGGCAGCGCGCGGCCGGCGCAGGTCACTCGATGACCTTGGGCACCAGGTACAGCCCGTTCTCGGTGGCCGGGGCGGGGCGCTGGTAGTCGTCGCGGCGGTCGCTCTCGGTGACTGCATCGTCACGCAGGCGCTGCACCATGTCGCGTACGGCCGACAGCGGGTGCGCCAGCGGCTCGATGCCGGTGGTGTCGACCGCCTGCATCTGCTCGACCAGCGAGAAAAAGTTGTTCAGCTGCGCAAGCGTCTGTTCGGCCTCGTCATCGCTGGTTTCGATGCGGGCCAGGTGGGCGATGCGCTTGACGTCGGATAGGTCGAGGGCCATGGCGTGGTGGTTCGGATGCTCGGATGCGGAAGGTGCCGGCAGCGGCCGGCGGCCGGCCGTGCGGCGGTGGCGTCGCGCGGTCGGACAGGGCGGCTCCGGGACGCTGCAACGGCGCAACGGAGCCATCGGAATTACAGGGTTTTTCAGGCCGTAAACGCCCGAAGCAGCAGGAATTATAAGGTATCATTGCGTGCTCCCGACCTTTGGCAACGCCTTCGTCACTTTGCCGCAAGCCGGTCCCCGGCTGGCCCGCCGTGCCTGGCGGCCGAAGGTGCCCGAAGGGCGAACCTGGGTCCTCTGATTAGGCCTTTGCCACCGGCCACGACACGCCCGAATGCAACGGGTCATGACGCGCCGGTGCCTGCACATTTTCGTGCGCATCGTCGCGAACTTTCTCGCGAGGTCTAATCAAAGGTTCCCGTAGGGCCGGCCTGCGCGGCATGACGGCGGCGGTGCCGAACCCGACTCCAATCCAGCACCCGGCCCGGGCCCACCGCGCCGGAGCGTGGGCGGGCCGGGAAGCCGAGAACCATTCCGTATTCAACACCCAAGCAATTCGTGGCCGGGCCGCCCGCGGCGCCGGCCGCTTCGCCTACCCGCGAACACCATCACAGACAGGACTCCTGATGTTCGGATTTCTCCGCAGCTACTTCTCCAACGACCTGGCGATCGACCTCGGCACCGCCAACACGCTGATCTACATGCGCGACAAGGGCATCGTGCTGGACGAGCCCTCGGTCGTCGCGATCCGCCAGGAAGGCGGCCCCAACGCCAAGAAGACGATCACGGCGGTGGGCAAGGAAGCCAAGCAGATGCTGGGCAAGGTGCCGGGCAACATCGAGGCGATCCGCCCGATGAAGGATGGCGTGATCGCCGACTTCACCGTCACCGAGCAGATGCTCAAGCAATTCATCAAGATGGTGCACGACAGCAAGCTGCTGCGCCCGAGCCCGCGCATCATCATCTGCGTGCCGTGCGGCTCGACCCAGGTCGAGCGCCGCGCCATCCGTGAATCCGCCCTGGGCGCCGGCGCCAGCCAGGTGTACCTGATCGAGGAGCCGATGTCGGCCGCGATCGGCGCCGGCCTGCCGGTGTCGGAGCCGTCGGGCTCGATGGTGGTGGACATTGGCGGCGGCACCACCGAGGTGGGCATCATCTCGCTGGGCGGCATGGTCTACAAGGGTTCGGTGCGCGTCGGCGGCGACAAGTTCGACGAGGCCATCGTCAACTACATCCGCCGCAACTACGGCATGCTGATCGGCGAGCAGACCGCCGAAGCGATCAAGAAGGAAATCGGCTCGGCCTTCCCGGGCTCCGAAGTCCGCGAGATGGAAGTCAAGGGCCGCAACCTTTCCGAGGGCATCCCGCGCGCCTTTACCGTTTCGTCCAATGAAATCCTGGAAGCCCTGACCGATCCGCTGAACCAGATCGTGTCGGCGGTGAAGATCGCGCTGGAACAGACCCCGCCGGAACTGGGCGCCGACATCGCCGAGCGCGGCATGATGCTGACCGGCGGCGGCGCGCTGCTGCGCGACCTGGATCGCCTGCTGGCCGAGGAAACCGGCCTGCCGGTGCTGGTCGCCGAAGACCCGCTGACCTGCGTGGTGCGCGGCTCCGGCATGGCGCTGGAACGCATGGACAAGCTGGGCAGCATCTTCTCCTACGAGTAAGCACCAGGAACTGCACGTGGCGATGCGCGGCCTGCCGGATCGTTGGATCAGGGCGGTGTCGCGGCGCCGCATCCGCCGGGGGATCGCCCCGGCAACGCCCGCCGCCCTGCGGCGCCGTGCCCACCCCGGGCGCGGCACCGCGGGCGGCGCGGTGTTTGCGGCATTCGCATGCGTGCACCGGCCTGCGTTCGGGTAAATGGATTACTCTCCTCCGCCGCTCTTCAAGCAAGGCTCCTCCGCTGTCGCCAGGCTGGTGCTCTACGTGGGCATCGCGCTGGCGCTGCTGGTGATCGACGCCCGTTTCAACGCGCTCAGCGTTGGCCGGCAGGTGGCCGCCACCGTGCTGATGCCGGTCGAACGCCTGGTGCTGGTGCCACGCGACGCGCTGCGCACGGTGTTCGACTACGCGCAGTCTTCGGCGATCCTCGCCTCCGAGAACCGCGAACTGCGCCAGATCGCCGTGCAGCAGGCCGAGGCCTCGGTGCGCCAGGCGCAGCTTGAGGCCGAGAACAACCAGCTGCGCAAGCTGCTGGGCCTGGCCCAGCAATCGGCCACGCCGGTGACGGCGGCTGAGATCCTCTATGACGCGCGCGACCCCTACAGCCAGCGCATCGTGATCGACAAGGGCAGCCAGCAGGGCCTGCGCGCCGGCTACCCGGTGATCGACGAGCGCGGCGTGGTGGGCCAGGTCACGCGCGTGTCGCCGTTCCAGTCCGAAGTGACGCTGCTGACCGACAAGGACCAGGCGATCCCCGTGCAGGTGGTGCGCAACGGCCTGCGCAGCGTCGCCTTCGGCGGCGCGCGCGCGGGCCAGCTGGACCTGCGCTTCATGGCCGCCGCCGCCGACCTGCAGCAGGGCGACCTGCTGGTGACGTCGGGGCTGGACGGCATCTATCCGCCGGGGCTGCCGGTGGCGAAGATCGTCCATATCGAGCGCAAGGCCGACACCGCGTTCTCGCGCATCTACTGCGAGCCGGTGGCAGGCGTGCGCGCGCACCGGCAGCTGCTGGTGGTGCGCTACGACTCCGCGATCCCGCCGCGCGAGACCGTCGAGTCCAAGCCCGAGGCGCCGGTCAAGGGCGCCAAGTCCGCCGCCGCACGCGCGGCAGCGGCCAGCGCCGCGGCGGCCAAGGCGCCTTCCGCCAGAGAGGCCAGGGACGCCAGGGAGGGCCAACGGTGACCAACCCCCAATACCTGCTGCGGCCGGTCAATCCCGCCTTTATCGCGCTCAGCTTCGTGCTGGCGTTCCTGTTCAACCTGATGCCGTGGGGCGACACGCTGTGGATCCCCGACATGGTGGCGCTGGTGCTGGTGTTCTGGAACATCCACCAGCCGCGCAAGGTGGGCATGGGCGTGGCCTTTGCGCTCGGCCTGCTGATGGACGTGCATGATGCGCGCCTGCTGGGCGAGCATGCGCTGGCCTATACGCTGCTGGCCTACTTTGCCATCACCATCCACCGCCGCGTGCTGTGGTTCACGGTCTACACCCAGGCGCTGCACGTGCTGCCGCTGCTGTTCATCGCGCACGCGGTGCCGGTGCTGATCCGCCTGGCGATGGGCGCGCCGCTGCCCGGCTGGCCGCTGCTGCTGGCGCCGGCGATCGAGGCGCTGCTGTGGCCGCTGGCGACCAGCCTGCTGCTGGCGCCGCAGCGCCGTTCGAGCGATGTCGACGAGACGCGTCCGATCTGACGCCAGATTTGACGCCACCCGTCCCTAACAGGCCCCGCGCAGTACTATGACCGAAATCCGCAACGTCGAACTGGAAATCGGCCGCTTCCGCATCCGCGTGGCGGCCGCGGCCCTGTTCACGGTGATCTGCTTTGGCCTGCTGTTCGCGCGCTTTTTGTGGCTGCAGTGGTACAAGCATGACCAGTACTCGGCCAAGGCCGAGGACAACCGCATCTCGGTGGCGCCGATCGAGCCCAACCGCGGCATCATCATGGACCGCAACGGGATCGTGCTGGCGCGCAACTATTCGGCGTACACGCTGGAGATCACGCCGTCCAAGCTGACCGATACGCTGGAAAACACCATCGAAAGCCTGTCGACGCTGGTGGAGATCCAGCCGCGCGACCGGCGCCGCTTCAAGCGGCTGATGGAAGAGTCGCGCAGCTTTGAAAGCCTGCCGATCCGCAGCCAGCTGACCGATGCCGAAGTGGCGCGCTTCTCCGCGCAGCGCTTCCGCTTCCCCGGCGTGGACGTGCGCGCACGGCTGTTCCGCCAGTACCCGCTGGGCGAGTCGGCCTCGCACGTGATCGGCTACCTGGGCCGCATCTCGCAGCGCGACCAGGAGCGCATCGAGGCCATGGACGAGGCCAACGATGCCGACAGCGCCAAGTACGATCCGCGCAAGGACGCCGACAACTACAAGGGCAGCAACTACATCGGCAAGATCGGCCTGGAGCAGAGCTACGAGACCGAGCTGCACGGCCTGACCGGCTTCGAGGAAGTGGAAGTCAGCGCCGGCGGGCGCCCGATCCGCACGCTGTCGACCTCGCCCGCCACGCCGGGCAATAACCTGATCCTGTCGCTCGACATCCGCCTGCAGCAGCTGGCCGAGGCGCTCTACGGCGACCGCCGCGGCGCGCTGGTGGCGATCGAACCGACCACCGGCGACATCCTGGCGTTCGTTTCCAAGCCGACCTTCGATCCCAACCTGTTCGTCGAGGGCATCGATACCAATACCTGGAACGAGCTCAACGGCTCGCCCGACAAGCCGCTGCTGAACCGCCCGCTGCGTGGCACGTATCCGCCGGGCTCGACCTACAAGCCGTTCATGGCGCTGGCGGCGCTGAGCACCGGCAAGCGCACCGCGGCGTGGGGCATGTCGGACCCGGGCTTCTTCACGCTGGGCAACCACACCTTCCGCGATGACAAGCCGGGCGGCCACGGCTGGGTCGACATGCACAGCTCGATCGTGCATTCGTGCGACACGTACTACTACGCGCTGGCGCGCGACATGGGCGTCAACGGCATCCATGACTTCATGAAGCCGCTGGGCTTCGGCCAGATCACGGGCATCGACATCGAGGGCGAAAGCCGCGGCATCCTGCCGTCGACCGAGTGGAAGCGCCGCGCCTACCGCAAGCCCGAGCAGCAGAAGTGGTATGACGGCGAGACCATCTCGCTGGGCATCGGCCAGGGCTACAACAGCTTCACCATCCTGCAGCTGGCGCAGGCGACCTCGGTGATCGTCAACAACGGCAAGGTGATGAAGCCTCACCTGGTCAAGGCGGTCGAGGACGCGGTCACGCGCAAGCGCACGCTGACGGTGCCCAAGGAAAGCTACACGATCCCGTTCAAGCAGGCCGACATCGACGTGATCAAGCGCGCCATGGTGGCGGTGACGCATGCCGGCACCGCGGCGCGCGTGTTCGCCGGCGCGGCCTATGAGTCGGCCGGCAAGACCGGCACGGCGCAGACCTACAGCCTGTCCAAGGGCGAGAAGTACAACCACCACGCGCTGGCCGAGCACAAGCGCGACCACTCGCTGTACACCGCGTTCGCGCCGGCCGACCAGCCGAAGATCGCGATCGCGCTGATCGTCGAGAACGCCGGCTTCGGCGCCGCGGTGGCCGCGCCGATCGCGCGCAAGCTGATGGACTACTACCTGACCGGCAAGTGGCCGGCCGAACTGGAGGCGATGGCGCCCCCGGCCAGCGAGCGCGTGGCCGGCCGTCCGCCCGTGGATACGCCGAGCGTGTTCACCACCGGCCAGACCGCCAGCATTGCCAGTGCCACGGTGATGTCCTCCGGTGCCGCGCCCGCGAGCGCCGTGGCCGCGGCTTCCGGCGCGCAGCCGGTGACGCCGGAGGCCATTGCCGCCGCGCTGAACGCCGAGGCGATCGCGCCGGCCTCGGCCGTCGAGACGCTGGACCAGCGCATGCTGCAGGCCCTCGGCCACAGCAAGCCCGCGCCGCAGCCGGCCTCCGCCCCCGCCGTGCAGCCCGCCAGGGCGCCCGCGCCCAAACCTCGCGTCAAGCCCGTGTCCGCCAAGGCGGCCAGCGGTGCCGACGCCACCCGCTGAAGGAGACGCGCATGGATCGCCGCCGCGTCATGTCCCTGATCAAGACCGCGCTGACCGGTTTTGACAAGCCGCTTTCGCTGATCGTCTTCCTGCTGTTTGCCACCGGCGTCGTCGCGCTGTACTCGGCCGCCATCGACATGCCGGGCCGCGTCGAAGACCAGTTGCGCAACATCCTGCTGTCGTACGTGGTGATGCTCGTGATTGCCTACCTGCCCACGCAGACGCTGATGCGGGTGGCGGTGCCGATGTACACGGTCGGCGTGGCGCTGCTGATCGCGGTGGCCATGTTCGGGCTGATCCGCAAGGGCGCGCGCCGCTGGCTCTATGTCGGCATGGTGATCCAGCCGTCCGAGATCATGAAGATCTCGATGCCGCTGATGCTGGCGTGGTACTTCCAGAAGCGCGAGGGCGTGATCCGGTGGTTCGACTTCATCGTCGCGCTGGGGCTGCTGCTGATCCCGGTTGGCCTGATCGCCAAGCAGCCTGACCTTGGCACCGCGCTGCTGGTGATGGCCGCCGGCCTGTATGTGATCTACTTCGCCGGGCTGTCGTGGAAGCTGATCCTGCCGCTGCTGGGGCTGCTGGTGGTGGCGATCACGCTGCTGATCACGTTCCAGAACGACATTTGCGCGCCGGGCGTGAACTGGCCGGTGCTGCACGACTACCAGCAGCACCGCGTATGCACGCTGCTCGATCCGACCAGCGATCCGCTCGGCAAGGGCTTCCACACCATCCAGTCGATCATCGCGATCGGCTCGGGCGGGGTCGAGGGCAAGGGCTTCCTCAAGGGCACGCAGACCCACCTCGAATTCATTCCCGAGAAGCACACCGACTTTATCTTCGCGGTCTACTCCGAAGAGTTCGGCCTGATCGGCAATGCGCTGCTGCTGGTGCTCTACCTGCTGCTGATCTTCCGCGGGCTGTTCATCGCCGCCAACGCGCCGACGCTGTTCTCGCGGCTGCTGGCCGGGTCGATCACGCTGATCTTCTTTACCTATGCGTTCGTCAACATGGGCATGGTCAGCGGAATCCTGCCGGTGGTTGGCGTGCCGCTGCCGCTGATTAGCTATGGCGGGACGGCGCTGGTGACGCTGGGGGCGGGGGTTGGGCTCCTGCTGAGTATTTCGCGGCAGAAGCGGTTGATACAGACGTAGCGCGGGCGGCACAGGAAAGGGGGGCGCGGCTCCCCTTTGCTAAACTGCCACCCAATTTTCCTCTACCGGTCCAAGCCCCATGAACGCCCAAGACGTTGCCGCCTACCTGCAGAGCCATCCCGAATTCTTCGAAGAGCACGCCGAGCTGCTGGCCACCGTGCAGCTGACCAGCCCGCACAGCCATCGCGCCGTGTCGCTGCAGGAACGCCAGATGGAAATCCTGCGCGAGAAGAACAAGGGCCTGGAGCTGCGCCTGGCCGACCTGGTACGCCATGGCCACGACAACGACCGTACCCAGCAGCGCCTGCACGACTGGCAGCTGCGGCTGCTGGCCGAGGCCGATTCGCACGCGCTGCCGTATGCCGTGCAGGACGGCCTGCAGCAGGCGTTCGACGTGCCCGCGGTCGCGCTGCGCCTGTGGAACGTGGCCGAACAATACGCCCACATGGAAGTCGCGCAGGATGCCAGCGAAGACATGCGCCTGTTTGCCGAGGGCCTGCGCGCGCCGTATTGCGGCGCCAACAGCGGCTTCGAGGCGGCAGCGCTGCTGGAGCGCGACGACATCGTTTCGCTGGCGATGGTCGCGCTGCGCGTGCCCGTGCGCGCGGCCGATGCCGGCGCGGACGTGCAGGGCACGGCGTTCGGCCTGCTGGTGCTGGGATCTCCCGATCCGCGCCGCTTCCATGAAGGCATGGGCACCGCCTACCTGGCGCAGATCGGCGAAGTCGCCGGCGCCGCGCTGAACCGCCTGCGCGACTGAGGCCAATGCCGTGAGCGCACGCCGGCCGCCGCGCCAGCCCGCTCCCGCGTTGGCGGATGACGGCGCGCCGCCGCCGTCGCCGTCGTCAGATCGGCCGGCCGATCCGCTGGTCGTACAGTATCTCGACTGGCTGCGCGGCAGCCGCAAGCTCGCCGACCATACGCTCGCCAGCTATGGCCGCGACCTGCGCGTGCTGCAGGCGCATGCCACGCGCTACGCGAGCGGCGTCGCATTGCTGGCGCTGCAGACCCACCATATCCGCAACTTCGCCGCCAGGCTGCATGGCAGCGGGCTGGTGGGCACCAGCATCGCCCGCACGCTGTCGGCGTGGCGCGGCTTCTACCAGTGGGCGGCGCGGCATGGCCATGGCGTGACGGTCAATCCGGTCGAAGGCGTGCGCGCGCCGCGCTCCGGCCATGCGCTGCCCAAGGCGCTGTCGGTCGAGCATGCGGTGGCGCTGGTTGCCCACAGCGCCGGCACCGATGCCCAGGCCCTGCGCGACCATGCGGTGTATGAACTGTTCTATTCCAGCGGGCTGCGGCTGTCGGAACTGGTGCAGCTGGACCTGCGCTATGCCGACGCCGACGGCTACCGGTCCAGCGGCTGGCTCGACCTGGCTGGCGCCGAAGTGACGGTGACCGGCAAGGGCGCACGCCGGCGCACGGTGCCGGTCGGCAGCAAGGCCATGGAGGCGCTGCGCGCCTGGATCGCGGTACGCGACACGCTGCTGCGCCCCGGCGCGGCACCCGACGACGCGCACGCGCTGTTCCTGGGACCGCGCGGGCGCCGGCTGTCGATGCGCACGGTGCAGCTGCGGCTCAAGCAGCAGGCGCTGGGCGCCGGCGTGCCGGCCGACGTGCATCCGCATATGCTGCGGCACTCGTTTGCCACGCACGTGCTGCAGTCGTCGGGCGACCTGCGCGCGGTGCAGGAGATGCTGGGGCACGCCAGCATCTCGACCACGCAGATCTATACCGCGCTGGATTTCCAGCACCTGGCGCGCGTCTACGACAAGGCGCACCCGCGCGCGGGACGGCGTTCGGCGCCACCGCCCGACGAGGCGGACGAAGCGGACGAAGCGGACGAAGCCGAGGACTAGCTCACTCCCACTGCGCCAGCACCTCGCGAAAGCGCTCGATCTCCGGCATCAGCCAGCTGCGGAAGGCCTGCACCTTGGGCAGGTTGAGCGAGCCCGGCGCACAGACGAAGTACAGCAGCCACGGACACGGGATGCTGACGTCGAACAGCCGCACCACGCGCCCTGCCAGCAGGTCGTTGTAGGCCAGCGACGAGCGGATCAGCGCGATCCCCTGGCCCTCCGACGCGGCCTGCAGCAGCAGCGACGAATCCTCCATCAGCAGGCCCTTGCGCGGCTCGGGCCAGTCCAGCCCGGCGGCCTCGAACCACGGTTTCCACGGATCGCCCTCGCCGCGCAGCAGCGGCAGGCCGGCCATCTCCTCCGGTTTCTGTGGCAGCCGGCCGCCGTTGAAGCTGGGGCTGCACATCGGGAAGAAGACGTCGTCGAGCAGCTTTTCCACATACAGGCCGGGATAGTCGCCGCTGCCCATGCGCAGCGCGATATCGACTTCCTCATGGGCAAAGTTGACCAGCGTGTTCGACGACAGCAGCTCGACGTCGAGCTCCGGATGACGCTCGATAAAGCTGCCGATGCGCGGCGTGAGCCAGCGCGCGGCGAACGAGGGCATGGTGCTGATGGTCAGGCGCTTGTCGCGGTTGCCGGCCTGCAGCACGCGCGTGGCATCGGCGATCTGCAGCAGCGCGTCGCGTACGCGTTCGGCGTAGATGCGGCCCGAGGGGGTCAGCGCCACGCGCTTGCCGTGGCGCTCGAACAGCGGCAGGCCCAGCTCGTCTTCCAGCGCGCGGATCTGGTGGCTGACCGCGCCGTGGGTGACGAACAGCTCCGTCGCCGCGCGCGAAAAACTCTCGTGGCGCGCCGCCGCCTCGAACGCGCGCAGGGCGGTCAGTGCCGGCAGGCGCGGCAGTTCGCGGTGCCAGCCGCGCGGCAGGTCCTTTTCCCAGGCGCTTTTCCAGGCCATGGCTGCCTCCGGTGAAGTCGGGTGTATGTGAGTTTGACTAACAAGAACAAAGAAAATATATCGTTTTGATAGTGTCAGGGCAATCACTAATATTCCATCACCGGCCCCCGCTGTAGCGACTTACTTAACAGCGAATTCCACAAGGTTTAACTGGCCTGGTCCCCTTGCCGGGCCAATTTCAGTGGATTCGTTGCCGCATCGCGATAGCGTGGCGCAAGTGCCCCCGGCCGGCTGAACGGAGAACTTCGATGAAAACCGTGCTCACAACGACCGTGTTCACCCTGAATCCTGGCGAAGTCACCGCGCTGTCGGTGCACGCCGCCCAGCGCCTGCATGTCGAGAAAGCCAATGGCATGGACGTGTGGCTGACGCGCGAAGGCGATTCGGAAGACTACTGGCTGCGTTGTGGCGGCAGCCTGTTGCTCCGCTCCCGCGACGAGGTGGTGGTCAGCATCGACCCGCGCGCGCAGGAACCGGTACGCCTGGCGCTGATCGCCGAGGCGCGCCGTCCGGCGCTGGCGCTGGCGGATGTGCCGCACCTGGTGTACCGCAGCCTGCGCCGGCTGGTTCGAGGCACGGAATGGACGCCTAACCAGGACCAGGCGGCCGCATCCTGAAGCCGACGCGGGAAGCGGGCGGGGATTCGTCCGCGTTACACCGGCGCCACGCGCATCTGCGCCTGGCCTGGCCGCGTGACGCAAGCGGCAAGTCCTCGGTGCGGCAAGACTGACGGGAGCAGAGCAGGGCCGGCGCAAGCCGGCCCTTTTCGTTACACTCTCGCCATGCATCCGATTCAGATCATCGAACGCGGCCGCGAGGACTATCAGCCGTGTTTCGACGCGATGCGCGCCTTCACCGCCGCACGCTCCCCCGAGACACCCGACCAGATCTGGCTGGTCGAGCATCCGCCGGTCTACACGCTGGGCCAGGCGGGCGATCCCGCACACCTGCTGTCGCCTGACGACAACATCCCGGTAGTGCAGATCGATCGTGGCGGCCAGATCACCTATCACGGTCCAGGCCAGGTAGTGGCTTACCTGCTGCTCGATTTGCGCCGCCGGCACCTGATGGTGCGCGAGCTGGTCCACGCCATCGAGCAGGCAGTGCTGGACACGCTCGCGGCGTATAATCTCGCAGCCGAACGCAAGCCCGGCGCCCCCGGCATCTACCTGTCCGACGGGCCGCACCAGGGCGCCAAGATTGCCGCGCTCGGCCTCAAGATCCGCAACGGCTGCAGCTACCACGGCGTCAGCCTCAACGTGCAGATGGACCTGTCGCCGTTCCTGCGCATCAATCCCTGCGGCTATGCCGGACTGGAAACGGTCGACATGGCGACCGCGGGCGCCACCTGCCCGGTGGCGGATGCCGATGGCGCCCCCATGCCCGTGACCGCGGCACGACAAACCGACATCGCACAGCGCCTGGCGGCTGCATTGTGCGAAGTGCTGGCAGCGCACGAATCCCGCGTGCTGGCGGCTGAAGCCGCCGACGTGAATGCCGACCCGGCCCTGGCCTCCTAGTCAAAAGCGAAATGCACGCTGAGCGCGTGCGGAGAAATGTATGAGCGACGCCCTGATCGCCACTTCCAGCGAAGCCCCGCAGTCCCCCGCGGAGGCGTACGACCCGACCCGCAAGCAAAAGTCGGCCGACAAGACCGCACGCATCCCCATCAAGATCGTGCCGGCCGAAAAGCTCAAGAAGCCGGACTGGATCCGCGTGAAGGCCGCCACCGGCAATTCGCGTTTCTATGAGATCAAGGACATCCTGCGCGCCAACAACCTGGTGACGGTGTGCGAGGAAGCCAGCTGCCCGAACATCGGCGAATGCTTCGGCAAGGGCACGGCCACCTTCATGATCATGGGCGACAAGTGCACGCGCCGCTGCCCGTTCTGCGACGTCGGCCACGGCCGCCCGGATCCGCTGGACGTGAACGAGCCCGGCAACCTGGCGCGCACCATCTCCCAGCTCAAGCTGAACTACGTGGTGATTACCAGCGTCGACCGCGACGACCTGCGCGACGGCGGTGCCCAGCACTATGTGGATTGCATCTCGCAGACGCGCGAGCTGTCGCCCGACACCCGCATCGAAGTGCTGGTGCCCGACTTCCGCGGCCGCCTGGACAAGGCGCTGGACATCCTGCAGGCCTGCCCGCCTGACGTGATGAACCACAACATGGAAACCGTGCCGCGCCTGTACAAGCAGGCCCGCCCGGGCGCGGACTACGCGCACTCGCTCAAGCTGCTGCAGGAATTCAAGCGCCGCAATCCGAACGTTCCGACCAAGTCCGGCCTGATGGTCGGCCTGGGCGAGACCGACGAGGAAATCCTGGAAGTCATGCGCGACATGCGCGCGCACGACATCGACATGCTGACCATCGGCCAGTACCTGGCGCCGTCGAACCACCACCTGCCGGTGCTGCGCTACGTGCACCCGGACACCTTCAAGATGTTCGAGGAAGAGGCCTACAAGATGGGCTTCACCCACGCTGCCGTGGGTGCGATGGTGCGCAGCTCGTACCATGCTGACCAGCAGGCGCATCAGGCGGGGTTTGCCTGAGCAGCATCGGGTTCATGACTTGTCAGAGCGGCCGGGACTAATCCCGGCCGTTTTGCTTTGCGCATCGCATTCCCCGGGCTGCCAGCCTACACTGGTAAAAAGTGCGCTACCAGGAATCCCATGAGCCCCTGCACCATCCACCGCCTCGCCGAACGAGCGCTGCTCTACAGCGTGGCGCCGCCCGCATCGCTCGAGGTCCAGCGCCGCATCTGGGCGATGGCGGCGCGGGCCGAAGGGTGGCGCGGCGTGGTCGACGTGGTGCCGGGCATGAACAACCTGACGGTGATCTTCGACGGCAGCGCCGATGTCGAAGGGCTGGAGCGCGGCCTGAAGCAGGCCTGGGCCTCCGGCGAGGCGCGCAACACCACCGGCAAGGTGGTCGAGATCCCGGTGCGCTATGGCGGTGGGCATGGGCCGGACCTGGCCGACGTGGCCGCGCACACCGGGCTGTCGCCGCGTGAAGTGGCGCGCCGCCATGCCGCCGGCGAGTATGTTGTCTATTTCGTGGGTTTCCAGCCTGGCTTTGCCTATCTGGGCGGGCTGGTGCCCGAGCTGGCCACGCCGCGCCGGCGCGAGCCGCGGCTGGCGGTGCCGGCCGGCTCGGTCGGCATCGGCGGCGAGCAGACCGGCATCTATCCGGCGGTGCTGCCGGGCGGCTGGCAGCTGATCGGCCACACCGATATCGCACTCTTCGTCGCGGATCGCGATCCGCCGTCCCTGCTGGCGCCCGGCGATACCGTGCGCTTTGTCGCCGAGGAAATCATCGCGTGATCGAAATCATCCGACCTGGCGCGCTCGCCTCGGTGCAGGACCTGGGCCGTACCGGCTTCCGCCATATTGGCGTGGGCAGTTGCGGGGCGATGGATACACTGGCCGTGGCGGTCGGCAACCGGCTGCTGGGCAATGCGCCCGGGTGCGCCGCCATTGAATTCACGCTGGGACGCGCCGCGGTCCGCTTCCATGCGGACATGCGCGTCGCGCTGGCTGGCGCGGAGTGCGGCGCGACGCTTGATGGCACGCCGGTCTGGTCCTGGCATGCCTTCGACGCGCACGCCGGCGAGATCCTGGTGCTGCCGCCGGCGCGTGGCGGCACACATGCCTATCTGTGCGTGGCAGGCGGCATTGCCGTGGAGCCGGTGATGGGCTCGCGCAGTACCGACCTGAAGGCCGCCTTTGGCGGCCTGGATGGCCGCGCGCTGCAGGAGGGCGACCGCTTGCCGGTGGGACGCGCGGGTTTGGCGGCCGATGGCGACTGGATCGGCGTGCAGGCGCCGGCGTGGGCGCTGCCCGCGGACGTCAGCGGCAAGGCCATGCCGGTGCGCATGTTGCCAGGCCCGGAGTATGAAGACTTCGAGGCGGAATCGCAGCAGGCGCTGTGGCAGTCCGACTGGGTTGTCACGCCCAACAGCAACCGCATGGGCCTGCGCCTGAACGGCCCCGCGCTGGCGCGCCGCGCCGAGCGCAGCGCCGACCTGCTGTCGCACGGCGTGGTGCCGGGCGTGATGCAGGTGCCGCCGGCCGGCCAGCCGATCGCGCTGATGGCCGATGCGCAGACCACCGGCGGCTATCCCAAGATCGGCGTGGTGATCGGCGCCGACCTGTGGCGGCTGGCGCAGGTGCCGCTGGGCGCGGCCGTGCGCTTCGTGCCGGTGACGCTGGCACAGGCCGCCGCCGCGCAGGCGGAGCTGGACCGCTACCTGCGCCAGATCGAACAGGCGCTGCAATGGCAGGGCGACGGCATGGCCATCGCCGCGCGCCGGCGCACGCTGACCCGCGCGGCGGCCTGAGCCGTCCGCGGTATTTGTACACATCGACAGAAGGCGGTATCGCGGCCCCGTCACCGCACCGCCCGGGAGAACGGCAATGCAGATCGACCTGAACGCCGACCTCGGCGAAGGCTGCGGCAACGACGAGGCGCTGCTGGCGCTGATCAGTTCCGCCAACATAGCGTGCGGCTGGCACGCGGGCGACGCCGCCACCATGGTGCAAACGGTGAAGTGGGCGCTGGAGCATGGGGTCGCCATCGGCGCGCACCCGAGTTATCCGGACCGCGAGAACTTTGGCCGCACCGAGATGCAGCGCGACCCCGAGCACGTCTATGCCGACATGCTGTACCAGATCGGCGCCCTCGAGGCGATCGTGCGCGCGCAGGGCGGCGAGCTGCACCACGTCAAGCCGCACGGCGCGCTGTACAACCAGGCCGTGCGCGACCCGGTGCTGGCGCGCGCCATCGTGCGCGCGGTGCGGGATTTCGATGCCGACCTGGTGTTCTTCGGCCTGGCCGGCAGCCACATGATCGACATCGCCAGGGAGGCCGGACTGCGCGTCAAGCAGGAGGTGTTTGCCGACCGCGGCTACAACCCCGACGGCACGCTGGTCAGGCGCGGCACGCCCGGCGCCCTGCACGAGGACGAGGAAGTCGCGCTGAACCAGACGCTGACCATGGTGCGCGAGAAGCGCGTGCGCGCCATCGACGGTACCTGGGTGCCGATCCAGGCGGAGACCGTGTGCCTGCACGGCGACGGTGCCCATGCGCTGGCCTTTGCGCGCCGCATCCGCGAACGGCTCACCGCCGAGGGCATTGCCATCCGCGCCGGCAACTGACAACTGACAGCGCCCCCCGCAATCACGCAGTCACGGCTCCTGCGTGCCGGCCGCGGCCGACTCGCGGCGCGCCGCGGCCTTCTTCATGGCGTGGCGGCGCAGGCTGACCTGCTCGAAGCGCCAGATCACATAGCAGAACGCCAGGAACGGCCATAGCCACCCCAGCCATTGCGCCAGGCTGTTGAAGTGGATGAAGCGGCCCATGCGCCAGCCCTGCTCGGAAATCCATGCATAGGGATTCGACGGCAGCACGTTGGTCAGCACCACCAGCGCGAGCAGCGCTACCATCGCCAGCACCGCGCGCAGCCAGCGCGGCAGGTACAACAGCAGCGCCAGCACCAGCGAGCTGGTCAGCAGCGCGAAGCGGCCGCCTTCGGACAGCCAGTTGAAGGCGCTGTCGGCCGGGAACTGCAACTCGGCCGCGGTGGCCTTGATCAGCAGCGCGGCAGCCAGCAGGCCGGCCAGGATGCGCAGCATCGGCGCGTTGCGGCGCATGGCGATCGAGGCGAACAGGCCGGTGCCGATCCAGCTGCTGGCGGTCACCAGCGATTCCAGCAGTTGCTGGCTCTGCATGTCCTCGGGCCGCAGGCCGATGTGGACCTGCCACGCCTCCAGCCGCGGGAACAGCATCTGCAGCACCTGCATCGGCCAGGATTCGGGATCGGTCAGCCATTCGCGCACGATGCCGCCCATGCCGAACAGGTGCTCCTGCGGGAAGATCTGCGCGAACGGCCACAGCATCAGCAGGATGATGGCAAAGCTGGCATGCGGCTCGAACCAGGCATGGCGCAGCCGCGTCAGCCGGCCGTCGTCGATCAGCGCGTGCGTAAACGGCGCCACCACCGCGCCGCCCAGCAGCGCCCCCAGCGCATTGGTGATCAGGTCGATGTTGGACGAGATCCGGTTCGGCAGCCAGGTCTGGAAGGCCTCCATGCAGGCCGACAGCAGCGCGCCGGCGCACAGCGCCACCAGCGTCGCGCGCCCGCCCGACATGCGCGGATGCAGCGACAGCACCACCAGCGCCCCGAAGGGGACATAGCCGATGACATTGGTCATCAGGTCGAAGTCGGTGATATAGCGCGGCTTGGGCGCGGTGACGAAGGCGAACGGCGAGATGCCGTTGTCGACCCAGCCGGAGAACGGGTAGAGGCTGGCATACACCACCAGCAGCGTGAAGCAAATCAGCCCCACGCGGGCCAGCGGCGAATACTGCGGGCCGGAGGGTTCGGTCACGGTCGCAGTTTCCGCCGGTTGCGCCATCGGTGGCGCCGCCGGTTGCGCAGCCGGCGCCGGGGGCGGTGCGGAGGGCGGCGGGGCAGCCGGCTCCATGGCAAATCTCCTTGTCTGTCTTACTTTAGCGGCAGCGTGGCGGTCCAGTCGAGCAGCGCGGCGATGGCGGCGTCGCTGGCTTCGGCCAGCGCCTTGACCCCGCCGGCGCCGTCGGCGCTGGGCGCGGGCCGGCGCACCTCGAAGGTCTGCTGGCCGAGCTGGCCGCGGTGGAACACGGTGGCGCGCAGCCGCACTACGCCCTGGCTGGTGGTGGTGCTGTCGAACACCTGCTCGAAGGCCAGCAGGTCGACCTTGAGCCCCGGCACGCTGGTATCGCCGGCCCAGGCCAGCCCGCCGCGCGCCGCCACCGACTCGCGCAGGCGCTCGTCGAACAGGCGCGTCGGCGACATCACCCAGCGCTGCGTGGCATAGGGTTGCAGCCGCTGCGCCTGCGCGTACAGCAGGCGGTAGTAGAGTGCATTGCCTTCAAGCCAGTCGGGGCCGTCGGTCTGCGATACGCGCAGCCTGGGCAGCGGCGCGGGCGCTGCGCCGGCAGCATTGCCTGCCGTGCCGGCAAGCGCGGCGGACGGCCCCAGGTCGTACGTGACGGTCGGCGTCCCGCGCGATAGCGCGCAGCCGGACAGCACCAGCGCGGCGCCGGCCAGCGCCAGCAGTGTGGCGGCGGTGCGGGGGCGGATGGTCCGGCGTGAATTGTCGGTGGCAGGGATCACGGCGAGGCCTTGGCGGTTGTCGTTGTCTGGCATGGCGATGGTCGTCGGTTCGTCGTCGTCATGTCGTCTGTTACATCAGGGCGTGCTGAAGCCCGGCTCGCCCGGCCCCGGCACCGGCGCCGGCGCGCCAAACAGCACGCTGGTCGGGCTGTCGTTGAACTGGCCGGCGGCACGCTCGAAGCTGCGCGCGGTCTGGCGCGCATCGCGTGCAAGCCCGTTGAGCTGCGGCAGCGTCTCCTGGCTGAAGTTGCCGGCCGCGGTCTGCACCGACGCCGCCGCGCCCTGCAGGTCGTGCCCGACACTGTCGACCGTACGCAGCACCGTGCCGTTGGGGCTGGCCAGCTCCTGCGTCAGGCGCCGCGTCGATTCCAGCGTGGCGTTGAGGTTCTCGGCCACGCGCGGCAGGCGGTTGGCCGCCGGCGCCAGCGCGTCCGACAGCTTCGAGTAGTCCTCGGCGGTCTTGCGCACCGAGCGGATCGCGGCCATCAGTTCATTGCGGTTGGCGGTCTGGAACATGTCGGTGAGCGAGGCCATCAGCGTCTCGGTCTGTGTCAGCAGTGAATCGCCACGCTTTTCCAGCTCTTCGAAGAAGCCCGGGCGCATGGCGATGCGCGCGACCGCCTTGGGCGATGTGCGCAGCGGCGGCGAGGCATCGGCGCCCGCATGCGCGGCCGTGTCGTCCAGCTGCACGTAGGCGATGCCGGTGACGCCCTGGAAGCCCAGCGTGGCATAGGTGGTGCGCGTGATCGGCGTGTCCTGGTTGACGCTGATGCGCACGATGATCTGGCCCGGCACCTGCGGGTCGAACTTGATCGACTCCACCTTGCCCACCGCCAACCCGCGGTATTTGACGTCGGCCTGCGGCCCGAGCCCGTTCACGGTGGAGCGCGTGATCAGGTCGTACGGCACGCGCACGGCGTGGTCGCTGCTGAACCAGAACAGCGCGAACAGCACCAGCACTGCCAGGCCGATGGTGAACACGCCGGCAAGGAACGCGTGTGACTTGTTTTCCATCATGCTTCTCCGGGAGGCGCCGCGGGTTGCCCCGCTTGCGGCAGCGCCTGCAAAGCGCGCTGGGCGCGTTCGCCCAGGAAATATTCGCGGATGAAGGGGTGGTCCACCTTTACCACTTCAGGGATCGACGCGGCGGCGACGACCTTATGGTCGGCCAGCACCGCGACGCGGTCGGACAGCGCCACCAGCGTGTCGAGGTCGTGCGTAATCATCACTACCGTGAGGCCCAGCTCTCGCCGAAGTTCCCGGATCAGCGCCACGTAGTCGTCCGAAGCCATCGGATCGAGGCCGGCGGTAGGCTCGTCGAGGAACAGCAGTTCCGGCTCCAGCGCCAGCGCGCGTGCCAGCGCCACGCGCTTGATCATGCCGCCGGACAGGTCCGACGGCATCTTGTCCGCATCGCGCGCCGACAGGCCCACCAGTTGCAGCTTGAGCAGCGCCGCCCGGCAGATCAGGTTGTCCGGCAGCGCGCGCAACTCGCGCAGCGGCAGTGCGATATTGTCGATCACCGACAGCGCCGAGAACAGCGCGCCGCGCTGGAACTGCAGTCCCCAGCGGTTGCGCAGCGCCTGCAGCTGCGCCGGGCGCAACTTGGCCGGCGCTTCGCCGAACACCTTGATGCTGCCCGAGGTCGGCCGCTCCAGCCCCACGATCTGGCGCAGCAGCACGGTCTTGCCGCTGCCCGAGCCGCCCACGATCGACAGCGCCTCGCCGCGCCACACGTCCAGGTCGACGTGGTCGTGCACCACGGCCTTGCCAAAGCGCTTGACCAGGTTGCGCACCTCGATCACCGCGGTACGCTGCGCCGGCGCGGGCGGCACGGAGGGCGCGGACGGTTCCGTTGGCGCGCTCATATCCCCACGTCCTTGAACAGGACGGCAAACACCGCGTCGGCCAGGATCACGATGGTGATGGAGGTCACCACCGACGCGGTGGTGCCTTCGCCCAGGCTTTGTGTATTGGGCTTGATACGCAGCCCGAAGTGGCACGCCGTCAGCGCGATCAGGATGCCGAATGCCACGCCCTTGCCCAGCCCCAGCCACAGGTTGGCCACCGGCACCGCGTCGGGCAGTTCGCGCAGGAAGAACGCGGCGCTGATGCCGAGCTGCATGCGCGCGGCCACCATGCCGCCGGCCAGCGCCATCACGTCGGTCCACGCCACCAGCAGCGGCATCGAGATGGCCAGCGCGATCACGCGCGGCATGATCAGCCGGAAGCCGTGCGAGATCCCCATCACGCGCATGGCATCGAGTTCTTCGGTGACGCGCATCACGCCGATCTGCGCGGTGATGGCCGAGCCGGACCGGCCCGCGATCAGGATCGCCGCCAGCACCGGCCCCAGTTCGCGGATCACCGCCATGCCGAGGATATTGACGATGAACGTGCTGGCGCCGAACATGCGCAGCTGGTTCGCCGACAGGTACGACAGCACGATGCCGATCAGGAACCCGACCAGCGCGGTGATGCCGAGCGCCTTGTAGCCGACGTTGTAGATATTTGCCGAGACCTCGCGCCAGGGGCCGCGCTGCGGCATGCGCGCGAAGCGCAGCAGGTCGAACGCCAGCTGGCCCAGCATGGTGATGCCGATGGCCAGCTGCACGCCGAACGACATCACGTTGGCGCCTAACAGCGTAATCGGGTTGAAGCGGTCCACCATGTGCTTCTTCCAGCCTTCGTCCTGCACCGCGGCGATGCGCTCGAATACACGGCGCTGGCCCTCGCTGGCCTCGATCTGCTGCGGCATCTTGCCGTCCCACGCCTGCCACAGCAGCTGTCCGCCGATATGGTCCAGCCGCTGCACTTCGGCCAGCGACCATTGCGCATGCTCCGGCGCCTGCGCCAGTTCGTGCAATTGCGTGCGCAGCTGCCGGGCCTGGTGGCAGCCGGCCAGCGCGAGCGCGGTCCAGTCGCCACTCAGCGCTACGCTGACGGTCCCGTCCCCGCGCGTGATATGGAAGTCTGGCGTCGTCTGTCGTTCCAAGGGCTAGCGATGTGATGGCCGAGTCCCGATTCTAAGCCACCCGCCCGGCTGGCGCGACCGCGGCCGCGTCCGGGCAGGGGGGCGGTCCTGGAGCATACGTGCCGCGCGGCTACAATGCGGCAGTCGGGCAGGCGCCATGCCTGCCAGCTTTCGCACCACTCCGCACCGCAGATTGCCACCAGCGCAGCTTCCCATGCCAGACGCCCCTGAATCCTCCCTCACGCCCGCCTCGGGCCCGTCCGACTCCTGGCGCATCGATCCCGCCGCCCTGCGCGCCGCGCTGCCGCCGGCACTGCGCGACTGGAAGCTGGAGCTGGTCGAAGAAACCGGCTCGACCAATGCCGACCTGACCGCCGCATGCCGCCACGCACCCTGGTCGGATGCCGGCTGGCTGCGCCTGGCTTACCGCCAGACAGCCGGGCGCGGGCGCCTGGGACGGCCGTGGCAGGGGCAGGCGGGCATGACCTTCTCGGTGGCGCTGCCGCTCGCGCTGGCGCCGGCACAACTCACCGGCCTGAGCCTGGCGGTGGGGCTGGCGCTGGCCGAAGCGCTCGGCGATGTCGACCCGCGCCTGGGCGCGCGCGTCGGCCTGAAATGGCCGAACGACCTGCAGATCGATGGCCGCAAGCTGGCCGGCATCCTGATCGAATCGGTGCGCGCCGGGCAGAACCGGATCTGGGCCGTGATCGGCATCGGCCTGAACCTGGTGCGCGATGCGCAGATGGAAGCCGCGCTGGGCCGCGAGCTGGCCGGCGTGGCCGAGGCCGTGCCGGGCTTCGACGCCAGCCGCGACGCGGCGCGCCTGCTGGCTGCGGTGCTGGAGCGGCTGGCATCGATGCGCACCGCGTTCCTGGCCCATGGCTTCGGGCCGATGGCGCGGCGCTGGTCCGCCGCCGATGCCTACCGCGACCAGCCGGTGCGGCTGCTGCACGACGGCAAGGTGATCGCGGAGGGCTTGGCGCGCGGCGTCGACGAGGCCGGCCAGCTGCTGCTGGAAACCCCGACGGGGCTGGAGCGGGTGGCCAGCGGCGAGCTGTCGCTGCGCCCGGCGCCGGGGCAGGAGGATGGCGCATGAGCGTGCCGCAGCTGCTGATCGACATCGGCAATACGCGCCTGAAATGGGCATGGTGCGAGGCCGGCGCGCCGCTGCCGGCCGGGGCGGGCTTGCCCACGCCGTGGCAGCACGGTGGCGCGGTCGCGCATGCCGATGAAAACGCGCTGAAGACGCTGGCCGCCGACCTGCGCGCGCTGCGCGGCACCGGGCCGATGCCGGCGGTCTGGATCACCAACGTCGCCGGCCCGGTGATCGCCGCCGCCGTCGATGCGGCGCTGGCCGACGCCTTCGGCGGCTGCGCGCCGGTGCACTGGGTGCGCAGCAGCGCGGCGCACGGCAACCTCGTCAACGGCTACCGCGAGCCCACGCAGCTGGGAGTCGACCGCTGGGTCGGCGCCATCGGCGCGCATCGCTGGCTGCCGCACGACACGCTGCTGATCGTGACCGCGGGCACCGCGACCACGCTCGATATCGTCACCGTCGGCGCGGATGGCCGCGCTCGCTTCGAGGGCGGCCTGATCCTGCCGGGGCTGGCGCTGATGCTGGGCACGCTGGCGCGCAATACCGCGCAGCTGCCGGCGCTGGAGGTGAAGGAGGTGCAGGAGGCCGGCACCGTGGCCGGCGCGCACCTGCGCTGGGCCGACAACACCCACGACGCGATCGCCGCCGGCTGCCTGGCCGCGCAGGCGGGCGCGATCGAACGCACCTGGCGCGCGCTGGGCGAACGCGGGCCGACGCGCTGCCTGCTGTCCGGCGGCGCACGCAGCGCGCTGGCCGGCGCGCTCGCGGTGCCCTTCGAGATGCACGATAATCTGGTGTTGCTCGGCCTGCATGCGATGGCGTCGGCCGAGGCCTAGCGGCCATCGCCTTGACCACGTAATCCCCGCACGCTCTGCCGCCGTTCCATGTCCGCCCCACGCGCCCTGCGCATTGCCCTGATGTTGCTGCTCCTTGCCAACGCCTTGATGGTGGCGGCGCTGGCCGGCCTGTTCGGCGCGAATCCGCTTGGCGGCTGGTTCGGCACGCCGCGCGAGCCGCACCGGCTCGGGCAGCAAGTGCGCGCCGAGCGCCTGCAGCAGCTGCCGCCGGCACCTGCGCGCGCGGTAGACGCCGCGCCGCGTGGCACCTTGCCGGTGGCGCGGCGTCAGGACTGAGCGCGCGGCTCAGCCGGCCTGGCGCACCTTGGTCAGCAGCTTGGTGGTGGAGCGGTCGTGCAGGAAGGGGATGGCGTAGGCCTGGCCGCCCCAGCTGCGCACCAGCCGGGTTTCTTCCAGCGTATCGATGTCATAGTCGCCGCCCTTGACGTAGATGTCGGGGCGCACCAGCCGGATCAGCTCGACCGGCGTCTGCTCGCGGAACATCGCCACCAGGTCGACCGACGCCAGTGCGGCCAGCAGCGCCATGCGGTCCGATTCGTGGTTGAGCGGGCGGTCGTCGCCCTTGCCCAGCATCTTGACCGAGGCATCGCTGTTGACGCCGACCACCAGGCTCGCGCCCAGCGCGCGCGCCTGCGCCAGGTAGGTGGCATGGCCGCGATGCAGGATATCGAAGACGCCGTTGGTGAACACCAGCGGGCGCGGCAGCGCGGCGATGCGCGCGGCCAGCTCGGCGTGGTTGTCGGCGGGAGTCAGCTTGGATTCGAAGGCGGGTACGGACATGGGTCAGGGATCGGATGGTGGAGGCCGGCGCTGGCGGCGCCGGCACGCTTGTCTGAATGGTACCCCGTCCGCCGGGGTTCGCCGTCCGTTCAGCGCTGCCTACCCCACCAGCGCCACCGCCGCGTCGCTGGCGGGCAGCGGCACCGTGGCGGCGGCAATGCCGGCGCATCACCGCTCGTAGAACAGTTCGTCACCGGCAAGCGCCGGTGCGGACGGTCAAGTATGCGGGAATTGGCGGCGCTGGCGCGCCAATGAAAAAACCCCGCCGTAGCGGTAATGCCGTTCAGTTAAGGTCCTTTCTGAGGAACCGGACGGTGTAGCGCTTAGGCAGGGCTTTGACTTCACGGGGGCAAGTTAACAGCTCGACACCTTGTTTACAACCCCTGCAAAGAAAAATGCCGTTCAGACTTAACTGAACGGCATTACCGCCGTAGCGGGGTTTCTGTCGGTTTGGCAGCGAGCCGCCGGATCAGGCCTGTGCCGGCTGGGCGCCGCCGGCGCCGGGCAGGCGGGCGTTCAGTTCCTTGCGGTAGCGGTTCAGGTCCTGCACCGACTCAAACGTGCGTTCGAACAGCAGCGACATATTGTGCAGGATTCGTTCGATGACCTTCTTCTCCCAGCCTTCGTCGAATCGGATCTGCTCGTCCAGCCATTTCTCCAGCCAGTCCGGGTCGGGCAGGCGCGACTGCACGGTGTCGTTGGGGAACAGCGCCTTGTTGACGTGCAGGTTGGTCGGGTGCAGCGGCTTCTCGGTGCGCCGCGCCGATGCCATCAGCACGCCAATCTTGGCGAACGCGGCGCGCGCGTTATCGCCGAATTGCGCCAGGTATTTCTTCATGTAGCGCAGGTACGCGCCGCCGTGGCGGGCTTCATCCTGCGACAGGGTGCGGTAGATATGCTTGATCACCGGTTCCGAGTGCCATTCGGCAGCGCGGCGGTACCAGTGGTTCAGGCGGATCTCGCCGCAGAAATGCAGCATCAGCGTTTCCAGCGGCGGCGCCGGGTCGAACTCGAAGCGCACGGCGTGCAATTCTTCTTCGGTCGGCACCAGGTCCGGGCGGAAGCGGCGCAGGTACTCCATCAGCACCAGCGAGTGCTTCTGTTCCTCGAAGAACCAGATGCTCATGAACGCCGAAAAGTCGGAATCGTGGCGGTTGTCACGCAGGAACATCTCGGTCGCCGGCAGGGCGGACCATTCTGTGATCGCGTTCATGCGAATGGTCTTGGCCTGGTCGTCCGTCAGCAGGCTGGCGTCGAAGGTATCCCAGGGGATGTCCTTGTCCATGTGCCAGCGGACGGCTTCCAACGATTTGAACAGTTCGGGGTAGAGCATGGTAAGCCTTTGAAATTACGGGCAGATTCTACCAGATGCGAATTATTCTCTTCTCCTTTTTTAGGGCGGATAGGGGCAAATGCAACGACTTTTGCGGAGGTTTGGCGCAGCCGACTGCATATTGCGGGCGATCAGCGGCGCGCCGGACGGCACAGGTGCCAGCAACGGCGCCTGGCGGGCAGGTGCTCAGGGCGAAACCGCGCCCTCGCGCAAGGCGGCAGGTGCAGTGCCCGGCACCACGCCATACAGGAACGCGGCCAGTTCGGCGGCCTGCGCTTCGGCGTCGCGCTCGCCCAGCGCCATCAGCGCCTGGGTGAACTCGGGTTCGAACAGCAGGTAGCTGGCGAAGGCGGCGCCGCGCGCCTCGGTACCGCCCAGCGGCGCCAGCAGCGCGCGCACGGTGCGCGGCAGCTGCTTCTGTTGTTCGGCGGCGAGCGCCTCGATCGGCTCGCTGGGAGAGATCGTCATGACCTGCACCGGGCGCCAGCCTTCGCGGTCGCCGGCGATCTCGGGCATGCGCGCCAGCAGCCGGTTGATATGCAGCAGCCGCTCCAGGTCGGCATTGAGGCCGTCCAGGAAGATGCTGGCCAGCGCCTGGCCGCCCACCTGCGCCAGCGACGGGTAGCCGCCGGCGGGCACGGTGTCGAACCAGCCCGAGCGCTGGCGCGAGGCTGCGCCGATCGCCAGGATGCGCGATGCGCCCAGGTGGATCGCCGGCGACAGCGGCGACATCTGCCGCATGGTGCCATCGCCGAACCACTCGTGATGGCCGTCGATCTCGAGCGGAACCGAGGGGAACAGGAACGGTATCGATGCAGAGGCCAGCAGGTGGTCCACCGTGATCGGCGCCGGCACAGCGATGCGCTGGCTGCGGTGCCACGGATGGATGCGGTGGTGCGACTGGTAGAAGGTGACGTGGCGGCCGGTGCTGTAGGACAGCGCGGTGACCGCGAACGCCTGCAGCGCGCCGCTGTCCAGGCTGGCCTGCACCCGCGCGGGATCGAACAGCTCGCCCAGCATGCCGCCTAGCGGCGTGTTGTCGAACAGCGCGCGCGGTGCCCGGCGCTGCGTGGCCCAGCCCAGCGCCAGCGTCGACAGCCAGCGTGCGCCCGATATGCCCACGCGCAGCACGTCGGTGCGGTAGACGTCGTCGGCATGGATGCCGTGCCACAGCGCGCCCAGGCTTTGCGTGGCGGCCTGGAAATCGCCGGCATTGATGGCCAGCCCGGCACCGTTGATCGCGCCCGCCGAGGTGCCGGCGATGATGCCGAACGGCAGCCCGCCATGGGCCTTGCCGTGGCGCGCGGCAATGCGCGCCAGCCCGCACAGCACGCCAGCCTGGTAGGCGGCGCGCGCGCCGCCGCCCATCATGATCAGCGCGGTGGCGTTGGGATTGGGGCCGTTAGGCGCGCCAGGGACGCCAGGGCCGTTGTGCGGGGTCGGATGGTGTCCCGGCAGGGGCTCGCGGTGCATGGGGGAAGGCGCTGCGTAGCGACAGGTCAGGCGGTGCGCAGTTGCGTCCGCAGTTGCGTCCGCAGTTGCGTCATTCGTCGCCGCCGTTGTCGTCGTCCTTGGCGGCGTGGTTGCCGGTGGGCGTGGGTTTGGCCGTCTTGCCTGCAGCGGGCTTCTTTGCGGCAGTTTTCTTTGCAGCGGGCTTGGCCGCAGCCTTGGTCCCCGACTTGGCCGCACTCGTGGCGCCGCTCTTTGCCGTGGCGCTCGCCCTGGCGCCGTTGCCGTTGCCAGCGGCCTTGCGTGAGGTGGCTTTGGCCGCGGACCCGCCGTCCGGCGCGGCCCCCGGCTGTGCCGGCATGCCGCCGGCGCCGAAGGCGCCCATGTTGAACGGCGCGATGCTGGCCGCGGCTGCGCTGCTGGCGATCTGGCTGAACTGGTGCTGCAGCAGGTCCCACCACAGCGCGGCGTTGGGTGCGCCTTCGGGTGCAGCGTCTGGCGCTGCCTCGGCCGACGGCTCGGGAGCCGGCTCCGGCTCGGCGCCGGCCTGCGCCGCGTGTGCTTCTTCGCGGGGCCTGGTGGTGCCGGAACCTGCGCCGGTGTCGGCGCCGGCGCGCTGCGGTGGCGCTGCGCTCGGCGCATTGGCGGCCCGCGCCACGTTTTCCATTGCCGACTGCATGGCGTCGGGCGAGAGCGCGTTGCCGAAGGTCTGCAGCGCCACCAGCGTGGCGCGCTGCACCTCCAGGCCCTGGATCGTGGTGCGCAGCAGGTTGGTGTTCAGCTGCAGCCAGCTCTCCACTGCCTTGAGGTCGGCAATGCGCTTGTCGAGGTCATCCAGGTCCATCGGCGGCGTCATCGCCTGCAGCCCGGGCATCAGGCCGCCGGACATGCCGGCGCTGCCACCCCACAGGCGGCGCATGAAGTCGAAGCCGTTGGTGAAATCGGGAATCTGTCCGAACATGGTCGCGTGCTCCGTGTGCGGCGCAGCCCTCGCGCCCGGATGCGGGCCGCGCGGCTGCGTCGTCGTTACCTGAATTGTGGCGGCCGCTTCTGGCGCAGGCTCGCCATGCCTTCGTGCACGTCGGGGCCGGCAAAGCCCATGAATTCGAGCGCCAGCGAGGTATCGAAAGCGGGACCGGCCATGCGCAGCCAGTTGTTGAGGGCGTACTTGGTCCAGCGGATCGCTGTCTGCGACCCCGCCGCCAGCCGGTTGGCTACCTCGAAGGCACGCGCCACCAGTTCGTCCTCTTCCACCGCCAGCGAGACCAGGCCGATCCGCTCGGCCTCTTCGCCGCTGACCGACTCGCACAGCATCAGATAGTACTTGGCCTTGGCCATTCCGCACAGCAGCGGCCACACGATCGCGGCATGGTCGCCCGCGGCCACGCCCAGCCGGGTATGGCCGTCGACGATGCGCGCGGTCTTCGAGGCGATCGAGATATCGGCCAGCAGCCCTGCCACCAGGCCGGCACCGACGGCCGGGCCATGCATCGCCGAGACCACCGGCTTGTCGCAGTTGATGACGTTGTAGACCAGGTCGCGCGCTTCGTGCCACACGCGCGTGCGGGTCTCGAAATCGTTGGCCATGTCTTCCACCAGCGCCAGGTCGCCGCCGGCGGAGAAGCCCTTGCCCTCTCCGCGGATCAGCGCCACACGGATGTCGGGATCGGCGGAGACGTCGCGCCAGATCTCGGCCAGCTCGCGGTGCATGTTGGCGTCGGCCGTGGCCAGCTTCTGGTTGGCCGACTGCGCCGCGCCCATGACGACCTCGAGGATGGGGCCGTGGCGGCGCAGCGTCAGCGCGCGGTAGCGCGCGTAGCGTTCGGAAAGTTCGGTGGAAGAGGCGTCGTTCGGGGCAGTCATGGGGGGCCTGTCAGGTGAGTGGCGCGCGGCCGCGCCGGGTGCATCGTGGATTTACCAACCGATCGGTCGGTCAATTATATGCACATCCGGCGCACCCTTGCCGACAGGCGCGGCCGGCTCAGTTGCCGGCTCAGGGCGCGGCCACCAGCTGGTCGATCGCCCCGAACACCGAATGCCCCTGCGCGTCGAACATCTCGATCTTGACCGCGTCGCCGAACTTCATGAACTCGGTGGCGGGCTTGCCGTCGTCGATGGTCTCGAGCATGCGCTTCTCGGCGATGCAGCAGTAGCCCTTCTTGCGGTCGACGTTGGAGATCGTGCCCGAGCCGACGATGCTGCCGGCGCGCACGTTGCGGGTCTTGCAGATATGCGCGATCAGCTGGCCGAAGTCGAACACCATGTCGGTGCCGCAGTCGGGCTGGCCGACCTTCCTGCTGTTCCAGTGCACCGTCATCGGCAGGTGTACCTTGCGCTCGCGCCAGGCCTCGCCCAGCTCGTCGGGCGTGACGGCGACCGGAGAGAAGGCGGTCGCCGGCTTGCTCTGGAAGAAGCCGAAGCCCTTGCCCAGTTCCGCGGGGATCAGGTTGCGCAACGAGACGTCGTTGGCCAGCAGCACCAGGCGGATGGCTTCGCCGGCCTGTTCGGGCGTGGCACCCATCTTCACGTCGCCGGTGATGACCGCGACCTCGGCCTCGAAGTCGATGCCGAAGGCTTCGCTGGCGCACACGATGTCATCGTGCGGGCCGAGGAAGTCGTCCGAGCCGCCCTGGTACATCAGCGGGTCGGTCCAGAACTCGGGCGGCATTTCGGCGCCGCGCGCCTTGCGCACCAGTTCGACATGGTTGACGTAGGCCGAGCCGTCGGCCCACTGGTAGGCGCGCGGCAGCGGCGCCATGCAGTCCCTGGGGTTGAACGCGAACGGATGGCGCGCGCGGCCGGTGTTGAGCGCGTCGTACAGGTCCTGCAGCTGCGGCGCGTAGAAATGCCAGTCGTCCAGCGCGGTCTGCAGCTTGCCGGCGATGTCGGTGGCGAAGTGGGCTTGCTTCAGGTCGCGCGACACGACCGCCAGCTGGCCGTCGCGCGAACCGTCCTTCAGGGTTGCGAGTTTCATGGGATGCGATGCGGTAGAGAGCGGGGCGCCCGCGCGGCGGACGCAGCGCCCGCTAGTCTACCGCGCCACGCTGCGCGCCCCTGCGGGTGGCTTAGTCGACCGTGATGCCCTTGGCCTTGATCAGCTTGCCCCAGCGCTCGGCTTCAGCGCGCGCGTAGGCAGCGAATTCCTCGGGCGTGCTCGACACCGCCTCGACCCCCACGCCTTCCAGCTTCGTCTGCACCTCGGGCGTCTTCAGCGCCTTGACCAGCTCGGCGTTCAGCCGCGTGACCACCGCCTTGGGCGTGCCCGCCGGCGCCACCAGGCCTTGCCAGGCGTAGGCCTCGAAGTTGCTCACGCCGCCTTCGGCCACGGTCGGCACGCCTGGCAGCACCGCCAGCCGCTTCGGCGTGGCCACGCCCAGCGCGCGCAGCTTGCCGGCGCTCACGTTCTGCTGGCCCGAGGCCAGGTCAAGGAACATCAGGTCGACCTGGCCGGCGAGCAGGTCCTGCACCGCCGGTGCCGCGCCCTTGTAGGGCACGTGCGTCATCTTGACCCTGGCCTGGTCCATGAACAGCTCCATGGCCAGGTGGTGGGGGCTGCCCGCGCCGGGCGAGGCGAAGTTGACCTTGCCGGGGTTCTTCCGCGCGTATTCGATGGCTTCCTGCAGGGTGCGCGCCGGGAACTTGGGAGTGGCCACCAGCACCAGCGGGAAGCGCGCCAGCTGGCCGATATAAACGAAGTCCTTCTCGGGGTTGTACGGCAGCTTCTTGTACAGCGACGGATTGGCTGCAAGCGTGGCGGTGTCGGCGGTCAGCACGGTGTAGCCATCGGGCTTGGCGTGGGCGACAGCATCGGCGCCGACGATGGTGGCGGCGCCCGGGCGGTTGTCGATCACCACCTGCTTGCCCAGCCCCGGCGTGATCGCCTGGGCCACGGTGCGCGCCACCACATCGGTGCCGCCGCCGGCCGGGTAGGGCACGACCCAGCGGATCGGCTGGGCGGGCCAGTCATCGGCATGCGCGGGCGCGCTGGCGGTGAACAGGGCGCCGGCGGCAGCCATGGCGGCGAGCATGAAATGGGCATGGCGACGCCCAGGGAAGGGACGCAGGGGGCGCATCGGTAGTCTCCGTGTTAAAAAGGGGCCCGGCTTGGCGGGCATCGACACGCGCGCCGCCGGGTCTGTTGCGAAGGAAGTCTACCGATGGCTTAAAAATTGGTAAATCGATTTCGCTATAGTAAATTTACCTACGAACTTGCCCGGGTCTCCGGGCGCCGATTTCCTGGTCCCAATTCCCTCTGCCCCCCTGCCGCCGGCCATGTCACGCATTGCTGAAAACGAAGAAGACGACGCCAAGCTGCGCTCCGGCATCCAGTCCATCGAAGTGGGCTTCAAGCTGCTCCAGGCCCTCGCGGCGTCGCCGCGCGCGATGATGCTGCGCGACCTCGCCGCCGCCGCCGGCATGAACCCGGCCAAGGCGCACCGCTACCTGGTCAGCTTCATGCGGCTGGGCACGGTGGCGCAGGACCCCGTCAGCGGCCGCTACGACCTGGGCCCGTTCGCGCTGCAGCTGGGGCTGGCCGGCCTCAACCGGCTCGATCCGGTCAAGAAGGCGCGGCCGATCCTGTCGCAGCTGCGCGACGAGATGGACCTGACCGCCGGCATCGCCGTATGGGGCAACCACGGCCCGACTATCGTGCACTGGGAGGAATCCAGCCACCCCGTCACCGTGAGCCTGCGCCTGGGCGACGTGATGCCAATGCTCAATTCCGCCACCGGCCGTCTCTACGGTGCCTACCTGCCGCGCAAGCAGACCCTGCCGCTGATCGAGCGCGAGCTGGGCGCGCGCGGCAACGGCGCGGTGCCGGACATGCCGGCGTCGCTGTCCGAATACGACGCGATCTGCGCCGAAGTCCGCGCGCACGGCGCCGCGCGCACGCTCGGCGGCGTGCTGCCGGGCATCAATGCATTCTCTATGCCGGTGTTCGATGCCAACGGCCACCTCGCCATGGGGTTAATCGTACTGGGCGCGCAGAGCCTGTTCGATGCAGAATGGGGCGGTACGATGGATCGTCGCGTACGCGATATCGCCCAACAGCTCTCATCGGAACTCGGCTACCTTGGTGCCGTCCCCCCGGCCGGAGAAACCGGCCAGCCCTAGTCCTCGCGCCCGCCCGGGCGCGGATACCCCCGTCTGGCGCCGTCGGCGCTGGGTGATCGTGGTTGCGCTGGTGGTACTTGTGCACGTGCTGGCGGTGGTGGGATTCCTGCGCATGCCGGGGCCGCTGATCCCGTTCGACACCAGCAACACACCCACGCTGGAGGCGGTCCTGCTGCCGCCGCCCAGGCCACCGGCCCAGCCGAGGCCGCGCCCCGCGCCACAGCCGCGCCCGAAAGCCGCGGCGCCGGTCCCGGCGCCCGAGCCTGAGCCGCCAGCCCCGCCGTTGGCGACCAGCCCGCAAGGCCCGGCCGAGATGGCAACCGGTCCAGGCGGCACCGGAGCGGCGCCAACACCACCCGCCGCGCCCGCGCCGGCGCCTTCCGGCGGTCCGCAGGGCGGCGTCGACGGCGTCGTCTACAGCGCGCCGCCGCCCGCCACGTACCACTACGCCAGCTTTGTCAACGGCGTGCAGAACCCCGATGGCCTGATCCGCTGGGAGCACGACGGCCGCCGCTACCGGCTCGCGGTGGAAACGCGCGTGCTGTGGTTCCGCTTCGCGTTCCAGAGCAACGGTGCGCTGTCCGAGCAGGGACTGTTGCCGGAACGCTACGAAGAGCACCGGCGCAACAAGGCCGAGTCATCGCGCTTTGACACCGCCGCCGGCATCGCCACGCTGCGCAACGGCGCGCAGTCGCCATTCCCGCCCGGGGCCCAGGATCGCTTCAGCGTGTTCCTGCAGCTGGTCGGCCTGGTGCGTGGCAATCCGCAACGCTATGTCACCCCCGGTGTGACGGAAACGTTCCAGGTTGCCGATACGCGCGATGTGGAACCGATGCAAGTGCAGTATGTTGGAGAAGAGGATTTCGATACGGGCAATGGCATGGTACGTGCGAAGCACTTCGTGCGGCTGCCGCGCCGCGCCAATGACCGTCGCCGGGTCGAGTTGTGGCTTGCGCAATCGCTGGGCTGGATGCCGGTGCGGCTGCGGCAGACCGAGCCCGACGGCACCCAGATCGAACTGGTGTACCGCGGCAACGGCGGGCAATAGCCACGGGCCGTTCGCCGGGGTCGATCACCACCGGTAACCAGCGGGCGAATGTCAACAATCGTTAAAAAGCGTCTCGCCCGGGTCAACGCCGCCGCGTTTGGCGCATTCTTACTGACAGGAGCCCCGCCATGACAGTTGCCACGCCACCCGCCGAAACGCACCGCGTCCATGCCGACGGCGCCGAGCTTTACGTGCGCATCGACGGCACCGACGGACCTTGGGTGATCCTGGCCCATGCGCTGGCCGCCAGCCATGCGCTGTGGGACCAGACCGCCGCCCACCTGGCATCGCGCTACCGCGTGGTGCGCCCCGACCTGCGCGGGCATGGCGGCAGCGAGGCGCCGCTGGGCCCTTACACCATGACCCGGCTGGCGGACGATGTGATCGCGGTGATGGACGCGCTGGAAATCCCCCAGGCCCACTTCTGCGGCATTTCGGTCGGCGGCATGATCGGGCAGACGCTGGGGTTGCGCCATCCGGAGCGGCTGCTGTCGCTGGCGCTGGTGGCCACCAACAGCCAGACCCCGATGGAAGCGCACCCGATGTGGCACAACCGCATCGGCCAGGCCGAGGCGCACGGCATGGCCGGCCTGGCCCATGCCACGCTGGAGCGCTGGCTGACGCCGGCCTTCCGCGCCGCCCATCCCGATGCGGTGGCGCGCATCCACGCCATGCTGGTGGCCACGCCGGTGCGCGGCTATGTGGGCGTGGCCGAGGCGATCATGGCTTTCGATCTCGCCGGCGCGCTTTCCCGTATCCATTGTCCTACGCTGGTAGTAGCAGGAGAGAACGATCAGGGCGCGACCGTGGCAATGGCGCAGAGCATTGCGGCCGCCATCCGAGGCGCCCGGCTGGAAGTAATGCCGCAGGCGGCGCACCTGGTGCATGTGGAGCAGCCCGAACGCTTCCACGCGGCACTGGACGCGTTCCTCGGCAATGCGGCGTGCGGCGGCCAGTGCGACGTTCCGTGACAGACAACACACTGATGCGCCAGGCTCAAGAAACTTGTTGCAAAGGACGATGCCCAATCTATGTAGGCAGCAATGACGTGGCAACGCAGTGACCGGCTAAATCCTGCCAAGCCTTGATTTCGCGCGGGTCACCCCAAGTTTGGAGGTAAAGCCGCGGCGCCCCCTCACGGCAACATCGACGAGGCAAGAATCACAAGGGCAAGCCGCCCAACCATGACGCCCAGGAGGTGTGCCATGCAAATGATCTACAACAGCGACAATTACTGCATCGTCGAGTTCGGTGCGGATGTCGAGCAAGCGCCGCTCGAATTTGGCGGCTATGAAATCGTCGACAAGAACCTGAAGCGCGAGATTTTCCTCGGCGGGCACCTGGCTGAAAGCTTCCGCGCCGACGTCAAGCGCCTGATCGAAAGCGAGCCATCAGTGGAAGAGGTCGATGACTTCCTCGCCAAGTTCGACAACGTGATGACGCATCCGCTGGTCATGCATTGAGCGGCTTTCCATTGCCGCCGGCCACGGCCGGCGGCAATGCCATCGCGCCCGCCCCGGCGGGCGTTTTTATTGGGCGGCGGTTCAGTACTGCTCCCACGGCAGGCCGTCGTGGCGCCAGCCGTTGAGCGTATTGCGGTGGCGCTGCCCGTCCAGATCCCCCTCGAAACCGTGCAGCACGTTGTAGACATTGGCAAAGCCCGCGCCCTCCAGCGCCCGCGCCGCCGCCGCCGAACGGTTGCCGCTGCGGCAGATCAGCAGCACCGGCCGCGCCGACACATGCCCGGCCAGCTTCTTCACCATCTGCACGAAATGCGGGTTGACCTCCCAGTCGGGGCCGTCGTTCCAGGGGACGTTGTGCGCACCCTTGGGATGGCCGACGAACAGGTATTCCATCTCGCTGCGGCAGTCGATGAAGAGCGTGTCGGGCGATTGCGCCAGCAGGTCGCTGGCGTCGGCGGGGGACAGGTGTTGCATGGTCGGCGGGGACAAGGGGCGCGCAAAGGACGCGGAATGGCCGGAATGGTGACGGTTGCGCCTCTCAGTGTAGGCCGCCATCGGCCCGACAGGCAACCGCAAGGCCTTGATACACCTGATAAAATCGCTGCTCTTGGCCAGCATCGGCCCCAGCAGCGCCCGCCGCCGATCCACGATCGCGCCGGCCGCCTTTCCAGAGTTCCCCGCCATGAGTGCCCCTGAATCCCGCGCGGCCGCACCGCGCCCCTACACCCGGGCTGCCGAGCTGCCCCGGCTGCTGCAAGAACGCATCCTAATCCTGGATGGCGCCATGGGCACCATGATCCAGCGCTACAAGCTGACCGAGGCCGACTACCGCGGCGAGCGCTTCGCCGAACACAAGGTGGACGTGAAGGGCAATAACGAACTGCTGCTGCTGACGCGCCCGCAGGTCATCAGCGAGATCCACGAGCAGTACCTGGCCGCCGGCGCCGACCTGATCGAGACCAATACCTTCGGCGCCACGCGCGTGGCGCAGGAAGACTACAAGATGGCGGATCTGGCGTACGAGATGAACGTCGAGGCCGCGCGCCTGGCGCGCGCCGCTTGCGACAAGTACAGTACGCCCGACAAGCCGCGCTTCGTCGCCGGCGCCTTCGGCCCGACGCCCAAGACCGCCAGCATCTCGCCCGACGTGAACGACCCCGGCGCGCGCAACGTCACCTTCGAGGAACTGCGCCAGTCCTACTACGAGCAGGGCAAGGCGCTGCTTGAAGGCGGCGCCGACGTGTTCCTGGTCGAGACCATCTTCGATACGCTCAATGCCAAGGCCGCGCTGTTCGCCATCGACCAGCTGTTCGAGGACACCGGCGAACGCGTGCCGGTGATGATCTCCGGCACCGTGACCGATGCCTCGGGCCGGATCCTGTCGGGCCAGACCGTGGAAGCATTCTGGAACAGCCTGCGCCACGCCAGGCCGGTCACCTTCGGGCTGAACTGCGCGCTGGGCGCCACGCTGATGCGCCCGTATATCGCCGAGCTGGCCAAGGTGTGCGACGCCGCGGTGTCGTGCTACCCGAACGCGGGTTTGCCGAACCCGATGAGCGATACGGGCTTCGACGAAACGCCGGAAGTCACGTCTTCGCTGGTCGAGGAATTCGCCGCTTCCGGGCTGGTGAACCTGGTGGGCGGCTGCTGCGGCACCACCCCCGAGCACATCGCCGCCATTGCCCAGCGCGTGGCCGACAAGAAACCCCGCACCTGGCCCGGCCAGTACCGCGACGCCGCCTGAGCCGGAGCCCGAGAACATGAGCGAGAACAATCTGCCCCCGCGCCCGATGCGCCTGTCCGGCCTCGAGCCCTTCACCATCGACGACGACACGCTGTTCGTCAACGTCGGCGAGCGCACCAACGTGACCGGCTCCAAGGCCTTCGCGCGCATGATCCTGAACGGCCAGTTCGACGAGGCGCTGGCGGTGGCCCGCCAGCAGGTCGAGAACGGCGCGCAGATCATCGACATCAACATGGACGAGGCCATGCTGGACTCGAAGGCCGCGATGGTTCGCTTCCTGAACCTGATCGCCTCAGAGCCGGACATTGCGCGTGTGCCGATCATGATCGACTCGTCCAAGTGGGACGTGATCGAGGCCGGCCTGCAGTGCGTGCAGGGCAAGCCGGTGGTGAACTCGATCTCGCTGAAGGAAGGCGAGGAACAGTTCCGCCACCACGCCGAACTGATTCGCCGCTACGGCGCGGCCAGCGTGGTGATGGCCTTCGACGAGAAGGGCCAGGCCGATACCTTCGAGCGCAAGACCGAGATCTGCAAGCGCAGCTACGACATCCTGGTCAATGAAGTCGGCTTCCCGCCGGAAGACATCATCTTCGACCCGAATATCTTCGCGGTCGCGACCGGCATCGAGGAACACAACAACTACGCCGTGGACTTCATCGAAGCCACGCGCTGGATCAAGCAGAACCTGCCATACGCCAAGGTGAGCGGCGGCGTGTCCAACGTGTCGTTCTCGTTCCGCGGCAACGACGTGGTGCGCGAGGCGATCCACACCGTTTTCCTGTACCACGCGATCGGCGCGGGCATGGACATGGGCATCGTCAACGCCGGCCAGCTCGGCGTGTATGACCAGCTCGATCCCGAGTTGCGCGAGCGCGTGGAAGATGTGGTGCTCAATCGCCGCGAGGATTCCACCGATCGCCTGCTGGAAATCGCCGACCGCTACAAGGGCGGCGGCGCGAAGAAGGAAGAAAACCTGGCCTGGCGCGGCACGCCCGAGCAGCCGGTGCCCGTGGGCGAACGCCTGGCGCATGCGCTGGTGCATGGCATCACCACCTTCATCGTCGAAGACACCGAGGAAGTCCGGCAGCAGGTCGCCGCGCGCGGCGGCCGCCCGATCGAGGTGATCGAGGGCCCGCTGATGGACGGCATGAACATCGTCGGCGACCTGTTCGGCGCCGGCAAGATGTTCCTGCCGCAGGTGGTCAAGAGCGCGCGCGTGATGAAGCAGGCGGTGGCGCACCTGCTGCCCTTCATCGAGGAAGAAAAGCGCCTGCTGGCCGAGGCCGGCGGCGATGTGCGCGCGCGCGGCAAGATCGTGATCGCCACTGTGAAGGGCGACGTGCATGACATCGGCAAGAACATCGTGTCGGTGGTGCTCCAGTGCAATAACTTCGAGGTCGTCAACATGGGCGTGATGGTCCCGTGCAACGAGATCTTGGCCAAGGCCAAGGTCGAGGGCGCGGACATCGTCGGCCTGTCGGGGCTGATCACGCCGTCGCTGGAAGAAATGGCCTACGTCGCATCGGAGATGCAGCGCGACGACTACTTCCGCGTGAAGAAGATCCCGCTGCTGATCGGCGGCGCCACCACCTCGCGCGTGCATACCGCGGTCAAGATCGCGCCCAACTACGAAGGGCCGGTGGTGTACGTGCCTGACGCCTCGCGTTCGGTCAGCGTGGCGTCGAGCCTGCTGTCCGATGAAGGGGCGGCGAAGTACCTGGACGAACTGAAGGCCGACTACGACCGCATCCGCACCCAGCACGCCAGCAAGAAGGCCACGCCGATGGTGACGCTGGCGCAGGCGCGCGCCAACAAGACGCCGATCGACTGGAGCGGCTACGTGCCGCCCAGGCCCAAGTTCGTCGGCCGCCGCGTGTTCCGCAACTACGACCTGGCGGAACTGGCCAACTACATCGACTGGGGCCCGTTCTTCCAGACCTGGGACCTCGCCGGCAAATTCCCCGATATCCTCAACGACGAGATCGTCGGCGAGTCGGCGCGCAAGGTGTTCTCGGACGGCAAGGCCATGCTGTCGCGCCTGATCCAGGGCCGCTGGCTGACGGCCAACGGCGTGATCGCGCTGCTGCCGGCCAACACCGTCAACGACGACGATATCGAGATCTACACCGACGAGACCCGCAGCAAGGTCGCGCTGACCTGGCACAACGTGCGCCAGCAGAGCGAGCGCCCGGTGGTCGATGGCGTGCGCCGCCCCAACCGCTGCCTGGCGGACTTTGTCGCCCCGAAGGACAGCGGCATCGCCGACTACGTGGGCATGTTTGCCGTCACCGCGGGCCTCGGCGTCGACAAGAAGGAAGCCCAGTTCGAGGCCGACCACGACGACTACAGCGCGATCATGCTGAAGGCGCTGGCCGACCGCCTGGCCGAAGCCTTCGCCGAATGCCTGCACGAGCGCGTGCGCAAGGACCTGTGGGGCTACGACGCGGCCGAGCAGCTGAGCAACGAGCAGCTGATCGCCGAGTCCTACCGCGGCATCCGTCCCGCGCCCGGCTATCCGGCCTGCCCGGAGCACACCGTCAAGGGCCCGATGTTCGAGTTCCTCGACGCGGCCGAGATCGGCATGGGCATCACCGAGTCTCTGGCAATGACGCCGGCCGCTTCGGTGAGCGGCTTCTACCTGGCGCATCCCGAGTCGACCTACTTCACCATCGGCAAGATCGGCCAGGACCAGCTCGACGACATGGTGGCGCGCCGCCATGAAGAACGCGCCACGCTGGAGCGCGCGCTCGCGCCCAACCTGTAACGGGGTGCGACGGCAGGGCGCCGGCCACGGCCGCGCGATCCTGCCGCCAGCCCGTTGATGTCACAGGGAATTTCCCCGTGCAACGGCTTCCCGGCCTGGTTGCAGCGGCGTATCCGACGCCTCACAACTCCTTACAGAGCCTTTCAATCCCTCACAGACCGGTGCAGGTGCGATCCCTAGACTGAGGGCTCGATTCACGCAAACACCAGCGCGTGAACACCGCGACGAATGTTTCGCCGCGGGGCATCCTGAAAGGAGTCTGTCCATGAAGAAACTGCTGCTCTCCCTGTCCGCCCTGTCGATCGCCGCCGCTTCCTCGCTGGCCATGGCACAAGGTACTGGTGTGGGCGCCGGCGCGAAGGCCGACGTCGGCGCATCGGTGACCGCGCCCTCGCCCTCGGCCGCCACGCAGGGTGCGTTGAATACCGCGGGCAGCGCCGCCACCGGCGTCACCAGCGCCGCCGAGAAGGGCCTGTCGACCGCGGGTGCGGCAACCGACAAGGGCGTGTCGGCAGCGGGCTTCGCGGCTGACAAGGGCCTGTCCACCGCCGGTGCGGCGGTCGAGAAGGGCGCCAGCACGTCGGCCGATGCCAAGGCCGAAGCCGGCAGCAAGGCCAAGCACGGCAAGAACACCACCAAGTCGGCCAAGAAGTCCAAGGCAGACGCCAGCGTGGGCGCCGAGGCCGGCGCGAAGGTGCAGTAAGCTCGCCGCCAGCCGGCACAGGCGCGCAGGCTCTGATGCCCTGATTCTCAGGGCCTGACGCGCCGCAGCAAAGCGGGACGGACTCCAGGCCGTCCCGCTTTGCTTTTGTACGCCATGCCTCCTGCCGTTGACCCGCGGGCCCCTCCATGTGCGCTCTACGCGTTGTGGCCGTGCATCATGTCAGCCTGACACCGACAGCCCCAGCGCCCGGCCGGCACTACAATGACAGCAACGCAAGCGGTTCCGCCTGCACCCGACTGCACCGGGCAATGTGCCGGTCCGTTCAACCCCGTGGAGCCCCTCATGATCCGCGTCCTGATCGCTGACGATCACGAGATTGTGCGTGCCGGGCTGCGACAGTTCATTTCCGACGAGCCCGACATCCAGGTGACTGGCGAAGCCGGCAGCGGCGACGAAGTCATGGCTCGGCTGCGTGACGCCGAATACGATGTGCTGGTGCTGGATATCTCGATGCCCGACCGCAACGGCATCGACGTGCTCAAGCTGATCCGGCAACGCAAGCCTGAACTGCCGGTGCTGATCCTGTCCACCTACCCGGAAGACCAGTACGCCATCAACCTGATCCGTGCCGGTGCTTCAGGCTACCTGACCAAGGAAAGTGCCCCCGACGATCTGGTCAAGGCCATCCGCACGGTGGCGCAGGGACGCCGCTATGTCAGCGCCACGGTGGCCGACCTGCTGATCGGCGGGCTCGACAAGCCGACCGAGCAGCCGGTGCACCAGATGCTGTCCGAGCGCGAGTTCCAGATCTTCTGCAAGCTCTCGCGCGGGCAGTCGGTGTCGGTGATCGCCGACGAATTGTTTCTCAGCGTCAAGACCGTCAGTACCTATCGTTCCCGCATCCTGGAGAAAATGGGCATGAAGACCAACGCTGACCTGACTTACTACGCCATCAAGAACGGCCTGGTCGAGTAGCGGCAGGCCGCGGGCCGCATCGCGGCCTGCGGCGGATCGCACCGGACCGGGCCCGCAAACCAGAACATGTCGGAGCAGGCTTCGAACACTTCCTACCGGGCGCTGAGCATACTGCTGATCGAAGACTCGGCGGTCCTGCGAGGCATGCTGCTCGAATACCTGAAGGATTTCCCGTTCATCGAGAACGTGGACTGGGCCGACACCGAGGCCATGGCCGTGCGCCTGCTCGATGCCGGCAAGTACGACGTCGCCATCGTCGACCTGCAGCTGCGCCAGGGCAACGGCATCAATGTGCTGCGCGCGATGCAGCGCAAAGGCACGGACACCGTGCGCATCGTCTATACCAACCACGCCGAGGTGCAGATGTACCGCAGACAGTGCGCCGAGGCGGGTGCCGATTATTTCTTCGACAAGTCGCTCGAGCTGGAGCAGGTGTTCCGCGTGATCGAGGAGCACGCGGCGGCGGCGTCCTGATCCTCCTGGCTATCCTTCAGGCAGCACCCATCAGGCGCGTGCAGGCTCTTCGCCTTCCGGCTCTTCCGCCGGCGCCAGCACGGATGCCGTCAGCGGCACCTCGATGTGGATGCGCACGCCCGCGTGCGCCGACGAGTCGATCTTCATGCTGCCGCCCAGCGCGGTGACGCGCTGCTCCATGCCGAGCAGGCCGTGGTGGCCGGCGATGCTGCCGGCGTCGAAGTCGGGCGGCAGGCCTTTGCCGTCGTCGCGCACGGTCAGCGTCAGCAGCTCGCCGCGGCACGCCAGGCAGACCTCGACGCGCCTGGCTTCCGAGTACTTGCTGGCATTGGTCAGCGATTCCTGCACGATCCGGTACAGCGCGATCGCCGCTTCGTCGCGCAGCGCCGGCAGGTCCTCGGGCACGCTGACTTCGGTTTCCCAGCTGTTGCGCGCGCCGACTTCCTCCACCAGCTGGCACACCGCGGCGCGCAGGCCGAGGTTGAGCAGCACGGTGGGGCGCAGGTCCTCGATCAGGCGGCGCTTGATCTGGATGCCCTGGTCGACGTGCAGCATCACCCGCGTCAGGCGCTCGGCGCCTTGCGGATGCGCCTGCTGGATCTGGCGGCGCACCCAGTGCAGGTCGAGCTTGATGGCGGTCAGGATCGCACCCAGCTCGTCGTGCAGCTCGCGCGCCAGCCGGGTTTTCTCGTCTTCGGTAACGCGCTGAAGGTGAGCCGCCAGCGCAGACAGCTGGCGCGTGCGCGCGCGCACCTTGCGGTCGAGCTTGGCGCTTTCCTCTTCCAGCTGCGCGCGCACCGCCTCGGCCATGGACAGGCGCTTGGCGTGGCCCACGCCGACCGCGAGCAGCAGGATGATGTTGATCGCGGTCAGCAGGCCGATGCCGTAGCGCGACAGCTGCACATCGTTCTCGGCGCCTTCCAGCCGGTGCGAGACCGAGCCCGCCTCGCGCGCCTGCAGCTGGTCGAGCCCGCGGCGCGCGTTGTCCATGGTCTGCTTGCCGTAGTCGGTGCGGACCAGGTCCAGCGCCACTTCCAGGTCGCGCTTGCCATAGACCAGCGTCAGCGCCATCTCGTTGAGCTTGCTGTTGATCAGCTTGGAGGTGTCGCCGAACATCTTCAGCCCCTCCGGGTCGTTGGCATAGTCCGCGCGGATCTGCGCCATCAGCTCGGCGATGCGCGGCAGCCCCTTGTAGTAGGGCTCGAGGTAGCTTTCCTTGCCGGTCAGCAGGAAGCCGCGCTGGCCAGCCTCGGCGTTGACCAGCTCGCCGTTGAGCGCGGCCAGCTCGGTCTGCACGCGCTGCGAGCGGATTACGTCGGTGTAGCTTTCGCGCAGGCGGATATTGCCGGTTTCCGACGCCACCAGCACCGCCAGCGTCAGCACGATGCCGCCCGCGAGCAACAGCGTGTGAGGAAGAAATGACTGCTTGAACATGGGGGCATCTTTCCTGTGGTTGGGGTGCGCTGCCTGCCCGTGCGGCGCCAGGGAGCGCTCATGGGATCACATCGATCCGCATGGGTCAACCTTGATGCGTCGGGCGTGCCGCACCCCTACTGCCATGCTGTAGGACTCGGCTGACAGCGGAATCGGCTCGCTGTCGGTATTGGCGCGGCGGCTGGCTTCCTACGATGAGGCTATGAGCTTGCACCTTGTGGCGCAAGTCTTCACTTGGGCTCCGGGCCAGTGCCGGCCCGGTCAGCCATCTTCGGGAGCCTAGCCATGCTGCACTATGCACTCGTATTTTTCGTCATCGCCCTGATCGCGGCGATCTTCGGCTTCGGCGGTATCGCTGCCGGCGCCGTGGAAATCGCCAAGATCCTGTTCTTCATCTTCCTGGTCGTGGCACTGGTGGCCGCGGTGATGGGACTGGTCCGCAGGCGATAGCGCCGGCCACGCGCCGGCTCCTGTGCCGATCGCAACCTGAGGAGACCCTATGCTGACCCAGAACCCCAAAGTCCGGAAGGAACTGAACCACTTGTCCGACAGTGCCGACAGCGCCATCCGCCATCTCAAGCACGCAGCGCGCGATTCGCGCGAGGCCGCTGCGCCGGTTTCCGGCGAGGTCAAGGCGCTGATCGCCCAGCTGGAGCACACCATCGAAGTGCTGGCGCGGGAAGGCTCGGCCGAGAGCCTGCGTGCCGGCCAGCGGCTGCGCGACCGTGCCAGCGAGATGGCGCACCGGCTGCGCGACCAGACCACCGACGGCATGATGCGCGCCCGCGAACGGATGGACGGTGCGGTCGAACACTCGCGCCAGCGGGTCGTCGATTCGCCACTCAAGGCGGTGGCGATTGCCGCTGCCATCGGTGCGCTGCTCGGTGTGCTACTGGCCAACGGCCGCCACCACGAAGAGGAGTAGGACTGGCGGCACCGGGCCCCGCGCGGCGGGGCCCCTGAAAAGCATTCCCCCCTTTCCGGCGCCCTCGTCCGGAAGCCCGGCAACCCAACTCGGTGCCGGGCGTCTTTTTTTGTGCGCGCCGCGCGTGCGGCGGCGCGCCCGGGGCTGCCTTGCCTTCGGGCTACACCCCCCACAGGACGTTGGTCCCTTCCCGCTGCGAGGCGCGCAGCATGTCCAGGAAGGGATAGGCGCGCTGCCCCAGGTGCAGCGGCTCTTCCTCGTCTTCATCGACTCCCGACTTGCCTTCCACGGCCGTGCCGGCGGGATGGTCGCGGCGCGCGTCGGTCACTGCCGCTTCCAGCTTCTGGATCGCGCGCGGCAGTTCTTCGACGGTGATCACCCCCCGTTCCCCGAGATGCTTGCCGATGATGCCCAGCAGCGTGATGGCCAGATCCTTCATCATGATCAGGTCTTGCGCAGCGTGGGATTTGAAGGTGATCAGCATGGTGTGGTTTCCTTTTCCGGACATGCAGGGGACGGCGTTCCCGGGGGCGGGAAGCCGCATGGATTGTGGCCCGGGGCCATCTTCGCGCATGATGTCAGCATAGCACCTGATAAAATTCCGCGTTCCCGATTCCAATGCCTGTTTCAATGCCTGTTGAGCGGTGCGGCGTACCTTTGCCGTCACATGCCGCTTCGGGCGTTGGTGCCGCAGTTGGTGCCGCATTTACGCGGCGCCTGAATACTTGCCCACAGGGCTTCCGACATCCATGCTGCCTGTTCAGACCTCCAATCTCGCCGCCGCGTTCACCGATGCCGTGCGCGTGCTCGCCCCGGCCGATGCCACCCTGCCCGCCGTCACTTTCGAGCGGCCCAAGGCGGCCGCCCATGGCGACCTTGCCTGCAACATCGCCATGCAGGTGGCGCGCGCGCTCAAGAGCAATCCGCGCGAGCTGGCGCAGCGCATCGTCGCCGCAGTGCAGGCCGATGCGCGCGCGCAGGGCCTGGTCGAGGCCATGGAGATCGCCGGTCCCGGCTTCATCAACCTGCGCCTGACCGCAGCCGCCAAGGCCGACGTGCTGCGCGCGGTGCTGGCCGAGGGCGACCACTACGGAGCGCGCGAGCGCGGCGTGCAGGGCCAGGTACTGGTCGAGTTCGTCTCGGCCAACCCGACCGGCCCGCTGCACGTGGGCCACGGGCGCCAGGCGGCGCTGGGCGACGCGCTCGCCAACCTGCTGTCGTGGCAGGGCTTCCATGTGCACCGCGAGTTCTACTACAACGATGCCGGCGTACAGATCCAGACCCTGGCGCTGTCGGTGCAGGCGCGCGCGCGCGGCCTGAAGCCGGGCGACGCCAGCTGGCCCGAGTCGGCCTACAACGGCGACTACATCGCCGACATCGCCGCCGATTTCCTCGCCGGCAAGACCGTCAGCGCCTCCGACGGCGAGCCGGTGACCGCGTCGGGCAACGTCGAGGATATCGATTCGATCCGCAAGTTCGCCGTGACCTACCTGCGCAACGAGCAGGACATCGACCTGCAGGCCTTCGGCGTCAAGTTCGACCGCTACTACCTGGAGTCGTCGCTGTACAGCGATGGCCGCGTCGAGGCCTCGGTGCAGTCGCTGGTCGCCAAGGGCAAGACCTACGAGAGCGAAGGCGCGCTGTGGCTGCGCACCACCGACGACGGCGACGACAAGGACCGCGTCATGAAGAAGACCGACGGCACCTACACGTACTTCGTGCCGGACGTGGCCTACCACACCACCAAGTGGGAGCGCGGCTTCACCAAGGTCATCAACGTGCAGGGCAGCGACCACCACGGCACCATCGCGCGCGTGCGCGCCGGCCTGCAGGGCCTGGACATGGGGATTCCCAAGGGCTACCCCGACTACGTGCTGCACAAGATGGTCACCGTGATGAAGAACGGCGAGGAGGTCAAGATCTCCAAGCGCGCCGGCTCGTACGTCACGGTGCGCGACCTGATCGAATGGTCCAACGGCCAGGATGACACCTGCGAGACCATCCGCGGCTGCCTGGAGCAGGGCGTGGCCGACTGGCCGGCGCACTTCACGCGCGGCCGCGACGCGGTGCGCTTCTTCCTGCTGTCGCGCAAGGCCGATACCGAGTTCGTGTTCGACGTCGACCTGGCGCTCAAGCAGAACGACGAGAACCCGGTGTACTACGTGCAGTACGCCCACGCCCGCATCTGCTCGATCTTCGAGTCGTGGGGCGGCGCCGACTGGGAGAGCCGCCTGGCCGAGCTGGCCGGCGCCGACCTGTCGGCCGTGACCGGCCCCGAGGCCGGCGCCCAGGCGCAGGCGCTGGCCCGCCGCCTGGCCGAGTTCCCCGACATGCTGTCGGACGCTGCCTCCGAACTGGCGCCGCATGCGGTTGCCTTCTACCTGCGCGACCTGGCCGGCGATTTCCACGCCTTCTACAATGCCGACCGCGTGCTGGTCGACGACGAGGCGGTCAAGCGCGCCCGGCTGGCGCTGCTGGCCGCGACACGCCAGGTGCTGCGCAACGGCCTGGCGGTGATCGGCGTCTCGGCGCCGCGCCGCATGTAATCGACGGGCGTTCAGCCGGACGCCCGGTGGGCGCCCAGCGGGGCGCCCGGTGGGACCCACAGGGCTGCCCGGAGGTGGCCCTATAATCCCGGCATCACCTAAGAGGACTTCATGCAACAGCAACGCAAGCGCGATGCGCGCAAGGCCCGCCGCAGCCAGCAGCGCGGCGGGACGTTCCTGGGCCTTGTGCTCGGGCTGATCGTCGGGCTGGCCATCGCCGTGGTGGTCGCCCTCTACATCACCAAGTCGCCGACGCCGTTCCAGCAGAAGAGCGCGCCGCGGCCGAGCGAGCCGGGCAACGTCGCCAGCCAGCTGCCGCCGCCGGCGCAGCCCGCCGACCAGGGGCCGAGCGACCCGAACAAGCCGCTGTGGAGCAAGACGCCGGCCAAGCCGGTGGGCCAGGCGCCCGAGCCAGAACCCAGGCCGGGCACCCAGCCGAGCCAGCCAAGCCAGCAGAACGGTCACCAGAACGGCGAGCCGCCGGTGGCGGTCACCCGCCCGGCGGAGAAGCCCGTCGAGAAGCCGGCCGAAAAACCCGCCGACAAGCCTGTCGCCACCAAGCCGGCGGAAAAGCCGGTGTCCGACCCGATCGCCGAGATCGCCCAGGCCGACGCCAACAAGGTCGGCTACCTGCTGCAGGTGGGCGCGTTCCGCTCGGCCGACGACGCCGACCGCCAGAAAGCCAACCTGGCGATGCAGGGCTTCGAGGCCCGCATCACCGAGCGCGACGTCAACGGCGTAAAGATGTACCGCGTGCGCATGGGCCCATACAATCGCATCGAAGACATGAACAAGACGCGCGAGCGGCTGCAGTCGCAGGGCTTCGAGGCGTCCGTGATCCGCTTCACCAAGCAGTAATGGTCAGCGGGAACCCCGGCTCGGGCGTTATGCGCCTGGGCGGGGCACACCCGGCCACGAAAGCGTCATAAATACGCCGTAACCAACGCAACATCCTTGTCACTGCGGCGGCGGCGCCCGGGCTGAACCGGACGCCGCCGCCGCGGTCATACGCTCATCGACCCAACCGCAAGGCCGCACCAAGATGAAGAAACTCGCCGCACTGTTCGCCATGTTCGCCGCCGTGGGCGGCCTGCTGATGTCCGCGCCGTCCCAGGCTGCGCCCACCGAGGGCAAGGAATACCAGGTCCTGAAGGCGCCGCAACCGGTCACGCCGGGCAAGATCGAGGTCACCGAGTTCTTCTGGTACGGCTGCCCGCACTGCTTCGACTTCGAGCCCGACCTGGAAGCCTGGGTCAAGAAGCAGGGCGGCAATGTCGTGTTCAAGCGCGTGCCGGTCGCCTTCCGCGACGACCTGCTGCCGCACACCAAGATCTTCTATGCGCTCGAAGCCATCGGCAAGCTCGACGCCATGAACATGAAGGTCTTCAACGCCATCCACGTCGAGCGCAAGCGCCTGCTCGACAGCAACGAGATCGCCGACTTCATGGCCAAGAACGGCGTCGACCGCAAGGCTTTCCTGGACGCGTATAACTCGTTCACGGTGACCACCAACGCCCAGCGCGCCAACAAGATCGCCGACGCCTACAAGATCGACGGCGTGCCGACCGTGGTGGTGCAGGGCAAGTACGTGACCTCGCCGTCGATCACCGGCAACAAGCAGGGCGCGATCCAGGCCATGGATTACCTGGTGGAGCAGGTGAAGGCGAAGAAGATGTAAATCCGACTGGCGGCCTTGAACAGGCCGGTGGTTTGCCGAACGGCTGGTATCCTGTACCAGCCGTTTTTCATTTCGGACAGCCTTCTTCCATCCATGCGTCCCCTCAAAGTCTTCCTCACCGGCGCCTCCAGCGGACTCGGCCAGGCGCTGGCGCGCGAATACGCGTCGCAGGGCGCCATCCTCGGCCTGGTGGCCCGGCGCGAAGACGCGCTGCGCGAGTTCGTGGCGACGCTGCCTAACCCGGGCGCGGTGCGCGTCTACGGCGCCGATGTGCGCGATGCCGATGCGATGGCGCGCGCGGCGGAAGACTTTCTCGGCCATTTCGGCTGCCCCGACGTGGTGATCGCCAATGCCGGCGTCTCGGTCGGCACCGTCGCCAGCGAACGCGAGGACCTCGACGCCTTCCGGCAGGTGATGGACACCAACTGGTTCGGCGTGCTGACCACGTTCCAGCCTTTCCTGCACGCGATGCAGCAGCGCGAGCCCGGGCCCGGCGGCCGGCGCGGCACGCTGGTCGGCATCGCCAGCGTCGCCGGCGTGCGCGGGCTGCCGGGCGCCGGTGCATACAGCGCGTCGAAGTCGGCTGTGATCAAGCTGCTGGAGAGCCTGCGGCTGGAGCAGCGCCCGCTTGGCATCCGCGTGGTCACGATCGCGCCGGGCTATATCCGCACGCCGATGACCGCGAAGAACCCGTACCGGATGCCGTTCCTGACCGATGCCGACGTGTTCGCGCGCAAGGCCGCGCGCGTGATCGCCGCCGGCCGGCGCTTCCGCGTGATCCCGTGGCAGATGGGCGTGGTGGCGGGGCTGATGCACGTGATGCCGCGCTGGCTGTACGACATGGTGGCGACCGGCGCGCCGCGCAAGCCGCGGCGCGGGGAAAGCAAGGAGCCCTGACGATGTGGACCGATGCCATTGGAGAGCAGCACGCCGCCGCAAGCGGCGAGGTGCGCATTGCCTCGCTGGTGCCATCGGTGACAGAACTGCTGTTCGCGCTCGGGCTGGAATCGCAGATGGTGGCGCGCACCGGCTTCTGCATCCACCCGGAACCGGCCGTGCGCGCGGTGCCCAAGGTCGGCGGCACCAAGGACGTCAGGGTGGCGCGGCTGCGCGAGCTGGCGCCCACGCATGTGGTGGTCAATATCGACGAGAACCGGCGCGAGACCGTCGACGAGATCCGCGCCTTCGTGCCCAACGTGATCGTCACGCATCCGTGCGCGCCGGAAGATAATTTGCCGCTGTACCGGCTGCTGGGCGGCATTTTTGGCCGTCATACCGAGGCCGAATCGCTGTGCGCGGCCTTGCAGGCCGAGCTGGATGCCATCCGCGCGCGTGCCTGGCCGGCGCGCCGCGTGCTCTACGCGATCTGGCAGGACCCCTGGATGACGGTGTCGCGCGACACCTATATCAGCCGCATGCTGGCGCTGGCCAACTGGCAGACCTGGCCAGGCGGCGCAGGCGCCGTGCAGGCGTGCGCGGGCGGCGATTGCAGCCGCCCCAACGCGCCCGGCGAACGCTATCCCACCTTCCGCTGGAGCGATGCGCTGGTGCGCGAGCTCGACCTGGTGCTGCTGTCGACCGAACCCTATCGCTTCGCCGAAGACCACGCCGACGCGCTCGAGCGCCAGCTCGGCAAGCCGGTGCTGCTGGTCGACGGCGAGATGCTGTCGTGGTACGGCAGCCGCGCGGTGGACGGCGTGCGCTACCTGGCGGCCCTGGCGGCCGCCAACTGACTTGCGCGATCAGGCGGCGCGGAAGCGGTACACGCCGTCGTCATCCAGTTGCCGCACCAGCTCGCCGCGGTGCCACAGGCAATGCAGGTGCGCCAGCGATTCGCCCATGGCGAAGGTCATCTGGTGGATGTCGAACTGGCGCTTGAAGATCACGCTGACGATATCGTGTGCGCAGCACGGCTTCTCGCGGCAGGCTTCCAGCGTTTCGGCGAGGCGGTCGGCATGGTGCTCGCGCAGCTGCATGATGCGGGTATGCAGGTTGCGGAACGGGCGGCCGTGCGACGGCAGGATCAGCACGTCCTGCGGCAGCGGCTCGTAGCGGGTAAGCGAGTCCAGGTAGAGCTGCAGCGAATTGCCTTCCGGCTCCATGTCGAACACGCTGACGTTGGTCGAGATGCGCGGCAGCACCATGTCGCCGGACACCAGCACGTTGGTCGCTTCGTTGTACAGCGCCACGTGCTCGGGCGAATGGCCGAAGCCGGTGATCACGCGCCAGCCCGAGGTGGCCGCGTCAGTGCCGATCCGCACCGTGTCGCCTTCCATCAGGCGGCGGTATTGCGCCGGCAGGTCGGGCACCAGCGACGGGTAGTAGGTCTTGCGCGCGCGCAGCTTTTCCTGGCTGTCGGGATCGGTCAGGCCATGCCGCGCGAAGTGCGCGGCGGCCGCGTCGCCGCCCGCGCTGGAGCCGGCACCGGTGCCGGTGCCCATCACGCGCGCGCTCATGTAGTCGCCCAGGCTCATCCACAGCCGCACGCCGAAGCGCTTGCACAGCCAGTGCGCCAGGCCGACGTGATCGGGGTGGCTGTGGGTCACCAGCACGCGCACCACCGGCAGCCCTTCCAGCTCGTTGGCGAAGATGGTTTCCCAATGCGCCTTGATGGTGTCGTTGGTAATGCCGCAGTCGATGATGGTCCAGCCGTCGCGCCCGTCCAGGCGGTCGCGCAGCAGCCACAGGTTGATATGGTCGAGCGCGAACGGCAGCGGCATGCGCAGCCAGTAGACGCCGGGGGCGACTTCCTGCTTGGTGCCGGGATCGGGCATGGTGTCGCCGAACGGGTATTGGAGCTGGTGTTCGAGTGCGTTCATGAGGAGTCTCTTGTTCGAAGCCTTGTGCCGGGCGGGGGCAGGCAGGCTTTCTCGTTGCGGGGCGCGCTGGCGTAACGTTCCGGTTCGCGCCAGTTGCCAGTCGCCAGGGTTGACGCTAACGTAAACGTCAACTCTGGCGGTTCGTCTCCATCTTAAGCGAAAACTTGACTTCGCAACGAACGACCGTTCACTTTACTGGGCGCACCCATGGCAGTCACGCAACCTCCAGCCTCCGCAACCTACACCATCACCGACCTCGCCCGCGAGTTCGATGTCACGCCCCGCGCCATCCGCTTCTACGAAGACCAGGGCCTGCTGTCGCCGGAGCGCGAAGGCCCGGGCGGCCGCAAGCGGGTCTACAACAGCCGCGAGCGGACCCGGCTGAAGCTGACGTTGCGCGGCAAGCGGTTAGGGCTCACTCTCAACGAGATCCGCGAGATCCTGGATCTCTACGAGTCGCCGCGCGACACCGCACCGCAGCTCGAACGCTTCCTGCACGCGCTTGCCGCCCACCGCGGCGCGCTGGAACGGCAGATGGAAGACCTGCAGGCGCAACTCGCCGAGATCGACCAGCACGAGCGCCATTGCCGGGACTTGCTGGCCGCCCAGACCGGCGGCAAGCCCGCGGCCACGGAGGGCGGCGATGCCCCGGCCCGGAAGCGATCGGCCTGATGCATCACCTGGCACGGCTTCCGTGCCGATTTGGATTGACGTTTACGTAAACGTAAATAGAATACTCCAACGCTCCACACCGGAACCCAGCCATGACGCCTGCCAACGCCAGTGCCCTTGCTGCCGAAAGTGCCGAACCTGACGCGCTGTCCGCCGCACGCGCCGATGCCATCGCCACCAGTTTCTCGCGCCAGGGGCTGATGACCAGCTTTGGCGCTACGCTGCAGCGGGTGGAGCGCGGCGAAGTCGAGATCGCGATGCCGTGGTCCGATGGAGTGACCCAGCAGCACGGTTTCTTCCACGGCGGTGTAGTTGGCGCGCTGGCCGACAGCGCCTGCGGCTATGCCGCGCTGTCGATGGTGGGCGAGGGCGAGGCGGGCCTGACCGCCGAATACAAGATCAACCTGCTGTCCCCCGCGCAAGGCGAACGCCTGGTCGCGGTGGGCCGGGTGCTGAAGCCCGGGCGCACACTGATCGTGGCGCAGGGCGAGGTCTACGTCGAACAGGCGGCGCAGCAGGGCCGCCGCAAGCAGGTGGCCACCATGCTGATGACGCTGTGCGTGGTCAAGACCCTGGATCACGTCTGAAGCACGAATACAAAGCGAATCCAAACAGGAGACCGACATGACCGAACTGCCAGGCCTGAAATTCGACCTCGGCGAAGACATCGAGATGCTGCGCGATTCCGTGCGTACCTGGGCCCAGGCCGAACTGGCCGCAACGGCACGGCCGCGCAGAAGGCGAAGTACCTGCCCAAGCTGGTGTCGGGCGAATGGATCGGCGCGCTGGCGATGAGCGAGCCCAACGCCGGCTCCGACGTGGTCAGCATGAAGCTGCGCGCGGAACTGAAAGGCGACCGCTACGTGCTCAACGGCACCAAGATGTGGATCACCAACGGTCCGGACTGCGACGTGCTGGTGGTTTACGCCAAGACCGAGCCCGAGCTGGGCGCGCGCGGCATGACCGCCTTTATCGTCGAGAAGGGCATGAAGGGCTTCTCCGTGGCGCAGAAGCTGGACAAGCTGGGCATGCGCGGCTCGCACACCGGCGAGCTGGTGTTCGAGGACGTGGAGGTGCCGGCCGAGAACATCCTCGGCGCCGAGAACAGCGGCGCCAGGGTGCTGATGAGCGGGCTGGACTACGAGCGCGCCGTGCTGTCGGGCGGCCCGGTCGGCATCATGCAGGCGTGCATGGACGTGGTCACGCCGTACATCCACGACCGCAAGCAGTTCGGCCAGAGCATCGGCGAATTCCAGCTGATCCAGGGCAAGGTGGCCGACATGTACACCACGCTGCAGGCGGCGCGCAGCTACCTGTACACGGTCGGCAAGAACCTGGACGCGCTCGGCAGCGACCACGTGCGCCAGGTGCGCAAGGACTGCGCCGCGGTGATCCTGTACACGGCCGAGAAGGCCACCTGGATGGCGGGCGAGACCGTGCAGATCCTGGGCGGCAACGGCTATATCAACGAATACCCGGCCGGGCGCCTGTGGCGCGACGCCAAGCTGTACGAGATCGGCGCCGGCACCTCTGAGATCCGCCGCATGCTGATCGGCCGCGAGCTGTTCGCGGAAACGATGTAA
>NZ_CP170643.1:4470147-4478382 GCF_051015765.1 Cupriavidus sp. a3 | reverse complement strand
TGTACGAGATCGGCGCCGGCACCTCTGAGATCCGCCGCATGCTGATCGGCCGCGAGCTGTTCGCGGAAACGATGTAACGGCATGCCGGGAGGGGCGCCGGATTCACCTCCGGCGCCCCCGGACATCCGCAGCGCTCCCCCGGAACCCATTTACAATCTCACTACCCGTCGCAAGACCGTCACGCAGTCGCCCCCCGTCGACCCATGTCCCACTTCCCCAAACTGCTCTCTTCGCAGATTGCCTTCGATGTGGCGAGAACGATGCTCGACGGGTTCGACAAGCACTACCGGCTGTTCCGCGAGGTCAGCCACCAGGCCAAGCTCAAGTTCGAGGCCGGCGACTGGCACGGGCTGCAGCAGATCCAGCGCGACCGCATCGCCTTCTATAACGAGCGCGTGCGCGAATCGAGCATCATTCTGGAAGACGAGTACGACGCCGAGAACATCGACGACGAGATCTGGCAGCAGATCAAGCTGCACTACATCGGGCTGCTGACCAACCACCACCAGCCCGAACTGGCCGAGACCTTCTTCAACTCGGTCTGCACGCGCATCCTGCACCGCTCGTACTTCAACAACGATTTCATCTTCGTGCGCCCGGCGATCTCGACCGAGTACATCGAGAACGAGGAATCGCCGACGCGGCCGACCTTCCGCGCCTACTATCCGGGCAGCCGCGAGGGCATGGCGGCGTGTTTCGAGCGCATCGTGCACAACTTCCAGCTCGAGCGCCCGTTCGAAGACCTGGCGCGCGATATCGGCTACGTGGTGCGCGCCGTCGGCGAGCATTTCGGCGACTTCCGCACCGCGCCGAATTTCCAGATCCATACGCTGTCGTCGCTGTTCTACCGCAACAAGTCGGCCTTCATCATCGGCCGCATCCTGAACGGCGACCGCACCTTCCCGCTGGCGATCCCGATCGTGCACGGCCCGTCGGGCAAGCTGGTGCTGGACTCGGTGCTGCTGAAGAAAGAACAGCTGCTGATCCTGTTCTCGTTCACGCATTCCTACTTCATGGTCGACATGGAGATCCCGTCGGCCTACGTGACCTTCCTGCGCGACATCATGCCGCGCAAGCCGCGCGCGGAGATCTACACGTCGCTGGGTTTGCAGAAGCAGGGCAAGAACCTGTTCTACCGCGATTTCCTGCATCACCTGCAGCATTCGTCGGACAAGTTCATCGTCGCGCCCGGCATCCGCGGGCTGGTGATGCTGGTGTTCACGCTGCCGTCGTACCCGTACGTGTTCAAGGTCATCAAGGACTTCTTCCCGGCGCCCAAGGAAACCACGCGCGAACTGGTGAAGTCGAAGTACCAGCTGGTCAAGCAGCACGATCGCGTCGGCCGCATGGCCGATACGCTGGAGTACTCCGACGTGGCCTTCCCGCTGTCGCGCTTCGATGAAGCGCTGGTGCGCGAGTTCGAGCAGCACGCGCCGTCGATGATCGAATACCAGCGCGACAAGCACGGCGGCGAGGAAATCGTGGTGCGCCACGTCTATATCGAACGCCGCATGACGCCGCTGAACATCTACCTGCAGGAAGGCACCGACGCGCAGGTCGAGCACGGCGTGCTGGAATACGGCAACGCCATCAAGGAACTGATGGCCGCCAATATCTTCCCGGGCGACATGCTGTACAAGAACTTCGGCGTCACGCGGCACGGGCGCGTGGTGTTCTACGATTACGACGAGATCGAGTACCTGACCGATTGCAATATCCGCAACGTGCCGCAACCGCGCAACGAGGAAGAGGAGATGTCGGGCGAGGTCTGGTACACGGTGCGTCCGCACGATATTTTTCCCGAGACATTCCGCACGTTCCTGCTGGGCGATGCGCGCGTGCGCGCGGCGTTCCTGCGGCACCACGCGGATTTTTTCGACCCTGCCATGTGGCAGGGTCACAAGGACCGGCTGCTGGCCGGACATGTCCATGACTTTTTTGCCTATCACCCTGCCGAGCGATTCATCAACCGCTACGGCGCTGTCTCTGAACTGCCTGCCGCCGACCCTGCAAGGAGAGTCGCATGAATGACGCCATCGCCCAGCTGTTCCGCAACAACCGTGACTGGGTGGACCGCGTCAACGCGGAAGATCCAACCTTCTTCACCCGCCTGGCCAACCAGCAGGCGCCGGAATACCTGTGGATCGGCTGCTCCGATTCGCGCGTGCCGGCCAACCAGATCCTGGGACTGGCCCCGGGCGAGGTGTTCGTCCACCGCAATATCGCCAACGTGATCGCGCACAGCGACCTGAACGCGCTGTCGGTGATCCAGTTCGCCGTGGAAGTGCTCAAGGTACGCCATATCACGGTGGTGGGCCACTACGGCTGTGGCGGCGTCAAGGTCGCGCTCAAGCGCGAGCGTATCGGCCTGGCCGACAACTGGCTGCGCCATGTGCGCGACGTGGCCGACAAGCATGAGGCCTACCTCGGCACCGTGCTGCGCGAGGAAGACGCGCATACCCGGCTGTGCGAACTGAACGTGATCGAGCAGGTCAGCAATATCTGCCAGACCACGGTGATCCAGGACGCCTGGGACCGCGGCCAGGCCGTCACGGTGCACGGCTGGATCTACGGCGTGTCCGACGGCCTGCTGCGCGACCTGGGCATGGCCGCCAGCAACAACGACGAGCTGCGCGAGCAACTGGCCGTGGCCTACCGCCAGTACGGCGATCCGCCGCAGGCGTCAATCCGCTGACGCGCTGGTCCTGCACCAGGCACCACTTACGCAACCATACCGATCCAGGAGACCCGACATGGAAGAGATCGTCATCGTTTCAGCCGCCCGCACGCCTATGGCTGCGTTCCAGGGCGAATTTGCCAGCGTGACCGCGCCGCAGCTCGGCGCCGCCGCCATCCGCGCGGCGGTAGAGCGCGCCGGCCTGAAGCCGGAGCAGGTGGAAGAAGTGGTGTTCGGCTGCGTGCTGCCCGCCGGCCAGGGCCAGGCGCCGGCACGCCAGGCCGCGCTGGGCGCGGGCCTGCCGCTGGCCGTGGGCTGCACCACCGTCAACAAGATGTGCGGCTCGGGCATGCGCGCGGCGATGACCGTCTATGACGGCCTGATCGCCGGCTCGTTCGATGTCGCGGTCGCCGGCGGCATGGAAAGCATGACCAACGCGCCGTACCTGATCCCGAAGGGCCGCGGCGGCTATCGCATCGGCCACGGCATGATCTACGACCACATGATGCTGGACGGCCTGGAAGACGCGTATGACAAGGGCCGCGCCATGGGCACCTTCGGCGAGGACTGCGCCGCCAAGTATGGCTTCACGCGCCAGCAGCAGGACGAATTCGCGATGGAAAGCGTGCGCCGCGCGCAGCAGGCCACCGAGAAGGGCGACTTCCGCTGGGAAATCGCGCCGGTGACGGTATCGGGCAAGGGCGGCGACACGGTGATCGACACCGACGAAGGCCCGCGCCGCATCAAGCTCGACAAGATCCCGTCGCTGAAGCCCGCCTTTGCCAAGGACGGCACCATCACCGCCGCATCGTCGTCGTCGATCAACGACGGCGCCTCGGCGCTGGTGATGATGCGCGCTTCCACGGCGAAAAAGCTGGGCCTGCAGCCGATCGCCCGCATGCTGGGCCACACCACGCATGCGCAGGCGCCGGGCTGGTTCACCACCGCGCCGGTGGAGGCCATCGCCAAGCTGTACCGCAAGCTGGACTGGAACACCGACAGCGTCGACCTGTTCGAGATCAACGAGGCCTTCGCCGTGGTGCCGATGGCGGCGATGCACGATCTGAAGATCCCGCGCGACAAGGTCAATATCCACGGCGGCGCGTGTGCGCTGGGGCATCCGATCGGGGCCTCGGGCGCGCGCATCATGACCACGCTGATCGGCGCGCTGCGCAAGACCGGCGGCAAGCGTGGGGTGGCGAGCTTGTGTATTGGTGGTGGTGAGGCAACGGCGGTGGGGATTGAGATCCTGTAAGGGCTTTCGCTTCCCGCTTGTTTTCTCCCCTCTCCCGCATGCGGGAGAGGGGAGCCATGCAGAGGCAGTTTGCTGAACCCGTCGGTACCAGACCAAGGAGCAACCCTTGCCAACCGTCCTGATCCTCGGTGCCTCCCGCGGCATCGGCCTTGAATTCGTCCGCCAGTACCGCGCCGACGGCTGGCGCGTCATCGCGGCGGCACGCACGCTGGAAGGCGTGGGCGCGCTGCAGGCGCTTGGCGCCGAAGCCCATCAGGTAGACCTGTCGGATCCCGGCGCTGTCGCCGGGCTGGGCTGGAAGCTCGACGGCGAAGCGCTCGACGTGGCGATCTACAACGCCGGCGTGCTGGGCCCGCGCACCGAAGGCGCGCAGCCGGTGACGCCGCAGGACTTCGACCGGGTGATGCACGTCAACGTGCTCGGCCCGATGATGGCGCTGCCGCTGGTGCTGCCCTATGTCGAGGCCGGACAGTCCGGCCACGGCGGCGTGCTGGCGGTGCTGTCCTCGCGCATGGGCAGCATCGGCGGCATGGAGCACAACGGCAGCTGGCTGTACCGCGTCAGCAAGGCCGGCGCCAACGCAGCGCTGCGCGCGGTCTCGCTCGACGCGCGCCATGCCACCTGCGTGGCGCTGCACCCCGGTTGGGTCAAGACTGACATGGGCGGCCAGGAAGCCGACCTGACCGTGCAGCAGAGCGTCAAGGGCATGCGCCAGGTGCTGGCCGGCGTCAAGCGGCGCGACAACGGCACTTTCCACAACTACGACGGCACGCCGATCCCCTGGTGATCGCGGCGCGCACGACCAACCGACCATCGATATGCTGCTGACCCCCGAACAGGAAATGATCCGCGACGCCGTGCGCCAGTTCGCGCAGGAGGTGATCGCGCCGCAGGCCGCGCAGTGGGACCGCGACAAGACCTTTCCCAAGGACGTGCATCGCGAACTGGCCACGCTGGGCGCCTATGGCGTGGCCGTGCCGGAAGAATACGGCGGCGCTGGCCTGGACTACCTGTCGCTTGCGCTGATCCTGGAAGAGATCGCGGCCGGCGACGGCGGCACCTCCACCGTCATCAGCGTCAACAACTGCCCGGTGTGCAGCATGCTGATGTCATTCGCCAGCGAGGCGCAGAAGCAGCAGTGGCTGGTGCCGCTGGCGCGCGGCGAGATGCTCGGCGCGTTCTGCCTGACCGAGCCGCACGTCGGCTCCGATGCCTCGGCGCTGCGCACCACGGCGGTTCGTGACGGCGACGACTACGTGCTCAACGGCGTCAAGCAGTTCATCACCAGCGGCAAGAACGCCGACGTGGCGATCGTGCTGGCGGTGACCGACAAGGCCGCCGGCAAGCGCGGCATCAGCGCGTTTATCGTGCCGACTTCCACGCCCGGCTATGTTGTGGCGCGGCTGGAAGACAAGCTCGGCCAGCATTCGTCGGACACTGCGCAGATCCTGTTCGAGGACTGCCGCGTGCCGGCGGCCAACCTGCTGGGCGACGAGGGCGGCGGCTACAAGATGGCGCTGTCGGGGCTGGAGGGCGGGCGCATCGGCATCGCCTCGCAGAGCATCGGCATGGCGCGCGCCGCGTTTGAAGCGGCGCTGGCGTACGCCAGGGAACGCGAGAGTTTCGGCCAGCCCCTGTTCCAGCACCAGGCGGTGCAGTTCCGCCTGGCCGAGATGGCCACGCGCATCGACGTCGCGCGCCAGATGGTGTGGCACGCGGCGGCGCTGCGCGACGCCGGCCGCCCGTGCCTGAAGGAAGCGGCGATGGCCAAGCTCTTTGCCAGCGAGATAGCGGAGCGGGTCTGCTCGGACGCGATCCAGGTGTTCGGCGGCTATGGCTATGTCAGCGACTTCCCGGTCGAGCGCATCTACCGCGACGTGCGCGTGTGCCAGATCTACGAGGGCACCAGCGATATCCAGAAGATCCTGATTGCGCGCGCGCTGGCCTGACCCGGGCTTAAAAAGCGTACGATGATGCCATGTGCCGCCGGCGTCCCCGGCAACAGGAGGCACGACCGCCTGGACAACAAGGAAAAGAAACCCGCATGACCGCAGTAACCCAGGGCCATTCCGGCCGTTTCGATTGCGTGATCTTCGACTGCGACGGCGTGCTCGTCGACAGCGAGCCCATCGTCAACCGCGTGCTCAACCAGATGCTGAATGAACTCGGCATCGGGATCTCGCTGGAAGACTCCACGCGCCTGTTCCTCGGCCGCGCCGTGCGCGAGGAACTGGGCATGATCGAACGCATGCGCGGCGCGCCGCTGCCCGAGAACTGGCTGTCGACCTGGCTGGCGCGCCGCAACGCGGTGCTCGAGGCCGAAGTGGCGGCCGTGGCGCATGTGCGCGACGCCATCGGCAAGATCGCCGCCACCGGCATGCCGGTGTGCGTGGCGTCGGGCGCGGACCGCATCAAGGTCAAGCTGCAGCTGACCAAGACCGGGCTGGTCGAGCTGTTCCAGCAGGATGAGCGCGAGCATATCTTCTCCGCCACCGAAGTGGCGCGCAGCAAGCCCGCGCCCGACGTGTACCTGCTGGCGGCGCGCACCATGGGCGTCGAGCCGGCGCGGTGCGCCGTGATCGAAGACAGCCCCACCGGCGTCACCGCCGGCGTGGCCGCGGGCATGACGGTGTTCGGCTACGCCGCGCGCAACGACGCCGCGTCGCTGCGCGAAGCCGGTGCACACACGCTCTTCACCGACATGCGCGAGCTGCCGGAGCTGGTGGGATGACCGCGCGCCGCCCGCCCAAGGCCGGTCCGGTGCCGTGCCCATGCGGCGGCGCCGACTATGCTGCGTGCTGCGGCCGCTTCCATCGCGGCGAGGCGCTGCCGCCCAACGCGGAAGCGCTGATGCGCTCGCGCTACAGCGCCTATGTGCTGAACGACACTGACTGGCTGCGCCAGACGTGGCATCCGTCTACCTGTCCGGCGGACCTTGCGCCAGACACCGCCACGCGCTGGCTCGGGTTGTCGGTGAAGGCGCACGCACAGCAGGACGACACCCATGCCGAAGTGGAGTTCGTCGCGCGCTACAAGGTCGGCGGGCGCGCCTGGCGGCTGCATGAGCGCAGCCGCTTCGTGCACGAGCCGCGCGCGCCCGGCGAGACCCCGCGCTGGCTCTATGTGGATGGCGACATGATCGGGGAAGCGCCATGAGCATCGCCACATAGGCCGGCCTCCATCCCTCGCATGCAGCGCAGGCTGGACGGATCCCCACCAAGACCCTAGCAACGAGACGATACGATGCCCACGCTGGAAACCAAACTGAACGCCCGCTCGGAATCGTTCAAGGCCAATGCCGACGCGATGCGGGAACTGGTGGCCGACCTCAAGGCGAAGGTCGCAAAGCTGGCGCAGGGCGGCGGTGACGATGCGCGCAGCAAGCACCTGTCGCGCGGCAAGCTGCTGCCGCGCGACCGCGTGCAGCAACTGCTCGACCCGGGCACGCCGTTCCTGGAGCTGTCGCAGCTTGCCGCCTACGACATGTATGACGATGCCGCGCCGGGCGCGGGCATCATCACCGGTATCGGCCGCGTGGCCGGGCAGGAGTGCGTGATCGTCTGCAACGACGCCACCGTCAAGGGCGGCACGTATTATCCGATGACGGTCAAGAAGCATGTGCGCGCGCAGGAGATCGCCGAGCAGAACAACCTGCCGTGCATCTACCTGGTCGACCGATGACGGTCAAGAAGCATGTGCGCGCGCAGGAGATCGCCGAGCAGAACAACCTGCCGTGCATCTACCTGGTCGATTCCGGCGGCGCCAACCTGCCCAACCAGGACGACGTGTTCCCCGACCGCGACCACTTCGGCCGCATCTTCTACAACCAGGCCAACCTGTCCAAGCAGGGCATCCCGCAGATCGCGGTGGTGATGGGCTCGTGCACCGCCGGCGGCGCGTACGTGCCGGCGATGAGCGACGAGTCGATCATCGTCAAGAACCAGGGCACTATCTTCCTGGGCGGCCCGCCGCTGGTGAAGGCCGCCACCGGCGAGGAGGTGAGCGCCGAGGACCTGGGCGGCGCCGACGTGCATACGCGCCTGTCCGGCGTGGCCGACTACTTCGCGCAGAACGACCACCACGCGCTGAGCCTGGCGCGCAATATCGTGCAGCACCTGAACCGCCGCAAGCCGGACCAGATCCGCCTGCACGAGCCGGTCGAGCCGCTGTACCCGGTGGAAGAACTGTATGGCGTGATCCCCACCGACACGCGCAAGCCCTATGACGTGCGCGAGGTAATCGCGCGCATCGTCGACGGCTCCGAGTTCGACGAATTCAAGGCGCGCTACGGCACCACGCTGGT
>NZ_CP170643.1:4462277-4470047 GCF_051015765.1 Cupriavidus sp. a3 | reverse complement strand
GTGCGCGAGGTAATCGCGCGCATCGTCGACGGCTCCGAGTTCGACGAATTCAAGGCGCGCTACGGCACCACGCTGGTATGCGGCTTTGCGCGCATCTGGGGCTACCCGGTCGGCATCGTCGCCAACAACGGCATCCTGTTCTCGGAGTCGGCGCTGAAGGGCGCGCACTTTATCGAGCTGTGCTGCCAGCGCAAGATCCCGCTGGTGTTCCTGCAGAACATCACCGGCTTCATGGTGGGGCGCAAGTACGAGAACGAAGGCATCGCCCGCAATGGCGCCAAGATGGTGACCGCGGTGGCGACGGCGCAGGTGCCCAAGTTCACGGTGATCATCGGCGGCTCGTTCGGGGCCGGCAACTACGGCATGTGCGGGCGTGCCTATTCGCCGCGCTTCCTGTGGATGTGGCCGAACGCGCGCATCTCGGTGATGGGCGGCGAGCAGGCGGCGAGCGTGCTGGCGACGGTGCGCCGCGATGGTATCGAAGCGAAAGGCGGCAAGTGGAGCGCGGAGGAAGAGGATGCGTTCAAGCAGCCGATCCGCGACCAGTACGAGCACCAGGGCCACCCGTACTACGCCAGCGCGCGGCTGTGGGACGACGGCGTGATCGATCCCGCGCAGACGCGCACGGTGCTGGGGCTGGGCCTGTCGGCCAGCCTGAACGCGCCGATCGAGGACATGAAATTCGGCGTGTTCCGCATGTAGCGCCGTCACGGCATCGTCGCTGTCTGCTTTACTGGTTTCATGGCTTCATCGGTTTCATCGGTTTTTTGGCTGCTACTTCCATGCGTTGCGTGACCCGTCTGCTTTCCTGCCTTGCCACGGTGCTGGCCTTGCTGCCGGCGCTGCCGGCGCCGGCGCAGACCGGGGCCGGCACCGGGCAGGCCACGCCGCGCATGCGTTTCACCGAGCAGGTGGTGATGCTGCCCAAGGCCGCGATACCGTCGCGCATCGACCTGGAAGCGACGGTGTTCAAGCCGCCGGGAGAGGGGCCGTTCCCGCTGGTGGTGATCAACCACGGCAAGGCGCCGGGCCGGCCTTTCATGCAGGGGCGCGCGCGCTTCGCGGCGCAGAGCGCCGAGTTCCTGCGCCGCGGCTACGCGGTGGTGCTGCCGATGCGGCAGGGTTTTGCGCGCTCGGGCGGCGCCTACGTGGGCGGCAGCTGCGACATCGAGGCCAACGGCATGATGCAGGCCGACGACGTGGTGGCCGCGCTCGACTACATGGCCACGCTGCCCTATATCGACATGGAGCGCATCGTGGTGATCGGGCAGTCGCACGGCGGGCTGACCACGATGGCCTTCAGCACCATCGGCTATCCCGGCGTGCGTGGCGTGGTCAACTTTGCCGGCGGGCTGCGCAACCTGAATTGCGCGGACTGGGAAGACCGGCTGGTCGACGCCTTCGCGAGCTATGGCAGCTCCGCGCGCTACCCGTCGCTGTGGGTGTACGGCGACAATGACAGCTACTGGCCGGTGCCATTGCCCGGCCGCATGTTCAACGCATACAAGGCGCAGGCCAAGGGAGAAGCGGCCAGGGCCTGGCTGGTCGACGTGGGCGACTTCGGCAACGACTCGCACCGGCTGTTCAGCGCGCGCGAAGGCATCCCGCTGTGGCTGCCCGAGGTCGCCGCATTTTTCCACTCGCTCGGCCTGCCGTTCGAGACCGGCTCCTGAGCCGCATCCGCCAATCATTCAGACATCCGCCAACGGAGCGAACCATGGAATTCACCACCCTCACCGTCAATATCGCCAACCACGTCGCCACCGTGACGCTGAACCGGCCCGACGTGCGCAATGCCTTCAACGAGACCGTGATCGCCGAAGTCACCGGCGCCTTCCGCGCGCTCGGCGACATGGACGAGGTTCGCGCCATCGTGCTGGCCGGCAATGGCCCGGCCTTCTGCGCAGGCGCCGACCTGAACTGGATGAAGAAGATGGCCGGCTACTCCGATGACCAGAACCGTGCCGATGCGCTGACGCTGGCGCAGATGCTGCATACGGTGTGGTCGTGCCCGCGCCCGGTGATCGCGCGCATCCAGGGCGACACCTATGCCGGCGGCATGGGGCTGGTTGCCGCGTGCGATATCGCGGTCGCCGCCGAGCACGCGCATTTCTGCCTGTCCGAGGCGCGCCTGGGGCTGCTGCCCGCCACCATCAGCCCCTACGTGATCCGCGCCATGGGCGAGCAGGCGGCGCGCCGCTACTTCATCACCGCCGAGCGCTTCGACTCGGCCGAGGCGCTGCGGCTCGGCTTCGTGCACGCGGTGGTTCCGGCCGAAGCGCTCGACGCCAAGGTGGCCGAGCTGGCGGCCGCGCTGGTCGGCAACAGCCCAAACGCCGTGCGCGAGAGCAAGCGCCTGGTGCAGGAAATCGCGGGGAGGATGATCGATGACGACCTGCTGGCGGATACGGCTGACCGGATCGCGAAGATCCGCGCGTCGGAGGAAGGGAAGGAAGGGGTGCGGTCGTTCCTGGAAAAGCGGTCGCCGTCGTGGCGGCCGGCCTGAGGCTTTAATCCAACCGAGTGTTTGCGCCCCTCTCCCGCGTGCGGGAGAGGGACGCCACGTTGCAGCACACCGGAAGCTTGCAGCTCCGAAAAAAAGCTCGCCGAATTTTGCGTGGAGATCGCGGCACGCTAAGCGCAAGACTGGTGCTTCATCCCGATAACATCCCCCAATTCCTGCCAAATCACCCCCAAATCAAGAAATTCGGCAACATTGCCAACCCCAAGGAGACATCCCTAACATGACCCTCCCAACCCGTCCGCCAACGTCGCGTACCCGGTCCAGCCGGCAGCGCCAGACACCCGGGCGGTCAACAAAGGAGGGCTACCTTGGATCACCTGTCCCTTTCCCCAGGCGGCGCGCAGTCGCTGGGCCAGCGCAGCCGCAACGCGGTCTGGCACCCCTGCACCCGCCTGCGCCCCGATGACGACGCCCTGCCGCTGGCGATCGTGCGCGGCGAAGGCCCGTGGCTGTTCGATGCCGACGGCCGCCGCTATTTCGACGCCACCAGCTCGTGGTGGGTCAACCTGTTCGGCCACGCCAACCCGCGCATCAACGCCGCGCTGGCGAGCCAGCTGGAGACGCTCGAGCATGTGATGCTCGCCGGCTGCACGCATGCACCCGCGGTGGAGCTGGCCGAGCGCCTGTCCGCGCTGAGCGGCGGCGCGCTCGGCAATGTGTTCTACGCCTCGGATGGCGCCTCGGCGGTCGAGATCGCGCTGAAGATGAGCTTCCACTACTGGCGCAACACCGGACTGCCGGCCAAGCGGGAGTTCGTCTGCCTGCGCAACGGCTACCACGGCGAGACCGTGGGCGCGCTCGCGGTGACCGACGTGGAGATCTTCCGCGACGCCTACGACTCGCTGATCCGCCGCGCCCACGTGGTGATGTCGCCCGACGCGCGCCAGGCCTTGCGCGGCGAATCGGCCGCCGACGTGGCCGCGCGCGCGCTGGCGGAGCTGGAAACGCTGCTGCGCGAGCGCGCCGGCCAGATCGCCGCGCTGATCGTCGAGCCGCTGGTGCAGGGCGCCGCCGGCATGGCGATGCATGACCCGTCCTACCTCGACGGCGCGCGCGCGCTGTGCGATCGCTACCGGATCCACCTGATCGCCGACGAGATCGCGGTCGGCTGCGGCCGCACCGGGACCTTCTTCGCATGGGAGCAGTCGCGCGGCGAAGCCGCGGCCGAGACGCCGCTGCCCGCGCATGCGTGGCCCGATTTCCTGTGCCTGTCCAAGGGCATCAGCGGCGGCTACCTGCCGCTGTCGCTGGTGCTGTCGCGCCCGGAAATCCAGCGCGCCTTTGTTGCCGACGAACTGGCGCGCAGCTTCCTGCATTCGCACTCATACACCGGCAACCCGCTGGCCTGCCGCGCCGCGCTGGCCACCCTCGACCTGTTTGAGCAGGACAACGTGATCGGTCAGAACCGCGAGCGCGCCCGCTGGCTGGCCGACGCGATGGCGCCGCTGGCCGCCGACGCGCGCCTGCAGCACGTGCGCCAGCGCGGCCTGGTCTGGGCCGCCGATGTGCGCGACGACGTGGCCGGCGCCGATTTCTCATCGCGCTTCCACCATGCCGCGCGCGCGCGCGAGCTGTTGGTGCGCCCCATCGGCAACACGCTGTACGTGCTGCCGCCCTATGTCTTCGATGCCGCGCAGGCAAGCTGGCTGGGCCAGCAATTGCTGGCCACACTCGACGATGTCACCACTGGCGCGGAGGTCCGCCATGCTGCTTGAACAACTGAAACAGGCCGCCGCACAGCGCCAGCAACTGGCGCTGACGCGCCGCCGCCGCATCGCCCATACCGCGTGCGCGCCGCACCAGGCCGTGGGTGCCGCCGATGCGCAGCCACAGCCGCTGCTGACTTTCTGCAGCAACGATTACCTCGGACTGGCGAACCACCCGAAGGTGATCGCCGCGCTGGCGGAAGGCGCGCACCGCTACGGCGCCGGCAGCGGCGCTTCGCACCTGGTCAGCGGCCATTCGCTGGCGCATGCGCAGCTGGAGGAGGAACTGGCACGCTGGTTCGCGCCGCAAATCCCGCATGCGCAGACGCTGTATTTCTGCACCGGCTACATGGCCAACATGGCGGTGCTGACCGCGCTGGGCACGGCGGGCGCGACGCTGTTCTGCGAATCGCTCAACCATGCCTCGCTGATCGACGGCGCCCGGCTGGCGCGCGCCGACGTGCAGCGCTACCCGCATTGCGACACCGTCGCGCTGGAAGCGCTGCTGGCGGCGAGCACCAGCGAGCGCAAGCTGATCGTCACCGACAGCGTGTTCAGCATGGACGGCAACGTCGCGCCGCTGCGCGAGCTGCTGGCACTGGCGGAGCGCTACGACGCGTGGATCATCGTCGATGACGCGCATGGCTTCGGCGTGCTGGGCGAGCAGGGCCACGGCGTGCTGGAAGCGCTGGGGCTGTCGTCCGAGCGCTTTATCTACATCGGCACGCTCGGCAAGGCCGCCGGCGTGGCGGGCGCGTTCGTCGCCGCGCACGAGACCGTGATCGAGCACCTGGTCAACACCGCGCGGCCATACATCTACACCACGGCCGCGCCGCCGGCGGTAGCGCATGCGCTGCTGGCCAGCCTGGCGATCATCGAAGGCGAGGAAGGCCGGCAACGCCGCGCGCAACTGGCGCGCTGCATCGCGCGGCTGCGCGAAGGCCTGGCGCGGCTGGCGGCCAGCGCGGGTTGGTCGCTGGGCGAGAGCCAGACCGCGATCCAGCCGCTGATCATCGGCGATAACGCCGCGTCGCTGGCGCTGTCGGCGGCGCTGGAAGCCGGCGGCATCCGCGTCGGCGCGATCCGGCCGCCGACCGTGCCGGAAGGCACCGCGCGGCTGCGCATCACGCTGTGCGCCGCGCACGACGAGGCCGATGTGCAACGGCTGCTCGACGCGCTGTCCGAGGCGATGCCGCGCAAGGAGGCTGCATGACCGCGCCGCGCAATTTCGCCTGCTTCGTCACCGGTACTGATACCGGCGTCGGCAAGACCCACGCCAGCGCCACGCTGCTGCATGCGTTGAAGGGCGCCGGCTACCGCAGCGCGGGCATGAAGCCCGTCGCCAGCGGCAGCGAATGGCGCGATGGCCACTGGCACAACGACGACGTGGCGCAGCTGCGCGCCGCCAGTTCGGTGACGGTGCCGCTCGGCCATACCTGTCCGTTCCTGCTGCGCACACCGTGCTCGCCGCATCTGGCCGCGGCGCGGGAAGGGGTGCGCATCACCCGCGCACCGATCCGCGCTGCCTTCGACGCGCTGCGCCGGCAGGCCGACGCTGTGGTGGTGGAGGGCGTGGGCGGCTTCCACGTCCCGCTGGATGCCGGCGCGGTGCGCTGGAGCACCGCCGACCTGGCCGTGATGCTGGGCCTGCCGGTGGTGATGGTGGTCGGCATCCGCCTCGGCTGCCTCAACCACGCCGTGCTGACCGCCGAAGCGATCCGCGCGCGCGGCCTGGTGCTGGCCGGCTGGATCGCCAACCGCGTCGACCCCGACCTGCTGCTCGCCGACGAGAACATCGCCACGCTGCATGCATCGCTGGACGCGCCGTGCCTGGGCGAGCTGCCGTGGCAACTCGACCCCGCCGCCTCAGCAGGGCGCCTCGACCTCGCGCCGCTGTTCGCCGCCACCGCCAGATCCCGGGCCGAGGCCGCCGGCCTCGCCGCCTGAACCACAATCCGACTGAAAACAACATGACCCAAGCCCACACCGTTACCACCATCTCCGCCGAATCGCTGCGCCAGACTGCCCGCCAGCATGCATTGCCCGACGACGCCAAATGGCGCGTCGACGACGTTGCCGCGCTGTTCGCGCTGCCGTTCAACGACTTGCTGTTCCGCGCCCAGCAGGTGCATCGCGAGAATTTCGACGCCAACACCGTGCAGCTCTCGACGCTGCTGTCGATCAAGACCGGCGGCTGCGAAGAGGATTGCGGCTACTGCCCGCAAAGCGCGCACCACGACGCCGGCGTCAAGGCCGAGAAACTGATGGCGCTGGACGAGGTGCTCGACGCCGCGCGCGCCGCCAAGGCCAACGGCGCCACGCGTTTCTGCATGGGCGCCGCCTGGCGCAGCCCCAAGGACCGCCACCTCGAGCCGGTGATGGACATGGTGCGCGAGGTCAAGGCGATGGGCCTGGAGACCTGCGTCACGCTGGGCATGCTCAAGGCCGAGCAGGCGCAGCAGCTAAAGGAAGCCGGGCTGGACTACTACAACCACAACCTGGATACCTCGCCCGAGTTCTACGGCAAGATCATCACCACGCGCACCTACCAGGACCGGCTCGACACCATCGGCCATGTGCGCGACGCCGGCATCAACGTCTGCTGCGGCGGTATCGTCGGCATGGGCGAATCGCGCGAGGCGCGCGCCGGCCTGATCGCGCAGCTGGCCAACATGGACCCGTACCCGGAGTCGGTGCCCATCAACAACCTGGTCCAGGTCGAAGGCACGCCGCTGGCCGGCACCGAGGCGCTGGACCCGTTCGAATTCGTCCGCACCATCGCGGTGGCCCGCATCACCATGCCCGGAGCGATGGTGCGCCTGTCGGCCGGCCGGGAAGCCATGGACGAGGCGCTGCAGGCGCTGTGCTTCATGGCCGGCGCCAATTCCATCTTCTACGGCGAAAAGCTGCTGACTACCGGCAACCCGCAGGCAGATCGCGACCGCGCCCTGCTGGCCCGGCTCGACATCCGCGCGGAGGGTTACGCGGGGTAGTTGAGCGGGATGGTCTCGCGGCAAGGTTACGTGAGATAGCGACGCGGAATTAACCCATTGGACACCTCCCCGCCGTAAGATGCCGATAACGGCATAACAAGGAGGGAGCCATGTTCAGCAAGATCCTGATTGCCAACCGCGGCGAGATCGCCTGCCGCGTGGCCGCTACCTGCCGCCGGCTCGGCATCCGCACCGTCGCGGTGTACTCGGATGCCGACGCCGATGCCCGCCACGTCGCCTTCTGACGGTGCTGGGGCTGGGCCTGTCGGCCAGCCTGAACGCGCCGATCGAGGACATGAAATTCGGCGTGTTCCGCATGTAATTCGGCATGTAATTCGGCATGTAAGCCTGCCCTCCAGGCATCCCAGAATCGTATTCAAGAACGCTCCCCGCGAGGAGCGAAAGGCGAAGTCATGTTCACCAAAGTCCTGATCGCAAACCGCGGCGAGATCGCCTGCCGCGTGGCCGCCACCTGCCGCCGGCTCGGCATCCGCACCGTCGCGGTGTACTCGGATGCCGACGCCGATGCCCGCCACGTCGCCTTCTG
>NZ_CP170643.1:4461473-4462177 GCF_051015765.1 Cupriavidus sp. a3 | reverse complement strand
ACCTGCCGCCGGCTCGGCATCCGCACCGTCGCGGTGTACTCGGATGCCGACGCCGATGCCCGCCACGTCGCCTTCTGCGACGAGGCCGTCCATATCGGCGGCGCCGCCGCGCGCGACAGCTACCTGCGCGCCGACCACATCATCGAGATGGCGAAGGAGACCGGCGCCCAGGCGATCCACCCGGGCTACGGCTTCCTGTCCGAGAACGAAGCCTTCGCCGAGGCCTGCGCCGCGGCGGGGCTGGTCTTTATCGGCCCGCCGGCCTCCGCGATCCAGGCGATGGGCAGCAAGAGCGCGGCCAAGCAGCTGATGGAAAAGGCGTCGGTGCCGCTGGTGCCCGGCTACCACGGCGAAGACCAGGACCCGGTGCTGCTGCGCCGCGAGGCCGACCGCATCGGCTACCCGGTGCTGCTCAAGGCCAGCGCGGGCGGCGGCGGCAAGGGCATGCGCGTGGTCGAGTCGGGCGATGGCTTCGAGGCCGCGCTGGCGTCGGTCAAGCGCGAGGCCCGCGCCAGCTTCGGCGACGACAAGGTGCTGGTCGAGAAGTACCTGACGCGCCCGCGCCATATCGAGATCCAGGTATTTGCCGACACCCACGGCAACTGCGTCTACCTGTTCGAGCGCGACTGTTCGGTGCAGCGCCGGCACCAGAAGGTGCTGGAAGAGGCGCCCGCGCCGGGCATGACCGAAGAACGCCGCCGCGC
>NZ_CP170643.1:4205594-4461373 GCF_051015765.1 Cupriavidus sp. a3 | reverse complement strand
GCCGCGGCCAAGGCGGTGGGCTATGTCGGCGCCGGCACCGTGGAATTCATCGCCGATTATTCCAACGGCGAGGACGGCTCCTTCTACTTCATGGAGATGAACACGCGCCTGCAGGTCGAGCATCCGGTCACCGAGATGATCACCGGACAGGACCTGGTCGAATGGCAACTGCGCGTCGCCGCCGGCGAGCCGCTGCCGCTGACGCAGCAGCAACTGCGCATCGACGGCCACGCGCTGGAGGCGCGCATCTACGCCGAGAACCCCGACAAGCAGTTCCTGCCCTCCACCGGCACGCTGCGCTTCCTGCGCACGCCGCCGGCGGTGCAGTTCATGCGCGGCGAGGACGCCCATGGCCCGGCGGGCATCCGCATCGATGCCGGCGTGCGCGAGGGCGACACCATCAGCCCGTACTACGACCCGATGATCGCCAAGCTGATCGTCTGGGGCAAGGACCGGGACGAGGCGCTGGCGCGGATGCGGCAGGCGCTGGCGGCGTATCACGTGGTCGGACTGTCGACCAACGTGGCGTTCCTGCAGCGGCTGGTCAAGTCCGAAGCGTTCCGCACTGCTGATCTGGACACGCGCTGCTGGACCGCGAGGCGCGCGAACTGCGCATCGACGCCGCCGATCCGCACTCGCCGTGGACCCACGGCGGGGCATGGCGGCTCAATGGCGGCGTTTCGCGCCAGCTGCGCTTCGGCTACGGCGACCATGTGCTCGACGTGACGCTGAACACCAATGCGCGCGGCAGCACGCTGATCTATGCCGACCAGGCCGCGCCCTTCGCCAGCACCTGCCAGGCCGACGACCTGCGCGTCAACCTCGGCACCCGCCGTGCGCATGGGCAGGTGCACTGCGACCGCGAGACCTTCCATGTGTTCTATGGCGGGCGGCATGTCGCGCTGGCGTGGCTCGACCCGCTGGCCCACGCCGGCGAGGCCGAAGGCGAGGGCGGCAAGCTGACCGCGCCGATGCCGGGCAAGGTCATCGCGGTGATGGTCGAGCCCGGCAGCACGGTCACGCGCGGCACGCCGCTGCTGGTGATGGAAGCAATGAAGATGGAGCACACCATCAGCGCGCCGGCCGACGGCGTGGTCAGCGAAGTGCTCTATCGTGTCGGCGAGCAGGTGGCCGAAGGGGCGCAGCTGCTGGCGTTCGAGGGCAAGTAAGGGGCGCGTACGGTCCGGGTCCGGCCCGAAGCCTGACCCGGATCGCATTCCTCTGCCAAAATAGCCTTCTGGGTATCTGCTCACCCGTCGTTCCCGCCTGCGCGGGAATGACAGTCGATGCGCGCCCCGCAATATCCCCTGGAGACAAGATGAAGTTGCAGTTGTACGTCCCCGACGGCCGCTATGAGCCGTGGGTCGAAGGCTTTGCCGAAGCCCTGCCCGAAGCCGAATGCGTGACCTGGGAGGGCAGCCGGGGCGAGCCAGCCGACTACGCCGTGGTCTGGCGCCCGCCGGTGGAAATGCTGCGCGGCCGCACCGACCTGAAGGCGGTCTTCAACCTCGGCGCCGGCGTCGACGGCATCCTGCGGCTGCGCGACGAGGCACCCGATGCGCTGCCCGCAGGCGTGCCGATCGTGCGGCTGGACGATGCCGGCATGGCCGCGCAGATGGCCGAGTACGTCACCGCCGCCGTGCTGCGCTATTTCCGCAAGCTCGACGCCTACGAGGCGCAGGAACGCGCCGGCAACTGGAAATTCCTCAAGCCGCATCGCCGCGCCGACTTCACCATCGGCGTGATGGGCGTGGGCACGCTCGGCACCCATATCGCCCGCACGCTGGCCAGCTTCGGCTTCCCGGTGCGCGGCTGGAGCCGCACCGCGCGCGCGATCGAAGGCGTCAGCGGCTTCTATGGCGATGCGGGCCAGGCGCCGTTCCTGGACGGCCTGCGCGTGCTGGTCAATGTGCTGCCGCTGACCCCGCAAACCGAGAGCATCCTGAACACCGGCCTGTTCGCGCGGCTGGCGCAGGGCGCCTATGTGATCAACGTGGCGCGTGGCCAGCACCTGGTCGAGGAAGACCTGCTGGCCGCAGTGCAGTCGGGCCAGGTTGCAGGCGCCACGCTCGACGTGTTCAGCACCGAGCCGCTGCCGGCGGATCATCCGTTCTGGCAGGAGCCGCGCATCACGGTGACGCCGCATATTTCGGCGCTGACCCTGCGCGAGGACAGCATCGCCCAGATCGCCGGCAAGATCCGCGCGCTGCGCGCGGGCCAGCCGATTGCCGGCGTGGTCGACCTGCAGCGCGGGTACTGAGCGCCGCGGCACCCCACAACGAAGAACAGACAGCGAAGAACAGACAGGAGACGGCCATGACCATCCCGAACTACGTGAAGATCGTCGAAGTCGGCCCGCGCGACGGCCTGCAGAATGAAAAGGCCATGGTGCCGACCGACGTCAAGGTCGCGCTGGTCAACCAGCTGACCGACGCCGGCTTCGTCAATATCGAGGCCGCCTCGTTCGTCTCGCCCAAGTGGGTGCCGCAGATGGCCGATGGCGCGGATGTGATGGCCCGCATCCAGCGCCGGCCCGGCACGCTGTACTCGGTGCTGACGCCGAACATGAAGGGCTTCGAGGGCGCCATTGCCGCCGGCGCCGACGAGGTGGTGATCTTCGGCGCCGCCAGCGAGGCGTTCTCGCAGAAGAACATCAACTGCTCGATCGCCGAGTCGATCCGGCGCTTCGAACCGGTCGCCGCCGCGGCAAAAGAGAAGGGCATGCGCCTGCGCGGCAGCATCTCGTGCGCGCTGGGCTGCCCGTACCAGGGCGAGGTCCCGGTCAGCGCCGTGGTCGACGTGGTGCGCCGCATGCGCGAGCTGGGCTGCGACGAGATCGATATCGCCGACACCATCGGCGTGGGCACGCCGGTGCGCGTGCAGGAAGTGATGCGCGCCGCCGCCGCGGAGTTCGCGCTGGACCGGCTCTCGGGGCATTTCCACGATACCTACGGCCAGGCGCTGTCCAATATCCTGGCCAGCCTGGAAGTGGGCATCGCGATCTTCCACGCCTCGGTCGCCGGGCTGGGCGGCTGCCCGTATGCCAAGGGCGCGACCGGCAACGTGGCCACCGAAGACGTGCTGTACATGCTGCACGGCATGGGCATCCATACCGGCATCGACCTGGAAGCGGTGGTGCGCACCGGCGACTACATCTCGCAGGCGATCGGCCGCGCCAACAGCTCGCGCGTGGGCCGGGCGCTGCTGACCAAGTGGGCCGCCGCCAGCGATGCGGCGCCGGCCTGCGCCTGAGTCCAGAAACAAGGAGAACCCATGACGGCAAGTAACGAAGCGCTGCCCGAATCCGCGCAGCGCGTGGCGGACCTGCTGGCCGGACTCGGCCACGACCGCCCGGTGGTGATGCTGCCCGCCACCGGCAAGACCTCCGCCGAAGCCGCGGCGGGGCTGGGCTGCAGCGTGGCGGAGATCGCCAAGTCGATCATCTTCCGCCGCGTCGAGGACGATGCGCCGGTGCTCGTGATCGCCAGCGGCAGCAACCGCGTCGACGAGGCCAAGGTGGCCGCCCGCGTTGGTGCGCTGGGCAAGGCCGATGCGCGCTTCGTGCGCGAGAAGACCGGCTATGCCATCGGCGGCGTCTGCCCGATCGGCCATGCGGTCGCGCCGGTGATGCTGCTCGACCAGGACCTGTTCCGCTACGACAGCCTGTGGGCCGCCGCCGGCCATCCGCATGCGGTGTTCAACCTGACGCCGCAGCAGCTGCAGCAGATGACCGGCGCGGAGGTTGCCGACGTGGCCGCCGGAGCGCCGGCATGAGCCCCGAGCTACGTCCGGGGCTGACCTTCAGCTGGCAATACACGGTGCCGCCCAAGGCCACCGTGCCGCGCCTGTACGACGATATTCCCTGCTGCCCGGAGATGCCCGACGTGCTGGCCACCGGCTACCTGGTCGGCATCATGGAATGCGCCTGCCTGCAGATGCTGCGCAAGCACCTGGACTGGCCGCGCGAGCAGTCGCTCGGCACGCTGGTCAGCTTCTCGCACCTGGCGCCGACGCCGCCGGGCATGACGGTGACGGTCAAGGGCCAGCTGGTCGAGGTGGACGGCCGCCGCCTGCGCTTCGAACTGAGCGCCTGGGATGGCGAGGACAAGATTTCCGAGGGCGTGCACGAGCGCCACATGATCGACGCGGGCCGCTTCAACGAGAAGGTGGCGGCCAAGGCGGCGCGGCAGCACAAACATGCCTGAAGCGCGCGCGGCAGCCACGCTTGCGGCATTGGCCGCGGAGCTTGCCGCGCAGGCCGCCCGGCTGGAATCGCCGGTGCCCTCGCCGTGCCGCAACGTCTGCCGCATGGACGCCGCCAGCGGCTACTGCGAGGGCTGCCTGCGCACCATCGAAGAGATCGCCGGCTGGTCATCGGCCAGCGACGAAGACAAGCGCCGCATCTGGGCGCAACTGCCCCGGCGCGCCGCCTGGCTGGCGGGCGAGGAGACACCCCCTTGAGCGAAGCATCGATGCCCGCGTTGCCCGCATTGCCCGACACCATGCGCGTGTTCGAGCGCGGCTGGCTGTCGGCCAACAACATCCTGTTCGTCGATGGCGACGAGACCGCGCTGGTGGACACCGGCTACGTCACGCATGCGCCCCAGACCGTGGCGCTGGTCGCTTCCGCGCTGCAGGGACGGCCGCTGGTGCGCATCCTCAACACCCACCTGCATTCGGACCATTGCGGCGGCAATGCCGCGCTGCAGGCACGCTGGCAGCCGCGTACCGCGATTCCCGCAGCCGAAGCCGCGGCCGTGGCCGCGTGGGATACCGAGGCGCTCACCTACCGTGCCACCGGACAGCAGTGCGACCGCTTCGGCTTCGACAGCGTGCTGCACGATGGCGATGCGGTGACGCTGGGCGGCATCGACTGGCAGGTGGTGGCCGCGCCAGGCCATGACCCGCATGCGGTGATGCTGTTCGCACCGGGGCCGCGCATCCTGATTTCCGGCGATGCGTTGTGGGAGAACGGCTTCGGCGTGATCTTTCCCGAGCTGGATGGCGAGAGCGGCTTCACCGAGCAGGCGGCCGTGCTGGCGCGCATCGCGGAGCTCGATGCGCGGCTGGTGATTCCCGGTCACGGGCCCATGTTTACCGACGTCGATGCCGCGGTCGAGCGCGCGACCGCGCGGCTGCGTCACCTCAGCGCCGATCCCGCGCGCAATGCCAGCCACGCGGTCAAGGTGCTGGTGAAGTTCAAGCTGCTGGAGCAGCAGCGGATGGCGCAGGCGGAGCTGGCGCGGTGGATGGCGGAGGCGCCGTTGATGGTGCGGATTCGCGACCGGTTCATGCCGGGGCAGGAGATGGCCGGGATTTCCGCGCAGACGGTGCGGGCGCTGGTGGGAGCGGGCGCGTTGGCGGTGGAGGGGGAGTGGGTGGTGAATCGGGATTGAGGTGGTTGCAGGGCTGGCGTCTCAACGAAGTCGCGCCAGCCGCTAAGCCGCCACGCGGCCTCAAAACGACGTCCTGAACCCCACCTTCACACTCCTGCCAGCCAGCGGCGCGATATCCCGCAGGATCGACGTCGCATTGCGCGCATCCTGGTTGGTAAGGTTATCCCCGCGCAGGTACACCAGCGTCTGCGTCCCGGCCACCTTGAACTTGTAGGTCAACGCCAGGCTTAGCAGCGTATATGCATCGGTCGGTGTGTCGTTGCTCGGCACGCGCGTCTGCTTGGCCGCGTACGTGACATCCACGCGCGCGCCCCACGGCCCCGCGCCATACACCAGCGCACCGCCCAGGCGCAGCGGTGCCAGCCGCGGCAGCGGCTCGCCGGTGTCGCGGTTCTCGCCACGCACGTAGTCGGCGCGCGCCTCGAAATCCAGCGTGTCGCTGGTGGTCAGCATCTTCTGCAGCAGCCGTGTCTTGCCCTCGGCCTCGAAGCCGTACAGCGTGGCCGGCACCCCCAGGTACTGGAACTCCGGCAGCGAATCCGGGCTGCCCGGGGCGACCACGTCGCCGGCCTCGTCGCGCGCGCGGCCCGTGGCCGACAGCGCCAGGTAATTGGCAAAGCGGCTGTAGTAGCCCGACACGCCCGCGCTGTGCGCCCCCGACTTGAAGCGCACGCCCAGGTCGATCGAGGTGGCGCGCTCCTTGTTGGCGTTGGGGTCGCCCAGCTCCCACGAGCCGGTGGCCACGTGCGGGCCGTTGGCGTACAGCTCGTAGAAGGTCGGCGCGCGTTCCGTGTAGGACAGGTTGCTGGTCAGCGACCACGCCGGGTTGACCTTGTACAGCAGGCCGGCCGAGGCGCTGGTGGCGTTGAAGCTGCGGTTGGCGTCGGCAAAGCGGTCGTTGCCGTTGGCGCTGGCCTTGATGCTGCTGTGGTCGAGCCGGCCGCCGAAGTTGAGCTTGAGGTCGCCCGACGCGGTCAGCGGCAGTTCCTCGAACAGGAACAGCGCGGCGTTGTCGGTATTGGTGCTCGGCACGAACGCTTCTTCGCCCAGCGCCGAGAAGTCGGTATGCCCGAACTGCGTGCCGATCACCCCCGTCATGTTGCCGATCTTCGCGTGCCTGGCCTCGAAGCGCGCGTCCCAGCCGCGGTTCTTGAAGATCGTGCCGGTCTCGCCGCCCTCGATCTCCTTGTGCTCATAGTCGGTGTACCCGAACTTGCCCTTGACCGATTCGATCCAGCCGCCGGTGGTGCCGGCCAGGTTGCGCGCCTCGCCTTCCAGCGCGAAGCGGTCCTGCTTCATCTTCAGCCGCACGTCGTCCTCGGCGGGCGTGCCGTAGTCATTGCGGTAGGCGCTGTAGTTGGCGCCGACAAAGCCATCGGCCCAGGTGTAGGAGCCGCCCAGCGAGCCCCCCTGCTGATCGGCGCTGGTGTTGGGCAGGCGGCCGTAGGCCTCGCTTTCACCCTCGGGCAGGGGCTCGGCGGCGCGCAGGCGGTCGCTGCGGGCGTAGCCGGGGATGCGCAGGTCGCTGGTCTTGCGCGCGAACGCGTCGGCATGGACCGCGAACTGGCCGTTGCCGGCCTCGATCAGCGCGCTGGCATTGCGGGCCTGGTCGCCGCCGATGGTGCCGCTGGCATCCACGGCGCCGCCTACGCCTTCGATCGGCTCCTTGGGGATGCGGTTGTCGATCACGTTGACCACGCCGCCAATGGCATTGCCGCCGTACATCAGTGCGGCCGGGCCGCGCACCACCTCGATGCGCTCGGCCACCAGCGGATCCAGCGCCACCGCGTGGTCATAGGACAGGGTCGAAGCGTCGACGGTGCTGCCGCCGTTCTGCAGCACCTTGATGCGGTCGCCGTCCAGGCCACGGATCACCGGGCGGCTGGCATTGGGGCCGAAGTACGTCGATGACACGCCGGGCAGCTTGTCGAGCGTCTCGCCCAGCGTGCTGGCCTGGCGCACGGCCAGCGCGTCGCCGCCCAGCGTCGAGACCGGCGCGACCATGTCGTTCAGTTCGCTGCCGAGCGGGTTGGCGGTGACGACGACTTCGCGCAGCGTGCCGGTAGCAGTGGCGGTGGCAGGAGCGGTTTCGGCGGTGGCCGCAGGCGTGGCGGTCTGCGCGTGCGCGGGCGCTGCCAGGGCAGCGAGCGAGGCGGTCAGGGAGGCGGCAATGGCCGCGAGCGGGGTCAGGCAAGGGGCGCTGTTTTTCGTGCAGTTCTGTTTGGACATGGCGCGCGTAACGAAGCAGTGGCAATCAGCCCCGGGCTGGGCACGGCTGCATGGCGTGGCGTGGCGCGAGCCGCCCCGTATGGGACGGCCGCACCAGGCGGGCGGCAGGCGTTCAGCTCAGGAAAATTCGAAAGCCGGGCACGCGGCGATGGCCGCGTCCCGGATCAGGCGAGGGCGATGGCCGGCGCCGGTGGCGCGCGCGAATGGAAGGGGTGGGCGGCGGGCAGGTCGGGCCAGCGCCAGGCGAGGTTGGCAGGCTTGACCGGCTTGCCGAAGGCGAGCCGCGGCAGCGGCAGCTTGCCGCACAGCGTGTCGGCCACCGTGGCGCCGTCGAACAGCACGCAGGAGTGGCCGCTGAATTTCTGCGCCAGTGGATGGGAATCGGTATCGGCGTTGGTCGCGTCGGCCTCGGCCGGCGTGACCGACGTGACCGACGCGGCTGCGCTGGTCCCCGGCAGCCCGCCGTGCACGATGCGGTGGGTCAGCCCGGCATGCTGCGCCAGCAGCAGGCATAGCGCCAGCCACAGCGCGAGCCACAAGCCCGGGCCGTGCGCGCGCAGGCGGGTGAACCAGTCAGTGCGCATGGGGATGGTGCGGCGCGCCGCAGCCGCAATCGTCGCCATGGTCATGATCGTGGCCGTGGTCGTGTTCGTGGTCCTCGTCCAGCTCGTCGACCCACGCCGGGAACGGATCTGCGTAGTCCGCCCACGCCTGCGTGCCTGCCGCCATCTCGGCATCGTCCAGCAGGCAGGCATCGAGCCGCGCCGCCAGCGCGGCAGCGTCCAGGTCCAAGCCGATCAGCACCAGCTCCTGGCGGCGGTCGCCAAACGGTGCCGGCGCGCCGTCGACCTGCATGTCGGCCTCGATCCCGGCACGATCGGCGTCATCGGTCGGCCACTCGGCCGGGTCCAGCGCAGACCACCAGGCGCCGGCGCCGCCGTGGCGGCATACGCCGCCGGCCTGGTTCCAGTCGCCGGCGGTGTCCATGCGGCTGGCCAGCCAGAACAGGCCCTTGGAGCGCAGCACGCTGCCTTGTTCGCGCAGCCATTCGGTATGGATCAGGTCGGCAAAGCGCTGTGGATGGAACGGGCGGCGGCGCCGGTACACCAGCGTCGACACGCCGCTGTCCGGCTCCGGCGCCGTGCCCTGCAGGGCAGCCAGCCAGCCGGGAGCATCCGCGGCGGCGGCGAAGTCAAAGCGGCCGGTGCCGGACACCCGCTGCGGCGGCACGCTGCCGAAGCTGGCCTCGACGATCTCGGCGCGCGGGTTCAGCGCATGCAGCACCGCGCGCAGCCGCGCCAGCTCGCCGGCACTGGCGAGGTCGGCCTTGTTCAGCACGATGACGTCGCAGAACTCGACCTGCGCGGCCAGCACTTCCGCGACGGTGCGGTCGTCTTCCGGGCCCTGCGCCAGGCCGCGGTCGGCCAGGAAATCGGCTTCGTTGAGGTCGGCGAGGAAGGTGGCCGCGTCGACCACTGTCACCAGCGTGTCGGGCTGCAGCGCGGCATCGGGGCCGGCGCCGTGCTCGGCCTCGAACAGGAAGCCCTCGGCGATGGCGAGCGGGTCGTCCCGGCCATCGGCCTCGACCAGCAGCGCATCAAAGCGCCCTTGCGCGGCCAGCCGCGCGGCTTCGGCCATCAGCGTGCCGGCATCCGGCAGCACGGTGGCCTCGCAGCCGGGCGGTAGCGGCGCCAGCGTCTGGCCATCCTGCGCGCCGCAGACCAGCACGGCCACGCGCCCGCCGGCGCCTTGCGCAAGCAGGTGGTTCAGCAGCGTGGTCTTGCCGGCGCCGGTAAAGCCGGACAGCACGGTGACAGGCAGGCGATCAGCCATGGCAGGAGAGCGGAAAGGTGGCGAACCGGCGGCGCAAGCAGGGATTGCAAGCAGGGACTGCAAGCAGGGGCCGCAAACAGGCGCGCACCCGGTTGTTGCAACAAAGTTGCGAATTTACCAGAAAGCCCCGGCCGGCGACAGCGGGACGATTCTCATCATGGTAGGCCGTGGCCGGGCCACGACAAGTGCAGCGGTGCCCCGCGCTTGACCACCAATGCAAACGGCCCGGATAAACCGGGCCGTCGTGTCGCGGCTGCGCCGGCCAGGCAGGCCGGCTCAGTTGCCGGGCTTCAGTCCCCGAACAGCTTCTGGCGCAGTTCGCGGCGCTGCTGGGCTTCCAGCGACAGCGTCGCGGTGGGCCGGGCCAGCAGGCGCGGAACGCCGATCGGCTCGCCGGTTTCCTCGCACCAGCCGTAGTCGCCGGACTCGATGCGCTGCAGCGACTGCTCGACCTTCTTCAGCAGCTTGCGCTCGCGGTCGCGCGTGCGCAGTTCCAGCGCATGCTCTTCCTCGATGGTGGCGCGGTCGGCCGGATCCGGCACGATGACGGTTTCGCGCAGGTGTTCCGTGGTCTGGTCAGCGTTCTTCAGGATTTCGTCACGCAGCTGCTCAAGGCGATTCTTGAAGAAGGCGAGCTGCGCCTCGTTCATGTAATCCTTGTCGCTCATCTTCAGGATTTCAGCTTCAGTCAGAAGTTTGTTGCTGCTCATGGTTGCTGCTGATTCTCTTGTTGAGGCGGCCGGCGGCGTCTGGGTCCGCTCGGATTCGCTGTCCGTGCGCTTGCGCGCCACGGTCGTTTCACTCTGGCTGGCTGCAGTCTTGCTGCTTCGCGGGCCTCCCTTCGTTGCGCCCGCTTCGGCGTTCGCCGTACTGCCGCGGGGAGCGGGCGCGGCCTTCACAGGCTGCGCCTTGAGCGTCTCTGCCGCTGCACTACCTGTCTTGCTGCGGCTTTCTTTCGTCTTCGTTGCGGCTGTCATGGGACACCTCTCTCTCGCGTCAGTCAGTGACGGCGCGCGCCGAGGTACCCCTAGCGGAAAGGCGGTCTCCGCACGAAGCACTGCGACCGCACCTGCCCGGCGGCCTGCCTCATGCTGACGACGACCGCCGCCCTGCGGCCCGCCTGTTCAGCGGACCATACCGGCGGCGGAAAAAAGGTGCGCCACCGGTATCAAATCCGGCCTATTGTACTTGAACAAATTTTTCCGAGATACGGGGGAAAGCCAGCCAGCACTTCGGTATTTCCCCGGTACCCCGAACGGGGGTGGCCGTGAACGGTGTCCGAAGGTAGGGACCGCGCATGCGGCGGTCCGTGCACTCAGGCCAGGCAGTTCTCCAGGCCCTTGAGGATGGCGTCCCGCGGCAGGTCCACGCCGATAAATACCATCTTGGTGCCCGGCGTCTCGTCTTCCCACTTGGCGCCGATATCGCTGCCCATCAACTGGTGGACGCCCTGAAACACGACTTTCCGGTCCACGCCCTCCATATATAGTACGCCCTTGTAGCGCAGCAGTTTCTCCCCGTACACCGCCAGGATCCCCGACAGGAATTCCTCCAGCTTGCCGTAGTGGAAGGGCTTTTCGCTGCGGAAGACGAACGACGCGATGCGGTCGGTATGGTGGTGGTGATGGTGGTGGTCGTGCCCGTGGCCATGGTGGTGGTCGTGGTCATGGCCGCAGTCGGTGCCGCAATGCTCGCCGTGCTCGTGGTCATGATCGTGGTCATGCTCGTCGGCGCGCAGGAATTCTGGGTCAAGCTCCAGCTTCTCGTTCAGGTTGAAGCCGCGCAGGTCGAAGATGGTGTCGATCGGCGTCTCGCCGAAATGGGCGGGGCGGATCGGCGCGCGCGGGTTCATGTGCAGCAGGCGGTGGCGCAGCTCGGCCACGTCGCCCTCGCTGACCAGGTCGGACTTGGTGATGAAGATGGCATCGGCAAAGCCCACCTGGCGCTGCGCCTCTTCCTGCTTGTCCAGCTGCAGGTGCGCGTGCTTGGCATCGACCAGCGTGATCACCGCGTCGAGCAGGTAGCGCGAGGCGATTTCCTCGTCCATGAAGAAGGTCTGCGCCACCGGGCCCGGGTTGGCCACGCCGGTGGTCTCGATCACCACGCGGTCGAAGTCGATCTCGCCGGCGTCGCGGCGCGTCAGCAGTTCTGACAGCGCCTGCACCAGGTCACCGCGGATGGTGCAGCAGATGCAGCCGTTGCTCATCTGCACGATCTGTTCGCGGCCGTCCTGCACCAGGATCTCGTTGTCGATGTTTTCCTCGCCGAACTCGTTCTCGATCACGGCGATCTTCATGCCGTGCTGCTCGTTCAGGATGCGCTTGAGCAGGGTGGTCTTGCCGCTGCCGAGGAAGCCGGTCAGGATCGTGACCGGGGTCAGTTTGGACATTTGTTGTTCTCCGGGAAATGAGAGTGCCGGTCAGTGGGCGGCGGGCGTACGCTTGCCGCACTCGGCGCAGACGCCGTTCACGGTCAGTTCGACATGTTCGATGGCAAAGCCGCTGGGCACGCGCGGCGCGGCCGGCTGGGCCGGGGCGCTGGCGTCGTCCAGGCAGAAAGTGCGGTCGCAGCGGGTGCAGTGGAAATGGCTGTGCTGGCGGTGTTCCTGCGCGCGCGCGGCCTCGTGCTCGACCAGGCTGAAGCGGAACACGCGGTCGTTGCCGGCGCGCTTCTGCGCCACGCCTTGCTCCACCAGCCAGTCCAGCACGCGGTACACGGTGACGCGGTCGATGGTCTCGCCCTGCTCGGGCAGGTGGTCGATCACGGCCTGGTGGGTCAGCGCTTCGTCGCTGCCGATCAGGCAGGCCAGGATGCACAGCCGCGGCTGCGTCACGCGCGCGCCCAGTTGGCGCAGGCGCTCGTGGGCGGCTTCAAGGATGGCGGGCGCCGGTCCAGGGGCCGGCCCGTCCGGGCTAATGCGGGTCATGGGCCGATTTAACCATAGGCCCACGGTTGATGCAATTCAGTTGCAACGGTCCGTGGATGCGCCCGGTAGTCCCCGGTAGTCACGGGCGGCGCCGAGGGCGGGGTTTGCGCCTATGATCGACAAGCGACCCAGGAGCGGAGACAAGCCATGCTGAACGACGCCAGCGCGCTGCTGTTCCCTAATTTCGAGCCCTTCCGGCACCGCATCGGCGAGGTCGAGATCGCCGGCGTGCAGGGCGGCTCCGGCCCGCCGCTGCTGCTGTTGCACGGCCATCCGCAAAGCCACCTGATCTGGCACCGGGTGGCGCCAACGCTGGCCGACCACTTCACCGTGATCGCCACCGACCTGCGCGGCTACGGCAGCAGTTCGGCGCCGCCGGGCAACGCCGGGCATGAGCACTACAGCAAGCGCGCCATGGCGCAGGACCAGGTCGGGCTGATGGCGAAGTTCGGTTTCACGCGCTTTGCGCTGTGCGGCCACGACCGCGGCGCGCGCGTGGCGCACCGGCTCTGCGCCGACCACCCCGAAACCGTGAGCCGTGCCATGCTGCTCGACATCGCGCCCACGCTGGCCATGTACGAGCGCACCAGCATGGCCTTTGCCGCGGCCTACTGGCACTGGTTCTTCCTGATCCAGCCCGCGCCGTTCCCCGAGACGCTGATCAACGCCGAGCCCGAGTTCTACCTGCAGAAGCTGGTCGGCCTGCGCCACGCCGGCCCGAGCCCGTTCGCCCCGGACGCGATGGCCGCCTACGTGGCGGCCATGCGCGACCCGGCGCGGGTGCACGCCATGTGCGAGGACTACCGCGCCGCCGCCACCATCGACCTTGAGCACGACCGCGCCGACCGCGAGGCCGGACGCCGGCTGGCGCTGCCACTGCGCGTGCTGTGGGGCGAGCACGGTGTGGTGGCGCGCTGCTTCGAGCCGCTCGGGCTGTGGCAGGAGGTAGCCGCCGATGTCAGCGGCAAGGCGCTGCCGTGCGGGCACTACCTCCCGGAAGAAGCCCCCGAACCGCTACTTGAGGAAATGCTCGGTTTTTTCCGTTGAGCAGCGCCACATGTCGCAAAAGCGTGCCTTTGCGGCCGATCCCTGCCTGTTTTCCGGATTTCCCGCCATATGCCGCGGATTGCAGGCGGGTTAGCCCCTATACCTGCGCATTGTCTGGAGTTGCTAACATCATCCCCCGCCCTTGCGGTTTACCGCAGGGGCAGCGGCGCCAGCCGGTCATGGTCCAAGCGCGGCTAGTGAGACCGCGCCAGAGCGCCCCCGCACGAGCAGGGGCCAAGCCGGCGGCAATGCATTGCAAGACGGGTATTGAAGGAACCAGGAGAAGAGAGCATGAAACGAGTGGCAAAGACGATCGCGGCCGCGCTGGCAGTCAGCGCGATGGGCGTGGCGGCAGGCGCGTACGCGCAGGAATTCCCGGGCGGCAAGCCCATTTCGGCCGTGGTGCCGTTCTCGGCGGGCGGCCCGACCGACAAGCTCTCGCGCGAACTGACCGCGATCATGTCCAAGCACCTGGGCGCGACCATCGTGATCGAAAACCTGGGCGGCGCCGGTGGCACCATCGGTGCCAAGAAGGTGGTCCAGGCCAAGAACGACGGCCACACCGTGCTGATCCACCATATCGGCATGGCCACGGCCCCGGCGCTGTACCGCAACCTGGGCTTCGATCCGCTGAAGGACTTCGAGATGGTCGGTGAAATCGCCGACGTGCCGATGATCCTGGTCGGCAACAAGCAGCTGCCGCCGAACAGCTTCAAGGAACTGCTGCCGTACATCAAGGCCAACGCCGCCAAGCTGTCGCTGGCCAACGCCGGCATCGGCTCGGCCTCGCACCTGTGCGGCCTGCTGTTCCAGAGCGCGATCCAGACCGAGCTGACCACCGTGCCGTACAAGGGCGCGGCGCCGGCGCTGACGGATATCCTGGGCGGCCAGGTCAACCTGCTGTGCGACCAGACCACCAACCTGGCCGGCCACCTGAAGGCCCACTCGGTCAAGCCGTACGCAGCCATGCAGGCGCGTCGCGTGGAGGCGTTCAAGGACGTCCCGACGGCAGCCGAACAGGGCATGCCTAACGTGGAAGTGAAGGTCTGGCACGCCATGTACGCGCCCAAGGGCACGCCCAAGCCGGTGATCGACAAGCTGTCGGCCGCCCTGCAGAAGGCCGTGGCCGACCCGGCGTTCCGCGCCAAGATGGCCGAGCTGGGCGCCGAAGCGGTGCCGGCACAGCGCGCCACGCCGGAATCGCTGCGCACCAACCTGACCGCCGAAATCAACAAGTGGACCCCGGTGATCAAGAAGGCCGGCGTATATGCCGACTGAGCCGACTGAGCGGACTGATCGGATTGCCAGGGCGCATCGCTTGAAGTGATGCGCCGGGCGCCATGGAAGGGCCATGCGGCAACGCATGGCCCTTTTTGCATCTGGGGGGAGGCGCACGAGGTGCAGCGGCAGGCCCGCGCCCGGCGTCCTATAGTGGTCAGACGCCCGCGCGGCGCGCCGCCTGTGTGGCCCGGCGCACGAAAGGGCTTGAAACGGCCGGGGGCGTCGCCAACTACGGTCGTGACATATTCACGGAAGCCACCATGGAACAGTATCACGGCACTACCATCGTCAGCGTTCGCCGCGGCAACCAGGTCGCACTTGGCGGTGATGGCCAGGTCACTCTCGGCAATATCGTGATGAAGGGCACCGCACGCAAGGTGCGCCGCATCTACAACGGCAAGGTGCTGGTCGGGTTTGCCGGCAGCACGGCCGATGCTTTCTCGCTGCTCGACCGCTTCGAAGCCAAGCTGGAAAAGTACCAGGGCAACCTGACCCGCGCCGCGGTCGACCTGGCCAAGGACTGGCGTTCGGACCGCGCGCTGCGCCGGCTGGAAGCCATGCTGATCACCGCCGACCGCGACACCACGCTGGTCATCACCGGCAACGGCGACGTGCTCGACCCCGAGGGCGGCATCGCCGCGATCGGCTCGGGCGGCGCGTACGCGCAGTCGGCCGCGAAGGCGCTGATGGAGAACACCGAGATGGCGCCGAAGGACGTGGTCGAGAAAGCGCTGACCATCGCCGGCGAGCTCTGCATCTACACCAATACCAACTTCGTCATTGAGACGCTGGAATAAGCGAAGGCGGCAACGCGCGCCCTACTGAACGGATACCATGTCGCACACCATGACCCCGTCGGAAATCGTTTCCGAACTCGACAAGCACATCATCGGCCAGGACAAGGCCAAGAAGGCCGTGGCGGTGGCGCTGCGCAACCGCTGGCGCCGCCAGCAGGTGGCCGAGCCGCTGCGCCAGGAAATCACGCCCAAGAACATCCTGATGATCGGCCCGACCGGCGTCGGCAAGACCGAGATCGCCCGCCGCCTGGCCAAGCTGGCCGACGCGCCGTTCATCAAGATTGAAGCGACCAAGTTCACCGAGGTGGGCTATGTCGGCCGCGACGTCGACACCATCGTGCGCGACCTCGCCGAGATGGCGATCAAGCAGACGCGCGAATCCGAGATGAAGAAGGTGCGCACCAAGGCCGAGGACGCGGCCGAGGACCGCCTGCTCGACGTCCTGCTGCCGCCGCCGCGCGATATCGGCTTCTCGCAGCCGGAAGAGAAGGATTCCAACACGCGCCAGGTGTTCCGCAAGAAGCTGCGCGAGGGCCAGCTGGACGACAAGGAAATCGAGCTGGAACTCGCCGCCGGCGTGCCGAGCATGGACATCATGGGCCCGCCGGGCATGGAGGACATGACCGAGCAGATCCGCTCGATGTTCGCCGGCCTGGGCCAGGGCAAGAAGGCGCGCCGCAAGATGAAGGTGAAGGAAGCCTTCAAGCTGCTGGTCGACGAAGAGGCCGCCAAGCTGGTCAATGACGAGGAGCTCAAGCACAAGGCCATCGCCAACGTGGAGCAGAACGGCATCGTATTCCTGGACGAGATCGACAAGATCGCCAGCCGCAGCGAAATCGGCGGCGGCGAGGTGTCGCGCCAGGGCGTGCAGCGCGACCTGCTGCCGCTGGTGGAAGGCACCACGGTGAACACCAAGTACGGCATGATCAAGACCGACCATATCCTGTTCATTGCCTCGGGCGCGTTCCATCTGTCCAAGCCGAGCGACCTGATCCCCGAACTGCAGGGCCGCTTTCCGATCCGCGTGGAACTGGAGTCGCTGTCGGTGCAGGACTTCGAGGCCATCCTGACGCAGACCGATGCCAGCCTGACCAAGCAGTACCAGGCGCTGCTGAACACCGAAGAGGTCAACCTGGTGTTCGCGCCGGACGGCATCCGCCGACTTGCCGAGATCGCGTTCTCGGTCAACGAGAAGGTCGAGAACATCGGTGCGCGCCGTCTGTACACGGTGATGGAGCGGCTGCTGGAGGACCTGTCCTTCCACGCCACCAAGTCGTCGGGCGAGACCGTGACGATCGACGCGGCCTATGTCGACCAGCGCCTCGGCGACCTGGCCGGCAACGAAGACTTGTCGCGCTACGTGCTGTAAGCGGGCACGCAGGGCCGGAACAAGAAGGGCGCATCACGATGCGCCCTTTTTTTGTCGGGTCGCGGCTGGAATTTGTTGTCAGTACGTATCCGCCTGCCACATCGCGGTAAGCATCGTAAGCATTGGTAAGCACACTGGCGCACCCGCGCGCGGCAATGAGACCCTTGCGCACCTTGACGGTCGATTGACCGGTGCGGGAGCCACCGCATCCCACTCAAACCACTGCCAGGAGAAACCAATGGTCAACTACAAGACCCGCCGCGTGGTGCTTGCCACCGGAGGCTTGCTGGCCGCACTGGCCGCGGCCACGGCATTCCTTTGCATCCGTCCCGCCGTGCCTGCCGTGCAGACAGCCGAAGTCACGCAGGCCAAACCGGCCACACCTGCTGCACAGGCCAGCGCGCGCGGCGCCGCCAAGGCCGCGGCCGCCACGCTGGCGCTTGAAGCCGGCGCGCTGTTCTCGCTGTCGGACCGGCATGCGGGCGATGCCATGCGCATCGTCGCGCAGGGCGATACTGCCGAGTCCAGCGAAGGGCTGGACTGGGAACACGTGCAGCTGCGCCTGTAAGCGCGGCAGCCGCAATCCGGTTTCCCTACCCTTCTACCGCGACACCGGCCGCTTCCCCAGCTTGCGCTGCAAGGTACGCCGGTGCATGTTCAGCGCCCGCGCCGTGGCGGAGATATTGCCGCCATGCTCGGCCAGCACGCGCTGGATATGTTCCCACTCGAGCCGCGCCACCGACAGCGGCACCGGCTCTTCCAGCGCGGCCTGCGCCGCGTCTTCCGACACCCCCGCCATCAGCGCAGTCAGGATCGAATCGACATTGGCCGGCTTGGCCAGGTACTCGTCCGCGCCTTGCTTGACCGCCGCCACCGCGGTGGCGATGCTGGCATAGCCGGTCAGGATCAGGATGCGCGCGTCCGGCAGCGCCTGGCGCAGCGGCGCGACCAGCTGCAGGCCGGATTCGGCCGGCGCGGTGCTGCCGGCCTCGGGCGGCGGCTCAAGGTGCAGGTCGAGCGTGACGTAGGCAAAGTCGGTTCGGCCCGCCAGCGCCAGCGCGGTGCGGCCGTCATGGGCCACTTGCACGGCGTAGCCGCGGCGCATGAGCGCGCGTGCCAGCGTGCCGGCAAAGACTTCGTCGTCGTCGATGACGAGGAACGAAGTGCCCGCCGGCGCGGTGGCTTCGGGAACCGGTTGGAAGGTGTCGGTCATGGTCAGGAGTCGCGCGTGGGTTCAGGATGCGCTGCGCGCACGCGGCGCCGATAGCGTAGACAGTGCGGGCAGCCGCAGCTCGGCCACGGTGCCGCCGCCGGAGCGGTCGCGCCAGCCCAGCTCGCCGCCCATCTGGCGCGCGCCACTCTGCGCCAGGTACAGGCCGATGCCCTGGCCGCCGTGCTGGCTGGCCACCGGCATTTCGCCGAGCTGGCCGCGCAGTGCCTCGGGAATGCCGTCGCCATGGTCGGCGACGCGGAACGACAGCCACGGCGCCACGTGTCCCGGCTCCATGGCGATTTCCAGCTGCAGCGGCCGGCTGGAGCGGCCGGCGTTCTGCTGGGCGCGCGCTGCGTTGTCGAGCAGGATGGTCAGGATCTGGCCGACGCGCGCGGTCTCCACCGGCTGCGCGCCGGCGCCCGGCGTGGCGCTTGCCTGCAGGCTGGCGTTGGGATGGCGCAGCTGCCAGCGCTCGGCAAAGGCCGGCAGCCAGGCGTCCAGGCGCTGCGGCGCCAGCGTGGCCGAGTCCTCGCGCAGCCGCGCCAGCGTGGTGCGGCACAGCGCCAGCTGCTGCTCGACGGTCTGCAGGTCGGGCAGGTAGCTGCGGATCGGCGTGGCGCCCAGCGCCGCGTCGGAGGCATCGGCGCGCAGCTCGCCGGCGATCACCGCCAGCGTCGCCAGCGGCGTGCCGATCTCATGCGCCACCGCGGCGGCCTGGCCGTTGAGGTCTTCCACGCGCGCCTCGCGCAGCAGCTGCTCGCGCGCCAGGTTCAGCTGCGCCTCGCGCTGGCGCAGCACGCCCGACAGGCGCGCGACGAACATCGCGATCATCACCGCGCTGGCGACGAAGTTCAGCCACATGCCCGCCAGGTGGTAGTTCACCGCGTTGTCGGGGTTGTGCAGGTCCAGCGGCACGTATTCGAACAGCAGCACCGTGTAGCAGGCGAGCGCATAGACCGCCAGCGCGAGCACCTGCCGCCACGGCAGGATGGCCGCGGCGATGGCGAGGCCCGGCAGGTAGAACGACACGAAGGGATTGGTCGCGCCGCCGGTGTAGAACAGGATCGCCGACAGCGCGGTCAGGTCCACCAGCAGCTGCCCCATCAGTTCGGCTTCGCCGGGCGCCGTGTTGCGCCGCGTGTGCTGGCGCAGGCGCAGCGCCGTGATCAGGTTGAACAGCGCCTGGAGCCCGAGCACCACCATCAGCGGCCCATACGGCAGCCGGATGCCGGCGATCGGGTCGCAGGCCAGCAGCGTCAGCGCCTGCCCCGACAGCAGCGCCCAGCGCAGCCAGAACAGCCGCCGCAGCGTCACCTGGCCGTGGCGCGGCGAGCTGGCGGCCGGCAAGGGCGACAGGAAGGGCAGGTCAGGCAAGCGGGATGAGGGGGATGAGGGGGACACGGCTGCGGCGGTGGTCATGGCGCGAGTGTATCAATGCGGCCGGAAGGTGCCGGCGCGTGCGACACCTTGCCGCATTGGCGGCGCGCCGCCGCGGCTGCCAGACTAGCCGGCTTTGGCCGGCCCGCATGCCCTGGCATGCCTGCACGCGGCGCGCGGTGCCATGTTCTAATCTCTGCTTTCAGGAGAGACAACGATGCAAGCCAAATTCCGCGCGGCCACGCTGGCCGCATCGATTGCCGCACTGGCCACGGCGCTGGCGTCCGGGGCCGCGCTGGCCCAGGTCGACGTCAGCAACGCCTGGGTGCGCGGCACGGTGCCGACGCAGGCCGCTTCGGGCGCGTTCATGGTGCTGCATGCGCACGAGAACGCGAAGCTGGTGGGTGTCTCGTCGCCGGTGGGCGAGGCCGAGATCCACGAGATGAAGATGGAAAACAACGTGATGCGCATGCGGCAGGTCAAGTCGCTCGACCTGCCCAAGATGAAGGACGTAGAGCTGAAGCCGGGCGGCTACCATGTGATGCTGATGGGCCTGAAGAGCCAGCTCAAGAAGGGCGACACCGTGCCCATCACGCTGAAGATCGAGCAGGGCGGCAAGGTGACCGAGCAGAAGGTCAACGCCGAAGTGCGCGACATGGTGCCGGGCGGCGGCCACGCCGGCCACGGCGATCACATGCACTGATCAGCAGAAGCCAGGCCTGGCCCTGGCCGCCAGCCATCATGGCCAACAAGCAGCACGGCACGCGTCAGAAACTGGTGTTCCGCGGGGGCACGCCGCCCGCACGGCCTGCATCCCCCGAACCGCCGGCAAGGCGCCGTGACGCCCGGCCGCAGCCGCCGGTGCCGGGTGCCGCCAAGCCGGCGCGGCGGCGTCAGCCGCGCAAGCTGATCGGCTCTTCCGATTCCTGACTGGCCGCCGCCGCCAGCACGCGCTCGCGCAGCCAGGCGTGGGCCGGATCGGCTTCGGTGCGCTCGTGCCAGATCATGCTGAAGGTGAAGTCTTCCAGCGCAAACGGCGGCTCGAAGATGGCGTAGCGCGAGTCTTCCTCCAGCGCCGACAGGCTGCGCCGCGCCGTGGTCAGCACCAGGTTGGTCCCGGCGATCAGCGCCGGCGCCACGCTCCAGTGCGGCACCACGCAGGCGATCTTGCGCCGCCCGCCCAGCCTGGCGACCGCGGCGTCGATCGCGTCCATGCGTTCGCTGTGGGTGGCCACCAGCACATGCGAGCGCGCCAGGTAGGCCACCTGGTCGAGCCGGCCGGTGTCGCGCACCGTGGCCGCGTCCACCGCGCAGGCATAGCTTTCCCGGAACAATTCGGCCGACTGCACGCCTTCGGGCTGGTAGCTGAACACGCCCAGCGCCATGTCTATCTCGCCATCGGCCACCTGCGCCGTCATGCCCTCGCGGCTGGCCTGCGACACCACCAGGTCGATATTGGGCGCGGCCTTGCGCAAGGCGCGCAGCAGCCGCGGCAGCACCACCAGCGCACCGTAGTCGGACATCGCGAGGCGGAAGCTGCGGCGCGCGGTGGCGGGCTGGAAGCCGCTCGGCCCCAGCAGGATGCGCACCTGCGACAGCGCTTCGGCCAGCGGGCCGGACAGCTCATGGGCGCGTGCGCTCAGCACCAGGCCGCCCTTGCCGCGTACCAGGATGGGATCGTCGAGCAGCTGCCGCAGCCGCCCCAGCGCATGGCTGACCGCCGGCTGGCTCAGGTGCAGGCGCAGCGCGGCGCGTGAGATGTGGCGCTCGGCGAGCAGTGCTTCAAGCACCACCAGCAGGTTGAGGTCGATTCCGCGTAGGCTATTCATTCGGCGAATATTAAACGTATGAAAGCAGAATTGGGAATTCGCTTTGCGATATTTCAAACTGTCAGGCATCGCAGTTTGCCCTACGGAGCGTGACATGTCAGGCATCCAGTTGCCGAATTCTTTCCCGATTTCCTTGCTGTTGCCCCTAGTGTTGCCCCTTGCCACCGCCGTGCTGGCGGGCGCCGTGATCCCGTTCCAGGCGGGCGCCAACGCCACGCTGGCGCGTACGCTGGGACATCCGCTGGGGGCGACGCTGGTGTCGCTGCTGGTCAGCCTGGCGGCGCTGCTGCCCCTGCTATGGCTGCTGCGCGTGCCGCTGCCCGCGGCATCGGTGCTGGCGCGCGCGCCGGCGTGGACGTGGATTGGCGGGGTGCTGGGGGTGTTCTATATCTCGGCCGCCCTGGTGATGGCGCCGAAGCTCGGCGCGGCCGGCTTTATTGCCGCGGTGGTGGCGGGGCAGGTGCTGGCCGCGCTGGCCGTCGACCAGTTCGGCCTGGCCGGATTCGCGGTGCGGGCCATGACGCCGGCGCGGCTGGCGGGCGCCACGCTGATCGTGGTGGGGATGCTGGTGATGCAGTGGAGCAGCGCCGGCGCGTCGTCCGGCCCTGTGCCGGCGGTTCAGCCCTCGGCGGGCTCCGGCGCCTGATCGCCGCGCTGGCGCGCCGCCAGGCAGCTGGGGCACAGGCAGTGCTGGCCGGGCACGATGCGCCGTGCCGGCAGCAGCGGCTGGCTGGCGCACCAGCACTCGCGCAGCCCAGCCACGTAGCCGCAGACGAAGCCGGCGCCGCATTGGCTGCAATGCTCGACGGGGCGAAGCTGGCCGGTCAGGACGGTGGCGGGATCGGTCATGGTGCGGGAACTGATACGGCGGGAACTGGTACGGCGAAGCGCAAGACAAACGGCAAAGGCCGCGAAAGAAGCTGTGCTGTTGCGCGAACGGAACGCCGGCGGGCCGCCGTGGTGCCCCGTGCGGCGCTTGCGGGGCGGATGGCCGGACCTGCCCGGGCCGCGGGACTCGCGCCCCGCGCGGTTTCTTGTAAAATCGGCGCCTGCCATAGCCGGATGGCGCACTTTCGGGCGATCCCTGTTGCGCGCTGTTGCGTTTTCCGCCGGCTACGCGGCTGTTAGCCATCATACCTGTTGAATCTCACGGATGTCCCCCATGAACGCCGACAACCCCGGGCCTGCCGCGACTGCGGTGGCCGCCATCGCTCCCGCACTGAAAGCCGAGATCCTCGCCGAGGCGCTGCCGTATATCCGCAAGTTCCACGGCAAGACCATCGTGGTGAAGTACGGCGGCAATGCCATGACCGAAGAAAAGCTCAAGCACGGCTTCGCGCGCGACGTGATCCTGCTGAAGCTGGTCGGCATGAACCCGGTGGTGGTGCACGGCGGCGGCCCGCAGATCGATGAGGCGCTGAAGAAGGTCGGCAAGGTCGGCACCTTCGTGCAAGGCATGCGCGTCACCGACGAAGAGACCATGGAAGTGGTCGAGTGGGTGCTCGGCGGCGAAGTCCAGCAGGACATCGTGATGCTGATCAACCAGTACGGCGGCCAGGCCGTGGGCCTGACCGGCAAGGACGGCGGCCTGATCCGCGCCAAGCGCCTGCAGATGCCCGACCGCGAGAACCCGGGCGCGTTCATCGATATCGGCTACGTGGGCGATATCGAGGCGATCAACCCGGCCGTGGTCAAGGCGCTGCAGGATGACGCCTTCATCCCGGTCATCTCGCCGATCGGCTTCTCCGACGACGGCCAGGCCTACAACATCAACGCTGACGTGGTCGCCGGCAAGATGGCCGAGATCCTGAAGGCCGAGAAGCTGGTGATGATGACCAACATCCCGGGCGTGATGGACAAAAAGGGCAACCTGCTGACCGACCTGACCGCGCGCGAGATCGAGGAGCTGTTCGCCGACGGCACCATCTCGGGCGGCATGCTGCCGAAGATCTCGTCGGCGCTGGACGCAGCCAAGAGCGGCGTGCATTCGGTGCACATTGTCGACGGCCGCATCGAGCATTCGCTGCTGCTGGAAATCCTGACCGAGCAGGCGTTCGGCACCATGATCCGCTCGCACTGAGCGGCACCGCCGGGGCGGGCCACAACCGGCTGCCCCGGCATCCCATCATCTCCAGAGTCGCCCGGCGTGCCTACCAGTCTTCCTCCTCCGCGCCGTGTCCGCGCTCGCCTGCGCCGCCGTCCCGCCGGGGACAACTCGGGGCGCACGGTCTGGCTGTTCGACCTCGACAACACGCTGCACGATGCCTCGCACGCGATCTTCCCGGCGATCAACCGGCTGATGACCGCCTACGTGGCGCGCGTGCTCGGTTGCGACGAGGCCACCGCCAGCCGCGTGCGGGTGGACTACTGGCAGCGCTACGGCGCGACGCTGCTCGGCATGATCCGCCACCATGGCGTCGATCCCGCCGACTTCCTGCGCGCGGCGCATGAATTCCCGGCGCTGGCCGGGATGGTGCGCGTGCAGCGCGGGCTGGCGGCGCACCTGCGGCGCCTGCCGGGGCGCAAGCTCCTGGTCACCAACGCCCCCCAGGACTATGCGCGCGCTGTGCTGGACATCGCCGGCATCGGCCATTGCTTCGAGCGCGTGGTGGCGATCGAGCAGATGTGGGTGCATGGCCACCTGCGGCCCAAGCCGGACCGCCGCATGCTGCGGCGCCTGCTGGCGCAGGCGCGCGTGGCGCCGCATCGCGCGGTGCTGGTGGAGGACACCGTGTCGCACCTCAAGCGCTATGCCGGCACCGGCATCCGCACCGCCTGGGTGACCGGCTACCTGCGCACCATGGCGCCGTCGCGCCCGCATGACGTGCCTGGCGCGCCCAATTCGGCGCAAGACGATGGCAGCCGGCGCGATGCGGCGGTCCGCTCGACGCTCGAGGCGGAAGAAGACCGCCGCGCCGGCCACGCCGCGCAGGAGCATTCGGTCACGCTGGTGGCCGCGGAATCACAGGTTCCGCAGGCACCGCAGGCGCAGTCCGGCAACGCGCCTCGCGTGCGGGCCCGCGTGCCGAACCGGCCGGCCTATGTGGACATAAAAGTACAATCGATGCATCAACTCCAACGACGAATGCGGAGAAACGGGTCATGACGCAAAGCAACGGGGACCAGCCGGAGGCAGTCATTGCAGGCGGAGCCGACGAGATGGACACACCCGCGGACACGCCCGCGGCGCCTGCCGCGCCGGCGCGCAAGCGCCCGCGGCCGGGCGAGCGCCGCATCCAGATCCTGCAGACGCTGGCGACCATGCTCGAGCATCCGCGCGGGGAAAAGATCACCACCGCCGCGCTGGCCGCGCGCCTGAGCGTGTCCGAGGCGGCGCTGTATCGCCACTTCGCCAGCAAGGCGCAGATGTACGAGGGCCTGATCGGCTTTATCGAGCAGACCGTCTTCGGCCTGATCAACCAGATTGCCGACAAGGAAGAGCACGGCCTGCGCCAGGCGCAGGCGATCGTGCGCATGCTGCTGTCGTTTGCCGAGAAGAACCCGGGCATGACGCGCGTGCTGACCGGCGAGGCGCTGGTGGGCGAGCACGAGCGGCTGCAGGAACGCATCAACCAGGTGGTGGACCGCATCGAGGCCTCGCTGCGCCAGTGCCTGAAGGTGGCAGTGACGCAGGCCGAATTCCCCGCGGATGCCGACATCCCGGCGCGCGCCGCGCTGATCATGGCAACGGTGCAGGGCCAGTGGCACCGCTATGCCAAGAGCGGTTTCCGCAAGTCGCCGTCGGACCATGCCGAGGCGCATCTGCGGGTGCTGCTGGGCTGAAACCGACACGCCGGGCCGATTGCTCTATAATTGCCCGGTCGCGCCGATTTGATGACTGGCTTGCGGGCGCGCGGCAGCTACGGGACCAAGGGACCAAGGGACCCCGGTCCGGGCTGCCACTATAAATGCGGCTAAAGAGGTTGGGTCGGCGCCCCATGTCACCATGACAATGATCGCCGGCACGCGGAATCCCGCAAGGAATCCAGTGAATCCCGACTTGGCTGCGATGCTTCACACGCAAATGCCGGTCGGGTTTTTTTATGCCCGTTCGCCGCGGGCCCGGATTCCATGACTGATGTCGCCTTGCCGTCTGCGCCCAGCGCACTCGCCCCGCTGTCGACCGATTCGGTCGGCGTGGTTACGCCGCAGCGCATGCACTTCGCCGAGCCGCTGAAGCTGCGCAACGGCACGTCCCTCGCCGGCTACGACCTGATGGTCGAGACCTACGGCACGCTCAACGCGGCGCGCTCCAACGCGGTGCTGGTGTGCCACGCGCTCAATGCCTCGCACCATGTCGCCGGCGTCTACGCCGACAACCCGCGCGACCTGGGCTGGTGGGACAACATGGTGGGCCCGGGCAAGCCGCTCGACACCAACCGCTTCTTCGTCATCGGCGTCAACAACCTGGGCTCGTGCTTCGGCTCGACCGGGCCGATGAGCGTGAATCCCGCGACCGGCCTGCCTTATGGCGCGACGTTCCCGGTGGTGACGGTGGAGGACTGGGTCAACGCGCAGGCGCGCGTGGCCGACGCGTTCGGCATCACGCAGTTCGCCGGGGTCATGGGCGGCAGCCTCGGCGGCATGCAGGCGCTGGCCTGGAGCCTGATGTACCCGGACCGTCTGCGCCACTGCATCGTGGTCGCGTCCACGCCCAAGCTGTCGGCGCAGAACATCGCCTTCAACGAGGTGGCGCGCAGCGCCATCCTGTCGGATCCGGACTTCCACGGCGGCAACTACTACGCGCATGGCGTCAAGCCCAAGCGCGGGCTGCGCGTGGCGCGCATGATCGGCCATATCACCTACCTGTCGGACGAGGACATGGCGGAGAAGTTTGGCCGCGAGCTGAAGGCGGAAGACATCCGCTTCTCGTTCGATGTCGAGTTCCAGGTGGAAAGCTACCTGCGCTACCAGGGCGACAAGTTCGCCGAGTACTTCGACGCCAACACCTACCTGCTGATCACGCGCGCGCTGGACTACTTCGACCCGGCGCTGGCCTATGGCGGCGACCTGACCCGCGCCATCGCGCAGACGCAGGCGAGCTTCCTGGTGGCCAGCTTCAGCACCGACTGGCGCTTCGCGCCCAGCCGCAGCCGCGAGCTGGTCAAGGCGCTGCTGGACAACAAGCGCCCGGTCTCGTACGCCGAGATCGACGCGCCGCATGGCCACGATGCCTTCCTGCTCGACGACCCGCGCTACCACAACCTGATGCGCGCCTACTACGACCGCATCGCAGAGGAGATCGGCGCATGAACGCCCTGGCCAATCCCAATATCCTGGCGCTGCGCCCCGACTTCCGCGCGATCGCGCGCTGGATCGAACCCAACTCCACCGTGCTCGACCTGGGCTGCGGCGACGGCAGCCTGCTGCGCGTGCTGCAGGACGAGCTCGACGTGCAGGCGTACGGCATCGAGATCCGCGATGAAGGCGTGCTGGCGTGCGCGCAGAAGGGCGTGCATGTCATCCAGCAGAACCTGGAAGGCGGGCTGGCACTGTTCGAGGACAAGAGCTTCGACACGGTGATCCTGTCGCAGACGCTGCAGACCATCCACAACACCGCACAGGTGCTGCGCGACACGTTGCGGGTGGGGCGCGAGTGCATCGTGTCGTTCCCGAACTTCGGCTACTGGCCGCACCGGCTGTCGGTGTTCCGCGGGCGCATGCCGGTGTCGGAATCGCTGCCTTACCAGTGGTACAACACGCCCAACGTGCGCGTGCTGACCATCAGCGATTTCGAGGAGCTGGCGCCCACGGTCGGCTTGCGCGTCATCGACCGCGTGGTGATGCACGAGGGCATTACCGTTAACTGGGGCGTCAACTGGCGCGGCAGCCTGGCGGTGTACCGGGTCTGCGCGGCCTGACAGGCTTGGCCCTCCCGCACTGTCCCTGATAGTTGCGGCGGGCGCTGGGCAAGGACTGATCAGGCCGGCAGGCCGGTCGCGGTGGCGGCGAGGTGGTCGACAAAGGCGCGCACCTTGGGCGGCACGTGCCGCGTCGGGGTGTACACCGCGTAGGCCGTGCCGATGTAGGGCTCGAGGATGTCCCAGTCCGGCAGCACGGCGACGACGCGGCCCTCGTCCAGCGCGCTGCCCAGCGAGAAATCCGGCACCAGCCCGATGCCGGCGTCGCCTTCCACCATCGTCATGATCGCCAGGCTGTTGTTCAGCGTCAGCCGCGGCGGGATGCGCACCACCACGGCCTCGCCGCCGGCCTGGTGGCGCAGCGTCCAGCGCTCGCCGAAATTGCCGTAGCCCAGGTACAGGCAGCGCGCCGCCGGCAACTCGGCCGGCGCGGCGGGCGTGCCGTGCCCCGCCAGGTAGCGCGGCGAGGCCACCAGCCGGTAGCGCACTTCGCGCAGCGGCCGCGCCGCCAGGCCCGGCGCCAGTTCGCGCGCGATGCGCACCGCCACGTCGAGGCCCTCCTCGACCAGGTCGACCATGCGGTCGGCCAGGGTCAGCTGCAGGTCCAGCGCGGGGTATTTCTGCAGCAGCGCCGGCAGGCGCGGCGCCAGCCAGGCCTGCCCGAACGCGACCGGCGCGCTGACGCGCAGCACGCCATGGGGCGTGCCGCCGTGCTCGCCGGCCAGCGCGGTGACCTCGCGCGCGGCGGCGGTCATGCGTGCGCAGGCGGCGTAGACCGACTGGCCCAGCTCGGTCAGCGCGAAGGCGCGCGTGGTCCGCTGCAGCAGGCTGGCGCCGAGCGTCGCTTCCAGCCGCGACACGTGCCGGCTGACGCCCGACGGCGTCATGCCGAGATCCTGCGCCGCAGCGGAGAAGCTGCCGCATTCGACCACGCGGGCGAAGACGGCCATCGCATTGAGTGGTGTATCCGACATGCCCAGTCTCCAATCCTTGATCGCAACTCAAATACTATTTGAGCTTCAGCGGGATTGTTGAGTGGATGGCATGCTGCAACAATGCCGCCATTGCATGCCCGGAGTGCCCCATGCCTTCTCCTCAATCCATGCCAGGCGGTGCCTGGCGCATGGTCGCGGCCATGGTGCTGTCAGGCACCATCGGCTGGTTCGTCGTCACCAGCGGGCAGCCGCCGCTGGACGTGGTGTTCTTCCGCTGCATCTTCGGCGGCGCCGCGCTGCTGGGCACACTGACGCTGCAGCGCGGCTGGGTGCGCATGAGCCGCGCGCAGCTGGGGTGGCTGGCGCTGGGCGGCGTCACGCTGGTGCTCAACTGGCTGGCCCTATTCTCGGCCTATGCTTGCAGCGGCATTGCGATTGCGACCGTGGTCTACCACACCCAGCCGTTCTTCCTGCTGTTGCTGACCTCGGCGATGCAGCGCGAGCCGTTCCCGTTCGCCAGGCTGCCGTGGCTGGTGCTGGCCTTTGCCGGCGTGATGCTGATCACCGGGCTGGAGCACGGCGGCACCGGCGCCGCGACGCTGGCCGGGATCGGCCTGGCGCTGCTGGCGGCACTGCTGTATGCGGTCACGACCATGGCCACGCGCCGGCTGCAGGCGATTCCGCCCGGGCAGATTGCGGGCCTGCAGATGGTGCTGGGCGTGGTGATGCTGGCACCGCTGGCGCATCCCGCGGCCGGCAGCTATCAGACCGGCACCTGGGCCGCGCTGCTGGCGCTGGGGCTGATCCATACCGGCGTCATGTACACCCTGCTGTACGGCGCCTTCCAGCGGCTGAGCGTGGTGTCGATCGCCACGCTGTCGTTCGTCTATCCGCTGGTGGCGATCGTCATCGACGTGATGGTGTTCGGCGTCGTGCTCGGGCCGCTACAGGTCGCGGGCATGCTGCTGGTGCTGCTGGGTGTGATCGCCAACCAGCTCGGCTGGAGCGTGGTGTGGCGGCGCCGGGCACAAGGCTGATGCGCCTTCTGGAGCGCTTGCATGCGGGGACGGTTGACCGAACTCCTGACTACGGTTAGTGTAGGCAGCTATCGAACGATCGTTCTATTTGCGCCCTTGCCATGACTGCTACCGCTGCCGCCCTGTCCGCCTCCGCCCCCATCGCGCTGCATGCGTTCGACGACGCCATCGCCCTGGAGGCCGCCGGCGAAAATCGTTTCCTGGGCCGCACCACGCCGGCCTACTGGAACATGATCGGCCCGTTTGGCGGCATCACCGCCGCCACGCTGCTGCAGGCGGCGCTGCTGCATCCGCAACGGCTGGGCGACCCGATCGCGCTGTCGGTCAACTTTGCCGGCCCGATCGCCGAAGGCCCGTTCGAGATCGAGGCGCTGCCGGTGCGGACCAACCGCTCGACCCAGCACTGGAACCTGACGCTGCGCCAGGGCGATGCCGTGGCCACCACCGCCACCGCCGTGTTCGCGGTGCGCCGCGAGACCTGGGCCTGCGGCGAGGCGGTGATGCCCGAGGTGCCGGACGCCGACACGCTGCCGGCGATGGGCGGCTTTGCGCCGGTGCGCTGGCTCAAGTCCTATGACATGCGCCCGGTGCGCGGCGCCAAGCCGACCGCCGAGGCCGGCACCGAGCACCCCGACAGCCTGACCCAGTTCTGGCTGCGCGACGCGCCGGCGCGCACGCCGGACTTCGCCGCGGTGGCGTCATGGGCGGACAGCTTCTACCCGCGCATCTTCCTCAAGCGCGCGGGCTTCGTGCCGGCCGGCACGGTGTCGATGACCACGTATTTCCACGCCGATGCGCCCACGCTGGCGGCGCTGGGCGACCGCCACGTGCTGGCCAGCGCGCAGGCGCAGGTCTTCCAGCAGGGGTACTTCGACCAGCGCGCGCAGCTATGGAGCCCGGCTGGCCAGCTGCTGGCCAGCTCGCACCAGATCGTCTACTACAAGGAATAAGCAAGGAACAAGCAGGGCGGGGCTCAGGCGATCGCTTCGCGCGCCTGGGTTTCGTAGCGGTGCACGGTGTTGCGCATTGCCCAGAGCAGCATCACGCCGGGCAGCGCCACCGCCACGGTGCCGAGGTAGAACGGCGCCCAGCCCCAGGCCTCGACCATGTAGCCGGAGGTCGGCCCGACATAGACCCGGCCCACCGACGCCAGCGCCGACAGCAGCGCATACTGCGTGGCCGAGAACGAGCGGTTGCACAGCGTCATCAGCAGCGCCACGAAGGCCGCGGTGCCCATGCCGCCGCACAGGTTTTCCACCGCGATGGTCGCGCCCATGGTCCACAGGTGCGGCGGCGTCACGGCGAGTATCCAGTAGCCCAGGTTCGATACCGCCTGCAGCACACCGAACACCATCAGCGAACGGTACAGCCCCAGCCGCACCATCAGCGTGCCGCCGAACAGCGCGCCGATGATGGTGGCGGCCAGTCCCAGTGTCTTGTTGACGATGCCAACCTCGCCGGCCGAGAAACCCACGCCGCGGATCAGGAAGGTGGTCGACAGGCTGCCGGCAAAGGCGTCGCCCAGCTTGTACAGCACGATCAGCAGCAGCAGCCACCATGCGCCGGGCCGCGCGAAGAAATCGCGCAGCGGGCCGAGCACCGCCTCTTCCAGCGAGCGCGGCGCGCGCGCGGGCACGTCGGGCTCGGGCGCCCACAGCAGGGTCAGGATGCCCACGGCCATCAGCGCCGCCATCAGCAGGTAGGTCTGCTGCCAGCCGAGCACGCGGTCGGCCAGCCACAGCGCCAGGCCGCCCGAGACCAGCATCGCCAGCCGGTAGCCCAGCACCTTCACCGCCGCGCCGGCGCCGCGCTCGGCCGGACGCAGCACGTCGGTGCTGTAGGCGTCGAAGACAATGTCCTGCGAGGCCGACAGGAAGGCCACCAGCGTAGCCAGCGCCGCCAGCGTCCACAGCGCCTCGCGCGGCGGGCAGAACGCCATCGCGGCGATGCCCGCCACCAGCCCCAGCTGCGTCAGCAGCAGCCAGCCGCGGCGCCGGCCCAGCAGCGGCGGCGTGTAGCGGTCCATCAGCGGCGCCCACAGGAACTTGAAGATATAGGCCTGGCCCACCAGCGAGAAGAAGCCGATGGTCTTGATATCCAGGCCCTCGACCGTCATCCAGGCCTGCAGCGTGCCGGAGGTAAGCGCCAGCGGCAGCCCGGAGGCAAAGCCCAGGGTCAGCATGGCGCCGATGCGGCGGTTGCGGAAGATATCGAGATAGGCCTGGAAAGTCATGGATGCGCGGGGGGTGGAGCGCCGCGCGGCTGCGCGGGCGCCGTGTATTATTGCATCACCTGTTCGCCGCCCCGCCACTTGCGCTGCGGCAGCGTTGCCAGGGATCGCACCGGTCCGCCGCCACGATCCCTCCACTGCGCCCGAGGAACCGCAAATGCTCCGCCCCCAGCAATGTGTCCAGCGTCCGATTCGTGTCCGGCTCGTCCGCGCGCTCGCGCTGGCGGCGGCGTTGCTGGCCTGGTCCGGCATGCCCGCCCAGGCGCAGGAAACCGAATCGGGAGGCATCAGCATCCAGCGCGGCGGCTCGGCGGTGCGCAATATCGTGCCCGCCGAGGCGATCGAGCAGCAGGCCGCGCAGGAGTACGAGCAGCTCAAGCAGGAAGCCATCGCCAAGCGCGCGCTGGCCGGCGACGACAACCCGCAGCTCAGGCGCCTGCGCGCGATCGGCAAGCGGCTTCTGCCGCAGACCGTGCGCTGGAACGAGCGCGCGCGCAACTGGCCGTGGGAGATCAACCTGATCGGCTCGAAGCAGGTCAACGCGTTCTGCATGCCGGGTGGCAAGATCGCCGTCTACACCGGCCTGCTTGACCAGCTCAAGCTGACCGACGACGAGGTCGCGATGGTGATGGGGCACGAGATCGCGCACGCGCTGCAGGAGCATGCGCGCGAGCGCGCCGCCAAGTCCGAGATCACCAACCTCGGCGCCAACGTCATTTCGCAGCTGTTCGGCTTCGGCAACCTGGGCAACATGGCGCTCGGCACCGGGGCGCACCTGCTGACACTGCGCTTCTCGCGAGCCGACGAGACCGAGGCCGACCTGATCGGCATGGATATCGCCGCGCGCGCCGGCTTCGATCCGCGCGCCGCGGTGTCGCTGTGGCAGAAGATGGGCAAAGTGTCGCAGTCGGGCACTGATTTTTTGTCGACGCACCCGTCCGGGCGCAGCCGCATTGCCGACCTGGAAAAGCACATGCCCGAGGTGCTGCCACTCTACGCACGAGCGATCAATACCCCGGTCGACAGGCTGCCACCGTACCGCGCCAATATGGCGGGACTGGGCGATGCGCCGGTCGACGCGGGCGACGACGACAGAAGCAAGCCGCTGAAGCGCTAGCCGCTGCTTGCGGCGCCTGGCGCCGGCAACCAGGGCGGCCACCGGATCGAAGGACAATGCGACAACCGCAGGGGAACCCGCATGAGCCTGAACCGCATGAGCCCGTCGGAGCAACGGGCCGCCTATATGCTGATCTTCGCGGGCAGCGAGGCCGAGCCCGACCGCTTCACCAGCGACCTGCCGGTCAGCTCCGAAGTCTGGCTGCTGTATGCGTCGGGAGAATCGTTCGAGGTGCCGCGCGGGCTGTTGCTGACCCCGCACCACGCCGCGGGCATTGCCGCCCTGCGCACCGCGGTGCTGCGCCGCCTGCCGGCGCTGGCCGAGCCGGCGGCGGCAGGCCAGCGCTTCCTGGCGGCAAATGAATCGCACCTGCTCGCGCAGATCGATTTCTTCGACATGCTCAGGCTGCTGCCGCTGACGGCATGGTGGCACCGGGAGGTACGGCTGCCGATGGCCAGCGCCAGCTGGTCAACCGCCGCGCGCCACGCGCTCGAGCGCAGCCTCACCGGCGACGCCTTCGTGCGCTGGCTGGGCGAGTCGGTGCTGGCCCATGTGTCCAGCGAGACAGCCATTGCGAGGTTCAAGGACATCGGCTACGCCGCTTCCCGGACGCGCTTCGGTGGCATCCCGGCGCCGGCCGGCCAGGCGCTGGGACGGCTGGTCAATGTCGCCGCGCAGTATGTTGCCCTGACCTTGCTGGGACTGGACGACGACAGCTTCCCGCCCGGCGGCCTGACCCGGCGCATCGGGCAGGCGAGCCGGCAGGTGCTTGAAACGCTATGGGCCTGCCTGCAGGACGACCATGCGGCGCCGCCGGATGCCGATGCCGCGGATGCGGCGAAGGTGGCCGCAGTGGCGCCGCTGTGGCGCATCTCGGTCAACCGGCCGGCAGAGCACGCGGTGTTTTCGTCGCGCAAGACCGTGAAGGCGGATGCGGCGATCCGCGTGTTCGATACCGGCGGGCAGGGCGTGCGCTGGGCGGTGATCGACTCCGGCATCGATGCGCGCCATCCGGCGTTCTTCGATCCCGCCAGGCTGGAGGGAGCGCTGCCGGTCAGCGACGGCCTGATCGCACCGCGTCTGTCGCGCGTGGTCAGGACGCTGGATTTCACCCGCCTGTCGGCGATCACCAGCGGCCGCCTGCCGCCCATGCCCAAGGGCAAGCGCGGCCCCGGCGAGGCCGAGCTCAGGGAGCGCATTGCGGCGATCGCCGACGACCTCGCCAACGGCCGCATCATCGACTGGTCCGTGATCGAGCCGCTGCTGGAAATCAGCCAGGAAGACCTGGCGCAATACGTGCCGCCGGGCGGCAGCCACGGCACGCACGTGGCCGGCATCATCGGCGCCGGCTGGCCGTCTTCGGCCTACCTGGCGCGGCCGGAGCCCATGCCGCTGCCGCCCGAGCTTGCCGAAAGCGGCGATGTCAGCGGCATCTGCCCGCGTATCGAGCTGCTCGACCTGCGCATTTTCGATGCGCAGGGCAGGGGCGATGAGTTCGGCATCCTGGGCGCGCTGCAATATGTGCGCTGGCTCAACCAGAGCCGCGACCGGCAATATGTGCACGGCGTCAACCTCAGCGTGGCGCTGCGCCATGACGTGCGCACCTACGCCTGCGGCAGCACGCCGGTGTGCGTCGAATGCGACCGGCTGGTGGCCAACGGCGTGATCGTGGTGGCGGCGGCCGGCAACTATGGCTATGACGAGCAATATGCGGCCGCGCACATGGGCGCGGGCTTTCGCGGCCAGACCATTACCGATCCTGGCAATGCGCGCACCGTGATCACGGTGGGAGCGACCCATCGTACCGATCCCTACCGGTACGGCATCTCTTATTTCTCCAGCCACGGTCCCACCGGCGATGGCCGCATCAAGCCCGACCTCGTGGCACCCGGGGAGAAGATTACCTCCACCGTGCCCGGCGGCACGCTGGCGTCGATGGATGGCACCAGCATGGCCGCGCCGCATGTGTCCGGCGTGGCCGCGCTGCTGCTGTCGCGCAACAATGAGCTGATGGGCCAGCCCGAGACCGTCAAGGCCATCCTGTGCGACGCGGCCACGGATCTTGGGCGCGAGCGCGCATTCCAGGGGGCCGGGCTGGTGGATGCGTTGCGGGCGCTGCAGCGCGTGTAGGCCGCGCCGGTTTCCGGCCAGTAAAAAAAGCCGGCAGTGCCGGCTTTTTTGTTGTGTCCAGGAAGCAGCCGTATCAGGCCTGCAGCCCCGTGGCCTCGTCGGCACCGACATGCACGTTCATGCATTGCACCGCCGCGCCGGCCGCACCCTTGCCCAGGTTGTCCAGGCGCGCGACCAGGTTCAGGCGCTCGGGGGTGCCGAACACGAACAGGTCGACACGGTTGGTGTCGTTGTTGGCCTGCACGTCGAAGAAACCGTCGTCGAGGTTGTCCTCGCTGTTGTACGGCATCACGCGCACGAACTGCTCGCCTTCATAGTGCTTGCGGTAGATGTCGACGATCTGCTCCGGGCTCACCTTGCGCGCCAGGCGCTCGCCGAACACCGGCACCGTCACCGCCAGGCCCTTCAGGAAGTTGCCGACGATCGGGTTGAAGATCGGGTCCGACGACAGGCCGCCCTGCACGCGCATCTCGGGCAGGTGCTTGTGCTGCAGCGCCAGCGCGTACGGGCGCGGGCTGTGCAGCTTCGGGTTACCGCCGGCTTCAAAGTCGGCAATCATCTTCTTGCCGCCGCCGCTGTAGCCGGTCAGCGAGAACGCCGTCACCGGGTAGTCGCGCGGCAGCACGCCGGCATCGACCAGCGGCCGCACCGCCAGCACGAAGGCGCTGGCGTGGCAGCCCGGCACGGCGATGCGCTTGCTGGCACGGATCTTCTCGCGCTGGCCGCGCACCAGTTCCGGCAGGCCATAGGCCCAGTTGTCGGCGGTACGGAACGCCGTGCTGGCGTCGATCACGCAGGTATTCGGGTTGGTCACCAGCGACACCGCCTCGCGCGAGGCCACGTCGGGCAGGCACAGGAAGGCGACGTCGGCGGTGTTCAGGAAGCGTGCTCGCTCGGCCGGGTCCTTGCGCTTGTCATCGGCAATGCGCAGCAGTTCCACGTCGGAACGACCGGAAAGATAGTCAAGCAGCCGGAGACCGGTCGTGCCTTCCTGACCATCGACGAACACTTTGAAAACCATGGCGGACTCGCTCTATGAAATGCGGGGGAATACGCGTGAATGCGCGCGTGAATGCGAAGTATCTCCTGCCGGGCGCAGGGGCGAACCTGCATTGTAGCGGGGATGGGGGCCGGTCGCAGGGGTTTGTACCGATTGGATTCTTGCGGTTTGGCACAGTTCGCGGCTTGCGCTACGAGACCGGCCGGATGCTGCCCCCGCTGGCGCTCGTCAAGCTGCTGAAACTCCTTGACCGCCACCCGGAACTTCTAGAAGAAGTCCGGGCGGCCTGACTACATAGCTCAGAGCGGATAGTCGTAATCGATCGACAACGGCGCGTGGTCGCTGAACTTCTCGTCCTTGTAGATCGAGCACAGCTGCGCCGTGTCGGCGATCTTCGGCGTTGCCAGGTGGTAATCGATGCGCCACCCCACGTTCTTGGCGTATGCCTGGCCGCGGTTGCTCCACCACGTGTACTGGTCCGGGCGAGGATCGAGCTTGCGGAACACATCGACGTAGCCATGGACGTCGAACAACTCGCCGATCCAGGCGCGTTCTTCCGGCAGGAAGCCCGAGTTTTTCAGGTTGCCCTTCCAGTTCTTGATATCGATTTCCTTGTGCGCGATGTTGACGTCGCCGCACAGAACGATCTCGCGCCCGCTGGCCTTCAGCTGCAGCAGGTGGGGCAGGAAAGCCTCCATGAAGCGGAACTTGGCCAGCTGGCGTTCCTCGCCGCTGGAACCGGAAGGCACGTACACCGAGATCACCGCAAGGTGCGGATACTGCACTTCCACATAGCGGCCTTCGCCGTCGAACTCGGCGTTGCCGAAACCGGTGATGATCCGCTCAGGCTTGTGCCGCGTGTACAGGCCCACGCCGCTGTAGCCCTTCTTCTCCGCATAGTGGAAGTAGCCGTGGTAACCGTGTGGCGCCAGGAACGCTTCGGTCATGTCTGCGGCCTGTGCCTTCAGTTCCTGCACGCAGACCATGTCCGCGTCCTGCTTGCCCATCCAGTCGAAAAAGCCCTTCTTGGACGCGGAGCGGATGCCGTTGAGGTTGGCGCTGATAATCCGTAACATTCGGGGAAATTTTGAATTCAGAGAGAAATGATGACGCAGCAGAACACGCCGGCCGCCTTGCCCGAGGGCATGCAGGGCACCGACCTGAGCCAGACCTTTATCCGCTTTGCGCTCGACGCCGGCGTCCTGTCGTTTGGTGAATTTGTCACCAAGGCCGGCCGCAAGTCGCCCTACTTCTTCAATGCCGGCCTGTTCAACCAGGGCGCGATGCTCGGCGAGGTGGCGCAATTTTATGCGAAAACCCTGCTGGCCTCGGGCGTGCAGTTCGACGTGCTGTTCGGGCCGGCCTACAAGGGCATCACGCTGGCCTCGGCGACGGCGGTGGCGCTGGCCGGCATGGGACGTGACGTCGGCTTCGCCTACAACCGCAAGGAAGCCAAGGACCATGGCGAAGGCGGCACGCTGGTTGGCGCCAAACTGCAGGGCAAGGTCGTCATCGTCGACGACGTCATTTCCGCCGGCACCTCGGTGCGTGAATCGGTCAACCTGATCCGCGCCGCCGGCGCCGAGCCGGCCGCCGTGCTGATCGCGCTGGACCGCATGGAAAAGAGCGGGACCGCCGACCAGGTTGGCACGCATTCGGCCGTGCAGGACGTGCAGCGCGAATTCGGCATCCCCGTGATCGCGATCGCCAGCCTGAAGGACCTGCTGGCCTATCTCGACGCGTCGCAGGACCAGTCGCTGGCTGCTTCGCGCGAGGCCGTGTCGGCGTATCGGCAGCGCTACGGCGTCTGACGAAGCCTTGCGCCCGCGCGGATGCGCCGGGCGCTGCAACGATCCAGGGCAGGCGGAAAATCCAATCGGCAGAGGGCGTGCGTGGCGGCGAAAGAGCGGCAGGAACGGGCAGGGCGGCAGCCGGCAGCGGCGGCAGCGAAGGAAGCGGAAAGCGAAACAGCCAAGACCAACGGCAACGGCGATTCGCTGGCCGAGCGCGGCGCGCAGGTGCGTCCGCGCAAGCCGGTGCGCCAGGACGCCAAGGCGCCCGACAGGCCCGCGCATGAAGCCTATGCCGTGCGCGCACTGGTGCTGCAGGGCGGTGGCGCGCTCGGTGCCTACCAGGCCGGCGTGTACCAGGGCCTGGCCGAAGGCGGGATCTACCCGAACTGGGTCGCCGGTATTTCCATCGGCGCGCTCAATGCCGCGGTGATTGCCGGCAATCCGCCCGAGCGCCGCATCGAACAGCTGCGCGCGTTCTGGGAACACATCTGCGCGCAGCCGTGGCTGCCCAGCCTGTCGCCCACCTGGCTGACCGACGGCGCCGAGAGCTGGCCCGAGCCGCTGCGCGTCTGGTTCGACGGCCTGCATGCCACGCGCGCCATGGTCGAAGGCCAGCGCGGCTTCTTCCAGCCGCGCAGCTGGGTGGAGCTGATGATGCGCTATGCGGAACCCGGCCGCGCCAGTTTCTACGACACCTCGCCGCTGAAGGCCACGCTGGAGCGCTTCGCTGACTTCGACCTGATCAACCATCGCCCCGAGCTGATGCGGGTCTCGGTGGGCGCGGTCAATGTGCGCACGGGCAATTTCGCCTATTTCGACAACACCCGCGACAAGCTCTGCCCCGAGCATTTCATGGCCTCGGGTGCGCTGCCGCCGGGTTTCCCGGCGGTGGAGATCGACGGCGAGTACTACTGGGACGGCGGTCTCGTGTCCAACACCCCGCTGGCCGAGGTGCTGACCGCGCAGCCGCGGCGCGACGCGCTGATCTTCCAGGTCGACCTGTGGAGCGCGCGCGGCAAGCTGCCGCATGACCTGATCGATGTTGCCGAGCGCGAGAAGGAGATCCGCTATTCCAGCCGCACCCGCGCCATTACGGACTACATGCGCGAGCAGCAGAACATGCGCCGCATGCTCAACGAGGTGATGGCGCTGGTGCCGCAATCCAAGCGCAACAGCGAGTGGTACCGCCGCGCCGCCGAACAGGCCTGCGACGCGCGCCGTAACGTGATCCAGCTGATCTACCGCGACAAATCGTTTGAGAACATGGCCAAGGACTACCAGTTCGGCCTGCTGACCATGAACGAGCACTGGACCAGCGGCCTGGACGATATCCGCCAGACGCTGCGCCATCCGCACTGGCTGGCGATGCCCAGCCGCGAGCACCCGTTCGTCACGCACGACGTGCATCGCGGGAATGGTGGCTGAGGCGGCTGAGGTGGCTGAGCCGGGCGGCCAGCCGTCTGCACCGGGGCGCTATTCGACCTTGATGTTCGCCAGTTCCGGCTTGGTCGGCGGGTAGGCGGGCTTCAGGTCTTCGAACACCCGCGTCAGGATCTCCGCCACCATCAGGTTGCGGTGCGTCTTGGAATCGGCCGGCACCACGTACCACGGGCATTCCTGCGTGCTGGTCGCCATGATCGCGGCCTCGTACGCATCCATGTAGGCCTTCCAGTGCTTGCGCTCGGCGAGGTCGGTGGTGTCGAATTTCCAGTGTTTTTCCGGGTCTGCCAGCCGCGCCTCCAGCCGCGCCTTCTGCTCGTCGCGCGAAATATGCAGGAAGCATTTGACGATGGTGGTGCCGGTCTCGGTCAGCATTGCCTCGAAATCCCGGATCTGGCGGAAGCGCCGTTCGGTTTCGGCATTGTCGATCCAGCCGTGCACGCGCGTGACCAGCACGTCTTCATAGTGGCTGCGGTTGAACACCACGATCTCGCCGGCCCTGGGCACCTGCAGGTGAATGCGCCACAGGTAGTCGCGCGCCAGTTCATTGGGCGTGGGCGCCTTGAAGCCGACCACGCGGATGCCCAGAGGATCGAAGCTGCGGAACACGCCGCGCACGGTGCCGTCCTTGCCGCTGGTGTCCATGCCCTGCAGCACGACCAGCAGCTTGCGGCGGTGTTCGGCGTAGAAGATGTCCTGCTTAGCGTCCAGGCCCTCGCTCAGTTCGGCAATCAGGGCCAGGTCCTCGGCCTTGCCGCCGCGCGACAGCGGCTTGCTGCCGGGAGGGAAATCGGCAAGGCGGAATCGCTTGCCCGTCGTGATGCGGAAATCGTCCAGCGGCATGGGCGCTCCATCGGTATGACCTGCAAGATCAGGGAATGGGCGCCCCGCCTGGGCCGGAAACAATGCGGGCTGTGTCGTGGGGCGCGCTGCCCCTATGGTCAGGCCGGCAGGGCCGCCAGGTCAATGGTGCCTTCGAACACCGTGGTCGCCGGGCCGGTCATGCGCACCGGTTCGGTGCCGCCGTCCCAGGCAATGGTCAGGTCGCCGCCATGCGTATGCACCTTGACCGGCGAGTCCAGCAGGCCGCGCCGGATGCCGGCGACCACCGCTGCGCAGGCGCCGGTGCCGCAGGCCAGCGTCTCGCCGGCGCCGCGCTCGTAGACGCGCAGGCGAATGGTGTTGCGGTCCTGCACCTGCATGAAGCCGGCATTGACGCGGTTGGGGAAGGTGGCGTGCTGCTCGATCACCGGCCCGTCCTGCAGCACGGGGAAGTCCTCGACGTCGTCCACCACCTGCACCGCATGCGGGTTGCCCATCGACACCGCCGAGATCCACGCGGTGCGGCCGTTGACCTCCAGGCCGTAGACCGTATCCACGCCTTCAGCCCGGGTCGGCAGCCCCTCGGCACGGAACGGCACCTGGGCCGGTTCCAGCTCGGGCGCGCCCATGTCCACGGTGACCTGGCCGTCGTCCTGCAGCGTCAGCGTGATCACGCCCTTCATCACCTCCACGCGCACCGAGCGCTTGTCGGTCATGCCCTTGTCGCTGACAAAACGCACGAAGCAGCGCGCGCCGTTGCCGCAGTGCTCGACCTCGCTGCCGTCGGCATTGAAGATGCGATAGCGGAAGTCGACATCGCCGCGCGACGGTTTTTCGACCACCAGCATCTGGTCGGCGCCCACGCCGAAATGCCGGCTGGCGAGCGCGCGCCATTGCGCGGGCGTCAGGTCGATCTGCTGGTGGATGCCGTCGAGCACGACAAAGTCGTTGCCGGCGCCATGCATCTTGGTGAACTGGAGTTTCATGGTGGGGATTGTAGCCGCGGCTCGCGCAAGTTGCTGCCGCCCTCGGCGGACGCTCAATAGATCTCGGGTTCGCCCGGCAGGCGGTGCTTGAAGCGCTTGTGCACCCAGTAATACTCAGGCACGCGCGGGCGGATGCAGTCCTCGAAGAAGGCATTCATGCGGCGCGTGTCGTCGGTGACGCTTTCGCCGGGGTAGTTGTCCCAGGCAGGCAGGATGCGCAGCACGTAGCCCTGGTAGTCGGGCAGCATCTCGGTGTAGATCGGCACAACCTTGGCGCCGGTCAGGCGCGCCAGCCGCGACACCGATGTCAGCGTCAGCGCCTGCACGCCGAAGAACGGCACGAATTCCGAATCGCGTTCGCCGAAGTCCATGTCGGCGATCAGCTGCAGCGCTTCGCCCTTCTTCAGGCAGCGCAGGATGTCGCGTGCGCTGTCGTTGCGCGAAATCATGTTGGCGCCGAAGCGGCCGCGCGCGTGCTTGAGGAAGCCATCGAACAAATCATTCTTCTGCCTGGTGTACAGCGATGCGCCGGAACGCCCCACATGCTCGCGCAGGTGGATGGTCAGCCGGATCGCACCGGCCTCCACGCCCGACAGGTGCAGCGTGACCAGGATATGCGGCGTGCCGTCCAGCGACACCAGGTCGGCCTGGTCGTCGATCTGCACCCAGCGGCGCATCTGCGCCTCGCTGCCGGTCCAGAAGATGCCGCGCTCGGCAAAGCTGCGGAACACGGTGCGGAAGCTCTGGCGCGACAATTCGTCGATCTCGGCCTCGGTCTTGTCCGGGAAGCACAGGCGCAGGTTGGCCTGCACCACACGGCGGCGTGCGCTGGGAATCAGGTAGAGCAAGCTGCCCAGCGCTTCGCCGAAGCGGGCAACGAACGGATATGGAAGTTTGCCCAGCACCGTGAGCAGGCCGATGCCGAGCCAGGTGAACACGCGGCTCATGAAATCGATTGGTCAGTGGTCGGCTCGGTGCTGCGGCTGGGGGCGGCGGCGGGCCCCTTGTAGCGGCTGTATCCCCACAGGTACTGGGTGGGACACTGCCTCACCAGGATCTCGACGGCCTGGTTGATCACCGCGGCCGCTTCGGCCGGGTCGTCCGGCAGCATGCCGCCCTCATTGAGCACATGCAGGTGGGCGCGATAGCCCGCGCCTTTCGGCAGCCGTTCCGCAAAGACCGCGACCACCGGCGCGCCGGTCAGCTGCTGCAGCCGGTGCACCAGCGCCATGGTGTAGGCCGGCTTGCCGAAGAACGGCGCCCAGTTACCCTCGCCGCCGCTGGGTACCTGGTCCGGCAGGATCCCCACCGCCTGGCCGCGCTTGAGCGCCTTGACCAGCATGCGCACGCCGCGCGGCGTGGCGGGCGCCATGTGCATATTGGGCCGGGTGCGCATCTTTTCGATCCAGTCGCGCAGCCAGGGCTGGTGTGGCGGCTTGAACAGCGCGGTGACCGGGCGCACCAGCGCGTGGGACTGCGGCAGCACTTCAAAGCAACCCAGATGCGGCGTCAGGATGATGAGGCCCTTGCCTCGGGCCTGCAGCTTTTCCAGTTCCGGCCACATGTAGTCGTCGAAGCCATGCAGCCGTGCGCCGATCTTCTTGCGGCTCCAGAAATAGGGCATCTCGATCATCATGCGACCGGCCGAGCGGGCGGCTTCATCGATCATCGCCTGCGTGGCGTCGGGAAACGCCAGGCGGAAATTTTCATTCAGGCGCTGGCCGTAGCGGCCGGGCAGCCGTGCTGCCAGCAGTCCGAGCGCGCCGCCTGCGGCCTGCAGCAAGCGCAGTGGGAAACGGGAGATCAGCCAGAAAAGAAAGGTCATCGGGCGTGGATTGCAGTCCGGGCTGCAAACAGGTCAAATCCGGCGCATTTTTTCCCCGGCGCGGAATTCAGTTCCACGCCGGCTTGCCGTAAATCCGGGCAAACGGCATGCCGTGGCGGCAGCGTGTTGCGTCGGCGCCTTTGGCGCGCTGCAACGAGCCCGGCAGGCGCGTATAATAGCGTGTATCGCCGAGTTAACTGACAACTTGCGGGGCGATGCAGCTCAAACCGGGCTGTTTTAAATACCGCTAAAGCGTCGCCGCCATGAACCCGACCGGGTGGCACGCAATAGCCAACCTGGAGAATAAGTTCGTGGCAAACGACTTCCTTTTTACTTCGGAATCGGTTTCCGAAGGCCATCCCGACAAGGTCGCCGACCAGATTTCCGACGCCGTCCTCGACGCCATCCTGGCGCAGGACAAGTATGCGCGTGTGGCCGCCGAGACGCTTTGCAACACCGGCCTGGTGGTGCTGGCAGGGGAAATCACCACGACCGCCAACGTCGACTACATCCAGATCGCGCGCGACACGATCAAGCGCATCGGCTACGACAACACCGAATATGGCATCGACTACAAGGGCTGCGCCGTGCTGGTGGCCTATGACAAGCAGTCGCCGGACATCGCCCAGGGCGTGGACCGCGCCTCGGACGACTACCTGAACCAGGGGGCCGGCGACCAGGGCCTGATGTTCGGCTACGCCTGCGATGAGACGCCGGAGCTGATGCCGTTCCCGATTTACTACGCGCACCGCCTGGTCGAGCGCCAGTCGCTGCTGCGCCGTGACGGCCGCCTGCCCTGGCTGCGTCCGGACGCCAAGTCGCAGGTGACGGTGCGTTATGTCGACGGCAAGCCGCACAGCGTCGATACCGTAGTGCTGTCGACGCAGCATTCGCCGGATATTACGCAGGCGCAGATCCGAGAAGCCGTGATCGAAGAGATCATCAAGCCGGTGCTGCCGGCCGAGATGCTGAAAGAAACCACGTATCTGGTGAACCCGACCGGGCGTTTCGTGATCGGCGGCCCGCAGGGCGACTGCGGCCTGACCGGGCGCAAGATCATTGTCGATACCTATGGTGGCGCTTCGCCGCACGGTGGCGGTGCGTTTTCGGGCAAGGACCCGTCCAAGGTGGATCGCTCGGCTGCCTATGCGGCGCGTTATGTGGCCAAGAACGTGGTGGCCTCGGGGCTGGCGCGCCAGTGCCAGGTACAGGTGAGCTATGCCATCGGCGTGGCGCGGCCGATCAATGTGACGGTGTACACCGAAGGTACCGGCAAGATTCCGGACGCCAAGATTGCGGAACTGGTGCAGGAGCATTTTGACCTGCGGCCGAAGGGTATTGTGCAGATGCTGGATCTGCTGCGTCCGATTTATGAGAAGACTGCGGCTTACGGCCACTTTGGGCGTGAAGAGCCGGAGTTCTCTTGGGAGGCTACGGATAAGGCGGCTGCCTTGCGCGCTGCTGCTGGACTGTAAGTGGGTCTTCGGAGTCCGGATCCTGGACTCCTGCACTTCTGACTTCGGCAAGCCCCGCTGGCCCGCAAGGGACGGTGGGGTTTTTTGTTTTTGGTGGTGGGTCGCCGTTGATGACATGCTGTCGGCCGTTGAACCGCCTGGTTCCGCCCTGCTGGGCGGGTCACTTTTTGTCCGAGCGACAAAAAGTAACCAAAAAACGCGTCGCCTGAGCGGCTGGCTATCAATTTGGCGGCGTGGGTGGGTCGGGCGGTGGTGATTTCCGTTCGATGTGGCTGGTGGCTCAAACCTGCTACGCCAGGTGAGTTTGGGATAGTGGCTGCGTCGACCCACTATTGGACGATCCCCATGCCGGGCGTAGGCCGCCTGCTGCCGGCGTCCCCGCGTTGACGCGAGCAGCAGGGGCCACGCCCAGCTCTGGGCTCGTTCAATCATCGCAGGCGGTTCAACAGCCGACAGCATGTCATCAACAGCGACAGCAGACGCTAAAACAGCCAACAGCATGTCACCAGGCCAGAAAACCCCCGCCCCCTGCGCCCCAATCGCCACCCAAACATCCAGGTAGTAAAATCCCAACCACCACAAAATTCCTTCACGGGGGTCCCGTCCCCAGAGGACTGCCATGCCCGCAGCACCAGCCATTTCCAATGCCACCGCGCCGAACCGCTCCGCGTCGGGAGGCAGCCTCGACCTGATCCGCCCACAGCCCTACACCAACTGGGCCCCCCAGGTCACCCCCGAGGAACGCGCCACCCTTCGCCGCGAGCTGGAGCAGGGCGCGGTGCTGTATTTCCCCAACCTGAGATTCCACTTCGAACCCGGCGAGGAACGCTTCCTCGACGCCCGTTATTCCGACGGCAAATCCAAGAACATCAACCTCCGCGCCAACGACACCGCGGTGCGCGGCGCGCAGGGCACCCAGCAGGACCTGTCCGACCTCTACACGCTGATCCGCCGCTATGCCGACAACAGCGAGTCGCTGATCCGCACGCTGTTCCCCGAATACATTCCCCACATGACCCGCGCCGGCACCTCGCTGCGTCCCAGCGAGATCGCCGGCCGCCCGGTCAGCTGGCGCAAGGACGACACCCGCCTGCACGTCGATTCCTTCCCCTCCAACCCGATGCTGGGCAAGCGCCTGCTGCGCGTGTTCCATAACATCGACCCGGCCGCGCCGCGCGTGTGGCGCGTGGGCGAGCCATTCGGTGATTTCGCGCAGAAGTTCGTGCCGAAGACACACGGCATGTGGCCGGGACAGGCGGCGCTGATGAAGCTGCTGCATATCACCAAGCGCAAGCGCTCGGAATACGACCACCGCATGCTGCAGCTCCACGACCTGGCCAAGGCCGACCTGGACTACCAGCGCGACGTGCCGCAGCAGGAATTCCACTTCCCGCCCGGTTCGACCTGGATCGTCTTCAGCGACCAGTTGCTGCACGCCGCCATGCGCGGGCGCGCGATGATGGAGCAGACCATCTATCTTGAGCCGCAGGCGATCTCCGACCACACCCACTCGCCCGAGGCCGTGCTGTCGCGCATGCTCGGGCGGCCGATGCTGGTGTCCTGACCCGCAGGCCAGACGCGCAGTCGGTTGCAACACCCCGGGGCATCGGGATGGCGCGCCGGCTGCCGCGCGCATCACTTGAAGGCCAGCCAGGGCCATTGATGCCTGTTCCTCCATCGGCATGACAACCGCCTGCCCGGACCACCAACGCCGGCACGCCGCAACCCTTCACCCCCGCTCAGGCTAGCGCCTACACTGAATTTCACGGCTTGCCATCCGCTGGCCCGGCTGACTCTCGCCGCCTGCGGACATGCGGGGAGACAGATGGAAACCACCTACGACTACGTCATCGTCGGCGCGGGATCGGCGGGCTGTGCGCTGGCCGGAAGGCTGGCCGACAGCGGGGACGACACCATTGCCCTGGTCGAGGCCGGCCAGCACGACCACCATGTGCTGGTACGCACACCCGCCGCGTGCGCCGCCATGCTGCCGCGCGCCAGCGCACGCAACTATGCCTACGAGACCGTGCCGCAGCCGGGACTGAATGGCCGGCGGGGCTACCAGCCGCGCGGACGCGGCCTGGGCGGCTGCTCGTCGATCAACGCGATGATCTACACGCGCGGACGGCCCGCCGACTACGACGACTGGGCCGCCGCAGGCTGCGACGGCTGGTCATGGGACGACGTGCTGCCGTATTTCCGCCGTGCGGAATGCAATGAGCGCCTGGCCGGCAGCGACGACGATCCGCTGCATGGCGGCAGCGGCCCGCTCCATGTATCGGACCTGCGCACGCCAAATCCCTTCGCCGAGCGCTTTATCGAGGCCGCGCAGCAGGCGGGCTACCTGCGCAACGATGACTTCAACGGCGAAGAGCAGGAGGGCGTGGGCTGGTACCAGGTCACGCAGCATGCGGGCGAGCGCTGGAACGCGGCGCGCGCCTACCTGCACGGCGGCAACACGCGCGACAAGGCCTGCAACGGCGGGCGCGCGCGGCTGCAGGTGCTGACCGGCACACAGGCCCTGCGCATCGTCTTCGAGGGCCGCCATGCGGCCGGCGTGCTGGTCGCGCGCGACGGCCGCCAGCAACTTCTGCGCACACGGCGCGACGTGATCGTTTGCGCCGGCACCTTCGGCTCGCCGCAATTGCTGCTGGTGTCCGGCGTGGGACCGGCGGCGCAGCTGCGCGAGCTTGGCATCGACGTGGTCCACGACCTGCCCGGCGTGGGCGCCAACCTGCAGGACCATCTCGACATCATCCTGCACAAGCGCGTGGCGGCGCCCGAGTTGTTCGGCGTGTCGTTCAGCGGCTTCATGACCCTGCTGTCGGAAATGCTGCGCTACCGGCGCGAACGCACCGGCATGCTGTCGAGCAACTTCGCCGAGGCCGGCGGCTTCATACGCAGCCGCCCCGAACTGGCCGAGCCCGACCTGCAGCTGCATTTCGTCGTCGGCATGGCCGACAACCACATGCGCCGGCTCAACTTCGGCCACGGCTACTCCTGCCACGTATGCGTGCTGCGTCCGCGCAGCCGCGGCGAGGTGCGGCTGGCATCGGCCGATATCCGCGAGGCGCCGCTGATCGACCCGCGCTACCTCAACGATGTGCGCGACCTCGACGACATGGTTGCCGGCGTGCGCATCGTGCGCCGGATCTTCGCGCAGCCGCAGCTGGCCAGCTACGGCGGGCGCGAGCTGTACTCCGCGCACCTGCGCGCCGACGGCAGCGACGATGCCGACGTGCGCGAGATGATCCGCGCACGTGCCGACACCATCTATCACCCCGTGGGCACCTGCCGCATGGGCATGGACGCGCTGGCGGTGGTCGACCCGCAGTTGCGCGTGCGCGGCGTGGAAGGGCTGCGCGTGGTCGATGCCTCGGTCATGCCGACGCTGGTCGGTGGCAACATCAACGCGCCCGCGATCATGATCGGCGAACGCGCGCATGACCTGATCCGCTACGCGCCGCGGGTGATGCTGCGCGTGCTGGAGTCGATGGAGGCGTGACGCAAGCGCCGGGTCTGCGCGGCTAGCCTTCGAAGCCGCGCGATGCCACGCGCTTCAGCAATTCGGCCTCCGCATCCAGCGTGCCGAACACGCGTCCATGCTGGCGTCCAAGCCGGCTGGCGACAAACAGCTCCGCATTCTCCGCATCGGCATGCGCCAGCATCAGCGCCGCCTGCGTGGTCAGCACCAGCCCCTGCGCAAAGCGGCGCGCGTTGGCCTCCAGGTGCTCCGGCGCTTCGCGCAGCAGCGCCTGCAGCGATGCCAGCTCGGCGCGCACCGCTGGATGGCCGCCGGCGCGGCGCTGCAGGTCCTGCAGCAGGCGCGCGCCGTCGTCGGGGTTGCGCTGGATCGCGCGCAGCACGTCCAGGCACATGATGTTGCCCGAGCCTTCCCAGATCGAGTTGACCGGCGCTTCGCGGTACAGCCGCGCCATCGGGCTTTCTTCGACGTAGCCGTTGCCGCCCCAGACTTCCATCGCCTCGCCGGTGGCCTCGATGGCGCGCTTGCAGATCCAGAACTTGGCCGCGGGCGTGACCACCCGCTTCCACGCGGCGGCGAGCGGGTCGGGGTTGTCGCCCTCGGCGTGCTCGAAGGCGTGGCCCAGTTCCATCATCAGCAGCGAGGCCGCTTCGGATTCCAGCGCCAGGTCCGCCAGCACATTGCGCATCAGCGGCTGGTCGGCCAGCAGGCGGCCGAAGGCGCTGCGGTGGCGCGTATGGTGCAGCGCCTGCACGAAGGCCGCGCGCAGGATGGCCGAGCTGCCGATCACGCAGTCGAGCCGCGTATTGGTCGCCATCTCGATGATGGTGGGGATGCCGCGTCCTTCCTCGCCGATCAGGATGCCGGTCGCGTCGCGGAACTCGACCTCGCTGCTGGAGTTGGAGCGGTTGCCGAGCTTGTCCTTCAGGCGCTGGATCTGGATCGGGTTCTTGCTGCCGTCGTCGCGGAAGCGCGGCACGAAGAAGCACGACAGCGGGCCGTCTTCGGCGCCCATGCGCGCCACCACCAGGTGCGCGTCGCACATCGGCGCCGAGAAGAACCACTTGTGCCCGGTCAGCGCGTATTCCGCGCCGCGGCCTTCGCCACGCACGGCGCGCGCCACGGTGGTGTTGGCGCGCACGTCCGAGCCGCCCTGTTTCTCCGTCATGCCCATGCCGATCATGATCGCGGTCTTGTCGCGCCAGGGCAGGTCGCGCGCATCATGCTCGCTCGCATACAGGCGCGGCTCCAGCTCGGCGAACAGCGCGGTTTCCTTGCGCAGCACCGGAATGCTGGCGAGGGTCATGGTGGGCGGGCACAGCGAGCCGGACTCAACCTGCGCCTGCAGGAAGTAGCCCGCGGTGCGCGCGCTCCACACGCCCGCGCGCGGCAGCGCGAAGGGCAGGGCCTGCAATTGCTGGCTGCGCAGCAGCGACAGCAGTGCGTGCCAGCTCGGGTGGAATTCCACGGAATCGATGCGCTCGCCGGTGCGGCTGTGCGTGTGCAGCTCGGGCGTATGGCGGTTGGCGTCGGCGGCCCATTGCTGCACTTCCGGCTCGCCCAGCCGCGCGCCGAACTGCCCCAGCGCCTCGGCATGCCAGCCGCCGCCAAGCCGCTCCAGCGCGGCGCGGACGATGGGATCGCAGCCGAAGAGGTTGTAGTGCGCAAGGTCCGGCACCTGGTTGAAGACACGATGCGTGGCGGCGTCGGTCATTTTGGGAGGTCTCCTGGATCGGTTCGATGCTTGCCGTTTGCTTTGCATGGTAGAGCACCTGACACGCGTTTGAGTGCATGCTCGGCCGCTTGATGCCTGTTTTTGCGCTGCACCATGCGCGATTCGATACCTATGCGCACAGGTGTGGCACCACAAACGACGGGGAACTGGCACTGGCGCCCACCGGTGCTCTGTGCTTAAATTCACCCCGTTGGATGAAACAGGGGTGCCGTACGGATGGGCCGTGCGGCTGAGAGAGTCCCTTCGAACCCGATCCGGTTAGTACCGGCGTGGGAAGTTTCAGCAAGACCAAGCCTCTAGTCCCTCCGGGACTCGCCGCCCAGGCCACCACGCCGCCGGCAGCGCTCACAGGGCTCCTGGTTTCGTCCACCCCGCAAGAGAGAGGACGACACCCATGGCCCGTACTGCCCCCGCTGCTTCCTTCGAATCGCTCGAGAGCGACCTCGACCAGAAATTTGCCTACCCGGCTTCCAGCAAGACCTACCTGACCGGCAGCCGCCCGGATATCCGCGTGCCGCTGCGCACGATCCTGCAGACCTCCACGCGCACCGAGAAGGGCGAGATGCCCAACCCGCCGATCCCGGTGTACGACACCTCGGGCCCGTACAGCGACCCGGACGTGCATATCGACCTGAAGGCCGGCCTGCCGGCGGTGCGCGCCAAGTGGATCGAAGAGCGCGGCGACACCGAAGTGCTTCCCGGCCTGTCGTCGGAATACGGCCGCGACCGCGCCAACGACCCGGCCACCGCGCACCTGCGCTTTGCCCAGCTGACCAACCCGCGCCGCGCCAAGGCCGGTGCCAATGTGTCGCAGATGCACTATGCGCGCAAGGGCATCATCACGCCTGAAATGGAGTACGTGGCGCTGCGCGAATCGCTGAACCTGCAGGCGCTGTACGACAAGCCCGAATACAAGGCGCTGCTGCGCCAGCACCCCGGCAACGCGCTGGGCGCCGGCCTGCCGCTGCGTCCGGAAGACATCACGCCGGAATTCGTGCGCCAGGAGATCGCCTCGGGCCGCGCGATCATTCCCGCCAACATCAACCACACCGAGCTGGAGCCGATGGCGATCGGGCGCAATTTCCGCGTCAAGATCAACGGCAACCTGGGTAACTCCGCCGTGACCTCGTCGCTGGCCGAGGAAGTGGAAAAGATGGTGTGGTCGATCCGCTGGGGCGCAGACACCATCATGGACCTGTCGACCGGCAAGCACATCCACGAAACCCGTGAGTGGATCCTGCGCAACTCGCCGGTGCCCATCGGCACGGTGCCGATCTACCAGGCGCTGGACAAGACCGGCGGCATCGCCGAGGACCTGACCTGGGAGATGTTCCGCGACACGCTGATCGAGCAGGCCGAGCAGGGCGTGGACTATTTCACCATCCACGCCGGCGTGCTGCTGCGCTACGTGCCGCTGACCGCCGACCGCGTCACCGGCATCGTCTCGCGTGGCGGTTCGATCATGGCCAAGTGGTGCCTGGCGCACCACAAGGAAAACTTCCTGTACACGCACTTCGACGAGATCTGCGAGATCATGAAGGCGTACGACGTGTCGTTCAGCCTCGGCGACGGCCTGCGTCCGGGCTGCATCGCCGACTCCAACGACGATGCCCAGTTCGGCGAGCTGCGCACGCTGGGCGAGCTGACCGCCAAGGCGTGGAAGCACGACGTGCAGGTGATGATCGAAGGCCCGGGCCACGTGCCGCTGCAGCGCATCCAGGCCAATATGGACGAAGAACTCAAGCATTGCTACGAGGCGCCGTTCTACACCCTTGGACCGCTGGTGACCGACATCGCCCCCGGCTACGACCACATCACCAGCGGCATTGGCGCGGCCAATATCGGCTGGATGGGCACGGCCATGCTGTGCTACGTCACGCCCAAGGAGCACCTGGGCCTGCCGGACAAGGAAGACGTGCGCGAAGGCATCATCACCTACAAGATCGCTGCCCACGCCGCGGATCTTGCCAAGGGCTGGCCGGGCGCACAGCTGCGCGACAACGCGCTGTCCAAGGCACGCTTCGAGTTCCGCTGGGAAGACCAGTTCAACCTCGGCCTGGACCCGGAACGCGCGCGTTCGTACCACGACGCCACGCTGCCGGCAGAAGGCGCCAAGATCGCCCACTTCTGCTCGATGTGCGGGCCGAAGTTCTGCTCGATGAAGATCACGCAGGAAGTGCGCGACTACGCGGCATCGCTGCCCAAGGAAGCGCAGCAGGGCATGGAAGAAAAGTCGATCGAGTTCCTGAAGAAGGGCAGCAAGATCTACTCGTAAGGCAACGGCAGTACGGGCATGGCCTCGCAACCATGCCCGCGCATGTTCCGCCGCCGCGCAGCGCCCCGCGCGGCGGCACAGACAACAAGGAGGCCGGCGCGGCGGCATGCCCGCATGCCCATGCGCCGGCACAACATCCCTCATGACAGCAGTACAGTCGTTTGACGTCGCCATCCTTGGGGCCGGACTTGCCGGCCGCCTGGCTGCCTGGCAACTGGTGCGCAGCGGCGCCCGCGTGGCGCTGGTGGAGCGCGCCGGGCCGGACGGCGCGGGTTCGGCCGCCTACGTGGCCGCGGCCATGCTGGCGCCGCTGGCGGAATCGGCCATCGCCGAGCGCCGCATCGTCGATCTGGGCATCGCCAGCGTCGACCTGTGGCGGGCGTGGCTGGCCGAGTTGCCGGAGCCGGTGTTCTTCCAGGAGGACGGCACGCTGGTGGTCTGGCATGCGCGCGACCGCGGCGAGATGTCGCTGTTCACCAGCCGCATGCGCGCGGTGGCGCCGCCCGAGCTGGTGTCGCAGCGGCTGCGGGCGCTGGACGGCAAGGGCGTGGGCGAAGTCGAGCCGGCGCTGGCGGGCCGCTTCCCGCAGGGGCTGCTGCTGGCCGGCGAGGGCCAGCTCGACAACCGCGGCGTGCTGCGCGCGCTGCTGTCGTGCGCGGTCAGCGAGGGCGTGCATTGTGTCTGGGAAGCCGGCGAGGTAGAAGCCGACACGCTGCCGGCGCTGGGCATCCGCGCCGACGTGGTGCTGGATTGCCGCGGCCTGGGCGCGCGCGCGGCGTGGCCGTCGCAGCCCGGCGGCAGCGCGCCCGGACTGCGCGGGCTGCGCGGCGAAGTGGTGCGCGTGCATGCGCCCGACGTGAAGCTGCACCGGCCGGTGCGGCTGCTGCATCCGCGCTACCCGATCTATATTGCTCCCAAGCCCAACGACCTGTACGTGATCGGCGCGACCGAACTGGAAAGCGAGGACGATTCGCCGATGAGCGTGCGTTCCGCGCTGGAGCTGCTGTCGGCGGCGCATTCGCTGCATCCCGCTTTCGGCGAGGCGCGCGTGCTGGAACTGAACGTGCAGCGCCGCCCCACGCGGCCCGACCACCTGCCGGCGATCCGCGTCGACCAGCAGGCGCGCGTGGTGCGCGTCAACGGCCTGTACCGCCACGGCTTCCTGATCGCGCCGGCGGTGACCGAGGCCGCGTGCGCGGTCGTGGGCGCGTTGCTCAAGGGCGATCCTGCCGCCCATGCAGTGCCTGCCGCGCTGCGCTGGCCCGGCATGATCGAGGCAGTGACGGAAGCGCCGGCCGCAACGCTGCACGCGCGCACCGGGCTGCTGCACTAACGCAAGACTGACATGGAAATCCTGCTCAACGGCCGACCTCTCGCCCTTGCCGAATCCGCCACACTGGCGGATGCGGTGGTCGTGGCGAAGATCGCGCCCCCTTTTGCCGCGGCGGTCAACGGCCAGTTCGTGCCGCGCGCCGCGCATGCCAACACCCCTCTTGCGGCCGGCGACCGCATCGACCTCGTGCAACCCGTGACGGGAGGCTGACCCCATGACATTCGAACCTTCCGAAACCCTGCGCGACCCGTTCGTGCTGTATGGCGAGTCGTTCGGCTCGCGCCTGCTGCTGGGCACCGCGCGCTATCCGTCGCCGGCCACGCTTGAAGCGGCCGTGCAGGCCTGCGCGCCGGCCATGATCACCGTCGCGCTGCGCCGCCAGGGCGCGGTGGGCGACGGCGAGGGCGGCCAGGCGTTCTGGCAGATGCTCAAGGCGCTGAACGTGCCGGTGCTGCCCAACACCGCCGGCTGCTTCACCGCGCAGGAGGTCATCACCACCGCGATGATGGCGCGCGAAGTATTCGAGACACCGTGGATCAAGCTCGAACTGATCGGCGACGACTACACGCTGCAGCCCGACACGCTCAACCTGCCCGCTGTGGCCGAGACCCTGATCAAGGAAGGCTTCAAGGTGCTGCCCTACTGTACCGAGGACCTGGTGCTGTGCCGCCGGCTGCTCGACGTCGGCTGCCAGGCGCTGATGCCGTGGGCCGCGCCGATCGGCACCGGCCGGGGCGCGGTGAATCCGCATGCGATGCGCGTGCTGCGCGAGCGCCTGCCGGATACGCCGCTGATCGTCGATGCCGGCCTGGGCCTGCCGTCGCACGCGGCGCAGGTGCTGGAGTGGGGCTACGACGGCGTGCTGCTCAACACCGCGGTGGCGCAGGCCGCCTACCCCGTCAACATGGCGCGCGCGTTCGCGCAGGCCGTGGAAGCGGGCCGCACCGCGTACCTGGCCGGCCCGATGCCCGAGCGCGAGGTGGCGCAGGCCAGCACGCCGGTGGTCGGCATGCCGTTCTGGCATGCGGAGGCGGAGCAGCGGGAGCAGCGCGCATGACCCGCCGCCCCGTCCACGTTCCCAGCGACGGTCCGCTGCGTGCGGCAGTGCTGGAGCATTATGGCGAGACCTTCGGCATCGACGACAAGCCGTGGCAGGCCTGGCGCCTGGAAGACGCGCCTGAGCATCCCGGCGCGCACGATGTGCTGCTGTCCGACGGCGAAGCCACCGAAGAAGCCATTGCGCGCGTCGCCGCCAGCGGCGCCACGCTGATCGAGACCGACCGCGAGGGCGGCCGGTGGATCGACACGGTGCGCTCGCCGATGGGCACCTGGGTGTTCTCGGTTGCCGCGGACAGCGACCAGCCGCATTCGGCAGCGTTCGTCGCGGTACTGCTGGCGAGCCTGTCGCTGCATTTCCCCGCGCATGATGCGCTGGCGCTGGCGCGCGCCTGGGCGCCGGGCTCGGCCGACTGGCCGACGGATTTCGCGCGTTTCCCGCACGTGCGCCATGTCGCGCTGGTGGCGCCGGAGCAGGCCGTCGAGCCGTTCGCGCCGTGCCCCGCGCTGGGCCTGTACGTGGTCGTGCCGAGCGCGGAATGGATCGAGCGCCTGGCGCCGCTGAACGTGCCGACGGTGCAGTTGCGCTTCAAGTCCGACGATCCCGCCGCGGTGCGCGCCGAGATCGCGCGCGCGGCCAGGGCCATGCAGGGCTCGTCGTCGCGCCTGTTCATCAACGACCACTGGCAGGCGGCGATCGACTACCACGCCGCCAATGGCGCGCAGAGCGGCATCTACGGCATCCACCTCGGCCAGGAAGACCTCGACGACGCCGACCTCGACGCGATCCGTGCGTCCGGGCTGCGGCTGGGCATATCCACGCACGGTTACGCCGAGATGCTGCGCGTCGCGGCGATCCGTCCGAGCTACCTGGCGCTGGGCGCGATCTTCCCGACCACGACCAAGGTGATGCCGACCCAGCCGCAAGGCATGGGCCGTTTCCGCGCATATGCAAAGCTGATGCAGCCGGTGATCCCGTCGCTGGTCGGCATCGGCGGCGTCAATGCCACGAATATGCGCGAAGTGCTCGCCGTGGGTGTCGGCAGTGCCGCAGTGGTGCGCGCCGTTACCGAGGCCGACGACGTGCCGGCCGCGGTGGCGCATCTCGTCAGCCTGTTCCCGACCGGCTGAGCGCGCGATCACGTGCAGAGTGTGTCCGGCGGTGTGCTCCCCTCTCCTTGATAGAGGGGAGCACACCGCACCTGGTGAGGGGCATCGCGTCGCCAAGATTTGTGCGACATTCGCCCAGCCGCGGGAACCGAAGCGGACCCCGCCGCTATGATGTCGGGCAGCATTCCCCGCCAGCCATCCCGCATCGCGCACCATGTCGACCCAGCTCCCCGAGATCATTCCCGCCGCTCCCGGCACGCCTGAGAAGCCCTATTTCGGCATCGATGTCCCGCTGATGCGCTATTTCGGCCTGCAGCCGGAGGTGATCGAGGAGGGCTACTGCCGCACGCGCCTGCCGGCGCACCCGCAGCTGGTGAACAGCCGCGGCGACGTGCACGGCGGCACGCTGATGGCGACGCTGGACTTCACGCTCAGCGGGGCGGCGCGCTCGCATGCGCCCACGGAAACGGGCGTGATCACCATCGACATGTCGACCCACTTCCTTGCCGCCGCGCGCGGCGAGCTGACGCTGGAAGCGCGCTGCCTGCGCCGCGGCGCGCGCATCGCCTTCTGCGAAGGCGAAGTGAAGGATGCGGCCGGCACCGTGGTGTGCGTGGCGCGGGCGGCGTTCAAGTTGGTGCCGCTGTCCAGCGGCGGCAACTGATCCCTGCCTGAACCTGCCCGAAAAACCCGGCCGCTCAGTCCTGCAGCGGCCGGTACACCTGTTCGAACCTCGCGCGCTCGGTGATGCCATAGTCGCCGGGCGCGTATTGCATCAGCCAGTCGCCCGGCTTGCCGTGCAGCACGTCGCCGCCGGCGCTGCGTTCGATGCTGAAGGCCTCGTGCATCTCGCGCGCCAGCACCGGGATCGGCTTGTTGCGATAGGCGCCGTCCTGGCCGTGCACCAGCGGCGGGATGGCGTCGTACTTGGGGTCGAAGCGGTCGCGCGACACGCACCAGCGGTCGCCGGTGCGGCTGGTGATCAGCGCATCGCCGGGCTGGTAGCGGTTGGGGCCTTCGCGGCTGACCAGCTCGCCAGCCTCGGTGGCGAATGCAACGTCGACGACTTCATGCTTGAGGTAGAAGGCGGCGTCGGGATCGCTGCGCAGATCGATATGGGTGAGCCTCTGCATCTGGCGCTCAACCCAGCGCGCGCGGCGCGAAGGCGTGGTTCAGCGGGCCGTTGCCGCTGCCAAGCCGCAGTCCCGCGCCGGCCGCGATGGCCTGCGCCACATAGTCCAGCGCCTTGCCCGCGGCATCTTCCAGCGCATCGCCACGCGCCAGCTGCGATGCGATGGCCGCTGCCAGCGTGCAGCCGGTGCCGTGCAGGTTGCGGGTATCGACGCGTGGATGCGTGAACACGCGCACAGTGCCGTCCTCGAGCATCAGCAGGTCGTCCAGCCCGCCGGCAATGCCGGCCGCGCCATCGTCTTCCAGGTGGCCGCCCTTGAGCAGCACGGCCGGGCAGCCCATCGCGATCAGGTCGGCGGCGGCCTGTTCCATGTCGGCGCGGCGCGCAATCCTGCGGCCCAGCAGGTAGGAGGCCTCGGGCAGGTTGGGCGTGACCAGCAGCGCGCGCGGGAACAGCAGCCGCACCATGGCCTGCGTGGTGGCGTCGTCGGACAGCGTCGCGCCCGAGGTCGAGATCATCACCGGGTCCACCACCAGCTTGCGGATGCCATGCCGGTCCGCCGCCGCGGCCACGGCCTCGACGATGGCGGCGGTGCCCAGCATGCCGGTCTTGGCCGCGTCCACGCCGATATCGCCGGCCACCGCGTCGATCTGCGCCGCCACCATGTCGGCCGGGATCGCATGCACGCCGGTCACGCCAAGCGTGTTCTGCGCGGTGATCGCAGTGATCGCGCTCATGCCGAAGCAGCCCAGCGCGGAGAAAGTCTTCAGGTCGGCCTGGATGCCGGCGCCGCCGCCGGAGTCGGAGCCGGCGATGGTCAGGGTGCGGGGTGGCGTTGGGATCATCTGTGAGGAAATCAAGGAGGGCCGGTGCGCAAGGCGGCCGGGCACGCTACAATACCGCCACTCCGAGGAGCGTTGCAACGGATGCGGTAGGCAAAAGTGCTACCCCATGCATCCGCCAGGCTCGGACTGTCTTCAACGGCGCTCGCTGATCCGTGGTTTCGCACGGAGGCGAGTCGACCTATCCGCCCGCTGCGCATGTGCCCGCTGCCATGCCGCCGCCCGATTTCCCGATCTCGTCACCTGCGTGCCACTCTTCACCGGAGTGAAAGATGAACGCCGTGACCGACCTGAAGCAAGACTACCTCGTCGCCGATATCAACCTGGCCGGCTGGGGCCGCAAGGAAATCGCCATTGCCGAGACCGAAATGCCCGGCCTGATGGCGATCCGCGACGAATTCGCCGCCGCGCAGCCGCTCAAGGGCGCGCGCATCGCCGGCTCGCTGCATATGACGATCCAGACCGCCGTGCTGATCGAGACGCTCCAGGCGCTGGGCGCCGACGTGCGCTGGGCCTCGTGCAACATCTTCTCGACGCAGGACCACGCCGCCGCCGCCATCGCCGCGGGCGGCACGCCGGTGTTCGCCTTCAAGGGCGAATCGCTGAAGGAATACTGGGACTTCACGCACCGCATCTTCGACTGGGCCGACGGTGGCACCCCGAACATGATCCTCGACGACGGCGGTGATGCCACGCTGCTGCTGCACCTGGGCGCGCGCGCCGAGAAGGACCAGTCGCTGATCGCCAACCCGGGCAGCGAGGAAGAAACCTACCTGTTCGCCGCGATCAAGGAAAAGCTGGCGAAGGACCCGAGCTGGTACAGCCGCAACCTGGCAGCCATCCGCGGCGTGACCGAGGAAACCACCACCGGCGTGCATCGCCTGTACCAGATGGCCCAGAAGGGCGAGCTGCGCTTTCCGGCGATCAACGTCAACGACTCCGTCACCAAGAGCAAGTTCGACAACCTGTACGGCTGCCGCGAATCGCTGGTCGACGGCATCAAGCGCGCCACGGACGTGATGATCGCCGGCAAGATCGCCATCGTGGCCGGCTACGGCGACGTGGGCAAGGGCAGCGCACAGGCGCTGCGCGCGCTGTCGGCGCAGGTGTGGGTCACCGAGATCGACCCGATCTGCGCGCTGCAGGCCGCGATGGAAGGCTATCGCGTGGTGACCATGGACTACGCCGCCGAGCATGGCGATATCTTCGTCACCTGCACCGGCAACTACCACGTCATTACGCATGAGCACATGGCCAAGATGAAGGACCAGGCCATCGTCTGCAACATCGGCCACTTCGACAACGAGATCGACATCGCCTCGATCGAGAAGTACGAGTGGGACGAGATCAAGCCGCAGGTCGACCACGTGAAGTTCCCGGACGGGAAGAAGCTGATCATCCTGGCCAAGGGCCGCCTGGTGAACCTGGGCTGCGCCACCGGCCACCCGTCGTACGTGATGAGCAGCTCGTTCGCCAACCAGACCATCGCCCAGATCGAGCTCTGGCAGGAACGCGACAGCGGCAAGTACCCGGTCGGCGTCTACACGCTGCCCAAGCACCTGGACGAGAAGGTCGCGCGCCTGCAGCTGCGCAAGCTGAACGCGCAGCTGACCGAGCTGACCGAGCAGCAGGCCGCTTATATCGGCGTGAGGAAGGAAGGCCCGTACAAGGCGGATCACTACCGCTATTGATGCGCGCAGTGAGGTAGCAACTCCCCTCTTCCGCTTGCGGGAGAGGGAGCAATCCCGCCATTGAGCCAACCAAGGAGCCGTCATGAGACTACTGATCGTCTGGATCATCAACGCCGTTGCGCTGTTCGTGCTGCCGTACATCATCCCGTCGATCCACATCAAGAGCTTCGGCTCGGCGATGCTGGCGGCGCTGGTGCTGGGCCTGGTCAACACGCTGATCCGTCCGATCCTGGTGATCCTGACGCTGCCGGTCACGCTGCTGACGCTGGGGCTGTTTATCTTCGTCATCAACGCGCTGCTGTTCCTGTTTGTCGGCAACCTGCTGTCGGGCTTCACGGTCGGCGGCTTCTGGGCGGCCTTGCTGGGCTCCATCCTGTACAGCGTGATCTCGTGGCTGCTGTCCAGCCTGCTGCTGGGCAACCGCGACGACTGACCTTATTTCGCGCGCCGCGCCAACGCGACGCGCCACCATCATGCAAGACCGCTACTTCAGCTTTGAATTCTTCCCGCCCAAGACGGCGGAGGGCCTGGAAAAGCTGCGCAACACGCGCGCGCAGCTGGCTCCGCTCAAGCCCAAGTACATCTCGGTGACGTTCGGCGCCGGCGGCACCACCCAGCAGGGCACGCTCGACGCCGTGCTGGAGATCCAGCGCGAAGGCATCGAGGCCGCGCCGCACCTGTCGTGCGTGGGCTCGTCGCGCGAGAGCATCCGCGCAATCCTGCAGCAGTACCGCGAAGGCGGCATCCGCCATATCGTCGCGCTGCGCGGGGACATGCCGTCGGGCATGGGCGAGATCGGCGAGTTCCGCTACGCCAACGAGCTGGTGGAGTTCATCCGTGCCGAGACCGGCGACTGGTTCAATATCGAAGTCGCAGCGTACCCGGAGTACCACCCGCAGGCGAAGTCGCCGCGCCATGACCTCGACAACTTCGTGCGCAAGGTCAAGGCCGGTGCCGACTCGGCGATCACGCAGTACTTCTACAACGCCGACGCGTACTTCCGCTTTGTCGACGACGTGCGCGCGCAGGGCGTGGAAGTGCCGATCGTGCCGGGCATCATGCCGATCACCAACTACTCGCAGCTGATGCGATTCTCCGAGATGTGCGGCGCCGAAGTGCCGCGCTGGGTGGCCAAGCGGCTGGAGAGCTTCGGCGACGACCGAGAATCGATCCGCGCCTTCGGGCTGGACGTGGTCACCGCGCTGTGCGAGCGGCTGCTCGCCGCGGGCGTGCCGGGGCTGCATTTCTACACGCTCAACGCGGCCGCCGCGACCAAGGCGATCTGGCAGCGGCTGAAGCTGTAAGGAACCCGCTGAAGAAGAGAGCGGTTTTGGGTGCTCCAAAGCGGCTCGATCTTGCCAGGCAAGGTGTTCTCCCTCTCCCCTCATGGGGAGAGGGGAGCCTGCTGCATGCGTCCGTGGTGCCACCAGCGTACTAACACGGCAAATCGGTGCCATACTCGCCCCATGGTCACCGCCACCTTCCGCTTCTACGAGGAACTGAACGACTTCCTCGCGCCGGACCAGCGCCGGCGTGACCTGCCCTGCGCGTGCGCGCGCGCCGCGACCGTCAAGCACATGATCGAGGCGCTGGGCGTGCCGCACACCGAAGTCGAGCTGATCCTGGTCAACGGCGAATCCTCCGGTTTCGAGCGCCAGCTGCGGGACGGCGACCGGGTCTCGGTCTATCCCAAGTTCGAACGCCTCGACGTCACGCCGCTGCTGCGCGTGCGCGAACATCCGCTGCGCGCGACGCATTTCGTTGCCGACGCGCATCTGGGCGGACTGGCGCACCTGCTGCGCATGACCGGCTTCGACACCCTCTACGACAACCACTTCGAGGACAGCGAGATCGAGCGCATTGCGGTCGACGAAGGCCGCATCGTGCTGACGCGCGACCGTGAACTGCTCAAGCGCCGCGGCATCACGCACGGCTGCTATGTGCGGGCGCTCAAGCCGCGCCAGCAGGTGCGCGAGATCTTCGCGCGGCTCGACCTGGCGCGCAGCGCGCGGCCGTTCTCGCTGTGCCTGGACTGCAACGTGCCGCTACACGCGCTGGAAGCGGCCGCCGCGGCCGGGCGGGTGCCAGACGGCGTGCTCGAGCGCCACCGCAGCTTCGTCACCTGCGACCAGTGCCGGCGGGTATTCTGGGAAGGCTCGCACTGGCGCTGCATGCGCGCGCTGGTGGACGAGCTGGTGCAGGCCGGCTGAACCCGGCCGTAGCCCGCACGCTGCTGTCACCCTATCGGGCTAGAACGCCCCCGCTTCGGTAACGATCCAGTCCATCGCCACGTCATGCGGCTGCGCTGGCAGTGCGATGCGGCACGCTTCATAGCCGATGCCGATCGCCACGGGCCGCTGCGCCATTGCCGCCAGCGTGCGGTCGTAGAAGCCGCCGCCGTAGCCCAGGCGGAACTTGTCCGGGCTGAAACCGACACAGGGAATGACCAGCGCGTCGGGCGTCACGGCCTCGGTGCCGTCGGGGACCGGGATGCCATAGTGGCCCCTGGTCATCGGCGTGTCCGGGTCCCAGCGATGGAAGTCCAGCGGCGCGCCGGGCCGGCTTACCGCCGGCAGCGCCGCCTGGCGCGCGGGCACCGCCGCGAGCCATTGCGCGACCGCGCCGCGCGCGTCGAACTCCTGCTGGATCGGCCAGTAGAAGCCAAGGCAGCGCACGGCCAGGCCCGCCAGCAGCTCGGACAATGCGGCGGCGATGCGCGCATCGGCATCGTCGCGCGCGGGCAGGGCGGCACGCAAGGACAGCAGGCGCGCGCGCTGCGCGCGGCGGTCCTCCGCAAGGTCGATTGGCGAACTGCCGGGGGAGGTGGCGGCCGAGGTGGCGGAAGTTGAGGACATGGCGTGGGATAATGCCCGCGTCCGAACCAACACGGACGGCGGAAGCTGCTGCGGCCCTTGCCTTGCATGGCGGCACCGGCGCCGCCGTCATCGACAAGGAAGCAAAGAATGCTGAAGGGAGTATATCTGCAGCGTGCAGGGCGGGCCGCCTGGATCGCCATGGCATGTGCACTGCTTGTCACGCCGGTCCATGCGCAGAAGCGCCCGCAGGCGCCCGTGCGCCAGCAGCAGCCGGCGGTGATCCCGAGCGATCCGGACGAGGCCTTCGCCGCGCTGCGCGAAGCGGCGCGCAAGAATGACGTAGAGCGCGCCTACGCGATCTCGGCCACGCTGGTCGACTACCCGATCCCGTCGTACGTCGAGTACTTCCGCATCAAGCCGCAGATGTTCGACGCCAGCGGCCTGGCGCGCATCGACGCGCCCGACGACCAGGTGCGCGCCTTCCTGCAGCGCTACAAGGGCCAGGCCATCGCCGACCGCATGCGCAACGACTGGCTGCTGGTGCTGGGCAAGAAGCGCGACTGGGCCAGCTTCGATGCCGAGTATCCGCAGTTCGCGCTCAAGGACGACACCCAGGTCGAATGCTATGCGCTGCTGTCGCGCGCGCTCAAGGGCCAGAACGTTGCCGCCGAGTCGCGCCAGGCGCTGAGCGATCCGCGCTATTTCGGCGAAGGTTGCGTCGACCTGATCGGCTACCTGGTGCAAAGCCAGCAGATCCAGCGCAGCGATGTGGCCTTCCACGCGCGGCTGGCGCTGGAGCAGAACTACCTCACGCTGGCCGGCAAGATCGCCGCGCTGCTGCCCGATGCACGCGTCGACGGCGACGCGCTCGCCACCATCGTCAAGATGGCGCGCACCGATCCCAACCAGGCCGTCGCCTACCTGGGTACCGTCCAGGGCACGCTGTCGCGCGACGAGCAGGGCGCCGCCTGGGGCGTGATCGGCCAGTTCGCGGGCAAGAAGCTGATGCCGGAAGCGGCCAACTACTACCGCCGCCAGATGGACCTGGGCGGCAACCAGTGGTTGTCCGACGACTCCCAGGAATGGCGCGTGCGCGCCGCGCTGCGCCAGGGCGACTGGAAGCAGGTGCGCCAGGCAGTCGAGCTGATGCGTCCCGAGCTGCGCGCCAAGGACCCGGCGTGGCTCTACTGGTACGGCCGCGCGCTCAAGGCCGAAGGCCGCGACACCGAGGCGCAGCAGAACTTCCAGCAGATCGCCGGCCAGTTCAACTTCTATGGCCAGCTCGCCAGCGAAGAACTGGGCAACCGCATCACGCTACCGGCGCGCACCGCCGTCGGCGATGCCGAAGCCAATGCCATGCGCGCGCGCGCCGGCTTCCAGCGCGCGCAGAAGTTCTACGCGATGAACATGCGCTTCGAGGGCAACCGCGAATGGAACTGGGAATTGCGCGGCATGAACGACCGCGAGCTGCTCGGCGCGGCGGAGTACGCGCGCCGTCTCGAACTGCTCGACCGCACCGTCAATACCGCTGACCGCACCCGCAACGAGCATGACTTCGAGCTGCGCTTCCTGATGCCGTACCGCGACATCATGCAGCGCGCGACCGACGATGTCGGCCTCGACATGGCGTGGGTCTACGGCCTGATCCGGCAGGAATCGCGCTTCCTGATGAACGCGCGCTCGTCCGCCGGCGCGCACGGCCTGATGCAGGTGATGCCGGCGACGGCCAAGTACGTGGCGCGCAAGATCGGCATGAACGACTTCTCGCCGCAGATGATGGGCGATCCCAACATCAACATCCTGCTCGGCACCAATTACCTGAACATGGTGCTGACCGACCTGGACAGTTCCTGGGCGCTGGCGTCGGCGGCATACAACGCCGGTCCGGGCCGGCCCAAGGCCTGGCGCAGCACGCTGGCGCGGCCCGTGGAAGGCGCGATCTTTGCAGAGACCATCCCGTTCAATGAAACGCGCGGCTATGTGAAGAATGTGCTTTCCAACGCTACGTACTATGCTGCATTGATGAGTGGCCGGCCGCAGTCGCTGAAATCGCGCCTGGGGACGGTCGCGCCGTCGCCGGTGACCACGACCAGCCTGCCCTGACGGGCACCCGACGGGACGGGCCGCTGGTGTGCCGCGCCGGGCGCGTCGCGGCGGCCTGGCTTGCGCAATGCGCCGCGACGTGCAGTCCACTTTGCACGGAGGCATCATGCAGACCAGCAACGTCCTCGTCATCGGTGGCGCCGGCTTTATCGGCAGCCACCTTGTCTCGCGCCTGGCCGGCGCCGCTTCTGCCTCGGGTGCGCCGCTGGAACCCGGCAGCAATCCCGATTCGCCGATCGCCCCCGACCGCATCGTGGTCGGCACCCGCAACGTCGAGCACGCGCAGCACCTGTTGCTGCTGCCGCGCGTCGAGGTAGTCGAACTGGGGCTGGCCGACAATGCCGCGCTCGACGACGCCATCGGCTCGCTCGGGGTCGACGGCATCGTCGTCAACCTGGTGGGTGTGCTGCACGGCGAGCGTGCCGATCCCTACGGCGAGGCCTTTGCCAGCGCTCATGTGGAAATGGTGCGGCAGATCGTGGCCTCGTGCCTGTCCACCGGCGTGCGCCGGCTGTTGCATATGAGTGCGCTTGGCGCCGACAGCCAGGGGCCGTCGATGTACCTGCGCAGCAAGGGCGACGGCGAGCGCATCGTGCGCGCCAGCGGGCTGGACTGGACCATCCTGCGGCCGTCGGTGGTGTTCGGTCCCGACGACCATTTCCTCAACCTGTTCGCGCAGATGCAACAGATGGCGCCGGTGGTGCCGCTGGCGTGCGCACAGGCGCGCTTCCAGCCAGTGTTCGTGCAGGACGTGGTGCAGGCCTTCCTCAATGCCATGGTCAACCCTGCCACCATCGGCCGCGGCTATGAGCTGGGCGGCCCGCAGGTCTATACGCTGGAGGAGCTGGTGCGCTTCGCCGGCCGCGCATCCGGCCATCCGCGCCCGGTGATCGCGCTGCCGGATGCGCTGGCGCGGGTGCAGGCGACCATCATGGAACACATGCCGGGCGATCCGCTGCTGTCGCGCGACAACCTCGACTCGATGCAGCTGGACAACGTGCTCGAGCATCCGGTCGCGCCGGAGCTGGACCTGCATCCGGCCAGCCTGGAATCCGTGATGACCGACGCGCTGGCGGGGCGCAATCGCGATGCCGCGCTGACCTCGATGCGCGCCAGCGTGCACCGCTGAAGGGCGGGCGGGTCAGGGCCGCGGGTGGCCTATGTGACCCATTTTCGGATCGGTTGCGAGAGCAATTCACTTTGAGGCAGGCGGGCGCGCTGGCAAAATGACCGGTCCGGCGCGCCGCCGCCGTCTCCCTTCGCCTCCCCCCAAGGACCTACGATGAAGCTCGTCATCGGCAACAAGAATTACTCCTCCTGGTCGCTGCGCCCCTGGCTGCTGATGCGCCAGGCCGGCATCGAATTCGAAGAGGTACAGGTGCGCCTGTTCACCGGCAGCTTCGCGGCCGAGATCGCGCGTTATTCGCCGGCCGGCAAGGTACCGGCGCTGGTCGACGGCGACGTCACGGTGTGGGACTCGCTGGCGATCGCCGAATACGTGGCCGAGCGTTTCCCGGAAAAGACGCTGTGGCCCGCCGACCGTGCCGAGCGTGCGGTGGCGCGCGCAATCTGCGCCGAGATGCATTCCGGCTTCACCAACCTGCGCAGCCAGTTGCCGATGAACGTGACCGCGGTGCTGCCCGGACGCGGCTGGAACGTGGCGGTGCAGCGCGACGTCGACCGTATCGCCGCGATCTGGAGCGGGTTGCGCCAGCAGCATGGCGCGCGCGGCCCGTTCCTGTTCGGCGAGTTCACCGTGGCCGACGCCTTCTTTGCGCCGGTGGTGAGCCGCTTCGCCACTTACGGCATCCACCTGCCGGAAGACGCCAAGGCCTATGCCGACTTCATGCTGGCGCTGCCGACCATGCAGGAGTGGATCGCCGCCGCGCGCGAGGAGCGCGATTTCCTGGCCGACGACGAGCCTTACCGCCTGTCGCCCGAGCGGCCCGACGCGATCATCGTCAACCACTGAGACTGAGCGATACCGCCGGCGCCGGCGCGCCGGCACCAGAGAAGAGGCCACAACGATGCAGGTGTATGCCGTCGGCGGCGCGATCCGCGACGAACTGCTGGGCAAGCCCAGCCAGGACCGCGACTACGTAGTCGTCGGCGCGACCCCGCACGAGATGGTAGCCGCGGGCTATCGCCCCGTCGGCAAGGATTTCCCGGTCTTCCTGCATCCGCGCACCCACGAGGAATACGCGCTGGCGCGCACCGAGCGCAAGACAGCGATGGGATACAAGGGTTTTGCCTTCTACTGCGAGCCCGATGTCACGCTGGAAGACGACCTGGTCCGGCGCGACCTGACCATCAATGCGATGGCGCGCGAGGTCGATGCCGATGGCAACCTCGTCGGCCCGGTGATCGACCCGCATGGCGGCCAGCGCGACCTGCAGGCCCGCCTGTTCCGCCATGTCTCGGATGCCTTCGCCGAGGACCCGGTCCGCATCCTGCGGCTGGCGCGCTTTGCCGCGCGCTTCCACGAGTTCACCGTCGCCGCCGAGACCCAGCGCCTGATGCGCGAGATGGTGGCGGCCGGCGAGGTCGATGCGCTGGTGCCCGAGCGCGTCTGGCAGGAACTGGCGCGCGGCCTGATGGAAGCGCATCCGTCACGAATGTTCGAGGTGCTGCGCGACTGCGGCGCGCTGGCGCGGCTGCTGCCCGAGCTTGACTGCCTGTGGGGCGTGCCGCAGCGCGCCGACTACCATCCCGAGGTCGATACCGGCGTGCACGTGATGATGGTGATCGATACCGCCGCGGCGATGGGCGCGCCGTTGCCGGTGCGTTTTGCCGCGCTGGTGCACGACCTGGGCAAGGGCACCACGCCCGAGGACGTGCTGCCGCGCCACGTCGGCCACGAGATGCGCAGCGTCAAGCTGCTGGAAGAGGTCTGCGCGCGGCTGCGCGTGCCCAACGACTGCCGCGACCTCGCGCTGGTGGTGGCGCGCGAGCATGGCAATATCCATCGTTCGCTGGAGATCAGCGCCGCCGCGGTGATGCGCCTGCTCGAGCGCTGCGATGCGCTGCGCAAGCCGGCGAGATTTGCCGGAGTCTTGCAGGCGTGCGAGGCCGACATGCGCGGACGCAAGGGCTTCGAAGCGGGCACATACCCGCAGGCGCCGCGGCTGGCAGCGGCGCTGGAGGCGGCAACGGCAGTCGATGCCGGCGCCATCGCCCGCGCCTGCGGCGATGCGGTCGACCAGATCCGCGACCGCATCCACGAGGCGCGCGTGGCGGCGGTGGCAGCGCGCATCGGGGGCTGAACGCGGCTCTCTGCTAGCGGTAGACGAGCACCGGGATCTTCGTGTGCGTGAGCACCTTTTGCGTCTCGCTGCCGATCACCAGCGCCTGCACCCCCCGCCGCCCGTGCGAGGCCATCACGATCAGGTCGCATTGCCGGGGCGTCCGCCTCGTCGATGATCGCCTGGAAGATGTGGTCGCCGGTGGCGCAGGCGGTATTGCAGGCCACGCCTGCCGCGGCGGCCTCGCCGGCGATCGGCGCGATATCGAGGAAGCCGCCATGATGGACGGGCTGAGCCGCTTCGGCGCCTTCCTGACGGTGGTGGTGCCGGTGTCGTCGAGCGGTATCCTGACCGTGGTCATCTTCAGCATGACGCTGGCGATGCAGGAGTTCGTCTACGCCCCGACCTTCATCACCGTTGCGGGATTTACCGTCGGGGCGATCAAGTGAGCCTGGTGGACTAGAGGGACTAGAGCAGCTTGCCGATCACCAGCGCCACCAGCGACAGCAGGATCGTCGATGCAAACGGCAGCACGAATTCCCGCCCGAACACGCGGAAGCGCACGTCCCCGGGCAGCCGTCCCAGCCCGAACTTCTGCAGCCACGGCAGCGCCGCGGACAGGATGATCACGCTCAGGAAGATAGTGAGGGTCCAGCGCAGCATGGCGTTCGCGATGGCTTACAAGGTATGGCAGCGGTCGCCGCGGGCGAAGCCGGCCAGCGGCTCGCTCTGGTCCGTGCCGTCGTCCAGGCCCCGCGTCAGCGCGATGACCTTGAACAGCTCGCCCATTTCCGCTTCGGACAACAGCTTCTGCACGGCGTTGGCCTGCGGCAGGAAGGCGCGCGCATCGGACGGGTCAAGCGCCATCAGCAGCTCGGTGATGCCGGCGTTCATCAGGAAGCGCGCCTGCGAGGCAAAGCCCGACACCGTCAGCCCGGTTTCCACCGCGGCGGCGGCGATGCCGCTGAAATTGACGTGCGTGGTGATGTCCTGCAGGCCCGGGTAGAGGAACGGGTCCGGGTGCGCGTGATGCCGGTAGTGGCACATCAGCGTGCCGCCGGCGCGCTGCGGATGGTAGTACTCGGCGGCGGGGAAGCCGTAGTCGATGAAGAAGGCGGTGCCGCGCGCCAGCATCGCGCCGACGGCACGCATGAAGCCTTCGGCCTCGGCGTGGGTTTCGGTGACGACATCGTGGCCGCCGGGGATGTCGTGGAGCATCGCCGGCACGTCGGCATCGGCGAGCACGCGGTCCTCGAAGCGGAACGCGGCGGCCGCGCCGGGTTCGGTGCCCGCCACGCCGCTGCGCGTCACGCCGCGCTCGTGCCAGCGGCCGCCGGTGCGTGCGTAGAGCTGCACCGGCATTGCATCGAGCACTTCGTTGCCGACGATGACGCCCTCGAAGCTGTCGGGCAGCGCATCCAGCCAGCGCACGCGCGCGGCCAGGTGCGGGGCGCGCTGCGCCAGCGTTTCCTGCTGGCGCGCGCGCAGCTCACCGGACAGTTCGACGATCGCGTATTCCTGTGGCAACTGGCCTTCCTGCTCCAGCTCCAGCAGCAGGTCAGCGGCCAGGCGGCCGGTGCCGGCGCCGAATTCCATCATGTGTGGCAGGCCCTGCGCGATCAGCGGCGCGAACTGGCGCGCCAGCGTGCGCGCGAAGAACGGGCTCAGTTCCGGCGCGGTGATGAAGTCGCTGCCGTCGCGGGCATCGCGCCCGAACTTGGCCGAGCCGCCGCTGTAGTAGCCCAGGCCGGGCGCATACAGCGCCAGCGCCATATAGCGGTCAAAGCCGATCCAGCCGCCGGCCGCATCGATCGATTCGCCAATACGGGCTGTAAGGGTATCGGACGCGGCCTGCGCGTCGGCGGGGGGAAGGGGTAAACTAGCGGCTTTCTGCATCCCGCGATTGTAGCAATGCCCGCATCCGATACCTCGGCACCCGCTGCCGCCCAGCCTGCAGCCGCTGCCGCCACGGCCCAGTCCGCCGCCCGCGGCGTCGCCCTCGTCACCGGCGGCGCGCGCCGCCTGGGCCGCGCCATTGCGCTGGAACTGGCCACGCAGGGCTGGGACGTGGCCGTGCACTGCCACCGCTCGGTGGACGAGGCCGAAGCGCTGGCGACCAGGATCCGCGGGCTCGGCCGCCGTGCCGCGGTGCTGCGTGCCGATCTCGCCGACGAAGCCGCCACCGGCCGCCTGATCGCGGACTGCATTGCCGCGCTGGGCCTGCCGACCTGCCTCGTCAACAACGCCTCGCTGTTCCAGTACGACGTGGCGACCAGCTTCTCCTATGCGTCGCTCGATACGCATATGCGCACCAATGTGGCGGCGCCGTTGCTGCTGGCGCGCGAGCTGCACAAGGCGCTGGCCGCCGCCGCGGATGGCGACAAGGACAAGGCCGCCGAACCGCGCGGCGTGGTGATCAACCTGCTCGACCAGAAGCTGGACAACCTGAATCCCGATTTCCTGTCATACACGCTGTCCAAGGCCGCGCTGCAGACCGCCACGGTGCAGCTGGCGCAGGCGCTGGCGCCGCGCATCCGCGTGGTTGGCGTGGCGCCGGGCATCACGCTGGTGTCGGGCGAGCAGTCGGAGCAGAGCTTCCGCCGCGCGCATCGCGTGACGCCGCTGGGCCAGTCGTCGACGCCCGAGGATATCGCCCAGGCGGTGGCCTACCTCGCACAGGCGCGCGCCGTCACCGGCACCACGCTGTACGTGGACGGCGGCCAGCACCTGATGCCGCTGGCGCGCGACGTGATGTTCCTGACCGAGTAAGCTGGCGCCTGTACGCCAGGCACGCCGGCAAGCCGTACCCTGATGTGCCGCGCCCCCCGGCGCGGCGTTCCCTTTTCTAGTCTTTTCTCCCAGCCATGACCATGCTCGCCGCTCTTTCCCACCCCAGCCTGCAGGACTGCCGACGCATGTTCCTGCGCAACTATGAAGTGCAGATCAATATCGGCGTGCATGAGTTCGAGAAGAAGGGCGAGCAGCGCGTGCTGATCAATATCGACCTGTTCGTGCCGCTGGAAGAATGCACCCCGCACGCCGACAAGCTCGACGAAGTAGTCGACTACGACTTCATGCGCAACACCGTGGCCGAGCGCATGGCGCAGGGCCACGTCCACCTGCAGGAAACGCTGTGCGACGACGTCGCGCGCGCCATGCTGAAGCATCCCAAGGTGCGCGCCGTGCGCGTGTCGACCGAGAAGCCCGACGTGTACCCGGACTGCGATTCCGTCGGCGTCGAGGTGTTCCACATCAAGCAGGGCGCTTGAGCCGGCAGCTGCGTTATCTGCGGCTGCCCGGCGCCTGCGGCGCGCGGGCGCCTGAAGTAAAATGTTGCCCCTTCGCGCGCTGCCGGCCATTCCATCCGGCAGGCGCCATGCAACAGGATGCTCCATGAGCCACTCGAACAATTTCTACCGCCTCGAGACGAGGCTGCAATCGCAAACCGGCAAGGCCATCGGCGACTTCGGCATGATCGAGGACGGCGACACCGTGCTCGTCTGCATGAGTGGCGGCAAGGACTCGTACACCATGCTGTCGGTCCTGATGGCGCTGCAGAAGCGCGCGCCCATCAAGTTCAGGCTGATTGCGATGAACCTGGACCAGAAGCAGCCGGGTTTCCCGGAGCACGTGCTGCCCGAATACCTGAAGTCGGTGGGGGTGGAATACCTGATCGTCGAGGCCGATACCTACTCGATCGTCAAGGAGAAGGTGCCCGAGGGCAAGACCACCTGCTCGCTGTGCTCGCGCCTGCGCCGCGGCGTGATCTACCGCACCGCCAAGGAGCTGGGCGCCAACAAGATCGCGCTGGGCCACCACCGCGACGACATCGTCAACACCTTCTTCCTGAACATGTTCTTCGGCGGCAAGATGAAGGCCATGCCGCCCAAGCTGGCCACCGACGATGGCGCGCATATCGTGATCCGCCCGCTGGCGTACTGCTCGGAGAAGGACATTGCATCGTACGCACGCGCGATGGAGTTCCCGATCATCCCGTGCAACCTGTGCGGCTCGCAGGAGAACCTGCAGCGCAAGAAGGTCAGCGAGATGCTGCAGGAGTGGGAGCGGCAGAACCCGGGCCGTATCGACAATATCTTCTCGGCGCTGCGCAACGTGGTGCCCTCTCACCTGGCCGATACCGAGCTGTTCCCGTTCACGGGGCTGGCTACCGGGTTGGCCAAGGTGGACGAGGCTTCGCTGTTCGGTGAGACCACATTCCAGCAGCAGCCGCTGGTGTTCGCGGGCAGCATGGAAGAGAACCGGATGGAGTTCGTGCGCTTCGAGCGCCCGCCGGTGTCCGCGCCCGGGGCGGAGCAGGCCGGCGCGCCGCAGTAACGCCGCCAACCGCCACCACATGGCAACAATGCCCGCGCGAGCGGACCGCGCGAGCGGGCATTTTGCACGTGTGCTGCCAAGGCTCAGTTCGTCGCCGCCGACTGCACCGGGGCGTTCGCCTTCTCCCGCATCAGCGCGTTGGTATCGTCGATCCACCTCTGGAACCGGTCCTGCGCATGTGCCTTCTGCTTCGGCGTGGTCATGTTGGCGATCGCCACGGTCAGCGCAATGCCGGCGCTGGTACTGGCATCGTGGCTCACGGCATGCTTGCCCGGCGGGTTCTGCCAGTAATCGCGGAAGCGCCGCAGCAGGTCCGTCACCTGCGGCTTGGACGGCTGCGTGGCCTGCACGTAGCGCACCATCTTGAGCCATTCCTGCTGGCGCGCCACCCGCTCGGCGTAGCGCGACTCGGCGTTCTCGACCACCGGCAGCACCGCCGCACGGATCTGCTTTTCCTGCTCGCCGGAGAAATCGCCATAGACCAGCCGCGCATAGTCCATCACCTTGTCGAAACGGGCGTCGACCCGCTCGGCCGGGTTGGGGTTCAGGAATTTCTTGCGGTATTTGGCGTTGCCCTCGGCGAATTTCTTCTCCATGCGGGCGATCTGGTCGGGCGTCAGCGTCAGCAGAAAGTCGGCCATGTCGGGCATGGCCTGCTCGTACGAGCGGCGCGCCAGCTGCTGCGAGGCGTCCTGGAAGTGCTCGACCATGGCCGGCGTCACCGGCTGGCGGACCTCGGCCTTGGCCTGCTGCAGCAGGCCCGAGATCTCGGGCAGCTGGGACTTGCGGTGCCAGGCGAAGAAGCGCGCGATGGCCTCGCGCGTGAGCGGCTCCTGGGCCGAGGTCACATCGACATAATTGTCGATCCACCAGTAGGCCAGCCGGTCACCCTGCTGGTACCCGAGTTTCATCGCGTTGCATGCGCACAGCGCCGCGGCGCTGAAAATCACCAAAATCCGCCGCGCCCACCGATTGTGAAATTCGGAAACAGCGCCGGGTTGCGCAGAAATCGCCATGTTAAAATCGGCGCGCATTGCAGCCGGGCCGCTTCGATCGCCGCCAGCCCAAGACTGGCAAGGGTTTGCGGGATTCCGCACCGACCGGGCCCGGACCTGCAGCCAAGCTGGGCGGCGAAGACCGCGAATCACCCGGTTGGCGCTTTTCAGAATATTTTCGGACACACTCACTTAGGGGTCTCCTTGTGAATATCGTCATTCTCGCCGCGGGCATGGGCAAGCGAATGGTTTCCGATTTGCCCAAGGTACTGCACCCGGTTGCCGGGCGGCCCATGCTGGCGCACGTCCTGGATACGGCTCGCGCGCTGTCGCCGTCGCGGCTGGTCGTAGTGGTCGGCCACGGCGCCGCGCATGTGCGCGAGGCGGTCGCCGCCTACGATGTCGCCTTCGCCGAACAGGCCCAGCAGCTGGGCACGGGCCATGCGGTGATGCAGGCACTTCCATTGTTGGACGACAGCCAGCCGACATTGGTTCTGTACGGTGACGTGCCGCTCACAACCGCAGCTACGCTCAAGGCACTGGTGGCCGAGGCAGGCTCGGAGCGCTTCGGCGTGCTGACGGTCGAAATGCCCGATCCGACCGGCTATGGACGTATCGTACGCGACGCGGCGGGCAGCATCGTCCGCATCGTCGAGCAAAAGGATGCCAGCGAGGCCGTCAAGGCCATCCGCGAAATCAACACCGGCATTATCGTGTGCCCGACGGGCCACCTAAGGCGCTGGCTGTCAACACTCGGCAACGACAATGCCCAGGGCGAGTACTACCTGACCGACACGGTCGAGCGCGCCGCCAGGGAAGGTGTCGAGATCGTCTCGGCGCAGCCGGCGGCGATCTGGGAGACGCTCGGGGTCAACAGCAAGTTGCAGCTTGCTGAAGTCGAACGCATCCACCAGGGCAACCAGGCGCGCCGCCTGCTCGAAGCCGGCGTGACGCTGCTGGATCCGGCGCGCATCGATGTGCGTGGCGAGCTGACCTGCGGGCGCGATGTCACCATCGATGTCGGCTGCGTGTTCGAAGGCCGCGTGCACCTGGAAGACGGCGCCAGCATCGGCGCCCATTGCGTGATCCGCAACAGCACCGTGGGTGCCGGCGCGCAGTTGCACCCGTTCTGCCATGTCGACAGCGCCAGGATCGGTCCTGCCGGGCGCATCGGGCCGTACGCGCGGCTGCGTCCGGGCACCGAACTGGGCGAAGATGTCCATATCGGCAACTTCGTCGAGGTCAAGAATGCCCAGGTGGCAGCGCACAGCAAGGCCAATCACCTGGCCTATGTTGGAGACGCCACAGTGGGTTCGCGCGTCAATATTGGCGCCGGCACGATCACCTGCAACTATGACGGTGTCAACAAGCACCGCACGGTGATCGAGGACGACGTCTTTATCGGCTCCGATACGCAGCTGGTCGCGCCGGTGACGGTACGCCGCGGTGCCACGCTGGGTGCGGGCACCACGCTGACCAAGGAAGCGCCTGCGGATAAGCTGACGCTGTCGCGCGCCAAGCAGTTGACCGTCGACGCATGGCAGCGTCCGGTCAGGCAGCCGAAGAAGTAATCGCCAGGCCGCCGCGTGAGCGGCCAAGGAAAGCGCCGGCCCGGGACGGGCGGCGCGATTGATTGGACAGGGCGCCGCAGTGGGCGCCAGCAACGGGGGTTCAGCATGTGTGGCATCGTCGGCGCGGTTTCGACGCGCAATATCGTTCCGGTCCTGATCGAGGGGCTGCGCCGCCTGGAATACCGCGGCTATGACTCGTGCGGCGTCGCCGTCGTGCGCGACGATGCGGTCGAGCGCGCGCGCACCGTGTCGCGCGTGGCCGACCTGGATGCGCAGACGCAGGCTTCGGGCCTGTCCGGCTTCACCGGCGTGGCGCATACGCGCTGGGCCACCCATGGCAAGCCCGATACCGTCAACGCCCACCCGCACCTGTCGGGCGAGACTATCGCGCTGGTGCATAACGGCATCATCGAGAACTATGAGCCGCTGCGCGAGGAACTGCGCGCGGTCGGCTACGGCTTCGAGTCGCAGACTGACACCGAAGTCGTCGCGCACCTGATCCACCAGGCCTACACCTATCCCAGCAGCGCCACCCGCGGCGACCTGTTTGCCTCGGTGCGCGCCGTTACCAAGCGCCTGCACGGCGCCTATGCCATCGCCGTGTTCGCCAAGGACCAGCCCGGCGTGGTGGTCGGCGCCCGCGCCGGCTCGCCGCTGGTGGTGGCGCTGGGCGAGAACGAGGCCTTCCTCGCGTCCGACGCGCTCGCCGTGGCCGGCACCGCGAACCGCATCATCTACCTCGAAGAGGGCGATGTGGTCGAGATCTCGCTCGACGGCGTCGTCATCCATGACGCGCAGGACCACGCGGTCGAGCGTGAAGCGCGCCTGGTCGAGGCCCATGCCGCATCCGTCGAGCTGGGGCCGTACCGCCACTTCATGCAGAAGGAAATCTTCGAGCAGCCGCGCGCGCTGGGCGACACGCTGGAGGGCGTGGAAAGCATCACGCCGGCGCTGTTCGGCGACAACGCCGCCGAGGTCTTCGCCGGCATCGACAGCGTGCTGATCCTGGCCTGCGGCACCAGCTACTATTCCGGCTGCACAGCCAAGTACTGGCTCGAAAGCATCGCCAAGATCCCGACACAGGTCGAGGTCGCCAGCGAATACCGCTATCGCGACACCGTGCCCAATCCGCGCGCGCTGGTGGTGGTGATCTCGCAATCCGGCGAAACCGCCGACACCATGGCCGCGCTGCGCCACGCGCGCGCGCTCGGCCACGTGCATACGCTGTCGATCTGCAACGTTGCCACCAGCGCCATGGTGCGCGAGACCGAACTGCGCTTCCTGACCCGTGCCGGCACCGAGATCGGCGTGGCCTCGACCAAGGCCTTCACCACGCAGCTGGCCGCGCTGTACATGCTGACGCTGGCGCTGGCCAAGGTGCGCGGCCTGCTGACCGAGGAAGCCGAGGCCAGGGACCTGGCCAACCTGCGCCACCTGCCGGCCGCGCTGCACGGCGTGCTGGCGCTGGAGCCGCAGATCATCGCCTGGTCCGAAGACTTTGCGCGCCGCGAGAACGCGCTGTTCCTGGGCCGCGGCCTGCACTACCCGATCGCACTCGAAGGCGCGCTCAAGCTCAAGGAAATCTCGTACATCCACGCCGAGGCGTATCCGGCCGGCGAACTGAAGCACGGCCCGCTGGCGCTGGTGACCGAAGCGATGCCGGTGGTCACGGTCGCGCCCAACGATGCGCTGCTGGAAAAGCTGAAGTCCAACATCCAGGAAGTGCGCGCGCGCGGCGGCCGCCTCTATGTGTTCGCCGACAGCGATACGCAGATCCAGTCGTCGGACGGCATCCAGGTGATCCGCATGCCCGAGCACTATGGCGACCTGTCGCCGATCCTGCACGTGGTGCCGCTGCAGCTGCTCGCGTATCACACGGCATGCGCTCGCGGGACCGACGTGGACAAGCCGCGCAACCTGGCGAAGTCGGTGACGGTGGAGTAAGGAAGCCGCAGCGCAATGTCATAAAAGCAAAGAGGCCCTTCCGGGCCTCTTTGCTTTTGGGTCCGCTCAGAACACGATCGCCGCCGTCCCCATGAACGTGCTGGTGCTGTCGAGCCGGTTCTTGCTGGCAATGGTCGGCACCCAGCGCAGGCTCATCGACAGGTGGCTTTTCGCGCCGATCTTGGTGTCGTAGGTGACGATCGGCCCGAGCGCCCAGTCATGGCCGCGGAAGCCGTTGAGGCGGTCGGCCAGCGGACCGCTGTCGTCGCCCAGCTGCTGCGTGGTGCCGGCGATCAGGCCCACGCCGGCGCCGTTGGCGAAGCGCTTGAGCAGCATCGTGTCGAGCGTGAACAGCGGCGCGTTCTGGTAATCGGTGGCGTTGTTGCGCGTGTAGAACTGGAGCCCGGCCACCGCATCGAATTCGAGCCCGTGCTCGGGGAACAGCCGGGTGTAGGCCACCTGCGGGATAAAGGTCCAGTTGTTCAGGCTGGGATTGGCCAGTGCGTTGGGATCGTACTTGCCGGTCGGCGCCCAGATGTTCAGGCTCAGCGCCACGTGTTCGGTCTTGGAGAAGTGGTAGCCGGCGATCAGCGGCGTGAAATAGATGTCGAACAGGTTCGACGCGGTGTCCTGGGTGCTGGCGCTGACGCCGCCGATGCCGGCATTGGCCGTGACCTTGGTCCACACGTAAGGCAGCGTGAAGCTGGAGGCAAAGTTCCACGCGCCGGGCCCGGTGTCCCAGACCTTCATCACGGTTGCCAGCGTGAAGGCGACCTTGCCGTCGACATCCAGCGCTGCCTTGCCGCCAATCGGCACGCTGCGGCTGCCGCCGACCGATCCGTCTAGGTAGATCTCGCCGAGGTTGACCGCCAGGATGGGTTCGGGCGAGACGATGCCGGCATTGGGCGTGACGCTGGTCCCGGTGACGGGCCGGCCGAGCGCGCCTTCGGTAGCGCCGGCACTGGTTGCCGCGCCCAGCAGCGGCAGGGCTGGAGCCAGGGTAGCGAGCAGCCGCCTGGCGGTCTTGGTTGGCATGCGTGAGCCTCCGGAGCGACCTCGGTGGAAGGTGTGACCCGCGGCCAACATAGCATGCCGGTCCGGCTCGCGATCTGAAGATTTTTTCCCGGCTGCCCTGAGAATTTCTAGTGAACCGGTACGGCGCCAGACTCTGCCGCCGGGTAGTCCGCCAGTGCCGCGTGCACCTGGGCCACGAATGCGCGCGTTGCCGGCGACGGCGTATGCCCGGCCAGCGACACGATCCCGTACTGCGCGCGCAGGTCGTGGCGCGGGCGCATCTGCAGCGGCACGGCCGTGCCTTGCGCGCACGCGTCGGCCATCATCGCCACCGGCACCAGCGCGACGGCATCGCCGGACAGCATCAGCGCGCGCAGCGCGTGCATGTCATTGCAGGTGGCGGTGAGCAGGCCGGTGCTGTCGTCATCGGCCGCGCCGCTGCCGGCGGCCTGCATCGCCTCTCGGAAGAACTGCCGGATATGGGCCGGCAGCCGCGGACCGGCCACGGGATAGTCGCGCAGGCTGGCAAGGCTGATATCGCCTTGATGCGCCAGCGGGTGCGCGGCGCGCACGAAGAAGCCGGTCTCCAGCGCGGGCAGGCGCTCGATCTGCAAGTGGCCGAACTGGGCCAGGCTGCGGCTTTCGCCGACGAAGACATCGAGCCGCTCGGCTTCCAGCGCGCGCAGCATGGTGGTGGTGTCGGCGGTCTCCACGTCGATGCGCAGGCGCGGATAGCGCCGTACCAGCGCTTCCAGTACCGGGTCGAGCAGGAACGATGCCGCGAACGGTCCGAAGCCGGCGCGGACCTCGCCGATCTCCACTTCGTCCAGCAGTTGCAGGTCGCGGCGCAGTTCGCGGCTTTCGCGCAGCATCCGGCGCGCGCGTTCCAGCACCAGCGTGCCGGCGGCGGTGGGACGAACCTTGCCGTAGCTGCGGTCGACCAGTGTGCCGAGGTCGGCCTCCAGCGCCTGGATGCTGCGCGTCAGTGCCGGTTGCGACAGGTGCAGCGCCGCGGCCGCGCGCGCGAAGCTGCCTTGTTCGACCAGGGTGACGAAGTGATGCAGCTGGCGCAGGCCCATCAACTTAACCTTCTATGCATGGAAATCTGAAAAATATTGCATTGGACGTATTTTCTCAAGCCCGCTACCGTTGTTCTCCAAAACCATAAAGACGATCTGGAGACGACATGAAACGACGCGCATGGCTCGCGCTCGCAATCAGCGGGCTTTCGCTCAGCCTCGGCCTGCCGGCCGTGGCACAGACCTATCCGGCCAAGCCGATCCGCCTGGTGGTGCCCTACGTGGCCGGCGGCGGCACCGACACCATCGCCCGCGCGATGGGCGAGAAGCTCAGCAAGCGGCTGGGCCAGCCGGTGGTCGTGGAGAACAAGGCCGGCGCGTCCGGCATCATCGGCACTGATGCCGTGGCCAAGGCGGCGCCGGACGGCTACACGCTGCTGATGACGCTGACGCAGTCGGTGCTCACCAACCAGTTCCTGTTCGAGAAGCTGCCGTACGACCCGCGCAAGGACCTGACCATGATCAGCGTGCTGGCCGACGCGCAGCTGGTGCTGGTGGCGCACCCGTCGGTGCCGGCACGCACGCCGCGCGAGCTGGGCGACTATGCCCGCGCCCAGGCCGGCAAGGCTACCTATGCCTCATGGGGCGTGGGCTCGCTGTCGCACCTGAGCGGCGCCTACCTCAGCAAGCTCACCCGCGGCAACGCCACCCACGTGCCCTACAAGGGCGAGGCACCGATGCTGCAGGACCTGCTCGGCGGCCAGGTGCAGTTCGGCTTTGCCAGCATCCTGACGGCCAGGCCGTATATCGAGAGCGGCAAGCTCAAGGCGCTGGCCGTTACCGGCACGCAGCGCAGCAGCGCGCTGCCCGCGATGCCGACCTTTGCCGAGCTGGGCATGCAGGACAGCGCGTTCAAGACGGTAGGCTGGATCGGGCTGGTGGCCCCGGTCGGCGTGCCGGCGCCTATCCTGGCCAGGCTCGAAAGCGAGGTGAAGGCGATCCTGCAGACCCCCGACATGCAGGCGCGCATGGTCGCGCTGGGGCTGCGCACGGTAGGCAGCTCGCCGGCAGAGGCGCAGGCGCTGTATGCGCGCGACTGGCCGGTGCTGAAGACGCTGGTCGCGGATTCGGGCGCGCGGCTCGACTGATTTCCTTCCGGTTCCTGCCATGGCGGGCGCCGCGGCAAGATGCCGTGTGCGCCCGTTTTTTTTATTCACCAGTATTGTCCGGAAGGCCGGCGTATTAATGCCGGATGCGCCGGATGCGGCTTTTCATGCGCTAACGAAAACCGAATGGAAACCATTGCCATTCTCATATGCAATAGCGCCGGATAATCGGCCAATAACAGCCGAATTTGCTTGATGTCCCCCTTTGCCGGGCTACCATGAAAGGCACGGCGCAATATTGTCTGCAGCGGCGCGCTGGCCACGATAATGAAAATTGATCCACCCGAATCGAGGGGTCGGTGGTGCTGTCATGAAAAGCGACAAGAAAGCGATTCAGATGCTCAACGGCCAGCTCCGGCATGAGCTGACCGCCATCAACCAGTATTTCCTGCATGCGCGCATGTACCGGCATTGGGGTCTCAATGCTTTGGGCAAGCACGAGTACGAAGAATCGATCGAGGAAATGAAGCATGCCGACAAGCTGATCGAGCGCATCCTGCTGCTCGATGGCTTGCCCAACCTGCAGGACCTCGACAAATTGCTGCTCGGCGAAAACACCGAAGAAATGCTCGGCTGCGACCTGAAGCTGGAACAGGTTTCACAGGCCAGTTGCAAGGATGCGATCAAGTATCTGGAGTCGATCGGCGATTATGTTTCGCGCGAGGTGGTGGTCGATATCCTGGAAGCCACCGAATCGCATATCGACTGGCTCGAGTCGCAAATCGAGCTGATCGGCAAGGTTGGCCTGCAGAACTACGTCCAGTCGGCCATTGGCGAGATCGGCGACTGACTGGCGCCGGTGCCGGCGCTGCCGTCCGCGCAGCGCCCTGCAGACTTTTCCATTTCCCGCTACACTGCGGCCCGCAGCACGACGCGCCGGCATGGCGCGCCATCCACGGCGGGGTGGCAGAGTGGTGATGCAACGGCCTGCAAAGCCGTGTACGACGGTTCGATTCCGGATCCCCGCCTCCAGTTTTCCTCTCCTGTAGCGCCATTCCTTCTTCACACCTGCGCCGCGTTATGCCCGCGATGGGGTGCGCCTGCGCCACGTTGCCGCCATTGCCCTGTGCGTAATGCGGCGGGCCAATTTCCGACACCGGTTTGCCCTGTTCTTCCCTGATAGTACAAAGCGATCGAATCGGTTAGTGTTGGGCGGTCAGGCCAGACCGGCCTGTGCGCACAGAGCGCCGCCAGGATGGCGGTGCGACCATGCCGGGCTTCCATGGTGTTCCCGTCGCCAAGTGATGTGAAGAAAAGAGGCTCCTGATGATGAAAGACCTGCGAATCCGGGCGGCGATGCCCTCGGACGCGCCAGCGGTGGGGGCGCTGCTAGAGCGCTGCGGCCTGCCGACCGACGATGTGTTCCGCGTGCTGGAGCACTTCCATGTGGCCATCCTCGAATCGAGGATCATCGGCTGCGCCGCCGGCGAGCCGTTCGGCCAGACCGTGGTGATCCGCTCGGTGGCGGTATTGCCCGAGCACCGCGACCAGGGCGTGGCGACGCATGTGGTGCGCGCCGCGCTGATGCGCGCGCGCTCGAATGGCCTGCAACGCGCGGTGCTGCTGGCATCGAGTTGCCCGAGCTATTTCGCGCGCTACGGCTTTACGCTGGTGCCGGCATCGAAACTGCCGCAGGAGGTGCTGTCGTCCGGCGAATTCCAGCGGCACACCGATACGCCGCCGCTGTGCATGTGGTGCGAGCTGAGCTGACCGCACCTGAGTCAAAGCGGCCGCGCCCAAGCGTGGCGCGCGCTTTCCGCGTGCTCGGTTCCGCGGGTGTTTCAATGCGTGCCCTCGCAGCGGCTGATCTCGACGGTCACGTGCACCAGCTCCTCATGCACGGACAGCGCCTGGCGCACGCGCAGCGGCGTCAGCGTGGCGTCATGCGTGACCAGGCAGACGATGCAGGCAAAATGCTGGCGGCCGACGCGCCAGACATGCAGGTCGGTCACGCGGGTGCCTTCGTCGCCAGGGCGGCCGTCGCGGTCTAGCCCGGCCAGCACCTCGCGCACGTCTTCGACCACCGGGTGGTCCATCTCGCGGTCCAGCAGCACGGTGCCGCTCTGGCGCAGCAGGCCGATCGCCCACTTGCCGACCAGCGCCGCGCCCACCAGGCCCATCACCGGGTCGAGCCAGGCCCAGCCCAGCCACCAGCCGCCGGCCAGCGCCACGATGGCCAGCACCGAGGTGGCGGCATCGGCCAGCACGTGGACGTAGGCCGCGCGCAGGTTGATGTCGTGGTGGTGGCCGTGGCCATGGCCATGGTCGTGGTCATGCCCATGATGGTGATGCCCGTGGTCATGCCCATGGTCATGACCGTGCCCATGCGCATGTCCGCCCAGGATCAGCGCGCAGCCGAGGTTGACCAGCAGCCCCAGCGCGGTCACGATCATCGCCTCGCGGTAATGAATTTCCTGCGGGCTGAACAACCGCTCGACCGAACCCGCCGCCATCAGCGCCGCAATGCAGAGCAGGAACACGGCACTGGCAAAGGCGGCCAGCACTTCGATCTTCCATGCGCCAAAGGCAAAGCGCCAGTCGCTGGCGTAGCGGCGCGCGGCCGCGTAGGCAAAGGCGGACAGGCCGATGGCCAGCGCGTGCGAGCTCATGTGCCAGCCGTCGGCCAGCAGCGCCATCGAGTTGAACCAGAGGCCGGCGGCGATTTCCACCACCATCACGACGGCGGTGATCATCATCACCAGGCGCGTGCCGCGCTCGGCGTTGCGGTTGCCACCGTCGAAGGTATGGCTGTGGGTCCATGCGGACAGGTCATGGGTATGCATGGTCGGATCTTGCTGTGTGCTGGAAGTCAATATGGATGCAGCAAGGGTAGCAGAGCGCCGCGGTGCGGCCGGCGGCATCCCTGCCGGTGGCAGGGGCGGGCCGGCAGCGATGGATTCATGAATCTGTCGACCGAATGAGTGTCGTCGCAGGAAATCCTGTCGCACCGCTTAGTGATTACACTAGCCCGCGCGGATGCAGACGGCCGCCCGCCGGCCATGGAGACAGACGATGTTCGAAGGATTCACGCCGCACCGGATCGATTGCGGCGACGTTGCCATCCACGCGGTGGCCGGCGGCCAGGGGCCTGCCTTGCTGTTGCTGCATGGCCACCCGCAGACCCATGCGATCTGGCACAAGGTGGCGCCCGAACTGGCGCGGCATTTCACCGTGGTGGCCGCAGACCTGCGCGGCTATGGCGACAGCGGCAAGCCCGCGGGTTTGCCGGACCACGCCAACTACAGCAAGCGCACCATGGCCGCCGACCAGCTCACGCTGATGCGCGCGCTCGGCTTCGAACGGTTCAGCGTGCTGGCGCACGACCGCGGCGCGCGCGTGGCGCACCGGCTGGTGCTCGATCATCCACAGGCGGTGACGCGGCTGGTGACGCTGGATATCGCCCCCACGCTGGCGATGTACGCGCAGACCAGCGAGGCCTTTGCCCGCGCCTACTGGCACTGGTTCTTCCTGATCCGGCCGGCGCCATTCCCGGAAACGCTGATCGAAGCGGATCCCGCGCTCTACCTGCGCCAGACCATGGGTGCCCGCAGCGCCGGGCTGGCGCCGTTCACCGATGCCGCCATGGCCGAGTACCTGCGCTGCCTGAGCCTGCCCGGCGCCGCCCACGGGCTGTGCGAGGACTACCGCGCCAGTGCCACCATCGACCTCGAGCATGACCGCGCCGACCTTGCCGCGGGCCGCATGGTCGAGTGCGAGATGCTGGCGCTGTGGGGCGAGCAGGGCGCCGTCGGGCAGTGTTTCCGGCCGCTGGACGAATGGCGCAAGGCGGCGCGGCGCGTGCGCGGGCATGCGCTGCCGTGCGGCCACTACATTGCCGAAGAGATGCCGGAGCGCCTGCTGGAGGAAGTGCTGCCGTTCCTGCGCGGCTGAAGGTCCCCCGGTTACCCCTCCGACCCGCGGCATCTTGCCGCATCAGCGCCTGTCGCATGCCGCAATAGGCGCTTTTTCGTGTTCCCACGTTACGAAAAGCCCCCAGACCATCTCAGGGAAATACGATTGCCGCTTACATACATTCATGAATGGATGTATGATTTTGCGAAGAATTCATATTCCCGCAACGACTTTATTGTCGCCCCCGAGATGACATATCGCTTTATCGCTATCGCACTGGTGACCTGGGTGGGCATCTGCGCCACCGCAGGCCTGGTCGTCGAACGCCTCTGGAGTTGAGGCAGCGCCCTGGGAACGGCGCCGGCCCGCGCTCCCGCCACGAACCACATTACCGCTTCTGAAGTAGCCGGGTATCAGGGTATCAGGCGGCCGCGGCACGCGGCGCCTGTGCCAGGCTGTCAAAGAACTGCCACAGCTGCGGCGCGTCGCCGGTGGCCACGTTGAAGCGGATCCACGGCGAGTCGGTCTCGTCCGGCTCGAAGTACGAGCCCGGCGCCAGCCAGATGCCGTGCTCCAGCGCCAGCGTGGCCAGCTGGTTGCCGCTCAGCGGCTCGCCGCGCCGGCTCGCCTGCAGCCGCTGCTGGGTGTCTTCGCACAGCCGCGCCCAGGCGAACATTCCGCCTTCGGGGCGCAGCAGCACCTCCAGGCCGTGCGCCTCCATCTTTTCCGTCACCAGGTCCTGCTGCGCGCGCAGCCGCTCGGCCAGCGCGGCCACGTGGCGACCGTAGTGGCCGCTGGTCAGCACCGAGTAGACCAGGCGCTCGGTCACTTCGGACGAGGTCAGCCCGACCGCCATCTTGGTCCGCGCGAAAGCCTTGGCCAGGTCCGGGCTGGCGGCAAGGTAGCCCACGCGCAGCGACGGCGTGATGGTCTTGGAAAAGCCATTGACGTAGACCACCTGCGACAACCCGTCCATGGCCGCCAGCATCGGCGAGCCAGCCGGCGCCAGCTCGCGGTAGATATCGTCTTCCACCACCAGCAGCCGGTGCTGCTCGGCGAGCTGCAGCACGCGGAAGGCGTTCATGCTGCTGAGGCTGGCGCCGGTCGGGTTCTGCAGCACGGTGTTGACGAAGAGGGCGCGCGGGGCGTGGGCGCGGATCGCGTCGTCGAGCGCATCGGTGTCGAGCCCGGCCGCCGAACGCGGCACGCCGATGACGCGCAGCCCCGCCAGCCGCAGGATCTGCAGCAGGTTGCAGTAGCAGGGCGATTCCACCAGCACGGTGTCGCCGCCGCGCAGCAGCGTGCGCACCACCAGGTCCAGCGCCTGGGTCGCGCCCTGCGTCAGCACCACCTGCTGCGCCTGCAGCGGGATGCCGTACTGGCCGAGGCCGGTGGCGATATGCTCGCGTAGCGGCGCGAAACCATACGGATGGCCGTAGCCAGACAACTGCGCCGCAGGCACCCGGGCCGAGGCGCGCATAGCCTGGTGCAGGCCTTCCTCGTTGAGCCAGTCCCCCGGGAGCCAGCCGGCGCCGGCCTTGATCGGCACGGAATGATCGGCGAACACATCCGACAGCAGCCAGGCCGCGTTCAGCCCCGGCGCTTCCCATTGCGGCGCACGGGCGCTGCCGGTGGGCGCGTGACGGTGCGCCACGGTGTAGCCGGAGCCCGGCCGCGCGGCCAGGTAGCCCAGTGCGGTCAGCCGCCCGTAGGCCTCGGCCACGGTGAAGGTGCTGACCTGGTGGTGCTGGGCAAAGCGGCGTACCGACGGCAGCGTGGCACCGGCGCGCAGCGCGCGCTGCTCCACCAGCGCGGCGATGCCGGCGACGATCTGCTCAGTCAGGGTTTCGCCGCCGCGGCGGCTGCGGGTCAGGTTCAGGGTCAGCATCGGAAGCGTTGCACTAGGCACCTCGGTAGGCGCGAACCTGTACAGTTTAACGGCCGCACAGGGGCGACGCGCGCAGGCCCATTCCAAGTAGCGAAAATTGCCGCAGTGCAGCGTGGGATGCCGCACGGTGCCGGCAAACGCTGCGTGGCACGGTGGCGGTCGCGGCGGGCGCCGCGGCTGCTTGCCTGTACGGTTTGGCGTGATCAAACTGTACGGTAAGGCGGTGCTGTCCGTACTGTATATTTTGTCGGCCAGACGCCGCCGGTAGAGTGGCCGTCATTGCCGCCGTTTCCGTGCCTGCTTCAGTGCCCGCCACTCTCAGCGGGCCGGAACGGCACCAGCCAACCGACCCGCCCAATTGCCCCGAGGAGGACGTATGGACGCCGCCAAGACCGTGATTCCCGATCTCGATGCCCTGTGGATGCCCTTCACCGCCAACCGCCAGTACAAGGCGGCGCCGCGCCTGCTCGCGTCGGCAAGCGGCATGTACTACACCACCCACGACGGCCGCCAGATCCTGGATGGTTGCGCCGGCCTCTGGTGCGTGGCCGCGGGCCACTGCCGCAAGGAAATCGCCGACGCCGTCGCGCGCCAGGCGGCAACGCTGGACTATGCGCCGCCGTTCCAGATGGGCCACCCGCTGTCGTTCGAGGCCGCCACCAAAGTGGCCGCGGTCATGCCGCAGGGACTGGACCGCATCTTCTTCACCAACTCGGGTTCGGAGTCGGTCGACACCGCGCTGAAGATCGCGCTGGCGTACCACCGCGCGCGCGGCGAAGGCCAGCGCACCCGCTTTATCGGCCGCGAGCGCGGCTACCACGGCGTTGGCTTTGGCGGCATGGCGGTGGGCGGCATCGGCCCGAACCGCAAGGCCTACTCGGCCAACCTGATGCCGGGCACGGATCACCTGCCGGCTACGCTCAACATCGCCGAGGCCGCCTTCTCCAGGGGCCAGCCGCAATGGGGCGCGCATCTCGCCGACGAGCTGGAGCGCATCCTTGCGCTGCATGACCCGGCCAACGTCGCCGCCGTGATCGTCGAGCCGCTGGCCGGCTCCGCCGGCGTGCTGGTGCCGCCGCTCGGCTACCTGGAAAAACTGCGCGAGATCACCAGCAAGCACGGCATCCTGCTGATTTTCGATGAAGTGATCACCGCCTTCGGCCGCCTCGGCGCGGCCACCGCAGCCGAGCGCTTCAACGTGACGCCGGACCTGATCACCATGGCCAAGGCGATCAACAACGCGGCGGTGCCGATGGGCGCCGTGGCGGTGCGCCGCGAAGTGCACGATGCCGTAGTCAATGCTGCCGCGCCGGGCACGATCGAGCTGCTGCATGGCTACACCTACTCCGGCCACCCGCTGGCCGCCGCCGCTGCCGTGGCCACGCTCGACCTGTACCAGCGCGAGAACCTGTTCGGCCGCGCGGCCGAGCTGTCGCCGGTGTTCGAGGCGGCGGTGCACAGCGTGCGCGGCGCGCCGCACGTGAAGGACATCCGCAACTTCGGCATGGTGGCCGGGATCGAGCTGGAGCCGCGTCCGGGCCAGCCCGGCGCGCGGGCCTACGAGGCCTTCCTCAAGTGCCTGGAGCTGGGCGTGCTGGTGCGCTACACCGGCGACATCCTGGCGTTCTCGCCGCCGCTGATCATCTCGGAAGCGCAGATCGGCGAACTGTTCGATACGGTGAAGAAAGCGCTGCAGGACATCAAATAAGCGGCGCACGCCGCCTCGCATTGCCGCCGGCCCTTCGGGGCCGGCTCTCTCCCTCTCTCTCCCTGATTGCAAGCCACGGCGCGCGCCGTGGCCATCGAAGGATCCCAAGTGAGCATCGCAGAAAACCGGCAACTGGCCGAAATCCATCATTACATCGGCGGTGCCGTGCGCCGCGCCGGCGGCCAGCGCCTGGCTGACGTATTCAATCCCGCCACCGGCGAAGTTGCGGCGCGCGTGGCACTTGGCACCGCACAGGACGTTGCCGATGCGGTGGCTGCCGCCAAGGCCGCGTTTCCGGCATGGGCCGAGACGCCGCCGCTGCGCCGCGCGCGCATCCTGTTCAAGTTCAAGGAGCTGCTCGACCAGCACCATGACGACCTGGCCGCGCTGATCACGCGCGAGCATGGCAAGGTGTTCTCCGATGCCAGGGGCGAAGTCACGCGCGGCATCGAGGTGGTGGAGTTTGCCTGCGGCATTCCCAACCTGCTCAAGACGGACTTCACCGACAACATCGGTGGCGGCATCGACAACTGGAACCTGCGCCAGCCGCTAGGCGTGGTGGCGGGGATCACGCCGTTCAACTTCCCGGTGATGGTGCCGATGTGGATGTTCCCCTGCGCCAGCCGCTAGGCGTGGTGGCGGGGATCACGCCGTTCAACTTCCCGGTGATGGTGCCGATGTGGATGTTCCCGGTGGCACTGGCATGCGGCAATACGTTCGTGCTGAAGCCGTCGGAGCGCGATCCTTCGCCCAGCTTGCTGATTGCCGATCTGTTGCGCCAGGCTGGCTTGCCCGATGGCGTGTTCAACGTCGTGCAGGGGGACAAGGAAGCAGTCGATGCGCTGCTGTCGCATCCGGATGTGCAGGCGTTGTCGTTCGTTGGCTCGACGCCGATTGCCGAGTACATCTATACGGAAGGGACCAGGCATGGCAAGCGGGTGCAGGCGCTGGGCGGGGCCAAGAACCACCTGGTGGTGATGCCGGATGCGGACCTGGACCAGGCGGTCGATGCGCTGATTGGTGCGGCTTATGGCTCGGCGGGCGAGCGCTGCATGGCGATCTCCGTTGCCGTGGCGGTGGGGGACGTTGCTGACAAGCTGGTGCCGCGGCTGGCGGAGCGGGCGCGTGCGCTGAAGATCCGTAACGGGATGGAGTCAGACGCCGAAATGGGTCCATGATCGGCCTGGACACCATGCTGGCCGTGATGGAAGTGCTGTACACCGAATTCGCCGATCCGAAGTACCGTCCGGCAATGCTGATGCGCGAGATGGTGGCTGCCGGCTACCTGGGCCGCAAGACCGGCCGCGGCGTGTACGTCTACAGCAAGTAATCGTTACTTGCCCCCTTCTATTGGAGATTTAGAGCATGACGCGTGAAGTCGTAGTGGTGAGCGGTGTCCGTACCGCAATCGGGACCTTTGGCGGCAGCCTGAAGGACGTGGCGCCGGCCGAACTGGGCGCGCTGGTGGTGCGCGAGGCGCTGGCCTGGTGCCGCGGCTGGCGGAGCGGGCGCGTGCGCTGAAGATCCGTAACGGGATGGAGTCAGACGCCGAAATGGGTCCGCTGGTGACCAGGGCGCACAAGGCCAAGGTCGAGGGGTATATCGCCAGGGGCGTGGAAGAAGGCGCGACGCTGGTGACCGATGGGCGGGGGCACAAGGTCGAAGGGCATGAAAACGGCTTCTACGTCGGTGGCACGTTGTTCGATCATGTGAAGCCCGACATGACCATCTACAAGGAAGAGATTTTTGGACCGGTCTTGTCGGTAGTGCGGGTGCATGATTTTGCCGAGGCGGTGGCGTTGATCAATGCGCATGAGTTTGGCAACGGCGTGTCGTGCTACACCAGCGACGGCGGGATTGCACGGGCGTTTGCGCGGCAAATCCAGATTGGTATGGTCGGGATTAATGTTCCCATCCCTGTGCCTATGGCCTGGCATTCATTTGGTGGATGGAAACGTTCGCTGTTCGGCGACCATCATGCCTACGGCGAAGAAGGCGTGCGGTTCTATACGCGCTACAAGAGCGTGATGCAGCGGTGGCCGGATGCCATTGCCAAGGGGGCTGAATTTACGATGCCGGTGGCTAAGTAAGGGTTGGTTTGACTTACGGCCCTGCGGGCGGCCACTCTTATCGTAGTGAGCCGGGGTTTTCGTACGGGGCTTGTGTCTGTCGGCTATTGCGTGCCGGCACGCGCCTGTCTGTACGCCCTCGGCGTGGCTGACTCAGTCCTGTTCCAGCAGGCACGAAAGGCCTGCACGCTGGCGAAGCCGCTCTTCAGCGCGATTTCCTCCACGGCCAGGCTTGATGACGCAAGCAGCTTGCGCGCGCGTGCCATGCGCAGCGTGAGCTGGTATTGCTTGGGCGTCAGGCCGGTTTCCTCATGGAAGATGCGGGACAGGTGCCGCACGCTGATGGCAAAGCGGTCGGCGAAGCGCGGGTCGGCGACATTGGCATGGAGCTCGCGCGTGATCGCGTCCTGCGCCGCATGCACCAGTGCGTTGCCATGCGAACGCGCGCGGAACTGCGGCGCCAGCTGCGGATCGCCGCTGAAGCGGCGGAAGGGCACGACGTTGTCGCGCGCGACGGCGATGGCGGCGTCATCGCCGTAAGCGTCGGCGACCAGCCGCAGCGCGAGATCGATGCCGGAGGCAACGCCGGCCGACGTCCATACATTGCCATCGCGAACGAAGACCCGGTTGTCGATGACCGACGCGGCTGGATGCCGCGCGCGCAGGCGGCGGGTATGTCCATGGTGGGTGGTGCACAGGCGGCCGTCGAGCAGGCCCGCGGCGCCCAGCAGGAAAGCGCCGGTGCAGACGGCGGCGACCTGCACGCCCGCGTTCCTGCCGTCGGCAAACGTTTCCCTGAGCCAGGCCGCCGTATCACGCCACGCCGCGGAAGTGGTCAGTGTGTCCAGAAGTTTGCTGCCGATCGCCAGCACCACATCGCCAGGTTCCAGTCGCGCAGGCAGCCGTTCGACCTGGCCCAACGCCGGTCCCTGGAACGACGTGACGCTCGAATGCGGTCCCGCGCAGCGCACCCGCAGCGGTGCAAGGCCCAGTTCCGCTACGCTGGAAAAGATCTGGAGCGGGCCGCCGAGGTCGAGCATGTGGACATTGGGCAGCACCAGCAGATAGGCGGTGGTCATGGCGGCAAGGAAAGGGCGAACGGTCCGATGCCGCCATTCTCGCGCGATCCGGCGGCGCCGCAACAGCCATGGCTGAAAATTTGCTTTTTTGGTCCACGACCTTGCCGTGGCGGCAGGATGGCGTTGCTTAGCATGTCGGCAAGCCCGCCCGACACAGGAACCGCCATGACCCGCACCCGCATCCCCGCGATCACCCTCGCGCTGGTCGCCATCGGCTTTGCCGCGATGTTCGTCTCGACCGCGGTGAAGGGCCTGTACCAGGTGTATTTCGTCGACCTCGCTGCCCACTTCGGCCAGGGCCGCGCGCAGTTCGCCTGGTCCGGCAGCGTGTTCATGCTGGCGACGGGACTGATGTCGCCGGTGGTCGGCGCACTAAGCGATCGGGTCGGGCCGCTGCGCACGGCCGCGACGGGAGCATTGGCCGCGGGGCTGGCGCTGGGCAGCGTGGCGTGGTGGCACCAGTCGCTCGCATTCTTCGTGCTGGCGTTCGGGCTGGCGGGCGCGTTCGGCCTGGCGGCGATGACCTTTGTGCCGATGGGCATCCTGGTCGATCGCCTGTTCGAGGAGCGCAGGAAGGGACTGGCCTATGCGGTCGTGACGAACGGTACCGCGATCGGATTCATCGTGCTGTCGCCGCTGTGGATCTGGCTGCAGCCGCGGGCGGGATGGACCACGGCCTTCGGCGCGGCGGGGGTGGTGTTCGCGCTGCCGGTGGCTGGCGCGCTGTGGCTGGCCTCGCGCCGGGAGCCGCGAGCCGCGCCGGCGCCGCAGGCGGCGGAGGTCTCGGCATGGGCGGTGGTCCGGCGCGACCCGGTCTTCTATGCGCTGGCGGCGGGCTTCTTCGGTTGTGGAGCGACCATGGCCTTCATCGACGTGCACCTGGTGGCGCAATGGCAGGGACAAGGCGTGCCACGGCTGGCGATGGGCACCGCGCTGAGCACGCTGGGCGTGCTGGAGCTGGCCAGCGGCATTGTCTCCGGCGCGCTGGCGTTGCGGTGGGACAAGCATCGCCTGCTGGCGGGGTTCTATGCACTGCGCTCGCTGTCGATGGTGCTGCTGCTGGTGCCGGGCCTTGGCGTGCTGCCCTTTGCAATGGGCTTTGGCGCAAGCTACCTGGGCACGGTGATCCTGACCTCGATGTTCTGCTTCGAGCGCTATGGCAGCCGGATCAAGGGCAAGGTATTCGGGCTGCTGTTCCTGGGCCACCAGTTGGGCGCCTTCCTGACGGTGCAGCTGGGCGCGTGGTCGTTCGATGCCACGCGCAGCTACCGGCACGCCATCGTCGCGCTGGTCGGGATCACGCTGTGTTCGGCGGCATGTTCGTGGTTCGGGCTGCGCCGGGCGGGGGCGTTGCCGGTGGTGGCGACTGGCCGGGCGCAGGCTGTGGCACCGAGCCGTTGAATCGGCATCATGTTGCTGAAACTTCTGCTGGCGTCCGCCACGCTGGCGCCACTGGCGGCGGCCTGCACGATGCCGTGCACGCGGCAGGCCCGGATTCTCCTGTTCGTGGTGCTGGCGCTCGCCGGCACCGCCATGCTGATGCTGGACCCGCTCTCCGCCGCGCTGGCTCGCGTGGACGGCATTCTTGCCGCGCCCGGGTGCGGCGGCTGATGCCGGCTCAGGCCGGCTCAGGCCGGCTGAGGCCGGTCAGCACCGGGCGATCGCGCGTTCTCTATCATTCCGACGTCGTGCCCGCTGGGGCGCTGGCGCCGAAAGTGACGTCCGCGCAGTGCGGCAGGCGTAAACTAGCGCGCTTTTTCCGGGCCGCCGCCAATGCAGAAGCAGGCGCGCCGGCCACTGCTGCAGGAGTCTGAATGAGTTTGTTCCGCACCAAGGACATCGACGCGATGCTGGCCGTCGCGCGCGATGACGGCTTGAGGAAGGTGCTGGGTCCGGTCGACCTGGTGATGATGGGAATCGGCGCCATCATCGGCACCGGGATTTTCGTGCTGACCGGCACCGGCGCGCTGACCGCGGGGCCGGCGCTGACCGTGTCCTTCGTCATTGCCGCGCTGGCGTGCGGCTTTGCCGCGTTGTGCTACGCGGAGTTTGCCTCGGCCATCCCGGTATCGGGATCGATCTATACCTACAGCTATGCCACGCTTGGCGAGATCGTCGCGTGGATGATCGGGTGGGACCTGCTGCTGGAATACGGGCTGGCCACCTCGGCCGTATCGGTGGGCTGGTCGGGCTATTTCCAGTCGCTGATGGCGGGCTTCGGGCTGAAGCTGCCGGCGGCGCTGACCGCCGCGCCGGGCTCGGTGCCGGGCGTGGAGACCCTGATCAACCTCCCGGCCTGCCTGATCATGCTGGCCATCACCTGGGTCGTGTCTTACGGCGTGCGCGAATCCACGCGCGTGAACAACCTGATGGTGGCCGTGAAGATCGGCGTGGTGGTGCTGTTTATCGCGGTCGGCGTCTGGCACGTGCAGCCGGCCAACTGGGAGCCGTTTGCGCCGTTCGGCTTCAGCGGCATCTTCAATGCGGCGGCGCTGGTGTTCTTCGCCTTTATCGGCTTCGATGCGGTGACTTCTGCGGCCGAAGAAGTGCGCAACCCGCGCCGCGACCTGCCGATCGGCATCGTCGGCTCGCTGGCCGTATGCACGGTGCTGTATGTCGTGGTGGCGGCGATCATGACCGGCATCGTGCCGTTCGCCAAGTTTGCCGGCGTCGACCACCCGGTGTCGCTGGCGCTGCAATACGCGGGGCAAAACTGGGTCGCGGGCTTTGTCGACCTGGGCGCGATCCTGGGCATGACCACGGTGATCCTGGTGATGACCTACGGCCAGACCCGCGTGATCTTCGCCATGTCGCGCGACGGGCTGTTGCCGGAGCGGCTGTCGTCGGTGCATCCCGTGCATGCGACGCCTTACTTCGCCACCTGGACCGTGGGCCTGATCTTTGCCGCGATTGCCGGCTTCGTGCCGCTGAACGTGCTGGCCGAGCTGATCAATATCGGCACGCTGGCGGCCTTTACGCTGATCTCGGTGGCGGTGCTGGTGCTGCGCAAGACCCGTCCCGACCTGCCGCGCGCGTTCCGCTGCCCGGGCGTGCCGGTGGTGCCGCTGCTGTCGGTCGGCTTCTGCCTGTTCCTGATGGCGCACCTGCAGGCACTGACCTGGATTGCCTTCCTGGTGTGGCTGGCGCTGGGGCTGGTGATCTACTTCGCCTACGCGCGGCGCAACGCCGTGCTGCATAACCACGGCGGCTAGGCGTCAGCGCGGGCGGCGCTCCGCCGCGGCCTTCATGAAGGCCACCGCGCGCGGCTCGTTGGCATAGGCGGCGTTGATGCGGATCCAGGCCGAGGCCTCGCCGCCGGGCCGGAAATAATTGCCCGGCGCCAGCGTCACGCCGAATTCCTCGCCCAGCGCCACCAGGTCGCGCGAATCCTCGATGAAAGGTGGCCGCGCCCACAGGAAGTTGCCGCCGCTCGGTTCGCAGAACACTTCCCAGCCGCAGCCGGTCAGCTGCCGCACCGCGTTGGCCGACGCCTCGCGCACGCGCAGGCGCAGCCGCTCGATGTATTTGCGATAGCCGCCGCGCTCCAGCAGCGCCGCCGTGACCGCTTCCGCGAAGTGCGAGCCGGCGACGCTGGTCAGCACCTTGACGTCGACGAGGTCCTTGACCAGCGCCTTGTCGGCCACCACGTAGCCGATCCGCAGCGACGCCGACACCGTCTTGGAAAACCCGCCGATGTAGATCACGTGCTCGAGCTGGTCCAGCGTGGCCAGCCGGTCGGTGAAGTGCGTCTGGAAGTCCGAGAAGATGTCGTCCTCGACAAAGCGGAAGCCGTGCCGGCGCGCCAGCTCCAGCAGCCGGAACGCGACCGGCGGCGCCAGCGTCGAGCCGGTGGGGTTCTGCAGCACGCTGTTGGTGAAGAACAGCTTGGGCTTGTGCTGGCGCAGCAGCGCCTCGCACGCGTCGGGGTCCGGGCCGTGGGGCGTGTGCGGCACGCCCACCAGCTGCACGCCATGCAGCCGCAGCAGGCCGAACAGGTTGTAGTAGCCGGGGTCCTCAACGAACACCGTATCGCCCGGCTTGAGCAGGTGGCGCACCACCAGGTCCAGCGCCTGGCTGGCGCCGGTAGTGATCAGCACCTGCGGCAGTTCCGCCGCGATGCCGAGCTGGCGCACGCGCAGCAGCACCTGCCTGCGCAGTTCGGGATGGCCCAGCGGCGTGGCGTAGTGGATCACGCTGTCGATCTCGGTGCGCGAGATCGCGCGGATCGCCTGCTGCAGCCCTTCCACGTCGCGCCAGGTCTCGGGCACGAAGCCGCCGGCCAGCTTCAGCGTGCTGCTGGGGTGGTTGAACTGCTCCAGGATGTGGTCGGAAAGATCCTCCGCCAGGCTGGGGTCCGACCAGCCGCGCTCCGAGCGCCCCGCGAGCGGGCTGTCCGCCACGTAGAAGCCCGACCCCTGCCGCGAATCCAGCAGCCCCTGCGACACCAGCCGGTCATAGGCCTCGATCACGGGGAAGCGGCTGATGCCGTTTTCCGCCGCCAGCTGGCGGATCGAGGGCAGTTTTGCCCCCGGCCGGGCCTCGCGGTTGCCGATCCACGACTTCACGCCATTGACGATCTGATCGGTCAGTGGAATCCCGGTGGAAGCATCTAATATGAGTTTCATAGGCAGGCAGCCGGGGGAAACCGGGATATGCAACTGTCAGTGCAACTGTCAGGGAAAACTACTGAACAGTTCATCGAAAACTGTTCACAACTGTACATGGGATTGTAGTGAGGGATGCGAATAATGGAAGCGTGGCGGAGATATCGGTTCCGCCAGGCTGATCAGGAGAGCATCATGCGCGAACTACGGACTTTCGAACTGGACGAGCCCGGACAGCCAGTGAGCTGGCGCGCCGGTTACGGGCAGACCGTCTGCGCGGCGGCGGGCAAGCTGTGGGTGACGGTGGAAGGCAATCCCAACGATATCTGGCTCGAGCCCGGCCAGGAACTGGCGCTGCCGGAAGGCTATCGCGTATGGCTGTCGGGCGATGGCCCGGAAGCACGCTTCACGCTGGCCCAGACGCCGGCACCGTGGTCGATGCGGCGGATGGCGGCGTGGCTGCACGCGCTGCGCCATCGGGTCGAGGAGCACAGCACGGATGCGTTCGGGGAATGCCCCCGGATATGGGCGTTGTGCCGGTGATCTCTTGCATTGCTGGCGAAGTACCCAGGGAGGGCCACCGCGAGGTGGCCTTTTGTTTGCCTGCTCTGCGCCGCGGCCACCTACTCTATAAGCACCGCTGCCCGCGCCGTTGGGGTTCCGCCTCATTGATTGACGTTTACGTCAACGTCATATAATCGACCAGCCCCAACCCCGGGGCCAGCCCGCGCACTTCCCGCCAAGCCGGCGCAGACCAGCACCCCGGGCGGACCTCGCGGTGGCAGCCAACACCCAGAGACGGTGGAGACAATGACCGACCTTTCCGATGTGCATGATGTGCGCCGCGGTGCGCCGCAGCCCAAGCCGGCGGAGCAGGGCCGCGGTCCGGCCAACAAGGTGCGCTTTGTCACGGCGGCGTCGCTGTTCGACGGCCATGACGCCTCGATCAACATCATGCGCCGCATCCTGCAGTCGCACGGCTGCGAGGTGATCCACCTGGGCCACAACCGCTCGGTCGAGGAGGTGGTCACGGCGGCCTTGCAGGAAGACGCGCAGGGCATTGCCATTTCCAGCTACCAGGGCGGCCACGTCGAGTACTTCCAGTACATGGTCGACCTGCTGCGCGAAAAGGGCGGCGCGCATGTGCAGGTTTTCGGCGGCGGTGGCGGCGTGATCGTGCCGGACGAGATCCGCGAACTGCAGGCCTACGGCGTGGCGCGCATCTACAGCCCGGAAGACGGGCAACGCATGGGCCTGGCCGGCATGATTGCCGACATGGTGCAGCGCTGCGACATCGACCTGTCGCGCTACGCGCCCACTTCGCTCGATCCGGTTGCAGGCGGCGACCGCCGCGCGCTGGCGCAGCTGATTACCGCGCTGGAAAACGGCAAGGCCGATGCCGCGCTGGTGCAGGCGATGCACGCGCAGGCGAAGCAGGCTTCGATTCCCGTCCTCGGTATCACCGGCACTGGCGGCGCCGGCAAGTCGTCGCTGACCGACGAACTGATCCGCCGCTTCCGCCTCGACCAGCAGGATGCGTTGTCGATCGCCGTGATCTCGATCGACCCGTCGCGCCGCAAGTCCGGCGGCGCGCTGCTGGGCGACCGGATCCGCATGAATGCGATCAACCATCCGAACATCTTCATGCGCTCGCTGGCCACGCGCGAGGCGGGCTCGGAGATCTCGCAGGCATTGCCGGACGTCATCGCCGCATGCAAGGTGGCGGGCTTCGACCTGGTGATCGTTGAGACCTCGGGCATCGGGCAGGGCGACGCCGCGATCGTGCCGCACGTGGACCTGTCGCTGTACGTGATGACGCCCGAGTTCGGCGCTGCCAGCCAGCTCGAGAAGATCGACATGCTGGACTTTGCCGACTTCGTCGCCATCAACAAGTTCGACCGCAAGGGCGCGCAGGATGCGTGGCGCGACGTGGCCAAGCAGGTGCAGCGCAACCGCGAGCAATGGCATGGCAAGGCCGAGGACATGCCGGTCTACGGCACGCAGGCATCGCGCTTCAATGACGATGGCGTGACCATGCTGTACCAGGGATTGCGCGCGGCACTGGCCGAGCGCGGCCTGAAGTTGCGGCCCGGTTCCCTGCCCGAGCTGTGGGGGCGCATCTCCACTGGCCAGAACGTGATCGTGCCGCCGGCACGCAGCCGCTATCTCGCCGAGCTGGCAGATACCTTGCGCGCCTACCACCGCCGCGTGGCAGAGCAAAGCCGCATCGCGCGCGAGCGCCAGCAGTTGCGCGAATCCAGCCGCATGCTGCAGGCCGCGCAGGGCGATGGCGCTGCACTCGATGCACTCGCCGCCCAACGCGACAGCGCGCTAGGCCAGGTCGAGCGCAAGCTGCTGGCGATGTGGCCGCAGATGCGCGAGGCCTACAGCGGCGACGAATACGTGGTGAAGATCCGCGACAGGGAAATCCGCACCGGCCTGGTCACGACGACGCTGTCAGGCACCAAGGTGCGTAAGGTGGTGCTGCCGCGCTTCGAGGACGAAGGCGAGGTGCTGAAGTGGCTGATGCGCGAGAACGTGCCCGGCAGCTTCCCTTACACCGCCGGCGTGTTCGCCTTCAAGCGCGAGAACGAAGACCCGACGCGCATGTTCGCCGGCGAGGGCGATGCCTTCCGCACCAACCGGCGCTTCAAGCTGGTGTCCGAGGGCATGGAGGCCAAGCGCCTGTCGACCGCGTTCGACTCGGTCACGCTGTATGGCGAAGACCCGCACGTGCGCCCGGACATCTACGGCAAGGTCGGCAACTCGGGCGTGTCGATCGCCACGCTCGACGACCTGAAGGTGCTGTACGACGGCTTCGACCTGACCAGTCCGTCGACGTCGGTGTCGATGACCATCAACGGCCCCGCGCCGACCATCCTGGCGATGTTCATGAACACCGCCATCGACCAGCAGCTCGACAAGTTCCGCGCCGACAACCAGCGCGAGCCGACCGCCGACGAAGAGGCCAAGATCCGCGCCTGGGTGCTGCAGAACGTGCGCGGCACGGTGCAGGCCGACATCCTCAAGGAAGACCAGGGCCAGAACACCTGCATCTTCTCCACCGAGTTCTCGCTCAAGGTGATGGGCGATATCCAGGAGTACTTCGTGCACCACCAGGTGCGCAACTTCTACTCGGTGTCGATCTCCGGCTACCACATCGCCGAGGCCGGCGCGAACCCGATCTCGCAGCTCGCCTTCACGCTCGCCAACGGCTTCACCTACGTGGAAGCCTACCTGGCGCGCGGCATGCACATCGACGACTTCGCGCCCAACCTGTCGTTCTTCTTCTCCAACGGCATGGACCCGGAATACAGCGTGCTGGGGCGCGTCGCGCGCCGCATCTGGGCGGTGACCATGCGCGACAAGTACGGCGCCAACGAACGCAGCCAGAAGCTCAAGTACCACATCCAGACCTCGGGCCGCTCGCTGCACGCGCAGGAGATCGATTTCAACGATATCCGCACCACGCTGCAGGCGCTGATCGCGATCTACGACAACTGCAATTCGCTGCACACCAACGCCTACGACGAGGCCATCACCACGCCGACCGGCGAATCGGTGCGCCGCGCGCTGGCGATCCAGCTGATCATCAATCGCGAGTGGGGCGTGGCCAAGTGCGAGAACCCCAACCAGGGCAGCTTCCTGATCGAGGAACTGACCGACCTGGTGGAAGAAGCGGTGCTGCAGGAATTCGAGCGCATCGCCGAGCGCGGCGGCGTGCTGGGCGCGATGGAGACCGGCTACCAGCGCGGCAAGATCCAGGAAGAATCGCTCTACTACGAGCAGCTTAAGCACGACGGCACGCTGCCGCTCATCGGCGTGAATACCTTCCGCAATCCGGATGGCGACCCGGTCCCGCAGAAGCTGGAGCTGGCGCGCTCCAGCGAGGCCGAGAAGCAGAGCCAGCTGGACCGCCTGCACGCGTTCCAGCAGAGCCATGCCGGCGAGGCGCCGGCGATGCTGCAGCGGCTGCGCCAGGCGGTGATCGACAACCAGAACGTGTTTGCGGTGCTGATGGACGCGGTGCGGGTCTGCTCGCTGGGGCAGATCACGCACGCGCTGTTTGAGGTCGGCGGGCAATACCGGCGCAATATGTAGACCCGGATTCACGTAGTACCCGGCTCAGTGACCGGTAATCGCGCAGGGCGGCCGCAGTGCAGGGCCGCCCTGCGTTACACTCGAATGCTGCGCCGCAGCTAACCGCAACATGGCGCCGGCGGCAACCATCCCGAGACAACCGCAATACGAGACCATGGACAGCCAGTACAACCCGAACAATATCTTTGCCAAGATCCTGCGCGGCGAGATGCCATGCATCAAGGTGTACGAGGACGACAACACCATCGCTTTCATGGACATCATGCCGCAGGCCGACGGCCATACGCTGGTGGTGCCCAAGGAGGCGGCGGTCAATCTCTTCGACCTGTCCGAGCAGGCCGCGCAGGCGGCCATCGTGGCCACGCAGCGCGTGGCGCGCGCGGTGCGCGCGGCCTTCAGCCCCGACGGCATCTCGATCGGCCAGTTCAACGGCGCAGCGGCGGGCCAGACCGTGCCGCATATCCATTTCCATATCGTGCCGCGCTACAACGACCAGGCGCTGCGCGGCCATGCGCGCGACATGCAGGAGCCGGAAGTGCTCAAGGCGCATGCCGAGCGCATCATCGCCGCGCTGGCCAGGCAGGCCGACTGACGCAAACATCGATAAGCAACCAGCAAACAGAGGAAGAGAAGATGGCAATCAGGACAGTAGGTATCGTCGGTGCCGGCACCATGGGCAATGGCATCGCCCAGGCCTGCGCAGTGGTCGGCCTGAAGGTGGTGATGGTCGACATCAGCGACGCCGCCGTGCAGAAGGGCGTGGCCACCGTGGCGGGCAGCCTGGACCGGCTGATCAAGAAGGAAAAGCTGACCGAGGCGCAAAAGGCCGACGCGCTGGCGCGCATCCAGGGCAGCACGTCATATGACGACCTCAAGGCCACCGACATCGTGATCGAGGCCGCCACCGAGAACTACGACCTGAAGGTCAAGATCCTCAGGCAGATCGACGGCATCGTCGGCGAGAACGTGATCATCGCGTCCAACACCTCGTCGATCTCGATCACCAAGCTGGCCGCGGTGACCTCGCGCGCCGACCGCTTTATCGGCATGCACTTCTTCAACCCGGTGCCGGTGATGGCGCTGGTCGAACTGATCCGCGGCCTGCAGACCAGCGACGCCACCCACGCCGCCGTGGAAGCGCTGGCGAAGGAACTGGGCAAGTACCCGATCACGGTCAAGAACAGCCCGGGCTTCGTCGTCAACCGCATCCTGTGCCCGATGATCAATGAAGCCTTCTGCGTGCTGGGCGAAGGCCTGGCCTCGCCCGAAGAGATCGACGAAGGCATGAAGCTGGGCTGCAACCACCCGATCGGCCCGCTGGCGCTGGCCGACATGATCGGCCTGGACACCATGCTGGCCGTGATGGAAGTGCTGTACACCGAATTCGCCGATCCGAAGTACCGTCCGGCGATGCTGATGCGCGAGATGGTGGCCGCCGGCTACCTGGGCCGCAAGACCGGCCGCGGTGTCTACGTCTACAGCAAGTAATTCAGGCGGCATTTACTGCACCTGACGCGTTGCGCCGTATTGGCGTGACGCTGGCCGTACCACCGTGGGGCCGCCGCGTGCGGCCCCTTGTCATGCCCGGATCGGCCACCTCTTGGCCAAATCCCGCTTACACCTCGTTATAAATGGAAACACTCCGCCGCATCCAGTAACAGGAATGCCGGGTACAGTGCACCCATTCCAATTACGACAAAACATCCAATGCTGCCTCCGGTTCTTGTTGCCGCCCTGCTGGCGGGCGCGATGTCGCTGCTTGCCGCCCGTTCCGCCATGGCCCATGTCGATGTCGGCGTGCAGATCGGCGCGCCGGTCTATGTTGCTCCTGCGCCGGTCTACGTGGCGCCGCCGCCGCCGGTGGTCTATGCGCCGCGCTATCACGGCTGGCATGGCGACCGCTACTGGGACGGGCGCCGCTGGTATGGGCGACATGAGTGGCATGGGCACCGCCATCATCGCCACGGTCATGGCCACCGCCATGGGCACGGCCACGGCCACGGCCACGGTCATGGCCACCACGGCCATCGCCACTGAGCGCCCGCGGGGGTGAGGTGCCGCCGCTCAGCGCAGCAGCACCAGCCGCGGCACCGCGTCGGCGCCGCTCCACACCACCGCGTTCTGCCCGTATTTCCCGCCCAGCGAGCGCGCCCCCTCAAGCGACAGGCCCGGCACCAGGAAGCTGGGCTCGGCCGGCCAGCCGTTGGCGGGATGCTCGCCGGCGGCCTCGATCGCACGCAATCCCATTTGCGCCAAGTCCTGCGCCAGCGCCTGCTGGCGCGCCGCGTTGGCGTTGTCGTCGCAACGCTGGCTGAAGGGGTTGGCCGCCGTAATGAAGCCGCTGCACGCTACGCCAAGCGCCTGGTGCAGCGTTGCCAGCGGCGCACTGGCCTGGTCTACCCGCAAGGTCATCGGCGTGCCGCCCAGCACGCGATAGTGCGTTTCGCGATAGGCCTGCAGCGTGGCCGCGTCGATGACCGTGGCCACTGCTACTCCCCGTACTGCCGCAACCCGTCCAGGTCCAGCACTTCGATCACGCCGTAGTCCACCCGCACCAGCTTCTGTTGCTCCAGCACCTTGAGCGCCTGGTTGGCGCGCTGGCGCGAGATGCCGGCGAGCAGGCCGATCTCTTCCTGCGAGATTTCCAGCGTCTTGCCGATGCCAGGGTACAGGTGCTCGTTGAACAGCGACGACACCGCGCGCGCCACGCGTGAATCGATATCGAGCGAGCGTTCGTATTCCACCGCGGCGATGAACTGGCCCAGGCGCTCGTTGAGCTGCGTCAACAGGAAGCGCGTGAACGGCAGGCTGGTGTCCAGCAGCCACTGAAAAGTCTCGAGCGGCAGGAAGGCGATGGTCGAGCGGCGCAGCGCCATCACGTCGTACTTGCGGATCTCCGACTTGAGCACCGCGCCTTCGCCGAACCAGCCGCCGGTGGGCACGCCGGTAAAGGTCACCGACTTGCCCGAGGGCGAGACCGTGGTGATCTTGACGATGCCCTCCAGCACGCCCATCCAGTGCTCGGCCCTGTCGCCCTTGTGGCAGACGTAATCGCCCTGGCTGTATTCATGCACGCACATCGCGCGGCGCACGCGTTCGCGCTGCTCGGGGCTCAGGTCTGCTGCCCACACGCAGCGGTCGACAAAATCGTTCAGCATGGCCTGCAGAAGCTCCGGTAGGGATTAACCCGGAATTGTCACCGGCGTGACAACCCGGGTGGTTGGCATGGGCTATCGTACGATCACAACGGAACCGCGGGTGCCAGAGAGGGCACGCCGGGAAGGCAGAAGGCGCTTCCCCCGGCCCCTCCAGACCAGGCACAGACGGGCTTGATGCGATGCGGCAGATGCCGCCGGGCAAAGCAAGCCAAGTATAACGACCGGACCGGCGCTTGACACCGGGCGTGGACCCCCACGCCGGAGGGACAGGAGACAGCGATGCAGGAATCGTCGGCGACGACCTTCCCGCGATGGCTGCTGGCACACGCCCAGCAGCGGCCGGAGCATCCGGCCTATCGCGAGAAGGATCTCGGCATCTGGCAGACATACAGCTGGGCCCAGGCGGCACAGCAGGTGAGGGCGCTGGCATGTGGTCTGGCCGCGCTCGGATTCAGGCGCGGCATGAACCTGGCGGTGGTGGGCGACAACCGCCCCCGCCTGTACTGGGCCATGACCGCGGCGCAGGCGCTGGGCGGCGTGCCGGTGCCGCTGTACCAGGACGCCATCGCCAATGAGATGGTGTACGTGCTCAACGATGCGGAGATCGATTTCGCCATCGTCGAGGACCAGGAGCAGGTCGACAAGCTGCTGGAGGTCGAGGCGCAGCTGGCCGAGTCCGGCCGCACCGTGCGCCATGTCATTTACGAAGACCCGCGCGGCCTGCGCGACTACGAGCATCCCTCGCTGATGTCGTACGAGCGGCTGCAGGAGCTGGGCCGCGAATACGACCAGGCGCATCCGGGCTTCTATGACGAAGCGATTGCCGCGGGCCAGCCTGACGACACCGCGATCATCCTCTACACCTCCGGCACCACCGGCAAGCCCAAGGGCGTGTGCCACTCGCACGCGGGCCTGATCGGCTCGGCGCGCAACGGCTGCGCGTTCGACGGCCTGACCGCGAAGGACGACGTGCTGTCGTACCTGCCGATGGCGTGGGTGGGCGACAACCTGTTCTCCTACGCGCAGGCGATGGTGGCGGGCTTCACGGTAAATTGCCCGGAATCGCGCGAGACCGTGATGACCGACCTGCGCGAGATCGGCCCGACCTATTACTTCGCACCGCCGCGCATCTATGAAGGCCTGCTGACGCAGGTGATGATCCGCATGGAAGATGCGGGCTGGATCAAGCGCAAGCTGTTCCACTGGGCCATGGACGTGGCGCGCCGCTGCGGCGCCGATATCCTCGACGGGCGCCCGGTGTCCGTCATGGAGCGCGCGCGCTATGCGCTGGGCGAAGCGCTGGTCTACGGTCCGCTGCGCAACGTGCTCGGCATGAGCCGCATCCGTGTGGGCTATACCGCCGGCGAGGCCATCGGGCCGGACCTGTTCCGCTTCTACCGCTCCATCGGCGTGAACCTGAAGCAGTTCTACGGCCAGACCGAAACCTGCGCCTACGTCTGCCTGCAGCCCGACGGGCAGGTCAAGTTCGATTCCGTGGGGCCGGCCGCGCCGGGCATGGAGATCCGCATCGCCGATAACGGCGAGGTGCTGGTGCGCGGCGTGGGCCTGCTCAAGTCCTACTACAAGCGCGACGACGCCACGCGCGAGGCCATCAACGACGAGGGCTACTTCATGACCGGCGATGCCGGCGTGATCGACGCCGACGGCCACCTGAAGATCATCGACCGCGCCAAGGACGTGGGCAAGCTGGCCGACGGCGCGATGTTCGCGCCCAAGTACATCGAGAACAAGCTCAAGTTCTTCCCGTACATCAAGGAAGCCGTGGCCTTCGGCAATGGCCGCGACCAGGTCTGCGCCTTCATCAACATCGATTTCGAGGCAGTGGGCAACTGGGCCGAGCGCCGCCACCTGCCGTATGCGGGCTATGTCGACCTGGCCGCGCAGCCGGACGTGATCGAGATGATCGGCGAATGCGTGAACCAGGTGAATGCCGACCTTGCCAACGATCCCATGCTGGCCGGCTCGCAGGTCGCGCGCTTCCTGATCCTGCACAAGGAACTGGACCCCGACGACGACGAGCTGACGCGCACGCGCAAGGTGCGCCGCGGCTACATCGCCGAGAAATACGGCGTGCTGGTGGATGCGCTCTATGCGGGCAAGTCCGAGCAGTTCATCGAGACGCGCGTCAAGTTCGAAGACGGGCGCGAGGGCAGCGTGTCGGCCACGCTGAAGCTGGTCGATGCGAAGCGGCTGCCCACGGCGGCGCGCGCGGCATAAGAGCATAGGGCGGAGGCATCAACATGACGCAAGTGGCCTGGCAAGGCGGCGGCAAGCCGGAATGGACCGGCACCGCACGTACCGACGCAAGTGCGGCCGGCGGCAGCGGCGCGATGGCGCCCGCGGGCCCGCTGTCCCCGGCGGGACTGGCGGACGACAGCGGCGCGCAACCCGGCACGCAGCACGCGCAGCGCACCGGCGAGCACGCCCGCACCGGCGGCGAGGTGATCCTGGACCTGCAGCATATCTCGCTGTCGTTCGGCGGCGTGAAGGCGCTGACCGATATCTCGTTCGATGTCTGCGAGCACGAGATCCGCGCCATCATCGGCCCCAACGGCGCCGGCAAGAGTTCGATGCTGAACGTGATCAACGGTGTGTACCACCCGCAGCAGGGGCGCATCGTGTTCCGCGGCGAGGAGCGCAAGCAGATGCACCCGACCGCCGCCGCGCGGCAGGGCATCGCGCGCACGTTCCAGAACATCGCGCTGTTCAAGGGCATGACGGTGCTGGACAACATCATGACCGGGCGCAACACGCAGTTCCGCACCGGGCTGTTCGCGCATGCGCTGTGGTGGGGGCCGGCACGCAATGAAGAGATGCGCCACCGCCAGAAGGTGGAGGAGGTGATCGACTTCCTGGAGATCCAGTCGATCCGCAAGACCCCGGTGGGACGCCTGCCGTATGGCCTGCAGAAGCGCGTGGAGCTGGCGCGCGCGCTGGCCGCCGAGCCGTCGATGCTGCTGCTCGACGAACCGATGGCCGGCATGAACGTGGAAGAGAAGCAGGACATGTGCCGCTTCATCCTCGATGTGAACCGGCAGTTCGGCACCACCATCGTGCTGATCGAGCACGACATGGGCGTGGTAATGGATATCTCCGACCGCGTGGTGGTGCTCGACTACGGCAAGAAGATCGGCGACGGCACGCCCGAGGAGGTCAAGGGCAATCCGGACGTGATCAAGGCGTACCTGGGCACATCGCACTGAGGGGTTTTCCACCATGACGTTCTTCTTTGAAATCCTGCTTGGCGGCCTGCTGTCCGGCCTGATGTACTCGCTGGTGGCGCTCGGCTTCGTGCTGATCTACAAGGCCTCGGGCGTGTTCAACTTCGCGCAGGGCGCGATGGTCTACTTTGCCGCGCTAGCGGTGGTGGGGCTGATGGACAAGGGCATGCCGATGTGGGCGGCGGTAATCGGCGCCTTTGTCGTGATGATCCTGGTCGGCATGAGCACCGAGCGCTTCGTGCTGCGCAAGCTGGTCAACCAGCCGCCGATCACGCTGTTCATGGCGACCATCGGGCTGTCGTTCTTCCTGGAAGGGCTGGGGCCGCTCCTGTTCGGCAATGAAGTGCGCCCGATCAACCTGGGCATCGTCGACGAGCCGATCGAATCGATCCTGACCACTTTCAACATCGTCATCTCCAAGTTCGACCTCGCGGCAGCCGCCATTGCCGGCCTGCTGGTGGGATCGCTGGCGCTGTTCTTCCAGTACACCAAGGTCGGCCGCGCGCTGCGCGCGGTGGCGGACGACCACCAGGCCGCGCTGTCGCTGGGCATCCCGCTGCAGAACATCTGGGCGATCGTGTGGGGCGTGGCCGGCTTCGTCGCGCTGGTGGCGGGCATGCTGTGGGGCTCGCGCAATGGCGTGCAGTTCGCGCTGACGCTGACCGCGCTGAAGGCGCTGCCGGTGCTGATCCTGGGTGGCTTCACCTCGGTGCCCGGTGCCATCGTCGGCGGGCTGATCATCGGCGCGTCGGAGAAGCTGGCCGAGATCTACATCCCGCCGGTGTTCCAGTCGGTGTTCGGCGGCAATTTCGGCGGCATCGAAGGGTGGTTCCCGTATGTCTTTGCCTTGTTGTTCCTGCTGGTGCGGCCCGAAGGGCTGTTCGGCGAGAAACATATCGACCGCGTCTGACCGACTTCGCACAGGAGACTTGCCATGTTTTATCGTGAAGCCGGCCAGTTCAAGACCAGCTACGTTGCCGACAGCCAGATCTTCCCGATCCGCCAGGACCGCATCGGCTTTGCCGTGCTGATGGCCGTGGCCTTCGTGGCGATCCCGTTCGTCGGATCGGAATACTGGTTCTCGGCCATCCTGATCCCGTTCCTGATCTTTTCGCTGGCGGCGCTGGGGCTCAATATCCTGACCGGCTATGCCGGGCAGCTGTCGCTCGGCACCGCGGCCTTCATGGCGGTGGGGGCCTACGCGGCCTACAACTTCCAGTTGCGCATCGAAGGCATTCCGGTGCTGCTGTCGTTCCTGCTGGCCGGGCTGTCGGCGGCGCTGGTGGGCGTGGCGTTCGGCCTGCCGTCGCTGCGCATCAAGGGGTTCTACCTGGCGGTGGCGACGCTGGCGGCGCAGTTCTTCGTGGTGTGGGCGCTGACCAAGTTCCCCTGGTTCTCCAACAACAGCTCGTCGGGCGTGATTACGGCGCAGCGGCTGGACCTATTCGGCATCGCCATCGATACGCCGGTGAAGAAGTACCTGTTCGTGCTAGCCATCGTCACCGTGCTGGCGCTGGTGGCCAAGAACCTGGTGCGCTCGGCGACGGGCCGCGCCTGGATGTCGGTGCGCGACATGGACGTGGCGGCGGAGGTGATCGGCATCCCGCTGATGCGCACCAAGCTGATGGCGTTCGCGGTCAGCTCGTTCTACTGCGGCGTGGCCGGCGCGCTGTATGCGTTCTGCTACCTGGGCTCGGTCGAGCCGGACGGCTTCTCGCTGGACCTGTCGTTCCGCGTGCTGTTCATGATCATCATCGGCGGCGTGGGCAGCATCCTGGGCTCGTTCCTGGGCGCGGCGTTCATCCTGCTGCTGCCGATCTTCCTGGACAACGTGCTGCCGCCGCTGGCGTCGCTGCTGCACCTTCCCTTTACCAACGCCACCGTGTCGCACATCCAGCTGATGGTATTCGGCGGGCTGATCATCTTCTTCCTGATCGTGGAGCCGCACGGGCTGGCCCGGCTGTGGCAGATCGCCAAGGAGAAGCTGAGGCTGTGGCCGTTCCCGCACTGACGGAGCGGGGTCTTATTGTCTGAACGCAGGTCCTGAGTGAAGTACTGAAGCCTACGCATAACGAAACGCCCCACCGAGGGCGAAGGAGACTGTCATGACCAACCTGATCCGTAACGTGCAACGCGCCGCCCTGGTGGTCAGCGCCGCGGCTGCACTGCTGGCGCCGGCGGTGCCGGCACTGGCGCAAAGCAACGAGCAGTTCGTCGCGCTGCCGAGCTATCGCGTGGGGCCATATGGCGCCAACGGGCAGTCGTGGTATGGCGGCTTCATCGACTACCTCAACTACGTCAACCTGAAGGACGGCGGCGTCAACGGCGTCAAGCTGAGCTGGGAAGAGTGCGAGACCGAGTACAACAACGCCAAGGGCGTGGAGTGCTATGAACGCCTGAAGGCCAAGAACGCGACCACCAAGGGCACCGCGTACCACGCCATGTCCACCGGCATTTCCTACGCGCTGGTCGACAAGACCGCCGCCGACAAGGTGCCGCTGGTGATGATGGGCTATGGCCGCACCGACGCCGTGGATGGCTCGGTGTTCCCGTATGCGTTCCCGCTGGTGACCACGTACCAGATGCAGGTCTCGGCCATCGTCAAGTACCTGGCGAGCAAGAGCGGCGGCTCGCTGGCCGGCAAGAAGATCGTCTACCTGTACCACGACTCGGCCTATGGCAAGGAGCCGATCGTGGCGCTGCAGGCCGAGGCCAGGCTCAACAAGTTCAACCTCGTCGAGATCCCGGTGGCGCACCCGGGCAACGAGCAGGGCGCGCAGTGGCTGAAGATCCGCCAGGAGAATCCCGACTACGTGATCTTCTGGGGCTGGGGCGTGATGAACCAGACCGCGCTGAAGGCCGCGCAGAAGGTGGGCTTCTCGCGCGAGAAGATGATCGGCTCGTGGTGGGCGGGCTCCGAGGAAGACACGGTGCCGGCGGGCGATGCCTCCAAGGGCTACATGAGCGCGACCTGGAACGTCGCGGGCAAGAGCGTGCCGCTGATTTCCGACATCGAGAAGGTCGTGTACGGCGCCGGCAAGGGGAACATGCAGGACAAGAGCAAGATCGGTTCGGTGCTGTACAACCGCGGCGTTTCCGCGGCGGTGGTAACGGTGGAAGCGGTGCGCGTGGCGCAGGCCAAGTTCGGCAAGGGCAAGCCCATGACAGGCGAGCAGATGCGCTGGGCGTTCGAGAACCTGAACCTGACCAACGCGCGCCTGCAGCAACTGGGTGCCACCGGCCTGCTGCCCGAGATCAAGACCAGCTGCGAAAACCACGAGGGTTCGGGCAAGGTAAAGATCCAGCAATGGGACGGCAGCAAGTGGGTGGTGGTGTCGGACTGGATCGAGGGCAACAAGGGACTGATCCACCCGCTGTTCAAGGCCACGGCGGCGCAGTACGCGAAGGAGAAGGGGATTACGCCGGGGTGCTCGAAGTCTTGATGCCCTTTGAATCCTGAAGGTTTGCTCCCCTCTCCCAAATGGAGAGGGGGGTAAGCCGACACGGATGTGAAATCCGGAGCTACCGCAACACCAACCCGAGCCGCACCATGAGCCTCCTGTCCATCAACAACATCGAAGTCATCTACGATCACGTGATCCTGGTGCTCAAGGGCGTTTCGCTCGAAGTGCCGGAAGGCAAGATCGTGGCGCTGCTCGGCGCCAACGGCGCGGGCAAGACCACCACGCTGAAGGCGATCTCCAACCTGCTGCACGCCGAGCGCGGCGACGTCACCAAGGGCACCATCGAGTATCGCGGCGACCGCGTCGACCAGCTCACCCCCAACGACCTGGTGCGCCGCGGCGTGATCCAGGTGATGGAAGGGCGCCACTGCTTCGCGCACCTGACCATCGAGGAAAACCTGCTCACCGGCGCGTATACGCGCGGCCTGTCGCGCTCGCAGACGCGCGACGAGCTGGAGAAGATCTACAACTACTTCCCGCGCCTGAAGACGCGCCGCAAGTCGCAGGCGGGCTATACCTCGGGCGGCGAGCAGCAGATGTGCGCGATCGGCCGGGCCATGATGGCCAAGCCCGCGATGATCCTGCTCGATGAGCCGTCGATGGGCCTGGCGCCGCAGATCGTCGAGGAGATCTTCGAGATCGTGCGAGACCTGAATTCGCGCGAGAAGGTCAGCTTCCTGCTGGCCGAGCAGAACACCATGGTGGCGCTGCGCTATGCCGACTACGGCTACATCCTGGAAAACGGCCGCGTGGTGATGGACGGCGACGCCGAGTCGCTGCGCACCAACGAGGACGTGAAGGAGTTCTACCTGGGCGTGGCCGCCAACGACGCGGATGGTGGCGCGCGCAAGTCCTTCCGCGACGTGAAGAGTTATCGCCGGCGCAAGCGCTGGCTGGCATAGCGCCGCGCGGTTTATCCCTGGCTTTGCCGACGCGCCGTGGCGGGCTGCCACCGGCGCGGCGGCAATCCGCATCCTTCCCTGACGCAACAGCACCATGCCCGAATACTTCGATTCGCTCGAAACCCGCGCGCCGGCAGTCCGCGAGCAGGCGCTTCTTGCCGCCCTGGCACGACAGGTGGCCCACGCGCGCGACAATGCGCCGTATTTCGCCGAACTGCTGCGCGACGTGGACCCGCGCTCGCTGACCTCGCGCGAGGCGCTGGCGGCGTTGCCGGTGACGCGCAAGTCCGACCTGACCGCACGCCAGCGCGCGCTGCCGCCGCTGGGCGGCCTCAATGCGGCGCCGCTGGGCAGGCTGCGCCATGTGTTCCAGTCACCGGGCCCGATCCACGAGCCCGACGGCCACGACGCCGACTGGTGGCGCACGGCGCGCGCCATGCACGCCGCGGGCTTCCGTGCCGGCGACCTGGTCTACAACACCTTTTCCTACCACTTCACGCCGGCCGGCATGATGATGGAGACCGGTGCGCACAAGCTGGGCTGCTGCGTGTTCCCGGCGGGCGTCGGCCAGACCGAGTCGCAGGTGCAGGCGCTGGCCAGCCTGCAGCCTGCGGCCTACGCTGGCACGCCATCGTTCCTGAAGCTGCTGCTGGAACGGGGCGACGAGATGGGACTGCCCTGCACCAGCCTGACGAAGGCGCTGGTCTCCGGCGAGGCGCTGCCGCCGTCATTGCGCGCGTGGTTCCAGCAACGCGGGGTGCGCGTTCAGCAGATGTACGGCAGCGCGGATCTCGGCCTGATCGCCTACGAGACCGAGGGCGGCGACGGCTGGGTGGTGGACGAGGGCGTGCTGGTCGAGATCGTCGAGCCGGGCGGCACGCGGCCCATGCCTGAAGGCGAGACCGGCGAGGTGGTGGTGACGGTGCTGGGCAACGGCGACTATCCGCTGATCCGCTTCGGCACCGGCGACCTGTCGGCGGTGGTGGCGGAGTCCTCGCAGCGGCCGAGCCCGTGCGGGCGCACCAATATCCGGCTCAAGGGCTGGCTGGGACGCGCGGACCAGGCGACCAAGGTCAAGGGCATGTTCGTGCATCCGGGGCAGGTGGCCGACGTATTGCGCCGCCATCCGGAAATCCGCGCCGCGCGGCTGGTGGTGACCGGCGATCCCGGCGCGGACGTGATGACGTTGCGCTGCGAGGCAGCGCGCGAGGATGCGGAACTGCAGCGCGCGGTGGCCGAGTCGCTGCGCGAGGTGATGCGCCTGCGCGGGGAGGTGGCGTTCGTGGCGGCGGGGTCGTTGCCGCAGGACGGGAAGGTGATCGAGGATGCGCGGCGGTATGAGTGAAGGACTTGCCTTGCGAGGGTCTGACTTCGTTGAAGCGCTGGCCGGCGCGTCAACGGGGTGATAGGCGTCGACAGACCAAACGCCTCAAGACTTTCCCCCCTCCGCAGGCCGCGTCGGCAACCGGACCATCCACACGCTCACCCCCACCGCACAAGCCAGCAAGGCGGCCGACGCAACCGGCCGCCCGCGCAGCAGCCATGCCGTCGTTCCCATCGACACCCACATCATCGACAGCGCCAGGCATTTCGCCTTGAACGGAATGCTCCGATACCGCTGCCAGTCGTTGACCAGCGGCCCGAAGCGCGGATGCCCCATCAGCCAGCCGTGGAAGCGCTGCGAACCGCGCGCGAAGCACGCCGCGGCCAGCAGCACGAACGGCGTGGTCGGCAGCACCGGCAGGAAGATCCCGATCACGCCCAGCAGCAGGAAGAGCCCGCCCAGCGCCACCCAGACGGCGCGCAGCACGCGCTGGCGGTGGCTCAGCACGGCTTCAGGATCGGGCGAAAGGTCAGGGTTGGAAGGATGCAATGGTCGAACAAAGGGCCGCTAAGCGGCCCCGGTGATGGATCGGTCAGCGCGCAATCCCAAGCCGCGCCTTGGCCGCATCGTACTCCGCTTTCATGCGTGCGACGATCTCGCCGGCGCTCGGGATATCGTGGATCTGGCCCACGCCCTGGCCGGCGCCCCAGATGTCCTTCCACGCCTTGGCCTTGGAGCTGCCGCTGGAGAAGTCCATCTTGGTCTTGTCGGCCACCGGCAGGTTGTCAGGGTCCAGGCCCGCGTTGCTGATGCTCTCGCGGATGTAGTTGCCGTGCACGCCGGTGAACAGGTTGGTGTAGACGATATCGGCGGCGGCCGAGCTGGTGATCGACCGCTTGTACGTCTCGGCCGCGTGCGCCTCCTGCGAGGCGATGAAGCGCGTGCCCACGTAGGCGAAGTCGGCGCCCATGGCCTGCGCCGCGAGTACTGCCTCGCCGGTGGCGATCGAGCCCGACAGCGCGATCGGGCCATCGAAGATCTTGCGCACCTCGCCCACCAGCGCGAACGGCGACAGCATGCCGGCATGGCCGCCGGCGCCGGCCGCGACCAGGATCAGGCCGTCGACACCGGATTCGATCGCCTTTTCGGCATGGCGCAGGCTGATGACGTCGTGCAGCACGATGCCGCCGTAGCTATGCACCGCGTCGATCAGCTCCTTGGGGGGCGCGCGCAGCGAGGTGATGAAGATCGGCACCTTGTGCTCGACGCAGACCTTGATGTCATGCTCGAGCCGCGCGTTGGACCCGTGCACGATCTGGTTGACCGCGACCGGTCCCACCGGCGCGCCGGGGTTGGCGGCCCTGAAGGCGGCCAGCTCCTGCTCGATCTGCGTCAGCCACTCGTCGAGCAGCTCCGCCGGGCGCGCATTGAGCGCGGGGAACGAACCGACGATGCCGGCCTTGCACTGCGCCAGCACCAACTCGGGATAGCTGACGATGAACATGGGCGAGGCAATCACGGGCAGGGCCAGGTTCTGCAGGGCCTGGGGCAGTTGCTTGGCGGCGGGCATGGTGTCTCCTGAACCACTGGTGGGCACGCTGGTCGTGCCCTAAATGAACGGTCGTTCGATTATAGGGAGTTTCTGGCGTGCGTCGCTAGAAGCCCAAGTCTATGCCGATCCTGCGCGCCATGGCAGGCGGGTCAGCCGGCGGGCAGCGTCAGTTCGGCCAGCGCGCCGCCGCCCGGCCGGTTGGCCAGCATCACGCTGCCATGATGCAGCGCCGCCACCTCGCGCGCAAAGCACAGGCCCAGGCCGGTGCTCTTGTCGGCGCCCTGCGGGCGCGGCAGCGAGTAGAAGCGCTCGAACACGCGCGGCAGGGCGTATTCGGGGATGCCGGGGCCATGATCGGCCACGGTGATCGCCAGCTGCGCGCCGCGCCGTTCCAGCGCTACCGCGATGGCGCTGTCCCGGGGGGCGAAGTCGATGGCGTTTTCCAGCAGGTTGGCGACGGCCTGGCGCAGCAGGAACGGGTCGCCCGCCGCCACGTCGGGACCCGGCGGCGACTCCAGCCGCAGCACCACGCCGCGCTGCCGCGCGCGCGGTTCCAGCTCGGCGCACAGCTGGGCCAGCAGCTCGCCCAATCGCACCGGCTCGCGGGTTTCCAGCCGTTGCCGTTGTTCCACCTCCGCCAGCGCCAGCAGCTTGCGGATCATGGTTTCCAGCCGGCCCGACTGCGCGCGGATATTGGCGACGAAGCGCTCGCGGTCCGTTGCCGGCATGTCTTCCTGCAGCAGCTCGGCGGCGCCGCCGATCGCCGCCAGCGGGCTCTTCATCTCGTGCGCCAGCGTGTGGATGTAGTGCTCGACATACTGCTTGTCTTCCAGCCGCTCGCGCATGCCCTGCACCGCGCGGCCCAGTTCGGCCAGCTCGCTGGTGCCGTGCAGCGGCATCTCGGCGCGCTCGCCGGCGGCCACCGCGCGCGCATAGCCGCGCAACCGGCGCAGGCCATGCACCAGCCACAGCGTGCAGGCCAGGCCGATCACGCACGCGGTCCCGATCAGCAGCCCGCCGTACAGCAGGATGCGGTGCTGGCTGCGCGCGATGAAGGGCGCCATCGCGGCATTGGGCTTGGCCACGGTGAGCGCGCCGACGATGCGGTCCCCGTCGCGGATGGGAGCGGCCACGTACATCACGGTGCTGGCCTCGTCCTCCGGATCGCTGCGCGTGCTGCGCGCGCCGTACTGGCCGCGCAGCGTCAGGTAGACATCGTTCCAGCGCGAGTAGTCGCGGCCCACGTCGGTGCCGGTGGAGTCGTAGCGGACGATGCCGCCGGCGTCGGTGACATAGACGCGGTAGCCGATGCTGTCCTTGTGCAGGCCCCATACGTCGGCATTGACCGGCGCCTGGCGCAGCGCCGCCATGCGCCGCGCGAAGTCGCCGTCGGCGATGTGGCCGGCCTTCATGTCGTCAGCGGCCAGCGCGGCCAGCACGTGGGCGGTGTCGATCAGCGTGTCTTCCATCGCCTGCCGCACGCCGGGCTTGACCTCCTGCACGAACACGCGCAGCGTCAGCACCGTCGCCAGGCCGACGATGAAGAAGAAGCCAAAGAAGATGCGCAGGCCGATCCGCATGCGCGCTCAGGCCTGCACGGGATCGAGCGAATAGCCCATGCCGCGGTGCGTGCGGATGCGCTCCGCGCCTTCGCCTTGCGGAGTGGCGTCGCGCAGCTTGGCGCGCAGCGTCTTGACATGGGTGTCGACGGTGCGGTCGCTCGTGTCGAGCGCGTCCTGCCAGACCAGTTCCATCAGCTGGGCGCGGGTGTAGATGCGGCCCGGGTGTGCCACCAGCAGTGCCAGCAGCAGGTATTCGTAGCGGGTCAGGTCCAGCCAGCGGCCGCGGTAGGCCAGCCGTGCGCCGTCGGCGTCGTGGGTGAAGCCGGAATCGGCGGCAGCGGGTGCGGCCACGCCGCGCGCGCGGCGCAGGATGGCGCGCACGCGCGCGGCCAGCTCGCGCGGCGAGAACGGCTTGACCACGTAGTCGTCGGCGCCGATTTCCAGACCGACGATGCGGTCGATCTCCTCGTGGCGCGCGGTCAGGAAGATCACCGGCGCATCGCAGAACGTGCGCAGCGTGCGGCAGACCTCGAAGCCGTTCACATCGGGCAGGCCCACGTCCAGGATCACCAGGTCGGCCGCATCGGCGCGCATCCGCGCCAGCGCGGCGCTGCCCAGCGTGCAGTGCTCGGCCTGCATGCCATCGGTGCGCAGGGCGTAGAGGATGGTATCGGCGATGGCTTGCTCGTCTTCCACCACCAGGATGCGCGGTTGTCCCATGCCCGGCATTCTAGTCCACGTCAGAGGCTGGGCACGGTGCGCGGCGGCGGCGCGGCCTGGTCGCCGCCGCGCTTGTGGAAGTAGATCTGCTCGGCGGCCCAGCGCAGCGGCGGTGAATACAGCATCAGGTCGAAGGGCCAGTCGCACTGGAAGCGGTCGAACATCCAGCGCAGCGCGCGCTTGCCGCGAAAGCGTGGCGCGCTGCCGGTGGCGACGGCTTCCGGCGCCGGGCCGTTGTGCAGCAGGTGTTCGGCGATGGCTTTGCCAACGGATTCGCCATGGGCGAAGGCGTAGTGGATGCCGCCGGCGGTCAGCGGCGAGACGATGCCGGCCGCGTCGCCGGTCAGGATCACGCCGTCGCGCGCGAGTGGCATGGCGGGACCGCCGCACGGGATCAGGCCGGCGCGCGTGGCGGCGGGCTGCGTCAGTTCAGGCAGTCCGGCGCGGGCGCGTACATGGGCGAGCAGGCCGTCGAGGTCGGGAGCGCGGCCGTGACGGGGCAAGTAGCGCAGCGCCAGGCCGGCCTGGACGCCGGTGGGATTCTGTGCGATCCAGCCTATGTAGCCGGGCGCGAAGCGGCGGGTGATGAAGCAATGGAGCATGACGGGATCGGGCAGGGATATTCCCGGGAATTCGTATTCGATGCCATACAGGAAATCGTGGGTGCGGCCGAGACCTGCGCATTGCGCCACGCGCGATTTGGCGCCGTCGGCACCGACCAGGTAGCGGGTGGTGCCGACGCCGGTCACGTGCCAGCCGCCATGGCGTGGCGTAGCGCGGACGAACGACTGGCCCAGGCGCAGCGTGGCGCCGTGGCGCACCAGCTCGTTGGCCAGCCAGCGCATCAGGTTGGGGGTATCGGTGGTGTGGAAGTAGTAGCCTGGGGCGGCCAGGTCGAGGCTGCGCAAGCGTGGAGAATAGAGTCGCACGCGTTCAACGCGGTGTACGCATTCGGCAGGGGCGCGGCCCAGCCAGGTTTGTTCGATGGCTTCCTTGACGACGATGCCGGTGGTGTGGAGTTTTTCGCCGGGGTCGGGTTTGCGTTCGAGGACCAGGACGCGCAGGCCGGCGCGGGCGGCCGCCAGGGCGCAGGCTGCGCCGGCGAAGCTGGCGCCGGATACTACTAGGTCGTAGTCGAAGGTTGGCATTTTTGGAGGGGCTTCTGGATGAAGGGTTCTCCAGTGTTGTCTTGCTGGGTGAGGGGAATGTGGGGTGGTTGTGAAGTCGTTGGCGTTATTGGGGGCGGTGGCTTGCTGTTGGATGCTGGCGGCTGTTTAAGCGTCCGCTGTCGCTGTTGATGACATGCTGTGGCCGTTGAACCGCCTGGTTCCGCCCTGCTGGGCGGGTCACTTTTTGTCCGAGCGACAAAAAGTAACCAAAAAACGCATCGCCTGAGCGGCTGGCTATCAAGTTATCGGCGTGGGTGGTTCGGGCGGTGGTGATTTCCGTTCGATGTGGCTAGTGGTTCGGACCTGCTACGCCAGGTGAGTCTGGGATAGTGGCTACGTCGACCCACTATTGAACTATCCCCATGCCGGGCGTAGGCCGCCTGCTGCCGGCGTCAACACAGGAACGCCTTCGGCTGCGCTGCGCGCCGGCAGTACCTGTGATTTAGGGCTCGGGCACGGAGTGCGTCGCTGCGCTCGCACAGCGCCGTCGTGAATGACGCCGGGCCCGAAGCCCGGGCGAGGACGTGGGGCGGCGGCCTTGCCCTTAGGGCCGGCGCGCAGCGCAGCCGAAGGCGTTCCTACCATGCCGCCCGCAGCAGGGGCCACGCCCAGCTCTGGGCTCGTTCAAACATCGCTGCTATCCCGAGCCATCGTGGCGCACCAGGGCGTCAGGCAGTCCTGCCCTGCAACGAAGCAAAGCCCCGTACGAAAACCGCCGCATACTACGATAAGAGTGGCCGCCCGCAGGGCCGTAAACGCGCTTTTTGGTTACTTTTTGTCGCTCGGACAAAAAGTGACCCGCCCAGGAGGGCGGAACCAGGCGGTTCAACCGCCGACAGCATGTCATCAACAGCGACATGCACCTAATAAGCCCACAAAAAAACGCCCCGCATAAACCGCGGGGCCATCAATTACCACGAAGACTGATACAGCCGGCAGGGCACCTGCCAATGCCACAACCGCCCACGAAGCATAGAAAACCAATGTGACGCCCACATGGCAACAAGGTGAACAGCCAATGACAAGCCAACATCAAAGCCCATACCGCTTGATCTTGTCATACAGCGTAGCCTTGCCAACCTGCAGCAAATCAGCAGCCTGACTGACAGCACCCCCCGTCCGCGCCAGCGCATCGGCAATCACCGCCCGCTCATACCGCTCCATCCTCTCCCGCAGCGGCGCGGTCTCGTCCGCAGTCGCCGCATGCGCACCCGCTTGCCCGCCCTCAGGCACCCCCAGCACCAGCCGGTCCGCCGCATTCCGCAACTCCCGCACATTCCCAGGCCAAGGCCGCTGCTGCAGCCCCTGCCGCTGCGCCTCCGACAAAATCGGCGCCGGCCGCTGATAACGTACCGCCGCCACCAGCATGAAATGCTCGAACAACGCCACGATATCCTCGCGCCGTTCCCGCAGCGGAGGCAGCGCAATCGTGACCACATTCAGCCGGTAATAGAGGTCCTCACGAAACGAACCTTGCGCCACCAGCGCATCCATATCCCCCTTAGCCGCCGCCACGATCCGCACATCGATCTTCACCGACGCATTCGACCCCAGCCGCTCCAGCGTTCCTTCCTGCAGCACCCGCAACAGCTTGACCTGCAGCGCCAGCGGCATGCTCTCGATCTCGTCGAGGAAGAGCGTGCCGCCCGAAGCATGCTCCAGCTTGCCGATACGTCGCTTGCCTGCGCCGGTGAAGGCACCAGCTTCATGTCCGAACATCTCGCTCTCGAAGATGGCCTCAGGCACCGCCCCGCAGTTCAGCGCGATAAAAGGCCCCTCGGCGCGGCCGGACAGCGCATGCAGGCTGCGTGCCACCAGCTCCTTGCCGGTGCCGGTCTCGCCGTTGATCATCACCGGCACGTCGGTCGGGGCCACGTTGGCAACCAGAGCCCGCACCTGCTCGATCGCCGGCGAACGCCCGATGATCCGCGTACCGGCCGCGGGACCAGCCAGCTCGCGCCGCAACGCCTGGTTCTCCAGTTCGAGCGCGCGCCGCTCGAGTGCGCGACGGACGGTGTCGGTCAGCCGGTCGGCTCCGAACGGCTTCTCGATAAAGTCATAGGCGCCTTCACGCATCGCCTGCACGGCCATCGTGATATCGCCATGCCCCGTCACCAGCACCACCGGCACGCCTGGCGCCGCATTGCGGCAGTGCTGCAGCAGGTCAAGCCCGCTGGCGCCGGGCAAGCGCACGTCGGTCACCACGACGCCGGGAAAGCCCGCATGCAGATGCGGCATGGCGGCTTCTGCCGAAGGCAGCGCCAGCACGGTAAAGCCCGCAAGCTCCAGGCTTTGCGCGGTAGCCTGCCGCACCAGCGGCTCGTCTTCGACAAACAGGACACGCAGACCGTCTTGCATGGCAATGCTCATTGGGGAGTGGAAACCGGCAGCGCCTCGTTCGCGCCGGAGCTGGCCGGCGCGCCTGCCAGCACCAGAGTGAATTGCGCGCCGCCGCCGGGCATGTTGGCCACGCTGAGCTGGCCGCCGAACTCGCGCACGATCGATGACGAGATCGCCAGCCCCAGCCCCAGGCCCTGCCCGGTTTCCTTGGTGGTGAAGAAGGGCTCGAACAGGCGCGGCAGCGCTTCCGGCGCGATGCCGGTGCCGTTGTCGCGCACGGCGAGGGTGATGGTGCCGCTGTTGGTGCCGCCGTTGGTGCCGGCATTGGTCTGCACCTCGATGTCGATGCGGCCTTGCGCGGGCGCCGCCGAGGCGATGGCGTCGAGCGCATTGCCGATCAGGTTCAGCAGCACCTGCTCAAGCTTGAGTTCGTCGGCACGCACGGACAGGCCGGGCTGTTCGTCGAGGCCGGCCACGTTGACCTTCACCGCACCCAGCCGCGGCGCCAGCAGCGCCAGCACGTGGTCGAGCGCCGTGCGCACCACCACCGGCCGCCGCACCGGGCGCGCCTTGCCGGCGAACAGCTTGAGCTGGCTGGTGATCTTGCCCATGCGCTCGGTCAGGTCGGCGATGGCAGCCAGGTTGCCTTCTGCCGCGGCCAGCTGGCCGCGCTCCAGCAGCACGCGGGTGTTGTCCGAGAAGGTGCGCAGCGCCGCCAGCGGCTGGTTCAGCTCGTGCGTGATGCCGGCCGCCATCTGTCCCAGCGCGGCCAGCTTGCTGGCTTGCACCAGTTCGTCCTGCGCCGCGCGCAGCTCGCTTTCGGCGCGGGTGCGCTCGGCAACCTGTTCCTCGAGCTTCTCGTTGATCGCCATCAGGTCGGCGGTACGCGCTTCCACGCGGCGCTCCAGTTCGTCGTAGGCCGCTTCCAGTAGCCGGCGGCTGTACTGCACGTCGCGCGCGCGCTGGCGGCGCTGGCGCCAGTTGACCAGCAGCAGGCAGATGCAGGCATAGGCCAGCGCCGCGGCCACGGTGGCGTTGCGCGCGTTGGCCAGCACCGGCTCCAGCGGCGCCATCACCTGCATGGTCCAGTCGGCCGGGCCCACGGTGCGGCCCAGTTCGAGGTAGCGGTCGGCGCGCGCGGTGGCGTCGGGGGTAAAAGTGGTGCGGGCGGCGGGCGAGTCGTCGCGCACGCGCACCAGCCGCGCGTTGGCGCCCAGCGTGGTCTGCGCGAGCCAGCGCGTGACGAGCGAGTCGAGCGGCTCCAGCGGCAGCGGCGTGACGGCGCGGCCGTGGTACTGGCGCGTGTTTTCCATCTCGGCCTGCAATGCCGGCGGCAGCGGTTGCAGCGTGCGGTACTGCCAGGCCGGCACCGATGACAGGAAGATCACGCCGTGGTCGTCGCTGACCATCAGCGGCTCGGCGCCGCTGCCGGCACGCTGGAACCACTCCAGGTTGAGCTTGACCACGGTGACGCCGACGACCTTGCCATTGGATTCCACCGGTTGCGCGAGGTAATAGCCCGGTTCGTCGCTGGTGATGCCGATGGCGTAGAAGCGGCCCATCCTGCCGCCCGCGGCGATCTGGAAGTAGGGGCGGAAGCGGTAGTCGGTGCCGACGAAGCTGCCGGGCTGGTTATGGTTGCTGGCGGCCAGCGCGATGCCGTTGGCGGCAATCACGTACGTGGCCGAAGCATGTGCGCGCCGGTTGACCTCTTCCAGGTACTGGTTGGCGGCGGCGACGCGCGTCGGGTCGTTTGGGGATTCGAGCAGCCCGCGCACGAAGGGGTGCAGCGACACCAGCGCGGGCAGGAATTCGTAGCGGTCGAGGGTGCTTTCGAGGGTGGCGGCGTAGCGGTCGGCACGCGTCGCGGTGCTCTGCTGCAGCGCGGCCAGGCCGCGCTGGAACGACACCAGCCAGGTCAGCCCGCACAACAGCAGCAGCCCGGCCGCCAGTGCGGCGGCGAAGACCCACCACCGGCTGCTGCCGGTGTCCGGCGCATGCACCGCGCGGGTGGCGGCAGGATCATGCACGGCTAGGAAATCGTCGGAATGGGGCATCGGCGCGCGCAAGGGCTGTCGTGCCGATGATACCCGCTGGCGGGCGGCCGGGGCAGACGCCGATGCAGCCGCCCGCGCAGCGGTGTACTTAGCGGGCGCCCTGGCCGGCCTGGGCCAGATCGCCGGCATCGCCGCCGCCCTGCAGCACCTGCGCCAGGCGCTTGCGGTCAAGCTCGCGTTCCCACGCCGACACCACCACCGTGGCCACGCCGTTGCCGATGATGTTGGTCAGCGCGCGGCACTCGCTCATGAAGCGGTCGATGCCCAGGATCAGCACCATGCCGGCCACCGGGATGGTCGGCACCACCGCCAGCGTCGCGGCCAGCGTGATGAAGCCCGATCCGGTCACGCCGCTGGCGCCCTTGGAGGTGATCATCGCCACCGCCAGGATGGTCAGCTGCTGCATCCACGTCAGTTCGATGCCGGTCGCCTGCGCGATGAAGATCACCGCCATCGTCATGTAGATGTTGGTGCCGTCCAGGTTGAACGAATAGCCGGTAGGCACCACCAGGCCCACCACCGACTTGGAGCAGCCCAGCTTCTCCAGCTTCTCCATCATGTGCGGCAGCGCGGCCTCGGACGAGCTGGTGCCAAGCACGATCAGCAGCTCTTCCTTGATGTACGAGATAAAGCGCACGATGCTGAAGCCGGTCATGCGCGCGATCGTGCCCAGCACCACCAGCACGAAGATGATGGCCGTGAAGTAGAAGGTGCCGATCAGCTTGAGCAGCGGCACCAGCGAACCCAGGCCGTACTTGCCGATGGTGAACGCCATCGCGCCGAAGGCGCCGATCGGGGCCACCTTGGTGATCACGTGCACGATGTGGAAGAACACCTTGGAGACCTGCTCGATCAGCTGCACCACGAAGCGGGCGCGTTCGCCGAGCGTGGCCAGCGCGGCGCCGAAGAACAGCGACACCAGCAGGATCTGCAGGATGTCGCCGTTGGCGAAGGCGCTGAAGACCGTTTCCGGGATGATGTGCATGAAGAACTCGACCGTGCTCTGGCCGTGCGCCTTCGACACGTATTGCGCGATCGCCTTGGTGTCCAGCGTCGACGGGTCGATGTTGAAGCCCACGCCCGGCTTGAGCAGGTGCGCGGCGCCCAGGCCGATCAGCAGCGCGAAGGTCGACACCACTTCAAAGTAGAGCAGCGCCTTGCCGCCGACGCGGCCGACCTTCTTCATGTCGCTCATGCCGGCCATGCCGGTCACCACGGTACAGAAGATGATCGGGCCGATGATCATCTTGATCAGCTTGATGAAGCCATCGCCCAGCGGCTTCATGGCCACGCCCGTATCGGGCCAGTAGTGGCCCAGCAGGATGCCGACCAGGATGGCGAACAGCACCTGCACATACAGGATCTTGTAGAAGGGTTTCTTCATGGTGTCGTCCTCGGTGTTGACCGTACCCGGGGCGATGGCGCCGCGGGCGCGCGCCGTCACGGTTGCGGCGCGTTCAGGGACGGGAATTTGCAACCGGCATGCCAGTCCAACCGGTATCGTTAACTGATTGATTCACAAGGAAACGCGGGTCTTGCCAAGACGCGGGGCCTCCGGGATTCCGGAAATCCGGAATCCCGGCTTCCGGGGATTCGGAATGCCGGCGCGGGCAAAGGTGGCCGAGGCGCCACCTGCGCGGCCGGCATGCGCGGTCAATGGCGTTGCGCGGGTGCCGGAAGGCGCGGGCGTGCCGCCGTGACGCCGTATAATTCCGAGCTTCCGTTCAACGTCCCGCGGTCGTGCCGCCGCGCGGGCCCGCCCTCCTTGTCACCGCATCGCATGAGCAGCTACTACCAGCACCACGTCTTCTTCTGCCTGAACCAGCGCGAGGCCGGCGAGAACTGCTGCGCCAATTTCAACGCCAAGGCCATGCAGGAATACGCCAAGAAGCGCTGCAAGGAACTCGGCATCGCCGGCGGCGAAGGCCGCGTGCGCATCAACAAGGCGGGCTGCCTGAACCGGTGTGAACTCGGGCCGGTGCTGGTGGTCTACCCCGAGGCAATTTGGTACACGTATGTGGACGAGCACGACATCGATGAAATCATCGACAGCCACCTGCTCAACGGCAAGCCGGTCGAGCGGCTGATGGTGGACCGCTGAACGGGAACGAAGCCCAAGGCGCTGCCGATGCCGCAGCGCCGATGCCAGACCCCGCCGCCCGCACGCCGGACGGTTTTTTCATTTCTTGCCCCGGGATTTCCGGGTAGAGCCAGCCGGCGTATCACCATCCTGAAGCGCCATCCTGACCGCCTCCTGATTGCCTCCTGATTGCCCTGACCGTCCTATGAACGCGCATACCCAGGTACTTTCCATCGCCGGCCCCGTCGGCGCGATCGACGTTTCGGTGGACCTGCCGCAAGGCGAGCCACGGGGCCTGGCGCTGGTTGCCCACCCGCATCCGCTGTTCGGCGGCACCAAGGACAACAAGGTCGCGCAGACGCTGGCGCGCGCCTTCGTGCAGCTGGGCTATGCCACCGTGCGCCCCAACTTCCGCGGCGTCGGCGCGACCGCCGGCGAGCATGACAATGGCGTCGGCGAGCAGGACGACCTGCTGGCAGTCGTCGCCTGGATGCGCGAGCAGACCGCGTGGTCGGCGCAGGCCGCGACGCTGCCGCTGGCGCTGGGCGGCTTCTCCTTCGGCAGCTTTGTCAGCACGCACGTGGCCCGGCGCCTGGCCGAGGCCGGCACGCCGGCGCAGCGCCTGGTGCTGGTCGGCACCGCAGCGAGCCGCTGGCAGGTGGCCGAGGTGCCCGCCGACACCATCGTCATACACGGCGAGCAGGATGACACCGTGCCGCTCGCCAGCGTATTCGACTGGGCGCGCCCGCAGGAGCTGCCGGTGATCGTCATCCCCGGCGCCGACCATTTCTTTCACCGCAAGCTGCACCTGATCAAGCAGCTCGTCGTCAACGCGTGGGACCGGTGAGCGGCGCAGCTTCGTCACCGCGCCATCCCGTCCCGCACGATCCCTTTCTTGTCGGAAACAGAAACAATGCTGAATAGAGCCACGACACGCCTTTCCTCCGCCTTTGCACCCGCCGCCATCGTCGCTGCCGTCGCCACGGCCACGCTGGCCGCCGCGCCCGCCGCCGTCCTTGCGCAGGGCGTGCCGATGCCGCAGGTCGCCGCCAAGTCGTGGATGCTGTATGACGTGACCAGCGGCCAGGCGCTGGCCTCGCAGAATGCCGACCAGCGCATCGAGCCGGCCTCGCTGACCAAGCTGATGACCGCCTACCTGGCGTTCGAGGCACTCAAGGAAAAGCGCCTGACGCTGGAACAGACCGTGGTGCCGACCAACCTCGTGCTCAAGGTCAAAAGCGACGAGTCACGCATGTTCATCGAGCCCAACAAGCCGGTCAGCGTGCAGGACCTGCTGCTGGGCCTGATCGTGCAGTCGGGCAACGACGCCGCGCTGGCGCTGGCCGAGGCAGTGGGCGGCTCGGAAGAGGGCTTCGTCGCGATGATGAACCGCGAGGCCCAGCGCATGGGCATGAAGAGCACCCACTTCACCAACACCGACGGCATTCCCGACCCGAACCACTACACCACCGCGGTGGACCTGGCGACGCTGACCACGCACCTGATCAAGGACTTCCCCGAGTACTACGCCATGTACTCGCAGAAGGAGTTCACCTATAACAAGATCAGGCAGCCCAACCGCAACCGCCTGCTGTACATCGACCCGACCGTGGACGGCGTCAAGACCGGCCACACCAAGTCCGCCGGCTATTGCCTGATCTCGTCGGCCCAGCGTCCGCTGGCCAACGTGCCCAACGGCCAGCGCCGCCTGATCTCGATCGTGATCGGCACCACCACCGAACAGGTGCGCACGCAGGAAAGCCTGAAGATCCTCAACTACGGCTTCCAGTTCTTCGACACGCTGCGCCTGTACGACAAGGGGCAGGTGCTGGCCACGCCCGAGATCTACAAGGGCAAGGCCGGCACGGTCAAGATCGGCGTGCAGCACGAGACCTTCGTCACCGTGCCCAAGGGCACCGGCGGTCGCCTGAAGCCGGTGCTGGAGCGCCAGGAACTGATGATCGCGCCGATCGCGGCGGGCCAGCAGGTGGGCATGGTCAAGCTGATGGACGGCGCCAACAAGGTGGCCGAGTTCCCCGTGGTGGCGCTGGAAGAAGTGCCCGAGGCCGGTTTCTTCGGCCGCCTGTGGGACACCATCCGCCTGTGGTTCAAGCGCAAGTGATTGGCACGCGCGGCCTGGAGATTTGCCGGGCCGCGCCGGAGAAAACGACATGACTTCCGACAACCAGGGCAGCGGCAACAAGCCCGGCGATATCCCGCCGGAGCAGTCGCTGATCGAATACCCGAGCCATTTCCCGATCAAGGTGATGGGCTCGATGCAGGACGGCTTTGCCGAGGCCATCGTCACGCTGGTGCAGGAGTTCGATCCGGACTTCCATGCGGGCAAGATGGAGATGCGGCCCTCGAGCAAGGGCAACTATCTCGGACTCACCGTGACGGTGTGGGTGACCAGCCGCGAGCAGCTGGACGACCTGTACCGGGCGCTGACTTCGCATCCGATGGTGAAGGTGGTGCTGTAACCGCTGACGTATCTTTCCTGATTGTTTGCTCCCCCCTCCCGCGCGCGGGAGAGGGGCCGGGGGAGAGGGCAGGCGCTGGCAATGCCGACGCCCGTCACTTTGTTGACACTCCCGCCCTCTCCCCCAACCCCTCTCCCGCAGGCGGGAGAGGGGAGCCGCACCGCAGGGAGCCAAACACCGCGGCTGCGGCACGCATCCTCCCCATACCGACATGAACACCATCACCCTGAAACCCGGCAAGGAAAAATCGCTGCTGCGCCGCCACCCGTGGATCTATGCCACCGGCATCGCCACCACCGAAGGCCGCTGCGAGCCGGGCTCGACCGTGACCGTGCGCGCCGCCGACGGCCGCTTCCTGGCCAAGGCCGCCTACAGCCCCGAATCGCAGATCCGTGCGCGCGTGTGGACCTTCGACGAAAACGAGCCGGTCGACCACGCGCTGTTCAAGCGCCGCGTGGCCGCGGCCATCGCCTACCGGCGCCAGTGGGTGAAGGACAGCGATGCGGTGCGCCTGATCTTCGGCGAATCGGACCGGCTGCCGGGGCTGATCGTCGACTACTACGGCAGTGGGGAAACGGGCCAGCTGGTGTGCCAGTTCAATGCGGCCGGCGTGGAGCACTGGAAGACCGCGATCGTGCAGGCGCTGGTCAAGGAGACTGGCTGCCCCAACGTCTATGAACGCTCCGACGCCGCCGTGCGCCAGCGCGAGGGGCTGGAGCTGGTGACCGGCGTGCTGGCCGGCGCGGAGCCCGATCCGGCGCTGTCGGTGACCGAGCATGGCGTGCGCTATTACGTCGACGTGCGCAACGGCCACAAGACCGGCTTCTACGTCGACCAGCGCGACAACCGCAAGCTGGTGGGCGACCTGGCCGAAGGGCGCGAGGTGCTGAACTGCTTCTGCTATACAGGCGGTTTCTCGCTGGCCGCGCTGCGCGGCGGGGCCAAGTCGGTGACGTCGATCGATTCGTCGGGCGAGGCGCTGAAGATTGCCGCGGGCAACGTCACCCTGAACGGGTTCGATCCGGAGCGCGCGACCTGGCTCGACGCTGACGTGTTCAAGACGCTGCGCGAATTCCGCGCCGAAGGGCGTCAGTTCGACCTGATCGTGCTGGACCCGCCCAAGTTCGCGCCGTCGGCGCAGCATATCGACCGTGCCGCGCGTGCGTACAAGGAGATCAACCTGGTCGGCACGCAGCTGCTGCGGCCAGGCGGTTTGCTGTTCACGTACTCGTGCTCGGGCGCGATCAGCATGGAGCTGTTCCAGAAGATCGTGGCGGGCGCAATGACCGATGCGCGGGCGGATGCGCGCATCCTGCGCAGGCTGTCGGCCGGCACCGATCACCCGATGCTGGCGGCGTTCCCGGAAGGGGAGTACCTGAAGGGGTTGCTGCTGGAGAAGGTGGGGTAACGCTGCGATCCGGAAGCGGCGACAGCCCTAGCGCGCCGCTTGTTTTCTCCCCTATCCCGCGCGCGGGAGAGGGGAGAAAAACGGCGCGACGAGACTACCGCCACATATTCCGCATCCGGCTGGCCAGGTCCACCGGCGCCAGCGCCGGCTTTGCCTTCCCCTCGCCCGGCATCGGCGGCGGCGGCCATGCCCGGCTGTGGAAATTCGGCATCACGCGATTCGGGATGAACCGCGTGCGCGACGCATACACATGCCGGTCGCCAAAGCCCACCTGCTGGTGCACGTAGAAGCGCTGCGGCACGACGACGTCCAGATGGTCCTTGGCGCGCGTCATCGCCACATACAGCAGCCGCCGTTCTTCCTCGATCTCTTCGGTCGTTCCCGTCGCCAGGTCGCTCGGCATGCAGCCATCGACGGCATTGAGCACATATACTGCCTTCCACTCCTGCCCCTTGGCCGAGTGGATGGTCGACAGGATCAGGTAGTCCTCGTCGCGCGACGGCACGCCGGATTCATCGCTCGACGCACTGGGCGGGTCCAGCGTCAGCTCGGTCAGGAAGCGCTCGCGCGCGCCGTAGGTGGCGGCGATGCGTTCCAGCTGCTGCAGGTCGGCCTGGCGCGCGGCGGCGTCGTCGTGCAGGCGTTCGAGGTGCGGCGTGTACCAGGCCAGCACCTGCTCGAACTCCGACGGCCACGGCGAGGCCGGCGCCATCAGCGCGCGCGCCAGCGTCAGCAGGTCGGCCCACGCGGGGGCAGCGGCCGGCGGCGGCTCGAATTCCTGCAGCGAGAACAGCGGCTCGGTGGCCAGCGCCAGCGCGTCGAGCACACGTGCCGCGGTCTTGGGGCCGATGCCCGGCAGCAGCTGCAGCGTGCGGAAGCCTGCCATGCGGTCGCGCGGGTTTTCCAGCCAGCGCACCACGGCCAGCACGTCTTTCACGTGCGTCGATTCCAGGAACTTGAGCCCGCCGAACTTCACGAACGGGATATTGCGCCGCGCCAGCTCGATCTCCACCTGCGCGCTGTGGTCGGCGGCGCGGAACAGCACCGCCTGCGCCATCAGCGCCAGGCCGGCCTCGCGCCGCGCCAGCACCTGCTCGACCACGTAGCGCGCCTGGTCGGCCTCGTCGTTGACGACGATGATGCCGGGCTTCTCGGCCGACAGCCGCTCGGACCAGAGATCCTTGGTATAGCGCTCGGCCGCCAGTCCGATCACGGCGTTGGCGGCCTGCAGGATCGGCTGCGTCGAGCGGTAGTTCCGCGACAGCGTCACCTGCTGCGCGGGCGGCGTGAACTGCTGCGGGAAATCGAGGATATTGCGCACGGTCGCACCGCGGAACGCGTAGATCGACTGCGCATCGTCGCCGACCACGGTCAGGCCGCGGCCATCGGGCCGCATGGCCAGCAGGATCGACGCCTGCAGTGCGTTGGTGTCCTGGTATTCGTCGACCAGGACGTGGTCGAAGCGCGCGCCGATGTCCTGCGCGATGGCCGGCTCTGCCATGGCCTGCGCCCAGTACAGCAGCAGGTCGTCGTAGTCGAGCACGTGCTGCTTCTGCTTGGCCTCGACATAGCCGGCAAACAGCGTGCGCAGCGCATCGGCCCACATCGCGTAGCGCGGGAACTGCTGCTTGAGCACGTCCTCCAGCGGCGCCTGCGTGTTGACCACGCGCGAGTAGATCGACAGGCAGGTCTCTTTCTTGGGAAAGCGGCTCGCGGTCTCGGACAGGCCCAGGTCGTGGCGCACCACGTGCATCAGGTCGGCCGCATCGCCGCGGTCGCTGATGGTGAAGGCGGGCGACAGGCCCAGCGTCTCGGCGTACTCGCGCAGCAGGCGCGCGCCGATGGCGTGGAAGGTGCCCGACCACTGCAGCGCCGCGCGGCCCGCGCCGGTCTGCGTGCCCAGCGCCTGGTCGACGATGCGCTCGACGCGCCGGCCCATTTCGGCGGCGGCGCGGCGCGAGAAGGTCAGCAGCAGGATGCGGCGCGGATCGGCGCCGCCCAGCACCAGGTGCGCGACCCGGTGCGCCAGCGTGTTGGTCTTGCCCGAGCCCGCGCCGGCGATGATCAGCAGCGGCCCGTCGCTGCCGTGCTCGACCGCGGCGCGCTGCTCCGGGTTGAGCCTGGACAGGTAGGCGGGGCCTGCGTCGGCCGCATCGGGGGCAAGGGCGGATTCGAGGTCCGCGGCGGGGGCAAGGTCGAGTGACACAGGCAGGAAAGAGGAATGGGGCGGGCAAAAAAAGCTGGCGCTAACTGTATATCCATACAGCCCGGCAGTGCAAGCCGCTTTGCGCGGGATGGGGCACGAACCAATAAGAAAGGTGCTCGATGAGCACCTTTTCCTGAATGTTGCGGGCGGCGGCGGGTGACAGCGTTACGCAGACTTTGCCAGCGCGCCGTCCAGCAGCTTGTGCAGCGCATCCCACTCGGGCTCGCCGACATAACGCTTGAGGATGCGTCCGTCCTTGTCGACCACGAAGGTGGTCGGCGTCAGCTGCACATTGCCGAAGGCCCTGGCGGCGGACCCGTCCGAATCCATCGCGACCTTGAACGGCAGCCCGCGCGTCTTGGCGTAGTTCATCACGTACATCGGCGGGTCATAGTTCATCGCCACGGCGACGAACTCCAGCCCCTTGCCCTTGAACTGCTCGTAGGTCTTGACCATGTCGGGCATTTCCTTGACGCAGGTGGCGCAGCTGGTGGCCCAGAAATTGACCAGGTAGACCTTGCCCTTCAGGTCGGCGGTGCTGACCTTCTCGCCCGACAGCAGCGTGAACGTGGCGGCCGGCGCGGCGTTGGAGGGCGCCAGCGCGCGGTAGCCGAACCAGCCCAGCAGCGCCAGTACGACGACTGCGGCGACGATGGGCCAGGGCTTGCGGGAGGACTTGGCGGAAGTGGAAGTGGTCATGGGAGGCGGAGGAAGGCGAATTCTCTTCGGGCAACGACACATTCTAATGCCGCGGGCGCCGCGGTGTTGCGCGCGGTCTGCTTGCGTCAATCTGTCGCAATGCCGGCGCCACCGCGCGGTTCAGCGCCGTGTGGCGATGGCGGCGCGTGCCTGGTCCAGCGCCTGCTCCAGGTAGGCGCCGTAGAAATCGGGCTGCATGCCGCGCAGCGGACTGGCGGCGGCGCGGCCCTGGCGATCGAGGAACAGCACCGTCGGCGCCACCCGCACCTGGTGCGCCCGCGCCCAGTCGCGCGCGGTGGTCATGCTGCCGTCGGCATCGCGCAGCGGCGTGGCGGCGGTCAGGTCGAGCTCGCGCACCGCGATCTCGCCGGCGGCGGCCTGCGGGCCGAGGTAGTTGCGGCGCACCGCGTCGCAATAGCCGCATCCTGGCATCGACACCAGCAGCACCAGCGGCTCGCCACGTTGCGCGGCCTCGGCGCCATGCGCGGCCAGGTCGGTGGCGGCAGGCAGGTGCGCCGTGCCCGCGGCCAGCGCCGCGCCGGCGGCCGTTGCCAGCAGCGTGCAGGCGGCCAGTCGCGCCAGTTGCGCTAGTCGGAGCAGCGCGGACCGGGCTGGTACGGCGAGGCGGGGCAGGGCGGGAACAGGCATGCGGTCGGGAAAGACTGTCAGGCGGCGCACCATGCACCGGGGCGCCACTTCCGCGATAATACCGGTTTCCGCCCGCAGGCGACGGCGGCCGCCAGAGCCGCTCCATGGCCTGCGCGCGCTGTCCGCCACACGCTTCCCCATGCGTCCTCTTTCGCCCCAGTCGTCGAGCCTGGCCGCCCTGGCCCGCAGTCCCATGCTGCGCCGCGCCGCCGTATGCGCGGCGCTGGCCCTCTGCGCCTGTTCGCCCCGCTATGACTGGCGCACGATCCAGTCCGGCGAGGGCGCCTACGCCGCGCTCTACCCCGGCAAGCCCAGCAGCGCCGCGCGCGACGTCACCATCGCCGGCCGCAAGCTGCCGATGACGATGGAGGCGGCGCGCGTCGACGACACGCTATTCGCCGTGGGCGTGGTCACGCTGCCTGCCGACGACGAAGCGCTGCGGCGCGAGGCGCTGGCGGCGATGCAGGCGGGCCTGCTGGCCAACCTGGGCACGTCGTCGGGCGAGCCGGCGCGTACGCGCCCGGTCACGATCACGACCGCCGACAAGCCGGGGCGGCCGCTGGCCGGCGTGGAAGTGCAGGCCAGCGGCGTGTCGCCGCAGGACCAGTCGCCGCGGCGGCTGACCGCGCGGCTGGTGGCGGTGGGCGCGCGCGCCTACCAGGCGGTGGTGCTGGAGTCCGGCGACGCCGCGCGCGACCAGCGCCAGGCCGAGCAGGTGGAGCAGTTCCTCGGCGGCTTCCACCCGTTCTGAGGTCCCGCAGGACGCCGCAGGAATACAGGGTTTGCGCCGGGCCGCGTCAGTGCGGCGGCGGCAGTTGTCGGGCAGTTGTCGTCTAGGAGAATCGAAATGCGTTGGGAAGTGTGGCTGGCTTATTTCGCGGCGTGCTGGGTGATTGCGGTGTCGCCGGGATCGGGGGCGGTGCTGTCGATGAGCCACGGCCTGTCGTATGGCCTGCGCAAGACCACCACCACGATCTTCGGCCTGCAGACGGGGTTGGTAATCGTGCTGCTGGTGGCCGGCGGCGGGCTGGGCGCGCTGCTGCTGGCCTCGGAGCAGGCCTTCATGGTGGTGAAGACCGTGGGCGCGCTGTATCTGATTTACCTGGGCTTGCAGCAGTGGCGCGCGAAGGTGCAAAGCAGCGAAGGCGCCAGCGAGGGTCCCGCCCGCGTGGCCGTGATGAGCCCACGCCGGCGCTTCGCCACCGGGCTGCTGACCAACGTGACCAATCCCAAGGGCATCATCTTCATGGTCGCGGTGCTACCGCAGTTTATCGACCCGAACCACCCGCTGGCGCCGCAGCTGGCCATCCTGGCGCTGACCATGTGCTGCGTCGACCTGGTGGTGATGCACGGCTACGCGCTGCTGGCCTCGCGCATGCAGGGCCTGTTCCGCAACGCGCGCGCGGTGCGCTGGCAGAACCGCTTCTTCGGCAGCGTGCTGATGGCGGTTGGCGCGGCGCTGTTCTTCGTGCGCCGGCAGCACGCCTGAGCGCCGGCACTGGCGCCAACCCTCGGGGTTTGCTTCAATGAGGGGAACCCCCCGGCCACGGAGAGCCCCAAATGCCAGCCTCGCCGATTCCCCGCGCCGGCGCGCGCATGCTGCCGCGCCACACCGTGCCTCCGGTGGAAGAACCGTCGCCGCCGGGCGTGCCTCCCGACTTGCCATTGCCGCCGGAAGAAGATCCGGTGCCGCCGCCGGTCGAGCCGCCGGTGGCGACGCCAATCGGAAAACGCGCGTAGGGATCGCCGCGGCCCGCCGGGGCCGCTTTAGGCCTTCCTCCCTTTCGTCGCTGCGGCGCGGCGCCCGGCATGGTTCGCCTGTCACGCTGGGGGCGCAAAGTATGGCGGTCCATGCCGCGGCATCGTGCCGGGCGCGCTGTGACCCGCGCCTGTGCCTGCGCCGGGGTGGGGGCCAGCGTGCTCACTGGCATGGTTCATGCGGCTTGCCGCGCGTGCCGGCCGGGCTCGCGCTGCCCGACCCACATCGCGCCGGTGTTCCCGGCAAGCAAGGAGCCCGCCATGCCTACCGCCCGTTCCGCGTTTTCAGCTTCCTCCTTCGGCACGCCCGATCCACGGCCGGTGGATCTTGTGATCTTCGGCGGCACCGGCGACCTGTCGGCCCGCAAGCTGCTGCCCTCGCTGTACATGTGCCATCGCGACGGCAACCTGCCCGAGGGCACGCGCATCATCGGCGTGGGCCGCCATGAATGGGATGCCGCAGCCTTCGCGCGTTTTGCCGACGAGCGCGCGCAGCCGTTCGTCGATGCGCGCTACCTCGATCCCGACAAGTGGCGCGCGTTCCTGCAGCGGCTCGACTTCGTCCGGGTCGATGCCTCGCAGCCCGGCCACTACGAGACGCTGGGGAAGGCGCTGCGCAGCGAAGCGCTGCGCATCTACTACATGGCGATGCCGCCGGGCCTGTTCGCCCAGACCTGCGACAACCTGGCCGGGCACGGCCTGATTGCCGACGACACCCGGCTGGTGCTGGAGAAGCCGCTGGGGGTCGACCTCGCCTCGGCCATTGCCATCAGCGAGGTAGTGACGCGCTACTTCAGCGAAGACCGCACCTACCGGATCGACCACTACCTCGGCAAGGAGACGGTGCAGAACCTGATGGCGCTGCGCTTCGGCAATTCGATTTTCGAGCCGCTGTGGCGCACGCCGTTCGTGTGCAGCGTGCAGATCACCGTGGCCGAGACGGTCGGCGTGGGCTCGCGCGGCGGCTTCTACGACGAGGCCGGCGCCATGCGCGACATGATCCAGAACCACCTGCTGCAACTGGTCAGCATCCTGGCCATGGAGCCGCCCGCATCGCTGAACTCGGACGCCGTGCGCGACGAGAAGCTCAAGGTGTTGCGCTCATTGCGCCCGATGTCGCCCGAGGACGTGCGCCGCAACACGGTGCGCGGCCAGTACACCGCGGGCGCCATCGGCGGCGAGCTGGTGCCCGGCTACCTGCAGGAAGACGGCATCCCGGCGGACAGCCGCACCGAGACCTTCGTCGCGATGCGCGCGGAGCTGGGTACCTGGCGCTGGAACAAGGTGCCGTTCTACCTGCGCACCGGCAAGCGCATGCAGGAACGGGTGACCGAGGTGGTGATCCAGTTTGCCGGGGTGCCGCACTCGATCTTCGATCCCGGCAGCACGCTGCGCGCCAACCGCATGGTGATCCGGCTGCAGCCGGAAGAGTCGGTGCGGCTGATGCTGATGGTCAAGCAGCCGGGCGAAGGCATGAAGCTCAAGCCGCTGAGCCTGGCGCTGAACCTGGACTCGGCCTTCACCACGCGCCGCGCCGAAGCCTACGAGCGGCTGTTGCTCGACGTGATCCGGGGCCGGCTGGCGCTGTTCGTGCGACGCGACGAGCTGCAGGCCGCGTGGACCTGGGTCGATCCGATCCTGGAAGCCTGGCGGCACCAGGACGAAGGCCCGCGGCCCTACACCGCCGGCACCTGGGGGCCGGCGGCGTCTTCGGCGTTCATGGCGCGCGAGGGCGTGCAGTGGTCGGAGGAAGCCTGACCGCCGCCGCCACCGCCAACTGCGGACCGGCGCGCCGGTCGTCCGGATCGAGGCTGTCCCCGCCGCTTCGCCGCGGCTGGCGCTAGCCGGCCATCCGCAGCGCCCGCCGGTACTGGATCGCCTCGCCCACGTGGCTGGCGGTCAGCACCTCGGCGCGATCGAGGTCGGCAACCGTGCGCGCCACCTTCAGCACGCGGAAGTACGAGCGCGCCGACCACGCCAGCCGAGTCATCGCGCCGCGCAGCAGCGCCTGTGCCTGCGGCTCCAGCACGCAGTGCTGCTCGATCTCGCGGCCGCCCAGTTCGCTGTTGGGCTTGCCTTGCCGCGACAGCTGCAGCGCCCGCGCCGCCAGCACGCGCTCGCGCACCGCGGCGCTGGGCTCGCCCGGCGGGCCGTCGAGCATCTCGCCCTGGTCCTGGGCGGGCACTTCGATCTGCAGGTCGATCCGGTCGAGCATCGGCCCGGAAATGCGCGACTGGTAGCGGCGCACCTGGTCGGGGGTGCAGCGGCATGGCCGGTCGGGATGCCCGAGGTAGCCGCACGGGCACGGGTTCATCGCCGCCACGAACTGGAAGCACGCGGGAAAGTCGGCGTGCCCATTGGCGCGCGCGATGGTGATGCGACCGGACTCCAGCGGCTCGCGCAGGACTTCGAGCACCCGGCGGTCGAATTCGGGCAATTCATCCAGGAACAGGACCCCGTGGTGCGCCAGCGAGATCTCGCCCGGCCGCGGGTTGCCGCCGCCGCCGACCATGGCCGGGCCCGACGCGGTGTGGTGCGGCGCGCGGCAGGGGCGCCGGCCCCACAGTTCGGTGCGGAAGCCGCCCGGCGTCAGGCTCATGACCGCCGCGGATTCCAGCGCCTCCTGCAGCGACATCGGCGGCAGCAGGCCCGGCAGCCGTTGCGCCAGCATCGACTTGCCGGTGCCTGGCGGGCCCACCAGCAAGGCCGAATGCTGTCCCGCGGCGGCGACTTCCATGGCCCGGCGCGCCTGCGCCTGGCCGCGCACGTCGCGCATGTCGGGTCCGCTGGCGCTCGACTTCGGCAGCGCGGCGGGGGCGGCGCGCGGCAGGCGCGCGTCCGGCTGGCCACCGAGGTGCTCGCATACCTCGCGCAGCGTGGCGGCGGCGTGGACGGCCAGGTCTTCGATCAATGCCGCTTCGGGGCCATTGTCGCGGGCCACCAGGAAAGCGCGTGGGGCGGCGCCGGCCGCGTGGCATGCGGCGTTGTCCTGCGCCAGGCACATCGCCATGGCCAGCGCGCCGCGCACCGGCCGCAGCTCGCCCGACAACGACAGCTCGGCGGCGAATTCGTGGGCGTCGAGCGCCTCGGACGGGATCTGGCCACTGGCGGCGAGGATGCCCAGCGCGATGGCCAGGTCGAAGCGCCCCGATTCCTTGGGCAGGTCGGCCGGGGCCAGGTTGACGGTGATGCGCCGGTTGGGAAATTCGTAGCCGCTGTTGAGGATGGCGGCGCGCACGCGCTCGCGGCTCTCGCGCACGCCGGTGTCGGCCAGGCCGACGATGGTGAACACCGGCAGGCCGTTGGCCAGGTGCGTTTCCACGCGCACCGGGGGCGCGGCGATGCCGGTCAGCGCGCGGCTGCGCAGGACGGCAAGACTCATGTCAGGCCCTCCATGTCATCGAATCGTTAACGAAAAAGGCCGCCAGGATTGGCGGCCTTCAGGCAGGCTGGTGTGGTCAGCGCGGACTGGCGGTCTCACGCGCCTCCGGTGGAGTCCACCGCACCGGCGCCGGGCGGGATGCCGGCGCGGCGCTCGAGTTCGGCCACGCGGGCTTCCAGCTCTTCCAGCCGGGCGCGGGTACGGGCCAGCACCTGCGATTGCACGTCGAATTCCTCGCGGGTGACCAGGTCGAGCCGGGCGAAGCCCTGCGTCATCATGCTGCGCACATTCTTCTCGATGTCCCTTGCCGGCGAATTGCGCAGCGCCTCGCTGACCTTGTTCTGCAGGTCGTTGAAGAGATCGGTCGGTTTCATGGTTTCTCCTTTGCGCACCTAACTGGTGCCAATCCCGGTAGGCATCTGGCGTATCGCGCGCTTTCGCACTGGTTTTGGGCGCCCTGAATGCGGGCGGAATTCCCTGGTGCGGGCGCACGCTGCCACCGTCAGGTCTCAATTATCGCCGGTGCGGCACGTGGGGGAAAGCTCCGGCGTGCCTGCCTTCACACCTTTTCACGGCATCGGGCTTTGATGCAAGGCAGATTGAAGCGCGGCTTGGGTCACCGGCGCCGCCGCCACGAAGTCATCGACCGGCAATTTCCGCTCAGCTGGCATGGCAGTTGCAGTAGTGATTGCACCTGCCTTACCAAAATCCATAAACGAAATCCGAGCCATCCCAGGAAAAGGAGAAGAAATTCATGAAGAAGTTGGCCCTTGCCGTCAGCGCGGTCGTCCTGTCCGGCGCAGCCGCCACCGCGTATGCCCAAAGCACCGACGCGGCAGCAGCGCCCGCCGCCGCCGCCGCTGCCGAGCCGGCATCGCCGCATACCTTTACGGCCAACGTGTCGCTGGTCTCTGACTACCGCTATCGCGGCATCAGCCAGACCAACCTGCGCCCGGCCATCCAGGGCGGCTTCGACTACGCCCATTCGAGCGGCTTCTACGTGGGCAACTGGAACTCGAGCATCAGCTGGCTCGAGGACGCCAACCCCTCGGTGTCGGCACCGGTGGAAATGGATTTCTACGGTGGCTTCAAGAACACCTTCAAGGTGTCCGACCTCGAATTCAACTACGACCTGGGCGTGCTGACCTACTACTACCCGGGCGGCTACAACAACCCGCGTCCCTATACGACCGAGCTGTACGCCGGCATCGGCTGGGGTCCGGTATTCCTGAAGTACTCCCATTCGGTGACCAACCTGTTTGGCTTCAACGACAGCAAGAACAGCTACTACGTCGACCTGACGGCCAACGTGCCGCTGAACTTCTGGGACCTGACGCTGAATGCGCACGTGGGCTACCAGGGCGTGGCGCACTTCAGCGACGCGTCGTACACCGACTGGAAAATCGGCCTGACCAAGGATCTCGGCAAGGGCTTCTCGCTGGCGGTGGCCTACGTCGACACCAATGCCAAGGAGTCGGTGTACACCAGCGCCAACCGCGGCCGCTACCTGGGCAAGGCGGCGGCCTGGGCCTCGCTCACCAAGACTTTCTAATCACCGCTGCAGGCCGGGCAGGCTGAAGCGAGCCTGCCCCAAGGAGAACCCGGATGAAACTCATCATCGCAGTCATCAAGCCGTTCAAGCTCGACGAAGTGCGCGAAGCGCTGTCGGACGTGGGCGTGTCCGGCATCACCGTCACCGAAGTGAAAGGCTTCGGCCGCCAGAAGGGCCATACCGAGCTGTACCGCGGCGCCGAGTACATCGTCGACTTCCTGCCCAAGGTGAAGATCGAGGTGGCGGTGCCCGACGACGTGGTCGAGCGAGCCATCGAGGCGGTCGAGAAATCTGCCCGCACCGGCAAGATCGGCGACGGCAAGATCTTCGTGGCACCGATCGAGCAGGTCATCCGCATTCGCACCGGCGAGACCGGCGGCGATGCCCTGTGACCCAAGACAGCATAGAGACAGAGGCTAATCACATGAAGACCTGGATCAAGCGATTCCTGACGGCCGGCGCAATGGCGCTGGCCATCGGCACGGCGGGAGTGGGCATGTCCGCGCCGGCCGCCGCACAGGACAAGCCGGCGGCGGAGGCTTCGGCCCCGGCCGCCTCGGCCGCCGCCCCCGCGCCCGCCGCCGCTGCAGCGGCACCCGCGCCCGCTGCCGCCCCCGCGGCGGCGGCCCCGGCCGCTGCCGCCGAAGCCGCCGCCGCACCGGCGGCGCCGCAGCCCAACAAGGGCGACGTGGCCTGGCTGCTGGTGGCCACCGCCTTCGTCATCCTGATGACGCTGCCGGGCCTGGCGCTGTTCTACGGCGGCCTGGTGCGTTCCAAGAACATGCTGTCGGTGCTGATGCAGTGCCTGGTGATCTTCTCGCTGGTGGCGCTGCTGTGGGCGATCTACGGCTACAGCTTCGCCTTCACCGAGGGCAACGCCTTCTTCGGCGGCACCGACCGGCTCTTCATGAAGGGCCTCACGGTGGAAGCCATGGCGGCCACCTTCAGCAAGGGCGTGGTGATCCCGGAGCTGGGCTTCTTCGCCTTCCAGTGCGCCTTCGCCTGCATCACCTGCGGCCTGATCATCGGCGCCTTCGCCGAGCGCGCCAAGTTCTCGGCCGTGCTGGTGTTCGTGGTGCTGTGGTTCACCTTCTCCTACATCCCGATGGCGCACATGGTCTGGTTCTGGCCGGGTCCTGACGCCTACACCGACGCTGCCGCCGGCGCTGCCGCGACCGCCAAGTCGGGCTGGCTGTTCCAGAAGGGCGCGCTCGACTACGCGGGCGGCACCGTGGTGCACATCAACGCCGCCGTGGCGGGCCTGGTGGGCGCGTACCTGTTCGGCAAGCGCATCGGCTTCGGCCGCGAGGCGATCCGTCCGCACAGCCTGACCTTCACCATGGTCGGTGCCTCGCTGCTGTGGTTCGGCTGGTTCGGCTTCAACGCCGGCTCGGGCCTGGAAGCGAGCGCCGGTGCCGCGCTGGCTTTCGTCAACACGCTGCTGGCGACCTGCGCCGCGGTGCTGGCGTGGACCTTCGGCGAGTGGATCGGCAAGGGCAAGCCGTCGATGCTGGGCGGTGCCTCGGGCGCGGTGGCCGGCCTGGTGGCGATCACCCCGGCAGCCGGCTTCGTCGGCCCGATGGGCTCGATCGTAATGGGCCTGGTGGCTGGCCTGCTGTGCCTGTGGGGCGTGACCGGCCTGAAGCGCATGCTGGGCATGGATGACTCGCTGGACGTGTTCGGCGTGCACGGCGTGGGCGGCATCGTGGGCGCGCTGCTGACCGGCGTGTTCGCCGCGCCTAGCCTGGGCGGCACCGGCATCTACGACTACGTGGCCAACAAGGTGGCGGAAGACTATTCGATCGCCGGCCAGCTGTGGGTCCAGTTCGAGGGCGTGCTGACCACGGTGGTGTGGTCGGGCATCGTTTCCTTCGTGGCCTACAAGCTGGTGGACATGCTGATCGGCCTGCGGGTGCCGGAAGATGAAGAGCGCGAGGGCCTGGATATCACCTCGCACGGCGAGACCGCGTATGAAGGCTGATCGCCAAGGTGTTGTGCTGGAGAGCTGATTGGGAATCGTCTCTCAGGAGCTTTGCCCGGCCGCGTGCCGGGCTTTTTTCTTGTCTTATCAAGCAGGCATTAGCACCGCACACAACGCCACACCGGCTCGCTGGGCGGCTGGCCGGAGAAAACTCGCAAAAGCCGCCAGTCCAATGCTGATGCGGGCTGGCGGCCGATCTCCCCGGCACGCCCGTGGGCTTTTCGCAAAGTGCTTAAATCCGATCTTAAAAAGCTTCAATTGTCTTTAATGTGCGGGGCACATACATTGCCAGTGAGGCAGTTTCCTCCACCTGCAGAACGCTCCCCGTATCTGTCAGGCCATTTAAAGGCGCGGCGATGCCGCGCTTTTTTTTGTCCGCTGCGCCAGCGCCCTTTATATCCCGCGCGGCATCCCCATATCGTTATCCCTCATGCCATGGCCTGCATATCCTTATCAGGAGTGTGCCAGCGCCTGTTTGGCCGTTCCTCTACAATCGGGGCGAACGATAAAGACGATCTATAGGATGGATATGGTCCCGCATCTCATCACCGCGCTGAACGGTCCTCTGCTCGAACTCGAGAAGAAGATCCTGGACGCCACCCCGTCGATCGAGCGCTGGTTCAGGCTGGAATGGCAGGAACATACGCCTCCGTTCTATTGTTCGGTGGACCTGCGCAACGCCGGCTTCAAGCTCGCGCCGGTCGACACCAACCTGTTTCCGGGCGGCTTCAACAACCTGGCCCCGGAAATGCTGCCGCTGGCCGTGCAGGCGGCGATGGCGGCGATCGAGAAGATCTGCCCCGATGCCAAGAACCTGCTGCTGATTCCGGAACGTCACACGCGCAACATGTTCTACCTGCAGAACGTGGCGCGGCTGTCGCTGATCATGCGCCAGGCGGGGCTGAATGTGCGCCTGGGCTCGCTGTCCGAGGAAATCACCGAGCCGACCCCGATCGAGCTGCCCGACGGCCAGACCCTGGTGGTCGAGCCGCTGGCGCGCCTGGGCACCAAGGGCCGCCGGCTGGGGCTGAAGGACTTCGATCCGTGTTCGATCCTGCTGAACAATGACCTGTCGGCCGGGATCCCGCCGATCCTGGAAAACATCAACGAGCAGTACCTGCTGCCGCCGCTGCATGCCGGCTGGTCGACCCGCCGCAAGACCAGCCACTTTGCCGCCTATGACGAGGTGGCCAAGAAATTCGCGAAGCTGATCGACATCGACCAGTGGATGGTCAACCCGTATTTTGCCCGCTGCACCGGGGTGAATTTCCACGAGCGCGTGGGCGAGGAAGAGCTGGCCGACGCGGTCGAGGGTGTGCTGAAGAAGGTCGCCAAGAAGTACCGAGAGTACGGCATCAAGGAAACGCCGTACGTGGTGGTCAAGGCCGATGCCGGCACCTACGGCATGGGCATCATGACCGTGCGCGACCCGTCCGAGGTCAAGGGCCTGAACCGGAAAGAGCGCAACAAGATGAGCGTCGTCAAGGAAGGCCTCGAGGTCAGCGACGTCATCATCCAGGAAGGCGTGCACACCTTCGAGAAGGTCAACGAGGCGGTGGCCGAACCGGTGGTCTACATGATCGACCGCTACGTGGTCGGCGGCTTCTACCGCGTGCACACGGGCCGCGGCAACGATGAAAACCTGAACGCCCCGGGCATGCATTTCGTGCCGCTGGCGTTTGCCCCCAACGGCATCCCCGACAGCCATGCCAAGCCGGGCGCTGCGGTGCCGAACCGCTTCTATATGTACGGCGTGGTGGCGCGGCTGGCGCTGCTGGCGGCGTCGATCGAACTCGAAAAGACTGACCCGAACCCGATCCTGTGACGAGCCCTGACGAGTCCTGACTGATGCGCATCCTCTTCATCACCGATCCGCTGGAGACCTTCAAGACCTACAAGGACTCCACCTACGCCATGATGACCGAGGCCGCCGCGCGCGGCCACGAGCTGTACTGGTGCCTGCAGCCGCAGCTGTGCCTGTCTGGCAGCACCGTCGAGACGCTGGCGACGCGCCTGCACCTGACGGATGACGACAAGGCCTGGTACCGCAAAGGCAACAGCGCGCTGGAACCGCTGTCGGCCTTCGACGCGGTGCTGATGCGCAAGGATCCGCCGTTCGACATGGAATACGTCACCAGCACCTGGCTGCTGGAGCTGGCCGAGCAGCAGGGCGCGCGCGTGTTCAACAAGCCGCGTGCGATCCGCGACCATTCCGAGAAGCTGGCGATCGCCCAGCATCCGGAATTCATCACGCCGACGCTGGTCACGCGCGACCTGGCGCGCATCCGCGACTTCCATGCCGAGCACCGCGACATCATCGTCAAGCCGCTCGACGGCATGGGCGGCATGGGCGTGTTCCGGGTGGGCTCTGACGGCATGAACCTGGCCGCCATCGTCGAGACGCTGGGCCAGGACGGCGCCCGCACCCTGATGGTGCAGCGCTATATCCCGGCGATCAAGGACGGCGACAAGCGCATCCTGCTGATCGGCGGCGTGCCGGTGCCGTATTCGCTGGCGCGCGTGCCGATGGCCGGCGAAGTGCGCGGCAACCTGGCCGCCGGCGGCAGCGGCCGCGCCCAGGAACTGAGCCAGCGCGACCGCGAGATCGCCGAGTCGCTGGCGCCGGGGCTGTGGGAGCAGGGCCTGCTGCTGGTGGGCCTGGACGTGATCGGCGACTACCTGACGGAAGTCAATGTGACGAGTCCGACCTGCTTCCAGGAAATCACCCAGCAGACCGGGTTCCACGTCGCGGCGATGTTCATCGACGCGCTGGAACACGCCGTGGGCGCCGCCGGCAGCTGACCGGAACCATCCCGGCTGGCAGCGGGAGCGCGGGGGGCCGCCTGCTACAATCTGGGCAATCCAACGGATTCACCATCATGGCAGGCATCCTGATCATCGCGCACACCCCGCTGGCTTCGGCCCTGCGCGATTGCGCCGCCCACGTCTACTGCGGCCAGCCGCAAGGGCTGGAAGCCATCGACGTCCTTCCCGACGCGGACCCCGCCGCGGTGCTGGCCGAGGCCAGGCGCCGCCTGGCCGCCGTCTGCGAAGACAACGGCGCCCTGGTCCTGACCGATATCTTCGGCGCGACCCCGGCCAATATCGCCGCGCGCCTGGCCGAGCAGGGCCGCGTGCGCGTGCTGGCCGGCGTCAACCTGCCCATGCTCGTGCGCGCCATCTGCTACCGCAACGAAAAGCTCGACCAGCTTGCCAACAAGGCGCTGGCGGGCGGCTCGCAGGGCGTGCTGCAGGTCGGCACCACCACCGTACAGAACCAAACCGCCAACCATCCCGACAAATATGCTGCAGAGGGACACCACCATCATCAATAAGCTCGGACTGCATGCACGCGCGTCCGCCAAGCTGACCCAGCTCGCAGGCAGCTTCGTCAGCCAGGTCAAGATGTCCCGCAACGGGCGCCAGGTCGATGCCAAGAGCATCATGGGCGTGATGATGCTGGCGGCCGGCATCGGCTCCACCGTGACCCTCGAGACCGACGGACCCGACGAGCAGGAAGCGATGGATGCGTTGCTGGCGCTGATCGCCAACCGGTTTGGTGAGGGAGAGTGAGGCCGGCGGCCCCGGTCCCGCAACTTCGAATTCTTAAACGTTCCTGACGGAGCGGTACATGCCTTTCGCCCTGCACGGCATCCCGGTCTCGCGCGGCGTCGCCATCGGGCGCGCGCACCTGCTCGCGCCCGCGGCGCTGGACGTGTCGCACTACCTGGTCGATGAAGACCAGCTCGATGCCGAAGTCGAACGGCTGCGCGCCGCGCGCGCGGCGGTGCGCGCGGAACTGGCGGCGCTCAAGCGCGACCTGCCGCGCGACGCGCCCGAGGAGATGGGCGCCTTCCTCGACGTGCACGCGATGATCCTCGACGACGAGGCGCTGGCGCGCGAGCCCGAGGCGCTGATCCGGGGCCGCCGCTACAACGCCGAGTGGGCACTCACCACGCGGCTCGAAGAACTGATGCGCCAGTTCGACGAGATCGAAGACGAATACCTGCGCGAGCGCAAGGCCGATATCCAGCAGGTGGTCGAGCGCATCCTGAAGGCGCTGGCCGGCGCCCCCGTGCTGGTGCCCGCGCCGGTGCCGGCGCTGGCGGCGGACGGCGAGCCGGCGCCGGGCGTGATCGTGGTGGCCCATGACATCGCCCCGGCCGACATGCTGCAGTTCCGCCACACCGTGTTCCACGGCTTTGTCACCGACCTGGGCGGGCGCACCTCGCACACCGCCATCGTCGCGCGCAGCCTGGATATCCCGGCCGCGGTTGGGGTGCAGTGCGCGAGCGAGCTGATCCGGCAGGACGACTGGATCATCATCGATGGCGATGCCGGGCTGGTGATCGTCGACCCGACCGCCATCATCCTGGAGGAATACCGCCACCGGCAGAGCGAGCGCGCGCTGGAGAAGAAGCGCCTGCAGCGGCTGCGCCATACCCCGGCGGTGACGCTGGACGGGCTCGAGATCGAGCTGCTGGCCAATATCGAGATGGCCGAGGACGCCGGCGCGGCGCTGTCTGCGGGTGCGGTGGGCGTCGGCCTGTTCCGGTCCGAGTTCCTGTTCATGAACCGGCGTGGCGATCTGCCGGACGAGGACGAGCAGTTCCAGGCCTACCGCGCCGCGGTGGATGCCATGCACGGGCTGCCGGTGACCATCCGCACCATCGATATCGGCGCGGACAAGCCGCTAGACGGCCGCGACGGACGCGATGGCCGCGGCGACGGGCGCGGCGATGACTTCGAGACGGCGCTGAACCCGGCGCTGGGGCTGCGCGCGATCCGCTGGTCGTTGTCGGAGCCGACCATGTTCCTGACCCAGCTACGGGCGCTGCTGCGCGCTTCGGCCTTCGGTCCGGTGCGGCTGCTGGTGCCGATGCTGGCGCACGCCAGCGAGATCGACCAGACCCTGGCGCTGATCGCCAAGGCCAAGCGTCAGCTGGACGAGCGCGGCGAGCCGTACGACCCCGGCATGAAGGTCGGCGCCATGATCGAGATCCCGGCGGCGGTGCTGCTGCTGCCACTGTTCCTGCGCAAGATGGATTTCCTGTCCATCGGCACCAACGACCTGATCCAGTACACGCTGGCGATCGACCGCGCCGACAATGCCGTGGCGCACCTGTTCGATCCGCTGCACCCGGCCGTGCTGCAGCTGGTGGCGCGCACCATCCGCGAGGCCAACCGCGCCGGCGTGCCGGTGGCAGTGTGCGGCGAAATGGCGGGCGATCCTTCCATGACGCGGCTGCTGCTGGGCATGGGCCTGCGCGAGTTCTCGATGCACCCGGCGCAGCTGCTGCGGGTCAAGCAGGAGATCCTGCACGCCAATTGCGAGCACCTGGAGCCGCTGGTCGACCAGGTGCTCAATGCCTATGACCCCGAGGACCTCGCGGCCGCGCTGAGCCAGATCGCCAGACCCTGACAACGTCAGGGTTTTTCGAGCCTCCGAGGCGGCAGGAAAGACACTTGAGCCTGTTAATGAGTGCCGCTTTCGCCGCCTTCTTATCGCGCCTTAGGCAGTTTTACCACCCGATGTGAAGAGACGTTCCCACGTCGCTAATGGGAATTGTTATCATTTTCGATCTCTGATATTCTGACGTTCATTCGCAGTGGCATGCCGGTGCCACGCGCCCCAACGGAGGGACTTGTGTACGTCTGCATCTGCAACCAGATCACCGATCGTGAGATCCACGGTGCCGCTCACCTGGGCGTCGAGACCCTCGACGAACTGGCCGAGACGCTTGGCGTCGGCACGTGCTGCGGACGCTGCCGCGACTGCGCGCAGCAAGTGTTGCAGGAAGGCGTTGCAGCAGTGCGCAACGTCACCAAGGCCTCTCTCGCCAGCATCCAGGTTGTGGAGATTTCTTCCTGTTCCGTGTCGGGCCCATGTACCATAATGGACACTCGGGACCCGGCAGTCGCGAACGACCGGCGCAAGGCGCTGGTTGCCTGAACGCGCCCATGTGAACTGAAAGTCAGTTCACGGCGCGTTTTGCGCATTTCTATTCTCACCGACTGCACGCGGCGCCAATGGCGCCGCTTCGTGTTTTTGCGCGGGCCCGATGCAACAGGAGCCGCCAATGAAAGGTGACAAGAAGGTCATCCAGCATCTGAACGCCCAGCTCAAGAACGAGCTGACCGCGATCAACCAGTATTTCCTCCACGCTCGCATGTATCGCCACTGGGGCCTGAAAAAGCTCGGTGACGTCGAGTACAAGGAGTCGATCGGCGAAATGAAGCATGCCGACCGCCTGATCGAACGCATCCTGATGCTGGACGGCCTGCCCAACCTGCAGGACCTGCACAAGCTGCTGCTGGGCGAAGACACGCCCGAAATGCTCAAGTGCGACCTGAAGCTGGAGCATACCGCGCACCAGACCGTCAAGGAAGGCATCGCCTACTGCGAATCGGTCGGCGACTACGTCAGCCGCGAAATCCTGGTCGATATCCTCACCGACACCGAGGAACACATCGAATACCTGGAAACGCAGCTGGACCTGATCGACAAGGTCGGCCTGCAGAACTACCTGCAGTCGCAGATGGAGCCGGGCGAGCAGTAAGCCGTCCGTCCCACAGGCCGGGCCGCCGCTGCAGTATGCTGCAAGGGCGGCCAGCCCCACCGCGCGGCGCCACCCGGCGCTGCCACGTTGTTCGGCTGTAGGCAGTAACCCTTCTCATTCCAATTCCTTTCTTCATCCAGGCGTGCCTGGCCGGGTAGTGGCTCCTCCCCGGTCGGCGCGCTGCGACGGAGCCCACCATGACCACCGGTCCCATCCGCCTGACCCAGTACAGCCACGGCGCTGGCTGTGGCTGCAAGATCTCCCCGAAAGTGCTCGATGTGATCCTCGCCGGCAGCGGCGCGCAGCATCTCGATCCGCGGCTGTGGGTCGGCAACGCCTCGCGCGACGATGCAGCGGTGTATGCGCTCGATGGCACGGATAGCGGCAGGGGCGTCGTGTCGACGACGGACTTTTTCATGCCCATCGTCGACGACCCGTTCGACTTCGGGCGCATCGCCGCCACCAATGCGATCAGCGACATCTATGCAATGGGCGGCGACCCGCTGATGGCCATCGCCATCCTCGGCTGGCCGGTCAACGTGCTGCCGCCCGAGGTAGCGCGCGAGGTGGTGGCGGGCGGGCGCCGCGCCTGCGACGACGCCGGCATTCCCCTTGCCGGCGGGCATTCGATCGATGCGCCGGAGCCGATCTTCGGGCTGGCCGTTACCGGCATCGTGGAGCGCGCCCACATGAAGCGCAACGACACCGCCACGCCTGGCTGCCGCCTGTACCTGACCAAGCCGCTGGGCATCGGCGTGCTGACCACGGCCGAGAAAAAGGGCCTGCTGCGGGCCGACAACCGCAATCTCGCGCGCGACTGGATGTGCGTGCCGAACCGTCCCGGCAGTGCCTTCGGGCGCCTCCCTGGCGTGCGCGCGATGACCGACGTGACCGGCTTCGGGTTGCTCGGCCACCTGGTCGAGATGGCCGACGGCAGCGGCCTGACCGCGCGGCTGGACTACGCAGCGGTGCCGGTGCTCGACGACGTGGTCGACTACATCGGCCAGGGCTGCGTGCCGGGCGGCACGCAGCGCAATTTCGACAGCTACGGCCACCGCATCACGCCGCTGACGGAGGCGCAGCGCGCGGTGCTGTGCGATCCGCAGACCAGTGGCGGGCTGCTGGTGGCGGTCGAGCTGGCCGGCGAAGCGGAGTTCGCAGCCGAATGCCAGCGCCTCGGCCTGTCGCTGACGCCGATCGGCGAAATGGTGGCGCGTGCGGCGCTGGCCGTCGAGGTCGTGTGAGGCCGGCTGACATGCGTGCTGATACCGCGGACTTCCGCAGCCTGTTTCTCAGCGGCGTGCCGATGCTGGACGTGCGGGCGCCGCTGGAGTTCGCGCGCGGCGCCTTTCCGGGCGCGGTCAACCTGCCGCTGATGGATGATGCCGAGCGGCACGCCGTCGGCCTGTGCTACGCGCAGAAAGGGCAGGAGGCCGCGATCGAGCTCGGGCACCAGCTGGTGTCGGGCGAACTCAAGTCGGCGCGCATCGCCGGCTGGTCGGACTTTGCCCGTGCGCATCCGGACGGCTACCTGTATTGCTTCCGCGGCGGGCTGCGCTCGCAGCTGGTGCAGCAATGGCTGCATGACGCGGGCATCAACTACCCGCGCGTGACGGGCGGCTACAAGGCGATGCGCGCCTTCCTGATCGCGACCCTCGACGAGGCGGCGGCCGCGCAGCAGTGGCTGGTGCTGGGCGGCATGACCGGCAGCGGCAAGACCGACGTGCTGGCCGACGTGCCGGCCGCGCTCGATCTCGAGGGCCATGCGCGGCACCGCGGCTCGGCCTTTGGCCGGCGCGCGCAGGCGCAGCCGCCGCAGGTGGACTTCGAGAACGCGCTGGCGATCGATGTGCTGCGCCGTATCGAGGCCCGCTTCCGCGCGCTGGTGGTGGAAGACGAGGGCCGCTTTATCGGCAGCCGCGATGTGCCGCAGGCGCTGGCGCAGCGCATGCACGCCAGTCCGCTGGTGTGGCTGGAGGCGTCTTTCGAGGAACGCGTGGAGCGCGTGCTGCGCGACTACGTGCAGGACCTGGCGGCGGAATTCGTCGCCGGGCATGGCGACGGCATGGGTTTCGACGCCTATTCCGCCCGCCTGCGCGAAGCCATGGCGGCGATCGCGCCGCGGCTCGGGGGTGAGCGCTACGGCAAGTTGTCGGCGTTGCTGGAGCAGGCGCTGGCGCGGCAGGCCGGGTCAGGCGACGTGGCGCTGCACCGCGGCTGGATCGAGATCCTGCTGCGCGACTACTACGATCCCATGTATGCCTACCAGCGCGCGCAGCGCGAGCCGCGCATCGTGTTCCGCGGCGACCGCGCCGCGGTCACCGACTGGCTGCTCGCGCACGCGGCGCCGCAAGACTGAGCGGCAGCCCCATTCGCGCGATCAGTGCCCGCCGCACACCGGGCAATCCGGCGTGCGCGCCAGCCGCATTGTGGTCCATTCCATCGTCAGCGCGTTGACCATCAGCAGCCGTCCCGCCAGGCTCTCGCCCACGCCGGCCAGCAGCTTGAGTGCCTCGGCCGCCTGCACCGTGCCGACCATGCCGACCAGCGGCGCGAACACGCCCATGGTGGCGCAGGCCACTTCGGGCGCGGGCTCTGCCGGCGGGAACAGGCAGGCGTAGCAGGGCGCTTCGGGCTGGCGCCGGTCGAACACGCTGATCTGGCCGTCGAAGCGCAGCGCCGCCCCCGACACCAGCGGCACGTTGTGGTGCACGCAGGCGCGGTTGACCGCCTGGCGCGTGGCAAAGTTGTCGCAGCAGTCCAGCACCACGCTGGCCGAGGCGACCAGCTGTTCCAGCTCCGCATCGCCCACGCGCGCCGGCACCGTGACAATGTCCAGCCCCGGGTTGATGCGCAGCATGCCTTCGCGCGCCGAGTCGACCTTGGGCCTGCCGACGTTGGCGGTGGTATGGATGATCTGGCGCTGCAGGTTGGTCAGGTCGACCTCGTCGTTGTCGACGATGGTGATGCGGCCCACGCCGGCCGAGGCCAGGAAGGGCAGCGCGGCGGCGCCCAGGCCGCCGGCGCCGATCACCAGCGCGTGGCCGGCCAGCAGGCGCCGCTGGCCTTCGATGCCGAGTTCGTCCAGCAGGATGTGCCGGGAGTAGCGCAGCAGCTGTTCGTCGTTGAGGCCGTCGTCGCTCATGATGAAATCCGGAACAAGGCAGAAGAGGAGCGCGGTGTTGGGTGCTCCCAAGCCGCCCGAGCTAGCCTAAGCAAGGTGTTCTCCCTCTCTCCCTCAGCGGGAGAGGGGAGGAACCCCCCTTAGGGCGCCTTGCCGGTCGGCGTCCCCAGCGGCTCGCCGATCGGCGCGCTCGCCGGTGGCTGCTTGCCCGGGGCCGGAGCAGCGGGTTTGGCGGCCGGCTTGGCGCCGCCCTTCGGCTTCGCCGCCTTGCCGTTGTCAGCCGGCGGGTTGGTTTCCAGCTTTGACTTGGAACGCTTGACCGGCTGGCCGTTGAGCTGCGCGATCGCCTGCTGCAGCATGAAGTCGTCGGCGGAGCCGAATTCAACCGGCTTCTTGCGGCGTTCCTTCTCGCGCTCTTCCGGCGACTTCTTCGCGTTCTCTTCTTCCAGGCGGCGCAGTTCCTCGACGCGGCGCTGCTCGCGCTCGGTCATTTCCGGCTCTTCCGATTCCTGCTTGTTGTGCAGGTGGCGTTCGGTGTCGATCTCGCGCGTGATCAGCGCGTCGTCCGGATCGCCCTCGGGGTTCTGGTCGACCGGGATATCCGGGCGGATGCCCTTGGCCTGGATCGACTTGCCGCTCGGCGTGTAGTAGTACGCGATGGTCAGCTTGATGCCGGTGTCGTTGGTCAGCGGCCGCACGGTCTGCACCGAGCCCTTGCCGAACGTGGTCTTGCCCATGATCTGGGCGCGGTGGTGATCCTGCAGCGCGCCCGCGACGATCTCGGAAGCCGAGGCCGAGTAGGCGTTGGTCAGCACCACCATCGGGATCTTCTTGTACAGCGCGGGCAGGCTCTTGAGCGGATCGTCTTCCAGCGACGACAGGCGGTAGTTGTTGTACGACGCCTTGTAGGTACGCTTGGCATCGGGCACCTGGCCGTTGGTCGAGACCACGGTGGAGTCTTCCGGCAGGAAGGCCGCGGCCACGCCGACCGCGCCCTGCAGCACGCCGCCGCCGTTGTTGCGCAGGTCCAGCACCAGGCCCTTCATGTTGGGGTTCTTCTGCGCCAGGTCGGCCAGCTTGCGCGACAGGTCGGCAACGGTACGTTCCTGGAAACTGGTCAGGCGCACCCAGCCGATATTGTTGTCGAGCATCTTGGCCTTGACCGACTGCACGCGGATCTCGGCGCGCGTGATCGAGACCGGGAAGGTACGTTCCTCGCTCTTGCGGTAGATGGTCAGCGTGACCTTGGTGCCCGGCTCGCCGCGCATGCGCTTGACCGCCTGCTCCAGCGGCAGGCCGCGCACCGGCTTGTCGTCGATGCGGGTGATCAGGTCGCCCGGCTGGATGCCGGCGCGGAACGCGGGCGTGTCCTCGATCGGGTTAATCACCTTGACCAGGCCTTCTTCCTGCGAGATCTCGATGCCGAGGCCGGCAAAGCGGCCGCGGGTGCCTTCCTGCAGTTCCTTGAAATCCTTCTCGTCCAGGTAGGACGAATGCGGGTCGAGGCTGGCGACCATGCCCTTGATGGCCTCGGTCAGCAGCTTCTTGTCATCGACCGGCTCGACGTATTCGCGCTTGATCTGCCCGAAGATATCGGCCATCAGCCGCAACTGGTCCAGCGGCAGGGGGCCCGATGAGTTCTGTGCGGTCGCCGAGATCTGCAGCGTGGCGAGCACGCCGGCGACGAGGCCGACAGAAACTAGACTGATGTTCTTGAGCGTCTTGCGCATGAGGGCTGCCTGAACGTGTACGGATTGTACGTATGGGGATTATGCCGGCTGCGGGCGCCCGGCGCCGGGGAGACCGGGTTAGCGGGGCGCCTGTGTCCGACAGTATAAGGGCGTGCGGGGAAACGGACCTGCCACGTCCCGGTTCAGGGTGGGCGGCCGCACATCGGCGCACCAGCGCCGGCACGGCTGCCCGGGCGGGCGTCAGCGCGCCTTGCCCTGGTTGGCCACGGCCGCCAGCGAGGCGGCGATGGCTTCCTGGTCGCCCAGGTAGTAGTGGCGGATCGGGCGCAGGTCGGCGTCCAGCTCGTACACGAGCGGGGTGCCGTTGGGGATGTTGAGTCCAACGATATCGTCATCCGAAATCTGGTCCAGGTACTTCACCAGCGCGCGGATGCTGTTGCCGTGCGCGGCAATGACCACACGCTTGCCGGATTTGATGTCGGGAGCGATCGATTCGTTCCACAGCGGCATCACGCGGGCAACCGTGTCCTTCAGGCACTCGGTCAGCGGGATCTCGTTGCGCGGCACATTGGCGTAGCGCGGATCGTCGAACGAGGCACGCGGATCGGCCGGCTCCAGCGCCGGGGGCGGCGTGTCATAGCTGCGGCGCCACACCAGCACCTGCTCGTCGCCGAACTTGGCGGCGGTCTCGGCCTTGTTCAGCCCGGCGAGCGCGCCGTAGTGGCGTTCGTTCAGGCGCCATTCGTTGCGCACCGGGATCCACATCAGGTCCATTTCGTCCTGCACGTGCCACAGGGTGCGGATGGCGCGCTTGAGCACCGAGGTGTAAGCGATGTCGAAGTCGAAGCCGGCTTCCTTGAGCAGCTTGCCGGACTGGCGGGCCTGGGCGGCGCCGGTTTCGGTCAGGTCGACGTCGACCCAGCCGGTGAAGCGGTTTTCAAGGTTCCAGGTGGATTCGCCGTGGCGGATAAGGACGAGCTTGTACATGCTGCTGCTTCCAGAGAGTAGGTAACCTGCGTGCGTCCGCGCCGTCACCTGGTCCGAAGTGCGCCGAAGTTCTCCATGGGTGTCCCATGTCTCGGACAGGCGACAATGACGGGTGGCCCGCTGCGGCAGGGGCCCGGACGCCAAACCGCGTATTTTATAATGCCGCCGACCCAACCTACCGGAAAGCCAACGTGAATTTCTTTGCCGACTACAACAACCTCGCCCTGATCGCCCTGGCCGTGGTCTCCGGCGGCCTGCTGGCCTGGCCTGCGATCTCGCGCAGCACCGGCGCCAAGTCCGTCAATACGGCCGCCGCCACGCAGCTGATCAACAAGCGTGGCGCCGTCGTGGTCGACATCCGCGAGCCCGCCGAGTATGCCAAGGGCCACCTGCCGCAGGCCAAGAGCGCCCCGCTGGCCGACCTGGCGTCGCGCGCAGCGGGTCTTGCAAAGGACAAGACGGCCCCCATCATCGTGGTATGCCAGAATGGCCAGCGCTCGGGCAAGGCCCAGGCAGCGCTGAAGGAAGCCGGTTACAGTGAGATCTATGCGCTCGAGGGCGGCATCGCCGCCTGGCAGCAGGCAGGTCTGCCGCTGGTCAAGTAAGCCCGGCTAAGCAAGCCCCGGATCCCGCAGGCAATTCCGCCGCATCCATCACAGTGCGCCCGGTTCGCCAGGCGCGCCGCATTCGTATTGAAGGAGAACCCGCATGGCCCGCGTCGTCATGTACAGCACCATGGTGTGCCCGTATTGCAACATGGCCGAGCGCCTGCTCAAGTCCCGCGGGGTCGAGACGATCGAGAAGATCCTGATCGACCGCGAACCGGGCAAGCGCGAAGAGATGATGTCGCGCACCGGGCGCCGTACCGTGCCGCAGATCTACATCGACGAGACCCATGTGGGCGGCTTCGACGACCTTTCGGCGCTGGACCGCAAGGGCGGCCTGGTGTCGCTGCTGGCGGCCTGATCGCGCTGCCGGTCAGAACTCTCTGATTCCTGGCCGGCCGGGCGCCGGCGCGGGTGAAATCGCCACCCGCGTCATGTACCATATGCGCTTTCCACTTTTCCAACCGGGCACCGGCCAGTCCTTGCGCCTCGCGGGCGCTGCCGCCGCCGCGCCCAACGCCCATCCTCCCGGAAGCCTTTCATGAGCGACCAGCAAAACACCCAGCAGGACGATCAACCCTTCTTCAACATCCAGCGCGTCTACCTGAAGGACATGTCGCTGGAGCAGCCCAATTCGCCCGGCATCTTCCTGGAATCGGAAGCCCCGTCGGTGGAAGTGCAGGTCAACGTCGGCGCTTCGCAGCTGCAGGAAGGCATCTTCGAGGTGGTCGTGACCGGCACCGTGACGACCAAGGTGCAGGACAAGGTGGCATTCCTTGTGGAAGCGCACCAGGCCGGCATTTTCGATATCCGCAACGTGCCGGTGGAGCAGCTGGACCCGCTGCTGGGCATTGCCTGCCCGACCATCCTGTACCCGTACCTGCGCGGCAATATCGCCGACGTGATCACCCGCGCCGGCTTCCAGGCCATCCACCTGTCGGAAATCAATTTCCAGGCGCTGTACGAGCAACGCCTGCAGGCGGCCATGCAGGAAGCCCAGGCGGCCGAAGGCGGCAACAGCGGCATCGTGATGCCCGACGGCAGCCAGGCTCGCCACTAAGCGAGCGGCCTGCCGCGCCATGCTACGGAACGGGGCTGCGGCCCCGTTTTGTTTGTGCGCATGTTCCAGCGCCTGATATCTCTCCGATCATCTCTCCGATCGAGCTGCCATGAAACTGACCTTTCTCGGTGCCGGTGCCTGGGGCACTGCCCTCGCCAGCCATGCCGCGGCCACCAATGACGTGGTGCTGTGGGGACGCGATGCCGCGCAACTGGCGGCCATCGCCGCCACGCGTGAAAACGCGGCCTACCTGCCTGGCGTGAAGCTGTCCGGGCGGCTGGCGGTGCAAGCCGATTTCGAGCAAGCGGTGGCCCATGCCGCGGACGACCCGGACGGCATCGTGGTGGTGGCCACGCCGGTCTCCGGGCTGCGCGAAATGACGCGCCGGCTGGCCACGCGCAGCGCGCAGCCGGTGTCGATGCTGTGGCTGTGCAAGGGTTTCGAGGCCGGCACGCACCTGCTGCCGCACCAGATGGTGCGCGCCGAACTGGACGCCGCCGGCCGCACCGAAGGCTTCGACTATGGCGTGCTGACCGGTCCCAGCTTCGCGCGCGAAGTCGCGCAGGGCCTGCCGTGCGCGCTGACGGTGGCGGGCAGCGTGCCATCGCTGGCGGAGCGGGCGCAGCGGGCCTTCCACCACCACGCCATGCGCATCTACGGCAGCGACGACCTGACCGGCGTCGAGGTCGGCGGCGCGGTCAAGAATGTGCTGGCGATCGCCACCGGGGCCAGCGACGGGCTTGGCCTCGGCCTGAACGCGCGGGCCGCGCTGGTGACGCGCGGGCTGGCCGAGATGACGCGGCTGGGGCTGGCGCTGGGCGGACGGGTCGAGACCTTCATGGGGCTTGCCGGCGTGGGCGACCTGATCCTGACCGCGACCGGCGACCTGTCGCGCAATCGCAAGGTCGGGCAGCAACTGGCCGCCGGGCAGAGCCTGGACCAGGTCCTGGCCGGCCTGGGCCACGTCGCCGAAGGCGTGCGCTGCGCGCAGGCGGTGGCCGAGCTGGCCGCCGCGCACGGCGTCGAGATGCCGATCGCGCGCGCGGTGTGCGCGGTGCTGTTCGATGGCCTGAGTGCCGCCGATGCGGTCGCGCAGTTGCTCCAGCGCGATGCGCGCGATGAATGACGTCGCGCGCGCTCCAATGCTCCTGAAGATATTTTCCGCATGCCTACCCGCCGACACGCGCTGATCGCGCTTGCCGCCGCGTGCGCTGCCTGCGCGTCTGCCGGCGTGCTGGCGCAACCGTGGCCCGCGCACCCCATCCGCATGGTGGTGCCGTTCCCGCCGGGCTCATCGCCCGACCTGATCGCCCGCATCGTCACCGAGAAGCTGGCTGTCGCGCTGGGCCAGCCGGTGGTGATCGACAACCGGCCCGGCGCCGGCGGCAATATCGGGACCGGCATGGTGGCGCGTGCCACGCCGGACGGCTATACCCTGCTGTTCACCATCAACGGACCGCTGGTCACCGCGCCCACGCTGTCGCGCAACCTCAACTACGACCCGTTCCGCCAGCTCGCCCCGGTGACGCTGGTGGCTACCTCGCCCAATGTGCTGGTGGTCGACGCGCGGCTGCCGGTGCATAGCCTGCGTGAATTTGTCGCGCTGGCCAGGTCGAAACCGGGCGCGCTGAACTATGGCTCGCCCGGCAACGGCAGCGCGTCGCACCTGGCGATGGAGCAGCTCAAGGCCATGGCCGGGATCGACCTGCAGCACGTGCCGTATCCCGGCTTCCCGCAGGTCACGACGGCGATGGTGGGCGGGCAGGTGCAGGCCGGCTTCATGGTGCCGGCCATCGCGATGCCGCAGGTCAATGCGGCCAAGCTGCGCGTGCTGGCGGTGACGACCACCGGCCGCACCGCGGTGCTGCCCTCGGTGCCGACGGTGGCGGAATCGGGCTATCCGGGCTTCGAGGCGATCTCGTGGCAGGCCGTGCTGGCGCCCGCCGGTACGCCGCAGGCGGTGATCGATCGTCTATATCGTGAACTGGTGGCGATCATCGGCAGCGCCGACGTGCGCGACAAGATGCGGGCGCAGTATTTCGTGCCTGCCGGGACGGCGCCGGCGTCGCTGCGCCAGACCATGGTCAGCGAGAAGGCGCGCTGGGACAAGGTCATCCGGGCCGCGGGCGTGCAGCCGGAGTAGCCACGCAGCTTTGAATCACCGGTTGCGTGCTCGCCTCTCCCGCGCGCGGGAGAGGCGAGCAAACAAGCGGCTTAGCTGCCGCCCGCGAACCCGTTCTGCCGCCACGCTTCGAACACCACCACCGCTACCGTATTCGACAGATTGAGACTGCGGTTGTCCGGCCGCATCGGCAGCCGGATGCGTTGCGCGGGCGGGAACCACTCGCGCCGCTGCGGCGACAGCCCGCGCGTTTCCGAGCCAAACACAAACCAGTCCCCCGGCCGGAATTCCACCTGGCCGAACGGCGTCGAGCCGCGCGTGGTCAGCGCGAACATGCGCGCGGGATCGGGTTGCTCGCTGGCCATCAGCGCGTCCCAGTTCTCGTGCACGCGCATGGTCGCGTACTCGTGGTAGTCCAGCCCGGCGCGGCGCATGCGCGCGTCTTCCAGCGGGAATCCCAGCGGCTTCACCAGGTGCAGCTGCGCGCCGGTGTTGGCGCACAGGCGGATCACATTGCCGGTATTGGGCGGGATTTCGGGTTCGACCAGGACGACGTTGAACATGATGCGGAGCTTCTTGAGAACGGTGCGCAGCTTAACGCGCGCACCGGGCGCTGTCATCCGGGCTAGGGCGTACGCAGCGCGACGATCACGCTGACGCGTGCCGCGCCGTGCGCCTTGAGCGCAAGCGCCGCCTCATGCAGCGTCGCGCCGGAAGTCATCACGTCGTCCACCAGCGCCACATGCAGCCCATCCAGCCGCGCGGGCCGCGTCAGCCGGAACGCATCGCGCAGGTTCACCTGCCGCGCGGCCAGGTCCAGCGCGCGCTGGCTGCCGGTATCGCGCCGGCGCCGCAGCAGCACGGGGTCGGCGCGCAGGCCGAGCCGGCGCGCCAGCGGGCGGGCGATTTCCCAGGCCTGGTTGAAGCCGCGCACGGCCAGCCGTTGCGGCGCCAGCGGGATCGGGGCGAGCAGGTCGGGCGGCGCCAGCCGCTGCGCCGCCCAGGCCGCCGGCAGCGCGGCAGCCAGGCGGCCCGCCAGCCAGTCGGCCAGCGGCAGCGCGTGGCCGAACTTGAGCGACAGCACCAGGCTGTCCTGCGGGCTGGCGTAGTCACCCAGCGTGCAGGCATGGTCGAACGCCGGCGGCATGGCGGCGCAGGCCGCGCAGCCGCTATGGCGGCCCAGCGCCAGCGCGCACACAGGGCAGCGCCGTACCGGCCGCAGCAGGTCGGCCGCGCAGGGTGCGCACACCACATCCCGCTGCACGCTGCCGCATAGCGCGCAGGCGCTTGGCAGCAGCGCGGGCACAGCGGCCCGCCAGACGGCGCCGAGAGCCTTCCCGGCGCCCATCGCGGCGCGCGCGTATACTTGCCGTCCGGCCGCGGCCCATCGGGCGCGGCGGCCGCGTTCGTCCGGCGCGCGCGCCGGTTCCTGGTTTTCTTGCTGCCCTGCCTGTCCGTGTCCCTGCATGCCGCCGATCTCCCCGATAGCTCCGCTGGTAACGATGCCTTCCTGCCGCCCGCGCGCCTGACCCGGCTCGCCTTCGACCGGCGCAGCCGCCATTTCGGCCAGCTGGACTTCCTGCTGGGCGAGATCGGCCGCCGCATGCAGGAGCGCATGGAGGTGATCCGGCTGGCGCCGCGGCGTGCGCTGGACATCGGCTGCGGCCATGGCCAGGGGCTGGCGGCGCTGCGCGCCCGCTTCCCGGATGCGCAGATTGCCGGCCTCGACATCTCCGGGGCGATGCTGGCCGAAGCCGGCCAGCGCGACCCGCAGCGCCGCCCGGGCTGGCTCGGCCGCATGCTGGGCAAGCGGCCGCTGTTCGACCTGGTCCAGGGCGATCTTGCCACACTGCCGTTTGCGCCCGCGAGCTTCGACCTGCTGTGGTCCAACCTGGCGCTGCACTGGCATCCGGAGCCGCACCGCGTGTTCCCGGAATGGCACCGTGTGACGCGCGACGAAGGGCTGGTGCTGTTCTCGCTGTTCGGCCCCGACACCCTTGGCGAGCTGCGCGCGGCCTTCGCCGAAGTCGACGGCGCGCCCCATACGTTGCGTTTTGTCGACATGCACGACATTGGCGACATGCTGGTCCACGGCGGCTGGTCCACGCCGGTGATGGACATGGAAACGCTGACCGTGACCTACGAGTCGCCCGCCACGCTGCTGCGCGAGGTGCAGGCCTTCGGCGGCCTGCGCGGCCCTGCCGGCGCGCTGCCGCAAGGCCTGCGCGGCCGGCGCTGGTACCAGGCCCTGACGCAGGCGCTGGAGCGGCGCCGCAACGCCGACGGGGTGATCCCGCTGACCTTCGAGATCGTCTACGGCCATGCGTGGAAGCTGCCGGCGCGCGGTGGACAGGCGCTCGACGACCAGGGCCGCGCCGTGGTGCCGCTGGACCAGATCGGGCGTGCAAAGCCGCGTCGGGCAGGTTAAAACAGAGTTAACTTGCGCGTGCGACAGATTGCCGCAGAGCGAGGGCTGGCGCGGCATCCCGGGCTATTTCCCATGCACAGAATAGAGCGGCGCGCAAGCGCCATGGTCAAGGACCGCCCTTGTCCGTGTATGGGAAGCGCCCTATAATGCGCCAGTTTGTCGCAGTGGTCCCCTGGCACAAGAACGTCCTGGTTTTGCACCTGCACTGTGCAGCCCGGGCGCCATCGTCCCGGGTGTGCATCCGATGCAGAGTGGTTGGCGATGCAAGACTTGGGTATCGCATTCCAGACGGCAGGTGGTGACTCCGGCGGAAATCACGACGGACCTCTCCCCGCGCCCCACGACTGGCTGATGAAGCGGAATTGCTCGCTGAGTCCACGCCAGGTCGGCTGGTTTTACCTCTCGATCCTCACTGTCTCGCTTGCCATCGCGCTGTTTTTCGCGTGGCAAGGGTCCTGGCTCGTGCTGCCGTTTGCCAGCATCGAGTTGGCCGGGCTGGGGATCGCCCTGCTTGTGTATGCGCGCCATGCGACAGACTATGAGCGCGTCAGCATTACCGACGGCATGCTGGTCGTGGAGACAGCCAGCGGCACGCAGGTGACGCGCCACGAATTCAACCCGCGCTGGGTGCGGGTCGAACTGGGTGAATCGCTCCGCGCGCTGGTGACGCTGCGCTCGGGCGGGCGTGAGGTACAGGTGGGGTGTTACGTGGACCCGTACCGGCGGCGCAAGTTCGCGCAGGAGCTCGCAGCGGCCTTGCGCCACCTCTGAGAGGGGGCAGGGGCGGCGGCGGGGACAGATTTGAATCTGTAAATTGGGTAGATAACAAATGAAAATGTGGAAGAAGGCATCCGCAGCTTGTCTGGCAGGTGCGTCCCTGCTTGCCAGCCACGCGGCGTTCGCGGTCAGCGACATGCCCGGCGGCCCCGCCGTGCGCCAGCTCAACCTGACCGAGCCCGTTACCAAGATCGCCGAACAGATTCACTGGCTGAACTGGATGATGCTGATCATCTGCACGGTGATCTTCGTCGCGGTGTTCGCCGTGATGTTCTATTCCATCTTCACGCACCGCAAGGCCAAGGGCTCCAAGCCCGCTTCCTTCCACGAGAGCATCACGGTCGAGGTGGTCTGGACCATCGTCCCGTTCCTGATCGTGATCGCGATGGCGCTGCCGGCCACCAAGACCGTGGTCGCGATGAAGGACACCACCAACTCCGACATCACCATCAAGGCCACCGGCTACCAGTGGAAGTGGGGCTATGACTACCTGAAGGGCGAAGGCGAGGGCATCTCCTTCGTGTCGACCCTGACCACCCCGCGCGAGCAGATCAACAACGAGCAGCCCAAGGGCAACACCTACCTGATGGAGGTGGACAACGAGCTGGTCGTGCCGGTCAACAAGAAGATCCGCATCGTCACCACCGCCAACGACGTGATCCACGCCTGGATGATCCCGGCCTTCGGCGTCAAGCAGGATGCGATCCCCGGCTTCGTGCGCGACACCTGGTTCAAGGCCGAGAAAATCGGCGTGTACCGCGGCCAGTGCGCCGAGCTGTGCGGCAAGGAACACGCCTTCATGCCGATCGTGGTGCGCGTGGTTTCCGATGCCGACTACACCAAGTGGGTCGACGGCAAGAAAAAAGAGCTGATGGCCAAGGCCGACGATCCCAACAAGACCTGGACGCTGGACGAATCCAAGGTGCGTGGCGAGAAGGTCTACGCCGCCAACTGCGCGGTCTGCCACCAGCCCAACGGCAAGGGCGGCGGCGCCTTCCCGGCGCTGGACGGCTCCAAGATGGTCAATGGCCCGAAGGCCGGCCAGATGCACATCCTGCTGGAAGGCAAGGGCGGCATGCCGTCGTGGAAGCAGCTGTCGGACACCGAGCTGGCGGCGGTCATGACCTATACGCGCAACGCCTGGAGCAACAAGACGGGTGAAGTGATCCAGCCGAGCGACTTCGTGGGTGCCCGCGCGGGCAAGTTCCCCGAAGGCGGCGGCGCGGCCGGCGGCGAAGCCCCCAAGGCCGACGCCAAGCCCGGCGCCAAGCAGGCCAGCCTCGCGGGCAACCGCGTTGCAGGCTGACCCGCTGAAGACAGAACAGGATTAGAGGAGCATTTGCGATGAGTACTGCTACCCCGGACGCACTCGCCCATCCGCACGATCATGCGCATGACGACCACGCGCACGATCACCCGCATGGCTGGCGCCGCTGGCTGTTCGCCACCAACCACAAGGACATCGGCACGCTGTACCTGCTGTTCTCGTTCATCATGCTGCTGTCGGGCGGCCTGCTGGCGCTGCTGATCCGCCTGGAGCTGTTCGAGCCGGGCCTGCAGTTCTTCCGCCCCGAGCTGTTCAACCAGTTCACCACCATGCACGGCCTGGTGATGGTGTTCGGCGCGATCATGCCGGCCTTCGTCGGCTTCGCCAACTGGATGATCCCGCTGCAGATCGGCGCGTCCGACATGGCGTTCGCGCGCATGAACAACTTCAGCTTCTGGCTGATGCCTCCGGCCGCGCTGCTGCTGGCCGGCTCGTTCTTCGCCCCGGGCGGCGCCACCGCCGCCGGCTGGACCCTGTACGCGCCGCTGTCGGTGCAGATGGGCGCGGGCATGGACATGGCCATCTTCGCGATGCACATCATGGGCGCGTCGTCGATCATGGGCTCGATCAATATCATCGTGACCATCCTCAACATGCGTGCCCCCGGCATGACGCTGATGAAGATGCCGATGTTCTGCTGGACCTGGCTGATTACCGCCTACCTGCTGATCGCCGTGATGCCCGTGCTGGCCGGCGCCATCACCATGGTGCTGACCGACCGCCACTTCGGCACGAGCTTCTTCTCGGCCGCCGGCGGCGGCGACCCGGTGATGTACCAGCACATCTTCTGGTTCTTCGGCCACCCCGAGGTGTACATCATGATCCTGCCGGCATTCGGGATCATCTCGCAGGTGGTGCCGGCGTTTGCCCGCAAGCGCCTGTTCGGCTACAGCTCGATGGTGTACGCCACCGCCTCGATCGCCATCCTGTCGTTCATCGTGTGGGCCCACCACATGTTCACGACCGGCATGCCGGTGACCGGCCAGCTGTTCTTCATGTACGCGACCATGCTGATCGCGGTGCCCACCGCCGTGAAGATCTTCAACTGGATCGCGACGATGTGGCGCGGCTCGATGACCTTCGAGACCCCGATGCTGTTCTCGATCGGCTTTATCTTCGTGTTCACCATCGGCGGCTTTACCGGCCTGATGCCGGCGGTGGCGCCGATCGACATCCAGCTGCAGGACACCTACTTCATCGTGGCGCACTTCCACTATGTGCTGGTGGCCGGCTCGCTGTTCGCGCTGTTCGCGGGCTTCTACTACTGGGGTCCGAAGTGGAGCGGGTTCATGTACAACGAAGCCCGCGGCAAGGTCCACTTCTGGGGCTCGCTGATCTTCTTCAACGTGACCTTCTTCCCGATGCACTTCCTGGGCCTGGCCGGCATGCCGCGCCGCTATGCCGACTACCCGACCCAGTTCACCGACTTCAACGCGATTGCGTCGATCGGCGCGCTCGGCTTCGGCCTGATGCAGGTGTATTTCCTCTTCTTCGTGGTGCTGCCGTCGTACCGTGGCGGCGAGAAGGCCGCGGACAAGCCTTGGGAAGGCGCCGAAGGACTGGAATGGACCGTGCCGTCGCCGGCGCCGTTCCACACCTTTGAAGTGCCCCCGCAGGTTCGCTAAGCGGCCAGCGTAACCAGGCGTGGTGGCGTCAAGGCCCCCCCCCACGCCAGCCAGTCACACAACATGCAGGCTCCAGACAAAAACCCATCACACCCGGACCCGAAGGCCGCCAACCGGCGCCTTGGCCTGATCCTGCTGTCGATCGTGGTGGTTTTCTTTTTGGGGTTCTTCGCCAAGATGGTGTTCCTTGGCTGAGGTGGCAGGGTAGCGAGATGAGCGTCGACCAGCAGGGCAGGGAAGCGCAGGAAGCGCGGGAAGCCGACAAGCGCTTCAACCGCGGCATGATGGTGCGATTGGTGGTGATCGTCGCCGTGATGTTCGGCTTCGGCTATGCGCTGGTTCCGCTGTACAAGAAGATCTGCGACATCACCGGCATCAACGTGGTGACCACGCGCGAGCTGCATGGCGGTTCGGTGAAGAACACGCAGGTCGACAAGAGCCGCACGGTCACGGTGGAGTTCGACTCCAACGCGCGCGGGCCCTTTGCCTTCCGTCCGGTGAAGAACAGCATGGAAGTGCATCCGGGCGAGATGATGACCATCGTCTACGAGGTGGCCAACGGGCAGTCGCGCGATATTTCCGCGCAGGCCATCCCGAGCTACGCCCCCAAGCAGGCGACCCAGTATTTCAAGAAGCTGGAGTGCTTCTGCTTCAAGCAGCAGACGCTCAAGGCGAACGAGGCGCGCGAGATGCCGGTGGTGTTCGTGATCGACCCCGCGCTGCCCAGGGATGTGAAGAGCATTACGCTGTCGTACACCTTCTTCGAGGTGGGCACACCGGTGGCGCAGGCTCCCGAAGGCCAATTGTCGACACCGGCGACGGCGCCGGCGGGCAAGGGCAGCTAAGGGGGCGCGATGGACGAACTCAAGGACGCCGCCAAACGGAAGATGTCCTTCGCGCAGACCATGCGCGCGGTGCTGTGGTCGTTTATCGGCCTGCGCAAGGGCGCGGAGCACGAGCGCGACATGGCGCGGCTGAACCCGGTGCATGTGGTCATCGCCGGGCTGATCGCCGCGGCAGTGTTTATCGCGGTGCTGGTCGTCATCGTCCGGATGGTGGTCAGCCAGGCGGCAGGGTAGCAAGGCAGGAAGGGTAGACAACAAGGCAGTCGCAGAAAAACAACCGCGCCGACGGGGCCGTCCACAGGAGGCGGGCGGCCCCGGGAAAACCGGCACGGATAACGAATACTGAATCAAAGACTCTGAGCTGGAGATAAAAGAATGAGTGCGAATCGCGCAAACGCTCCGTACTACTTCGTACCGGGCCCGTCGCGCCACCCGATCACGGCAAGCTTCGGCCTGCTGATGACAGGTGCCGGAGCCGCCGGTTGGGTGAACGGGCAATCCTGGGCGCCGTACCTGTGCGTCTTCGGCCTGCTGTGGTTCCTGTTCGTGCTCAAGAGCTGGTTCGGCGACGCCATCAGCGAATCCGAAGGCGGGATGTACGGCAAGAACATCGACATCTCGTTCCGCTGGTCGATGGGCTGGTTCATCTTCTCCGAGGTGATGTTCTTCGCAGCGTTCTTCGGCGCGCTGTTCTATGCCCGCGCCATCGCCATGCCGTGGCTGGGCGACCTGAACAACAAGATCCTGTGGCCCGACTTCGCCGCGGTGTGGCCCAACCTGGGGCCGGCCGGCGTGGTGGAATCGTTCCAGACCATGGGCCCGTGGCCGATCCCGACCATCAACACCGCGCTGCTGCTGATGTCGGGCGTGACGCTGACCTGGGCGCACCACGCGCTGCTGGCCGGCAAGCGCAACCAGCTGATCCAGGGCATGGTGCTGACCATCCTGCTGGGCGCGATCTTCATGTGCCTGCAGGTGTACGAGTACATGCACGCCTACCAGGACCTGAACCTGAAGCTGACCTCGGGCATCTACGGTTCGACATTCTTCCTGCTGACCGGCTTCCACGGTTTCCACGTGACCATGGGCGCGATCATGCTGGCGGTGGTGCTGGGCCGCGTGCTCAAGGGCCACTTCACGCCGGATCACCACTTTGCCTTCGAAGGCGCCGCCTGGTACTGGCACTTCGTTGACGTGGTGTGGCTGTTGCTCTACGTCGTGGTGTACTGGCTGTAAGCTGCCATACCCGCCGGCCGCCCCGCAGCGGGGTGCCGGCGCCAACGCAAAGGAGAAACGCCGCAGGAGGCCCGGCAGCCTGCGGCGTTTGTCGTTTGCATTGGCCTCAAGCCATGCGGTCCGTCAGGGCGCCATGCGGATGCCCGTGCTATGGATCCAGCCCATCCAGCTCGAGAACAGGATGAACAGGAACAGCGCCACCGAAAAACCCACGCGCAGCATCAGCGAGCGCATCATGTTGGGCGTCTTGCCGCGGTCGCGCATCATGAAGAACAGGGCGGAGGCCAGGCTGGCGATGATCAGGATGAAGGCGACGATGATGACGAAGCGCATGGCGGGGCGGGTTGGCAGCGGAGCTTGCCGCAGTCTCGTAGTAGTGGCCGCGATGGATGACGGTGCGGCACATTATCGCACCGGCCCCGCATGCATGCCGCCGGGCATGTCGGCGCAATGAAGGCAGGCCGCCTACTCGGCGTGCTGCCGCTGGCCGCCGCGCTGGTGGTGATTGCCGTGACCGCTGCGCTTGGCAACTGGCAGCTCAACCGCGCGCACGAGAAAGAGGCGCGCGCCGCGCGGCTGCAGGCACTGGCGGCACAGCCGCCGGTGGAACTGGGCACCGCGCCGCTGTCACAAGTTGTGACGGATCGAAGGGTGCGGGTCACGGGGCGGTTCGACACGGCCCGCACCGTATTGCTGGATAATCGCCCCCACGGCGCCGGCGGGCGCAGCGGCGACAGCCGTGCCGGCTTCCTGGTGGTCACGCCGCTGGTGATTAGTCCGGCACAGGACGGTGCCGGCGCCACGCGGGCGGTGCTGGTGCTGCGCGGCTGGCTGCCGCGCGATGCGCAGGACCGCACCCGGATCGCGCCCTTTCCGACGCCCGACGGCGAGGTGACCATCGAAGGCACGGCACTGGCGGCCGTGCCGCGGGTCTATGGCCTGGGCCAGGCGGCCAGCGCCGAGGCCGGCAGCAAGATCCGCCAGAACCTGGAAATCGCCGACTACGCCGCCGAAACCGGGCTGGCGCTGCAGCCGCTGGTGGTCGCGCAGCGCAGCGATACCGGCGACGGCCTCGCTCGCGACTGGGCGCCGGCCGATGCGGGCGCGGACCGGCACTATGGCTATGCCTTCCAGTGGTTCGGCCTGGCTGCGCTGACGGTGGTATTGGTGGCGGTGCTGGGCTGGCGCACGCGCCGGCGCGCGGTATCGTCCGCGGCCCGCAACAACGCATGAACGGATGGCAGCACGACCGGGGCAGGTTCCCGGACGGGCCTGACTGCAGATGAAAAAGGACAGACGTACTCCCATGTCACAGCAAGACTCCGCCCCGGCACCCGTCGGGCCTCCCGCGATGTCGGCCTCGCCGCAGGATCCCCGCATCGACGCGCGCACGCGCCGTGGCCGCCTGCAGATGCTGATGCTGTTGCTGGTGTGCGCCTCGCCGGTGATCGCCTCCTATTTCACCTACTACGTCATCAAGCCCAGGGGCGGCGCCACCAACTACGGCGCGCTGGTCGATCCACAACGGCCGATGCCGCCGGTGCGCGTCACCGACGAGCAAGGCAACGCCGTGCCGCTGGAGCAGTACCGCGGCAAGTGGCTGCTGGTGACGGCGGATCCGTCCGCGTGCGACGAGGCCTGCGCAAAGAAGCTCTTCACCATCCGCCAGATCCGCGCCGGGCAAGGCCAGGACCGCGAGCGCATCGTGCCGGTGTGGCTGATCACCGATGACGGCAAGATCGACGAGCGCCTGAGCACCGCCTACAACGAGCCCTACGCCGGCGTGCGCTTCCTGCGCATCGACCACCAGGTGGCGCAGCAATGGCTGCCGGCCGAGCCGGGCAAGCGTGCCGAGGACACCATCTTCCTGGTGGATCCGCTCGGCAACCTGATGATGCGCTTCCCGCAGGATCCGGACCCCAAGAAGCTGAGCGGCGACCTGAAGAAGCTGCTCAAGGTCTCGCGCATCGGTTAAGGGGAAGGGCATGCTGCTGCAACTGGCCGTCATCGGCGTCCTGATCGCACTGCTGCCGCTCAGCTACGTGCTGGTCAAGGGCGATCGCAACAAATACCGCAAGCTGGTCTGGATCACCGCCTTCCTGACGCTGGACCTGATCATGTTCGGCAGCTTCACGCGGCTGACCGACTCCGGCCTGGGCTGCCCGGACTGGCCGGGCTGCTATGGACACTCCAACCCGCATGCCGCGATGGAGCCGATCCGGGCGGCCGAGACCGCGCTGCCCAGCGGTCCGGTGACGCTGATGAAGGCGTGGATCGAGATGATCCATCGCTACTTCGCCATGGCGGTGGGCGTGCTGATCATCGCGCTGATGGTGCTGGCATGGGTCAAGCGCCGCGAGCTGAAGCAATCGCCATGGTTCGCCACCGGCGTGCTGGTGCTGGTGTGCGTGCAGGGCGCATTCGGCGCGTTCACCGTGACCATGAAGCTGCAGCCGATCATCGTGGTCACGCACCTGATGCTGGGCATGGCACTGCTGGCCGCGCTGATCCAGCTGGGCTCGCGCAGCGACCCGCCGCACCCGGTCGTACCCGAGGCGGCGCGGCTGCACTGGCCGGTTCGCATCGGCCTGTTGTTGCTGGTGATCCAGATTTTCCTGGGCGGCTGGGTCAGCACCAACTACGCGGTGCTCGCCTGCACGGATTTCCCGCTGTGCAACGGCCAGCTGGTGCCCGAGATGGACTTCCGGCACGGCTTCACGCTGTGGCGCCAGCTTGGCATGACGGCCGCTGGCGACTACATCCCGCACGCTGCGCTGGTTGCGATCCACTGGGTGCACCGGGGCTTTGCATTCGTGGTGCTGGGCTACCTGGCGTGGTTCGGCTTGCGTGCGCGCCGGCTCGACGGGCTGCACCGGCAGGCAGGCTGGCTGCTCGGCATGCTGGTGCTGCAACTGGCCACCGGGATGTCCAATATCGTGTTCGACTGGCCCCTGGTGGCGGCGGTCGCCCACAACGGCGGCGCGGCGGTGCTCCTGCTGCTGCTGGTCCGCCTCCACTACAATATAGGGCTCGCGACCCGGGCCGCCGGCGCCCCCAAAGCCATGCCGAACGCCGCCCGCGCCACATGAAAGACAAGACCCCTTCCGTGGTTACCGCTACACACCCTCATTCACTGGGCAAGCTGAGCCGGATACGGCACCTGGCCCGGCAATATGCCGCCCTGACCAAGCCGCGCGTGACGCAGCTGGCAGTCTTCTGCGCCATCATCGGCATGTTCCTGGCCACGCCCGGCATGGTGCCGTGGCGCGTGCTGATCGGCGGTGCCGCAGGCATCTGGCTGCTTGCCGGCGCCGCCTTTGCCATCAATTGCCTGGTCGAGCAGAAGATCGATGCGCTGATGCGCCGCACCGCCTGGCGCCCGTCCGCCACCGGCGAGATCACCACCCCGCAGACGCTGGTGTTCTCCGCCATCCTTGGCGGCGCTGGCATGTGGATGCTGCACGAGTTCGCCAACGACCTGACGATGTGGCTGACCTTCGCCACCTTCCTGGGCTATGCGGTGGTCTACACCATCCTGCTCAAGCCGGCCACGCCGCAGAACATCGTCATCGGCGGGCTGTCCGGCGCTATGCCGCCGGCGCTGGGCTGGGCCGCCGTCGCCGGCGAAGTGCCGGCCGAGGCCTGGTTCCTGGTGCTGATCATCTTTACGTGGACGCCGCCGCACTTCTGGGCGCTGGCGCTGTACCGGCGCGCCGACTATGCCAAGTCGGGCCTGCCGATGCTGCCGGTCACCCACGGCGAGCGCTACACGCTGCTGCATATCCTGCTGTACACGCTGATCATGATCGCGGCGACGCTGCTGCCGTTCGTCTACGGCATGAGCGGCTACATCTACCTGGTGGCCGCGCTGGCGCTGGGCGGCGGCTTCCTGGCCTATGCCTGGAAGATGTACCGCAATTACTCGGACGAGCTGGCGCAGCGCACCTTCCGCTTCTCGATCCTGTACCTGTCGCTGCTGTTCGCGGCGCTGCTGGTCGACCATTACTTCAAGTTCGTGCCGCAGGTCTGACCGGCCTTGCCACGCTGCGGGCTGCGTCATCTTGTCGCGGCCGGCGCAGCGCGGCGGCGCCATCGGCGATACTGGGTGCTTTCGCCGACCTTTCCATTGCTGATCGTTCCACACAAGCTTTCGCGCATGCCCAGACCCGCTTCCGGCCTGTTCTCAGCCTTCCGCCGCTTTTCCCTGGTTGCCGCGCTCGCGCTGGCGCTGGCAGCCTGCGGCCAGCAGAAGGCGTCGTTCCGCAATGTCGATATCAGCGGCGCGGCGGATTTCGGCAAGGATTTCTCGCTGCCCGACCACAATGGCAAAGTCCGCACCATTGCCGACTTCAAGGGCAAGGCGGTGGTGATGTTCTTCGGCTACACCCATTGCCCCGACGTATGCCCGACCACCATGGCCGAGCTCAAGGCGGTGATGGAGCAGCTGGGCCCCGATGCCGACCGCGTCCAGGTGCTGTTCGTCACGGTCGATCCGGAGCGCGACACGCAGGCGCTGCTGGCGCAGTACGTCCCAGCATTCGACCCGCGCTTCCTGGGCCTGCGCCCGGCCGACGACGCCGCGCTGCAGAAGCTGGCCAAGGACTTCAAGGTGTTCTACGCCAAGGTGCCGGGCAGCTCGCCCAACAACTACACGGTGGATCACTCGGCGGGCAGCTATGTATTCGATCCGGAAGGCCGGCTGCGGCTGTTCATCCGCCACGGCCAGGGGCCGGAGCCGATCGCGCACGACCTGAAGCAGCTGCTTTCCTGACGCCTGACGGTGCGGCATAACGTCGCACCGCTGCGATCGCAGGCAAAAAAAAGCCGGTCCACTTGGACCGGCTTTTTGCATGGGTGCCCGGCATCAGGCAAATGCCTGCAGCGCCCCTTTCATCTTCTTCATCGCCGCGGCTTCGATCTGGCGGATGCGCTCCGCCGAGACGCCGAACTCGGCGGCCAGCTCATGCAGCGTGGCGCCGCCCGAGCCGTCGTCGGCCACGTTCAGCCAGCGCGCCTCGATGATCCGGCGGCTGCGCTCGTCCAGCCGGCCCAGCGCTTCTTCCAGGCCTTCGACCTGCATGCGGTCCTGGCGCTTGGCTTCCAGCACGCGCGTGGGTTCGTTGTGGTTGTCAGCCAGGTAGGCGATGGGGGCGAATTCCTCTTCGCCGTCGTCGACCTGGCCTTCCAGCGCGAGGTCGCCGCCCGACAGGCGGGTTTCCATCTCCATTACTTCTTCCGGCTTCACGTTCAGCTCGCGCGCCACGGCCTCGACCTGCTCCGGCGTGAACGTGTGCGAACCCTGCTTGTGGCTGCGCAGGTTGAAGAACAGCTTGCGCTGGGCCTTGGTGGTTGCCACCTTGACCATGCGCCAGTTCTTCAGCACGTACTCGTGGATCTCGGCCTTGATCCAGTGCATCGCATACGAGACCAGGCGTACGCCCTGCTCGGGATCGAAGCGCTTCACGGCCTTCATCAGGCCGATATTGCCTTCCTGGATCAGGTCGGCGTGCGGCAGGCCATAGCCCAGGTACTGGCGGGCGATCGACACCACCAGTCGCAGGTGGGACATCACCAGCTGGCGGGCGGCATCGACGGAATCGTTATCGCGGAGATCGCGCGCCAGGCGCTGCTCTTCCTCCGCGGTCAGCAACGGAATTCGGTGGACAGCCTGGATATAGCTGTCGAGATTGCCCACGGTCGCCGGGAAGGTCAGCGCAAAGCTGCTCCCGCTACGGGGCGCCGTCGGCAGACGGCTAGTCGTCAGGGTTTGTTCGGCAGACAAGACTGCGTTCACTCAATCGCTCCTTTCGCATCCGGCGGTTGGGTTGCCGGGTCATGTCCCGCACGTCCTTGTGGGAACGGCGGCGGCACTGCAACACATCTTAGCACTCCATCCGGGTGAGTGCTAATTGGAGTCCCAACGGTCTTGATAGTTCCCGTCGATTGACTCACCGCATAGAATAGCAATAACGCTATGAAGCGGCTTCGGGGATACTCGTGGCTGGGTACACTCGTGTTAGAGCGAATGTGTGCCCGCCGGTTCTGCATGCCAGTGGAATGATTTGTTGCGCCAGCGGCTACACTCGACGCAAGCGGCGGCAAGCTGGCACGCTTGCCGATCTCTCATACTCCGGAGGAGCTATGTCTGCTATCGAACACTTGTTGAAACCGCATGTGCGCGACCTGGGCGATTTCACCGTGCGCCGCCTGCTGCCGGCCGCTGCGACCCAGACGGTCGGGCCATTTATCTTCTTCGACCATATGGGGCCGGTGCAGATGCCGCCGGGCGAGGGTGCCGATGTGCGCCCGCATCCGCATATCGGGCTGGCGACCGTCACATACCTGTTCGAAGGCGAGATCATTCACCGCGACAGTCTCGGCAGCGAGCAGGCGATCCGGCCGGGCGACGTCAACTGGATGACTGCCGGCCACGGCATCGTCCATTCGGAGCGCTCGCCCGATTCCGCGCGCGCCGACGGCGCGCGCCTGCACGGCATCCAGACATGGGTGGCATTGCCGCAGTCGCACGAGACCGACGAACCGTCCTTCTTCCACCATCCCGCTGCAACGCTGCCGCGCATCGAGCGGCCGGGGGTGCGCATGGTGGTGATCGCCGGCGATGCCTTCGGCAAGACTTCGCCGGTCAAGGTCTTCAGCCGCACCCTGTACGTGGCGATCGAGCTGGATGCGGGCGCGAGCGTGGAGATCCCCGCCGACCATGCCGAGCGCGGCATCTACCCGGTGGACGGCGCGGTGTCGCTGGACGGCGAGCCGCTGCCGGCCGAGCACATGGTGGTGCTGACGCCCGGGCAGCCGGCGCTGCTGATGGCGACGGCGCCTTCGCGCGTGATGCTGCTGGGAGGCGACCCGACCGACGGCCGCCGCTTCATCTACTGGAATTTCGTGGCCAGCAGCAAGGAAGCCATCGAGTCCGCTGCCAGACGCTGGGAGGACGACCAGTTTCCGCGCGTGCCGGGCGACGAGCGCGAGCGCATCCCGCTGCCGGCGCGCAAGCCCTGAACCGGGCGGTCCGGGCTCAGACCGCGCTCAGACCGCGCGTTTAGACCGGACTGGCCCAGGTGACGCGGGTGCCGAGCTTCAGGCACTCGCGGATGGCTTCGACCTGCGTGGCGATTGGCGCCGGCACCGGCACGGCGCCATCGAGCACGCGCCGGATCCATGCCGCGGTCAGGCCGGCATCATTGCCGGGCGGCAGATCCGGCACTTCGGCCAGCGATCCGCCGGAGGGATCGACCAGCGTCTGCTGGTGCCCTTCATGCAGCCAGTCGATGCGGCCGCTGCGGCGCGCATCGGCCACCACTTCGCCTTCGGTGCCGCGTGCCAGCAGCACGTTGGCCGGCTCGTGAGAGAAATAGTCGGTCAGCGTCTCGCGGTATTCCGGGTGGGTATAGCTATACAGCCGCAAGCCTTCAGCCGGCGCGTGCTCGCCCACCGGCTGCAGCATCTTGGCCACGGTATGCGACGAGTTGCGCAAGCCGATCACGGTGCGCCGCTCCAGCAGCTGCGACAGGCCCGGCGACAGCACATCGACCGGCAGCACCGCCAGCGGGCCGTCGCCGCCGGTCTCGCGCAGCCGTGCCGAGGCTTCGGCCGTGCTGGCGCACAGGGGAATGCCCAGCGCCTCGAACAGGGTCATGCTGGTGATGCGGTCATTGAAGACGCGCGTCCCGTGCACCAGTACGGGGATGCCGTCGCGAGCCAGCAGCAGCGCCAGCAGCGGCACCAGGTTCGGCTGCTTGCGTGCGCCGTTGTAGCTGGGGATCACTACCACCTGGCGCTCGGGCGGCGCGGGCAGCGGCTGGCAGTGCGCATGGGCGGCCTCGAGCATGCCGGCCAGTTCGTGCGGGGCCTCGCCCTTGATGCGGTAGGCCATCAGGATCGCGCCCAGCTCCAGGTCGGACACGCGCCCAGCCAGCATCGCGTCGAACAGGGTCTTGGCGTCGTCGCGCGGCAGCGCGCGCGCGCCGTTGACGCCACGGCCGACTTCCTTGATATAGCGGGCGGCGGAAAACGGGTTGGCTGGCGTGGTCATGGCGGCTTGGGGGAGGAGTCTGTTCTGGGTTCATGATAGCGGAGCAGCGCCGTCGCGCCCATCGCCGCCCGTTGCCACGGACGAGCGCGACGGCGGGGAGCACGCTCAGGCTGCTTCCTGGAGCGCGGGATTGCGCTGCTTGCGGTAGAGAAAGTCCAGCACCGCGGTACGGCAGGCGTGGTAGTCCTTGTCGTCGGCCAGCGCCACGCGGTCGCGCGGGCGCGGCAGGTCCACCCTGAGGATCTCGCCGATGGTGGCGGCCGGGCCGTTGGTCATCATCACGATGCGGTCGGCGAGCAGCACGGCCTCGTCGACATCGTGCGTGACCATCACCACCGTGCTGCGCGTGCGCGCCACGATCTTGATCAGTTCGTCCTGCAGGTGTGCGCGGGTCAGGGCATCGAGCGCGCCGAAGGGTTCGTCCATCAGCAGCACCTTGGGCGCCATCGCCAGCGCGCGGGCAATGCCGACGCGCTGCTTCATGCCGCCGGAGATCTCGTGCGGATACTTGCCCTCGGCGTGCGTCAGGCCCACGAGTGCCAGCGTCTCGTGCGTGCGCGTCTTCAGTTCAGCCTTGCCTTCGCTGGCACCGAACACACGCTCCACGCCCAGGTAGACGTTCTCGAAGCAGGTCAGCCACGGCAGCAGCGAATGGTTCTGGAACACCACGGCGCGCTCCGGCCCGGGTCCGGCGATCTCGCGCCCGGCGCAGATCAGCGCGCCGGTGGTCGGCGTGGCCAGCCCCGCGATCAGGTTCAGCAGCGTGGACTTGCCACAGCCGGAGTGGCCGATCAGCGTAATGAACTCGCCCTCGGCGATCTGAAGGTTGATGTCGCGCAGGGCGACGAACGGCCCTTTGCGCGTCTTGAAGGTCTGTCCGACGTTCTCGATGCTGACGAACTTGTCCATGGCGTCTCTCCCTCGCTTTTAGTTGGCGCCGTAGCTGAAGCGCCGTGCCAGTGCCAGCAATGCATGCTCGAGCATCAGTCCGATGATGCCGATCACGAAGATCGCGATCACGATGTGCTCGACCTTCAGGTTGTTCCACTCGTCCCACAGCCAGAAGCCGATGCCGGTGCCGCCGGTCAGCATCTCGGCCGCGACGATCACCAGCCACGCCGTGCCGATCGACAGCCGCACGCCGGTCAGCATGTAGGGCAGCACCGCGGGAAACAGCACCCGCGTGAACACCTTCCATTCCGACAGGTCAAGCACGCGCGCCACGTTCAGGTAGTCCTGCGGCACGCGCGTGACGCCTACCGCGGTGTTGATCACCATCGGCCAGATCGAGCAGATGAAGATGGCCCAGATCGCCGCCGGGTTGGCAGCCTTGAACAGCAGCAGCCCGATCGGCAGCCACGCCAGCGGCGAGACCGGCCGCAGCAGGCTGATCACGGGCGACGCCATCGCGTTCAGGAATGCAAAGCGCCCGATCAGGAAGCCCGCCGGAATGCCGATCACGGCGGCCAGGCCGAAGCCCGCGGCCACGCGCGCCAGCGACGCCAGCACATTCCAGCCGATGCCCTGATCGTTGGGGCCGTTGCGGTAGAACGGGTCGGAGAACAGCGGCACCGCCGCGTTCCACGTTGCACCCGGCGTCGGAATCGCCGGGATCAGTGTGGCGATGCCGTGCCAGGCCATCACGAACACGGCAAAGCCCAGGATCGGCGGCACGGCCTTGAGCACCAGCGCGCCGAGCAGGTCTTGGCGTTGTGCGTGGCGTTGTGCGCGCCGTTCCTGCGCGGCGATTTCCAGCTCGCGCCGCCGTGCGCGTTCCTTGATGTCGGTGTCGGTGGCGGCGACATTGGCAGCATTGGCGCCTTCAGGCGCGGTGTGGGCGATGGCATTCACATCGGGCTCCTTTATCCAGGGGCGCTGCGGATCGGTGGGGTGGTGGCGGCCTGTGGTCAAGCGTTCTGCGCGCCGGCCTTGATCTTGAAGCCGTCGGCATACGCCTTCGGGTCCTTGGTGGCATCCCAGACCACGCCGTCGATCAGCTTTGCGGTACGGAAGTCGCCCTTGGGCAGCGGCACCTGCGCCGCGGTGGCGGCCTGCCTGAAGATGTCGATGCGGTTGACCTGCTTCGCCACGGCCAGGTAGTCGGGGTGCTCCTTGAGCAGGCCCCAGCGCTTGTGCTGGGTCAGGAACCACATGCCATCGGACAGGAACGGGTAGTTGGCGCTGCCGTCCTGGTAGAACTTCATGGCATCGGGATCGTCCCAGGTCTTGCCCAGGCCGTTGCTGTAGCGGCCAAGCATGCGGTCCAGGATGATGTCCATGTCGGTGTTGACGTAGGACTTGGCGGCGATGGTCTCGGCGGTCTTGCGGCGGTTCGAGGCCGAAGCGTCGATGAACTTGGACGCTTCCAGCACCGCAGCCACCATCGCGCGCGCGGTGTTGGGGTACTTCTGCACGAATTCCGCGGTGGTGCCGAGCGTCTTCTCCGGATGGTTCTTCCAGATCGACTGGGTGGTCTCGGCGGTAAAGCCGATCTTGTCGGCGATGGCGCGCGCGCCCCAGGGCTCGCCCACGCAGAAGCCGTCCATGTTGCCCACGCGCATGTTGGCCACCATCTGCGGCGGCGGCACGGTGATGGCCTTGGCGTCCTGCATCGGGTTGATGCCGTTGGCCGCGAGCCAGTAGTACAGCCACATCGCGTGCGTGCCGGTGGGGAAGGTCTGCGCGAAGGTGTAGTCGCGCTTTTCCTTCATCATCAGCGCCTTCAGGCTGGCACCGTCGCGCACGCCTTTCTCGGCCAGCTTGGACGACAGCGTGATGGCCTGGCCGTTGTAGTTCAGGTTCATCAGGACCGCCATGTCTTTCCTGGGGCCGCCGATGCCGAGCTGCACGCCGTAGATCAGGCCGTACAGCACGTGCGCGGCGTCGAGCTCGCCGTTGACCAGCTTGTCGCGCACGCCGGCCCACGAGGCTTCCTTGGTCGGCGTGATCTTGATCCCGTACTTCTTGTCGAGGCCGAGCGTGGACGCCATCACCACCGAGGCGCAGTCGGTCAGCGGGATGAAGCCGATGCGCACGTCGGTCTTCTCGGGGGCGTCGGAGCCCGCCGCCCACGCCCCGGCGCGCACCAGCGGATCGACCAGCGTCATCACGCTGGCGCCGGCGATGGTCGCCAGCGCGCGGCGGCGGCCGCTGCTGGCCGGCACCGCGTCGGCTGCGGCCGCCGAGGCGGCTTCGGAGGCGTTCACCGCCGCGTGCAGCGGCTTGGCAATCCTGAGGCGAGAGGGCATTGCGAAACTCCAAGAAAAAAGCGTCCCCGTCCGTGCCGGCTTCGCCAGAAGACGGGTACGGTGCAGGGACGCCGTTGTCCATGGCGTGACGCAGCCTGCGTTGGCTGGGTCCGCCTAAATTGTGATCGGCCGCCGTTGGCCGATGCCTGCATATCGCAAGGCGTGTGCCAGCCTGTGCGGTGCAGCATTTCGGGGCGGAACCGTGCCGGCGGAGTGATGCTTCGGGATGAAATGAGCGAACGCGGTGCGTGCGCCGGCTGCGCTGCCGCATCCCGGGGCAGAGCCGAGGACGGCGGGGCGCGAAGGATTCGCTTTGGGGCAGCGCCAGTATCGTGCATTGCACCAGCCGCGGGCTGTGGCGCCACGCGGCCGGCAGGCGGGCGTTCAGCCCATGACGTCGATCACGCGCTGGGCTGCATCGACCAGCTTCAGGCCGCGCTCCATCGCCATGCTGCGCAGGCGCTTGTAGGCCTCGTCCTCGGTGATGCCGCGCGCCTGCATCAGCAGGCCCTTGGCGCGCTCGACCACCTTGCGCTCGGCCAGCTTGAGGCGGGTGGCGTCGAGTTCGGCGCGCAGTTGCTGGTCCAGCTCGAAGCGGGCATAGGCGACGTCGAGCACCGTCTTGACGCGCTCGGCGCGCAGGCCGTCGACGATATAGGCGGTGATGCCCGCCGACAGCGCGGCCTTGATGCGCTGGCTGTCGTCGTTGTCGGTGAACAGCACAATGGGGCGCGGCGCATGCTGGGTCGAGACGCAGACGTGCTCGATGGTGTCGCGCGCGGCCGATTCCGAGGCGATGATCAGCATGTCGGGCTGGGTCGCGGTGATCACGTCCGGCAGCCGCAAGTCGGCATCGACGATCTGGATCTCGCTGAAGCCCGCGCTGACCAGTCCGTTGCGGATGGTCTCGACGTTGAGTGGGTTACCGTCAAGGGGATCGCGCACCAGCAGGATACGCAGCGCCCGACCGGCGGCGGGGGCAGGCGTCGATGGCGATGGGGGCGGATGGCGTCGGGTCATGGCTTGATTCTGTTGCAGTGCGCCATGCAAGATTCGCGCCGGGTTCGGCGGTCCACGCTGCACTGCCGTGGTGCAGAGTGGTCGCGGGCCCGCCTGGATTCATTGTATGCCGTCGTACGCAGCCCACCGCGCGCGGTGTATCCTGTGGCCCTGCCGCGCCGGGGGCGTCTGCTGGCGACGCCGCGATGCACACCCTCGCATCCCGGCTGCGGGACCGATCAGAAAAAATCTGGAGAGATGCATGACCGAATTCGTGTTCGCCCCGCCGGCCCCCGTTGGGGTGCCGGTGCGTGGCAGCGACGCTAGCTTCCCGGTCCGCCGCGTGTACTGCGTCGGCCGCAACTATGCTGCCCATGCCCGCGAAATGGGCTCGGACCCCGACCGCGAACCGCCGTTCTTCTTCTGCAAGCCGGCCGACGCGGTCAGCTACGTCGCCGACGGCACCGAAGGGGCGTTCCCGTACCCGCCGGGCACCAGCAACTGCCACTATGAAGTGGAGCTGGTGGTGGCGATCGGCACGGGCGGGCGCGACATCCCTGTGGAAAGCGCCGCGCAGCACGTGTTCGGCTACGCCGTGGGCCTGGACATGACCCGCCGCGACCTGCAGAACGAGTCCAAGAAAACCGGCCGCCCCTGGGAAACCGGCAAGGCCTTCGACAAGTCGGCGCCGATCGGCCCGATCGTGCCGGTCTCGGCCATCGGCCATCCGCAGAAGGGCGAAGTGACGCTGTCGGTCAACGGCGTGGAGAAGCAGCGCGGCGACCTGTCGGACCTGATCTGGTCGGTGCCGGAGATGGTGTCGTACCTGTCCAGGCTGTTCGAGTTGCAGCCGGGCGACCTGATCTTCAGCGGTACGCCTGAAGGCGTGGGCCCGGTGGTCAAGGACGATGTCATGCAATGCCACGTCGGCGGCGTGGGCGACCTCACCATCAAGGTAGTCTGATCCGATGCTCAAGCTCTACAGCTACTTCCGCAGCTCAGCCTCGTTCCGCGTGCGCATCGCGCTGGAACTGAAGGGGCTGCCGTACGAATACGTGCCGGTGCACCTGCTCAAGGACGGCGGCCAGCAGCTCAAGCCCGAATTCCGCGCGGTGAACCCTGACGGCCTGGTGCCGGCGCTGGCCGACGACGGCAACGTGCTGCAGCAATCGCTGGCCATCGTCGAATACCTGGACGAAGTCCATCCCGAGCCGAAGCTGCTGCCCGGCACGGCGCTGGACCGCGCCTATGTGCGCGGGCTGGCGCAGGAAATCGCGTGCGAGATCCATCCGCTGAACAACCTGCGCGTGCTCAAGTACCTGAAGCACAAGGTGGGTGTGACCGACGAGGTCAAGGACGCGTGGTACCGCCACTGGATCGAGCTGGGCTTCGAGTCGCTGCAGGCCAACCTGGCGCGCGGCGGCAAGGCGGGGCGCTTCTGCCTTGGCGATACGCCGACGCTGGCCGATATCTGCCTGGTGCCGCAGGTGTTCAATGCGCAGCGCTTCAATGTCGACGTGAGCCGCTATCCGGCGATCGCGAGGATCTACGAAGCGTGCATGGCGATGGAGGCGTTCCAGAAGGCGGAGCCGAAGGCGCAGCCGGACGCGGAGTGAGCGTGTTGCTTTGATGTGCTGAGGGTTTGCTCCCCTCTCCCGCTTGCGGGAGAGGGGCAGGGGTGAGGGCTGGAGGGTCTCAACGGCTGACGCCTGTGGGTTCAAACCGCTGGTCTCGCTTCACGGTTCCTTGCTAGACCACCCCTCACCCCAACCCTGTCCCCATGAGGGGAGAGGGAGAACACCTTGCTAAGGCTAGCTCGGGCGGCTTGGGAGCACCCAAAACCGTTGGCCTCGGCGTTGTTCTGGATGCTTATCCCAGAAGCGCTTCGGCGAATTCCTCCGCCTTGAACGGCTGCAGATCCTCCACCTTCTCGCCCACGCCGATGAAGTACACCGGCACCGGGCGCTGGCGTGCGATCGCCGCCAGGATGCCGCCCTTGGCTGTCCCGTCCAGCTTGGTCACGACCAGGCCGGTCAGCCCCAGCGCATCGTCGAAGGCGCGGGTTTGCTGCAGCGCGTTCTGGCCGGTATTGGCGTCGATCACCAGCAGCACCTCATGCGGCGCGGTCGGCATGGCCTTGCTGATGACGCGCTTGACCTTCTTCAGCTCTTCCATCAGGTGCAGCTGCGTCGGCAGGCGGCCGGCGGTATCGGCCATCACGATGTCGATGCCGCGCGCCTTGGCCGCGTTCACCGCGTCGAAGATCACCGCGGCGGGGTCGCCGCTTTCCTGCGCCACCACCGTGACGTTGTTGCGCTCGCCCCAGATCGTCAGCTGTTCGCGCGCGGCGGCGCGGAAGGTATCGCCGGCGGCCAGCAGCACCTTCTGGTCGTAGCGCTGGAAGTGCTTGCACAGCTTGCCGATGCTGGTGGTCTTGCCGGCGCCGTTGACGCCCGCGATCATCATCACCAGCGGCTGTTCGCGGCCCAGCGCCATGGTCTTTTCCAGCGGGCGCAGCAGGTCGGTCAGAAGCGTCTTGAGCGCGGCCTTGACGCCTTCGGCCGATTCGATGCGCTCGGACCTGACCCGCTTGCGCAGCTCGGCGAGCAGATATTCGGTGGCTTCCACGCCCGCGTCGGCCATCAGCAGCGCGGTCTCCAGCTCCTCGAACAGCGCCTCGTCGACCTTGACGCCGACGAACAGCGTGCCGATGTTGCGGCTGGTCTTGGACAGGCCGGTACGCAGCCGCTGCATCCATCCTTGCCGGGCTTCGGCGCTGGTGGCGGGCGGGGGGACCAGTTCAAGCGTTTCGATGGTGGCGGCCTCGGGCGCGGCCTGGGACACGGCCACGGGGGCCGGCGCCGGGGGCGGCACCTGGGCGGGGACTGGTGTCGGCGTCGGGACCGGAGCCGGGGTAGGGGCCGGGGCAGGCGTGGGGGTGGGCGCGGGCGCCTCCAGCGGCGCGGGTGCCGGCGCTGGCGTTTCGACGGACGCGGGCTCGGCCTTGCGCTTCTTCCAGAAACTAAACATTGGGGAATGGAGTCAATACCGGGGCCGCTACCCTGGTGGCACACTGCCGGCAGGCGACCGGTTAATAATCAAGGGCTTACGCTGACATCGCGAAGGTCGGGGAGAACCCGTTGTGGTCCCGGCCGGCGATTGCGTATAGTTCGCTACATCAGTTCGCTACATGGCTGATCCGCGCGCGCATGCCGCCCGCGCGGATCGATCGGCAAAATTCTAGCAGACGGGGTCGCATGAACCATTGCGCTGTCCTGACCGCGGCGGGCGCCGAAGGTGCCCAAGCACGCATCCAACGGCATTCCCAGCCTACGTCCTCAGCACTTCCAGCCGGCGCCGCGCGCCTGGCGCGGCGCATCGTCCCGGCGTTGCTGCTCGGCCTGCTCCCCTGGTCATTGCCGGCCGGCGCCCAAGGCGTGGTCGGATCGCCGATGCCTTCCGCGCAGACCGCGCCCGCCGGCGCCACCGCGCATGGCACCACCGAATACCGGCTCTCCAACGGCCTGCGGCTGATCGTCAAGGAAGACCACCGGGCGCCCACGGTGGCGCACCAGATCTGGTACCGCGTCGGCGGCATCGACGAAGTCAGCGGCACCACGGGCGTGGCCCACATGCTCGAGCACATGATGTTCAAGGGCACGCCCAAGGTCGGCGTGGGCGAGTTCTCCAAGCAGGTGGCGGCACTGGGCGGGCGCGAGAACGCCCTGACCAACCGCGACTTCACCATGTACTACCAGCAGATCGGCAAGCAGTACCTGCCGAAGATGATGGAGCTGGAGGCCGACCGCATGGCCAACCTCATCATCAAAAAGGACGAGTTCGACCGCGAGATGAAGGTGGTGATGGAAGAGCGCCGCCTGCGCACCGACGACTCGTCGCGCGGCACCGTCTATGAACAACTGCTCGCCACCGTCTATACCGCGGCGGCGTATCGCCATCCGGTGATCGGCTGGATGGACGACCTGGTCAATATGCGGGTCGAGGACGTCAAGGACTGGTACCGCCAGTGGTACGTGCCGAACAACGCGATGGTGATCGTCACCGGCGACGTCAAGGCCGAGGAAGTGCGCGCGCTCGCCCAGCGCTACTACGGCAAGCTCAAGCCGCGCACGCTGCCGCTGCGCAAGGACCAGGAAGAGCCGGAGCAGAAGGGCATCAAGCGCATCTGGGTCAAGGCACCGGCCGAGAACCCGTACATGGTGATGGCATACAAGGTGCCGCGGCTGCGCGATGTCGAGAAGGACGTCGACCCGTACGCGCTGGAAGTCCTGGCGGCCGTGCTCAACGGCTACGACAATGCCCGCCTGACGCGCGAACTGGTGCGCGAGCAGCGCCTGGCCGACGACGTCAACGTCGGCTACGACAGCATCAACCGCGGCGAGTCGCTGTTCGTCCTCGACGGCACGCCCGCGGCCGGCCACAGCACCGACGAGATCGAGCGCGCCCTGCGCGCCGAGATCCAGCGCATTGCCAAGGAAGGGGTCTCGCCGGAAGAGCTCAAGCGGGTCAAGGCGCAGGTGGTGGCCGGGCAGATCTACAAGCGCGATTCGGTGTTCGGGCAAGGCATGGAGATCGGCGTATCCGAGATTTCTGATCTCTCGTGGCGCCAGATCGACCGTATGCTCGACAAGATCAAGGCCGTCACGCCGGCGCAGGTGCAGGCAGTCGCCTCGAAGTATTTCAACGACGATAACCTGACCGTGGCCACGCTGGTGCCGCAGCCGATCGATCCGAACAAGCCCAAGACCCAGGCCCCGTCGGGCCTGCGCCACTGAGGAACGACCATGTCCCAGTCCGCCACTTCATTCAATGCGCGGCCCCGCACGCTGCGCATGCTGGCCGGCGCGGCGCTCGGCGCCGCCATGCTGCTGGCCGCGCAGCTGGCCCAGGCCGCGATCCCGATCGAGCACTGGACCGCATCCACCGGCGCGCGCGTGTACTTTGTCCACAGCCCGTCGATCCCGATGCTCGACGTCAATATCGACTTCGATGCCGGCAGCCGCTATGACCCGCCCGGCAAGGCCGGCTTGGCGACGCTGACGGCGGCGCTGCTGGACAAGGGCGCGGGCGCGCAGGACGGCCAGCCGGCCCGTGACGAGGCGCAGATTGCCGACGCCTTTGCCGATACCGGAGCGGCTTTCGGCGGCGCGGCGGGCGGCGACCGCGGCGGCATCGGGCTGCGCACGCTGACCGCGCAACCCGAGCTGGACCAGTCGGTGGCGCTGGCCGCGCAGCTGATCAAGGCGCCGACCTACCCGGACGCCGTGGTCGGGCGCGAGAAGCAGCGCCTGATCACCGCCATCCGCGAGGCCGACACCAAGCCGGGGGTGATTGCCGACAAGGCGCTGTCCAGGGCCATGTACCCGGACCATCCCTACGGCATCGCGGCTACGCCGGAGAGCGTGCAGTCGATCACGCGCGATGACATCGCCAGATTCTGGCGCGACAACTACGGCGCGCAGCGCGCGGTGGTGACGCTGATCGGCGCCATCGACCGCAAGCAGGCCGAAGCCCTTGCCGAGCGGCTTACGAGCGGGCTGCCGCAGGGCAGTGCCGCCCCGGCGCTGCCGCAGGTCAAGCTCAACATCCCGGCCAGCGAGCAGCGCCTGCCGCATCCGGCGCAGCAATCGAGCGTGGCCATCGGCCAGCCGTCGATCGCGCGCGGCGACCCTGACTACTTCGCGCTGCTGGTGGGCAACTACGTGCTTGGCGGCGGCGGTTTCAGTTCGCGCCTGACCGACGAGGTGCGCGAGAAGCGCGGACTGACCTACGGTGTCGACAGCTATTTCGCGCCGTCGAAACAGCCGGGGCCGTTCGGCATCAGCCTGCAGACCAAGAAGGCGCAGACCGATGAAGCGCTGGCATTGGTGCGCCAGGTGCTGGCGCGCTTTGTCGCGGAAGGGCCGACCGACAAGGAACTGCGCGCGGCCAAGGACAACCTGATCAACGGCTTCCCGCTGCGCATCGACAACAACCGCAAGCTGCTGACGAACGTTGCCAATATCGGCTGGTACGGACTGCCGCTGGACTATCTTGACACCTGGACCGCGCAGGTCGGCAAGGTCACCCGCGAGCAGGTCAGGGCGGCCTTCCAGCGCCATGTGCGCCCGGACGGCATGGCCACGGTGATCGTCGGCGGCCCGGTGGGAAGCGCGCCGACCGCATCGCGGAAGTGATGCAGGCGCCTCAACGCGCGGGTCCGCCTATGCGCGCGGCCTCACGCGTGGCTGCGGCGAACCGTCCCGCAGGCTCTACAATCACGGGATGAATTCGCGTTCCCGATTGCCTTCGCCCGCTCCCGGCGGGCGTACTCCTTCCTCCGCGCCGGCCGCTGCCGCCGGCGGACGTTCTCCCGCAGCCCCTCCGCGCCCGGTGCCGCGCCAGGCGCCGTCCCAGGTCCGCATCATCGGCGGGCGCTGGAAGCGTACGCTGCTGCCGGTGCCGGACGCTCAGGGTTTGCGTCCGACGCCCGACCGCGTGCGCGAAACCCTGTTCAACTGGCTCGGCCAGGACCTGTCGGGGCTAGCCTGCCTGGACCTGTTCGCCGGCTCCGGCGCGCTCGGCTTCGAAGCCGCCTCCCGCGGCGCGGCTGCAGTAACGCTGGTGGAATTCAACCCGCGCGCAGCCAGGCAGCTGCGCGACAACCAGTACCGGCTCGATGCCAGCCAGGTGCGCGTCGTGCAGGGCGATGCCTTTACGGTCGCGGCGCAGCTGCCCGACGGCAGCTTCGACGTGGTGTTCCTGGACCCGCCCTTTGCCGAGGACTGGATCGGCCCGTCGCTGGAGCATGCCGCGCGGCTGCTGCGGCCCGGTGGCGCCGTCTATGTCGAAACCGACCATGCGCTGACCGGCGTCGACGCCCCGGTCCCGGCATCGCTTGAGATCGTGCGCCATGCGCGCGCCGGCGCGGTGCATTTCCATCTGCTGCAGCACCGCCAGCACCCACAGCACGGCAACGGCGCCGGTTGACGGCCTGCTCCGGGATTGCGCGAAGCTCCAGTTTCGCCATGCGCTAAGGGCACCTTCCCGATTGCGGAACGGATTCTTGGGTGCAGTGCCGCAAAACGGTGTGCCGCCCGCCTTCCAAGTGGCGCATTTAGGGTTACACTACGCCGCTGTCACAACGCTCGCGACGCAGCACCCGCGCCGGTCCGGCCGGCGAACGAGGCGGCCACAACGGCCGGCAGCGGGCAGATCAAGGAGGAAGTATGGTCATCGCGGTCTATCCCGGCACCTTCGATCCAATGACCCGGGGACACGAGGATCTGGTCCGCCGTGCGTCGAACATCTTCGACGAACTGGTGGTCGGCGTGGCGCACAGCCCCAACAAGCGCCCGTTCTTTTCGCTCGACGAGCGCATCGGCATTGCCCGCGAAGTGCTCGGGCACTATCCCAACGTCCGCGTGGAAGGATTCGCCGGGCTGCTCAAGGACTTCGTGCGCAAGAACAATGCGCGCGTGATAGTGCGCGGCCTGCGCGCGGTGTCCGACTTCGAGTACGAATTCCAGATGGCGGGCATGAACCGCTACCTGCTGCCCGACGTGGAAACCATGTTCCTGACCCCGTCGGACCAGTACCAGTTCATCTCCGGCACCTTCGTGCGCGAGATCGCGGTGCTGGGCGGCGATGTCAGCAAGTTCGTGTTCCCGTCGGTGGAGCGCTGGCTGCAAGAGAAAATCGCCAAACCGGAATAAAATACGGCTTCAGACACGTCAGACCGCGGCCAGTCGGGCGCGGGCGTGTCCGCAGGAAGGAAACACCATGGCGCTGATGATCACCGACGACTGCATCAACTGCGACGTTTGTGAACCCGAGTGCCCGAACGAAGCCATTTCGATGGGGCCCGAGATCTATGAAATCGACCCCAACAAGTGCACCGAGTGCGTAGGACACTTCGACGAGCCGCAATGCCAGCAGGTCTGCCCGGTCGCCTGCATCCCCAAGGATCCGAACCGGGTGGAGTCGCAAGAGGTGCTGATGCAGCGCTACCGGCTGCTGACCGCGGCCAAGCACGCTGCCTGATCGGCTGGCCGTCGGCCCGCATCGCTTCGCACCACGCCGCACCAAGTCGCACTGCACTCAGAGGTAAAAAAAGCCCCCGTCACCGCAAGGTGGCGGGGGCTTAACTTTTCCCCAGTTACTACGGTACTACGACACTACACGGTACAACGCGGTCACGCACCCATCGGCTTGCCATCCGTGCGGCGCACGACGATGGTCGACGAGCGCGGCGGCTTGGCGGCGTCCGGCCACTGGCCGGTCGGGTGCTGGATGTTGATGAAGCAGGTGGTCAGGTCCGGCGTGTAGGCGATGCCGGTGATCTCGCAACCCTTCGGTCCCACCAGGAAGCGCTTCGACTGCCCCGTCGGCGAGATGTAGTACATGCTGTTGTTGCCGAAGGTGTTGGTGTAGGTCGAGCTGGTGCTCGAGTCGGTCTGCACCCACAGGCGGCCCTTCGGGTCCACGCGCAGGCCGTCCGGGCTCGAGAAGGTATCGCCGTTGATGTTGCCCTTCAGGTTGTCCGTGGCCAGCGACGGGTCGCCGGCCTGCAGCAGGATGCTCCAGGTGAAGGTGGTGGCCAGCGGCGAGTCGCCGGCTTCCTTCCACTGGACGATGTGGCCGTGCAGGTTCTGCACGCGCGGGTTGGCGGCGTCGGTTTGCTGGCGGCCGCTGTTGTTGGTCAGCGTGCAGTAGACGGTCTTGTCCAGGCCGACCGTGATCCATTCCGGGCGGTCCATCAGCGTGCCGCCGGCCACGCGCGCGGCCGCCTTGGTGTTGACCAGCACGTCGGCCTGCGTGGCGAAGTCGACCGTGGTCGGTGCCGGTGCGGTGGCGAACTGGGTCCAGTTGCCCGGATCCGAGGCGCCGACGGTCAGGCCGTTCTTGCCTTGCGTCAGCTCGATCCACTGCCCGCTGCCGTCGGCGTTGAACTTCGCCACGTACAGCGTGCCGCTGTCCAGCAGGTTGGCGTTGGCGGCGCGATCGTTGGGGTCGAACGCCTTGCTCGGGATGAACTTGTAGATGCAGCCCGGCGTGCCGTCGTCGCCCATGTAGAAGGCCACGTTGTTGCCGGTGTCGGTCATGAAGGCAACGTTCTCATGGTCGAAGCGGCCCATCGCGGTGCGCTTGGCCGGCGCGCCCAGCGTGCCGTACGGGTCGATCTCGACGACCCAGCCGTAGCCCTTCTCATCCTGGATCGGATCCAGGTAGTTGTCCGTGCTTTCTTCGCAGGTCAGGTAGGTGCCCCAGGGCGTGTACCCGCTTGAGCAGTTGTTCAGCATGCCAACCACGGTCGGGCCCACCACCGGAGCGGCCGGACCACCCACGCGGTACAGCGTGTTGCCGGTGTAGCGCTTGTTGTAGATCGAGTCGCGCTTGACCTGCCACTTGCCGCTGGCAGCCAGTTCGACCTCGATCACCGAGATGCCGACCGCCGACAGCGCGATGCGCTTCTGCTCCGGCGTGGCGGTGCCTGCGCTGTAGGTGCCGCCGGCGAACAGGATGTTGTAGTCCGGCAGTTCGTGGTTGATGGCGAGCAGGCCGCCCTTCTGCGGATCGACACCCGACAGCGCGAAGAAGTGCATGCCGTCGTGGTTGCCGCCGGCCTGGCGCTCGGTTTCGGCCGACGACTGGAACGCGCCGGCATAGCCGGTGGCGCCGGCCTCGACCGGGTCGCCGGCGGAAAATAGCACGTCGACGCTGTAGCCGTTCGGCACGACCACCGCGTCGGCGGTCGACTTGGCGACCGGCTCGAAGGTGACCTCATAGCTCGGCGTGACCGCGCCAGGTGCCGGACCGGGGGCCGGCGCCGGAGCGGGGGCAGGTGCGGGCGCCGGCGCAGGATCGTCGCCACCACCGCAGGCGGCCAGCAGGCCGCTGCCGAAGGCGGAGAACAGCGACAGGCCCACGCCGCCGCGCAGCACGCGGCGGCGGGCCGGGTTGGCCGCAACGATGTCTTCCAGCCGCTGGCCGGGCACGTCAACGTCAGGCTTGGCAGCACGGCCGGCGGCGCGCGCTTCATCGGTCAGGTACGACATGGGCTTTCCTCTCTTGCGGGTTTGTCATGCGCGCCGGCTACGATGTGATGCCGGCGCGGTGGAAACCCCGCAATGTAGGGACTGCCCATGGAAGTTTGATGACAGCTTGTCTGCAACATAAGAGTTGCAGCGCGCCAACGACAAACGGGCCGCGTGTGCGGCCCGTGTCACATGGATGTCGCAGGAATGTGCCTGCGCTGCCCACCTTCAGCGAGTGGTGTGCAGCTGCGCCATCGCGCGTTCGGCATCGCCGCGCGCCAGCAGCCCCAGCGGATCGATGCTGCGGTCGATGGCCGCCTCGATCGCCTCCTGCTCCTCTTTGCGCGGCGGCTTGAGCACGAAGTTGACTACGTCCTCGCGGCCAGCGCCGGCGCCGCCAGGCGCATTGCGCGGATGGCCAACGCCGATGCGCAGCCGCCAGTAGTCTTGCGTGGTCAGGTGGGCCGAGATGTCCTTGAGGCCATTGTGGCCGCCCGCGCCGCCGCCACGCTTGAGCTTGACGGTGCCGGACGGCAGGTCCATCTCGTCATGGGCGACGACGATCTCGTCGGGCAGGATCTTGTAGAAGCGTGCCAGCGAGACCACGGCCAGCCCCGAGCGGTTCATGAAGGTCGAGGGCTTGAGCAGCCAGATGTCCTGGTCCCACAGCCGCGCGCGCGCGGCCAGCCCGTGAAAGCGGCCTTCCACGCGCAGCGTGGCGCCGCCCATGCGGGCAAGCTGGTCCACCAGCCAGAAGCCGGCGTTGTGCCGGGTGGCCTCGTATTCCGCACCGGGATTGCCGAGGCCGACGATGAGCTTGATCATGCGATTGACTGAGTCGTTGGCGCGCAGGACTGCGCCACAGGCGCCAAGGATACCGAAAATCCAGCCAGGTGCCGGTTCGGCGGGGTCGAAAAAAAACCGCCGCGAAGGGCGGCGGTTTTCTCAGTGGCGCGGCCCGGAAGCCGCGCCCGCTGCAGCAGCAGCTCAGGCAGCCGGCGTTTCGCCTTCGCCCTCGGCAGCGCCTTCGGCGGCCGAAGCGGCGCCAGCCGGCAGCGAGATGCTGGCGATGGCGGGGTTCTCGTCACCGTGGGTGATGACGGTCACGCCCTTCGGCAGCTTCAGGTCGGCCAGGTGCAGGGTCTGGCCCAGTTCCATCGCGCCGACGTCCACTTCGATGAACTCGGGCAGGTCGGCCGGCAGGCACGACACTTCCAGGTCGTTGACGATGTGGTTGACCAGGCCGTGGCCCAGCTTCACGCCAGGAGCGGTTTCCTGGTTCATGAAGTGCAGGGGCACCTTGACGTGGATCTTGTCGTTGGCCGACACGCGCTGGAAATCGACGTGCAGCACCAGCGGCTTGAACGGGTGCATCTGGAATGCGCGCAGCAGGGCCTTTTCCGACTTGCCAGCGACTTCCAGGTCCAGGATCGACGAGTGGAACGCTTCCTTCTTCAGGGCGTGCCACAGCGCGTTGTGATCCAGTTCGATCATCTTCGGCTCGGCGGCGCCGCCGTAGATGATGCCGGGGGTCTTGCCCGAATTGCGCAGGCGGCGGCTCGCACCCGTACCCTGTACGCTACGCTCGAAAGCGACAACTTTCATGATGACTCCAAAAGTAAAGAAGGCCGTCCGCGACCAGACAGCCTCGTTGCGGCGTGAAAAACAGAATCAGCGCCGATCAAGTCACGCTGGCCGCCGCAAAACGGCTGCCAACGCAGCAAAGCATTAAATTCTATCAGGAACCCGCAAACAGCGACATGATCGAGTCGCCCTTGACGATGCGGGTAAAGGTCTCGGCCAGCAGCGGGGCGGTCGAGAGCTGGCGGATCTTGCCGCACTTGGCCGCTTCTTCCGACAGCGGGATGGTGTCGCACACCACCACTTCGTCCAGCGACGAATCGGCGATGCGGGCAGCGGCGCCGCCGGACAGCACCGGGTGCGTACAGTACGCAAACACCTTCAGCGCGCCACGTTCCTTCAACACCTGGGCGGCCTTGCACAGCGTGCCTCCGGTGTCGATCATGTCATCCATGATGACGCAGTTGCGGCCTTCGACTTCACCGATGATGTTCATCACCTCGGCCACGTTGGCCTTGGGACGGCGCTTGTCGATGATCGCCAGGTCGCAGTTCAGTTCCTTGGCCAGCGCACGCGCACGGACCACGCCGCCGACGTCAGGCGAGACCACCAGCAGGTCGCCGTAGTTCTTCTCGCGCAGGTCGCCCAGCAGTACCGGCGATGCGTAGATGTTGTCGACGGGAATATCGAAGAAGCCCTGGATCTGGTCGGCATGCAGGTCCATCGTCAGCACGCGCTCGACGCCGGCGACTTCCAGCATGTTGGCCACGACCTTGGCCGAGATTGCCACGCGCGCCGAACGCGGGCGGCGGTCCTGGCGGGCATAGCCGAAGTAGGGCATGGCGGCGGTGATGCTGCGTGCCGAGGCGCGCTTGAGCGCGTCGACCATCACCATCAGTTCCATCAGGTTGTCGTTGGTCGGCGCGCAGGTGGACTGCAGCACGATGACGTGCTTGCCGCGAACGTTTTCCTGGATTTCAACCTGGACTTCACCGTCGGAGAAACGGCCAACCTGGGCCTTGCCTAGCGGAATGCCGAGGTGCTGTACGACAGCCTCCGCGAGTTTGGGGTTGGCGTTGCCGGTAAATACCATCAAGCCGTCGCTGCTCATTCGGGGCACCTGTCTTGCTGCTGGGGGAGCTTGGTGTCACCGGCGAAGCCGGTGACTTGGAAGATATCGTGTTCCGTTAGGACACTATAGGAAGTAATGGCAGGGGAAGAAGGATTCGAACCTTCGAATGCCGGAATCAAAATCCGGTGCCTTGACCAACTTGGCGACTCCCCTACACAACCGGGCCGTTCTTCGTGGTACCAAACTACCGTACCGCGCCGAACGATAACTTGCTATGCGAGCGCTGCGAGCGGGTGATGTGCCAGACTCCTCACACACCTGCCATCCCATTCGGGAGGCAACCTTTCCAAAACCTGCTGCGCTGTCTTTGCGTCAGGAAAACGCGCAAACACGCAGGCTCCGGATCCGGTCATCCTGGCATGCTGATTGTATTGCTTCAGCCATTCCAGGGCTCGGGCGACTTCGCCGAACTTCGCTGTTGCTATCGGTTCCAGGTCGTTGCGACCGAAATCGAATTTGTTTGTGCGAGCAGCGAAGACCGCAATTATGGAGATGGGCGTATCCCTTGTCAAGCGCTGGTCCGAAAAAATTTCAGACGTCGGCACATGCTGTTTCGGATGGATGACCACGAACCAGCTTTCGGGCAGCTCCACCGCGGTCAGCTGCTCGCCCACGCCCTCGGCGAATGCGTTCTGGCCGAACACAAACACCGGCACGTCCGCACCCAGCGCCAGGCCGATGCGCATCAGCTCCTCGCGCGACAGGCCCAGGCCCCAGAGGTGGTTCAGCGCCAGCAGCGTGGTCGCGGCATCCGACGAGCCGCCGCCGATGCCGCCGCCCATCGGCAGCACCTTGTCGATCTCGATGTCGGCGCCGAAGGGGGTGCCCGTGGCAGCCTGCAACGCGCGCGCGGCGCGCACGACCAGGTCGCTGTCGGCGGGCACGCCGGGCACGTCGGTGATGCGCGCCACGATGCCATCGTCGCGCCGGCGGAAATGCAGCGTGTCGCTCCAGTCGACCAGCTGGAACACGGTCTGCAGCGTGTGGTAGCCGTCGGCGCGGCGCCCGGTCACGTGCAGGAACAGGTTGAGTTTCGCGGGCGCGGGACAGTCGCGCAGTTCGGGTGGCGGCAGTGCCGGGGTCCGGTCAGGGGTCATGGCGTCTGGGGATCGATGACGAGCCGCACCGACAGCGGATTGCTGCCGGAGTCGCGCGCGAGGTCGATGCGGCGCGGCAGCGCCGCGGCGGTGCTTGCGGGCTGCGTGTCCTGCCACGCGACGTAGCGCACGGTCCAGCCGTTCTGCGCCAGCGTCGACAGGCGCCCCTGCTCGTCGCGCGTGGCGCGCGCGGGCGATCCCTGCGCGGCGCGGCCATGCAGCCAGTCGCGCATGCCGGCCACCGGCAGCGCGAAGCCGAGCGCGTCTTCCATCAGCGTGTCGACCTCGGGCGCGTTGCGCGGCGGCTGGTTGGGCAGGTCCAGCGTGGCGCCGGACGGCGTGGCGGTGACCACTGCCAGCGTCTGGCCCAGCGGCGAGACCAGGTCGAGCCGCACGTTGCGGCCTTGCTCTTCCCAGCGGAAGCTGCCGGTCACGCCTTCGTCGCGGCCGTAGCGCTGGTAGTTGGCCGAGAAGCGGCCGGTGTATTGCCGGCTTGCGCTGGATTCGCCGGCATCGAAGCCGCGCGACGGTGCCACGCTGGCGCACGCCTGCAGCAGCAATGGGGCGCCCAGGCAAAGCAGTGCCAGGCGTCTGGTTCGATTCATGGGCATGGTCGTGGAGCGGCGGCGCGCGGCGGCGGCCGCCGGACTGACGGAAATCCCGTGCCGCGCCTGGCAACGCAAGCGCGCGGCAAGCGGGGGCACGGGATCAGGAGGTTGGTTACTTGGCCAGCTGCACGTCGAACTTGTACCTGCGCAGCGTATCGACCAGGGTTTCGTTCTCGGGATCGATGCGCATGGCCTCGGTCCAGGTCTTGCGCGCTTCCTCGTGCTCGCCGAGCTGCCACAGCACCTCGCCCAGGTGCGCGCCGATCTCGGCCTCGGGCGCCTTGGAGTAGGCGTTGCGCAGCAGGTCCGCTGCGGGGCGCAGCTCGCCCATGCGGAATTTGACCCAGGCCAGGCTGTCCATGATGTAGGGATCGTCCGGGCCCAGCTCGGAGGCGCGTTCCAGCAGGCTGCGCGCTTCGGGCAGGCGTTCGTTGCGGTCGGCGAGCGAGTAGCCGAGCGCGTTGTAGCCCTGCTTCTGCTGCGGCTGCAGCGCGATCACGCGGCGCAGGCCCTTTTCCATGCTGTCGTAGCGCTTCTGGCGCTCGTCGAGCATGGCCAGCTCGTAGATCCAGTCGGCGTTGTCGGGCTCGGCGGCGACGCGGTCGTCGAGCAGCTTGCGTGCTCGGTCGTAAGCCTTGGTCTCCATCAGCGTGGCCACCTCGGCCTGGCGGATCGCCATGACGCGCTGCGCGCGCTGGCCCGGGTCGGGGATTTCCTCGGCATCGGCAAGCATCTCGCCGAACAGTGCCTGCGCATCGTCGAGCTTGCCCAGGCGTGCCAGCAGCTGCGCGCGCTTGGCGGTGGCCGCGGGCGCCAGGCGGATGTCCTCGATGCGGTCCAGCCACTGGATCGCGCCGGCATAGTCCTTACGTTCTTCGGCAATCTGCGCCAGGTACTGGTAGGCGATGTCGGGATTGGCCGTGGGTTGCTTCTCGACCAGCTGCAGATACTCCTGCAGGTATTGCTCGGCTTCGCTGTAGTTCTTGGCCTGCAGGCTCGTGAGCCCCAGCGCCAGTGGCACGCGCGGATCGGCGGGCGCCACCTTGCGCAAGGTCTCGAACTCCTGCCGTGCCGCCTGCATGTCGTTGCGCAGCAGGTACAGGCGCGCCAGCGTGATATGGCCGTTGACCGATTCGGGCGACTTGTCAAGGAAGCGCTTCAGGATGGCGACGGCTTCGTCGGGCTCCTTTTCGGCGCGCAGCTCGGCGGCCATCAGCGCGGCGGCCTCAAAGCCCGGGCGCAGCTTCAGTGCCTGGTCCAGCGCGGCGATCGCGCCCGGCACGTCGCCGGCGATTTCGCGCGCGCGCGCCAGCGCCAGGTGGGTTTCCGGCAGTTTCGTATCGTTGCGCGTCAGTTCCTGCAGCAACGTGGCCGCGCCGGCGGGATCGCTGGTGCGCGACAGCTGCTGCTGCATCTGCAGGATGGCGTCGCCGCGGTGGCTGGCGGGTACGGCGGCGAGTTGCTGCTGCAGCAGCGGGCGGGCATCGTCCCAGCGTCCGTTCAGCACCAGCAGCGTCGACAGGACCTGCGCGGCGGCGGGCGAATTGGGCGAGATTTCACGCCACAGCCGGGCCGCATCCAACGCCTGCTGCGGGATGCGCGCGTTGAAGGCGATCTCGGTGGCGCGCTGCGCGAAGCGCGGGTCGCGGGTCTGCCGCGCCAGTTCGAGGTAGGTGCGGTAGGCCGGCCCGACCAGGCCGCGCTGCATGGAAATCTCGGCCGCCAGCACCATATAGACGATGTCGTCGGTCAGTTCCAGCGACGGCAGCGGGCTGCGTGCCGGCTTGGCGGTGCTGCTGGCGGGGCGCGCGTCATCGGAGGCGGCGATCTGCATCTGCGCAAGCTGCGGCATCTGCGCAAGCTGCGGCAGCGGCACGTCGCCGGCCGGAGGTGCCGCATGCGCGGCGCCGGCCAGCGCGAGCAGTGCCGCGGCGCCCAGCGCACGTGCGTGGCGGCGGGTTCTGGCAAAGGCTCCCGCGGCGCCCGCCGTGGGCGAAAATGCGCCCTCGTGCACGGGGATGCCGCACTGGGAGGCTTGCAATGTGGCGTCCGGCATCAGGTCCGGCGTCAGGTCCAACTTCAGGTCCGACATGTATCGAGTGCTCCGGGCGCGCGCTGGCGAAGGAATGGATAAAGGCATTGTAGCCTGCCGCTACAATGCGCTGCTTGGCGCGCCGGCCCATGGCCAGCAAGGCCGGCAGGAGTTTGGAGCGCTAACCAACGGAGAGGTTCGATGCCTGAATTGCCCGAGGTCGAAGTGACCCGGCGCGGCTTGCTGCCGCATGTGGTGGGACGGCGCATTGAAGCGGTGACGGTGCGCCACCGCGGGTTGCGCTGGCCGGTCGAGCCGGACCTCGAAGCCCGCCTGGCGCAGCGCGTGGTGCGCCGGATCGAACGCCGCGGCAAATACCTGCTGCTCGAGTGTGTCAGCGACGATCCCGCCGAACCGGCCGGCTGGCTGCTGGTGCATCTCGGCATGACCGGCACGCTCAGGGTGTTGCCGCAGGCGCCGCCACCCGGCGCCCACGACCACCTGGACATGGTGCTGGCCGCTGGTGCAGAGGGTGTAGTGGCGGCGGAGGGCGCCGGGGGCCGGCTGGTGCTGCGCTTTCGCGATCCGCGCCGCTTCGGCGCGGTGCTGTGGACCACGCTGCCCGAGCACGAACTGCCATCCCACCCGCTGCTGCGCACGCTCGGCATCGAGCCCTTCGATGCTGCCTTCGACGGCGCCTGGCTGCACCGCCACACGCGCGGCCGCAGTGCCGCCATCAAGACGGTGTTGCTGGCCGGCGGCATCGTCGTCGGGGTCGGCAACATCTACGCTTCGGAAAGCCTGTTCCGCGCCGGCATCCGCCCGACCACGCCGGCTGGCCGCCTCAGCCGTGCGCGTTGCGACCGGCTGGCGCAGGCCGTGCGCGAGACCCTGGCGCAGGCGATCGAGCGCGGCGGCAGCACGCTGCGCGATTTCGTCGGCAGCGACGGCGCCAGCGGCTACTTCCAGCTCGATTGCTTTGTCTACGACCGGGCCGGCCAGCCGTGCCGGGTCTGCGCCACGCCCGTGCGCCAGATCGTGCAGGGCCAGCGTTCCACCTTCTACTGCCCCAACTGCCAGCACTGAGCCAGCACTGAGCCGGCACTGACCGGTGGCCGCCATTACGATGCGCCGTGTGGCGCACAATGCGCGCCGGCGGCGATTGTCGATGGCTCGGCGCAACACTCTGCCCGCACGCCATTCACAAGGGACGCGAATTCCACAAAACCGCCGTGGAAACCTGTATCGTGTGCGCAGTTATAAAAAGTTACAAAAATGGAACAGATTGGCTCGCCCGGGTCGCGGCGGGCCGGCAGTGCGGGAACACGGGCACGCCTCCGCCGGCGGCGGCCCCGAGGCAAAAACCGAGTCAGCCGAACAGCTCCATGACAACGCTCGCCCACCAATTCGAACAATATGGCGCCTGGAGAACGGGGGTCCTCCAGTCCCTGGCCGAATTCCAGTCGTGGCTGCAGCAGCACGACCTGTACGACGCGCAGGCCGACGACCGCGTGCAGCGCATCCAGAACGTGCTGCGCAGCGACCGGCTCAAGGTCGCCTTCATTGCGGAGTTCTCGCGCGGCAAGAGCGAACTGATCAATGCGATCTTCTTCGCCGACTACGGGCGCCGCATCCTGCCGTCGTCGGCGGGCCGCACCACGATGTGCCCGACCGAGCTGCGCTACGACGAGGCCGAGCCGCCTTGCATCCGGCTGCTGCCGATCGAGACCAGGCTCCAGGACGCTTCGACCGCGGATTTTCTCGAGGCCGGCCCGTCGGCACACTGGCATACGGTGCCGCTGGATCCGTCCTCGCCCGAGGGCATGCTCGAAGCCTTCCAGCACGTGGTCCAGACCGTGCGCGTGCCGCCGCAGCAAGCCGAGGCGCTGGGCCTCTACCATGAGAGCGACCCCGACGCCGCCTACGCGGTCGATGCCGAGGGCATGGTCGAGATATCCCGCTGGCGCCATGCGGTGATCAATTTCCCGCATCCGCTGCTGCGCCAGGGGCTGGTCATCCTGGACACGCCGGGGCTGAACGCGATCGGCACCGAGCCCGAGCTGACGCTGCGCCTGATCCCTGACGCGCACGTGGTGGTGTTCGTGCTGGCCGCCGATGCCGGCGTGACCAAGAGCGACCTGGAACTGTGGCGCACCCACGTGGACGCCGGCCACCGGCGCGGCTGCCTGGCCGTGCTCAACAAGATCGACGGGCTGTGGGACCCGCTGCGCCAGCCGGCCGAGATCGCCGGCGAGATCGGGCGGCAGGTCTCGAGCACGGCGCAGGTGCTGGGCATCGAGCAGGCGCGTGTCTATCCCGTGTCGGCACAGAAGGGCCTGGTGGCAAAGGTCACGCACGACGACGCGCTGCTGGCGCGCAGCGGCTTGCCGGAGTTCGAGCATGTGCTGTCCGACCAGCTGATCCCGCGGCGGCGCGACATCGTCTCCGATCAGGTCCACCGCCAGGCGCAGGACATGGCGCGGGCCGCGCAGCAGCTGCTGCAGAGCCGCCGCCGCGATATCGTCGAGCAACTGTTCGAGCTGCGCGGGCTGCGCGGCAAGAACCACGCGATGGTCAAGCACATGCTGATGCGCGTGCAGGGCGAGAAGGAAGAGTTCGAGCAGAGCATCAGCAAGTTCCAGGCTCTGCGGCTGGTGTTCGGCCGCCACAGCGCCGACATCATCAAGAGCCTGCAGCTGCGCGACGTGCGCCGGACCATGCGGACCGCGCGCGAGCAGATGAAGGAGCGCTTCTTCTCGCGCGGCCTGCGCGAGGACATGGATGCGCTGTTCGCCCAGCTCACCGCGCTGGTGACCGATGCCGACAACAAGATCGGGCAGTTGCACCAGCTGATCGAAAGCATGTACCGGCGCTTCAATGCCGAGCATGGCTTCACGCTGCCCACGCCGATGCAGTTCACCGCCGAGCGCTACGTGGCCGAGCTGCAGGAAACGCTGCGGCTGGTGCATGCGCACTTCGGCACGGTCAGCATGCTGACGCGCTCGCGGCCGCAACTGGTGCAGAACGCATTCAGCACCATGGCCAGCCGCGTGCTGGAGAACTTCCGCGACCTGAATCGCGATATCGAGGTGTGGCTCAAATCGGTGATGACGCCGCTCGAGGCGCAGGTGCGCGAGCACCAGAAGCAGTTGCGCCGGCGCGTCGATTCGATCGAGCGCATCCACGAAGCGACCGATACGCTGGAAAGCCGTATCGCGGAGCTCGAGGAGGTGCTGAACGGGCTGGATGAGCGCAGCGGCAAGATCGAGGGGTTTGCGCAACGCCTGCTGCGGCCGGCGGGCGTGGCGGAGCAGGCGAGCCTGGCGGTGGCGTGACGGGAAGCGGCTGGCGGTAGGCGTATTTCAGGGCCGGTATATCATGTAGCGCCGCGTACAGCGGCGCTTTTTTTGACACGTTCGCACGCTGCTGGCCCAACACCAGCCCCACACCACAAGCCGTACCCCATGCCCCGCAAGTCCGCCCCCCGAGCCACCGCACCCATCCCCGACGACATCCAGGTGCCCCCCGATTTCGGCGCACGGGTCGTCAACTGGCAACGCTGCCACGGCCGGCACGACCTGCCGTGGCAGAACACGCGCGACGCCTACCGCATCTGGCTGTCGGAAATCATGCTGCAGCAGACCCAGGTCAGCGCGGTGATCGAGTATTTCCAGCGCTTTGTCGCTACATTGCCGACGGTGCAGGCACTGGCCGCCGCGCCCGCGGACCAGGTGATGGCCCTTTGGGCCGGCCTTGGCTACTACTCGCGCGCGCGCAACCTGCACCGCTGCGCCATGCAGGTGGTCAGCGAGCACGGCGGCGTTTTCCCGACCGATCCCGCGGTACTGGCGACGCTGCCCGGCATCGGCCGCTCGACCGCGGCGGCGATCGCTGCCTTCAGCGCCGGCGTACGCTCGCCGATTCTCGACGGCAACGTCAAGCGCGTGTTTGCGCGCTGCTTCGGCATCCATGGCCACCCGGGCGAGCGCGCGGTGGAAACGCGCATGTGGCAGCTGGCCGAGATCGCGCTGCCCGCAGCGGGCACGCGCCAGGCCGAAGACATGGTCGCCTATACGCAAGGGCTGATGGACCTCGGCGCGACGGTTTGCTCGCGCGGCAAGCCGGCATGCCTGGCCGATGCCGGCGCGTGCCCGCTGTCCGCCGACTGCGTGGCGCGCCGCGAAGGGTTGACCGGCGTGCTGCCCACGCCAAAGCCGCGCGCCGCGATCCCCGAGCGCAGCACGGTGATGCTGATGGTGCGGCGCGAGCGTGAAGTGCTGTTGCGGCTGCGCCCCGGCAGCGGCATCTGGGGCGGCCTGTGGAGCCTGCCCGAGATGCCGGTCGACACCGTGCCCTTCGATGCGGAAGCCGCCGAAGCCGCCGCGCTCGACTACGCCCGCGCCTATGGCGTACCCGTGCGCGCCGCGATGGCGGGCGAACTGACCCACGTCTTCACGCACTTCCGCCTGTTGATCCGCGCGATTCGCGTCGATGTGGGGCCAGGTGAGCTGATGGCGCAGGACAGCGCCACGGAAGCGGCACAGCGCTGGCTCTCGCTCGACGATCTCGATGCGCTGGGCACGCCCGCGCCGGTGCGCAGGCTGCTGGAAGACCAGGCCCGCGGCGGCCTGTTCTGAAGCCGGCCGCGGCGCCGCTCAGACGATGTGGTTCTGCCGCATGTAGCGGTGCACGATCTCGATGCGCATGCCCGCGTCAGGCAGCGCCATCAGCATCTGCTTGGCCTTCAGCGGCACCGGCAGCAGTTCGCACAGCCGGTTGGCGACCCAGCTGGGATCGTCCCACAGGTAAGGCTCGTCGAACGGCATCCGGTCGGGCTGCTCGGCATGCAGCCGCGTCACGATGCGGCGCAGCGCGTCCAGGCATTCGCCCAGCAGCTCGAGCTTGCAGTCGATGATGTCGGCGGGCAGCACCTGCGCACGCGCCACCAGCAGGCCGTCGTCGCGGGTCTCGTGGCTGATGATCTGGAAACGCTCGCGCCCGCGCGCGCGGATCAGCAGCACGCCCAGCTGCTCCATGTTGCAATCGACGATTTCGGCCAGGCAGCCCACGGACTCCGGCACGGTCGCCTTGCCTGGCCGCGCCACTTCTTCGCCGCTCTCGATCAGGCAGGCGCCGAACGGCGTGCCGTCGCGCAGGCAGTTGCGCACCATGTCGACGTAGCGCGCCTCGAACACGCGCAACGGCAGCCGGCCACCGGGAAAGAGCACGGTGTGCAGCGGGAACAGCGGGAGGTTGTCTAGCGTCTGCGGCTCGGGGTCGGACCCGGCGGACGAGGTGGGGCGGTAGAGGTCGGTGGAAGACATGCGGTGCCAGCGTGCATAAGGGGATGCAGTGGGATGCCAGAATGCAGCAACGGCGCGCCGCCGGACCGTACGCCGCCAGTGCCCCCAGGCACGCGCGCTTGGCGTCAGCCCGCCGGCGCGAGCTCTCGGTGTCTCACCAGCACATTACCATGCGCGCGGAAATAGTTGGCGAGCCTTTCCGCAATATAGACCGAGCGATGCTGCCCGCCGGTACAGCCGATGGCGACGGTCAGGTAGCTGCGGTTGTCGGCGATGAAGCTTGGCAGCCACTTTTCCACATAGGCGCGGATATCCTCGGCCATCGCCAGCACCATCGGCTGCGCCTGCAGGAAATCGATCACCGGCGTGTCGCGCCCCGTCAGCGGGCGCAGCGCCAGGTCGTAATAGGGGTTGGGCAGCGAGCGCACGTCGAACACCATGTCGGCGTCGCTGGGCACGCCGTGCTTGAAGCCGAAGGATTCGAACAGCAGCGTCAGGCGCTCGCTGTCGTTGCGGATCAGCTCCTTGATCCAGCTGCGCAGCGTATTGGTGCGCACATTGCTGGTATCGATGCGGTGCGCGGCCTCGGCCAGCGGGCTCAGCAGCTCGCGCTCCATCTCGATCGCTTCCATCAGCGCGGTGTCGTTGAAGGCGGGCTCGCCGCCGGGGCTTGCCACGCCACCATCGGTGCGGATCGACAGCGGATGGCGCCGGCGCGTCTCGGAGTAGCGTTGCACCAGCGCGTCCGTGCTGGCCGTCAGGAACAGCACCTCGACCTGGTGCTCGCCGGCGAGCGTGCGCACGGTATCGGGCAACTGGTCGAGCGACTCGCGGCTGCGGATGTCGGTGGCAATGCCCAGGTGCGTATAGCCCTGGCTGGAAAGGTAGCGGGCCAGTTCCGGGATGAACTGCGCCGGCAGGTTGTCCACGCAGTAGTACCCCGCATCTTCGAGGACGTTCAGTGCAACGGACTTGCCGGAACCGGAAATGCCGGTGATGAGGATGATGCGCATAGCAACTGAAGCATAGCATCACGTGATGGCCGCGTCATGACAGCGGGATGACTGCGGACCCGGAAACAACGATGGCGAACCTTGCGGTCCGCCATTGCCGTGGTTTGCTTCGGAAGAAGACCTGCTTCAGGCCGACTTCGACAGGCACTCCTTCATGTACGCCTTGTATTCGTCGCCCTTCTTGCCCTTGCCTTCCTTGCTGCAGGCAGCCATCTTTTCCTGCTGGGTCTTGGGCGTGGCGTCCGGCTTGGCCGACAGGCATTGCTTCATAAACGCCTTGCGCTCGTCGCCCTTCTTGTCGCCGGCCTGCGTATTGCAGGTCTTCATCTTTTCCTGCTGCGCGGTGGGCGCCTTGGCGGCGTCCTTTGCCGGGGCGGCCGGTGCCGACGCCGACTGGGCGAAGGCCACGGATGCCAGCAGCGGGGTGACCAGCGCGCACATCGCGATCAGTTTCTTCATGCTCGCTCTCCTTGGTGTGGAAAACATCACGGCCGCACGGTGTCAGGGGCTCGTGGCGGCCTTGGAATGGGCTCGATGCCCATTACAGCACAAAACGGCAGACCGGACGTCGGCGTTGACGGCGGGGGAGGCCGCCGTTGTAAGCAATTGAAAACGCGTGCGCGGGCAATCAGCCCGCTCAGAGCAGGCGGCCCTGGCCGCGCGAGACCGCATCGGCCTGCATCGCGGCGCGCTGGCGGTCCATGAAATCGCGCAGCGTGTCGATGCCGCGCAGGCGCAGGATGGTGTTGCGCACGGCGGCCTCGACCAGCACGGCGAGGTTGCGGCCGGCCGCCACCTGGATCTTGACCATGTGGATCGGCAGGCCCAGCACGTCGAGGTATTGCGAATCGAGCGGCAGGCGCTCGAACTCGCCGTCGTTGCGGCGCACCAGCTGCACCACCAGCTTGATCTTCATCTTCCGCCGCACCGCGGTCTCGCCGAAGATGGTCTTGATGTCGAGCAGGCCAAGGCCGCGCACTTCGAGCAGGTTCTGCAGCAGCGGCGGGCAACGCCCCTCGATGAAGTCCGGCCCCAGCCGCACGAAGTCGACCGCGTCGTCAGCCACCAGGCCGTGGCCGCGCGAAATCAGTTCCAGGCCCAGTTCGCTCTTGCCCAGGCCCGATTCGCCCATGATCAGCACGCCCATGCCGAGGATGTCGAGGAACACTCCGTGCATGGTCACGCGCGGCGCGGAAATGCGCGACAGGTACAGCCGCAGGTGGTCGATCACCGCGGCCGACGACACCGGCGTGGTGAACAGCGGCGTGGAAGAGCGCGTACAGCGCAGCTCCAGGTCCGGCGGCGGCTCCATGCCGTCGGCCACCACCAGGAAAGGCGGCTCCAGCAGGATCAGCTCGCCCATCTGGCGCTTGCGGATATCGTCGTCCAGCCGCTGGTAGTAGGTGATCTCGGGCTTGCCGAGCACCTGGATGCGGTTGGGGTGGATCAGGTTCAGGTGGCCCACCAGGTCCGCGGCCGAGGTGGCTTCGCGGGCGAATTCCACGTCGAAGGCGCGGTCCGCACCTTCCAGGCCGGCGACCCATGAGAGTTTGAGGTCGGCTGCGTTGTCGTCGAAGATGGACTGGGAGGTGACGCCGGTGAGTTCCATGCGGGTATGACGTGTGGGGCGGTGTGCCAGGCGCTGTGCCTGTCCGGTCTGTGCCGGCCCGTTCAGGTCAATCGGTGAATCAGGGATGCCATTCGGTCAGCAACTGGTGCACGGCTTCGGAAGTGGGCAACGTCGCCAGTCCTTCGCGCATGTCGCGATCCGACAGCAGCTGCGCGATCTCGGACAGGATTTCCAGGTGCTGCTGCGTGGCCTGTTCCGGCACCAGCAGGAAAATCAGCAGCGATACCGGCTTGCCGTCGGGCGATTCGAACGGAATCGGTTCGGCCAGGCGCATGAAGGCGGCCAGCGGCTGCTTGAGCCCCTTGATGCGGCCGTGAGGGATCGCCACGCCGGCGCCAAGTCCGGTGGAGCCCAGTGACTCGCGCGCAAACAGGTTGTCCGTCACGGTGGCGCGCGCCACGCCATGGTTGTTCTCGAAGAGGAGCCCGGCCTGCTCGAACACACGCTTCTTGCTGGTGACGCTGACGTCGAGGGTGATGTTGCCGGGTGGCAGCAATTTGGCCAAACGATTCATGGGCGATGCGCAGGAGTTCAGTTAGCGGGCGGTTCCGCCGTTCCGCCGGGCAGTGTGTGGCTCAGGGGCTGCCGGTCGCCGGCAACGCCGAGGCGTCCGGCCATTATAGAGCAGCAGCCTCCCTGTGATTGTGCAGCGCAGCGCCGCCCGGTTGGCGTCCGCACCTTAACCGGGCGCGGGCAGGATGCGGCCCTGCATGTATGGCGCAGCATACACCCTGCCGCGGCCGTTGCGAACACTCCGTCTCAAACGGGTGACAGGCCCTTTGCGCAGGCGCCACAGCGCCGCAGGCGCAAAAAAGCCGCGCTACGCGCGGCTTGCCTGTTCAGTTTTGATTCAGCGGCCCTCTGCGGGGCCACCGGGCACGCTCATTGCTGCATCTGCGCTGCGGCCATCTGGTACTTGACCGCTTCGCGGTCGTGGCCTTGCACGCGGTCCTTGTAGCGCAGTACCTGACGGTCCAGCTTGTCGACTAGTGCGTCGATCGCTGCATACAGGTCTTCATGATGCGCTTCAACGAAGATGTCCTTGCCCCTGAGATGTAGATTGATTTCCGCATATTGCCGCCTGTCCTTTTCCTTGTGATTGTCGACAGAGAGCAGCACGCTAACGCCAATGACCTGATCGAAATGCCTGACGATTCGCTCCAGCTTCGTTTCCACGTACTCACGCAACGGCGGCGTGATGTCAAGGTGGTGTCCACTGATCTTGAAGTTCATAGCGCTTCTCCTTCTGAAAGAGCCTCACCAGGCAGGCGGTGGGCTCGGCTACAAAGACTTGCGGAGATTCACTGCGGGGATCTTCAGGGCTTCGCGATATTTGGCTACGGTGCGTCGTGCGACAACGAAGCCTTGCTCACCCAGCAGTTCGGCGATGCGACTGTCGGAAAGGGGATTCCTCGGGTCTTCGGCTCCTATCAGTTGCTTGATCAAGGCGCGGATGGCCGTTGATGAAGCCGCGCCACCGGTCTCGGTGGACACGTGGCTGCCGAAGAAGTACTTCAGTTCGAAAGTACCCATCGGCGTTGCCATGTATTTATTGGTCGTCACCCGGGAGATGGTTGACTCGTGTAATCCCAGTGTATCGGCAATCTCCCGCAAAACCAAGGGGCGCATGGCGATTTCGCCGTGCGTGAAAAAGTTCTTTTGACGCTCGACAATGGCCTGCGAGACACGCAGGATCGTGTCGAACCTTTGCTGGATATTCTTGATCAGCCAGCGCGCTTCCTGCAGTTTCTGCTGCAGGCCTGCGGTACCCGACTCGCCCTTGGCGCCGCGCAGGATCTGCGCGTACATGTCATTGATGCGCAGCCGCGGCATCACATCCGGATTGAGCTGCGCGATCCAGCCGCTGCCGCTCTTGCGCACGAACACATCGGGCACGACGAAGTCGGCTTCGGGGCGGCTGTATGCGTGGCCCGGGTAGGGTGCCAGCGAGCGGATCAGTTCATGCGCGGCCTTGAGTGCAGGCTCGTCTACCTGCAGCGCTTTTTTCAGGCGCGTGTAGTCGCGCACGGCCAGCAGCTCGAGGTGGTTATGCACGATGTTCAGCGCCAGCTCGCGCTGCGGATGCTGCAGCCGGCGCAATTGCAGGCCCAGGCACTCGGCCGCGTTGCGCGCGCCGACGCCCGGCGGGTCGAAGCTCTGCAGCAGCGTCAGCATCGCTTGTACTTCCTCGATCTCGAATTCGAGTTCTTCGGGCAGTTCGGCGCAGATCTCTTCGAGCGTCGCGCTCAGGTAGCCGTCGTCGTCGAGCGATTCGATCAGGAAGATGGCCAGGCCCTTGTCGCGCACCGAGATCTTCAGCGGCGTGAGCTGTTCCATCAGGTATTCGCGCAGCGTGGGCTCGGCCTCACGCAGCTGCATCGGCGTCTTCTCGTCTTCGTCGCCTTGCGGGCGGCGCGCGAAATCGTCGAGGCTCCAGTCGCCGCCATAGTCGTCGCCGCTGTTGCTGTCGCCGTAGCTGTCGTCATCGCCCGCGCCCTCGGCGCGCGCCTCGCCGTTGCCTTGCGGTTCGGCCGGTGCCGGCGCGGGCGCGCTCTGCAGGTTGACCGAGCCATCGGCGGCCACGCGCAGCGGGCTTTCGATCCAGTCGTTCTCGCGTTCGAGCAGGGGGTTTTCCGTGAGCGCCTGTTCGACTTCCTGCTGCAATTCCAGCGTCGAAAGCTGCAACAGCCTGATCGACTGCTGCAGTTGCGGCGTCAGTGCCAGGTGCTGGGAGAGGCGGAGCTGTAGCGACGGTTTCATGCGACCTATTTTATGCGCATCTTTCCGTTGTTGGAACGGAAATTGCTATCGATGTCGCGGCTTGATCGACGCCGGCAGTGGGCTGTCCCACATGCAGATGATGGGGGTGAAACCAGGCAGAATCAATGGCCTGCCGCCGCGGGCAGGCCAGTACATCACATGCGGAAGTTTTCGCCCAGGTAGACGCGCCGCACCGATTCGTTGGCGATGATCTCTTCGGGCCGCCCGGCGGCAAGCACGGTGCCTTCGCTGATGATGTACGCGTGGTCGCAGATGCCAAGCGTCTCGCGCACGTTGTGGTCGGTGATCAGCACGCCGATGTTGCGCGCCTTCAGGAAGCTGACGATGCGCTGGATCTCGCCCACTGCGATCGGGTCCACGCCGGCGAACGGTTCATCCAGCAGGATGAAGCGCGGCGACGATGCCAGCGCGCGCGCGATTTCCACGCGGCGGCGTTCGCCGCCCGACAGCGACAGCGCCGGGTTGTTGCGCAGGTGCGCGATCTGCAGGTCGTCGAGCAGCGCGTCGAGCCTGCGGTCGATCTCGGCCCTGGCCAGCGGCTTGCCGTTTTCCACCTGCAGCTCGAGCACGGCGCGGATGTTTTCCTCGACGTTGAGCTTGCGGAAGACCGATGCTTCCTGCGGCAGGTAAGACAGGCCCATGCGCGCGCGTTCGTGGATCGGCAGGCCGCTGATGTGGTCGCCGTCGAGCACGATATCGCCCTCGTCCAGGTTCACCAGCCCCACGATCATGTAGAACGAGGTGGTCTTGCCCGCGCCGTTGGGGCCGAGCAGGCCAACCACTTCGCCGCTCTTCACGTCCAGCGAGACATCCTTGACCACCGTGCGCGAGCCATAGCGCTTCTTCAGGTGGCGCACGACCAGCGTGCTGCCGCCTTCGAGGACGGCCGTGGCTTGGACGGAAGGCTTTTCGGCGATGGTGGCGGTATCGGTCATTGGCAGTCTGGCGTTCAGCGTTTCAGGCGGGGAGGCGGTCCTTGCAAGGCATCGGTCCCCGCGAGGCGTCAGGGTTTGTTGGCGGGCGCGGGCGCCGGCTTCAGGTCCAGCGGCGAGCCGCTGCCCGAACCCTGCGCATTCGGGTTCTGCCGCGGCGACAGCACCGCGCGCACGCGGCCCGACGGATTGGCGGCCGAGGTGTTGTCGCTGCCGCCGGCAGCGGTGTAAAACTCCTTGCGGCTGTCGTAGGTCAGCACCGCGCCGCGGATCTCGTCGAGCATCTTGGCGCCCTGCAGGCGCGCCATGCGCGCGTTGCCGATCAGCTTGGACAGCTCCTGCTTGCCGTCGTATTCGATGCGGTCGCCCCAGCCGTCGATGTATTCGTCGACGCCCTCGCGCTTCTGCCGGATATAGGCCTGCTTGCCAGCCTTGGCGGTGGCCACCGCGAACTGGTAGCCCTCGGGGTCGGTGCGCAGCTCGGCCGCATCCGACTTCAGGATCATCGTGCCCTTGGTCAGCACCACGTTGCCGGTCAGCGTATAGATCTGCTTGACGTCGTCGTAGCTGGCGTTGTCGGCCTCGAGCACCATCGGCTTGTCGCGGTCCGCGCGCTCGGCCAGCGCGGGCTGGGCCAGCAGCAGGCCGATGGCCATGGCCGTGGCGAGCAGGGCCGGGGCGGCGTGTCGGCGGGACGAAGTCGTCAGGGATGCAGTCATGTTGGCAGCGGTGGCTAGAGGGCGTGGTGGTGCGGGTTAGGCCGGGTTATGCGGGTTATGCGGGTTATGCGGGTCTTGCGGGGCAGGCAGGGCGCGCAGCGTTATTGCCGTTGCGCGGCGGCCGGCCGCGCGGGCCGGGTCAGCGTCCCGGCGTACGGCCCGGAGACGGCCCGGTGACGATGGTGCCGCGTACATTGCCGAGCAATTGTACTTCGCGGGTGACGTTGTTGAAGATCAGCCCGTTCGCGGTCATCACCGAGGGTCCGCGCGTCAGCTTTACCGGCTTGTCGGTCTTGACGATGTCGTCATTGACCAGCAGCTGGAAATAGCTCGACGCGGCGGTCAGCTGCGGATCCTTGGAGGCGTCGGCGCCCTGCTGGCGCAGCACATGGCCGTTGCCGTACAGGTCGATCACCGAGCCTTCGGCGTTCATGCGGCCAAGGTCGGCCCGTGCCGTCACCGGCGGACGGTCCGGTTCATAGGCGCGCAGCGCGGGGCGCGTGACCTCGTAGGTCTGGTCGTCCTCGAAGTGGACCATGCGTTCGCCGGTGAAGCGGATCTTGGTGCTGCCGTCCTGCGCCAGTTCCGTGGCCGAAAAACGGTCCATGAAATAGTCCGGCTCGTGCTTCTTGGTCGCCTGCGTGTCCTGGCTTTCCTTGGGCGAGTTGATCTGCACCAGCCAGAAGGTGCTGCCGGCGACGAAGGCCATCAGCAGCAGCGGCAGCAGGCGCATGACGATGCCGCTGAGGGAGGCGATGAGTGCCTGCATGGTGTGCTTGTTGGTGTGCTTGTCGGTGCTTCTCGCGCCCCGTTCAGATGACCTTGGCGCGGGTCAGGTCGTGGATATGCAGCGCACCGACCAGGCGCCCGTCGTCGTCGACCACCAGCAACTGGTTGATGCGGTTGGCTTCCATGACCTGCACCGCCTCGACGGCCAGCTGGCTCTGGTTGACCACATGCGGGTTGCGGTGCATGACCTCGCCGATGGGAACGGTCTTCCAGTCGCGCGGGGTTTCCAGCAGGCGGCGCAGGTCGCCGTCGGTGAAGACGCCGATGGCACGGCCGTCGGGATCGACCACAGCGGTCATGGCCATGCCCTTGCGCGTGATTTCCATCAGCGCCTGGGCCAGCGGGGTGTTTTCGCGGACTTCGGGCACCGCGTTGCCGGTGCGCATGACGTCGAGCACATGGGTCAGCAGCTTGCGGCCGAGCGCGCCGCCCGGGTGCGAGCGGGCGAAGTCTTCTTCGCCGAAGCCGCGCGCGTCCAGCACCGCCACCGCCAGCGCATCGCCCAGCGCCAGCGCGGCGGTGGTGCTTGCCGTTGGCGCCAGGTTGAGCGGGCAGGCTTCCTTTTCCACGCCCGCGTCGAGGTGCGCGTCGGCCAGCTTGGCGAGGTTCGACTCCGGGTTGCCGGTGACCGAGATCAGCCGCGCGCCGATGCGCTTGACGATCGGGATGATCGACAGCAACTCGCCGGTTTCGCCGGAATTGGAGAAGGCGATCAGCACGTCGTCGCGCGTGACCATGCCCAGGTCGCCGTGGCTGGCCTCGGCCGGATGCACGAAGAACGCGGGGGTGCCGGTGGAAGCGAGCGTCGCCGCCACCTTGCGCCCGATATGGCCGGACTTGCCGATACCGGAGACCACCACGCGCCCGCTGCATTGCAGGATCATCTGCACGGCACGGGCAAAGTCGTCGGTCAGGCGGCCGGAAAGTGCGGAAACCGCTTCGGCTTCGGTCTGGAGTGTGTCGCGGGCGAGCCTGAGTGCTCGATCCGCATCGAAATTGGCTATCATGGCGTCGAAGTATACCAACGAATGCGACGTCGCCCGGGGCTGCCTCGATGTGCCCCCGCGTGCCCGCCGCATCGACGCGCTTGCCAAGTTTCCCCGGCAGGGTGCCCGTGCCGGGTCGGGCGCGCGCCCGGCCGGTCACCCGACCATCCTGATGCACTCACCGCTGGAACTGACCCTGGTGCTGCTGGCCGCTGCCGTCTTCGGCGTGGTCGCTTTCCGCATGCTGCAGCTGCCGCCGATGCTCGGCTACCTGGCCGTCGGCATCCTGATCGGCCCGCATGCGCTGGGGCTGGCCAGCGATACCGCGCAGACCAAGTACCTGGCCGAGTTCGGCGTGGTGTTCCTGATGTTCTCGATCGGGCTGGAGTTCAGCCTGAGCAAGCTGCGGTCGATGAAGCGCCTGGTGTTCGGGCTGGGCGGCTCGCAGGTGGTGCTGTCGATGCTGGCGGTGGTGCCCGCCAGCTGGGCCTTCAACTGGCTGTTCCCGCTGTCGTGGCAGGCCTCGGTGGCGCTGGGCGGGGCGCTGGCAATGTCGTCCACGGCGATCGTCTCCAAGATGCTGTCCGAGCGCATGGAGCTGGAGAGCGAGCACGGCCGCAACATCATCAGCATCCTGCTGTTCCAGGACCTGGCGGTGGTGCCGCTGCTGATCGTGATCCCGGCGCTGTCGCGCGATCCCGGCGACCTGGTGATGGCTCTGGGGCTGGCCACGGTCAAGATCGTGGTGGCGCTGGGCGCGATCTTCTTCCTCGGCCAGCGCCTGATGAGCCGCTGGTTCCATATCGTGGCGGCGCGCCGGTCGCAGGAACTGTTCATGCTGAACCTGCTGCTGGTGACGCTGGGCATGGCGGCGCTGACCGAGCGGCTGGGGCTGTCGATGGCGCTGGGCGCGTTCATGGCCGGCATGCTGATCTCCGAGACGCCGTACCGGCACCAGGTGGAAGAAGACATCAAGCCGTTCCGCGACGTGCTGCTGGGGCTGTTCTTCGTCACCATCGGCATGCTGCTCAATATCCGCGTGGTGCTGGACCACTTGTGGCTGGTACTGGCGCTGCTGCTGGTACCGATCCTGTTCAAGCTGGTGCTGATCGCGGTGCTGGCGCGGGTGTTCGGCTCGCGCCAGGGGGTGGCGATCCGTACCGGGCTGGGACTGGCGCAGGCCGGCGAATTCGGTTTCGTGCTGCTGAACCAGATCGACGGCCTGAACCTGGTCGACCCGGTGCTGATCCAGGTGATCCTGGCCTCGATGCTGCTGTCGATGCTGGCCGCGCCGTTCCTGATCCAGTACAGCGACGCCATCGTGCTGCGCTTTGCCGCCAACGAATGGCTGATGCAGTCGCTGAACATGACCCGCATCGCCGCGCAGAGCCTGCAGACGGAAAAGCACGCCATCATCTGTGGCTTCGGCCGCAGCGGGCAGAACCTGGCGCACATGCTGGAGCGCGAGGGCATCACTTATGTCGCGCTCGACCTGGACCCCGACCGCGTGCGCGAAGCCGCCGCCGCCGGCGACACCGTGGTCTACGGCGACGCCGGCCGGCGCGAGGCGCTGATCGCCGCCGGCATCCACCGCGCTGCGGCACTGATCGTCACCTACGCCAACACGCCGTCGGCGCTCAAGGTGCTGCACCACGTGCAGGAGCTGGAGCCGGCGCTGCCGGTGATCGTGCGCACCGTCGACGATTCGGAGCTGGATGTCCTGCAAAAGGCCGGCGCCACCGAGGTGGTGCCCGAGATCATCGAGGGCAGCCTGATGCTGGCCTCGCACGCGCTGGTGCTGCTGGGCGTGCCGATGCGGCATGTGCTGCGCGGCGTGCAGGAGGCGCGCGACGCGCGCTACAGCCTGCTGCGCGGCTACTTCCACGGCCGTGACGACGAAGAAGACATGGTCGAGCGCGATTCGGTGCGGCTGCATTCCGTGTCGCTGGGGCCGCAGTCCACCGCGGTCGGGCGGCGCTTGGGCATGCTCGGGCTGGAGCGGATCGGCGTGGAGGTAACGGCGGTGCGCCGGCGCGGCATCCGCGCCTTCGACCCGGAGCCCGAGACCGTGCTGGAACCGGGCGATATCGTCGTGCTGCGCGGCCAGCCGGAAGCATTGGAAGCCGCCGAGATGCGGATCCTGAACGGCTAGTCGCCGCGCGGGGCGCGCATCAGTGGGAGAACGCCTGCCGTGGGCGCGCTTCCACCCAGGACTCCGGCAGGTCGTTCAGTACCGCGCGCGCGTCCAGCGAGCGGATCGGCACCGACTGGTCCGCCGGAATCCGTCCTTCGCCCTGCAGCTTCAGGTAGCGCAGGCAGCACACCCGCAGGAAAGAAGAGAAGTTGCCCGCTACCGCCTCGCTACCGCGGTGGGCGGTCAGCTCGTCATGCAGGCGTGTAATCAGCTGGTTGACGGTCATGCCGTCGCGCGTGGCCAGTTCTTCCAGCACTTCCCAGAACAGGCTCTCCAGGCGGATGCTGGTGGCCACGCCATGCAGCCGCAGCGACCGGGCCTGGGTCTGGTACGAGGCCGGATTGGCGCGGATAAAGATCTCACACATCGAAGCTCTCCGTGCTGCGCCGCAAGCGGCGCGCGGGTGCATGCGGCGCCGCACCGCGATGGCGCGGCGCCGCGTGGCGGAAGGCTCTAATGTACGATCCGCGTGCCCAGCACCGCAAGGAACTGCGCCAGCCACGCCGGGTGCGCGGGCCAGGCCGGCGCGGTGACCAGCTTGCCGTCGGTATGCGCCTGGTCGACCGGGATATCGACATAGGTGCCGCCGGCCAGCTTCACTTCCGGCGCGCACGCCGGGTAGGCCGAGCAGCCCTTGCCTTCCAGCACGCCGGCGGCGGCCAGCAGCTGGGCGCCGTGGCAGACCGCGGCGATCGGCTTGTCCGCCTGGGCGAAGTGGCGCACGATCTCCAGCACGTGGGCGTTCAGGCGCAGGTATTCGGGGGCGCGGCCGCCGGGGATCACCAGCGCGTCGTACGCGGCCGGGTCGATCTCGGCGAAGCTGGCATTCAGCGTGAAATTGTGGCCGCGCTTTTCGGTGTAGGTCTGGTCGCCCTCGAAGTCGTGGATCGCCGTGGCGCAGGCGGCGCCTGCCTTCTTGTCGGGACAGACGGCGTGGACGGTATGGCCGACCATCTGCAGTGCCTGGAACGGCACCATGGTCTCGTAGTCTTCGGCGTAGTCGCCGACCAGCATCAGTATCTTCTTCGCCATCGCGGTCTCCTGTATGGTTACGGGTGTCCGGCGGCAGCCGGCAGGGCCATTGTGCTGGCCGGCCCGGCGGAGCGGGTGGTAGCCCGTTACCGCAGCCGGCGCGGGCATCTTTCACCGGCGCGCCAGGCGTGCTCCTGTGCTCCTGTTTTTTTCCAGACCCTATGGCAGATTCCATCATCCAGTCTCCCGACCTCGGCGACGTCACCGGCTACCTGCGCGACCGCATCCGGACCGTGCCGGACTGGCCCATGCCGGGCGTGATGTTCCGCGACATCACGCCGCTGTTGCAGGACCCCAAGACGCTGCGCGTGCTGATCGATGTCTTCGTGCACCGCTACATGGACGCCGAGCTGGACCTCGTCGCCGGCATCGACGCGCGCGGCTTTATCCTGGGCGCGATCGTCGCCTACGAGCTGAACCTGGGCTTCGTGCCGATCCGCAAGAAGGGCAAGCTGCCGTTCCAGACGGTGGCCGAGGAATACGAGCTGGAGTACGGCAGCGCGACCGTCGAGATCCATGCCGATGCCTGCAAGGCCGGCGACCGCGTGCTGCTGGTCGACGACCTGATCGCCACCGGCGGCACCATGATGGCGGGGCGCAAGCTGCTGGAGCGGCTGGGCGCCACGGTAGTGGAGGGTGCCGCCATTGTCGACCTGCCGGAACTGGGCGGCTCGAAGCTGCTGCAGGGCGGCGGGCTGCCGCTGTTCACGGTGTGCCGCTTCGACGGGCACTGATACTCGCTCACTGACAGGACCTCACTGACGGAAAGACCGGAGATCGTATGCCAGACCTGCTGCTGTTTCTGCTGACCTCGGTCGCGGTCACCGTCGCGCCCGGCCCCGACAACCTGCAGGTGCTCGCGCGCGGCATGGCGCAGGGGCGGCGCGCGGGGCTGGTGGCGGCGCTGGGCTTCTCGGTCGGCTGCCTGTTCCATACCGTGATCGCGGCGGTCGGGCTGGCGGCGGTGTTGCGCTCTTCGCCGCTGGCGTTCCAGCTGATCAAGTATGCCGGCGCCGCCTACCTGATCTGGATCGGCATCCAGGCGCTGCGCGCCAGGGGCGGGCTGGCGCAGGGCCGCGACGTCGACGCGGTGCCGCTGGGCCGCGTGTTCCGCCAGAGCGTGCTCGGCAACATGATGAACCCCAAGGTGACGCTGTTCTTCCTGGTGTTCCTGCCGCAGTTCGTGCGCGCCGATGCCGCGCATCCCGGGCTGCAGTTCCTGCTGCTGGGCGTGGTCTTCATGCTGCAGACCGCGGTGGTGTTCTCCCTGTTCGGCCTGTGCGCGGGCTGGCTGGGGGCATGGCTGCGGCGCCGTCCGGCCACGGGGCGCTGGCTCGACCGCGCCGCGGGGGCGATCTTCGTCGGGCTGGGAATCAAGGTCGCGCTGCCCTGAGCGCGGCCGCGGACGTGCCGCGGCATGTGTTGCCGGTTGCCCGCACCCCTCGCCTTGTGCCGTTGCCGCTGCCCGGTGACGGGCGCATAATGCCCCATTGACAACTACACGATGACCGGGCAGGGCCGCCTCCGGCAGTAATCCGGCACCGGTCACGCTGAGGCGCACAATGGGCGTACTTCTTCATCTGCTCTCGGGTGTTGCCCTGCTTGTATGGGGCACCAACATCGTCAAGGTCGGCATCCTGCGCGTCTACGGCGCCAACCTGCGCCACGTGCTGTCGACCAGCGTCTCCAACCGCTTCACCGCCTTCCTTGCCGGGCTCGGCGTCACCGGGCTGGTCCAGAGCAGCAACGCCACCGCGGTCATCGTCAGTTCCTTCGTCGGCCAGGGCCTGATCGCCGTGGCGCCGGCGCTGGCGATCATGCTGGGCGCCAACGTCGGCACCGCGCTGATGGTGCAGGTGTTTTCACTCGACCTGTCATGGCTGTCGCCGCTGCTGATCTTCGTCGGCGTGATCGGCCATCTGAGCTGGAAGGGCAGCAAGGCGGGCCACGTGGGGCGGGTGCTGATCGGCCTGGGGCTGATCACGCTGGCGCTGGAGCTGATCTCCATTGCCACGCGTCCTGTGGTGCAGGCCGCCGGGGTCAAGGTGCTGTTCGCCTCGCTGACCGGCGACTCGGGGCTCGACATGCTGGTCGGCGCCTTCCTGACCGTCCTGTGCTATTCCAGCCTGGCCGTGGTGCTGTTCTGCGGCGCGCTGGCCTCGGCCGGCGTGGTGTCGATCCACGTGGCGCTGGCGCTGGTGCTGGGCGCCAACCTGGGCTCGGGCATCTCGGCGCTGCTGACCACCTCGGGCAACAACCAGCCGGGCAAGCGCGTGACGCTGGGAAACCTGCTGTCGCGCCTGCTGGGGTGCCTGGTGGCGCTGCCGCTGCTAAGCCAGGCCGAAGAACTGCTGGCGTTGATCGACCATGATCCGCAGCGGCTGATCGTCAATTTCCATCTGCTGTTCAATGTCACGCTGGCGGTGCTGCTGCTCGGCGCCACGGCGCCGCTGGCACGCCTGTGCGAGAAGGTGCTGCCCGGGCGCAATACCGGCGACAGCCAGGTCACGCCGCGCCATCTCGACCCGGCCGCGCTGTCGACGCCCACGCTGGCGCTGTCCAATGCCGCGCGCGAGGTGCTGCGCATCGGCGACCGCGTCGAGCAGATGCTCGACAACATGCTGCGCGTGATGCGCACCAACGACGCCAAGCTGGCCACCGCCACCTGCCGCATCGACAACGAGGTCGACGACCTCTACACCGCGATCAAGCTCTACCTGACCCGCATCAGCCTCGAAGCGCTGGACGAGCGCGACGGCCAGCGCTGGACCGAGATCATCTCGCTGACCATCAACCTGGAGCATGCCGGCGACATCATCGAGCGCATCCTGCTCGATACCAAGGACAAGAAGATCGCCCACAACCTGATGTTCTCCGAGGCCGGCATGCAGGAAATCGCCGAGATGCATGCACGCCTGGTGGCCAACCTGCGGCTGGGTTTGTCGGTGTTCCTCAACGGCGACCTGAAGAGCGCGCAGGCGCTGATGGCGGAGAAGGCCAACTTCCGTGAGCTGGAGCGCAAGTACGCGCGCACCCATCTGCAGCGCGTGGCGGTGCAGACGGCGGAAAGCGTCGAGACCAGTTCGCTGCATCTGGATGTGATCAGCGAGCTGAAGCGGCTGAATTCGCTGTTCTGCGCGACGGCCTATCCGGTGCTGGAGCAAGCGGGCGTGCTGAACCGCAGCCGGATGAAAGAAGACGATGTGCCGCCCGTCACGCGGGTACAGGCGGCGCAGCACTGAGCGGCACGGCTACATCTTGTAGCCGAACTTGCGCAGCAGGGCCTTGCGCTCCGCCACATCGGCCTCGGTCTCGATCCCCAGCGGCGAGGCGCCGTCGATCACGCCCATCACGCCGCGGCCGGCATCGGTCTGCGCGACGATCACCTGCGTCGGGTTCGCGGTCGCGCAGTAGATCCGGCAAACCTCCGGCACCGCGCGCACCGCGCCCAGCACGTTCACCGGGAAAAAACCGTCCCCCAGGAAGATCAGGAAGCTGTGCCCCGCGCCGATGGCGCGCGCGTTCTCGCAGGCCATGTCGATCAGGTGCTCGTCGGTGCCCGACCAGCGCACCAGCCGCTTGCCCGAGGCCTCGCAGAACGCGATCCCGAAGCGGATGCCGGGCACCGTGCCAACCAGCGCCTCGTGCAGGTCTTCCACGGTCTTGATGAAATGCGACTGGCCGAAGATGAAGTTGGTGGCTTCCGGCTTGGTGACCGGTACGACCGTCAGTTCCATGGCAGGGCTCCTGTGCGATGCATGTCGCCGTCCGGTTCATGGTAGGGCGCGAGGTGGTGAAAGCAAGCCGGCGCCTGCTATACCGGAGGGGTTGACCCTCCACCGGAGCAGCCGATGCCTGCCCTTGGCCGCTTGATTTCCTTGCTTGCCGTAATCGCCATGGTCCCGGCGTTTGCCGCTGCGCAGGTCGCTCCGGCATCACAGCGCGAGATCGCGGTGAGCGAGCTGCAGCGCCCCAATGTCCTGGTGGTGCTGCGCCATGCCAGCGCGCCGGGCGTGGGCGACCCGCCCGGGTTCCGGCTAGCCGATTGCGCCACCCAGCGCAACCTCGACGCGCGCGGACGCGAGCAGGCGGCGCGGCTGGGAACGAGCTGGAAGGCGGCCGGCTTCAGGCCGACGCAGGTTTGGAGCAGCGCCTGGTGCCGCTGCCAGGACACGGCGCGGCTGATCGGCCTGGGGCCGGTACAGGTGCAGCCGCTGCTCAATTCGTTCTTCGGGGCGGATGCGCAGCGCCGCGACGCGCAGGTCGCGCAGCTGTCGCGCCTGATCGACGGGCTCGACCCGCACGGCGGGCCCTACCTGATGGTCACGCACCAGGTGGTGATCACCGCGTTGACCGGCCACGGCGCCGACAGCGGTGGCGGCGTGGCGATCGAGTTGCCGCAGGGCGGCACGGCGCGGCGCACGCGCGTGCTGCCGGCCGCCGGGCTCGACTGAGCCGCGGCCTATCGGGTGGCCGGCAGGTCAGCCGCGCTCGAGCAGCGGCGCCAGGTATTTGCCGGTAAAGCTGGCCTTGCTCTTCGCCACGGCCTCCGGCGTGCCGCGCGCGATCACCTGGCCGCCGCCGGCGCCACCTTCCGGGCCCATGTCGATCAGCCAGTCGGCGGTCTTGATGACGTCCAGGTTGTGCTCGATGATGACCACGGTATTGCCCTGGTCGCGCAGCTTGTGGATGACCTTGAGCAGCAGCTCGATATCGTGGAAGTGCAGGCCCGTGGTGGGCTCGTCCAGGATATAGAGCGTGCGCCCGGTGTCGCGCTTGGACAGCTCCAGCGACAGCTTGACGCGCTGCGCCTCGCCGCCCGACAGTGTGGTCGCCGACTGCCCCAGCCGGATATAACCGAGGCCCACGTCCAGCAGCGTCTGCAGTTTGCGCCGCACCACCGGCACCGCGCTGAAGAACTCATGCGCCTGCTCGACGGTCAGGTCCAGCACCTCGGAGATGTTCCTGCCCTTGTACAGCACCTCCAGCGTCTCGCGGTTGTAGCGCTTGCCGTGGCAGACGTCGCAGGGCACGTACACGTCGGGCAGGAAGTGCATCTCGACCTTGAGCACGCCGTCGCCCTGGCATGACTCGCAGCGTCCGCCCTTGACGTTGAACGAGAAGCGGCCCGGATCGTAGCCGCGCTCCTTGGCCGCGGGCACGCCGGCGAACAGCTCGCGGATCGGCGTGAACAGGCCGGTGTAGGTGGCCGGGTTGGAACGCGGCGTGCGGCCGATCGGGCTCTGGTCGACGTTGATGACCTTGTCGAAATGCTCCAGCCCTTCGATGCGGTCGTGCTGCGCCGGCTCCGGCGTCGAGCCATACAGGTGGCGCGCCACCGCGTGGTAGAGCGTGTCGTTGATCAGCGTCGACTTGCCCGAGCCGGACACACCCGTGATGCAGGTGAGCAGGCCCACCGGCACTTCGGCGGTGACGTTGCGCAGATTGTTGCCGCTGGCGTTGACGATGCGCAGCAGCCGCTCTTCGTCCGGAGCGGCACGCTTCTTCGGCACTTCGATGCGGCGCTGTCCGGACAGGTACTGCCCCGTCAGCGATGCCGGCGAAGCCTCAATCTGCCCTGGCGTGCCCTCGGCCACGATCATGCCGCCGTGCACGCCCGCGCCCGGGCCGATATCGACCACGTAGTCGCAGGCGCGGATCATGTCCTCGTCATGCTCGACCACCAGCACCGAGTTGCCGATGTCGCGCAGGTGCTTGAGCGTGCCGATCAGGCGGTCGTTGTCGCGCTGGTGCAGGCCGATCGACGGCTCGTCCAGCACGTACATCACGCCGGTCAGCCCCGAGCCGATCTGCGACGCCAGCCGGATGCGCTGGGCCTCGCCGCCCGACAGCGTATCGGCGCTGCGCTCCAGCGACAGGTAGTCCAGGCCCACGTTGTTGAGGAAGTTCAGCCGCGCGGTGATCTCCTTGACGATCTTGTCGGCGATCTCGCGCTTGGCGCCATGCATGTCCAGCGTCAGGAAATAGGTCAGCGCATCGCGCAGCGGCCAGCCGTTGATCTCATAGATCGCGCGCGCCTGCTCGTTCTCGCCCAGCTTGACGTGGCGCGCCTCGGTGCGCAGCCGCGTGCCGTGGCAGGCGGGGCAGGGCTGGTTGTTCTGGTACTTGGCCAGTTCCTCGCGCACGGCGACGGAATCGGTCTCGCGGTAGCGGCGCTCCAGGTTGGGGATGATCCCTTCGAACACATGCTCGCGCACCGTGGTGCGGCCGCGCTCGTTGATGTAGGTGAACGGGATCTCCTGTTCGCCCGAGCCGTGCAGCACCACTTGCTGCACGTTCTCCGGCAGCTCTTCGAACGCTGTCTCGGTATCGAAGTCGTAGAACGCCGCCAGGCTCTGCAGCATCTGGAAGTAGAACTGGTTGCGCCGGTCCCAGCCCTTGATCGCGCCCGAGGCCAGCGACAGGTTGGGGAAGGCCACCACGCGCCTGGGGTCGAAGAAGGTGATCTGGCCCAGCCCGTCGCAGCTCGGGCACGCGCCCATCGGGTTGTTGAACGAGAACAGCCGCGGCTCCAGCTCCTGCAGCGAGTACGAGCAGATCGGGCAGGCAAAGCGCGAGCTGAAGGTGTGCTCCTTGTTGCTGTCCATCTCCAGCGCCAGCGCGCGGCCGTCGGCCAGGCGCAGCGCGGTCTCGAACGATTCGGCCAGGCGCTGCTTGATGTCGGCGCGGACCTTCACGCGGTCGACCACCACGTCGATGCTGTGCTTCTCGGTCTTCTTCAGCTTGGGCAGCTGGTCGACCTCATAGACTCTGGCCTCGGCCTCATGTGCGGTGCCGCCGCCCGAGCGGATGCGGAAGCGCACGAAGCCCTGCGCCTGCATGCTGTCGAACAGGTCCGAGTGCTCGCCCTTGCGGTCGACCACCACCGGCGCCAGGATCATCAGCTTGGTGTCTTCCGGCAGCGCCAGCGCCGCATCCACCATCTGCGACACGCTCTGCGCCTGCAGCGGCAGGTTGTGGTCTGGGCAGTAGGGCGTGCCGGCGCGCGCGTACAGCAGGCGCAGGTAGTCGTGGATCTCGGTGACTGTGCCGACGGTGGAGCGCGGGTTGTGGCTCGTGGCCTTCTGCTCGATCGAGATCGCCGGCGACAGGCCTTCGATCAGGTCGACGTCCGGCTTTTCCATCAGCTGCAGGAACTGGCGGGCGTAGGCGGAGAGCGACTCCACGTAGCGGCGCTGGCCCTCGGCATAGAGCGTGTCGAAGGCGAGCGAAGACTTGCCCGAGCCCGACAGGCCGGTGATCACGATCAGCCGGTTGCGCGGCAGGTCGAGATTGATGTTCTTCAGGTTGTGGGTACGCGCCCCACGGATCTTGATTTCTTCCATATGCCGAAAAGTCGTCGCCAGCCAGGCCGCCCGGGCCGGGCTGGCCGAGGCTGTCTGAAGGAAAGGCAAAACCCAGTGTCCAGGTGCGCTGGCTCGCACTTCCTGCCGCTGGCGACGGCGGAAAGCGCATCCGGGCACACGCCCGGGGGCTCGCTGGCAAGGCCAGGTGACCCGGGAAGCGCGAAGGAGCAAACCTGTTAATATACCCAACTTCGGTTTCCGGGGTAGCCGGTCCAGAACGGGCGCATGCCGGGAACCCCGGCGCGGAGCCGTCGCCGGCCTCATTTCCAGGGCGACCCGGAAGGCGGGCGGACACCGGCCAGAGGCCATACCGGCCGACGCCGTCACAAAACGGCCACCCGGCCGGCCCCGCCAGCCGACCCGCTTTCCAGAGATCCTCACGATCGCAATGCCGCCGATCCAGTCTTCTTCCCCGGACGCGAGCCCTGCCGGCGCGTCCCAGGCCCCCGCCCGCGAACGCATGACGCGCACCGAGCTGCGCGCCAGCGTGTCGCTGGCCAGCATCTTCGCGCTGCGCATGCTGGGGCTGTTCCTGATCCTGCCTGTATTTGCCGAATACGCCCGCAACCTGCCCGACGGGCATGACGCCCAGCGCGTCGGCCTGGCCATGGGCATCTATGGCCTGATGCAGGCCTTCCTGCATATCCCGCTGGGCTGGCTGTCCGACCGCATCGGGCGCAAGCCGGTGATGGTGGCCGGGCTGCTGCTGTTTATCGCGGGCGGCCTGGTGGCGGCGTTCTCCGATACGCTGACGGGCATCATCGCCGGCCGCGCGCTGCAGGGCATGGGCGCAATCTCGGCGGCCATCACCGCCTGCATCGCCGACCTCACGCGCGAGCGCCATCGCACCAAGGCGATGGCGATGGTTGGCGGCAGCATCGGCCTGACCTTTGCGCTGTCGCTGGTGATCGCCTCGCCGCTGCTGCACAGCATCGGCATGCCGGGCATCTTCAGCCTGATGTCGGTGCTGGGGCTGGTGGCCATCGGCGTGACGCTGTTCCTGGTCCCGACGCCGCCCGCGCCGCACCCGGTGCGGCTGCCGTTCCGCAAGGTGCTGCTCAATGCCGACCTGGCGCGGCTGAACGTCGGCGTGCTGGCGCTCCATGCATCGCAGGTGGCCATGTTCATGGTGGTGCCGGCGATGCTGACCGATGCCGGCATGCCGCTCGACCAGCACTGGAAGGTCTACCTGCCGGTGGTGCTGGTGTCGTTCGTGCTGATGCTGGGTCCGATGATGGCGGCCGAGCGCTACGGCCGCGTGCGCCCGGTGCTGCTGGGCGCGGTGGCGCTGATGACCGCGGTGCAGCTGCTGTTCGCAGCGGTGCACGGCCTGTGGGCCATCGTCGGTGTGCTGCTGCTGTTCTTTGTCGCGTTCAACGTGCTGGAGGCTATGCAGCCCTCGCTGGTGTCGCGCTATGCCGCATCCGCGCGCGGCGCGGCGCTCGGCGTGTACAACACCACGCAGGCGCTGGGCCTGTTCCTGGGCGGCGCCGTCGGCGGCTGGCTGCTCAAGCACGAGGGCCGCAGCGCGGTGTTCGTCGGCTGCGCGGCCGTGCTGCTGCTCTGGCTTATAATCGCCTGGAGCATGAAGGCACCTCCGGCCCGCGGGCAGGAAGCCGCACCTGCGCCGGCTGCATGAAGTTGCCTTGGCATCGCATCAATCCGTAACGCTTTCCGGGCCGAAAATGGCCTAGCATGATCGCGCCACCCGACACCGGCCGGGCGGCGCGATGTTCGTTTACGTTGCTTTAGTTGCTGCATGTCGCTGCGCCTTGGCGGCGCCGCAGTGACGGCGCAGTGCCGAACCCGGCAACCGGCCACGCTAGCCGTCGGCGCAGTATCGGATCACACTTGCAGTCAGCTTCACCCTTGTCGCCTTATCGTATTGCCACGCTTTTCAACACAGCGCGTGGCTTTTGGAGAACATTCACATGGCCTCGGTCAACAAAGTCATTCTCGTCGGCAATCTCGGCGCCGACCCCGAAACCCGCTACATGCCCAGCGGCGACGCGGTCACCAACCTTCGCCTGGCGACCACCGATCGCTACAAGGACAAGCAGTCCGGCGAGATGAAGGAAGCCACCGAGTGGCACCGCGTTTCGATGTTCGGCAAGCTGGCCGAAATCGCTGGCCAGTACCTGCGCAAGGGCTCGTCGGTCTATATCGAAGGCCGCATCCGCACCCGCAAGTGGCAGGACCAGTCCGGCCAGGACAAGTACTCGACCGAAATCGTTGCCGACCAGATGCAGATGCTGGGCTCGCGCCAGGGTGGCGGCGGCGGTGGCGATGAAGGCGGCTACGGCGGCGGCGGTGGTGGCGGTGGTGGCGGCGGCTACAGCCGTGAATCGCAGGGCGGCGGCGGTGGCTACGGCGGCGGCCGTGGCGGCCAGGGCGGCGGCCAGGGCGGCGGCCAAGGTGGTGGCGGCGCTCGTCGCCCGCAGCAGGCACCGTCGAATGGTTTCGAGGATATGGACGACGATATTCCGTTCTGACCTTGTCTAACCAAAATCTGTAAAGATCAACCCCGCCTCTGCGCGGGGTTTTTTTATGTCCGTAGCTGACTGATGGTGCGCCAGTGGAGACTCAGTGCGATTCGTACCAGCGCCGCGAACGGTTGACCACGCCCACGACGAACAGCATGACGGGCACCTCGATCAGCACGCCGACCACGGTGGCCAGTGCCGCGCCGGATTGAAAGCCGAACAGGCTGATGGCCGTGGCCTCGGCCAGTTCGAAGAAATTGCTTGCCCCGATGAGCGCCGATGGTCCCGCCACGCAATGGGCAACGCCGAGCTTGCGGTTCAGCAGATAAGCCAGGCCGGAGTTCAGCAGCACCTGGATCAGGATCGGTACCGCAAGCAGTAGGATGATCAGGGGTTGCTCGACGATCGCGTTGCCCTGGAAGCCGAACAGCAGCACAAGCGTGGCAAGCAGCGCCGTGATGGAGCCGGGGCCCAGCGCATCCACCACGCGGCGGTACGCCGCTTCACCTCTGGCCAGCAGCGCCTTGCGGATGATCTGCGCGAACAGCACCGGAATGACGATGTAGAGTGCCACCGACATGATGAGCGTGTCCCACGGGACGGTGATCGAGGACAGTCCCAACAGCAGTCCGACGATCGGCGCGAAGGCTACCACCATGATGGCGTCGTTCACCGCCACCTGCGACAGCGTGAAATAGGGATCGCCCTTGCACAACTGCGACCAGACGAAGACCATCGCGGTACACGGCGCCGCGGCCAGCAGGATAAGTCCCGCCACGTAGCTGTCGGTCTGGTCGGCCGGCAGCCATGCGGAAAACAGCTGGCGCACGAAGATCCATCCGAGCAAGGCCATCGAGAACGGCTTGACCAGCCAGTTGACGAACAGCGTGACGCCGATGCCGCGCCAGTGGCCGGCGACCTGTCCCATGGCGCCGAAGTCGATCCGGATCAGCATCGGGACGTGCGCGCTGCGATTTTTATAGGATTTTTATGCCGGTCCGCCTTCTTTCTACCCGGTTTTTACGGACACGCCGGTAGGCTTGCCCGGACCCATTCAAGGATGTCAGCCGTGACCGGGATCTTCCAGATCGTATCGATCCCTTTTGCCGCGCAGCGCCAGCCATGCGCCGTGGCGGCGCGTCGGGCAGGCGGTTCTGCTAGCATGGGGCGCGAACTTTCCCATGCCTGATACCGAACTCCGCGCCGCCGGCACACGCCCCGATCCCGATGCCCTGCTCAGGCAGGTGCAGGCCGAAACGGCTCGGGCTGCGCGCGGCAAGCTTAGGGTCTACTTCGGCGCATCGGCGGGCGTCGGCAAGACCTTTGCCATGCTTACCGCCGCGCGCGCGGCGGCGGCGCAGGGCGTCGACGTCGTCAGCGGCGTGGTCGAGACCCACGGCCGCGCGGAAACCGAAGCGCTGGTCGGCGGCATCGAGCGCCTGCCGATGAAGGCGGTGCCGTACCGCGAGCGCGTGCTCAGCGAATTCGACCTGGACGCGGCGCTGGCCCGCCATCCTGCGCTGGTGCTGGTCGACGAACTGGCGCACTCCAATGCGCCGGGCAGCCGCCATCCGAAGCGCTGGCAGGACATCCAGGAGCTGCAGGCGGCCGGCATCGATGTGTGGACCACGGTCAACGTGCAGCACCTGGAGAGCCTTAACGAGGCCGTCGGCGGCATCACCGGCATCCGCGTGTGGGAGACCGTGCCCGACACGGTCTTCGACGGCGCCGACGAGGTCGTGCTGGTCGACCTGCCGGCCGACGAACTGCTGCGCCGGCTGAAAGAGGGCAAGGTCTACCTGCCCGAGCAGGCGCGGCACGCGGCGCGCAACTTCTTCCGCAAGGGCAACCTGATCGCGCTGCGCGAACTGGCGCTGCGCCGCACCGCGGACCGCATCGACGACGATGTGCGCGCCTGGCGCCAGTCCGAAGCCGTGCAGGCGGTCTGGCGCACGCGCGAGGCGGTGCTCGCCTGCATCGGCAGCGGCGATGATGCCGAGCAGGTGGTGCGCAGCGCGCGCCGGCTCGCCGGGCAGCTCGATTGCGACTGGCACGTGGTCACGGTGGCGACGCCCCGGCTGGCGCCGCTATCCGATACCGCCAGGCTGCGCCTGCAGGCCGCGATGCGCCTTGCCGAGGAGCTTGGCGCACGGACCGAGACGCTGGCCGGCAACGACATGGTGCAGGCGATTGCGGGCTACGTGCGGCGCCACAACCTGACCAAGGTCGTGCTCGGCCGCGCGCCGGCGGACTGGCGCCGCGGCGGCTCGCTGGTGGAGCGCGCGCGTGCGCTGCTCGGGCTGGCACTGTCGCCGTTCTTCAGCGGACCGGGCTGGCTGCCCGGCCGCCGCGCCAGCTTTGCCGATGCGCTGGCGCGCGGCTGCCCCGAGATCGATATCATCCGCGTGGCCGCCGACATGACGCGCGCGGATCTGCGTCCGCGCCATGCCGCCGACGACACGGAAACCACGGCAAGCCCTGACGGCGCCAGGCGCAAGGACTACGCCTGGGCCGTGGCCTGGTGCGCGGGCGCGACGCTGCTGTCGGCGCTGGCGCTGCCATGGTTCGACGTGGTCAACATCGTCATGCTGTTCCTGGTGGCGGTGGTCGGCGTGGCGCTGCGCCACGGCCGCGGGCCGGCGGCGCTGGCGTCGGTGCTGGCGGTGGCGTCGTTCGATTTCTTCTTCGTGCCGCCACGGCTGTCGTTCGCCGTCTCCGACGTGCAGTACCTGCTGACCTTCCTGGTGCTGCTGTCGGTCGGGCTGGTGATCGGCCAGCTTACCGCCGGGCTGCGCGAGCAGGCGCGGCTGGCGGTGCAGCGCGAAGAGGACGCGCGCACGCTGTACGAGCTGGCGCGCGAGCTGTCGGCGGCATTGCAGTCCGAGCAGATCGTCGCGATCGGCAGCCGCTTCCTGCGCGCCGCCTTCGATGCCAGTTCGGCCTTCTTCCTGGTCTCGGCGGACGGGCGGCTGCTGCCACCGGTGTCGGATGACGGCCCGGCGCGCGGCATGGGAAACAGCGCCGGCCACAGCGCGGGCCACAGCGCGGGACACAGCGACTCGATCGACCGCGTGCTCGCCGAATGGGTCTTCCACCATGGCCAGCCCGCGGGCACCGGCACCGGCACGCTGCCGGGCAGCACCGTGCTGTACCTGCCGCTGAAGGCGCCGATGCGCACCCGCGGCGTGCTCGCCGTGGAGCCCGCGGTGCCGCATGCGTTCGCGCAGCCGGCGCTACGACGCCAGGCTGATGTGTTCTGCACGCTGATCGCGATCGCGATAGAACGGCTGCATTACGTCGAGGTGGCACAGCAGGCGCTGTTGTCGATGGAGTCGGAACGCCTGCGCAGTTCGCTGCTGGCCGCGGTCTCGCATGACCTGCGCACGCCGCTGACCAGCCTGATCGGCATGGCAGAAACCATGCAGCGCGGCACGCCGCCGCTGGCCCCGCCGCTGGAGGAGACTGTCGCCGCGATGCTGGAGCAGGCGCGCCGCATGCGGACCATGGTGGTCAACCTGCTCGACATGGCCAGGTTGCAAAGCCGCGACGTCCACATCCGGCGCGAATGGCAATCGGTGGAGGAACTGGTGGGCGCGAGCCTGGCCGCGATGCGCGAGGCGCTGGCGCGCCACCGCGTTGTCGTGGCCAGCCTGTCGCAGGTGCCGCTGGTGGAGTGCGACGCCGTGCTGGTCGACCGCGTGCTGTGCAACCTGCTGGAGAATGCCGCCAAGTACACGCCGCCAGGCACCGAAATCCGGTTGTCGGCCATGGCTGCGGGCGACGAGGTCCGGGTAGTGGTCGAGGACGACGGTCCGGGCGTGCCCCGCGGCAGGGAGCGGCAGATCTTCGAGAAATTCACGCGCGGCGAACGCGAGTCCGCGACCGCCGGCGTCGGGCTGGGCCTGGCCGTATGCGAGGCCATCATGCAGGCGCATGGCGGCCGCATCTGGGTGGAGCCGGCGCAGCGGCAGGGTCAGTCGCGCCCTGGCGATGGCACCGGCGCGCGCTTCACGATCGCATTGCCGCGCGGCAACCCGCCGGCGATCGAGCCCGAGCCGGCCGAACTGCCCGAGCCGTCGCCAACCAGGCAAGGAGAGGCATAGATGCCGTTCGATTTTTCGCCCACGATCCTGCTCGTCGAGGACGAACCGCATATCCGCCGCTTCGTGCGCCTGACGCTGGAGGCCGAGGGCTGCACGGTGCACGAGGCCGAGTCGCTCAAGCGCGGCCTGATCGAGGCCGGCACGCGGCAGCCCGACCTGGTCATCCTCGACCTTGGCCTGCCGGACGGCGACGGGCTCAAGCTGATCGGCGAGGTGCGCACCTGGACCGCCGTGCCGATCCTGGTGCTGTCCGCGCGCAGCGGCGAAGCCGACAAGGTCGGCGCGCTGGATGCGGGGGCCGACGACTACCTGACCAAGCCCTTCGGCGTGGCCGAGCTGGTGGCGCGGCTGCGGGTGCTGCTGCGCCGGCATGCCCGCGCCAGCGCGCAGGGTTCCAGCCAGGTCACGTTCGGCGACGTCCAGGTCGACCTTGCCAACCGACTGGTCACGCGCGCCGGGCAGGCGGTGCACCTGACGCCGATCGAGTACCGGCTGCTGGCCGTGCTGATCGCGCATCGCGGCAAGGTCATGACGCACCGCGAGCTGCTGCGCGAGGTATGGGGGCCCGCGCAATCGGAAAGCAGCCAGTACCTGCGCGTCTACATGGGGCACCTGCGGCACAAGCTCGAAGCGGACCCGGCGCAGCCGGCCCACCTGCTGACCGAAGTGGGGCTGGGCTACCGGTTTGCCGGCTAAGGCGGTTCTCTCAGCCGGTCATCCCGCCACCGCGCGCTACCACGCTACCACGCGCTGTCCGCGCCGCCCGGCCCGCGGGCGCGGTGGCCGGCAAACCGCTCCAGCATGAAATCCACCAGCGCCCGCACCTTGTCGGGCCGGTGGTTGCGCGCCGGGAATACCAGGTAGATGTCCGCCGGCGCCAGCTGCCACTGCGGCAGCACGCGGCGCAGTGCGCCGCTGCGCAGGTGCTCGGCCACGTCCCATTCGGAGCGCACCAGCAGCCCTTGCCCGTCGAGCGCCCACGCCAGCGCCGATTCGCCGTCGTTGGTGCTCATGGTGCCGCGCACCTTGACCGTCTCCTGCTGCGCGCCGTTGCGCAGGTGCCAGGTGCCGAAGGTCTCGTCGGCCTCGCGGATAAAGATGCAGTTGTGCCGTGCCAGCTCGCGTGGATTCGCCGGCTCGCCGGCGGCCTGAAGGTAGGACGGCGCCGCGCACAGCAGGCGCCGGTTGTTGGCTAGCAGCCGCGCGGTGAGCCGCACGTCGGGCAGCTCGCCGAAATGGATCAGCGCGTCCAGGCCCTGTTCGACCAGGTTGAGCGGCCGGTCGCTCAGGTGCAGCTGGACCTCGATCCTGGGAAACGCGCGCGCGAATGCCGACAGCGCCGGCGCGATATGGCGGCGGCCGAAACCCAGCGTCGCCCCGATCTTCAGCAGGCCGTGCGGCGTGCTGCTGCTGCCGGCGATGGCGCGCTCCAGCGCCTCCATTTCCGCCAGGATGCGCGCCCCTTCGACCAGGTAGCTTTCGCCCTCCGGCGTCAGGCCGATGCGCCGCGTGGTCCGGTGCAGCAGCCGCACGCCCAGCCGCGCTTCCAGCGCGGCCAGCCGCTTGCTGACCGCGGGCGGCGTCACGCCCAGTTCCTGCGCCGCGGCGGCCAGGCTGCCGTGCTTGTTGATGCACTGGAAGAAGGCGAGATCGGAGAAGTTATCCATTGCTGAATTACAGGAACTAAAGAAGTAACGGCGTCTGAATTATGTTTCTCCGGGGCAATGATACGATCGTTTCCACAACAATTCATCCCACAGGAGACGCCCGTGAAACTTGTCCACCTGACCGCCTTGCTGGCCTGTGCCGCGGTTTTCGCCGCCACCGCCGGCACTGCCGCTGCCCAGTCCTACCCCCAGCGCCCGGTCCGCCTGATCGTGCCGTATGCGCCCGGCGGCAGCGCCGACATCGCCGCGCGCCTGGTCGCCGATGCCTGGGCCAGGAGCCTCGGCGGCACCATCGTGGTGGAGAACCGTGCCGGCGCCGGCGGCAACATCGGCGTCGACGCGGTCGCCAAGGCGCCCGCCGATGGCTACACCGTCGGCCTGCAGACGGTGTCGCTGGCCATCAACCCCGGCCTGTTCCCGCGCATGCCGTATGACACGCTGAAGGACCTCGCGCCGATCGGCATGGTCGCCAGCTCGCAGCACGTGCTGGTGGTCAACAACAACATCCCGGCCAAGACGCTGCCGGAGCTGATCACCGCGGCCAAGGCCCAGCCGGGCAAGCTGACCTACGGCTCGGCCGGCAATGGCAGCACCTTCCATATGTCGGCGGAGCTGTTCAAGTCGGTGGCCAACGTGTCGATCGTGCACGTGCCGTATCGCGGCGGCGGCCCGGCGCTGGTCGACACCATTGCCGGCCAGGTCGACATGAGCTTTCCGGTGGTGTCCGCGGCCCAGCAGCATGTGCAGGGCGGCAAGCTCAAGGCGCTGGCCGTGACCGGTTCGAAGCGCTCGGCCCAGCTGCCGAACGTGCCGACCGCGGCGGAGGCCAGCTTGCCCGGCTACAACTTCGAGACCTGGTTCATGGTGTTCGCGCCCACTGGCACGCCCAAGCCGGTCATCGACAAGCTGAACACCGCGCTGAATGCCGCGCTCGCGACGCCGGCCACACGCGACCGGATGCTCAAGGAAGGCTTCGAGCCGACGCCGGGCACGCCCGCGGCCGCCCGGCAGCGGCTGGAGCAAGAAATGCCGGTGTGGGCCGACCTGATCAAGCAGCGCGGTATCACCGCGGAATGACCGCGGAATGACCGTCAAACCGTTACCAAGGCTTGTGCCATGACACCCCGCACCCTGTACCAGAAGCTGGTCGACTCCCATACCGTCGCCAGGATCGACGACGACAACGTGCTGTTGTATTGCGACCTGCACCTGATGAACGAATACACCAGCCCGCAGGCCTTCGCCGGCCTGCACGAGCAGGGGCGTGGCGTGCTGGTGCCGGGGCAGAACGTGGCGGTGGTCAGCCATATCATCCCCACGCACCCCGGCGCGATCCGCGTGATCGCCGATCCGGCGTCGGCGCTGCAGGCCACCAACCTGCACGCCAACTGCGAGCGGCACGCGATCCCGCTGTTCGACACCAACGACGCGCTGCAGGGCATCGAGCACGTGGTGGCGCCCGAGCACGGCATGATCCGCCCGGGCATGGTGGTGATCTGCGGCGACAGCCACACCACCACCTACGGTGCGCTCGGCGCGCTGGGCTTCGGCATCGGCACGTCCGAGGTCGAGCACGTGCTGGCCACGCAGACGCTGGTCTACCGGATGGCAAAAACCATGCGCATCCGCGTGGACGGCAAGCTGCCGGTCGGGACCACCGCCAAAGACCTGATCCTGCGCATCATCGGGGCGATCGGCGCACAGGGTGCGCGCGGCCACGTGGTGGAATACTGCGGCTCGGCCATCCGCGACCTGAGCATCGAAGCCCGCTTCACGCTGTGCAACATGACGGTCGAGGCCGCCGCGCGCGGCGCGCTGATCGCGCCGGACGAGGCCGCCATCGACTACGTGCTGCGCCGCGCCCCTGACATCGACGGCGCCCGGCGCGAGGCCGCGCTGGAGCACTGGCAGACGCTTCACAGCGATGCCGGCGCGCGGTTCGACATGGAATACATGTTCGACGCCAGCCAGGTCGAGCCGCACGTGACCTGGGGCACCAGCCCCGACCAGGTGCTGCCGGTGTCGGGCCAGGTCCCGTTCCCGGAAGACCAGATCGACGAAGCGGAGCAGCGCTCGGTCCAGCGCGCGCTGGCCTATACGCACCTGCAGCCGGGCGCGACGCTGGCTGGCACGCCGATCCAGCACGTCTTCATCGGCTCATGCACCAACGGCCGCATCGAAGACCTGCGCGCGGTCGCCAGCGTGGTGCGCGGCAAGACCGTCGCCGCGGGCGTGCGTGCGATGGTCGTGCCGGGATCGGGCGCGGTGAAGGCACAGGCCGAGCGCGAAGGGCTGGCCGACATCCTCATCGCGGCGGGATTCGAATGGCGCCAGCCCGGCTGCTCGATGTGCCTGGCCATGAACGACGATGTGCTCGCCGACGGCGTGCGCTGCGCCTCCACCACCAACCGCAATTTCGAAGGCCGGCAGGGGCGGGGTGCCATCACCCACCTGATGAGCCCGGTAATGGCGGCCGCGGCCGCCATTACCGGCGCGATCACCGACATCCGCAAGCTGGAGCTGTCCCATGCCTGAACTTTCCTGCCTCGCCGGCAAAGCCGCCGCGATCCGTTTCGAGAACCTCGACACCGACCAGATCATTCCCAAGCAGTTCCTGCGCGGCATCGACAAGTCGGGCCTGGCCGATGGCATTCTCTATGACCACCGGTTCGACGCCACCGGCGCGCGGCGCCCGGAATTCGTGCTGAACCGGCCCGAGTACGCCGGCACCAGCATCCTGGCCGGCGGCGCCAACTTCGGCTGCGGCTCCAGCCGCGAGCATGCCGTATGGGGCCTGCAGCAGTTCGGCATCCGCGCGGTGATCGCACCCAGCTTCGGCGAGATCTTCTACTCGAACGCGATGAACAACCGGCTGCTGCTGGTGATGCTGCCGCGCGAGGTGATCGAGCGGCTGATGGACGCGGTCGATGCCGACAGCGCCAATGAGATCCGCATCGACGTCGAAGCGATGCAGGTGCGCACGCCGGTCGGCGACTTCCCGTTCGAGCTGTCGGCGCGGCATCGCCGCATGTTCCTGGAGGGGCTCGACATGATCGGCCTGTCGCTGAAGCAGCGCGACGAGATCGAACAGTTTGCGCGCCGCTACTGGGATGCATTCCCGTGGATGAAGGATGTGGCCCGGCGCACCCGCGACCGGCTGGGCACGACCTGAGCCTTCCGCTGCCGCGCCGCCTTGCTGGCGCGCAGTTGCATTTAGCCGTCGATGCCCTGCCGCAAAGGCTGGAGGAGTTCGACATCGACATCGACAGCGCTCGATGCGAATTCCATGCATCCGCGGCCGCGCGTGGCTATGCTTGGCATATCTCCGCCACCTTCGGGCAGGCATGCAGCCCCGGACAAATGCCATGACGACGAACGACGACAGCGCTGGCCCGGCGCCGGCCGAGGCGGCCCGGACCGCCGGCGCGCGCCTGCTGGCCGCGATGAGCCACGAGATCCGCACGCCTCTGTACGGCATGCTCGGCACGCTGGAACTGCTGTCGATGAGCGAGCTGGACGCAGGGCAGCGCCAGCAGGTGGCGACCATTACCGAGTCGTCGCGGGTGTTGCTGCAGATGCTCGACGACCTGCTCGACTTCTCGCGCATCGAAGCCGGCCAGATCAGGCTGGACGCGGTGCCGTTCGATCCGGTGGCGCTGGCCGAAACCGTGGCGCGCGCGCAGGAGCCGTTGGCCATGCACAAGGGCGTGGCCCTGGACTGCGACCTGCAGCCGGGCCTGCCGTGGCTGCTGGGCGATCCGCTGCGCGTGCGGCAGGTACTGGCCAACCTGTTGCGCAATGCAATCAAGTTCACCGCGCAAGGGCGCGTCACGCTGCGCATGTGGCAGGAACCGCAGCCCTCCGCGGACCAGGTCACGCTGATGCTGGAAGTGGCCGACACCGGCCCCGGCATCGATGGCGCGCTGCTGCCGCACCTGTTCGAGCCCTTCACGCAGGGCGATGCCACGCGCGCGGCCGAACCCGGCGGCGCCGGGCTCGGGCTGACCGTCTGCAGGAAACTGGCCCGGCTGATGGGCGGCGACATCACCGCCGACAGCTCGCCGGGCCAGGGCAGCCGCTTTACCGTTGCGCTGCAGCTGCCCGTCACCGCCTCACGGCCGGCGCCCGCCGCCGCCGGTGCCGATGCGGCGCCAGCGATGCCGGCGCTGCCGCAGCTCGGGCTGCGCGTGCTGGTCGTGGAGGATCATCCGCACAACCGGCTATTGCTGCGTGGCCAGCTGGAGCGGCTCGGCTGCGCGGTGCAACTGGCGAGCGACGGCGCGCAGGGGCTGGCGGCGTGCACGGCAGGGGCCTTCGACGTCGTGCTGACCGATGTGCAGATGCCGGTCATGGATGGCTACGCGCTCAGCCGCCGGCTGCGCGCGGCGGGCAACCCGGTGCGCATCGTCGCGCTGACCGCCAACGCCGGCGCTGGCGAAGCCGGTCGCTGCCACGACGCCGGCATGGACCGCTGCCTCGTCAAGCCGGTGTTGCTGCAGGAGCTGGCGGCGTGCCTGCAGGAGCTGATGCCGGGGCGCGCTCAGGCGTCGCCGCGCATTAGCGGCGACGCCGATGCCGCGCTGCTGGCGCGGAGCGTGCAGGCCGATTTCGATGCCTTGCTTGCCGCTGCCGCCAGCGGCGACCTGGGCGCGGTACAGGCGCACGCGCATCGCATGCGCGGTGCGCTCGCGCAGATCGATGCCGCGCGCGACGCGGCGGAGCTGTGCCGCGAACTGGAGGCCGGCGCCGCGTGGGCAGTGCAGGCGACGCAGGACCGCATCGGCGAACTCGGCCTGATCCTGGATGCCTGCCTGCCCGGCTACCGCCATTCACGCTTGTCGTCATGATCCGGACCGGATCGCGGACGACCGCCCGGTCATCGTCATCGGGATCCTGCGCGGGATCCTGCGTGCGCTCGCGGTGATCTACCTGTAGCCCCGCCTCACGCAAGGGCGCCGGGCGCCAGCAAGGCTTCGTCCCGCTCCCACGCGACGCAGTTGCGGCCGCGGTTCTTGGCCGCGTAGAGCACGTGGTCGGCGCGCATCAGCAGCGTATCCAGGTCTTCGCCGGGCCGCAGCGTCGCCACGCCGAAGCTGGCGGTCACGCGGTGCACGCCGGGCAGCACTGTCATCGGCGTGTGTTCGAGCGTATGGCGCAGGCGCTCGGCCAGTTGCAGCGCGGCGTCGGGCGCGGTATCGGGCAGCAGCACGACGAACTCTTCGCCGCCCAGCCGCGCCGCGATATCGCGCCGGCGGATGCCGCCGGCAATGATCTGGCCGAACTGCGCCAGCACCGCGTCGCCGGCGCTGTGGCCGTAGTTGTCGTTGATGAACTTGAAGAAGTCGAGGTCGCACACCAGCAGGCTGAGCGGCTGCCCCGGCGGCGGCGGGATCTGCTGCATGGCGAGCGCGGCCAGGCCGCGGCGGGTATGCAGCAGCGTCAGCGGGTCGGTGTCGCGCTCGTGCCGCAGGCCGACGATGATGTCCTGCACCGCCGCGGCCAGCAACGCCAGGGCCAGTGCCATCAGCAGCAGCGCCAGCGTGGCCTGCAGCCACAGCCAGTAGGCAGATTGGATAAAGGCCACCGGATCGTGCGATGCGGCCGGCACCACGGTCAGCACGGTGCGCGGCAGGAAGTGCAGCGCGAACAGCAGGTAGAACCAGAACAGCACGCGGTCCGCCAGCCGCCCGCTGCGCAGCCGCGCCAGTGCCGGCATGCCCAGCAGCAGGATCATGGCGATGCCGACGTTCAGGATGTAGATGCGCGCCACCAGCCGCGGCTGCACCAGGTCGAACCACGCGATCGCGCCGAGCAGCGCGAGCGGCAATGCCACCTGCGCGCAGGTATCGACCCGCGCACCGACGCGCGCCAGCATGCCGCGCAGCAGCAGCACGCCGCTGCCCAGGTACAGCAGGCCGGTCACCGTGGCCTGCCCGCCGCCGGGGTGCGGCGGCCAGACGATCTGCAGGGTGATGGCGATCGCGTACATGCAATACGCGGCAGCCGGCAGCAGCAGGTAGTGCCGGCTGCGCTCATAGCGCCAGGCCAGCACGAAGCACAGCGAGAATGCGATGGCGGGATTGACCAGTGCCAGGAATCGACCAGCGTCTTGCAACACGAGAGTCCCCCGTTCTTGTCGTTCTCTGGCAGGGGTGGTTGCAAGCTCCGGCGAGGGTGCGCATGCGTCGCGGCATCGCGCGGCCGAAGGGCATGGCCAGGGAACATTATGGAGGGCATGGGCGCCCGGGCAGGCGCGGCGCTTGCCGCGGCCTGCTGAGTGTTTCCGTCAGGCCTCATTCTAGCCACCACCATGGCCCGCGGCGCATGGCGCCCGCCGCGGCCGGGCAAACAATTGTGAACACCGCGGACGTGGCTGCCGGGCCACGGTTGCCACGGTTTCCCGCTTTTGTGACTAATCTGGTAGAAGCTGTCCGGATCCTCCGGCAGTTCGGTTTTCCGTACGCAAGGAGATCACGATGAATACCAAGAAAGCGATGCCGGCCCTGTTGCTGGCGGCAAGCGTGCTGGCGGCGCCGTTTGCCATGGCGCAGGGTGGTGGCAAGACTTCTACCCGGCCGATGACGGAACCCGCGGCGTCTGCGCCGCCGCCAGCTCCGCAAAGCTCGCCGTATGTGCAGGTGCAGCAATGGAAGAAGGGCGACCGCCTGCCGACCGAGTTCAGGGACCGCCAATATGTGATCGACGACTACAAGCAATACAACCTGCCGGCGCCGCGCAAGGGCACGCGCTGGGTGGGGGTTGGCGCCGAGTATTACCTGGTGGCGCCCAATGGCGTGATCCAGCAGGTCGGGTCGGGCTCCTGACCGGACTGGGCCAGGGCCCTCGCCCTGGGCCATGCAGCAATGAGAAAGCCGCCGCGCGGGATTGCCCGGCGGCTCTTTTTTTTCTAGTGCGGCGCCCCGCTTCAGATGCCAAGTATCTTCTTGGCCTCGAGCAGCGACTTCATCGCTTCGTCATGCTTGCCGGCCTTGTGATAGGCCGCGCCGTCGGCACGCAGCTTGGCCACCTTGGCGGTATCTTCCGGCGACAGCGCCGGCTTGGTCGAGAGCTTGGCGTCGATCGCCTTCATCTCGTTGGGGCAGTTGTGGGCGAGTGCCAGGCCGCTGGCGCCGCACAGCACCAGCGCCGCCAGGATCGGGATGGATTTACGCATGTCGGCCTCCGCTTGCATTGGGATTGTGGGAATTCCAGCATAGTGCATGGCCCGCATGGCCACGAATCCTGTGGCTTGCCGGGTTCTGCATGACATCTTGCGGCGTTCCGCGGCTGTTTTCCCGCGAGCCTTCCGATGTTATGTTGGAGGGCGTCTTTTTTGCCCGCCATAAGCCGGACGCCCCAGCCACTCGACCGGTTGCGCATGGAAAACTCTGCCGAGAATTTTTTGCTGGCCCTGCTGTGCGCCGCGGTGCTGACCGTGGCCGTGGTGGGGATCCACTACGAGGCGCTGCGCGTGCTGTCGTCGCTGCATCCGCGGCGCTGGAGCGGGCGCGTCAACATTGGCGTGCTGATCGTCTGCATCATCCTCGTCCACTGCCTGGAGGCGATGGTGTTCGCGTTCGGCTTCTGGTTTGCCGACAATGTGCTCGGCCTCGGCTGGCTGGCCGGATCGACCGCGCCCGGCATGCCCACCCGCCACGGCGAGCCCTCACTGCTGGTCTATGCCTACTTTGCGCTGGAGACCTTCACCACGCAGAGCCTGGGCGACCTCTACCCGGTCGGCGCGACCCGGCTGATCGCGACCATCGAGCCGCTGGTGGGCCTGATCCTGATCGGCTGGTCCGCGTCTTTCACCTACGTGGTGATGCGGCGCGACTGGCAACTCGACGACGAGGGCGGGCACCGCGGGCGCTAGCGCAACGGCTGCCGCGGCCGGCAACAAATGCCGGAAGTGCCGCAGATGCCGCTAGTGCCAGACAGGGCGCGAACGTTTAAGCTGGCGACTTCTGCAAATCAACGAGCCATACATCCGAGGAGCCACCATGCCGAGCCGCCAGCGCCCCCTGATCCGCCTAGCCGCACTTGCCACCCTTGTCGTGGCCTGCAGCGCCCAGGCGCAGAAGCAGGACGTCCAGGGCGCCGCCGCCGCTGCCATCAACGAGGCAGTCCAGCAGGGCACCACGCCCTACCGCCCCGACCCGGACGCGACGCCGGCCAGCATCGAGTCGGCGGAATGCCGTGAGCTCGCCGCCCAGATCGCCACCGCGCCCAAGCGCGAGTACCGCACCACCGACTCGACCATCGAGACCGCGCAAGGGCGGCAGGTGCCCGAGCTGGAACGCGAGCGCCCGCGCAAGTCGCTGCAGCAGGCGTACCAGGAGAAGTGCACCCGGTAAGCCGGTTCCACGGCGGACGGGCGCGCCAGGCGCGGCGTCCGCCCCACGTCGCCACCCACCTCCCGGCGCGGTCCCGCGCCCGACTCCCTGCCTCCTTGCTCGTTCCCATGCTGCGCCGGCTGCACAAGCGTCGGGCGTCGATGCCCCACGTTTGCGCCCATCCGCCCGCGGCGCCAACGGTCGTTTCACCGCGCCGGTGAAAAATACATATGTTTCATGGTTATCCATGATGGAACAGTTGTTGCTGATTGCCTAGCATTGGCGATGCGATGGCGCGTCGCTGACCGCTACCCCGACAACCAAGCTATTCACGCATCCAAGGAGAGCCTGTATGAAAGCAGCAGAAGTCACGCGTCCGTGCGGCGGTTCACCGACCCCGCGCCGGTCCGCGGTTGCATCGGCCGCAGCGGCGGCGCTGGTGCTCTGCAGCGGCCCGGCCGGCACGGCGCATGCCGCCGGTGTCGCCGCCGGTGTCGCCAATTCCGCCGCCAGCCCGACCCTCGGCAAGATCAAGTCGTCAGGCACGATCTCCATCGGCCATCGCACCTCGTCGATCCCGTTCTCGTACTACGACGCCAACCAGAAGGTCATCGGCTTCTCGCAGGACATCTGCGACCGGGTGATCGATGCGGTGAAGCGCGAGACCGGCCTGCCGGCGCTGCAGGTGCGCATGGTGCCGGTGACTTCGCAGAACCGGATCTCGCTGGTGCAGAACGGCACCGTCGACCTGGAATGCGGCGTCACCACCAACCTGAAGTCGCGCCAGCAGCAGGTGGCGTTCTCGACCACGTTCTTCGTCGCCGGCACGCGGCTGCTGGTGAAGAAAGGCAGCCCGGTGCGCGACTTCGGCGACCTCTCGGGCAAGGCGGTGGTGACCAATGCCGGCACCACCTCGGAGCGCATCCTGCGCCGGCTCAACGACGAGAAGCAGGCCAACATCACCATCCAGAGCGCCAAGGACTATGGCGAGTCGTTCCTGATCCTGCAGTCAGGGCGCGTGGCCGCGTTCATGATGGACGACGTGCTGCTGTCGGGAGCGCGCACGCTGGCGCCCAACCCCGCCGACTGGACCGTGGTGGGCACGCCGCAGTCGTTCGAGGCCTATGCGTTCATGCTGCGCAAGGACGATCCTGGCTTCAAGCAGGTGGTCGACGGCGCCATCGGCGGGCTGATCCGCAGCGGCGAGATCAACAAGCTCTACAGCAAGTGGTTTGCCGCGCCGGTGCCGCCCAAGCAGGTCAATTTCGAGCTGCAGATGAGCGAGCCTTTGAAGAAGGCCTACGCCAGCCCCAGCGACGAGGCCTTCGAATAATCGTCCTCAGCCGCGGCCGGCGGGCACGTAGGCCCCGGCGCGGTGCAGCTCGCCCTCGGCCTGCTCGAGCGCGCGGATCGCGCCCTTGCCCTTGCGCGCCAGCAACTGCTCGACCAGCGCCTCGACCATGGCCACGCCGGCCGTGATCGAGGGGAAGAACGACGGGCTCTCGACCGAGAACAGCAGCGTGCAGTCCGCCGCCAGCGCGATCGGCGCCACGGTGCTGTCGGTCAGCGCGATCACCTTGCAGCCGCACTCGCGCGCGGCCGCCGCCACGCGGATGCTTTCCTGCGAATACGGGGCGAAGCTGGCCACCACCACGGCGTCCTTGGGCGCCAGGCCGCGCAGCTCCATTTCCAGCGTGCCGGCATCGGCGCGGATCAGCTGCACCGAGCTGCGGAACAGCCGGTAGACATAGTGGAAGGTGAACGCGATCGGGAAGCACGAGCGGAAGCCCGCCACGTGCACGTTCTGCGCTTGCGACAACAGTTCCGCCGCCTGCTGCAGCGTCTTGTCGTTGTTGGCGGCGATCAGGTCGAGGTTATGGTGCTGCGCGTCGAGCATCTCGCCCAGCATGCGGCTGGCGCTGCTTTCGCGCACCACCTTGCGCGCGCGGCGCGCATAGGGCTGGCTACCGCCGCGCAGCGCATCGACAAAGAGTTCGCGCAGGCCCTGCCAGCCCTCGAAGCCGAGGTGCTGCGACAGCCGCACCAGCGTGGCGGGCTGCACGCCGGCGCTGGCGGCGATCTTGCGCATCGACAGCACCGGCACGTCCTGCGGGTGGTCGAGCAGGTAGCGCGCGCCGCTCTGGAACTGCGTGCTCAGGCTCGGGAAGCTGGCGCGCAGCAACGCCAGCAGCGCGTCGAGGTCGTGGGGCGGCGCCGGCGTGGGACCGGCCTGGGAAGGCTGCGGCGGATGGGTGGGGCTGTCGGACGGCATGGGCACTCCGGGTTCGTGGTTGTAACGATTGTTGCACAGCCGCGCACCGGAGCGCCGGGCGGCGGCGCTTGCAGACGACGCGCTGCCACGTCGTCACGCCGTCACATCGTTACTTCGAAAGCCGGTTAACGTCCGGACACCGCCAAAGCTGTACCCGGGGTTTTTGGCAAGCCCCCCGATTGTCGGATTGCCGCAACGCTGGCGCACTGTCATCAGAATTTCCTTACCCACTTGAATGGCGGTGACTTACACTCCGCGCCATAACCTCCGGAAATCGGTCAACCGGAACATAATTGGTACGGAGCGCGAGCATGGGACATAGAAGCCCTGCAGTGCGACACGGCGGCATGGTCACGCCGCCGTTTCGGGTCAAGGGTCAAATCGGGGCAGGAACAGACGCGGCGGGCGCCATGCCGGGCCGCGGCGCGCGCGCGCGCGGCTTCACGCTGGTCGAGCTGATGATCGCCGTCGCGATCATCGCCATCCTGGCCGCCGTCGCCATCCCCAACTACAGCCGCCATGTGGTGCGATCGCACCGCGCCGCGATCGAGTCGTTCATGCTCGAAGTCTCCGGCGCGCAGGAGCGGTTTCTCGTCGACAACCGCGCCTATGCCGCCAATCTCGGCGCGCTAGGCATGTCGGTGCCGTCCGCGCAGAGCACGCGCTACGACGTCACCGTGACTCCCAATGCCGCGCTGCCGCCGGGCTACAGCATCGTGGCCACGCCCAAGGGCAGCCAGCTGAGCGCCGATACCGGCTGCGGCACGCTGACGCTGACCAGCGCCGGCGCCAGGTCGGCGTCCGGTGGCGGCACCGATTGCTGGAACTGACCATGGCAGCCACCTACCGGCTTCGCCTGTGCCGCCCGCAGCCGCGGGCGCTGCGCGGCTTCACCCTGGTCGAACTGATGTGCACGCTGGCCGTGCTGGCGATCCTCGCGTTCGCCGCCGCGCCGTCGTTTGCGTCGCTGATGGCGGGGCAGCGCGTGCGCAGCGCCTCGCTCGACCTGAGCTCGGCGCTGCTGCTGGCGCGCAGCGAGGCGGTCAAGCGCAACGCCACCGTGACGCTGGCGCCCACCGGTGCGGCCTGGACCGCGGGCTGGGCCGTCAGCGCCGGCGCGGAGACAGTGCGCACCTTCGGGCCCTACGCCAGCCTCACCATCACCCCCAGCGCCGCCGGGGCGTTGTCGGTCGGCAACGACGGCCGGCTTGCCGGCGCGGCAATGCGCTTCGAGATCGCTCCCGCCAATGACACGACGGTCGCGCTGCGCGTGTGCGTGCAGGTCAGCGAGACCGGCCGCGTTGCCTCTGAAACGGGAGCCTGCACATGACCCGCATCCTTCCCCACGCCGGCCGCCGCCACGGGCAACGGCCGGCGCGCCTGCCGCGACGCACCGCGCAGCGTGGCCTGCTGCTGATCGAAGTGCTGGTGGCGGTGGTGATCCTGCTCGCCGCGCTGCTGGGCACGGCGGGACTGGTGGCGCGCTCGGGCCAGAACGAGATGGAGTCCTACCAGCGCGTGCAGGCGCTCGCGCTGCTGCAGGACATGGCCGCCCGCATCAATGCCAACCGCCAGGTGGCGCAGTGCTATGCCAATGGCGCCAACGGCGTGCGGCTGGGCACCGGCACAGCCGCGCCGGCGGCCTGCACGCTGGGAACGGCCGCGCAGAACGCCACCGCCAACGGCGACCTGCAGGCATGGAACACCGCGCTGCTGGGCAGCGCCGAGATGACGGCCGCGGCCAGCGGCGTGGCGGCGCAGCCGGTCGGCGCCATGATCGGCGCGCGCGGCTGCATCGACACCGTCGACGCGGCCGCCAACGTCTACCGCATCACCGTCGCCTGGCAAGGCCTGGCCGCCACCGGCGCCCCCGCGCTCGGCTGCGGCCAGAACCAGTACGGCAACGAAGCCTACCGTCGCGCGGTCAGCACGCAGATCCGCATTGGCTCGCTGGGGACCGTGTCATGAAGCGCCTGCCTCCGCGTATCGCACAAGGCCGCCGGCGCCAGCGCGGCGTGTCGCTGGTGGAGCTGATGATCGGCATCACCATCGGCCTGCTGATGCTGACTGCGCTGGCCAGTCTCTATTACGCCAACAGCTTGTCGCGCACCGAGTTCGTCAAGTCGGCCGAGCAGGTGGAGAACGGCCGCTATGCGCTGGAGCAGATCCGGCGCGAGGTGGAACTGGCGGGGTTCTACGGGGCAGGCAGCATTGCGCGGGGCGCCACGGTGGCCGGTCCCGCGCTGTGCGCGACAGACCCGGCAGCGCTCGGCTTCGCGGCAGGAGGCACCGTCCCACTGCCTCTGGCAGGCTATGCGGCCGGCGTGGTTGCGCCCTGCCTGGCCGACCTTGCCGCCACTTCCGAGGTGCTGGTGGTGCGGCGCGTGTCGACCACGCCGGTCGCGGCCCCGACGCCGGGCGTGCCTTACCTGCAGGTATCGGCCTGCCCGAACGACACCACTGCCTTTGTCTTCGATGCCAGCGCGGCGGCCGCTTTCCCGTTGCGCACCAAGGCTTGCGATGCGGCGGTACCGGCAGTGCTGCGCGAAGCGGTGGTGCGCGCGTTCTATCTCGCGCCGTGCGACCGCTGCACCAACGGCGGCGACGGCATCCCCACGCTGAAGATGGCCGAGCTGGTCAACGGCGCGTTCCAGACGCGTTCGCTGGCGCAGGGCATCCAGGACATGCATGTGGCCTACGGCATGGACCTGGACAGCAACGGCTCCGCCGACTGCTACGTGGACGATCCCGGCGCCAACAATGCCGCCGCCTGCCCAATCGTGCCGGGCTACGACTGGACCAATGCGCTAACCAACTGGAGCAACGTGACCACCGTGCGCGTAAACCTGCTGGCGCGCACGCTGCGCACCTCTGGCGGCACGGTAGACACGCGCACCTACGACCTGGGGCGCGCCGCCGCCAGCGGTCCGTTCAATGACGGCTACAAGCGCCACGTCTACGCCCAGGTGGCGCGGCTGGTCAACGTGGCCGGACTGCGCGAGCAATGATGCGATACCGCGAAGGGCAAGCAATGACGAAGTTATCCGGCCGGCCACTGCGCCGCAGGCAGACGGGCGTCACGCTGGTCGTGACGCTGGTGTTCATGGTGCTGTTCCTGCTGATCGCCGTGGCGCTGGTCAATTCGGGCCTGGTCAACGTCAAGGTCGCGGCCAACCAGCAGCACACCGCCGAAGCGCGCGACGTCGCGCAGCAGTCGATCGAGCAGGTGATCTCCGACGACTTCACCAAGGCGCCGGCGGCCATCAGCGTGCCGGTGGATGTCAGTGGAGATGGCAAGGCCGATTACGTGGCCCAGGTGGCGAAGCCGGAATGCATGGCAAGCAATCCCATCAAGAACGTCGAGCTCGACCTGAAGGATCCCGACGATGTGTCGTGCATGATCGGCAGCGGCGTGCAGAACACCGGCATCGTCACGGCCGGCAACAACGCGGGCAATTCGCTGTGCAACGCCACCCAGTGGGACGTAGCCGCCACGGTCGATGACAGCGCCGGCACCGGCGCCGTGGCAACGGTCCATCAGGGCGTGGCGGTGCGCATGCCGACCGGCTCGGCCTGCCCCTGACCGCACCGGCGTTGCCACCTATTCACCATTGATCGCACAGGAACCCGGATGACGAGCCCAGCCCGCCGGAATCGGCGCCTTGCCGCCTTCGCCGCAGCCCTGCTTGCCCTGGCCGGATGGCAGGGCGCGCATGCCGAAGACATCGACCTGTTCACCGGCCTGCAGAGCAATGCCGGTACCAAGCCCAATGTGCTGTTGCTGCTGGACAATGCGTCCACGTGGAATGCGGCCACGACCATCCGTGGCTGCGATGTCGATGTCGTCAGCGCCAACAACGCCGGCACCGACGTCGGCGCGATCCAGTGCGCACTGTACCGCGCGGTGAACACGCTCGCGACCAACCCGCAGCTGGCCGGCAACATCAACATGGGCTTGATGATGTTCGGCACGGGCACCAACCCCGGCGGCAAATTCCGCTATCCGTCGGCGGCGCCATACACATTGCCGCTGATGGACGCCACCAATGGCGCGCAATTCCTTGAGTACATCAAGAGCATCGACCGCCAGACCGACAACTCAAACAATTCCCAGGTGGGTGGGGGCATGCAGGAAGCCTGGGCATTCTTCGGCGGCAGGAAGGGCTTGTCAGGTACGCAGTACACGTCGCCGATCACCAACCCGTGCCAGAAGAACTTCGTTATCTACATCGCCAACGCGGTCAACAACGGCAAGCCGCAGGACACCGGCACCGAGCCCAAGGACGCGCTTGCCGCGGCGGGGGCCAGCGCCAAGCAGATGACCCAGCTCAAGCTCGACACGGCGGCCAACAAGTACGAAAGCAACTGGGGAGACGAGTGGGCGCGGTTCATGTACGAAACCGACGTGAACGGCAATCTCGACAATAACCAGAACATCATCACCTATACGATCGCCATCACGGACGGCAGGAACCCCGACTATGTCGAGTCGACCCGCAGCATGGCCGACAATGCCGGCGGCAAGCGCTATGTGGTTGACCTGGGCGACGTGGACGCGCTGGTGAAGGCGCTGCTGCAGATCTTCAACGAGATGCAGGCCGTCAACAACGTGTTCTCCTCGGTGAGCCTGCCGGTCAGCGTGAACGGGCAGGGTTCGTACCTGAACCAGATCTACATCGGCATGTTCCGGCCCGACGCCACCGCAGCGCCGCGCTGGATGGGCAACCTGAAGCAGTACAAGCTTGGCTACGACAACAAGAACCAGATCGTGGTGCTGGACGCCAACCCCAGCGGCCCCAACCAGCAGAGTGCGATCAGCAATGCCGGCACGGGTTTCATCTCGCCCAGCGCCAAGAGTTTCTGGACCGCCGAGCCGCCGCTGGGGTTCAGTGGTTCCAGCTATACCGGCAGCCAGGTAAGCGGCTGGCCTGCCAAGGGGTTCTGGGTCAACAGTCCGTCCGGCGCTGCCGGTGCGCTGGACTCTGCCGACGGCGTGGCGGGTGTGGTCGGCGGCGATGGCGAAATCGTCGAGAAAGGTGGCGCCGGCGAAATGCTGCGCGCCCAGTTCACCACCGACCAGAGCGGGCGCAAGCTCTACACCTGCGCGTCGGGGGCATGCAGCGGCAAGAATTTGGCTTCGTTCGATACGTCCAACAGCTGGCTGACCGGCACCAGCGGGCAGGCCGCGCTCAATACCACGGCCGCCGACGTCAACAACCTGATCAATTGGGTGCGCGGCCGCGACGTGCGGGCACTGGGCGAAAGTTCGGTGGCCGGCGCGGAGTTGCAGAAAGGCCCGGGGGGCAGCGTTACCATGCGCGGCTCGGTGCATGGCGATGTACTGCATTCGCGCCCGGTGGTGATCAACTATGGCGGCACGACCGGCGTGGTGGTGTTCTATGGCGCCAACGACGGCGTCTTCCATGCGGTCAATGGCAACCAGACCACCGGCATCGGCGGCATACGTCCGGGCGGGGAGCTGTGGGGCTTCATTGCACCGGAGTTCTATGGCAAGCTCGGCCGTCTCTACACCAATACGCCCGAGGTGCAGCTGAGCGGATCGCCCACCGGTGCGGGCGCGAAGCCGCGCGACTATTTCTTCGATGGCACCACGACGGTGTTCCAGGACCTGCGCGACCCGGCCAAGCCTCGTGTGGTGATCTACCTGACCGCGCGCCGCGGCGGGCGCCTGACCTACGCGCTGGACGTCACCGACCCGATGGCGCCGGAATTCCTGTGGAAGGCCGACAGCACCAGCATCGCGGAACTGGGACAGACCTGGTCGCAGCCGCGCGTGATCCGCGTCAAGGGGTATGCAAACCCGCTCGTGGTGATGGGCGCCGGCTACGATCCCGCCGAGGATGCCGAGCCGTCCCAGGGTGGCGGCAGTTCGGGACAAGGGCGTGGCGTGATCGTGTTCGATGCCTTCACGGGCGATGTGGTGCGCGCATGGCTGGCCGACTGCACCGGTCTTTCCGCCACGGTGTGCACGACGCCTGCCGGCATGAACCGCGCGATCCCGTCCGACGTGGCCGTGGTGGACCGCAACGGTGACGGGCTGGTAGACAAGGGCTATGTCGGCGACGTCGGCGGCAATGTCTGGCGGCTGGACTTCGAGACGGCGGCCGGCACCGGGTCAGATGCCTGGACGCTGCATAAATTCGCATCCCTGGGCGGCGCGCAGGGCACCAACGATGCGCGCAAGTTCATGTATCCGCCGGATGTCATCACCACCGGCAACTACGATGCGGTGATGATCGGCAGCGGCGACCGCGAGCATCCGCTGTACACCACCAGCACTACGCCGGGCCTGGCCTACAACGTCAGCAACCGCTTCTACATGCTGAAGGACACGACGCTCACCGGCGGGCTGCCGTCGACATGGACGCCGCTGACCGAGGCCGACCTGTTCAACGCGACTTCGACCGCATACGCCGACACAAGCGCGGGCAAGGGCTTCTACCTCGTGCTGGGCACCGGCGAGAAGGTGGTCAACGCGCCGCTGACCGTGGCCGGCTACACCTACTTCGGCACCAATCAGCCAAGCGTGCCGAAGTCGGGCGTGTGCTACCCGGACCTGGGCAAGGCGCGCGGCTATGCAATTTCGTTCCTTACCGGCAAAGGCCTGAACGACGACCGCCATGTCGTGTTCAACAACGGTGGCTTGCCGCCGTCGCCGGTGTTCGGGGTGGTTGCCGTCACGGATGCGGCAGGCAACACCAGCAACGTGCCGGTGCTGATCGGCGGCGGCAACCAGACCGGTCCCGGCGGCGGCGACAATACCTCGTCGCTGGGCGCGCAGAAGATCTCGCCGCCGGGGATCGGCAAGCGCAAGCGCACTTACTGGTACTCGCAGACCGACCGCAAGTGACCGGGTGCGGCGGCGGCGCGCTTACCGGGGCGCCGCCGCCATCGGCGTTTCTTCCTCCTGCCACCACCCACCCCCCAACGCCTGCAGCAGCGCCGCCGAATCCGCCAGCCGGTCGGCGCGCGACTGCGCCAGGTCCAGCGAAGCCTGCCGCGCCTCGCGCTCGGCATCGAGCACGGCCAGCTGGCTGACGCCGCCGAGCCGGTACTGTTCCGACACCACCGTCAGCGTGTCGCGCGCCTGGCGCGCATTGTCGGCGCGCTCGCGCAGCGTCGCGGCGTCGGCCTCGAGCGCGCGCAGCGAATCAGCCACGTCCTGCAAGCCCTGCAGCACGGCCTGCCGGTAGGCGGCCAGTGCCTGCTCGTACGCCGCTTCGGCGGCGCGCTTGCGCGCCTGCAGTTCGCCGCCGCGGAACACCGGCTGCACCAGCCCGGCTGCGAGGCTCCACACATTGAGGCTGCTGAACAGGTCGCGCGCGGCGGTGACCTGGCTGCCGCCGCTGGCGCTCAGCGTGACCTGCGGATAGAGGTTGGCGGTGGCCACGCCGATATCGGCGCTGGCCTGGTGCAGCAGCGCTTCGGCCGCGCGGATGTCGGGGCGGCGCCGCGCCAGCGTGGCCGGCAGGCTGACCGGCAGCGTGTCGGGCAGATGCAGCGCGTCCAGCGTGAATGCGGGCAAGGAGGCGGCTGCCGGAGTCTGGCCGGTGTAGACCGCGAGCTGGTGCCGTGTCGCTTCCAGCTGGCGCTGCAGGCCCGGCACCAGCGCCTGCGTCTGCGCCAGTTGTGCGCGCTGGCGCTGCACGTCGACGCGCGCGACGCCGCCGGCGCGCAGGCGTTCCTCGGCGATGCCGAGCTGGCGCCGCTGGGCTTCGGCCAGCGCCACCGTGTCGGCCAGTTGCGCGCGCAGTCCGGCCTCGCGGATCGCCGCGGTGGCGACGTTGGCGGCCAGCGCCAGCCGCGCCGCTTCCAGCTCGTAGCGCTGGTAGTCGACCGCCGCCTGCAGCCCTTCGAGCTCGCGCCGCTGCCCGCCGAACAGGTCGAGTACATAGGACACCTGCACCGTAGCGCCATACAGCGTAAATGGTCCCGGGCTGGGGATCGTCGAAATGCCCATCGACTGGAAATTGACCTGCTGCCGCGTGGTATTGAGCTGCGCGTCAACCGCGGGCCAGCGCGTGGCGCCAGTGCGCGCGGCAAGGTTTTCCTGCGCCTCGCGCAGCCGCGCGCGCGCCTGGGCCAGCGTGGGGCTGGCGTCGAGCGCCATGCGGATGGTGGCGTCCAGCTCGGCGCTATGGAACAGCGTCCACCATTGCGCCGGCACGTCGGCGCCTGCGGCCAGTGTCTGCGCGTGCGATTGCGGATGGCGATCGCCGCTGTCGGCCGCGACGGTGGCAACCGGTTGCGGGCCCGGCACGTAGCCGGCATCATCGGTCGGCGCGGGGCGGCGGAAATCGGGGCCGACGGCACAGCCGGCCAGCAGCGCGGCAGCGGCCATCAAAGGAAGAAATCGGGTCATGGCAGCAATCCTTCAGTCCAGCGTGCGGCGGTAGAAGCGCACCGCGATCGTCATCACCACCACGATGAACAGCGCCATCGGCCAGACCTGCGGCCATAGCTCGGCCCAGCCGCTGCCCTTGAGCAGGATGCCGCGCACCATGCGGTTGAAATACGTCATCGGCAGGATGTTGCCGATCGCCTGCGCCCAGCCGGGCATGCCCGCAAACGGGAACATGAAGCCCGATAGCAGGATGTTGGGCAGGAAGTAGAAGAAGGTCAGCTGCATCGCCTGCAGCTGGTTCTGCGCCAGCGACGACAGGGTGATGCCCACCGTCAGGTTGGCCGCGATAAACAGCAGCGCCGCGAGGTAGACCGCCGTCACCGAGCCGACGAAAGGCACGCTGAATACCCAGCGCGCGGCCAGCAGCACGATGGTCACCTGGATCAGCCCGATGAAAATGTACGGCACGATCTTGCCGGTCATCACCTCGAGCGGCTGCACCGGCATGGCCAGCAGGTTTTCCATGGTGCCGCGCTCGCGTTCGCGCGTCATCGCCAGCCCGGTCATCATCACCATGGTCATCGACAGGATCACGCCCATCAGGCCGGGGATGATGTTGTACTGGGTCAGGCCCTCGGGGTTGTACAGGCGCTGCACCTGCACGTCGAACGGCGCCTTGCCGCCCGCCAGCGGCGCCAGCGAGCCTTTCAGGTCGTGGGTGCCGACCCTGAATGGCAGCTGCGGCAGCGCGGCGATCGCCTGGCCGGTGGCCGAGGGATCGGTGGCGTCGGCCTCCACCAGCAGCGCGGGGCGTTCGCCGCGCAGCAGCTTGCGCGTGAAATCGGGCGGGATGCTGAGCACGAACTGCACGTCACCCTTCATCAGCGCCTCTCTGCCGGCGGCCTCGTCGGGCAGCGTGGCCACCACCTTGAAATAGGTGGAGTTCTGCATGCTGGCAATGAAGGTGCGGGTGAATTCGCTCTGGTCGGCAGCGATCACCGCGGTCGGCAGGTGGCGCGGGTCGGTGTTGATGGCAAAGCCGAACAGCAGCAGCTGCATGATCGGCAGGCCGACGATCATGCCGAAGGTGACGCGGTCGCGGCGCAGCTGCAGGAATTCCTTCAGCACGATGCTCCACCAGCGCTGGACCGAGAAGCGCGTGCCGTTGGCGCGAGGCTGGCGCGGGTTCCGGATTGCGGCGGCGTTCATGTCGGCTCCTTCGCCTTGCGCGTGTCCATGTTGTCATCGGCCCGGCTCATCATGTGGATGAACACGTCTTCCAGGCTGGTGTGGGCCTGTATCACGCGCCGTCCCGGTCCGGCCAGGCGCTGCAGCGTGCCCGCCAACGCCTGCGCATCGCGCCCGGTGACGTGCAGCGCGGTGCCGAATGCCACGGTCTGTTCCACGCCCGGCGCGCCCTGCAATTGCTCCGACAGCGTGGCGAGGTCGTCGCCTTCCACGCTCCACGTCGACAGTTGCTGGCTGGCCACGACTTCGTCGGCGGTGCCTTGCGCCAGCAGCTTGCCGTAGGCGATATAGGCGAGCTTGTGGCAGCGCTCGGCCTCGTCCATGTAGTGCGTGCTGACCAGCACCGAGATGCCGCGCGCGGCAAGCAGGTGCAGATGCTCCCAGAAATCCCGCCGCGCCTTGGGGTCGACACCGGCGGTAGGTTCGTCGAGCAGCAGCAGTTCCGGCTCGTGCAGCAGACAGGCCGCCAGCGCCAGCCGCTGCTTCCAGCCGCCCGACAAGGATCCCGCCAGCTGTGCCGAGCGCGTCGCCAGGCCCAGGTCTTCGAGCGCGCGGTCGACGGCATCACGCCGGTCCGGCATGCCATACATGCGCGCGACGAAGTCCAGGTTCTCGCGGATCGACAGGTCGTCCCAGTACGAGAACTTCTGCGTCATGTAGCCGACTCGGCGCTTGATTTCGTCGGATTCGGTCAGGATGCCGAAACCCAGGCAGGTGCCTTCGCCCGAATCCGGCGTCAGCAGGCCGCACATCATGCGGATCGAGGTAGTCTTGCCGCTGCCGTTGGGGCCGAGGAAGCCGAAGATCTCGCCGCGCGCGACCTGCATGCTGAGGTCGTTGACCACGTGCTTGTCGCCGAAGTGCTTGTTCAGCCCGCGCACGTCGATGGCAAGTTCCTGCGCGCGGCCGTTGTCAGCGTGGCTGGTCTCCGTGTTCATTGCCGCACCACCTCGACGGGCTGGCCGGGCCGCAGCTTGATGGCATCGGCGGCGGACGGGCGTGCTTCCACCAGGAACACCAGCTTGTTGCGGGTCTCGTTGCTGTAGATCACCGGCGGCGTGAATTCGGCTTCGTTGGCGACATAGGTGATGCTGGCCGCCACCGGCGCGGCGCAGCCATCGCAGCGCACCTGCACGGCCTGCCCGTTGCGCAGCGCGCCGACCACGGCCTCGGGTACGTAGAAACGCACCTTGACGTTGCCGGGCGGCAGCATGCGCACCACCGGGCTGCCGGCGGGCACCCATTCGCCGAGGCGGTAGGGCGTATCGTAGACCAGCCCTGCCTGCGTGGCGGCCACGGTCTTGCGCGACAGCTTCCAGTCCGCCTGCGCCAGCGCGGCGCGCGCCGCGGCCACTTGCGCGGCCTGTGCGGCCTGTTGCGCGTCGCGTCCGGGCAAGCGTGCCACGTCGATATCGCGCTGCAGCTCGCGCACGCGCGCCGCATCGCTGCGCGCCTGGGCGCGCGACTCGTCGAGCTGCGCCTGCGCAATGCCGCCGATCTCAAACTGGCGCTCGTCGCGCCGCAGCGCGGCGGCGCTGCGTTGCGCCTGGGCCTGCGCCTGCGCCAGCTGGGCGCGGCTCACGTCGACTTCGACCGGGCGCTTGCCGGTCTTCATGTCCTGCAGCTGCGCTTCGGCGGCGCGCAACTGGTCTTCGGCCTGCTGGCGCGCGGCGCGTTCGTCGTCGGATTCGAGCGCGAACAGCGCCGCGCCCTGCGCCACCTGCTGGCCGCGCTGCACGGAAAGCGTGTCGAGGCGGCCGGCGAAGGGCGAGGCGACGCTGACGAACTCGCCTTCGATATAGCCTTGCCAGGTGTCGGTGCCGGACTTGCCGCAGCCGGCGGCAAGCAGCGCGGCGCCGAGCAGCGCGGCGATGGGGAGCGCGCGCGCCAGAAGGGGAAGGGGGGAAACAACGGTGTTCATGCAGCGGACTCCGGGGAATGCCTGGGCGCACGGCCCTTCTTTTTTGATGCGGGTGGGGGCGAGGTTCCGGCGCGGTCAGTCGGCGCGGGGGCCAGCCCGTGCGTGAGCAGCGCCGAGACATGGCGCACCAGCGCGTCGGTATCGACCGCTTCGGCACCCGGCAGCCGGCGCCAGATATGGGTGGTGGCCAGCGGCAGCAGCGTCAGGCCCACCAGCGAGGGCATCACCAGCGCGGGCTCCAGCCCGCGGTTGAGCTGCCCATTGGCGATCGCCGCGGCCAGCGGCGCCATCAGCGCGCTGCCGCGCTCCAGCGCGAAGCGTTTCAGCACGCGTTCGCGCAGCGCGCCGTCGTCGCTGGCGACCTCGCGAATCCATAGTCCGGGAAACCAGGGCGTATCCGCCGCGGCGCGGACCAGCCGGGTGGCGATGCCGACCAGCATCGCCAGCGGCTCCGAAACTTCCGGGCCGGTGGCGAAGAACTGTGCGACCAGCGGCTGTACCTTCTCCTCGATCACGGCATCGAGCAGCAGCTCGCGGTCGCTGAAGTAGTAGTGGACCAGCGCGGGCGTGACGCCTGCCTTCACGGCGATGGCCTTGACCGGCGTGCCGGCGACGCCGTGCCGCGAGAACAGTTCGGTGGCGGCATCGAGAATGCGCTCGCGCTGGCCGGGTTGACCCGCGGCAGGGCGGCCGGGTGTGCGACCGGGTGTGCGACGATCGGGCGGATTCGGGGTAGCTGGTTTGCGTGGCATGGGCGTGTGTTGAACCGTGTCGAAAACAATATTAATTTTCGAATTAATTAATTCAAGCCCAGTTACAACGTCGGCATTACCGCACCTGGCTCCGCGGTGGACATGTCATGTGCGCTTGGCTATGCTGCGTGCGCGGCGCCGCGCCGCGCCGCGCCGCCGCCGGCACATCATTCGCCTCCTCTTTGTTCATGCTGTTTTCGCCACTTGCCGCCGCGTACCCGCGCGCCCGACACAGATTCCGCCGCGCGCTTGCCGCGCTGGCCTGCTGCGCATGCCTGCCGGCGGCCACGGCGCAGCAGGCAACTGCCGCCGACGCCGCCGCGGATGCCGATAGCCCGTTCGCCTTCCACGGCCAGAGCACCTACGTCTGGCAGCGCAAGCCGGCGTTCAACGCCGCCTATTCGGGCCCGAACAGCATTGGCACCGAACGCGCCAAGAGCTACTCCTTCAGCGCGACGCTCGACCTCGGGCTGAAGCTGTGGCGCGGTGCGGAATTCCACTTCAATCCGGAAGCCACGCAAGGCGTGCCGTTCTCAGGCCTGCACGGCCTGGGCGGGCTGTCCAACGGCGAACTGGGCAAGGCGGCCAGCACCAGCCCCGTCTTCTACCGCGCGCGCGCCTTCGTGCGGCAGACCTGGGGCATGGGCGGCGGCAGCGAGGCGCTGGAGGCCGACTTCAACCAGTTCGCACGCACCGTCGACCGCCAGCGCGTGGTGCTGACCGCGGGCAACTTCGGCGTGCTCGACGTGTTCGACCAGAACGAGTTCGGCTCGGACCCGCGCACGCAATTCATGAACTGGTCGTTCATGACGCATGGCGCGTTCGACTATCCGGCCGATGCGCGCGGCTATACCTGGGGCGTGTCGCTGGAATACATCGGCGACGGCTGGTCGGCGCGCATCGGGCGCTTCCTGCAGCCGCTGGAATCGAACGGGCTGGAGCTCGATACGCGCATGTTCGAGCACTACGGCGACATCATCGAGCTGGAGAAGCGCTACCAGCTCGCGGGCCGGCCCGGCGCCGCGCGGCTGCTGCTGTTCCGCAACAAGGCGCGCATGGGCGCGTTCAGCGATGCGATCCAGTTCGGCATCGCCAACAACACCACGCCGGACCTGGCCGAGGTGCGGCGCGAGCACGCCAAGACGGGCGTCGGCGTGACGCTGCTGCAGGAGGTGTCGGATTCGCTGGGAGTGTTTGCGCGCGCCAGCCTGTCGGATGACAAGACCGAGACCTATGCCTTTACCGAGATCGGCAGGCAGGTGTCAGGTGGCGGCGTGATGAAGGGGGATGCATGGGGACGTGCCCGCGATGCGCTGGGCGTGGCGGTCGCGATCAATATGCTGGGCGGCCAGCATCGCAACTATCTTGCCGCGGGCGGGCAGGGCGCCTTTCTTGGTGACGGTGCGCTGCGTTATGGCCCCGAGCAGATCCTGGAGGTCTACTACAGTTTCCAGCCGGTGAAATACCTGAGCATCAGCCCGGACTTCCAGTTCGTGCGCAATCCCGGCTACAACCGGGACCGCGGGCCGGTGAAGTTCTATGGGGTGAGGTTTCACGGGGAGTTCTGACTCCCCGTCCAGCCTTATTGCCGCGCGTTGCGCTTGTTGTCCGGCCAGGCCGTATTGAAGTTGGTCCGGAACGGATTGATATCCAGCCCCCCGCGCCGCGTGTAGCGCGCATACACCGCCAGCTTCACCGGCTTGCATTGCCGCAGCACGTCCATGAAGATCCGCTCGACGCATTGCTCATGGAACTCGTTGTGGTTGCGGAACGAGATCAGGTACTTGAGCAGCGCTTCCTGGTTGATCGGCGCGCCGACGTAGCGGATCTGCACGCTGCCCCAGTCGGGCTGCCCGGTGACCAGGCAGTTGGACTTGAGCAGGTGCGACACCAGCGTTTCTTCCACCGGCGTTTCCTCCTGGTTGGCGAACAGCAGTTCGGGCGCGGGCTCGTAGCGGTCGACCTCGATGTCGAGCCGGTCCAGCAGCAGGCCGTCGAGCTCGCCCATTTGTTGCTTGCCAAGATCTGCCTCCGTCACCAGCCGCACCTGCACCGTGCCGCCGGTGGCGTCGGACAGGTCGTGGTGCAACAGCTGCTGCAGCGCTTCCGGCGAAGCGATCCTGGTCTGGTTGAACGAGTTCAGGTACAGCTTGAACGACTTGGACTCGACGATGTTGGGCGTGTCCGACGGGATGATGAAGGTGGCCAGCGCCACCTGCGGCTTGCCCTTCAGGTTCAGCCACGACAGTTCGTACGCGTTCCAGATGTCGACGCCGAAGAACGGCACCGGCTTGCCTTCGGGCAGGCCGATCTCGGTGCGCTTGGGCTGGCGCGGGATCGGGAACAGCAGCGAGGCGTCGTATTCGGTCTTGTAGGCCGAGGGCTTGCCCAGCGGCGAGTGTTCGGGGAGGCTCATGGGGCGCTCGGAAGGAAGCGGGACAGCAATCAGGACAGGAACAGCTTGTACACCGGGTTGTCGGTTTCGTCCCAGTGTACGTAGCCCAGCGTCGAAAGGAAGGCGCGGAAGGCGCGCTTTTCGTTCTTCGGCACCTGGATGCCGACCAGGATGTTGGAGGTGTCCGCCCCCTGGTTGCGGTAGTGGAACAGGCTGATGTTCCAGTTCGGGCTCATGCTCGACAGGAACTTCATCAGCGCGCCCGGGCGCTCCGGGAACTCGAAGCGGTACAGCAGTTCGTCATGCGCCAGCGCCGAGCGGCCGCCGACCATGTAGCGGATGTGCTGCTTGGCCAGTTCGTCGTTGGACAGGTCGAGCGTGTCGAAGCCATGCTTGCGGAAGCTGGCGGCGATCTTGTCGTTCTCGGCGCGGCTGGCGATCTGCACGCCGACGAAGATATGCGCCATGCTGGTGTCGGCGATGCGGTAGTTGAACTCGGTCACGCTGCGCGTGCCGACCAGCTCGCAGAAGCGCTTGAAGCTGCCGCGCTCCTCGGGGATGGTCACGGCGAACACGCCTTCGCGCGCCTCGCCCACCTCGGCGCGCTCGGCGACAAAGCGCAGGCGGTCAAAGTTCATGTTGGCGCCGCAGGCGATCGCGACCAGGTGCTGGCCCTTGAGCTTCTCGCGCTCGGCATACGCCTTCAGGCCCGCCACCGCCAGCGCGCCGGCCGGCTCCAGGATGCTGCGGGTGTCCTGGAACACGTCCTTCACGCCTGCGCAGATGGCATCGGTGTCGACCAGGATGATGTCGTCGACCAGCTCGCGCGTGATGCGGAAGGTTTCCTTGCCGACCAGCTTGACCGCGGTGCCGTCCGAGAACAGGCCCACTTCCTTCAGCTCGATGCGCTTGCCGGCATCGACCGAGCGCTTCATCGCATCCGAGTCCACGGTTTGCACGCCGATCACCTTGATCTCCGGACGCACTGCCTTGATGTAGGCGGCGACGCCGGAGATCAGCCCGCCGCCGCCGATGGCGACGAACACCGCATGGATCGGGCCCGGGTGCTGGCGCAGGATTTCCATGGCGATGGTGCCCTGGCCCGCGATCACTTCGGGATCGTCGAACGGGTGGATGAAGGTCAGCTTGTGCTTCTTCTCCAGCTCGGCGGCGTGGTGGTAGGCATCGCTGTAGGACTCGCCGTGCAGCTCGACCTGGACCCACTGGCCGCCGCGCTCGCGCACCGCGTCGATCTTTACCTGCGGCGTGGTCACCGGCATGGCGATGATGGCCTTGCACTGCAGCCGGGCCGCGGACAGCGCCACGCCCTGGGCGTGGTTGCCGGCCGACGCCGCGACCACGCCGCGCTTGAGTTCCTCCGCCGTGAGCGAGGCCATCTTGTTGTACGCGCCGCGCAGCTTGAACGAGAACACCGGCTGGGTGTCTTCTCGCTTGAACCAGACCGAGTTGCCGGTGCGAGCCGACAGCTGGTGCGCATAGGTCAGTTCGGTTTCCTGCGCCACGTCGTAGACCTTGGCGGTCAGGATTTTCTTCAGGTAGTCGGGGCGGGCGGCGGACGAGCGGGTCATGGTGTCAGGGCAGGGGCCGCGGGGGCGGCGCAAAAAAACCGGAAATTCTGGCGGAAACCGTCAATGATAAAGGATGGCGGCGCCGCGCACCCCACCGGGGCAGCCCAACCGTCGCCCGCGGAAGTTAGCGCGGGACGGATGTGGCCGTGCCTTGAAGTGGTGGGGAAGGCACTGGCGGCGGGGCCCGGAACGATGCGCCGGGGCTGGCCCCGGACTTGCATCGGCTGACGATTGCGCTCCCGCCATGTAGGACTGCGCCCGGTGGACGCCGGTCAAAACGACGTGTTACGGTGTAACGCGATGCCTCAGCTACCGCTTATCGAACCCAATACCGCGCTGTTTCTCGACTTCGACGGCACGCTGGCCGACCTCGCGCCGCGGCCCGAACTGGTGCAGGTGGAACCTGAACTGGTCGGCACGCTGCGTACGCTCTACCAGCGGCTGGACGGCGCGCTCGCCGTCATCTCCGGCAGGCCCATCGTCGAGCTGGACCATTTCCTGCAGCCATTGCAGTTGCCGGCGGCCGGCATCCACGGGGCGGAATTCCGCACCGACGGCGGCATGGTGTCCCAGACACCCGCGCCGGCCCTCGAGCCGTTGATCCCACACCTTGAAGCGCTCGTGCACGCCTACCCGGCGTTGCGGCTGGAGCGCAAGTCCGTCGCCGTTGCCATCCACTACCGCCAGGCACCCGAGCTGGCCGGCCTCGTCGATGCCGCGGTCACTGACGTATTGCGCCACGCGGTCGGGCTGGAAGCGTTGCCCGGCAAGATGGTGGTCGAGATCAAGCCCGCCGGCGTCGACAAGGGCGATGCCATCGCCGCCTTCATGAAGTCGGCGCCGTTCTGCGACCGCACGCCGCTGTTTGCCGGCGACGACATGACCGACGAGCCCGGCTTTGCCGCCGTGCGCAAGCTCGGCGGGCTGGGCGTGCTGGTGGGCCGGCGCGAGACCGTGGCCGGCGTCTGCGTGGAAGGGCCCGCTGCGCTGCGCTGCTGGCTGCACCGCTCGGCGCGGGCGCTGGATCAATCCGCGCGCGCCGCCGGCCAGCCCGCCGCGGTGCCGCACGAGGCCGAGCCAGGCCGCGAAGGCGCACCGCGCCACAACCCCTATCCGACAGCATCCTGAGGGAGGTACTGCTGTGACCAATACGAGCAGCCCCAGCGAGCTGGGAAAGCCGCCGAGCGAAGGCGTGAACAAGACCGTGGACGGCAACTGCCGGCATGCCGAGGGCTCGCTCTCGCTGGGCATGATCGGCAACTGCGCAATCTCCGCGCTGGTGGATTGCCGCGGGCGCATCGTCTGGTCGTGCCTGCCGCGCTTTGACGGCGATCCCGTCTTCAACGCACTGCTCGACCCGAGCGAGAACGCCGGCCATTTCTCGATCGAGATCGAGGACTTCCACAGCGCCAGCCAGTGGTACGAACCCAACACCGCGGTGCTGCGCACGCGGCTGAGCGACACGCACGGCAACTGCCTTGAGATCACCGACTTCGCGCCGCGCTTCTTCCGGCTGGGCCGCTATTTCCGGCCGACCACGCTGATCCGGCGCATCCGTCCCGTGCGCGGCGCGCCGCGCGTGCGGGTGGTGGTGGCGCCGCGCTTCGAATGGGGCCGCAAGGCGCCGGAGATCTCGCGCGGCAGCAGCCACGTGCGCTACATCGGCGAATCGATGACGCTGCGCATGACTACCGATGCGCCGCTGGCCTACGTGCTGTCGCACACGCCGTTCCTGGTCACGCGCGGGCACAACTTTATCCTGGGCCCCGACGAGACCCTGGCGCATGGCGTGGAAGAGATCGCGCGCGACTTCGAGCAGGAAACCACCGCCTACTGGCGCCTGTGGAGCCGCCGGCTGGCGGTGCCGCGCGAATGGCAGGACGCGGTGATCCGTGCCGCCATCACGCTGAAGATGTCGCTGTACGAAGAGACCGGCGCCATTGTCGCGGCAATGACCACCAGCATCCCCGAGGCGCCGGGCAGCGGCCGCAACTGGGACTACCGCTTCTGCTGGCTGCGCGACGCGTTTTTCGTGGTGCGCGCGCTCAACAGCCTGTCCGAGGTCGGCACCATGGAGGACTACCTGCGCTGGCTCTCCAACGTGGTGATGCAGTCGCAGGACGGACATATCCAGCCGCTGTACGGCATCGGCCTGGAACGCGAGCTGCCCGAAAGCATGCTCGACCACCTGCCCGGCTACCGCGGCATGGGGCCGGTGCGCGTGGGCAACCAGGCGCAGGAACACTTCCAGCATGACGTCTATGGCAACGTGGTGCTGGGCGCGGCGCAGGCCTTCCATGACCACCGGCTGCTGCACCGCGGCGGCCCGGCCGAGTTCCGCCGGCTGGAAGAGGTGGGCGAGCAGGCGGTGAAAGTCTTTGGCACCCCCGACGCCGGCATGTGGGAACTGCGCACGCGTGCCCGCGTGCATACCTCGTCGGCGCTGATGAGCTGGGCTGCATGCGACCGGCTGGCCAAGGTCGCGGAAAAGCTGCAGATCACGACACGCGCGGCGTACTGGCACGACCATGCCAACCGCATGAAGGAACAGATCCTGGCCGAGGCGTGGAGCGAATCGCGCCAGGCCTTTGCCGAAAGCTTCGGCGGGCGCGAGCTCGACGCCAGCGTGCTGCTGATGGCCGAGGTCAACTTCATCGATCCGCGCGACCCGCGCTTTATCGCCACGGTGAAGGCGCTGGAGACTTCGCTGTGCGACGGGCCGTATATGCGCCGCTACGAGGCCCCCGACGATTTCGGCAAGCCCGAGACCGCGTTCAATATCTGCACCTTCTGGCGCATCGACGCGCTGGCGCGCATCGGCCGGCGCGACGAGGCGCGCGAGATCTTCGAGGCGATGCTCGCCGCGCGCAACCCGCTCGGCCTGCTCTCCGAGGACACCCATCCCGTGACCGGCGAGATGTGGGGCAATTTCCCGCAGACCTACTCGATGGTCGGGCTGATCAATGGCGCGATGCGGCTGTCGGCGCCGTGGGACACGGTGATCTGACCTCGCACCCGCGCTCCCGGCATCTCGCACGGCAAGAACAAAGGAATCCAGAAAACAACATATGCCAAGACTTGTAGCGGTATCCAACCGTGTCGCAGATCCGCGCAACGTGGCCGCCGGCGGCCTTGCCGTGGCGCTTTCCGAAGCCTTGCGCCAGACTGGCGGGATGTGGTTTGGCTGGAGCGGCAAGGCGCTGGAAGCAGCGCAGGGCGGCACCCCCGGTGAAGGCGAACTGCACCTGCAGCAGGCCGGCAACGTGACGCTGGCCACGGTGGACCTGAGCCGCGAAGACCACGACGCGTATTACCTGGGCTACAGCAATGGCGTGCTGTGGCCGGTGTTCCACTACCGGCTCGACCTCGCCGACTTCGATTCCAACTTCCTCAACGGCTACCGCCGGGTGAACCAGCTGTTCGCGCGCAAGCTGGCGCCGCTGCTCAAGCCCGACGACGTCATCTGGATCCACGACTACCACCTGATCCCGCTGGCGTCCGAGTTGCGCGCGATCGGCTGCGGCCAGAAGATCGGCTTCTTCCTGCACGTGCCGCTGCCGCCGCCGCTGATCCTGGCGGCCATCCCGCAGCATGAGTGGCTGATGCGCGCGCTGTTCGCGTACGACCTGCTCGGCTTCCAGAGCCACGCCGACGTGGAGCACTTCTCGCGCTACGTGCAGGCCGAGGCGCAGGCCGAGCCGATGGGCGAGCACCGCTACCGGGCCTTCCATCGCACGGTGCGGGCGCAGGCGTTCCCGATCGGGATCGACGTGGATGAGTTCATCACACTCGGCCGCGGCGAGGAGGCGCAGGAAACCTACGAGATGATGTGCGCCCAGTACGCGCGCCGGCGGCTGCTGCTCGGCATCGACCGGCTCGATTACTCAAAGGGACTGCCGCAGCGGCTGAAAGCGTTCTACCGGCTGCTGGCGGAATATCCGGAAAACCGGATGAGCGCCACACTGGTGCAGATCGCCGCGCCGTCGCGCGAGTCGGTCGATGCCTATGTGGACCTGCGCAGCGCGATGGAGCAGTTGACTGGCGCGATCAATGGCGAGTTCGGCGAACTGGACTGGATGCCGGTGCGGTATATCCATCGCACTACCGCGCGCAAGCGGCTGCCTGGGCTGTGCCGCGCGAGTCGCGTGGCGTTGGTGACGCCGCTGCGGGACGGGATGAACCTGGTGGCCAAGGAATTCATTGCCGCGCAGGATCCGGAGGATCCGGGGGTGCTGGTGTTGTCGCGATTTGCCGGCGCGGCGGAGCAATTGAAGGAGGCGCTGCTGGTGAATCCCTACGATACCCGCGCGACTGCGCAGGCGATCCAGCAGGCATTGCACATGCCGCTGGCCGAGCGCCAGTCGCGGCACCAGAAGCTGCTGGAGCGGATTCGGGCGCAAGATGTGCACTGGTGGAGTAGTGAATTCTTGCGCGCGCTGGCTGAGACCGAGGGCGGTTGAGGTTTTAGCTGCCTGCCTGTTTAGGAGTGGGCTATGAGTGAGGATCTGGCATCGCAAACATGCACGCCATGTCGTGGCGGCGTCCCGCCGCTGACGCCTGATGAGGCTGAGGCGTTATTGCCGCAGGCGCCTGGATGGGATCTGGTGGATGGGGCTACTCGGTTGGAGAGGCGATTTTCATTTGCCAACTTTGCCGAGGCATTGGCGTTTGTTGATCGCGTCGGGCAGCTGGCGGAAGAGCAGGGGCATCATCCGGAGATCAGTTTTGGATGGGGGCATGCTACGGTTTCCTGGCGGACCAAGAAGATCAAGGGGTTGCATCGGAATGATTTTATTATGGCGGTGAGGAGTGGGGAGTTGGTGGGATAGGGTTCTTGCTGACAGCCCCTGACGTTGCCGGGCCTATCCGTATTTTTGTGTGCGAGGCGGTTTTGAATTCTTTCAGCCTCGAGCGGCAGTAAATCGCTCGCCATAC
>NZ_CP170643.1:3856084-4205494 GCF_051015765.1 Cupriavidus sp. a3 | reverse complement strand
ACGTTTCTTCTTCATCGGCATATCCATGGTCATTACCTCTCATGATATGCCTCGTACACAAAATTCCGGATAGGTCCACGTTGCCCGCTGCGGCCTGCATCTGGTGGATATTTGATGTGCCCTGTTCCGCCCTTTTGGGGCGGAACAGGGGGTAAACTCATTCCATATCCCCAGGCGTATCAATATCCCGAAACGCCCCCTCATCCTCCGTCAATATCCTCGTCACCGGCTTATCCTTGAGAAAGGCCCGCGCCCCTTCATCCCCATCGAGCCTCAGCAAGTCATCGCGCCAGGCAGCCCCAAAGCCGACAGGATGCCCGCGCTTCCCATCCCGCCACGGCGCAGCAATGATTTCCGGCGCGGTAATCGTCAACGCCACCGCCCGCACCAGTTCCATCGGTAGCCACGGCATATCGGCAAGCGCAACCACCCATCCCCGCGCCTCAGGCGTAGCCGCCACCGCCGCGCGCAGCGCTGCGCCCATGCCTTGCTCGGCCTCGGCCGATTCGAGCACACGGCAACCGCCGCGCCTCAGCTCTTCCGCCAGCGCCGGATTACCCGGCCGGATCACCGCAATCGAATCCGGCAACGCCGCGGCCAGCGTACGCGCACTGCGCCAGGCGACAGTGCGTCCACCAGGCAATACTTCCAGCAACTTGTTCCGTTTGCCGGCAGCATCGAAGCGCCGGCCAAAACCCGCGGCCAGCAAAATCCCGGTAGGCAGGTCGGTGCGAAGCAAGGGAGCATTGGGGGCGGCAGTCATGGCGGGCGCTCCGTTATCACGCGTCAGGTCGACGGACCAGGAGAAACATCGCAGCTGCTGCCGGTGCCGGCAGCCATCTCGCGCGCGGCCTTGGCGCCTTCCACCTGCAGGATGTCCGGCAGCGACACATGGTTCTTGGCTGCAACCACTTCCGCCAGGATCGAGATGGCGATTTCCGGCGGCGTACGGCTGCCAATGTAGATGCCAACCGGCCCATGCAGCCGCGCCAGCTGCAATTCGGTCAGATCGAATTCCTTGAGCCGCTCGCGCCGCGCCTGGTTGTTGCGGCGCGAACCCAGGGCTCCCACATAGAAGGCCCTGGTGCGCAGCGCTTCCATCAGCGCCAGATCATCCAGCTTGGGATCGTGCGTCAGCGCAATCACCGCGCAGCGCTCGTCCAGTTTCATGTCCATCACCGTGTCGTCCGGCATGGTGCGGACCATGGTCACGCCGGGGATATCCCAAGTCTCCGTGTATTCCTCGCGCGGATCGCACACGGTGACCTGGAAGCCCAGCCCCACGGCGATCTGGCACAAGTATTTCGACAGCTGCCCCGCGCCGATTACCAGCATGCGGTAGCGCGGGCCGTGGATGGTCAGCAGCGTCCTGCCGTCGAAGACCAGCCCGTCGGTGGCACTGGCCGGTCCCAGCGTGGCCGCACCCGTAGCCATGTCGAGCGTGCGCGCGACCAGCCGGCCGTTTTCCACGGCGTCGAGCAATTCGGCAATGCCGCTGGCCGGCTTGAGCGGCTCGGTGACCAGTTCGATGGTGCCGCCGCACGGCAGCCCGAAGCGGTGGGCTTCCTCGGCGCTGATGCCGTACTTGATGGCTTCCGGGTGGTCTGACGTAATGCCTTGCCGGCGCACGCGGTCGATGATGTCGTCTTCGATGCAGCCGCCCGAGACCGAGCCGACCACCAGGCCATCATCACGCACCGCCAGCATCGCGCCCTCGGGGCGGGGCGACGAGCCCCAGGTGCGCACTACCGTGACCAGCAGCACGCGATGGCCCTGTTGCTGCCAGTGCACGCTGTTCTTCAGGACTTCGAGATCCACGCTGTCCATGATCGTTTCCGCTTCGGTTCCTCTGTCTGTCCATTTTCGCCCGCGGCTGCGGGGGGGGCGCCCTCGGCCGCTGGCGTTTCCTGTGTGGTGTCCGGTGTAACCGCCTCGGTGAAGCGCGCAAAGAAGGTATCCGCCAGCTTGCGTGCCGCGGCGTCCACCAGCCGCGAGCCGATCTGTGCGATCTTGCCCCCCACATGGGCGTCGACGGCGTATGTCAGCACGGTCTCGTCGCCATCAGGTTCCAGCTTCACGCGGGCGGTCCCCTTGCCGAAGCCGGCCGCGCCACCCTGGCCGTCGAAGCGGATGGTGTAGCTGTCCGGAGCCTGGATTTCCTCCAGCGCCATGCGGCCCTTGAAGCGCGCCTTGACCGGGCCCACCGCGGCCGTCATGGCCACCAGGTAGGCATTGTCGCCGTCGGGCTCGATACTCTCACATCCCGGGATGCATTGCTTGAGCAGCTCCGTGTCGTTGAGCGCTTCCCATGCCACCTGCTGGGGAATCGGCAGGCGCTGGCTCTGGTTCATTTCCATGGCGGGGCTTCCTTTCTTGGTGGGTTTGGGGCGCTGGCCCGCGGGGGGCCGCCCTGGTCGGACAGCAGGGATTCGAGCGCCAGCAAGCTATCCAGGTTGTGCGCGGGGCGCAGCGCGTCGACATGCGGCAGGATCGCCTGCACGCCGCGCGCCTGCGGCGTGAATCCAGGGTAGCGCAGCAGCGGGTTGAGCCAGACGATGCGGTGCGCAAAGCGGCGCAAGCGAGCCATTTCGTCGCCGAGCAGGTCGATATGCTCGTGGTCGAGCCCGTCGGTGACCAGCAGCACCGTGGCGCGGCCGGACAGCGTGCGGCGCGCCCAGTGGCGGTTGAAGCTCGCCAGCGCGGCACCGATGCGGGTGCCGCCGGCCCAGTCGCGCACCTGGCCTGTGATCATGGCGACGGCTTCGTCTGGGTCGCGTTCGCGCAGCGAGCGGGTGATGTTGGTCAGCCGCGTGCCGAACAGGAACACCGACAGCCGCTCGCGTGACTGAATCAGCGCATGGCAGAAGTACAGCACCGCGCGCGAGTACTGGCTCATCGAGCCCGAGATGTCTAGCAGCAGCACCAACGGCGGTTTGCGCTCGGCGTGCTTGCGGAATTTCCAGCGCAGCCATTCGCCGTGCTGGCGCACCGCCAGGCGCGCGCTGGCGCGCAGGTCGGCGTGCGTGCCGCAGGTGGCGGCGCGCAGCCGGCGCGTGCGCTGCAGCGCAAGGTGGGTGCGGCGGGTGCGCACCAGATGCTGCAGGGCACGCCATTCCTGCGCGGTCAGGGTTTCGAAGTCGCGCTGCGCCAGGCGTTCCTGGTCGGAGAAGGTCAGCGGCACGTGGATGCGTTCCGCCTCGGTCTGCGCCGGGCGCGACGGCATTTCCGGCTGGCGCGCGGCCAGCGCATCGGCAAGGCGGTTGCTGCGCCTGGGCGGCGGCGCGCCCGCGTCGACACGCGGCAGCAGCAGCGCGCGCAGCTTGCCTTCCCAGTCGGGGTCGCGCCAGAACAGGTCGAAGGCGGCGTCAAAAAGTGGCCGCTGGTCGGGGCCGGATAGCACCAGTGCCGCGAGCGCGGCGCGCACGTCGTCGCGCCGGCCGATGTCGAGCAGGCGCAGCGCGGCCAGTGCATCGACCGCGTGCGCCGGCGACAGGGCAAAGCCGCCGTCGCGCAGCAGGCGCATGAAGTGGGTGACGTTGCGCGCCAGCACCGGCAGTCCTGCATGCGGACCGCCGCTGCGCGCCGCGGCGTGCAGCATGGGCACGGCTTAGCCTCCGGGCGCGGCGCCCGCCAGCAGTTCTGCCACGGTGGGGCCGTCGACGCGCGCCAGGTCGTCCTGGTACTTGAGCAGCACGCCCAGCGTGTCGCGCACCGACTGCGGGTCGAGCTCGGTCACGCCCAGCGCCGCCAGCGCGCGGCACCAGTCGATGGCCTCGGCGATGCCAGGCGCCTTGAACAGGTCGATGCCGCGCAGCCGGTGCACGAAGTCGATCGCCTGCGCCTGCAGCGCGGCGGCGGCCTCGGGCGCGCGCGCGGCGACGATCTGCAATTCACGGTCGCGGTCCGGATAGCCAACCCATTGGTACAGGCAGCGGCGCTTGAGCGCGTCGTGGACCTCGCGCGTGCGGTTGGAGGTGATCACGATCAGCGGCGGGCGCTCGGCGCGGATCACGCCGATTTCGGGGATCGAAACCTGGAATTCGGACAGCACCTCGAGCAGGAAGGCCTCGAACGGTTCGTCGGCGCGGTCGATCTCGTCGATCAGCAGCACGCGCGGCAAGCCCGGTGCGGCGGGATCGGGCAGCAGAGACTCCAGCAGCGGGCGCTTGAGCAGGTAGTCGTCGTGGTACAGCGATTGCGCCTCGGGCCGCTCGCCGCGGGCTTCGGCCAGGCGCAGCGCCATGATCTGGCGCGGGTAGTCCCATTCGTACAGCGCGCTGGCGGCGTCGAGTCCCTCATAGCACTGCAGACGCAGCAGACGCGTGCCGAGGACGCCCGCCATGGCTTGCGCCAGTGCGGTCTTGCCGACGCCGGGCTCGCCTTCGAGGAACAGCGGGCGCTGCATGCGCAGGGCGAGGTAAAGCACCGTGGCGGTTTCGCGGTCGGCGAAATATTGCTGGTGTTCGAGTCTGGCGAGGGTGTCGTCGATGGAGGTGGGGAGCATGGGGCGATCTATATTGCCGACGTGCCTCGCACGCCGGCGGTTTGCGCCTCTCTCCCACTTGTGGGAGAGAGGCGGGGGTGAGGGCGGGAGGTTCGCCCGCGACAACGCCTGATTCAAGCGCCGGCTCTCTCCCCCGACCCCTCTCCCGCGCGCGGGAGAGGGGAGACAACATGCGGTCAATGGAGAAACTCTACGCCTTCACCGCCGCCTCCACCGCCCTTGCCGCCAGCACCGGAATCAGATGCGCCCGGTACTCCGCCGACGCATGCAGGTCAGTATTCAGCGTCCCCGCATCGACCTTCACCCCACGCGCCGCCTGCGCGGTGAAGCTGGCCGACAATGCCTGTTCCAGCGGCTGGCACCGGAACACGCTGTCGGCAGCTCCGGTGACCGCCACGCGCACCGCATTCCCGGAGCGCGCCACCATCACCCCCACCAGCGCAAAGCGCGATGCCGGATTGCGGAACTTTACATATGCCGCCTGATCCGGGATCGGGAAGCGCACCGCGGTGATCAGTTCGTCCGGCTCCAGCGCGGTCTCATACAGCCCCTTGAAAAAGTCATCCGCCGCGATGCTGCGCCGGTCGGTGACCACGGTGGCGCCCAGCCCCAGCACTGCCGCGGGATAGCACGCAGCCGGATCATCGTTCGCCAGCGCGCCGCCGATGGTTCCCATCGCGCGCACCTGCCGGTCACCGATGCCGCCGGCCAGCGCCGCCAGCGCCGGGATGCGTTCGCGCACCTTGGCGTTCTCGGCCACGTCGGCATGGCGCGCAGCGGCGCCGATGACGATCTCGTTGCCGTCGACGCGGATCTCGGCCATGCCGGGAATGCGCGTTACGTCGACCAGTGTGGAAGGCGATGCCAGCCGCAGCTTCATCGCCGCCAGCAGGCTCTGGCCGCCGCCGAGGAACTTGGCGTCGGAATCGGCCTTGACCTTGGCCACCGCCGCCTTGGCATCCGCGGCGCGTTCAAAGTTGAATGCGTACATGTCGGTTTCCTTTGCGGTGTGGATGGATCAGGGCTGAGGCCGCGCGGCCTGGATCGCCTGCCATACGCGATGCGGCGTGGCGGGCATCTGCACATCCTTCACGCCCAGCGGCGACAGCGCATCGACCAGCGCGTTGATAAACGCCGGCGGCGAGCCGATCGCGCCGGCCTCGCCGCAGCCCTTCACGCCCAGCGGGTTGTGCGTGCAGGGCGTGCCGCTGGCGGTCTCGACGGTGAAATCGGGCAGGTCGCCGGCGCGCGGCATGGCGTAGTCCATGTACGAGCCGGTCAGCAGCTGGCCGCTGTCTTCGTCGTAGACGCACTGCTCCAGCATGGCCTGGCCCAGCCCCTGGCCGATGCCGCCATGCACCTGGCCTTCGACGATCATCGGGTTAATGATGTTGCCGAAGTCGTCCACCGCGGTGAACTTGACCACCTGCGACTCGCCCGTGTCGGGATCGACTTCGACCTCGCACACGTAGGCGCCAGACGGGTAGGTGAAGTTGGTCGGGTCGTAGAACGCGTTTTCGTTCAGTCCCGGCTCCAGCTTGTCGAGCGGGTAGTTGTGCGGCACGTAGGCGCTCAGCGCGACCTCGCCGAAGGTCTTGGTCCGGTCTGTACCGGCCACGCGGAACACGCCATTGCTGAACTCGATGTCGTTGTCCGACGCCTCCAGCAGGTGCGCGGCGATCTTCTTGGCCTTGGCCTCGATCTTGTCGAGCGCCTTGACGATGGCCGAGCCGCCCACCGCCAGCGAGCGCGAGCCGTAGGTGCCCATGCCGAACGGCACGCGCCCGGTATCGCCGTGCACGATCTCGACCTGGTCGAGCTGCAGCCCGAGGCGGTCGGCCACCACTTGCGCGAAGGTGGTCTCGTGCCCCTGGCCGTGGCTGTGCGAGCCGGTGAAGACCGTCACCGTGCCGGTCGGGTGCACGCGGATCTCGCCGACTTCGAACAGGCCCGCGCGCGCGCCAAGCGCGCCGGCGATGTTGGAAGGTGCGAGGCCGCACGCTTCGATGTAGCAGGAATAGCCCAGGCCACGCAGCTTGCCGCGCTGCTTCGCTTCATCGCGCCGAGCCGGGAAGCCCTTGACGTCGGCCAGTTCCTGCGCACGCGCCAGGCAGGGCTCGTAGTCGCCGGTGTCGTAGGTCAGCCCCACCGGGGTGGCATACGGAAACTGCCGGATGAAGTTCTTGCGGCGCAGCTCGGCCGGATCGGTCTTCAGCTCGTGCGCGGCGGTCTCGACCAGCCTCTCGACCACGAAGGTCGCTTCGGGCCGCCCGGCGCCGCGGTAGGCATCGACTGGCGCGGTGTTGGTGAACACCGCCTTGACCTCCGCATAGATCGCCGGCGTGGAGTACTGGCCGGCCAGCAGCGTCGCATACAGGATGGTCGGCACGCTGCTGGCAAAGGTCGACAGGTACGCGCCCATGTTGGCGACCGTATGCACGCGCATCGCCAGGAACTTGCCGTCGGCATCGAGCGCCAGCTCGGCCTTGGTCACGTGGTCGCGGCCGTGCGCGTCGGTCAGGAAGGACTCGGAACGGTCCGCGGTCCACTTGACGGGGCGGCCGACCTTCTTCGAGGCCCACGTCAGCGCCACGTCTTCCGGATACAGGAAGATCTTGGAGCCGAAGCCGCCGCCCACGTCGGGCGCGATGATGCGCAGCCGCGATTCCGGCAATCCCAGCACGAACGCGCCCATCAGCAGGCGTTCGACGTGCGGGTTCTGGTTGGCGACGTAGACGGTGTAGCTGTCGTCCTGGCGCGTATAGCTGGCGTTGACCGCGCGCGGCTCGATCGCGTTGGGGATCAGCCGGTTGTTGACGATCTCCAGCGTGGTCACGTGCGCGGCTTTGGCGAAGGCGGCGTCGGTGGCGGCCTTGTCGCCGTGGCCCCACGTGTAGCAGGTGTTGGCCGGCACGTCGTCGTGCACCAGCGTCGACGCCGACGCGGCATCGGCGGCGCGGACCACTGCGGGCAGTTCTTCGTAGTCGACGTCGATCTTCTCGGCGGCGTCGCGCGCCTGCTGCAGCGTCTCGGCGATCACGAGCGCCACCTGGTCGCCCACGTGGCGCACCTTGCCCTGTGCGATCACCGGGTGCGGCGGCTCTTTCATCGGCGTGCCGTCGATGCTGTGGATCAGCCAGCCGCAGGGCAGGCCGCCCACCTTGTCGGCGGCGAGGTCGTCGCCGGTCAGCACGGCGATCACGCCGGGCGCGGCCAGCGCCCCGGTCTTGTCGATCGAACGTATGCGCGCGTGCGCATACGGCGAGCGCAGGAAATACGCGTAGCTCTGCTGCGGCAGCACGATGTCGTCGGTGTACTGGCCGTTGCCGGTCAGGTAGCGGTAATCTTCCTTGCGCTTGACGGAAGCGCCCACCAGGCGCTGGTTATCGGGTGCGTTCATGGCGGGTCCCCCTTATTCGGCGCTGGCGGCGCTGGCGGCGCTGGCCGCCGTGCCCTGCATGGCCGCCTGGCCCTGCTGCACCGCACGCACGATGTTGTGGTAGCCCGTGCAGCGGCACAGGTTGCCCTCGAGTTGGGCGCGGATGGTGGCGGCGTCGGCGTCGGGATGCTGCTGGACCAGCGCGGTCGCGCTCATCACCATGCCCGGCGTGCAGAAGCCGCATTGCAGTCCGTGGCATTCGCGGAACGCTTCCTGCATCGGATGCAGGCCGTTGCCGGCACTGTCGCCAGCCAGCCCTTCGATGGTGGTCACGGTGGCGCCGTCCGCCTGCAGCGCCAGGATGTTGCACGACTTGACCGCCCGGCCGTCCAGGTGGACCGTGCAGGCGCCGCACTGCGCGGTGTCGCAGCCGACGTGGGTGCCGGTCAGGCGCAGCTGTTCGCGCAGGAACTGGACCAGAAGGGTATTGGGTTCTACCTGCGCGTCAACGGGCTTGCCGTTGACCGTCAGGCGGATCGGAATCGCCATGCTTGTCTCCATGTGGGGTGGACGCGCATGACCAATTCCCAGATCCCGAAAGCAACTGCGCGGGACTGGCCACGACGCGGTACTGCCGCTTAAGACGGCTATAGGACGGCTAATTCGTGATATTGGTGCTGCCGCTGCAACTGCTCCAGGTGCGCCAGCGAACGCTGCGGCCGGCGCATTGGCACGGCCGGCGAACGTTTGGCCGCGACAGGCTCTAACAGTTAAACACAAATCCCTGGCAGGTGCCATGAGGTTTGCCCGCGCCCCATCCGGGGGAGGGGGCGCCCCACCGGGCCGCTGCTAGAATGGCCCGGCCCCCCCGCCTGCCCCGACATGGAAGCCTTCTTCGACTGGCTGTTTCAAACCGTCGCCTTGCCCAAGGTAGGCCTGCCCGCGATCTTTGTGGTCAGCCTGGTGTCGGCCACGCTGCTGCCGCTGGGCTCGGAGCCGGCCGTGTTCGGCTACGTCAAGCTCAATCCCGAGATGTTCTGGCCGGCGGTCATTGTCGCCACCGCCGGCAATACCGTGGGCGGCGCGATCGACTGGTGGCTGGGTTACTACGCCAAGCTGGCGCTGGTGCGCTATCACAAGCGGCGGCGCGCCCGCGAGCACGAGCTGGAACACGAGGAGCACCGGGAGCATGCGCGCAAGCCGCCCAAGCCGAAGCTCGATGCCAAGTACTTTCGCTGGATGCGCAGGCTGGGGCCGCCGACGCTGCTGTTTTCCTGGCTGCCGGGCATTGGTGATCCATTGTGCACATTGGCCGGGTGGCTGCGACTGTCGTTCTGGCCCAGCCTGGCCTGGATGGCGGTCGGCAAGTTCCTGCGCTACCTGTTCATGACTGCCAGCCTGCTATGGATTCCAGACAGTTTTTGGCAGAACATTGCGCAAACTTTCAAGTCATTCTTCTGATAAAAGCGCCTTATAAGTCTTATTTTGCGTGATGTTCTCGGCGCCGGGTCGCGTCTAATCCCTTGTTCCCACAAGGATTCCGCTTTGTTGCGGTGCGGCGAAACCGGGCCTTGCAGTACAATCGCCCTTTAATGAACGATTCGCGCACTGTCCCCGTGCGCAGCAGGAAGCGGTCCCCTCCATGAACGCCCCACTCGTGCTCGACGCCAAGCTCGCCGCGCAGGACGCCCCGCCGCGCCTGCGTGAAATTCCTTATAACTACACGTCCTTCTCGGACCGCGAGATTGTCATCCGCCTGCTGGGCGAAGAGGCCTGGCGCATCCTGGACGAGCTGCGCAGCGAGCGCCGCACCGGCCGCTCGGCCCGCATGCTGTACGAGGTGCTGGGCGATATCTGGGTGGTTCGCCGCAATCCCTACCTGCAGGACGACCTGCTGGAAAATCCAAAGCGCCGCCAGATGCTGGTCAGCGCGCTGCACCACCGCCTGAACGAGATCGAGAAGCGCCGCGCCGCCGACCGTGCCGAGCACGCCGAGCCCGCCGCCGAAGACCGTTCGCACCGCGTGGAGCAACTGGTCGCCTTCGCCAAGCAGGCGATCGAGGACTTCAAGAACGAGTTCGCCGCCGCCTACGACCTGCGCAAGCGCGCGCAGCGCGTGCTGGGCCGCGTCACGCAGAAGGACAACATCAAGTTCGATGGCCTGTCGCGCGTGTCGCACGTGACCGACGCCACCGACTGGCGCGTGGAATACCCGTTCGTGGTGCTGACGCCGGATACCGAGGAAGAGATCGCCGGCCTGGTCAAGGGCTGCTTCGAGCTCGGCCTGACCATCATCCCGCGCGGGGGCGGCACCGGCTATACCGGCGGCGCCGTGCCGCTGACGCCGATGAGCGCGGTGATCAATACCGAGAAGCTGGAGCAGCTGGGGCCGGTCGAGCAGACCGACCTGCCGGGCGTGTCGCACAAGGTGGCAACCATCTTCTCCGGCGCCGGCGTGGTGACGCGCCGCGTGGCCGATGCCGCAGACAAGGCGGGCCTGGTGTTCGCGGTCGACCCGACCTCGATCGACGCGTCTTGCATCGGCGGCAATGTCGCCATGAACGCCGGCGGCAAGAAGGCCGTGCTGTGGGGCACCGCGCTCGACAACCTGGCCTGGTGGCGCATGGTGGACCCGGAAGGCAACTGGCTGGAAATCGCCCGGCTCGACCACAACCTGGGCAAGATCCACGACGTGCCGGTGGCCACCTTCGAGCTGAAGTGGTCGGACGGCAATCGCGCCCCGGGCGAGAAGGTGCTGCGCACCGAGACGCTCGCCATCGAAGGCCGCAAGTTCCGCAAGGAAGGCCTGGGCAAGGACGTCACCGACAAGTTCCTGGCCGGCCTGCCCGGCGTGCAGAAGGAAGGCTGCGACGGCATCATCACCAGCGCGCGCTGGATTTTGCATCGCATGCCGAAGTTCATCCGCACCGTGTGCCTGGAGTTCTTCGGCCAGGCGCGCGACGCCATCCCCAGCATCGTCGAGATCAAGGACTTCCTCGATGCCGAGACGCGCAAGCCCGGCGGCGCCATCCTGGCCGGCCTGGAGCACCTGGACGAGCGCTACCTGCGCGCGGTGGGCTACGCCACCAAGAGCAAGCGCAACGCCTTCCCGAAGATGGTGCTGATCGGCGACATCGTCGGCGACGATGAAGACGCCGTGGCGCGCGCCACCTCGGAAGTGATCCGCATGGCCAACGGCAAGAGCGGCGAAGGCTTTATCGCCGTCAGCCCCGAGGCGCGCAAGAAGTTCTGGCTCGACCGCTCGCGCACCGCCGCGATCGCCAGGCACACCAACGCCTTCAAGATCAACGAAGACGTGGTGATCCCCCTCAACCGCATGGGCGAGTACACCGACGGCATCGAGCGCATCAATATCGAGCTGTCGATCAAGAGCAAGCTGCAGCTGGTCGACGCGCTGGAAGCGTTCTTCGCGCGTGGCAACCTGCCGCTGGGCCGCAGCGACGACGCCAACGAGATCCCCAGCGCCGAGCTGCTGGAAGACCGCGTGCAGCACGCGCTGACGCTGCTGCGCGAGATCCGCGCGCGCTGGCGCTATCTGCAAGATCACCTCGACACGCCGCTGGCGCAGGCCAGGGCCTCGCTGATCGGGCACGGGCTGGGCCTGCTGGGGCAGGAATTCGAGGCACGGCTGCACCAGCAGCCGGACGCCAGCGTGTTCCACCTGCTGCAGGACCGCACCATCCGCGTGTCGTGGAAAAACGAGATCCGCGCCGAGCTGCGCAAGATCTTCAACGGCGGCGAATTCAAGCCGATCCTGGACGAAGCCCAGAAGATCCACAAGCAGGTGCTGCGCGGCCGCGTCTTCGTGGCGCTGCACATGCATGCCGGCGACGGCAACGTGCACACCAACATCCCGGTCAACTCCGACGACTACGACATGCTGCAGGACGCGCACCGCGCGGTGGCCCGCATCATGGACCTGGCGCGTTCGCTGGACGGCGTGATCTCGGGCGAGCACGGCATCGGCATCACCAAGCTGGAGTTCCTGACCGAGGAAGAGATCGGCGACTTCCGCGCCTACAAGCAGAAGGTCGACCCGCAGGGCCGCTTCAACAAGGGCAAGCTGCTGCCGGGCGCCGACCTGCGCAATGCCTATACGCCGTCGTTCGGCCTGATGGGGCATGAGTCGCTGATCATGCAGCAGAGCGACATCGGCGCCATTGCCGAAAGCGTCAAGGACTGCCTGCGCTGCGGCAAGTGCAAGCCGGTGTGCGCCACGCATGTGCCGCGCGCCAACCTGCTGTACAGCCCGCGCAACAAGATCCTGGCGACCTCGCTGCTGGTCGAGGCCTTCCTGTATGAAGAGCAGACCCGCCGCGGCATCTCGGTCAAGCACTGGGACGAGTTCTCCGACGTGGCCGACCACTGCACGGTGTGCCACAAGTGCGTGACGCCGTGCCCGGTCAAGATCGACTTCGGCGACGTCTCGATGAACATGCGCAACCTGCTGCGCAAGATGGGGCAGAAGAAGTTCAACCCCGGCACCGCGGCGTCCATGTTCTTCCTCAACGCCACCAACCCCGAGACCATCAACCTGACCCGCAAGGTCATGATCGACTGGGGCTACAAGGCGCAGCGCCTGGGCAACGAGGTGCTGAAGAAGCTGGCGAAGAAGCAGACCGCGCATCCGCCCGCCACCGTGGGCAAGCCGCCGGTGCGCGAGCAGGTGATCCACTTCATCAACAAGAAGATGCCGGGCAACCTGCCCAAGAAGACCGCGCGCGCGCTGCTCGACATCGAAGACAACGAGATCGTGCCGATCATCCGCGACCCGAAGGCGACCACGCCGGAATCGGAAGCGGTGTTCTACTTCCCGGGCTGCGGCTCGGAGCGGCTGTTCTCGCAGGTCGGCCTGGCGACGCAGGCGATGCTGTGGCACGTCGGCGTGCAGACCGTGCTGCCGCCGGGCTACCTGTGCTGCGGCTATCCGCAGCGCGGCACCGGCCAGTACGACAAGGCCGAGAAGATCGTCACCGACAACCGCGTGCTGTTCCACCGCGTGGCCAACACGCTGAACTACCTCGACATCAAGACCGTGGTGGTCAGCTGCGGCACCTGCTACGACCAGCTCGCCGGGTATGAATTCGAGAAGATCTTCCCCGGCTGCCGCATCATCGACATCCACGAGTACCTGCTGGAGAAGGGCGTCAAGCTGGAGGGCGTGACCGGTACGCGCTACATGTACCACGATCCCTGCCACACCCCGATCAAGACCATGGACCCGACCAAGCTGGTCAACGACCTGATGGGCGGCAACGCGGGGCTGGGCAAGATCGAGAAGAACGAGCGCTGCTGCGGCGAGTCGGGCACGCTGGCGGTGACGCGTCCTGACATTTCGACGCAGGTCCGCTTCCGCAAGGAAGAGGAAATGACCAAGGGCGCCGACAAGCTGCGTGCCGACGGCTTTACCGGCGACGTCAAGATCCTGACCAGCTGCCCGTCGTGCCTGCAGGGCCTGTCGCGCTACAAGGAAGATGCGTCGGTGCAGGCGGATTACATCGTGATCGAGATGGCCAAGCACCTGCTGGGCGAGAACTGGATGCCTGAGTACGTGGCCAAGGCCAATGCGGGTGGGATTGAGCGGGTGCTGGTGTAAGGCCTGACGACGTTGACTTTGCCACCGGTTTTCTCCCCTCTCCCGCGAGCGGGAGAGGGGAGAAAACACGCAGCACGAAAGGTAATGCGCCGCATGATCAAGAGCCCCAACTGCCCCCTCTGCGAAACCGACGGCGGCGAACTGGTCTGGATGGGCGACCGCGCCCGCCTGATCCTGGTCGAGCATGACCGCTTTCCCGGATTCTGCCGCATCGTCTGGAACGACCACGTGGCCGAGCTGACCGACCTGGACGAGGCCGACCAGGCCTGGCTGATGCGGCTGGTGGCGCGCGTGGAGCGGGTGGTGCGCGAGGTGATGGCGCCCGACAAGGTCAACCTGGCGGCGTTCGGCAATATGGTGCCGCACCTGCACTGGCACATCGTCCCGCGCTACCGCTGGGACACGCATTTCCCCGAGGCGATCTGGGCGGCGCCGCAGCGCGCGGCGGACAGCGTGCGCGTGCAGGAGCTGGCCAGCCGGCTGCCGGCGCTGCGTACGGCACTTTCGCTGATCGAAGCCGACGACGCCTGAAGGCGGGCGCGGAACCCGCGCCGGCCAGCAACCGTCTGAATGCTGTTGCCGCCGCGGTCGCGCCCGCGCGCCGCGGCACGAGAACAACATGCCCGGCCATGCAACCCGCTGGCGGGCCAGAAAGCTGCCGCTATGTCCTCGACCCCCACTTCCGTCACCGTACCGGGCCCGGCCGTCCCGGCCAAGGCCCTCAAGATCCAGAGCCGGCTGCGCATGGCCGCGACCTGGGCGCTGATCAAGCCCTACTGGAAATCCGACGACCGCGTCGCCGGCCTCGGCCTGCTCGCGCTGGTGGTCGTGCTCAACCTGGGCATCGTCTATATCAACGTGCTGCTCAACGAATGGAACCGCGTGTTCTACAACGCGCTGGAGCAGCGCGACTACGCCTCGTTCAAGGTGCTGCTGCTGCGCTTCTCGTGGATCGCGGCGTTCTTCATCGTGGCGGCGATCTCGCGCCAGTACTACACCATGATGCTGCAGATGCGCTGGCGTACCTGGATGACCGGCCGCTTCATGGGCCACTGGCTCGGGCACCAGGCCTACTACCGCATCGAACAGACCCGCGCCACGGACAACCCCGACCAGCGGATTGCCGACGACCTGCGCCTGTTCACCGACGGCGCGCTGTCGCTGTCGCTGGGGCTGCTCAACTCGGTGGTGACCTTGCTGTCGTTCGTCGGCATCCTGTGGACGGTGTCGGGGCCGATCAGCTTTGCGCTGGGCGGCCAGGAGTGGACCATTCCCGGCTACATGGTCTGGTTCGCGGCCGGCTATGCGGTGATCGGCTCGCTGGTGGCGCACGTGGTGGGCCGCCCGCTGATCGGGCTCAACTTCCAGCAGGAACAGTACGAAGCGGACTTCCGTTTTACGCTGGTGCGCCTGCGCGAGAACAGCGAGCCGGTGGCGCTGTACCGCGGCGAGCCGACCGAGCAGGCCGGCCTGCGCGCGCGCTTCGACCGCATCCGCGCCAACTGGAACCAGCTGATGCGCTATACGCGGCGGCTGACCTTTGTCAGTTCCGGCTATGCGCAGTTCGCCATCATCTTCCCGATCCTGGTGGCGGCGCCGCGCTACTTCGCCGGCAAGATGACGCTGGGCGGACTGATGCAGACCAGTTCCGCGTTCGGGCAGGTGCAGGGGGCGCTGTCGTGGTTCGTCGACAGCTATGCCACGCTGGTGGGCTGGAAGGCCGCAGCCAACCGCCTGATCGATTTCCAGGAAGCGATCCGCGTGGCCGAGCGCCAGGACATGGCCCCCGGCGGCACGCGTGACATCGAGGTCGAGCATGCCGGCAAGCCGCAGGAGGGCATCGTGATCGACGGCCTCGCGCTGGCGCTGCCGGTGCGCGCCGCGCGCGGCAGCGCCGTCGGCCAGCGTCCGCTGGTGGCGCCGTTCTCGCTGTCGGTCGCGCCGGGCGAGCGCTGGCTGGTCAGCGGCCCGTCCGGCTGCGGCAAGAGCGTGCTGTTCCGCGCGCTCGCCGGCATCTGGCCCTATGGCAGCGGCACCGTGACCATGCCCGAGGGCAAGCGCATGCTGTTCCTGCCGCAGCGCAGCTACCTGCCGATCGGCACCCTTGCCGATGCGCTGGCCTACCCGGATGCCGGTACCGAGCACAGCTCGGAAGCCCTGCAGGCGGCGCTGCGCCAGGCGCGGCTGGCGGCGCTGGCCGACCAGCTCGACGTGTTCGACAACTGGTCGCTGCGGCTGTCGCCGGGCGAGCAGCAGCGGCTGGCGTTCGCGCGCGCGCTGCTGCAGAAGCCCGACTACCTGTTCCTGGACGAAGCCACCAGCGCGCTCGATGAAGATACCGAAGGCGTGATGTACCGGCTGATGGTGGAGTCGTTGCCGGATGCCGCCATCGTCAGCATTGCGCACCGCAGCACGGTCGCGGCCTTCCATGGCCGGCGCCTGCGCTATGTGCCGCAGGACGAGGAGGCGGCGCGGGCTGCGCAAGCCGGCGAGCCTGGGGTAAGCTATCGGGTTGTAAGCGAAGCGTGATGCGGCGCGAGGCGGCGCCTGGGGCGCCGCTCGCTCATGCCGCCGCGCCGGATTCCCCCCCCTACAGAGCGCCCGTGAACCGGGCCGCGATCATCATGGCTGGCCTGGACAAAGACACCCCCCATCCCACCGCACTGACCGTCCACACGCAATCGCGCGTGCTGGAAGTCGGCTTCGACAACGGCCGCAGCTTCCGGCTGCCGTTCGAACTGCTGCGCGTGTATTCGCCATCGGCCGAAGTGCAGGGCCATGGTCCCGGGCAGGAAATCCTGCAGACCGGCAAGCGCGACGTCGGCGTCAATGCCGTCGAGCCGGTGGGCAACTACGCCATCCTGATCCGCTTCACCGACGGCCACGACACCGGCATCTATTCGTGGGAACTGCTGTACCGGCTGGGCGACCAGCAGGACGCGCTGTGGCAGGACTACCTGAAGCGCCTGGAAACCGCCGGCGTCGATCGCGATACCCCCATGCCTGGTGCCGGCGCTGCCGGCGGCCACGGTTGCGGCCACCACCATTGAGCCGCCCCCGACCACCCTGGAGTCTGAGAAATGAGTGAAACCCACTTCGGGTTTGAGAAAGTCGACGAAACGGAAAAGGCCGGCAAGGTCGCCGGCGTGTTCCATTCGGTGGCGAGCAAGTATGACGTGATGAACGACCTGATGTCGGGCGGCATGCACCGGCTTTGGAAGATGTTCACCATCGCCCAGGCCAATGTGCGCCCCGGCCACAAGGTCCTGGACATCGCCGGCGGCACCGGCGACCTGGCCAAGGCGTTCGCCAGGCAGGCCGGCCCGACCGGCCAGGTCTGGCTGACCGACATCAACGAGTCGATGCTGCGCGTCGGCCGCGACCGGCTGCTGAACAAGGGCATCGTCACGCCGGTGGCGCTGTGCGACGCCGAGAAGATCCCGTTCCCCGACAACTACTTCGACCTCGTCACGGTGGCCTTCGGCCTGCGCAACATGACGCACAAGGAGGCCGCGCTGGCCGAGATGCGCCGCGTGGTCAAGCCCGGCGGCAAGGTCATGGTGCTGGAGTTCTCCAAGGTGTGGAAACCCCTGGAAAAGGCGTACGACGTCTATTCTTTCAAGGTACTGCCCTGGCTGGGCGAGCGCGTGGCAGGGGATGCTCCCAGCTATCGCTATCTCGCGGAATCGATCAGAATGCATCCAGACCAGGTTTCACTTGTACGCTTAATGGAACATGCGGGCCTGGAGAATGTCGAATACTTCAATCTGACGGCCGGAGTGGTGGCGCTCCACGTCGGGCGGAAGTATTAAGAACACTTGAAATCGCCATGCTCGCCCTAAAATGGGTGAATCTGACAGGGGATAACAGCATATGTCGTCAATTCGTGGAAAATTCCTGGTGGGGTCGCTGGTCACGGCGCTAGCCGTCGGGATGGCGTTCGACGCCGAGGCCAAGCGCATGGGCGGCTCGCGCAGCATTGGCAAGCAGTCTGAATCGGTGACGCAACGTCAGCAGACGCAACCCACCTCGCCCACGCAGCAAGCGCAGCAACCTGCACAGCAGGCAGCACCGGCCACGGCCGGGGCGGCCGGCGCGGCAGCGGCCGCGGCGCCCAAGCGTAACTGGGGCGGCATCCTCGGCGGCATTGCCGCCGGCCTGGGTATCGGCTGGCTGCTGTCGCACTTCGGCCTGGGCGGCGCGGCACTGAGCTTCCTGTCCAACCTGATCCTGATCGCGATCGTCGCCTTCGCGGTGATCTGGCTGATCCGCAAGTTCCGCGGTGGCAGCCAGCGCAGCCAGCAGCCGGCTTATGCAGGTGCGGCGGGTGCCGGCAATGCCGGCGGTTTGGGCCGCAGCGCCGAGCCGATGCTGCGCCAGCCGCTGAACACGCCGGCCAGCAACCCGGTGATGCCGGGCGCGGCGGCCGCGCCGGTGGCAGCTGATGCCGTGGCCCCGCAGCCGTGGGGCGTGCCGGCCGACTTCGATACCGACAACTTCCTGCGCAACGCCAAGGTCCACTTCGTGCGCCTGCAGGCGGCCTGGGACGCCGGCAATCTCGACGACATCCGCGAATTCACCACGCCGGAAATGTTCGCCGAGATCAAGATGGACCTGTCCGAGCGCGGCGCCGAGGTCAACAAGACCGACGTGGTCACGCTGGAAGGCCAGCTGCTCGGCATCGAGTCGACGCCGTCGCAGCATATCGCCAGCGTGCGCTTCTCCGGCATGATCCGCGAGAAGGCGGGCGAGGCGGCGCAGCCGTTCGCCGAGGTCTGGAACCTGGCCAAGCCGGCGACCGGCACCGGCGGCTGGCTGCTGGCCGGCATCCAGCAGGAGTCGTGATGCCGCGCCTCCGTGGCGAGTGATGCGCCCGGGGGAGTAGCTTAGAATGGAGGCCCACGTGAAAGCGTGGGCCTTTTTGTATTTGGGCGCCTGGCGTGCAACCTCGCCGGATGCCCGCATGTCTTCCAGCCAGCCAACCCGCGCTGCCATGAACACTCTGCCTTCCGCCCTGGCCACTCCAGCAGTCTCGGCACTGAACCACCTGCTCGAGCAGGAGCCGTGGGCCCGCAACCAGCTCGCGCCGTTTGCCGGGCGCGTGATCCGCTTCGATGCAGCCGCCTTCGTGCTGTCGCTGAAGGTGACCGAGCACGGTGGCACCGAGCTGGCGCCGGAAGCCGAGGCCCCCGCGGTGACGCTGCGCGTGCCGGTGCAGCAGTGGCCGCTGGTTGCCGCCGATGTCGCCGAGGGCGGCCAGGCCGCGGCCATGCGCCATGTGCGCATCGAAGGCGATGCCGAACTGGCCAATACCGTGTCGGCGCTGGCCCGCAACCTGCGCTGGGATGCCGAGGAAGACCTGTCCCTCGCGCTGCGCGGCATCCTGGGCGGGCCGCTCAGCGACAGCGTGGCGCAGCGCGTGGTCGGCGGCGCGCGCCAGGTCCACGAACAGGCTACGCGCATCGGCCGTGCACTGGTCGACAACGTTACGGATTACCTGCTGGACGAGCAGCCGACGCTGGTGCGCCACGCCGCGCTGGATGCCTTCGGCGCCGACGTGGGCCAGCTGCGCGACAGCCTGGCCCGGCTGGAGAAGCGGCTGGAAAAGCTCGAGCGCGCCAACCCCGCCGCACCCGGCCAACTGCCGTCGCCGCACCGCTGAGTCCGGCCCCGGCCGCATCCACCCCATGCCAACCGCTAACCTGACTGCCCGCCCCGGCCCCGAGAAGACTCCCGAATGACCCGCCTCCTGCGCCTTGGCAAGATCCTCTTCGTCATCCTTTACTACGGCCTGGACGAGCTGGTGCTGTCCGGCTTCAGCAACCGCAAGATCCGTTTCCTGGTGCGCGTCATCACCATCGGCCGCAAGCTCGAAATGCCGCGTGGCGAGCGCCTGCGGCGCGCGCTGACGGCGCTGGGACCGATCTTCGTCAAATTCGGCCAGGTCCTGTCGACGCGCCGCGACCTGATGCCGCCCGATATTGCCGACGAGCTGGCCAAGCTGCAGGACCAGGTGCCGCCGTTCGACTCGGCGGTGGCGGTCAGGATCATCGAGCGCTCGCTGGGTCGGCCGATCGCCCAGCTGTTCGACACCTTCGAGCACCAGCCGGTGGCCAGCGCGTCGATCGCGCAAGTCCACTTCGCCACGCTCAAGGGCGGCCCCAACCACGGCCGCGAGGTCGCGGTGAAGGTGCTGCGCCCGGGCATGCTGCCGGTGATCGACAGCGACCTGGCGCTGATGCGCGACATGGCCACCTGGCTGGAGCGCTTCTGGGCCGACGGCAAGCGCCTGAAGCCGCGCGAGGTGGTGGCCGAGTTCGACAAATACCTGCACGACGAACTCGACCTGATGATCGAGGCGGCCAACGCCAGCCAGCTGCGCCGCAACTTTGCCGACACCAACCTGCTGCTGGTGCCCGAGGTGTTCTGGGACTGGTGCAGCAGCTCGGTGTTCGTGATGGAGCGCATGCATGGCATCCCGATCTCGCGCACCGAATCGCTCAAGGCGGCCGGCGTCGACATGCACCAGCTGGCCGAGGAGGGCGTCGAGATCTTCTTCACCCAGGTGTTCCGCGACGGCTTCTTCCATGCCGACATGCACCCGGGCAACATCCTGGTGTCGGTGCAGCCGGAGTCCTTCGGCCGCTACATCGCGCTGGACTTCGGCATCGTCGGCGCGCTGTCTGAGTTCGACAAGAACTACCTGGCGCAGAACTTCATCGCCTTTTTCCGCCGCGACTACCACCGCGTGGCGCTGCTGCACGTGGAATCCGGCTGGGTCCCGCCCGAGACCCGCGTGGAAGAGCTGGAAAGCGCGGTGCGCGCCTGCTGCGAGCCGTACTTCGACAAGCCGCTGAAGGAAATCTCGCTGGGCATGGTGCTGATGCGCCTGTTCCAGACCTCGCGCCGCTTCAATGTCGAGATCCAGCCGCAGCTGGTGCTGCTGCAGAAGACGCTGCTCAATATCGAAGGACTGGGCCGCCAGCTCGATCCGGACCTGGACCTGTGGAAGACCGCCAAGCCGTTCCTGGAGCGCTGGATGTACGAGCAGGTAGGCTGGAAGGGCGCCTGGGAGCGGGTCAAGGTGGAAGCCCCGCAGTGGGCCAAGATGCTGCCGGACTTCCCGCGGCTGGCGCACCAGTTCCTGGAGCGGCGCGCGCTGGCCGGCAACGGCGAGCAGGACAAGCTGCTGGCGCAGCTGGTGGCCGAGCAGCGCCGCACCAACCGGCTGCTGGGCACGGCGCTGCTGCTGGTCGGCGGCTTTGTCGCCGGCATCGTGCTGACGCACGTGCTGGCGTGGGGCGGCTACTGACAAGCGACCCGCTATATAAGTAAGAGTAAGCAGGCAAACGAGGAGACAGTCCCCATGGCCGACGTGCCCAAGCCCGCCCCGGCGTTCAGCACGCGCAACGCCGCCGACCCGTCATTCTGGGACGAGCGCTTCGCGCAGCACTTCACGCCCTGGGACGCAGGCGGCGTGCCGGAGGAGTTCCGCCAGTTCATCGCCGGCCGCGCGCCGTGCCCGACGCTGGTGCCGGGCTGCGGCAACGGCTGGGAGGCAGCGTGGCTGTTCGAGCAGGGCTGGCCGGTGACGGCAATCGATTTTTCGGCGCAGGCGGTGGTCTCGGCCAAACGCGCGCTGGGTCCGGCCGGGGCGGTGGTGCAGCAGGCTGATTTCTTCGCCTTCACGCCCCAGCCGCCATGCCAGCTGGTCTACGAGCGTGCCTTCCTGTGCGCGCTGCCGCCGGCGATGCGGGGCGCCTATGCCGTCCGCGTGGCCGAGTTGCTGCCGCCGGGCGGCTTGCTGGCTGGCTACTTCTACGTGGGCGAGAACCGCGGCGGACCGCCCTTCGCGATGCCCGAGGCCGAGCTGGCGGCTCTGCTGGGAACCGCTTTCGAGCGCCTGGAAGACCGGCCCTCGGCCGCGCCGCTGCCCGTGTTCCAGGGGCAGGAGCGCTGGCAGGTGTGGCGGCGGCTGGGCGGCTGAGCGTTCGCTCCCAGCCGTTGTGGCGCTCCGGATGCACCCGCGTGGCGCATTTGCCCCACCCGGGAATTTTTTTGTCCCGCGCCGGTCTGCGTCGCTATAATCCGCGTTTTGATTCGGCTACGACCGCAGGCCCTGCCGCGCGCTCCCGCTCCGGGAACTCGCCAAGAAGCTCCTCACGCGGCCCCGACCGATGAATTGGACTCCGGGCAGGCGCACCTGACGTATCACGCAAGCCGCCCCGGCATTCGGTTTTTCGCCACAAGGGCACTTTCTGCATAGGCAGCGGCATGCTGATCTGGTTCGTCATCATCTACTGGGTAATCTCGGTCGGCATCGGCCTGTGGGCGGCGCTGCGCGTACGCAACACCACCGATTTCGCCGTCGCCGGGCGCAGCCTGCCGTTCCACATCGTCACCGCCACCGTCTTCGCCACCTGGTTCGGCTCCGAGACCGTGCTGGGCATCCCGGCCGTGTTCCTTAAGGAGGGGCTGTCGGGGGTGGTGTCCGACCCGTTCGGCTCGTCGCTGTGCCTGATCCTGGTGGGCCTGTTCTTCGCCCGGCCGCTGTACCGGATGAACCTGCTGACCATCGGCGACTACTACCACAACCGCTACGGCCGGCTGGCCGAGGTGCTGACCACGCTGTGCATCGTGGTCTCGTACCTGGGCTGGGTCGCGGCGCAGATCAAGGCGCTGGGGCTGGTGTTCTATACGGTCTCGGACGGCGCGCTGTCGCAGGAGGCCGGCATGATGATCGGCGCTGCCAGCGTGCTGGTCTATACGCTGTTCGGCGGCATGTGGTCGGTGGCGATCACCGACTTTATCCAGATGATCATCATCGTGATCGGCATGGTGTATATCGGCTACGAAGTCAGCGGCCAGGCCGGCGGCGTCACGGCGGTGGTGTCGCACGCGGCCGCGGCGGGCAAGTTCGAGTTCCTGCCGGCGCTGGATTTCGTGCAGATCATCGGCTTTGCCGCGGCGCTGTTCACCATGATGCTGGGCTCGATCCCGCAGCAGGACGTGTTCCAGCGGGTGACTTCGTCGCGCACCGAGCAGATCGCCGGGCGCGCCTCGGTGCTGGGCGGCGTGCTGTATTTCTGCTTCGCCTTTATCCCGATGTTCCTGGCGTATTCGGCCACGCTGATCGATCCGGGCATGGTGGCCAAGTACATCGACACCGATTCGCAGCTGATCCTGCCGCAACTGATCCTGCAGCATGCCCCGATGTTCGCCCAGGTGATGTTCTTCGGCGCGCTGCTGTCGGCGATCAAGAGCTGCGCCTCGGCGACGCTGCTGGCGCCGTCGGTGACCTTTGCCGAGAACATCCTGCGCCCGTACTTTCGCCATCTCGACGACAAGCAGTTCCTGCGCGTGATGCAGAGCGTGGTGCTGGTGTTCACCACGCTGGTGACGCTGTTCGCGCTGAACTCGCACCTGTCGATCTTCCATATGGTCGAAAATGCCTACAAGGTCACGCTGGTGTCGTCCTTCGTGCCGCTGGCCTTCGGCATGTTCTGGAAGCACGCCACCCGCCAGGGCGGCCTGGCCGCGATCCTGCTGGGCCTGACCTCGTGGCTCACCTGCGAGGTCGCCTTCGCCGATGCGGTGGTCCCGCCGCAAATGGTAGGCCTGATGTTCTCGATCAGCGGCATGGTGGTCGGCTCGCTGCTGCCGCAGTGGATCGCGGATCACGCGCCGGTCAAGGAAGTGCATATCGCCTGACCTGGCGCCTCGCCACTCCCAAGGCAGGGCCCCGATAGCCCTCCATTTCCGGTCATCAGCCAGCCACAGAACGGTTTATAATTCAAGGCTTTGCATCGCCATGCGGGGCGGCGCGCGCGGGTTTCCGCGCTCTCCGGCACCGGCGGCGATGCCCGCCTTTGTACCGATTTCCGTAGTTTTCTCGCCAAAAGACACCATGCCGATCTATGCCTACCGTTGCGACGCCTGCGGCCACGGGCGCGATGTGCTGCAAAAAATGAGCGACGCCCCGCTGACGGACTGCCCGTCGTGCGGCGCCGCCGGTTCGTTCAAGAAGCAGCTGACCGCGGCCGGCTTCCAGCTCAAGGGCTCGGGCTGGTACGTGACCGACTTCCGCGGCGGCAGCGGCGGCACCAGCGCGCCGGCCGCGGGCGGTGCGGCTGCCGGCGCGGCAGCGGCCAGCGCCCCGGCCGCCGCCGAATCGTCTTCGGCCAGCACCACCGCCGCCGCCGCGCCTGCCGCCGGCGGTTGCGGCAGCGCCTGCGCCTGCCACTGATCCGGATCGCCACGTGGTCGCCAAGAAGACTTCCGCCCTCAAGACCTGGTTCCTAACCGGTCTGCTGGTGCTGGTGCCGCTGGGCATCACGCTGTGGGTGCTCAGCCTGATCATCGGCACGATGGACCAGAGCCTGGCACTGCTGCCCGAGGCCTGGCGCCCGGACCGGCTCATGTTCGGCAAGCGCGTCACCGGCCTCGGCGCCATCCTGACGCTGCTGTTCATCCTGCTGGTCGGCCTGCTGGCGCATAACTTCATCGGTCAGCGCCTGGTGCGCTGGTGGGAAGCGCTGCTGGGCCATATCCCCGTGGTCGGCCCGATCTACACCAGCGTCAAGCAGGTGTCGGACACGCTGCTGTCGTCGTCGGGCAATGCTTTCCGCAAGGCGCTGCTGGTGCAGTATCCGCGCGAGGGCTCGTGGACCATCGCCTTCCTGACCGGCCGCCCCGGCGGCGACGTGCAGAACCACCTGCAGGGCGAGTACGTCAGCGTCTACGTGCCGACCACGCCGAATCCGACTTCGGGCTTCTTCCTGATGATGCCCAAGGCCGACACCATCGAACTCGACATGACCGTCGATGCCGCGCTCAAGTACATCGTCTCGATGGGCGTGGTGGCGCCGGCCGAGCTGCCCCGCAAGAGCGATAGCGCGCCGCCGCCGCAGCGGCCGCCGGCCAGCCGCGCCAGCAGCGGGGAAGCGGTCGAGACGACCGATCCTTAAGCATTCAAACAGATACGAGCCGCCCGATCTGCTTCGGGCGGCAGCGTTTTACCGGGAATCTCTCCTTATGTCCTCCATGCGTACTCACTACTGCGGTCTGGTGACCGAACAATTCTCGGGCCAGGAAGTGGCCCTGACCGGCTGGGTCCAGCGCCGCCGCGACCATGGCGGCGTGATCTTCATCGACCTGCGCGACCGCGAAGGCCTGGTGCAGGTGGTGTGTGACCCGGACCGCCCCGAGATGTTCAAGGCCGCGGAAGAGATCCGCAACGAGTTCTGCATTCGCGTCACCGGCAAGGTGCGTCCGCGCCCGGCCGGCACCGAGAACGCCAACCTGACCTCGGGCAAGATCGAAGTGCTGTGCCACGAGCTGACCGTGCTGAACCCGTCGGTCACGCCCCCGTTCCAGCTCGACGACGACAACCTGTCGGAAACCACCCGCCTGACGCACCGCGTGCTGGACCTGCGCCGCCCGCAGATGCAGTACAACCTGCGCCTGCGCTACAAGGTGGCGATGGAAGTGCGCAAGTTCCTGGACGCCCAGGGCTTCATCGACATCGAGACCCCGATGCTGGGCAAGAGCACGCCCGAAGGCGCGCGCGACTACCTGGTGCCGTCGCGCGTGAACCCGGGCCACTTCTTCGCGCTGCCGCAGTCGCCGCAGATCTTCAAGCAGATGCTGATGGTCTCGGGCTTCGACCGCTACTACCAGATCACCAAGTGCTTCCGCGACGAAGACCTGCGCGCGGATCGCCAGCCTGAATTTACGCAGATCGACTGCGAGACCTCGTTCCTGACCGAGCAGGAGATCCGCGACCTGTTCGAGGACATGATGCGCACGGTGTTCAAGAACGCCATCGATGTCGACCTGGACGCCAAGTTCCCGGTGATGGAGTTCCGCGAAGCCATGGCCCGCTTCGGCTCGGACAAGCCTGACCTGCGCGTCAAGCTGGAATTCACCGAGCTGACGGAAGTGATGAAGGACGTCGATTTCAAGGTGTTCTCGGGCCCGGCCAACAGCGACAACGGCCGCGTGGTCGGCCTGCGCGTGCCGGGCGGCGGCGCCATCTCGCGTGGCGAGATCGACGCCTACACCCAGTTTGTCGGCATCTACGGCGCCAAGGGCCTGGCCTGGATCAAGGTCAACGAAGTGGCCAAGGGCCGCGACGGCCTGCAGTCGCCGATCGTCAAGAACCTGCACGACGCTGCCATTGCCGAGATCCTGAAGCGCACCGGCGCCCAGGACGGCGACATCATCTTCTTCGGCGCCGACAAGGCCAAGGTGGTCAACGACTCGATCGGCGCGCTGCGCCTGAAGATCGGCCACTCCGACTTCGGCAAGGCCAATGGCCTGTTCGAGGACGCCTGGAAGCCGCTGTGGGTGGTGGACTTCCCGATGTTCGAGTACGACGAGGAAGACGCCCGCTGGGTCGCCATGCACCACCCGTTCACCAGCCCCAAGGACGAGCACCTGGAATACCTGGAGACCGACCCGGGCAAGTGCCTGGCCAAGGCCTACGACATGGTGCTGAACGGCTGGGAAATGGGCGGCGGCTCGGTCCGTATCTTCCGCTCGGACATCCAGAGCAAGGTGTTCCGCGCGCTCAACATCAACGACGAGGAAGCCCGCGCCAAGTTCGGCTACCTGCTGGACGCGCTGCAGTACGGCGCGCCCCCGCACGGCGGCCTGGCCTTCGGCCTGGACCGTATCGTGACCATGATGGCCGGCGCCGACTCGATCCGCGACGTGATCGCCTTCCCCAAGACCCAGCGCGCCCAGGACCTGCTGACCCAGGCCCCGAGCTCGGTCGACGAGAAGCAGCTGCGCGAGCTGCACATCCGCCTGCGCGCTGCGGAACCGAAGCCGAACGCCTGAGTTGCTGTGCCTCCCGGGTAAAGAAAGCCGCGCCGATGCGCGGCTTTTTTGCTTTCTGCGCAATACCGCGCCCGCGGTGCCGCCTGCAGCGCTTTGGTTTCGATTTGTTACCGCTAGGAACGAAGCCCGCGACGGCCGTGTCTCCTTTCTTTGACACGTAATTTGCCGAGGGGCCTCCGCGATGAAGGTTCCCGGCGCTCGGGAGGAAATTCGTGAACATGAATCTGGATACCGAACTGATCCGCCAGTTCCTGCTGGCTCACCAGGAAACCATCGTGACCTGGCTGGTGGCCGGGCTGGTAATGATGCTGCTGGCCCGCTTCGAGCTGCGCCGCGCCCAGCGCCGCGCGGCGGTGGCCATGTCCGAATCGGTGGCTACCACGGTGGCCGCCTGCGTGCCGGATATCGCTCATGCCGTGCAGGCGGCGTCGCCGCAGCCGCTGGCCGAACCGGTCGAGATGCAGCGTGCCGAAGCGCTGCGCCGGCTGGCGCTGGACACCGTCGGCGCGGTCATGACACGCGGGCGCTGGCTCGATGAGCTGGGCAACCTGCGCCTGGCGGACGACGCGCTGCTCGACGGCCAGCGTGCCGGCGGCGCTGACCCGCTGCTGGTTGTGGCGCCGCAGCCGTCGGTGCAGGCCTACCTGGCGGCCCAGCGCGTGTTCGAGGACGAGGCCGCGCAGGTGCAGGCGCTGCGCCGCGATGCCCAGCGCCACCAGGAAGCGCTGCAGGCGCTTGACGCCGAGGCCGCCCATATCGAGCAGGAAACCGGCAGCATCGTGCTGCGCTTCGAGCAGGTCAATGCGCAGGCTGCCCAGGGCGTCGATGGCGGCGACTACCAGCGCTTCCTGATCCAGAAGTACAACGCCCTTGGCCAGCGTGAGAAGGACATCGCACAGGAGCGCGTACACCTGCAGGCCCAGGCGCGGCTGAGCGCCGACGTGCTGGCCGAGCGCGCCCGCTCTGCCTCGCGGCGCTACCGCGAGTCGCTGGCGCCGCTGATGGACCAGCTGCGTGCCGCCTGGGGCCATGGCGACTCGCCGCAGGTGTTCGATACCTGGCAGCATCAAGGCACCGGGCAGGGCACCGAGCCGTACCTGGCGCCCCACGCCTCCGCGCGCAACGCAGCCTGAGACAGGGGCCATCGGTCCCGGGGACCGCGCTTTCGCGTGGCAAGCGCGCGCGGCTGCGCTATCCTTGGGTTTGTCCTTTCGCCCAGTCCCATGCCCTACAAGATTCCGGAATCCGTGCTGGTCGTGATCTACACGCCAGATCTTCAAGTCTTGCTGCTGGAACGCGCCGATCGCCCGGGGTTCTGGCAGTCCGTGACCGGCAGCCTCGATACCCTGGACGAACCCCTGGCATTGACCGCCGCACGCGAGGTGGCGGAGGAAACCGGCATCATTACCGGCGAGCACCTGCTGGCCGACTGGGGCCATTCGATCCAGTACGAGATCTACCCGCAGTGGCGGCACCGCTACGCCGAAGGCGTCACGCGCAATACCGAGCACTGGTTCGGCCTGCGCGTGCATGAAGCGTTGCCGGTGATGCTGGCGCCACGCGAGCACCTGCAATACAAGTGGCTGCCGTGGGAGCAGGCCGCCGCCCAATGCTTCTCCAGCAGCAATGCCGAAGCCATCCGCCAGCTGGCCTGGCGCGCGGCCGGTGCCGCCGGGCAGCAGGCGCTATGCGGAGCGCAGCCATGAAACTGCGCGTGGTCACCTACAACATCCACAAGGGGGTGACCGGCCTGTCGCGGCGCCCGCGCATCCAGAACGTGCGGGCCGGCCTGCATGCGATGGATGCGGACATCGTCTTCCTGCAGGAAGTGCAGGACCGCAACGACCGCCTGGTGGCGGCGGCGCTGTTCGATCCCGACCATACCCAGCTCAACTACCTGGCGACCGATGCGTATCCGCATTCGGTCTACGGGCGCAACGCGGTTTATGACTACGGCCATCACGGCAACGCGATCCTGTCGCGCCATCCGATCCTGATGTCCGAAAACCTCGACATTTCCGACCACCGCTTCGAACAGCGCGGACTGCTGCATGCGGTGGCGGACATCAACGGCATCGAGACCCACCTGATCTGCGTGCATTTCGGCCTGTTCGCCCGCAGCCGCGCCCGCCAGGCCGAGGCGCTGGTCGAGCGCGTGCGCAACGTGGTGCCCGAGGGGGTGCCGCTGGTGATCGCCGGCGACTTCAACGACTGGAACCACCGGCTCGATGCGCAGATCTGCAATACGCTGCATGCGGTGGAGGCGTCGCACGCGCGCGGCGCGCGGCTGCATACGTTCCCGAGCCATATGCCGTGGTGGCAGCTGGACCGGATCTACGTGCGCGGCTTCGAGATCGAGCGCGCGCACGCGCTGACCGGGCGGGACTGGGCGCAGCGGTCGGACCATGTGCCGCTGGTGGCGGAACTGGGTCGTGCGCACAAGGAGGCTGTGGAAGCGGCGGCCGAGCAGCGGGACAAGGCTGCCTGAGGCAGTCGCGCAGGCCGCGTCGGGGAACAGCTAGCGGCTCGAATAGTCGCGGATAAAGGCGAACACCGCATCCGGATCGTTCAAATCCAGCACCGGCAACGACGTCATCGCCGCGGTGCCCGCGACATCTTCACTAGCCACCGCCACCACCCCCGGTACTTCGTCCCACAGCGGCGCACGCCCCAGCCCGGGCCGGAACACCTCCAGCTTTGGAAAATCGCTGCGCTTGTAGCCCTCCACCAGCACCAGGTCGATGTCGGCCGGCAGCACCGCCAGCGCGTCGTCCAGCTCCGGCGAAGGCACTGCCTCGGGATAGTGTCGCATCAACGTCAGGTGGCGCGCGCCGACCAGCACCACGTTGGCGCAGCCGGCCTCGCGCATGCGCCAGGAGTCCTTGCCCGGCGTGTCGGGATCGAAGCCGTGGTGGGTGTGCTTGACGCCGGCCACGCGCACGCCGGCGGCGACAAAGCGGGGGATCAGCTGGTCGAGCAGCGTGGTCTTGCCGCTGCCGGACGAGCCGGTGATGCCGAATACCTTCACGATCAGGATCCGTGGGGGGCGCGTCGATGATGGCAACGACGATAGCAGAGATCCGCCCACATGTGCACGGGGCGCCTTCCGGACAGCATTCTGTCCGATAATCTCGGCATGTCACGGATATCCCACTCCGAGCGGCCGCATGTGACCGCCGCTGGCACTGCCGAAAACACTGCCGACGGGCAACGCCATCGCATGCTGCGCTGGACATGGCGCCGCGGCAAGCCGACCAGCGGCAACACCGTGCGCCTGCTGCACGGCGGCCAGGACTTCTTTCCCGCGCTGATCGAAGCGATCGACCAGGCCGCTTTCCAGGTAGTGCTGGAAACCTACATCTATGCCGACGACGACATTGGCCGCGCCGTCAGCGAAGCGCTGGTACGTGCCGCCGCGCGCGGCGTCTCGGTTCGCGTCACCGTCGACGGCTTCGGCGCCGGCGACATGCCCGCCGCCATGGCCGAGCGCCTGAGCGGTGGCGGCGTACAGCTGCGCGTCTACCGCAAGCTGCACGGCTTCCGGCTGGCCCGGCGCCACCTGCGCCGGCTGCACCGCAAGCTGGCGGTGATCGACGGGCAGGTGGCCTTCGTCGGAGGCATCAACATCATCGACGACCTCAACCACGGCCCGTTCGAAGGCACCAACCTGGGACCGCGCTACGACTTCGCGGTGCAGGTCAGCGGCCCGCTGGTGGACCGCATCGCGCTGACCGCCGAACGGCTCTGGTGGCGCCTGGCGCTGCGCGACACGTACGGCAGCGGCCGCGCCGCAGCGGTGGCCGACTACCCGCTGCTGACCGACCTGCCACCCCGTGCCGAGCCCACCGGCGGCGTGCGGGCCGCGCTGCTGCTGCGCGACAACCTGCGCAACCGCCGCACCATCGAGCGCGAATACCTGCGCGCGCTCGGCGCCGCGCGCCATGATGTGATCCTGGCCAACGCCTACTTCCTGCCCGGCCACAAGATGCGCCGCGCGCTGCTGGCCTGCCGCGCGCGCGGCGTGCGCGTGCGGCTGCTGCTGCAGGGCATGGTCGAATACCGGCTGCAGCACTACGCCACGCACGCGCTCTATGCCTCCCTGCTGGAAGCCGGCGTGGAGATCTACGAGTACGCAGAGAGCTTCCTGCACGCCAAGGTCGGCGTGGTCGACGAAGCGTGGGCCACCGTGGGTTCGAGCAATATGGACCCGTTCAGCCTGCTGCTGGCGCGCGAAGCCAACGTGGCCGTTTATGATGCTGCCTTTGCCGCGGAACTGCGCACGGCGCTGGAAAGCGCCATTGCGCACCGCAGCGTGCGCGTCATGCCGGAAGCCCATGCACGGCGCTCGCCGCTGCACCGGCTGGCGAACTGGACCGCGTACATGCTGCTGCGGCTCGGCGTGATCATCGCCGGCGTCACGGGGCGCTACTGAAACGGTTGCCACTGTCCGTTTGCTGCCATGCGGCAACGCACGGCTTGCGAGCCGTTGCGTCGCCTTGCGTGACGGGCATGCTGCATTGCGGCCCATTTAGAAACACGGGTCTAATTAAAAGCTTGAAGGTCGACTGCTGCGCCAGAATAATCTGAACGACCGTTCTTTTTTGGCTTAGACTGCGTGCATTCGCGGTATGCAGCGGCAAATTCGCCAGCTTCCGCAAACAAAATGCAACGTCAGGGTCATACGCACAGGCCGCAGCAGGGCCTTTGCAGAACGGAGAAATAACATGCGACACCAGTCAGCCCGTCTCGAATCCGCCGCCGCCTCCCCCGCGCCCATGCGCAAGGGTGAAATGACGCGCGTGGCAATTCTGGATGCCGCACTGGAACTGTCGTCCCGCGACGGGCTTGAGGGTCTGACCATCGGCCTGCTCGCGGAACGGATGCAGATGAGCAAGAGCGGCGTCTTCGCGCACTTCGGTTCGCGCGAAGACCTGCAGGTGGAGGTGGTGCGGGAGTATCACCGCAGGTTCGAGCAGGAGGTGTTCTACCCTTCGCTGCAGGAGCCGCGCGGACTGCCCCGGCTGTGGTCGATGGTGCGGCGCTGGATGGAGAAGCGCATCCAGGAAGTGACGACTGGGTGTATCTACATCAGCGGCGCCGTGGAGTACGACGACCGTACCGGCAGCCTGGTGCGTGACGAGCTGGTCAAGAGCGTCACCATCTGGCGGGCAGCGCTGAATCGCGCCATCGACCAGGCCAAGGAAGAGGGCCATTTGCGCGCGGATTGCGATCCGCGCCTGATGCTGTTCGAGATGTATAGCCTTGAACTAGGCTTGCATCATGACGCCCGTTTCCTGCGCCTGCCTGACAGTGCCGAGCTTGCCATGGTCGCGCTCAACAAACTGATTCAGTCTTACCGTACCTGAGGCCGTCGGGTCGGACCGGATCGCGACAAGCGAGGCGGGCGGCGTGGCGGCATCGTATAACTCCAAGGAGTCTCTGATGGGCCAGTACACCGCACCGTTGCGCGACATGCAGTTCGTGCTCCATGAACTGCTCGGCGCCGAAGCCGAACTCAAGGCGATGCCGCCGCACGCGGACATCGACGCGGACACCATCAACCAGGTCATCGAGGAAGCCGGCAAGTTCTGCTCGGACGTGGTGTTCCCGCTCAACCAGGTGGGCGACCGCGAGGGCTGCACCTATGTCGGCGACGGCGTGGTCAAGGCCCCCACCGGCTTCAAGGAGGCCTACCAGCAGTACGTCGAGGCCGGCTGGCCGGCGCTGGCGTGCGACCCGGCCTTCGGTGGCCAGGGCCTGCCGATCGTGGTCAACAACGTGGTCTACGAGATGCTGAACTCGGCCAACCAGGCGTGGACCATGTACCCGGGCCTGTCGCACGGCGCCTATGAGGCGCTGCATGCGCACGGCACGCCGGAGTTGCAGCAGGCCTACCTGCCCAAGCTGGTGTCCGGCGTCTGGACCGGCACCATGTGCCTGACCGAGCCGCATTGCGGCACCGACCTGGGCATCCTGCGCACCAGGGCCGAGCCGCAGGCCGACGGCTCCTATCTGATCACCGGCACCAAGATCTTCATCTCCGCCGGCGAGCACGACCTGGCCGAAAACATCATCCACCTGGTGCTGGCCCGCCTGCCGGACGCGCCCGGCGGCACCAAGGGCATCTCGCTGTTCGTGGTGCCCAAGTTCATCCCCGATGCCAGCGGCAACCCGGGCGAGCGCAACGGCATCCAGTGCGGCTCGATCGAGCACAAGATGGGCATCCACGGCAACGCCACCTGCGTGATGAACCTGGACGGCGCGCGCGGCTGGCTGGTGGGCGAGGCCAACAAGGGCCTGAACGCCATGTTCGTGATGATGAACGCCGCGCGCCTGGGCGTGGGCGCGCAGGGCCTGGGCCTGACCGAGGTGGCGTACCAGAACTCGGTCGCCTACGCCAAGGACCGCCTGCAGATGCGCGCGCTGACCGGCCCGAAGGCGCCGGAAAAGGCCGCCGACCCGATCATCGTGCACCCCGACGTGCGCCGCATGCTGCTGACCCAGCGCGCCTACGCCGAAGGCGGTCGCGCCTTCAGCTACTGGACCGCGCTGCAGATCGACCGCGAACTGTCGCACCCGGACGAAGCCGTGCGCAAGCAGGCCGGCGACCTGGTCGCGCTGCTGACGCCGGTGATCAAGGCCTTCCTGACCGACAACGCCTTCACCTCGACCAACGAAGGCATGCAGGTGTTCGGTGGCCACGGCTACATCTCCGAATGGGGCATGGAGCAATACGTGCGCGACGCCCGCATCAACATGATCTACGAAGGCACCAACACGATCCAGTCGCTGGACCTGCTGGGCCGCAAGATCCTGGGCGACATGGGCGCCAAGATGAAGGCCTTCGGCAAGATCGTGCAAGAGTTCGTGGAAGCAGAGGGCACCAACGAAGCCATGCAGGAGTTCGTCAACCCGCTGGCCGACCTGGGCGACAAGGTGCAGAAGCTGACCATGGAAATCGGCATGAAGGCGATGGGCAACGCCGACGAGGTAGGCGCTGCCGCGGTGCCATACCTGCGCGTGGTGGGCCACCTGGTGTTCTCGTACTTCTGGGCGCGGATGGCCAAGATCGCGCTGGAGAAGGAAGCCAGCGGCGACAGATTCTACACCGCCAAGCTGGCTACGGCGCGCTTCTACTTTGCCAAGCTGCTGCCTGAAACCGCCGGCGAGATCCGCAAGGCGCGCGCGGGTTCGGCTTCGCTGATGGCGCTGGACGCGGATTTGTTCTGATTCGTTGAGGCGGCTTTCCATGCCGCCGGTCTGCTCCCCTCTCCCGCTCGCGGGAGAGGAGAGAACGCCGACCGCCAACGCAAGAGCCCGCAAAAACTCTCACCTCAACGCTCACTAATCCAGGAGCGAGCATGTCCAATTTCATCGTCAAGAAAGTCGCCGTGCTGGGTGCCGGCGTCATGGGGGCGCAGATCGCCGCCCACCTGATCAACGCGCGCGTGCCCGTGGTGCTGTTCGACCTTCCCGCGAAGGACAAGGACGGGGGAGGGGCCCCGTCCGCTTCCCCGGTCACGAAGAACGGCATCGCCCTGCGTGCCATCGAGAACCTGAAGAAGCTGTCGCCCGCGCCGCTGGGCATCAAGGACGAAGCCGGCCTGATCCAGGCGGCCAACTACGAAGACGACATCGCGCTGCTCAAGGAGTGCGACCTGGTGATCGAGGCGATCGCAGAGCGCATGGACTGGAAGCATGACCTGTACAAGAAGGTCGCGCCGCACCTGGCCTCGCATGCGATTTTCGCCACCAACACCTCGGGCCTGTCGATCACCGCGCTGTCCGACGGGTTAGGCGGGGAAAATGCGGACAACCTGAAGTCGCGCTTCTGCGGCGTCCACTTCTTCAACCCGCCGCGCTACATGCACCTGGTCGAGCTGATCCCGACCGCGACCACGCAGCCTGAGATCCTCGACAAGCTGGAAGCCTTCCTGACCACCACGCTCGGCAAGGGCGTGGTGCGCGCCAAGGACACGCCCAACTTCATCGCCAACCGCGTCGGCATCTTTTCGATCCTGGCGGTGTTCGCCGAGGCCGAGAAATTCGGCATTCCGTTCGACGTGGTCGACGACCTGACCGGCTCCAAGCTGGGCCGCGCCAAGTCCGCCACCTTCCGTACCGCGGACGTGGTCGGCCTGGACACCATGGCGCACGTGATCAAGACCATGCAGGACAATTTGCACGACGACCCGTTCGCGCCGGTGTACAAGACGCCGGCCGTGCTCAAGGGCCTGGTCGATGCTGGCGCGCTGGGCCAGAAGACCGGCGCCGGCTTCTACAAGAAGGAAGGCAAGGCCATCAAGGTGCTGGACGCCAAGACCGGCCAGTATGTCGAGTCGGGCAAGAAGGCCGACGAGATCGTGGTGCGCATGCTGAAGAAGGAACCGGCCGAGCGCATCAGGCTGCTGCGCGAGTCGACCAACCCGCAGGCGCAGTTCCTGTGGGCGGTGTTCCGCGACGTGTTCCACTACATCGCCGTGTACCTGGAGCAGATCGCCGGCTCGGCCGCCGATATCGACCTGGCGATCCGCTGGGGCTTCGGCTGGAACTCCGGGCCGTTCGAGGACTGGCAGTCGGCCGGCTGGAAGCAGGTGGCCGAGTGGGTGAAGGAAGACGTGGAAAGCGGCAAGGCGCTGTCGGCCGCGCCGCTGCCGGCATGGGTCTTTGAAGGCCCCGTCGCCGAGCGCCAGGGCGTGCATGCCGCCGAAGGTTCGTGGTCGCCGGCGACGCAGTCGTTCGTCGCGCGCAGCACGCTGCCGGTGTACCAGCGCCAGGCGTTCCGTGCCGCGCTGAAGGGCGATGCCGCCGCCGATCCGCGCAAGGCGGGCCGCACCGTCGAGGAGAACGACGCCGTGCGCATCTGGGTCAGCGAAGGCCAGGACGACGTGCTGGTGGTCTCGTTCAAGAGCAAGATGAACACCATCGGCCCGGACGTGATCGACGGCCTGACCCGCGCCATCGACCTCGCCGAAGCGCAGTACAAGGGCCTGGTGGTGTGGCAGCCGACTTCGCTGCAACTCGGCGCGCCGGGCGGCCCGTTCTCGGCGGGCGCCAACCTGGAGGCGGCGATGCCGGCCTTCATGATGGGCGGCGCCAAGGGCATCGAGCCGTTCGTGAAGAAGTTCCAGGACGGCATGATGCGCGTGAAGTACGCGTCGGTGCCGGTGGTGTCGGCGGCGTCCGGCATCGCGCTGGGCGGCGGTTGCGAGCTGATGCTGCATTCGGCGGCACGCGTGGCTGCGCTGGAAACGTACATCGGCCTGGTCGAAGTCGGCGTGGGCCTGGTGCCCGCCGGCGGTGGCCTGAAGGAAGCTTCGCTGGCCGCAGCACGCGCCGCCCAGGCAGCGGGCAGCACCAACTACCTGCAATTCCTGACCAGCCGCTTCCAGAGCGCGGCGATGGCCAAGGTATCCGCATCGGCGCTGGAAGCGCGCCAGATGGGCTACCTGCAGCCGTCAGACAGGATCGTCTTCAACGTGCACGAGCTGCTGCACGTGGCGCAGAATGAAGTGCGCGCGCTGGCCGATGCCGGATACCGCGCGCCGCTGCCGGCGCTGGTGCCGGTGGCTGGCCGCTCGGGCATCGCCACCATCAAGGCATCGCTGGTCAATATGCGCGACGGCGGCTTTATCTCCGCGCATGACTTCCTGATCGCCTCCCGCATCGCCGACGTGGTGTGCGGCGGCGACGTCGAGGCCGGCTCGCCGGTCAGCGAAGACTGGCTGCTGACGCTGGAGCGCAAGGCCTTCATCGACCTGCTGGGAACCGGCAAGACGCAGGAGCGCATCATGGGCATGCTGCAGACCGGCAAGCCGGTGCGCAACTAATCAGGCAAGCGAGGAACGGACATCATGAAACAACTGCAAGACGCATATATCGTTGCGGCCACCCGCTCGCCGATCGGCAAGGCGCCCAAGGGCGCGTTCAAGAACACGCGCCCGGACGACCTGCTGGCCACCATCCTGAAGGCCGCGGTGGCTCAGGTGCCGGACCTGGACCCGAAGCTGATCGAGGACGCCATCGTCGGCTGCGCGATCCCCGAAGCGCAGCAGGGCCTGAACGTGGCCCGCATCGGCGCGCTGCTGTCGGGCCTGCCCAATACCGTGGGCGGCATCACCGTGAACCGCTTCTGCGCCTCGGGTGTGAGCGCCGTGGCGATGGCGGCCGACCGCATCCGCGTGGGCGAGTCCGACGCGATGATCGCCGCCGGCATCGAGTCGATGAGCATGGTGCCGATGATGGGCAACTCGCCGTCGATGTCGCCGGACATCTTTACGCGCGACGAGAACGTGGGCATTGCCTATGGCATGGGCCTGACCGCCGAGAAGGTGGCGCAGCAGTGGAAGGTCAGCCGCGAGGACCAGGATGCGTTCTCGCTCGCTTCGCACCAGAAGGCCATCGCGGCGCAGCAGGCCGGCGAGTTCAAGGACGAGATCACGCCGATCGAGATCGTCGAGCGCTTCCCCGACCTCGCCAGCGGCCAGGTCAGCGTGAAGACGCGGACCATCTCGCTCGACGAAGGTCCGCGTCCTGACACCACGCTGGAAGGCCTCGGCAAGCTGCGCCCCGTGTTTGCCAACAAGGGCAGCGTCACCGCCGGCAACAGCTCGCAGACCTCGGACGGCGCCGGCGCGCTGATCCTGGTTTCGGAGAAGATCCTCAAGCAGTTCAACCTGGTGCCGCTGGCGCGCTTCGTCTCGTTCGCGGTGCGCGGCGTTCCGCCCGAGATCATGGGCATCGGCCCGAAGGAAGCGATCCCGGCCGCGCTGAAGGCGGCGGGCCTGACGCAGGACCAGATCGACTGGATCGAGCTGAACGAAGCGTTCGCCGCGCAATCGCTGGCCGTGATGCGCGACCTGGATCTCGATCCCGCCAGGGTCAACCGCATGGGCGGCGCGATCGCGCTGGGCCACCCGCTGGGTGCCACCGGTGCGATCCGCTCCGCCACGGTGGTGCATGCGCTGCGCCGCCATAACCTGAAGTACGGCATGGTAACCATGTGCGTCGGCACGGGCATGGGCGCCGCAGGGATCTTCGAGCGCGTCTGATTGCCACAGCCACCAAAAAACGAGGAGATCATGAGCATCCTTACCCGCATCGAGCAGGGCATCCTGACGCTCGAGTTCGACCGCATCGACAAGAAAAACGCCATCACCGCGGCGATGTACCAGGCGCTGGCCGACGCACTGCGCGCGGCCGAGACCGATCGCAATGTGCGCGTGATCCTGCTGCGCGGCAAGCCCGAGATCTTTACCGCCGGCAATGACCTGGAAGATTTCATGCAACGCCCGCCGACTGCAGGCGAGGGCGCGGAACAGGCGCCGGTGTTCCAGTTCCTGTACCAGATCAGCCATGCCAGCAAGCCTGTCGTTGCGGCGGTCAGCGGCGCGGCGGTCGGCGTGGGCACCACCATGCTGCTGCATTGCGACTTCGTCTATGCGTCGGAGACAGCCAGGCTGTCGCTGCCGTTCGTGCAGCTGGGACTGTGCCCCGAGGCGGCCTCGAGCCTGCTGCTGCCGCGCCTGGTCGGCTACCAGCGCGCCGCGGAGAAGCTGATGCTGGGCGAGGCCTTCAGCGCGCAGGAAGCGCTGGACATCGGCCTGGTGACGCGCGTGCTGCCCGTGGCGGAACTGCACGACTTCGCGCTGCAGCAGGCGCGCAAGCTGGCGGCGCTGCCGGCTTCGTCGCTGCGCGAGACCAAGCGTTTGATGAAGTCGGGCGCGGTGGCCGAAGTGGAAAAACAGATGGCCGACGAGGGCGAGGTGTTCCGGCGCATGCTGGTGGCGCCGGAGGCGAAGGAGGCGTTCAGCGCGTTCTTTGAGAAGCGGAAGCCGGATTTTACGAAGTTCGAGTGAGGGGCCGAGGGACTTTCCTCTACCCCATTCTTTCTCCCCTCCCGCTTGCGGGAGAGGGGAGAAAACCCGCGACGGTCGTTGCCTTCAAGCCGTCGGCAACACCCGCGGCTGCCGCGACTCATCCGTCGCCACATACGTCAACGTCGCCTCCGTCACCTTGACGATCTCATTGCTATGCCGCATCCGCTGCGCATAGACCTCCACCGCAACGGTGATCGAGGTACGCCCGGTCTTGACGATATCGGCGTAGAAACTCACCAGGTCGCCGACGAACACCGGGTGCTTGAACAGGAAGGAATTGACCGCCACGGTCGCGACACGGCCTTGCGCGCGTTCGACCGCCGGGATCGACCCCGCAATATCCACCTGCGCCATGATCCAGCCGCCGAATACGTCGCCGTGCACGTTGGCGTCGGCAGGCATCGGCACCACGCGCAGCGCGGGGTTCTTGCCGGCGGGCAGGGCGGGGACGGTATGGGGAGCGTTCATGACGGTATGCGGGTGGACTTCTGAAGGGGGGCGCGGGCCGCGGCGAAAAACCCTTCGCCTGCCGCGCAATGCGATTCCTGCGACAATCGCGCATTGGCCCGGATTCTAACGTATGCGCCGCTATTCCACGACCGCCGAGCAGGCCCCCGACCCTGCCTCGGTCAAGCTCTTCCCCGGCCAGCGCGCCCCCCGCAGCGACTGGCAGACTGTCCGCAACCTGCTGCCCTATGTCTGGCACTACAAGTGGCGCGTGATGCTGGCGCTCGCGTGCCTGGTGGCGGCCAAGGTGGCCAACCTGGGCGTGCCGGTGCTGATGAAGCGCCTGATCGACAGCATGAATATCACCGCGGGCGACCCGCGCGCGCTGCTGGTGGTGCCGGTCGGGCTGATCGTCGCCTACGGCATGTTGCGGCTGTCGGCGACGCTGTTCACCGAGTTGCGGGAGATCCTCTTTTCCAAGGTCACGCAGAGCGCCGTGCGCGAGATCGCGCTGCAGGTGTTTCGCCACCTGCATGCGCTGTCGCTGCGCTTCCACCTGGACCGGCAGACCGGCGGCATGAGCCGCGACATCGAGCGCGGCACGCGCGGCATCCAGTCGCTGATCTCGTACTCGCTGTACAGCATCCTGCCCACGCTGGTGGAGATGGGGCTGGTGATTGGCTTCTTCATCCTGCACTACGACATCTGGTTTGCGGCGATCACCGGCTGCGCGCTGGTCAGCTATATCGTCTTCACCATCGTCGTGACGGAATGGCGCACGCACTTCCGCCGCAAGATGAACGAGCTGGATTCGCGCGCCAACCAGAAGGCGATCGATTCGCTGCTGAACTTCGAGACCGTCAAGTACTTCGGCAATGAGGAATACGAAGCCCGGCGCTACGACGAGAACCTGCTCAATTACCGCGCCGCGGCGATCCGCTCGCAGAATTCGCTGTCGTTCCTGAACTTCGGCCAGCAGGTCATCATCGCCGCTGGGCTGATCCTGATCCTGTGGCGCGCCACCGTGGGCGTGGTCGACGGCAAGCTGACGCTGGGCGACCTGGTGCTGGTCAACACGCTGATGATCCAGCTCTATATCCCGCTGAACTTCCTCGGCGTGATCTACCGCGAGATCAAGCAGGCCACCACCGACATGGACCGGATGTTCGTGCTGCTGGGCACGCACCAGGAAGTGGCGGATTCGCCCGGCGCGCAACCGCTCACGGTCAACGGCGCGCAGGTGCGGTTCCGCGACGTGCGCTTCGGCTACGAGCCGGACCGCACGATCCTGGACGGCGTCGATTTCAATATCGCGGCAGGCACCACCACCGCGGTGGTCGGCCACAGCGGCTCGGGCAAGTCGACGCTGGCGCGGCTGCTGTTCCGCTTCTATGACGCCAACAGCGGCGCGATCGAGATTGACGGCCAGGACATCCGCGCGATCACGCAGGACAGCCTGCGCCGCGCCATCGGCATCGTGCCGCAGGACACGGTGCTGTTCAACGACAGCATCTATTACAACATCGCCTACGGGCGCCCGGACGCGACGCGCGAGGAAGTCATCGCCGCGGCGCAGGCGGCGCAGATCGACACATTTATCCGCGAGCTGCCGCAGGGCTACGACACGCCGGTGGGCGAGCGCGGCCTGAAGCTGTCCGGCGGCGAGAAGCAGCGCGTGGCGATCGCGCGCACGCTGCTGAAGAATCCGCCGGTACTGGTCTTCGATGAAGCCACCTCCGCGCTCGATTCACGCACCGAGCAGGCGATCCAGGCCGAGCTGATGCGGCTGGCGCAGAACCGCACCACGCTGCTGATCGCGCACCGCCTTTCCACCGTGGTGCATGCCGACCAGATCCTGGTGATGGACCACGGCCGCGTGGTCGAGCGCGGCACGCATGCCGAACTGATGCGCGCGCGCGGCCGCTATGCGGAGATGTGGGACATCCAGGCCCGCGCGGCGGCAAAGGGTGGCGAGGCGGAGCGCAGCGCGGACGCCCTTGCGGTGGACGTGGGCGACGCCACGCAGGACGCGTAACGACGCAAGCGTAGCGCCGGCAGGCCGGCGAAGCCACGTGACGGCGCCCGTGCCGCTGGTGGATAATCCTGCGTCATGGAAATCAAATGGCTTGAAGACTTCGTCAGCCTGGCCGAGACGCACAGCTTCTCGCGCTCGGCCGAGCTGCGCCACGTGACGCAGCCCGCTTTCTCCCGGCGCATCCAGTCGCTGGAGGCATGGGTCGGGACCGAACTGATCGACCGCTCCAGCTACCCCACCAGCCTGACGTCTGCCGGCAAGGTGTTCTACGAGCAGGCGCTGGCCATGCTGGCGCAGGTCAGCGAAACGCGCGCGCTGATGCGCGGGCAGCGCTCGGCCAACGCGCAGGTGCTGGAGTTCGCGGTGCCGCATACGCTGTCGCTTACGTTCTTCCCGGAATGGCTCAAGGCGCTGGAACGCAAGATCGGCACGCTGCCGTGCCGGCTGCGCGCGCTCAACGTCCATGATGCGGTGCTGATGCTGGTCGAGGGCGGCTGCGACCTGGTGATGGTCTACCACCATGCGCGCCAGGCCATCCAGCTCGATCCGGCGCGGTACGACATGCTGGTGCTCGGTACCGAGCGGCTGTCGCCGTACAGCGTGCCGGATGCCGCCGGCAAGCCGCAGTTCCGGCTGCCCGGGACCGACAAGAAACCGGTGCCGTTCCTGAGCTACACCCCCAATGCCTTCCTCGGGCGCATGGTCGACCTGCTGCTGTCGGATACCGCCGAAGCGCTCAAGCTCGACAAATGCTACGAGACCGACATGGCCGAGGCGCTCAAGGTCATGGCGCTGTCCGGCCACGGCATGGCGTTCCTGCCGGAGAGCGCGGTGCGCGAGGAGGTGGCGCAGGGCAAGCTGGTGCGGGCGGAGTCGGCGCGCGGCTTGCCGTTGTCGATCGACATGGAGATACGCTTGTATCGCGAGAAACCGGGGGAGAACGGCGGCGAGCGGCGCGGTGCGGGGGCACGGCGCAAGCGGCAGCTGGTGGACCAGGTGTGGTCGACCTTGTCGGAAGGCTGACACGCACCGGAACACAACGTTGATAAGTCATCCTCAAAGGTTATGCGAGTCTTGCATAACCGGATGAGCAAACGGCATTGGATTCCGGCGGGCCGCCAAGCCTAAGCTTGCGGCCATCCTCCACCCCGGAACCAACCGATGTCTTCCGCAGCGCCGACCAACATTGCTGGCCAAAAGCACGCACTCCCGTCCTACCTCAACGCCGACAACCTCGGCCCCTGGGGCATCTACCTGCAGCAAGTCGACCGTGTCACGCCCTACCTGGGCTCGCTGGCACGCTGGGTCGAAACCCTGAAGCGCCCCAAGCGCGCGCTGGTCGTCGACGTTCCCATCGAACTGGACAATGGCACCATCGCCCACTTCGAGGGCTATCGCGTACAGCACAACCTGTCGCGCGGCCCGGGCAAGGGCGGCGTGCGTTTCCACCAGGACGTGACGCTGTCGGAAGTGATGGCGCTGTCGGCATGGATGTCGGTGAAGAACGCCGCGGTGAACGTGCCCTACGGCGGTGCCAAGGGTGGCATCCGCGTCGACCCGCGCACGCTGTCGCACGCCGAGCTGGAGCGCCTGACGCGCCGCTACACCAGCGAAATCAACATCATCATCGGGCCGAGCAAGGACATCCCGGCGCCGGACGTCAACACCAACGCCCAGGTGATGGCATGGATGATGGACACCTACTCGATGAACTCGGGCAGCACCTCCACCGGCGTGGTGACCGGCAAGCCGATCTCGCTGGGCGGCTCGCTGGGCCGCCACGAGGCGACCGGCCGCGGTGTGTTCGTGGTGGGCTCGGAGGCCGCGCGCAATATCGGCCTGGAAATCAAGGGCGCGAGCGTCGCCGTGCAGGGCTTCGGCAACGTGGGCGCCGTGGCCGCCAAGCTGTTCCATGAGGCCGGCGCCAAGGTGGTGGCGGTGCAGGACCACCGCACCACGCTGTTCGACCCGGCCGGCCTGGACGTGCCGGCGATGATGGAGTACGCGGCGCACAGCGGCACCATCGAGGGCTTCCGCGGCGAAGTCCTGCGTACCGAGCAGTTCTGGGAAGTCGACTGCGACATCCTGATCCCGGCCGCGCTGGAAGGCCAGATCACCGCCAGGAACGCGCCGCTGATCAAGGCGCGCCTGGTGATCGAGGGCGCCAACGGCCCGACCACCCCGGAAGCCGACGATATCCTGCGCGAGCGCAATATCCTGGTGGCGCCGGACGTGATCGCCAACGCCGGCGGGGTGACCGTTTCCTACTTCGAATGGGTGCAGGATTTCTCCTCGTTCTTCTGGACCGAAGAGGAAATCAACCAGCGCCTGGTACGAATCATGCAAGAGGCGTTCCGCGCAATCTGGCAGGTGGCGCAGGACAACAAGGTAACGTTGCGCACGGCGGCGTTCATCGTGGCCTGCTCGCGGATCCTGCAGGCGCGCGAAATGCGCGGCCTGTATCCCTGATCGCAGGGCACCGGTGAACCGGAACGAGGCGCGTGGCACTGGCATGGTGCGATGCAGCAACCGATCCGGTTCCCAAGGTTCATGACCGCCAGACGCGGTCTCCGGCAAGCGCCGGAGACCGCGTTGTCGTATCCAGACGACGTGCGCACCGATTGCCCTGAATAAGGGTTCTAGGAGAAAACCCAGTTGTATTGCGGCGGATGCTGCGCAATACTGTTTCACCAGAGGGGGTTTGGTCTCTAGAATCCCGCTTTCTCTTCTATGGTCAAGGAGATGTTATGAATTTTGCCAAGTTGGCTTCCCTGATGATTGCCGCCGGCGTGATGTGCGGAACGGCCCAGGCAGCCGAACAACTGACGGGCACGCTGAAGAAGATCAAAGATACCGGCGTGATTACGCTTGGCGTGCGCGAGTCGTCGATTCCGTTTAATTACAACCTGGGCGGCGTGCGCCAGGTCGGCTATTCCTACGATATCAATATGAAGATCGTGGAAGCCATCAAGGACCAGCTGAAGCTGCCGAACCTGCAGGTCAAGGAAATCCCGATCACCTCGCAGAACCGCATCCCGCTGCTGCAGAACGGCACCATCGACATGGAGTGCGGTTCGACCACCAATAACCTGGAACGCCAGAAGCAGGTCGCCTTCACCAACTCCATCTTCATCATCGGCACGCGCATCATGGTGAAGAAGGATGCCGGCATCAAGGACTGGGCCGACCTGAAGGGCAAGAACGTCGTCACCACCGCCGGCACCACGTCGGAGCGCCTGCTGCGCAAGATGAACGACGACCAGAAGCTGGGCCTGAACATCATCAGCACCAAGGACCACGGCCAGTCGTTCCTGACGCTGGAATCGGGCCGCGCGGTGGCATTCATGATGGACGACGCGCTGCTGTATGGCGAGCGCGCCAAGGCCAAGAACCCGGCCGACTGGATCGTGGTGGGCAAGGCGCAGTCGCGCGAGTCGTATGGCTGCATGATCCGCAAGGACGACCCGCAGTTCAAGAAGCTGTCCGACACCGTGATCTCCGGCATGATGAAGGACGGTTCGGTCAACACGCTGTACACCAAGTGGTTCATGCAACCGGTTCCGCCCAAGGGCCTGAACCTGGACTTCCCGCTGTCCGACGACATGAAGGCCCTGATCAAGGCGCCGAACGACAAGGCGCTGGACTGATCTGATCGGGACAGCAGTGCGAAACGGAAGGCATGTCCTTCCGTTTCTTTTTGAGGACGCAACATGAACTACAACTGGCATTGGGGAGTTTTCCTCGAACAGGCCGCCCAGAACGAGACCTACCTGGACTGGATGATCTCGGGTCTCAAGGTCACGCTCGCGCTGGGGCTTTCGTCCTGGGTCATTGCCCTGGCCATCGGCTCGGTGCTTGGCGTGCTGCGCACCGCGCCCAACAAGTGGCTGTCGGGTTTTGCCGCCACCTACGTCGAGATCTTCCGCAACATCCCGCTGCTGGTGCAGCTGTTCATCTGGTATTTCGTTATGCCCGAGCTGCTGCCCGGCGGCGAGGCGATCAAGCAGATGAACCCCTTCGCGCAGCAGTTCCTGGCCGCGATGCTGTGCCTGGGCACCTTCACCGCCGCGCGGGTGTGCGAGCAGGTGCGCTCGGGCATCAACTCGCTGGCGCGCGGGCAGAAGAACGCGGGCCTGGCGATGGGCTTCACGCTGCCGCAGACGTACCGCCACGTGCTGCTGCCGATGGCGTTCCGCGTGATCGTGCCGCCGCTGACCTCCGAATTCCTGAATATCTTCAAGAACTCGGCGGTGGCATCGACCATCGGCCTGCTGGAACTGGCCGCGCAGGGGCGCCAGCTGGTGGACTACACCGCGCGCCCGTATGAATCGTTCATCGCGGTCACGCTGATGTACGCGCTGATCAACGTCACGGTGATGCTGCTGATGCGCTGGGTCGAGGCCCGCACGCGCGTGCCCGGCTTCATCGGCGGCAAGTAAGGGGGCGCCATGGCTTATTCCTTCGATTTCACCTCGATCAACCCGAGCACGCTGCACGTGCTGGGCGAGGGCATGATGGTCTCGCTCAAGATCACCGTCACCGCGGTGGTAGTGGGCATCATCTGGGGCACCATCCTGGCGATGATGCGGCTGTCGTCATTCCGGCTGCTGAACTGGTTCGCACAGGGGTATGTGACCATCTTCCGCTCCATCCCGCTGGTGATGGTGCTGTTGTGGTTCTTCCTGATCATCCCGCAGGTGCTGCAGGGCATCTTCAACCTGTCGCCAGCGACCGACCTGCGCATGACCTCGGCGCTGGTGGCGTTCGCGCTGTTCGAGGCGGCATACTACTCAGAGATCATCCGCGCGGGGATCCAGAGCGTGTCGCGCGGGCAGATGTTCGCGGCGCAGGCGCTGGGCATGACCTACGGGCAGTCGATGCGGCTTGTGATCCTGCCGCAGGCGTTCCGCAACATGGTGCCGCTGCTGCTGACCCAGGGCATCATCCTGTTCCAGGATACGTCGCTGGTGTACGTGAGCGCGCTGGCTGACTTCTTCGGCCAGGCCTACGGCATCGGCGAGCGCGACGGGCGTATCGTCGAGCTGCTGCTGTTTGCCGGCCTGGTGTACTTCATCATTTGTTTCTCCGCTTCGCTGCTGGTCAAGCGTTACCAGAAAAAGGTGGCTGTATGATCGAAATCAACAATGTTTCCAAGTGGTACGGCTCCTTCCAGGTGCTGACCGACTGCACCACCAAGGTTGCCAAGGGTGAAGTGGTGGTGGTGTGCGGCCCGTCGGGCTCGGGCAAGTCCACGCTGATCAAGACCGTCAACGCGCTGGAGCCATTCCAGAAGGGCGACATCCTGGTCGACGGTACCTCGGTGGGCAATCCCAAGACCAACCTGCCCAAGCTGCGTTCGCGCGTGGGCATGGTGTTCCAGAACTTCGAGCTGTTCCCGCACCTGTCGATCACCGAGAACCTGACCATCGCGCAGATGAAGGTGCTTGGCCGTTCGAAGGACGAGGCGATGGCCAAGGGCCTGAAGTACCTCGAGCGCGTGGGCCTGAAGAGCCAGGCTGAGAAGTACCCCGGCCAGCTGTCGGGCGGCCAGCAGCAGCGCGTGGCGATCGCGCGCGCGCTGTCGATGGATCCGATCTGCATGCTGTTCGACGAACCTACCTCGGCGCTGGACCCCGAGATGGTCAACGAAGTGCTGGACGTGATGGTGCAGCTGGCGCAGGAAGGCATGACCATGATGTGCGTGACCCACGAAATGGGTTTCGCGCGCAAGGTGGCCAACCGCGTGATCTTCATGGACCAGGGCAAGATCGTCGAAGACGCCGACAAGGAGGAGTTCTTCGGCAATATCGAAGCCCGTTCGGAGCGTGCGCGGCAGTTCCTGTCGAAGATCCTGCATCACTGAGCGGACTGTCAGCCATATGAAAAAGGGACGCCTTGGCGTAATGCCGTTCAGTTAAGTCTGAACGGCATTTTTCTTTGCAGGGGTTGTAAACAAGGTGTCGAGCTGTTAACTGAACTGAAGCAGACGATGCTCGGGGCCGAACTGACCTTGCGCAGCCGCCAGCCTGAGGGCGTGCATCAGGAAATCTGGGGGGCACTGATTGCGTACAACCTGGTGCGTCTGGAGATGGCCAAGGCTGCGCTCGAGGCCCGCGCCGAGCCCACCGACTTGAGCTTTGTGCTGGCCTTGCGCCTGATACAGGGCGAGTTGATCTGGGCAGCCGGCATGGCCCCAGGCAAGCTGCCGGCCCACCTGCAGCGCATGCGCGCCAAACTTCAGTTGGCGATCGTCCAAAAGCGACGGGGGCGTAAGTGCCCCCGTGAAGTCAAAGCCCTGCCTAAGCGCTACACCGTCCGGTTCCTCAGAAAGGACCTTAACTGAACGGCATTAGACGCCTTGGCGTCCCTTTTTCATTTGTGTGCCGGATGGCTCAGGTGCAGGCCGCTCAGGTACAGGCTGTATTGGCGGCGTTCTTGGCCTGGACTTCGGGCGGGATCGGCACGGTCAGTGTCATCACCGGACGCCCGTGCTCGAACATGATCAGCTCGCCCGGGGCGAACTGGGTCCAGTTCTCGTTGTCGGTCAGCGGGGCGGTGGCGATCACGGCAACGCGGTCGTCGGGCGTGGTCACCTGGGCAAAGTCGATCGACAGGTCCGCATCGATCAGGTGCGCGGTCGAGAACGGCCACTCCCGCACGATGTAGTACAGGCGGGTAGAGCAGTGGGCAAACAGGGCCTGGCCGTTGCTCAGCAGGAAATTGAACACGCCATGCAGCGTGATATCGCGTGTGATGTCGGCCAGCGCATGGCCCAGTTCATTCAGCGGCGGTTGCGAGCCCGGGAAGCGCTTGCGCAGGCCCTGCATCAGCGTGCAGAAGGCCAGTTCGCTGTCCGTATCGCCCACCGGCTGGTACACGCCCGACAGGAACGGGGAAAAGTTCAGCAGGTCGCCGTTGTGGGCAAAGATCCAGTGCCGGCCCCATAGCTCGCGCATGAACGGGTGGCAGTTCTCCAGCAGCACCGTGCCCTGCGTCGCCTTGCGGATATGCGAGATGACGTTCTTGGACTTGATCGGGTAGCGCTTGATCAGGTCGGCCACCGGCGAGGTGCCGGCGGACTGGTTGTCGATGAACAGGCGGCAGGCCTTGTCTTCAAAGAAGGCAACACCGAAGCCGTCGGCGTGGTGGTCGGTCACGCCGCCGCGGGCGGCGAAGCCGGTGAAGGAGAACGTCACGTCGGTCGGCGTGGCGCAGTTCATGCCTAGCAACTGGCACATATCGGGGCACCGGTCGGCAGCGGGCTGCCGCTTTGCAATAGAATGCAGACATTATCCCGCGCGCCCGGGCCGCTGCCAAGCAACCCGCGGGCGCTCCAGTACGGTGCCAATGACGCCAGCCATGGCGCCACCATACCTGCCAGCAATCCCGAGAACGATGAGCCAATACAAGATCGCCGTGATTCCCGGAGACGGAATCGGCACGGAAGTCATGCCCGAGGGCATACGCGTGATGGACGCCGCGGCGCGCCGCTTCGGCATCGACTTCCAGTGGGATCACTTCGATTTTTCCAGCTGCGACTACTACGCCCGCCACGGCAAGATGCTGCCTGACGACTGGTTCGACACGCTGGTCAAGTACGACGCCATCTATTTCGGCGCGGTCGGCTGGCCCGATGCGGTGCCCGACCACGTCTCGCTGTGGGGTTCGCTGCTGCAGTTCCGCCGCTCGTTCGACCAGTACGTCAACCTGCGCCCGGTGCGGCTGATGCCCGGCATCAGGAGCCCGCTCGCGGGCCGCAATCCTGGCGACATCGATTTCTATGTGGTGCGCGAGAATACCGAGGGCGAGTACTCCAGCATCGGTGGCCGCATGTTCCCCGGCACCGAGCGCGAGATCGTGGTGCAGGAAACGGTGATGAGCCGCACCGGCGTCGACCGCATCCTGAAGTTCGCCTTCGAGCTGGCCCGGAAGCGGCCTAAAAAGCACCTGACATCGGCGACCAAGTCCAACGGCATCTCGATCACGATGCCGTACTGGGATGAGCGAGTCGAGGCAATGGCTGCGAACTACCCCGGCCTGAAGGTCGACAAGTACCACATCGACATCCTGACCGCCCATTTCGTCCAGCATCCGGACTGGTTCGACGTGGTGGTCGCCAGCAACCTGTTCGGCGACATCCTGTCCGACCTTGGGCCGGCCTGCACCGGCACCATCGGCATTGCACCGTCGGGCAATATCAACCCGGACCGCACTTTCCCCAGCCTGTTCGAGCCGGTGCACGGCTCGGCCCCGGACATCGCCGGGCGCGGCGTGGCCAACCCGATCGGCCAGATCTGGTGCGGCGCCATGATGCTCGAACACCTGGGCCATGACGAGGCCGGCGCCGCCGTGCTGGGCGCGATCGAGAAGGTGCTGGCCGCCGGGCCGGAGCACGCGCCGCTGACGCGCGATATCGGCGGCAAGGCCGGTACGGCCGACCTGGGCCGCGCCATCGCGGAGGCGCTGTGAGCGCCGCGTGCGCGGGGGACGCCCGCGCACTGCTGCTCGAGACCTTCCACGCCGCCGTGGCGGCGGCCGATCCGCTGCAGATCGTCGCGCAGCACCTGCCGCCGCCGCACGCCGGTGGCCGCACGCTGGTGGTGGGCGCGGGCAAGGCAGCGGCGTCGATGGCCGCGGCGGTCGAGCGCGCCTATGCCGGCAAGGCCACGCTGGAAGGGCTGGTGGTCACGCGCTACGCGCACGGCATGCCGACCGGCCATATCCGCGTGATCGAGGCCGGCCACCCGGTGCCGGACGAGTCGGGCGAGCAGGCCGCGGCGGAGATCCTGGCCGCGGTGCAGTCGCTGACTCCGCAAGACCGGCTGCTGGTGCTGGTCTCGGGCGGCGGCTCGAGCCTGCTGTCGCTGCCGGCCGAGGGTATCCCGATGGCCGACCTGAAGGCGACCACCAGGGAATTGCTGCGCTGTGGCGCGCCGATCACCGACATGAACATCGTGCGCAAGCACATCTCGCGCATCCAGGGCGGTCGGCTGGCGCAGGCCAGCCAGGCGCCGGTGACCACGCTGATCGTCTCGGACGTGGCGGGCGACGATCCCAGTGCGATCGCCTCGGGCCCGACCGTGGCCGATCCCAGCACCTTCAACGACGCGCTGGAGATCCTGCGCCGCTACGGCGCGCGGGTGCCGGCCAGCGTGCAGTCGCACCTGGAGCGCGGCGCGCGTGGCGAAGTGGCGGAGACGCCCAAGCCTGGCGATCCCTTGTTCGATCGTGTCGACAACGCCATGATCGCCACCGCCCACGGCAGCCTCGAAGCCGCTGCCGCGCTGTTCCGCCAACGGGGCATCACGCCGGTAGTACTGGGCGACACGGTGACGGGTGAGGCGAGCGAAGTGGCGCGGGTCTATGCCGCGCTGGTGCGCGAGATTCGCGCGTACAATGCGCCGTTCGCCACGCCCGTGGCGCTGATTTCCGGAGGTGAGTGCACGGTCACTTTGCCGGCCGGCGGCGGCGCGGGCAAGGCGCGCGGCGGGCGCTGCTCGGAGTTTCTGCTGTCGCTGGCGGTCGAACTGGCAGGCATGCCCGGCGTGCACGCGATCGCGGCCGACACCGACGGCATCGATGGCTCGGAAGACAACGCCGGCGCGCTGGCCGACCCGACCACGCTGGCTCGTGCCGAAGCCGCCGGCCTGCCGGGCCAGCGCCAGCTCGACCTGCACGACGCCTGGGGCCTGTTCGATGCCATCGGCGACCTGGTTGTCACCGGACCCACGCGCACCAACGTGAACGATTACCGCGCCATCCTGATTCTCTGATCCTGAAAAAGTGCCCGCCGCCGTCCCCCGCGGCGGGCCCACGCAAGCCATGACCCAGAAGCTCACCATCACCCGCCCGGACGACTGGCACCTGCACCTGCGCGATGGCGCGGCGCTCGCCGCCGTACTGCCCGACACCGCCCGCCAGTTCGCGCGCGCGATCATCATGCCGAACCTGAAGCCCCCCGTGACCACGGTGGAACAGGCGCAGGCCTACCGCGCCCGCATCCTGGCGGCGCTGCCGGCCGGCATGCAGTTCGAGCCGCTGATGACGCTGTACCTGACCGACAACACCAGCCCCGAGGAAATCGTCGCGGCCAAGGCCAGCGGCTTCGTGCACGGCGTCAAGCTGTACCCGGCGGGCGCCACCACCAACAGCGACGCCGGCGTGACCGACATCCGCCGCTGCTACGCCGCGCTGGAAGCGATGCAGCGCGAAGGCCTGCCGCTGCTGGTGCACGGCGAAGTCACCGACCCGGCCATCGATATCTTCGACCGCGAGGCCGTGTTCATCGACCAGGTGATGACGCCGCTGCGCCGCGACATGCCCGAACTGAAAGTAGTGTTCGAGCACATCACCACCAAGGACGCCGCCCAGTACGTGCTGGAAGCCAGCGGCCCGGTCGGCGCCACCATTACTGCCCACCACCTGCTGTACAACCGCAACGCGATCTTCACCGGCGGCATCCGCCCGCACTATTACTGCCTGCCGGTGCTCAAGCGCGAAACCCATCGCGAGGCGCTGGTCGCGGCCGCCACCTCCGGCAACCCGCGCTTCTTCCTCGGCACCGACAGCGCGCCGCACGCGCGCGGCCTGAAGGAGCACGCCTGCGGCTGCGCCGGCTGCTACACCGCGCTGCATGCGATGGAGCTGTATGCCGAGGCCTTCGACGCCGCCGGCGCGCTGGACAAGCTGGAAGCCTTCGCCAGCTTCAACGGCCCGGCCTTCTACGGCCTGCCGCGCAACACCGGCACGCTGACGCTGGAGCGCGAAGACTGGCAGTTGCCGGCAGAACTGCCGTACGGCGACACCACGCTGGTGCCGCTGCGCGGTGGTGAAACACTGCGCTGGAAAGCGCGCTGACCGCTGCGGCATTGCCAGCCGGAGCAACTGCGGCGGGCGAATCCTTCGCCGCCGCGCTGGCCGGGATCGACTGGTCCCGGCCATGGTTCCAACCCTTTGCCCCGCGCGGCGCGGCGCTGGCCGCGGCAGTGCAGGGCGGGGCCGACCTGCGGGCACTGCTCGATGCAGAGTCTGGCGCAATGGGCCTGCAGAACGCGCGCGGCCTGCCGCTGCGCTTTGTCCCGCAACTGGCCTTGCCCGAGGGCAGCGCCTACGAAGCGCATATCGACGCCACCGGCGAGGTCCCGACGCGCGACAATCTCCACGATTTCTTCAATGCCCTGGTCTGGCTGTATTTCCCCCAGGCCAAGCGCGTGCTCAATCAGATCCAGGCCACGGTGATCGCGCGCGAAGGTGTACGGACCGCGCGCGGCGGCGTACGCGACGCGGCCACGCTGTTCGACGAGAACGCGGTGCTGTTCCTGAGCGAAGACGACGAACATGCCGAAGCGCTGCGAGGGTTTGCCTGGCAGCAGCTCTTTGTCGACCAACGGCACGCGTGGGCCGCCGCCTGCAGGGTCGTGCCGTTCGGCCATGCACTGCTGGAAAAGCTGGTGCGGCCGTACAAAGCCGTGACCGCGCATGCCTGGACGCTGCCGCTGGTGGCGGATGGCGCGCTGGACAAGGCGGTGGCGTTGTCGCTGCAAGACGCTGCCGCAGCCGGCACGCTGCGCGGCGGCCGCTGCTTCGCTCCGTTGCCTGTCATGGGGATCCCGGGGTGGTGTGACGACAACGCCTCGCCTGACTTCTATGCCGACACCACGGTGTTCCGGCCCGGGCGCATGCGGGATTTACGCCGGCAACCCGATTGAATCGGTGTTAGACTGCGGCCCGCAAAGCAGGCCAGGCAACCGCTGCCTGTACCGCAAGGTGCAGGGGGAGGAAAGTCCGGACTCCACAGGGCAGGGTGTTGGCTAACAGCCATCCACGGCAACGTGCGGAATAGGGCCACAGAGACGAGTCTTGCCGCCGGGTTCGCCCGGCGGGAAGGGTGAAACGCGGTAACCTCCACCTGGAGCAATCCCAAATAGGCAGGCGATGAAGCGGCCCGCTGAGCCTGCGGGTAGGGAGCTGGAGCCGGCTGGTAACAGCCGGCCTAGAGGAATGGTTGTCACGCGCCGCTGGCCGCAAGGCGGGCGGTGCGCACAGAATCCGGCTTATCGGCCTGCTTTGCTTCAGTCTTCGGCATGACCCGGCGCCTTCGCGGCACACCGGGCCGGCCAACTTCCATCAGCCTTCGACGATTTCCATCGTGTGCGTGATCTCGGCCGTCTTGGCCAGCATGATCGACGCCGAGCAGTACTTCTCGTGCGACAGCTTGATGGCGCGCTCGACCGTGGCGGGGTTGAGATTCTTGCCGGTCACCACAAAATGGAAGTTGATGCGGGTGAAGACCTTGGGGTCCTCGCTGGCACGGTCGGCTTGAAGCTGCACGCTGCAGCCGGTTACCTCCTGGCGGCCGCGCTTGAGGATCAGCACCACGTCATAGGCCGTGCAGCCGCCGGTGCCGACCAGCACCATTTCCATCGGCCGCGGCGCAAGGTTATGGCCACCGCCCTCGGGAGCGCCGTCCATCGCGACGATATGGCCGCTGCCGGTCTGGGCCACGAAGCTCATGCCGTCCACGCCCATCCAAGTTACTTTGCATTCCATTTTGTTCGTTCCTGTCGTTTCTGTTGTGGTATTGCGATCACAAGCGCGTGACCCCGAATCTTGCATTTCTGAGTATATGGCATCGTCAAGTTCGGCCGCCGGCTGCCGATATCCTTAGGAAATCTGAGGGTTTCCTCTAATGTGACAACTCGACGACACTGGCACTTTTGGTTTAAGTGTTTGAATATTAAGAAGATTTTATGGGTGTGCGGAGAGGCTTTTTCTTGCCACAATACGAAATCGCATTTCGCACTACAAATTTCCCTTGCATCCGGGAAAACCCCATGTATAATTTCAATCATTGAACGACGGCGCTGACAGCGCGCCAGAGTGCGAAAGCGAAGCCTCCCGGCCAAGCCCTCCGCACCGCCCGCAGGTCCCACCGTCGATCTCCAAGTGTCTCCTCCACCCTCCTCCTTTGGTGGATTCAAACCCAAGCTAAACCAGCTTGGGTTTTTTTTCGCCCCTGCTATCGAAGTGGCCCACGCTGCTCGGGTAGTCGATTTGCGGCAACGATCTTGACGAAAACCCCAGTCTTTGCTTGTGCCAGCCCGGGACCCGCCATTATAATCGTGGGCTTTTCCGTCATGCCCGCGGGAAAGAGAAGCAGCATCCGGCCAGTCCCAAGGACGGGCCACAAGACTTGCAGGGGCGAGCACAAGCCTTCGCGAGTCGGATTTCGGGCACGAACTAATAGTCAGGAAAAATCATGAAGACCTTTTCCGCCAAGCCTCATGAGGTAAAGCGCGACTGGTACGTGATTGACGCGACGGACAAAGTCCTCGGCCGTGTCGCCAGCGAAGTGGCACGCCGTCTGCGCGGCAAGCACAAGCCGGAATTCACTCCGCACGTCGACACGGGTGATTACATCATCATCGTCAATGCAGCCAAGCTGCGTGTCACGGGTACCAAGGAAACGGACAAGAAGTACTATCGCCATTCGGGTTACCCGGGCGGTATCTACGAAACGACGTTCGGCAAGATGCAGCAGCGTTTCCCGGGCCGTGCCCTGGAAAAGGCTGTGAAGGGCATGCTGCCGAAGGGTCCGCTGGGCTACGCGATGATCAAGAAGCTGAAGGTTTACGCCGAAGCCGAGCATCCGCATGAAGCGCAGCAGCCCAAGGCGCTGGAAATCTAAGGAGGCCAATCCATGATCGGTAACTGGAATTACGGTACTGGCCGCCGCAAGAGCGCTGTGGCTCGTGTCTTCATCAAGTCGGGCAAGGGCGACATCGTCGTCAACGGCAAGCCCATCAAAGAGTATTTCGCTCGCGAAACCTCGCTGATGATCGTGCGCCAGCCCCTGGAACTGACCGCCCACGGCGAAACGTTCGACATCAAGGTCAACGTGACCGGTGGTGGCGAAACGGGCCAGGCCGGCGCAGTGCGCCACGGCATCACCCGCGCCCTGATCGACTACGACGCAACCCTGAAGTCGGCCCTGTCGAAGGCTGGCTACGTCACGCGCGATGCACGTGAAGTCGAACGTAAGAAGGTCGGCTTCCACAAGGCGCGTCGTCGCAAGCAGTTCTCGAAGCGCTGATGCGTTTTCGCGGTCCTGGTCCCTGCCGGATGCCGCGAAATCCAGAAAAACCGCACGCTGGCCGTGCGGTTTTTTTTCGCCTGTTCCCTGCGGATTCACATCCGGCTGCCGAAATAGCGGGTGGAGCCAGACTTTTGTGGGGTATGCGCTGCACGCGGATACAATCACGCCCTGTCGCTATCGGCAAGCCGTCTGTCATGGCGACGCGCCCCGGGCCCGGCGGCCCGGTACGAACGAGAGAGGAGTGAGCGATGTTGTTTTCGAAGAAGAAGGGCCTTTCGATCGATACGCTGATCGGCGCAGACACCGCCATCGACGGCGACCTGGTGTTTGCCGGAGGCCTGCGGCTGGATGGGCGTGTGCGCGGCAACGTCACCGCGGCGCCGGGCAAGGCAAGCATGCTGGTGGTCAGCGAGAAGGGTATGGTCGAAGGCGAGATCAGCGTCGGCCACCTGGTGCTGAATGGCACGGTGAAGGGGCCGGTGCAAGCGACCGACCTGCTGGAGTTGCAGCCGCAGGCCCGCGTGCTGGGAGACGTGCGTTATGCGGCGCTGGAGATGCACCAGGGAGCACTGGTCGAAGGGAGGCTGGTGCCGCTGGCACAGGGCGCGGCCGGTGAAGTCAAGGCGTTGCCCAACGTGATCGATGGCGGTGCCGTAACGGAAGTGACGGAAAAGACGGCTGAAACAGATGCTGCGGACGACGAAACTCCGCCAGACGCAGCCAGTCCCACCGAAAAGGCCGCCTGAGCGGCCTGCCGCACGTCCGGAAACCCTTGAAAACAAAGGGGTTCGGCACGATCTTCCAGTAGCGCTTAGAATACAGGCGTATCTAAACAGGAGAACACCCCATGAACGCAGTCGCAGAGGCACCCGTTACCGAGGACGTGCCGGCACCGTTCGTCTTTACCGACAGCGCCGCCGACAAGGTCAAGCAGTTGATCGAGGAAGAGGGCAATGCCGAGCTGAAACTGCGCGTGTTCGTGCAGGGCGGCGGCTGCTCGGGCTTCCAGTACGGCTTTACCTTCGACGAGGAAGTCAACGAAGACGACACCACCATGGTCAAGAACGGCGTCACCCTGCTGATCGACTCGATGAGCTACCAGTACCTGGTCGGCGCCGAGATCGACTACAAGGAAGACATCAACGGCGCCCAGTTTGTGATCAAGAACCCGAATGCCTCGACCACCTGCGGTTGCGGCTCGTCGTTCTCGGTCTGAGCGGTTCCGCCCCCAAAAAAACGCACCTTCGGGTGCGTTTTTTTGTTTCGGGATCGTGACTACTGGCCGGCGCGCCAGACCACCGGAAACCAGTCCTCGCGCAAGCGCTCGCCGGTCTGCTGGCCGATGCCGGGAAACGGGGGCGAGGTACGTCCCGGCCGTTGCATGAAGCGCACGTCGTCCCCAAGGAAACGCGCCGAGAACGCGCGCCGGCGGCCGGTGCCGGTATTGCCCGCGGCGCCGTGCACGGTGCGGAAGTCGAATACCACCGCATCGCCCGGTTCCAGTTCGGGCGCAAGCAGCGTGTGGCTGCCGTCCTCGACATCCGGCATGTCCATGAATGCACTGTCATCGTTGCCCTGGCCGCCATAGAAGCTTTCGTTGCTGGCCCAGCGCCTGGGCCGTACCAGCCGCGGCCAGCGATGCGAGCCGGCCACCACGCGCAGCGTATTGGCCTGCGTGACGGGATCCAGCGGGATCCAGTAGCTCGCGGTCTGGGTGCCGTCGACGCAGTAGTAGGGCAGGTCCTGGTGCCACGGCGTGGGCTTGGCCGTGCCAGGCTCCTTCACCAGGATGTGTTCGTGGAACACCTGCACGGCCTGCGATTGCATGATGCGGCCGGCGATGGACCCCGCCGCGGACTGGCGGATAAAAGCATCGAACGGCGCGATGCGCTGCCAATTGCAGTAGTCCTCGAAAAAGCGCCCGCCTTCGCCGGGCCGTACGTTCTCGATGGCGAAAGGGCCAGGCTCGGCCAGGTTCTGCGCGAAGCCTTCGCGCAGGGTCTCGATCCACTCCGCGAACGCGCCGCGCAGCACCAGCACGCCGTCGCGCTGGTAGGTATCGATCTGTTCCTGGGTAATTTCCATGGCGGGGGCTCCGTTTGACGATGCTCGCAGTATCGGCATCCGTCATGGATAGGAAAAGCATATATTTCCTATGGTGTGATATAGGAAAATATGATCCCTTTCTCTTTCCGCCAGCTCGAGTACTTCGTCGCCGCCGCCGAGCACGGCAGCATCAGCGCGGCGGCGCGCGCCCGCCATGTGTCGCAGCCGTCTGTATCGACCGCGATCGCACAGCTGGAAGACACGCTGGGAGAGCCGCTGTTCCGGCGCCAGGTCAGCCGCGGCCTGGCGCTGACGCCGGCCGGCCAGCGCCTGCTTGGCCGTGCGCGCGACATATTGGCGCTGGCGGCGGGCCTGACTACCGACGAAGCGGGCGAGCGCGGCCTGAGCGGCCAGTTGTCGCTGACGTGTTTCCAGGACCTGGGGCCGTATTTCGTGCCGCGCCTGCTGGCCGGCTTCCGCGAGCGGCACCCCCGGGTCTCGGTGACGCTGTTCGAGGCTGACCTCGCCACCGTGCACCGCGCGCTGCAGGCCGGCAAGGCGGAACTGGCGCTGACCTACGACCTCGGGCTGGATGCCCGCACCGAGCGCTGCACACTTGCGCAACTGCCCCCCTACGCGCTGCTGCCCGCTGGACACGCGCTGGCGCACAGCGCAGATGTGAGCCTGGCCGACCTTGCCCGCGAGCGTCTGATCCTGGAGGACATCCCGCAGACTCGCGAGTACTTCCTGTCGCTGTTCTGGGCGGATGGTTTGCACCCGGCACTGCACCAGTACACGCAGACCTTCGAGATGCAGCGCGGACTGGTCGCGCACGGCTACGGCGTGGCGCTGTCTTGCACCCGGCCGGCGGGGGACCACAGCTACGACGGCATGTCGATCGCCTGCCTGCCGCTACGCGAGCCGGTGACGCCGCAGCGCGTGGTGCTGGCGCGCTCGCCGGCCATGCGGCCGTCGCCGCTGGCGCAGGCATTCATGACGTATGTGGAGGAGGGCGGCGCCGGCGCGGAAGCGGTTCAGCGCGGATAGATCGCGCCCAGCACGCGCTGGCCGGCAGCGCCGGTCACGGTTGGCACGTTGCCAGGCAGGCGCAGCGTGCACTGGCGCGCCAGCCAGGCAAAGGCGATGGCTTCCACCTGAGAGACCGGCACGCCGTAGTGTTCCGAGGTTTCGATGGCCACGCCAGGCAGCGCCTGCGCCAGCCGCGTCATCACGAAGGCGTTACGGGCGCCGCCGCCGCAGACCACGAGGCGCCTTGCGTCACGCGCATGGGTACGGATGTCGCGCGCGATGGCTTCGGCGGTCAGCGCCGCCAGCGTCGCCTGCACGTCATCAGGCGCGAGGTGCCCGAAAGCCTGCAGCTGGATATCGAGCCAGCCGGGATGGAACAGGTCGCGGCCGGTGCTCTTGGGCGGCGGCGCGCTGAAGTAAGGATCCGCCAGGCACCGCGCCAGCAGCGCATCGTCGACGCGCCCGCTGGCCGCCCAGTCGCCATTGCTGTCGAACGGCAGCTCGCGGTGGCGATGGATCCAGTAGTCGAGCAGCGCATTGCCCGGGCCGCAGTCGAAACCGCTGACGGCGCCGGTGGCAGGCAGGATGCTGATATTGGAAATGCCGCCGATATTGCAGGCGACACGAGTCTCGACGTCGCTGCCGAACAGCGCATGATGCAGCGCCGGCACCAGCGGTGCGCCCTGGCCGCCGGCGGCGACGTCGCGGCTGCGGAAGTCCGCCACCACATCGATGCCGGTGAGTTCGGCCAACCGGGCCGGATGCTGGCTCTGGCGCGTGTAGCCGATGCCGTCGTACAGGCCGGGCCGGTGCCGGATGGTCTGGCCATGCGCGCCGATGGCGGCGACCGCGGAGGCCGGCACGCCGGCCTCGCGCAGCAGCGTGGCCACGCAGGCGGCGTAGACCTCGGCCAGCGCATTGGCCGCCAGTGCCTCGCGGTGGATCTCGTTCTCGCCCGGCTGCTGCAGGGCGCCGTATGCGGCGCGCAGCGCCTCGGGGAAAGGTTCGCTGGCGGCGGCCAGTACTTCCGGCCGCGCGCCGCTGAAATCGACCAGCACCGCATCGGCACCGTCCATGCTGGTGCCGGACATGATGCCGATATAGCGTTCGCTGCCTGGCTCGGGCGGGGTCACGGTCGGCGCGTCAGTTGGAAGCGGTCAGCACGTTGTAGGCACGCAGCGCATTGATGCGGCTGAGCAGCCCGCTGGTGTAGGTCTGGAATTCCTGGCGCGACTTGCCGCTCAGCGGCGGGGATTCCATCAGCGTGATGGTCAGCGGGTTCTGCGGCACGTCGTTGAAGCGGAACTCATAGTGCAGGTGCGGCCCGGTAGCCCAGCCGGTCGAGCCGACATAGCCGATCAGCTGGCCTTGCCGCACCGGCTGGCCCTGGCGCATGCCGGCAAAGCCGGACAGGTGCGCGTAGTAGGTCGAGTAGCCGTTGGCATGGCTCAGGATGACGATGTTGCCGTAGCCGTTCTGCTGGCCGACGAATTCGACCACGCCATCGCCGGTGGCCAGCACCTTGGTGCCGGTCGGGGCGGCGAAGTCCACGCCCTTGTGCTGGGCCCAGTCGTGGTGCAGCGGATGCTCGCGGCCGCCGAAGCCCGACGACACGCGCGAGAACTCCACCGGCGAACGCAGGAACGGCCGCTTCATGCTGCGCCCGTCGAACGTGTAATAGGCGCCGGCGCCATCCTTGCCATCTTCGGGCGAGAACCACAGCGCCTGGTGCAGCTGGTTACGGTTGATCAGTTCGATCGCGATCACGCGGCCGTTGCGCACGAAGGTGCCGTCGCGGAAGCCGGCTTCATAGATGATGCGGAAGCGGTCGCCGCTGGCGATATCGTGGTGGAAGTCGATCACGCCGGAGAAGATCGACAGCATCTGCTGCACGACCTCGTCGGGCACGTTGGCCGCGTCCATGGCCTTGAAGAAGCCGGCGCCGGAAATCGCGCCCGACGCCATCTCGTAGTGCACGTCGTTGTCGACGCGCTGGACCTTGGCCTTGTAGGCGGCGGTGCCGTTGCCGGTGGCCGCGCGCACGCGCTCGATCACCAGCTCCCGCGAGGCCGCGGCGTCGCCGCCGAGGTTGGCCTGCAGCGACACCAGCATGTTGCTTTCGTCGATCTCCGCTTGCACCGCCTGGCCGGGGTTCAGGCTGAACAGCCCGCGCGCGGTGGGGTTCTTGACGATAAAGGCTTGCGCATCGGGATCGTCCACGCCGAGACGGCGCAGCAGGCTGCCGATGGTGTCGCCGCGCTGCATGCGCTCTTCGCGCACGTACACGGCCTGGCTGTCGGTCAGCAGGTCGAGCTGCTCGCGCACGTCGGGCATGCGCAGGGGCTGCTCGGTGCGCGGGGCGAGAGGATCGTCGAAGGCGCTGCGCGGTGCCACGCCCATCGCCGCGGCCATGCCGAGCGTAAAGATTGCACCCACCGAGGCAGTGAGTTGCTTGCGCCGGCGCGCATGCTGGGGGTTGGTTGGGTCAACAAGAACCACCAGCTCGCGCGCGAAAACTTCGCGGAGTCTTGACCACATCACGTAAAATTCAACCTTGGTCTGAGCACCGCTGCTGCAACGATGTGTCTCGTCTGCCTTCCTCCCCCGAGGTGCGGCGCGTGCTGTTCACTTTATCGGGTCACCTGCATCGGATCGCGGCATCGATTCGTATCGAAGGCTGCGACAGGTGACGATTGGCGCACAGGATAGGCTCCTGCTGGCGCCGGGAAAGGCGGGATTATACCAAAAACCGCTGCTCGCGGCTGTCGGAATCTTTCCTAAAATTTCATGTATTTCAAAGACTTACGTCATGACTGAAGTTTCCACGGGCCCCGCGGCCAAATACCCCTTGACGCCGTCGGTGATGCACGCCCTGGAGGTCTCCAAGCGCGGCTGCGACGAACTTCTGATCGAATCCGAGTGGGCGCAGAAGCTGGCGCGCAGCGAGGCCACCGGCGTGCCGCTGCGCATCAAGCTGGGCCTGGACCCGACCGCGCCAGACATCCATATCGGCCACACCGTGGTGCTGAACAAGCTGCGCCAGCTGCAGGATCTCGGCCACCAGGTGATCTTCCTGATCGGCGATTTCACCTCGACCATCGGCGATCCGTCGGGCCGCAACAGCACGCGCCCGCCGCTGACGCGCGAGCAGATCGAGGCCAACGCGCAGACCTACTACCGCCAGGCCAGCCTGGTGCTGGACCCGGCCCGCACCGAGATCCGCTACAACAGCGAGTGGTGCGACCCGCTGGGCGCGCGCGGCATGATCCAGCTGGCCGCCAAGTACACCGTGGCCCGGATGATGGAGCGCGACGACTTCACCAAGCGGTTCCGCTCCGGGATTCCGATCTCGGTGCATGAGTTCCTCTACCCGCTGATGCAGGGCTATGACTCGGTCGCGCTCAAGTCCGACCTGGAGCTCGGCGGCACCGACCAGAAGTTCAACCTGCTGGTCGGCCGCGAGCTGCAGAAGGAATATGGCCAGGAGCCGCAGTGCATCCTGACCATGCCGCTGCTGGTGGGCCTGGACGGCGTCGAGAAGATGTCCAAGTCCAAGGGCAACTACGTCGGCGTGACCGAGGCGCCCAACGACATGTTCGGCAAGCTGATGAGCATCTCGGACGACCTGATGTGGCAGTACTACACGTTGCTGTCGTTCCGCCCGCTTGCCGAGATCGACCTGATGAAGCAGGAAATCGCCGCGGGCCGCAACCCGCGCGACTGCAAGGTGCTGTTGGCGCAGGAGATCGTGGCGCGCTTCCACAGCCAGGCCGATGCCGAGAAGGCGCTGGAAGACTTCAACCACCGCGCCCGCGGCGGCGTGCCCGACGATATCCCCGCGGTCAGCCTGGAAGGTGCCCCGCTGGGCATCGCGCAGCTGCTCAAGCAGGCCAACCTGGTACCGTCCACGTCCGAGGCCAACCGCAATATCGAGCAGGGCGGTGTCAAGATCGACGGTGCCACGGTCAGCGATAAGGCCACCAGGGTCGCCGCCGGCACCTACGTCGTGCAGGTCGGCAAGCGCCGCTTCGCGCGCGTGACGCTGTCCTGAGGCGGCGGGCATGATTGCGCTGATCCAGCGTGTCGCGCAGGCCCGCGTGACCGTCGAGGGCCGCACCACCGGCGAGATCGGCGCCGGCCTGCTGGCACTGGTCTGCGCCGAGCGCGGCGACACCGAGGCGCAGGCCGAGCGCCTGCTTGCCAAGATGCTGTCGTACCGGGTGTTTTCGGATGCCGCCGGCAAGATGAACCTGCCGGTGCAGGACATGGACGGCAACGGCAATGCCGGCGGCCTGCTGGTGGTGTCGCAGTTCACACTCGCGGCCGACACCAACAGCGGCACGCGGCCCAGCTTCACGCCGGCGGCCTCGCCGGAAGAAGGCAAGCGGTTGTACGAACATTTCGTGGCGAAGGCGCGCGCGGCGCATCCGCAGGTGCAGACCGGCGAGTTCGGCGCGATGATGCAGGTCAGCCTGGTCAACGACGGGCCGGTCACGTTCTGGCTGCGGGTGCCGCCGGCCTGATGCCGAGCGCCAGACCGCAGATCGCAAGACAGATCCCAAGCTGCCGCGCCCCGGCGCGTCATCAAGACAGGAGAGACAAATGAAACTCTGGAGCAAGTCCTTCAACGACAACGCGCCGATCCCTGGCGAGTTTGCTTTCTGCGTGCCCGATGCCGCCAGCCACGTGGCCTTGTCGGCCAACCGCAATCCCGACCTGCACTGGGAAGACGCGCCGGTCGAGACGCGCTCGTTCGTACTTATCTGCCATGACCGCGACGTGCCCAGCAAGGGCGACGACGTCAACCAGGAAGGCCGCGAAGTGCCGGCCTCGCTGCCGCGCGTGGACTTTTTCCACTGGGTGCTGGTCGACATTCCGCCGGGCCTGAGCTCGATCGCGGCCGCCTCGCACAGCGATGGCGTGATCGCGCGCGGCAAGCCGGGTCCCGAGGCCACCGGCGGCACCGCCACCGCGGGTGGCCTGCGCCACGGCATCAACGACTACACCGGCTGGTTCGCCGGCGATGCCGACATGAAGGGCGACTATTTCGGCTATGACGGCCCGTGCCCGCCGTGGAACGACACGCTGCTGCACCACTACGTGTTCACGCTGTATGCGCTGGACATCGACCGCGTGCCGCTGGATGGCACCTTCACAGGCGCGCAGGTGCGCGATGCGATCCAGGGCCACGTGCTGGCGCAGGCCAGCCTGACCGGCACCTACACGCTCAATCCCAAGCTGGCGCAGTAAGCGGCTTCAAGGAAACCGAAGGAATCGGCATGTCGCTAAGCTCCGGGCTGCAATCGCTGGCCTTTACCCACCTGATCGTAATCCGCCATGGCGAAACGGCCTGGAACCGGGAGCGCCGGCTGCAAGGCCAGCTCGATATTCCGCTGAACGAGACCGGCCGCGCCCAGGCGCGCGCGCTGGCTGCCGCGCTGGCCGGCGAGCCGATCGATGCGGTGTATTCCAGCGACCTGTCGCGGGCCATGGAAACCGCTGCGCCGCTCGCCGAAGCGCTCGGGCTGCAGATCCGCCCCGACGCGCGCCTGCGCGAACGCAGCTACGGCACCCTGCAGGGCAAGACCTACGCCGAAGTGGCCGAGGACCTGCCCGAAGACTTTGCCCGCTGGCAGGCGCGCGTGCCGGACTACGCGCCGCCGCAGGGCGAATCGCTGCTCGGTTTCCACGAGCGCACCGTCGACGCCGTGCTGGCGCTGTCGCGCCGCCATCCCGGCGAGCGCATCGCGCTGGTCGCGCACGGCGGCGTGCTCGACTGCCTGTACCGCGAGGCCACCGGCATGACGCTGGAAGCGCCGCGCCAGCATGAGTTGCTCAATGCCAGTGTCAACCGGCTGCGCAGTGACAGCTCGCACCTGACGCTGGCGGCGTGGGGGGACGTGAGCCACCTGGAAAACCTGGCGCTGGACGAGGTGGACCGGCGAGTGCCTTGAAGCTTTGGATGTTCCTTCTCCCGCCCGGCGGGAGAGGGCTTCAGACCCTCACGCGGAACGGCGTGAAGTCGGTATGCCGGTCGAAGTAGTCCTCGTTCTCCGCCCGCTTCAGGAACCCAACCACCTTGTACGTCACCGGCGTCATCACGACTTCCCAGCCGGTCTTCAGCACATACTGCGCCACGGCGACCTGGACTACCTTTTCCAGCGGCCAGATGCCATAGAAGGCGATCACGTAAAACAGCGACGAATCCACCAGTTCGCCCGCCAGGGTCGAGCCGATCGTGCGCGTCCACAGCCACCGCCCCCCTGTCCACAGCTTCATCTTGGCCAGCACATAGCTGTTGGTGAAACTGCCGCAGCAGAATGCGATCAGCGACCCAAGCGCGATACGCCAGGTGTTGCCAAACACATCCTGCAAGCTCTTCTGATAGTCCGCCATGAATGGCGCGACCGGCATGTTTAGCACCACCAGGCTCATGAAGGTGGCGAACGCCAGCGCGGCAAAGCCGGCCCAGACCACGCGCCGGTCACGGCCATAGCCGTAGACCTCGGTCAGCACGTCGCCAAAGATGTACGAAATCGGAAAGAACAGCACGCCGGCGCCGAAGGTCACCGTGCCGATCACGGGCAGCGTCACCTGCGCCGCCTTGGCCGCGCCGATCAGGTTCGAACACAGCAGCACGGTGACGAACGCCACCATGACGAAGTCATAGTAGCGGTAGACGCGGCCCGGTTGGGTCGTGCTGGCGGGGACGGCGGACATGGGGGCTCCCGGTCGGACGCGCTGGCGCGGTATTTTGGGCGCGATTATGCCAGCGGGCCGCGGATTCCGTCGTGCCTGCCGCGGACCGGTCCAAGCGTTGCTGCGGCCGCCTGAAATGAAGATTCCCGGCCGAAGCCGGGAATTTCGGATGCAGCGGCGCAGCCGGGTGGCCGCGTCAGATCTCCAGCTTGCTGATCTTGGAGCCGTTCACCGAGACGTCGAACATCAGGCCGGCATTGGTCTGCACGAAGGCAATCACCGGCTGCTGGCTGGTCAGCGTGTCGAGCCTGCCGTCCGCCCCGACCTTGGCCACCGCCACGTTGGCATCGGCGCCGGCGGTCCAGCCCTTGCTGGCAACAAACTTGTTGTAGGCCTCCGGGGTCATGAACATGATGATGACGGCCTTGGACTGCCCGCCGGCGGTCAGCCCGACCGAGGCCTGCGTGGTGCTGTAGTAGCCGACCGTCGCACCCTTCGATCGCAGCGCACCCTCGCCGTATTCGCCGCCTACCACCAGGCCGGCCGAGATGACACGCGGGAACACCAGGACCCCCTGCGCACGCTGCGCCAGGTCGCGTGCGCCGGCGTTGGCCGCGAACAGCCGGTTCAACGCCCCGTCCACCCCGGCATCGATTTCCTGCTTCTTGGCGACCGGGTCTTTCGAGGCGCTGGTGCCGGTGGTGGTGCAGCCTGCCGCCATTGCGGTGGCAACGAGCAGGCCCGAGCCGGCAACCCGGGTAACAAAGTGGCGACGATTCATAGGTAACCTCCTGGTGGGGAAAAGTACCGCGCCCGGCACGGTGTTTAGTTGGCTGCGGCCGCCGCCGGTGCCTTGACCGTGATGGCCACCACTTCACGATAGACGAGCTTGGCCATCTGTCCGCGCTTGATCTGGTTCAGGTCGATGGCGGGATCCTCGACCTTGACGGTGCGCAGCGTCTCGCGCGGTCCACGGAACGTGACCAGGCGCTTGGCCGGATCGACCTTGGTGATCTCGGCGGTGACCGTGGTGGTGATCTCGCGCGCGATGCCGGGCTTGCCGCCTTCGGCGGCGCGCGTGGTGCGGTCAACCTGCTCGGCCATGGCCGTGGTCTTGCTGTCGAGCGGCTCCAGCGATGCCACCAGGGCCGCGCCCCGGGTCACGGTGACGATGTCGCCCTTGCGCACCTGGCCGAAGTTCTTCGCTTCGTCGCCCGCGACCAGTTCGACCACATTGCCGCGCGGGCCTTGCACCAGCACCGCCTTGGAGTTGGGATCGATATCAATGATCTTGCCGCTGATCACGGCTTCTTCGGCGACGCCGACGGGACCCTGCGCACGCTGGGCGTTGGCGTTCCCGGCAGCCAGCAGCGCCAATGCGGCACTGGCCAGGGTGGCGGCGAGAAGGGACGAGGCGGAGCGGCGCAGGCGACGGCTCATGGCATTCCTTGCAGGTTCGGAAACCGGTTCACAATGGCGCCGCAACCGCGGGGCAACCTTGGGCTGCCTACTGGACGGTCATCGGCGGGCACCGGCAGGTGCCGATGAAGCCATTGTGGACAATGGGCCATGGGCCAGCAATCCACTTCGAAAAAATTTGGGGCGCGAGATTAAAACGTTTAATTGGCTGATGCCGACGCCCCGTCGCCGCGCCTTACTGCCCGTCGAACAACTCGCCGCCGCCAGGCTGCGGCGACGCCAGCCCGAAATGCCGGTAGGCTGCCGCCGTGGCCACGCGCCCGCGTGGCGTGCGCTGCAGGTAGCCCTGCTGGATCAGGTAGGGCTCGAGCACGTCCTCGATGGTGTCGCGCTCCTCGCCGATGGCCGCGGCCAGGTTGTCCACGCCCACCGGGCCCCCGCCGAACTTGTGCAGCACCGCTTCCAGCAATTTGCGGTCCATCAGGTCGAAGCCGACGCGGTCGACGTCGAGCATGGCCAGCGCGGCATCGGCCATCTCGCGCGTGATGGTGCCGTCGCCCTTGACCTCGGCATAGTCGCGCACGCGGCGCAGCAGCCGGTTGGCGATACGCGGGGTGCCGCGCGCGCGCCGCGCGATCTCCAGCGCGCCCAGCGGATCGATGCTGGCGTGCAGCAACTGCGCCGAACGCGTGACGATGCGCGCCAGTTCCTCGGCGTTGTAGAACTCCAGCCGCGCCACGATGCCGAAGCGGTCGCGCAGCGGATTGGTCAGCATGCCGGCGCGCGTGGTGGCGCCCACCAGCGTGAACGGCTGCAGGTCGAGCTTGACCGAACGGGCCGCCGGGCCTTCGCCGATCATGATGTCGATCTGGTAGTCCTCCAGCGCCGGGTACAGGATCTCCTCGACGACCGGAGACAGCCGGTGGATCTCGTCGATGAAGAGCACGTCGTTGGCTTCCAGGTTGGTCAGCAGCGCCGCCAGGTCGCCCGGGCGCTCCAGCACCGGCCCAGACGTTTGGCGCAGGCCCACGCCCATCTCGCGCGCGATGATATGGGCCAGCGTGGTCTTGCCCAGCCCCGGCGGGCCGAACAGCAGCACGTGGTCGAGCGCCTCGCGCCGCTTGCGCGCGGCGTGCATGAAGATATCGAGCTGCCCGCGCACCTTTTCCTGGCCGACGTACTCGTCCAGCAGCTTGGGCCGCAGCGCGCGCTCGAACGCCTCCTCCTGCGACGAGGCGGGGGTGGCGGAAATTACGCGGGCGGGGGCGGAAAGCTTGTCGGTCTCGATCATGGCGCTGATGGGGGATACCCCGGAAAACACCCCGCCATTCTACGCCTCAGCCCTTGGACAAGGCCTTGAGCGCCAGCTTGATGCCCTCGGACACGCCGGTGCCAGCCGGCACCTGCTTGATTGCCGAGGCGGCTTCCTTTTCCGAGTAGCCCAGCGCAAGCAGCGCGTTGAGCACATCGACGGCGCTGTCGGGCACCGCCGCGGCGCCGGGCGCATGCCCCAGTTCCGCGCCCAGCTTGCCCTTGAGCTCGAGCAGCAGCCGCTCGGCGGTCTTCTTGCCGATGCCCGGCACGCGCGTCAGCCGGCCCGCTTCCTGCAGCGTGATCGCCTGCGCCAGCTCGGATACCGACATGCCCGACAGTACCGCCAGCGCCATGCGCGCGCCGATGCCGCTGATCTTGATCAGCTCGCGGAAGGTATTGCGCTCGGCCGCCGTGCCGAAGCCGTACAGCAGGTGCGCGTCCTCGCGCACGATCAGCTGGGTCAGCAGCGTGACCGGCTGGCCCGACGCCGGCAGGTTATAGAAGGTGCTCATCGGTACGTCGACCTCATAGCCGACGCCATGGCAGTCGACCAGCAGGTGCGGGGGATTCTTCTCGATGAGGGTGCCGGCGATGCGTCCGATCATGTCTGGGCTTGTTGGGTAGGGGATGAAGCGGCCGCAAGTGTACCTCGCGGCCGCATTGCTGCCATCTTGCCGCCTCAGCGATTTGCATCGACCGCGCGGCGCCCCAGCGCCGGGTCGTCGGTGAAGAAGCCATCGACGCCGGCCGCGATGAACGCTTCCAGCTCCCGCACCATGCCCGACGGGCTGCGCGTGGCCTCGTCGCCGCCGGTCTGCAGCGCCTTGGGCAGGAAGCTGTTCTCCGGGCGGAACGTGTAGGGATGGACGAACAGGCTGGCGGCATGGGCCTGGCGGACCAACGCGGTCGGCGCGGCGAGCGCGCCCTGGGCGTCGCGCGGCACGACGCTGCTTTTCTCCGGGCCGATGCCGTCGGCGTAGGACGCCACCTCCCGCAGGCCAGTCGTATTCAGCATGTCGCCGAAGGTGCGGTTGTCGCCGGCGAGCTTCCAGTCGGCGGGACTCTTGCGCGGGTTGCCGACCAGTTGCACCAGCCTGACGTTGGGCTGCGCATGCCCGAACGTGCGGCGCAGCGCGCGCAAGCTGCCGCCTTCGAAGCACTGGATGAACAGCGGTGCCTGGCGGAGGTAAGGCTGGGCGCGCACCGCGGCGGCGAGCTTGTCTTCCATGGGCAGGCCGATGCCGCGGAAATAGCTCGGATGCTTCAGCTCGGCGTAGATGCCGATGGGTTTGCCGGTGCGAAGCGATGCCTGCTCGGCAAGGCGAACAATCTCATCGAAGGTGGGAATCTCGAACTGGTCGTTCAGCCGCGCATTGGCCGGGCGCAGGCGCGGGATGCGCTCGCGCGCGCGCAGCGTCTTGAGTTCGGCCAGCGTGAAGTCTTCGGTGAACCAGCCGGTCAGGCGCTCGCCGTCGATGACCTTGGTGCGCTTGCGGTCGGCGAATTGCGCCACGTCGGCGACATTGGTGGTGCCGGTGATGTCGTTTTCGTGGCGGGCCACCAGTACGCCGTCGCGGGTCATGACGAGGTCGGGCTCGATCGCATCGGCGCCGTCCTCGATCGCCTTGGTGTAGGCGGCCAGCGTGTGTTCGGGGCGCAGCGCGCTGGCGCCGCGATGGGCGACGACCAGCGCCTTCGGTTTCTCCGCGGCGGGGGGTTGCTGCGGCGTGCCTGTTGCCGGGGCCGGCGCCGGCGGCGCATGGGGTTTCGGCCGGGGCGCGGTGACACAGCCGGCGACCAGCATGGCGCCGGCAGCGGCCGCGGTGACCGGGATCCGCCAGCGCCGCAAGGCAAGCATTACGGGGCGGACGAGGACATCAATCTGGGTGGGCATTCAGTATTCCTGCGGGAAGTCGAATGCCTGATTGTAAGAGACTCGGGATGCTGGCTCAGCCGACCAGCCGGCCGCGTCGCACACGCATGCCCTTGCGCGCCAGTTCCGGGGCCATGCCGGCCAGTGTGCCCAGCGTATTGCCGCCGTTGGCATGGCAAATGGCCACGCCCAGCGCATCGGCCGCGTCGCTGCCGGGCTGGCCTGGCAGCATCAGCAGGCGGGTCACCATCTCCTGGACCTGCGCCTTGTTGGCGCGGCCGTAGCCGACCACTGCGACCTTCAGCTGCAGCGCGGTGTATTCGAATACCGGCAGGCCGTAGCCGACCAGCCCGCAGATCGCTGCGCCGCGGGCCTGCCCGAGCAGCAGCGTGGATTGCGGGTTGACGTTGACGAAGACCTTTTCGATCGCGGCGCAGTCGGGGGCATAAGTGCGGGAGATCTCGCTGATGCCGTCGTAAAGCGTCTTCAGCCGTTCCGGCAGGCTCTCGTTGCCGTTGCTCTTGATCGTGCCCGAGGCGATGTAGGCAAGCTTGTTGCCTTGTTTCTCGATCACGCCAAAGCCGGTGGTGCGGAGGCCGGGGTCGATGCCTAGGATTCGCATTTTGGGTTGAATTGGTGTTCGGTTTTGGCGCTGTGGTCGCTGTTGGTGACATGCTGTCGGCCGTTGAACCGCCTGGTTCCGCCCTCCTGGGCGGGTCACTTTTTGTCCGAGCGACAAAAAGTAACCAAAAAGCGCGTTTACGGCCCTGCGGGCGGGCACTCTTATCGTAGTATGCGGCGGTTTTCGTACGGGGCTTTGCTTCGTTGCAGAGCAGGACTGGCTGACGCCGTGGTGCGCCACGGTGGCTCGGCGTTGAAGCGATGTTTGGACGAGCCCAGAGCTGGGCGTGGCCCCTGCTGCCGGCGGCGACGTAGGAACGCCTACGGCTGCGCTGCGCGCCGGTCCTAAGGGCAGGGCTGCCGCCCACGTTCTCGCCTGGGCTTCGGGCCCGGCGTCTTTCACGACGGCGCTGTACGAGCGCAGCGACGCACTCCGTGCCCGAGCCCTAAATCCCGGATACTGCCGGCGCGCAGCGCAGCCGTAGGCGTCCCCGCGTTGACACCGGCAGCAGGCGGCCTACGCCCGGCATGGGGATCGTTCAATAGTGGGTCGACGCAGCCACTATCCCAGACTCACCTGGCGTAGCAGGTTCGAACCACCAGCCCCCATCGAACGGAAATCACCACCACCCGAACCACCCACGCCGATGAATTGATAGCCAGCCGCTCAGGCGACGCGTTTTTTGGTTACTTTTTGTCGCTCGGACAAAAAGTGACCCGCCCAGGAGGGCGGAACCAGGCGGTTCAACGGCCGACAGCATGTCATCAACAGCGACAAAGCAGCTTCAACGGCCGACAGCATGTCACCAACAGCGACCAGCCCAGCCGTCAAACAAAACAAAACCGCTTAATGCCTGAAATGCCGCGTCCCAGTCAGCACCATCGCAATCCCCCGCTCATCCGCCGCAGCAATCACCTCATCATCCCGCACCGACCCACCCGGCTGAATCACGCAGGTAGCACCCGCATCCACAACAACATCCAACCCATCACGGAACGGGAAAAACGCATCCGATGCCACCGCGGAACCAGCCAGCGTCAGCCCGGCATTCTGCGCCTTGATGCTGGCAATCCGAGCCGAATCCACACGGCTCATCTGCCCGGCACCAACACCCAGCGTCATGCCACCACCACAGAACACGATGGCATTGGACTTGACGAACTTCGCCACCCGCCACGCAAACATCAGGTCATCCATTTCCTTCGGCGTCGGATGACGGCGCGTCACCACGCGCAACTCCGAAGGCTGCACATTCTTGGCATCCGGGCTCTGCACCAGCAGGCCGCCGCCAACACGCTTGAAGTCGAACTGGTTGATGCCCTTGCCCAGCGGAATCTCCAGCAGCCGCACGTTCTGCTTGGCCGCGAACACTGCGCGCGCGGCGGCGCTGAACGACGGCGCGATCAGCACTTCGACGAACTGCTTGGCCACCGCCTGCGCAGCGGCTTCGTCCAGCTCCACGTTGAAAGCGATGATGCCGCCGAAGGCCGAGGTCGAATCGGTCTTGAACGCTTTCTCATACGCTTCCAGCGCGTTGGCACCCAGCGCCACGCCGCACGGATTGGCGTGCTTGATGATGACGCAGGCAGCCCCATTGGCCGCATCGAACGACTTCACGCATTCCCACGCCGCATCGGCGTCGGCGATGTTGTTGTACGACAGCTCCTTGCCCTGCAGCTGCACGTAGTTGGCCAGCGCGCCATCCACCGCCTTCAGGTCCCGGTAGAACGCCGCCGATTGATGCGGGTTCTCGCCGTAGCGCATTTCCTGGACCTTGTCGAACGCCAGGTTCAGCGTCTGCGGGTAGGCGCTGCGGGCCTGGTGCGACTTGTCGGCACCCAGGCTGGTCAGGTAGTTGGTGATGGCACCGTCGTACTGCGCCGTGTGCGCGAACACCTTGGTCGCCAGGCGGAAGTTGGTGTCATAGCCAACCGCATTGCCGTTGGCACGCATTTCGTCGAGCACCACGGCGTAGTCGGCCGGATCGACGATCACGGTCACGTCGCGGTGGTTCTTGGCCGCCGAGCGCAGCATGGTCGGGCCGCCGATGTCGATGTTCTCGATCGCGTCCGGCAGCGTGCAGTCATCCTTGGCCACGGTCTGCTGGAACGGGTACAGGTTCACCACCAGCAGGTCGATCGTGGGGATGTTGTGCTCGGCCAGCGCGGCCATGTGCTCGGGCAGGTCGCGGCGCGCCAGGATGCCGCCGTGGACCTTCGGGTGCAGCGTCTTGACGCGGCCGTCGAGCATTTCCGGGAAGCCGGTGTAGTCGGCCACCTCCGTCACGGGCAGGCCGCTGTCGGCCAGCAGCTTGGCGGTGCCGCCGGTGGAAAGCAGCGTCACGCCGAGCGCGTTCAGTTCGCGCGCGAATTCGACGATGCCGGTCTTGTCGGATACGGAAAGGAGGGCTTGCTTGATCATGGCTGTGGGAAACGCTTCAAATTCAAAGTAAACCGTGCTGCTGCAGCTTCTTGCGCAGCGTGTTGCGATTGATGCCCAGATAGGCGGCCGCCAGCGACTGGTTGCGCTCGGCGCGCACCATCACGGCTTCCAGCAGCGGCCGTTCGACGGCCTCGAGCACCATGTTGTACATATTGGACGGCTCTTCACCGTCCAGGTCGCGAAAATACGTGTCCAGGCTATCCCGGATGCACTGGTCGATAGCGTTGCGGCTCATGCGGCAAGCAACTCCCCGTTATTGTTGTTGTTCGCTTCGTCTTTATCTTGTTTGCCCTGCTCGTCGTCCACGTACACCAGCCGGTCCGAGTACTGCGCCTGCTCGTCGAAGAAGGCGTTGACCGCTGCCAGTTGCTCGGTGGTGGATTCCAGCGTGTTCATCCGGTGCCGGAACAGGTTCGCGCCGCGCAGGCCGCGCGTGTACCAGGCAATATGCTTGCGCGCGGTGCGCACGCCGGTGAACTCGCCGTAGAAGGCGTAGTGGTCTTCCAGGTGCGCGTTCATGATCGCGCGGATCTCGGCCACCTCCGGCGACGGCAGCATTTCGCCGGTCTTCAGGAAGTGCTCGATTTCACGGAACAGCCACGGCCGGCCCTGCGCCGCGCGGCCGATCATGATCGCGTCCGCGCCGGTCAGCGCCAGCACCTGCTTTGCCTTCTGCGGCGTGGTGATGTCGCCGTTGGCGACCACCGGAATCGAGATCGCTGCCTTGACCGCGGCAATGGTCTCGTACTCGGCGTCGCCGTGGTACAGGTCGGCGCGGGTGCGCCCGTGGATGGTGAGCATGCTGATGCCCGCGTCCTCGACCATGCGCGCGATGCGCAGCGCATTGCGGTTCTCGCGGTTCCACCCGGTGCGGATCTTCAGCGTGACCGGCACGCGCTCGCCGACGGCGGCGACCACCGCCTCGACGATGCGCACCACCAGCGGCTCGTTCTGCAGGAGCGCAGAGCCGGCGGCCACGTTGCACACCTTCTTGGCCGGGCAGCCCATGTTGATATCGATGATCTGCGCGCCCCGGTCGACGTTGTAGCGCGCCGCCTCGGCCATCATCGACGGCTCGGCACCGGCGATCTGCACGGAGATGGGCTCGACCTCGCCGGCGTGGTTGGCGCGGCGCATGGTCTTTTCGCTTTTCCACAGCTGTGCGTTGGACGCCACCATTTCCGACACCGCATAGCCGGCGCCGAGCTGCTTGCACAGCTGGCGGAACGGCCGGTCCGTCACGCCCGCCATGGGGGCGACAAACAGGTTGTTGCGGAGTTGGTGAGGTCCGATCTGCACGATAGAGCGACGATAGCGCGGGTTCTGCTGGGGGCCCTGCCGCCCTGGCGGCGCGCGCGCCGCCGACGGGATCGGGATGGCCTGCTCTGGCTCGGGAGCACTTGTGGCGATCGGGCGAAACAGAGACGAAACGGAAAAACATGCCCCTGCCGAAACTGCTGCCGGCGATGGATCGGGACATGTGCGAGGCCGAGATTCTACCGCCAAACGGGAGTGACTGCCCAAGAATTGAGCATCGATGGCGCAATCTGTAGCGGGATCTGTGGCGCGTGGCGCACGCGCCACAGATCCCCGATGCCAGTTTTCAGCGGCGCATGCCGAACATCATGTGGCGCGCCAGCGCGTGCCGCAGCGGCGGCAGGCAGGCCAGTGCCGCCAGCGACGCCCCGCGGGCATGCGCGGCAAGCGGGTAGGGCACGCCGAACAGGCGCGGCAGCAGGTCGGTGACGCCGATGGTGACCGCGCGGTCGAGCCGATGCCGGCTGGCAAAGGCCTGCAGCGCCTGCGGCGTGCAGGCGGCACGCAGCGAATCGGCCAGCGCGAAGGCGTCGCGCAGGCCCAGGTTGAGGCCCTGGCCCGCCACCGGGTGCAGCGTCTGCGCCGCATTGCCGACCGCAGCGACGCGGCCGCTGACCGTGACCGGCGCGGCGTTCAGCCCCAGCGGGAAGGCATGGCGCTTGCCCGCCAGCGTGAAGTAGCCCATGCGGTCGCCGAAGGCATGGCCAAGCTCCAGCGCGAACTCCGCGTCGGGCAGCGCCAGCCGTCGCGCGGCCTGTTCGGGCGGGCAGCACCACACCAGCGCGTAGCCGGCAACGCCATGTTCGTCGTGGGGCAGCAGCGCCAGCGGGCCTTCGTCGGTAAAGCGCTCCCAGGCCCAGCCCGGCTGCGGCCGCGAGCAGGCCACATGGGCGATCACGGCGGTCTGCCCGTAGTCGCGCGTGCGCGCGCCGCGGCCCTGGTGCCGGGCCTGCTCGTGAAACAGGCCGCCCTCGGCCTGTATCGCCACCCTGGCGGTAAAGCGCGCGACCTGCCCGTCATGGGCGGTGCCAGTCAGCCGCACCGTGCCGCCGTCGGGATCGTCGCCAGTGCCGGCGGATGGCGCCTGCTCGATCTGGTCGATGCGGGTCTCGAATACGCGCTGCAGCCGGTCGGCGGGGCAAGCCTGCGCGGCGCGCGCGAGGGCGCGTTCGAGCACATCGCACAGCTCGCCATAGCGGACCACATAGCCCAATGCCGGCACGCCGTAGTCGTCATGGTGCAGCCGGACATGGCCGAAGCGGCCGCGCTGCGACACGTGGATATGCTCGATCGGGCTGCCGGGCACGGGCCACGCGCCGATCTGCTCGAGCAGCTGGCGGCTGCCGTGCGACAGCGCGATCGCGCGCGGGTCGCGCGCGGCGCGCGCCGGCGTGGCCGCATCGATCAGCGCGATGCGCCAGTCGGTGGTGCGCAGCAGCTGGCAGGCCAGCGCCAGTCCCACCGGGCCGCCGCCGACGATGGCGATGTCCTGGATATCAGCTGGCGCGGCCGGCATCGTCACTGCCTCCTGCATTGCCGCCGGTGCCATCGCTGCCGCCGATGCCAGTCTCGCCGGCCCCGCGCTTCCAGCAGATCGCGTCAGTGCGCGACTTGCCGGCCGCAGCGTCGCGCAGCGCATTGTCGAGCTTCTGCTGGCTGAAGCCGGGCAGCGCGCGCAATTGCTCGAGCAGCGCGGCATAGTTGGCGGCATCGGCCGGGACCACACAGCCCTGGCCGCTGTCGGGCGCGCCGACCAGGATCAGCCAGGCAGCGCCCGCCCAGGGTTCGCGGTTGGAGACGCGCACCACGACGCGTTCCAGCGTATCCCATGCGATTTCCTCGCGCTGCCCATCGGGGCGGTGCACCACGACGCGGTCGTCGAACAGGTTGATGATGAACGGTTCCGACGGGTTGCGCGGTTTTGCGGCCGCAGCCTGGGTGCTGCCCTGGCCGGGAAAGAGTCTGCGCAGCCAACCGATCATCGCCGGCCTCCGGCATCGCGCATCAGCGCTTCGATCTCGTCGGCATGCACCGGCACGCCGCGGGTGATCAGCTCGCAGTCGCCATCGGTCACCACGGCGTCATCCTCGATGCGGATGCCGATATGCCAGTAGCGCTCCGGCACGTCCTGCGCCGGTCGCACGTAGATGCCGGGCTCGACGGTCAGCACCATGCCCGGCTGCAGCGGCCGCCACGGGCGCTCGCCTTCGCCGGTGTGGCTGGCGACGCGGTATTCGCCCACGTCGTGCACGTCCATGCCGAGCCAGTGCCCGGTGCGGTGCATGTAGAAGCGGCGGTAGCTGCCGCTGGCCAGCACGTCGTCGAGCGTGCCTTCCTTGTTGCGGTCGAGCAGGCCGGTATCGAGCATGCCTTGCGCCAGCACGCGCACGGCGGCATCGTGCGGCACGTTGTAGGGCACGCCGGCGCGGGTTTCGGCGATCGCAGCTTCCTGCGCCGCCACCACCAGGTCATACAGCTCGCGCTGCGCGGGCGAAAAGCGCCCCGACACCGGGAAGGTACGGGTGATGTCCGAAGCGTAGCCGTCGAGCTCGCAGCCGGCGTCGATCAGGCACAGGTCGCCATCCTTCAGTTCGGCCGGGCCGGCGCGGTAGTGCAGCACGCAGGCGTTGGGGCCGGCGGCGACGATCGAGTTGTAGGCCACGCTCTGCGCGCCGTGGCGGCGGAATTCATAGAGCAGCTCGGCTTCGAGGTGGTATTCGCGCAGGCCCGGGCGCGTGGCGTGCATCGCGCGCACATGGGCGCCGGCGGAGATTTCGCCCGCGCGGCGCATGATGGCCAGCTCGCCCGCGTCCTTGAACAGCCGCATCTCGTCAAGCAGCGTGCGGATATCGATCGCTACCGACGGCGCCGACACCCCGGCACGGCCCTGCATGCGCACGGCGTCGAGCCAGCGGCGCATCTGCACGTCGGTGCGGGTCGACTCGGCCAGCGGGTAAGCGACCTGCGCGCGATTGGCCAGCAGCGGCGGTAGCGTCGCATCGATCTCTTCGAACGAATGCGCCTCGTCGAAGCCGAACGCGGCGCGCGCCCCTTCGGGGCCGTAGCGGAAGCCGTCCCAGATCTCGCGCTCCTCGTGCTTGGGGCGGCAGAACAGGATGCTGCGGTCGGCATCGGCCGGGTCGCCCGGCGCGCCGGCCACCAGCACCAGCACGGCCTCGGGCTCGGTGAAGCCGGTCAGGTAATAGAAATAGCTGTCGTGGCGGTACGGATAGTCGCTGTCGCGGTTGCGCATCGCTTCCGGCGCCGTAGGCAGGATCGCCACGCCACCGCCGCCGGCGCGCAGGTGCTGCAGCACACGGGCGCGGCGTTCGCGGCAGGCGGCGAGGAGGGCGTTGTCGGGTGCGGACATGGTGTGGCCTGGGGAAGAGGAGGATCAGGCCGATTCTAACGCCGCCGGGCGCGTTGCAGCGGCGGTGCTGCAAAAGGCGCGTCGCGCCACTGCCATGGCGCGCTTCCATACCCCTGATTCAACGCCCCACGGAGGCGACCGGCACAGGCGCAATACTGGCGTCCAGCTCTGCCAGCTGCGCCGGCGTCCCAACGTTTTCCCAGCGCCCGTCGAAACGTTCTCCGCTGGCGGTGCCGGCGGCGATCGCGGCGCGGTAGAAGGGTGTCATGGCGACCCGCGTGCCAGTCGCGATGCCGGCGAACAGGCGCGTATCGTACAGGCCGATATTGCCGAAGGTGAGGCGCTCGCCGTGGATCGGGTGCTCCTCCAGCGATAGCCGCCCTTGCGCGTCCATTCCGAAGTCGCCACGCGGATGGAACGCGGGGTTGGGCACCATGACCAGGTGCATGCGCGGCTCGGCGGCGCCGGCTATCGCGACGGCGCGGGGCAGGAGCTTGCGGAAGTCGTAGTCGCAGAAGATGTCGCCCGACACGGCCAGGAAGATCTCGCCGCGGGCCGGGTCGTGCGACAGCAGCGGCAGGGCCTTGGCGATGCCGCCGGCGGTTTCCAGCGCCTCGGTTTCGGGCGAGTACGCGATGCGCACGCCGAAGCGGCTGCCGTCGCCGAGCGCGGCTTCGATCTGCTCGCCCAGCCACGCATGGTTGATGACGATGTCGCGCAGGCCGGCGCGCGCCAGCGCTTCGATCTTCCAGACGATCAGCGGCTTGCCGCCCACGGCCAGCAGCGGCTTGGGGCAGGTATCGGTCAGCGGGCGCATGCGGTCGCCGCGGCCGGCGGCGAAGATCATGACCTTCATCAGAACAGGGCCTCCAGGGCAAGCAGCGCGGCCATGCCGCCGGCAATGGTCCAGCCGACGCTGCGGGTACGCGCGGCGATCAGGATGGCGACCACGCCGGCCACCAGCCGCGCATTGGTAGGGGTGAGCGCGAGCTCGCCGCCCTGCATCAGCAGGTCGGGGGCGATCAGCGCGGACAGCATGGCGGCCGGGACGAACTGCAGCGCGGTCCGGAACCACGCCGGCAGCCGCACGCGGCCTTCCACGGCAATGAATGACAGGCGGATCAGGAAGGTCGCCAGGCCGGCGGCCAGGAAGACCCATAGCAAGGTCAGCGCATTCATGCGGCCTCCTTGCCGACCGAGCCGGCCCGATCCGCCGCGCCGGCCCGGCGCGCGCCGGGGCGGTTGCCGCGGCCCAGTACCAGCATGCCGGCGGCGATGCCGCCCAGCGCCGCCACCATCAGCCCGAGCTTGTGCGGCAGGCCGTAGCAGGCCACCGCCAGTATGCTGGCGGCCACCGCAGCGGCCACGTGCGAGCGGTGCTTGAGACCGGGCACGATGATGCCGATGAACGTCAGCGGCAGGAAGAAATCGAGCGGCCAGTCGCGCGGCACCTGGGCGCCGACCAGCACGCCGGCCAGCGTCGACACCTGCCAGCTGGCCCACAGCGCGAAGCCGCCGCCGAAGTAGTACCAGTGGCGGTATTGCGCGCGCGGGCCGGTATCGTCCAGCCGGTGCGTCATCGCGGCGAAGGCCTCGTCGGTCAGCAGGTAGGCGATCAGCGCCTTCCAGCGGCGCGGCAGGTGGGCCAGCGTGGGCGCGATCGTCGCGGAATACAGGGCGTGGCGCAGGTTGACCATGGCCACCGTCAGCGTGATCACCACCGCGGGCGTGCCGGCGGTCCACAACTGGGTCAGGATCATCTGCGAGGCGCCGCCGAATACGATCGCGCTCATGGCACAGGCCAGCCACGCCGGCATGCCGGCGCCGACGGCCAGCACGCCGTAGATCAGGCCAAACGGCACCACGCCAAGCAGCATCGGCGCGAGCGCGCGCGCGCCGGCCAGCCATTCGCCGAGGGCGGTAATGGCGGCGCTGGCGTGGGCGGCGTGCGGCCGGGCCGGGTCGTTGGCGTCAGGCACGTCGTCAGAAGGTATAGCCGGCCGGGCTGGCCGCGCCTTCCAGCGCATCCAGCAGGCGGATCAGCTTGCGCAGCTCGGTATAGCGGCCGGCAACGTTGCGGGTGTACTTCAGCACCAGCGGCAGGTTGGCGAGGTAGCCGTCCTTGCCGTCGCGGTGGTACAGGCGGGCGAAGATGCCCAGCACCTTCAGGTGGCGCTGCAGGCCCATCCATTCGAAATCGCGGTAGAACTCGCCAAAATCGGCATTGACCGGCAGGCCGGCCTTGCGCGCGCGCTCCCAGTAGCGGATCAGCCAGTCGAGCTGCTGTTCCTCATCCCATTCGATATAGGCGTCGCGCCACAGCGAGACCGCGTCATAGGTGATCGGGCCGATCACCGCGTCCTGGAAATCCAGCACGCCAGGATTGGCGCCGCCGTCCAGCACCATCAGGTTGCGCGAGTGGTAGTCGCGGTGCACGTAGACCTGCGGCTGCGCCAGGTTGTTGGCAAGCAGTGTATCCATCACTTCACGCAGGTCGGCCTGCTGGGCGTCGCCCAGTGTGGCGCCAAGGTGTTTGGCCACGTACCACTGCGGGAACAGGTCGAGCTCGCGCTGCAGCAGCGCGCGGTCGTAGGCGGGCAGTTCGCCGGGGCGGGTGGCGGCCTGGATACGGACCAGCGCCGCGGCGGCGTCGGCATACATGCCATGCGCCGTGGAGTCGTCCAGCTGTGACAGGTAAGTCTGGCTGCCCAGGTCCGCGAGCAGCAGGAAACCCTGTGCCAGGTCCTGCGCCAGCACGGTCGGCACGGTCACGCCGGCCGCGCCGAACAGCTGACAGACGTGGATAAAGGGGCGGCAGTCCTCGTGCGCCGGCGGCGCGTCCATGACGATGGCGGTCGGGTGCGCCGGGTTGCCGGTGCGCACGCGGAAATAGCGCCGGAAGCTGGCATCGGCCGATGCGGGCACGCAGGAGTCGGGATCGGCGGACCATGCCGGGCCAAGGCCGGACACCCAGGCCTTGAGCTGGTCCAGGCGCGGGTCGTGGGGAAGAGCTGCCATACAGGAAGGGCGCGGAAAAATATCGTGGAGCGGGGCAAGCCGGCCGCAAGGGCAGGTTTGGATGCCCCGTATAATACCCGACCAGACCCGGGCGCCGGGCGGCCCCCGGGAGGGGCCTTCGTTGCCCCGCAGCCTGTTCTGGCAGGGGTTGGCGGCTTGCAGGCGGCCGCAGCCCACGCCGAGACTGACAACCCGTGCGAATGACCGAACAACGACGAACACCGAATAACAAGGCCTTGCTTTCGCCTGCCCCCTCTGGCGCCGCCGCCCGCGCCAGGCGCGCCGGCCGCCTGAACGCGGGCCGGCTGCGCCCGCTAGTGCTGGCCATGGCCGGGCTGTCGGCCGGCGCGCAGGCGCAGATGTCTGGCTCGGCGATTCCGGACCTGGACCAGGTCGAGCCGGTGTTCGAAGCCGCACCGCAGGTGCCCGAGCTGCCCGCGGTCTCGGGCGAACTGGTGCCGCGGCTGGCCGAGCCTCCCAAGACCAGCGAGCCTGATTCCGGCGCGCCGACGTTCATCGAGGGCGACCGCATGACCGGCTACAGCGAGCGCGGCGTCGAGCTCGAGGGCCATGCCGAACTGCGTCGCGACGGCGGCGTGGTCAAGGGCGACAAGCTGAGCTACGACCAGGATACGGACGAGGCCCATGCCGAGGGCAACGTGCGGCTGTCGCGCAGCGGCACGCTGGCAGTGGGGCCGGAGGCGAAGCTTAAGGTCGAGGCCAACGAAGGCTACATGCTGTCGCCCGACTACTACTTCCAGCAGACCGGCGGCGCCGGCAAGGCCGAGCGCATCGACTTCCTGGACAAGGACCGCAGCACCATCAAGCGGGCGTCGTACACCACCTGCTCGCCGGACAATGCGGACTGGTATTTCAGCGCCAACCAGATTGACCTCGACAGCGACCGCCAGGTGGGCGTTGCCTATGGCGGCGTGCTGAATTTCTTCGGGGTGCCGATCGCGGCAGCGCCGGCATTCAGTTTTCCGTTGAACGATGATCGCCGCAGCGGCTTCCTGGCGCCGTTGATGGGTTACGGCTCGCGCTCGGGTTTCGACCTGACCATGCCGTACTACTTCAACATCGCGCCGAACCGCGACCTGACCATCTACCCGCGCCTGATGACGGAGCGGGGCCTGCAGCTGGGCGGCGAGTACCGCTACCTGGGGCAGGGCTACTCCGGCCGCATCCGCGCCGAGTTCCTGCCTGACGACCAGAAGACCAACTCGAACCGCTGGGCCTACTCGATCCAGCACAACCAGAACCTGGCCAAGGGGCTGAACGCCTACCTGAACGTCAACCGGGTCTCGGACGACCAGTACCCGGACGACTTCAACCGCAGCGTGGCGCAGTCCGCGCAGCGCCAGTACGTGCAGGAAGGCGGCGTCACCTACAACTGGCAGGATTTCTTCCTGATGGCGCGGGTGCAGAAGTTCCAGACACTGCGCCCCAGCGAGCCATCGTACGAGCGCGTGCCGCAGCTCAACGGCAAGTACATCCGCTATGACCTGGGCGGCTTCGACGTGCAGGTGGAGGCCGACTACACCCGCTTCCGCATCCCGCTGACGTCCACGGGCTTCCAGCAGCCGCAGGGCGAGCGCATGTTCATCCAGCCCAGCATCAGCTACCCGATCGTGCGCGCCGGCTGGTACGTGACGCCGAAGGTCACGTTCAACGCGACCCAGTACCAGATGGAGTCGCAGGACAATACGCCCAACGCGCAGACCAATTTCTCGCGCGTGCTGCCCACCGTCAGCCTGGATTCGGGCATGACGTTCGAGCGCGAGGCGCCGACCATGAGCCGGCTGTTCGGCGTGAACTACCTGCAGACGCTGGAGCCGCGCCTGTTCTACGTGTACACGCCGTTCCGCGACCAGAGCCTGTTCCCGCTGTTCGACACGGTCCAGTCCGATTTCGGCTACGGCCAGATCTTCAGCGAGAACCCGTTCACCGGCTACGACCGCATCGCCGACAACAACAAGATCACCGGTGGCCTGACCACGCGCCTGATCGAGTCCGACTCCGGCATCGAGCGCTTCCGCGGCACCATCGCGCAGCGCTACGACTTCACCGGGCAGCGCGTGCAGCTCAATGGCACGCTGGCGGACCCCAAGCCCGGCGCCTCCGACCTGCTTGCCGCGACCACCATCCAGATGTTCCGGGGCTATTACCTGGACATGGGCTTGCAGTACAACCTGGATACCGACCGGGTCAACTACGGCAACGTGGCGTTTTCATACCGCCCCGAGCCGCGCAAGGTCTTCAACGCCGGCTACCGCTACCGCCGTCCGACCGCCGTGACCGACAACACCGCGATCGACCAGTTCGAGCTGTCGGGCCAGTGGCCGATCACGCGGCGCGCCTACGCCATCGCCCGCTTTGCCTTCGACCTGAGCGCGAGCCAGATGGTCGATACGCTGGCCGGCGTCGAATACGCCGCGGATTGCTGGGTCGGCCGCGTGGTCTACCAGCGTTTCCGCAACACCACGCAGGGCTATACCGGGCGGGTCTTCCTGCAGGTGGAGTTCCGTGGCCTTTCCAAGATCGGGTCCAATCCGCTGAACATCCTGCGCCTGAACGTGCCGGGCTACGAGCCTGTGTCCGCCAAGCCGGTGCCGACGACCCAGTACGATCACTATGAATGACGGATTAAGATGAAACGTCAAGAATTCGCCGTGTTTTCCTTTCTTATGACGTCGTGGCACCGCCTGCTGCTGCCGGCCGTGCTGGCCGCGATCGCCGTGCCGGCCGCCGCGCAGCTGAAGGCGCCGGGCGCGGGACGTGCCACCGGCATCTTCGTGCCGCAGTCGTCCGACGTCACCGCGCCGGCGAGCCAGCCCAAGCTCGGCGTGCCGCAGCCCGGTGACCAGAAGCGCTCGCAGCTGGTCGACGAGGTGGTTGCCGTGGTCAACAACAGCGTGATCACGCGCCGCGAGCTGCTCGACCGCGCCGACGAGATCGAAGGCCAGCTGCGCGCCGCCGGCCGTCCGGTCCCGCCGCGCGCGGACCTGCTCGGCGAGGTGCTGGAACGCCTGGTGATGGAACGCGTGCAGACCCAGGCCGCGCAGGAAGCCGGCATCCGCGTGACCGACCAGGAGATCGACCGCGCCATCGAATCGGTGGCGCAGCAGAACCGCATGAACGCCACCGAGCTGCGCCGCCGCGTGGAAGCCAGCGGCATGACCTGGACCAAGTACCGCGACGAACTGCGCAAGCAGGTCCAGGTGATTCGCCTGCGCGAGCGCGAGGTCGATTCCAAGGTTCAGGTCTACGACGGCGAGATCGACAACTTCCTGGCTGCCCGCGGCGGCCAGGCCGGCGCTACCGGCCCGACCGAATACAACGTGGCGCAGATCCTCGTGCGCGTGCCCGAGAATGCCTCGGAGGCGCAGAAGCAGGCGCAGCGCGCCAAGGCCGAGGGGCTGCTGAAGCAGGCCCAGGGCGGCGCGGATTTTGCGCAGCTGGCGCAAGCCAATTCGGAAGGCCCGGAAGCCGCGCAGGGCGGCGCCATGGGCTTCCGCGAGATCGGCCGCCTGCCGGCGCTGTTCGCCAACTCGGTGGTCGACCTCCAGCCTGGCGCCGTGGCGCCCCAGGTGGTGGAAAGCGCCGCGGGCTTCCATGTGGTCAAGCTGGTGGCCAAGCGCGCCGCCCCGGCATCCGGCACGGCCGCGGCAGGCAAGATCACGCAGACGCAGGTGCGCCATATCCTGATCCGCACCGGCCCCAACATGCCAGAAGCCGAGGCGCGCCGCCAGCTCAGCACGCTGCGCGACCGCATCACCCACGGCGGCGACTTTGCCGACGCGGCCAAGCGCTTCTCGCAGGACGGCTCGGCACAGAACGGCGGCGACCTAGGCTGGGTTTCGCCGGGCGAGCTGGTGCCCGAGTTCGAGCAGGCCATGAGCCGCCTGCGCACGAACGAGATCTCCGAGCCGGTGGTCACGCAGTTCGGCGTGCACCTGATCCAGGTGCTGAACCGCCGCGAGACCGAGCTGTCGCCCGAGAAGCAGCGCGACTTTGCCCGAGCCGAGGTCCGCGAACAGAAGCTGCGGGCCGCGTATGATGACTGGGTGCGCCAGCTGCGCTCGCAGGCGTACGTCGAGTACCGCATCAACCGGCAGCGCTGATACGCGCACGCGCCGCCGACTCGCCCACGCCGACATGCCTGACCCGCTATCCCTGGCCATTTCCACCGGCGAACCCGCCGGCATCGGCCCCGATATCACCATCGGGGCGTTGCTGCAGCTCGCCGGCGCCAACCATGGCAACAACGGCGGCAGCGGGCACTACCGCTTCCATGTGCTGGGCGATGCCCGCCTGCTGGCCGATCGCGCCGCGGCGCTGGGCGTGACGCACGCCTGGGAGCGGCGCATCGCCGACGGCGACGTGGTGATCGAGGATATCCCGCTGGCGGTCGCGTGCGAACCGGGCCGGCTGGACGCGCGCAATGGCCGGTACGTGCTGGGGCTGCTCGATGCCGCCATCGCCGGCTGCCGCCCGCATGGCCGCGCCGCGCCGCGCTTTGCGGCCATGGTCACGGCACCGGTGCAGAAGAGCACCATCAACGACGCCGGCGTGCCGTTCACCGGCCACACCGAATACCTGGCCGACAGTGCCGGCGTGCCGCGCGTGGTGATGATGCTGGCCGGCCCGCAGCCCGCGCACGACCACGCCATGCTGCGCGTGGCGCTGGCGACCACCCACCTGCCGCTGCGTGCGGTGCCCGACGCGCTTTCCGTCCCGCTGCTGTTGCAGACCCTGACCATCATCGATGCCGACCTGCGCCGCTACTTCGGCATCGCGCGCCCGCGCATCCTGGTCACGGGCCTGAACCCGCACGCCGGCGAAAGCGGGCACATGGGCCGCGAAGAGATCGACGTGATCGTGCCCGCGCTGGCGCAGGCCAAGGATGCCGGCATCGATGCGCGCGGCCCCTTCCCGGCCGACACGCTGTTCCAGCCGCGCCACCTGCGCGATGCCGACTGCGTGCTGGCGATGTACCATGACCAGGGGCTGGCGCCGCTGAAATACGGCACCTTCGGCCACGGCGTGAACATCACGCTGGGGCTGCCCTTCATCCGCACTTCGGTGGACCACGGCACCGCGCTGGACCTGGCTGGCACCGGCCAGGCAGAGCATGGCAGCATGATCGAGGCCATCCGCAGTGCGGTCACCATGGCCGGCCATGCCAACGGCCGCCATCCCGATGGCGCCGGCGCCAGCCATCCGGGCCATCCCAATCCTGGCTTGCAGCCGCCTTGCTGAAGCCGGACCTCATGCTGCAACATCGAACCATGCGTTCCAACGTGCACCAGGGCCATGTGGCCCGCAAGCGATTCGGGCAGAACTTCCTGGTCGACGACACCATCATCCACGGCATCGTCAATGCCATCAGTCCGCAAGCCGAAGACGTGCTGGTCGAGATCGGGCCGGGACTCGGCGCGCTGACCAGCCCGCTGCTCGAACGCATCCCGCAGATGCAGGTGGTCGAGCTCGACCGCGACCTGGTCGAGCGGCTGCGCCGCCGCTACGGCGAGCGCCTGCAGGTCCATGCCGGCGACGCGCTGGACTTCGACTTCGGTAAGCTGGAAGTGCCGGGCAGGCCGCTGCGCATCGTCGGCAACCTGCCGTACAACATTTCCAGCCCGCTGCTGTTCCACCTGATGCAGTTCGCCGACCGGGTGCGCGACCAGCACTTCATGCTGCAGAAGGAAGTGGTCGAGCGCATGGTGGCCGAGCCCGGCAGCAAGGCCTTCGGCCGGCTGTCGATCATGCTGCAGGTGCGCTACTACATGGAGCATGTGCTGGACGTGCCGCCGGGCAGTTTCAACCCGCCGCCCAAGGTCGATTCGGCCGTGGTGCGGATGATCCCGTGGCCGCGCCATCACGACGGCCGCCTGCGCTCGCCGCATGCCGATTGCGACATCACCGTGCTCGGCGACGTGGTCACCGCGGCGTTTTCGCAGCGGCGCAAGGTGCTGCGCAATACGCTGTCGTTCCTGCGCGACCAGGTCGACTTCGACGCGATGGGCTTCGACCTTGGCCGCCGCGCCGAGGAAGTGCCCGTTGGCGAGTATGTCGAGCTGGCCCGCCGCCTCGGCGGCGGCGCTGCGGGGCAGGCCGCCTGAAGCCCCAGATCAACGAATTCCGAATTTCCGCGACTTATTTCGTGCAAGACCGTTCCATGACAGCCCAAACCAGCCAAACCAACCGGCGTCCCGTGATCCTGACCGGCGACCGTCCCACCGGCCCGCTGCACCTCGGCCACTTCGTCGGCTCGCTGCAGAGCCGCGTGGCGCTGCAGGATTCGCATGAGCAATACCTGCTGCTGGCCGACACCCAGGCCATGACCGACAACGCGCACGATCCCGACAAGGTGCGCCGCAACGTGCTGGAAGTGGCGCTGGACTACCTGGCGGTCGGCATCGACCCGGCCAAGACCACCATCACCGTGCAGTCGCACCTGCCGGCGCTGGCCGAGCTGACGCTGATGTACCTGAACTTTGTCACGGTATCGCGGCTGGAGCGCAACCCGACCATCAAGGAAGAGATCCAGGCGCGCGGCTTCGGCCGCGATATCCCGGCCGGCTTCCTGTGCTACCCGGCCGCGCAGGCCGCGGACATCACCGCCTTCAAGGCCCAGGTGGTGCCGGTGGGCGAAGACCAGGCCCCGCTGATCGAGCAGACCAACGAGATCGTGCGCCGCATCAACAACCAGGTCGGCCGGGACGTGCTGCCGGAGTGCAAGGCGCTGATCCCCAAGTTCGGCCGCCTGCCCGGCGTCGACGGCAAGGCCAAGATGAGCAAGTCGATGGGCAACGCAATCGCGCTGGGCGCGTCGCCGGAGCAGATCAAGGCCGCGGTGCACAGCATGTACACCGACCCGAACCACCTGAAGGTGTCGGATCCGGGCCAGGTCGAGGGCAACGTCGTGTTCACGTACCTGGATGCGTTCGACCCGAACACCGAGGAAGTCGAAGCGCTGAAGGAACACTATCGCAAGGGCGGCCTGGGCGACATGGTGCTCAAGCGCCGCATCGAAGGCATCCTGCAGGACATGCTGGCGCCGATCCGCGCCCGCCGCGAAGAGCTGGCCAAGAACCCGGACTATGTGTTCGATGTGCTGCGCCAGGGCACGCAGAAGGCACGCGAACTGACCCAGCAGACGCTGGAGGAAGTGCGCGACGCGCTGGGGATGTTCTCGTTCGAGGCGCGCCGCTGATTGAACAGCATGCCGTCGCACGTCGGCGGTTTGTTCCCCTCTCCCGTGCGGCGGGAGAGGGGAACGTTCACAAGGGATAGCTGCTACGTTCGGCGCCCATGGTGAGCGAGCCGCGCCAGAGGCCTACGCCCGCCGATTCACCAGCACAATCCCCGCCAGCACCAACACCGCCGCCACCGCAAAGCGCGGCCCCACCACGTCGTGCATCAGCACCACGCCGAAAGCCACCCCGAACAGCGGCGTCAGGAAGGAAAACACCGACAGCCGTGACGCCAGGTAGCGCCGCAGCAGCCAGAACCACGCCAGGTAGCTGGCAAACGCGATCAGCACCGACTGGTAGAACAGGCTCGCCAGCACCACGCCGTCGATCTGCACGGTCGCGGTCTGGCCCGCTGCCATGGCCATCGCCAGCAGCAGCACCGCCGATACCGCCAGCTGGTACAGCAGCGTCTTGCTGGCCGGCGCGGTTGCCAGCGGACTGGCGCGCACCACCACGGTGGTGGCGGCCCACAGCGCCCCGGCCACAATGCCCAGCGCATCGCCCAGCAGCGTGCTGCCATGGGGCGACGGCGCCGCGATGCCATCGGCGAACGCCAGTGCCATGCCCACGAACGCCAGCGCCACGCCGAGCCATTGCCCGGCGTGCAGCCGTTCGCCCGGGACCACGAAATGCAGCCCCAGCGCGGTGAAGATCGGCGCGGTGTACAGGAACACCGCCATGCGCGAGGCCGTGGTGTGGCCCAGCCCGACGAAGATGCAGAAGAACTCGGCGCCGAACAGCAGCCCCGCCAGCAGGCCCGCGTTGAGCGTGCCGTCGCGGCGCCAGATCGGCGTGCCGCGCCAGGCGGCAAAGCCGAACACCAGCAACGCCGCCACCGCCGAGCGCACGCCGGCCTGCAGCACCGCGCCCATCAGCGGCGCGGTCACCTTGATCACCACCTGTTGCAGGCCCCAGGCGGCGCACAGCACCACCATCAGGCCCACCGCCATGCCGTCCAGCGGCCGGCGGCTCAGGGTTTGCGCGTCCACGGTCGCGGCCGATGGACGCGTTACGGGCGGCTGGCGTCGCGGGTGGAATGGCGCTCGATCAGCTCGATCTTGTAGCCGTCCGGGTCTTCGACGAAGGCGATCACGGTGGTGCCGCCCTTGACCGGGCCGGCTTCTCGGGTGACCTTGCCGCCGGCCGCGCGGATGCGCTCGCATGCCGCCGCGGCGTTGTCGGTCTCCAGCGCGATATGGCCGTAGGCGGTGCCCAGGTCATACTGGTCGACGCCGTAGTTGTAGGTCAGCTCCAGCACCGCGGTCTCGCTTTCGGGGCCGTAGCCGACGAAGGCCAGGCGGTACTTGTACTCGGGGTTGTCGCTCTCGCGCAGCAGCTGCATGCCGAGAATGCGGGTATAGAAATCGATGGAGCGCTGCATGTCGCCGACGCGCAGCATGGTGTGGAGGAGTCGCATTTGAGGGCCTTCAACTGTTTTAGGTATTCGAAGGCGCCATTTTAGTGCGTTTAGCCGAAACGCACCGGCCGCTTGGAAGTGGCTTGGAAGCGTGGCTTAAAAGCTCGGCAGCAGCTCGGGCGGATGCGCGCGCAGCTGCGCGCGGGCGTCGCGGAATTCCGGGAAGATCGATTCCACGGTCTGCCAGAAGCGCGGGCCGTGGTTCATTTCCTTCAGGTGGGCGAGTTCGTGCGCCGCGACGTAGTCGATCATCGACAGCGGGAAATGCATCAGGCGCCAGTTCAGCCGGATCTTGCCGTCCGCGGTGCAGCTGCCCCAGCGCGTGGCCGCCGAAGTCAGCGCAAAGCCGGTATGGCGCACGCCCAGTTTGCCGGCATAGACGTCGAGCCGCTCGGCCAGCAGCCGGCGCGCCTGCTGCTGCAGCCAGCCCTGCACGCGGTCCTTGATCTGCTGCTCGTCGGCGTGCGCAGGCAGCGCCAGGTGCAGCACGCGGCTGTCGGCATCGAACAGCAGCGCGCCGATCGGCGACTCCAGCGACAGCGTCAGCGGCTGGCCCAGGAAGGGCAGGCTGGCGCCGTCGCGCCACTGCACCGTGGGCAGCACGCGGCGTGCCTCGCGGTGGCGCCATTCGCCCATCTTGTTGAAGATCCAGCGCTGCTTCTCCAGGATGGCCGATTCGATGTCGGCCAGCGTGACCCAGCGCGGCGCGGTGATCGACAGGCCGCGGTCGTCGATGGTGAAGCCGATGGTGCGCCGCGACGAGCGCTTGAGCGTATAGTGCAGCGCGCGCTCGCCCACGTGCAGCAGCCGGGCATTGGGCTGCGGTACCGGCCATGCCGGCTGCTCCGGCACCAGCGGCGCCGCCGGTGCATGGACTATGGGAGCGGCTTCTGCCAGCGGCAGTTCCAGCTGCGCGCCGTCGGCTTCGGAGGCGGGGCGCAGCAGCTTCATGCGGCCGGCTCTACCCGTGCTTCGCTGCGGTAGCTGTCCGCGTCGATGCGGCGCATGTCGCGCTCGATCCAGTCGGCCACTTCCTGGTTGAGCTGGTCGGCGGTCTTGTTGGCCGAGGCGATCGGCGGGCCGACCGAGATCGTCACCATGCCCGGGTACTTGAGGAACTTGTTGCGCGGCCACACCCGGCCCGAGTTGACCGCCATCGGCAGCACCCAGGCACCGGTCTCGACCGCCAGGCGCGCGCCGCCGCTCTTGTAGCGCGGCTTTTCCAGACCCGACGGCGTGCGCGTGCCTTCCGGGAACATGATGATCCAGGCGCCTTCGGAGAGCCGCTCGCGGCCCTGGCGCACGGCCGAGGCGAAGGCGCGGGTGCCTTCCCTGCGGTTGATATGGACCATCTTCAGCATGCCCAGCGCCCAGCCGAAGAAAGGCACCAGCAGCAGCTCGCGCTTGAACACGAAGCAAAGCGGCCTGGGCATCAGCGCCACGTAAGCCACCGTCTCCCACGCCGACTGGTGCTTGGACAGCAGCACCACCGGCTTGTCGAGCATGCTATCCATATGCTCATGGCCTTCGATGCGGTACTGGATGCCGCAGATGCCGCGGGCGGCCCAGATCACCAGCCGCGGCCAGCCGCGCACGAAGCGGAAGCGCTGGTCGGCATTCATGAAGGGAAACACTACGAAGCAGGCGCAGGCGTAGGGGGGCGTCAGCACCAGCAGGTACAGCGCAAACAGCAGGGAACGGAGAAACGTCATGCGTGGGGGCGCAAAAAAGAGGGTCGGAGCCAGCGTCGGCAATGGCTTATTGTGCGGACTCGCGGGTGGCGCTGTGGTTGCCGCTGTCGTTGCCGCCGTCGTTGCCGGTCAGCCAGCGCGCAAAGGCGCGCAGGTCGTCATGCACCTGCGTGCCGGGCGGCAGGCCGCCTTTGTCCAGCGTCTTCATGCCCTTGCCGCTGCGCACCAGGTGCGGCGCGCAGCCGACCGCGACACCGGCCTCCAGGTCGCGCAGCGAATCGCCGACGATCGGCACGCCGCGCAGCTCGATGCCGAAACGCTCGCTGATCTGCTCGAGCATGCCGGACTTGGGCTTGCGGCAGTCGCAGCCGTCCGCGGCGGTATGCGGGCAGAAGAACACGGCCTCGACGCGCCCGCCCAGGCGTGCCAGCGCCGCGTACATCTTCTCGTGCATGGCGTTGAGCGCGCTCATCTCGAACAGGCCGCGGCCGATGCCGGACTGGTTGCTGGCGATCACCACGCGATAGCCGGCCTGGTTCAGCGCGGCGATGGCTTCCAGGCTGCCGTCGATGGGGATCCACTCGTCGGGCGACTTGATGAACTGGTCGCTGTCGAGGTTGACCACCCCGTCGCGGTCCAGGATGACAAACTTGGGGGGCGTCTGCGGCATGTGCGGCTCCGGTATCGCGTGCTGGCGGCGCTCAGGCGGCCAGCTTGGAGATGTCGGCCACGCGGTTGGCCAGCGCATGCAGCGAGGCCAGCAGCGCCAGGCGGTTGGCGCGCAGCTGCGCGTCCTCGGCCATCACCATCACGTCGTTGAAGAAGCGGTCGACGGCATCGCGCAGCTGGGCCAGGTCGCGCAGCGCGGCGGTGAAATCGCCGCTGGCGAAGGCGGCTTCGACGGCCGGGCGCACCTTCTCGATCGCCGCGTGCAGCGCGCCTTCGGCCTCTTCCTGGAACAGCGCAGGGTTCACCGCGCCGACCGGCTCGGTGTTCTTGCGCAGGATGTTGGTGATGCGCTTGTTGGCGGCGGCCAGGGCCTCGGCCTCGGGCAGCGCGGCGAAGGTGCGCACCGCTTCCATGCGGCCCAGCACGTCGTGCAGCTGGTCCGGGCGCAGGCTGACCACGGCCTCGACCTCGTTGGTGGTGTAGCCCTTTTCCTTCAGGTAGCCGCGCACGCGGTCGTACAGGAAGTCGGCGATGGCGTCCGGCGCCGGCTTGACCGCGGCAATGCCGGCGAATGTCTGCTGCGTCAGCGCCAGCAGCGACGTGACCGACAGCGCCAGCGGCTTCTCGATCAGCATGCGCAGGATGCCGAGCGCATGGCGGCGCAGCGCGAACGGGTCCTTTTCGCCAGTCGGCTGCAGGCCGATGCCCCAGATGCCGACCAGCGTTTCCAGCTTGTCGGCCAGCGCGACGGCGGTGCTGACCGAGCCTTCGGGCAGCGCATCGCCGGCGAAGCGCGGGCGGTAGTGTTCGGAGCAGGCCAGCGCCACGTCCTCGGCTTCGTCGTCGTGGCGCGCGTAGTACGTGCCCATGGTGCCCTGCAGCTCGGGGAACTCGCCGACCATGTCGGTCAGCAGATCGGCCTTGGCCAGCTCCGCGCCGCGCATCGCGGCCGCCTTGTCGGTGGCCACGCCGGCGGCGTTGAGCGCATCGGCGACATGGCCGGCGATCTGCTGCAGGCGCTGCACGCGGTCCAGCTGCGTGCCGATCTTGTTGTGGTAGACCACGCCGGCCAGCTGCGGCACGCGCGAGGCCAGCGTCTTCTTGCGATCCTGGTCAAAGAAGAACTTGGCATCGGCCAGGCGCGGACGCACCACGCGCTCGTTGCCGGTGATGATCGACTGCGGCGTCTCGGTGGCCAGGTTCGACACGATCAGGAAGCGGTTGCGCAGATGGCCGTCGGCATCCGTCAGCGCAAAGTACTTCTGGTTGGTCTGCATGGTCAGGATCAGGCATTCCTGCGGCACCGCCAGGAAGGCTTCTTCGAAGTGGCAGGCGTAGACCACCGGCCATTCCACCAGCGAATTGACTTCATCGAGCAGCGACTCGGGCATGATCACCTGGTCGGCGCCGGCCTCGGCCAGCAGCGCGGCACGCATGCGCTCGCGGCGTTCGCCATAGCTGGCCAGCACGCGGCCGGCCGATTCGAGCTGCTTCGCGTAGTCGTTGGCATGCGCGATCTCGATCGTGCCGTGCGACAGGAAGCGGTGGCCCTGCGTCACGTTGCTGGCCTGCAGGCCCAGCACCGACACCGGCAGGATCTCGCTGCCGAACAGCGCGATCAGGCTGTGCGCCGGGCGCACGAAATGCACGGTGCTGCCGTCAGGGCGCTGGTAGCTCATCACCTTGGGGATGGGCAACTTGGCAATGGTGTCCTCCAGCGCGGCCTGCAGCCCGGCGGCCAGTTCGGCGCCGCGTGCGGTGTAGCGGTAGAAGAAGGCCTCGGCCTTGCCGTCCGAGGCGCGCTCCAGCGACTGCCAGTCGATCTCGGCGACGCCGACCGACTTGGCCAGCGCGGCCAGCTTCTTGGCCAGCGGCGGGGTGGGCTCGCCGTTGGCGCCAAGCGCCACCGACAGCGGCAGGACCTTCTCGCGCTGCTCGCGGTCGGGCGCGCTGCGGCGCACGCCCGACACCAGCGCGGCGAGCCGGCGCGGCGTGGCGAACGGCGTCACAGTGGCGCCCGGCTCAAGCAGGTCGCGCTCGCCCAGGCCGGCGAACAGGCCCTGCGCGAAGGCGTCGCCCAGACGCGCCAGCGCCTTGGGCGGCAGCTCTTCGGTGAACAGTTCGATCAGCAGCGAGTCGGTCATGGGTTGCGACATGAATCGTATCCAACAGGTTGTGGCGCGCGCCGCTGTCAGCAGCGCGGCGAATGATTAGGTTCCACTCCGGACAGCAGCCACAGGCCGTTCTGTTGCCGGAATTGCAGCGTGGTGAAGGCGCATTGCGCGGCCGCCGCGGCGCTGGCGGCGCCGTTGCTGCCGCCGCGGCTGCCCGCGGCGGGGAAGCGCGCGTCGATGCGGCGCAGGCGCTTGTCGTAGCGGATCTCGTCGATGCGCCCGCCCACCCAGAAATCGATCTTCGGCGGCAGCTGGGCCGCCGAGTAATAGGTCTTGGTCTTGCGCCGGGTGCGGCCGTTGGTGGTTTCCACCTCCACCCAGGTCAGCGGGTAGCGGATCGCGCTTTCATAGGCGCGCAGCGGCACGCGGTGCCAGCCCAGGTCGCGCTGGCCCGACAGGTCGCAGGCGAACGAGCGCACCAGCTGCGTCCACTGGTCGAGCGCGTTCAGCGACGGGCGCCAGTGGCGCGACATGGCCAGCTGCAGCGCCTGCGGATCGGCCTCGCACACATTGCTGAGTTCGGCCGGCAGCAGTAGCGCCTGCGGCGCCGGGGCGGCCTCGGCGCGCGCGGCGGCGGCATTGCCGGCGGCAGACAGCGTGGCGATGGCCAAGGCGCAGCACAGCGCGCTGCGCGCCAGTTGCGTCATGCCCGGGCTCCGCCGTTGCCGCACATCGGGAAGCCGAGGGCCTCGCGCGAATCGTAGTAGGCCTGCGCCACCTGGCGCGACAGGTTGCGGATGCGGCCGATATAGGCGGCGCGCTCGGTCACCGAGATGGCGCCGCGGGCGTCCAGCAGGTTGAACGTGTGCGCTGCCTTCAGCACCTGCTCATAGGCGGGCAGCGCCAGGCGCGTGCCGGCCTGGCTGCCGTCGGTGCCCTCGGCGCCTTCGGCATTGCCCATCAGCCGCTTGGCCTCGCCCTCGTGCTCGGCGAAATGGCGGAACAGGATTTCGGTGTTGCTGTGCTCGAAGTTGTAGGTCGACTGCTCGACCTCGTTCTGGTGGTACACGTCGCCGTAGGTGAGGCGGCGCGTCTCGCCGTTCTCGACCCATTCGGTCCAGATGAGGTCGTAGACGTTCTCGACCTTCTGCAGGTACATCGCCAGGCGTTCGATGCCGTAGGTGATCTCGCCCGTGATCGGCTTGCAGTCGATGCCGCCGACCTGCTGGAAGTAGGTGAACTGGGTCACTTCCATGCCGTTGAGCCAGACTTCCCAGCCCAGGCCCCACGCGCCCAGCGTAGGGTTCTCCCAGTCGTCCTCGACAAAGCGGATGTCGTTCTGCTTCAGGTCCAGGCCCAGCGCTTCCAGCGAGCCCAGGTACAGCTCGAGGATATTCTCCGGCGCGGGCTTGAGCACGACCTGATACTGGTAATAGTGCTGCAGGCGGTTGGGATTCTCGCCATAGCGGCCGTCCTTCGGCCGCCGCGACGGCTGGACGTAGGCGGCGCGCCACGGCTCGGGGCCGATCGCGCGCAGGAAGGTATGCACGTGGGAAGTGCCGGCGCCGACCTCCAGATCGATGGGTTGCAACAGCGCGCAACCCTGCCGGTCCCAGTAGGCCTGCAGGGTCAGAATCATTTGTTGGAAGGTCAGCATATGAAGACTAGGTAGTGGCTGATCGGTCGGCTTGGGGCGAACTTGCGCCGCCCGGCGGGCTGGCGGCGCAGCGCGTGCCGGGGCCGCCGCATACGGATTTTGCCAAACCCTGAATTCTATCGGCTTTTTGGCCGCACGCCCCCATTGGCGGGGTGGCGGCTGGCGCGCGGGGGTGCCGGCGGATGTCGGGCTTTCGCAACGCATGGGGAAAATACCGACCCTGTTTTCAAGTTGCGGGAACGCTAGCCGATAACGTTTTTGTATACAGTATGAGTAAGCAACCCGCTTGAGAGCGTTGCGGTTGGCAGGCTTGGCCGTCCTGCCGGTAGGAAATTAACGTTGGGGACTTGGGATCATGACACTCCTTTCTCGCAAACCTTACTTGGTCGCAATCGCGGTCATGATCGCCGCGGCCGTCGTGTCGGTCGCGACCGGGCTGCTGAAATAGCGCAGCCGGCGCGCGCCTGGCGCGCCACGGATGCCGCGGATTATCGCGATCAGTGCGATCAGTGCGATCAGTGCGATCAGCGGCGGGAAGCCCGGCGCGCCAGCAGCGCCAGGCCGGGCTTCAGCCTGCGCGCCGCGAGCGCCAGGCAGCTGTGCCCAGCAGCAGCGCAAACAGCGCCAGCACCGGCGCGTTCCCCCAGCGGATATATGGGGTCAGCCCCTGCATGCCCTGCACCTCGGCCACCAGCGTGCCGACCGTGAAGGTGGGCAGGCGCGCCTGCACGGTGCCGTCCGGGCGCACCACCGCGGTCATGCCGGTATTGGTCGAGCGCAGCATCGGGCGGCGCGTTTCCAGCGCGCGCATGCGCGATATCTGCAGGTGCTGGTCCAGCGCGATGGTGTCGCCGAACCAGGCCAGGTTGGTCAGGTTGGCCAGCACGTTGGCGGGCGCGGGCTGCTGGCGCAGCGTCTGCGCGATCTCCTCGCCGAACAGATCCTCGTAGCAGATATTGGGCGCCACGCGCACGCCGCGCACCGGCAGCGAAGGCTGGTCGAGCCCGCCACGGCGGAAATCGCCCAGCGGCATCTTCATCATGTCGACGAACCAGCGGAAGCCCAGCGGGATGAACTCGCCGAACGGCACCAGGTGGTGCTTGTTGTAGCGGTACAGCCGCTCGGTCAGCGGCCCCAGCCCGAACACGCTGTTGGTGAAATCGACCGGCGAATCGGCGCCGGCCGCGCCGAACAGCACCGTGGTGCCGCTCTGCAGCGCGTAGTCGCGCACCGCCACGGCGACGTCGACCGGCAGATCCTGCAGGATCACCGGGAAGGCGGTTTCGGGCGTCACCACCAGGTCGGCGGGCTCGGCGGTGATCATGTCGCGGTAGAGCGCGATCGAGCGCTGGATGCCGGCGGCCTCGAACTTGATGTCCTGAGGCACGTTGCCCTGCAGCAGCCGCACCGTCAGCGGCTTGCCGGCTGGCGTGGTCCAGGCCAGCGGCGACAGCGTTGCGCCAAGTGCCGGCAGCAGCAGCGCCAGCGCCAGTGACACGACGGCAGGCGTGCGCGCACCGTGCCCCAGCCCGCGCACGGCCCCGGCCAGCAAGGCCGCGACAGCGGCCGCCAGCGCCCCGATGCCATAGACGCCGACCAGCGGCGCAAAGCCGGCAAGCGGCCCGTCGGTATGGGCATAGCCGCCCGACAGCCACGGGAAACCGGTGAACACGACGCCGCGCAGCCACTCCGACAGGCCCCACGCGGCACCAAACGCCAGCGGCGCGAGCAGCGCCGCGGCCCATGTGCCTGCGCGCAGCCGTGCCGTCAGCCGGTGCCACAGCGCGCCCGCCAGCGCCGGCCACAGCGCCAGGTAGCCCGAGAACAGCACCACCGCCAGCGCCGCCATCCACGCCGGCATCTCGCCGTAGACGTGCATGCTGATATAGAGCCACCAGATGCCGGACAAGAACCAGCCCAGGCCGAAGGCATAGCCGGTGGCCGCGGCGATGCGCGCGCGCGGCGCGTCGGCCATCAGCGCGGCCAGGCCGGCCAGCGACAGGATCTGCAGCCACCACCAGTCGTGCGGGGCGAAGGCCTGGGTGTGGGCAATGCCGAGCACGCCAGCGAGCAGCAGCCGAGCCATCGCGGCGGCGCGCGACCGCGCGCCGGGCACGCTGCCAGCACCGGCGTTGGCAGCAGCGGCGCCGTTGGGGATCGGGGCGGGATGCTTCATGCGCCGGCAGCGCTCGCGCTGTCAGGCAGGGATTCGCGGCGCACCTGCAGCAGGTGCACCTGCCGCGCGTCGGCGCGCAGCACTTCGAAGCGGATCGGCGGCAGGGTGATGACCTCGCCGCGGTGGGGCACGTGGCCCACGTGGTTGGACAGCAGTCCGCCCACGGTGTCGACGTCGTGGTCGGAAAAGCCGGTGCCGAAGGCCTCGTTGAACTGGGAGATCTCGGTCAGCCCATGCACGCGCCAGCTGCCGTCGGGCATCGGCAGGATATTGTCCTGGTCTTCGTCCAGGTCGAATTCATCCTCGATATCGCCGACGATCTGCTCGAGCACGTCCTCGATCGTCACCAGCCCGGCCACGCCGCCGTATTCGTCGACGACGATGGCGATATGGTTGCGGTTGATGCGGAACTCGCGCAGCAGGATGTTCAGGCGCTTGGATTCGGGGATGAATACCGCCGGGCGCAGCGTCTCGCGCAGGTCGAAGGCGGGATCGGTGTAGTAGCGCAGCAGGTCCTTGGCCAGCAGGATGCCGATGATGTTGTCACGGCTGCCTTCGTAGACCGGGAAGCGCGAGTGCGCGGTCTGCTGCATGAACGGGATGAAGGTCTCCGGCGCGTCGACGATATTGACCATATCCATCTGCGCGCTCGGCACCATGATGTCGCCTGCGGTCAGTTCGGAGACCTGGAACACGCCCTCGATCATCGACAGCGAATCGGCGTCGATCAGGTTGCGCTCATGCGCGTCCTGGAGCACTTCGAGCAGTTCTGCGCGGGTGTCCGGCTCGGGGGAGATCAGGTCTGACAGGCGTTCGAGAAGCGATCTGGGGCGATCGACCTGCTTCAGGTAGGCGGGCTTCGAACTGGGATAGGGGTCGTTCATTTCGCGGCGAGCGCGTGGTGGAGATCGACTGAAGGATACACCAAAAGGCTGTCGGTCCCGTGACAGCCGGGGGTTGGCGGCTGCTGGATGTGATGCCGGCGGCACCATGTCCGGTGCCGCCGGTGCGCCGCCAATCACGCGGTGCCGGTGCGCTCGGCGAGATAGGGATCCGCGTAGCCCAGCGCCTGCAGCGTCTCGGTCTCGATCGCCTCCATTTCCTCGGCTTCGGCGTCTTCCTCGTGCTCGTAGCCCTGGGCATGCAGCACGCCGTGCACGATCAGGTGCGCATAGTGCGCTTCCAGCGGCTTGCGCTGCTCGCGCGCCTCGGCCTCGACCACCGGGCAGCACAGCACGATATCGCCGGTCACGGGGTCGTCCTCGTTCTCCGCATAGGCAAAGGTCAGCACATTGGTGGCGTAGTCCTTGCCGCGGTAGGTGCGGTTGAGCAGCCGGCCTTCCTCCTCGCCGACGAAGCGGATCGTCAGCGCGGCATCGGCATACAGCGCCGACTTGACCCAGGTTTCGATCTTCCTGCGCGGCGGCAGGCCGTCCTGCCTGCCGATGCCGTCGCCCTGCTGGATCTCCAGCTCCAGCGCCGGCGGCGTGGCCGGGGTGCCGGTGGTGGTCACGACCGGCGTGGCGGTCACGGCCACGGACAGCGAGTCATGGTTGTCCGGGCGCACCAGCAGGCCGGCCTGCTGGTTGGTGTCGGTATGCTCGGCCAGCAGCGCGACCACGCCGTCGGCGGCCTGCGACAGGTCCAGCGTCAGGCTGCGGCCATCCGGCAGCTGCACGCGCAGCGCATGCGCGGCGCTCTTGCGCGCGCGGCCATCGCCATCGAACAGGGTCAGGCTGACGCCGGGGGCCTTGGATTTCTGGTCTTTCGGGGATTTCAATTACGCGTCCTTGTGCTGGGCGTGGTATTCGTCATAGGCATCGACGATGCGCGCCACCAGCGGGTGGCGCACCACATCGATGCTGGAAAAGCGGGTAAAGGCGACGCCGCGCACGTCTCGCAGCACATGCTGCGCCTCCACCAGCCCGCTCTTCTGGCCCTTGGGCAGGTCGATCTGCGTGATGTCGCCGGTGATCACCGCCTTGGAGCCGAAGCCGATCCGGGTCAGGAACATCTTCATCTGCTCGGGCGTGGTGTTCTGCGCCTCGTCCAGGATGATGAAGGCGTGGTTCAGCGTGCGCCCGCGCATATAGGCCAGCGGCGCGATCTCGATCATCTGGCGCTCGAACATCTTCTGCGTGCGGTCGAAGCCGAGCAGGTCGTACAGCGCGTCATACAGCGGGCGCAGGTAAGGATCGACCTTCTGTGCCAGGTCGCCGGGCAGGAAGCCCAGGCGCTCGCCGGCTTCCACCGCCGGGCGCGTCAGCACGATGCGCTTGACCGCGTCGCGCTCCAGCGCGTCGACCGCGCACGCCACCGCCAGGTAGGTCTTGCCGGTGCCGGCCGGGCCGATGCCCATGGTCAGGTCGTGCGACAGGATATTGCGCAGGTACTCGCGCTGCGCCACGGTGCGGCCCTGCAGGCCGGTACGGCGGGTGTGCAGCACCGGCGATTCGTCTTCGTACTCGCGCTCGTCCTCGGCGCTGTCGTTGCCGGGCAGGTAGGCACCATGCGCGGAGAGCTGGCGCGTTTCCACCAGCCCGAGCTGCACGTCGTCGATCGACAGCGCCGTGCGCGCCTGGTTGTAGAAGCGCTCCAGCGCGGCCGTGGCGTCCTGCGCATTGGCGCCGCGCACTGTCATGCGGTGGCCGCGGCGCTGGATGGTCACATCCAGCGCCTGCTCGATCTGGCGCAGGTTCTCGTCGAGCGGCCCGCACAGGTTCTGCAGCCGGGCGTTGTCGTCCTTGGGAGCGACGAATTCTGCGGAAGGGATCTTCATGTAGTGGGGTTGCCTGCAGGATTACTGGCGCACCACGATCTCGCCGCGCAGCGAGTGCGGGAACGCCTGCGTGATGCTGACATCGACCATCTGGCCGACCAGCCGGTCGCGGCCCGCCTGGGGCACACCGGGCAGCGCAAAGTTGACCACGCGGTTGTTCTCGGTGCGGCCATGCAGCTCGGTCGGATCCTTGCGCGCGGGGCCTTCCACCAGGATGCGCTGCACCGTGCCGACCATGCCCTGGCTGATGCGCTGCACGTTTTCCTCGATGGTGGCCTGCAGGCGCTGCAGCCGGCGCAGCTTGACCTCGTGGGGGGTGTCGTCGTGCAGGTTGGCCGCGGGCGTGCCCGGGCGCGGGCTGAAGATGAACGAGAACGACGTGTCGTAGCCGATCTCCTCGATCATCGCCATCAGCTTCTCGAAGTCGGCATCGGTCTCGCCGGGGAAGCCGACGATAAAGTCCGACGACATCGACATCTGCGGGCGCAGCGCGCGCAGCTTGCGGATGATGCTCTTGTATTCCAGCACGCTGTAGCCGCGCTTCATCGCCATCAGGATGCGGTCCGAAGCATGCTGCACGGGCAGATGCAGGTGGTTGACCAGCTTGTCGCATCGGCCATAGAGCTCGACCAGCCGCGAGGTGAATTCCTTCGGGTGGCTGGTGGTGTAACGGATGCGCTCGATGCCGGGGATCTCGGCCACGTATTCGATCAGCAGCGCAAAGTCGGCGATCTCGGTGGTGTCGCCCATCTTGCCGCGGTAGGCGTTGACGTTCTGGCCCAGCAGCGTGACTTCGCGCACGCCTTGCTCGGCCAGGCCGGCCACTTCGGCCAGCACGTCCTCGAACGGGCGCGAGACTTCCTCGCCGCGGGTGTAGGGCACCACGCAGTAGCTGCAGTACTTGGAGCAGCCCTCCATGATCGAGACGAAGGCGCTCGGGCCTTCCACGCGCGCCGGCGGCAGGTGGTCGAACTTCTCGATCTCGGGGAAGGAGATGTCCACCTGCGACTGGCCGGTGCGCTGGCGGCGCGAGATCAGGTCGGGCAGGCGGTGCAGCGTCTGCGGGCCGAACACCACGTCGACGTACGGCGCGCGCGAGACGATGCTGGCCCCTTCCTGGCTGGCCACGCAGCCGCCCACGCCGATCACCAGGTCGGGCTTGACCGCCTTCAGCGCCTTCATCCGGCCCAGCTCGGAAAACACCTTCTCCTGCGCTTTCTCGCGCACCGAGCAGGTGTTGAACAGGATCACGTCGGCATCTTCGACGTTGTCGGTGGGTTCCAGCCCCTGGCTGGCGTTGAGGACGTCGACCATCTTGTCCGAGTCATACTCGTTCATCTGGCAGCCGTACGTCTTGACGAAAACTTTCTTCATATGCCGATCTCAGTGGTTGACCTGGGGGCATCAGGGTGTTGCAACAACGCGCGGTCGCGTGGGGCACGCCGCGCTCTTTCGGGGGACTACGATTTCTGTTTCAGCGCCTTCTGCTCCGGCTCGTTCAGCACCCAGGCGGTCAGCAACTGGCCGTAGAGGTCGAGCTTGTACCGCACCGGCAGCTTCTGGCCTGCCACCGCGGCCGTGGCCAGCAACTGGTTGTCGGTCCCGAACAGGCGCAAGCCCGGTGCCACGCCCACGGTCTTGCCGTCCAGCGTGGCGGTCTGCGGCGCGGAGGCCGACGGAGCGGCGAGCACCAGCCTGGCTGCCGACGCGTCTTCAGGGATCACCCGCACCGGCTGGGCCGAGGCGGCGGCCGCGCCGAGCAGCAGGGCCGTTACCGTCACCGCCACCGTTACGCCCGCCAGCCACGGCAACCGCCCGCGCAAGGAACTGGCAACTTCCGGCGCCTCGCGGCGCATATCACGACCTGCTGGCATGGGGAAACTCCGTCAAGTAAGGCGAAGCGTGGGTGGGATGGCCCGGAGCGGGCGCAACCGGGCATTTTACTCGTTTGGCGCCTCCCCGGGGCGGCCCGGCGAGATGGCATTCAGAACAGGCAGGATGCCTCTTGCAGCACACGTTGCTTCGACACGGTACCGATCAGCTCACGGTCGACCCTGTCCCGCACCAGCGGGATCCGGTTGATGCCGTGTTCGGCGAACACCTCGAGCGCATCGCGCAGGCGCGAATCGGGCGTTAGCGACGGGAAGTCGCGCTCGGCCAGCTCCAGCACGCCTTGCTGCGAGCCTTCGCGCTGGGCGCGTTGCACGGCGTGGATCGACAGTGCGCCCAGCAGGCGCCCGTCGAACTGCACCAGGTAGAGATAGCGGGTACCGGTCTCGGCGAATTTGTCGGCGGCCTCGGCCAGGCTGGCGTTGGGGTCGAGCACGGTGGCGGTCGGGTCGCACAGCCCCGCCAGCGTCATGGTGCGGGCGTGCTCGGCCGCGGCCGACGCCTGTGCGCGCTCGGCGATCACGCTGTACAGCGACAGCGTCTGGCAGCGCGATGCCGTGTAGTACGCCGCCACCGCGCCGATCATCGACGGCAGCAGCAATGCCGGCGCCAGCGTCATTTCGAACACCATCAGCACCGACATCAGCGGCGCCTGGCTGGTCGCCGCCAGGAACGCGCTCATGCCGACCAGCGGCAGCAGCGGCGTGGCACCGTCGGCGACGCCATGCATGGCCAGCGCCAGCAGTTGCCCCAGCGCCGCGCCGACGAACAGCGACGGGGTGAACACCCCGCCGACCGCGCCGGAGCCCATGCTGATCACCGTGGCCACCAGCTTGGCCAGCAGCACCCCGGCCACCGGCACGCTCAGCGGCTGTTCCTGCAGGATGGTCTGGATGGTGTGGTAGCCGTTGCCCACGACCTCGGGCACTGCCATCGCCAGCACTCCCACCAGCGCGCCGCCCAGCGCCAGCCGCGCCACCGGCCCGCCCGGCACCGCGGCGAAGCGGCTGCGGGCGAACCCAGATGCGCGCAGGAACAGCGCGCCGACGATGCCGGCCGCCACGCCGAGTCCGGCTGCCGCCAGCAGGATATGCGGGCGGAGGTCCGGCGCGATAACCAGGCCCGGATACAGCGGCTGCAGTCCGCCATGCCACTGGCTGACCATGGCGCCGGCTACCGACGCAAGGAACAGGGGCATCAGCCGCTGCACTGCCAGTGCGCCAAACACCACTTCAGCGACGAAAACGGCGGCGGAAAAAGGGGTGTGATAGACGGTCGCCAGGCCCGCCGCGGCGGCGCAGGCGGTCAGCATCCGGCGCATGTTCGAGCCGCCGCCGCGCTCCAGCCGGGTGGTCGGAAACAGCGAGCCGCACAGCGCCGCCAGCTGGATCATCGCGCCTTCCTTGCCGACCGAGCTGCCGCTGACGATGGAGAAGAACGAGGACATGGCCCGCAGCAGCGTGATCCGCACCGGCAGCCGGCCGCTGCCATTTGCCACCGCTTCCATATAGTCGGTTGCGCCGCTGTGGCTGCTGGCCAGCCGGTTGGACAGGACCAGCAGCGCGCCGGCCAGCGCACCGCCCACCGCGGGTACCACCACGCGCCAGCCCAGCGCCAGTGCGGCAAAGACGACCACCACGTCGGCATGGCTGGAAAAAAGCACCACGCCGGCACCTTCCAGCGCCTCCTTGAACAGCGTGGTCGCAATGGCCGCCACGATGCCGACCGGGATGGCCGCAAACAGGGTGACTTCCTGGTCTTCGAGGAAACGCAAGCGCATGGCGGGCTCCGGGGCGCAGCAGGGGGCCGGGGCAGTCAGGATGGGCAGGCGCCACTGCGGCGCCTTGAGGGCGGGCCGCCTGCGGAGCCATTCATGATAGCGCAGCGTCACCTGGCCGCGCCGATGTGTGCTGTCGCGCATGCGGCGCTGCCGCATGTGCAGAACCGGCTCGCGACGGACTGGTACACTAGCGACCTTTCCCGCGGGCGGGCCACTGGCCTGCCGGGCCGGCCTTCCGGCCGCTCCTGTTACCGATACCGAACATCGATTACACGAGCCATCCCGCGATCCGCGCACCGCGTGCGCAGGGATGGCCAAAGCAGCAATTCATGTCTTTCTCCGAACTCGGCTTGTCCGAAAAGATTGTGCGTGCGGTGGCCGAACAGGGCTACACCTCACCGACTCCCATCCAGGCGCAGGCGATCCCGGCCGTCCTCAAGGGCGGTGACCTGCTCGCCGGCGCCCAGACCGGCACCGGCAAGACCGCCGGCTTCACCCTGCCGATGCTGCACCTGCTGTCCGAGTCCGCCGCGGCCCGAGCCGCCGGCAATGCGCCGCGCGCCGGCAAGCCGCCGGTACGCGCGCTGGTGCTGACGCCCACTCGCGAACTGGCCGCGCAGGTCGAGGAAAGCGTGCGCAACTACGGTAAGTATTTGCGCCTGCGCTCCATGGTGATGTTCGGCGGCGTCGGCATCAACCCGCAGATCGAGCAGCTCAAGCGCGGCGTCGATATCGTGGTGGCCACGCCGGGCCGCCTGCTCGACCACGTGGCCCAGCGCACCGTCGACCTGTCGCAGGTAGAGCTGCTGGTGCTCGATGAAGCCGACCGCATGCTCGACATGGGCTTCATCCACGATATCCGCAAGATCCTCAACGTGCTGCCGGCCAAGCGCCAGAACCTGCTGTTCTCGGCGACGTTCTCGGACGATATCCGCGCGCTGGCCGACCGCCTGCTGAACAACCCCGCCTCGATCGAGGTGGCGCGGCGCAACACCACCGCCGAGACCGTCGACCAGCGCGTCTACCCGGTCGACCGCGAACGCAAGCGCGAATTGCTGGCGCACCTGGTGCGCCAGCACGACTGGCACCAGGTGCTGGTGTTCACCCGCACCAAGCACGGCGCCAACCGCCTGGCCGAGCAGTTGACCAAGGACGGCCTGTCGGCGCTGGCGATCCACGGCAACAAGAGCCAGTCGGCGCGCACGCGCGCGCTCTCCGAGTTCAAGGCCGGCACGCTGCGGCTGCTGGTGGCGACCGATATCGCCGCGCGCGGCATCGATATCGACCAGCTCCCGCACGTGGTCAACTTCGACCTGCCCAACGTGCCCGAGGACTACGTGCACCGCATCGGCCGTACCGGCCGCGCCGGCGCCGAGGGCGAGGCGATCTCGCTGGTCTGCGTGGACGAGCATGCGCTGCTGCGCGATATCGAACGCCTGATCAAGCGCAAGATCGAGCAGACCGTGCTGCCGGGGTTTGAAGTCGACCCGAGCATCGCACCCGAGCCGATCCAGAAGGGCCGCCAGCAACGCGGCGGCGGGCAGGGGCAGGGGCAAGGGCAGGGCCGCGGCCGCAGCCAGGCACGCCCGGCCAACGCCGACGGCGAGCCGGCACAACGCGCGCGCGCGCCGCGCCAGGCCCACGATGCACCGCGCCAGGGCCAGGGCGGCCAACCGCGCCAGCGGCAGGCCGAAGGCGGCCAGCGCCGCGGCGGCGGCAACGGCAATGGCAACGCCGGCGGCAATGGTGGCGGCAATGGTGGCAGCAATGGCGGCGCACGCGGCGGCGCACCGCGCCAGGGCAGCCAGGAGCCGGCACGCGGCCAGCAACGCGCCGCCCAGCCGGCGCGCCAGCAGCACGATGCGGCCCCGGCCCCCGTGCGCAACCGCCGCCCGGCGCCGCAGGCCGCACTGCTCGGCGGCAACCGCAACCGCGACTGACACCATGACAGCGTTCACCGCCCCGGCCGATTCCGGTATTCCCTATGCCGGCCTGACGCCTGAGCGGATGCTGGACGCGCTCGAAAGCGCGGGCCTGCGCCCCGACGGGCGGCTGCTGGCACTCAACAGCTATGAGAACCGGGTGTGGCAGGCCGGCATCGAGGACGCCGCGCCGGTCATCGCCAAGTTCTACCGCCCCGGCCGCTGGACCGACGCGGCCATCCTGGAAGAACACGCCTTCGTGCAGCAGTTGGCCGATGCCGAGATCCCGGCCGTGCCCGCGCTGTTCTTGCCGGCCGGTGCGCCGGATGCCGGCACGCTGCGCTACCACGCCGGCTTTCGCTTTGCGGTGTTCCCGCGCTGCGGCGGCCGTGAGCCCGCGCTCGACCGCAAGGACACGCTGACCTGGCTCGGCCGCTTTATCGGCCGTATCCACGCCACCGGCGCGGCACAGCCTTACCAGGCCCGGCCCGCGCTGGATATCGACACCTTCGGCATTGCCCCGCGCGACTGGCTGCTGGCCAGCGGCTGCATCCCCGTCGACCTGCTGCCGGCGTGGCAGTCGGTCGCCGAGCTCGCGCTGGACGGCGTGCGCCGCTGTTACGAACGCGCCGGCGACGTGCCGCTGCTGCGCGTGCATGGCGACTGCCACCGCGGCAACGTGCTGTGGATCGACGAAGACGATGCGCGCGGCGGCAGCCTCGGAGCGCCCGGCCCGCACTTTGTGGATTTCGACGACAGCCGCATGGCGCCGGCGATCCAGGACATCTGGATGCTGCTGGAGGGCGACCGCGCGGCAATGCAGGACCAGCTGGCCGACATTGTGGCCGGCTATGAGGACTTCGCCGAATTCCGCACGCGCGAACTGTGGCTGGTGGAGGCGCTGCGCACCCTGCGCCTGCTGCACTACAGCGCCTGGCTGGCCAGCCGCTGGGCCGACCCTGCCTTCCCGGCCGCGTTCCCGTGGTTCGGCACCGCGCGCTATTGGCAGGATCGCATTCTTGAACTGCGCGAACAGGTGGCCCTGATGGACGAAGCGCCCCTGTGGGGCGCTTGACGGCTGCTGCAACTCCCCTCTGCCGCTTGCGGGAGAGGGAGAACACCTTGCTTAGGCTAGCTCGGGGTGGCTTGGGAGCACCTCAAACGTTAGCCTGCCGGCTCTTTTGTTCAGTTACCCCTTCTTTTCCGGCGCCTTGACCAGCAGCACCGGGCAATCCGCCTGCGCCAGCACGCGTCCGGCCACCGAACCGATCACCGCATCGAAGAAGGAACCGCGGCCATGCGTGCCCATCACGATGGCTTCGGCATTCACCGAACGCGCATAGGCCACGATGCGTTCCGGCGCAAAACCGTGCAGCGCATGCTGCTCGAACGGCACGCCGGCCGTCTTGAGGATCTCGCTGACACCCGCCATCGCCTTGTCACTGGCCTCCTTGTGCCAGTCGTCGATGGTTTCCTTGCTGACAAAGGCGCGCACCTGGCCGCTCACTTCCGGGGCCACATGCACGACATGCACGGTAAAGCCGGTCTGCAGCAGCTTGCCTTCGGCAACAAAGCGCGCCGCGGCATCGCTGAAGGCCGAGCCATCGGTGGCGAGCACGATATTGGTCATGACGGGAATCTCCTGGATTGGGGGCTGTCGTTGGGGATTGTCGGGACGAGCCAGGTTGAAGAACACCTCCTGACGCTGCCGCCGCGGGGCGCCGGCGCCATCTGAAACCATCATCGCAGCAAGTTTCCCGCTGTGACCCGATTTAGATCAAGTTGGTTCGGAAAACTACGATGCCACCACGGCCTCGCGTGCGATAACCGGCCGCATGGCAAATCCGTCAACCCGGCTGGCTGTTTCGGCCATTGCCGCCCAGGCGCCGTGGCGCGTAGCATGGCTCGCGAGCGCCGTGACAGGCCGGCAGGAGGCCGTACTGACGCGGCGCACTACATATCCCACCCAGGCTGGCCCGGATCCCGACCTCGGACCCCGGCGCACGGCAACCGGAGACAAGCAAATGAGTGAGCATGGCAAGCTGCTGCCCCTGCGCGGCATCAAGGTGGTGGAATTTGAAGGCATCGGCCCCGGCCCGCTGTGCGGGGCCATGCTGGCGGGCCTCGGCGCCGAGGTAACGCTGGTGACCCGCCCGGTCGCCCCTGACGCGCGCCGCATCTTGCGCGGCCAGGCCGTGCCGCCGGAGATGGAGCTGGAGCACGGCAAGCAGGTGGTGCAGCTGAACCTGAAGGCGCCCGATGGCGTCGCCGCGGCGCTCGACCTCGTGGCAGGCGCCGATGCGCTGATCGAAGGGCTGCGCCCCGGCGCGATGGAGCGGCTCGGCCTGGGCCCCAAGGCCTGCCATGCCCGCAATCCGCGCCTGGTGTACGGCCGCATGACCGGCTGGGGGCAGAGCGGCCCGCTGGCGCAGAGCGCCGGTCATGACCTGAACTACATCGCGCTGACCGGCCTGCTGTCGATGGCCGCGCGCGACGATGCGCTGCCGATGGTGCCGCCGACCGTGATGGGCGACGCCACCGGCGCGCTCGGGCTGGCCTTCGGCCTGACCAGCGCCATCCTGAGCGCGCGTGCCAGCGGCCAGGGCTGCGTGGTCGATGCGGCGATCACCGACATCGTTGCCATGCTCGGCTCGCTGGTGCAGGTATCGCGGGCCGCCGGCACGCTCGGCGGACCCCAGCCCAGCCCGTTCCACGACTCGCCGTTCTATGACGTCTACCGCTGCGCCGACGGCCGCGCCATCACGCTGGGCGCACTCGAGCCGCAGTTCTACCGCGAACTGCTCGAACGGCTGGAACTGACCGACGTCGATCCCGCCACGCAATACGACCGCGCCCAGTGGCCCGCCCTGAAGGCGCGCATCGCCGCGTGCATCGCCGCCCAGCCGAGCAAGCACTGGGAGGCATTGCTGGGCGGCACCGATGTCTGCTTCGCGCGCGTGCTGACTCTGGAAGAGGCCGCCTGCCATCCGCACAACCAGGCGCGCGGCACCTACCGGATGTTCCGGCAGGGCGAGCGCGAGGTGCCACGCTCGGCGCCGGCGCCGCGCTTCCTGCCCGCCGGCACGGAGTGAGCGGCCGGTTCGGCTAAGATCTGTCACCACCTGATACCGGAGACAGATGCCATGGCCGAACCCAGCCAGAATGCCGACTACACGCCCACCCCCGCGTTCGCCACCGGCCTCGAAGTCCGCACCGAGGTCCTTGGCCCGACGCACGTGCAGCGCGCGCTCGATGCCGCCGCACAGCAGGGCGACACCAGCCTGCAGCAGCTGGTCACCGAGTTTGCATGGGGCACGGTGTGGACCCGCGAAGGGCTGGATCGCAAGCAGCGCAGCCAGGCCACGGTATCGATGCTGATCGCGCTGAACCGGCCGCAGGAACTGGCCGGCCACCTGCGCGGCGCGCTGGCCAACGGCGTCACGCCCGAGGAACTGCGCGAACTGATGGTGCACAGCGCCGTCTACTGCGGTTTCCCAGCGGCGCTGGACGCCAGCCGCAAACTGACTGAAGTGCTGGACGCCGCCAGGTCCTGACGCGCAGGCCGGCCCGGCTACGCCTGGCTGTGCACCCCTGCGGAATTGCCCGGCCGCCGCGCAGATTCTGCTGCTCCCGCGCAGCGAGTATTCCGCGCTTCAGCACGCAGCATGGCCCTTAATCTTGGCAGTTCCCCCAAGCTGTCAAGGAGTTCCAATTGCAACACGCGTTGATCGTCGACGAGCCTTCCCGGTTCCGCACTACGCTGTCCGGTCAACTGGCGGCGGCCTTGGAGGCCGCCGAAGTGCTGGAAGCCGACGGCGTGCGCGATGCGTTCCGGCTGGTGCGCGATCACCGCCCCGGGCTGGTGCTGGTCGATGTCGAGTATTTCGGCAATCCCGGCGTCGATTTCGTCCGGCGCGTGTCGGCAACCTTTCCCACGGTACATGTGCTGGTGCTGTCCTGCACCGACGCCACCGCCGCCCCGGTGCGGGCGCTGCGCGCCGGCGCGCACGGCTTCGTGGTCAAGCATCGCGGCGTGCCCGAGGTGCTGCAGGCCGCGCGCGGCGTGCTGAGCGGCTACCTGGTGTTCCCCATGTACACGCTGGAAGCCGCGCGCCAGCTCGGCGAAGCGCTCGACTCCGGCATCCCGCGGCTCAGCAATCGCGAAATCACCATCCTGCAATACCTGGCGCGCGGTCATTCCAACAAGGCGATCGCCGCGGAGCTGCTGATCAGCAGCAAGACGGTCAGCACGCACAAGGCCAACATCATGGCCAAGCTCAATGTCGGCTCGCTGGTGGAGATGGTCGACTATGCGCGTCGCCACCAGCTGGTGTGGTGAACGGCTGCATCAGCGCGTGCACGGTGCATCGCTGGCCACCATTGCCGCCGCCTGGTTGCCAGGCTTGCCGAGGTCATAGTGCAGCGTGCAGGCATCGCCACTGGCCTGGCTCCACCGTGCCGTCAGCGTGCCGGCGTCCGTTGCCAGCCCGCGTACTAGCACGCGGCCTGCCTGCGCCACGGTCCCGACCGGCTTGCCGTCTGCACTGAACACTTCGGCGCCGAACGGCACTGGCGCGCCATCCGGCAGGCGCGTGCGCAGGATTGCCGCGCGGCCGGGATTCTCGGTTTCGAAGCGCACCCGCACCACCGCGCCCGCGGTGGGCGCGATCCGCTGCTGCGTCGACTTGAGAGTGACTTCCAGCGGCAGGCCCTGCGGATCGAGCTCGATTTCGTTCCGCGCGAACGGCACCAGGTTCGAGACCACGGCATGGCCCCACGGGTCGACACGCAGCCCGGCGCCGTTGGCCAGGCGCGCGCCTGCGGCGTCTTTGGCCTCGACCACAGCGACGGTATCGCCAAGGGACGGCGAGAACGCCACGCCATCCGCGTAGGCCACGATGCCGCCGGAAATGCCCGCGCCGGCCTGCGTATATGCGGTACTCCTGGACGCGTTGGCGGTCATCGTCGCAAACGGCGAGATATAGGAGACGCTGCCACCGATACTGTTGGCGCTGCCGGACCCGCCGCCGGTATGTCCAGCATTGAGGGCATAGCTGAAGGCATTGTCGCTGCCGAGCGTGCCGGTCACGGTCTCCTGTGCCGTGAAGGAACCGTCGGAGCCGCGCTGGACGCTGGTCAGCGAGTAGGGTGCCCGTGGCGACTTGCCCAGCGGCAGGCCGACGGTCAGCATCACGCGCGTGTCCCACTTGCTCGTGGCGACATTCAGTTGCCGCGACGCCGACACCCCATAGGCGATGGCGCGGTAAGTATTGTTGTAGCCGGCCTGGAACTGGCTGACGGTGCTGCCGCCCTGCCAGTACCTCTGCACCGAGCCGGTCAGGTAGAAGTTGCCATAGCCGGCCGGCAGGGCCTGGTTGATGCTCAGCTGCAGCTTGCCGCGCGCGGTGGGCAGGCTTGGCAGCCGTCCCGCCTGGTCCAGCGCGAGCCAGGACATGGCATCGGCGAGGCCGAGGTAGCCCCGGCTGGAGTAGCGGTATGCCGCAACCGAGAAATTGGTATTGGTTGGTGCAACCAGCTTGCTGTAGCTCAGCCGCACGCTCTGGCCGCTGCGGTCCGGTTGACCCTGCAGCCGCGTGCTGGCATGCGTGATGTCGGCGCCAAAGGCACCCAGGTCGGTATTCAGCGCGGCACCAGCGGCGATTGCCCCATAGCCTTGCGCGGCCACAAAGCCGCCGTAGCCGGTGACGGTGTTGCTGAAACCGTGCAGGTAAGTGCCCTGCAGCAGCAGCGTCGAGCCTTGCAGTACCGTGTTGCGGTACTGGCCCGCGGTGACGCTGTAGCGGCTCTGACCGGCGCGCAAGGCGTTCACCGCGGCGGCGTAGGGCATCGTCGATACGTGCACGCTGCCATCCGCCTCGGTAACCACGACTTCGATGTCGCCGCCGTAGCCGGTGGGGTACAGGTCATCGATCTCGAACGGCCCGGGTGCCACCGTGGTTTCGTAGAGGATGTTGCCTTGCTGGCGGACTTGCACGCGGGCATTGCTGCGCGCGATACCGCGCACGATCGGGGCATAGCCGCGCAGCGATTCGGGATACATCCGCTCGTCGCTGGCCAGGCGCACGCCACGAAAGCCGATGCTGTCGAACAGCGTGCCGTCGGTAAACGCATCGCCGATTACCAACTGGCTTTTCCAGGGCGCAATGGCGCGCTGCAGGTTGGTGAGTACGCTCTGGTAGCGCGTGCCCTGCCGTTCATCGTGGTTCAGGCTGCCCTGGTGGCTGAAGCGCCATGGTCCCAGGTTGAGGCCGGCGTTCAAGCCCACATAGGCCTGCGTGGTCGACAGGCTGGATGCGTCGGAGTGATAGACGTTGGCGTTGTACTGCAAGCGCGCCGCCGGAACACCGTTGTCCCAGTTCTCGGGGCTGACGTAACCACGTGCGCGGCGCACCATCGCGGCCTGCGGCACGCTGATGTCGAGCCGCTGCTCGCCGTTGTCGAAGCTCGCGGTGGCATCGGCGATCAGCGCTGGCAGCGGCTGGCAGCCGTCGCCGTCCAGCGATGCGGCGGCCGTCAGCCTGGCCAGGTCGACGCCGATGCGCTCCAGCAGGCTGCGATCGAAGCACGGCACCGCCGGGGCGGCGGGGTCGCCGGACTGGCGCAGCTCCACGCCGGCGCGACCCAGCCAGATTTCGTTGACATACAACTCGGCACGGTAGTGGCCGGGCAGCGCCGGATTGCCCTTGCTGAAGCGGCTCAGGTCCGCAACGCCGCCCGCCGTACCCTGCAGGAAGATATCGCTGAACTCCACGTCCTGCGCGGAGCGGACAGGCATCGGGCCGACGTCGGGTTGCCCGGCTGCGCCTGCGTTGCTGGCGAACAAGGTCAGCAACACGGCATAAAGCGGGCGCAGGCGAAACGGGACGTGACGGGGAGAGAGTGTCAGCATGGGACCGGCGTGTCGACGATGGCCGCACGCAGGCATCGGCAGCCGGCGGCTGCCGAAGGGCGTAACGGACCGTGGGTTGAAGAGTGAAGAGGGCTAGCGAGAGCCGGAGGCGTTCAGCGGCGCGCCGAATTTGTCTCTGCCGCCGAAGTCGTTGATGCAGTGCACACGCACCGTGGCGCCGGCAGGGTTGCGGACTTCGCTGTCCAGGTGGAAGGTTGCAGTGGCGCCAGGCGCAATCATGTCCGGGTCTGTCGCCTTGGCGAGGTGCTCGCCGGCAATGACCTCGACGCTGACCGGCGACACATGGTATGGCGTTGGGTTATGCGCCAGCAGCACGGGTTTGCCGTCGCGGCTGCCAAGTTCCCAGCGCAACGCAGCCGGCGCCTCCGTGGCGCTGCCCGGCAGGCCGGCGGGGCGGAAGAACAGCTTGAAGCGCGAACGGAATGCCATTTGCAGCGAGTTGACGCCAGCTTCATCGGCGGACGGCTTCGGCGGGATTTCAAGCACGTTGAGCCAGAACAGCGACTCCTTGTCTTGCGGCAGCGGCTCGCCGGTATAGAGAATGCGTAGCGTCTGGCCCTTGCCCGGGTCGATGCGCGCGATCGGCGGGGTGATCGTGAAGGGCACTTCGATCGAGGTCGGCGTCGGGGTCGCCGTCCCGGCATCGACCCACGCCTGGGTGAGCGCGGGCGATTGCCCTTCGTTGGTCAGTTTTAGCGTGACTTCCTTGTCCGCGGCGCGGTAGACCACGCGCGTGCCGCCGACGATGACGGAGGCGTTGGCGGGCAATACGCAAGACAGTGCCAGCGCGGCCATGGGGGCAGCCAGCAAGTTTCGCAGGGATGTGGACAGCATGTTGAGGCCGTAAAACAGGGCTTGAAGAACCAGTCGGCAGGACCGGCAAGCACAGCAGGGGGAAACGAGGCGGCACGCGCCGCCAACATGGCGCGTGCCGACGCACCGGACTGCGCCACGTGAGCGCCAGGTCCGGAATCGGATTTGCCCTTCAGGGAAATCTCAGGAACGCGCTGGCGTCACGGATACGCGATGGTGTACATCACGCTGGAATTGGCCACGCCCGAGGTGGCCTGGCCGGTGGCGACGTATTCGGCAAAGTAGGACAGGGTGGCCGTGCCGCCGGTCAGCTGCATGGGCAGCGAGTTCTGGGCGCTGTCCGCAAAGCCGGCCTTGATCTGGGAGAAGTCGGCATTGAGCAGCCCGATCTGCACATTGCTTGCCGTGCCGGTGCCGCTGTTGATCACCAGGTTGCCGGTGCTGGCGTCGGTGGTCGGTCCCGGTTCGAAGTAGGTATGGACCGCGCCGGTATCCGCATCGCAGCTCAGTGCAATGGTGAACGGGGTGCGGCCGGCGCGCGCACCAGCGGTGTTCAGCGTCTTTGCCGACACGGTCGGCAGCGTGACGGTGAACGACTTCGAGCCGGTGCCGTTGCCATTGATCTCGCACGAGGTGGGGGAGATGTTGCCGTTGAACGTAATGGTGCCGTCGGCGGCATGCGCGGATTGCGACGCGAAGACGATGCCGGCGGCAATTACCACCGGTGCAAATGCGAATTTCATGTTGGGTCTCTTGGTTGTGGAAGACGTGCCCGCACGATTGCCGTGGCACGCAAGTGTTCCAAGGCAGCGGCTGCATCCGGACATCGGAATTGCCTTGTGAACGGGGCCCAGTGTAGGAATATGGCGATACGCCCACCGTGTGAAACTTCCGAGCAAGCTGCGTGAATCGGCCGAATTTGCCTGGTGACCTTGCCGGACCCGTGACTTGCGTTGTTCGATGTGGTCTGGCGGTCGCGAAGCGGCCCGCTGTGCGGTCCTGACGCCGCTTCCCCAACACGGGTAGACTGTGGGCGTGTGCCACGAAACGAGCCCATCCCCACGATGCCTTCGTTCCCGACAGCCGCCATGCGCCTGACCGGCGCCAGTCTTGCCGCAGGCAAGGCTGCTCTCCTTGCGCTTTGCCTGGCCGCGCGTCACGTCAGCGGCCACCGTCCCGGCAAAATGAAGCTAGCGCTCGCCGCACTGTTGCTGGCGGGCGCCGCCGGAGCCCCGGTCCTGGCCCAGGCGCCTCAGACGACCCAGACTCCACCAGCGCCACCAGCGCCACAAGCGTCGGCGCCACAAGCCGCTCCGGCACCTCAGGGACCACTATGGTTCGCCCAGGGCAGGCCCGTACCGGAAGCCAGGCAGGCGGTCGACGCGCTGTCCAACGCGGCTGCGGATGGACTCGATCCGGGCGACTACGATGCCGAGGCGCTGCGTCAGGCAGTGCACCAGGCGGCCACCGGGCCGGTGCTCGCAACGGATGCCGCCGCCCGTCTTGACGCCGCGCTGACCGCCGCGATGGAGCGCATGCTGGCCGACCTGCACGGCGGCCGTATCAATCCCCGTGCGGTCCGCGCCGATTTCGCGCCACAGGAAGAACGCCCGTATGACGCCGCCACGGTGCTGCGCGAGGCGGTCGCGCAACACCGCCTGCCGGACGCGGTGCGCCAGGCCGCGCCCACTTTCCCCCTGTATGGCACGCTGCGCGAGGCATTGGCCCGCTACCGCGAGATCGCCGCGCTGCCGGTCTGGGTGCAGCCGCTGCCGGCGCTGCCCGCGGGCAAGCTGACGCCGGGGCAGCCGTGGGCGGGCACTGCGGCGCTGACGGCGCGCCTGGTGGCACTGGGCGACCTGCCGGCAGGCACGAAGCCGCCGGCGCGCTATGAAGGCGCACTCGTCAATGGCGTCAAGGCGTTCCAGTCGCGGCACGGGCTCCAGGCCGACGGCGTGATCGGCACCGGGACGCTGGCGCAACTTAATCTGCCCATGGCCAGCCGGGTGCGGCAGATCGAACTGACCATGGAGCGGATGCGCTGGACCCCGCTCGATGGCCCGCGCATGATCGTGGTCAACGTGCCGGAGTTCATGCTGCGCGCCTACGAGATCCGCGACGGCAAGCTCGACATCAAGCTGGAGATGAAGGTGATCGTCGGCAAGGCGCTGGATACGCGCACGCCGTTGTTCGAGGAAGATATGCGCTACATCGAGTTCAGTCCGTACTGGAACGTGCCGCCGTCGATCGCCAAGCGCGAGACGGTGCCCCGGCTGCGACGCGATCCGGCGTATTTCAACCAGCAGGGCTTCGAGTTCGTGACCGGCGACGGCAAGGCCGTGACCACGCTGTCCGAGGACAACCTGGAAGCCGTGCTCAATGGCCGCATGCGCATCCGGCAGCGCCCCGGCCCCATGAACGCGCTGGGCGACATCAAGTTCATGTTCCCCAACAACGAAAACATCTACCTGCACCACACCCCGACGCCGCAGCTGTTCAAGCGCGACCGGCGCGACTTCAGCCACGGCTGCATCCGCGTGGAATCCCCAGTGGCACTGGCTCAGTTCGTGCTGCAGGATATGCCAGACTGGAACGAGGCGCGTATCCGCGAGGCGATGGCGCGCGGGAAGTCGAACACGGTGCGGCTGCAGCAACCGCTGCCGGTGGTGCTGGCCTATGGCACGGTCATCGCCCGGGCCGATGGTCGTGTATCCTTCCTGCCTGACATCTACGGTCACGACAAACTGCTGGACAAGGCGCTGCGGCAACGCACCGGGCGCCCCTCGCCGCCAGCCATCGCGCGCGCTGCTGCCAGGCAGTGAGGCGCGCCCAGCACAAGCAGAGGAAGTACCATGAATGATGCGACGCGCAAGGCACGCCGCCGCTTTCTACATACCACCGGAGGCCTGGCGCTGGCTGCCGGACTGATGCCCCTGGCGCCGCGCCAGGCGCTTGCCAGCCTGCCCGATGCGCGCACACTGGCCTTTGACCACACTCATACGGGTGAGCGCATCAAGCTCGTCTATGCCGTGGGCGACAGTTTTGTGCCCGAGGCACTTACTTCGCTCAATGGTTTCCTGCGCGACCATTATTCGGGCCAGGTTGGAGTGATCGATCCGCAGCTGTTCGACCTGCTGTACCAGCTGCGCCGAGAACTCGGTACCAACGAACCGTTCCAGGTCATCTCGGGCTATCGCAGTCCGGCCACAAATTCGCGCCTGCGAACCTCGCGTGGCGGCGGGGTCGCCAGGCACAGCCTCCACATGGACGGCAAGGCCATCGACATCCGCGTCGCCGGCGTGCCGCTCGGTGACCTGCGCGATGCCGCGAAGACGTTGAAGGGCGGGGGTGTCGGTTTTTACCAGGGCGAGCAATTCGTACACCTGGATACGGGCCGGGTACGCTACTGGTAACCCCCCGGCAGGTCGTCACCGCCGGCGACTGATTAGTTGACCGGGCACGTCGATGCCCCTGGCGGCGGCCTTGAACAGGCCGTCGCAGCGCCAGCAACTCCTCCCCCTTAGCACTGCCGCAAGACGAGCCGCAGGTCGCCAATGATCTGCTGCGGTCCCCAGCGTCCCTCATGCGCCGATTCACATTCAACTAAGTGATATATATGAGTTAGTTGACATGGATCTTTAGCTTGCCTAAGATGGTTTCACCGACAACCCGCACAACCGACCCACAGAGGAGACAACGATGATTCACGTAGTGCTGCACGACGCCAAGGACACCGTGGCGGTGGCCGTGGTGGAAGGGATCCAGGCTGGCACCAGGCTGAACGCCTGGATCATGGATGAGGACAAGATCGTGACCGTGACCGCGCAGCAGCCGATCCCCATCGGCCACAAGGTAGCGCTGTGCGACATGGATCCCGATGACACCGTCTACAAGTACGGCATCGACATCGGCAAGGTGGTGGCGCCGATCAAGGCAGGCGAACACGCCCACGTTCACAACATCAAGACCAAGCGCTGGTAAGCCACGCCCCGTCCGCCACTCATCTCCCCACTCATACCCGAGACCCAAGCCATGTCCGTGATCGATCAAAACACCACCTTCTGGGGCTACCGCCGCGACAACGGCCGCGTCGGCGTGCGCAACCACGTCATCATCCTGCCGCTGGACGACCTGTCCAACGCCGCCGCCGAGGCGGTTGCCGTCGCCATCAAGGGCACCATGGCGATTCCCCACCCGTATGGCCGCCTGCAGTTCGGGCCGGACCTGGACCTGCACTTCCGCACGCTGATCGGCGCGGGCAGCAACCCCAATGTCGCCGCCGTGGTGGTGATCGGCATCGAGGACGGCTGGACCAAGAAGGTGGTCGACGGCATCGCCAAGACCGGCAAGCCGGTGGTCGGCTTCGGCATCGAGGGCCATGGCGACCACGACACCATCATGCGGGCGTCGAAGGCGGCTAAGGAGTACGTGCAGTACGCCACCGCGCTGCACCGGGTGGAATGCCCGATCAGCGAGCTGTGGGTGTCGACCAAGTGCGGCGAGTCGGATACCACGTCCGGCTGCGGCGCCAACCCGACCGTCGGCAATGCCTTCGACAAGCTGCACCCGCTCGGCACCACGCTGGTTTTCGGCGAGACCTCCGAGCTGACCGGCGGCGAACATATCGTGGCGGCGCGCTGCGCCAACGACGAAGTACGCCACCAGTTCATGGCCATGTTCGAGCGCTACCAGGGCATGATCGACCGCTGGAAGACCTCGGACCTGTCGGAGTCGCAGCCGACCAAGGGCAATATCGCCGGCGGCCTCACCACGATCGAGGAGAAGGCGCTGGGCAATATCCAGAAGATCGGCAAGAAGTGCACGGTCGACGGCGTGCTCGACAAGGCCGAGGAGCCGACTCACCCGGGCCTGTGGTTCATGGATTCGTCGTCGGCCGCGGCGGAGATGGTCACGCTGTGCGCCGCCGCCGGCTATGTGGTGCATTTCTTCCCGACCGGGCAGGGCAACGTGATCGGCAACCCCATCGTGCCGGTGATCAAGCTGTGTGCCAACCCGCGCACGGTGCGGCTGATGAGCGAGCATATGGATGTCGATTGCTCGGGCCTGCTGCAGCGCGAGCTGACGCTGGACCAGACCGGCGACAAGCTGCTCGAGTGCATGCTGGCCACGGTCAACGGGCGCTGGACCGCGGCTGAGGCGCTCGGCCACCGCGAATTCGTGCTGACCCGCATCCACGAGTCGGCATGATGAAGCGCATCTGCATCAGCGAGTTCATGGACGATGCCGCGGTGCAGGCGCTGCGCGCGGGCTTCGACCTGCGCTACGAGCCGGGCTGGGTCGACCGCCGCGCCGAACTGCTCGATGCGCTGCCCGGCGCGCAGGCGTTGATCGTGCGCAACCGCACGCAGGTCGACGCGGCGCTGCTGGCCGGTGCGCCGTCGCTGCGCGTGGTCGGGCGGCTCGGGGTCGGCCTCGACAATATCGATGTTGAGGCCTGCCGCGAGCGCGGCATCCGCGTGATCCCCGCGGCCGGGGCCAATGCGCGCTCGGTGGCCGAGTATGTGGTCACCACCGCGGCGCTGCTGCTGCGCGGCGCCTATGGCAGCAGCGCGCAAGTGGCCGCGGGGCAGTGGCCGCGCGCACGCCTGTCGGAGGGCAGGGAAGCTCTGGGCAAGACGCTGGGGCTGGTGGGCTTCGGCGACATTGGCAGGCAGGCCGCCGCGCTGGCGCAGGCGTTCGGCATGCAGGTGGCGGCATTCGACCCGATGCTGGCCGCGGACGACCCGGTCTGGGCCCGGACCGGCGTGCGCAGCGTCGCGCTCGACACGCTGCTGGCGCAGTCCGATGCGGTCAGCCTGCATGTGCCGCTGGTCGCCGCCACGCGGCACCTGCTCGACGCGCAGCGGATCGCCGGCATGAAGCGTGGCGCGGTGCTGATCAACACTGCCCGCGGCGGCGTGGTCGACGAGGCCGCGCTGGCGCAGGCGCTGCGCGACGGACATCTCGGTGGCGCCGCGCTTGACGTCTTCGAGCACGAGCCCTTGCCCGCAGGCAGCGTGCTCGCCGACGTGCCCAACCTGATCCTGACGCCGCATATCGGCGGCGTGACGCAGGAGGCCAATGCACGGGTATCGATGATGATCGCGCAACAAGTGCGGCAGACGCTGGAGGACATGACATGACCCGGGTGCCGATGACGCAAGTGGAGCGGATCGCCAACGCCGCGCTTCGGCGTGCGGGCGCGAGCCAGCTGCAGGCCGACGCAACGGCCGCGGCGCTGGTGCGTGCCGATGCGGCGGGGCTGGCGTCGCACGGTGTATCGCGGGTACCCATGTATGTGGCGCACCTGCGCGCGGATCGTGTCGACGGCCGCGCGACGCCCACGGTGCGGCGCGCACGCGCCAGCGCGGCGCTGGTCGATGCGGGGTGCGGCTTCGCCTTCCCGGCATGCGACCTGGCGATTGCCGAGGCAATGGGCCGGGCCTATGAGACCGGTGTCGGTGTCGCGGCAGTCACCAATAGCTACCACTTCGGCGCGGCCGCGCTGCCGCTCGATCCGGTGGCGCGCGCGGGCATGGTGGGCATCGCCATGGGCAACTCGCCCGCAGCAATGCCTGCCTGGGGAGGACGGCGCCCGCTGTTCGGCACCAATCCCATTGCCGCGGTGTTTCCGCGCCGGGGCCACGCGCCGATCGTGATCGACCTGTCGTTGTCCGAAGTCGCACGCGGCAAGATCATGGTGGCGGCGAAGCAGGGCAAGCCGATTCCCCTGGGTTGGGCTTTGGACGAAGCCGGCCAGCCGACGACCGATGCGCAGGCCGCGTTGCGCGGCTCGATGCTGCCCGCCGGCGGCGTCAAGGGCGCGATGCTGGCGTTGATGGTCGAGCTGCTGGTGACCTCGCTGGCAGGTGCCAGCTTCGGCGCCGAAGCGGATTCCTTTTTCACGGACGCCGGCAACCGGCCGCGCATCGGCCAGCTCTTCATGGCGCTGGACCCGGGCGCGTTCGCGGGCTCCGACGCCTATGACGGACGTGTCGAAGCCCTGTTGCAGGCAATGCTGGATGACGAGGGCACGCGCCTGCCAGGCGCGCGGCGCGATGCCGCGCAGGCCGACGCGCAGGCCCATGGCATAGACATCCCCGAGGCCCTGCTAAGTGAGCTGCGCGAACTGGCGGGCGAACTGGCGGAAGAGGTGCAGGAGGGCAAGGCCTAGCGTTTTCGATTCGATTCCCACCACGAAACCGGACCCGGCAAAGAACGGGCCAGCGACCACAAAACGGAGACACACCATGTATCGAGGTTTGATTCGCACCGCGCTCAGGTATGGGGCCGGCGCGCTTGTCGCGTTGTCCGCAGTAGCCACGCTCACCGGCCTGGCTTCGGCGCCGGCCGCCGCACAGGGCACGGCGCAGGCGTCGGTGCCCGCCCATGACTATCCCGGCAAGCCGATCCGCTACGTGGTGCCGTTCGCGGCCGGTGGCCTGACGGACATCATGGCGCGGCTGGTCGGGCACCAGCTCGCGGAAGAGTGGAAGCGGCCCGTGGTGGTCGACAACAAGCCCGGCGGCAACGCGAACATCGGCGCCGACCAGGTCGCGAAGGCACCCGCCGACGGCTATACCTGGCTCGCGGTCACGCTGACGCATGCCTCCAATGTGACGCTGTTCCCCAAGCTGCCGTTCAGCATGCAGAAAGACCTGGTGCCGGTAGCGCGCATCGCCTCGTCGCCGATGCTGGTGGTGGTGCCGGCCAGTTCTCCGGTCAAGTCGCTGAAGGACCTGGCCGCCGCGGCGCAGAAGGGCAAGCTCAATGCCGGCTCCAGCGGCAACGGTACGCCGCCGCACCTGACGCTGGCGCTGTTCGAAAGCCTGACCGGCGCCAACCTGACCCATGTGCCGTACAAGGGCGGGGCGCCTTCGATGACCGACCTGATCGGCGGCCAGATCGATGTGGTGTTCTCCAATTTTCCGGAGTCGCTGGCCTATGTGAAGGGCGGCAAGCTGCGCGCGCTGGCGGTGACCACGCGTGAACGGCATCCGCTGCTGCCCGACGTGCCGACCGTGGCCGAGGCGGGCTATCCCGACCTGATCGTCGAGAACTGGACCGGCCTGATGATGCCGGCGGGGACGCCCAGGCCGATCGTCGACAAGGTTGCCGCGTCGGTGGCGCGCATGCTGCAGTCCGACGCGATGCGCGAGCGCATTGTGGCGGCCGGCTTCAGCCCGGCGCCGCAGACCAGCGGCCCCTTCGCCGAATACTTCAACGGCGAGGTGACGCGATGGGCAAGGCTGATCGAAGAGAAACACATCCGCGCCGAATAGCACCGGCTGGCCGCGACAGCGCCGATAGGCACAAGATGGCCTCCGGTATGATCTGGCTTATCTAGATGAATCGGCCTGTGCACAGCCGTCAAGGCGGCGCGGGCCAGCGAACAGGGATTTCAACGTGGGTGCCAGATTTGATGCCGCCAGTGCGATCGGCGGCGTCCTGTACAAGGACGTCAAGCAGGCCATTCTCTCCGCGCTGGCGGAGGGCGAGTGGAAGCCGGGAGAAGCCATTCCGTCCGAGCGCAAGCTGATCGAGCGCTTTGGCGTGTCGATCGGCACGTTGCGCAAGGCGATCGACGAACTGGTGGCCGAAGGCATCATGATCCGGCACCAGGGACGCGGCACCTTCGTCGCCACGCACCGGCAGGAGGATCACTTCTTCCGCTTCTTCCGTATCGTGCGCCAGGATGGCCATCGCGAATATCCGACCGTACGCCTGGCCAGGTTCCGGCGCGCGAAGGCCGACAAGGACGAGGCGGCCGCCCTGGGGCTGGCCGTCGGTGAACCCGTGTTCCGCTTCGCCAACGTCCTGTCGCTGGAAGGCACGCCGATGATGATCGATGCCATCACCGTGCCGGAAGAGCGCTTCAAGGGCCTGACGGAGAAGCAATTGCGCGAGCGGCCCAATACGCTCTACAACTTCTACCAGGATAGCTTCGGCATCAACATCATCCGCACCGAAGAGCGGCTGCGCTCCGCGCTGGCGGACGAAGATGACCACCAGCTGCTGGGCGTTGCCGTGGGCAGTCCGTTGCTGAAGATCCTGCGCGTGGCCTCGTCCTACCACGACGAGCGGATCGAGTACCGCGTGTCGCGGCTCGATACCAGCCGGCATGAGTTCCTGTTGACGCAGCCGTAGGGCGTGACGCTTCCGGCATCGAGAGGTGCCGGCAGCGCGCCTGGCAATCCAAAGCAAAAAGCCGCGTTCTCTTGCGAGAACGCGGCTTTTCAAATAGATGGTGGCGAATCAGGGACTCGAACCCCGGACCTGCGGATTATGATTCCGTCGCTCTAACCGACTGAGCTAATTCGCCAACGAAGACTGAGATTATACAGGGGCTTTCGGCACTGTCAACACCCCCGTGCGAAGTTTTTTCGGGACACCAGCACCCATGAAAAAACGGCAGGCCGGGCGGCCTGCCGTCGTGGTCACGGTTTCGTCCCGTCGACCGTTCAGTCGTGGGCGTAGATATCCACGTCCTTGGTTTCCCGCACGAACAGCGCACCGATCACGAAGGTGATGGCCGCGATGATGATCGGGTACCACAGGCCGTAGTAGATATTGCCGTTCTGGGCCACCAGCGCGAACGAGATGGTGGGCAGCAGGCCGCCGAACCAGCCGTTGCCGATATGGTAGGGCAGCGACATCGAGGTATAGCGGATGCGCGTCGGGAACAGCTCCACCAGCATGGCGGCGATCGGGCCGTAGACCATGGTCACGTAGATGACCAGGATGACCAGGATCACCAGCACCATGATCGTGTTCATCTGCGCCGGGTCGGCCTTGGCCGGGTAGCCGGCGGCGGACATCGCGCCGCTCACCTCCTTCTTGAACGCCGCGATCTGCGCCTTGCTGGCGTCGTCGAAGCTGTGGCCATTGGCCAGCTTGGCGTCGAAGGCCTTGATTTCCTTGTCGCCGATCTTGACCGTCGCCATCGTGCCGGCCGGGGCTTCCACCACCTCATAGCTGGCGGACGACTGGGCCAGGGTACGCTTGGCGATATCGCACGAGCTGCGGAAGTCGATCTCGCGGGCGATCGGGCTGCCCTGGAACGAGCACTGCTTCGGATCCGCGGTCACCACGATCTGAGCGGTCTGCTGCGCGCGCTCCAGCGCCGGGTTGGCGTAGTGGGTCAGCGCCTTGAACAGCGGGAAATAGGTCAGCACGGCCAGCGCGCAGCCCGCCATGATGATCCACTTGCGCCCGATCTTGTCCGACAGCGAGCCGAAGAAGATGAAGAACGGCGTGCCGATCACCAGGGCGCCGGCGATCAGCAGGTTGGCCGTCTTGGCATCGACCTTGAGCACCTGCGTCAGGAAGAACAGCGCGTAGAACTGGCCGGTGTACCAGACCACGGCCTGGCCGGCGGTCAGGCCGAGCAGGGCCAGGATCACGATCTTCAGGTTGCGCCACTGCGCGAAGGACTCGGTCAGCGGGGCCTTGGAGGTCTTGCCCTCGGCCTTCATGCGCTGGAATGCCGGCGATTCATTCATCGACAGCCGGATGTACACCGACATCCCCAGTAGCAGGATCGACAGCAGGAACGGGATGCGCCAGCCCCAGACTTCGAAGGCAGGACCAGTCAGCTCGCGGCACAGCAGGATCACGATCAGCGACAGGAACAGGCCGAGCGTGGCGGTGGTCTGGATCCACGAGGTGTAGGCGCCGCGCTTGCCGTGCGGCGCGTGCTCGGCCACGTAGGTGGCGGCACCGCCGTACTCGCCGCCGAGCGCCAGGCCCTGCAGCATGCGCAGCGCGATCAGGATCACCGGGGCCGCCCAGCCGATGGTGGCAAAGCCCGGCAGCAGGCCGACGATGAAGGTCGACAGGCCCATGATCAGGATGGTCACCAGGAAGGTGTACTTGCGCCCGATCATGTCGCCCAGGCGGCCGAACACCAGTGCGCCGAACGGCCGCACGATAAAGCCGGCGGCAAAGGCGAGCAGTGCGAAGATGAAGGCCGAGGTCGGATCCAGGCCGGCGAAGAACTGCTTGGCGATGATCGCTGCCAGCGAGCCGTACAGGTAAAAGTCGTACCACTCGAACACCGTGCCCAGCGACGAGGCAAGGATCACCTTGCGCTCCTCGCGTGTCATCGGTGCGTTTTGCGCACCCCCTCCGGGTACCGCAACGTTTTGCACGTTTGCCATCTTGTCTCCTCCGTCTGGAATGGATCTCGGGCAAGGCGCGGCAACATCGCGGAAAAGGCCCGTGCCGCTGGCCGGGAGCCTGAGTTGCAGAGGATTGTGGTTCGCGAAACTTACTGAGTTCTGACAGATTCCGGCGCGCAAGTGCCAAAAATGTCGGGGTATACGCTAGCCGTTTTCAAGGGCCGCGCATGCTGCGGTGCAGCCAGTTCTGGCGCCACACGGCACCACCTGGCATTGCCGCGCGGGCGCGCCGGCATATCGCTATGCAACATCGGAGCCCGGCCCGCGCAAGGCACCCTGCGAAGGCAGGGGGGCGGGTGCGACAGCTTCGTCGGAAGCTTCGTCGGCGCGGTTCATCCGCCAGGCGTACAGCGCGGCCATCAGCACGTAGACCACCAGTGCTCCCTGGGCCCCCACCCAGAACGAGAACGGCCAGCCGAAAAAGTCGAAGCGCAGTTCGCGCGCAAACCACGCCACCCCGAAGGTCACCACGAACCAGATCGCCAGCAGCCCAACGATCCAGCGCAGGTTGAGGTGCCAGGCCTGGCGCTGGCGGGCTTCGGCGAGGTCAGCGGCGGGAACGTCGTTCATCACGTCGGAGTTTCGGTTGGGCGGCGCAATGTCACGCGGAAATGCGCACCGGCCAGGCGCGGCGATTGCTGGTAGACGTGGTCTGAAATCTGCACGTCGCCGCCGTGCTGCTGTACGATCTCGCGCACGATGGCCAGGCCCAGCCCGCTGCCTTCGGTATTGGTGCCGAGCACGCGGTAGAAGCGCTCCATCACGCGTTCGCGATCGGCCGGCGCGATGCCCGGGCCGGTGTCTTCCACGTCGAGGTAGGCAAACGGCTCGAAGGCATCGGCGCTGACCCGCACCGTCGCATGCCCGCCGCGCGGCGTATAGCGGATGGCATTGTCGAGCAGGTTGTTGAGCATCTCCGTCAGCATCAGCCCGTTGCCCAGCACCGTGACCGGGTGGTCGGCGGCGTCCAGCCCCAGGTCGATGTCGCGCGCCCAGGCCTGCGGCAGCCAGTCCTTGACCACCTCGCGCGCCAGCGCGCACAGGTCCAGCTCGCCCATGCCGCCGGTGCCGGCCAGGTTTTCCATACGCGCCAGCGACAGCAGTTGCGTGACCAGGTGCGCGGTGCGCTCGGAGCTGCCGGCGATCTGTGCCAGCGAGCGCCGCAGCTCTTCCGGCGACTGCTCGCGCTGCGCCAGCTCGGCCTGCATGCGCAGCCCCGCCAGCGGCGTCTTCATCTGGTGCGCGGCATCGGCGATAAAGCGCTTCTGCGTCTGCACCGACTGGTCCAGCTGCGCCAGCAGGTCGTTGAACGATCCCACCAGCGGCGTGATCTCCTGCGGTGCGGCGCGTTCGTCGATGGGACTGGTGTCGCCGGGGTTGCGTGCGCGGATGCGCTGCTGGATCGCGGTCAGCGGCGCCAGCCCGCGCGAGAGCCCGAACCACACCAGCACCACCGCCAGCGGCAGGATCACGAACTGGGGCAGGATCACGCCCTTGATGATCTCGTTGGCCAGGCGCGCGCGCTTGTCGAGCGTCTCGGCCACCTGCACCAGCACCGGCTGGCTGCCGCTGACATTGCGCAGGTCGACGTAGGTGTAGGCCACGCGCACATCGTTGCCGGCGATGCGGTCGTCGCGCAGCGACACCAGGCCGGCGTGGCCCTGGTCTTCTTCCGACGGCAGCGGCAGATCGTGGTCGCCGGCGATGTACTCGCCGCGCTTGCCGACTACCTGGTAATAGATATTGTCGGTCTCGTCGGCGCGCAGGATCTCGCGCGCCGACAGCGGCAGCTGCAGCGTGACGCGGCCGTTGACCTCGCGCAACTGCTGCGACAGTACGATGGCGCTGGCTTCCAGCGCCCGGTCGAACGGGCCGTTGGCGATCGACTTGGCCACCAGGTAGGTCACCGCGATGCTCATCGGCCACAGCAGCAGCAGTGGCGCCAGCATCCAGTCGAGGATCTCGCCGAACAGCGAGCGCGGCGCGGGCGTGGCGGTGCTTTCCTCCAGGTGAGGCAGTGCGTCGGCCAGTTCCTGGTCGGTGCCGGGCGTGCCAGGCGTGCCAGGCGTGGTATGGGAGGGTGGTGGCACGGCGCGGTGCGCGCGCCGCCAGGGCAGTTGCAGCAGGCTCATCTCGACGGTGGTCGCTCGGGTGCGGTCGTGCTCGCCTGCACGGGCGAGGCTAAGGTGCGGGCCGCGTCAATGGCGGCGTCAATGCTGCGCGGCCACGGCCGGCTGGAATTTTTCCAGGCAATAACCCAGGCCGCGAACCGTGGCGATGCGGATGCCGCCCACCTCGATCTTCTTGCGCAGGCGGTGCACGTAGACCTCGATGGCATTGTTGCTGACTTCCTCGCCCCACTCGCACAGGTGGTCGACCAGCTGTTCCTTGGACACCAGCCGGCCGCAGCGCGTCAGCAGGATCTCCAGCAGGCCGATCTCGCGCGCCGACAGGTCGAGCATCTGTTCGTTCAGGTAGGCGATGCGGCCGACCTGGTCGAAGGCCAGCGGCCCGTGCCGCATCAGCGTGGCGCCGCCGCCGGCGCCGCGGCGCACCAGTGCGCGCACGCGCGCTTCCAGTTCGGACAGCGCGAACGGCTTGGCCATGTAGTCGTCCGCACCCAGGTCCAGGCCCTTGACGCGTTCGTCGACGCTGTCGGCCGCGGTCAGGATCAGCACCGGCAGCATCGCGCCGCGGGCGCGCAGGCGCTTGAGCACCTCCAGGCCGGACATGCGCGGCAGTCCCAGGTCCAGGATCAGCAGGTCGAAGGTCTGGGTCGACAGGGCGGAGTCGGCACCGAGCCCGTCGGCAACATGGTCGACGGCATAGCCAGAGTGACGTAACGAGCGCGTCAGGCCATCGGCCAGCGTGTCGTCATCTTCGGCGATCAGAATACGCATGGTTGTCTCCACCTGGCCGGCATAGCCGGACGCCCGCGGAATGGGCGCGATGGGGCTTGCCAAGCATACTGTTTTTTTATACAGTACCCGCACATTCCGCTGGGGCCGCCCGGGATGCTTCCTGAGTGATGCTTCCGGAATGGCGGCCGCGCAGACAGCCGGGCCGGCGCCGGAGCCGGCAAAAGCCGGTGCCGCGCCACATGCGGCCTATTTATACACCATTTGATTCAAGGACGACCATGGACGACAAGAAGGCAGGTGCGGGCGTGAGCGCCGAGAAGCAGAAGGCGCTTGCCGCCGCGCTCTCCCAGATCGAGAAGCAGTTCGGCAAGGGCTCGATCATGCGCCTGGGCGACGGCGAGGTCGAGAAGGACATCCAGGTGGTCTCCACCGGTTCGCTCGGCCTGGACATCGCGCTTGGCGTCGGCGGCCTGCCGCGCGGCCGCGTGGTCGAGATCTATGGTCCGGAATCGTCGGGCAAGACCACGCTGACGCTGCAGGTCGTGGCCGAAATGCAGAAGCTGGGCGGCACCTGCGCCTTTATCGACGCCGAGCACGCGCTGGATGTCAGCTACGCCGGCAAGCTGGGCGTGAACGTCGGCGACCTGCTGATCTCGCAGCCGGACACCGGCGAGCAGGCGCTGGAAATCACCGACGCGCTGGTGCGCTCGGGCTCGATCGACCTGATCGTGATCGACTCGGTGGCGGCGCTGGTGCCCAAGGCCGAAATCGAAGGCGAAATGGGCGACTCGCTGCCCGGCCTGCAGGCCCGCCTGATGAGCCAGGCGCTGCGCAAGCTGACCGGCACCATCAAGCGCACCAACTGCCTGGTGATCTTCATCAACCAGATCCGCATGAAGATCGGCGTGATGTTCGGCTCGCCGGAAACCACCACCGGCGGCAATGCGCTGAAGTTCTACGCCTCGGTGCGCCTGGATATCCGCCGCATCGGCTCGATCAAGAAGGGCGACGACGTCATCGGCAACGAGACCAAGGTCAAGGTGGTCAAGAACAAGGTCTCGCCGCCGTTCCGCGAAGCCTTCTTCGACATCCTGTACGGCCAGGGCATTTCCCGCCAGGGCGAGATCATCGACCTGGGCGTGGACGCCAAGATCGTCGAGAAGTCGGGCGCGTGGTACAGCTACAACGGCGACAAGATCGGCCAGGGCAAGGACAACGCGCGCGAATACCTGCGCGAGAACCCGGACATCGCCGAAGAGATCGAGAACAAGGTGCGTGCCGCGCTGGGTGTGGCGCCGACCAACGTCGTGCCGGCCGAAGTGCTGGAAGACTGAGCGCCAGCCCGCCGCTGGAGCAACCGGAAGGGCCGGGGCATCGCCGATGCGCCGGCCTTTTTGTTTAGGCCCACGGTGGAAACTTCACGACCTCAATGGCCACGCGTCCCCCCCTGTCCCTGAAGGCCCGCGCCGTCGGCTACCTGTCGCGCCGCGAGCACAGCCGCGCCGAGCTGGCGCGCAAGCTGGCGCCCCATGCCGAATCGCCGGAGCAGCTCGAGCAGCTGCTCGATGCGCTCGAGCGCGAGAACTGGCTGTCCAACCAGCGCTTTGCCGACAGCCTGGTCCATCGCCGCGGCGCCCGCTATGGCGCGGCCAGGGTGATGCAGGAAGCCAAGACCCACAAGCTGGACAGCGAACAGCTGGGCGAACTGCAGGAAAGGCTGCGCGCCACCGAGACCGAGCGCGCCCGCGAGGTCTGGCGCAAGCGTTTCGGCGTGCCGCCGGATACGCCGGAGGCACGTGCCAGGCAGATCCGATTCATGGTGGCGCGGGGATTCTCCCGGGCGGTGGTCAGCAAGATCATCCAGGGCGCTGACGAAGCGTACAGCGAGGACGACTGAGCGTCTGTGTGCGGTAGTATCCGCATTCGTCGGTTCATTACCTGCACTGCAGTCAGGGTGTCATTGGCGCGCCATTGCCCGACAATGCGGCGCGACAGTCGCCGCACAAGGATGTTCCCGGGCAAACCAGCGCGGCATGTTAAACTCCCCGGGTTATTCGGTGCTCCGGCGCCGCCGTTCCCAAGCCCCCAGTATTCCAGCCTGGCCATGCCTCTGTCCCAGCCCGTCAACCGCTCCTTGCGCCATCGCCGTGCCATTACGGCCGAGGCGTACCAGAGAGAGGACGGCCTGTGGGATGTCGAGGTGCGCCTGACCGACACCAAGCCCCGCGACATCGCACTTGCCGGCGACCGTATCCGCCCGGTAGGCCAGCCCCTGCACGACCTGTGGCTGCGCGTCACGATCAACGAAGACATGACGGTGCTGGATGCCGAGGCGTGCTCCGACTGGGTGCCGTACCCGTCGCAGTGCGACACCATCGGCCCGACCTACCGCAAGCTGATCGGGCTGAACCTGCGCAAGGGCTTCCGCAAGGCCGTGCGCGAGCGCCTGGCCGGCATCAACGGCTGTTCCCACCTGACCGAAGCCGCCGGCGTGCTGCCCAGCACCGCGATCCAGGCGTTTGCCGGCGAAGTCATCAGTATCCGCGACAACGGCGAGGACGATCCGAATCCGGAGCCGCCCTATCAGTTGCACGGCTGCCACGCGCTGCGTTTCGACGGCGAGGTGGTTCGTGAGTTTTACCCGCGCTGGTATGGTCACCAGCCGACGCCCAAGGCAAGGGCCGAGGCCGCACCTGCCGTCGCAACCGCGCCTCGGGCGCCCGCCGTGGCCAATGGCGACCGCGGTGGTCAAGCCAACGACGACGGCAACGACGCTGTCCCGGCCGACAGGCCAACCGGCACTTCCGGCTGATTCTCAGGATCAGCCAACCAGACGAGAGAGTTCGTCTCCTTTTTCAGATTTCTCCCTTCTACCTTTTACGCCTACCCGAAAGGAAACACGCATGAATATCCATGAGTATCAAGGCAAGGAAATCCTGCGCAAATACAATGTGCCGGTTCCGCGCGGCATCCCCGCGTTCTCGGTTGACGAGGCCCTGAAGGCCGCAGAACAGCTCGGCGGCCCGGTGTGGGTTGTCAAGGCGCAGATTCATGCGGGTGGCCGCGGCAAGGGCGGCGGCGTCAAGGTTGCCAAGAGCATCGAAGACGTCAAGACCTATGCGTCGAACATCCTGGGCATGCAGCTGGTCACGCACCAGACTGGTCCGGAAGGCAAGAAGGTCAACCGCCTGCTGATCGAAGAAGGCGCCGACATCAAGAAGGAACTGTACGTTTCGCTGGTGGTGGACCGCGTTTCGCAGAAGATCGCGCTGATGGCGTCGAGCGAAGGCGGCATGGACATCGAAGAAGTCGCTGCCCACACCCCGGAAAAGATCCACACCCTGATCATCGAGCCGTCGACCGGCCTGACCGACGCTGACGCCGACGACATCGCCCGCAAGATCGGCGTGCCCGACGCGAGCGTGGCGCAAGCCCGCCAGGCCCTGCAAGGCCTGTACAAGGCGTTCTACGACACCGACGCCTCGCTGGCCGAAATCAACCCGCTGATCCTGACCGGCGACGGCAAGGTCATCGCGCTGGACGCCAAGTTCAACTTCGACTCGAACGCGCTGTTCCGTCACCCGGAAATCGTCGCCTACCGCGACCTGGATGAAGAAGACGCCAACGAAATCGAAGCCTCGAAGTTCGACCTGGCCTACATCTCGCTGGACGGCAACATCGGCTGCCTGGTGAACGGCGCCGGCCTGGCCATGGCCACCATGGACACCATCAAGCTGTTCGGCGGCGAGCCGGCCAACTTCCTCGACGTGGGCGGCGGTGCCACCACCGAGAAGGTGACCGAAGCCTTCAAGCTGATGCTGAGCAACAAGAACGTGCAGGCCATCCTGGTCAACATCTTCGGCGGCATCATGCGTTGCGACGTGATCGCCGAAGGCGTGATCTCCGCTTCCAAGGCCGTGCACCTGACGGTGCCGCTGGTCGTGCGCATGAAGGGCACCAACGAAGACCTCGGCAAGAAGATGCTGGCCGAGTCGGGCCTGCCCATCATCTCGGCCGACACGATGGAAGAAGCCGCCCAGAAGGTGGTGGCCGCTGCCGCTGGCAAGTAAGCCGTCGCACGAACGCAACCATACGCGAACGCGAGCGGTGCGCTGGCGCTCTATTGAGCTCCCGCGCGCGCCGCTCGTAGCCAAGCAAAGGATTACAGCATGTCGATTCTGATCAACAAAGACACCAAGGTCATCACCCAGGGCATCACCGGCAAGACCGGCCAGTTCCACACCCGTGGCTGCCGCGACTACGCCAACGGCAAGAACGCCTTCGTCGCAGGCGTGAACCCCAAGAAGGCCGGCGAAGACTTCGAAGGCATTCCCATCTACGCCAGCGTCAAGGACGCCAAGGCCCAGACCGGCGCAACCGTGTCGGTCATCTACGTGCCGCCCGCAGGCGCCGCTGCCGCGATCTGGGAAGCCGTTGATGCCGACCTGGACCTGGTGGTCTGCATTACCGAAGGCATTCCCGTGCGCGACATGATGGAAGTCAAGGACCGCATGCGCCGCGAGAACAAGAAGACCCTGCTGCTGGGGCCGAACTGCCCGGGCCTGATCACGCCGGACGAAATCAAGATCGGCATCATGCCGGGCCACATCCACAAGAAGGGCCGCATCGGCGTGGTGTCGCGCTCGGGCACCCTGACGTACGAAGCCGTGGGCCAGCTGACCGCGCTGGGCCTGGGCCAGTCGTCGGCTGTCGGCATCGGTGGCGACCCCATCAACGGCCTGAAGCACATCGACGTGATGAAGATGTTCAACGACGATCCGGAAACGGACGCCGTGGTCATGATCGGTGAGATCGGCGGTCCGGACGAAGCCAACGCGGCCAACTGGATCAAGGACAACATGAAGAAGCCGGTGGTTGGCTTCATCGCTGGCGTGACCGCGCCTCCGGGCAAGCGGATGGGCCACGCCGGCGCGCTGATCTCGGGCGGTGCCGACACCGCCCAGGCCAAGCTGGAAATCATGGAAGCCTGCGGTATCAAGGTGACCAAGAACCCGTCGGAGATGGGCCGCCTGCTGAAGGCGATGCTGTAAGGTCCTGCTTGCCGTTCCCGCTGTGGCGGGAATGACAGACTAGTGATGCCCCCGCCATCGGCGGGGGCATTGTTTTTGCGGCGGGTGATCCTGGCGCCGTGAAAGCCCCGAAAGATTACAGGATTGAAATGTAATCGAAAGGTTCGTGGGTTAAACAGTCATGCCTGCGCTTTCAGACATCCGAACACCCGTCAGATGACGGGGCGCGCCAGTACATAAAACCGCCACCACATAGAACTCGAGGAGCCTCCCAGTGGAACTGCTGTCTTCCACCACTTTCTGGATTGCGTTGGGATCGATCATCCTGACCAACATCGTCCTGTCCGGCGACAACGCGGTGGTGATCGCGCTCGCCTCGCGCAACCTGCCGCCCGCCCAGCAGAAGAAGGCCATCTTCTGGGGCAGCGCCGCCGCCATCATCATGCGCGTGGTGCTGACCGTGGCCGCGGTCAAGCTGCTGAGCCTGCCGTACCTGAAGATCGTCGGCGCCGTGCTGCTGGTCTATATCGGCGTGCAACTGCTGACCGGCGATGACGACGAGGAAGGCCACGACGGCAAGGACAATATCTGGGCCGCCATCCGCACCATCCTGATCGCCGACCTGGTGATGTCGCTCGACAACGTGGTCGCCGTGGCCGCCGCCGCGCAGAAGGGCCCCGAAGGCAGCCAGCTGATGCTGCTGATCATCGGCCTGGGCCTGTCGATCCCGCTGATCGTGTTCGGCAGCACGCTGCTGCTCAAGGTGATGGAGCGCTTCCCGGTCATCATCGTGCTGGGCGCCGCGCTGCTGGGCTACCTGGCTGGCGAGATGCTGGTCAGCGACCCGGTCGATGCGGCCTGGTTCGAAGTCCACGTGCCGCATGCCCACCTGGTATTCGGCGCCGCCGGCGCGATCCTGGTGGTGATCATCGGCAAGCTGCTGAGCCGCCGGCAGGCGCAGACGGCCTGACGGGGTATTGCATCGCAGGGAAGGGCGGCCGGGTGGCCGCCCTTTTTTGTTGCTCTCCTGGCAGACGTCCCTGTCGGTGCGATATCCAACTAACTCATGTGAGTGATCGCACTTTTTGTCGCTTCTGCAGGTGGTAGCGCGGGCAGGTGACAAAATTTGGCGCATGCGGCGGGCTTTCCGCTGCCGGGTGACGAAATTTGTCGCTTTTTGTCCCCTGCGGACGGGGGATATGGCTGGCACGCTTACTGCTGAATAGGCCCCGCGTCACGAAACCGAAGACGTGCAACGCTTAACCAAAATCTCTTCGAGGGGTCAAATCATGCAACGGGTACAACTGAAGAAACTGGGCCGTCGTGTCCAGAAGGGCTTTACGCTGATCGAACTGATGATCGTGGTGGCGATCATTGGTATTTTGGCGGCGATCGCGATTCCGCAGTACAGTGATTACACGTCGCGGACCCGTGCCGCCGGTGCGATGGCGGAAATCGCCTCCATTAAGACTGCAGTCGCCATGTGCGCTCAAGAAACGGGGACTGTGACGGGCTGCAATGGCGGCACCAACGGTATTCCGGCGCCGGTCGTGTCGGGCAACATTACCGCTGTTGGGGCTCCGGCGGTCGCGGTTCTCAATGGCGCAATCACCGTTACCACGGCAGCAACTGCCGCGGGAGCAAACCTCACGATCGTCACTACGCCGACGGCTGCAAACGGCGCCGCAAACGTTACTTGGCTCAATACAGGTACGACTTGCAACGCCACCCGCGGCTTCAAGCCGGGCGCTGGCGATTGCCCCTAAGATTGCATGAATGTGATTGCCTTGGGGCAATAGGCCTTATTTCTTGATTGAAGCGCCTTCGGGCGCTTTTTCTTTGGCCGGCTCAAGCTATCATGCGCCTTTCCCTAAAACTGGCGCCTCAATGCCGCCGTCCCGGACAACCCTGCCGTCGGCTGCCCTCATCGCAGCAATCGTCTTCCCGCTGCTAGTCTCCCGGCATACGCTCCCACTCGCGACGTTCTACGGCGAATGGACCGCCGCGTGCTGCGCGCTGGCCCTGGTTGCGTTCCTGTCGCTCCGCAAGCCCGCCACCCCAGCGGCATCTGCGACGATCTCGCTGCCGTGGGTAGCCTTGCTGTTCTTCTGGCTCGCCGCCGTCGGTCTGATGCGCACCGCCCTCGGTCACGCCGATATCACCGGCAGCGCGACCCTCACTGTCCTGTCACTGTTCCTCGGCGCAGCCGTGACATGCGCCGCATGGTCATACCGCCGCAGTCAAGCATCCGAGACACTCAACGCCGGCGACACCCTGGCCATCGCCTTCCTGATCGCCGGCCTGCTCGGCACCGTCACACAGTGGGTCCAGCTCTTCCATCTTGAGCGCAGTGCCTTCGGCCTCGTTTCCACCTACTTCTACGATGACAACCGCCGCCTGTGGGGCAACCTGAACCAGCCCAACCACCAGGCCACCGTGCACGGCCTCGCACTGGTTGCGTCAGTCTGGCTGGCATCGCGCGGCAGGCTGCGTTTCCCGATGTGGCTGGTAGCGGTAGCACTGCTGGAGAGCGGCATCGTGCTATCGGGATCGCGCACCGGCGTGCTGCATGTTGGTCTTGCCGCGCTCTACGCGCTGGTTGCTGCCTGGCTGGCACGCGGCACGCTGCGCGAGACGGATCCGATGCGGCGTACGACCGGACTGCTGGTGGCCGCGGCCGCCATGATCGTGATGCTGCTGGTGCTGCAGCCAGCGATCCGCGCCACCGGCCAGCTGCTCGACTGGCGCTTGTTCGACACCATCGCGCAACTGGAAGCCGAAGACCAGATGTCCGCACGTGGCGCGCTATGGTCGCATGCATTGGCGATGTTCCGCGCGCATCCATGGCTCGGTGTCGGCTGGGGCGAATTCGGCTGGGCGCAATTCACCCAGTTGCCGCAGGTCGGCGTGAAGGTGGAGATGTCCCTGCATGCGCATAACGCTGTGCTAGACCTGCTGGCCAAGACCGGCGTCGCGGGCACGCTCGGCGTCGCGCTGATTCTCGCAGCGTGGCTATGGCGCGTGGTGCGGGCGCGGCTCTGGCAGGCAGAAAACGGCGAGCGCCGTGAAGCGGTGCTGATGCTGACGTGGCTGGCGATGCTCTGCGCGCATTCGATGCTGGAATACCCGCTGCACTACCTGTACTTCTTCCTGCCATTCTGTTTCCTGCTGGGCTGGCTCGAGCCTGCCGCCGCCGGACCATGGCGCGTTCCGGTCAGTGTGGCGAAGGGTCTCAGCGTGGCCTGCATTGCGCTTGCCGTCGCCATCCTGGCAACCATGTGGCAAGACTACCGCCGCGCCGAAGCACGCGAGTATGCCGCCAGCGAAACCCGCAACACCTTGCCGATGCCGCGCTTCTGGTTCCGCCAGCATGCGCAGGCCGATGCCGCGGGCCTGGTCGTGATCACGCCGCAGAACGCAGCGCAACTGTTGCCCGCGCATATCGCCGCGGTGCACTTGCTGCCGACTCCCACGATGATCGCGCGCACGGCGTGGCTGCTCGCGCTGACCGGCGATGCCGCGCAAGGCCGGCTGTGGATGGAGCGGTTGCGCTGGTACTACCTGGGCGATGAAGCGACGCAATACGCCGAGATCGCCAAGGCATGCAGCGAGTTGTCCGAGGGCGAGCGCCCGCAGGCGTTCTGCGCCTGGGTCACCGATCGCTCGCGCCGGTTCTCCGCGTGGGGACGCAACTGACCTAGTAGTAGGGCACGTAGTAGGCCGGCGGGGGCGGCGCGTAGTAGTACCGCGGCGCAGGAGCCGGCGCAGCGGCCACCCGCCCCGGTACCGGCACGCGGTTGCCGCTGGCATACATGCACTGCACGTAGGCGGCGTCGTATTGCCGCTGCGTGCCGTAACCCGCGTACTGCGCGTTGCCGGCGCCGACCGCGGCGCCTGTCAGCAGGCCCAGGCCCGCGCCGACCGCCGCGCCCGATCCGCCGTCAAAGGCTGCGCCAGCCGCAGCGCCCAGCGCGGTGCCCACTACCGCACTGCCGACTGCCGCGTTGTTGGCCGCCTGCGAGGAAGTCACGCCGCCGACCTGCCCAAAGGCGAACTGGCGGCAGTTGTAGTCGTCGGCGCGGAACTGGTCGAAGCTCTTGCCGGTGCCCGGCAACGCCATCACGCTGGGGCCGGAAGGCATCACGACGCAGGCGCCGAGTGTCAGGGTCGCCACGGCAAGCGTGGCGCGGGTCAGGACTCGCATGCTGTGCTCCACGCTGTCAGTAATTGGCCGGCGGCTGGGCCGGCACTCGCTGCCAGCCGCCCGGGCACGATTGCACGTAGGGGTAGTAGCCTTCCGGCTCGTTGCAGTGATACCACCAGCCCTGGTCCTGCGGTACAGACCGCTCGGGCCCCGGGGCAGGCACCGGCCCGTTGGGGCCCTGCTCGACGTATTGAGGTGGCTCGGCCGGCACGGCAACGGCCGGAGCCGGGTAGTAATAGGGCGCAGGGTAGGCAGGGTAGTAATACGGGTAGCCGCCGAACACGACGCTGGGGCCGAAATAGAAGCCCACGCCGACACGCGTCTTGATCATGCCGCCGCGTGTGTCCGCGTCATGCCAGCCGGCATTGTGGAAATCGGCTCGCCCGGCAAGGGCGGCGCCGCTTGCGGCCGTGGCCGCCAGTGCCAGTACCAGCTGGCAGAGCTTGCGCCCGTTCATGGTATTCACCTTTCCCCCGCGTGGCCGAAAGGCTCGCCGCGGGCAGTGGCAGCCGGCCGCGACATGCGCCGGCCCGCAATCGTATTGAATACCAAATTGTCGTGCGCAGGCGCTGCGGCGGCGCATGTGGAAATGTGGCGTTACCTTTATTACCGAGGAACGACAGACTGGCCGGACGCCGTGAACCGGCGCGGCATGACAAGTCCGTCGTTCCCGGATGCGCCCATGCGTGCCGGCCTATTCGGCAAACAGGTCCGGACCAAACACCTCGTAATGAATGCGCGCTTCATGGACGCCAAGATTCTTCAGTGCATCATGCTGCATGCGCATGAAGGGAATCGGGCCGCAGATGTAGTAGTCGGCGTCGGGCAGCAGGATCGACTTTTCGATCAGCTTGACGTCGACCAGCCCCGCATAATCGTAGTCGCGCCCTTGCACGTCCTCAGGCAGGGGCTGGTCATAGAAAACGATCAGTTCGAAGTTCTCATAGGTCTTCGCCGCCTCGCGCAGCTTGTCTCGCATGGCATGCACTGCACTATTGCGCGCGCCATGGGTGAAAACGACTTTCCGCGGCGGCGCCTGCAGCGCGGTCTTGAGCATGCTGATCATCGGCGTCAGCCCCACGCCGCCGCTGATCAGCACAATGGGTGTCTTGGCGTTGACGTCGATATGGAAACTCCCATATGGCGTAGCCAGCTTTACCTCGTCGCCGACATTGACGTGATCGTGCAGCAGGTTTGAAACATAGCCAGGAGGCTGGGTGCCGCCGCCTTCCCGTTTGACCGAGATCCGATAGCTGCGCCCGTTCGGCATATCGGACAAGCTGTACTGGCGGATTTGCTGCAGGCCTAGCGCGGGCACGTCGACGGCAATGCTGGTGTATTGACCGGGTTTGAAGTTTGCTACCGGCTTGCCGTCGACCGGTTCGAGAATGAAGGACGTAATCACGCCGCTCTCGGGGCGCTTCTCGCGGACCACAAAGGACCGCCACCCGGTCCAGCCGCCGGTCTGTTCGGCCGAACCTTCATACAGCGCGCTTTCCATGCCCATCAGGACGTCGGCGAGGTTGCCATAGGCTTGCGCCCACGCTGAGATGATTTCCTCGGTCGCTGCGCTGCCCAGGACTTCCTTGATGGCCGCCAGCAGATGCTCGCCGACGATCGGGTACTGCTCCGGCTTGACGCCCAGGCTCGCGTGCTTGTTGGCAATGTTGTTCAGCACGGCCATCAGGCTGCTCGGGTCTTCGATATTCTCCGCATACGCGTAGACCGCCCGCGCCAATGCCTGCTGCTGCTCGCCCCGTTCCTGATGCGCCATGTTGAACACATTCTTAAGTTCGGGGTGCGCTTCGAACATGCGCTTATAGAAGCACTTGATAATGTCGTAGCCGTGTTCCGCCAATACCGGCGCGGTGGCTTTCACAATGTCCTTTGTCTTCTGCGTCAGCATTGCGTCTCTCCTTTGGCAAGGTGATGGGAGCCAGGCGGGGACGCTGGGTCCATGCGGGCGCGAAGCGCGTTTCCCGGCTGCCCTGAGCAATGTCTAGTCTAGGTGCCGCGATTGCCGTTTGGCGCGTGCCGATCCACGGGCGCTGCAGCCAGGCCGCTCACTGGCCGGCGGCCGCCACCCAGTCGCCCGACTTGCCGCCATGCTTTTCCAGCAGCTTCACGTTGCCGATCACCATCCCCCGGTCCACCGCCTTGCACATGTCGTAGATCGTCAGCAGCGCCACCTGCACTCCGGTCAGCGCTTCCATCTCGACGCCGGTCTGGCCGCGGGTCTCGGTGCGGACGGTGCAGGCGACGGTGGCGCTGGCCTCGTCGAGCGCAAAGTCGACCGCGACCTTGGTCAGCCCGATCGGATGGCATAGCGGGATCAGGTCGGCGGTGCGCTTGGTGGCCATGATCGCGGCCACGCGCGCGATGCCGAGCACGTCGCCCTTCTTGGCACTGCCGTCGCGCACCAGCGCGAAGGTGTCGGGCAGCATGGTGATGGTGCCGGTGGCCACGGCTACGCGGTGCGTGCTGGCCTTGTCGCCGACGTCGACCATGTGGGCCTGGCCGGCGGTATCGAAATGGGTGAGCTGGGTCATGGCAGGGCTTGGTGCAGGAGGCCTTTGGCGGGGAGGAGAACCGTCTGATGGGAACGGCCACCGGAGGCCGCTATCATAGCAACATGCCAAAACAACCATCGCTTCGCAGGTCTGCCGCGCCCGGCCATTGTGCCGCTGCGGATGCCGCGCCTGCCGGTTCGGCGTCACATCATGGTCGCCCCGGGTCGCCATGGCGGCGGTCGCTGGCTGCGCTGCTGGCGCTGAGCATGGCGTCGCCGGCGTGGCCGCAGGCGACGACGCGAACACCGGCCGCTGCCCCGGCCTCTGCCGCGGCCGCGCCGGCCAGGCCGGTCGCGTCCATGCGGGCGCCGGAGCCGGTGCCATCATTGTCCGGCGAGGCGAGCGACCAGGTCTACGACAACCTGAACCGCAGCATCAAGGCGGGCCAGAAGTCCGAGTTCGGCCTGCGCACCAACAATCCGGTGGTCGAGAGTGGCGGGGTGCAGCTGCCTGACCTGGGCGACCCGTCCACGGCATCGCTGTCGCCCGACATGGAAAAGCGCCTGGGCGACCGCATCATGCGCGATATCCGCCGCGATCCGCTGTACGTGCCGGATCCGCTGCTGTCGGACTACCTGAACGCGCTCGGCTACCGGCTGGTGCAGGCGGCGCGGCGGCAGAATATCTCGGGCTCGACCGGCGCCGGTACCTTTGCCACCGGCTTTGACCTGTTCGCGGTGCGCGACCGCAGCATCAACGCCTTCGCGCTGCCGGGCGGCTATATCGGCGTGCATACCGGGCTGCTGGTGCAGTCCGATACCGAGTCGGAACTGGCCTCGGTGCTGGGCCATGAAATCGGCCACGTGATGCAGCGCCATATCGCGCGCGGCATCACGTCGCAAGACCAGTCGATGTGGATTGCGCTGGCGTCGATGGTGCTGGCCGGCCTCGCCGCCACGCGCAGCCCCGATGCCGCGGCGGCGCTGGCGATGGGCGGGCAGGGCGCCGCCGTTGCCAACCAGCTGTCCTTCTCGCGCGGCGCGGAGCGCGAGGCCGACCGTGTCGGCTTCCAGATCATGACCGCGGCGGGCTTCGACCCGCAGGGCATGCCCGATTTCTTCGCGCGGCTGCAGCGCGTGTCCGGCATCTCGGAAAGCTCGGTGCCGTCCTATGTGCGCACCCACCCGCTGACTTCGGAGCGTCTCGCCGACATGCAGGACCGCGTGAGCCACGCCAACGCGCGCAAGGTGCCCAATACGCCCGAGTACGAGTTCGCCCGGATGCGCGCGCGCGTGATCCAGGAATCGTCGCCGAGCGATCTGCAGGCCTTGCGCAATGCACTGCGCGCGCAGCTGCCGGGTGCCTCGACGCTGCGGGCGCCGGCGCTGCACTACGGCCTTGCCTTCACCGAGCAGCGGCTCGGCCGTGCCGCCGCCGCCGAGCAGGAATTGGCCGAGGCGCGGCGGCTGTACGGCACCATCCCGGGCGCAAGCTCGGGCAGCCCCATGCTGGACGTGATGGCGATCCAGCTGGCGCGCACGCAGGGCCGCGTGCCCGAGGCGCTGGCACAGGCCACGGCCTCGATGAAAGCCTTCCCGCTCTCTCATGCGGTATCGGTCGCCTATGCCGAGACCCTGCTCGGCTCGGGCCGCTATGAGGAGGCGGTGCGCTTCCTGCGCGAACGCACGCGCCAGGAAACCAGCCGCAGCGATTGGTGGGAGATGCTGGCGCGCGCATACGCCGGCCAGGGCAAGCGGGTGCAGCAGCACCAGGCGCTGGCCGAAAAATATGCGATGGATGGTGCCTACCAGGCTGCGATCGAACAGCTGCAGATCGCGCGCAAGGCCGGCGACGGCGACTTCTATACGCTGTCCGAGGTCGACGCCCGCCTGCACCAGCTGGAACGCCAGTATCGCGAGGACAAGCAGGACAGCAAGGGCATACCGAACTGAGGCAGGCCCGGCCAGGGCCGGGCGGTGTCAGGCCGCCGGCTGGCGCACGAAGCCGAAGCGCTTCGGCACTTCGCTCTCCGCGATCGGCTCGATCGGCAGGTCGTGGCCGTCGTGGTGGAACAGGCCGAGTTCGGTGCCGCAGGCCTCGCCGTGCCAGGTGCTGCTGCCGCTGAAGGTTTCCAGGTCATGGTCGTGCAGCAGTGCCACCTGCGTGCCGTCCACGCCGTCGACCTTCCCCGACAGCACCACGTTGCCATGCTCGTCCGCGTAGCAGGATTGCAGCGCAAAGGGCTGGTGCGAGGTTGTGCAAAGCGCGCCCTGGTGCAGCCGCACGATCCACGGCGCGTACGCCAGCGCCACGAACACCTTCTGCGGCCCGTTCTGGAAATACCACGCGCCGCGCTCGTCGCACAGGTAGTTGCGCTCGATGAAGGCGACCAGCGCTTCGTTGCGCACCGGCTCGCCGGACAGGCCGTGCTGCTGGGCGTATTCATTGCGCAGGCGCCACTGCCCGCGCCGGTCCAGCGCGAGCCAGCCATAGGCGTTGGGCACGTTGGGCCAGCGCGCCATGGCTTGCCTGACGATGTCGTCCATCTCCGTCTCCTCTGCCGGCAAGGCGCCACGCACGCCGCCGCCGGCTTTACATCATGCTGTCGAAAAAGCGCAGGATCCGCGCCGGCAGCCATTCGATATGGCCGCCGAACGCTACCCCCGACTGGCTGTCGGGCAGCCACAGATGGCGCCGCCAGCCTTCATGCGGGGTCATGAAGCCGACATGGCCGCCGTGCTCCGGCTGTTCCAGCCAGACCTGCGGGCTGACGTCGGCGGGGCCGGGCAGGTGCCGGCCGGGCAGGAACGGATCGTTGCGCGCATTGAGCACCAGCGTGGGCACGGCGATCGCGCCGAGCACCGGCTTGCTGGCGGCGCGGCGCCAGTAGTCGTCGGTATCGGCATAGCCGTGCAGCGGCGCCGTAACCACGTTGTCGAAGGCGTACAGGTCGCGGCTGGCCAGCATCGCCTCGCGGTCGAACAGCCCGGGGAACTGCTGCAGCTTGGCCAGCGACTTGCGCTTGAGCGTCTGCAGGAACATGCGCGTATAGAGCATGTTGAAGCCGGCCGACAGCGCCGCGCCGCCCGCGGCCAGGTCCAGCGGCGCCGAGATCGCGGCCGCGGCGTGCACATGCCCGGCACCGCTGCCGTCCTCGCCCAGCAGGCGCAGCAGCGCGTTGCCGCCCAGCGAGATGCCGACCACCAGCAGCTTGCGGCCCTGGGCGCAGTGCTGGCGGTGCACGCGTTCGAGCACCCAGCGCAGCTCGGCCGAGTCGCCGGAGTGGTAGAAACGGGGCGCCAGGTTGAGCTCGCCCGAGCAGCCGCGGAAATGCGGGACCACGCCCTGCCAGCCGCGCGTGCCCAGTGCGTGCATCAGTGCCTGCGCGTAGTGGCTGCCGGAATCCCCCTCCAGCCCGTGGAACATCACCACCAGCGGCGTGTCCGGCTGCACCGCGTGGGTGGTCCAGTCCAGGTCGATGAAGTCGCCGTCAGGTGTGTCCCAGCGCTCGCGCCGGAACGCCACGCGCGGCGGGCGGCGCGTGAAGCGGGCGGGGATGATGGTCTGGGCATGGCCGCCGCGCAGCCACCAGGGCATGGCGATGCCGTCGCCGTAGCCGTGACCATGCTCGTGCGGCGCGGCGGCGACAGGCAAATGGTGCGTCAGGAGATCGGGGCGCTGCGTCATGCCAGCTCGGTAATACAGTCTTGCGGTCTTGCAGTCCTGCCCGGTTGCAGCCGGGCCGCGCGGCCGGGCAGGCAAAGGCTCAGTGCAGCGCCTGGCCGGGTGCCGCAGCCACCGCGGCCACCTGCACGGCGTTGGCCGGGCTGCAGTGGACATGCGCCAGGCGCCAGCCTTCGTGGTTCTGCATCAGCACATAGGTGGTGTGCACGTACAGGTCGGCCTCGACCCGGTCGCTGCCAAAGCGCAGCGCCTCGGTCACGTCGAAGATCGACACGGCCATCGATGCGTGGCTGCTGGTTTCGATCGCATCGACCAGCACCGGCTGTTCTTCCAGCAGATGCGAGAACGCCTGGCGCAGCTGTTCGTGGCCAATCATGCGCTGGCCGTCGGGCAGCACGCAGGTGATCGAATCCTCGTCCAGCCACAGGCGCAGCGCGCCCTCGGCATCGCGCTGCTTGAGCGCCTCGCGGAAGGCTTCGACGATGTCTTCGGCAGAATCGAACAGGCGGGCAAAACGAGGCATGGTGGCAGTGTCAGGGTATCAGGGCCGGTGCAGCAGCTTGCGCAGCTCAACGAAGACCATTTCGGGTTCGATCTCTTTCAGGCAACGCAGGTGGCCCAGCGGGCACTCGCGCTTGAAGCACGGGCTGCACTCCAGCTGCAGCCACATGATACTCGCAGCCTGTGACAGCGGCGGCGTGTGGCGCGGATCGCTCGAGCCATAGACCGCCACCTGCGGCCGGTTCAGCGCCGCGGTCACGTGCATCAGGCCGGAATCGTTGCAGACCGCGGCCTCGGACAGCGCCAGCAGGTCGACGGCATCATCCAGCGAGGTCTGGCCGCACAGGTTGCGCACGAACGGTGCGTCCTTGACGATCTCGGCGGCGATCTCGGCGTCCTTGGCCGAGCCCAGCGTGATCATCTGCGCGTACGGGTAGGAGCGCCGCAGCATCTGCGCCAGTTTGGCGAAGTGGCCGGCCGGCCAGCGCTTGGCGGGGCCGTACTCGGCGCCCGGGCAGAACGCGATCACGCGCGTGTGCGGGGCGATGCCGAAGCGCTCGGCGGTGGCCGCCACGCGCGCCGGGTCGATGCGCAGGCGCGGCTCGGAGAGGTTCTCGGGCAAGCGCGCGCCGGGCTTGAGCGCGAGCCGGGCATAGTGCTCGACCATCGGCGGACGGTGGTCGCGCGGCGGGTTGGCATGGCGCACGTTGAGCATGCCGAAGCGCGCTTCGCCACGGTAGCCGATGCGCAGCGGAATGCCGGCCAGCCACGGAATCAGCGCCGACTTGAGCGAATTCGGCAGCACGTAGGCGAGGTCGTAGCCTTCGTTCTTGAGCTGCTGCGCGAACATCAGCCGCGCCGACAGCTGCAGCTTGCCGTGCGCCAGGTCGGACGGGAACACGCGGCCGATCTCGGGCATGCGCGCGAGCACGGGCGCCACCCACTTGGGCGCGAGGGCGTCGATGACCAGGCGCGGATGGCGCGCCTTGAGCAGCGCGAACAGCGGCTGCGCCATCAGGGCGTCGCCGATCCAGTTGGGGGCGATGACGAGGGCTTTCTTCATGGGCGGGGCGCGGAGGGCCGGTTCGCCGGCGCAATCGCCGGGAACAGCAACGCCCCGGAGCACCAACTGGGGGCCCGGAGCGTCAGGGTCGTGCGAAAACCGGCGGCTCGGATCAGTGGTGGCCCTTCAGCACGGTGCCCGGCCTGAGCTTGTAGACGGTACCGCAGTACGGGCACTTGGCTTCGCCGGTGTCGGCCACGTCCAGGAACACGCGCGGGTGGTAGTTCCAGGCCGGGGTGTTGGCGGTGGGGCAGTGCAGCGGAATGTCTTCGGCGCCGATTTCGATGATGGTGGCGGTTTGCGTCATGGTGTTGCGGGGATTGAGGCTTGCTGTTCGTCAAAACAAGGCGTGCCCCGCGCGCACGGCGGCGGGTGCGGGGCACGAGGGCTGGCGGCCGGTGCTCAGACCAGCGTCAGCCACTTCCTGTACTTTTCGTTGGTGCCGCCCACGGCGGCAAAGAACGCGTCCTGGATCTGCTTGGTGACCGGGCCGCGGCGGCCTTCGCCGATGATGCGGTCGTCCAGCTCGCGGATCGGCGTGACTTCGGCGGCGGTGCCGGTGAAGAAGGCTTCGTCGGCGCAGTACATCTCGTCGCGGGTGATGCGCTTCTCGCGCACCTCGATGCCCAGGTCGCGCGCGATGGTGAGCGTGGCGTCGCGCGTGATGCCGTCCAGGCACGAGGCCAGGTCCGGGGTGTAGATCACGCCGTTGCGCACGATAAAGACGTTCTCGCCCGAGCCTTCGCTGACGTAGCCCTCGGTGTCGAGCAGCAGCGCTTCGTCATAGCCCAGGCCGGTCGCTTCCTGGTTGGCGAGGATCGAGTTGATGTAGTAGCCGCTGGCCTTGGCGCGCACCAGCGACACGTTGACGTGGTGGCGGGTGAACGACGAAGTCTTCACGCGGATGCCGCGCTCCATGCCTTCCTCGCCCAGGTAGGCACCCCACGGCCACGCCGCGATCGCCACGTGGATGGTGTTGCCCTTGGCCGACACGCCCAGCTTTTCTGAGCCGATCCACACGATCGGGCGGATGTAGCAGGATTCCAGGTTGTTGGCGCGCACCACTTCGCGCGTGGCGGCTTCCAGGGTGGCCTCGTCGAACGGCATGGCCATCTGGAAGATCTTGGCGGAATTGAACAGGCGGCGGGTGTGCTCTTTCAGGCGGAAGATGGCGGTGCCTTCGGGCGTCTTGTAGGCACGCACGCCCTCGAACACGCCCATGCCGTAGTGCAGCGTATGCGTCAGCACGTGGATCTTGGCGTCGCGCCATTCGATCAGCTTGCCGTCCATCCAAATCTTGCCGTCGCGATCCGCCATCGACATGTCTGTTCTCCCAGCGCCGTGAAAGTAGCAAAAACGACATTGTAAGCCCGGGGGGCATGGGTGCCAACGCGAGTGGCGGGGGGAGAGCGTACGAAACCAGCGCCGCGGCGGACTAGAATCCTCATTTCCGTGCGTTTGCCGGCTCGACGGTTGCATCGTCAGGGCCTGCTTCCGACGCCAGTCCATTTCGTCGTGCCTTTGACCACACATTCCGACCCGCATGCCGAACCCGGCCAGCCTGGCTGGGAGCAGGCGCTGGAAGCGCTGCGCGCCCTCGCCAGCGCCGAACCCGTCGCCGCCGGCGAGAGCGGCCGCCGCCTGCTGTGGGCGCTGACGCTGGAGCCGGACGGCGCGGTGGCCACCATCGAGCCGTTGGAGCAAGTGCGCGGCGCGCGTGGCTGGGGCAAGCCCAGGCCGGTGCCGCTGGCGCGCGTGGCCGAGGACGACCGGCTCGAGCCGTGGGACGCGCGCGTCGCGTGCGCGATCCGGCGCGATGCCTCGCACAACCGGCGCTATGTGCTGGACCGCGCCGCCGCCGCCATGGCGCTGGTCGGCCACCCGGCCGTGGTGCTCGCCCACGCGCCGGCGCAGACACTGGAGGTGGTCGAGGACGCGCCCGCGCTGGAGGCCGTGCACAGCGCTGGCCGCTTCGTGCTGCGCCTCTATCCGCCGCTGCGCGAGGCGCCGGCGATGGAGGCCCTGCTGCCCGCCGCGGCGCGCCAGGAGGCCGAGGCGCTGCGCCAGGTCACGGTGCTGCGCGACGGGCCGCACCGGCTCAAGGTGCTGCGCTTCACCCCGGCGCAGTTCGACGCCGCGCGGCTGATCGGCGACGGGCTGGCGATCCCGGAGGATGGCCAGGCCCAGCTCGATCGCACGCTGCGCGCGCTGGCCGGCCATTTCCAGGTCCACGCCGACCAGGCTGCCGGCTCGCGCACGGTCGAGGCCGAAGCGCGGCTGCGCGCGGAGGTTGCGCCGATCGGCGGCGTGGCCGGGCGCGGTATCACGATGCGGCTGGTGGTCACGCCGCTGGGCCAGCTCGGGCCCCGGCTCGCGCCGGGCGCGGGCAGGGAACGCCTGATGGCCGCGGTGCGCGGCGAGACGCTGGTCACGCAGCGCGATCTCGATGCCGAACTGGCCAGCGTGGCCGAGGTCTTCGCCGCGCTGCCGGTGCTGGTCACGCAGTCGCCGCCGGGCGGTGAATATACCTGGACGCTGGACGATCCCGAAGACGCGCTGACCGTGCTGGAGGCGCTGCCCGGCCTGCCCGCGGTGCAGGCTGTGGAATGGCCGCGCGGCAAGGAAATCCGCATCGTGCCCGCCGACCTGCCGCAGCTCGGCGTCCACATCGAAAGCCGTGGCGCCTGGTACCGGCTGGCCGGCGAGCTGCGCGTGGCCGAGGGGCTGGTGCTGGAGCTGGGCAAGCTGATCGACTGGACCGGCAGCCACGCCGGCCGCTTCGTGCCGATGGGGCAGGGTGTCTTCGTGGCGCTGACCCGCGCGCTGCGCGGCCAGTTGCGCGACCTGGCGTCGGTGGCCGAACGCATTGCCGACGGCATCCGCGTGCCGCAGATGGCCACGCCGTGGCTGGACGACGTGCTGGCCGGCGCGGGCATCGATCCCGACGCCCACTTCCGCCAGCGCATCGCCCGCCTGCGCGCGGCGCGCGACACGCCAACCACCGTGCCCGCCACGCTGGCGGCGGAGCTGCGCCCCTACCAGGAAGCCGGCTACCGCTGGGCCATGACGCTGGCCGCCTCGGGGCTGGGCGCCTGCCTGGCCGACGACATGGGCCTGGGCAAGACCGTGCAGGCGCTGGCGGTGCTGGTGGCGCGCGCGGCCGGCGGCGCCGCGCTGGTGATCGTGCCCACCTCGGTGTGCGGCAACTGGGCCGCCGAAGCGCGACGCTTCGCGCCGACCCTGAATGTCCAGGTCTATGGAGAGGGTGCAGAGAATGCGCGCGATACGCTGCTGGCTCAGGCAGGCCCACATGACCTGGTGATCGTCTCGTACACGCTGCTGCAGCAGGCGCGCCAGGATTTCTGCGCGCGCGACTGGCATACCGTGGTCGCTGACGAAGCGCAGGCATTCAAGAACGCCGTCACGCGGCGCGCGCAGTCGATGTTCGAGCTGCAGGCGGATTTCCGCATGGCATTAACCGGCACGCCGGTGGAAAACCGGTTGGCCGAGCTGTGGTCGGTGATGCGCTTCTGCAACCCGGGTTTGCTGGGCTCGCTGGCCCGTTTCAACGAACATTTTGCCAATCCGATCGAGCGCGGCGGCGTGCGCGAGGCCCGCCAGCGCCTGCGCCGCATGATCGCGCCCTTCGTGCTGCGCCGGACCAAGGCCCAGGTGCTCGACGAACTGCCGCCGCGCACGGAGCTGGTGATCCGCGTCGAGCCCGACGCGGTCGAAGCCGCGCACTACGAAGCGCTGCGCCGGCAAGCGCAGACCCAGGCCGAAGCCGCGCTGGCGTGCGTGGAGGCGGCGCGCAAGGCCACGCAAGGCGCGCCTGCAGGGGCAAAGGCGCGCGCCCTCGCGCAGGCGCAGCAGCAATCGCAAGCGCGCATCCATGTGCTGGCGCAGATCATGCGCCTGCGCCGCGCCGCGTGCGACCCGCGCCTGGCCACGCCGGAAATCGGCAGCCAGCTGCGGGAGGGGGAAGAGGGCGCCAAGCTGCGCGCCTTCGTCGCTCTGGCGAGCGAACTGGCCGCCAGCGGCCATAAGACGCTGGTGTTCAGCCAATTCGTCGATTTCCTGCAGCTGCTGCGCCAGGGCCTGGAGCGCGCCGGGCTCGCGCTGCAGTACCTGGACGGCGCCACGCCGGCGGCCGAGCGCACGCGCCGCGTGGCCGCCTTCCAGGCGGGCGAGGGCGATGTCTTCCTGATCAGCCTGAAGGCAGGCGGCTTCGGCCTGAACCTGACCGCGGCCGACTACGTGATCATCGCCGACCCATGGTGGAACCCCGCCGCCGAGGACCAGGCCATGGGCCGCGCGCACCGCATCGGCCAGCAGCGCCCCGTGACGGTGTACCGGCTGATCAACGCCGGCACCATCGAGGAGCGCATCGTCGACCTGCACCGCGACAAGCGCGCGCTGGCCGACGGCTTGCTGGAGGCGGATGACGAAAGCACTGCGGGAACCGGTGCGCCATTGCCGGATATCGACGACCTGGTGGGCCTGCTGCGCCGCTGAGCGTCACGCCGCGCCCACCATATACTTCCAGGGCATACCTTCAAGCGAACTGGTTCGTTTGGTTTTGGCAGGATCCTTGCTATCTTGTGGCGCTGCCCGGGGCCCAGACCCCGGCAGCCCTCTTGTGCTGACTTTACTGACGGTGCCCCCATGCCCACCCCCATGCCCATCTCGTTCCGCCTGCCGCGCTTGTCCTTCCGTTCCGCTTTCCGCCTGGCCGCAGGCGTGGCCGCCCTGTGCGCCGCCGCTGCCGTGAGCGCGCCCGCCCAGGCCCAGGGCGAGTGGCCGACGCAGCCGGTGACCATCCTGATGGGTTTCACCGCCGGCTCCGGCGTCGACATGGTGGGCCGCGCGCTGCAGGAATCGCTGCAGAAGTCGCTCAAGACCACGATCATCTATGACTACCGGCCGGGCGCCGGCGGCAACGTTGCCTCCGAGGTGGTGGCGCACGCCAAGCCGGACGGCTATACGCTGCTGCTTGGCACCGCGGCGACGCACGGCATCAACCCGGCGCTGTACAAGAACCTGCCATTCGACGCCGAAGCCGATTTCACGCCGGTGGCGCCGCTGGTCGAAGTGTCCAACGTGCTGACCGTCAACCCGGCCGTGATCGACGTGAAGACGGTGAAGGAATTCATCGAGAAGGTGAAGGCCAATCCAGGCAAGTACAACTATGCCTCGACCGGCAACGGCACCGGCACGCACCTGGCTTTCGCCGAATTCAATGCCCGCGCGGGCCTGGACATGACCCACGTACCGTACAAGGGCGGCCCCGATGCGCTGCAGGCCGTGCTCAAGGGCGAGGTCTGCTGCATCTTCAACCAGGTGCAGAGCGTGCTGCCGCAATACCGCGCCGGCAAGGTGCGGCTGCTGGGCGTGACCACCAGCAAGCGCGTGCCGGTGATTCCGGACGTGCCGACCATTGCCGAGAGCGGCGTCGCTGGCTACAACAGCACCATCTGGTTCGGCTTCTTCGGTCCCAAGGGGCTAGATCCGAAGATCGCACGCAAGCTCAACGACGCGGTCAAGGTTGCGCTGGAAACCCCGTCGATCCGGCAGAAGCTGGTCGATGCCGGCAATACGCCGCGGATCGAGTCGGTGGAGCAGTTCAAGGCGACCGTCAAGGCCGACCGGCAGAAGTGGGCGGGGGTGGTGAAGACGGTGGGGGCTTCGATCGACTGAGGTTGCGACTGAGGTTGCGACTGAGGTTGCGACTGAGGTTGCGACTGAGGTTGCGACTGAGGTTGCGACTGAGGTTGCATAAGGGGCTTCACTTCGTTGAGGCTCCGGCCCTCACCCCCGCCCCTCTCCCGCAGGCGGGAGAGGGGAGCAAACAGGCGGCCGGTGACAGGTTTGCGGCCTAACCCCTAAGCCCTGACGCCCAACCTCGTCAGCAAATGCGCCAACTGGGCCTGCGTCCCAGTGGCAGTCTTGTTGAAAATCGCCTTCAACTGCGTCCTGCCGGTCTCCCGCCGGATCCCGATCTGCTCGCAAGCCTCGGGCAGCCCCATCCCGGTCGACAGCTGCAGCGCCAAGCGCGTTTCCGCCGGCGTCAGCCCGTACAAGTCCCGCAGCACGGCCGGCAATGTCATCGGCGCGACTCCCGGTTCATGGATCGCCACCAGCACGCTGGGCCGCTGCCAGTCCATCGACAGCTGATGCGCCGGCGGCAAGGGCAACAAGATAATCTGCGCCTGCCGCCCGCCGTTATCCACCGCCCGCAGCGCCTGCGCCGGCTGCGGATTGCCCGGATCGCACGCGGCCTTCAATGCTTCGGCAAACGGCCGCGACAGCCGCCATTCTTCAGCCCGGCCGCTTGCCGCCGAAATCGCCGCCGACACCGCCGCCGACACCGCCGGCAGCAGCCGCCGCACCCACGCCTCTCCCGTACTGTTGGCAAGCAGCGTCTTGCCATCGTCCCGCAACACGATCACCCCAAACGGCAGCCGTTCCAGCAACTGGCTCGACGCATGCGCCAGCGCCGACACCTGGTGCGTGCGGTCGCGCAGCGCCATGGCGTGGCGCACATGCGGAATCGCCCAGTCGAGCGCGCGCGCGTCCTCGGGCGAATACTGGTTGCCGCCCAGCGGCCGCTGCAGCGACAGGAACACTTCATAGTGCGGCTTGCGCTCGATCAGGCAGGCCATCACCGACGATTGCTCGAACTGGTGCAGGAAGTCGCCATAGAAAGGCGAGTGTCGCATCGCCTGCGCACCCAGTTCGCGCGAATCGATATACCAGCTGCCCACCGACATGCGCTGGGCGAAGGGCAGGGCCGGATCGATGGTTTCGTAGTATTCGCTGTAGGCGGCCACCGCTTCGGGCACGGGATTGACCACCTGGTTCACCAGCACGCGTTCGTGGACGGTATCGCGCACCAGCAGCAGCGCATGCGAGCTGTCGCTGGCCTGGCAAAGCGCACCCAGGCTGCGGCGCCAGGCATCGGCGTCGAAGATCCCCTCGTACAGCGCGCGGATGGTTTCATGCATCGGCGTGTCGCTCATGGTTTTTCTTCTTTCTTCTTTTTCGTACTTTTGGTACTTCCTTCGCGCGGCTGTGCCAGGGCTGCCGGTGTGTTGCCGGCCGGCGTACCGCGCGAGGGTGGAATTCAGGCCCCTTCCAGTGCCGCGCCCAGCCGCGAAAGCAGGTGGGTGAGCTGGGCCTGGCTGTTGGTGCCGGTCTTGTTGAAGACGGCCTTGAGCTGCGTGCGCGCCGTTTCATGGCGGATGTTCAGCTGCTGGCTGGCTTCGGGCAGGCCCTGGCCACCGGCGAGCCGGGTCGCCAGCCGCGTTTCCGCTGGCGTCAGGCCGTACAGGTCGCGCAGCACCGGAGCCAGCAACAGCGGCGCGTTGTCGTGCTCGTGCACCACCACCAGCGCCGCGGGCTCCTGCCACTGCGCGGCAAAGGCGTGCGAGGGCGGCAGCGGCAGCACGATCACCTGCGCGCTGCTGCCGTTGCCGTCGGTGGCGCGCGCGGCCTGGGCGGCCACCGCGCGCTGCGGATCGCAAGCCGCGGCCAGCATTTCGCCGAACGGGCGCGACAGGGTCCAGTCAGAGACCTTGCCCGCAGGGTCCAGGCGCCGCACCCAGCGTTCGCCGGCGCGGTTGCCCAGCAGCACCTGGCGCTGCGGCGAAAACACCAGCAGCGCGAAGTTGAGCCGCTCCACCAGCTGCGACGACAGCCGCGCCAGCACCGTCAGGCCCAGCGTGCGGTCGCGCATGGCCATGGCGCTGCGCATATGCGGGATGATCCAGTCCATGCCGCGGGTGTCGTCGGTCGAGAACAGCGGCTGCGTGCGTCCGCGCTGCATCGAGAAATAGACTTCGTAGTGCGGCTGGCGCGCGACCAGGCATGCCACGTACGAGCGCAGGTCATAGCGGTGAAAGAAATCGCGGTAGAACGGGTGGCGCGCCATGGCGCCTTCGCCCAGCTCGCGCGCGTCGACGTACCACGCGCCGGGCTGCAGCCGCGGTGCGAACTGCTTGGCCGGGTCGATGGTCTGGAAATCCGATTCGTACTCGGTGAACAACTCCACCACCGGATTGACAATTTCATTGACGGTGACCTGGTCGCGTACCGTGTCCCAGACCATCATCGAGGCGTGCGCCGATCCGGCCATATCGGTCAGGGTGCGCAGGCTCTGCTGCCACGCACCGGGATCGAGAATGCCCTCGTACAAGCCACGGATCGCTCCGTGCATGTCGGCTTCTTTCATCTGATTACCCCCTGCATTCGCGACAAGACAATGCGCGGCGCCGGCTGTGCGCCCACGCGCACGCCGGCCTGCCTTTTTGTTATCCGCCTGGTGTTGTCCTGGCCGTTTTGCTGGACCGGCTCTGGTGTCAGTGCGTGTCTGTTTAAGCAGACGTTGCATACATTACCGCACTCGGGGGATCAGGGGGACATTCCCCGGCCCCTTCTTTCGTGGGGAGGCAGGGAATCGGTCAGCCCGGCAAGGAACCGTACTGTGCGTGCTGGCGCACATTGCAAAACCATTGCGACCCGGAATCGCCAAAGCGTCGACCGCGATCAGGTAAAATCCCGTTTTCCCGATTTTTCAGCGAAATCTCGCGCCTTTCACCGTCATGACCACTGTCCTGCGTCTTTCCGATCTGATTTCCCAAGGCAAAATCTCCGGCAAGCGGGTGTTTATCCGCGCCGACCTGAACGTGCCGCAGGACGACGCCGGCAATATCACCGAGGACACCCGCATCCGCGCCTCGGTGCCCGCGATCGAGGCCTGCCTGGCCGCCGGCGCAGCGGTGATGGTCACCTCCCACCTGGGCCGCCCGACCGAAGGCGAGTTCAAGCCGGAAGACTCGCTGGCGCCGATCGCCACGCGCCTGTCCGAGCTGCTGGGCAAGCCGGTCAAGCTGGTGCAGAACTGGGTCGACGGCGTCGAGGTCGCGCCCGGCCAGGTGGTGCTGCTGGAAAACTGCCGCGTGAACAAGGGCGAGAAGAAGAACAGCGACGAGCTGGCCCAGAAGATGGCCAAGCTCTGTGACGTATATGTAAACGACGCCTTCGGCACCGCGCACCGCGCCGAGGCCACCACCCATGGCATCGCCAGGTATGCCCCGATCGCCTGTGCCGGCCCGCTGCTGGCCGCCGAGATCGACGCGCTGGGCAAGGCGCTGGGCCAGCCGGCGCGTCCGCTGGTGGCGATCGTGGCCGGCTCCAAGGTCTCGACCAAGCTGACCATCCTGAAGTCGCTGGCCGACAAGGTCGACAACCTGGTCGTCGGCGGCGGCATCGCCAACACCTTCATGCTGGCCGCCGGCCTGAAGATCGGCAAGTCGCTGGCCGAAGCCGACCTGGTCGGCGATGCCAGGGCCATCATCGATATCATGGCCAGGCGCGGCGCCTCGGTGCCCATTCCCGTCGACGTGGTCTGCGCCAAGGAATTCAGCGCGACCGCCGCGGCCACCGTCAAGGATGTGAAGGATGTGGCCGACGACGACATGATCCTGGACATCGGCCCCCAAACCGCCGCGTTGCTGGCCGAGCAGTTGAAGGCCGCCGGTACCATCGTCTGGAACGGCCCGGTGGGCGTGTTCGAATTCGACCAGTTCGGCAACGGCACCAAGGTGCTGGCGCAGGCCATCGCCGAATCCAAGGCCTTCTCGATCGCCGGCGGCGGCGACACGCTGGCCGCCATCGCCAAGTACGGCATTGCCGACCGCGTGGGCTACATCTCCACCGGCGGCGGCGCGTTCCTGGAATTCCTGGAAGGCAAGAAGCTGCCCGCCTTTGAAGTGCTGGAACAGCGCGCAGCAGGCTGAAGCATCCGCCGGGCCTGGCGCCGTGCCGGGCCCCCGTCCTTCACCAAGGAAACCCGCGCATGACCCGTTCCACCAAGATCGTCGCCACCATCGGCCCCGCTTCCAGCTCGCTGGAGATCCTGACGCGCATGATTGCCGCGGGGGTCGACGTGGTGCGGCTGAATTTCTCGCACGGCAGCGCGCAGGACCATATCGACCGCGCCCGGCTGGTGCGCGAGGCCGCGCAGGCGTGCGGCCGCGAGGTCGCGATCATGGCCGACCTGCAGGGGCCCAAGATCCGCGTCGGCAAGTTCGAGCATGGCAAGATCACGCTCAAGCCGGGCGACCCCTTTGTCCTCGATTCCGCCTGCCAGCTCGGCAACGAAGAACGCGTCGGCCTGGACTACCAGGACCTGCCGCGCGATGTCGGCCCGGGCGACCTGCTGCTGCTCAACGACGGCCTGATCGTGCTGGTGGTGGACCGGGTGCTGGGCACCGAGATCTTTACCACCGTGCGCATCGGCGGTGATTTGTCCAACAACAAGGGCATCAACCGCCAGGGTGGCGGCCTGTCGGCGCCGGCATTGACGGCCAAGGACATGGACGACATCAAGACCGCCATGGCCCTGGGCGCGGATTACGTCGCGGTCAGCTTCCCCAAGAACGCGACCGACATGGAAATGGCGCGCCAGCTGGCCGCCGTGGCCGGCCAGCCGCACGGCCACAAGGCACGCATGATCGCCAAGATCGAGCGCGCCGAGGCCATCCACCCGGGCGTGCTGGAAGAAATCCTGCAGGCGTCCGACGGCATCATGGTGGCGCGCGGGGACCTCGCCGTGGAAGTCGGCAACGCTGCCGTGCCCGCGCTGCAGAAGCGCATGATCAAGCTGGCGCGCGAAGCCAACAAGCTCACCATCACCGCGACGCAGATGATGGAAAGCATGATCGTCAACCCGGTGCCGACGCGCGCCGAAGTGTCGGACGTGGCCAACGCCGTGCTGGACGGCACCGACGCGGTGATGCTGTCGGCCGAGACCGCCGCCGGGCGCTACCCTGTCGAGACCGTCGAGGCCATGGCCGCGGTCTGCATCGAGGCCGAGAAGTCCGAGGTGGTGCAGCTCGACACCGACTTCCTGAACCAGACCTTCTCGCGCATCGACCAGTCGGTGGCGATGGGTGCGCTGTTCACCGCCTATCATTTGCAGGTGAAGGCGATTGCCGCGCTGACCGATTCCGGCGCCACCGCACTGTGGATGAGCCGTCACCGCATCCATGTGCCGATCTACGCCATGACGCCCAACCTGGCCTCGCAGCGCAAGATGCAGCTGTACCGCAACGTGGTGCCGCTGCCGCTGCAATCCAGCGCCGACCGCGACACCGCGCTGGAGCAGGCCGAAGAGCTGCTGCTGGCGCAGGGCGTGGTGCAGCGCGGCGATTTCATCGTGCTGACCATCGGCGAGCCGATGGGGCAGCCGGGCGGAACCAACACCCTGAAGATCGTCAGGGTGGGGCATTGAGCGCCGACAGAAAAATACAGAGACATCCCATTTTTATTTAGGAGTTAGACATGCCACTCGTTTCGATGCGCCAGCTGCTGGACCACGCAGCCGAGAACAGCTACGGCCTGCCGGCCTTCAACGTGAACAACCTCGAGCAAGTGCAGGCCATCATGCAGGCGGCCGACGAGGTCAACGCTCCGGTGATCATGCAAGCCTCGGCCGGCGCCCGCAAATACGCCGGCGAGCATTTCCTGCGCCACCTGATCGAAGCCGCGGTTGAGGCTTATCCCCATATTCCGGTGGTGATGCACCAGGACCACGGCCAGTCGCCGGCGATCTGCCAGGGCGCGATCGACCTGGGCTTCTCGTCGGTGATGATGGACGGCTCGCTGCGCGAAGACGGCAAGACCCCGGCCGAGTACGACTACAACATCGACGTCACCCGCAAGGTGGTGGCACTGGCCCACGCCGTCGGCGTGACCGTGGAAGGCGAACTGGGCTGCCTGGGCTCGCTGGAAACCGGTGAAGCCGGCGAAGAAGACGGTATCGGCGCCGAAGGCGTGCTGGACCACTCCATGCTGCTGACCGATCCGGAGCAGGCCGCCGACTTCGTCAAGGCCACCCAGCTGGACGCACTGGCCATCGCCATCGGCACCTCGCACGGCGCGTACAAGTTCACCCGCAAGCCCACCGGCGACATCCTGGCGATCAGCCGCATCAAGGAAATCCACGCCCGCATCCCCAACACCCACCTGGTGATGCACGGCTCGTCGTCCGTTCCGCAAGAACTGCTGGAAGAAATCCGCAAGTTCGGCGGCGACATGAAGGAAACCTACGGCGTGCCGGTCGAGGAAATCCAGGAAGCCATCAAGTATGGCGTGCGCAAGATCAACATCGATACCGACATCCGCCTGGCCATGACCGGCGCGATCCGTCGCTTCTTTGTCGAGAACCCGAGCAAGTTCGACCCGCGCGAATACCTGAAGCCGGCCCGCGAAGCCGCCAAGCAAGTGTGCAAGGCGCGCTACATCGCTTTCGGCTGCGAAGGCCAGGCCAGCAAGATCAAGCCGGTCACGCTGGTCGACGTCGCGCAGCAGTACAAGTCGGGCAAGCTGGCGCAGGTCGTGCAGTAATTGTCCCGTGTCCGCCTTCCGCGCAAGTGGAAGGCGGATCGCAGTTCCGGCCGCCGCGGCACGCATGTTGCGCCCGGCGGCTTCGCCGTTTTATCGGAACCATCATGTCCAACGCTCTCTACCAGTCCTCCATCAACTCGCTGCCGCTGCTGGGCCACGGCAAGGTGCGCGACAACTACGCCGTCGGCAATGACAAGCTGCTGATCGTCACCACCGACCGCCTGTCGGCGTTCGACGTCATCATGGGCGAGCCGATCCCCGACAAGGGCCGCGTGCTGAACCAGATGGCCGACTTCTGGTTCAAGAAGCTGGCGCACATCGTGCCGAACCATGAGACCGGCATCGCGCCCGAAACCGTGGTCGCGCCGGAGGAAGTGGAGCAGGTCAAGGGCCGCGCCGTGGTGGTCAAGCGCCTGAAGCCGATCCTGGTCGAAGCCGTGGTGCGCGGCTACCTCGCCGGCAGCGGCTGGAAGGACTACCAGGCCACCGGCAAGGTGTGCGGCATCGCGCTGCCGGCCGGCCTGCAGAATTCGCAGAAGCTGCCCGAGCCGATCTTCACCCCGGCCGCCAAGGCCGAGATGGGCGAGCACGACGAGAACATCTCGTTCGCCGAGGTCGAGGCCCGCATCGGCATCGCGCTGGCGCGCCAGATGCGCGAGATCTCGATCCGCCTGTACAAGGAAGCGGCCGAATTTGCCGCCACGCGCGGCATCATCATCGCCGACACCAAGTTCGAGTTCGGCCTGGACGACAACGGCGTGCTGACGCTGATGGACGAAGTGCTGACCGCCGATTCGTCGCGCTTCTGGCCGGCCGATTCGTACCAGGTGGGCACCAACCCGCCGTCGTTCGACAAGCAGTTCGTGCGCGACTGGCTGGAAGCGGTGCGCATCGACGGCAAGCCGTGGCCCAAGACCGCGCCGGCGCCGCAGCTGCCGGATGACGTGATCGAGAAGACCGCGGCGAAGTATCGTGAGGCGCTGACGCGCCTGACGGGCGAAGAGCTGAAGTAATTTCGTTGCCACCGGCTTCTCAAAAGCCAATGGTGTTCCCCCCTCCCGCAAGCGGGAGAGGGGAGCAAACAAGCAAGGATCAAACGTGAGCAAGCAAGACAAGCCGCTGGTCGGCGTCGTGATGGGCAGCAGTTCCGACTGGGACGTGATGCAGCACGCGGTGGCCATGCTGAAGGATTTCGGCGTGCCGTTCGAAGCCCAGGTGGTGTCCGCGCACCGCATGGCCGACGACATGTTCCGCTATGCCGAGACCGCGCGCAGCCGCGGCATCCGCGCCATCATCGCCGGCGCCGGCGGTGCCGCGCACCTGCCGGGCATGATCGCCGCCAAGACCATCGTGCCGGTGTTCGGCGTGCCCGTGCCGTCGAAGTACCTGCGCGGCGAGGATTCGCTGCTGTCGATCGTGCAGATGCCCAAGGGCGTGCCGGTCGCCACCTTCGCCATCGGTGAAGCGGGCGCCGCCAATGCCGCGCTGCATGCCATCGCCACGCTGGCGACCACCGACGACGCCCTGGCCGACGCGCTGGAAGCCTTCCGCGCCAAGCAGACCGAAGCCGCGCGCGCCATGACTTTGCCGCTGTAATGCTGCCGCAGTAATTCTCCGGACCCACACGGAACCGAGCAATGCCGACCGATATCCATCCCTACCTCTCCGAAGCCCACACGCCGGAATCGCGCGCCGAATTCGGCGTCGACCGTCCCGACGCGCCCATCCTGCCCGGCGCGTGGCTGGGCATGCTGGGCGGCGGCCAGCTCGGCCGCATGTTCACGCATGCGGCGCAGGCGATGGGCTATCGCGTATGCGTGCTCGATCCCGACCAGGACAGCCCGGCGGGCGCGGTGGCCGACAAGCATATCTGCGCCCAGTACACCGACGAGGCCGCGCTGGCCGAGATGGCCAAGCTGTGCCAGGCGGTGAGCACCGAGTTCGAGAACGTGCCGTCGCTGTCGCTGGACCGCCTGGAGCAACTGGGTTCGTTTGTCGCGCCGCGCGGCTACTGCGTCTCGATCGCGCAGAACCGCATCGGCGAGAAGAAGTTCTTTGCCGCCTGCGCCGAGCGCACCGGCGTGCCGACGGCCCCGCACTGGGTGATCCAGCACGACGCCGATGTCGACCAGCTGCCCGACCACGTGCTGCCCGGCATCCTCAAGACCGCGCGCATGGGCTACGACGGCAAGGGCCAGGCCCGCGTGAAGACACGCGACGACGTGCGTGCCGCATGGAAGGCGATGCAGCACGTGCCGTGCGTGCTGGAACGGATGCTGCCGCTGGCCTATGAAGTCTCGGTACTGGCCGCGCGCGCCGCGGACGGTTCCACCGCGACCTGGCCGCTGGCCGAAAACGTGCACCGCGACGGCATCCTGTTCTCGACGCAAATGCCGTCGACCAGCGTCTCGCACGAGATCGCCGACCGCGCCCGCGCCGCGGCTGCCGCCATCGCCACGGAAATGGGCTATGTCGGCGTGCTGTGCATCGAGTTCTTCGTGCTGACCGACGGTTCGCTGGTCGCCAACGAAATGGCGCCGCGCCCGCACAACTCGGGCCACATCACCATGGATGCGTGCGAGACCAGCCAGTTCGAGCAGCAGGTGCGCGCCATGGCCCGCCTGCCGCTGGGCAGCACGCGCCAGCACTCGGCCGGCAAGATGCTGAACCTGCTGGGCGATGTGTGGTTCGAGTTCGGGCTGGAACGCACCCCCGCGTGGGACGAGGTGGTGGCGCAGCCGGGCGCCAAGCTGCACCTGTACGGCAAGAACGATGCGCGCCCGTCGCGCAAGATGGGCCACGTCAACTGCATCGGCGAGCATGCCGAGGCAGCCGACGCTGCCTTTACCGCCGCCGCGCAGGCACTGCATATCCCGCTCTGACGCAAGGAACACGATGTCGCCGCGCACGCCCACGGCTGCTGAACTCGATGAAGCCGTCCGCCTGCTCGAGGCGGGGCAACTGGTCGCTTTCCCGACCGAGACGGTCTACGGGCTGGGCGCCGATGCCGAGAATCCCGAGGCGGTCGGCCGCATCTTCGCGCTGAAGGGACGGCCGTCCAACCACCCGGTGATCGTGCATGTGGTCGACGGCGCCGATATCAGCTACTGGACCGACGAGGTTCCGGAAGCCGCGCAGAAGCTGATCGATGCGTTCTGGCCGGGGCCGCTGACGCTGATCCTGAAGCGCGCTTCGCATATCGATGCCGCGGTGGCGGGCGGGCAGGACAGCATCGGCTTGCGCTGCCCGTCGCATCCGGTGGCGCAGGCGCTGCTGGCGCGCTTCAAGCGCGGTCGCGGCGGTATTGCGGCGCCTTCGGCAAACAAGTTCGGGCAGGTCAGCCCGACCACCGCGCAGCATGTGCGCGAAGAGTTCGGCGACGCGGTCTATGTGCTGGAAGGCGATGGGGTAGAGGTCGGGATCGAATCGACCATCGTCGATCTGTCGCGCCTGGACGCCGGCGTCGGGCCGGTCCTGTTGCGTCCCGGTGCCATCACGGTCGGAATGCTGGCGCAGGTGCTGGGCGAAGCGCCGATGCCGCCCGATGCTGCCGCGCCACGCGCATCAGGCACCCTGAAGGCGCACTACGCTCCGCACACGCCCTTGTTGCTGGCGGATGCGCAGGCGGCTGCCGCGCGGCTTGCCGCTCTGCCTGCGGCTGCGCGTGTGGCCTGGGTGGGACGAGCGCCGCTGGCGGATCAGCGCTGCACCTGGGTGCAGGCGCCCGCGGATGCTGCCGCGTATGCGCAGGAGCTGTATCGGTTGTTGCGCAAGCTCGACAAGCAGGGCTATTCGCAGCTGGTGTTCGAGACGTTGCCTGAAGGGCAGGATTGGGCCGGGGTGCGGGATCGGCTGGAGCGGGCGGCTGCGGCGTTTGGTGGCTGAAGCGGGTTCCGGCTGGCATTTCCAATGCGCCAGTCCTCAACCCAACAACCGCAACACCGTATAAACCGCCATCCCCACAGCAATCATCCCCACCATCCGCCGCGTCAGCAGGTAGAACGCGGTGGCCACCACCCCTGCCACCAGCTTGTAGTTCGACAGCGCCACGGTGAAATGCCCCTGCCAGGTCATCAGGTCTGGCAGGATGATCGCCGCCAGCGCCGCTGCGGGCGCATAACGCAGGGCCCGCTGGATGCGGTCAGGCACCGACACGTGCTCGCCGGCCATCAGGAACAACGCGCGCGTCAGCACCGTGACCACCGCCATGCCAACCAGCGCGATCCAGATCTCGGCATGGCTCATGCGCGGTCTCCTGGCGGTGCGTCAGCCGCATTGCCAATCGGCGGGGACTTGCGCTTGCGGATACCCCGCAGCGTAGCCCGCGCCGCCAGTTCATCGGTCGCCATGCCCGCAGCAATCGCACCGACCACCGCCACCACCAGCCCGAGCCGGTACGGCAGGTCAAAGCACAACAACGCCAACACCGCCGAAATCACCACAGCCATCAGCGTCGAGCGCGAATTGATGGTGGCGATCATCACCGGGATCAGCGCCATCGTGCCCGCCAGCCCCAGCCCCCAGCTGTCCGGAAACAGGCTCGCCAGCACGATGCCGAGGATCGACGACACCTGCCACATCGCAAAGTTGGTCAGCGCCATGCCCCAGAAGTAGCCTTCCTTGCCAGGCTCATAGCCCGGCGTCGAATACTTCTGCAGGAAGTAGACGAAGTGCAGGTCGCCGTTGAAGAACCCCAGCACCGTGCGCCGCGCCAGTGTCAGGTAGCTGAAGTGCGGCTGCATGGCGGCGCTGAAGATGACGAAGCGCAGGTTCACCATGGCCGCGGTCAGCCAGATGGTCCACAGCGGCAGCCCGGCGGCGAACAACGGCAGCACCGCCAGCTGCGCCGAGCCGGCATAGACCAGCAGCGACATGCCGATGGCTTCGGGCACGGTCAGCACCGACTTGCTCATCGCGACGCCGGTCACCAGCCCCCAGGAAAACACCGCGGGAAGGGAGGGGGCAAAGCGGCGTACGCCGGCCATGAAGCCGTCGCGTTCGGCGGGTGCGAAGCGATGCCAGAAGCGCAACCACACCGAGGGTTGTCGGGAAGTCATGTCAGAGGAAAGGGGGCAATGCAGGCCCGGCGCCGGGGGCTGGCCCGGAAAGCTGCCGCCGCAGGACGCGGCCGGCACCCTGGCATTATAGGGTCGGAACGCATCCTGGTAAGTGGGCGCTTAACAAAATGCCGCGCCGGCGTTGGCGGCAGGCCACGCGGGGTGGCCGATCCGCCAATGCCGGCGCAATCTCAGGGCGCGCCGCGATACACCCATTGCATCAGCGCGTCGTGCGCCTCCCGCGCCTGCGAGGCGTTGGGGTGGTTGATCATGCTCACCAGCACGTAGCGGCTGCCGTCTTCCGCGTCGACATAGCCGGCCAGCGCACGCACGTCGGCCAGCGTGCCGGTCTTGAGGTAGCCGCTGCCGGCCGCATTGGCGCCGGTCATCCGGTTGCGCAGCGTGCCGTCGACGCCCAGCACCGGCAGCGAATCGACCAGCGCCGGGCCCACGCTGCTGGCCGCCGCCTGCTGCAGCAGGCGCGCCATGTCGTAGGCGCTGATGCGTTCCTCGCGCGACAGTCCGGAGCCGTTGTCCAGCACCAGCCCGGGCATGTCCAGCCCCTGCTTCGCGAGCCAGCGCCGCACCACGCGGATCGAGCGCTCGGGGCTGGCCGGGCCGCCGCGGTCGAGCTCGGCGCCGATGGTCAGGAACAGCTGGCGCGCCATCACGTTGTTGGAGAACTTGTTGATGTCGCGCACGATGTCGGACAGCGGCAGGCCATAGTGGCGCGCCAGCAGCACCGCGCCGCGCGGCACCTTGCCGCTGCGCAACGCGGGCAGGCGGGTAAAACGCCCGCCGGCGCGCTGCCATTCGGCGACAAAGCCGCCCCAGGTGAATTCCGCGTGCGACAGCGTGGCGATATTGAGCACGTGCTCGCCGCAGTCGCTCGAATAGTCACCGGCGAACGATGCCAGCACGGTGCCGTCGGCCTGCGGCTGCACGCTGGGGGTGGCGCGGCTTTGCCAGTCGCCGCAGCGGCCGTTGGTCAACGCCAGCTGGTTGTCGAGCTTGACTTGCGCCAGCTCCGGCGTGACGCTGACCGCCACCGTCTGCGTGACGGGATCCGGCGTCAGCGTGAACGACAGCGTCTTGAAGGCATAGAGCAGGGCATCGGGGCCGACGTTGTAGGCGCGCTGCACTTCGCCGTCGATGGTGCCGTTGCCGTCCAGGCCATCGGCAAAGTAGCTGCGGTCCAGCACCAGGTCGCCGTTGATGGCGGTGGCGCCGCCGGCGCGGGCGCTGGCGACCAGCTTGGCCATTTCCTCCGGCACCAGCTTGGGATCGCCGCGGCCCCGCAGGTAGACATTGCCGTTGACGGTGCCGTCGAAGCCGGGCTGCGCGTCGGCGTAGAGCGCGGTCTGCCAGCGGTAGTCGGGTCCCAGCAGCTGCAGGCCGGCGAAGGTCGTGACCAGCTTCATGGTCGAGGCCGGATTCATCGGCTGCTGCGCGTTCCAGCTGGTGCGCGCGCTGGGTGCGCCCAGCTTGACTACGTAGAAGCTCGCGGCCGAAGCCGGCACGCCGGCGCGGCGCAGGGCCGCGGCCACTTGCGCCGGCACGCCGGCCCGCACCAGGCCGGCATCGGCGGAAGGCGTGGCCTTTGCCGCCTTGCCGGCAATCTGGTCCTTCTGTGCTTTCGCGCTCTTCTGGACCTTCTGGGATTTCTGTACCTTGGCCGGCGGCCTGGCCAGCGCCGGCGCGATGACGGGCCCACCGGCCATCAGCAAGGCGGCGGCAAGAAGAGGCGACAGGCGGCGCAGCAGCGCGCCAGTTCGCGATGCGGTACGCGTGGCGGTTGTTCTTGGCATGGCGGCCATGTTAACGCATGGCAAGCGCCTGCCGGATGACAGCAGCGTGGCGCTCAGCCCGCGCGCGGCGGCGCCAGCCGGGACAGCATCGATTTCAGCGTGGCCTGGTCGCTGTCGGACAGCGCGCTGCCCACATGCGCGTCATGCTCGACCACCGCGCGGGTGGCAGCGTCCAGCGTCTTGCGGCCCGACGGCGTCAGCACCAGGCTGTAGGCGCGCCGGTCGCCCGCCGCCGGGCGGCGCGCGACCAGATTCATCTCTTCCAGCGCATCGACCAGCAGCACCGCACCCGAGCGCGCGATGCCCAGGATGCGCGCCAGCTCGGTCAGCTTCAGGTGCGGATTGCGCGAGATGATCACCAGCGCCGAGAAGCGCGGCGGGGTGATCTGCCATTGCGACAGCGACAGCACGAAATCCTCGTAGATGCGGATCTGCGCGCGGCGGATGGCGTAGCCGATCAGGCTGTCGAGCACGCCATAGTCGATATTGGGCACATGCGGATCGAAGCCGGCGTCGGCCACCGCCGGATCCGGCGCAAGCGGCTCGCGCGGCTTGCGCCGCGCGCTGGCGGTGTGCGAGCTGCCAGTCTTGCCTGCCGCGGCGGGTGCGTCGGGTGCACCGGATGCACTGGATGCACTGGATGCACTGGATGCACTGGATGCGTTAGGGATCATTGCAGTAGTTTCCAGTTGCCGTTGTCGATTGTCAGCATAACGCGGCCGCGCTGGTCAAAGCCATAGTGGTCTTGCCCACTGTAATTGAGCACGCCGTGCGACACCACGATGTCCTTTTCGCTCTCCAGCGCCTGGCGCAGCGCCTGGCGGAAGGCCGGCGTTCCCGGTTTGGCGCTTTTCAGCGCCACCGGCACGATCCGCTCCAGCACCAGTCCGGCATCGTAGGCATGCGCGCCGAACTGCGTGCGCGATTCGGCGCCATATTGCTTCTCGTAGCGGGTGACGTAGTCGAGTCCCGGCTTGCGCACCGGGTCGCCGGCTGGCAGCTGCTCCGGCACGATCACCGGGCCCGCCGGCAGGATCGCGCCATTGACCAGGCGTCCGCCGATGCGGATCAGGTCCTTGGTGGCGGCGCCGTGGGTCTGGTAGATGGCGCCGCCGTAGCCGCGCTCGCGCAGCGTGGTATGCGGCAGCGCCGCACCGGTGCCGGCGCCGGCGATCAGGATGGCGTCGGGCTTGGCGGCGATCAGCTTGATGGCCTGCGCGGTCACGCTGGTATCGGCGCGGCCATAGCGTTCGGTGGCGATCAGGCGCAGGCCGTTGGCGGTGGCGGCGGCGGTGAAATCCTTCAGCCAGGTCTCGCCATAGGCGTCGGCAAAGCCGATAAAGCCGATGGTCTTGACGCCTCTGGTCTTGGCGGTGGCGGCGACGGCGTTGGCCATCAGCCGCACCGGCTGCGCCAGCCGGAAGGTCCAGGCGCCCCGGCCGGGCTTGAGCTCGATCGGCGAGAAGGCAAGCTGGACGGTCTGGCTTTCCTCGGCGACCTCGGCAATGGCGATCGACGGGGCGACCGCGGATGAGCCGAGGATGATATCGACCTTGTCTTCGGAGACGAAGCGGCGCGCGACCTTGGCGCCCTGGGTGGGATCGGAGGCATCGTCCAGCACGATGTAGCGGACGGCCTCGCCGCCGATCTTCTGCGGCAGGTACGGCATCGAGTTCTTCTGCGGGATGCCGAGCGAAGCGGACGGCCCCGTCGTCGACAGGCTGACGCCGACGGTAATGTCGGCCAGTGCGGCGTTGGCGGCGAAAGCGAGGGCGGCGGCCAGCGTCAGGTGGGTGAGGCGGGTGAGCCGGGTGATCGGGGTGAGGTTCAGGGGCGCCATGTTGTCTCCTCTTGATGGTTTATTTTTGGTTGTGGCCTGGCGGACCGCGACGCTATCGCCCGCCCTGCATCGACTGCCGGTCGAACCCCGCCAGCTGCTTGTACCGCAGCGAAATCGCCTCCAGCTCGGCGCGTGGGATCACCTGCCCGATATCGTTGAACCCCTGCGGCGCGCGTTCCTCCGCCAGCTGCATCACCTGCTCCGGCCCGTTCATGCGGTTGCGCAGCACGATGCCCGCGGTGCGCGGCAGGCGCTCGGCCTCGTATTCGCGCAGCGCGTAAGGCGTATCTTGCGTGCCCAGCAGGCTGTCGACGAGGTAGCGCGCATCCAGGATCGCCTGCGCGCTGCCGTTCGAGCCGATCGGGTACATCGGGTGTGCGGCATCGCCGAGCAGCGTGACGCGGTCGAAGGTCCAGCGCGGCAGCGGGTCCTTGTCGACCATCGGGAATTCGTAGATCGCCGCCGCACCATCGATCAGCGCGGGAATGTCGATCCAGTCCCACTGCCAGCCGGCAAACTGCGCGCGGAACACCGACTTGTCGACCTGCTTGTTCCAGTCGCTGCGCGGCGGCGTGTCAGGCACGCTGTCGGGCACACGCAACTCTGCGATCCAGTTGACCAGCGAGCGACCCTGCCGGCGCAGCGGCTCGGAGATGGGATAGGCGACGAACTTCTGGTCCTGGTGGCCGGCCATGAACATCGAGCGTCCGTCGAGGTAGGCGGGCGCCTCCGTGACCGCGCGCCACAGCATGCGGCGCGAGAAGCGCGGTGCATCGCCGGTGGCGTAGAAGTGGTGGCGCACCGCGGAGTGGATGCCATCGGCGCCGACCAGCACGTCGGCGCTGGCTTCCACCTCGGCGCCATCGCCGCGGCGGCGCAGCACGAAACGCGCCGGCCCGCGCGCGCCGGTATCGAGCACGGTCTCGAACGCATGCCCGGTGTGGACCGCATCGGCACCCAGTCGCTCGACCACGGTGCGATGCAGCAGCATCTGGAACTCGCCGCGATGGATCGAGAACTGCGGCCAGTCGTAGCCCGCCGCCAGCCCGCGCGGTTCGTGCCAGATGCGCTGGCCCAGCTTGTTGTAGTAGGAGAGCGACGAGGTCTCGATCGCAAGCTCGGCCAGCGCGTCGCGCAGGCCGAGCTCGGACAGGATGCGTACCGCGTGCGGCAGCAGGTTGATGCCCACGCCCAGCGGGCGCAGCGATTCGCTGGCTTCCCAGACTTCGGCGTCGATGCCGTGGCGGTGGCACAGCAGCGCCAGCGTCAGCCCGCCGATGCCGCCGCCGGCGATTGCGATCTTCATGTTGTCTCCCCGCTTGCGGCGCGCAGCTGCGCACCCGGTCCGTCGAATTTTGTTATTGAGTATAACAATTCGCGTCCGCACGGCAAGGCGGGGAAACACCCCGGAGTGCCTGCTCCGGGGTCAGGAAAAACCCGGCCTCAGCCGGCCGCCGCGCGGTCAGGCCTCGCGGCGGCGTGCTGCAGCGACGGCACCGGGAAAACGATGTCGTACAGCCAGTTGTACACCAGCGCGTAGACCATGTAGAAGACGGCCACGGCGATATCCATGATCAGCGCATCGAGCAGGCTGATATTCAGGTACCACGCCAGCGCCGGCAGGAACACCACCAGCAGGCCCACCTCGAACAGGATGGCGTGCAGCACCCGCACCACGACCGACTTGCGCAGCTGGCCGGTCCAACGCAGCATGGCCTTGTCGAACAGCAGGTTGTACAGGTAGTTCCAGCCGGTCGCGATCAGCGACGCGACCGCGCCGATCAGGCCCATCTGGTGCAGCTCGTAGCCGAAGGCCCAGCTGGCCAGCGGCGCGAAGATCAGCAGGCCGACAACCTCGAAGCCAACGGCGTGGCGGATCCGGTCGCGGGTAGTGCGCATGATTTTCCTCCTGCGAGGCAATAATTCAGACCCGGCCAAGTCTATCTGCTTTGCAGGGATTGCCAAGTTGGATACTATCGTCAGAACAGATAGATGTCGCAGAAGGGCGCCGTATGAGTCTCTCGCTGGAGCAACTCCAGGCTTTCGTCGCTGCCGCCGAGGCGGGTTCTTTTTCCGCCGCCGCGCGCCGGCTCGGCAAGGCCCAGTCAGTGGTGAGCGCCGCCGTGTCGAACCTGGAGATCGATGTCGGCAACGCGCTGTTCGACCGCGCCGGCCGCTATCCCGTGCTGACCCCGGCCGGCGAGCGGCTGCTGGCGGAAGCGCGCGTGATCCTGGAACGCTGCGAGCACTTCCGCGGCGTGGCCAAGAGCCTGGGCGAGGGCGTGGAGACGCGGCTGGTGCTCGCCGTCGACGAGCTCTACCCGGAGGAAACGCTGGGCCAGCTGCTCGAAGCGTTCTCCGGCCGTTTCCCGGCGGTCGAGCTGGAAGTGCTGTTCCCCTTGATGGAAGACGTGAGCCGGCTGGTGCTCGAGGGCGGCGCCGATCTCGGCATCATGTGGCGGCAGGAAGTGTTGCCGCCCGAACTGGGCTTCCATGCGCTGGGCTGGATGCCGATGCAGATCCTGTGCGCGCCCGACCATCCGCTGGCGTCGCAGCGCGTGGACTGGGAAGAGCTGAAGCGCTACCGCCAGCTGATGGTCGCCACGCGTACCGACAGCGAAGAGAAGATGCGCCTGCGCGTGGCGGCGGATGTGTGGTGGGTGGAGAGCCAGTGGGTCATCGTCGAGCTGGTCAAGCGCGGGCTCGGCTGGGCGTTCGTGCCGTGGCACGTGGTGGCCAACTCGCCGGCCGCGGCGCAGCTGGTGTCGCCGCCGCTGGCGTTCCAGCAGCAGGACTGGCCGGTGGCGATGGAACTGGTGTGGCACAAGCAGCGGCCGCTGGGCAAGGCCGCCACCTGGCTGCGCGAGCGCATCTGCGCGCAGCCGTTGCCGAATGCGCCGCAGCGCGGCGCCTAGCGCTGGCCGACTGTGGTGGCGGGTGCGGCGCCGGCGGGCCTGCTGCCGGTGGCGCCTTCCAGCGCCTGCTGATGCCAGTTGCCGCCCAGCGCCTTGATCAGCACCACGGCCGCCGTGTACTGGCGCCCGGCAATCGACAGCGCGGTGCGCTCGGCGGTGTAGGCGGCGGTCTGCGCGGTCAGCACGTCGAGCAGGCCCGCGGTGCCGGCGCGGTAGCGGTTGTTGACCAGCACCAGCGCCTCGCGCGCGGAGCGCAGCGCGTCGTTCTGCACCACCGCTTCCTGCTCCAGCAGCCGCTGCGCGGCAAGGTTGTCTTCGACTTCCTGGAACGCGGACAGCACGGTCTGGCGGTAATTGGCGACGGTCTGGTCGTAGGCGGCCACGGCCTGCGCCTTGGCCGCGCTGCGCAGGCCGCCGTCGAACAGCGTGCCGGCCAGCCCGCCGCCGATCGACCAGATGCGGTCCGGCAGCGACATCCAGCGCGCCAGCGTGCTGGCGGTCAGGCCGCCGCTGGCCGACAGCGACAGCGTCGGGTAGTAGGCCGCCTGCGCCACGCCGATCTGCGCATTGGCGGACGCCATGCGGCGCTCGGCAGCGCCGATGTCGGGCCGGCGCTCCAGCAGTTCCGATGGCACCGCGCCCGGCACGCGCGGCGGGGCCTGGCGGAAATCGTCCGCGGCCAGCGACAGCGCCGCGGGCGGCTTGCCGACCAGCACGGCAATGGCGTGCTCCAGCTGCGCGCGCGTGATCTGGATGTCGATCTGCTGCGCCTGCGCGCTCTTGAGCTGGGTCTCCGACTGCAGCACGTCTGAGCGTTGCGCGGTGCCGGCGGCGTACTGGTTCTGCACCAGCTGCAGCGACTTCTGGTAATCGGCCACGGTGCGGTCGAGCAGCGCCTTCTGCGCATCGGCCACGCGCAGCAGGAAATAGCTCTGCGCCAGTGTCGCCTGCGTCGACAGCAGCGTCGATGCCAGGTCGGCCTGGCTTGCCTGCACGCTGGCTTCGCTGCTTTCCACCTGGCGGCGCACGCGGCCCCACACGTCGATCTCCCAGGTCGCGCCCAGCGTCAGGCTCTGCCCGTTGAGCGTATTGCCGCTGGCGCCGCGCGCGCGCGACGCACCGGCCTGCGCATCGACGACCGGGAAGAAGCCGGCACGCGCCGCCTGCAGCGCGGCCACGGCCTGGCGGTACTGCGCCTCGGCCGCCTTGATGTTCTGGTTGGAGATCTGCACTTGCGGCATCAGCGTGTCGAGCTGCGGATCGCCGAAGACCGTCCACCAGTCGGCACGCGTGATGGCATCCTGCGGCTCGGCGGTTTTCCAGTCGCCGCGCCAGGCATTGGCATCGGCTGTGGTATCGGCATCGGCATTGGTACCGGCGGCTTCCTTGAAAGCTTCCGGCACCGGCGCATCGGGACGCTTGTAGTCGGGACCCACCGCGCAGCCGGCCAGCAGCAACGCGCACGCCAGCGGCAGCGGCAGGGCATGGGTCAGCAATCGGCTAAACACAGCGCTAAACACAGGGTGAAACACAGTCATGTGGAATCTCTGTAAATTCAGACGGCGGCCGGCTGGTCAGGCGTGCCGCCGCGGCGGCGCTGGCGCCAGGCCTTGACCTTCAGGCGCCAGCGGTCCAGCGTCAGGTAGACCACTGGCGTGGTGTACAGCGTCAGCAGCTGGCTCACCACCAGGCCGCCGACAATCGAGATGCCCAGCGGCGCGCGCAGCTCGGCGCCGTCGCCGCGGCCGATCGCCAGCGGCACCGCGCCCAGCAGCGCGGCCATGGTCGTCATCAGGATCGGGCGGAAACGCAGCAGGCAGGCGCGGTAGATGGCTTCGCGCGGCGACAGCCCGTCGCGGCGCTCGGCGTCGATGGCGAAGTCGATCATCATGATCGCGTTCTTCTTTACGATGCCGATCAGCAGGATCACGCCGATCAGCGCGATGATGCTGAAGTCCGTCCTCGACGCCATCAGCGCCAGCAGCGCGCCCACGCCCGCCGACGGCAGCGTCGACAGGATGGTGAGCGGGTGGACATAGCTTTCATACAGCACGCCCAGCACGATGTAGATGGTGATCAGCGCCGCCAGGATCAGGATCGGCTGGCTCTTGAGCGAGTCCTGGAACGCCTTGGCGCCGCCCTGGAAGTTGGCGCGCAGCGTTTCCGGCACGCCGATGCGCGCCATCTCGCGGTTGATCGCATCGGTCGCCTGCGACAGCGAGGTCCCCTCCGACAGGTTGAACGAGATCGTCGATGCCGCGAACTGCCCCTGGTGGTTCACGCCCAGCGGCGTGCTGGTCGGGATCACGCTCGCGAAGGCAGACAGCGGCACGCGGTTGCCGTTGCCGGTGACGACGTAGATGTCCTTGAGCGCGTTCGGGCCCTGCAGGTACTCGGGGCTCAGCTCCATCACCACGCGGTACTGGTTGAGCGGATGGTAGATGGTCGACACCAGCCGCTGGCCGAAGGCGTTGTTCAGCACCGCATCCACCTGCTGCGCGGTCACGCCCAGGCGCGACGCCGTATCGCGGTCGATGATCACCGAGGTCTGCAGCCCCTTGTCGTTGGTGTCGGTGTCGATGTCCTCCAGCCCCTTCAGGTTGGACAGCGCCGCGCGCACCTTGGGCTCCCACGTGCGCAGCACTTCGAGGTCGTCGGACTGCAGCGTGAACTGGTACTGCGAGCTGCTCTGCCGCCCGCCGATGCGGATGTCCTGCACCGGCTGCAGGAACAGGCTCGCACCGGGCTCCTTGGCCAGCTTGCCGCGCAGCCGCGCGATGATGGCGTCGGCGGACTCCTTGCGCTCCGCCAGCGGCTTGAGCGTGACGAACATCTGGCCGGTGTTGCGCTGCGAGCCGCCGGTAAATCCGGTCACGTTTTCAACTGCCGGATCCGACTGCACAATCCTGATAAAGCTGTCGAGCTTGCCGCGCATGGCCTGGAACGAGGTGGCCTGGTCGGCGCGGATAAAGCCGATCAGCCGGCCCGTGTCCTGCTGCGGGAAGAAGCCCTTGGGCACGATCACGTACAGGTACACGTTGAGCGCGATGGTGGCGATCAGCACCAGCCACACCAGCGGGCTGAAGCGCAGCGCGGTCGACAGCGAACGCGCATAGCCATCGTGCAGCCACCGGAACATGCGCTCGGTGGCGCGGAAGAAGCGTCCCTGCTGCTCCGGTTCCACCGGCCGCAGCATGCGCGCGCACATCATCGGCGTGGTGGTCAGCGACACCACCAGCGACACCAGGATCGCCACCGACAGCGTGATCGCGAACTCCTGGAACAGGCGCCCGACGATGCCGCCCATCATCAGCAGCGGAATGAACACCGCGATCAGCGACAGGCTCATCGACAGCACCGTGAAGCCGACCTCGCGCGCGCCACGCAGCGCGGCGGCCAGCGGCTTCATGCCCTCCTCGATATGGCGCGAAATGTTCTCCAGCACCACGATGGCATCGTCGACCACGAAGCCGGTGGCGATGGTCAGCGCCATCAGCGACAGGTTGTTCAGCGAGAACCCGGCCAGGTACATCACCGTGAAGGTGCCGATCAGCGAGACCGGCACCGCCACGCTGGGGATCAGCGTCGCGCGCACGTTGCGCAGGAAGATGAACACCACCATGATCACCAGCGCCACCGAGATCATCAGCGTGTGTTCGACCTCGCGCAGCGACGCGCGGATGGTGGGCGTGCGGTCCATCATCACGTCCATCGAGATCGCCGCCGGGATCATTTTCTGCAGGTTCGGCAGCATCTCGCGCACGCGGTCGACGGTCTCGATGATGTTGGCGCCGGGCGAGCGGTTCAGCACCAGCAGCACCGACGGCTTGCCGTTGGCCGAGCCCGCGTTGCGGATGTCCTGCACCGAATCGACCACGTTGGCCACGTCGCGCAGCCGCACCGGCACCGCGAACGAATTCGGCCCGCTGGTGGCACTGGTGCCCCCGGTGGCGCCGCTGGTGATGGTGGTGGTGCCGCTGCTGGTGGTCAGCGTGGTCACGGTGACGCCGTTGACCACCTTGGTGCTGACGCCGCCGCTGGCGGTCGCATTGGCGGTGCTGGCGATCAGCGCGCCCGCCGACGCCGACGAGTAGGTGCCCGGCGTAGCGTAGCGGATGATCAGCGGCATGTAGTCTTCCGCCTTCATCATCTGGTCGTTGGCGTAGACCTGCCAGTTGTTGCTGGCGTTTTCCAGCGTGCCGAGCGGCCGGTTGGCGTTGGTCGCGCTGATGGTGTTGCGCACGTCCTCCAGCGAGATGCCGTAGTTGTTCAGCGCGGTCGGGTTCAGTTCGACCCGCACCGCCGGCAAGGAGGCGCCGCCAATGGTGACCTGCCCCACGCCTTCCACCTGCGACAGCTTCTGCGCCAGGATGGTGGAGGCCGCATCGTAGAGCTGTCCGCGCGTCATCGTCGGCGAGGTCAGCGCGATGATCATGATCGGCGCGTCGGCGGGGTTGACCTTGCGGTAGGTCGGGTTGTTGGGCAGGCTGGTCGGCAGCGTCGCGCGCGAAGCGTTGATCGCGGCCTGGACGTCGCGCGCGGCGCCGTCGATATTGCGCGACAGGTCGAACTGCAGCGTCACGCGGGTCGAGCCGAGCGAGCTGCTGGAGGTGATTTCGGTCACGCCGGCGATGGTACCGAGCGCGCGCTCCAGCGGCGTCGCCACGGTGGCGGCCATCGTTTCCGGGCTGGCGCCAGGGAGCGACGCCGATACCGAGATGGTCGGGAAGTCCACCTGCGGCAGCGGCGACACCGGCAGCAGCCGCAGTGCCGCGAGCCCGGCCAGCAGGATGCCGAGCGTGAGCAGCGCGGTCGCGACCGGGCGATGGATAAAGGCAGCCGAAAGATTCATTGTCAGACCGGCTCCTCGCCTGTGCCGCCTTCCTCCGGATCACCGAAGCGGCGCTTGCGCCAGCCCTTCACGCGCGTCGCCACGCGGTCGAAGGCCAGGTAGATCACCGGCGTGGTGAACAGCGTCAGCACCTGGCTGACCAGCAGGCCGCCCACCATGGTCACGCCCAGCGGCTGGCGCAGCTCGCTGCCGATGCCGGAGCCCAGCATCAGCGGCAGCGCCGCCAGCAGCGCCGCCATGGTGGTCATAAGGATCGGGCGGAAACGCAGCAGGCAGGCCTGGAAGATCGCGTCGCGCGGCGTCATGCCGCCTTCGCGCTCGGCCTCGAGCGCGAAGTCGATCATCATGATCGCGTTCTTCTTGACGATGCCGATCAGCAGGATGATGCCGATGATGGCGATGATGCCCAGGTCCATCCCCGCCACCAGCAACGCCAGCAACGCGCCCACGCCTGCGGACGGTAACGTCGACAGGATCGTGACCGGGTGGATGGTGCTTTCATACAGCACGCCCAGCACGATATACATCGTCACCACCGCGGCCAGGATCAGCCACAGCGTGTTCGACAGCGACGCGCGGAACGCCAGCGCCGCGCCCTGGAAGCTGGTCTGCATCGAGATCGGCAGGCCCAGCTCCTGCTCCACCCTGGTGATCTTGTCGACCGCGGCGCCGAGCGATTCGCCATGCGCCAGGTTGAACGAGATCGTCGCCGCGGGGAATTGCCCCTGGTGGTTGATCACCAGAGGCCCGGTGCGCTCGGTGATGCGCGCGAACGCGCCCAGCGGCACCTGTCCGCCGGAAGAGGAGGGCAGGCGCAGCTCGGCCAGCGATTGCGGGCTTTTGCGGAACTCCGGCATGGTCTCCAGCACCACGCGGTACTGGCTCGACTGCGTGAAGATGGTCGACACCAGCCGCTGGCCGAAGGCGCTGTACAGCGCGCTGTCGATCACCGCGGTGGTGATGCCGAAGCGCGCCGCGGCGTCGCGGTCGATATCGACATAGGCGCGCAGGCCGTTGTTCTGCTGGTCGCTGGTGACGTCGCGCAGCTCCGGCTCCTGGCGCAGGCGCTCCACCAGCTTCGGCACCCACGCGGCCAGCGTCTCGGGATCGGGATCTTCCACCGTGAACTGGTACTGCGTGCGCGAGACCTTGTCCTCGATGGTCAGGTCCTGCACCGGCTGCGTGAACAGCGAGACGCCGCCGAGGCTCTGCACCGCATGCTGCAGGCGCTGCGTGACCACGTCGATGGGGTCGCGCTCGCCCTTGGGCTTGAGGTTGATCAGCATGCGCCCGGCGTTGAGCGTGGTGTTGCTGCCATCCACGCCGATGAACGACGACAGGCTCGCCACCGCCGGGTCCTGCATCACCACCTTTGCCACCGCTTCCTGCTTGCGCGCCATGGCGCCGAAGGAGGTGGTCTGCGCGGCCTCGGTGATGCCCTGGATCACGCCGGTGTCCTGCACCGGGAAGAAGCCCTTGGGCACCAGCAGGTACAGCAGCACGGTCAGCGCCAGCGTGGCCACGGCCACGACCAGCGTTGCCTTCTGGCGATCGAGCACCCAGTCCAGCGCGCGCCCGTAGCGCTCGATCACGTTGTCGAAGAAGCGGCCGGTGGCGCGGTGGAAGCGCGACAGCCTCTCTTCCGGCACATGGTGCAGCAGCCGCGCGCACATCATCGGCGTGAGCGTCAGCGACACCACCGCCGAGATCAGGATCGATACCGCCAGCGTGATCGCGAACTCGCGGAACAGCCGGCCGACCACGTCGCCCATGAACAGCAACGGGATCAGCACCGCCACCAGCGAGAAGGTCAGCGAGATGATGGTGAAGCCAATCTGCTTCGAGCCCTTGAGCGCCGCCTGCATCGGCGAATCGCCTTTCTCGATGTAGCGCATGATGTTCTCGATCATCACGATCGCATCGTCGACCACGAAGCCGGTGGCAATGGTCAGCGCCATCAGCGTCAGGTTGTTGATCGAGAACCCCGACAGGTACATCACGCCGAACGTGCCCACCAGCGACAGCGGCACCGCCACGCCCGGGATGATGGTGGCGGGGATATTGCGCAGGAACAGGAAGATCACCAGCACCACCAGCGCGATCGCCAGCAGCAGCTCGAACTGCACGTCCTCGACCGAGGCGCGGATGGTGGTGGTGCGGTCGGTCAGCAGCTGCACGTGGACCGACGCCGGCAGCGCGTTCTGCAGCTGCGGCAGCAGCGCCTTGATGCGGTCGACCACCTCGATCACGTTCGCGCCGGGCTGGCGCTGGATGTTCAGCACGATCGCGGGCTTGTCGTTGGCCCACGCGGCCAGGCGGCTGTTCTCGGGACCGTCGACGATCTCGGCCACGTCGGTGATGCGGATCGGCGCGCCGTTCTTGTAGCCGAGGATGATCTGGCGGTATTCGTCGGCGGACCGCAGCTGGTCGTTGGCGTCGATGGTCGACGCGCGCTGCGGGCCGTCGAAGCTGCCCTTGGCGCCGTTGACGTTGGCCGAGCCGATCGCGGTGCGCAGGTCGTCGATCGACATGCCGAGCGATGCCAGCGCGGCCGGGTTGGCCTGGATGCGCACCGCGGGGCGCTGCCCGCCGCTGATGGTGACCAGGCCCACGCCCTGGATCTGCGAGATCTTCTGCGCCACGCGCGTATCCACCATGTCCTGCAGCTTGGGCAGCGGCATGGTGTCGGACGTCATGGCGATGGTCATGATCGGCGCGTCGGCCGGGTTGACCTTGCTGTAGACCGGCGGCATCGGCAGGTCGGACGGCAGCAGGTTGCTGCCGGCATTGATGGCGGCCTGCACTTCCTGCTCGGCCACGTCCAGCGGCAGCGTCAGCTCGAACTGCAGCGTGATCACCGAGGCGCCGCCCGACGAGGACGACGACATCTGCTTCAGGCCGGGCATCTGGCCGAACTGCCGCTCCAGCGGCGCGGTCACCGACGAAGTCATCACGTCGGGGCTGGCGCCGGGGTAGAGCGTGGTGACCTGGATCGTCGGGTAGTCGACCTCCGGCAGCGCCGACAGCGGCAGCAGCCGGTAGGCCACCAGCCCGGAGAGCAGGATGGCCAGCATCAGCAGCGCCGTAGCGACCGGGCGCTGGATGAAGAGGCGTGATGGGTTCATGCGCGGTCCTTACTGCTGCTGGCGGCGCGGGCCTTCCGCACCTGGAGCGCTGGCGCCGCCTTCACGCTGGCGCCGATGCTCGCCGGCCGCGCCGGAAGCACCGGAAGCGCCGGAAGCGCCGCCCGCGGCCGCGCCGCTGGCATCGCCATGCGGCGCGCTGGCACCGCCCCAGCCAGCGCCGTCGCGGTTGCGTCGGCCGCGCCCGCGCGGCTGGCTGGCCGGCACCGTCGCCGCGGCACGCGCGGCCGGGTCGACTGCTTCGACCGTCATGCCTTCCTTGAGCCGGTCGGCGCCATCCACCACCACGCGCTGGCCGGGCTCCAGGCCCTTGAGCACCGCATTGCGGCTGCCATCGCCCGGGCCGAGGGTGATCACCTGGACCTTGACCTTGTTGGCGTCGTCGACGGTGTAGACGAACGTGCCCTGCTGTCCGCGCTGGATCGCCGCCACCGGAATCACGGTGGCGTCCTTGAGCGTGTCGACGCGCGTGCGCACGTTGACGAACTGGTTCGGGAACAGCATCCCGTCTTCATTGGGGAAGACCGCCTTGAGCTTGACCGTGCCGGTGGTGGTGTCGATCTGGTTGTCGGTGGTCAGCAGCGTGCCTTCGCCCAGCTGATTGCGCACCTGGCGGTCCCACGCCTGCACCGGCAGCTTTTCGCCGGCGTTGAGCTTCTTCAGCACCGACGGCAGGTTGTCCTCGGGGATGGTGTACATCACGGCGATCGGCTGGATCTGCGTGATCAGCGCGATGCCGTTGGCGTCGCTGGTGTTGACGATATTGCCCGGATCGACCTGGCGCAGGCCGATGCGGCCCGACACCGGCGCCACGATCCTGGTGTAGCCCAGCTGCAGGCGCGCATTGGCCACGTTGCCCTGGTCGGTCTTGACCACGCCTTCGTACTGGCGCACCAGCGCGTCCTGGGTATCGACCTGCTGCTTGGAGATCGAATCCTGGCCCAGCAGGGTGCGGTAGCGCTGCTGGTCCAGCTTCGCGTTCTGCAGCAGGGCCTGGTCGCGCGCCAGCTGGCCCACGGCCTGGTCGAGCGCGGCCTGGAACGGGCGCGGGTCGATCTCGGCCAGCACGTCGCCGGCCCTGACCATCTGGCCTTCCTTGAACAGCACCTTCAGCAGCGGGCCGGACACCTGCGCGCGCACGGTCACGTTAGAGACCGGGGTCACGTTGCCCAGCCCGTTCAGGACCACGTCCATGTCGCGCTGGGCCACGGTGGCGACCACGACCGGCGAGCGCGGCATGCCGGCGCGGCCCCCTGGCCCGCCAGGACCGCCAGGACCTCCCGCACCGGGTCCGCCGGCGCCGCCCGGGCCGCCCGCGGTGCCCTTGGGGGCGTCGCCGCGGTGCGCATACCAGTACCAGCCGCCTCCGGCCAGCAGCAGCACCAGCAGCCCGGCATACAGCCGGCGCCGGCTCCTGCGCGGTGGGGTGCCGCCGGGCGGCAGGGGCGGACGGGAAGACGGGGATGGGGGAGGGTTAGGTTGGCCTTGTTCGGGGTTGGACATGTCCGCAATCCTGGGAACGGCGCGCCCGGGCGCGCCGCGGTGTTCTGCTGGCAAGTGACGCTGGATGCAGCAGTATGCCGCAACGCAATGGGCGCCGGCCGGCCGCGGGGGGCAGCGCGCCCGGCGGCCGCCGGCGTGCCGGCAAGTGCCGTGCGGCGCGCATTGGGCGGCGCCGTTGGCAAGTCATGCGGCAAGGATAATGTGCGGGCGCGGACGCCCGTATTTCGGCGCCCGGCGCTTTTATTACAGAGGATTACCAGCGCCCCAGGTGTAACCTCCGGAAACAAAACCGCCCGGCCGATCCGGCGTGTGCGCCGCCCGGGCTGACTATCATGTGCCTATGCGAACGAACCAGCCTACCCAGATCCTCGTCGTCGACGACGATCCCGAACTCCGCGACCTGCTGCGCGAGTACCTGACCCAGCAGGGCTTTGCCGTCTCGGTGCTGCACGACGGCGACGGCCTGCAGGCGCGCCTGGAGCGCGAGCGGCCAGCGCTGATCGTGCTCGACCTGATGATGCCCAAGGTCGACGGCCTGACTGCGCTGCGCAACCTGCGCGCCAAGAACGACGACATCCCGGTGATCCTGCTTACTGCCCGCAGCGACGAGATCGACCGCATCGTCGGCCTGGAGATCGGCGCCGACGACTACCTCGGCAAGCCCTTCTCGCCGCGCGAGCTGCTGGCGCGCATCAACGCCGTGCTGCGCCGCAAGCTGGCCCGCCCCGCGGCGGCGCCGGAGGACCGCGAATCGGTCGCGTTTGGCCCGTTCCGCGTCAATTTCCGCCAGCGCACGCTGAGCCGCGCCGGCCAGCCGCTGTCGATCAGCGATACCGAGTTCGCGTTGCTCAAGCTGCTGCTGATGCATCCGCTCGAAGTGCTATCGCGCGAGCGTATCGTCGAGCTGATGTACGGCAGCGCCAGCGGCATCAGCGACCGCGGCATCGACGTGCAGATCTGGCGCCTGCGCCGGCTGCTCGACGAAGACGCGCAGCGCCCGCGCTATATCCAGACCGTGCGCGGCCGCGGCTACACCTTCGTGCCCGACGAAGCGGAAGAGATTCCCGCCGAGCTTTCCGATTAAAGCCCGCGGCGGCCGGCCGTTTTATCGCCTTACGTGCCGCCGCGTGCCACCCGAGCCTGCTTCCCGATGAAGTTGCGACGTATCGACACCCTGTTCGGCCGCATTGCCTTGCTGATCGCGGCCGTGCTCGTGATCAGCCACTTCTCGTGGCTGGCCATCCTGCGCATGGACCGGCGCCAGCAGCAGGTCGACTATTCCGTGGAGCAGATGCTGTTCCAGCTCGACAGCATCGAGCGCGCGCTCGATGCGCACCCGCCGGCCAAGCTGCCTAGCCTGGTGGAGACCGCCGATACCGCCAGCGCCGATGAGCACGCCACCGCGCCCAAGGGCGGCCGCTCGCGCCGCCTGGTCGAGCAGTTCATCTCGCGGCTGCCGCAGGGCACCGAGGTCCGGCTCGAGGACGAGACCACGCCGCGTATCTGGATCAAGCTGCCCAGCCGCGATGACTGGATCGCGATGCCGATTCTCTGGGTCCACAACCCGCCGCCTGACAACCGGCTGGTGCCGGGCGTGATGCTGGTGGTGGGCGTGGCCATCGTGTTCGCGCTGCTGATCGCGTGGCAGCTGCAGCGGCCGGTGCGGGACATGGCCAACGCGGCCGAGCTGCTGTCGCGCCAGCGCGCGGTGCCGCCCTTGCGCGAACGCGGGCCGCATGAGCTGCGCCAGCTGATCGAGCGCTTCAATCGCATGGTGGCCGACCTGGCGCGGATCGACCAGGAGCGCAATACGATGCTGGCCGGGATCGCGCATGACCTGAAGACGCCGCTGGCGCGGCTGCGGCTGCGTGCCGAAATGCTGTCCGATCCCAAGGCCGCGGCGGGGGTTACGCGCGACGTGGATTCGATGCAGGCGATCGTTGAGCAGTTCCTGAGCTTTGCACAGACCAGTGAATCGACGGCGCGGCCAGTGCCGGTGGACCGGCGGGTCAATGAACTGGCGGCTTCGCTGGCCGAGCAGGAGCGGCAGGTGGTGTTGTCGCTGGGGGCGGGGGATGGGTTCCGGATGATCGCTACGCAGCTGGATCGGATTATCGGGAATCTTGTTGACAATGCTTATGCCTACGGCAAGCCGCCGGTTTGCATTGCTACGACGCGTACGGCTGATGGTTATGTGCTGGTGGTCGAAGACCAGGGGGCCGGGATTCCTGAAGAGGACAAGGAACGCGTCACGCTGCCGTTTGTGCGCCTCGATCCGGCCCGGGGCGGGAATGCGCATTCCGGGTTGGGGTTGGCGATTGTGGATCGGCTGGTGCGGCAGGCTGGGGGGAAGCTCAATCTCGTCAATGCCGACGGGGGCGGGTTTAGGGTCGAGATGGTGTTTGGGGCGGTGGGGGCTTAAGTTCGGTTTTGCTGCGACTCGGCATCTGGTGGAATTTGATATGCCCGGTTCCGCCCTCCGCCCGGTCTGACGGAATTGACCGGATGCACTTCGTGGAGGCTCCGGCCCTCACCCCTGCCCCCTCCCGCAAGCGGGAGAGGGGAGCAAACAACGGGCAAGGACAGGCCTGTGGGCTCATCGGCGATAGCGCCAGGCGAGCGCAGCGACGCGTTCCGCGCCAGAGCCCCTGACCTGAGATGCTGCCGGCGCGCAGCGCAGCCGTAGGCGTTCCTACGTTGCCGCTAGCAGCAGGGGCCACCCAACAGCTCTGGGCTCGTTCAACAATGGCGTCAATCCCGAGCCACCGTGGCGCACCAGGGCGTCAGGCAGTCCTGCCCTGCAACGAAGCCAAGCCCCGTACGAAAGCCGTAGCCCACTACGATAAGAGTGGCCGCCCGCAGGGCCGTAAACGCGTTTTTGGTTACTTTTGCCGCTCGGGCAAAAGTGACTCGCCCCTTTAGGGGCGAAACCAGGGCATATCAAATAGCTACCAGATGCCCGCCGCAGCGAAGAGAGAGAGAGAGAGAGAGAGAGAGAGAGAGAGAGAGAGGCTTGTCGGCGTCGTAGCCGAGCTTCTTGTAGGTCAGCGGAAAGATCGTGAACAGCGGCGATGGCCCGATGAACACCGTCTTGCCAGGGCAGGCTGATCGCCGGATGGCCGGTCATGTTGAACGGCATGGTCCAAGGAAACCAGCTCGCGCGCACATTGTCGTAGAGCTGGCCGTCGATCTCGATCTGGCCGAACAGGTCCTGGTCAAGCGGCAGGGCCGTGCGCGTGAGCGTGGGCATCGCCAGCAGTTCGGCATCCGCCAGCAGGTCTTGCACGCGCAGGAACAGCTTCGAGCGCTCGAACATGGCCTGCTGGTATTCCATGCCGGTCACGTGCGCGGCGGATTCCACCTGGCGCACGAAGGTTGCGCTGAGGGCCTCGCGATGCTGTGCCACGATCGGCGCGAAGCGGGTGCGCCAGACCGTATGGTTGATGGCGCGCCAGATCGGCTCGACTTCAAAGCCGTCGCCGGAAAACGGCTCCAACACGGCGCCCAGTTCGCGCAGCCGCTCCAGGCTGGCCTCGAACGCCGCCGCCACATCTGTGGCCACCGCGTGGCCCGGCGGCGCCAGGCAATAGCGGATGCGTACGCCGCGCAGGTCGCCGTGGGGCTGTGCGGCTGCCACATAATCGGCGGCCGGCACGCCCAGCGACCAAGGGTCGCAAGGATGCTCGCCGGCCATCGCCTGCATCATCAGCGCGGTGTCCATCACCGTGCGCGTGGTCGGCGTGACATAGGTCTGGTTGCCGAACAGGTCCTGCGCCTGGCTGTGCGGGATCACGCCCTGGCTCTGCTTGATGCCGACCACACCGTTGCAGGCCGCCGGGATGCGGGTCGAGCCGCCGCCATCGGTCGCTACCGCCAGCGGTGCGATGCCGCTCGCGACTGCCACCGCGGCGCCGCCGCTGAGCCGCCGCTGGTGCGCTGCGCGTGCCAGGCATTGCGCGTGCGGCCAAACAACGGCGAATCGGTCAGGCACTTGGAGCCGAACTCCGGGGTAGTGGTCTTGCCGACGAGGATGGCTCCCTGCGCGCGTAGACGGGCCACTGCGACAGCGTCTTCGCCCGGCACATTGCCGCGCATCGGTACGGCGCCAAAGGTTGTGCGCACGCCGCGCGTGTTGACGATGTCCTTGACGGTGAACGGGATGCCATGCAGCGGAGCGAGCGGCCGGCCAGCCATCACGTCCTGCTCGGCGGCGCGGGCGGCGGCCATGGCCTCGTCGGCGCATAGCGTGATGAAGCAGTTGAGCCCGGGCTGCAGCCGTGCGGCACGGGCCAGCACGGCGTCCATCAGTTCGACCGGGGAGATGTCCTTGCCGCGGATGCCGGCCTGCAGCTCGGCAGCGGAAAGAAAGCAAAGCGCTTCGCTCATCGGCTTGCATTCTCCTGGCACGGGCCGGTACGTGGCCGGCCGCGATGGGACGGCGGAGACAGGCCCGCCGCCGTGGATCAGCGGGAAAGACCCGCCGTGGCAGGGCCCGGCCGCGGAAAGCGCGCGCCGGACGCCGGCGCTGGCAGTGTAATGCTCAGACCTTCTTCTTGTCCCCGATCCGGCTTTCCTTGCCGGCCAGCAGCTTGGCAATATTCTGCCGGTGCCGCGCGATCAGCAGCACGCTGATCACGAAGATGGCACCAGTCATCACATCCACGCCATTCATCAGCACATAAAAGAACGGCGCGAAGATGGCAGACACCAGTGCCGCCAGCGACGAATAGCGGAAGAAGAACGCAATGATCAGCCAGGTGGCCAGCGTGCCCAGCCCCAGGATCGGGTCGACCGCCAGCAGGATGCCGGCCGCCGTGGCCACGCCCTTGCCGCCGGCAAAGCGGTGGTACACCGGGAACAGGTGGCCGAGAAACACCGCCAGCGCCACCATGGCCAGGCCGGTCTCGTTCAACCCGTAGGCCGGGCCGAAGCGCGCCGCCAGCCACACCGCCAGCCAGCCCTTCAGCGCATCGCCGATCAGCGTCAGGATCGCGGCCTTCTTGTTGCCGGTGCGCAGCACATTGGTCGCCCCCGGGTTGCCCGAGCCGTATGAATGCGGATCCGGCAGCCCCATCAGCTTGCTGACGACAACGGCAAAGGAAATCGAGCCGATCAGGTAGGCGGCGAGGGCGAATATCAGGTTAGGCAGGTTAGCCATGTGCAGTGGGGTGTTTTCAAGCTGGCGGGATTGTAGCGCGGCGGCGCCTTCACCACGTCCGTGACTTCCCGGATTGGCACGCGCGGCCGCCATGCGCGTGTCGCCAGGTGTCGCCCAGGTGGCGACTGGGGCGCCTGGCCAGTGCCTCAGTCAGGCAGCGCGCATTGGACCGGTTGTGCATCGACCAGTCCCCGCAGCAGCTTCGGGTCCAGGCTGACGAGGTAGCCGCGCCGCCCACCGTTGATATAAATGCGCTCCAGCTCCAGCACCGTGGCCTCCACATACACCGGCATGCGCTTGCGCGTGCCGAACGGCGAGGTGCCGCCGACCATGTAGCCGCTGTGGCGCTGCGCCACTTCCGGCTTGCACGGCTGCACGCTCTTGCGCCCGGTCTGGCGCGCCAGGTTCTTGGTCGAGACCGAGCAGTCGCCGTGCATCAGCACCACCAGCGGCTGCGCGCGCTCGTCTTCCATGATCAGGGTCTTGACCACGTCGTGCTCGGGAACGCCGAGCTGGCGCGCCGATTCTCCGGTGCCGCCATGCTCGACGTATTCATAGGGGTGTTCGCCGAAGTCCACGCCTTGCTTGCGCAGGAACTGGGTGGCGGGGGTTTCGGAGACGTGCTTGTTCTTGCTCATGGCGATGGTGCCGCTAAGTGTCGCTAAGTTTCACTCACCCACGCGGATGGTGCTGCTGGTGCAGCTCGCGCAGGCGCTCGCGCGCGACGTGGGTGTAGATCTGCGTGGTGGAGATATCGGCATGGCCGAGCAGCAGCTGCACCACGCGCAGGTCGGCGCCGTGGTTGAGCAGGTGCGTGGCAAAGGCGTGCCGCAGCGTGTGCGGCGACAGCGGCGCGTGCACGCCGGCATCGCGCGCGTGGCGCTTGATCAGGTGCCAGAACGCCTGCCGCGTCATGCCCTCGCCGCGCTGCGTGACGAACAGCGCGTCGCAGGCGCGCCCGGCCAGCAGCGCGGGACGCGCGCTGGCGAGGTAGCTGCGCAGCCAGTCGGCAGCCTGCTGGCCGAACGGGACCAGCCGTTCCTTGTCGCCCTTGCCGCCAACCACGCGCGCCACGCCCTCGTTCAGGCCGATCTCGATGGTCTTCATCTGCGTCAGCTCGGACACGCGCAGGCCGCTGGCGTACATCAGCTCCAGCATGGTGCGGTCGCGCAGGCCCAGCGGCGTGCCGGTGTCGGGCGCTTCCAGCAGCGCGTCGACCTGCGCCTCGGTCAGGGTCTTGGGGTAGCGCGGCGGCTGCTTGGCGGGGCGCAGCAGCAGGCAGGGATCGGCCTCGACGACGTGCTCGCGCAGCGCCCACTGGTAGAAGCGCCGGAACACCGCGAGCCGGCGGTTGGCCGACGACGCGCGCGTCTGCGTGTGGCGCGCGTTGAAGTAGGCCGACAGCACGCTGTCGTCCACGGCCGGCAGCTCGCCGCAGCCTTCGTGGCGCAGCCAGCGCGCCAGCAGGGTCAGGTCGCGCCGGTAGGCGTCGATGGTGTTCTGCGACAGGCCGTCTTCCAGCCACAGCGCATCGCAGAAGCGGCCGACCAGCGCCGCGTCGGCATCGCTGGGAGACGCGGCGAGGTCGGGCGGTGCGTCCGCCGCTGCCGTGCGTGTCACGGGGCTCATATCAGCATGGCGCCCTCATGGCGCAGCAGCCAGCGTTTGACGTCGAGGTAGAAACCATCTTCGGCATGATGGGAGAAGCCGCCGATGCCGCGGGCCGAGACCACGCGATGGCAGGGAATCACGATCGGGAACGGGTTCTGGCCGCAGGCCTGGCCCACCGCGCGCGGCATCGCGCCGATGGCCCCGGCAATAGTGCCGTAGGTGGTGGTGGCGCCGCGCGGCACGGCGGCGATGGCCTGCCAGACGCGCTGCTGGAAATCGCTGCCCGCCGGTGCCAGCGGCAGGTCGAAGCGCGCGTCGGGGTTGGCGTAGTAGGCCTCGAGCTGCGCTTCGAGCCGGGCCACGAGTTCCCGCGCCTGCGCATCGGCCGGCGCGCGTGCCTCGACGTGCCCGGGCAGGTACACGATGGCCCGGATGCGTGTGCCGTCCGTGCGCACGCCGACCTTGCCGAACGGGGCAGGGAGGATGGCATCGTATATGGCGGGCATGGCGGTCTGGCTGGGGCGGATGCTGGATTCTAGTGCTTTTTGCGCCGGCAAGAAAAAAGGCCGCCCTGGCTGGCGGCCTTCAGTGGCGAATGCGATGCTGCGGCCGGATTACTGCTCCAGCTTGATGTTCTGCACCTTCACCAGGTTCTTCATCTTGTCGAATTCCTTCTTGATCTCGGCCGCGTGCTGCGCCGGCGTATTGCCCGACGGCTCGGCGCCGGCGGTGCGCAGGCGCTCCTGGAAGCCCTTGTCCTGCAGGGCCTTGACCGCGGCCTCGTTCAGCTTCTTGATGACGTCGTCAGGCGTGCCGGCAGGCGCCACCAGGCCGTACCAGGCCGGGTCGTTCGGCTCCTTCAGGCCCATTTCGCCGAAGGTCGGCACGTCCGGCAGCGAGTCCAGGCGCTTGTTCCAGGCCACCACCAGCGGGCGCAGCTTGCCGGCCTTGATGTAGGGCATCGACGACGGCAGGTTGTCCACCATGATCGGTACCTGGCCGGCCAGCACGTCGTTCAGCGCCGGGCCCGCGCCGCGGTACGGGATATGGACCATGAAGGTCTTGGTCGAGACCTTGAACTGCTCGCCCAGCATGTGGCCGAAGCCGCAGGTGCCCGATGACGCGTAAGAGTACTTGCCCGGGTTGGCTTTCAGCACGGCCAGGAATTCCTTGTAGGTCTTGGCCGGGAAGTTCGGGTTCACCGCGATCACGTTGGCCACGTTGGCCAGGTTGGTGATGGGCTTGAAGTCCTTGATCGGGTCGTACGACAGCTTGGGGTTGCAGGCCGGGTTCACGGCCATGGTCGACACCGTCGAGATGCCGATGGTGTAGCCGTCCGGCGCCGCCTTGGCGATCGCGTCCGCACCGATCGAGCCGCCCCCGCCGGCGCGGTTTTCCACGACCACCGGCTGGCCCAGGATGCGGCTCATCTGGTCGGCGGCGCCGCGGCCGACGATGTCGGTGGTGCCGCCCGGTGCGAACGGAATAATCAGGCGGATCGGCTTGGTCGGAAAGCTCTGGGCGTGCGCCGTGGTGGCGGCCGCGGCCAGGGCCAGGGTCAGAGCGAGTTTGCCAGCTTGCATGAGATCATGTCTCCCGTCAGAAGTCCGGGCAGGGTGCTGCCCGGAAGCAAAGAAACCGTCGCGGTGCCACAGGTACAGGCACGGCGGCGGCAGCGTAAATGAGGGCGGCCGCAGCGTAAAGGAGGGCTGCCGCGTTATCCGCCGAGCAGTCCGCGCTTGACGTCCTGGTCGACCGGACGGTCGCCCAGGAACACCCGCAGCACGGCCTGGTAGAAGTCTTCGCCAGGGATCGGGCGGCCGCGCGGCGTGCCGTTGATGGCGACGACGGTGCCCGCCTGCGGGGTAAAGTCCAGGTTGATCACGTCGCCCTTGTGCGCGTTGCCGACCTCGCCCAGGGTGCGCTCGAACTGCACCAGCCGCGCGGCCAGGCCCTGCACCTGCGCTTCGCTGTGGTTGTCGCGGATGCCCTGGCGGATGGCGCGGGCAAAGGCGGGCGGTTCGGCCTCGCGCAGCATGCGCAACTGTAGCCGCTTGGCGCCGGGCGTGCCGAGTACCACGGTCGCATTGCGGGCCTTTTCCTGCAGGTACAGCGCGGCCACGTAGCCCTTGGTCAGGAAGCCCGCGCGCAGCGCGGCGCCGTTGAGCTGCAGTTCCTTGCCGCCCACGCGCGCGGCGTCATCGAAGCGGATTCCCTCCATCTCGACCGCGCGCGCCGGCATGGCAACGGCCGCGGTGGTGGTGCACAGCATCACCAGCAGGGCGGCCGCGCGCGAGCGCAGGCGGCTGGTCAGGCCGCTTGGCAGGCCAGGGCGTGAACGGGAGCGAAGGCGGGTGTCCGGGCCCGGCGGCGCGGAACGGATGCGGGACAACATGGCGGCAGGGCGTACAACTTGGCATGCCATGCTGACCTAAATCTGGAAAAATACCTATCCGTATCTGCCCTAGTCTGCACATTCCAGATCGCCAGCCGTTATTTGCATCCCCCATGCGGCCGGGATCGCGACGGGACGCCGGGCAGTTACCGCGCCGTGCCCTCGCCATTACAACAACAACGACAATGTCTCCTGCTCTCCTGCTGGTGCCTGACTTCAGCCTGATCCTGATCGGCTGGCTGCTGGTGCGCTATTCCCCGTTCGACCGCGCCTTCTGGGGCGGGGTGGAGCGGCTGGTCTACTTTGTGCTGTTCCCGGCGCTGCTGCTCCAGTCGACCAATGCCGCGGTCTTTGATTTTTCCTCGACCTCGGCGATGCTGGGCCTGGCGCTGCTGGCGATGGCCGTCGGCATGGCCGGCGGCTACGCCGTCAAGTGGGTGCTGAAGCCCGATGCGCTGAGCTTTGCCTCGGGCCTGCAGACCGCCTTTCGCTTCAACTCTTACATCGGCCTGGCGCTGGCGTCGCGCCTGGGCGGCAGCGAAGGGCTCGCGCTGATGGCGGTGATCGTCGGCTGTACCGTGCCGCTGTGCAACGTGGCGGCGGTGTGGGCGCTGGCCCGGCACGGCGAGACCGCGCTGTGGAAGGAACTGGCGCGCAACCCGCTGATCCTGGCCACCGCAGGCGGCCTCGTGACCAACCTGCTGGGCTTGCACCCGCCCGAGGTGGTGGCGATGACGCTGAACCGGCTTGGCTCGGCCTCGACCGCGCTGGGGCTGATGACGGTGGGCGCCGGGTTGCAGATGAGCGGGGCGACCGGAACGGCGGGGCCGGTGGCGTGGTGGACCGGGGTCAAGCTGCTGGCGATGCCGTGCACGGCGTGGCTGGTGGGCCGGTACTTGCCGCTGACCGCGTTGCAGTACCAGATCGTGGTGCTGTATGCCTCGCTGCCGACCGCGTCGAGCGCCTATATCCTGGCGGTGCGCATGGGCGGCAACGGACCCATGGTGGCGGCCACGATATCGGTGATGACGGTGGGTGCCATCGTTACCACGCCGCTGTGGCTGGCCCTGGTCAGCTAGTGCGTGCGGGCTCGCCCTGCGCGAGTGCCCAGTCGATATGCTCCTGCACCAGCGGCGAAGCGGAATCGCGCCGCGCCTGCAACGCTTCGCGGATGCGCGCGGCCAGGGCGGCGTCTTCCGCGCGCGTGCCGGAAAGCGCGGCGCGCAGGCTGTTGCCAAGCCCCACCGCCAGGTTGCGCAGCCAGCGCTCATGGCCGATGCGGCGGATCGGGCTGCCCTCCAGGCGCTGGTTGAACTCGTCTTCGGTCCACTGGAACAGCGCCACCATGTCGGGCGCGTCCAGGCCATTGCGCACGTCGAAATCCGGCACGCTGGCCACGTGCGCGAACTTGTTCCACGGGCAGGCCAGCTGGCAGTCGTCGCAGCCGTAGACACGGTTGCCCATCGGCGCGCGGAATTCGACCGGGATCGGGCCCTTGTGCTCGATGGTCAGATAGGAGATGCAGCGGCGCGCATCGAGCCGGTAGGGCGCGACGATCGCGCGCGTGGGGCAGATGTCGAGGCAGCGGTGGCAATTGCCGCAGTGGTCCGTTTCGGGCGCATCGGCCGGCAGCGGGATATCGACCAGGATCTCGCCCAGGAAGAACATCGAGCCGCCGTCGCGGTCGAGCAGCAGCGTATGCTTGCCGCGCCAGCCGAGTCCCCCCTGGCTGGCCAGCGCCACTTCCATCACCGGCGCGGAATCGGTAAAGACGCGGTAGCCGAACTTGCCGATTTCGGCCTCGATCCGGCTGGCGAGCTGCTGGAGACGGCTGCGCAGGACCTTGTGATAGTCGCGGCCGCGCGCGTACAGCGACACCACCGCGGTGGCCGGATCGCCCAGCCGCGCCAGTTCGCGCCGGCGCCAGTCGGGCGCGCCCGGCGGGGTCTCGCTGGCGGGGACATAGGGCATGCGCGCCACGATGGCGCGTACCGTGCCCGGCACCAGTTCGGCCGGACGGGCGCGCCGCAAGCCGTGGTTCGCCATATAATCCATGTCGCCGTGATAACCCTGCTCCAGCCATGCCAGAAGCCCCGGCTCGGCGTGGCCAAGATCGACGTCGGCGATGCGCACCGACGCAAAACCCAGCGCGGCGCCCCATGCGCGGATGGACTCCGCAAGCGCCGCCAGCTCCTCAGGGTTGGCGTGCCCGGCCTGGCCGGATTGCCCTGGAGCGTTTGCGGGAACACTGTGCGCGCCTGGCGCGCTGGCCGGCGGCTTGACTGCTGGGTCGATCATCCCTGAATTGTACGCAATGCCCTTGCTCGAAGAACGCACCCTGACGCTGCCCGACGAAGCCGCCACCGCGCGCCTGGGCGCCGCGCTGGCCGCCACCGTGCAGGCCATGCCGCCGCGCGCGGTGCATGTGCAGCTGTCCGGCGACCTCGGCGCCGGCAAGACCACGCTGTCGCGCGCGGTGCTGCGCGCGCTCGGCCATGCCGGCAAGGTCCGCAGCCCCACCTACACGCTGTGCGAGCCCTACGAGGTGGCCCGCGCCGACGGGTCGCCGCTGACGGTCTACCACTTCGACCTGTACCGCTTCGCCGATCCGGAGGAGTGGATCGATGCGGGTTTCCGCGACTGTTTCGCCGAACCGGCCTTTAACCTGGTCGAATGGCCGGAGAAGGCGGGGCGCCTGCTGGGGGAACCCGACCTGCACGTGTTGCTCCAATCGGACACGGCACGGCCGGCCGACAGCGAAATGCTCGCCGGCGACGCCGGCGAGCGGCGCATCGCGACCTTGCGCGCCTATACTCCCACTGGACTTACCCTGCTGAACGCATGCTGATCAAGCGACTAGCCACCGACCGCCCCGATGGACCCGACGGCCTGCTGCAGGCGCGCCGCAAATGGATGGCGCAGGCGCTGAAGCTGGGCGCGGGCACTGCCGTGCTGACGCTTGCCGGTCCGCAGATCGCGTTCGGCGCCGGCATCGTCGCGGTGCGCGTATGGCCGGCCGAGGACTACACCCGCGTCACCATCGAATCCGACGCGCCGCTGTCCGCGGTGCACCAGATGATTCGCGATCCGGACAGGCTGGTGGTGGATATCGATGGCCTGGACCTGTCGCCCACGCTGCGCGAGCTGGTGGCCAAGATCACGCCCAACGACCCGTATATCCAGACCGTGCGCGTCGGCCAGAACCGCCCGCGCGTGGTGCGGATGGTGTTCGACCTGAAGGAGAACGTGGCGCCCCAGGTGTTCACGTTGCTGCCGATCGGCAGCTACCGCAACCGGCTGGTGTTCGACCTGTACCCGGTCAACCCGCCCGACCCGCTGTGGAAACTGGTGCGCGACACCGAGGACAAGCAGCGCCGCTTCGCCACCTCGGACCCGGCCCCGGGTCCGGACAGCATCGCCGGCGCCCCGGCCGGTGCCGAGGAAGATGCCATCGGCGCGCTGGTGCGCAAGTTCGACGAGAAGGGCGAAGTGCCGGCCACCACCGCGCCGCCGCCGCCGGTGGTTGCCACCCGGCCCAAGCCGTCTGCGCCGGTGGTGCCGAAGCCCGATGCCCCCGTGGTGCCGCCCGTCGCGCGCGACAACCCGACTGCCGAGCGCCCGTTCAAGATGCGCCGCCTGCTGACGGTGGCGCTCGATCCGGGCCACGGCGGCGAAGACCCCGGCGCGATCGGCGCCGCTGGTTCGCGCGAGAAGGACGTGGTCCTGCAGATCGCGCACCGGCTGCGCGCCAAGATCGACGCCCAGCCCAATATGCGCGCGATGATGACGCGCGATGCCGATTTCTTCGTGCCGCTGAACGTGCGCGTGCAGAAGGCGCGCCGGGTGCAGGCCGACCTGTTCGTGTCGATCCACGCCGATGCCTTCCTGTCGCCGGAAGCCAATGGTGCTTCGGTATTCGCGCTGTCCGAGCGCGGCGCCTCCAGCACCGCGGCGCGCTGGCTGGCCAACAAGGAAAACGCCTCCGACCTGATCGGCGGCGCCAACATGGGCAACAAGGATGCGCAGGTCGCGCGCGTACTGCTGGACCTGTCCACCACCGCGCAGATCAACGACAGCCTGCAGGTCGGCAAGTCCGTGCTGGGCGAGATCGGCGGCATCAACCGGCTGCACAAGGCGCACGTGGAACAGGCCGGGTTTGCGGTGCTGAAGGCGCCGGACATCCCGTCGATCCTGATCGAAACCGCGTTTATCAGCAACCCGGCGGAGGAGCGCAAGCTCAACGACAGCGCGCACCAGGAACAGCTGGCCAATGCCATCCTGCGCGGGATCAAGGCCTACTTCGCGAAGAATCCGCCGTTGTCGAAGAACCCGTCGGTGTGACCGGGATGGACGAAGAAAACCGGGGCATGCCCCGGTTTTCTTACGACTGCGCCATCTTACGCCCGCGCCGCCGCGCGATCCTCCAGCAGCGCATCCCGGTTGGCGTAGCGCGCCGCGATCACCGAGCAGACAATGAGCTGCAGCTGGTGATAGACCATCAGCGGCAGCACCAGCAGCCCCAGCGCGGGATGCCCGGCAAACAGGATCTTTGCCATCGGGATGCCGTTGGCCAGGCTCTTCTTCGAGCCGCAGAACACCGCGGTGATCTCGTCCTCGACCGAGAAACCCATGCGGCGGGCGGTCAGCGTGGTGAAGCCCAGCACCACGAACAGCAGCACCGCGGCGATCAGCATCACCGCGCCAATGGTCTGCCACTCATACTGGTGCCACAGGCCCTGTGCGGTGGCATCGCAGAACGATGAATAGACGATCAGCACGATCACGCCGCGGTCGATCTTGGTGGTGATCTGCTTCTTCTTCGCCAGCCAGTTGCCGATCAGCGGGCGCAGCAGCTGGCCCAGCGCGAACGGCAGCAGCAGCTGCAGCGCCACGCCGGTGAGCGCCTTGCCCAGCGGCATCGAGGCGCCGCTGGCGCTGATCACCAGCCCCATCAGCACCGGCGTGACCAGCATGCCGATCAGGCCCGAGATGGTGGCATTGAAGATCGCGCCCGACACGTTGCCGCGCGCCATCGAGGTCATGGCCACCGACGACGACACCGTCGAAGGCAGCGCGCACAGGAAGAACACACCCAGCAGCAGGTCCGCCGGCAGCGTGTTGTGCAGGGCCAGCATCAGCAGCGCGCCGACCACCGGAAAGACCACGTAGGTGAACGACTGCACGAACACATGCAGGCGCCAGTTCTTGGCGCCAGACACCAGCTTGTCACGCGACAGTGCCGCGCCATGCAGGAAGAAGACCAGTGCCACGCCCACGCTGGTGACCAGGCCCAGGTGCAGCGGGCCCTTGCCGGTGCCGATCTCCGGGGCCGCCAGGGCAATGGCGATGGCGGTCAGCATGACGAGGACGAAGCCGTCGATCAGGTCATAAAGTTTCTTGAGCTTGGCAAAAAGACGAGACATGACTGCGGTTGGTTAGGGTTTTGCCTAGTATTGGACGCCAGCCGGGTCTAGAATGCAAATTCATTTATAGAATCTATTTATCCGGTCGTTGCATGAATTACACACTGCGCCAGCTGCGCGTCTTCCTCGCGGTGGCCGGCAGCGGCGGTTTCAGCCGCGCCGCGGAGGTGGTGGGACTGACCCAGCCGGCGGTCAGCCGCGGCGTCGCAGAGCTGGAAGAGGCACTTGGCGTCAAGCTGCTCGACCGCACTACGCGTGAGGTGGTGCTGACCGATGCCGGCCATGCGCTGGTGCCGGCGCTGGAGCGGCTGCTGGGGCAGCTCGACGACACCCTCGAAGAAACGAGGCAGTTAGGCGAACGCTATCGCGGCCGTGTCGTAATAGCTGGAGCTCCAACCATTTCCGCGCGGCTGATGCCGATGTATGTCGCCGCCTGCGCCGCGCAATACCCCGATATCCGGCTGATTGTGCGCGACAACGTACAGGCCGACGGCCTCGAGCAGGTCCGCGCCGGCGCAGTCGATTTCGGCGTGCTGATCGATCCGCTGGTGCGCGAAGGGCTGGCGGTGGAGCCGGTGGCAACCGACCCGTTCTGCTTTGTCTGCCGGCGCGACCATCCGCTGGCGCAGTCGGCCACGGTGCCGTGGTCGGCGCTGCATGGCATGCGGCTGGTGCTGCTGGACTTTGCCTCGGGCAGCCGGCCGCTGATCGACCGCATCTTCGGCCGCCACGGCGTGGCGCCGCAGGTGGTGCAGGAACTCGGGCACTCGGCCAGCGTGTTCGGCATGGTCGAGGCCGGCATTGGCGCCTCCGTGCTGCCCTCTTTCTCGCTGCCGCTGCCCGCCGCATCGCCGCTGGTGTGGCGGCCGCTGGTGCCGCGCGAGGAGCGCAGCATCGTCATGGTCCGGCGCGAGGACCGCTCGCTGTCGCCCGCCGCGGCGGCGGTGTGGGCGCTGGTGCGGCGCCTGACGCTGCGCGTCGAGGCGCCCGCGATGGGCGCAGCGGCCTGAGCGCCGGCGCTTGATTACTTCGGCTGCATCCGGATCGCGCCGTCGAGACGGATCACTTCGCCGTTCAGCATCGTGTTTTCGATGATCGCGCGGGCCAGCTTGGCGTACTCCGCCGGACGGCCCAGGCGCGGGGGGAACGGAACCATCCTGCCGAGGGCGTCCTGCACTTCCTGCGGCATGCCGAGCAGCATGGGCGTTTCAAAGATGCCCGGGGCGATGGTCATGCAGCGGACACCGTCGCGGGACAGGTCGCGGGCGATGGCCAGGGTCATGGCGACCACGCCGCCCTTGGAGGCGGCATAGGCGGCCTGGCCGATCTGGCCGTCGAAGGCCGCCACCGAGGCGGTGTTGATGATCACGCCGCGCTCGCCTTCGCTGTCGGGAGTGTTCTGGACCATGGCGGCGGCGGCCAGGCGGATCATGTTGAAGGTGCCGATCAGGTTGATGCGGATGGTCTTGTCGAAGGCATCCAGCGGATGCGGGCCGTTCTTGCCTACCGTCTTGTTGGCGGTGGCGATGCCGGCGCAGTTGATCAGGCCCGACAGGCGGCCCAGTGCCTGGGCGGCGGCGACCACGGCCTGGCCGTCGGCTTCGGAGGTGACGTCGCAGCGGATGAACTGGCCGTTCAGTTCGGTGGCGAGGGATTGGCCGGTTTGCTCGTTGAGGTCCGCGATGATGACTTTGGCGCCGGCTTCAGCCAGCATTTTTGCCGTGCCGGCGCCCAGGCCGGAGGCGCCGCCGGTGATGATGAAGACGTTGTCTTTGATTTGCATTTTGCGGTGTCTCCTTTTGGGGTTGATTTCCGTTTACGTAAACGTCAACTATTGTACGGGGTGGAGGTTGTTGTGCAAGGGGGTTTGGCCCGTGCTGATATCTGGTGGATATTTGATATGCACGGTTCAATGTAGGAACGCCTGCGGCTGCGCAGCGCGCAGCCCCAAAGAAAAAGCGGCCCTTGGGCCGCTTTTTGCGTTGTATTGTCTGGCTTACTTCAGTGCGTCAAACACTTGCGCGGTGATCTCGTCGACGTTGCCGACGCCGGAGATCTTGCGGTACTTCGGCGGCGCTACCTTGGCGCTGGGGTCGCCCTTGGCGGCCCAGTCCGAGTAGTAGTCGACCAGCGGGCGGGTTTGCTGGGAGTAGACGTCTAGGCGCTTCTTGACCGTCTCTTCCTTGTCGTCGTCGCGCTGGATCAGCGCTTCGCCGGTTTCGTCGTCGATGCCTTCGGCCTTCGGCGGGTTGTACTTGACGTGGTAGGTGCGGCCCGAGGCCACGTGGACGCGCCGGCCGCTCATGCGCTCGATGATGGCATCGAACGGGACGTCGATTTCCAGCACGTAGTCGATTGCCACGCCGGCTTCCTTCATGGCTTCGGCCTGCGGGATGGTGCGCGGGAAGCCGTCGAACAGGTAGCCGTTCTTGCAGTCGTCCTGCTTCAGCCGGTCTTTCACCAGGCCGATGATGATGTCATCCGACACCAGTCCGCCCGCGTCCATGACCTTCTTGGCTTCCACGCCCAGGGGGGTGCCGGCCTTCACCGCCGCGCGCAGCATGTCGCCGGTGGAAATTTGCGGAATGGCGAACTTCTCGCAGATGAACTTGGCTTGCGTGCCTTTGCCGGCGCCGGGTGCGCCCAACAGGATCAAACGCATTTACGGGTCCTCAGAGTTTTGAATCTGGTGTGGCGGGAGATCAGAAGGAGGGTAATGCCGCAACTTGACGCAAGACTTACTAGCTGTCTTGTTCGGATACTGACGGCATTTGGCGCAGGCACATCATGCCCACGCGGACGTCCGGCGGCGGCTGCCAGGGGGATGGCGGCGCGGCGCACCAGTCGGGCTCTATCTTTATCTCCCCACCGAGCCTTGGCCGGCGGCGCGTTGGCGCACAGCCGGGGCGGCTCTGTATCGGCAAGCATTATGCCATGAGGCGGCGCCGATTCGGCCTGAAATCCGCCCCCCGGTTCAGGTTGCAGCAGTTTGAACCTGAGCGGGCGGCTGGCCGGCGTGGCTGGCGCCCAGGTTGTCGATCAGGGTGGGGTGGCGATCAGGGCCCGTCCTGCGCCATCGACTCGGCCCACAGCGCGCGCACGCGCTCCAGGTCGGCCGGGGTGTCGACGCCGGGCGCCGGGGCGGCAGCGGTTTCCACCACGGCGATGCGCTCGCCATGCCACATTGCGCGCAGTTGCTCCAGCGCCTCGGTCTGCTCGAGCGGCGCGGCGGCCAGGGTCGGGAAGCGCCGCAGGAAGCCGGCGCGATAGGCGTACAGGCCGATATGGCGCAGCACCGGCATGGCCGGCAGCGGGACCAGGGCCATCGCGGCGGGCACGGCCGGCACACCCGCCCACGCGTCGCGCGCCCACGGGATCGGCGCGCGCGAGAAATACAGCGCGCGTCCGGCGGCGTCGCACACGACCTTGACCACGTTGGGATTGAAGACCTCGGCGATATCGTGCAGCGGGTGGGCCGCGGTGGCGATGGCGCAGTCGGCGTGGCGCGACAGGTGCAGCGCCACCTCGTCGATCAGCGTGGGGTCGATCAGCGGCTCGTCGCCTTGCACGTTGACCACGATGGCGTCGTCGGGCAGGGCGAGTTGCGTTGCCACTTCGGCCAGGCGGTCGGTGCCGGTGGGGTGGTCGGCGCGGGTCAGCACGGCTTCGATGCCGTGGTCCGCGCAGACCTGCGCCACGGACGGGGCGTCGGTGGCGACCACGGTGCGCCGGGCGGACGAGGCATGGGCGCGTTCGGCCACGCGCACGACCATCGGGCGCCCGCCGATATCGGCCAGCGGCTTGTCGGGCAGGCGGGTCGAAGCGAGCCGCGCGGGGATGACGACGGTGAAGGCCGGAACGGTCATGGTGCTGGCTTGGTTAGCTTCAGTTGCCCGCGGTGGCGCTCAGTTGCCATTCACCGGCGCGTCGGGGTCGATGGCACGGCCCGGCACCGACTGGCGCGCTTCGTCGGCGAGCATCACCGGGATGCCGTCGCGGATCGGGTATGCGAGCTTGTCGGCGTGGCAGATCAGTTCCTGCGCGGCGCGGTCGTATTCCAGCTTGCCCTTGCACAGCGGGCAGACCAGGATTTCAAGCAGCCGGTTGTCCATCTCGGTGTTCCTCGTTGCGCCCGGCGTCGCCGGACGTGGCCGCCGCCGACTGCGCGGTCGGTGCGGTGTTGATATGCGCCAGCACGGCGCTGCGGATTTTGTCGATCAGGCCAGCGTCGATCACCGGCCTGGTAGGCACGACCCAGATGCGCGGGTCGTCGAAGCGCTCGCATTTTACGGCATCCTTCTCGGTGATCAGGATCACGTCGGCATCGAGCGCGTCGGCGTTGCCGGTGAACGGGTCTTCGGCAAAGTCATAGTGGTCGGGCAGCGGCAGCGTCTTCGGCGACAGACCGGCGCCGCGCAGGCTGGCGAAGAAGCGCTCGGGGTTGCCGATGCCGGCCGCGGCCAGCACGCGCCGCCCGGCAAAGGCGGCAACGGGCCGCGCCATGGTCGGGTCGTTCAGCTGCCAGGCGTCTTCCAGCTCCAGCCGCATGCCGTAGACGCCGGGGCGGTCGGGCGTGGCGCGGAAGTTGGGATCATTGATCAGCGTGGCGTCGCGCGGGCGCGTCAGCGGCTCGCGCAGCGGGCCGGCCGGCAGCATCAGGCCATTGCCGCCCATGCGCGTGTCGAACATCACGATCTCGAAATCGCGCTGCAGCTTGTAGTGCTGCAGGCCGTCGTCGAGCAGCAGCACGTTGACGCCGGGGTGCGACACCAGCATGGTCTGCGCGCACAGCGCGCGGTCCGGGAACACCCACACCGGCACGTCGGTGGCGCGCGCGATCAGCAGCGGCTCGTCGCCGACGTCGCTGGCCTGCGAGGTCGGCTTGACCCGGCGCGGATGCTTGAGCTCGACGCCATAGCCGCGCGACACCACGCCGGGGCGCAGGCCGGCCTCGGTCAGCGCGTGGGCCAGCGCGATCACCGCCGGCGTCTTGCCGGTGCCGCCCACGGTCACGTTGCCCACCACCACCACCGGCATCGGCAGCCGCGTGGACTTGAACCAGCCACGCCGGTAGCCGTGCCGGCGCACGCGGGCGACCAGCCCGAACAGCAGCGAGAACGGCAGCATGACCCAGGCAAACCAGCCGCGGCGCTGCCACTGGGCGGTCACGAAGTCGGCGAGGGCATGGCGGGGAGCGGGCATGGACGCGGCGAGTCGTTCAGGTCGTGGATGGGATGGGATTGTAGTGCGCCCGGGATCCCGCGCCCCCGAAAAGGGACCCAAAGGGACTGGAGGGGACCGAAAGGGAGGATCGGCAAGGACCGGCGGATCCACCCATTATGGGCACTGCGCAGCGCATGGGGCAAGCCCGGCCAGGCTGGCTTTGCGCCCGCAGGCAAGGCCGCCGTTCCCCGCTTCCGCGGGACAACGACGATGCCGGATCTCAGCGCGGCTGCGAGCTCTGCGTGGCGAAGGTCAGGCGCGACAGCCCGGCCAGCCGCGCGGCTTCCATCACGTTGACCACCGCCTGGTGGCTGGCCTGCGCATCGGCGTTGACGATCACCACCGGCGGCTGGCCATTGCCGGATCCCCCGGCGCCGGCGGGGCCGGACGCGGCGCGCAGCTGGTCGGCGAGGCTGGTAACGTCTTTCTGCTCCAGCACTTTCTTGTTGATCGAGTAGACCCCGCGCGACGACACCGACACCACGATTTCCTGCGGCCGCTGCTGGGCGCGCTCGGCGTCGGCGGTGGGCAGCTGGATCTGCAGCTCGGTATAGCGCGAGTACGTGGTCGTGATCATCAGGAAGATCAGGATCACGAGCAGCACGTCGATCAGCGGGATCAGGTTGATCTCCGGCTCTTCGCGCCGCTGGCGGGAACGGAATCGCATGGCGTGGCGGGTCCGTGATCAGCTACGGCGCTGCGGCAGGATCGCGTCCAGGAACGCGGTGGCGCGGAATTCCAGCTCGGCCACGTAGTCGTCAACGCGGCGGCGGAAGTAGCGCCAGAAGATCAGCGCCGGGATCGCCACGATCAGGCCGAAGGCGGTGTTGTACAGCGCCACCGAGATGCCGTGCGCCAGCTGCTCCGGGTTGGCGCCGGTGCCGCCCTGGCTGCCGAAGATCTCGATCATGCCGATCACGGTGCCCAGCAGCCCCATCAGCGGCGCCACCGAGGCGATCGTGCCGAGTGCGTTCAGGTAGCGCTCCAGCTCATGCGCGACCGCACGGCCGGCTTCCTCGACCACATCCTTGGCGGCGTCGCGCGAGGTGTGCGGCTGCAGCACCACGTGGCGCAGGCCGGCGGCCAGCACGCGGCCGAGCGGCGAATTCTGTTCGATCGTGTTGACCACTTCCGGCGTGGCGCGGCGCTGCTGCGCAGCGGCCAGCGCTTCGTCATAGAGCCGCGGCGGCAGCACCTTGCTGCGCTTGAGCGACAGGAAGCGTTCGACGACCAGCGCCAGCGCGAGGACCGAGGCCAGCAACAGCGGCCAGATCGGCCAGCCGGCCGCTTGAATGATGGAAAACAATTGGACCCCCGGGATCGACAACCCAATAAAGAAACCCCAACCAGCTGGTCGGCATGCCTTGAGGCGCGTCAGCAGGCAGCGCACTCCGGCATTGCTCTGAAAAATCAGGCGCAACTCTACCCCGCGGCCTGCCGCGCGGCAAGCGACGGCCGGGCCGGCTGTCTCGGGCGCGCATCGGTGCCGGCCGATGTTGGCGGCGACTTTCCACAGGGCGCAGGGACAGAATTGTGGATCGATTGTGGAAAGCCGCCGGACAAGCGATGCAAGTGCTTGATTCGCAAAAGGAAGCGTGGATCTGCTTAAAAATTAAGCAGATCCGTCCCGGGCGCTCGCGACGCTTGCCGCACACCGGAGAAAGGCGGGTTTGCAGCTGCTGCATACCCTTGTCGGTGCGATCGCGCACGATGTGACGCGGTCATCCACACCATTGCGGGACAGTATTGTGGAGCGGTTGTGGACAGGTGTCGGAGAATCCATCTAAGTCCTTGATTTTAAAAGCATGGCATGTGGTTGCTTAAAAAATAGGCAAATGCTTCCTGACGTGCTGCACGACCGCCCGATGGTGCGATGCATGGGTATACCCGAGCTTTTCCACACCGGGCAGGGAGAGAATTGTGGATGGCCTGTGGATAAAGTCTGGAGAGGTGGGCTAACCCATTGATTTCATGAGGGGTGTTGCTCGCTGCCTAAAAAATAGGCGGCGCCTCGCTATTCGACGTTCCACATGGTGCAGTGCGGGCGCATGGCTTGACATGCCGCCTACGCCGCCCCGCAGCGTGATGCCGGCCACGCTTGAGGTAATAATCAGCGAAAAAGTCGGGTAAACGGCGCGTTTTATCCAGAGATCCTGTGGATAACTTTGTGAACAAGCCCCATTGGCGCCCGCTAAGTGGTTGATGCAAAAGAGAATTGGTTATATTGCCTAATTTTTATTTCAATCATAAATCTCATAGAAATCAAAGAGTTGTACGAAGTGATGCGGCTCGCCGGGCAGCATCGGCCCATCACTGCTACCCCCTTGACAGACCAGTTATGCTGTGGACATGTCCCATCAACGCCGCTTGACCGGCGTGCGCCATGCCCGACCTGACCAGCTTTTCGCGTGACGCTTCCTCCACCAGCCCCCGCGGTGGCCGCGAAGTCATTCCTGTCGGTGAGCTAAACCACACTATCGCCCGATTGCTGGAGCGCAGCTTCCCGCTGGCCTGGGTACGCGGAGAAATCTCCAACTTCACCCGCGCGGCCAGCGGCCACTGGTATTTCTCGCTCAAGGATGCGCGTGCCCAGATCCGCTGCGTGATGTTCCGCGGCCGCAACCAGCATGTCGACTTCCAGCCGCGCGAGGGCGAGGCGGTCGAGGTGCGCGCCGTGGTCACGATGTACGAGGCGCGCGGCGAACTGCAGCTCGGCGTGGAGGCGATGCGCCGCGCCGGCCTGGGCAACCTTTACGAAGCCTTCCTGCGGCTGAAGGAAAAGCTGGCGCAGGCCGGCCTGTTCGCACCGGAGCGCAAGCGGGCGGTGCCATCGCACCCGCGCACCATCGGCGTCATCACTTCGCTGCAGGCAGCCGCCTTGCGCGATGTGCTGACCACGCTGCGCCGGCGCGCGCCGCATGTGCCGGTGGTGGTCTATCCGGTACCGGTGCAGGGGGCCGGGGCGGCCCAGAAGATCGCCGACGCGATCGACCTGGCCGATGCGCGCCGCGACTGCGACGTGCTGATCCTGTGCCGCGGCGGGGGCAGCATCGAAGACCTGTGGTCGTTCAATGAAGAGGTGGTGGCGCATGCGATCGCGCGTTGCGCACTGCCGCTGATTTCCGGCGTCGGCCACGAGACCGACTTCACCATTGCCGATTTCGTCGCCGACGTGCGCGCGCCCACGCCGACCGGCGCGGCCGAGCTGGTCAGCCCCGACCGCTCGCACCTGCTGGCGCAGACCCTGCGCGGCCGCGACGCGCTGGCGCAGGCGATGCGCCGCGCGCTTGACCTGCGCGCCCAGCACCTGGACTGGCTGGCGCGGCGCGTGCGCAGCCCGCAGGCGCAGCTGCAGGAACGCCGCGCGCGCGTCGACAATCTGGCCCGACACTTGCGGTCGGCATTGCGCGACACCGTGGTGTCGCAGCGGCATCGCCAGCAGGTGCTGGCGATGCGCTGGAGCGCATGCCGCCCCGACACCGCCGCGGCACAAGCGGACCTGGCACGGCTATGGCAGCGGCTGCAGGCCGCCGCCACTCGCGGCCACGAGCGCGCCGGACAGCGCCTGGCGCGCGCCGCCGGTGCGCTGGAGCTGCTGGCACCGCAGCGCACGCTCGAGCGCGGCTACGCGGTGCTGCTCGACCAGCGCGGCCGTGCGCTGCGCTCGCCCACCGAGATCCGCCCGGGCAGCGTGGTCGAGGCGCATCTGGCCGAGGGCGTGGCCGACCTGTCGATTGCCGGCGTGCAGGCGAAGCTGGGCGATTTCTGAGGCACGAAGAAAAGCGTGGTCTTGGGTGCTCCCGAGCGGCCCGAGCTTGCCCAGGCAAGGTGTTCTCCCTCTCCCCTCAGCGGGAGACGGGAGCAAACCGGCGCCTTTCTCAATCGCCCCGGAAACCCGCCGCCAGACAAACTAACATCGAAGCAGGGGCATAGGCCTGCGGTTTGCGCGGGTATTCCAAGTCCCCTACAATCGGCAATTCCGGACCCTACAACCCCAACCCACAGAGACAGAACAATGGAACACAAGCTCCCCCCGCTTCCGTACGCGCATGATGCCCTGGCTCCGCACATCTCCAAGGAGACGCTGGAGTTCCATCATGACAAGCACCACCAGACCTACGTCACCAACCTGAACAACCTCATCAAGGGCACCGAGTTCGAGAACGCGACCCTGGAAGAGATCGTCAAGAAGTCGTCGGGCGGCATCTTCAACAACGCTGCCCAGGTGTGGAACCACACCTTCTACTGGGATTCGCTGAAGCCCAACGGCGGCGGCCAGCCGACCGGCGCGCTGGCTGATGCCATCAACGCCAAGTGGGGCTCGTTCGACAAGTTCAAGGAAGAATTCACCAAGGTTGCCGTCGGCACCTTCGGTTCGGGCTGGGCCTGGCTGGTGAAGAAGGCCGACGGCTCGCTGGACCTGGTGTCCACCTCCAACGCCGCGACGCCGCTGACCACCGATGCCAAGCCGCTGCTGACCTGCGACGTGTGGGAACACGCCTACTACATCGACTACCGCAATGCCCGTCCGAAGTACGTCGAGGCATTCTGGAACGTCGTGAACTGGGACTTCGCCGGCAAGAACTTCGCCTGAGCCCCGGTCATCCTTGCAGCAGCAAAAAGCCCCGGAAATTCCGGGGCTTTTTGTTTGGCGTTTGATTGACGCGTGTGTTTCGCCGCTCACTGCTTCGCCTGCGATGCCAGCTGCCGCGCCATCTCGAGGTGGTGGTTCAGCGTCGGCAGCGTCTGCCGCGCGAATGCCTTGACGCTGTCGTCCTTGGCTTCGTCAGCGGCATTGCGGAACAGCGCCACCGCCTCCTGATGGGCATCGACGCCGAACTGGCGGGCGTAGGCGCTATCGAACGCGCCGCCGCTGAGCCTGCCGAGTTTTTCCAGTTCCTGCTTCTTTACCTCGGGCGGCGACGCCGGCAGCTGGATGCCGAGTTTCCTCGCCAGCTGACGCAGCTTCTCGTCCGCGGCTTGATGGTCGCGGATCATCTGCGCGGCAAACGTCTTGACCGCTTCGCCGCTTGCGCGTGTCTGCGCCAGCTTGCTGGCCTCGATCTCCAGCGCGCCGGCCTCGGCCGCGTCGCGCAGGAACAGCGCATCCTTGTCCGGCGCCATCGCGGTACCCGGCTTGTCCGACAACGGCGCCGCATGGGCGCCGGTGGCAAGCAGCAGCGCAATCGCCGCCAGCATCGTCTTATAGACCGGTCGCGTCATGATGGCCTCCTCAATCCTGTCTGGGTTGTCCGTTCTACGCCATCAGCCCGCCGTCGTGATGTCTGCGGAAAAGGCCGCCGCGAGCTCGAATCGATGTCAGCGTCCCTTGGAATCGGGTACGCGGGTCTGGTCGATGCTGGCGCCGCCGCTGCCGGTGCGCGGCTTGCCGTGCAAGCCATCGCGATCGGCCTTGCCGGCGCTTTCCGACGCGGGCCTGGGCTTGTCGCGGCCAGGCAGGCCGCCAGCCGTATGCGGTTCCTTCGGCACGTCGCCCAGCTCGCGCGCGAGCCCGCCTGGATTGGTCGGCGTGGCACCCGGCGTGCTGGATGGCGCCACCGCGGCGCCCGGCGGCGGAATGGTCTGGCTGCCGATGGGCCCTTTGTCGGTGCGCACACCGGTGCTGTCTGTCTTCTGGGCCAGCGCGCCGCCGGCCAGCAGCGACAGCAGCGCGGCGGCCGCGGCAAAGCGGGAAGTGGATGTCACAGCGGACGCAAGGCGGATGCGCATTGGTTTCTCCTGGAGTGATGTTGTCCTGCTGTTGTTGTGCAAAGCATTTGCCGGGCCACGGATACGACGACGGCCCGTGTCGCCGTGGCCACCCGCTGCATCGCACTTTCTACAAGCACTGGCGCTTCTTACAGGCGTCACCCGCGGCGTGCGGTGCCGCGGCGCATGCATGTGTCCGGCCCGCTGCAGCAGTGCCGCCGTGGAATGAAAGTTGCGCGCCATGCTGGAGTGGCCGCGCCGCGGCCTGATGCTCAGGAGGCGCCATGAAGCAAAGCAAGCACGACACGTCGGGCAACCCCTCGCTCGACAAGCGGCAGGGGCTGGATGACCGCGAACTGCGGGAGAACGCGGCGGAAAACCAGCGTGCGCGCGAACGCGCCGCTGCGGACTGGGAGCATGCGGCTTCGCATCGAAAGGATAAGGCCGCGGACCCATCCTCGAGCCCACGCGCGCCGCGCAGCGAAGAGAAGCCCGGCCGCGGCGAATTCCCGCCCGGCGTCGGCAAGCGCGACCTGCTCGACCCGGGCAGCCGCGATCCCGATGCGCCGCCCACGGTGAACCGTTCCTGAGGCCGGCTAGCCTTCGCCGCGCGCCAGCCGCGCGGCTGCTTGCAGGCTGCGCACGATGCGATCGAATGCGGCCGCGCGCGCGTCGTCGGAACGCTGGCGCAGCGCAAACGACGGATGATAGGTGGCGATGACGAGCCGGCCCTCGTGCTCGACCGGCGTGTCCATCATCGTGCCCAGCGTCACGCTCTTGCGGCCCAGCACCGCGCGCGCGGCGGTGGCGCCCAGCGCGACGATGATCCGCGGATCCACCTGCTTGAGCTCGCGCTCGAGCCACAGGTGGCACGCTTCGATCTCCAGCTGGCCCGGCGACTTGTGCAGCCGCCGCTTGCCGCGCAATTCGAACTTGAAATGCTTGACCGCATTGGTCATGAACAGCTTGTCGCGGTCCAGTCCGGCACGCTCCAGCGCATCGTCCAGCAGCTGTCCCGCGGGACCCACGAACGGCGAGCCCTGCAGGTCTTCCTGCGAGCCGGGCTGCTCGCCCACCAGCATGATGCGCGCGTGCGCCGCGCCGGCACCGGGCACGCCTTGAGTGGCATTGCGCCATAGCGGGCAACGCCGGCATTCGTTCAGTTCGGCACGGCTGACTGGTGGCTTCTTGCGCTCGGGCATCATCGATGTCTGGCAGTGGGACGCATGGCGCCGCTAGCCGGTGCGCAGCAGGTTCCGCGCCATGCGCCGCGGGCGCTACGCACCGGTACGGAATTTGCCTCGCCCCAACACCTCGGAGGCGGCCGGTCCCGCCGCTTCCTCCGTTGACCTGAACGCCGATTCCCAGCACGCATGCCCCAGCAACCGATCGCGCCCCCGTCCCGCCGCCGCATTGCCGCCGAACTGTTCCGCGCGATATGGCGTTTCCGCCTGCGCGTGGTGGTGGCGGTATCGCTGTTGCTGCTGGCCAAGGCCTGCGCGGTGGCGGTGCCGCTGCTGCTCAAGCTCGTGGTCGACGAAGTCGCGCCGGCCGCGGCCGGCACCGATGCGGCGCGGCTCGGGCTGGTGGCCATGCCCGTGTTCCTGGTGCTGGCCTACGCGATCCTGCGGCTGATGGGCAATGCCTTCAGCGAACTGCGCGACGTGGTCTTCGCCTATGTCACGCAAAGCACAGTGGCAGCGTTCATGGAGCGCACCTTCGCGCACCTGCACGCGCTGGGCGCGCGCTTCCATGCCAGGCGCGCCACCGGCAGCGTGATCCGCGACCTGGAGAAGGGCACAGCGGCGATCGGCTTCCTGCTGGGCGTGGCAGTCTTCACCATCGTGCCGACGCTGATGGAAATCGTCTCCGTGCTGGCCATCATGATCGGCGCCTATGGCGGCGCGTTCGCCGCGATCATCCTGGGCGTGTTCGTGCTGTACTCGGCCTTTACCTGGTACTACACGCAGCGGCGCATGCGCGTGCAGCGCAAGGTCAATGCGGTGGAGGCCACCACCAACAGCAAGGTGGTCGACAGCCTGCTCAACTACGACACGGTCAAGTTCTTCGCGCGCGAGTCGTTCGAGACACGGCGGCTGTCCGACATATTGCGGCGCTGGGTCGGCATCAGCGTCGAGAACCAGTACGCGCTGTCGACGCTGCATATCGGCCAGAGCGTATGCATTGCGCTCGGCGTGGCGGCGGTGATGCTGCTGGCCACGCAGCGCGTGATCCAGGGTTCGCTGTCGGTGGGCGACCTGGTGCTGATCAATGCCTACATCATCCAGGTGGTGCTGCCGCTCAATACGCTGGGTTTTATCTTCCGCGAGTCGAACGACGCCATGACCAACGTCGAGCGCCTGTTCGCGTTGCTCGACGCGCGCGGCAGGCCCGGCGAGGACGACGACGCGCCGGGGGCGCGGCCGCTGCGCGTGACGCGCGGCGAGATCGTGTTCGACCGCGTCAACTTCAGCTACGACCCCAGCCACCAGACCCTGTGGGAGGTCAGCTTCCGCGCGCAGGCGGGGCAGACCGTGGCGGTGGTCGGCGGCAGCGGCTCGGGCAAGTCGACGCTGGCGCGGCTGCTGTTCCGCCTGTACCAGCCCGATAGCGGCAGCATCGGCATCGACGGGCAGGACCTGCGGCTGGTGACGCAGCGCAGCCTGCGCGAGATGATCGGCATCGTGCCGCAGGACACCATCCTGTTCAACGACACCATCGCCTACAACATCGGCTACGGCCGCGAAGGCGCGACCCGCGCCGATATCGTCGCGGCGGCGCGCGCGGCGCAGCTCGATGCCTTTATCGATCGCCTGCCCGACGGCTACGAAACCCAGGTCGGCGAGCGCGGCGTGCGCCTGTCCGGGGGCGAGCGGCAGCGCGTGGCGATCGCGCGCGCGATGCTCAAGCGCCCGCCACTGGTGGTGTTCGACGAGGCCACCTCGGCGCTGGACACGCGCTCGGAGCGCGCGATCCAGCAGGAGCTGTCGGCGGTGGCGCGCGGCCGCACCGCGCTGATCATCGCGCACCGGCTTTCCACCATCGTCGATGCCGACCAGATCCTGGTGATGGAGCACGGCCGCATCGTCGAGCAGGGCTCGCACGCCACGCTGCTGGCGCGCGGCGGCATCTACACGCAGATGTGGCAGCTGCAGCAGCAGCAGCGCGAACTGGAGCGCGCCGAGCGGCGCCTGGCGCTGCAGCCGGTGCGGCTGGAGACGCTGGTGGCCAGCGTGGTCGATGGCCTGCGTGAGACCATCGCCGAGCGCCACGTCAACCTGTTCACGGTGCAGAGCGAAGCCGAGCTGCGCGTGACCGGCGATCCCGGCGTGCTGCAGAAGGCCATCTGGGAACTCTGCCAGCAGATGATTGCCACCACGGAACCGGGCGGGCGGCTGGAGCTGCGTCTGGAACGGCACGACGGGCAGGCCGGGCTGCGCGTGTCGGCGTCGCCGCAGCAGGGGCCGCTGGACGACGTGGAGGGACTGCGCGAATGGCTGGGCGAGCACGGCGTGACGCTGACCGCCGATCCCGGCGCTCATGCGTGCCAGTTGCTGATGCCGATGCGCGCGGTGCAGGAGCCGGAGCCGCGGCGCGCCCCGGCGCCCGGCACGCCCGAGGCGCTCGAAGTGCCCGACACGCAAGCGCTCAAGGGCATGCGCGTGCTGCTGCTGGACGACGACGAAACCACGCGCGAGGTGCTGAGCGCCGCGCTTGAAGACTACGGCGCGCATGCGATCGCGCAGGAGCGCGGCGACGAAGTGATCGGGTTGCTGGCGGCGACGCCGCAGGCCGAGTGGCCGCAGGTGCTGCTGTGCGACCTGGCGCTCGGCGAGGAAGACGGCTACACCGTGCTGCGCCGCGTGCGCCGGCTGGAAGCGCAGATGCAGGTGCCGCTGGGGCGGCGCATGACGGCCATCGCGCTATCGGGACACGCCGAGCCGCAGGACCGCATGCGCGCGATGATGGCGGGGTTCCAGCTGCATCTGTCAAAGCCGGTGCGGATCGGCGAGCTGGTGGCGGCGCTGAGGTCGCTGGCGACGCGGGCGGAGCAGGAGCCTGGATGAGGGCTTTCACCGCCCCCGCAAATCCCGCCTCAACGCGGCCAATTCCCGCGGTATCACCCGCCGCTCGCGCATCACCCACGCCATCCCCTTCAGCACCTCCGCAATGCCGCGCCACCCCTGCGAACGCAGCAGGCCCGGCAACTCAGCCGCCGTTTCCTCCAGCGCCATGCGCCACGGCAGCCGCAGCCAGGCCGCCCACACCGCATTGCGCGCCAGCAGCGAGCGGCGCCGGCCGCCGTCGCGCAGCGGGCTGGGATGGTGGTGCACCACCAGTTGCGGCGCGTAGACCAGGTGCCAGCCGCTCGCCGCGAGGTCCAGCGCCAGCAAGGTTTCTTCGCCGCCGATAAAGAAGCGCGGATGATAGCCGCCGGCCTGGCGGAATGCTTCGGTGCGGAACGCGGTGGCGCCAGCCATCAGGCCGAGGATGGCGCGCCCAGGCAGCATGGCCGACGGCAGCGGGCTGTCGGCCATGCGCGCGCAGGCGGGATCCTCGCGTGCGCATTCGCCGACGAGGATGCGTGCGGTCAGCGCGGCCACGCGCGGATGGTCGCGGAACATGGCACAGGCGGTGGCGAGCGAGCCCGGCGTCCACCAGCAATCGTCGTCGCAGAAGGCGACATAGCGCGTGCGCGCCCAGTTTGCGCCGAGGTTGCGCCCCGCGGCGCCGAGGTTGCGCCGGCAGCGCAGCAGCGTGGCATGCGGGAACTCGTTACGGACCATCGCGCTGGTGCCGTCGTCGGAGGCGTTGTCGACCACCACGAGGGGCGGGCGCTCCGGCAGCGCGCTGAGCTGGCGCAGGGCGTGCCGCACGGTGTCGCGCCGGTTGTGCGTCAGCACCACCACGCTGATGTCGAGCGAGGCGCCCGGCGGCGCGGCATGCAAGGCTTGGTCGGCAGGCATCGCTATCGCTATCGGTATCGCGAAGGGGAATCAGCGTTGCGCAGACTCGCCGGCGGACAGCGACCAGTAGCGCTCAGGCGCGCACAGGTCGCACAGCTGTTCTTCGCCGAACATCTGCACCTGGCTCTGGTAGGCATTGACTGCGTAGCTCTTCTGCGCGAGGTACTGGCTGACCGGCAGGTTGACCGGGGTCGCTTGCAGTCCCGCGCCCAGGCATTCGGCCAGCCGTTGCTGCAGCACCCCGGGCAACCGGCGGTAGATCACGTCCTCGTAGTACAGCCACTGCACCGGCAGCGCCGATGCCGCCTGCCCTCGCGATGGCACCAGCAGCGCGGCCCACGCCGCGGCGCGCACCTGCGCCGCCTGCATCAGCAGGCGGCAGGCTTCATGCGCCAGCACGTGGTCGGAATGGAACAGGCCGAGCGGCGCAACCACCATGCCGTCGGTCTGCGCCAGCAGCACGGGCTGCAGGCTGTCCGCGATCTCGCGCGGCGTATGACGGCGGCCATACTGGCTGTCCCAGAAATCGAGCCAGACCGGCTGCGCGCCCAGCATGCCAAGCGCGCGGTTGTCCTCGCGCCGGCGCGCGCGCACTGCCTGCTCGGCGCTGTCGAAGCCCGCGGCGCGGTCCCAGTCCGGTGCCGGCACATCGGCGGGCGGGACGCCGGCGAAGACCGTCACCACGCGCGCGCCCCGTGCCGCGGCGATCAGGCCGCCGCAGCTGAACACCGCATCGTCCAGGTGCGGTGCAATCACCGTCACCGGGCCGGCTATGTCAGTCACCATCGAATCACCCTTGCCATCGCCAATGGCAGGTTCGTGTCGCGCGCTACTTGTTGAGCACCACGGCGCGGGCTTCGCGTGCCGTGGCGGATACCGGCACCACGTTGCCCGGCGCGCCCTGCGCATGCGCCTGTGCCGCCAGCCGCGCCGCGAAGTAATCGACCGTGTGGCGCAGGCCGTCTTCAAGCGACGTGCGCGGCGCCCAGCCCAGCAGGCTTTGCGCCAGCGAGATGTCGGGGCAGCGCTGGTGCGGGTCGTCGGCGGGCAGGGGGCGCAGCTCGACCGGCGAATGCGAGCCGGTGGCGCGCAGCACTTCCTGCGCAATCTCCAGCATAGTCGTCTCGCGCGGATTGCCGAGATTGACCGGCATGCCGGAAGCGGGTGCTTCCATCAGCAGCACCAGCGCGTCCACCAGGTCGTCGACATAGCAGAAGGCGCGCGTCTGCGCGCCGTCGCCATAGACGGTCAGGGGCGCTCCGGCCAACGCTTGGGTGATGAAGTTGGACACGACGCGGCCGTCCGCGGGATGCATGCGCGGCCCATACGTGTTGAAAATTCGCGCGATCCGGACATCGAGCCGGTGCTGCCGGTGGTAATCCATGAACAGCGTCTCGGCGCAGCGCTTGCCCTCGTCATAGCAGGAGCGGATGCCGACGGGATTGACGTGGCCCCAGTATGCCTCCTGCTGCGGATGCATCTCGGGATCGCCGTAGACTTCGCTGGTCGATGCCTGCAGGATGCGCGCCTTGAGCCGCTTGGCCAGCCCCAGCATGTTGATCGCGCCGTTGACGCTGGTCTTGGTGGTCTGCACCGGGTCGTGCTGGTAGTGCACGGGCGAGGCCGGGCAGGCGAGGTTGTAGATCTCGTCCACCTCGACGTACAGCGGAAAGGTAATGTCGTGGCGCAGCAGCTCGAAGTTCGGCCTGCCGAGCAGGTGCGCGATGTTCTCCTTGGTGCCGGTATAGAAGTTGTCAACGCACAGCACGTCCTCCCCGGCCCGCACCAGCCGTTCGCACAGGTGCGAGCCAAGGAACCCCGCGCCGCCCGTGATCAGGATGCGCTTGCGGTCGCTTTCCTTCATCTCTGTTCTCCTTTGGCGGATCATGCCGCGGCCCGGCGCGCACCGGCCGTGATGGGGCAGGCGCCGGCGCACACGCCGGCATACACGGCTTCCATCTGCTGCGCCACGCCGGCCCAGGTGAAATGGCGCTGTGCGCGGCGCCGTCCCGCTTCGCCGAGCTGGCGCGCATGCGCGGGGTCCGTGGCCAGCGTCGCCAGCCGCGCCGCCAGCGCGGCCGGCGCCTTCGGCGGCACCAGGTAGCCGGTCTGCCCGTCGACCACGGTGGAACGGATGCCGCCCACGTCGGCGCCGATCACCGGCGCGCCGCAGGCCATCGCCTCGACCGGCGTGATGCCGAAGGGCTCGTACCAGGGCGTGGTGACGAACACGTCGGCGGCGCTGTAGAACAGGCGCAGTGTGTCGCGTCCGCGCCGGCCGACGAACACCACGCTGTCGGCCACGCCTTCTTCCTTGGCCACGCCCTGCAGCCGGCCGATTTCGGGCGTGGCCTGCACGCTGGGCTGCTCGGCATTGCCGCCCACCACGTACAGCGCGGCGCGCATGCCGTGGTCGCGGCGCAGGCAGCCGAGCGCGCGGATGACGTTGTCGATGCCCTTGCGCGGCACCAGCCGGCCCAGCTGCAGCACGCTGAAGGCATCGCGCTGCCAGCCCAGCTCGCGCCGCGCCGCGTGTCGCGCTACCGGGGCAAACTCGGCGCCGTCGAACCCGCATGGCACCGTGCTGATGCGGCCGGGATCGGCGCCGTACAGGCTGACCAGGTCGTCCAGGTCCTGCGGACATTCCGCCACCACGCAGTCGGACACGCGCACCAGCGTGTCTTCGATGTCGAAGCGCGCATCGGGAAAGCCGTCGGTGCTGCCCTGGTGCAGGCGCCGCACCTTGCCCAGCGCATGGAAGGTCATCACCAGCGGAATGCCCAGCGCCCGGCGTGCCTGCAGCGCGGCCAGCCCCGACATGAAGAAGTTCGCGTGCAGCACGTCGTACCCCACCGGATCGTGCCGGATGAACTCCACCAGGAACTCGCCGAAGGCGTCCATGTAGGGCAGCAATTGCTCCTTGGGCACCTGCACCGGTGGTCCGGCGGGCACGTGGATCACGTGTACATTGGGCGCAAAGGCGACCACCTCGGGCAGCAGCGCCTTGTCGCGGCGGGTGAACACGTCGACCAGGTAGCCGCGCGTGCCAAGCTGGCGCGCCAGGTGTGCCACGTAGATATTCTGGCCGCCGCAATCGGTGCTGCCGACACTGGCCAGCGGCGAAGCGTGTTCACTGATAAGCGCGATCTTGCGCATGGCGGTCTCCCTGGTTGCCGCTCCGCCCGCGGATTCGGGCGACTCGGACAGGGGCTGGCCTCAGCAGCTAGCGTGCCAGTGCGCTGGCGTGATCGCGCGACTGCGAAAGGCGTTGAAAAGGACGGACGGAAGGGAACCGACCGAGAAGCGTTATAGCGATTCTCGGCGCTTCTCGATCACAGATCGCTTTGTGCGTATCGAAGCAGGCGCCTTGCGGCATTGCTACCGCATTGAGTCATTCTTACGCCGCCGGTTGTAATTTGCGCTTACGAGTTTTTCCATTCAGGCATGAGCCTTGGAACGCGTGCAACACGCCCGGGCGCATACCGGATTGGGCGCGATGCTTGCAGCGTCGAAGGCGCAAAACATGCCACCCACCATGGAGCTGCCCATGAATCCGAGCGACAACGCACGTCCTGGTGCCGAGCCTTCCCCGCGCGCCTCGCATGCCGGCGCCAGCCGCTTCAGCGATCGCGCCGCGGCGAGGCGAGCCGTCGAACTGGCGCTGCCGATGCTGGAGGCATCGCTGCGCGACAAGGCCGTCGGCGAGAGCGGATGCATGCACGTGGTCGTGATGGATCCGACGCTGCAACCCGGCGACTGCACCTTCGAGGAAGCCATCCTGTACGAGCATTCGCTGCCTTCGCGCGAGGCGTGGGATGCGGACTACAGCCTGTACGCGCGCGCCAAGGCCAGCCTGGCGTGGCGCACCGGCATGGCCAGCGCCGCGGTGGTCCACTGCGCACCGCACCGGTTGCGCAGCGACGACACGCTGCTCGGCGGCGCGGCCGTGTTCGACGGCATCGTGGTCGCGGTAAGCGGTGCCAATGCCTGGTACGACGAAGCCTTCGCTGGCTGCGTGGCGGCGCTGTTGCGTGGGGTCGCGCAGGAGTGCTGCCATCGCGCGCAGGCCGGGGCTTGGCACATATTTCGCTGCGGCGTGATTCCCGGCCGGGCCGACCGGCTGTCCGACCCGCTGTCCGATTCCGGCTGTCCGAATCTGCGGACGCCATGAGCGCCGCGGCAACCGCTCACCTTTGCACGAGGATTCACCATGCAGACTCCGCAACCTTCGCAACGTCCCGATCCAAACACCGCGGCGGCGCTGCCGCTGCAGGACCGTCATTACCTCGTGACCGGCGGCGGACGTGGCCTTGGGGCCGCCGTGTGCCGCACGCTGGTCCAGGCCGGTGCGGGCGTGATCGTTGCCGATATCGACGACAAGCTGGCCCGCGACAGCGCCGAGACCTTGACCGAAGCCGGCGGCCAGGCATGGCCGCTGCGACTCGATGTGGCGGAGCCGGGTTCGGTGCGTGCCGCCTTCGATGCCGTGCGCGAACGGGTGCAGCGGCTCGACGGCATTGTCAACAACGCGGCCATCGACGTCACGCTGCCGGTCGAGGAAGTCGATGCCGAGACCTGGCGCAAGGTGCTGATGGTCAATCTGTACGGTCCCTACCTGATGTCGCATGCGGCCGTGCCGCTGATGAAGGCGCAGGGCGGCGGGCACATCGTCAATATCGCGTCGACCGCATCCAAGCGCGCCTGGCCCAATGCGTCGGCCTATCACGCCACCAAGTGGGGGCTGCTTGGCTTCTCGCATGCGCTGCATGCGGAGCTGCGCCCGCATGGCATCAAGGTATCGGCGATCGTCGCCGGCGGCATGCGCACGCCGTTCCTGCTCGACCGTTTCCCCGACATCGACCAGGGCAACCTGCAGGATCCCGCCAACGTGGCCAACGCCGTGCGCTTCGTGCTGACGCAGCCGGATGAGACCGTGATCCCCGAGGTCATGGTGCTGCCGATGAAGGAAACCTCCTGGCCATGAGCGACCCGGTTCAAAACGCGTGCGTGTTGCCCGGCGCGGTGCTGCTCGACAAGGACGGCACGCTGCTCGACGACGTGCCGTACAACGTCGATCCCGGCCGGATGCGGCTCGCGCGCGGCGCCGCGGCGGCTCTGCGCGACCTGGGCAGCCTCGGCGTGCCGCTGGTGGTGGTGACCAACCAGCCGGGCGTCGCGCACGGCTATCACGCCGAGGCCGACCTCGTGCCGGTGCGCGAGCGGCTGGCGGCGATGTTCGCCGAACACGGCGCCACGCTCGCGGGCTTCTATTACTGCCCGCACCACCCCCAGGGCACGGTCCCCGCCTACACGCGCGCCTGCCTTTGCCGCAAGCCGATGCCGGGCTTGCTGGTGCAGGCCGCCAGTGCGCTGCGTTTCGCGCTGGGCCGGTCCTGGATGGTCGGTGACATCCTCAACGATGTCGAAGCCGGGCGTCGTGCCGGCTGCGGCACCGTGCTGGTCGATTGCGGCAACGAGACCGAATGGCAGCTTTCGCCAGCGCGCCAGGCGCACTATGTGGTGCCCACGCTCGACGCTGCCGCGCGCATCGTGGCCGCCCGCATGCGCGCCTGCGGCACCGTCCCCGCCATGCAAACGGTGGCGCCATGACGACCTGGCAGACGGCGCGGCAGGTACTATGCGTACGGCTCGACAACATGGGCGACGTGCTGATGAGCACGCCCGCGATGCAGGCGCTGGCCGAGTCGATGCCCGGCCGCCGGCTGACGCTGCTGACCTCGAATGCCGCCGCCTCGCTCGCGCCGCATTTGCCGATGGTCAGGCGCGTGCTGGCGTGGGATGCGCCGTGGGCGCGCCACGATGAAGCCGCGGCAGTCGCGCCCGGTCCTGCGATGCTGCGCTGCGCGCGCTGGCTGGCGCGCTACCGCTTCGATGCCGCGGTGATCTTCACGGTCTACAGCCAGAGCCCGTTGCCGGCCGCGATGCTGTGCGCGCTGGCGGGCATCCCGCTGCGGCTCGCCTGCTGCCGCGAGAATCCCTATGCATTGCTGACCGACTGGGTGCCCGAGCGCGAGCCTGCGATGCAGCCCGGCCAGCGCCCGCGCCACGAGACCCGGCGGCAGCTCGACCTGGTCGCTCAGGTTGGCGCCAGCGCGCGCGATACCCGGCTGCGCTTCCGCGTGCTGGCGGCCGACCGTGCCGCGCTCGCCGCCCGCATCGCGGGCTGGCGCCGCGGCCGCAGCGGCCCGCTGGTGGTGGTGCATCCGGGCGCCAGCGCGGCCTCGCGCCGCTGGCCTGCGGCGCGCTTTGCCGAGGTCGCGCACGCGCTCGCCACGCAGGCCGGCGCGCACGTGCTGGTGACCGGCGCCGACAGCGAGCGCGAAATCGTGCAGGCGGTCTGCGCCGGTGCACACCATGCGCGCGTGGTGCCGCTGGCGGGCGCGCTGACGCTGGGCGAGATGGGCGCGCTGCTGGAGGCAGCCGACCTGCTGGTGTCGAACAACACTGGTCCGGTCCATCTTGCCGCCGCGCTTGGCACGCCGGTGGTCGACCTGTACGCGCTGACCAACCCGCAGCACACGCCGTGGCAGGTGCCGCACCGCACCTTGTTCGCCGACGTGCCGTGCCGCTACTGCTACAAGAGCACCTGCCCGCAGGGCCACCATCGCTGCCTGGAGGACGTGCCGGCCGCACACGCCGTGCAGGCCGCGCTGGCGCTGCTTACCGGCGATGCGGACGCGCCGCCGGCGCAGCCGCTGCCGTGGCCTGGCGCCGATGCTCCATTGACCGAACCGGCGGCGGGCTTTGTCCCGGCTGCCCCCTTTGTCCCCGCCGCCATTTCCGCCCTTGGCGCGGCACGCGCCGCCCCGGCCGTGCCGGCTGCCGATCCACCGAGCCCCGACGAGGTTGCCCATGTTCACCCTTGGCATTAACGCCGCGTACCATGACTCCGCCGCCTGCCTCGTGCACGACGGCGCGGTGATCGCCGCCGCGGAAGACGAGCGCTTCACCCACATCAAGCATGGCAAGCGCCCGGTGCCGTTCACCGCGTGGGAGCTGCCGTTCCACGCGATCGACTATTGCCTGGCCGAAGCCGGCATCACGCTGCGCGACGTCGACCACGTGGCCTACTCGTTCGACCCAGCGCTGATGCCGGGCGCGCGCACGCACGATGCCACCGTGACGCTGCCGCTGGAGCCATCGAAGCAGGGCGCACCCGCCGGCAACGCCTCGCCATGGGACCCGCTGTTCCTGACGTACGTGGTCAACGCGCCGCGCCAGCTGGCCAGCGGCGCGCCGCACCACCTGGCCGCGCGCTTCCGCGGCGTTACCCATGACGGCCCGTTCCGCTGGCATTTCGTCGAGCACCACATGGCGCACGAGGCCAGCGCCTTCCTCGCGGCGCCGTTCACGCGCTGCGCGGTGCTGACCATGGACGGACGCGGCGAGCGCGCCACTACCAGCTACGGCGTGTTCGACGGCAAGGAATACCGCCGCATCAAGCAGATCGACCTGCCCGACTCGCTCGGACTGCTGTACGAGCGGGTGACCAGGCACCTCGGCTTCCTGCATTCGTCGGACGAGTACAAGGTGATGGCGCTGGCCTCGTACGGCAAGCCGGCCTGCCTCGATGCCTTCCGCGGCATGGTGAGCCGCGATGCAGAAGGCGGTTACCGCGTGGCGCAAGCGGACCTGACGGCGCTGCTGGGACCGCCGCGGCAGCGCGGCGAGGCGTTCGGGCCCCGGCATCTCGATATCGCGCGTTCGCTGCAGGAGGTGCTGGAGGAAACCGTGGTCGGCATGACCACGTGGCTGGCCGAAGCGACCGGCGAGCGCCACCTGTCGATGGCGGGCGGCGTCGCGCTGAACTGCGTGATGAACGCGCGCGTGCGCGACCGCAGCCCCTTTGACGAAGTCTGGGTGCAGCCGGCCGCGGGCGATGCCGGCACCGCGCTGGGCGCGGCGCTGTGGGTCGACCTCCTGCAGCGCGGCCGGCCGGCGCGGCAGTGGTCGATGGACCACGCCTACCTCGGCCCGGCCTATACCGACGACGAGATCGCCGCGTTCCTCGACTGGGCGCACCTGCCGTACCGCCGGCTTGACGATATCGCCGCGCAGACCGCCGAGCTGCTGGCGCAGAACCAGATCATCGGCTGGTTCCAGGGGCGCATGGAATTCGGCCCGCGCGCGCTGGGCGCGCGCTCGATCCTGGCCTCGCCGATCGACGCCGGCATGCAGCAGCGGCTCAACGAGATCAAGGACCGCGAGGACTTCCGCCCGGTGGCGCCGGTGGTGATGCAGGAGCGCGCCGCCGACTGGTTCACCGCGGCCAGGCCGGGCCGCGGCGAGGCGCCGTTCATGCTGTTCATCTACGACGTGCGCCCGGAACAGGCGCCGCGCATTCCGGCGGTTTGCCACGTCGACGGCACCGCGCGCGTGCAAACGGTGCGGCGCGAGCAGAATCCCGCCTACTACGACCTGCTGGCCGCGTTCGAGCGCCGCACCGGCGTGCCGGTGCTGGTCAACACCTCGTTCAATACGCGCGGCGAGCCCATCGTCTGCACGCCGCGCGATGCGGTCGAGTGCTTCTGGACCTCGCCGCTGGATGCCCTGGTGATCGGCTCGTTCCTGCTGGAAAAGCCCGCGGCGGGCAACCGGGGAGGACCCCATGCACAGGACTGAGCCGCTGGTCTCGGTGGTGGTTCCCACCTGGCGGCGCCCGGCGCTGCTGGCGCGCTGCCTGCAGGCGCTGTGCGCGCAACGGCTGCCGCCGCAGTCGTACGAGATCATCGTCGCCGACGACGGCTGCGAGGCGCGCATCGAACGGCTGGTGGCGCTGATGGCGTCCCGGCATCCCGCGCATGCGCTGCGCTACGTGGCCGTGTCCGGCACACAGGGTCCGTCCGGGGCGCGCAATGCCGGCTGGCGCCGCGCTGCGAGCGCGCTGATCGCATTCACCGACGACGATACCGTGCCGGATCCGCACTGGTTGCGCGAAGGCTGCGCGGCGCTGGCGCGCCAGCCCGAATGCTGCGCCGTGGCCGGCGCCGTCGAGGTGCCGCTGCCGCCGCGGCCGACCGATCATGAGCGCGATACCGGCGGACTGGCGCAGGCGGAGTTCGTTACCGCCAACTGCTTCGTGCGGCGTGAAGCGCTGCGGCGCATCGGCGGCTTCGACGAACGCTTCACGCGCGCGTGGCGCGAGGACTCGGACCTGCAGTTCCGGCTGATGAACGAGGTCTGCCCGGTCGGCCGCGCGCCGCGCGCGGTCGTCGTGCATCCGGTGCGGCCGGCGGCATGGGGCAGCAGTATCGCCGCGCAGGCCAAGGTGTATTACGACGCGCTGCTGTACAAGAAGCATCCGCGCCTGTACCGGCAGCGCATCCGCCGCACGCCGCCGTGGCATTACTACGTGGCGGTGCTGGCGCTGCTGGCCGCGCCGGTGGCGTTGCTGGCCGGGGCGCCGCGTGTTGCCGCCGGCGCCGGCCTGCTGTGGCTGGCGCTGACGGTGTCGTTCTGCCTGCGCCGGCTGCGCGGCGCGGCGCTGACGCCCGCGCATGTGGCCGAGATGGCGCTCACTTCCGTATTGATCCCGCCGCTGTCGCTGTTCTGGCGCCTGCGCGGCGCACTGGCATTCCGGGTGGTGTTCCTATGACAAGCGCAACCATTTCCCCTTTGAACCTGCCGCTGATGCCCGCGCGGCGCAAGCCGCATGCGCCGGCGCGCCGCATCGCGGTGTTCCGCGCGCTACAGCTGGGCGACATGCTGTGCGCGGTGCCGGCGCTGCGTGCGCTGCGCGAAGGCGAGCCCGATGCGCACATCACGCTGATCGGGCTGCCGTGGGCGCAGGAGTTCGTCTCGCGCTTCGGCGCGCTGGTGGATGCGCTGATGGTCTTCCCGGGTGCGCCCGGCATGCCGGAGCAGTCCTACGCCGAGGCGGCCGCCGCACCGTTCTACGCGGCCGCGCGCGCGGCGCGCTTCGACCTGGCGATCCAACTGCATGGCAGCGGCTCGCTCAGCAATGCGGTGGTGCGGCGACTGGGTGCGCGCCGCACGGCAGGATTCTGCCCCGACGCAGCCGACCATGACGCTGCCCATACCACGGGCGTGCGCAGCACGCGCGAAGGCATGCTGCTACCGTGGCCGCAAGGCAATGAAGTCGTGCGGCTGCTGTCACTGATGCAGGCGCTGGGCTATCCCGCCGCCGATCCCCACCTGGAGTTCCCGCTGCGCCCGCTCGATCATGCCAGCTGGCGCCTGCTGGCCGAAGAGCATGGGCTCGGCCCGGCCGGCTATGTCTGCATCCACGCCGGCGCGCGCATGCTGTCGCGGCGCTGGCCGCTGGAGCGCTTCGCCGAAGCCGGCAGGGCGCTGCGCCGCCACTGGAAGGTGGTACTGACCGGCAGCCGCGACGAAGCGGCGCTTATCGATCAGCTCGCGCGGCGCATCGGCAAGCCGGTGGTCAACCTGTGCGGACAGACTTCGCTGGGCACGCTGGCCGCGCTGATCGGCCATGCGCGCCTGCTGCTGTGCAACGACACCGGCGCCTCGCATATCGCCGCGGCCATGGATACGCCCAGCGTGGTGGTGTCCTGCGGCAGCGACAGCGCGCGCTGGGCGCCGCTCGATGCCTCGCTGCACCGCGTGCTGGCCGAGCATCCGCCGTGCCGTCCCTGCATGCACCAGCAATGCCCGGTCGCCGGCCACCCGTGCGCCGCCGGCATCAGCGTAAAGCGCGTGGTCGATACCGCGCTGGAACTGGCGGCGCGGGAGTATGACCATGCCTAGGCGCCTGCGCATCCTGACCTGGCACGTCCATGGCAACTACCTGTACTACCTGTCGCAGATTCCGCACGACCTGTACCTGGTGACGCGCGACGACGGCACGCCCGGCTATGCCGGCGCCGGCGGCGCGCTGGCATGGGGCAACAACGTGCGCGAGGTGCCGTACCAGAGAGTGCCGCAAGGGCGGTTCGACTGCGTGCTGTACCAGCACCGGCACCATTACCTGCGCGATCGCGTGGAACTGCTGAGCGACGCGCAGCGCGCGCTGCCGGCAATCTACCTCGAGCACGACCCGCCGCAGGAACATCCCACCAATACGCTGCATCCGGTCCAGGATGCATCGGTGCTGCTGGTCCATGTGACACCGTTCAATGCGCTGATGTGGGACAGCGGCGTGACGCCGTGGCGCGTGATCGAGCACGGCGTGATCGTCGACAGCCAGGTGCAATACAGCGGCGAGCTGGCGCGCGGCATCAGCGTCGTCAACAACCTGCAGAGCCGGGGCCGCCGGCTGGGCGCGGACGTGTTTGCGCAGGTGCGGGAGCTGGTGCCGCTGGACCTGGTCGGCATGGCGGCGCAGCAGGCGGGAGGGCTCGGTGAAATACCCAATCCGCAACTGGCCGCCTTTGTCGCGCGCTACCGCTTCTTCTTCAATCCGATCCGCTATACCAGCCTGGGGCTGGCCGTGGTGGAGGCCATGACGCTGGGCGTACCGGTGGTGGGGCTGGCGACCGCGGAACTCGCCACGGTGATCCAGAGCGGCAGCAACGGCTACGTCGACACGCGCCTGGACGTGCTGGTCAGCGTGATGCGCGAGCTGCTCGACGATCCGGAGCTGGCGCGCGCATGGGGCGAGCGTGGCTGCCGGCTGGCGCGCGAGCGCTTCGGCATCGGGCGCTTCGTTGCGGAATGGGATGAGGCCCTGCGTACGGTGGCGGGATAAGCCGGAGGCAGCGCATCCGTTCAGCGCTTGTCGTGGGTACGGCCACTGCCGTTGGCGCTGCCATTGCCATTGCCATTGCCATTGCCATCGCCGTCCGGCGCCGCGCTTGCGCCTCCGCGCACCGATGTACTGGCCGAGACCGTGCAGCAAACCAGGTAGTACGCGCGTTTCAACGCCATCGCGGCCTGCACTTTCGAGCCCGCTTCGGCGCTGGCAAACGCCTCGTGCAAGCAATGCTCGATGCTGTCGGCGGTGCCATGCTGCTCGAAAAGGTCTTCGGGCCGTTGCGCCCAGAGCGTCAATAGAACCCGCTCTCGTTGCGCCATGGTATGCGCGGGCCACACGCGGTCGCGGCTCAGCAGTTCCAGGCGCGTCGCCAGCAGGGCTTCGAGGAATATTGTGGGCCGCGCGGGGCGTCTGGCGTGGGGCTGTAAGCCGGGGGATCGCGCGGAAGTGACGCCAGTCGCGGACTCGGTCTCCGCAGGCGCGTCGTGATGCAGGAAGAAGGTCATGGCGGTGGGGCGGCGCCCGCGTCTGCCACTTATGCGAAGCATGAAGTCGGGCCGCGGTGCCGGGGTCTGTTGCGCTTGCGCGCTCACTGGTAGCGCTGCAAGGAGCGTTCCAACGCGCCATCGTGACGGCAGGCGGGGCGCCGGTGAGGGCGGCGCCTGGCCTGCAGGGATTATTGCAACGTTGCGCGTAAATCCGGCGCTACGTTCGTTGGCGCACCCGGCGAAACGCAAAAAAAACGCACGCAAAACGTACGCCGCGGTGCTTCAGGCAACGCGCAATTCCCGGATGGCGTTCAGCAAGGCCTCCAGCGAGACCGGCTTGGTCAGGTGGGCGTCGAAGCCTGCCTGCATCGACTCGCGGATATCGTCCGGCCGGCCATAGCCGCTCAATGCAATCGCGGTCAGCTTGTGAAGGTGCGGCTGGCGGCGGATGGCGCGAATGAAATCCAGTCCCGACATGCCGGGCATGCCGATGTCGGACAGCAGCAGGTCGGGGCAATGCTCGCCGAGACGGTCCAGTGCCTCCTGCCCGCTGGTGGCGACCGACACGCTGGCGCCTTCCATTTCGAGCAGCAGCTTGAACGTCTCGACCGTGCCGGAATCGTCGTCGACCAGCAGGATCTCGGTGCCATTCAGCGGCAGCGAGGGCGCCGGCGCCGGCGCGGTGTCGGTAGCGATTTCTTCGCGCAGCGGCAGCGTTACCGTGAACACCGAGCCCTTGCCGATCCCGTCGGAATTCGCGCGCACCGTGCCGTTCTGCATGGTCACCAGTTCGCGTACCAGCGACAGGCCAATGCCTAGGCCGCCCTGCCGCGCGCTCGGCACAGTGCCCTGGCGGAACATGTCAAAGATATGCGGCAGGTTCTGCGCGTCGATGCCAACGCCGGTGTCGCGCACCTCCAGCACGCCGTCGCCGCCCGCTCTGGATAGCGAGACCGTGATCTTGCCGCCGGCGCTGGTGTATTTGAGCGCATTGCTGACCAGGTTCCAGACCACTTGCTCGACCCGGGTCAGGTCGGCGTCGATCATCAGCGGGCGGGCCGGTAAGCTGCGCTCCAGCGCGATGTCCTTGCGCCCGGCCTCTTCCTCGATGGCGCGGCAGACGCGGTCGACCACTTCGCCCCAGTCGACCGGCGCGCGCGCGATCGACAGCTTGCCGGTGCGCAGGCGCGACATGTCGAGCAGGTCGTCGATGATGTGCGCCTGGCCGATCACGGTGCGCCGGATGGTGCCGGCGGCGCGCTGGATCACCGGGTTGCCGCGCGCTTCGGGCGAACGGCTGATCAGCTCGGCGCTGGCGCTGATCAGGTTGAGCGGATGCTTCAGTTCGTGCGACACCACCGCCAGGAACTCGTCGCGCACGCGCTCGGCACGCGCGTCGGCGGATTCGTTGCCCACCTGGCGCCCCGTGCGCGTGGCCAGCCGCGTCAGCGCCACTTCGTCGAGATTGCGCATGATCTTGGCAAAGCCGCTGAAACCGCCCTTGTCCAGGCGCGACAGCACGCCGCTGGCGCGGAAGCGGCTGCCGTCCTTGCGCTGGTGCCAGCGGTCTTCTTCAACGCGGCCGTACAGGCGCGCCTGCGCCATTTCTTCCTGTGCGACGCGGGCGGCGCGGTCTTCGGGCGTGTACAGGGCTTCCGCCTCCTGTCCGAGCATCTCCGCCTCGGTATAGCCGAAGATGCGTTCCGCGCCGGTGTTCCAGCTGGTGACGTGGCCTTCGTCGTCGTAGGTGATGATGGCGTAGTCGCGGGTGCTTTCCGCCACGATATTCATGCGCTTCTCGCCTTCGCTCAGGCGCTCTTCGGCGGCGCGGCGCGACGTGATGTCGATGAACGACAGCACCGCGCCCTCGATGCGGTCCTCGGTGGTGCGGTACGGCAGGAAGCGCGCCAGGTACCAGCGGCCGTCGTTGCTCTTGACTTCGCGCTCGATCAGGCGCAGGGAGTCGAAGGCTTCGCCGGCATCGTCGGCAAGCTTGTCGTAGTCGAGCCGGTGGGTGATATCGAGCAGCGACCGGCCGATGTCCGACGGGATGATGCTGAAGACGTCGGTGGCACGCGGGGTGTAGCGCTTGATGCACAGGTTGCGATCGACGAAGACCGTGCCGATATCGTTGGCCATGATCAGGTTCTGCAGGTCGTCGTTGATCTTGCCGGTTTCCTCGACCTTGGATTTGAGCTCGGCGTTGACGGTGGTCAGCTCTTCGTTGATCGACTGCAGTTCTTCCTTGCTGGTCTCCAGCTCCTCCGTGGTCGAGCGCAGTTCCTCGTTGATCGCCTGTAGTTCTTCGTTGGAGGCCTTCAGCTCCTCGGTCGAGGTCTCGGACTGCTCGATGGTGGCCTGCAGCTGTTCCCTGGTGCGATGCAGTTCGCGTTCGAGCTGCGCGATCATCGGGTCGCGCTCGTCGGGGGCCTGGCCGCGCGGCGCTGCGCTCATGCTGTCCTCGACCTCGTCGAACAGCACCAGCACGAAGTCGCCATTGGCTTCGGCGTCGTGTACCGGGCGCGCGGTCATGTTGACGAAGAAATGCCTGCCGTCGCGTTCGAGCTGCACGCGCCTGGCCTCGACGCTGTGATTGGTCTGCAGCGCCTGGTAGATCGCGGTACGCAGTTCCAGCCGCAGTTCCTGGCGCACCGCGCCGATGATGTTGTGCGACGGCACGCCGCCGGCGTACTGCAGGAAGCGCCCGGCACGGTCCGAAAGGTGCACGATCTCGGAATCGCGGCTGACCAGCACGCTCGGCGGCGCGTGCTGCTCGATCAGCCGCTGGTGCAGGTCGCCGAAGGAGAACTTGCGCTTGCCGACGGGCTGCAGCACCGCCACCGGCGAGCGCGCATTGAGCATGCCGGCCGACAGCGGCAACGGCGTCTCGGCGCGCACCGCGACGTTGGCGCGATAGATGCGGGCCTTCTTGTCGACTACCGAAAACAGGTTGCTGACGCTGTCGGCGGCTTCGGAGCTGCCCAGGAACAGGTAGCCGCCCGGGCGCAGCGCGAAATGGAAGGTGCGCAGGATCTCTGCCTGCGCGTCGCGGTCCAGGTATATCAGCAGGTTGCGGCAGCACACCAGGTCCAGCCGCGAGAACGGCGGGTCGCTGAGCACGTTGTGCAGCGCGAACAGCACGCGTTCGCGCAGCTCCTTGCGCACCCGGTAGTGCGCGCCGTCCTTGGTGAAGAACTGCCGGACCCGCGTCGGCTCGACGTCGGCGATGATCGGTTCGGGATATAGCCCGTTGCGCGCGATCGCCACGGCGCGCTCGTCGATATCGGTGGCAAAGACCTGGAACGGCGGCTGCTCGGGTGTCTGCGACGAAGCTTCCTGCAGCAGCATGGCCAGCGAATACGCTTCTTCGCCGGTAGCGCAGCCAGGCGCCCACACGCGGATCGAGTCGCTCTCGGCGCGGTCCTGGAACAGGCGCGGCAGCACGTCGGCGCCCAGCAGGTCGAACGCTTCCTTGTCGCGGAAGAAATTGGTCACGCTGATCAGCATGTCCTGCAACAGCGGTGCCGTTTCTTCCGGATGCAGGTGCAGGTAATCGCGGTACTGCTGCAGGTCCGTCAGGCCGTTGACCTGCAGCCGGCGCTCGATGCGTCGCAGTACCGTGGCGCGCTTGTAATGGCGGAAATCATGTGAAGTGCGGGTGCGCAGGATCACCATGATCTCGCGCAGCGCGCGCTCGTTGCTTTCCGACTGCGGCGCGGGCTCGGGTGCTTCCTCGTCCTCGGGCGGCCTGGGCAGCTGGATATGGCTGGCGGTATTCCACAGGTCGAGCAGGCGCTGCGGGATCTCGTTGGCCGGCATCACGAAGTCGACCAGGCCGGTGCTGATGGCGGCGCGCGGCATGCTCGAATATTCGGCTTCCTCCGGCTCCTGGGCGATGGCGATACCGCCCAGCTCCTTGACACGGGTCAGACCGACCGATCCGTCGGAGCCGGCGCCGGACAAAACCACGCACACGGCGCGCTGGCGATGCGCATCGGCCAGCGAGCGGAAGAACAGGTCGATGGCCGCGCCGCGGACGTCGCGGCGTTCCTGCGGGCCCACGCGCAGGTAGCCGTCGATCATGGTCAGGCTGTGGTTCGGCGCAATCACGTAGACGTGGTTGGCTTCGATGCGCGTGGTGTCGGTGACCTGCTGTACCGGCATGGTGGTGCGAGCCTGCAGCACCGGCGCCAGGTTGCTGGCATGGTCCGGAGATAGGTGAACGACAAGGACAAAGGCTGCGCCGGTACTGGCGGGCAGTCCGTCGAACACCTGGATCAGGGCTTCAATACCCCCGGCCGATGCGCCCATCCCGACTACGGGAAAGGTGAGCTGGCTGGGCAGGGGGCGTTCACGATTCTTGGCCATCGCTGCGTGGATAATTAGGTGCGCCGGCCGGATGCGGCGCTATCCCTCGCGAAGCCAGCCTTCGATGCGCTTCGCGGACGCTGCAGCGCGGCCCGCTGCCTCGGAATACCGGCGTGATTCGCCGGTTTCGCCAACTTGCATATGATACGCCGCTATCTGCGTGTAGAGCTCGCTCTGTTCGTGCAGCGCGCGCAAGGCGTCGAATAGGGTGTGTTCGAGTGCGCCATTGGCGGCGTGGCGCAGCGTCGCAATGCCGAAGGCGTGGCCGGTGTGGCAGCGGAAGCGCGGCGGCACGCTGTCGCGCACCTGCCAAAGCGTGCCGCCGCATTCCGGACATGTCAGCGCCGACGGCAGCGCGATCCTTTCCACAGCCTCGATCGAGGAGGGGCCCAGCGCTACGCTGTGCTCGATGCGCAGCGCTTCAGGCCGGTCGGCGGGCGGGCCTGCCGCGGAGCTGGCCAGTTCCGCCAGCTTGGGCGCGATCGCCGCAAGCGGCAGCACGTAGTCGGGGGGCGAGGCGCGGATGGCGTTGCGCGGCATCTCGGCGGCGAAAGCACTGTCAGGATCCTGCACGATGGTCACGCCGCCGCACTGGCTCACCGCGCGCAGGCCGGCCGCGCCGTCGTCGAGCTGGCCGGTCAGCACTGCCGCCACCACGCGGTTGCCGCGAGCCACGGCCGCGCTGCGGAACAGCGGGTCGATCGCCGGCCGCGCGAAGTTCTCCTTGGGACCGCGCACCAGGTGCGCATGCTCGTCGACGATCAGCAGGTGGTGGTCTGGCGGCGCGACGTAGATCGCGCCGGGGCGCAGCGGCTCGCCATCGCGGGCGTGGCGGGCCGGCAGCGGCCCGGCGCTGGCCAGCATGTCGGGCAGCATGCTCGGATTGGCGCCGATGTGCAGCACGGCCAGTACGGTCGCATCCAGGTCCGGCGGCAAACCGGCGGCGATTTCCCGCAGCGCATCGACGCCGCCGGAAGAGGTGCCCAGGACTATGGTGTCGCGCTTCATGGGATCTCGGGTTGATTTCAGGCCGGTGCCCGCAGCAAGGGGGATCGGCAGGCTGCCGGTCTATTCCGCGCTATTCCGCGGTGGATACCTCTGCCGGCACTTCGGGCGCGGCAGCGGCGCCGGTGTCGGATGGCTGCACGATGGCCGGCGCCGCGGCGCGTATCCGCAGCACGGTCTGGCGCGAGGTGTTGAAGCGCCGCGCGGTTTCGCTGACCGACTGGCCGGCCGCCAGCGAGCGCAGGATTGCATCGCGTTCGTCGGGCTTGTGCTTGGGCGGGCGGCCGACCGCACGGCCCATGGCCTTGGCCGCCGCCAGGCTGTCGCGCACGCGCGCGCTGCGCGTGCTGCCCTCCAGCGCGGCCACTGCGCGCAGCACCATGACTGCCTCCGGCGGCGCGGCGCTGGCCAGGTTGGCGCGGCTGAGCTGCACGCAATGCAGCGCCACCCCGAGCAGGCGGAACCTGCGGATCGTGCCCAGCACTTCCTGCACGCTCCAGCCCAGGCAGCTCAGCTGCATCGTCACCAGCGTATCGCCGGCCCGCACCCGTTGCAGCAGCGACAGCAGCCGCGGCCGTTCGGCCGCGGGCACCGAGGCCGGCTCGCACTCCCAGAAGGCGCGGCGCAGGTCGACGGTATAGCCGGCCCGGTCGGCTATGCGCAATTCGTCTTCCATCGTTTCGAGGTCACGGGCGCGGTTCGAGTAGATGAAGGTAGACGTCATGAGGATTCCTCGTTCTGGTTTTCGTCTCCGGTCGCGCGGCGGGCGTCCCTCCCGGCATCCGGCAGGCGACCTGTTTCTTCTGATTAGCAAAACTCGTCCCAGCAGCGGGGGCGGCAAGATAGTGACGGTTAACGTGCTGATGTGTGCATTCTTCACATGTACGTAAAGCAAGTTTTACGTACCTGAATTGGGCGCTCTGTGACATGCCCGCCTCGGCTAGGATGTTCAATAAGTGCGAGCTGGGCCTGCGCCGGATGCCTGGTGCCCGGCGTGCCCTGCGCCCACACCGACGGCAATCGCGATGACCAGCGGTATCTCCGCGGCAAGGAGTTGGCGATGACAGCGCAGCATTATTTCGGCTATCTCGTTCACGGCACGGCACACGCGGGCGCCAACGGGCTGTTTGAAGCGTCCGGTCTGGTCGAGCACGACGGTGCGCCGGTGAACAGCTCCGGGCCGCTGGGCTGCCACCCGACGCGCGAGCGTGCCATTGCCGAAGGCATAGCCTGGGGCAAGGTCTGGGTCGACATGCGAGTGCGTGGCTACACCGACGTGCGTGCCGGCGCGCGCAAGCCTGCCGCGGCGAGAACGTAGCCGTGGCCAGGGTGATACACATCGTCAGCAAGCCTGATCCGCGAGCCTGATCCGCAAGCCAGGGCGATACCTCTGGCGTCATGATCCCGGCCAGCTCGAAGGCAGTGCCTCGAGCGTCGGCCGCGCCTTGGCGGCCAACGCCCGCGCCATCCGGCGTTCCAGTGTTTCCGGTCTTCCTGTCCTGCGCGTGCAGCGCCGTCGGCACCTGCGCGCACCTGGCGCCACGCGCTTTAGCCCGGCCGCGGCGGCGCGCGCCTTGGCGGGCACGAATAACAACCCTTTCGCGCAGGAATTGCAATGTTTGCCGCGCACGCGTGCCGGGTCCGTGCCCGCCCTTGCCACGGCCCGGCGGTGCGCTGGCTGGGCACAGAACCTGCTGACGGGGGGCAAAGCCGGGTGCGACCGGCTTCCCCCTCAAGCTCCCAGGAGGTAATCGTGGACAAGTCGAAGATCCCCGCAGACCAGGCCGAGGCCCTCGGCGCCTTGATGGACGATCATCGCGCGGTCAAGAAGCTGTTCAAGGCGTTCAAGGACACCGAGGACCGCGATGAAAAGGAATCGATCGCGCTCGAAGCCTGTCACCAGCTGACCGTGCATGCCACAATCGAGGAAGAGATTTTCTACCCGGCGCTGCGCGGCGCCAGCGATGACATCGACGACATGCTGGACGAAGCCCAGGTCGAGCACCAGGTCGCCAAGGACCTGATCGCGGCGATCGAGCAAGACCCGGCCGGCGATATGCTCGTAGCCAGCTTCACGGTGCTCTCGGAGTATGTCGCCCACCATATCGAGGAGGAGGAAGGCGAACTGTTCAAGAACGTGATCAGGGAGAAAATCAACCTGCGCGACGTGGCACGGGCCCTGGCGGCGCGCAAGGAAGAACTGATGCAGGAAACCGCCTGATCGGCTTCCCGCGCCGGTCGCGAGCGGTGGCTGGTGAACTGCCACCGCTCGCGTTCGTTAACCGCCAGACGACTCCCACCGGTCCCGTCAATGCTCGCTCCGGAGCAGACCCGAAAGGGGCGGACATCAGTCGATTTGAAAGAGTCGCACAAGGCAGCGCGTCCCGTCGCGGCCGGCACGCGGCTAATATGGCGCGGTCTTCACAGCCGTACCGCCGTACTGTCCTGCCCATGACCTTTGTCGTGACGGATACCTGCATCCAGTGCCGCCATACCGATTGCGTCGAAGTCTGCCCGATGACCTGCTTCCATGAAGGGCCCAACTTCCTCGCCATCGATCCCGACCAGTGCATCGACTGCTCGATGTGCGTGCCGATGTGCCCCGTGGGCGCGATCTATTCCGAGCATGACCTGCCCGACGACAAGCGCCATTTCATCGCCCTGAACGCCGAACTGTCGCGCCGGCCCGACTGGCCGCCGCTGCTGCAGGCCAAGGGCCCGATCGCCGGCCACGAGCAATGGGCGGACCATCCTGACCGCCTGGGGCTGCTGGTGCGCTAGCGCGTGCCGGCGTAGTCGGGAAACGCTTCGTCCAGCGTCAGCACGCTGCCGGTCAGCGCGCCGTCATAGCCCGGCAGCGCATTGACGCGCTGGCGGAACGCCTCGCTGGTCAGCGCGCCGACCGCGCCCGACAGCGCTGCGCTGCGCAGCATCGATTTCTCGATGGCGAAGAAGTAGCGCTCCTTGATCACCGGCTCGAATTCCAGCCCGAAGCGCCGCGCCGCGGTTTCCACGCCGAAGCCCACATCCGCCATGCCGCTGCCGATGTACGCCGCCACTGCGGCGTGGGTGAACTCGCCGTTGCTGTAGCCCTCGATCCGTGCCGGGTCGATGTTGCGCGCGGCCAGCATCAGGTCGAGCAGCAGCCGCGTGCCCGAGCCCACCTGCCGGTTGACGAAGCGCACCTCGCGCCGGGTCAGGTCTTCCAGCGTGCGGATCCCGAGGGGATTGCCCGGCCGCACGAACAGTCCCTGGCTGCGCACCGCCAGGTGCACCAGGCAGTGCGTGTCGGGCTTGAGCCAGGTGGTGAAGTGGCGCCACATGCCGTGCTCGAACTCGCCCACCGGCACATGGAAACCGGCGATATCGCATGCGCCCTCGGCCAGTGCCGCCACCGCCTCGACGCTGCCGCAGTACTTCAGGTCGTGCCGCACGTGCTGCTCGTCGAGGAAGTCGCGCAGTGCCGCCACCGCGAAGCCGTGGCTGGCATGCAGCCGCACTGCCGCCTCGGACTGCTCCATCAGCTTCTTCAGTTCGATTTCCAGCTCGGAGGCCAGGCTGTCCAGCGTCGGCGACAGCCGCGCGCCGATGCGCTTGCTGGCCCACACCAGTTGCTGCGCCAGCGGCGTCAGCGCGCTGCCGCGCCCGCGGGTCTTGTCGATCAGCGGGCCGCCGAACAGGGCCTCGGCATCGCGCAGGATGCCCCAGGCGTAGCGGTAAGACAGCGACACCGCCTGCGCGGAGTGACTGATGCTGCCCGATTCCCCGACATGGCTTAGCAGGGCGACCAGCCGCGACACGTCGAGGGCCTCGGCGCCGGGGGTGCCGTCGTCGCGGATTTGCAGGTGGGGGAGGATCGAGATGCGAAGCATATGAAAAAAATAGCTTATTGATGGACCGTTGTCACTCTCATATATTGCATCCACGGGCCCAACGGCAGGGATGGAGGCCCGTAAATAGGAAAAAAATAGCATATAGAGGGATCCTGGCGGCCATGCTGCGAGCCCCCAAGCGACCCCACAGGAGACGCCATGCCAGATACTCCCAACGCCCAGGCCTGCGCGGCCACGATTGACGCCATCGTGGCCGCGCGGCAAGACATGCCGGGCGCATTGCTGCCGATCCTGCACGAGATCCAGGACACGCAGGGCCATATACCGGACGCCGCTGTCCCGGTAATCGCCCGCGCGCTGAACCTGTCGCGCGCCGAGGTGCATGGCGTCATTACCTTCTACCACCACTTTCGCCAGCAGCCGGCCGGCCGCCACGTGATCCAGGTGTGCCGCGCCGAAGCGTGCCAGGCGGTCGGCGCCGAGGCGCTGGCCGAGCATGCCAGGCGGGCGCTTGGCTGCGACTTCCATGAAACCACCGCCGACGGCGCGGTCACGCTGGAGCCGGTGTACTGCCTGGGCCAGTGCGCGTGCGGCCCGGCCGTGATGGTCGGCGAGCGGCTGCACGGCTATGTCGATGCGAAGCGCTTCGATGCGCTGGTGCGGTCGCTGCGCGAAGCGCAGGCCGCCAACGAAACCGCGGAGGTCCAGGCATGAGCGCCGCTGTCAATCCCACCGTCAACACCATCTTCGTGCCGCGCGATTCCACCGCGCTGGCGCTCGGCGCCGATGAAGTCGCCCGCGCGATCGAACGCGAGGCGGCCCGCCGCGGCGAAGCCGTGCGAATCGTCCGCAACGGCTCGCGCGGCATGTTCTGGCTGGAGCCGCTGGTCGAGGTGCAGACCGAAGCGGGGCGCGTGGCCTATGGCCCGGTCAGCGCGGCAGACGTGCCGGCGCTGTTCGACGCGGGCCTGCTGCAGGGCGGCGCGCATGCGCTGGCGCACGGCCTGACCGAAGAGATCCCGTTCCTGAAGAAGCAGGAGCGCCTGACCTTCGCCCGCGTCGGCATCACCGACCCGCTGTCGCTGGACGACTACCGCGCGCACGAAGGCTTTGCCGGCCTGGAGCGCGCGTTGTCGATGGCGCCCGCCGAGATCGTGCAGGAGGTCACCGATTCCGGCCTGCGCGGCCGCGGCGGCGCCGCCTTCCCGACCGGCATCAAGTGGAAGACGGTGCTGGGCGCGCAGTCGGCCATCAAATACATCGTCTGCAATGCCGACGAAGGCGACTCGGGCACGTTCTCCGACCGCATGGTGATGGAAGACGACCCCTTCATGCTGATCGAAGGCATGACCATCGCCGGCCTCGCGGTGGGCGCCGAGCAGGGCTACATCTACTGCCGTTCCGAATACCCCCACGCCATCGCCGTGCTGGAAAGCGCGATTGCCATCGCCAACGCGGCCGGCTGGCTGGGAGACGATCTGCGCGGCAGCGGCAAGCGCTTCCACCTCGAAGTGCGCAAGGGCGCCGGCGCCTATGTCTGCGGCGAGGAAACCGCGCTGCTGGAAAGCCTGGAAGGCAAGCGCGGCGTGGTGCGCGCCAAGCCGCCGCTGCCGGCGCTGGAGGGCTTGTTCGGCAAGCCCACCGTGATCAACAACGTAATCTCGCTGGCCACCGTGCCGGTGATCCTGGCGCGCGGCGCGCAGTACTACCGCGACTACGGCATGGGCCGTTCGCGCGGCACGCTGCCGTTCCAGCTGGCCGGCAATATCAAGCAAGGCGGGCTGGTGGAAAAGGCGTTCGGCGTCACGCTGCGCGAACTGCTGGTTGACTACGGCGGCGGCACCCGCAGCGGCCGCGCCATCCGCGCGGTGCAAGTGGGCGGGCCGCTGGGCGCCTACCTGCCGGAGACGCGCTTCGACGTGCCGCTGGACTACGAGGCCTATGCCGCGTTCGGCGGCGTGGTCGGCCACGGCGGCATCGTGGTGTTCGACGAAACCGTCGACATGGCAAAGCAGGCGCGCTACGCGATGGAGTTCTGCGCGATCGAATCCTGCGGCAAGTGCACGCCGTGCCGGATCGGCTCGACCCGCGGCGTCGAGGTGATGGACCGCATCATCGCCGGCGAGCAACCGCAGGAAAGCGTCATCCGGCACGTGCAACTGGTGCGCGACCTGTGCGACACCATGCTTTACGGCTCGCTCTGCGCCATGGGCGGCATGACGCCGTACCCGGTGCTGTCCGCACTGAATGAATTCCCCGAGGACTTCGGCCTCGCCCCCAATCGGACCACGACGGCGGCCAAGGCTGCATAAGCCGACACAGTCTGACGCCAGAACAGAACACGGGAGACAAAGATGGACTGCCGCGATGTAATCGACTTCGGTACCCCCGCCAGCGAATCGACCGAGATGGTCACCCTTGAAGTCGACGGCGTCAGCGTCACCGTGCCCGCCGGCACGTCGGTGATGCGCGCCGCGATGGAAGCCGAGATCGCCGTGCCCAAGCTGTGCGCGACCGACAGCCTCAAGGCCTTCGGCTCGTGCCGCCTGTGCCTGGTCGAGATCGAGGGGCGCCGCGGCTACCCGGCCTCGTGCACCACGCCGGTGGAAGCCGGCATGAAGGTGAAGACGCAGAGCGACAAGCTCGCCGACCTGCGCCGCGGCGTGATGGAGCTGTATATCTCGGACCACCCGCTCGACTGCCTGACCTGCCCGACCAACGGCAACTGCGAGCTGCAGGACATGGCCGGCGTGGTGGGCCTGCGCGAGGTGCGCTACAACGACGGCGGCCCCGAGGCGAAGCCGATTGCCACGCACACGGCTTTGAAGAAGGACGAGTCCAACCCGTACTTCACCTACGACGCGTCCAAGTGCATCGTCTGCAACCGCTGCGTGCGCGCTTGCGAGGAAACGCAAGGCACCTTCGCGCTGACCATCAGCGGCCGCGGGTTTGACTCGCGCGTGTCGCCCGGCACCAGCCAGTCGTTCATGGACTCGGACTGCGTCTCGTGCGGCGCCTGCGTGCAGGCGTGCCCGACCGCGACGCTGACCGAGACCTCGGTCATCAAGCTGGGCCAGGCCTCGCACAGCACCGTCACCACCTGCGCCTACTGCGGCGTGGGCTGCTCGTTCAAGGCGGAGATGAAGGGCAACGAGGTCGTGCGCATGGTGCCGTACAAGGACGGCAAGGCCAACGAAGGCCACGCCTGCGTCAAGGGCCGCTTTGCCTGGGGCTACGCCACGCACAAGGACCGCATCCTCAAGCCGATGATCCGCGCGAAGATCACCGACCCGTGGCGCGAAGTGTCGTGGGAAGAGGCGATCGGCTACGCGGCTTCCGAGTTCAAGCGCATCCAGGCGCAGCACGGCAAGGATTCGATCGGCGGCATCGTATCGTCGCGCTGCACCAACGAAGAGGGCTACCTGGTGCAGAAGCTGGTGCGCGCCGCCTTCGGCAACAACAACGTCGACACCTGCGCGCGCGTGTGCCATTCGCCCACCGGCTATGGCCTGAAGCAGACGCTGGGCGAATCGGCGGGCACGCAGACCTTCAAGTCGGTGGAGAAGGCCGACGTGATCATGGTGATCGGCGCCAACCCGACCGACGGCCACCCGGTGTTTGCGTCGCGCATGAAGAAGCGCCTGCGTGCCGGCGCCAAGCTGATCGTGGTCGACCCGCGCCGGATCGACCTGGTCGACTCGCCGCATATCCGCGCTGATTTCCACCTGCAGCTGCGTCCGGGAACCAACGTCGCGCTGGTGACGTCGCTGGCCCACGTGATCGTCACCGAAGGGCTGCTCAACGAAGCCTTTATCGCCGAACGCTGCGAGGATCGTGCCTTCGGGCAATGGCGCGACTTTGTCGCGCTGCCGGAGAACTCGCCCGAGGCGATGGAATCCGTCACCGGCATTCCAGCCGACCAGCTGCGCGCTGCCGCGCGCCTGTATGCCACCGGCGGCAACGCCGCGATCTATTACGGCCTGGGCGTCACCGAGCATGCGCAGGGTTCCACCACCGTGATGGGCATCGCCAACCTGGCCATGGCCACCGGCAATATCGGCCGCGAGGGCGTGGGCGTGAATCCGCTGCGCGGGCAGAACAACGTGCAGGGCTCGTGCGATATCGGCTCGTTCCCGCATGAGCTGCCTGGCTATCGCCACGTGTCGGACTCGACCGTGCGCGGCATGTTCGAGGCCGCGTGGAATGTCGAGATCAGCCCCGAGCCGGGCCTGCGCATTCCCAACATGTTCGAGGCCGCGCTTGGTGGCAGCTTCAAGGGCCTTTACTGCCAGGGCGAGGACATCGTCCAGTCGGATCCGAACACGCAGCACGTGTCCGCGGCGCTCTCGTCGATGGAATGCATCGTGGTGCAGGACATCTTCCTGAACGAGACCGCCAAGTACGCGCACGTGTTCCTGCCGGGTTCGTCGTTCCTGGAGAAGGACGGCACCTTCACCAATGCCGAACGCCGCATCTCGCGCGTGCGCAAGGTGATGCCGCCCAAGGCCGGCTACGCCGACTGGGAAGCCACCATCCTGCTGGCCAACGCGCTCGGCTACCCGATGGACTACACCCACCCGTCGCAGATCATGGACGAGATCGCGCGCCTGACGCCGACGTTCTCCGGCGTCAGCTACAAGCGGCTCGACGAGCTGGGCAGCATCCAGTGGCCGTGCAACGCCGACGCGCCGGAAGGCACGCCGACCATGCACATCGACGCCTTTGTGCGCGGCAAGGGCAAGTTCATCATCACCAAGTACGTGCCGACCACCGAGAAGATCACGCGCGCCTTCCCGCTGATCCTGACCACCGGGCGCATCCTGTCGCAGTACAACGTGGGCGCGCAGACGCGGCGCACCGACAACGTCTACTGGCACGCCGAGGACCGGCTGGAAATCCATCCGCACGACGCGGAAGAGCGCGGCATCAAGGACGGCGACTGGGTCGGCGTGCAGAGCCGCGCGGGCGATACGGTGCTGCGGGCCATCGTCAGCGAGCGCATGCAGCCGGGCGTGGTCTACACCACCTTCCACTTCCCGGAATCCGGCGCCAACGTGATCACCACCGACAACTCGGACTGGGCCACCAACTGCCCGGAATACAAGGTCACCGCGGTGCAGGTGATGCCGGTGGCGCAACCGTCGGCGTGGCAGCAGCAGTACCAGGACTTCAACACGCAGCAGCTGCAGTTGCTGGAAGCCGCCAGCGCGGATCCGGCACAAACCGCGGCGCAGGCGGCGAACTAAGCGGAGGGCGACATCATGATGCGCTGCATGCAGTCACCGCAGGCCGATCCAGTGGCGCTGGACGAGATGCCGACCCACAGCACCTTTGCCGTCAGCCGCTGGCGGCAGGGCGAAATCTCGCTCAGCCCCGACGAGGTGGCCGAGGAGGTACCGGTCGCGCTGGAATACAACGGCATCTCGCATGCGGTGATGCTGGCCACGCCGGCCGACCTGGAAGACTTCGCGCTCGGTTTCAGCCTGAGCGAAGGCATCGTGCCGACGGCGCGCGATGTCTATGACATCGAAGTCGACATGCGCGAGCACGGCATCGCGGTGCGTCTGGAAATTGCCTCGGAAGCGTTCATGCAGCTGAAGGAGCGCCGCCGCTCGCTGGCGGGGCGCACCGGTTGCGGACTGTGCGGGACGGAATCGCTGGAGCAGGTGATGCGCACCCCGGCACCGGTGCGCAGCGACGGCAGCTTCCATACCGACGTGATCCAGGCCGCGTTCGTGCAGCTCCAGCTGCGCCAGGCACTGCAGCGCCACACCGGCGCCACGCATGCCGCCGCGTGGCTGCGCGCCGATGGCCACGTATCGCTGATGCGCGAAGACGTGGGGCGCCACAACGCCCTCGACAAGCTGGCCGGCGCGCTCGCGCGCAGCGGCGAGGACATCTCCACGGGCGCCGTGCTGGTCACCAGCCGCGCCAGCTACGAGATGGTGCTCAAGACCGCCGCCATCGGCGCCGGCGTACTGGCGGCAGTGTCGGCGCCGACGGCGCTGGCGGTGCGGCTGGCGGAGCAGACCAACATGACGCTGGCCGGATTCGTGCGCGCCGGCGCGCACGTGGTCTATGCTCATCCACAACGCCTGCAACACGGCCTGCAACACGGCCTGCAACACGAAGCGAGCCTCGTATGAACGTCGACAACCTGATCACCATGGCCAACCAGATCGGCAGCTTCTTCGAGGCGATGCCTGATCGCGAGGAGGCGGTTTCCGATATCGCCGGGCATATCAAGCGCTTCTGGGAACCGCGCATGCGCAGGGCGTTGCTGGGACACGTCGACGGCGAATCCGGCGTGGGGCTGGATGCGATCGTGCAGGAGGCGCTGGCGCGGCACCGGAGCGTGCTGGAATAGGGTTGCTTGCCGCAGACGGGCCGCAAAGTTCTGCGTGAATGCGCTGTCGACGTCTGCATAGACCTTGAGCTTCTTCCCGCCCGTCAGGCATCACTTCAGGCGCAAGGGCTCCAGCAAGGCACCGTCATATTCGGGATGCGAAATCCTGCCCAGCTCCAGCATGCGCCGCAGGATATAGACCTGCCGCTGCCGCGCCCGGCGAGGGTTGGCGACCGGGTTGTTCGCCGAGGGAGCCTTGGGCAGGCCGGCCAGCATCGCGGATTCGGCCAGCGACAGTTGCGCCAGCGGCTTGCCGAAATAGGTCTGCGCCGCATCGGCGAAGCCATACGCGCCCTGGCCGAGATAGATCTTGTTCAGGTACAGCTCGAGGATTTCGTCCTTGCTCAGCGCGTCCTCGATCCGGTACGACAGCAGCACCTCGTACAGCTTGCGCGTATAGGTCTTGTCGCGCGACAGGTAGAAGTTGCGCGCCACCTGCATGGTGATGGTCGAAGCGCCCTGCGACAGGTCGTCGGACAGGTTGGCGACGCCCGCGCGGATCACGCCGACGTAGTCGATGCCGTCATGCACGTAGAAGCGCTCGTCCTCGATCGCCACCACGGCGTCGATCAGCCCGCGCGGATAGCGCGACAGCGGGACATAGTCAGCGCTGCGGCGAAAATCCGCCAGCGCGTCGAGCGACGGCAATTGCCGCTGGAGGGCGAGGATGGCAACGGTGGCAAGCAGCGCGCCGCCGACCACGGCGAGCACCAGCAGCCTGACGAAGGCGGACCAGAGGCTTTTCATGCCGCGTATTGTGCCAGCCGCGGGCGGCGGGGGGCGAGTTCCTGCTGTCCCTTGCCGTACCTATGGCCGGCGGCTGGCAGCACCGCGGCGGTCAGCCCTTCGGCACCGGCACGCCTACCGCCTGCGCCAGCTGTTCCAGGTTGCGCCAGATCGCGGGATTGATGTCGAGGGCGTCGGCCGCACGCTCGCGGTTGGCCGCCTCGAACTCGCCGGGATACTGCACCCGGTCGAAGCCCGGGGCCGTCGGCGTGTCGTGCAGGTATTTGACGAAGGCCTCCACCTCGGCGCTTTCCCAGCTCAGGCCGAGGTCCAGTTCGGGATTGACCAGCACCGCGAACATATTGTTGGTGGCCACGCCGCCGCGCGGGTTTTCCGGCTGGATGGTGCCGCCGCCCGACAGCACGCCCGCCAGCAGTTCCGCCACCACGCCCAGCGCATAGCCCTTGTGCAGGCCGAACGGCAGCAGCGCGCCGGGATCCTCGCCGAACATGGTCGAGGCGTCGGTGGTGGGATTGCCTTCGGCATCGATGATGCTGTTCTCCGGCGCGGCTTCGCCTTTCTCCGCCAGCACGCGCGCCTTGTTGATGGCGATCGCGCTGGTGGCCATGTCGACCACGATCGGCGGGCGGCCGTTCGGCATGGGGCCGGCGAAACACAGCGGGTTGGTGGTCAGGCGCGCGACGCGGCCGCCGTACGGTGCCACCACCGGCGGGCGGTTGGTTACGTTGGTGAAGCTCAGCAGCACGAAGCCGGCCGCCGCCACCAGCTCGCCGTAGTGCCCCATGCGGCCGAGGTGGTGCGAATGGCGCAGCGTGACGATGCAATGGCCGTGCTCGCGCACGCGCCCGATGGCCGCCTGCATCACGGTCTTGCCCACGTGCTGGCCGAAGCCGCGATGGCCGTCGAACACCATCAGCGAGCCCCGGTCCAGCGCGCAGGTGGCGCGGCCTTCGCGGTTGACGTTGTCGGTCTCGATGGCCTTGCGGTAGTTGGGCAGGATCGAGATGCCGTGGCTGGCGTAGCCGCAGCGGTCGGCTTCGACCAGGTGCTCGGCGACGTCGTCGGCGATGTCTTCGGGTACCGACTGCGCCACCAGCAGGTCGCGCGCGAAACGGCGGGCGGAATCTAGGGAAAGTCTCATCGTGGCCTCCTTCATGGCCTCTTACACCCAGCCCAGCCAGCGCCAGTAGGTGGCCGCAAACAGCAGCATCAGGCCATAGCCGACGATGGTGACCGGGATGCCGATGCGCGCGAACTGGCGGCCGTTGAAGGTCTCGGTGCCCAGGCACACCATGTTCTGCGGCGCGTTGATCGGCAGGATAAAGCCGAAGCTCACGGTAAAGCCCAGCAGCATGGTCAGGCCGACGCGGTTGATGTCGCCGGGCAGGGTCTGCAGCACCGAGATCAGGATCGGCAGCAGCGCCGCGGTCAGCGCGGTGGCGCTGGCAAAGCCCAGGTGGATCAGGATCAGGAACGCCGCCAGGATCGCGAACACCATCACCGCGCCCTGCGTGGCCAGGCCCGAATGCGTCACCACGAACTCGCCCAGCCACTGGCCGGCCTTGGTGGACAGCAGCGCGGTGCCAAGGCTGATGCCGACGCCGAACACGATCAGCGTGCCCCACGGCGTGCGCTGCTGCATGGTCTTCCAGTCCATCACGCCGATGCGCGGCAGCATCAGGATCACCAGCCCGACAAAGGTCACCGTGGCGGTGTCGAAGCTGTGCAGCTTGCCTTCGGTGGCCCAGAACAGCAGCAGGCCGATCGACACCGCGGCCAGGCGCTTCTGCGGGCCGGTCATCGGGCCCAGTCCGGACAGCTCGCGCTGCACCGCTTCCTTGCCGCCGGGAATGGCGTCGGTCTCGGGCGGCAGCAGCCAGCGCACCAGGAAGTACAGCACCACCGACATGACGATCGCCCACGGCGCGCCGGCGATCAGCCATTGCAGCCAGGTGATGCGCTCGCCCAGCAGCTTGTCCATGAAGCCCACCGTCAGCAGGTTCTGCGCGGCGGCGGTCTGGATGCCGACGTTCCAGATGCTGGTCGCCTGCGCCACCGTGATCATGATGCCGGCGGCGATATTGGACTTCTTGTCGACGCCGAACGCGGCGATCACGCCCATCATGATCGGCACCACGCAGGCGCTGCGCGCAGTGGCGCTGGGCACCACCAGGCTCAGCGCGATGGTGACGGCGATCGTGCCGACCAGGATGCGGCGCGTGCTGGTTCCGATCGCCGACAGCGTCACCAGCGCGATGCGCCGGTCCAGCCCGGTCACGGTCATGGCCGCGGAGATGAACAGCGCGGCGGCCACCAGCGCCAGCGCGGTGTTGGAGAAGCCGGCCAGCGCCATGCCCAGCGCGCGGGAGGTGCCGTATTGCACGCTGGGGTCGTTGACCGTTGGCGCGAAGCCGATCAGGCCCGCCATCAGCGAGGTGATCATGATCGCGCTGGCCTCGTACGAGACCGCCTCGGTGATCCACACCACGATGGCGAAGGCAAGGATGGCCAGCATGCGCTGGCCGGCAATGGTCAGGCCTTCGGGCTGCGGGATCGCGAGTACGCCGAGCAGCACCGCGACGGCGACGAACAGGCCCCAGTGCAGCGTCATCCTGGGCGCGGTGGCGCTGGCGGTTGCAGCGGTCGGGGGCGCCGTGGGCGGAGTGGGGGTGGCCGGGGAGGCCGGTGAAGCGTGAGAGGTATCGGGCATCGCCGTCATCCTTGTGTTGATGATCCTCGTCGAATACCTCGACACGGCGTGCTGGCGATCGGTGCACAAGCCGGCAACTGCACCGGCGGTGGCATTGTCGGTCGCGAAGCGGCATCCGCGTCGGGCTTGCTCCGGCGGCCGGGCTTCTGGCCTGGCCGTTGCGTTCGACATGATAGGAATTGTCCGAGCCGGTAGCGGTGATGTCGAGGCTCCAAAGCGCCTCATTGGGCCTTATTGCGCCGACAATGATTCAGATCAAGTTTTGCTTCGGACGACGAAATCCTGCGGCGGATTCGTGATCCCATCTGTAAAGGCAGGCGCCACAAGGCCTGGCGGGTGATGCGGCGGACGCGTCGCCACAGCCGGCCAGCCAGGTGATGCATGCGTCAGGGTGATCTGAAATAATTGGAGCCGATGATGAAGGTTTTGGTGCGCGGACTGAAGGCAGGACTCAGCGCAGCGGCGCTGCGCAAGGCACTGGCGCAATACGCCAGCATCCGCTCGGTCGAGCTGGTCGACGCCGGCGACCCGAAGCGCCCGTGGGCCTGGGTCGATATCGACGCCGGCGCGCTGGCGGTGTGGAAGCTGGTGGCGCGGCTGGACCGGCGCTATATCGCCGGCTCCCACCTGCGCTGGTATGTGCCGGCGTACCGCGGCCGCTGAGGTTGGGCGCCCGACCTCAGCCACTGACGGCTGCCGGGTCCGCATCGATAAGAACAGTCAGGGAGCAATAATGAACAAGTGGTTCCGCCGGGCATTTCCGCATGCCCACACGGTCGTGTCGCCCGGGCCGGCGGCATTGGACGGCATGATCGGCGACGCCGGGCTGGCATTCGACACCATCAGCAATGCCCGCGACCTCGGCGGCCTGCGCGGCGCGTCCGGACGCCGCGTGCGCAGCGGCCGGCTGTATCGCAGCGGCAACCCGGCGCTGGCCAGCGCGGCCGACCTGGACCGGCTGCATGCGCTCGGCCTCGACATGGTGGTCGATTTCCGCTCCCCCGCCGAGAAGTCGCCGGACGAGGCCGGCTTCGGTGCGCGCTTCAACTGGGTGGCGGTGCCGGTGCTCGATGGCAGCATGGCAATGGACGTGCTGATGCCGCGCCTGCGCGCCAGCACGCCGGCGCAGATCGACGGCTTCATGCTCGAGGTCTACCGCGATTTCCCGGTGCGCTACCGCGACGCCTTCGGCGGCTTCATGCAGACCGCGCAGGAGGGCAAGACGCTGCTGTTCCACTGCACCGCGGGCAAGGACCGCACCGGCTTTGCCTCGTTGCTGCTGCTGTCGGCGCTGGGCGTGGCGCAGGACGACATCCTCGCCAACTACCTGGAATCGAACCAGCGCAATGCCCGCTTCAACGAGACCGCGCTGGCGCGCATGGCGCGGCTGGGCGTGAGCGCCGAGGCCATGATGCCGCTGCTCGAGGTCCGTGCCAGCTATCTCGATGCCTCGCTGCAGGCGATCGAGCAGGGCTGGGGCAGCGTCGACAACTACCTGGCCGACGCGCTCGGCGTCGACGTCGCGCGGCTGCGCGCGCACTACCTCGAAGACTGACGCGCCGGAACGGCCCGCAGCGGTTGCGCCCGGTGTCAGGAATACTGCATCGCGCAAGTGCGCCGGGCCGCATAGGCGACGCTTCGGACTGCAGGATGACAGGTGGAATTGGCGCGCCTGCATCCGGCAGGCGTAGCCATCGCCACACCTCCGGCGCCTTGCGGCGGGCAGCGCCGGCTGCTAGGCTTAATCCTGGTTGCAGTGCAACATGCGCCACTCCGGCCTGCGCCGCCAGCGCGCAACGCCCGCAAGCGGCGCCAACTGGGGGAAGTGGAATGACCGCACGCATAGCCGCCGTTCCGCCCGAGCAAGACACCGGCACCGCCACGCATCCATCCGACGATGGCGCCAATCCATTCGCAGCGTCGGGCCGGCCGGCGCTGGAATACCTCGCCGATGTTTGGCAGCGTTACGTGCTGCTGCTCGCGGACAATCCCTTCCTGACGCTGGAGAAGGCCGTGTCGGCGCAGATCGTCACGCGGCGCCCCAGGCTGCCGACAGCACAGGCAAGCCGGCTTCGCGCGCTTCGGCGCAGCGCCAGGCCGCGCCGCGGCCTGGCAGCTGACCCGTGCGCGGAGTGACCCGCTTCAGTCATCCTATTCCACCCAGTCCAGCTTGAAGTCTTCCCCCGGAGGCATCGATGGTCAACTTATCCAACCCGCCGCTCGCCGGTTCCCGTGTGCTGGTGGCCGGCGTCGCCAATGACGGCTCGATCGCGTGGGGCTGCGCCAGGGCCTTCCACGAGCTCGGCGCGCAGATCGCCATGACGTACCTGAACGACAAGGCATATCCGCACGTCGCGCCGCTGGCCGAGGCCGTGCAGGCGCCGATCCTGATGCCGCTGAACGTGGAAGACCACGAGCAGATGCGCGCGCTGTTCGCGCGCATCGAAGCGGTATGGGGCGGGCTCGATGCGGTGGTCCACTCGATCGCCTTCGCGCCGAAGGAAGACCTGCAGGGCGGGCTGCTCAACTCCTCCGCGGAAGGCTTCGCGCGCGCCATGGACGTCTCGTGCCATTCGTTCATCCGCATGGCACGGCTGGCCGCGCCGCTGATGCACAACGGCGGCACGCTGTTCGCGATGAGCTATGAAGGCGCCAACCGCGTGGTCCCCAACTATGACCTGATGGGGCCGGTCAAGGCCGCGCTGGAAGCCAGCTGCCGCTACCTGGCGCATGAACTGGGGCCACAGGGCATCCGCGTGCATGCGATCTCGCCCGGGCCGCTGAAGACGCGCGCAGCGTCTGGGCTGAAGGACTTCGACCAGATGCTGGCCGATGCCGCTGGGCGCGCCCCGCTGGGCGAGGTGGTCGACATCATGGACGTGGGCTTTGCCACGGCGTACCTGGCCACGCCGTACGCGCGGCGGATTTCGGGCAATACGGTGTACGTCGATGGCGGCGTGCACATCATGGCGTAGCGGAGCGGGCGTGCAGGTGCTGATCCTGGAAACGGGATTGGGATTACCATAGCCGCGTTTGCCACTCTGTCACGGCACCGGTTCGCGGTGCCGGCTACTCATGCTTGAACTCCAGGGAGCCATCTGGTTCCGCTCCGGCTCGCAGGACTGGGGCGGCAAGGACCGCATCGCGCTGCTCGCCGCCATCGGCGAGCACGGCTCGATCACCGCCGCCGCGCGTGCGGTCGGCATCAGCTACAAGGCTGCGTGGGACGCCATCGACCTGATGAACAACAGCGCCGGCGAAGCGCTGGTGGTGCGTGCCGCCGGCGGCAAGGGCGGCGGCGGCACGCGCCTGACGGCGCGGGGCGAGCAACTGATCCACACCTACCGCGCGCTCGAGGACGAACACCGGCGCTTTGTCGCGCAGCTGTCGCGCCTCGGCGAGGGCGCTGCCGACGATATCCACCTGATGAGGCGAATGATGATCAAGACCAGCGCGCGCAACAAGCTGTTCGGCCGCATCGCCAGCGTGCGTGGCGGCGCGGTCAACGACGAGGTGGTGCTGGCGCTGCCGGGCGGCCAGCAGATCGTGGCGACGATCACGCATGAAAGCGTCGAGACGCTGGGGCTGGCTGCGGGCGTGGAAGCGTTCGCGCTGATCAAGGCGTCTTCGGTGCTGGTTGGGTTGCCCGATCCGGGCGTGCGGCTGTCGGCGCGCAACCAGCTGCCGGGCGTGGTGTCGCGCGTGATGCCGGGCGCGGTCAATGCGGAGGTGGTGATCGAACTGGACGGCGGCGGCACGATCGCCGCGATCGTTACCAATGGCAGCGTCGAGACGCTGGGCCTGGCGGCGGGTGTGCCGGCGGTGGCGGTGTTCAAGGCGTCCAGCGTGATCCTGGGGGTGGTGGGGTAATGCAGAAAGGCCTGTTGCGCGCTCAGGCCACGCGCGCCGACACCGGCGCGTAGACCGGCGCATGGTGGCGGCTGTCGCCGCTGCCGAAGATGCGGCCTTCGCGGATCTCGAGCACATGGTCGCCCAGCGCTTCGACATCGGCGGGATCGTGCGAGATCACCAGCATCGGCACTTCCAGGCTTGCCTGCAGCGTGCGCAACTCGGCGCGCATGCGGGCGCGCAGGGCGGGATCGAGCGCCGAGAACGGTTCGTCGAGCAGCACGATATCGGGCTGCGCCACCAGCGCGCGCGCCAGCGCCACGCGCTGCTTTTGCCCGCCGGAGATCTCGGCGGGATAGTTGCCGACGATCTCGTCCAGCCCGAAGGCATCGATCCAGCGCCGCGCTTCCGGCGGGATCGCGCCGCGGCGCGGGTTGCGCCAGCCGCGCGCCAGCCCGAAGGCGACGTTCTGGCCCACGGTCAGGTGCGGGAACAGCGCGTATTCCTGGAACAGGTAGGCCACGCGGCGTTCCTGCGGGCGGACGTCGATGCCCGCTTCGCTGTCGAACAGCGTGCGCCCGTTCAGCTCGATGCGGCCGCTGTCGGGCGCGAGCAGCCCGGCGATGGCGCGCAGCGTCAGGCTCTTGCCGGCGCCGGACGGCCCGAACAGCGCGATGCGGCGGCTGTCGGAGTCGAAATCGATATCAAGCGAAAACTGACGGTCGGCCGACACCATCTGCTTGCGGATGCTGACATGCATGCCCATGGCGTTCCTCAGCGCGCGGCACGCGGGCGCAGGCGCCGGCGTTCATACACTTCGGCGGGATTGCGCGCCGTGGCGGGCACCAGCCGGCCGGCGACCACCAGCAGCAGCACGCAGGTGACCGAGGTCACCAGCACCAGCAGGTTGGCGGTGTTGTCGTCGCCGGCCTGCACGGCCTCGTAGATCGCCACCGACAGCGTCTGCGTGCGCCCGGGCAGGTTGCCGGCGATCATCAGCGTGGCGCCGAACTCGCCCAGCGCGCGCGCAAAGGCCAGCAGCACGCCGGCGATGATGCCGCGCGCCGCCAGCGGCAGCGTCACGCGGAAGAAGATGCCGGATTCGGAAACACCCAGCACGCGCGCGGCGTTTTCCAGTTGATGATCGACCCCTTCGAAGGCGGCGCGGGCCGACTTGAGCACCAGCGGGAAGGCGACGATGGTCGAGGCCAGCACCGCGCCGTGCCAGGTGAAGACCAGCTCGATGCCGAGGCTGGACAGCCACTCGCCAAACACGCCGCGCCGGCCCACCAGCACCAGCAGGTAGTAGCCGAGCACGGTCGGCGGCAGCACCAGCGGCAGCGTCAGCACCGCGTCGACCACGTCGCGCAGCGGCGAGCGCCAGCGCGCCAGCGCATACGCCGCGCCGACGCCGAGCACGGCGTTCAGCGCGGTGGCCCAGCCCGCGACCTTCAGCGACAACAGCAGCGGGACCCAGACGGCATCCATGGCGTGGCGGAAATCAGGGCTTCTGGAAGCCGTAGCGCGACAGGATCGCCTGGCCTTGCGGCGACGCCACGAAGTCGACGAACTGCGCCGCTTCCTTCTGCTGGCGGGTCTGGCTGGTGATGGCGATGGGGTAGGTCACCGGGGTGCGGCTCGGCACGCGCACGGCGACCTTGACCTTGTCCGGCATCACGGTGGCGTCGGTGGCAAAGACGAAGCCGGTCTCGACCTCGCCGCGCGCTACGTAGTCCAGGCTCTGGCGTACGTTCTGCGCCGGCACACCCTTGGCGGCGACCGCGTCCCACAACCCGGCGGCTTCCAGCGCGCCGCGGGTGTAGCGGCCGACCGGCACCGAGGCCGGGTTGCCATAGGCGATGCGCTTCACTTCCGGCCGGGTCAGGTCCTGCAGCGAGCCGATATTCAGCTTGCTGTCGGACGGCACGATCAGCACCACCTCGTTGGCGGCGAAGTTGCGGCGCGAGGCGGACGCGACCACCTTCTCGGCCTCGGCCTTGTTCATCGCTTCCTGGTCGGCCGAGGCGAACACATCGGCCGGCGCGCCCTTGACGATCTGCTGCATCAGCACGTCGGACGCACCGAAGTTCAGTACCACCTTGGTTCCGGGATGGGCGCGCTCGTACGACTCGGCCAGCGACCTGAAGGCGTTGGTCAGGCTGGCCGCGGCGGACACCACCAGGTCGGCGCCGAAAGCCGGCCCGGCGGGCAGGGCCAGCGCCACGGCGGCCAGCATGGCACCGACGGCGCCGGCAAGAACGGAGCGGCGCCCGGTGCGGGCGGAGCGGAACGCGGACATGGGAATCCTCGGCGAAACGGCCAGAAAAGCTGGCGCTGGGATGGGTGGACTGTCAGGCGCAATATACGTCCGTATATAGCGGTGCGTCAATGATGCGCAATGACCACCGGCATGGGTATTCCGGCAGCCGCAAGTGCGGTATCAGGATCTGCGAATGAGCCCCGCGGCGAGGAAGTGCCAGGGCTGGCGCCGTTGCGGCGCCAGCTTGTCCGGCTTCAGGCCGGCGGGTTGCCTTCCTTGAACAAGGACTTCAACTGAGCGCGCAGCTCAGGGGTGTCCTGGTGCTGGTGCACCGCGACCGCGTGCTGGACCGCGGCTTCGAGCAGTTCGTCTTCAGTGTCGGCGCTCATCGCAACCGTGCAGCCGATGTCGCTCGGGTATTCGCGGCAATCGATAAACTTGCGTCCCATGGTGCCTCCTGTCACCGGCCGCGCGGCCGGCGTATCCAGTATAGGCAGGGGGACCGGCCACTACAGCACCGGCGTCAGCACCTTGCCATCGGCCAGGAACGCATCGAGATTCTGCAGCGTCAGCGCGGTCATCGCGGCGCGGGTCTCGTGCGTGCCGCTGGCCATGTGCGGCGCGAGCACGACGTTGTCGAGCGCCTGCAGCGCGGCCGGCACGTTGGGCTCGTCGCGGAACACATCGAGGCCGGCGCCGCCCAGGCGTCCTTCGGCCAGCGCCGCCACCAGCGCGTCTTCGTCGATCACGCTGCCGCGCGAGACATTGATGAGGATGCCCCTGGGCCCGAGCGCGTCGATGATCTCGCGCGACACCAGCCCGGCGGTTTCCGGGCCGCCCACGCAGGTCACCACCAGGAAGTCGGACCACGCGGCCAGCGCCTTCAGGTCGGCCTCGAAGCGCCATGGCGCGCCGTCGCGCGGGCGGCGGTTGTTGTAGGCGATCTCCATGTCGAAGCCCTGCGCGCGCCGCGCCACGATCTCGCCGATGCGGCCCAGCCCGAGGATGCCGAGCTTTTTGCCCGAGACCCGCGTCGTCAACGGAAAGCCTCCCTGCGGCCAGCGCCCGGCCCGGACGAAGCGGTCGCCGTGGGCGATGCCGCGCGCCGCGTCGAGCAGCAGCCCGAAAGCCAGGTCGGCGACGCAGTCGTTGAGCACGTCGGGCGTGTTGCTGACCTGGATGCCGCGCGCGCGGGCGGCATCCAGTGCGATCGAGTCGTAGCCCACGCCGAAGCTGACGATGGCCTGCAGCGCCGGCAGCGCGTCGATCAGCGCGGCGCTGCAGCCATGGCGCGCCGAGGTCACCACCACGCGCACTTGCTGGCCATGCTCGCGCGCCCACGCCAGCGCATCGCCCTGCTGCCACAGCGCGATGGCGCCGTACTGTTGCTGGAGCGTGGCATTGGTCTGGGGCGCGAGCGGGCCGACCTGGAGGATCTGGGAAGCGGACATGAGGGGTAGCGGTAGCGGCGGAGGGAGCAGAGATGGTAGCGCAAGCCCCCGCGTCGTGCCGGCCACCACACAGCCGCTGCCGCCCCGGCGCGCGAGCAACTTTGTGCGATGTTCGTGCGGCGGCAGGTTATGCTGCGGCATCCCGTTTCTTTCCTGAAGAACACACCGCCATGAAAACCATCTACCTGGCCGGCTTCGACGTCTTCCGCAAGGACGCCATCGCCTGGGGCGAGCAACTCAAGTCGCTGTGCGCGGCGCATGGCTTCACCGGGCTCTATCCACTCGACAAGGCGGCGCCGGCAGGCCTGTCGGCGCCAGACGCGGCGCGCTGGATCTATGACGCCAATATCGCGCTGCTGCGCCGCGCGGACATGGTGATGGCCAACCTCGACGATTTCCGCGGGCCGGGCGAGCCGGACTCGGGCACGGCCTTCGAGGTGGGGTTTGCGGTGGCGCTGCAGAAGCCGGTATGGGGCTACAGCGCGGACCTGGGAACGGTGCGCGATCGCGCCACGGTGGTGACCGACGCGGAAGGCCGGCCGCTGGATGCACGCGGGTTTGTGGTGGAGGATTTCGGCTTGCCCGTGAACCTGATGCTGGCGTGCCCGGTGAGGCTGGTGCGGGGCGGGGCGGCGGAATGCCTGGCGGCGATGGCCGAGGCCATCCACCGGCGCGCTGCGGAGGCGGCTGCGCGGCGCGAGCGGGATGCCGCGGTGTGGGGGGATGACTGAGGGCGTTTTTTCTACCGCTGGTTTGCTTCCCTTGCTCTCCCGCTGAGGGGACGCTGAGGGGAGAGGGAGAACACCTTGCTTAGGCCAGATCTCGCGGCTTGGGCGCACCTTCCTTCCGGCAAGCTCCGTCGCGTTCGGTTTATCGCCTTAGCGCCTCCACCCCTGCCGCAATATCCTTCGCCGTGCTTGCCACGATCTCCCGGTAAGCCGCCACCACGCCATCGACCTCGCCGGGCGCGGACAATTCCGCCTGCGTGCGGCCGCTGACCACCTTGCCGTCCGGCAACCGCCGCACGGTCCAGTTGATCGTGGCGCCGGCGCGCTGTCCGACATCCGCGTCGAGCCGCAGTACTTCCGTCGTGATCCGATACAGCGGCTGCACGTCCGACAGCCCCTGCTGGTAGGTATCGACCGCGCCCAGCGTGGCCTGCAGGCGCTGTGACAGCGCATCGCGCAACTCATCCGGCAGCGGCGACGACCAGCGCGCCAGGTCGAGCAGGCGCAGGCTGGCGTCATTGCCGCCGTCGCGCACCACCAGCTGCGGCCGGTTGAGGCGCTCCGGCACGCGTACCGGCGCGACTTCCAGCCACAGCGTGCTGGTCGACGGCGCCGGCGTCGCCGCCGGCAGCGTGGCGACGCCTGCAGGCCCCTGGGCCAGCGTGTAGTAGCGCGGCTCCGGCGAGGCGCAACCGGCCAGCACGGCGGCGCCCAGTGTGCTGGCAATGGCGCCGGCAATGGCGCAGCGGGCAAGCACGGCGGCAGGTGCGGAGGTTGGGGGATGGCGCTTCATCAGTCTTTCTCCAGCTTGCCGCGCAGCAGCGCTTCGGGATGGCGTTCGAGGTAATCGGTCAACGTGCGCAGCGACGTGGCGGTGCGCGTCAGTTCCTGCAGCATGCGGCGCGTGTCCTGCTGCAGCGGCGCATCCGACGCCAGCGTGCCGTTGGCCGCGGTCAGCGTCTTGCGCGCGTCCTGCAGCGCCGCCAGCACCTGCGGCGCGACGTCGCCGTTGAGCTGCTGCACCAGCTGGTCGGCGGTGTTGAGCGTCTTGTTCAGGCTTGCCACCGTGGTGCGCAGGTCCTGGCCGATCTGGTCGAACGGGATCTTGTCGATGCGGTTGACGATATCGCCGACCTGCGCCTGCAGCTGGTCGAAGGTGCCCGGCGTGGTGGCGAACTCGGGGATCGGCGCATCCAGGTCGACCTTGGCGGGCGGCGCCTTCGGGAAGAAGTCGAGCGCCACATACAGCTGGCCTGTCAGCAGGTTGCCGGTGCGCAGCTGCGCACGCATGCCGCGCTTGAGCAGGCCCTCGATGATCTGCCGGGCGCGCGCGCGGTCTTCCACGTCGCGTTCGCGGAAGCCCATGCGCGACGGGTACAGCTCGACCACCACCGGCATGCGGAAGGCCTTCTTGTCGCGCTGGTATTCGATGCCGATCGAGCGCACCTGGCCCACGATCACGCCGCGGAAGTCCACCGGCGCGCCCGGCGACAGGCCGCGCACGGACTGGTCGAAGTTGAGCACGGCCAGCGTCGGCGCCAGTTCCTCGGGCTCCTTCATCGCCTCGGACTGGTCGGCGGCCAGCAGGAATTGCGTGTTTTCCGCGGCGGCATCGGTGGCGGTGGTACGCTCCGGCGCCTGGAACGCAACGCCGCCCAGCAGCACCGTCACCAGTGATTGCGTCGACAGCTTGAGGCCGCCGGCATCAAGCTTGAGGTCGACGCCGCTGGCATGCCAGAAGCGCGTATCGGCGGTGACCAGCTTGTCATAGGGCTTGTTGACGAACACCCTCAGCGTGATGTCGCGCCCGTTGGGCTCCAGCTGGTAGGCCACCACCTGGCCTACCAGCACGCGGCGGTAGTAGACCGGCGAACCGATGTCGAGCGAGCCCAGCTCGGAGGCGCGCAGCACGAACTGCTTGCCGGATGCGTCGGTGGTCACCACCGGCGGCACTTCCAGTCCCTTGAATTCGTGTGTGGTCTCGCCGGACTTGCCGGCATCGACACCGATATAGGCGCCGGACAGCAGCGTCTCCAGCCCCGACACGCCGCTGGCGGCGAAGCGCGGGCGCACCACCCAGAAGCGCGTGTCAGCCACGGCGAAGTTTTCGGCGTCCTTGGTCAGGTCGATCGACGCGATCACATGCGAACGGTCGCGCGCGAGCCGCACCGACTTGACCAGGCCGATATCGACGTCCTTGTAGCGCACCGCGGTCTTGCCCGGCGTCAGGCCCTCGGCGGTGCGGAAGCTGACGGTGATCTCCGGCCCGCGCGAGGCCAGCGTGTGCACCAGCAGCGACACGCCGACGACCGCCGCGACGATCGGGATCAGCCACACCAGCGATGGCAGCCAGCGCGCGCGGCGCCGGCGCTCGGGCCGCGGCAGGCCGGGAGGGCCGGGAGGGCCGGGCGGGGCGGCGGGATCAGGCGGATGTTGTTCAGTGTCGGGCATTGTCGTCTTCCAGCGAATCCCACAGCAGGCGCGGATCGAAGCTGAGCGAGGCCAGCATGGTCAGCACCACGACCGCGCCGAAGGCCAGCGCGCCGCCGCCCGGGATGATGGTGGCCAGCGCCCCGGCCCGCACCAGCGAGGCCAGCAGCGCCACCACGAAAATATCGAGCATCGACCAGCGGCCGATCACTTCCACCAGCCCGTACAGCCGGGTCTGCTGCCGGATGCGCCAGGTCGCGCGGAAATGCACCGACAGCAGCAGGAAGGTAAGGATCAGCATCTTCAGCAGCGGCACGATGATGCTGGCGATCAGCACCAGCACCGCCAGCATGTGCGAGCCGGACAGCCACAGGTAGATCACGCCGGACAGGATGGTGTCCCGCTGGGTGCCGAGGATCGACTGTGTGACCATCACCGGCAGCATGTTGGCCGGGATGTACAGGATAAAGGCAGCCAGCAGGAAGGCCCAGGTGCGTGCCAGGCTGTCCGGCTTGCGGTGGTGCAGCGTGGCGCCGCAGCGCGGGCAGGGCTCGCCTTCCAGCGTGCGCGGGCTGACCAGGTCGCAGGCGTGGCAGGAGAGCAGGCCCAGGCGGCCGGCGGTGGGCACCTGCGGCAGCGGCGTGCGTTCGTCGTCGTCGGTGAGTTCGGCCACCACTTCGCGCGCGAGCCGGCGCGGGTGCGCCAGGCGGTCGGGGCGCGAAGGCCGTGGCGGTTGTGGCGGGAGCGCGTTCGTCATTGGCCGCCCTCGCCGGACCCGCCTGTCGCGCCCTCATCGTCCGGCGTCTCCAGGTAGCGCCACAGGTCGCGCGGGTCGAACGACAGCATCGCCGCCAGCACGATCACCAGCGCGGAGAACGACCACAGCGCGATGCCGGGCAGCACGCGCGCCATCGTGGACAGCTTCACAAGCGTGACCAGCACGCCGATCATGAAGACCTCGATCATGCCCCATGGCCGCGTCTGGCGGATGCCGCGCACGATGCGGTCGAAGCCCAGGGGCATGCGGTGCTGCGCCATCGGCACCAGCAGGTAGATCATCATCAGCAGCTCGGACAGCGGGAACAATATGGTGGTGGCGAACACCAGCGCCGCCACCAGCGCCATGTGGTCTTCATACAGCGCGTGCACCGCGCCCAGCAGCGTGGTTTGCGTGCGCACCCCCTTGAGGTCCATCTCGACGATGGGGTAGGCGTTGGAAACCAGGAACAGGATCAGCGCGGTGACCACCAGCGGCAGCAGGCGCCGGTAATGGCGGCGGCTCTCGCGGTACAGCTCGCCGCCGCAGCGCAGGCACAGCGCGCGCTCGCCGGGCGAGATCGGGGTGCGCTCGTAGACCGCATCGCAGTATTCGCACGCCACCAGCCGGTGCAGCGCGGCGGGCGAGGTATCGGGCAAGGCGGGTGCGGGGGCGTTGTCTGGACCTGCCATCAGCCGTTCAGCCGGGGTGCTTGCCGGTGGTCGCCGGCGGCACGTCGGGATTGTCGACCACGGCGGGGACTGTCGGAGCCGCCGGGGCCGCCGCGGCGGGGTGCGTCGCCGCGGACACCGCCGGCGCGCCGCCCGGCTTCAGGTCGCGCGCGAGATCCTGCTTCAGCTCCTCCTGCGAGCCGATGGTCCAGTCGCGCAGCAGCGCATACGCCACCGCCAGCAGCGTCGGGCCGATGAACACTCCCAGGAAGCCGAACGCCAGCGCGCCGCCCAGCACGCCCAGCATGATCCAGATCAGCGGCATGCCGGTGCCCTTGCTGATCAGCAGCGGCTTGACGATGTTGTCGGCCATGCTGACCACGCCCACGCCCCAGATCACCAGGAAGATGGCCCAGCCGGTGGACCCGGTGTGGTATAGCCACAGCGCCGCCGGCAGCCACACCAGCGGCGGGCCCACCGGCACCACCGACAGGAAGAAGGTGACGAAGCCGAGGATGGCCGCGCCCGGCACGCCGGCGATCCACAGCCCGATGGCGGCCAGCACCGCCTGGATAAAGGCCGTGCCGAGCACGCCGTAGACCACGCCCTTGACCGTGCTGCCGGCCAGTTCCAGCAGGTGGTCGGCGCGCTCGCCGGCAATGCGGCGCATGCCCGCGCGCAGCCACGCGATGGCGAACTCGCCGCCGGTATAGAAGAAGAATGCCAGGATGATCGACAGCGCCAGCTGCCCCAGCCCCGCGCCGATCGACAGGCCGGCGCCGAGCAGCACATGCCCGACCGGCGCGATCAGCTTGCGCAGGTTGGCCACCATCTCGGAGTCGGCGTTGATGATGCTGTTCCACGAGCTTTGCAGGTAAGTGCCGACATAGGGCAGGCTGCTCAGCCATTCGGGCAGCTGCGGGATGCCCTGTTCCATATAGCGGTTGACCAGCGCCGACAGGTCGTCGACGTGCGCCGAAAAGCTGGCGCCAGCGTAGACGAACGGGCCCAGCACGATCACCGTGGCCAGCAGCACGCAGATCAGCGCCGACAGGCTGCGCCGGTTGCCGAGCCAGCGCGACAGCACCGTGTACGGGTACCACGAGCTGTAGGCCAGGATTGCGCCCCATAGCAGCGCCGTGGTGAATGGTGCGAGCACCAGCAGCGAGCCGCCGATCAACACGATCAGCGCAAAGACTGCAGCAATCTTCTCGATTAACTGACCGGAACTCATCGATGGCTCTCCCTGGGCCCGCCGGTGTGACGGAAACGGCGTAAATATAGCCTACGCCGGGGCGGGCGATGCCAAAGGGGTGCTGGAAGGGTGCTTCAGGCGCCACCACCGCGGTGCGCCGGCGCAGCATGCCCGGACGCATCCACAGTGCCATAGCTTTGTGACGTTGAACAGCGCGGCGGGCCGTGGCGTCAACGCGGGGAGGCGGAAACGGAGCTAGAAGGCGCCGGGCATGGCCGGCACCGGGGGAAAGGGCCAGCCTCAGCCCGGCACCGCCATCACGCCGCTCTTGAGCAGCGCGGCAACCAGGTCGGATTGCGTCACCATGCCGACCACGCGGTGCCTGTCGTCGATCACCGGCGCATGGTGCAGGCCGCCGTCGGAGAAGGCTCGGGCCAGCTCCACCATCGGCTGGTCGGGGCGCGCGGTGACCACGGCGCGCGTCATCAGGTCGCGCACGGTGCCGGCCAGCCGGCGCGCGCCGGTATCACGCTGCGCAGCGAAGAAGTCACTTTGCGTGATGATGCCCTCGAGGCGGTTGTTCGCATCGACCACCGGCAGCGCCTTGACGCGGTGCCGCGACAGCAGGTGGCCGGCCTCGTGCGCGGGCTGCTCGGGCCGCACCAGGATGACGTCGCGCGACATGATTTCGCCGCACAGCACGTTGCCGAAGTGGCGCCGGTACGCGTGCAGTTGCGCGGCCACCAGGATGGCTTCCAGGTCGTCTTCTTCGATATCGAGAAATTCGCCGCGCGCCTGCAGGGCCGCGTCAAGGTCGGCACGGGTAAAGCCCACGCGCTGCGTCGGCGGCACGTCCTTGGTGCCATGCTGCACCGCGGGCTCGGGCGGGCGGTGCGGGTAGCGCCGCCGCGACAGGTTGTTGAAGGCCAGCGCCATCAACAGCAGCAGCATCGAGTTGAACAGCACCGGCACCACCACGAAGCCGAAGCCGAGCGCACTGACCGCCGGCCCGCCGAATACCGCCGTGACGGCCACGGCGCCGCTGGGCGGGTGCACGCAGCGGAACTGGAACATCACGGCAATCGCCACGGCCACCGCTATCGCCGCGGCAAGGCCCGGGTCCGGAATCCAGCGCGCGCAGGCCACGCCCACCAGTGCCGCAAACAGGTTGCCGCCGATGATCGACCACGGCTGCGCCAGTGGCGAAGACGGCACTGCGAACAGCAGGACCGCCGAGGCGCCCATCGGCGCGACGAACCAGGGATTGAATCCGCCCAGCGTCTGGTGGCTGATCCATTCGGTGATGAACAGGCCTAGCAGCGCGCCAAAGCAACTCTTGATGCGCTCATGGCGGTTGGCAGCGACCGGCAGCGGGACAAAAGTGCGCAGCCATGCACGGGTATTTTGCGCCAGCGAGGCGACAGCGGGGGCAGTTGGCATTCTTGGACTGGGGGCGGCTTGGGAATGGTGCACGTAATATATCACGCGGTGATATATTTGGCCGCCTTTGGTGCAGCGCATCCCTGTGTTGGGGCGTGATGCACCGCACAAGAGCAACATGGAGTCGCCCCATGTCGTGCCCTGCGCCAGGCCTTGCACAGCTGGCAGCACGCAAACCTGCGGCGCTACTTATAAGTCGACAGCAAAATACTCGTCTCCGTCGCACTGATCCCCTCGATCAACCTTATCCGGTCCAGCGTCCGGTCAAATGCCTCCAGCGTATCCGCGCGCAATTCCGCAATGATGTCCCAGCGCCCGTTGGTGGTATGCAGCGCCTGCACATTGGGCTCGCCCCGCAGCGCCTGCAGCACCGTGCGCGCCTTGTTGCCCTCCACCGCGATCGTCATCCACGCGCGGATCCGATGCGCCTCGGCCTCGGGCCGCAGGCGCACGGTATAGCCGACGATCAGTCCTTCCTTCTCCAGCTTGTCGATCCGGTTCTGCACGGTCGCGCGCGACACGCGCAGCGCCTGCGCCAGCGCGGTGACCGGCGTGCGCGCGTTGTCGCGCAGCAGGGAGAGCAGCTGTTGATCGGTCGCGTCCATGGGCTTGAGAGGTGTTCTGGCGATTTGCCAATGAAGTCTGGCGTTTTGCTCGATGCAACGCACAAATTGCACATCTTGCTGGCTATTAGTTAACACCAGCCTGCACCAGAATGCAATCGACTGAATTCTTTCCAGAACCCCAAAAAAGGAGCCGCCGTGATCCAGACCCCCACGATCCTGCTTGTCGAGCCGACCTTCTACGACGTGTCGTACAGCATCAATCCGTGGATGGACCCCGACGCCTGGGCGCGCGACCCGCGCGGCATGCACCGCGACGCCATCCAGTCCTTCGACGCGCTGCGCACGGCGCTGGGCCGGGCCGGCTTCGCGGTGGAAGTGGCCGCGGGCGCCCCCGGCCTGCCCGACATGGTTTTCCCGGCAAATGCCGCCGTGGTGCTCGACGGCCGCGCACTGCTGGCGCGCTTCCGCTACCCGCAGCGCCGCGGCGAAGAAGCGCCGTTCGCGCAAATCTTCGGCGCACTGCGCGAGCGCGGCCTGCTCGATGAAGTGGCGCTGCTGCCCGAAGGCTGCTTCCAGGAGGGCGCGGGGGACTGCATCTGGGATGCCGGCCGCGGCCATTTCTGGGCCGGTTTCGGGCCGCGCTCGTCGCATGAGGCGGCCACTGCCGTGTCGGAATTCTTCGGCCAGGAAGTCGTGGCGCTGGAACTGGCCACCGAACAGAGCTACCACCTCGACGTATGCTTCTGCCCGCTGTCCGGCGGCGAGATCCTCTATTACCCGCCGGCATTCAGCGAAGCATCGCTGCGCGAGCTGCGCGCGCGGCTGCCGGCGCGCCTTCGCATCGAGGCCAGCGCCGACGACCTGCGCCACTTCAGCGTCAATGCCGTCAACCTGGACGACCAGGTGGTGATGACCCGCACCACGCCGCACCTGCGCACCGAACTGGGCCGGCGCGGCTACCAGCTGCATGAGGTCGACCTGACTCCCTTCATGCTCTCCGGCGGCGGCGCCTATTGCATGACGCTGCGGCTCGACCGCAGCAGCGGGCCGGGCATCGCCGCGGCCGCGGCATGATGGAGCCAATCATGAAAGAGACCGCCCGTTCGCTGTTCCTCGACGCCAACGACGTGGCCAGGCTGGTGGCCGCGGTCGGCGTGCAGCCCGCCATCGTGCAGATGGCCGACCATGTCCGCCAGGACTTCCTGCGCTGGGATGCCTTCGACAAGTCCGCCCGCCTGGCCAGCCATTCTGCGCGCGGCGTGATCGAGCTAATGCCGGTGAGCGACGGCATCCAGTACGCGTTCAAGTACGTCAACGGCCATCCGCGCAACGCGCAGCATGGCATGCCGACCGTAATGGCGTGCGGCCTGCTGGCCGAAGTGGAAACCGGGTTCCCGCTGATGCTGGCCGACCTGACGCTGGCCACCGCGCTGCGCACCGCCGCCACCTCGGCGCTGGCGGCGCAGGCGATGGCGCGGCCGGGCGCGCGCACCATGGCGCTGATCGGCAACGGCGCGCAGGCCGAGTTTCAGGTGCTTGCCTTCCACGCCATGCTGGGCGTGCGCGAGATTGCCGCCTACGACATCGACCCAGCCGCCACGGCACGGCTGATGCGCAACCTTGCCGGCGTGCCGGGGCTGGTGATCCGCGCCGCGGAGTCGGTGCCGGCCGCGCTGGCCGGCGCCGACATCGTGTCCACCGTGACCGCCGACAAGACCCGCGCCACCATCCTCACGCCGGCGCAGGTGCGCCCGGGCATGCACCTGAATGCGGTTGGCGGCGACTGCCCCGGCAAGACCGAGCTGCATGCCGACATCCTGCGCCAGGCGCGCATCGTGGTGGAGTACGAACCACAGACGCGCATCGAAGGCGAGATCCAGCAGCTGCCCGCCGACTCGTCAGTGACCGAGCTGTGGCAGGTGCTGGCCGGCGCCGCGCCGGGCCGGGCCGCGGCCGACGAAGTGACGGTGTTCGATTCCGTGGGGTTTGCGCTGGAAGACTACGCCGCGCTGCGCTGGCTCTATGCCGCCGCGCATGCCCGGCGGGCGGGCAGGGCGGTGGAACTGGTGGCGATGCCGCCGGACCCGCGCAATCTCTATGGCTGGATGATGGCGCAGGCCGAAGGGCGCGAGGCCGGGCTGGAGCCGCAGAGGCTGGCGTCGCTGGCCTGAGCGCGATGCGCTCCCCTGGGTTGAGCGTTCAGGGGGAGCGCTCGACTCAGCCGGCGCGGCCCATCATCAGCTGGGCGCGCAGGAAGCCCTTGACCTCTTCCAGCGATGGCGTCTTCAGGAACACCATGATGCCCCAGTGCTGCAGCGCGTCGGCCACGCCGTCATAGGCCTGGCGGTTGGTGATGACAGCAAAGATCACATGCTGGCTGGCAAAGAAATTCTGCAGCTTCTCGATGGTGGCCGACTCGGCGTCGTTCAGTTCGTCGACGTAGTACAGCACCACGCGCGGATGCGCGCTGACCGAGGTGATCACGGTGTCGAGCACGTCGTCGACCACCAGGCTCTTGAGCGGCAGCCCCCACTTGCCCAGCTGGCCGTGGATGCGCTGCGCTTCCTGGTGGTTGGGGTGGAACACCACCAGGTCCAGGCCATGGGGCGCCGCGGTTTCGGGCCCGATGCGCGTCGCCAGCAGGCGATGCACGGTTTCCTTGTGGATGCGCCGGTGGCCGCCGTTGGTCTTCCAGGCTCCCAGTTCGCCGCGCTCTACCATCTTCTGGACAGTGCCCAGCGAGACATTGAGCAGTTTTGCCGCTGTACGCGTGCTGTAGTAAGGCTTTTCAGCCAGTGCCGGATCCAGTTTCATCCAATCACCCGTAGTCCTGAAGGCAGGTCGCGCCGGCCAGGCGCGCGCGATGCCAGGCACCTGCACCGCGTATTGTTACTGCCAATGGTTGACTGACCCTGTGTCCTGACCCGCTCCCCCGCTGGTCGGACGATTATTTATCGTCGATTTGATGTTTTTGTCATTTCCCGCAGACTGCCCGCAGTTGATGGCTTTGCATGTCCCGGTTCCGGATTTGCCGGAAGCCCATAATATGCCGCAAAGACCAGGCAATCAGTAAGAAAAAACTACAAATTCATCGCACTTTTGTTTTTCAACGCACACTGAAGACTATGCCGCTCCACGGGACGCGAGAGCCAGTAACTGCAGACACCGTGCTGTCCGGGTGGTTCCCCACGCTGCTGCCGTCTTTGTTGCGGCCGCTGAATTCAGCGGCCGCTGCAAAGCACATATATGTCACAACATGATGTATTGCGCCTGCGCGGCCGGCCGCTATCGGTCTTGCAGGCCGTGCTTGCGAACCTTGTCGAACAGCGTGGTCTTGGCCACGCCAAGCGCCTCGCTGGCGCGGCTGAGGTTGCCGTCGTGCCGGCGCATGGCATCGGCGATCAGCGCGCGCTCGAACTGGTCGACCGCCTGCGCCAGCGGCAGCGCTTCCGGGGCGGCGGTGCCCTGGCCAGGGTTGCAGCCCAGCCCGAGGACATGGCGCTCGGCCAGGTTGCGCAGCTCGCGCACATTGCCCGGCCAGGGGTACGCCACCAGCGCCGCCAGTTCGGCCGCGCTGGCGGGCACGGCCTCGCGCTCGAAGCGCAGCGCCGCCTGCGCGACGAAATGCTCGAACAGCGCCGGCACGTCTTCGCGCCGCTCGCGCAGCGGCGGCAGCTCCAGCGTGATCACGTTCAGGCGGTAGTACAGGTCGGCGCGGAACTGGCCGGCATCGGACAGCGCGCGCAGGTCGGCCTTGGTCGCCGCCACCACGCGCGCGTTGACCGGCACCGGCTGGTTCGAGCCGAGCCGCTCGACCACGCGTTCCTGCAGCACGCGCAGCAGCTTGATCTGCAGCGGCATCGGCATGCTCTCGATCTCGTCGAGAAACAGCGTGCCGCCTTCGGCGTGCTCGATTTTGCCGATGCGGCGGCGCGCGGCGCCGGTGAACGAGCCCGCTTCATGGCCGAAGATCTCGCTTTCGAACAGCTGTTCGGGCAGGCCGCCGCAATTGATGGCGACGAAGTGGCGCGCATGGCGCTGGCTGGCCTCGTGCAGGCAGCGCGCCACCAGCTCCTTGCCGGTGCCGGTCTCGCCGTGGATCAGCACGTTGGCGTCGGTGCCGGCGAGGTCGGCGATGAGCCGGCGCAAGCGCTCGACCGCCTGTGAATGGCCGATCAGGCGGGTTTCGAGTTTTTCGCGTCCGGCCAGGCGTTCGCGCAGTTCTGACACTTCCAGCGCGAGCCGGCGCTGCTCCAGCGCGCGGCGGGTGGCGTCGACCAGCTGCTCGGGCGAGAACGGCTTTTCCAGGAAGTCGTAGGCGCCTTGCTTCATCGCCTGCACCGCCAGGCCCACGTCGCCGTGGCCGGTGATCATGATCACCGGCAGCGCGGGGTCGCGTTCGCGCAGCTGCGCCAGCAGTGCCATGCCGTCCATGCCGGGCAGGCGGATGTCGCTGACCACCACGCCGGCATAGCCGGGGCCGACCTCGCGCAGCGCCGCCTCGGCGCTGCCCACGCCGCGCGTGGCCAGCCCTTCGAGGCGCAGCGCCTGCTCGCAGCCCAGGCGCACGTCGGCATCGTCCTCGACGATCAGTACGGTCAGTTCAGCCGGCATGCGTGGAATCCTGTGGCCTGGCCTCGTGCGGCGCCAGCGGCAGCACCAGCGTGAAGCAGGCACCGCCGTCGGGGTGGTTGGCGGCGGACAGGCTGCCGCCGTTTTCGTTGAGGATGCCGGCCGACAGCGTCAGGCCCAGCCCCAGCCCCTGCCCGGCGGGCTTGGTAGTGAAGAACGGCTCGAACAGCCGCGCGAAGGCTTCCTCGGACAGCCCCGCGCCGTTGTCGCGCACGGTCAGGTGGACCATGCCGCCGCCCACGTGCGCATGCAGCGCGATGCGCGGCGCGGGCCGGCCGATGACCGCGTCGAGCGCGTTGCCGAGCAGGTTGACCAGCACCTGTTCGAGCCGGTTGGGGTCGCAGACCACGGCCAGTTCGGGATCGATGTCGCGCTGCAGCTCGGGCTGCACGGCGTCCACGCGCGTCTGCAGCAGGAACAGCGCATTGTCCACCGCCTCGCCCAGCCGGGCCTGGTTGCGGCCGTTGCCCGACTTGCGCGCGAACGACTTGAGCGCGCCGGTGATGCGGCCCATGCGCTCGACCAGCCCGATGATGGTGTCGAGGTTGGTGCGCACGGTGGCATAGTCGCCGCGCTCGAGGAACTTGCCGGTGTTGCCGGACAGCGTGCGCAGCGCCGCCAGGGGCTGGTTCAGCTCGTGCGCGATGCCGGTCGACATCTGGCCCACCGCGGCCAGCTTGCCGGCCTGCAGCAGGCCGTCCTGCGCCTGGCGCAGCACGGTCTCGGCGCGGATGCGCTCGGTCACCTCGGCCTGCAGCCGGTGGTTGGCGGCGGACAGGTCGGCGGTGCGCTCGGCCACCTTGCGCTCCAGCTCGCTGTTGGCCGCTTCCAGCGCGGCGCGCGCGGCCAGGCGCTCGTTGACGATGCGCCGGCGCACGTTCCAGGCCGCGCCCAGTAGCAGCACGAAGGCAGTCAGTACGCCCGCCAGCGCGGCGCTGTTGAGCGCCGCCACGCGCGCCTGCGAGGTATTGGTCAGCAGCGTCAGCTGCCAGTCGGTGCCGGGCAGCGCGGCATGCTGCGCCAGCATCGGCGGACCGCGGCGCAGGCGCACCAGTTCGTCGCTGCTGCCGCCGTTTTGGTTGGCAAGCTTGCGCACCGATTCCAGCGGCAGCTGCGGCAGCGGCGCGCGGTTGTACTGCAGGCTGCGCGACAGCCGCTGGCGCGCCTCGTCCGACAGCGGGCGCAGCGCGGCCAGCTTCCATGACGGGTCCGAGGCCAGGATCACCACGCCGTTCTCGTCGCTCAGCAGCATCTGGCTGTCGGCGCCCTGCCAGCGGTTCTCCAGCGGCTCCAGCCCGATCTTGACCACCGCCACACCGGCCGGGTTGTCGCGCTCGCCCAGCGGCGCGGACAGGTAGTAGCCCGACTCGCTGCGCGTGGTGCCGACCCCGTAGAAGCGGCCGAGCTGGCCCTCCATGGCGGCCTGGAAGTAGGGGCGGAAGCTGAGGTCCTCTCCCAGGTAGCTGTCGGGGCGCTGCCAGTTGCTGGTGGCCAGTACCCTGCCGTGGGCGTCCAGCACATAGACCACGCGCGTGCCGGCACGGGCATTGAGAGAAGTCAGGTATTCGTTGGCGCGGGCCACGCGCGCGGCGTCGTCCGGGCGCAGCAGCAGTCCGGAGATGCGTTCGTCCAGCGACAGCAGGCCGGGCACGTAGTCGTAGTGCGCCAGCTCGCTTTCCAGCGCCTGCGTGTACAGGCGCAGCTGCACCTGGCCGCGCTCGGCCTGGCGCGCCAGCGCGTTGTCGTAGCTGTAGCGGTAGCCGAGCGCGCCGGCCAGCCCGATCAGCACGGCCAGCGCCAGCAACGCCAGCAGCGGCGCGGCGCCGCGCAGGACGTGGGGCAGGCGCGAGGGCGTGGCGGGTGTGGCGGCGGGCGCGTGCGGAGTGTCGCCGGGAGGGTGGAGCGGGCCGGTCATCAGGAAGTCTGGTCAGGCAAGGGCGAAGCGGCCGCGCCGGCGGGACAGTGATCCATGGCAGTCTTTTCGGAGACCAGGGCGGCGCGGGTGCCTACTTTTACCACACCGGCGCTACCGTGCCCGCGTCGTGGATGCAAAAAGGCCCGGTTGCCTTGTCGGCAACCGGGCCCTGGCACGCCTGGCAGGCTGTATTACTTGCCCGCCACGGCCTGGACCGATGCCAGGCTGGTGGTGGTATCCGCGACGACGGGTTCATCCTCGTCGGACAGTACCGGCGCGCCGATGGCGCCTTCGCTTTTGGCGACGACGGCGGTGGCAATGGCATTGCCGAGCACATTGGTCACGGTGCGACCCATGTCGAGTACGTGGTCGATGCCGAGCACCAGCAGGATGCCGGCCTCCGGCAGGCCGAACATCGGCAGCACGGCGGCGACCACCACCAGCGAGGCGCGCGGCACGCCGGCGATGCCCTTGCTGGTGACAAGCAGGACCAGCAGCATGGTGATCTGCTGGGAGAGCGACAGCTCGATGCCATACACCTGGGCCACGAACAGCGCGGCGAACGAGGTGTACATGATCGAGCCGTCCAGGTTGAACGAATAGCCCAGCGGCAGCACGAAGTTGGTGATGCGCTCCTTGACGCCGAAACGGGTCAGCTGGTCGATCACCTTCGGGTAGGCCGACTCGCTGCTGGCGGTGGCGAAGCCGATCATCAGCGGCGCGCGCATCTGCTTGAGCAGGCGGAACACGTCACGGCCCAGGAAGTAGTAGCCGCCGGCGATCAGCGCCACCCACAGCAGCGCCAGCGCCAGGTACAGGCTGCCAATCAGCTTCGCGTACACGACCAGCACGCCCAGGCCCTGCGCGGTGATCACCGCCGCGATTGCGCCGAACACGCCCACCGGCGCGAACGCCATCACGTAGTTTGTGACCTTCAGCATCACGTCGGCCAAGCCCTCGATGCCTTGCAGCACCGGCTTGCCCACGCCGTCCTTGACGGTACCCAGCGCAAAGCCGAAGAACAGCGAGAACACCACGATCTGCAGGATCTCGTTGTGCGCCATCGCCTCGGCGAAGCTCTTGGGGAACATGTGGGCGATGAAGTCGCGCAGGTTCAGGGCGCCGGTCTTCAGGTTCGAGGTGGCGTCCGCGGCCGGCAGCGGCAGGTTCATGCCGTGGCCGGGGTGCAGCACGTTGGCCATCACCAGCCCCAGCAGCAGCGAGGTGACCGAGGCGCCGATGAACCACATCATCGCCTTCGTGCCGATGCGGCCAACGGCGCGGCCGTCGCCCATGCTGGCGATGCCGGTCACCAGCGTGGCGAACACCAGCGGCGCGATGATCATCTTGATCATCCGCAGGAAGATGTCGGTCAGGATGGACAGGTGGTTCGCAATCGATTTGGCGGTGTCGGCGTCCGGCGCCATGTTGTGCGCGGCGGTGCCGGCCAGCACGCCTAGCAGCATCGCAATGAAGATCAGGGTGGGCAGTCGATTCAGTTTCATCGTGGATCAGGCCTGTGCGTCCGTTCCCCGCGGACAGGGTCGGACGTCGGTATTGCGGGATGGCTGGAGGGCTTTTGAGGGCGCCGCACCGGCCATGCGGTTTTTTTCAGCGCGGCAACAGGTGCCAGCGGGTCGCCGGGGCGGCGAGAGGGGGGGTGGGCAAGGCGGGGTCAGTCATGTGTTTCCTCCTTTGTTTTTTGGCGGGGCCGGCGCGCTGGGAAACGTGCCGGCCGACCTGTCTGGGCGCTGTTAGCGGCGGCCTATATTGCACGCGGCGTGCCAGGTGAGAGGGGTCTTTCGGGTTGTGCAACCCGTTGAATTCAAAGGAGAAATTGAAGTGACTCTTGCGCACGATTCGGAGATCCGGATGGGCGGCGCGGAGTGGTGTTCGGGAATCCGAACGGTGATGTAAGTGTAAACCCGAGGATTTGGAGGGGCGGAAGGGGTTTGAATTGCCGCCGGTTTGCTGCCCTCTCCCGCTTGCGGAAGAGAGGTTGGGGGGAGAGGGCAGGAGGGTCAAAGGCTGAGGCCTGTGGGTTAAAACCGAGGCCTTGCTTGATGTGGTACCTAGCTAGCCCACCCCTCTCCAACCCTCTCCCCATGAGGGGAGAGGGAGAACACCTTGTTCAGGCTGGTTCGAGCGGCTTGGGTGCACCTTGCTTAGGCTAGTTCGGGCGGTATGGGTGCACCTTGCTCAGGCCAGCTCGATGTTTTGTTGGGCGCGTTTCAGCCGCCCAATAACCGATAGCACAGCCTTGCCGCCACCCGCGCCCCACACCCATCCCGGTCATACAGCGGATTGAATTCCGCGATATCCGCCACGCGCAGTTTGCCGCTGTCGCGCAGCCGCGTGGCGATGGCTTCCACCACCGGCAATGGCACGCCGTAGGCCGCCGGTGCCGACACGGCGGGCATCACCGCGGCGGGCAGCACGTCGAGGTCGATCGTCAGGTAGACATGGTCGGCCTCCGCCACCCATTCATCCAGCGCGGCCAGCCGTGCGTCGAGGTGGCGCTCCTGCAGGTCCACATCCTCCACATACCGCACCCCTAGCGTGCTGGCGCGCGCGAACAGCGCGGCCGTATTGCCGAGCCGGCTCACGCCCAGGCAGGCGTAGTCGAAGCGCAGGCCGCGGCGCTGGCAGTCGATGGCGATCTGGTCGAAGGGCGTGCCCGAGCTGGCGGGCCGGCTGCCGCGCAGGTCGAAGTGCGCGTCCAGGTTGACCACCAGCACGCGGCCGCGGTCGCCGTGCGCGTCCAGGTGCGTGAGCAGGCCCTGCCAGGTGCCCCAGGCCACCTCGTGGCCGCCGCCAAGCACCAGCGGCCAGGCGCCCACCGCCAGCTCGGCGGCGACGGCCTGGCCCAGCCGCCGCTGCGCGTCTTCCAGCGCATCGCCTTCGCAATGGATGTCGCCGCCGTCGATCAGGCGGCCGATGCCATGGGCCGGCACGCCCGCCAGCGCGCGGCGGATCTCGCGCGGGCCGCCGGCGGCGCCGGGGCGGCCCTGGTTGCGCAGCACGCCGGCATCGCAGCAGAAGCCCAGCAGCACCGGAACGCCAGGCGTGCGCGGAGTGTGACGGCCGGCGACGATTTCGAACAGGCGGCGGGTATCGCCCGCCTCGCCGGCATCGCGCCGGCCGCGCCAGACCGTGTCGCCGGCCTGCACGAGTTCGGCCAGGCCGCTCATTTGAGGCGGCGTCCCAGGGTTTCGGGCACCATCGCCAGGCCGATCAGCGAAACCAGGCCGCAGCCGATCACGTACAGCGCCGGGGCATTGGCGTCACCGGTGATCTGGATCAGCCGCGTCGAGAAATACTGCGCGAAGCCGCCGAAGATCGCGATCGCCACGCAATAGGCGATCGACAGGCCGGTGGCGCGCAGGCGCTGCGGCAGCACCTCGCTGACCAGCACCATCGAGGCCGGCGCGGTCATCGACATCGGCACCGACAGGCAGCCCACCACCAGCAGCAGGCGCGCCAGCGACGGCTCGGCATTGATCAGCACGAACGCGGGGTAGACCATCACCAGCAGCGCCACGCGCGACCACAGCACCACGGCCTTGCGGCCGATGCGGTCGGCCAGCCGGCCGGCGAACGGCGACAGCGCCACCTGCACCAGCGCCGCGATGCACGCGGCCCAGATGCTCAGCGACAGCGGCATCTTCAGCACGCTCACGGCGTAGTTGCTGATGTAGTAGACGACGATGTAGGTGGACGAGGCCAGGCCGATCATCAGCAGGATGCTGGCAATCACCTCGCGCCCATGCCGGCGCAGCAGCGGCCATTGCGCGGCGTGCTCGCCGTGGCGCGCGGGCGCGGCGGTTTCTTCCAGCCGGCGGCGGATCAGCAGGCCGACCGGGATCACCAGAATGCCGATCAGGAAGGCCAGGCGCCAGCCCCACGCTTCAAGGTCGGCCGGTGCCAGCACGTTGCTCAGCACCAGGCCGGTGATCGCGCCCAGCAGCGCTGCCAGGCCCTGGCTGAACGGCTGCCAGGCGGTATAGAAGCCGCGCGTGCGGTCGTCGGCGTATTCGAGCAGCAGCGCGGTGGAGGCGCCCATCTCGCCGCCGATGGCGAAGCCCTGCACCAGCCGCGCGATCACCACCATGATCGGCGCGAGGATGCCGATCTGCGCGTACGGCGGCGTGACCACGAAGATCAGCGAGCTCAGGCCCATCAGCCACAGCGTCAGCGCGACAGCCGGCTTGCGGCCGGCGCGGTCGGCGTACATGCCGATCAGCAGGCCGCCGAGCGGTCGCATCAGGAAGCCGACGCCAAAGGTGGCGAACGACATCAGCAACTGGCCGGTGGGATTGTCGACAGGGAAGTAGAGCCGGCCTATCAGCGTGGCAAAGAAGCTGTAGACCACGAAATCGTAGAACTCGAGGCCGTTGCCGATGGTGATGGCGGCAATGGCACGCGTGCGCGACAGCGGCGGCTGCGGCGCCGCGACTGCCACGCCGGCGGTGGTGTCGATGGACATGGGTGTCTCCGTGAAGGGTATGGCGACGGCCGGATGCGCGCGTGGCGCCCCGGCCGGTAAGACGGCTCTTGGTGGCCTGTAGTGGCCTGTAGTGGCCTGTCGGCCGGGATCAGCCGCGCGATTCGTTACGCAGCATCGGCAGGTCCAGCCCCTGCTCGCGGGCGCAGTCGACAGCGATCTGGTAGCCGGCGTCGGCATGGCGCATCACGCCGGTGGCGGGGTCGTTGTGCAGCACGCGGGCGATGCGCGCGGCGGCTTCATCGGTGCCGTCGCACACGATCACCACGCCGGAATGCTGCGAGAAGCCCATGCCCACGCCGCCGCCGTGGTGCAGCGACACCCAGGTGGCGCCGCTGGCGGTGTTCAGCAGCGCGTTCAGCAGCGGCCAGTCGGACACGGCGTCCGAGCCGTCCTGCATGGCCTCGGTCTCGCGATTCGGGCTGGCGACCGAGCCCGAGTCCAGGTGGTCGCGGCCGATCACGACCGGCGCCGACAGCTCGCCGCTGCGGACCATCTCGTTGAACGCCAGGCCCAGCTTGGCGCGCAGGCCCAGGCCGACCCAGCAGATCCGCGCCGGCAGGCCCTGGAAGCTGATGCGCTCGCGCGCCATGTCGAGCCAGCGGTGCAGGTGCTCGTCATCGGGGATCAGTTCCTTGACCTTGGCGTCGGTCTTGTAGATGTCCTGCGGATCGCCCGACAGCGCGGCCCAGCGGAACGGGCCGATGCCGCGGCAGAACAGCGGGCGGATGTACGCGGGCACGAAGCCGGGGAAGTCGAAGGCGTTCGCCACGCCTTCTTCCTTGGCCATCTGGCGGATGTTGTTGCCGTAGTCGAAGGTCGGCACGCCCAGCTTCTGGAAATCCAGCATGGCCTGCACATGCGCGGCCATCGAGGCCTTGGCGGCCTTCACCACCACGGCCGGCTCGCGCTGCGCGCGCTCGCGGTATTCGTCCCAGGTCCAGCCGGCGGGCAGGTAGCCGTTGAGCGGGTCGTGCGCGCTGGTCTGGTCGGTGACCATATCGGGGCGCACGCCGCGGCGCACCAGTTCGGGCAGCACTTCGGCGGCATTGGCGCACAGCGCGATCGAGATCGCCTTGCCCTGCGAGGTGTAGCGGTCGATGCGGGCCAGCGCGTCGTCCAGGTCGGTGGCCTGCTCGTCGACGTAGCGGGTCTTCAGGCGGAAATCGATGCGGCTCTGCTGGCATTCGATATTGAGCGAGCAGGCGCCGGCCAGCGTCGCGGCCAGCGGCTGCGCGCCGCCCATGCCGCCCAGGCCCGCGGTCAGCACCCAGCGGCCCTTCAGCTCGCCGTTGTAGTGCTGGCGGCCGGCTTCGACAAAGGTTTCATACGTGCCCTGCACGATGCCCTGGCTGCCGATGTAGATCCAGCTGCCGGCGGTCATCTGGCCGTACATGGCCAGGCCTTTGGCGTCGAGTTCGTTGAAGTGTTCCCAGTTGGCCCAGTGGGGGACCAGGTTGGAGTTGGCGATCAGCACACGGGGGGCGTCGCGGTGGGTCTGGAACACGCCGACCGGCTTGCCGGACTGGACCAGCAGGGTCTGGTCGTCTTCCAGGCGGGTCAGGGTTTCGACGATGCGGTCATAGCATTCCCAGTTGCGGGCGGCGCGGCCGATGCCGCCGTAGACCACCAGTTCCTTTGGATTCTCCGCGACCTCGGGGTCGAGGTTGTTCATCAGCATGCGCAGGGGCGCTTCGGTCAGCCAGCTCTTGGCGGTGAGCTTGGTGCCGTGCGGGGCGCGGATTTCGGTGTCGCGGAAGCGGGTGGTGGTCATTTGGACGGCTCCTTCGGTGTCTCTGTGCTTTGCCTTTGGGTGTCGCTTTTTATTGCGACGCATAGGCATGTATATTCTTGTATATACAGGTACGGATGAATCGGGGTTATCCCGTAGATGAGCCAATGTGGAACTTCGGCTGCCGGGCTAATGCCATGTGATGTTGCCGGCGAGCCTTCGTAAGAAGCTGACGCTGGCGGGCACGAATTCAGGCATTGATTGATGCTAAAATCGATGCAAGATGCTTAACGGAGGTTTCCATGCGTACCACGCTTGCCCTGGACGATGATTTGCTGCGCAAGGCCCAGGCCCTGACGGGCCTGTCAGAAAAATCCTCGCTCGTGCGCGAAGCGCTACGGGCACTGATCGAGCGCGAAAGCGCGCGGCGCCTAAGCCGTCTCGGCGGTACCGAGCCCGACCTGGAATCCGCGCCGCGCCGCCGCCCGGAGCCGGCATGATCCTGGTCGACACTTCGGTATGGATCGACCATCTGCGTACCGGCGACGCGGCACTAGCGGCTTTGCTCGACGCCAGCCGGGTCCTGGTGCATCCGTTTGTGATCGGCGAGATCGCGCTGGGTAGCCTGCGGCAGCGGGACGAGGTGCTGGGCGCTTTGCGTGATTTGCCAGGCGCCGTCGTGGCGACGGACGACGAAGTCGACCGGATGATCGATGACCAGAAGCTTTACGGGATAGGGATTGGCTACGTGGATGCGCATCTGCTGGCCGCCACCCGATTGACGCCCGGCAGTGCGCTATGGACGCGGGATCGTCGCCTGCTCGCGCTCGCCGAGCGTTTGGGGCTGGCCGCGCGGCCTGCGCATTAGCCTGCGCTGCGCCGAAACTCTCAGGACAGGATGCGGATCGCGGGGCCGGGCTATGAAGTGAACCGACCTTCCAACCGGTGCAACGACCCCGGATGCACCAGCCTGACCGACGTCACAACCCGCCCCGCCGACCATGTCCGTCTACGGATCAGCAAACACGGCTCACCCTTGTCGATGTCCAGCAACCCGCATTCCTCCGGATGCGCCAGCACCGCCTCCACCACGTGCTCACCTTCGGTCAGCGGCGCGACGCGCGTCAGGTATTGGTAGGGCGTTTCGCGCGAGAAGTCTTGCTCCAGGTAATCCGGCGCGACGGCGGCATTGACGTAGCGGTCTTCCAGCTGGATCGCGATATCGTCTTCGTAGTGCACGATGACCGAGTGAAACACGCGCTGCTCCAGTGGCACATCCAGCGCAGCAGCCTGCGCCGCGCCGGCGCGTTCCTCCTGTACGCTGACCACCCGCGCATGATGCCGATGCCCCCGAGCAGCAATGTCATCCGCAATATTGTTGACCGCATAAAGCGCGGTCCGCAGCTTGGGCTCCGCAACAAAGGTCCCAACCCCCTGCAGCCGCACCAGCATCCCCTCCGCCGTCAGTTCCCGCAGCGCCCGATGCACGGTCATGCGGCTGACGCCCAGCGCTTCGACCAGCTCGGCCTCGGAGGGCACCCGATGGTGAGGCGGCCAGCTGCCGTCAGCAATCCTGCTGCTGATGTGTTGCTTGACGCGCGCATAGAGCGGCGCCGGCGTGGATTCGAGCGGCAACGGTTTCCCCCGGGTGGCGACAGCCGCCGAATGTATCACGCCCCCTGGCGTTGTTCGACGCCGCGCGGCCCGCACGCCTGCAGGAACGCATCGAGCGGCGTCGGCCGCCCGATCGCATAGCCCTGCGCGAAGTCGACGCCGATCGCGCGCAGCGCTTCGAGCGTGCGCTCATCCTCCACCCACTCCGCCACGGTCTTCACGCCGAGCCGGTGGCCGATGTCGTTGATCGAGCTGACGATCTCGCGGTCGACGGCGTTGTCCGCCAGCTGGCGGATAAAGCTGCCGTCGATCTTCAGGAAATCGACCGGGAACTGCTTCAGGTAGGCAAACGACGACAGCCCCGAGCCAAAGTCGTCGAGCGACACGGTGCAGCCCGCGCGCTTCATCTCCGACACCAGCCGGTTGGCCGCCGCCATGTTGTTGATCAGCGCCGTCTCGGTGATCTCCAGCCGGATGCGGCTGGCGGGCAGCGCGCTGGCGTCCAGCTCGGCATGCAGGAAGGGCAGCAGGAACGGCTCGCCCAGCGAGTTGGCCGACAGGTTGATCGACACCGACAGCCCCGGCACCGCACGCAGCCGCTCGCCGTAGCCGTGCAGCACGTTGTGGATGACCCAGCGGTCGACATGGCCCATCAGGTCGTAGCGCTCGGCGGCGGGAATGAAGGCGCCGGGCAGGATCATGTCCCCGCTCTCGTCGACCATGCGCACCAGGATCTCGATGTGGCGGGATTCGCCGCGGCCCGCGCCGGCAGGCTGCAGCGCGCGGATCTCCTGCGCGAACAGGCGGAAGCGGTTGGCTTCGAGCGCCGAGTGGATGCCCGCGGCGACTTCCAGTTCGCGATGGTGGCGGCGCGCGTCGCTCTCGTCGCGCCGGTAGACCGAGACCCGGCTGCGGCCGGCGGCCTTGGCGGCGTAGCAGGCGACGTCGGCGCGGCTCATCAATTCGCTGACGGGCGGCACGTCGAGGTCGATCGCGGCGATGCCGATGCTGGCGCCGACGTCATAGACCCGGCCTTCCCACGGGAAGCGGCGGCCGCGGATCGCGTCGATCACGCCCTGGCAGACCTGCTCGGCCTGGTCCACGGTGCAGTCCTTGAGCAGCAGCGCGAACTCGTCGCCACCGAGGCGCGCCAGCAGGTCGTCGGGGCGCACGTGGTTGCGGATCAGGTAGCCCAGCTCGCGCAGCAGCACGTCGCCGGCGCCGTGGCCGGCCGTGTCGTTGACGATCTTGAAGCGGTCCAGGTCGATGAAGCACAGCGCGGCGCGGTGGCCATGCAGCCGCGCGGCGTCGCAGGCCTCGCGCAGGCGCTTTTCGAACCAGGTGCGGTTGGGCAGGCCGGTGAGCGCGTCGTGCATGGCCGAGCGCGCCAGCTCGCGCTGCAGCGCGCGCGCGGTGGTGATGTCCTGGAACACCAGCACCGCGCCCAGCACCTCGCCGGCGGCGGTCAGCACCGGCGCGGCGGAGTCCTGTACGTCGTGGCGTTCTCCGGTCAGGCTCTGCAGCACCGCGCCGTCCTGCAGGTAGGCAGGCGTCAGCGTACGCAGGCACGATTCGACCGGGCTGGGGATCGGGTCGCCGCTGGCTTCGTCGACGATGCGGAAGACCTGCTCCAGCGGCAATCCGCCGGCGCTGCACATGGTCCAGCCGGTCAGCTGCTCGGCGATCGGGTTCATGAAGGTGACGTGCATATTGGCGTCGGTGCAGATCACCGCGTCGCCGATCGAACGCAGCGTGATATGCAGTCGCTCTTTCTCTTCGAACAGCGCCTCGGTCAGGCGGCGCTGCTCGGTGATGTCCCAGTTGGTGCCGACCAGTGCGTGCGCGATGCCGTCGGCGCCGCGCGTGACCGTGGCCATGGCGCGCACATGGCGCACCGCGCCGCCGGGACGCAGGATCCGGTATTCGGTGTCGAACGGCGCGGCGCCGCGGATGGCCTGGCGCATCTCGGTGCTGACGCGGCTGACGTCTTCGGGGTGCAGCATGGCGATCCACTGCTCGGCCTGCGGCGTGCCCTGCGCGGGATCGGTGCCGTGCAGCGCATGCATGCGCGCATCCCAGGTGATGGCGGTACTGCCGAAGTCCCATTCCCAGATGCCGACACCGCCGGCTTCCACCGCCAGCTGGATGCGGCGCGACAGCCGTTCCAGCTCTTCCTGCACCAGCTTGCGCGCATGGATGTCTTCCACCTGGGCGATGTAGTGCAGCGGCGCGCCGGTGTCTTCGTCGCGCACCAGAGAGACTGCCAGCAGCGCCCAGCGGTACTGGCCATCCTTGTGGCGGTAGCGCTTCTCCATGCGGTAGGACTCGATCTTGCCGTCCACCAGCAGCGCCGCCTGGCGCAGGTCGTCGCTCAGGTCGTCGGGGTGGGTCAGCTGCTGGAAGGTGATGGCGCGCAATTCCTCGCCGCTGTAGCCGAGCAGCTCGGTCATGGCGCGGTTGACGATCTCCCAGCGGCCGTCCATGCCAACCAGCGCCATGCCGATCGCCGAATGCTCCATGGCCTGGCGGAAGCGCTTCTCGCTGCCGCGCAGGCTGGCGCGGCCATGGCGGTTCTGTTCGGTCAGGTAGGCGATGCAGACCGGGAACACCATGATCACCGCGGCCGACAGCGGCACCGCTTCATGGCCGTGCCCGACCAGCATCAGCGCCTGCAGCGACAGCGTCGCCACCAGCGTCAGCAGCGCGGTGGCGAACGGGTTGCCCGCCAGCGCCACCAGCACCAGCGGCAGCGACATCGCGGCAAACGGGTCGTGGCCCTGCCATTGCGCGAGCGCGCCGATCGCCAGGCACAGCGCCAGCAGGCCGGCCTGCGGCACCAGCACTGGCCGCGCGAAGGCGGTGCGCACGCGCGCCGGTGTCATCGACAGCATCATCGGCAGCAGCAGCGCCATGCCCAGCGCGCTGGCCTGCCACCAGGTCCACCACACCGACGCAAAGGGCGTGCCGTGCAGTTTGACAATGGCTGCGGCGCCGGCAGTGGCGCCCAGCGCCGGCGCGACGATGCCTGCGACCGCCAGCATCACCGCGAACGATGCCAGCGGCCCGTGGCGGACCAGCCCGGCGTGCCGGTCGAGCAGCCGCAGCAGGCCGGTGGCGCACAGGATCTCGGCCAGGTTGGCGCCGGCCAGCATCAGCGCGCTCGCGGTGCTGTCGCCGGCGGCATGGTTGGCCAGCAGGTTCGCGCCCAGCATGCCGGCCAGCAGCCACGGCGTCTCGCGGCGCGGGCGGTGCAGCAGCAGCCCCAGCGCGAAGGCGTTGGGCAGCCATACCGCGGCCACGTTGCCCGGCAGCCGCGCCAGCCACAGGCCCGCCGCCGCCAGGGCGAAATAGCCGGCAGCGGCGAGCAGCAGCGGCTGCCAGCGGCGCGGCGCGGCGGAATGGACAGTGGCGGCCTGGTGGCGCGGCGGGGCCGTATCGGGCGTCATGGACGGGTGCGGTGCAAAGGGCGGAGCAAAGGGCGGTGCAAATCGATCGGGGCAAGGCGCGCGGACGGACTGCCGCCCAGCGTAGCGGCAACTGTAACGGGGATGGGTACCCGAGCAAAAGCCGGACAGCGGGCTGCCGTGGGCGTTGTTGCCACTGGTGTTCGTGCCGTTTTTTTGGTAGGGCGGCGGGCCGGGCGGGGTGGCGGAGTCGGTCCGGCGATGACCTCGCGGGTAATCGCGGCGCGGCGCGGCGGCATCCATCATGCAGCCATGGCCTGCCAGCCGGGCCGACCGGAAACCCAACCAGCACAGGAGAACACCATGTCAGCTGCCGTCCCGTCCTCGCAGTCCACCGCTGCCGCCATGCCCGCCGATCCCGCCAGCCTCGCCGACCGCTACCTTGCCGCCTGGAACGAAACCGACCCCGCGCGCCGCCGCGAGCTGATCGCGCTGGCGTGGACCGAATCGGCCAGCTATGTCGATCCGCTGATGCGCGGCGACGGCCATGCCGGCATCGATGCCATGATCGCGGCGGTGCAGGGCAGGTTTCCCGGTTTCCGCTTCACCCGCGTCAGCCCCGTCGACGGGCACGGCGAGCACCTGCGCTTTACCTGGGAGCTCGGCCCCGCGAGCGAGCCGGCGCTGGTGGTCGGCACCGATTTCGCCACCGTCGGCGCCGACGGCCGGCTGGCGCGCATGACCGGCTTTATCGACCGCGCCCCCGCCGGCCTGGCCTGAACGCGGCAAGCGCGTGCCTGTGTGGCCTGCCCCACCGACAGCCCCCTGCCCGCTGGCTGCAAGCTGTTGCATCCAGTGCGGCGGACAGGGGAGCGAAGATGGCGCGTGTTCTGCGAGTGGCGGCGTGGGGGCTGGCCGGCGTGGCCGCCGCCGTGGCAGTGGCGGCCTACGCCGCGGTCTGGGTCGGCGAGCGCAAGGCGTCGCGGACCGTGGCGGTGCAGGTTGCGCCGCTGGCCTTGCGCGACGACGCCGCCGCCATCGCCCACGGCAAATACCTCTATGAATCGCGCGGCTGCATGGAATGCCACGGCGCCGGCGCCGGCGGCAAGCAGGTGTTCGACGATCCCAACGGCCTGCGCGTGCGTGCGCCCGACCTGACCCGCGGCAACCCCGCCATCGCGGCGTACCGCGCCGAGGACTGGGTGCGCAGCGTGCGCCATGGCGTGGCGCCATCGGGCCGGCCGCTGCTGATCATGCCGAGCGAGGACTACAACCGCCTCAGCGACGAAGACCTCAGTGCGCTGGTGGCCTACCTGCGCAGCCTGCCGCCAGGCATGGGCGCGCCTGCCGAGGTCAACCTGCCGTGGCTGGTGCGGGCGCTGTACGGCGTGGGCATGGTGCGGGACGCGGCTTCCAAGATCGACCACAGCCTGCCGGTGCAGCCGGCGCAGGTGCCGGCGCCCACGGCGAAGTACGGCGGCTATGTGGCCAATGCCTGCCTGGGCTGCCACGGACACGATTTCAGCGGCGGCAAGATCCCCGGCGCGCCGCCCGACTGGCCGCCGGCGGCCGACCTGCGCCCGGTCTCGGGCGGCGCCATGTCGCGCTATGGCCAGGCTGGGGCCTTTATCGAGATGATGCGCAGCGGCAAGCGGCCCGACGGCTCGCAGATCAGCCGCGTGATGCCGTTTGACTCGTTCGGGCGCATGAACGATACCGAGCTGACCGCGCTGTACCTGTTCCTCGCCGACATGCCCCGGCGCTAAGGCCGGGCTTGCCGGGCTTGCCGCGCTTCATTGCCTTGCCAGCCTGCGCCCGGCGGCGATGCCCGGCAGCTCCACCCAGCGGTGCAGCAGCAGCGCCAGGCCCAGCGCCAGCCCGGCGTCGATGGCAAAGCGCAGCAGCTGCAGGCCGGTCTGGTCGGGCGTCAGTTCGGGCATCAATCGCTTGACGCCTTCGATCACCGTGGGATGGACCAGGTAGAGCGCGTATGACAGCTCGCCCAGCCACACCAGCGCGCGCGGCACGCGCAGCATGCCGGTATGCTCCGCCGCGACCGCGCCCGCCAGCAGCAGCGCCGCGGGCAGGCCGCGGCCGGCCAGGCTGAAGTCCGGGCCGACCAGCGGCAGCGACAGCGCGAACGCCGCGCAGCCGGTGGCCAGCATCGCCAGCGCGATCGACGGCGTCAGCAGGTGGCGCCAGCGCGCATAGGCCCACGCGAGCAGGCAGCCGAGCAGGAATTCCAGCACCAGCGGATTGCTCGCCATCGCCAGCCATGGAGATGCGAACGGATAGCCCTGCGCGGGATCGGCGACCAGCGTGCCGAAGCGCCACCACGGCAGCACCAGCGTCACCAGCGCGAACAGTGCCAGCACCACCCACAGCGCGCGCCGCCCGGCCAGCAGCAGCCCGAGCGCGAACGCGGCGTAGAACGCGATCTCGTAGTTGAGCGACCAGCCCACATACAGCGCCGGATAGCCGTAGTAGGGCGCATGCGCGGTGGTGGTGGGCAGGAATGCCAGCGACGCGGCGAACAGCGCCGGCGTCACCGGGTTGAGCAGCAGCGCGTGCAGCACCGACATGGCCCAGTACGGCGGCGCCAGCCGGAACGCGCGCCGCACCAGGAAGCTGAACGGACGCTCCGGGCGCGGCCGCGCCAGCACCGCGACCCAGGCAATGATGAAGCCGCTGATGACGAAGAACACATCGACGCCGACATGGCCGCGCTTGATCACGTTGGCGGTCAGCCAGTCCAGCACGGGTGCGTCGGCGCCGCCCAGCGCCAGGCCGGAGTGGTAGACGACCACGAAGGCCGCGGCCAGGCCGCGCAGCGCCTGGATGCTGTCCAGCCGGGCGATGGAAGGGGCGATGGAAGGAGAGACGGCAGGAGAGACGGCAGGAGCGCTGCGGGACGTGGCGGGAGCTTCGGCGCCGCACGGGCGCGCCGCGGGCTGCACGGCGCGTGGCGGTGCTGGCGTACCCGCCACCGGATGATGGCGTTCTGGAATAGTCGACGGCACTGTTTCAGCGGCAGGAATCCGCAAGCGATGAATCCATGAGGGACAGCGGCAGGATGCACAAAGTTCGTGCAAAGCCCGACAAAACGCGCGTTTGCGCCGAGCCCGGCGCACGGCCTCCGGCAAGGTGACCGGAATTGCACTATCCTCACTTGTCCCGTGCGCCAAGCTGCGCGCGCGGGCAGTGCCCCCGCATCCCCACGCGTTCGCCCTGCGCCGGTCCCTGCCGGCGCGGGCCGCGTGCGGGCCCGGGCACACGCCATGACCAGTGGGCAAACGTACCCAAGGAGTGTCCCCCATGACCACCCTCGACATCAACGTCAACGGCAAGACCCGCACGGTCGACGTGGATCCGTCCACGCCGCTGCTGTGGGCGCTGCGTGACAACCTCGACATGACCGGCACCAAGTTCGGCTGCGGCGTGGCCGCGTGCGGCGCCTGCACCGTGCATGTCAACGGCCAGGCGACGCGCAGCTGCGTGACGCCGGTTTCCGCCGCCGCGGGCGCCAGCATTACCACCATCGAAGGCGTGGACACCGACCGCGTCGGCCGCGCCGTGCTCGACGCGTGGATCAGGCACGATGTCGCGCAATGCGGCTACTGCCAGAACGGGCAGGTGATGAGCGCCATCGGCCTGCTGCGCAGCAAGCCGCGCCCCACCGACGCCGATATCGACCAGGCCATGGCCGGCAACCTGTGCCGCTGCGGCACGTACCAGCGCATCCGCGCGGCGATCAAGGACGCCGCGCGCGCGCTGGCGTCGTTGGCCTGAACACGAGGAGCCGATCATGCGAATCCGAGGCATTGAAGCACTGGCCGGCGGCCAGGGTGGCCAGGGCGACAACTGCGGCGCAGCGCAAGGCGGTGGCATAGCCACGCTCACCCGACGCGGTTTCCTGAAACTCACCGGCCTGGCCGGCGGCGGGCTGGCGCTGGGCGTGGCCCCGCTGGCGCAGGCACAGGCACAGGACGCGGGCAGGTCCAGGGCACCGGCGCCGCAGGCGTTCCTGATCATCGCGCCCGACAACACCGTCACGGTGGCCGTGAACCGGCTCGAATTCGGCCAGGGCGTGCATACCGCGCTGCCAATGGCGCTGGCCGAAGAACTGGATGCCGACTGGCGCAACGTGCGCGCAACGCTGGCACCCGCGGGCGACGCGTACAAGGATCCTGCCTTCGGCATGCAGATGACCGGCGGCTCGACCGCGCTTAACCATTCGTTCCAGCAGTACCGCGAGCTGGGCGCGCGCGCCCGCGCCATGCTGGTGACTGCCGCCGCGCAGAAGTGGCAGGTCGATCCGGCCGGCATCAAGGTCGAGCAGGGCGTGCTGACCTCAGGCAGCCACCGCGCCACCTTCGGCGACCTGGCGCACGCCGCGATGGAGCTGCCCGTGCCGCAGCGGGTCACGCTGAAGGACCCGGCGCAGTTCCGCATCGTCGGCAAGCCCACGCCGCGGCTGGACGCGCGCGGCAAGATGGCGGCGACCACGCCGTTCGGCATCGACACCAGGCTCGACAAGATGGTGGTGGCCGTGGTCGCGCGACCGCCGCGCTTCGGCGGCAAGGTGAAGTCGTTCAACGCCGACAAGGCGCGCGCGGTGCAGGGCGTGCATGGCGTGATGCAGGTGCCGGTGGACCGCGGCGGCACCGGCGTGGCGGTGATCGGCAGCGGCTACTGGCCGGCCAAAATGGGTCGCGATGCGCTGGAGGTCCAGTGGGAAGACGCGGGCTCCAGAGTCTCGTCGCAGGCGCTGTTCGAAGAGTACGCCAGGCTGGCCGCGCAGCCGGGCACGGTGGCGCGCGCGGGCGAGGATGATATTGGTGCGGCCATCAACAGTGCCGCGCGCAAGATCGAAGCCGACTTCCGCTTCCCCTACCTCGCGCACGCGCCGATGGAGCCGCTCAACTGCACGCTGCAGCCCGAGGTGCAGGGCGGCAAGCTGCAGGCGGTCAAGGTGTGGGTGGGATCGCAGTTCCAGACCGTCGACCAGGCGGCGATCGCGCGCACGCTGGCCCTGTCGCCCGACAAGGTCGTGCTCAATACCATGATGGCCGGCGGCGGCTTCGGCCGGCGCGCGGTGCCGACTTCCGACTACCTCGTCGAAGCGGCCAACGTGCTCAAGGCCTGGGTGGCCACGGGACACACCGAGCCGCTCAAGGTGATGTGGAGCCGCGAGGACGATATCCGCGGCGGCTACTACCGTCCGCTGCACCTGCACCGCGCGCGCATCGGCTTCGATGCGCAGGGCAAGGTGGTGGGCTGGCAGCACACCGTGGTCGGGCAGTCGATCCTGAAGGGCACGCCGTTCGAACCGTTCATGGTCAAGAACGGCGTCGACGCGACCATGACTGAGGGCATCGTCGAGAACGACTACGACCTGCCGCTGCAGATGTCGGTGCATCACCCGCAGGTGGATGTGCCGGTGCTGTGGTGGCGCTCGGTCGGCAACACGCATACCGCCTTCGTCAAGGAAACGCTGGCCGACGAAATCGCCGCCGCGGCGAAGCAGGACCCGGTGGCGTTCCGGCTGGCGCGCCTCGACGAGAAAAAGCACGCGCGCCACCGTGCCGCGCTGCAGCTGGCGGTGGACAAGTCCGGCTACGGCAAGCGCAAGCTGCCGAAGGGGCACGCGTGGGGCGTGGCGGTGCACGAGTCGTTCAGCACCGTGGTGGCCTATGTGGTCGACGTGTCGCTGGTGAAGGGCGAGCCGCGCGTGCACCGCGTGACCGCCGGCGTGCATGCCAACCGCGTGGTCAACCCGCTGTCGGCCGAGGCCCAGATCCAGGGCGGCTGCGTGTTCGGGCTGGCGATGACGAAGCCGGGGTTTGCCATCGAGATCGAGAATGGCGCCGTGAAGAACAGCAACTTCACCGACTTCCCGCCGCCGCGCATCACCGACGCGCCGGTGGTGGAGGTGTTCTTCGTGCCGTCGCAGGACAACCCCACGGGCCTGGGCGAGCCGGGCGTGCCGCCGATCGCGCCCGCGGTGGCGAATGCGCTGTTCCGGCTGACCGGCAAGCGGCAGCGGCAATTGCCGTTCGTGCTGGCCTGACCGGCCTGACGCAAGGGGTGGCGTGGCGCCCTGCACCGGGCGCCGCGCCGGCGCATCCCCCGAACGCGGCTGGCGGGTGCGTTTGTTGTAACCGCACCAGTGTTTGCGCCGGCATGGCTGCACCCTATTGCGTTTGCGCGCCGGGCCGCGTAGAAAGTGGAGACACTGCGCCGTCCGGCTGCCCCGCTGCCCCCCTGCCTACTGGCGGCGGCCGTCCCGGGCAGCACCGGGCCGGCGCGCCGGACGTTCGAGGTGTGGCCATGGAGACCCAGGAAAGTACCCTAACCCTTGCCCTGATGACGGAGCCCGCGCGGGCCCGCGTGTGCCGCGCGCTGCTCGATGCGGGCGAGAACGGGCTGCCCGCGGCCGACCTGGCCCACATCGCGCAGGTCAGCCTGGCGCGCGCCGGCCACCTGTTCCAGGAACTGGTGCAGGCCGAGGTGCTGGCGCTGTCGATCCAGGAACGCAAGGTCTGCTACGTGCTCAAGGCGCGGCGCGCCGTGACCGAAGCGCTCGGCTACATCGACGCCAGCGGGCTGGCTGACTAAGCAGGCACAAAGCGCATCGGGCGCCGCGCGGACCGCCACGGCTGGCGGGACGCGCCAGCCGCTATTTCTGGATCTGCTTGACCGCCCGATCGCGCGCCGCCTGCATGTCCTGCATGAGCCGGTACGCTGCGTAGTACTTGAAGATATTGCGCACATAGGTGGTGGTCTCGATGCCGATCTTCTCCGCCACCACGATCTCGACATTGTTGAACCACTTGTCGGGATCCAGTCCCCGCGCCGCCGCTTCCTTGCGCATCTTCGCGATATTGCCCGGCCCGGCGTTATAGCTGGCAAAGGCGAACAGCGGCCGGTTCGCTTCCGAGAAATGCGCGTCGGGGAAGTACTTCGTCATCAGCCGGTCCATGTACTTGGCGCCGGCGTGGACGTTGGCCTCGGCCATGCGGATATTGCCGACATTCAGCTCCTTGCCGGTGGCCGGCATGATCTGCATGATGCCGACCGCGCCGACATGGCTGCGCGCCTCCTGATTCAGCTGTGATTCCTGGAAGCCCTGCGCGGCCAGCATCAGCGGGTCGAAGCCATAGTCCTTGCCGTACTTCTCGAAGAAGGCGATGGTCTGCTGGAAGCGCTTGTACTCCGCATCGTCGGTGTTGTTCTTGATCTGCTTGATGCGCAGCATGGTCTGCTTGAGCCGGTACTCCGCACCGCCCTGTTTCTTGACGAAATTGACGTAGAAGTCTTCGATCGCCTGCCGCAGCTGCGGGCTGTTCTTGCGGAAGGCCCAGCCGGTATAGCCGCCTTCGCGCACGGCCAGGTCTTCGCGCACCTTGATGTTCGGCAGGATCTGCGCCCACATCGCGGCCTTCCAGTCATCGACCACCAGGATCTGCAGCACGCCCGCGTTGAGCATCTCGAGCGCGTCCTCGTCTTCGAGCGCATCGGGCAGCATAACCAGTTTTATCGGCGCCTTGCCGGCGTGGCGCAGGCCGTCGTTCAGCACGGTCAGGCTTTCAAAGTAGCTGCTGGCGCGCCGCACGTGCACGGTCTTTCCCGCGAGGTCGTCGAGGCGCTGCAACGGCGGCGCCTTCGGCCCGGTGACCACCAGCTCGCGCACCGGCTTGCGGTCGCGCGGCGCGGTGAAATCCACCTGCTTCAGCCTGCTCTCGGTTTCGGTCAGGTTGCCGGCGGCGATATCGCCAAGCCCCGCCATCAGGTCGGGCAGCAGCCGGTCGCGCGTGGTCGGGATGATGATGATGGTCAGCGGGCGCTTGCCGAGCTGGTCGGCGTACTTCTTGTTCAGATAGCGCTCGAAGTCACGCACCAGCTCCGCGGTCAGCCCGCGCTCGCGGCCCTTGTCGCTGAAGTAAAGCGTGCGGCTGTATGGCACCAGTACGCGGATGACGCGGCTCTTGAGCATCACGTCGAAGTCGCCGGTACGGGGTTTGTTGGCAAGGCTCAGTCCGCGCGGCTTCGCGGGAGCTGCCTGGCCTGTCGCAGCGGTAGCGGCAGGGGCCGACGCAGCGGCTGGCGGATTTTGCGATGGCGGTTTTTGCTGGGCTACGGCAGCAGGTCCGCAAAGGCTGAACGCGCCCATCAGGCCGGACACAAGCAGGCCTGCCAACCAGCGGGAAGGGCGGACAGCGGACATGGCGGGGATTGCAAGCCGCGCAAGCAAGCGCGCGGTTTGCCCATATGGAGTCTAGGCGCGGAATATGGACTTGCAAGCGTGGACTTGCAAGCGCGCGACTCGAGAGCGGGGAGGCAGTACGCAGCCTGCAGGAAGCGCAGACATGGGCAGAGTAGTAGGAACGCGTTGAGACAGGAAAGAAGATGGCCGGCTTGCGCCGGCCATCGATCTCATTCGCGGCTTGCGTGATCGCGCTATTGCTTGGGCGCTGCCATTTCCTGGCGGGCCGCGGCGTCCGCGGCCTTGTTCTCGACCTTGCGCTCCTGCTTGGCCTCGCCGACTTCTTCCTTGTACTCGCCCTTGGCGGCCTTCTTCTTCGCCTTGTATTCGTCGGAGGCGCGCTTGCGTGCCTCGCGGCGCTCGACCAGCGGGTCCTTGGGCGGCTCGATCTGGGTCATGCCGGGCGGCACGCCTTGCGCGCCGGCCGGGGGTGCCGCGGGCGCGGCCGTGGTCTGGGCGAAAACGGTGGCACAGCTGAGGCCTGCCAGGCCGGCGGCAATCGCGCCGACGATCTTGGGAAGGCGAGCGGGCTGTTTCGGATCCATGGAAAACCTCCAGAGTTGTTGTCGGACGCGCCGGCAGTGGAGGGGCCCGGCGCGGCTGGGACCGCGCGTCGCCACCGTGGCGGCAGTGCAGCGGTAGCCCTCAGTCTAGGCAGCGGGGCCGTATTGCGCTGTCGGGCGCGCGCTGATGCGGAGCCGGCGTTACTCCTACACGGCCGCGTTGATGCCTGGCCGCAACAAACGCCGGATGGAGAGCGCCGGACGCCACTTTGCAGCGCCGCGCGATGCCGACAAGCCGCTGCACCTGCGCGTGTTCGTCGAATTGATGGTGCGACTGGGCGAGACCGCGGCGGCGGCGGGCGCAAGGGCCGCCGCCAGCAGTGAGCGGGCGGCAAGCGCGCCAAGGTCCGCAAACAACCGGGGTTGGTCCCGTGCATCGAGTCCGAGCACAACGCTAGGGCACGGTAGGCGTGCCGGGCGATCTCGTTGCCATCGCGGCCGAACGAATCTTTATGCGTTCTTTACACACACCCGTCACCTTTCTACCCGGTTTTTACGACCCCGTCGCTAAGCTGCAAGCCGAAACCATTCAAAGGTGCTTTGTCATGGACGGGATCTACTTGATCGTATTGATCTGCTTTGCAGTGCTGAGCGCGGCCCTGCTGGGGCTTTGCGCTGTGCTTGCACCGAAGTCTTCCGCGGGCGGCGAACATGCCGGCTCGCACCACCAGGTGCTGGGCAAGAACAGCGCAACGGACAGGGGGCTGTGATGAGCTGGACGGATCTGTTGAGCGGCGCACTGGCCGTTGCCATTTTTGTCTACCTCCTCATTGCGTTGTTCCGGCCGGAGAAATTCTGATGTCCTCCCAATTCGTGGGCCTGCTGGTCCTCTATCTCGCCGTCCTGCTGGCATGCGCGCCTTTTCTCGGACGCTATATCCGGCGCGCTGTCGAGGACGGCAATTATTCGCTGACCGCCTGGGGCCGTCCGCTGGAACGGCTGGTGTATCGCCTGGGCGGCGTGCGTGCCGAGTCCGGGATGGGGTGGAAGCAGTACACCATCGCCGTCCTGGCGTTCAACCTGCTTGGGGTGGTGGCAGTCTATGCGCTGCAGCGCGTGCAAGGCATGCTGCCGCTGAACCCGCAAGGTTTTGGCGCGGTCACGCCGGACTCGGCCTTCAACACGGCCATCAGCTTTGTCAGCAATACGAACTGGCAAGGCTATGCCGGCGAGTCGACCATGGGCTACCTGGCGCAGATGCTCGCGCTCACCGTGCAGAACTTCCTGTCCGCGGCCACCGGCATCGCCGTGGTGTTCGCGCTGATTCGCGGCTTTGCGCGCCAGAGCGCCGCCACCATCGGCAATTTCTGGGTCGACATGACCCGGGTCACGCTGTACGTGCTGGCGCCGATCGCGACGGTGATCGCGCTGGCGCTGGTCAGCCAGGGCGTGATCCAGAACTTCGATGCCTACAAGGAAGTGAGCCTGGTCACGCCAGTCGAATACAGCCAGCCGAAGGTCGACGCGGCCGGGCAGCCGGTGCTCGATGCGCAAGGCATGCCGGTGACGGAAGACCTGAAGACCGACAAGCAGACGTTGGCAATGGGTCCGGTGGCCTCGCAGGAAGCCATCAAGATGCTCGGCACCAACGGCGGCGGCTTCTTCAATGCCAACTCGGCGCATCCGTTCGAGAACCCGAATGCCCTGGCCAACCTCATCGAGATGCTGGCGATCTTCCTGATCCCGGCGGCACTGTGCTTCACCTTCGGCGAGATGGTTGGGGACAGGCGGCAGGGCGTGGCCGTGCTGGGCTCCATGACGGTCCTCTTCGTGGCGATGGCTTGCGTTGCGGCGATCTCAGAGCAGATGGCCAATCCCGCGTTGTCGGGTCTGCCGCTCGACCATGCCAGTTCGCTGTTGCAGGCCGGCGGCAATATGGAAGGCAAGGAAACACGCTTCGGCATCGCTGCCTCGGCCTTGTTCGCCACCATCACGACCGCGGCATCCTGCGGCGCGGTCAATGCCATGCATGACTCCTTCACCGCCATCGGCGGGCTGGTGCCAATGCTGCTGATGCAACTGGGCGAAGTCGTGTTCGGCGGCGTTGGCTCGGGCCTGTACGGCATGCTGGTCTACGCCGTGCTGGCGGTGTTCATCGCCGGGCTGATGATCGGCCGCACGCCGGAGTATCTCGGCAAGAAGATCGAAACCTATGAGATGAAGATGGTGGCCGTGGCGATCCTGGTCACGCCGCTGCTGGTGCTGCTCGGCACGTCGGTGGCGGTGATGGCCGAGGCGGGACGCGCGGGTGTGTTCAACCCCGGCACGCACGGCTTCTCGGAGATCCTGTACGCGCTCTCGTCGGCGGCCAACAACAACGGCAGCGCCTTTGCGGGCCTCTCCGCCAACACGCCGTTCTACAACACGCTGCTGGCCGCGGCGATGTGGTTCGGCAGGTTCTGGATCATCATCCCCGTCCTGGCGCTGGCCGGCTCGCTGGCGGCCAAGAAGCGTATCCCGCCCAGCGGCGGCACCATGCCGACGCACGGCCCGCTGTTTGTCGTGCTGCTGGTGGGCACGGTACTGCTGGTCGGCGCGCTGACCTATGTCCCGGCGCTGGCGCTGGGTCCAGTCGCCGAGCGACTGCAGGGCGCGGTGACGGCAACGGCAGCCAAGTAGATCGATCACTGACGAAGACATAGCGAGCATTGCCACCAGTTCGGCCCCTGCATGGCCCGGCCAATGCAGGTGCCGCTGTCTCTAGCGGATTGCGGAGAAACCATGCAACATGAATCGACGGCCCCAGTGGCCAAGGGCAGCGCCAACAGGACCGGCGCATCGTCCTCCAACACGCCCCAGGTGAAGAGCGCACCGGTGTCAGACCGGCAACACGGTTCCCACTATCATCGCCTGCCCGCGCGCAGCATGTTCGCGCCGGAGCTGGTGAAGCCCGCGCTGATCGCGGCCTTCAGCAAGCTGTCGCCGCGCGACCAGTTGCGCAACCCGGTGATGTTCGTGGTCTACGCCGGCAGCATCCTGACGACCATCCTGTTCCTGAAGGCACTGGCGGCGCCGGCAGCGGTCGGCGAATCCGCCGGCTTCATCCTGGCGGTATCGGTGTGGCTGTGGTTCACGGTGCTGTTCGCGAACTTTGCCGAGGCGCTTGCCGAGGGCCGCAGCAAGCAACAGGCCGAGGCGCTGCGTGGGCTGAAGACCACGGTGACCGCACGCGTGCTGAAGGACGGCAAACGCGGAAGCGCCACCGAAGCGCGCCCCGCGACCGCGCTTCGACGCGGCGATGTAGTGCTGGTCGAGGCTGGCGAGATGATCCCCGGCGACGGCGAAGTGATCGACGGCGTGGCCTCGGTCGACGAAAGCGCCATCACCGGCGAATCGGCGCCGGTGATCCGCGAGTCTGGCGGCGACTTTTCGTCGGTGACCGGAGGTACGCGCGTGCTGTCCGACTGGATCGTGGTGCGCATCACGACCAATCCGGGCGAAAGCTTCATCGACCGCATGATCACGATGGTCGAGGGCGCCAAGCGGCAGAAGACGCCGAACGAGCTGGCCCTGACGATCCTGCTGGTCGGGTTGACCGTTGTCCTGCTGCTGGCCACGGCCACGCTGCAGCCGTTCTCGCTCTACAGCGTGCTGGTGGCCAAGGCGGGCGGGCCGGTGACGATCACCGTGCTGGTGGCGCTGCTGGTGTGCCTGATCCCGACCACGATCGGCGGGCTGCTTTCCGCGATCGGCGTGGCCGGCATGAGCCGGATGATGGAAGCGAACGTGATCGCCACTTCGGGCCGCGCGGTGGAAGCCGCCGGCGACGTGGACGTACTGCTGCTCGACAAGACCGGCACCATCACCCATGGCAACCGCCAGGCCTCGCGCTTTATCCCGGCGCCCGGCGTATCGCCATTGCAGCTCGCGGAAGCGGCGTGGCTGTCGTCGCTGGCCGACGAAACGCCGGAAGGGCGCAGCATCATCACACTGGCACGCCAGCTGCCCGGGCTGGCCGCGCCGGCGATGGCAAGCCTGAAGCCGGAATTCGTGCCATTCAGCGCGCAGACGCGCATGAGCGGCGTGGACCTGCGCGACGGCGGCGGCGAACGCCACGTGCGCAAGGGCGCCGCCGATGCCGTGCGCCGGTATGTCACGGAACGCGCCGGCAAGTTCCCAGACGCGGTGTTGCAGGCGGTCGACGAGGTTGCGCGCGCCGGCAGCACGCCGCTGGTGGTTGCCGACGCCAACGGCGATTCGGTGCGCGTGCTGGGCGTGATCGAACTGAAGGACATCGTCAAGACCGGCATCCGCGAGCGCTTCGGCGAGCTGCGCAAAATGGGCATCAAGACCATGATGATCACCGGCGACAACCGGCTGACCGCGGCTTCGATCGCGGCGGAAGCAGGCGTCGACGACTTCCTGGCCGAAGCCACGCCGGAGGCCAAGCTCAAGCTGATCCGCCAGTACCAGGCCGAAGGGCGGCTCGTCGCGATGACCGGCGACGGCACCAACGACGCTCCCGCACTCGCCCAGGCCGACGTGGCCGTGGCGATGAACAGCGGCACGCAGGCGGCCAAGGAAGCCGGCAACATGGTGGACCTGGACAGCAACCCGACCAAGCTGATCGAGATCGTCGAGATCGGCAAGCAGATGCTGATGACGCGCGGCTCGCTGACGACCTTCAGCGTGGCCAACGACATTGCCAAGTATTTCGCGATCATTCCCGCGGCGTTTGCCACCACGTATCCGCAGCTCAACCTGCTTAATGTGATGGGGCTGGCCACGCCGGCGTCGGCCATCATGTCGGCGGTGATCTTCAACGCGCTGATCATCGGCGTGCTGATTCCGCTGGCGCTCAAGGGCGTGGTCTACCGGCCGCTCGGCGCCGCGGTACTGCTGCGCCGCAACCTGCTGATCTACGGTGTTGGCGGCATCCTGGTGCCGTTTGCCGGCATCAAGCTGATCGACATGATCCTGGCCCTGTTCGGCTGGGTCTGATTTTCTCTCCAACGATTCGGAGCATTCATGAATACGCAAGTGCAATCCCGGCAGCCGTTGCCGGCTCCGGTGCAGGGCGGCCTGTTGCGGCCAATGCTGGTGGTGTTCGTCGGCCTGTCGCTGGTGACCGGCCTGCTGTATCCCGGCGTGATCACGGCAATCGCCAGGGCCGTGTTCCCGCATCAGGCCGGCGGCTCGCTGATCGGGAAGGATGGCAGCACGCTTGGCTCGGAACTGATCGGCCAGCCGTTCTCCGACCCGAAGTACTTCTGGGGCCGGCTGTCGGCCACGGCGCCGATGCCGTATAACGCAGCGGCTTCGGTCGGTTCGAACCTCGGTCCTACCAACCCGGCGTTGACCGATGCCGCACGCGCGCGCCTCGACGCACTGCGCGCCGTGGATCCGGACAACCAGGCGCCGGTGCCCGTGGACCTGGTCACGGCATCCGGCAGCGGGCTCGACCCGCACATCAGCCCTGCGGCCGCCGAATACCAGGTGGCGCGCGTCGCGCGCGCCAGGGGGATACCGACTGAACAGGTGAAGCAACTGGTTGCCGCCAACACGGACACGCCGCTACTGCCGGTGCTGGGCGATCCAGGCGTCAATGTCCTGAAGCTGAACCTTGCATTGGATGCCATGGCACGGCAGTAGCACGGTGCCGGTGATGCGGGACGATGCCGCTGCGTGCGGGACCGTCCCGCCTGTGTGCAACGACGCTGCCGCTACCGCGGGCTGATGCAGACGAACCGCCGGCCGGCGATCCAGGGCGGGTTCGACTACAGCCATGCGAGCGGCTTCTACCTCGGCAACTGGAACTCGAGCATCAGCTGGCTGGGCGACAGCAATGCCGAGGTGTCGGCCCCGATCGAGATGGATTTCTACGGGGGCTACAAGAATACGTTCGCTGGCGACTGGACCTACGATGTCGGCGTGCTGCAGTACTACTACCCGGGCGACTATCCGGCCGGCTACACGCGCCCATACACCACCGAGGTGTACGCGGCCCTGGGCTACGGTCCCGTGACGCTCAAGTACTCGTACGCGCCGACCAATCTATTTGGCTTCGCCGACAGCAAGCACAGCTGGTATGCAGACCTGACCGCCAACGTGCCGCTTGATGTCTGGGACCTCACGCTGAACGCCCACGTGGGTTACCAGAAGGTGCAGGTCGCCAATGCCTCGTACGTGGACTGGAAGCTCGGCCTGACCAAGGACTTGGGCAACGGACTCGCGCTGGCTGTGGCCTACATCGACACCAATGCCGACAAGGCGGTGTACACCAATGCCAAGGGCCGCTACATGGGCCGTGGCACCGCATGGGCTTCCCTGACCAAGACGTTCTGAGCGCGCCTTGCCGGCGCCGCCGGTTCTTGATATCGATTTAATGCGTCGGCCTGATCTACCGCCTGCCGTTGCGCCCGGCAAGTTCCGCGCTGGTTCAGAGGCTGGAGGAAGCCATGGCTGTCCTCCCTCCGCTTTCCATGGCACGGGACAAGCACCTGACGGCCTGAAGGCTTGCCACCCGTTGCCCCCGGGACTGTTGAGACACGCCGTTCCCGCCGCTCCCACCTCAAATTCCCTCCGTCCGGGAAAACCCCCATTTGGCCGCTGTCTTGAAATGGCCATACCCCGTCCCTATAATTAGCACTCGTCGGGGGTGAGTGCTAACAGCATTCTGTGCCCCTTGCGACACCTGAAAATATCAGACGGCCGTCGCCTCGGTAGCCGGCCGATTGTGATTAAACACTCACTTTTGTATCTAGGAGTCCGTATGAACCTGCGTCCTCTGCACGACCGCGTGATCGTGAAGCGTCTGGACAACGAAACCAAGACCGCGTCCGGTATCGTGATTCCCGACAACGCTGCCGAGAAGCCCGATCAAGGCGAAGTGCTGGCAGTCGGTCCCGGCAAGAAGGATGACAAGGGCAACAACATCGCCCTCGACGTCAAGGTTGGCGACCGCGTGCTGTTCGGCAAGTATGCCGGCCAGGGCGTGAAGGTGGAAGGCCAGGAACTGCTGGTCATGCGCGAAGAAGACATCATGGCCGTGGTGAACAAGTAATCACCAACTGACCGCCACCCGTACAGATTTCAGGAGATTTCAAGAATGGCAGCTAAAGACGTAGTGTTCGGCGACGCCGCACGTGCCAAGATGGTCGAAGGCGTGAACATCCTCGCCAACGCCGTTAAAGTGACCCTGGGCCCGAAGGGCCGCAATGTGGTGCTGGAGCGCAGCTTCGGCGGCCCGACCGTGACCAAGGACGGCGTGTCCGTGGCCAAGGAAATCGAGCTGAAGGACAAGCTGCAGAACATGGGCGCCCAGATGGTCAAGGAAGTGGCTTCCAAGACCAGCGACAACGCCGGTGACGGTACCACCACCGCTACCGTGCTGGCCCAGTCGATCGTGCGCGAAGGCATGAAGTTCGTTGCCGCCGGCATGAACCCGATGGACCTGAAGCGCGGCATCGACAAGGCTGTTGCCGCCGCCGTGGAAGAGCTGAAGAAGGTCAGCAAGCCCACCACCACCAGCAAGGAAATCGCCCAGGTTGGCGCCATCTCGGCCAACAGCGACACCTCGATCGGTGAGCGCATCGCCGAAGCCATGGACAAGGTCGGCAAGGAAGGCGTGATCACCGTCGAAGACGGCAAGTCGCTGGCCGACGAACTGGAAGTCGTGGAAGGCATGCAGTTCGACCGCGGCTACCTGTCGCCGTACTTCATCAACAACCCGGAAAAGCAAGTTGTCCAGCTGGACAGCCCGTTCGTGCTGCTGTTCGACAAGAAGGTTTCGAACATCCGCGACCTGCTGCCGGTGCTGGAGCAAGTGGCCAAGGCTGGCCGCCCGCTGCTGATCATCGCTGAAGACGTCGAGGGCGAAGCCCTGGCGACCCTGGTGGTCAACAACATCCGTGGCATCCTGAAGACCGCCGCCGTCAAGGCCCCGGGCTTCGGCGACCGCCGCAAGGCCATGCTGGAAGACATCGCCATCCTGACCGGCGGCACCGTCATCGCCGAAGAAATCGGCCTGACGCTGGAAAAGGCTACCCTGAACGACCTGGGCCAAGCCAAGCGCATCGAGATCGGCAAGGAAAACACCATCATCATCGATGGCGCCGGCGACGCCGCTGCGATCGAAGGCCGCGTGAAGCAAATCCGCGCCCAGATCGAAGAAGCGACCTCGGACTACGACCGTGAAAAGCTGCAAGAGCGCGTGGCCAAGCTGGCCGGCGGTGTTGCCGTGATCAAGGTTGGCGCTGCCACCGAAGTCGAAATGAAGGAAAAGAAGGCCCGCGTGGAAGACGCCCTGCACGCCACCCGCGCTGCGGTGGAAGAAGGCATCGTCCCCGGCGGCGGTGTGGCCCTGCTGCGTGCCCGCGCTGCGATCTCGGCACTGACCGGCGACAACGCCGACCAGAACGCCGGTATCAAGATCGTGCTGCGCGCCATGGAAGAGCCGCTGCGCCAGATCGTGCTGAACGCTGGTGAAGAAGCTTCGGTCGTCGTTGCCAAGGTCATCGAAGGCAAGGGCAACTACGGCTACAACGCTGCTTCGGGCGAGTACGGCGACCTGGTCGAAATGGGCGTGCTGGACCCGACCAAGGTCACCCGCACCGCGCTGCAGAACGCCGCTTCGGTGGCTTCGCTGATGCTGACCACCGACTGCGCCGTGGCCGAAACGCCGAAGGAAGAGTCGGCTCCGGCAATGCCGGGCGGCATGGGCGGCATGGGCGGCATGGAAGGCATGATGTAATTTGTGCCGACTGACTGCTGGCGGGGGCATAACCCGGGCCGGCAGGCTGTCACAGCAAAAACCCCCGCGGGTGTGAATCCGCGGGGGTTTTTGTTTGTGGGTTTCTTGCCTGCTCGATGGCCGGCGCGGGGCCGGGTCAGACATTCACCACGTAGCACCAGTCAAAGCGCGCATTCTCCAGCTCACCCGTCCGCCGGCTGACATAGCCGCGCGGATTGCACACCACGCGCGAATCGTCGATGCAGTAGTCGAAACTGGTATGGGTATGGCCATGGATCCACAGGTCCGCCTGCGCCACCAGGTCGGGCCGGCGCGACAGGAACCCGCCGGATACCAGGTCGTGCGAGTAGCGCGGGTCAAGGCTGCCCAGGTCAGGGCCATGATGGGTGACCACCACGGTCTTGCCATCGAACGGTTGCGCCAGCTGCGCGGCCAGCCAGGACGAGGCCGCCTCGTGGCGTGCCAGCGCGTCTTCGGGGGTGAAATGGCGGGCCTTGCCGTCGTCGCCGTCAAGCTCGATCAGCCGGTGATCGAGCATCACGCCCGCGCAGGCCTGCATCGAATCCTCGCGCCGGTCGACGCCGAACAGCGTGTAATCCGTCCACCAGGTCGTGCCAAGGACCCGCACGCGGCCACTGGCGCCGTCGAACTCGGCAACCGCGCCATTGAGCACGTACATGCCGGGATGCTCCGCCGCGGCCTCGGCCATCTGCCTGTCCACGGTGTCGAATTTGCCTTCATAGTACTCATGGTTGCCCGGGACGTAGATCACCGGCTGCGTGAACGTGCACGCGGCCCAGTCGATGCCGTCGCGCCCGTTGGCGATGTCGCCGGCCAGCACCACGATGTCAGCATCGCAGCCGGGCACTTGCTGCGGCATGTTGTGCTCGATATGCAGGTCGCTCAGGATGCGCAGTTTCATGGGAACTCCGGGGCGATTGGGTCTGGCTGCATCCGCCGCGCCGGCGGCAGGGCAGTGGTGGCATTCTTAAGAACCCTGGCGCCGCGGTCAAGTCCCCGCTCTCACGCCACCAAGCAAAAAAGCCCGGAACCAGGTCCGGGCAAGGGACTGTCTGGCCGGCGTTGCACCGGGAGACAGCCGGGGGAACCGTTCAGGGTTACCCGTGAGTCCTATCCTCACTGTCCTGCCATGGTCGGCAACAGGACGCGATAGATCTGGATAAACGCCGGCCCCAGCAGCACCAGCAGCAGCGAGGGGAAGATGGTGAATATCAGGGGGAACAGCAGCTTGAGCGCGATCTTGGCGGCCTGTTCCTCGGCCAGCATGCGGCGCTTGGTGCGCAGCATGTCTGACAGCACGCGCAGCGACTCACCCAGGCTGGTGCCGAAGCGGTCGGCCTGGATCAGCATCGAGGCGAACTTGTCAACGTCCTCGACGCCGGTGCGCAGCGACAGGTTGGACAGCGCCTTCTCCTTGGAGAAGCCGGAGCGCAGTTCGAGCAGCATCAGCTGCAGTTCATCGGCCATTACCGGGCAGCGCAGCGCGAGTTCGTCGGCGACACGCATCAGCGCGGCGTCCAGGCCGAGGCCGGCTTCCACGCACACTGTGAGCAGGTCGATGACGTCGGGGAATTCTTCGAATACCGTGCGCTGGCGTTCGGCAACCTTGCGGGCCAGCACGACGTTGGGGAGGTAGTAGCCAATCGCGCCCAGCAGCGCCAGCAGGGCGAACATCGTGTACTGGTCGTCGAACGCCCGATTGCCATTTAGCGCAAGAAGCCCGGTCATGGGCAGCACAACCGCCAACACGGTCTTGGCGCCAAAGTACAGCGGTGCCGCGCTAGCGCTGCGCCAGCCAGCATTGGTGAAGCGCACGCGCAGCTGTGAATTTTCCCATCCCTCTTTGGGCAGGGACAGCCGCGACACCGGTTGTGCCAGACGCACCAGTTTCTCGATCCAGGCCTGCCGCGCGTCAGGCGCGGAGGGCATGCCTGCCTGGCCGGCGAGCTGCTCGACGCGTCCGTGCATGCGGTTTGGTGAGAACGCGTACATCACGGCAAGCACTGTGCCGAATGCCGCCACGAACACCAGCGCGAGCACGACCAACTGCTCGGCAGGAATACCGTCGATGATGCCTTGCATGATTGACTCCCCTCAGGACCGTTGTGCCGCCGTGGCTTGTTGTTGTCTCATACACGGATGCGGATGATCTTGCGCATCCATAGCACGCCGAACACCATCGATACCAGCGCGCCGCCGATCATGCGCCAGCCGATCGGGTCTTCCCACAGCACCTTCATGAAGTCCGGGTTGACCACCATGATCATGCCGGCGGTCGCGAACGGCAGCAGGCCCAGAATCCATGCGGACAGGCGTCCTTCGGCCGAAAGCACGCGGATCTTGTCAAACAGCTTCAGGCGTTCGCGCACCATGTTGGCGATGGTGTCGAGGATCTCGGCAAGGTTGCCGCCGCTTTCGCGCTGGATCAGCACGGCGATCACAAAGTAGCGCAGGTCGCCCACCGGCACCCGGATTGCCAGGTTGGTCATGGCTTCGTCCAGCGCCACGCCATAGTTGATCTCTTCGAACGTGGTGCGGAACTCAGGGCCGATCGGCGCCTTGATCTCCTGGCCGACCATGCCCAGCGCACCGCTGAACGAGTGCCCGGCGCGCAGGGAGCGGCTGATCATGTCGACGGCGTCCGGCAGTTGCTTTTCCATCTGCTTGATCCGCTTGATCCGCAGGCGCATCACGTGCAGCACCGGCAGCAGCCCAGCCACGGCGGCAATGGCCAGCACCACCGGCGCGGGCACAGGCACCAGCGGGATCAGCGCCACGGTGCACAGCACCACAAGCGCGCAGTAGCCCAGCAGTTGCGATACCGACCAGGAACTGCCGGACTGCGCCAGCCAGCGGTCCAGCGTGCCGATGCGCGGCATCCGCATCAGCCATTGCTGCATCCGCGGTGAATCGCTGAGCAGGCGCTTCTTCAGGATCGACAGGCGTTCGGCATTGACGTGGCCGCCCGCGGACAGCGCACGCAGCCGCGCCTCGATACGCTTGGCAGCGGGGCCGTGATAATTGCTCCACCACAGATAGATGCCTTCGATGCAGAGCACCACCGCCGCGAACAGCAGGATGCCGAAGGCATAGAAGATCGTGCTCATATGCGTCTCCCCCGAGTGAATGTGCCGCGTGCCTTGCGCGGATCACACTTCATAGCGATGCGCCGGATCGTAGGTTTCATCGGGCAGGCCCACGCCGAACACGCGCAGCCGCTCGGCGAACTTGGGGTACACCCCGGTGGCGCGGAAATGGCCGCGCACGGTGCCGTCCTTGTCCACGCCGGAGCGCTGGAAAGTGAAGATCTCCTGCATGTTGATGATTTCACCTTCCATGCCGGTGATCTCCGAAATGCTGATGATCTTGCGTCGCCCGTCGGTCATGCGTGCGGCCTGGACGATCACCGTGATGGCTGAAGAGATCTGCTGGCGTATCGCCTTGGCCGGCATGGTCAGGCCCGCCATGCTGACCATGTTCTCGAGGCGCGTCAGCGCGTCGCGCGGGGTATTGGCGTGGATGGTCGTCAACGACCCTTCGTGACCAGTGTTCATCGCGTTGAGCATGTCCAGGGCCTCGCCGCCGCGCACTTCGCCCAGGATGATCCGGTCCGGGCGCATGCGCAGCGCGTTGCGCACCAGCGAGCGCTGCGTGATCTCGCCCTTGCCTTCGATGTTCGGCGGGCGGGTCTCGAGGCGCAGCACATGTGGCTGGCGCAACTGCAGTTCCGCCGCGTCCTCGATGGTGACCACGCGCTCGTCCTCGGGGATGAAGCCGGACAGGATGTTCAGCAGCGTGGTCTTGCCGCTGCCGGTGCCGCCGGAGACCAGCACGTTGACCTTGGCATGCGCCAGCGCCTGCAGCATCTGGGCCATCGGCGGGGTCAGGCTCCTCAGGTTCACGAGGTCGGAAACCTGCAGCGGATTGACCGCGAAGCGGCGGATCGACAGCAGCGGTCCGTCGATCGCCGATGGCGGGATGATGGCGTTGACGCGCGAACCGTCGGGCAGGCGCGCATCGACCATCGGGCTGGTCTCGTCGATGCGTCGCCCCACGCGCGACACGATCTTCTCGATGACCTTCATCAGGTGGGCGTCGTCGTAGAAGCCGATATCGGTGAGTTCCAGCTTCCCGCGCCGCTCGACATAGGTCTGCTTTGCCGTGTTGACCAGGATGTCGGACACGGTCGGATCCTGCAGCAGCGGCTCGAGCGGGCCGAAGCCGAACATCTCGTCGTAGATGTCCGACGTCATCTGGCGGCGTTCCATGTCATTGATCAGGATCCGCTCTTCGTCGATGATGGCGTCGATCAGCACGCCGATCTCCGTCTTCACCTGCTCCAGTGGGTAGCGCGCCAGCCGCTCGAGCTCGACCCGGTCCAGTACCGCGTCGTGAACGGTCTTCTTGAAAGTCCGGTAGGCCTGCGTGGTGCCATGGCTGCGGGCGGGCGCAGCATGTCCGTTCATTTGCAGCGGCGGGTTCTCCGGCAGGGAAAGCTGTTCGCGGATCGACATGATGGACTCCGGTTCGTGATGCGTTTCAGGCGGCGGTCGACTTCGGGCGCAGGAAGAGCCTGGCCAGCGACGGCCTGGCCGGCTGCGTCTGCCGCTCGGTCCCCGCGCCCGCGGCAAGCGTGGCGCCTAGAGACAGCAGCGACCTGGCGATGGCGCTGCGCTTCTGTTCCTTGAGCACGGGAACGCCGTGGCCGATCGATTCATCCACCGCGGCAGGATCATCGGGCAATGCGTGGAAGACCTTCATGCCGAAGACTTCCTCCAGCTTGGCACGCGGCAACTCGTCGCGGCGGCCCTGGCGGTTCACCAGGATCCGGATCTTGTCCTCGGTGTAGTGCAGCGCGCGCAGGATATCCAGCAGGCGCTTGCCGGTGCGGACATAGGGGATGCTGGGCTGCACGGTCACGCAGATGCTGTGGCTGCGGTCGAAGGCCGCAAGCGACAGCGGGGTGATCGACTGTCCAATGTCGATCAGGATGAAATCGTAGCGCGAGCTGACCACAGAAAGGATGTGGTCGATCCTGTCCTTGCGGACCTCATTGGCCTTGATCGGATCAATCGCACCGGCCAGGATGTCGAACCCCTCATCGACGTGGGTCATGCAGGCATCGAGGAAGGTATCGTCCATGCGTTCCAGCTGCGAGCACACGTCCGGCAAGGTCGCTGGCGGGGTCTTGTCGCTGACCAGGAATGCGGTGTCGCTGAACTGGGTGTTCAGGTCGATCAGCAGCACCCGCTTGCGCTCGCCGGCGCTCAGTGCGTAGGCCAGGTTGCCGGCGATGAAGCTGGTGCCGGCGCCGCCCTTGCATGAAACCAGCGAGATCACGCGCGCTTCGTTGCGCTCCCTAGGCACGTGGTTTGCCTCCAGCCGCCCGAGCGCTTCGCTCAGCTGGCCCTTGTCGAGCGGCCACGGCAGGATGTCGCGCACCCCGGCGCGCAGTGCCCGGATCAGGACATCCGGCTGCTGCGCCGACGTCACCAGGATGCAGGGCAGGTCGGGATGCTGCTGGCGCAAGGCTTCGATGCCCAGCATCTGCGTGCCGCCGCGGAAGTCCTGGTCCAGGATGAGCGCATCCGCGCTGCGCAGGTGGCTGCCATGCGTGCATAGTGCCGCGGGAGCATCCTGCAGCCGCATGATCTGGAAGGTTCCACAGGCGTCCGCCATACGCGAAAGCTCGCCCAACCTTTCAGCATCCTCGGAAACGATCAGAATTCTGAGCATGGTGTGCTCCTGGTTTGTGCGTGCTAATTGCAGATCTTGCCGCCGGTTGAGGAGTTCAGGCTTTCCCGCGGCAGCGTAGTCGTAAAGGAAGGCATGGCCAGCGTGAGTGGCACGACCGGGATAAAGGTCTTGACCGAGACGTTGGTCACGCTGACGGTAACCGAGCGACACGTGTTGCGCGCGACATCGGCATCCGCGTCGCAACCGCTGGGCTCGTAGGCAACTTGGATGTTGGCGGCCTGCAGCTTGGGCATCAGATTGGTCATCCTGGCTTTGATCGTCGTATCCTTGACATCGCACACCGCCGCGATGCGTGCGCCCAGGCGGGTGACCTCGCCAGCCGTATTCCAGTAGAACAACACGCGCGAGAATTCGGCAATGCCGATCAGCAGCATGAAGAAGATGCTGGCCACCAGCGCGAATTCGATCGCAGTGGCGCCGGCCTGGTGCCGACTCAGGCGGATGGCACGAACCGGGGTCATAGCACTTGCCTCATCACTGTTGCGATATCGGAGAACGCCAGGGTTCCCACCTTGATGTAGGTCTGGATCGGCGAGTATGAATATCCCGATATCTTCACTTCGACCAGGTTGATGGTGCCGGCCTGCGGGCCCGAGTTGTCGCCTCCCTCGTAGATGGGAACGTTGGCGAACTGCTTGGCGCCACAGCCGCTCGAGTCGACGCGATCACAGACGACGACCATCGAGGTGCTGAGGCCTTTCACCAATACGTCGCCTTCGCAGACCGTCTTGCCATAGACGGCCATGCACTTCGCCTGCGCCAGCGGATAGTTAGGCTCGCTGGGCGCATACTGCGACAGGAAGCGTGCGGCGTCGCGCGTGGCCTTGGTCAGGGCGTTGTATTGGTAGATGGCGCGGCCGTATTCCGCCACCCCGCTCACCAGCAGAAGCAACGGCACCAGGACCAGTGCGAATTCCACAGCCACCACCCCGCGCCCATTGCGCCGATTGTGCTGGCTGCGCCTGCGCTGTCTGCATCGCTCCATGATTCGCTCCTATTGCACCAGCACCGGCACGCGGGGGCCCGAACCCGTATCGGACCCAGGCACGCCCTGGGTCGCGCAGGGACTGGTGGCATCCTTCGAATTGCCAAGATATTCGAGGTAAACCACTTCCTTTGCGCTGGGCTCCTGCATCGGCTGCACCATCAGCATGCAGTTCCAGGAGACCACCTTTGCCAGCTTGGTAGAGGCGAATTCGGTGCAATCCACCATCGGCACGTGTACCAGCCTGCGGTCGGCGCCGGCCTTGTGCACCTCCTGTGTCGATGCCGTGCCCTTGGTGGTCAAGCCGCTGGACGCATCCGTCTGGTATGGCGCGTTTGCGCCGCGCTTCTGAATAAAGTCAGCGTAGGCGTTACCGCCGTTCGGCGGATTCCATGTCGTGACGCTGTAGGAAAAGCCGGTAAAGTCCGGCGTCCCGTCAGCCGGTCCCTTGTAGGAGCCGGTATAGATGCCGAAGCGAGTATTCCACGCTGCAATCAGCGCCGCGATTTCGCCTGGTTCGCCAACTTTGGATCCCACTGCCGGCAGGTCGCACTGCCCGCTTCCGGCAATCAGGTTCGCCAGCTCGGAAGCACCACCACCCGGAGGCGACAGGTCAGCCCAACCAAAGCTGCCAGGGCCGTATGGATCCTTCGGATCGACCTTGGACGCGATCCAGTCCCCCTTGTTGTACGCGGTCTTAGGTGGATTTGCCGTCGGTGGCGTGCAGACATAGACCGGGATCGCGCAGGCTGTCTGCGCACTGGTGGTGGTGGCCACGCCCATTGCGCTTACGGTACTGGGCTGGATGTCGATGCCGGGCAGCAGGTTAAGGAGATGGATGAACCAGTGGGCAATATCCGTGCGCTCGGCGGTGCATTTGACGTACTTCACCTTGTCCAGCGCGTACGGTACGTCGTTCTTGGTGTAGTAGGTACCGTCAGGCGTGTCGCTGTACGAGACGTTCAGGTCCTTGACCATTTTCACTGCCTCGTTCTGGAACATGGCAGCGTTGCTCGTGCCGGTGGCCAGGCCGGCTGCCTCCGACACGAGCAGCGGCGTGGCTCCCGTGACGTCGCGCGCGGCGGCCAGCGCACAGGCATCGACGCTGTTCTGCAGCTCGCTCTTGGTCACATAGAGTTTGCCCAGGTCGAGCGCCAGCCCGACGAAGCCAATCAGAACAGCCAGCGACAGGCCGACGATGATGGCGATCGCGCCACGCTGCCGCTTGCGCCAGGTGGTCCGCCGGCCTCGGTAGGTGGTAGGGCGTGACATATCGGCTCTCCGTGGTTTGCGCGGATCAACGCGACCCGCCACCTGACATGCCCACGCCACCGTAGCCGCCGGCGCCGAAGTCGATTGTCATGGAGGGCGAGCTGCCTTGCTTGCCGTTGGCCAGCGAACGGTCGAAGTTCCTCATGGCCGCCACCGCGGTCTTGCCGTCGGCGCCCGTGACGGTGGGTAGTCCCGCGGGCGCATCGGGGTTGATGATTTGCATCTGCGTGACCGTGGCGAGCGCCACGCCGCGCTGGCCGTCCCACACCGGCGTGGAGGTCATGCAGGCCGACAGCGTGAGGCAGGCCAGGCTGCCGAGCACCAGCGTGGTGGCGCCGCGCGAAAGGTTGAGTTGTTGTTTGCTCATGATCGTTCTCCTGTGTGCGCAGCGGTTCAGTTACCGCCCGCGGCGGTGCGCGTGGCGGTGCCGGCGGCTCGTGCCTGCGCCAGGCGCGCGGCGGTGGCTTCGATGCGGGCGATGCGCGCGGCGGTGTCCTCGGCAGGTGGTGCGGCGGCGAGATTGCGGACAGCTGGTTGGGCCGGTTCCGGCACGCCCGAGGTCCGAGGCATCGCGGTCGCGGCTGCCTGCGCTCCTGATGAGCCGGCAGTTGCCGGCGGGTCCAGTGGGCGGCCCGTCGGCACCATCGAGACCGACGTGGGCGCGCCCTCGCTGCGTGGCGCCGTCGGCGGCGTGGCAGGTGCTGCGGCTGGCGCGGCAGGCTGCGAGGGGGCCGGCGCCGGCTGCGGCGCGGGCTTGCCACTGCCTTCCATATTGCCCATGAAGTACAACGACAGCGGGTTAGGCGTGGAGAAGCTGTCGGTCGGCAGCGGGTAGTTGTTGGTCTGCATCGGCTTGACCAGGCGCGGCGTGATGACGAACACCAGTTCGGTCAGGTCCTGCTGGTACTGCGTGCTGCGGAACAGCGTGCCCAGCACCGGCACCTCGCCCGCACCCGGCAGCGCCTTGAGCGAGCCGCGCGCGCTGTCGGTCAGCAGCCCGCCGATGGCAAAGCTCTCGCCATCGCGCATCTGAACAGTGGTGGAAGCGCGGCGGGTGGTAATGACCGGCAGGATGGTCTGGCCGGCCAGCGTGCCGCCGCGAATGGTGGCACCCGTGGGCGACAGTTCGGACACTTCCGGCGAGACCTTCAGGTGGATGCGGCCGTTCGCCAGCACGGTCGGCGTGAACTTCAGCCCCACGCCGAATTCTTCTTCCTGCAGCGTGACGGTGCCGGCCCCGTTCAGCACGTTGGCCTGCGCCACCGGGATGTAGATCTTGCCACCGGCGAGGAAGCTCGCTTCCTGGCCGCTGATGGTGACCAGGTTGGGCTCGGCCAGGATCTTGACCAGGCTGTCGTTCTTCTGCGCGTCGACGGCGAATTCGAACGGCAGGTTGTTGGCCTTGCTGCCGAAGATTGCGCCCGAAGCGCCGGTCAACAGCGACGTCACGACACCACCCGTCCAGGAGCCAAAGCCGCCCTGCAGGTTGACCGCGGAACCTAGCTGGTTCAGCAGCGTCTTCGACACTTCGGCGACCTTGACTTCCAGCATCACCTGCTGCGGGCTGTCGACGGACAGCATGTTAAGCACGCCGCCCTTCTTGTCCCCGTTCTTGCCGTCGGTGCCTTGGGCCGCGTTGGCATACGCCTGGGCGATGTCCATGGCCTGCTGGGCGGACTGCGCATTGGTGACGCTGCCGGTCAGCACGAGGTTATCGGCAGCGGTCATCACGCGGATGCCAGGCTCGCCGGGCAAGAGCTGGCCGAGCGACGTCTGCAGGCCGCCGGCATCGGCATTGACCACGACGTTGATGATGGTGCAGGCGCCGCTGCGGCCTTGCACGATCATGTTGGTGGTGCCTACGCTGCGGCCCAGTACGTAGAGCGTCTGGGGCGAGACCATGGTCGCCTGCACGACATTGGGATTGCCCAGCGTGCGGTTGCGCACGGGCTCTTGCAGCGAGATCAGCTGCGACTTGCCGACCGGCACCATCACGCTGGATTCGCTGCGGATCGCGCCGACGCAGTTGGGGCCGCGCGCGTCGGCAGCCGGTGCGGGCGCAGGCGCCGAGCCCTGCGCCACCGTGGTCGGGGCGCCTGGCGTCATGCTGATGGTCATCTGCATCGGTGCCGCGGGTGCCTTGGCCGCGGCTGGTGCAGTGGCCTTGGTCACGATGCCCGCCTCCATGGCGGCTTGCGCCGCGGCGGCCAGCGGAGTGAAGAGGATGGCGGCAAACACCAGGATGCGGGTGCCGCCTGCGGCGTCGGATCTTTTCTGGTTCATTTTGAATCTCCCCCCGGAGAAGCTGTGATGCAGATCAGGATTCGTGAACGTCGTACGAGGCGTGGTCAGAAGCACTCGACGCCGCCCTGCATGCCTGCCAGCACACCGATGCAGTTGCCACGTGCGGGCTGCGCTGCCACCGTGCGGGTCTTCACCACGGTGCGCGTGGCCGTCTGGGTCACGACCTTGGCGGGCGGCGCTTCGGGCGTCTTGCCCAGCAGCGTGCCCTTGGTGGCGCCGCCGGTGTTGATGTCAGCGACATCCATCTGGTTGCGCAGCACCAGCGACAGCGTGCCGACACTGCGGGCCACGTCGAGCTTCTCGGCTTGCTCGGGCGTCACTTCGAGCGTGACGGCATTCACCACCTTGGGCTGGGTGTCGTCACGGCTGACCTGTTGCGCTACCGCCAGCACCAGGATTTTCTCCAGCACGATTTTGGAGATGTTGCTGTTCTGCGCGTTGCGCGCTTCTTCATTGGTGTTGACGATCACGTCGACGTAGTTGCCTGGCAGCGCAAAGCCTGCAACACCCACCACGTCATTGACGCGAACCGTGATCGCGCGCTTGCCGTCGTTGATGACCGCGGACAGTCCGCCCTTGGTGCCGATCGGCGCCAGTTTGCCGTCGAGAACCGGCTCGCCGCGCTGGAGGCTGGTGCGGACCACACGGCCCTCCAGAGCCTTCACGTCCTGGAACGCGCCAGGCGGGACGCTGCCCGCCGGCCAACTGACCAGCTGCAGTTGGCTGCCGTTGAGCGGTTGCCCGAGGTTCAGGTCGTTGGCGGCGACCACCACTTGCCTGACCGAGCTGGATGACTGCTGCACCAGCCATCGCGACGCCGACACCACTGCCGCCACGCCGGCGACCAGGGCAATCAGCAGCATCAGGATTGCGCGCATGTTTTTCATGATGACTCTCCCCAGTATTCCCAATGGTTTCCGTGTCGGTGCTACCGTTCAGCTCGCGGCGCGGTGGTTTTCTGACCAGCGGCGGGCGCCGCTGGCCTGCGGCATTCCTTCGGGCGAGGTGCGCAGCCCGTAGTAACCCTGCCACGCCGCCACGAGGCCTTCCTCTGTGACTTGCGGCGCGGCGCCGTGGTAATGCACGCCGGAGGCCACCAGGCGCAGCAGGTCTCGCGGGATGCAGGCGAACAGCGGCGTATCGCTGGCGTAGTGCAGGCTGTCGATAAGGAAGTCGAACACGGCTTCACTGCTGGCCAGTCCGTATTCGGCGGCAGTGCGCTGGTACACCTCGCGATAGTCGTCCACGGACAGCGCACCGACATAGAGCTTGCTGCCGAGCCGGCGCAGGAAGGCATCGTCGCCGAGCGCGGACGGTTCAAGGTTGCTCGAGAACACCGGCCAGACGTCGAATGGCACCGAGAAGCGCACGCCCGTCTGCAGCGTGAACATGTCAATGTTGCGGTCCAGCGGCACGATCCAACGGTTCAGCAGGTCGGTGACGCCAACCAACTGGCGGCCCAGGTCGTCGATGATGTAGATGCCGTTGTTCGCCTTCATGTGCGGCGGCGCCTGGTAGAAGCCGGCGACGGGGTCGTGGCGCAGGTCCATCATGGACAGCGTCAGTTCGCCGCCGGACAGCACCACCGGGCGGTGGCAGAGGACCCAGCGGCGGTCCAGCGAACGGCGTGCCAGCGAGCCTTCGCTGTCATCGCAGGGCACATGGACCAGCGGGTCGAATACCTGGATGATCTCGCCGGCCACGGTTATGGCGTGCGGCACCGGCACCGCGCCCGGCAGCAGCATCCCGAGGCGCTGCGCCAGGTAGGTCTTGCCGCTGCCGGCGGGCCCGTAGATCATCAGGGCTCGGCAGGTATTCAGCGACATACCGATGGCATCCAGCAGGTGGACCGGGATCACCAGATCATGGAAGGCTGCGGTGACGTCGGCCTTGGTCACCGATGCCTGGCCGACCGAGTGGCGCTTCACCGCCTGGACATAAGCGTCCAGCGTGACCGGCGCGGCGCCGATGTAGCTGCAGCGCGCCGAGGCTTCGGCCGCGCGCGCATAGCCGGCATCCGTCAGTCGGAAACGAACGTCCAGGTCGCTGGCGCCGCGGTGGGCAACCTCCAGCAGGCGCTCACGCACGGCAACAGCGGCGACCTCGTTGACCACGGTGCCCGGCAGCTTCAGCGTATCGGTCAGCACCGCCAGCGTGACGGTGCGGTGCATGTAAGCGGCCTTCATCAGCAGGCTCAGCAGCAGTGCCACTTCCAGGCCGGTGTCCGCGATGGTGCGCGGCAGGACGTGCCAGGGGGACAGAGGTACCGCACCGTGTTCGGGCTGGGTATTCCTGACTGTCGCGACGGGTTCGAGGTGCCGCGTGGCGTGACCCGTGTCGTGGTGCTCGTTCATTGCCATCCCCCGTTTGCTGATTTGCGTGTTTTGGTGCTTCATGGCGCGCGTCGCTTCCCGCTGCGCTGTCGTGTTGGTTCTCAGGTACCGGCAAAGAGCATCGCAAGCGTGCCGGCGGCGATGGCGACGCCGTAAGGTATGGAGCCAGCGGATGATTCGGCTTCAGGCTGCACCGGCCTCGCACGGCGTTGGATCGCCATGCTGAGCATGTAGCTCACCCTTGAGAAGGTCACCAGCGTCTGCCTGGTGATGAGAAGCTGCACCAGCGCCCACACGCCACCTATCACGCAGGTCGCTAGGGCGACATTCACAATCATGGTCGCGCCAAGCCAGGCGCCCACGGCTGCCAGCAGCTTGACGTCACCGGCGGCCATGCCGCGCAGCAGGTAGAAGGGCAGAAACAGGGCCAGGCCCACCAGCCAGCCATACAGCCATGTCAGCGAGCCGGCGGCGATGCCATGAATGGTCATCTGCACTGGCAGTGCGGCGATCCAGGCGCCGAAGGTCAGCCAGTTCGGAATGCGGCGCCGATCCAGGTCGATGGCCGCCGCGGTCAGCACGATGCCGATCGTGGCAGGGCCTACGAAGGAGGCGAGAGTGGTGGCGGCTTGCATGGCGTGTCGGCTTGAGGGTTGGAGCGAGCGGGTCAGGGATTGCCGGGCGGAGGTCTCAGGGCATGCTGGTGGCGATCAGCTCGTACATCTCTTTCACTGCGCCGCTGATCTTGAACACGGAGCCGATGATGGCCACCGCGATCAACATGCCGAGTAGCGCGTATTCGATAGAGGAGACGCCTTTGTCGTCTTGCAGCAGGGCCCTGGATATGGCGAGGAGCTTCGACATTGGCGTCTCCGGTGCTAGTAGTGAGGGCTTGATGCAGGGCGCAGCGCGTGGCCAGTTCCCCGTAGGGGGCTTGCGCATGCGCCCTTGGTGCACCAATCAGGGGGCAGGTGCGGCACCGCCGTTTGCGGTCTGGAGCTCGGTGCCGATCTTGTCGAACGTCTTGTCGAGTTCCACGCCGACGAGCTTGACGGCAGCGATGATGACGACCGCAATGAGCGCAGCAATCAGGCCATATTCAATGGCCGTCACGCCTTCTTCGTCACGGATGAATTGCTTGAACATAGTGGTCAGGCTTTGCATGATTGACTCCTTTGGTTTGGAACAAGCACTACAGGACTGCGGAACTTTGGAGAAAGCACCGGCACTGGATCTCAATGCCGAGAAACGCGGCAGCACGGCGGTGCGCAGATGGCGCATGCATGAAATGGCCAGCGGCCCGGACCGCCGCACATGCCCTGCGGGCAGCGCGCCTCCAGCCGGCGTTCGGCCGAAACGTGCATGCAGCGCGCTACGTGGTGCGCATGGCCTGCGCGTGTCATGCAACGGAACGGCACGCTGCCGCCCATGCGGGCGGATGCGGCGTTGCAAGCGTTCCGGTGCGTCAGCGCGAAATGGCGTGCGGCAGGCATGACAAGGTTCCCCGTATCTTTCTTGGTTCTGATGCCGGCCAGTTGCTCCGCCATCTCGGCATTCGCCTTTGTGGCGGTGCCGGTGCCAGGACATAGGCAAGCGACGGGCCAGCCAACGCGAAACCCTTGTGCCACAAGGCTTTCCGGGAAGCGTGCCTGAAGCGGCGGTAGGCCATCGACACCGTATGCGGTGTTTTCACCGCACTTCGTTGCCGTCGGGAAACGCAAGCCGCGCAGGCCATTTCGGATGAACCAACTAACGGATGAGTGCGTGCGGCGCGCTGGCGCTCGCGAGCGTTCAACCCAAGGCAGGCGCTTCAACCAAAAGCATGATTTGGCAGGGTTCGGGGAGAACGATACATACGGCACTTGGATGGGGAATTGCGGTGCTTGCCGATTGCGGCGCGAGCAGTGCCGCCTGATGGATGAGGAAGCGGGAACAACGGGCCTGCGTTTCCGGATAGAAACATCGACACCTTCCGTGGCGCGCGTGGCATGTCTCGAAATGTCAGCCCGATCTCCTGCAACCCTTGTATTTGTGCGGCTTGCTGGCCAGGCAGGCCGCATGATTCAAGGAAGAAACGTTGCTCGCACCAGCGCCGCTCAGGAATAGCTATCCATGCGTTGCCGACGCTCGCGCATCTTGCTTTCCGTTCGGTGCGCGACAAAACTGGGCCAGGAAGAATGGCTGCGTTCCCGCTATGTACAGCGGGGTACTGCATGCACAAGACCAAGAAAACAGGGGGAAGATGCCGCATCGACAGCCGGTATGGTTGCACACGCGCACGCCCCCTGATGCAGGTGTTGCCAGCATCGGAGGATCCAGGTCATGTCCAACTATGAAACCCAGCTCCTGTCGCTGGTGGTGCCATTCCACAACAACGGCGCTGCGACAGATGGCTTCCTTGCGCGCGTGCTGCCGATCCTGGAATCCCTGCACGCCACGCAGTTCGAAATCGTCTGCATCAACGACGGTAGTACGGACGACACGCTGTCCAGGCTGGTCGAAGCAGCGCGCCGCGATGGCCGGATTCGCGTGATCGAGCTGACGCGCTGCTTTGGCAAGCAGGCGGCCCTGACTGCCGGCATGGACGAGGCACTCGGGGACGCCGTGGTTCCGTTCGATGCGGACCTGCGTGATCCGCCGGAGCTGATCCCGACGCTGGTCCAGTGCTGGCGACAAGGCGCGGAGGTTGTGCTTGCCCAATGCACGGGTCCTGGCAATGGCTCGTACCTGAAGCGGTTTGCCAGCGCCGTTTGCGACCGCTTGCACAACGCACTGTCTGACCTGAATATTCCCAGCAATGTCGGTGAATTCCGCCTGATGGATCGTGCGGTAGTGAATGCCATCAAGCAGCTCCCCGAAAGACATCGCTTCATGAAAGGCCTGTTCTCCTGGGTGGGCTTCAATACCGTGATCGTGCCGTATCAGCGGGAACAGTGCCGTGCAGGCTTATCGAACGAGCAGGGAAGCGGGCGATGGAGGGCGACGCTCGCCGACATCGCCAGCTTTGGTTCGGTGCCGCTGCGTGGCTGGATGTACCTTGGCTCGTGCATCGCGCTCGTCTCAATCTGCTACGGCCTGTACCTCGCCGCATATAGTGCAATGGGCGATGGGGAGGTGCCCGGCGTTGCGCCGGTGATCGCGCTCCTGCTGTTCTTCAGCGGCGTACAGCTGATTGGCATTGGCCTGGTTGGCCAATACATCGGGCGCATCTACGAGGAATCAAAAGGCAGGCCGATTTACCTGGTCAAGCGCCGCTACCATACGCGTCGTCCGCTGCGTCGCGCAGGCGGGGACGGCAAGATCATTTCACTGGTGGCCGGCAAGCGCAGCTGACAAACTGACCGAAGCATGCAAGGGTGCGGCCGCCCGGCTTCGCGGGCGGTTATTTTCGGCAGGCAAGCATGCCGGGGGCCCAGGGCCGGCACGCATGAATGGCACATTGCTGGCGGGATCGCAATCGACCCCGCCAGCAATGTCGAGAGGGATGAGTCGGGCGTGTGCGCTGAAGCTTATGAGGCGATTGGCGTGGACGGTCTCTTGCCTCAGGTTCCCTGCACGCACACCATCCCCATATCCCCCTTCCTCACCTGCAGCTTGTAATCCCGCATCAGCCGGAACAACGTCACCCGCGAAATCCCCAGTTCCGCCGCCACGTCAATCAGCCGCTCATGATTACGCTGCAGCGCCTCGACAATCGCATGCTGCTCCGCTTCCTCGCGAATCGCCGCCAGCGTCTTGGGACGTTCTTCCACAGGCGTCGCCAGTTCCAGGTCCGCCGGCTGGATCACGCCGTCCTCGCACATCGCCGCCGCATGCCGGATGCGGTTGATCAGCTCGCGCACGTTGCCAGGCCAGTTGTGCTGCTGGATCGCGCGCAGCGCGGTTGGCGAGAAGCCGCGGATGCGGGCCGGCGATTGCTTGCGCACGCCGTCGAGCACGTGCTCGGCGATCAGCATGATGTCGCTGCCGCGTTCGCGCAGCGGCGGCTGGCGTACCCGCAGCACGCACAAGCGGTGGTAGAGGTCGCCGCGGAAGCGTTCGGCGGCGATGGCGGCGTCGAGGTCGACGTGGGTTGCGGAGATGATGCGCACGTCGACTTCGATGGATTCGGTGCCGCCGAGGCGCTCGATGCGGCCGGTCTCCAGGAAGCGCAGCAGGCTGGTCTGGCTTTCCAGCGGCATGTCGCCGATTTCATCGAGGAACAGCGTGCCGCCCTGTGCCATCTCGATGCGCCCCGGCTTGCGCTTGGTGGCGCCGGTGAAGGCGCCGCGCTCGTAGCCGAACAGTTCCGACATCAGCAGCGTGGGCGGGATGGCGGCACAGTTGACGGCAACGAAGGGCTTTTGCGCGCGTTCGCTGGCATGGTGGATGGCCTGCGCGGCGAGTTCCTTGCCGGTGCCGGACTCGCCCGAGATCAGTACCGGGGTGTCCCAGCGCGAGACCTTCTCGATGCCGCGGAACAGCGTTTGCATGGCGGAACAGGTCCCGATCATGCCGTCCGGGCGCGAGCTGGCCGCCGCGCGCTGCACGGCGGGCCGCATCTGTGCCATGCCCTGCGCATGGCCGAGCGAGTGGGCCAGGTCGGCGGACTCGAACGGGGAGGTGTAGTAGTCGACGAAGTAGAGCCCGAGCAGGCGGCGTGCCGCTTCGCTCAGCGCATCGCGGCTGGCGACGATGCCGATCCAGCCGAATTGCGGCTGGGCCAGCCAGGGTTCGAACGATTCCAGCTCGGCATCACTGAAGCCGCTGTGCACGTCGAGCAGCGCGGCGGCCGGCTGGGAGCTGTGGGCCAGCGCATGCAATTCCTGCAGGTTTGACGCGAAACTGAGCTTCCAGCCCCGTTGCGACAGGACCCTGCAGAGCATGGCGTCGTGATGCTGCGACAGGTACAGCAGCGGGCGGTTGGCATACGCGCTCATACGATTTCCCCGGATTTCTTCTTATCAGACGAAACCGGCGGCGGCGGTTGCCACGCACCGGATTCGGTGGCCATAAGGCCTGCGCCGTCGCTGCATCATCGATGCCTCGCACCGGCGTCCTCCCCGAATTCTGTTCTTGCCGTCCCGCCGATGCGCCGCGTAGTCCGCCGCTGCCGCGCCGATGTCGATGGCATCGGTCACGGCAGCGGTGTCTCGCAGCGCCTGCATGGCAGGCCGGTCAGCACCCCATTCTTCCAGACGCGCCGGCAAGCCGTGCGTCCGCGATCCCGTTTCGCCGCCCGGTGGTCCGGGCTGGCAGGGTTCTTCCAGGTTGCACGGGCCACGCGCAAGCGCGCGGCCCGTGTCCTGAAAGACCTCCCTCTAATCTTGTCGGCGGCCTCTGCAACGACCCGCCGGTGCGAGCCAGTCCCTGCGGCGTGGCCCAACGCTTACAGCACCAGCCCGACTCCCCGTCCTGGGATACGAGGATCGTTCTGAAACTGACCTTCGGCGAACGCATGCCAGTATGTTTGCCGCTTCCGTTTCAGACTTCCCCTGTGTCGGGCTTCTGTTCGCGGGGACATAAGTGCGACGAACGTGCCAGTGCGGCACAAGTCATTGATTCGAAAAGAGAAACGTAAAAAGTGGGAGTTCCGGCCGCCGCCGTGGCGTGAGAAAACGTTCCGATCCTGATACATCCCCGGCCTGGTTCATGGTGCAATGCAGCATGAGTGAGGTTGTCGACCTCAGGTATACGTCACAGTTTTACGAAATGGAGTGCCGAAAGGTCTACCTGGAGGGATTCGCGGCCATCCGAAAGAGGGGAGGCGGCATTTTGGAGGTTCGGGCGCCATGGCTCCGATGATGCACGCGGCGGCCCGATCGCCGGAGTTGCATTTCCTTTACAACGGGATGAAGCCTTTTTAAGCGGAACCGGTGTGCCAGGCTTCGCCTGGCTCAACCTTTTAGCGCTTTACAGCCGGGCGTAACCGTGCTGGAGGCCTCCTGGGACGGCCGATGACAAGCATTTGCATGGTTTTGCGGATGACGCCGAAGGCCCGGCCTCATCTTTTTGGATGGGTGGCGCGGGAGATTCCTGCGCGCTGGCACGGCTGACAAATCGGTTGCATTGATGAAACTCAGGCGGTTTTCGCGGGAGTCGAAGGTCGCGTTCAGAAACACCGCCCCCGGCGCCGCGATCGTCGGCCAGCCTTTGAATTGCCTGGCGTTATCGAAAATGATTCGTATTGTCAACTTCGACGTACGAAACAATTTCATGATTGAAACTGCTGGCGTTGCCCGCCGACGGTGGCATGCGTTTGCATGGCATCGCCGCGCACCTGCTCCTGAAGCCAGGCGTGGAAGGCATGGATCGCCTTTTCCCGCGGGTTGCCTTCGCGCCAGGTGACCCAGTAGTGCAGGCTGGATGGGATCCGGGTCGAGCCGATCTGCACCAGTTGGCCGCTGGACAAGTAGTCATGCGCCAGCTGCGCGCGCGCGGTGGCAAGGCCCAGTCCGGCCACGGCCGACTGCAGCATCAGCCCCGCATCCTGGAAGATCGGGCCGCGCTCGGGCTCGTCACCCGGCAGGCCGGCAGCTTCCAGCCAGTCGCGCCATGGGCGCAGCGCAAAGCGCAGCATCGGCAGGCGCGGCACGTCGGCCAGCGTGAAGCCGGGGTAGCGCGCCAGCAGCGCCGGGCTGGCTACGGCGATGACGTGGTCCTCGATCAGGTTGTGGCACTCGAAGCCGGGCAGGTCCACGCGCTGGTGCCAGATGCCGACGTCGACGCTGTACGGGTCGGGCGGGCTGATCTCGGCGTGCAGCCGCAAATGCAGGTCCAGCGACGGCACCTGTGCATGCAGGCTGGGCAGCCGCCGGATCAGCCAGGCATTGGCCAGGTCCTCCATCACGCTGACCTGCAGCCGTACCACCGGCGGCGCGGCGCTGTTGCCGGCCTCGCGCAGCGCGCTTTCGATGCTGTCGAGCGCGGCGCGCACCTGTTCGGCCAGCCGCGCGCCAGCGCTGGTCGGCGTCATCTGGCTGCCGCTGCGCTGGAACAGCTTGGTGCCCAGGCTGGCTTCCAGCCCGCGGATATGGTGGCTGATGGCGCTGTGCGTCAGCGCCAGCTCTTCGGCCGCGCGCGAGAAGCTGCGGTGGCGCGTGGCCGCCTCCAGCGCACGCAGCGCTTGCAGTGGGGGCAGGTGGACGGGGCGATGGGCGGGTTTGCCGGGGGATCTGGACATGGCCGTCAAATTCTACTCACAATCGCCGCGGGTATGTTTCGTTGGCCTTGCACCGGAATGGGTACGACAATGCGGGCCATGACGACTACCACTTCATCCGCTTTGTCTTCCGTCCCGGCGCCAACGGAACAAGCCCACGCGCGCTGGCGCGTGCTGGCCGTGTTCTCGCTGGGCTTCCTGGTGTCCTATGTGTTCCGCGGGGTCAACCTGGGCTTCGCGCCGCACCTGACGCGCGAACTGGGGCTCAATGCCGGCGACCTGGGTTTGCTCACCAGCTTCTATTTCCTTGGCTTTGCCTGTGCCCAGCTGCCCGCCGGCATCCTGCTGGACCGTTTCGGCCCGCGCCGCACCGAGGCGACGATGCTGCTGGTGGCCGTTGCCGGCTCGCTGGTGTTCGCGCTGGCGCCGGGCATGGCGGGGCTGGCCACCGGCCGGCTGCTGATTGGCGTGGGCGTATCGGTGTGCCTTGGCGCCGCCATCCAGGCGCTGTCGATGTGGTTCCCGCTGTCGCGCATGCCGTTGCTCAACGGCGTGGTGATGGCGATCGGCGGGTTCGGCGCGGTGCTGGTCGGCACTCCGCTGTCGTGGCTGCTGTCGCTGACGGACTGGCGCATGGTCAGCGCCGGGCTGGCGGTCGTGTCGCTGGCGATGGCGGCGCTGCTGTGGTTCGGCGTGCCCGACAAGCCACGCGCCGGCAAGGAAAGCCTGCGCGAGCAGCTGCGCGGCACGCGCCAGATCCTGGGCAGCGAGCGCTTCTGGCGCGTGGTGCCGCTGACGCTGCTGAACCAGGGCGTGTTCCTGGCGGTGCAGACGCTGTGGGTCGGTGCCTTCCTGCGCGATGTGCCGGGTTTCGATCCGGGCACCAGTGCGCGGCTGGTTTCGGTGATCGGCTTTGCGATGATGGCGGGCTGCGTCGGCTCGGGCTGGGCGGCGCGCCACCTGGAGCGCATCGGCGTCAGCCTCTATGCCTTTGCCGGCATCGGCATGACCGGTTTTATCGTGGTGCAGGCGCTGCTGATGGCGCAGGTGCCGCTGCCGCCGGTGCTGCTGTGGGCGGCCTACGGCGTGTTCGGCTCAAGCGGCATCCTGACCTATGCGGTGCTGGCGCGCAGCTTCCCCGACGCGCTGATCGGTAGGGCTACCACGGCACTGACGCTGACGGTGTTTTTGTCGACCTTTGCGTGCCAGGTCGGGGTAGGGTTCGTGCTGGACCTGTGGCCGTCCAGCGGCGGCCACTATCCGAAGGCGGCGCACATGACGGCGTGGGGCGGGCTGGTGGCGCTGCAGGTGCTGGCGGCGGTGTGGTACCTGATGGGCGCGCGGCGCGCGCCCGCCCGCTAGATCACGATCGGCCGGTCGTCCAGCTCATTGGGGTTGTGCCCCCCATCCGACGGGAAATGGCTGGCCAGCAGCTCATGGATGCGCGCCACCGTCACCAGCACCGGCGCCACCGACAGGTCCTGCTTCAGCCCGTGCGCCAGTTCATCGCACAGTTCGCGCCAGATTGCCGGCCCGACGCTGGCGTCGATGCCGCGGTCGGCCAGCAGCTCGACGGCGTGGTCGGCCAGGTTGATATAGAGCAGCACGCCGGTATGGTCGGCGGTATTCCAGACTTCAAGCGCGCCGAACAGGAAGCGGGCGCGCTCGCGCGGGGTCACGCCGGCCCAGGCGTGGCCCAGCGGCAGGCTGGCCTCGATGACCACGCGGATCTCGCCGCGATGGCGTGACTCGCCGGCATGCACGGCCGCATGGAGCTGCTGCTGGGCCTCGGCCGGGAAGTGCTTGCGGGCGGTGCCGGCGGTGGTGGCGAAATGATGCAGGGCACGTCGGAGATGGGGCATGCTCGTCGCTCCTTGTTCACCAGTTGCCGGACGCGCCGCCGCCATCGAAGCCGCCGCCGCCTCCGCCGCTGAAGCCGCCACCATCACCACCGCCGCCGCCGAAACCTCCTCCGAAGCCACCGCCGCGTCGTCCCCAGTCCTGCCCCATGCCGTAGCCGCCCAGCCCGCCCAGGCCGCCGGCGATCACGTCACGGCCACGCCGGGTGGTGACGATCTGCGGCCCGCGCGAGCGCCGCATGGCGCCGATAAAGAAAAACAGGATGATCGCCAGCGGGAACAGCACCGGCAGCCAGTCGGCCAGCGCCGAGGATTGCTGCGCCTTGCGCGGCTGCGGCCCGGCCAGGCCTTCCTTGTCGATGGTGGCCTGGATGGCGGAGATGCCGGCCGCCAGCCCGCCATAGAAATCGTTCTGGCGGAAATGCGGCGCCATCACGTCCTGCAGGATGCGCTTGGACATGGCATCGGTCAGCGACCCCTGCACGCCGCGGCCGACCTCGAGCCGCATCTTGCGCAGCCCGGGCGGGTTGTCCTTGGCGATCAGCACGATCACGCCGTCGTCGATGCCCTTGCGCCCGGCGCGCCAGGCGTCGGCCACGCGGATGCTGTAGGCGTCGATGGGCTCGGGCTCGGTGGTCGGTACCATCAGCACGAAGATCTGGCTGCCGCGCTGCTGCTCGTATTCGGCGAGCACGTTTTCCAGCGCGGTGCGCTGCTGCGAGCTGAGCGTGCCGGTCAGGTCGGTGACGCGCTGGGTCAGCGGCGGCACCGGCACGAAGCCGTCGGCCGCCAGCGCCGGCGCGCACAGCCATGCCGCCAGCCACAGCAGCAGCGCGGCCAGGCCGGTGCGCCAGGAGGACGGCTGCTGCGAGCGGCCGGTGGTCAGGCCCATGGCCGCCGCCTCAGAACTTGACTGCCGGCGGCGTCGAGATGGCCTTCTCGTTGTCCACCGTGAACGACGGCTTGACCGGGTACTTGAAGATCATCGCGGTCAGGTTGGTGGGGAAGCTGCGCGCCAGGACGTTGAAGTCCTGGACCGCGGCGATGTAGCGCTGGCGCGCCACGGTGATGCGGTTCTCGGTGCCTTCCAGCTGCGACTGCAGGTCGCGGAAGGAGGCGTCGGCCTTCAGTTGAGGGTAGTTCTCGGACACCGCCAGCAGGCGCGACAGCGCGCTGGACAGTTCGCCCTGCGCCTGCTGGAAGCGCTTGAACGCTTCCGGGTCGTTCAGGGTCTCGGGCGAGACCTGGATGCTGGTCGCGGCGGCGCGCGCCTTGGTCACCGCTTCGAGCGTCTCGCGCTCGTGCGTGGCGTAGCCCTTGACGGTGTTGACCAGGTTGGGGATCAGGTCGGCGCGGCGCTGGTACTGGTTGATGACCTCGCCCCAGGCCGCCTTGACCGCCTCGTCCTTGGCCTGGAAGTCGTTGTAGCCGCAGGCGGTCAGCAGGCTGGCCATGGCCGCCAGCAGCAGCCAGCGCAGCACGGACAGCGGCGAGCGCAGCTGCGAGGACAGGGAGAAAGAGGCGCGCATCGTGGGACTCCGCAGGTTAGGCATGGCAGGCATGGCCTGGCGAGTCCCAAGTGTAGCGCACCGCCCATCTGCCAGGCGACGGCCCAGGCGACGCCCCGGCACGTCGCCCGCCGGCATGGCCTCAGGCCGCCGCGAACGCCTTGCGCGCGGCATCGAAGGTGGCGCCCAGGATGGCGTCGTCGTGCTGCGCCGAGACAAAGCCGGCCTCGAACGCCGACGGCGCCAGGTAGACGCCGTTGTCCAGCATGGCATGGAAGAAGCGATTGAAGCGCGCGGTGTCGCTCTTGGTCACCTCGGCGAAGCTGCCCGGCACGTCTTCGCGGAAATACAGGCCGAACATGCCGCCGATGGCGTCCGCTGCGAACGGCACGCCGGCTGCCTGCGCGGCTTCGGCCAGGCCGTCGGCCAGCTTGCGGGTCTGCGCGGCCAGCCGGTCGTAGAAGCCGGGCGCCTGGATCAGCTTCAGCGTGGTCAGGCCGGCGGCCACCGCCAGCGGATTGCCCGACAGCGTGCCGGCCTGGTAGACGCCGCCCAGCGGCGCCAGCTTGGCCATGATGTCGCGCCGCCCGCCGAAGGCTGCCGCCGGCATGCCGCCGCCGATCACCTTGCCCAGGCAGGTCATGTCCGGGCGGATGCCGTAGTGGGCCTGGGCGCCGCCCAGCGCCACGCGGAAGCCGGTCATCACTTCGTCGAAGATCAGCACCGCGCCGTCGCGGCTGCACAGTTCGCGCATAGCCTTCAGGAAGGCGTCGCTGGCGCGCACCAGGTTCATGTTGCCGGCCACCGGCTCGACGATCACCGCGGCGATCTCGCCGGCGTGCTTGGCGAAGGCCTGCTCCAGCTGCTCGACGTTGTTGTACTCCAGCACCATGGTGTGGCGCGTGACGTCGGCCGGCACGCCAGCCGAGGAGGGGGCGTTCTGCGTGGTGTCGGCAAAGGTCAGCAGGCCCGAGCCGGCCTTGACCAGCAGGCTGTCGGCATGGCCGTGGTAGCAGCCCTCGAACTTGATGATCAGGTCGCGGCCGGTAAACCCGCGCGCCAGCCGCAGCGCGCTCATGGTCGCCTCGGTGCCGGAAGACACCAGCCGCACCTGCTCGATCGACGGCACCAGCTTGCAGATTTCCTCGGCCATGGCGATCTCGGCCTCGGTCGGGGCGCCGAACGAGAAGCTGTGGGCCGCGGTCTCCTGCACCGCGCGCACCACCTCGGGGTGGGCGTGGCCGACGATCATCGGACCCCAGGAGCCGATGTAGTCGATATAGCGCTGGCCATCGGCATCCCACATATAGGCTCCTTCGGCGCGCGTGATGAAGCGCGGCGTGCCGCCCACCGAGCGGAAGGCACGCACGGGGGAGTTGACGCCGCCAGGAATGGTCTGCTGGGCGCGGTCGAAGAGCTGCTGGTTACGGGACATGGCGTTGAGTGGGATCAAGGACTGCTGGGAACGTGGCGGCGCGGCCGGCGTCTCGTCGACATGCAGGCAATACCGTGGAATGTCACGGCAATTGACTGCCAATCCGGCGCTAACATGCGCGAACACGGCGGAACTGGCACGATTCTGGCGGTCGCCGGCTGGCGCGGGCGGCACGGTTTCGGTACCATCTGCGCTGGATTTTAATGGAGAGTGGCCAGAGCCTGTTATGGAATACAAGACTTGGATGTGCCTGATCTGCGGCTGGATCTACGACGAAGCCGCAGGCGCGCCGGAAGACGGCATCGCCCCCGGTACCCGGTGGGAAGACGTGCCCATCAACTGGACCTGCCCGGAATGCGGTGCGCGCAAGGAAGATTTCGAGATGGTGGCCATCTGACGCTGGCAGCCGCCCGGCACGACGCCAGCTTGTGCGCCATCGAAGCTTCATAGAAAGCCGCCACACTGGCCACGCGCGTCGCGCCGATACGACAGAACGCCGTCAAGGGCCCGCCGCTCCGGATTGACGGCCCCCCGGCGTCTTGTCACACTCTGTTGCAAATTATGTGGCCGTCCATCCGCCATTGGTGGGGAAGACGGCAGGCAGGTGCGGGTTCCACGCACCGCCACTGCCGGGTCTGGCCCGGCCTTGAAGGGAAGCAGAATCATTTTTCGGGGGTCCGTCGGGGCGCGCATGGGTCGCGCTGCTCCGCACGGGTGTTCTCTAGTGCTTGCCGGCGCGCCGCAGGGCGTGGCCGGTCGCGGGAACAACATGCGGGTCGCTCATACAGAAGAAAACCAGCGGGTCAATGCCGCCGGCGCCAGCATTGCGGCGCCTGGCGTACCAATGCCGGACACCCAGGCGCACGCGCGCCGCAAGGTGCTGGTCATCGACGATTCCAGCACCATCCGCCGCACGGCGGAAATCTTCCTGTCGCAGGCGGGATACCAGGTCATGCTGGCCGAGGACGGCTTCGAGGCGCTGGCCAAGGTCGGCGAGCTGCATCCGGACCTGGTCTTCTGCGACATCCTGATGCCCCGGCTGGACGGGTACCAGACCTGCTCCCTGATCAAGAAAAGCCCGCGCTTCCACGCCATCCCCGTGATCATGCTGTCGTCGCGCGACGGCGTGTTCGACCGCTCGCGCGGCCGGCTGGTGGGGGCGCATGACCATCTAGCCAAGCCGTTCACCCGCGAGGCGTTGCTGCAGGCCGTGCAGGCCTGCCTGCCGGTCCGCGCCGACGTGGCGGAAAAGGCCTTGCCGGCATGCTGACGGCGTGAACGAACCGAAGGAAACCTCATGACTGCCATCAACAAGATCCTGATCGTCGACGACTCTCCGACCGAAGCGCTGTTCATGTCCGACCTGCTCGGCAAGCGCGGCTTCAAGGTCTCGGTCGCCGGCAACAGCGACCAGGCCTTCGCGCGCCTGGAATCGGAAAGCTTCGACCTGATCCTCATGGACGTGGTGATGCCCGGCCAGAACGGCTACCAGGCGACCCGCGCGATCAAGCGCGACGACCGCTTCAAGGACATCCCCGTGATCATGTGCACCAGCAAGGGCCTGGACACCGACCGCATCTGGGGCATGCGCCAGGGCGCGTCGGACTACATCGTCAAGCCGGTCGACGGCGAGGAACTGCTGGGCAAGATCGCCGCGCTGGCGCACTGAGCCGCCAGCGCCGGCCGTACGGGATGCCACCACCAGTACCGGGGACCGCCACATGAACGCGCCACGCCAAGACCTACGCGCCCGCCACACCCGCCTGCAGGACTACCAGGCCATGCTGGCCCGGCGCCTGCGCGAGGCGCGCACCCTGCCCGCCGCAGACAGCTACCTGGCGCTGCAGATCGGCGCGCGCCACTGGCTGCTGCCGCTGGCGGAGACCGGCGAGGTGCTCGACATGCGCCCGCCCAGCCGCGTGCCGCTGACGCAGCCGTGGTACAGCGGCCTGGTCAATGCGCGCGGCAGCCTGCTTGGCGTGATCGATTTCAGCCTGTTCTGCGGCGGCGCGCCCACGCCGGTGCAGCCCGGCAGCAAGCTGGTGGTGCTGTCGCGCCAGGTGGAGCGCGCCTGCGCGATCCTGGCCACGCGCGTGGCCGGCTTGCGCCATGCCACGGAACTGGGGCTGCCGCACGAGGAGGCGGCGCAGGGACTGGATGAGGTGCCGGCCTGGGAGGGCCAGCGCTTTGCCGACCGCGACGGGCGCGACTGGCAGGTGCTCAACGTGCGCGCGCTGCTGGACGCGCCGGCGTTCCTGCAGGTGGGCCGCAGCGCGGCCTGAGGCGCGCAGCGCCGCGAGCAGGCAAGAAACAAGCGCTGGCCCCGGCCTGGCGCACCCGGCACGAGCCGCCGGGCACAACAACGAATAGAACGGAAGAGGGTGCCATGGGTTTCAAGAAATTCAGCCTGGGCCGGCGTACGCCGGCAGCCGACGCCGCCGCCGCCCTTGGCGGCGGGCCGGACATGGCCTATGCCGGCGGCCGGGAAGCCGCGCCCGCGGAACCTGCATCTGCCACACCTGCCGCGTCGGCCGCACCCGCCGGGCTTGGCGCCACGCCGCTGGAGCACGTGTCGGCGTGGATGGGCCGCATGCCGTTCTCGTCGCAGCAGCGGGTGCTGACCGTGGGCGTGGTGGTGTCGCTGGTGGCGCTGCTGGGCTCGGTGTACCTGGATAACCGCATCGCCAACAATGCCGCGGCGCAGATCGAGATCGCCGGCGACATGCTGATGCACTCGCAGCGCCTGGGCAAGGCGGTGCCGGTGGCGCTGCTGGGCAATGCGCAGGCCTTTACGCAGCTGCGCGAGTCCAAGGAGACGCTGGCGAAGGACCTGAAGGCGCTGCAGGACGGCAGCGACGAGAAACACGTGCGCGCCACCACGGGCGATGCCGCGCCGCTGCTGGAAACCGCGATGACGTCGTGGAAGCGCTCGGAGAAGAGCGCGGCCGACGTGCTGGCCCAGCGGCCTGTGCTGACAACGATCGGCCAGACCCTGCAGGTCTTCAACGCGTCGAACCCCGAACTGCTGGAAGCCGCCGAGCAGGTGGCCGCGATCAAGCTGCAGTCCGGCGCCAATGCGCGCGAGGTGGCGGCGTCCGCGCAGCTGGTGATGCTGACGCAGCGCCTGGGCAAGAACCTGAACGAGTTCCTGGCCGGCGAAGGCGTCAACCCCGAGACCGCGTTCCTGCTCGGCAAGGACACCAACACCTTCCGCGAGACGCTCGACGGCCTGATGAACGGCAGCGAAGCGCTGCGCCTGAATGCCGCCACCGACGAAGAGACGCGCGGCTACCTGAAGCAGCTGTCGCAGCGTTTCGACGCGGTGCAGAAGACCACCCAGACCATTCTGCAGAACCTGCCCGGCCTGATCGCCGCCAAGCGCGCGCAGCAGCAGATCTTCAACGACAACGAGGCGCTGCGCGGCGAGCTGTCGGCCCTGCAGCGCGCGTATGCGGAGTCGGCGCGCCTGCGCCCGGTGACGCTGGGCGCGACCGTGGTGTCCGCGCTGCTGACGCTGCTGTGCCTGGTCGGCCTGGCCGCGCTGTACCTGCGCGATTCGCGCATGCGCGCCCTCGAAGCCGAGGCGCGCGAACGCGAGGCCGAAGCGCGCCGCCTCGATGAAAAGCGCAACAACGACAACACCCAGAAGGCCATTCTGCAACTGATGAACGAGCTGCAGGATATCGCCGACGGCGACCTGACGCGGCAGGCCACGGTGACCGAGGACATCACCGGTGCCATCGCCGACTCGGTCAACTACACCGTGGAAGAACTGCGCGAGCTGGTCGGCCGGGTGCAGCAGACCGCGGGCGAGGTGACGCAGGCGTCGGGGCAGGTGCAGGCCACCTCGACCCAGCTGCTGTCGACCACCGAGGAGCAGTCGCGCCAGATCCGCCAGACCGGCGAATCGGTGGTGGAGATGGCCGACCGCATCACGCAGGTGTCGCGCGGCGCGGCCGAGTCGGCCAATGTGGCGCGCGCCTCGCTGACCGCGGCCGAGCAGGGCCAGCAGGCGGTGCAGAACGCCATCTCCGGCATGAACGACATCCGCGAGCAGATTCAGGAAACCTCCAAGCGGATCAAGCGCCTGGGCGAATCGTCGCAGGAGATCGGTGAAATCGTCGAGCTGATTTCCGACATTACCGAGCAGACCAACGTGCTGGCACTGAACGCCGCCATCCAGGCCGCCTCGGCCGGCGAAGCCGGGCGCGGCTTCTCGGTGGTGGCCGAGGAAGTGCAGCGGCTGGCCGAACGCTCCGGCGAGGCCACCAAGCAGATCGGGGCGCTGATCCGCACCATCCAGACCGATACCCAGGACGCCGTGCACGCCATGGAGCGCAGCACGCAGGGCGTGGTCGAAGGCGCGCGCCTGTCGGACAACGCCGGCGCGGCGCTGGTCGAGATCGGCCGCGTGTCGCGCCAGCTGGCGGAGCTGATCGAGCAGATCTCGCAGTCCACCTCGCACGAGGCCGACCTTGCCACCACGGTGGCGCGCCATATCGAACGCATCCTGCAGGTTACCGAGCAGACCACCAGCGGCACGCGCCAGACTGCGCAATCCGTGCGCCAGCTGACGCTGCTGTCCGAGGAACTGCGCAACTCGGTGTCGCGCTTCAAGATCGCCTGAGTGGCCGGATGACGCCTGCGACTGCTTCCGCGCAGCGCGGCAACTGCCGCCACGCCTGCCAACAAGCCAACCCAGCGCCTGCCTGCCGCCGCGGCGGGCCGCCCGCGGCCGCCCTGGCGGCGCCGCACTGGAAGCCGTCATGTCCATGAATTTTCCCCTCCCGAGCGAAGCGGCCGATGCCAATGCATCGCTGCCGGCGCCCGCCATGCCCGAACCGGAAGCGGCGCCGCTGCCCGCATCGGCCACCACTGCCGCGCCGGCCGACGCCGGCGGCGCGGCGCGCGACCTGTCCGGGTTGGCGTGGCTCGCGCCGAGCCTGCGCGGCGCGCTCGAAGACGCGGCCGCGGAGCTGGGCCACTACGTCGATGAAATCCGCCAGGCGCCCGAGGCGCTGGGCGCGCGCGATACCACCTCGCTGCGGCTCGCCGGCCAGCACCTGCACCAGGCGGCCGGGGCGGTGCATATCGTCGGACTGCGCGGCACCGATCCGTACTGCCAGGCGCTGCGGCGCCTGCTCGAGGCCATCGATGCCGGCCAGCTTGCCGCCGATGCGCAGGCACTGGCGGTGTTCCGCGCCGGCGTGCAGGCACTGGCCGAATATGTCGACGACCTGATGGCCGGCGACGATGAGGCCCCGCTGCGGCTGTTCCAGCCCTACGCCGGCGTGCTGGCGCAACTGCGCGAGGAGCGCGTGCATCCGGCCGACCTGTGGCTCGACGAGCTGCAGATGCTGCCCGGCATGCTGCTGCCGGCGCGCAGCCCCGCCGCCATCACGCGCGCGCGCCAGCAGTTCGAGGCCACGCTGCTGAAGGCCATGCGCCTGCCCGCCGCGTGCCAGGACCCGGCCCTGCTGCGCGAGGCCTGGCTGCCACTGCATGCGGCGCTGGATGAAGTGCGCGCCAACGAGCAGGAGCCGCGCCGCGCCGCCGACCACCCGGACCGCGACGTGTGGCATGTGCTGGGGCTGGTGTTCCGCGCGCTTGCATATGGACTGCTGCCGTCCGACCTGCTGGCCAAGCGCTTTGCCGGGCGTGCCAACCTGCTGCTGCGCCAGTACCAGCAAGGGCATGTGCGCGTGCCGCAGGCGCTGCTGAACGATGCCGTGTTCCTGCTGGTGTGCACGGGGCTGGCGAAAACGGCTGCCGCAGACGCGGTCCAGGCCGATGGCGCGGCTGCCGCGCGCAGCGTCATCGCCCGTACGCTGGCGGCCTTCCGGCTCGACGCCGCGCACGCGGTGGCCGATGCCGACTTCCGGCTGCGCTACTACGGCTGGCTCGACCCGATCGATACGCGCAACCTGCAGCAGGCCGCCGCGGGGCTGGAGCAGGCCGCTGCCGGCGACCAGGCCGGCTGGGAAAGCGCGCTGGCGGCGCTCGCCGAAGCCGCGCAGCCGCTGGGACAGCCGCCGCTGCAGCGCTGCCTGTCGCAGGCGGCGGTGTCGGCCGCGGGGCCCGACTGGGAGCGTAGCCGTGCCGCAGCGCTGGGCGCCACCGGCATCGCGTTGTTCCTGGCGCGTGCGCTCGCCTTGCCGTGGCGCGTGCACGGACAATCCGCCCATCCCGCCGCGGCGCGCTTTGCCGCGCAGTGCGAGGCACTGGCCGACTGCCTGCACCAGTCGCTGTCGGATCCCGCCGTGGGCGCGCCGGCGTGGCTGGCCAGCATGGTCGACGATGCGCGCGCGCAGGCGCTGCGCGGCGAGGCCGTGGCGCAGCTGCGCGCGCACCTCGACAGCGGCGAATCGTGGCTGGACAGCTATGACCGCAACGCCGCGCGTGCCGACGGCGCCGGCCACCTGCGCGATGCGCGCCAGGCGTTCGCGGCGCTGGGCAACACGCTGGAGCGGCTGCAGGCGTCGCCGGCGCTACCGGCCGCGCTGGCCGGCGACGCGGGCAGGGCCATGGCTGCGGTGCAGGCTGTCAATGAGCGGCTGGCCGCGGTTGGCGATGCCTCCCACGCTTCCGATGCCGCCTTGCGCACCGAACTGCTCGCCGCCGTGGCGGCAGAGCTGGGCACCGTCCATGCCTTTGCCGATGCGCTTGAATTCGGCCGCGCCCGCCGTCAAGACATCCCCGCCGAAGTCGCAGCCGCCGATGACGGGCGCGCTTTCCAGCATCCGCTCGCTGCCGCGCGCGACGCCGCGGCCGAAGCGCTGCACGCCGGCCCTATGCCCGACGCACCGCAGGTGCAGCGGCTGCGTGCCGCGCTGCAGGCACTGGCAGACCAGGCCGCGATCGACGACAATGCGCCGCTGCGGCGCCGCGCCGCCGATGCCACCACCCAATGCAATGCCTGGCTGGCTGGCAGCGACGATGCCGCCGGCCGCCTGATGCTGGCGCTGGCAGATGCCGCGGGCGAACCCGAACCCGCGCCCCTGCCTGCCGCTGCCGCAGAGCCGGCCCTGCCCGCCGCCGGCGACAGCGCGGCGGTCGATGCCGAGCTGCTCGACATCTTCCTGAACGAAGCCGACGAGGTACTGGGCGGTATTGCCGGCGACCTCAACGCAGGTGTCGATGCCTTGGGCGATGCCGACACGCTCAGCCGCGTGCGGCGCGCCTTCCATACGCTCAAGGGCTCGAGCCGCATGGTCGGGCTGCATCGCTACGGCGAAGCCGCCTGGGCGGTGGAGCAGGTGATGAACCTGTGGATCGCCGAGGCGCGCGCGCCGGCGCCGGCGCTGCTGTCGCTGCTGCGCCGCGCGCACGCCGAGCTCTCGGTGTGGGTGGCACAGCTGCACCGCGATGCAGCTGCGGCGCACGACATCGCGCCGCTGGTGGCGACCGCCGAGGCGGTGCGCGACGGCGGCCTGGCGACGGCCGACGAGGCGGTGCCAGCCGAGCCCTCCATCCCCGAAGAAGCTCCGCGCGCAGCGTCCGCGGACGACAGCCAGCCGGGCGCGGCGGCACCGCAGGACACGCCCGCCGACGACGACAACGTCATTCCGTTCCGCCTGGCCGGCGGCTTGTCCAGCGACGAGGACAACTACAAGGTCATCGGCCCGGTGCGCATCGGCCTGGCGCTCTACAACGTCTACCTGCAAGAGGCCGACGACCTGCTGCGCCAGTTCGCCACCGATGTTTCCGAATGGCGCCACGAGGACCATCCGTGCCCGAGCGAACTGGCGCTGCGCGTGGCGCACACGCTGCAGGGCAGTGCCTCGACCGTGGGGCTGGAGCCGGTACGCGAGATCGCCGAAGCGCTGGAAGGACTGCTGCTGCAGCTGGGCTCGCACCCGGTGGCGATGCATCCGGGCGACTTCCGCCTGCTGGAGCAGGCGGTTGAACGGCTGCGCGGCATGCTGCACCAGTTTGCCGCCGGCGTGTGGCCGCAAGCCGACGCCGGCCTGCGCCGCAGCCTGGTGGAATTCGGCGAACGCGCCTTGCTGCGCCCGCGCGTGGCCGTGCCCGCAGCGTCCGCGCCGGTGGATGACATGGCGCAGCTTTATGGCCAGCCGCCGCACGGGGACGACGAAGTGCCGCTGGTGGCTGAGCCCGCGCCTGCGCCGGCCCAGCCCGCGCCGCCTGCGCAGCATGATGCCGTGGTGATCGCGCTGCCGACTTCGCACCGGCCGCCGGTCGCGGTGGCGGCCGGCGACGCTGCGGCCCGCGCGTCTGACGCCGCGCCTGACCCGGCGCTGGTCCAGATATTCCTCGAGGAAGCCCAGGGCACGCTGCCCGAACTCGGCAAGCTGGTGCGCACCTGGGAAGCGGCGCCGGCGGACACGCGCCACGGCGGACTGGTGCTGCGCGCGTTGCATACGCTCAAGGGCAGTGCGCGCATGGCGGGCGCGATGGCGCTGGGCCAGGCCGCGCACGAGATGGAGACGCTGCTCGATGCCAGCCTGCGCGCGCAGGCCGGGCAGGGCGCCGGGCCGCAGCTGTTCGCGCGCCTCTACGCCTGGTACGACCGCATCCTCGCGCACGCCGAAGCGCTGCAGGCCGGACGCCTGCTGCCCGTCGACGACCCCGATGTGATCAACGGCCTCAGCGTGTCGCCGCAGGATGAGGCGGAACCCGCTGCCGAAGCGCACCCTGAAGCGGCCCTGGATCCTGCCGCCGACGTTGCCGGTGCGGGCTCCATGCTGCCGGTCATGCCCGGGCCCGCGGACGTGATGGTGCCGATGCCGCCCACCGGGCTCACGCCGGCCGCCGAGCCGCAGCGTGCGCTGGTGCGCGTGCAGGCGCGCGCGCTCGATACGCTGATCAACGAGGCGGGTGAAGTCGGCGCGACGCGCGCGCGGCTCGACAGCGAACTCGACGCGATGCGCACCTACCTGGGCGAACTCAACGACAACGTGGCGCGCCTGCGCGGCCAGTTGCGCGAGATCGAGATCCAGGCCGAATCGCAGATGGCGTCGCGCATCGCCGACGCGCAGCACAAGCAGGAGTTCGACCCGCTCGAGTTCGACCGCTTCACCCGCTTCCAGGAACTGACGCGGATGATGGCCGAATCGGTCAACGACGTGGCCACCGTCGAGCAGAACCTGCAGCGCGGCTTCGACCGCGCCGCCGGCGACCTGGCCGCGCAGGCGCGGCTGACGCGCGGGCTGCAGCGCAGCCTGATGCAGGCGCGCATGGTGCAGTTCGACGCGCTGGCCGAGCGCCTGTACCGCGTGGCGCGCCAGGCCGCCGCGGAGACCGGCAAGGAAGTGCGGCTGCTGATCAAGGGCGGCACGGTGGAGATCGACCGCTCCGTGCTGGACCGCATGGCCGGCCCGATCGAACACCTGATCCGCAACGCGGTGGTGCACGGGATCGAGCCCGCGCCGCAACGCCGCGCCGCCGGCAAGCCCGCCACGGGCGCGCTGACGCTCGAGGTGCAGCAGGAAGGCAACGAAGTGGTGCTGCACTTCGTCGACGACGGCAACGGGCTGGACCTGGCGCGCATCCGTGCGCGCGCGGTCGAGCGCCGCCTGCTCGCGCCGGACGACGACGCCGGCGAGGCACGCCTGACCGAGATGATCTTCACCCCCGGCTTTTCCACGGCGGACACGGTTTCCGAGCTCGCCGGGCGCGGCGTCGGCATGGACGTGGTGCGCGCCGAGACCGTGGCGCTGGGCGGCCGCATCACGCTGGCCTCGAAGGCCGGGCAGGGCACCACCTTTACCGTGCACCTGCCGCTGACCACGGCCATCACGCAGGTGCTGGTGTTCTCGCTGGGCGCGCGGCGCTATGCCGTACCCAGCGGCATGATCGACCAGGTGCAGCAGCTGCGCGCGCCGGCGCTGGTGGAGGCCTACAACCAGGGACGCTTCGCCGTGGCCGGCGCCGAGGTGCCGTTCTTCTATTTCGGCGCGCTGCTGGAAGAGGGCAACGGCGTGGCAGCCGGCCGCAAGTACTCGCCGGTGGTGCTGGTGCGCAGCGGCGCCGAACGTGTCGCCGTGCACGTGGACGAGGTGGTCGGCAACCGCGAAGTGGTGGTCAAGCACATCGGGCCGCAGCTGGCGCGGCTGGAAGGCATTGCCGGCGCGACCACGCTCGGCGACGGCGAGATCGTGCTGATCTACAACCCGGTGGTGCTGGCGCAGCGGCTGCTGCGCGAGCGCGGCCAGCCCGCGCCGCAGCAGGTGGTTCCCGCGGAGTCCGCGCCGGAGTTGGCGCCGCAGTTGGCGCAACCGGTGGCCGGGCCGCTGGGCGCGGTCGCCGAACTGGCCGGCGACGGCAGCGCCGCGCCGGTGCGGGGCCTGGCGCTGCAGCCCACGGTGATGGTGGTTGACGATTCGCTGACCGTGCGCAAGGCGACCCAGCGTCTGCTCGGCCGCGCCGGCTACCAGGTGGTGCTGGCGCGCGACGGCGTGGATGCGCTCAAGCAGCTGCAGGACGTGATGCCGGATGCGATGCTGGTGGACATCGAGATGCCGAACATGGACGGCTTCGACCTGACCCGCAACGTGCGCTCCGACTCGCGCACCGCGCACATGCCGCTGGTGATGATCACCTCGCGCACGGCGGACAAGCATCGCCGCTATGCGGAGGAGATCGGCGTCAACGTCTACCTCGGCAAGCCGTATAACGAAGACCACCTGCTGGCCACGCTGCAGCGCCTGCTGGGCGCGCGCGCGGCGGGGACGGCGGCATCAGTGGCGCAGATGCTGGGCGAGGGGCCGCCCGCCTGAGTGTTTGGTCCCCTCTCCCGCTTGCGGGAGAGGGAGACCACCGTCAGTTTGCGTAAGGCATTCGGCAAAAAGCAACCCGCCAAAAGAAAAAGCGCGGCATCGCAAGACGCCGCGCTTTTTCTCTCCTCCAACAACGCCGCGTCGCGGCGCTGCCACCCTGAAACCTACCAGCGCATCTGGTTGTTGCGCCCGCCGGTGCTCACTGTGGCCGTCTTGGTCCGGCCCTGGTAAGTCGCCCGCACGCTGTACGTGCCGCTCGGCGCCTTCAGCAGGCAGCGCGGCCCGTCGGCGACAAAGCTCGCCACTTCCTTGTTGCCGCGCATCAGCTTCACGTCGACATCGGACAGGTACTCGCCGCGATCGCCCTGGGTAAACAGCAGGCTCATGTTGAAGTTGCGTGCCAGCCGTTGCAGCGCGACCTGCTCGTCCTCGGCGACGCCGCCGCAGATATAGGTCACCGGTCCCGCGGTACGCTGCACCATGGCGTCCCGTGGCGGCGGAGGCGGCGGCGTGGTCAGCGGCGGGCGTGGCTGGGCCGCGGTCGGCGGCGGAGCGGGCACGGCAGGTGCGGCGCCGCCCGGTGCCGGTGCCGGCGAGGCCGTTGGCGGCGGGGCTGCAGTACCCGGTGCCGGTGCCGGTGCCGGCGGCGCAGGCTGGGCCACTGGCGGCGGCATGGTGGTGGGCGGCTGCGTTGCGGGCGGGCTCACGCCCGGCGTTGGCGCGATGGCACCAGCCGGGGCAGGGGCGGTCGCTGCCGGAGCAGCCGGTGCCGGAGCAGTAGCTGCCGGAGCTGGCGCAGGCGTGGCGGATGCGGGCGCGGCTTCGACCACGGGTGCCTGGGCATAGCTGGCCGCGGGGACAAGGGCCAGCAGCGCGACCACGCCGGCGCTGAGCGCGATCACAAGGCGCTTGACGCGAGTGCGGCGTGCGAGCCGCGCTTCGACGCGCTTCAGTGACTGGGTAGGGGCAAACGGGGGCAGGTGCGGCATCGTGGCCTCCTTGGCAATCTTCAGGATTCACGTGCCCGGAGGACCCCGTGTGGATCACTCCGGGTGTCTTCCTTTCCATGCTAGGGCGCAAGCCGGGGCCACACTGCCGGGTGTGGTCCTACATCGGCGTCAGCGGATGGCGCATCGTCGCCGCACGAGCGCCGCGCCAGGCACTTGCGCAGATCCCATGAAAAAACGGCGCTTTCCTTGCCGGAAAGCGCCGTTGCAGGCTACCCGCGACGCGCTTGCTTACCTGCGGCTCACCAGCCGGGCCGGGACCGACAGCGTCAGCGCCGCGCCTACCACCAGGCACGCGGCCAGCAGGTACATGCCGGAGTCCGTGCTCCTGGTCAGGTCCTTGAGCCAGCCCACCGCATACGGGCTGAGAAAGCCGGCGAGGTTGCCCAGCGAGTTGATCAGCGCAATGCCCGCGGCCGCGCCGGTGCCGGCCAGGAACGACGTGGGCAGGCTCCAGAACAGCGGCAACGTGGTCAGGATGCCGATGGTGGCCAGCGTCAGCGCGAACATGGCCAGCGTGGTATCGGTGGCCCAATGCACCGACAGCAGCAGGCCGAACGCGCCGAGCAGCGCCGGGATTGCGATATGCCAGCGCCGTTCGCCGCTGCGGTCGGCGCTGTGCGCCACCAGCACCATGCCGATCACCGCGCAGCCATACGGGATCGCGGTCAGCAGGCCGATGTCGAGCGCGCTCTTCACGCCGGTCTGCTTGATGATGGTCGGCAGCCAGAAGCTGACGCCGTACAGGCCCATGACGAAGCAGAAGTAGATCGCGCTCATCAGCCAGACGCGCGGGCTGAACATCACGGTGCGGATCGGCGGGTCTTCCTTGTGCGCGTCTTCAGCGGCGATGTTGCGCTCGAGCAGCGCCTTTTCCTCGCCTGTCAGCCACTTGGCGTGCGCGATGCGGTCATCCAGGTAGGCCAGCACCCACAGCCCCACCAGGATCGACGGCACGCCTTCCAGCAGGAACATCCACTGCCAGCCCGACCAGCCGTTGTGGCCGTCGAACGACTGCATGATCCACCCCGACAGCGGGCCGCCGATCACGCCCGACAGCGCGATCGCGGTCATGAAGAAGGTGGTGGTGCGCCCGCGCCGGTTGGCCGGGTACCAGTAGGTCAGGTACAGGATGATGCCGGGGAAGAAGCCGGCCTCGGCAATGCCAAGCAGGAAGCGCAGCACGTAGAACATGGTCGGCGTGGTGACGAACATCATCGCCGCCGAGATCGCGCCCCAGGTGATCATGATGCGCGCGATCCAGATGCGCGCGCCCACCTTGTGCAGGATCACGTTGCTGGGCACTTCGAACAGGAAGTAGCCGATAAAGAAGATGCCTGCGCCCAGCCCGTAGATCGTCTCGCTGAATTTCAGGTCGTTGAGCATCTGCAGCTTGGCGAAGCCGACGTTGACCCGGTCCAGGTAGGCCACCACGTAGCACAGCAGCAGGAAAGGCACCAGGCGCCAGCTCACCTTGCGGTAGGTGGCATCTTCAAAGGCGGCGTCGCCGACGCCGGGGGTTACTGCGGTCGTTGTCATGCCGTCTCCTGAGGATGTTTGCGTTCTTGCGACGCGGTACAGCGGTGTTACGACAAGGAAATGCCGGTGAAGCAGGGCTCAGACGCAGCGCCCGCCGTCGACTTCGATGCAGGTGCCGGTGATGAAGGCGGCTTCGTCGGAAGCCAGGTAGAGGCAGGCATTGGCCACGTCCTGCGGCGTCGACATGCGCCCCATCGGGATGGTGGCGAGGAACTTCGCGCGGTTCTCGGGCGTGTCGGGCATGCCCATGAATTCTTCAAGCAGCGCGGTGGCGCCGATCACCGGGTTGACGCAGTTGACGCGGATATTGTCCTTGCCCAGCTCGGCCGCCATGGCCTTGCTGGCGGTGATGACCGCGCCCTTGCTGCCGTTGTACCAGACCAGCCCAGGCCGCGGGCGGATGCCGGCGGTGGAGGCGATATTGACGAACACGCCGCCGCCGCGCTGGCGGAAGTGCGGGATGAAGGCGCGCGCCGACCAGTAGATGCTTTTGACGTTGACCGCATAGACGCGGTCGAACTCATCCTCGGTGACGTCGAGGATGGGCTTGTTGCGATGGGTGGTGCCGGCGTTGTTGACGACGATATGCACGTCGCCGAAGGCGGCCAGCGCGGCCTCGCGCATGGCCTCGGTATCGTCGCCGCGCGAGACGTCGGCGCGCACCGCGCGCGCCTGGCCGCCGGCCTCGCGGATCGCCGCGGCCACGCGCTCGGCGCCGTCTTCGCGCAGGTCGGCCACCAGCACGCTGGCGCCCTCGCGCGCGAAGGTATGGGCGATGCCTTCGCCGAAGCCGGAACCGCCGCCGGTGACGATCGCTACCTTGTTGGCCAGTCTCATCGCTTGTCTCCTTGTGTTGTGATTGTCGGTGATCGGTGCGGGGAATCGTTCAGTGCGGCGATATCAATGCGAAAACGGCCCCCGCCCGCGCAACGCATTCGCGACCATCATCACCGCCAGCAAAAACGGCAGCGCCACATACAGGCACCAGTGCACGCGGTCGCCCACCACATCGCCCCACTTGCGCTTGAACACCTGCAGCCGCGGCATGCCGGAGGGATTGGTGGCGCGCTTGTTCCGCACGTGCCACGCCATCCAGAAAAAGAAGATGGCAAATGCGACGGAAAGGAAATTGATGTTACCCATGTTGGATGGCGATGGTTTTCAGTGTGGTGAATCCGTACAGCGCCTCGAAGCCCTTTTCGCGGCCGTAGCCGGACTGGCCGCTGCCGCCGAAGGGCAGCTCAACGCCGCCGCCGGCACCGTAGTTGTTGATAAAGACCTGGCCCGCGCGCAGCTTGTGCGCCAGGCGCAGCTGGCGTCCGCCGTCGCGGGTCCAGACGCCGGCGACCAGGCCGTAGGGCGTGCCGTTGGCCAGCGCGATGGCTTCGGCCTCGGTGTCGAAGGGCATGGCCGCCAGCAGCGGGCCGAACACTTCTTCCTGTGCCAGCCGATGCGCGGGCGGCACATCGCGGAACAGCATCGGCACCTGGTAGTAGCCGGCCTCGGGCGCCTCGGCTACGATCTGGCCCTGCGCCATCACCGCCACGCCGGCGTGCTGCGCGTCGGAGACGAAGTCCCACACGCGCTGCTGCTGCTTGCGGCTGATCAGCGGGCCGCATTCGAGGTCGAGTTCGGCCGGGCCCACGCGCAGCGACTCGAACACCGAGGCAATGCGGTCGAGCAGCGCGTTATAGACCGGGCGCTCCACCAGCAGGCGGCTGCCGGCCGAGCAGGTCTGGCCGGCGTTCTGCACGATGCCGTTGACCACCACCGGCACCAGCGCATCGATGTCGGCATCGGCAAACACGATCTGCGGCGACTTGCCGCCCAGTTCCAGCGTGACCGGCACGTGGTTCTCGGCGGCCAGCTGCGACACCAGCTTGCCGGTCTGCGGCGAGCCGGTGAACGAGATGTGGTGGATGCCGGGATGGCGCGCCAGCGCAGCGCCGGCTTCGTGGCCGTAGCCGGTGATGATATTGAGTGCGCCTTCGGGCAGGCCGGCCTCGGCGGCGATCTCGGCCACGCGCAGCAGCGACAGGCAGGCGTCCTCGGCCGGCTTGACCACGCAGGCATTGCCGGCAGCCAGCGCCGCGCCCACGCTGCGGCCGAAGATCTGCAGCGGGTAGTTCCACGGGATGATGTGGCCGGTCACGCCGTGCGGCTCGCGCACCGTCAGCACGGTGTAGCCGGGGTTGTAGGGGATGGTCTGGCCGTGCAGCTTGTCGACCGCGCCGGCGTAGAACTCGAAGTAGCGCGCCACCGCGCGGGCGTCCGCGCGGGCCTGGCGCAGCGGCTTGCCGGTATCGCGCGCTTCCAGCGCGGCCAGTTCCTCTTCATGCGCGATCAGCGCCACGGCGACGCGGTTGAGCAGGCGCACGCGCTCGGCCGGGGCCATCTGGCCCCAGGCGCCCTCGGCGGCCTGGCGCGCGGCGTGGACCGCAACGTTGACGTCGGTGGCGTTGCCGCGGGCGATCTCGGCGAAGGGCTCGCCGTTGGACGGGTCGAACACCTTGATGCGCAGGCCGTTGTCCGGCGCGATCAGGCGGTTGGCAACAAAGTGCTGGGCATGCATGGGTGGCTCCGGGGCAGCACGAAGGCTGCGGCTATTCAGTGTCGGCTGAAGAATGCGCCATTATCGCGCACGCGGGCGTCGCTGCAACGCGTTGCAGCGGGCAGGGAAGTCAGAACGGGCCTGGCTTGTCAGCAACCGGTCAGGCGCGAGCCGTTATAATGCCCGCCATCCGACAACACAGCGCAGGCATCTGGAGAACCGCATGAGCTTCAACCTCGTCACCCCGGGCAAGGACATCCCCAACGATTTCAACGTCATCATCGAGATCTCGGCCCAGAGCGATCCGGTGAAGTACGAGGCAGACAAGGAAACCGGCCTGCTGTTCGTGGACCGCTTCATCGGCACCGGCATGCGCTATCCGGCCAACTACGGCTACATTCCGCAGACCCTGTCGGGCGACGGCGACCCGGTGGACGTGCTGGTGCTGTCCCCGTTCCCGATCCTGGCCGGCGCCGTGGTGCGCTGCCGTGCACTCGGCATGCTGAAGATGACCGACGAGTCGGGCGTGGACGCCAAGCTGGTCGCCGTGCCGGTGGACAAGCTGTCGCCCGCCACCGCCTACATGAAGGGCCTGTCGGACGTGCCGCAGAACCTGCTGGACCAGATCAAGCACTTCTTTGAGCACTACAAGGCACTGGAAGCCGGCAAGTGGGTCAAGGTCGAAGGCTGGGCCGGCATCGAGGAAGCCCACAAGGAAATCACCGACGGCGTGGCCAACTACAAGAAGTAAGCTGAACCGTCGCTGAAGAAACCCCGCCGCGGCGGGGTTTTTTGTTGCCCGTCGCTTGATGGCGGTTAGGACTCGTCCGTGCCGCTTGCGCTACGCTGGGTCCGTGTCAACCAGGAAGGAGAACCCACCATGAACCGCGCTACTCAGGGCATCAAGCCGATGCAGGGCCTGCCGGAAGTGTTGTCGCCATCGCGCCGCTATGACCGGCTCGCGGTGTGCTTCCATTGGGCGGTGTTCGTGCTGGTGGCGCTGGCGTATGCGGCCATCGAACTGAAGGGCAACTTCGACAAGGGCACGCCGGCGCGCGTGCTGGCCATGGACATCCATGAATGGGCCGGGGCGCTGGTGCTGGTTCTGGCGGTGCCGCGGCTGCTGTGGCGGCTGGTGCGCGGCGCACCGGCGCCGGAACCCGGCCCGCGCTGGATGCATCTGGCGGGAGAAGCCATGCACTGGGTGCTGTACCTGTTCATCCTGGCGCAGCCGCTGCTGGGACTGCTGGCGATGAATGCCGGCGGGCACCTGCTGGCGCTGCCTTCGCTGGGGATCGAAGTGCCCGCGCTGGTGGCGGCGGACCCCGCGCTGAAGGAAACGGTCAAGGCCATCCACGAAACGCTGGGGACCGCGTTCTACCTCGTCATCGGGCTGCATGCGATGGCTTCGCTGTTCCACCACTACATGCTGGGCGACAACACGCTGCGGCGCATGTGGCGCTGAGCGCCACGGCGGCTCAGGAACGGGCAAAGGGATTGCGTTCGCCCAGTTCGTCCAGGTAAGCGTCGATGCCGTGGCGCTCGCGCGCGAGGAAGCGCTCCACGGCATCGGCAAAGTCGGGATGCGCCAGCCAGTGCGCCGAGCGCGTCGCCACCGGCAGGAAGCCGCGCGCCATCTTGTGCTCGCCCTGCGCGCCGCCTTCGAAGGTGCGGATGCCGTGGGCGATGCAGAACTCCAGCGGCTGGTAGTACGCGGTCTCGAAGTGCAGGCAGGGGTGGTATTCGAGCGCGCCCCAGTAGCGGCCGTACAGCGTGCTGACCTGCGGCGCATCGTCGTACACCAGCAGCGACGAGGCGATCGGCTGGCCCGCGCGCTCGGCCACCACCAGCAGCAGGTGCTGCGGCATCGCCGCGCCGATGCGCCGGAAGAAGTCCAGGTTCAGGTAGGGCGTGGAATGGTGCTCGCGATAGGTCTGGCGGTAGCAGCGGTTGAAGAAGCGCCAGGCCTCTTCATCGATCTCGTGGCCGCGCAGGTGGCGGAAGGTGATGCCGGCCTGCGCCACCTGGCGCCGTTCGGCGCGGATGTTCTTGCGCTTCTTCTGTGACAGCGTGGCGAGGAAGTCGTCGAAACTGGCGTAGGGCTTGCTGCCACCTTCGCCGCCATTGGTCCAGTGGAACTGCACGCCGTGCCGCATCAGCATGCCGGCCTGCTGCATCAGCCCGGCTTCGGCCTCGTCGGGAAAAAGAACATGCAGCGACGACATGCCGCTTTCCGCCGCCAGCGCGAGCGCCACCTCCAGCAGCAGCCGGCGGGCCTGCGCATCTTCAGCGAGCAGCCGCGCGCCGCGCACCGGCGTGAACGGGATCGCCGACAGCCACTTGGGGTAGTACTCGATGTTGTGGCGGGCATACGCATCGGCCCAGGCCCAGTCGAACACGTACTCGCCGTACGAATGCGCCTTGGCATAGAGCGGCATTGCCGCGGCCAGCCGGTCGCCCGCCCACAACGTCAGGAAGCGCGGATGCCAGCCGGTCTCGGCGCATGCGCTGCCGCTGGCATGCAACGCATGCAGGAAAGCGTGGCGCAGGAACGGCGTGGGTTCGGGCTGGCGCGCCAGCAGCGCGTCCCAGGCGGCCGGGTCGATCTCGGCCAGGTCGGAGACGATGCGCGTCTGGTAGTCCGAAATGTCCGCTTGGTGGACCTTCTGGTCGTCTGCGCGGCTGCCTGTGGCCGCCGTGTCGCCGGAATCCGACTGCATGGGCTGTAGCTGAAGGGGTGGAGACGGGATTGCCGCGCGCGACGGCGCATGGCGCGGCTCGAGTCTACCGGAAACGGCGTGCAGGCGCTGCGGCAAGGCACGGGCGGCGCGCCCCCGGGTAGCGACGTAGAATGGCGGATATGCGTCACCCCCAGGTTCAGGCGCGGATGACCCGCCCCATGCCTGCCATACCCCAGGGCCCGAAATGAAGACTCCGTTTTTCAACCTCTATTCCCACGGCTTTGCCCGCGTGGCGGTCGGCGTGCCGGTCTGCCGCGTGGCCGATCCGGCTTTCAATGCGCGCGAGACGCTGGCGCTGGCCACGCAGGCTGCGCAGCGCGGCGCGGTGCTGGCCGCGTTCCCCGAGCTGGGCCTGTCGGCCTACACCTGCGACGACCTGTTCCACCAGCGCACGCTGCTCGATGCGTGCGAGGCGGCGCTCGGCACCATCGTCGAAGCTTCGCGCAAGCTGCCGCTGGCGATGGTGGTGGGCATGCCGCTGCGCGTGCAGCACCAGCTGTTCAACTGCGCCGTGGTGGTGGCCGCGGGCCGTGTGCAGGGCGTGGTGCCAAAGTCGTTCCTGCCCAACTACTGGGAATTCTATGAAGGGCGCCAGTTCAGCGCGGCCGACTGCGCCACGGTCGACAGCGTGCGGCTGCTGGGCCAGGAGGTGCCGTTCGGCGCCGGGCTGCTGTTCGATATCGAAGGGCTGCCGTTCTTCCGCTTCCATGCCGAGATCTGCGAAGACGTGTGGGTGCCGGTGCCGCCGTCGTCGTTCGCCGCGATGGCGGGCGCAACCGTGCTGGTGAACCTGTCGGCATCGAATATCGTGATCGGCAAATCGGGCTACCGGCACCAGCTGGTGTCGCAGCAGTCGGCGCGCTGCCTGGCGGCGTACCTGTACACCTCGGCCGGCAAGGGCGAGTCGTCCACCGACCTGGCCTGGGACGGGCAGGCATTGATCTACGAGAACGGCGAAATGCTGGCCGAATCCGAGCGTTTCTCCGACGACTCGCACCTGCTGTTCGCCGACGTCGATGTCGAGCGCCTGTCGCGCGAACGCATGCACCAGGTCACCTTCGGCCATTCGGTGCGCCGGCACAAGGCCGAGGTGGAAGCGTTCCGCGTGGTCACCTTCGCGCTCGACCTGCCGCGCGAGAAGTCGCTGCCGCTGGCACGCAACGTGGCGCGCTTCCCGTATGTGCCGGCCGATCCGCGCCAGCGCGACGAGCGCTGCATGGAGGTCTACAACATCCAGGTGCAGGCGCTGGTGCAGCGGCTGTCGGCCAGCAAGATCAGCAAGGTGGTGATCGGCGTCTCGGGCGGGCTGGATTCGACGCACGCGCTGCTGGTCTGCGCCAAGGCAATGGACCGGCTGGGACTGCCGCGCGCCAATATACTCGCCTACACCATGCCCGGCTTCGCCACCAGCGACCGCACGCTGGACCAGGCGCGCAAGCTGATGCAGGTGGTGGGCTGCAGCGCCACCGAGATCGATATCCGTCCCAGCTGCCTGGCCATGCTGAAGGACCTGGGCCATCCGTACGCCGCCGGCGAGAAGGTCTATGACGTGACCTTCGAGAACGTGCAGGCCGGCGAGCGCACCAACCACCTGTTCCGGCTGGCCAATTTCCAGGGCGCGATCGTGATCGGCACCGGCGACCTGAGCGAGCTGGCGCTGGGCTGGTGCACCTATGGCGTGGGCGACCACATGTCCCACTACAACGTCAACGCCAGCGTGCCCAAGACGCTGATCTCGCACCTGGTGCGCTGGGTCGCCGAAACCGGCCAGATCGGCGAGGGTGGGGCGGACGTGCTGCTGGCAGTGCTCGATACCGACATCAGCCCCGAGCTGGTGCCCGGCGACAGCAACCATGGCCCGGAGCAGAAGACCGAAAGCACCATCGGGCCGTACGAGCTGCAGGACTTCAACCTCTACTACACGCTGCGCTTCGGCTTCACGCCGTCCAAGATCGCCTTCCTGGCCCAGCACGCCTGGGGCGACCGCGAGCGCGGCGTGTGGCCGTACGGGCCCGAGGTGGCGCGCAACCAGTACGGGCTAGCAGAGATCAAGCGCAACCTCGCGATCTTTCTCGACCGCTTCTTCCGCACCAGCCAGTTCAAGCGGTCCTGCATCCCGAACGCGCCCAAGGTGGGGTCGGGCGGTTCGCTGTCGCCGCGCGGCGACTGGCGCGCGCCGAGCGATTCGGAGTCGGCGGTGTGGCTGGCGGACCTGGAGAAGGTGCCGGACTGATGCCCCAGTGTCGCTGAGCAGTGAAATGGCCAGCACTGTGCGGGCCATTTTCCTGCGGGAGCGCCGTCAGGCGGCAAGCGCTCGCCGCCACTGGCCACGCAGCGCCGGATTTCCTGCCTAGACTGCGCGCCGTTTGCATTCGAAGCAGAGGAAATCAGATGAAGCCAACTTTGACGAAGCGGGCCAGGGTTCCCGCCCTGCTGCTGTTGTGCTGCGTGGGTCTCGCGGCCTGCATCCAGGCGCCGATCCGGCGCCACGAAGGCGAGCCGCTGCTGCGGCACCGCCAGGGCGGCGCACGGGAACACGTCGGCGGCGTCGACATCTGGATGCGGGGCGAGCCGCCGCGACCATACGAGGTGCTGGCCTACACCACCGTGGAAACCGCGGAGGGGTGGATCGGCGAGCGCTTCCTGCTGAAGCGGGTTGCCTCCCGGGTGCGCGAAGCCGGCGGCGACGCTGCGCTGATAGGTGACCAGCGCAGCCGGCTGGTGGCGTTGCAGCGCGCGGGCAGGCATACCGAGCTGGCGGATTTGCACGCCAGGCCGGGCAACCGGATGCGTACCAGTTCGAGATCATCGCGCCGGCGCCTGGGATGCTCACTGCCTCCAGCGGCATGCGCATCGAACCGGACGCGACGCTGGAGACCGCCAGTGACGACATCGACACGCTGCTGGTGGCGGGCGGCCCCACGCTATGGAAGCAGGCGCCGGATGAAGGTTCGCGCCATCCCCTCAAGCGCGTGGCTGCCCTGGCCGGCTTGGCGATCCCAACAACCTGCGGCGCGCCTTTTTGCGTCGTGTCGGAGTGGCGCCTTCGGACTATCGGCGCCGCTTCCTCAGCACGGCGTGACCGGGTGATTTGCACAGGGTTTGCACAGGCTCTGCACAGGATTTCCCGGGGGCTGTCCACAGGGTTGTCCACAGGCACAAGCGGCATCGCGCGGCCCTGCGATGCGCGCTGTCGAACGTTCCGGCCGCGCCGGGCGCGGGATTGCGGGGAATGCATGGCGCCAATGGCTGTTAAAATGCCAGCCGGAGAGCGCCGCGTCCGCGGCGGTGCGCCGCCAGGCGCGTGAACAAACATAACCAGGGGCCAGTCATGAAGCAGATTACCGCCATCATCAAACCGTTCAAGCTCGACGAGGTGCGTGAGGCACTGGCTGACGTCGGCGTGACCGGGCTGACGGTGACCGAGGTGAAGGGATTTGGCCGCCAGAAAGGGCATACCGAGCTCTACCGAGGCGCCGAATACGTCGTCGACTTCCTCCCCAAGATCAAGATCGAGGTGGTGGTGGCCGAGAACCAGCTGGACACCGTACTTGACGCCATCGTCAAGGCCGCGCATACCGGCAAGATCGGCGACGGCAAGATCTTCGTGACCGAGATCGAACGCGTGATCCGCATTCGTACCGGCGAGCAGGACGAAGCCGCGGTCTGATAGCGCCGGCTGCAAATGCGAGAAAGCCGCCCAACCGGGCGGCTTTCTTTCTTTTGGGGCTTGTTCAGCTCGGCAGCTTCCAGCCGTAGCGCACCGACACCAGCCGCATCGCGATGATCGCCAGCGCGCCGGTCATCAGCGCCGCCTCCTGCTGCACTTCCATCCAGGTCAGGCCGATGTAGATCCAGCAGCCGACGAAGGAGCAGGTCGCATAGGGCGAGCGGTCGCGCAGGATCATCGGCACTTCATTGCACAGCACGTCGCGCACCACGCCGCCGAACACCGACGAGATGATGCCCATCATTACCGCCACGGTCGGCGTCATCTGCCCCACCAGCGCCAGCGAGGTGCCGGTGACCGAGAACAGCCCCAGCCCGATCGCGTCGGCGACGATCAAGGCCCGGTCCGACGCCACGCGGCTGACCACGCGCAGCACGAATGACGCGCCAAACGACATCGCGAAGATCAGCAGCACATAGCCTTCATGCTCGACCCAGTAGAACGGGCGCCGGTCCAGCAGCACGTCGCGCAGCGTGCCGCCGCCAAAGGCCGTGGCGAACGCCACCACGAAGGTGCCGACCACGTCGAGCCGCTGCTTGCGCGCGTCGACCACGCCCGATACCGCGAAGGCGAGTACGCCGATGACCTCCATGATATGGAGGATCAGGGGCAGCCGCCCCATCAGCAATTCGAGCGGGAGATGCATCCGTGGCGCTGGTCAGGCCCGGCGCATCAGGGCTTCGGCTGGCGCAGCAGCACCATCAGCGCGCCGGCGCCACCTTCGGCCTCGCGCGCCTGCACGAAGGCGAGCACTTCCTCCTTCTGCACCAGCCAGCTGCGCACCTTGCCCTTGAGCACCGGCAGCTTGTCGGGCGAGCCCAGGCCCTTGCCGTGGATCACGCGCACGCAGCGCACGCCGTTGCGCACCGAGCGGCGCAGGAATTCGGCCAGCGCTTCGCGCGCCTCGTCGCTGCGCAGGCCGTGCAGGTCGACCTTGTCCTGCGGCACCCATTCGCCGCGGCGCAGCTTGCGAATCACGTCCATGCCGATGCCAGGCCGGCGGAACGACAGCGTCTCGTCGGTCTCCAGCAGGCTTTCGACATCGAACTCGTCGGACAGCGAGGCCTGCAGCACCGCCTGGTCGTTGCGCTGCGATTGCACCGGTACCGGCGCGGGTTTGCTGACGGGGTGGTGGGCGCGGTTGCGGTCGCGCAATTGGCTGACCTGGCCCACGCTGGCGCGAAACACGTCGGCTTCCTCGCGGGCGCGCTGCGCCGCCTGCTCGGCGGCCAGGCGCTCGGCTTCGCGCCGCTCGGCATCGGCCTTGAGGTTGTCGCGCAGGCTGGACAGGTCGTTCAGGCCGAAGCGCTGGGTCGGTCGGTCGGGTTTGCGGGCGCCTTGCGTCATGAAAAATCTCCGGGTACTCGCCGGGATTATATCGACTGGGGCAGGGCAGCCACGGAGGCTGCGGGGAAGGGGTGAACCGGCCGCGGTGGCCGGTTCGGAGAGGCGGGATTACTTCAGGGCTTCGACAAAACGCTGCGCATCCAGCGCGGCCATGCAGCCGGTGCCGGCGCTGGTGATTGCCTGGCGGTAGACGTGGTCCTGCACGTCGCCGGCGGCGAACACGCCCGGCACGCTGGTGGCGGTGGCGTCGCCCTGCAGTCCCGACTTGGTCACCAGGTAGCCGTTCTTCATTTCCAGCTGGCCGGCGAACAGGTCGGTATTGGGCTTGTGGCCAATGGCGATGAACACGCCCGCCAGCTTCAGGTCTTCGGTCTGGCCGGTCTTGGCGTTGCGGATGCGGATGCCGGTCACGCCCGAATCGTCGCCCAGCACTTCGTCCAGCACGTTGTCGTAGCGGATCTCGATGCGGCCTTCCTTTTCGCGCTGGAGCAGGCGGTCGACCAGGATCGGCTCGGCGCGGAAGCTGTCGCGGCGGTGGATCACGGTGACCTTGCTGGCGATGTGCGACAGGTACAGCGCTTCTTCCACGGCGGTGTTGCCGCCGCCGACCACGGCGACTTCCTGGTTCTTGTAGAAGAAGCCGTCGCAGGTGGCGCAGGCCGACACGCCGCGGCCCATGAAGGACTCTTCCGACGGCAGGCCCAGGTATTGGGCCGAGGCGCCGGTGGCGATGACGAGGGCGTCGCAGGTGTATTCGCCGGCGTCGCCGATCAGCGTGAAGGGGCGGGCCGGCTTGCCGTTTTCATCCACCAGCTTCGCGGTGTGGATGTGATCGAAGATGATTTCGGTCTTGAACTCTTCGGCATGCGCCAGCAGGCGCTGCATCAGCTCGGGACCCTGGACGCCCTTGGCATCGCCCGGCCAGTTCTCGACGTCCGTGGTGGTCATCAGCTGTCCGCCCTGGGCCAGTCCGGTGATCAGCACCGGCTGGAGGTTGGCGCGGGCCGCGTAGACCGCGGCGGTATAGCCGGCGGGACCAGAACCGAGAATCAGCACTTTTGCGTGTTTTGCCATGATGCGTTCCTGTGGCCGGTGCGGCATGATGCCCACCGGCATTGCTCGAAACCGACATTATAAGAGGAGCCGCATTTGCCCACTGTTGCAAATTCCAATGGGTGCGATAGCCGCCGCCCACGTTAAAATGGCCGCCACGATGCCCGTCAGTCACCTCGTCAGTTACCTCGTCAGTCCGCTGACTCAGGCCGACGGCGGCGCCAAACGCATCCGGAATCACCCTAAAAGAGTCCTATCCAGGCATGGCCCGAGCTACCACGACCACCCGCACCGATCCATCGGCCTTGCCATCCCGCATCGGCAAACTGCTGGGCGAGGTACGCTGGTTCCTGCTGCTGGCCGTCACGCTGGGTTTCCTGTGCGTGCTGGCCAGCTACAGCAAGACCGACCCCGGCTGGTCGCATGCGAACCAGGTCGCCGATATCCATAACCTGGGCGGCCGTGTCGGGGCCTGGGTGGCCGACGTGCTGTTCTTTATCTTCGGCTTCTCGGCTTACTGGTGGGCGGTGCTGCTGGTGCGGCGCTGCTGGCGCGGCTGGCGCACGCTGACGGCCGAGCTGCCCGAGCGTGCGGACGACCGCCAGCATCGCCAGGGCGTGACGGTGAGCTGGGTCGGCTTCGTGCTGACGCTGCTGTCCAGCATGGGGCTGGAGGCGATCCGCATGTACCCGCTGCGCGCCGCGCTGCCGCGCGCGCCGGGCGGGGTGCTGGGCGACACGCTGGGCGGCTGGATGCAGGTGGCGCTGGGCTTCACCGGGGCGACGCTGCTGCTGCTGCTGCTGTTCGCGATCGGGCTGTCGCTGTTCTTCCACTTCTCGTGGCTGTCGGTGGCCGAGCATATCGGCGGTTTCGTCGAGACCATGTTCCTGGGCTTCAAGGCACGCCGCGAGAGCAAGCAGGACCGCATCATCGGCGAGGCCGCCAAGGTCGAGCGCAAGGAAACCGTCGAGGTGCAGCGCGTGCGCATCGAAGAGGCACCGCCGGTGCAGATCGTGCGTCCGCAGGCCGTGCCCAAGCATGAGCGCGTGGAACGCGAGAAGCAGCAGCCGCTGTTTGCCGATATCCAGGACTCGGACCTGCCGCCGCTGTCGCTGCTCGACCCGATCCCGCCGCACCAGGAAACGGTCAGCGCCGAGACGCTGGAATTCACCTCGCGCCTGATCGAGAAGAAGCTCAAGGACTTTGGCGTGGAGGTCAAGGTGGTGGCGGCCTACCCGGGGCCAGTCATCACGCGCTACGAGATCGAGCCGGCCACCGGCGTCAAGGGCAGCCAGGTGGTCAACCTGGCGCGCGACCTGGCGCGTTCGCTGTCGCTGGTGTCGATCCGCGTGGTCGAGACCATCCCCGGCAAGAACTACATGGGCCTGGAGCTGCCGAATCCGAAGCGCCAGACCGTGCGCCTGTCGGAGATCCTGGGCTCGCAGGTCTACAACGAGAGCGCTTCCAGCCTGACCATGGCGCTGGGCAAGGACATCGCCGGCAAGCCGATGGTGGCCGACCTGGCCAAGATGCCGCACTGCATGGTCGCGGGCACCACGGGCTCGGGCAAGTCGGTGGGCATCAACGCGATGATCCTGTCGCTGCTGTACAAGGCCAAGCCTGAGAGCGTGAGGCTGATCCTGATCGACCCCAAGATGCTCGAAATGAGCGTCTACGAAGGCATTCCGCACCTGCTGTGCCCGGTGGTGACGGATATGCGCCAGGCCGGCAACGCGCTGAACTGGGCCGTCGGCGAGATGGAGCGGCGCTACAAGCTGATGAGCAAGCTGGGCGTGCGCAACCTGGCGGGCTACAACAAGAAGATCGACGAGGCCGCGGCCAGGGAAGAGAAGATCCCGAATCCGTTCAGCCTGACCCCGGACGCGCCGGAGCCGCTGGACAAGCTGCCCACCATCGTCATCGTCATCGACGAGCTGGCCGACCTGATGATGGTGGTCGGCAAGAAGGTGGAAGAGCTGATCGCCCGCATCGCGCAGAAGGCGCGCGCCGCCGGCCTGCACCTGGTGCTGGCCACGCAGCGCCCGTCGGTGGATGTGATCACCGGCCTGATCAAGGCCAACGTGCCGACCCGCATTGCCTTCCAGGTCAGCAGCAAGATCGATTCGCGCACCATTCTCGACCAGCAGGGCGCCGAGACGCTGCTGGGCATGGGCGACATGCTGTACCTGGCGCCGGGCACCGGCTTGCCGGTGCGCGTGCATGGCGCCTTTGTCTCGGACGATGAAGTCCACCGCGTGGTGGAGAAGCTGAAGGAAGGCGGGGAAGCCAACTACATCGAAGGCATCCTCGAAGGCGGCCTGACGGACGATGGTGGCGGCGATGGCTTTGGCGGCGGCGCCGGTATCGGCGGTGGCGGTGGCGAGGCGGATCCGCTGTATGACCAGGCCGTGGAAGTGGTGCTGAAGAACCGCCGCGCGTCGATCTCGCTGGTGCAGCGCCACCTGCGCATCGGCTACAACCGCGCCGCGCGGCTGCTGGAGGATATGGAGAAGGCGGGGCTGGTTTCGGCCATGTCGGGCAATGGCAATCGCGACATCCTGGTGCAGGGCGGTGGCGCGGCTGCGCGGGATGATGAGTGACTAGCGGAGGCGGGCATTCAGGCTGGCCGTGGATTGCGCAGCCTGAGCGTGCTAACGGCGCTTAAGCAGTAGGTCGAGCTTCGCGTTGACGTTGTCGACCTTGGCGTTGACGTTGTCGACCTTGGCGTTGACGTTGTCGACCTTGGCGTTGACGTTGTCGACTTTCGCGTTGACGTTGTCGACCTTCGCGTTGACGTTCCCTAGCTTGGCGTTGACGTTCTCTAACTTCTCGTTGAATTCTTCAAAGCCCTTTTCGACCCGCACCTCCAGGCGCTCGATGCGCGAATCAACTGCGTCCAGGCGACCCGTGAGGCGGCGGTCCATTTCGGTGATCCGAGAGGCGAGCGGACCGGTGGCCTTTTCGATCTTGTCCTGGGTGCTCTCATTCAGCCACGACATCACGGAAAAGACGAACGCTACACCGGCCAGAATGCCCGTGACTACCATGGCGGGATTAAAGGGCTTGGCAGCGGTCTTTTCCTGCCAGGCGTCGAGTTCAATCCTGACCTGGCGTGTCGCGATCCTCTTCATCTCGTCGCGGTCGAGACGCCTGGCGTCGTGCCGGAATGGCTGACGCCCGGCAGCAGGTTTGGCGTTGGTCATATTGCTGGCCCAGTGGATTTGACCGCCTCCCGGCGAAGCAGCGAGCAAGAGGCGGCGTGGCGAGTGCTCTACGTACATGCACTGCATTGTCTTCCACGCCAAGTAAAGAAGCGTTTCGTCCTGATACGAGATTCGCTTTACGGGGTCCTTTACCGCAAATTGAGAGTTTTCGTGCCTGAGCCGGCGCAGTTCGCGCACCATCTGCCGTAATATCCGGTTACCCGCGAAGCAGGGGCGGCGCGGAATCCTGCACCAGCAGCTGGCTCTAACAAGACACGTTGACCGTGCAGTGGACTGCCTGTCAGACGCCGCACAGGGTCAACGCATTCGATAACAACCAGGATCCAAATCATGCGCAACCGCATCCTCGTGTCGGCCTGCGCCGCGCTGGCGATGTTTGCCATCCAGGCGCCGGCCCATGCCGCAGCTACCGACCAGCTGCAGAGCTTCGTCACCGGTGTGAAGAGCGCGCGCGGCGAGTTCACGCAGCGCCAGGTCAAGGGGCAGGGCGCCAACGTCAAGGTGACCGGCAACTCCAGCGGCACCTTCGTGTTTGCGCGCCCGGGCAAGTTCACCTGGCGCTATACCAAGCCCTACGAGCAACTGCTGCAGGCCGATGGCCAGACCCTGTACATCTACGACAAGGACCTGAACCAGGTCACCGAGCGCAAGCTTGATGCCGCGCTGGGTTCCAGTCCGGCCGCGATCCTGTTCGGCAGCAACGACCTGGAGAAGAACTTCGCCATCAAGAACGGCCCGACCCGGGATGGCGTGGAATGGCTGGAACTGACGCCCAAGGCCAAGGACACGCAGTTTGAGCGCATCGGCATTGGCTTCAAGGGCGGCAACCTCGAAGCGATGGAACTGCGCGACGCCTTCGGCAACACCACCTTGCTGACCTTCACGAACATGCAGAAGAACCCGCCGCTGGCGGCCGATGCATTCCGGTTCACGGTGCCCAAGGGCGCCGACGTGATGAAGCAATGAGGCCCGCCATGATCGCCAACTCAGCCATGGCCGTTCGCATCGTCGCTGCCCGCGGACGTTACGGCGCAGTGATCCTGGCGGGTGCCGGCGCGCTGGCGCTGGCGCTGGCGGCTTGCGCCAGCGTCGGCGGCGGCGCCAGCAAGTTCGATGTCGATTCCTTCCTGCGCGCGCCGGACACGGCGTTGCCCGAAGTGCTCGGCAACGCGGAGTTCCTGAAGTCCACGCGCGTGCCCGCATCGGAATGCGCGGCCATGCTGCAGTCCGCCAGCACCGGCGTGCTGGAAGACCTGCCGCCCAGCAGCAACGCGCGCGGCCCCGCCTGGCTGCTGCATCCCAAGGGCAAGCCCGAACAGGTCTGGTTAGTTGTCAGCGAGTCAGGCGGCGAACGGACGTGCCACGGTCCGTTGCCGGCCGACGCGATGAAGAGGCTGGCCAACCGCGCCAAAGGCTGATTGCGCCGGCTTCAGCGCTGATGCGTTGCGATTGGAACGCCGCCAGCGGACATGTGTCGAACCGTCCACATCCAAGCGGAAACAAAAAAGGAAGCGACATGCCTGCAATCCGAACCACAGTACATGCCCGTCGACTGCTCTGGCTGGCCGCGGGCGCGGCCTTGCTGGCCGGTTGCGCGACGCAGCCCAACGAGCCGGCACCAATGCCCGGCCCGCAAGGTGCGCGGGGCACCCCGGCCGGCTGTGCCGCCGACAAGGTTGCCGACGACACGCTGGTGGGCAAGAGCGAGACCGAGGCCGTCGGCCTGCTGCAAGGCTGTGCATGGCGGCTGGGCGAACGCGACGGGCAGCAGTTTCCCGGCACGATGGACTACAACCCCCAGCGCCGCACCCTCGGCATCAAGGCTGGCAAGGTTGCGTGGGTGCGGCGCGGCTGAAGCGATGTGCAAGCGCGTCCACATGGTGCGTCGGGCGCGCAATTATTGATTGCTCAACATGCGCCAACATGACAAAAATGTAATTTGACCGGCTGAACAAGAATCAATATTGTTTCTGGCTGTCCGGAATCCAATAACCGGGCAGTCCCGGGTGTCCCGGATGCTGGCGACTGCCCAACCATGCTGGGGAGCCATCCGCGTGAAGACCACTATCCGAACCTTGCTGCCGCGTGTCGCGGCGCTGGCCCTGCTGACGCTGCCGCTGGCGGCCGCCGCGCAGGAAAAGGTGCTGAACCTCTATACCGCACGGCACTACCAGACCGACGAGGCGCTGTACGCCAACTTCACCAAGCAGACCGGCATCAAGATCAACCGCATCGAAGGCCAGGAAGATCCGCTGCTTGAGCGCATCCGCAATGAGGGCGCCAACAGCCCGGCGGACGTCTTCATCACCGTCGATATCGGCCGCCTGTGGCGGGCCCAGCAGGCCGGCGTGTTTGCGCCGGTCAAGTCCAAGGTGCTGGAATCGCGCATTCCCGCCAACTACCGCGATCCGAACGGCGAGTGGTTCGGCTTCTCGGCGCGCGGCCGCGTGATCGCGTACAACAAGACCGCGGTCAAGGCCGGCGACATCGCCACCTACGAGGACCTGGCCGATCCCAAGTGGAAGGGCAAGGTGTGCACGCGTTCCAGCGGGCACGTCTACAACCTGTCGCTGGTGTCCAGCCTGATCGCGCACGACGGCGAGGCGCGCACCGAGCAATGGGCACGCGGCGTGGCAGCCAACCTGGCGCGCGCGCCCAAGGGCGGCGATACCGACCAGCTCAAGGCCGTGGCCGCGGGCGAGTGCGACGTGGCGATCTCCAACACCTACTACATCGCACGCCTGCTGAAGTCGACCAAGCCGGAAGACAAGGCCGTGGCCGACAAGCTGGGGGTGGTGTGGCCCAACCAGAAAAGCCAGGGCGTGCATATGAACATCTCCGGCGGCGGCATGCTGAAGCACGCGCCGAACAAGGAGGCCGCGGTCAAGTTCCTGGAATACCTGGCCAGCGACGATGCGCAGCGCTACTTTGCCGACGGCAACAATGAATGGCCGGTGGTGCAGGGCGTGAAGGTCAGCAATCCGGCGCTCGATTCGCTGGGCGAGTTCAAGGCCGACAGCATCAACGTGGCCGAGCTGGGCAAGTACCAGCCGCAGGCGCAGAAGCTGCTGGACCGCGCGGGCTTCAAGTAAGCCGCAGGTCAGGCCGGCCGTCCCTGCACGAGGATGGCCGGCTGGTTCCGCGCTACAGCAGGAACCGCTTGTTTCCCTTCACTTCGGCCGGCTCGACCTTGCGGAACGTCAGCTTGACGCTGCTGTCGAGCCGCCGCCCGGCCTGGCGCCGGATCAGCGCGCGCTGCAGCAGGCCCTTGTGGCCGACTGTGCCTTCCGCATAGGACTGGTCCCCGACTGTTCCCAGCGCCATAGCGGCCAGCGCCTGGTTGCGCTCCGCCGCACTCTTTTCCAGCAGCTTGTCCAGCGCCATGCGGGCGCGCACCTGCGCGGCCAGCGCCGTGTCGCCGGGATTGGCGCGGGCACGCTCGGCGTCCCATGGCAACCGCACCTTGCCCGCCAGCCGGCGCAGCGCGGCGCGCAGTTCGGCGCCGTCCATGCGCGATTCCTGCACGATCCACACCGCATCATGGCGCACTGCCGCTTCGGCATCCGCCATGCGGCGTACCAGCGCGGGCTGCAGGCTGGGCGAGGTGAACTGGCGCCCGCGGCGGATGGCGTTGAGCGCGATACGGCGCACCTGCGGGTTGGCGTGGTCGGCAAGGTCGTCGATGATGCGCGCCGCGGTATCGGCGGATCCGATCATCTCGGCCAGTTGGCCGGCCAGCGAGATTTCTTCCACGCCGCTCAGCGTGTTGCGGCTGGCCAGCCGGTTCAGCTTGAACAACAGGATGTGGTATCGCAGCATACGCCCCCGTCAGGCATTCCGGCGGCAGGCGCGAAAGGATCCGGCGTGCCGCTGTTCTTGTCCCCGGGCGAGCGCCGGGCCATGAAAGGCTATCGGCGCGGCACGGCGGGACTTTAGCGGGCTACTGAGCGAGTGGGCTAGTGGGGCGGCTCAGCGCTGCGCCTCGCGCCGGATCGTGCGCGACAGCACGATCACCGGCAGCAGGCCGACGGCGACGATCACCAGCGACGCGGTCGCGGCTTCGGTCAGGCGTTCGTCGGCAGCGAGGTTGTACGCCTGCACGGCCAGCGTATCGAAGTTGAACGGCCGCATCACGAAGGTAGCCGGCAGCTCCTTCATCACATCGACAAAGACGATCAGCGCCGCCGTCAGCAGGCTGCCGCGCAGCATCGGGAAATGCACGCGCCGCAGCGTGGCGCCGGGGCCGTGGCCGAGGCTGCGCGCGGCGGCGTCCATGCTGGGCGTGATCTTGCCCAGGCCCGCATTGACCGTCTGCAGCGCTACGCCCAGGAAACGCACCAGCAGCGCATACACCAGCGCCGCGATGCCGCCGGTCAGCAGCAAACCGACCGACAGCCCGAACTGCTGCTGCAGCCATGCCGACAAGGCATTGTCGAAGCGCGCCACCGGCACCAGCACACCCACGGCGATGACCGAGCCGGGCAGCGCATAGCCCATGCCGCAAAGCCGCGTCAGCCCGCGCATCAGCCACCCGCGCCGGCCGTTCGCGGCGCGTCCGGCGTAGCCGATCGCCAGCGCCACCAGCACCGCCGCCAGCGCCGTCGCGCTGGCCAGCAGGAAGCTGTTGCGCACCAGCCCGACAAAGCGCGGACCGAACTGGGCGTCGCCGTCGGTAAAGGCCATGCGGCACAGCATCAGCGCCGGCACCAGGAAGCCCAGCAGCACCGGCACGGCGCAGGCCGCCAGCGCGAGCCAGCCGCGCGTGCCGCCGAGCTTCCATGCCGCGGCGCGGCGCTGGTTGCCGTAGACCTGCGCCCGACCGCGGCTGGCGCGCTCCATCAGCAGGATCGCGGCGACGAACAGCAGCATGCATGCCGACAGCTGTGCCGCCGCATTCTTGTCGCCGAGCGAAAACCATGCACGGTAGATGCCGGTGGAAAACGTGGGGATGGCAAAGTACGCCACGGTGCCGAAGTCGGCCAGCGTTTCCATCATCGCCAGCGCGGTGCCGGCGACGATGCCGGGCCGGGCCAGCGGCAGCACCACGCGCCAGAGCCGGCTCCAGGTGCCGTGGCCGAGCAGGCGCGCGGCTTCGATCGTGTTCTGGGTCTGCTGCAGGAAGGCGGCGCGCGCCGTCAGGTAGACGTAGGGATACAGCACCAGCGAAAACAGCGCGATGGCGCCGCCCAGCGAGCGGATGTCCGGGAACCAGTAGTCGCGCGCCTTCCAGCCGGTCAGTTCGCGCAGCCAGCCTTGCACCGGCCCGGCGAACTGCAGCGCATCGGTGTAGGCGTAGGCGATCACATAGGCCGGCATCGCCATCGGCAGTACCAGCGCCCATTCCATCACGGCATGGCCTGGGAAGCGGTAGGTCGAGACCAGCCATGCGGTGGTCACGCCAAGCAGCAGCACGCCCGCGGCCACGCCCAGCAGCAGCCAGATGGTGTTGATCACATACTCTGCCAGCACCGTGTCGATCAGGTGGCGCCAGGTCTCGCCGGCGGGCAGCAGCACGGCTGAGGCGACCACCAGCACGGGCACGGCGATCAGCAGCGCCATCGCGAGCGTGGCCAGGGTCAGGGGGTGGAAGCGGCGGCGGCTGAGTAGGAGCATGCGGTGGATTCAATGGAAGCGCGCCCGGACAATGTGGCGCCGGCGCGGCAGCGGGCTGCCGCATTCTAGCAATGCCGACACGAGAGGGCCCCGCGGCGCGGCTCCACGTCCCTATAATGCGCACATGCGAACCGATTCCTATTCCCGATTACCCGAAGCCCAGGCACGCACGCGGCCGATGGCTCGCAGCGGCACCCACGAGGCTGCCGCCAGCGCCGCCGTCATCGAGGTCGACCGTATCCGGCATGCGTTCGGCCGGCAAGCAGTGGTCAAGGGCCTGTCGTTTGCGCTGGCGCGCGGCAACATCGCCTGCCTGCTGGGCCCCAGCGGCTGCGGCAAGACCACCGTGCTGCGCGCCATCGCCGGCTTCGAGCCGTTGCAGGACGGCCGCATTGTGCTGGACGGGAGGACCGTGTCGTCGTCGGACGCGCTGGTGCCGCCGGAGCAGCGCCGCATCGGCATGGTGTTCCAGGACTACGCGCTGTTCCCGCACCTGGACGTGGCCGCCAACGTCGGTTTCGGTCTGACCCGCGCCGGCCGTGCAGAGCGTGCGGAGCGGGTGGAAGAGGTGCTGCAGCTGGTCGGGCTTGCCGGCTCGGGCCGCAAGTATCCGCACGAGCTCTCGGGCGGCCAGCAGCAGCGGGTGGCGCTGGCGCGCGCACTGGCGCCGCGGCCCGAACTGCTGCTGCTCGACGAGCCGTTCTCCAACCTCGATGTCGATCTGCGCGAGCGCCTGAGCCTGGAAGTGCGCGCGATCCTGAAGGCACAAGGCACCACCGCCATCCTGGTTACGCATGACCAGTACGAGGCCTTTGCCATGGCCGACGAAATCGGCGTGATGCATGACGGCGTGATCGAGCAGTGGGGCAGTGCGCACGAGTTGTACCACCGCCCGGCATCGCGCTTCGTCGCCGGCTTTATCGGGCAGGGGGTGCTGATGCCGGGGCACCTGCGCGGCGATGGGCGGATCGAAGTGGAGCTGGGCATGCTGCACCCGGCGGTGCCCCTGCAGCTGCCCGCGGATGCCCCGGTCGACGTGCTGGTACGTCCTGACGACATCGTCCACGACGACGCCAGCCCGATGCAGGCGGAGGTGATGCACAAGGCCTTCCGGGGCGCCGAGATCCTGTACACGCTGCGGCTGGCCAGCGGCGGCCGGGTGCTGGCGCTGGTGCCCTCGCACCACAACCACGCGGTGGGCGAGCGCATCGGCATCCGCGTGGAGATCGAGGACGTGGT
>NZ_CP170643.1:3782433-3855984 GCF_051015765.1 Cupriavidus sp. a3 | reverse complement strand
GAGGCCGTGGTCGCCTTTGCCGCCTAGCCCGGCGCCCAGGCCCGGCATCAGGCGCGGCACCAGGCGCGTGGCACCGATGGTCTACACTGTGGCGTTCTGCAATCGCAAGGCTTGATGACGTGGCGGACTCGCTGTTTTCCGATACCCCTGACCGTTCCCGGCAACCGCTGGCCGAGCGCCTGCGCCCGCGCACCATCGACGAGGTGATCGGGCAGCAGCACCTGCTGGGCCCGGGCAAGCCGCTGCGCGTGGCGTTCGAGTCGGGCGAGCCGCATTCGATGATCCTGTGGGGCCCGCCCGGGGTGGGCAAGACCACGCTGGCGCGGCTGATGGCCGATGCCTTCGACGCCGAGTTCATCGCGCTGTCGGCGGTGCTGTCGGGCGTCAAGGACATTCGCGAGGCGGTGGAGCGCGCCGAGCAGTTCCGCGCGCACGGGCGGCGCACGCTGGTGTTCGTCGACGAGGTGCACCGCTTCAACAAGAGCCAGCAGGATGCCTTCCTGCCGCACGTCGAGAGCGGGCTGTTCACCTTCATCGGCGCGACCACCGAGAATCCATCCTTTGAGGTAAACGGCGCCTTGCTGTCGCGCGCGGCGGTCTACGTGCTCAAGAGCCTGGACGATGCCGAGCTGACGCAGCTGGCCCTGCGCGCCAGCGAAGAGCTCGGCGGCATCGCGTGGCAGGACGAGGCGCTGCAGCTGATCGTGGCCTCGGCCGATGGCGACGGGCGCAAGCTGCTGAACAACATAGAGATCGTGGCGCGTGCCGCGCGCACCGCCGGCGCCGCGCAGATCGATACCGCGCTGCTGGGCAGCGCGCTGTCGGAAAACCTGCGCCGCTTCGACAAGGGCGGCGATGCCTTCTACGACCAGATCAGCGCGCTGCACAAGTCGGTGCGCGGCTCGGACCCCGACGCCGCCCTGTACTGGTTCTGCCGCATGATCGACGGCGGCGCCGATCCGCGCTACCTGGCGCGGCGCATCGTGCGCATGGCGTGGGAAGACATCGGGCTGGCCGATCCCCGCGCCGCGCGCATCACGCTGGACGCGGCCGAGACCTATGAGCGGCTGGGCTCGCCTGAGGGTGAACTCGCATTGGGCCAGGCGCTGATCTACCTGGCCATCGCGCCCAAGTCCAATGCCGGCTACAACGCGTACAACGCGGCACGCGCCTTCGTCGGCAAGGACAAGTCGCGAGCGGTGCCGGTGCACCTGCGCAATGCGCCGACAAGGCTGATGAAGGAGCTTGGCTACGGCCATGCCTACCGCTACGCGCACGACGAGCCCGAAGGCTACGCCGCCGGCGAGCACTATTTTCCGGACGACCTGAAGGCGCAGGGCTGGTACCAGCCGGTGCCGCGCGGGCTGGAAGGCAAGATCGCCGAGAAGCTGCGCCACCTGCGCGAGCTGGACGACGCCTGGCATCGCGAGCAGCGCGCGGTCAAAGCGCGGGAGAAAGCTGGCAAGGACGGTGACAAGGGCGGCGGCAAGGACCAGTAGCTTCCGCAGGCCAGCGGCGTCTTCCGCCGCCAGTTCGCTCGTCCCGGCCCATGCGGGTGCAGTAAAATGGCGGGTCCGCCGGCATGTCGCTGGCCCTGCACTTCACCTCAAGCAACATGCTCGACATCCAGCTGTTCCGCAAAGACATCGACGCCGTGGCGCAACGCCTTGCCACGCGCGGCTTCCAACTCGACGTGGCGGCGTTCCAGGCACTCGAGGCCGAACGCAAGCAACTGCAGACGCAGACCGAGGAACTGCAGGCGCGCCGCAACAGCCTGTCCAAGCAGATCGGCATGCTCAAGGGCAAGGGCGAGGACGCCTCGGCCGTGATGGCCGAAGTCGGTGGCATCGGCGACACACTCAAGGCCTCGGCCGCGCGGCTCGACGAGATCCAGGCGCATCTGGCGGAGCTGATGTTGTCGATCCCCAACCTGCCGCACGAAAGCGTGCCGGTGGGCAATGACGAGACCCAGAACGTCGAAGTGCGCCGCGTGGGCGAGCCGCGCCAGTTCGACTTTGCCGTGCGCGACCACGTCGACGTGGGCGAAAAGCTGGGCCTGGATTTCGATACCGCGGTCAAGGTGACCGGCTCGCGCTTCTCGATGCTGCGCGGCGGCGTGGCGCGCATGAACCGCGCGCTGGTGCAGCTGATGCTCGACACCCATACGCAGGAACACGGCTATACCGAAATGTACGTGCCGTATATCGTCAACGCCGCGTCGATGCGCGGCACCGGCCAGTTGCCCAAGTTCGAGGAAGACCTGTTCAAGGTGCCGCGCAAGGTCGGCAGCGAGGAAGGCGAGCGCATCGAAAACTTCTACCTGATCCCGACCGCCGAGGTGCCGCTGACCAATATCGTGCGCGACGCCATCGTCGCCGGCGAGAAGCTGCCGCTGCGCTTCGTCGCGCATACGCCGTGCTTCCGCTCGGAAGCAGGTTCGTACGGCAAGGACACGCGCGGCATGATCCGCCAGCACCAGTTCGACAAGGTCGAGATGGTGCAGATCGTTCCGGCCGCGCAATCGTTCGACGCGCTGGAAGAACTGACCGCCCACGCCGAGGCGATCCTGAAGAAGCTGGAACTGCCGTTCCGCACCATCGTGCTGTGCACGGGGGACATGGGCTTCGGCAGCACCAAGACCTATGACCTCGAAGTGTGGATCCCCGCGCAGAATACCTACCGCGAGATCAGCTCGTGCTCGAACATGGGCGACTTCCAGGCGCGCCGCATGCAGGCACGCATGCGCGCGGGGCAGGGCAAGCCGGAGCTGGTGCACACGCTGAACGGCTCGGGCCTGGCCGTGGGCCGCACGCTGGTGGCCATCCTCGAGAACTACCAGAACGCCGACGGCTCGGTCACGGTGCCGGCCGCGCTGCAGCCTTACATGAGCGGCGTCACTCGCCTGGAACCGGAGCTGTAAAAAATCTGTTTCCGGCCTCTTGCGCTGGCTGGTGCGGTGTGGCTATAATCTCGGTTTCGCCACACGGCAAAGCAGTTACCGGAGAGGTGGCAGAGTGGTCGAATGTACCTGACTCGAAATCAGGCGTACCGGCGACGGTACCGTGGGTTCGAATCCCACCCTCTCCGCCATGACAAAAAGCTGTCGGTCTCGACCGCCGGCAGGCAACAACAGTGTAGTAAAACTCGGACCGATGCTCGCGGAAGTGAGCGTCGGTTTTGTTTTTTCCGGCGGTCGGTTTCATCGCTGCCAGCGCCTGGCGGTGCACTATCATGGCGATCCAGCGGACCGCCATGAACGAGGCCACCGATGACACAGCCATCCCCCACGCCTGCCGAATTCCACGGCGACCCCGCGGAACTTCCCGACGACCCCAATCTGATTGCCGGTATGCCGTACCGCCACCACAAGGGCGGTGCCTATGCGGTGGTCGGCATCGGACGCCTGGAGGCCGACCTCGCGCCGGCAGTCGTCTATCGCGCGCTGCGCGATCCCGCATTGCTCTGGGTGCGCCGCGCCGACGTGTTCAGCGAGCCCGTGGCGACGCCGCACGGAGAGGTGCCGCGCTTCGCTCCGGACTGGCCCGCGGCGCTGGCCTGCCTCGACTTCCTGCCGCGCAAGACGGTGCTGGATGTGCTGGGGCTGCATGACACGCCGTACCGGCACTACCACGGCCCCCGCCATATCCTGGAAATGTTCGAAGTCGCCCACGCGCGCGGCGTCGCGCTGGATCCGGCGCAGGCGCTGGCGGTGCTGTGCCACGACGCGGTCTATGTGCCGGGCTGCGAGCACAACGAATCGGCATCAGCTGCGTTGATCGAGACGATTGCACCGGCGCTGGAGCGCGCGGCGCTCGATCGTGCCGCGCAGATCGTGCGCGACACGCGCACGCATACGCCGACCATCGACGGCGCGGACAGCGTGCTCGATCTCGACCTGTTCCGGCTGGCCGCGCCTCCTGACGTATTCGATGCCCACAGCGCCGATGTCTTCGCGGAGAACCGCGCCATGCTGGCCGCGCGCACCGGCTTGCAGGGCGATGCGCTGCTGGCGGAGTTCGGGCGCCGGCGCGCGGCCTTCCTGGGCGAGCTGGCGCAGCGGCCGCGGCTGTTCCTGACGCCGCCCTTTGCCGACTGCGAGGCGCCCGCGCGCGCCAATATCGCGCGCATCGGCGGCGCGCAGGCTGCGCGTGCCTGAACTGCCGGCGCGCGTGGGCACGGTTGCCGATGCCTGGCTGACGCCCGGGACGGCGCTGGGTTTGCTCGGCCTGTTCACGCTCGCCACGGTGCTGCTGCTGTGCGTGGTGCCGCTGCTGGTGGCGCTGTTGCGCCCGCTGGTGCGCTGGCTCGACGGCATGCGCGTCTGGGGCGCCGGTGCCTTGTCGACGCGCGTGGCCGCACAGGATCGCCCGCGCCGCGTGAGCACGCTGACGCTGCGCGTGCTGGAACGCGATATCGCCGAATTGCTGCTGGTGCTCGTGGCCGGCGCCGCGCTGCTGGCTTGCGGGGCAGCGCTGTTCTGGCTCGCCGCCGAAATCGCGCAGGGCGACCAAGTGGTCCGTCTCGACCAGCTTGTGTTCGCGCAGGGGCGCGCATGGCGCCGCGACTGGCTCGATATCGCCATGGTCGCGGTGACCGAGCTGGGCGGTGCGCGCATCTCGGTCGCGGTCGGCGTGGCGGTGTTCGCGTGGCTGTGGTGGCTGCGCGCGTGGGTCACGGCGCTGTACTGGTCCGCGGCGCTGCTGGGCGCGCGCGCCTGCGTGATGGCGCTCAAGCTCGGCATGGCGCGGGTGCGGCCGGCCAGCATCTACAGCGGGCTGGAGTCGTATTCGTTTCCCAGCGGCCACGCCACCAGCAGCATGGTGACGTACGGTTTCCTGGCGTTCCTGCTGTGCCTGCGCCAGCCATGGCGCGTGCGCATCCCGGTGCTGGCGCTGACCGTGGTGGCGGTGGCGGCGATCGGGGTGTCGCGGCTGTACCTGGGCATGCACTGGCTGTCCGACGTGGCCGCGGGCTACGCGCTGGGACTGGCGTGGATCGCGTTGCTCGGCACTGCCTACCATACGCTCCATGTGCCGGCGCCACGGGATGCGGTGGCGCCGTGGCGGCTCGGCGCGGTGGCGGCAGCCGCGGTGGTGGTGGCGTTCGGCTACGTGGCCTGGTTCCGCATGCCGGATACGCTGGAGCGTTATCGGCAGGCAGGCGCGGTTACAGCTACGGTTGCTGCGCAGCAGGCTCTTCTGGCGCGGGCAGGCGCGATACCAGCAGCTGGTCGATCTTGTGATGGTCGATGTCCAGCACTTCAAAGCGATAGCCCGCCACGGTAATCGACTCGGATTTCTTCGGGATGCGCTTGAGCGCGTAGATCACGAGCCCGCCGGCGGTGTCGACATAGTCCTCGCCGGGCAGGGCATCGAGTTCCAGCGCTTTCTTCAGGTCCACCAGCGGCGTCAGGCCGTCGACCAGCCACGAGCTGTCGTCGCGGCGCACGATCTGCTCGTCTTCGCTGGAATAGAGGATGTCGCCCATCAGCGCGCCGACGATATCGTCGAGCGTGACGATGCCCACCACCAGCCCGTACTCGTTCATCACCACGGCAAAGTTCTGGTGCATCTCGCGGAAGCGCGTCAGTCCCTCGGACAGCGTCAGCGTGTCGGGGATCACCAGCACGTTCTTGTCATGGTGGCGGCCGATATTGCCGATCACCGCGGCGCTCTCGTCGGCCAGCAGCAGCTGCAGGATGTCCTTGGAATCGATATAGCCCTGCACATCGTCCAGGTCGTGCCCGCACACCGGGTATTGCGCATGCGGCTGGTTGACCAGCTTGCGCCGTACGCTGTCAGCGGGCTCGTCCAGGCTCAGCCAGACCACGTCGTCGCGCGGCGTCATGATCGCGGTGATGCCCTTGAAGCCGAGTTCGAACACGTTCTCGATCAGGTGCAGCTCATGCTTGTGCAGCACACCCGCCTCGGCGCCGGCATCGACCATGGCGGCGATGTCCTCGGTGGTGATCTGGTCGACCGGCTTGGTCGGCAGGCGCAGCAGCCGCAGCGCGGCATCGGCGGCGGCGTTGAAGACCCACACCAGTGGCTTGAGCACGCGCAGCAGCGTCAGCATCGGGTCGATCACGGCCAGCGCGCACGCTTCCGGGAATGTCATCGCGATGCGCTTGGGGATCAGGTCGGCAAACTGGATGAACAGCAGCGTCACGATCAGGAACGAGCCGATATTGGCCACGCGCTGCGCGTGGACCACCTGCATATACGGCGACAGCGTTTCCAGCAGCAGGTCGGACACGTGCTTCTCGCCGAGGATACCGGCGAGGATGGCCACGCTGTTGACGCCGATCTGCACGATGGTGAAGAAATTCCCTGGCTCTTCCTTGAGCAGCAGTACGCGCGTGGCGCGGCCATCGCCGCGCTCGGACAAGACCTGCAGCTTGGTGCGGCGTGCGGCGGTCAGCGCGATCTCGGAGATGGAGAAGAAGGCGCTGACCAGGACAAGGGCGGTCAGGGTCAGGACGAACATAGGCGGTGTGGCGCATGCGGCCAGCGAGTGCAGGCGGCTTGATGATGGTGCACCGCCTGTGAAGCTGTCAAATCGGCGCCGGCGCGGCCGTCATTCCAGTATGGCCGTGCGCACCCTGGCGCCGCCCGGCAGTGCGCCGTCCAGGCTGACCACCGGCGCTTCCAGCCGTTGCGGCAGCGTTGCTGCCAGTTCCTGCGCGGCCTGCGCAAACTGCACGCGCAGGTCGTCGGCCAGGCTGGAACCGGCGCGGTGGCTGGCGCGCAGCATCTGGATCTCGAACGGCAGTTCCGGCGCCACGTCATGCAGCGCGACATGGCCGGGATTGGCGCTGAGCGCGGTGTACTGGTCCAGCAGCGTCAGGCCAAGTCCGGCATCGACCAGCGCCAGCGCCAGCGAATAGGTCTGCACCTCCAGCGTCGAGCGCGGCTCGAGCGCGTGCCGCGCCAGCGTCTGGCGCACCAGCAGGCCGAGCGAGCTGTTGTCGTCATAGCCGATGAAGGGGCGATCCATCAGCCGCTGCATCGGCACCTGGCGGCGGCGTCCCGCGGCGGGCAGCGGCTGGCCGCGCGGCACCGCCAGCAACATGCGGCCGCTGGCCACCGGTTCGCTGGAAATGGCCTCGTGGCGCGGCGGCGAGAAGGCGAAACCCAGGTCGATCTGGTTGGCCAGCAGCGCGCCGACGATCTCGTCGGTATGGTGGGTCAGCACCTGCACCTGGGTGTCGGGGTGGCGCGCGCAGAAGCGCCGCACCGCCGGCACCAGCAGCGGGTTGGCCAGGCTCGGCGTGGCCGCCACGCGCAGGCGCCCGGCGCCCTTGTGGCGCAGGCTTTCCGAGACGCGGCGCACGCGCTCGATCTCGCCGTATAGCCTTTCGACATCGCCGTACAAGGCGTTGGCCTCGGGAGTCGGCTGCAGCCGCCCGCGCACGCGCTCGAACAGGCGGAAGCCGAGCGAGGCCTCGGCATGCTGCAGCACGCGCGTGACCACGGGCTGGGACACGTGTAGCAGGCGCGCGGCTTCGCTGACGGTGCCGGTCAGCATTACGGCGCGGAAAACCTCGATCTGGCGCAGGCGCATTGGCTTAGGGCGTCTGGAATTAGGGACGTCTGGAACGATAGGCACAGGCCATCCATAGCCTGAAGACATATTCTGGCACGTATTCGCATTGGGCAAGCCGGCCCCGCTGATCTACCCTCTGGCATCGGTCTTTTGATGCAACAAGGAAGTCAATGCGGGTAGTGATCGTGGGCGCCGGGGTGGTCGGCATGACAACGGCGTGGCGCCTGGCCCAGGACGGGCATGAGGTGACGGTGCTGGAACGGCACCAGGGTCCCGGCGAGGAAACCAGCTTTGCCAACGGCGGGCAGCTCAGCTACAGCTACGTGGCGCCGTTGGCCGGGCCGGGCGTGATGGGCAAGGTGCCGGGCTGGCTGCTGCGGCGCGATTCGCCGATGCGCTTCCGCCCGGTGGCCGATCCCGCGCAATGGCGCTGGCTGGCGGCCTTCATGGGCGCCTGCAATGCCGGCACCAGCGAGGCCACCACGCGCAAGCTGCTGCGCCTGGGCTTCTATTCGCGCGACCAGCTGCAGGCGTTCGTGGCGCAGCACGAGCACGAGGACAGCGGCTTCGGCTTCGATTTTGCGCGGCGCGGCAAGCTGGTAGTGCACCGCGACGAAGCGGCGTTCGCCTCGGCCTGCCGGCTGCTGGATTACCAGGCCAGGCTGGGCTGCGAGCAGCAGGCGCTGGACCGCGATGCCTGCGTCGCGCTGGAGCCCGCGCTGGCCGGCATCCGCGAAGAGATCGCCGGCGCCATTTATACGCCGAGCGAGGAGGTGGGCGACTGCCACCGCTTCTGCGTGTCGCTGGCACGGTTGCTGCAACACGGCGGCGGCCGCACTGGCGTGTCGCTGCGCTTCGGCACCGTGGTGCACGGACTGCAGCAGCAGGGCGGACGCGTGACCGGGGTGCGCACCGATGCCGGCGAGGTGCCGGCCGACGCGGTCGTGGTCGCGGGCGGCATCGGCAGCGTGCCGCTGCTGCGTCCGCTGGGTGTGCGGCCGATGCTGTGGCCGCTCAAGGGCTACAGCATCACCGTACCGCTGGCCAGTGGCGCGCGCGCCCCGCATATCAGCGTGACGGATTTCGCCAACAAGATCGTTTACGCGCGGATCGGCAATACACTGCGGGTGGCGGGCATGGCCGACCTGGTGCGCGGCGGCACCCGCATCGACCCGGAGCGGGTCGGCACGCTGGTGGCGCAGACGCGCGCCTTGTTCGACGGCATCGTGCCGGACCTGCCGCTGGCGCAGCTGCAGCCGTGGGCGGGCCTGCGTCCGGCCACGCCGGACGGGCTGCCGCTGATCGGGCCGTCGCGCGTGTCGGGCCTGTGGCTGAACCTGGGCCATGGCGCGCTGGGCTTCACGCTGGCGATGGGCAGCGCCGGCCTGCTGGCCGACCGGCTGGCGGGGCGGCGCCCGGCCCTCGACGCCGCGGATTTCGATGCCGCGCGCGCGTAGCGCAGCGGCATGAAGCAATGGTTCCTGCAGTACCCATGAGTTCGCATTACCGCATTACCTCGAGAAAACGAGCCTCAATGACCAAGCCCCACTACAAGGAGCGCGACATGAAACCATTGCACACCCGCCTTGCCACCCGACGTATGCTCGCGGCTGCCACGCTGTTGCTGGCCGCCGGCGCGGCCCAGGCTGCCGACGGCGACACGCTGAAGAAGATCAAGGACAGCGGCGTGATCTCGCTGGGCTACCGCGAATCGTCGATCCCGTTTTCGTACACCGACGGCAAGGAGGTGATGGGCTACTCGCACGAGATCCTGCTGCAGATCGTCGACAAGGTGAAGAGCGAGCTGAAGATGCCGAACCTGCAGGTGCGGCTGACGCCGATCACTTCGCAGAACCGCATCCCGCTGGTGCAGAACGGCACCATCGATATCGAGTGCGGCAGCACCACCAATAACCTGGAGCGCCAGAAGCAGGTGGCGTTCTCCAACAGCCTGTTCGTCTACGGCATCAAGATGCTGACCAAGAAAGACTCGGGCGTGAAGGAGTTCACCGACCTGAAGGACCGCAACGTGGTCACCACCGCCGGCACCACCGGCGAGCGCCTGCTGGTCAAGATGAACGGCGAGAAGGCGATGAACATGAACCTGATCAGCACCAAGGACCATGGCCAGTCCTTCCTGATCCTGGAAAGCGGCCGCGCTGCGGCCTTCGTCATGGACGAGCCGCTGCTGTATGGCGAGCGCACCAAGGCCAAGAGCGCCGGCGACTGGATGGTGGTCGGCGCGCCGCTGCAGATCGAGAACTACGCCTGCATGTTCCGCAAGGACGACCCTTCGTTCAAGAAGCTGGCCGACGGCGTGATCGCCGACCTGCAGACCAGCGGCCGCGCGGAGAAGCTCTACAACAAGTGGTTCATGTCGCCGATCCCGCCCCGCAACATCAACATGAACTACCCGCTGTCGGCCGACATGAAGGCACTGTTCGCGGCGCCCAACGACAAGGCCTACCAGTAACGGCGAAGGGCATAGCCGCCGTGGCGGATGCATCGCCCCGGCGGTTATATAGCCATAATGAATCGTTATTTCGCCATCGATAGCGTTTGCGGTAGTGTAGAGCCCGATATAGGCTCATAGCAGCACAACCGGCCGGCAGCCTTCCACGAGAGGCCAGCCGGCGTTGCCTGCCCACTTACTGCCTATCCGCATCCACTGGAGAACATATGCGATCGATTCGTACTGGCTGGTTCAAGTCGCTGCTGGCGGCCTCGCTGATGGCGGGGGCCGGCCTGGCGGCCACCGCGGCCCATGCCGCCGACCTGCTCGACACCGTCAAGCAGGCCGGCGTGCTCAAGATCGGGCTGGAGGGCACGTACCCGCCGTTCGGCTTCCGCGGCGCCAAGAACGAGCTGGAAGGGTTTGACGTCGATGTCGCGCGCGCGGTCGCAGGCAAGCTGGGGGTCAAGCCCGAGTTCGTCACCACCGAATGGAGCGGCATCATTGCCGGACTGCAGGCAGGCAAGTTCGACGTGATCGTCAACCAGGTCAACGTCACGCCGCAGCGCCAGCAGGTGCTGGACTTTTCCACGCCCTACGTCTACTCGGATGCGCAGCTGATCCAGCGCAAGGACGACAAGCGCCAGTTCAAGTCGCTGGAAGACCTGAAGGGCCACAAGCTCGGCGTCAGCCTGGGCAGCAACTACAACGAGCTGGCCAAGTCGGTGGCCGGCATCGACGTCAAGACCTATCCCGGCGCGCCCGAGTACCTGCGCGACCTGGCGGCACAGCGCGTCGACGCCGCGCTGAATGACCGGCTCATGGTCGCCTACCTGGTCAAGACCGCCAACCTGCCGCTGCGGGCGGGCGCGATCGTGGCGGGCGCGACCACGCAGGTGGCCATCCCGTTCCGCAAGGACAATCCCAAGTTCGCGCAGGCCATCAACCACGCGCTGGAAGACCTGAGCAAGGACGGCACGCTTGGCAAGCTGTCGGTGAAGTGGTTTGGCACCGACGTGACCAAGCCCGCCGGCAAGCCGGTCAAGTAAGCCGGTCAACTAAGCGCATCAAGTAAGCGCATCAAGTAAGCGGATCAACTAAGCCGGCCCGCGAGGCGGGCGGTATCATGTCGCGGCGCGGCGGCCTGCAGGGCTGCCGCGCCGCTTTGTTTTATTACCTTCAGTCCGCCGCCACGCCCATGTCCGCTCTCCAGCTCGTCATCGATTCCCTGCCCGTGCTGCTGCAGGGCACGCTGCTGACCATCAAGTTCGCGTTGTGGTCGATGGTGTTCGGACTGGTGCTTGGCACCGTGGTCGCGCTGATGGGCATCAGCCACAGCCGCGCGCTCAAGGCGGTGGCGCGCGCCTACGTCAGCATCATGCGCGGCACGCCGCTGCTGGTGCAGATCTTCGTCGTGTACTACGGGCTGCCGGGCGTCGGCATCGCGCTGGAGCCCACGCCGGCCGGCGTGCTGACGCTGAGCCTGAACGTGGGGGCGTACCTGTCGGAAAGCATGCGCGGCGCCATCCTCGGCGTGGCGCGGGGCCAATGGCTGGCGGCGTACAGCCTGGGGCTGACGCCGGCGCAGGCGCTGCGCTACGTGGTGGGTCCGCAGGCGCTGCGGCTGGCGGTGCCGAGCCTGTCGAACAGCCTGATCAGCCTGATCAAGGATACGTCGCTGGTGTCGGTGATCACGGTGACCGAACTGCTGCGCACCGCGCAGGAGGTCATCGCGGCGACATACCAGCCGTTGCCGCTGTACCTGGCGGTGGCGGCGATCTACTGGGTGTTGAGCACCGGGCTGTCCGGGCTGCAGCATATGCTGGAGCGCAAGCTGTCGCTGCCGGGCAGGCACTGAGCCGCGCCGCTGCCAAAGCAAAAGAGCCAGCTCCGGAGAGCTGGCTCTTCTTTTCGGCAATGCGGGCCGTTGCCGGCCCGCGCGCTCAGCCCTGCGCGATGCGCCCGGCAATATGCCCCAGCGCCTCTTCCACCTGGTCCACCAGGACCAGGCACAGGTCGCCCGGCTTCAGGTGCGACAACGCGGTATCGATGGCCAGGAATTCGCCGCGGATTTCCTCGACCTGGCTGGTGCGCTGCGCGCCCTGCAGGCCTTCGCGCAGCAGCGCCAGCACCTCGCCGTCGGCACGGCCGCGCTGGCACTGGTCCTGGTACAGCACCACTTCGTCGAACACGCCGCCCAGGATCTGCGTCTGACGGCGGATGTCCTCGTCGCGGCGGTCGCCGGCACCGCTGATCACGACCACGCGGCGGCCGGCCGGCATGGTCTCGACCGCGTTGCACAATGCCTGGATCGCGTCCGGGTTGTGCCCGTAGTCGGCGATCAGAGTGGCGCCCTTGTAGTCGAACACGTTGAAGCGGCCGGGAGCCGTCGCGGCGTCATTGACGAAGGTGGCCAGGCCGCGGCGGATGATGGCCCAGTCGATGCCCAGCGCCCACGCCGAGGCGATCGACGACATCGCGTTCTCGACCTGGAAGCCGATGGTGCCGTTGCGAGTCAGCGGGATCTCCGCCAGCGCGATGCGCACCTGGGTATCGCCCTCCGACGCCACGATCTCGGCGCCGTCGACAAAGACCACGCGCTTGCCTTGCGCGCGGTGCGTGGCCATCGCCGGCTGGTTCGGATCGTGCGCGAAGAAGGTCACGCTGCCGGGGCAGGCGTCGGCCATGCGCACCACCATCGGGTCGCCGGCGTTGAGCACGGCCATGCCGTGCGGCGCGACGTTCTGCACGATCACGCTTTTGAGCACCGCCAGGTCTTCCACCGAATTGATGTACGACAGGCCCAGGTGGTCGCCTTCGCCGACGTTGGTCACCACGGCCACGTCGCAACGGTCGAAGGCCAGGCCTTCGCGCAGCAGGCCGCCACGCGCGGTTTCAAAAACGGCCGCGTCGACATCGGGGTGCAGCAGCACGTTGCGCGCGCTGCGCGGGCCGCTGCAGTCGCCGGTGTCGATGCGCTCGCCCTGGATATAGACGCCGTCGGTGCCGGTCATGCCCATGCGCAGGCCGCTGGTGGCCATGATATGGGTGATCAGGCGCACCGTCGTGGTCTTGCCGTTGGTGCCGGAGACGGCCACCACCGGGATGCGGCCATCGTCGCCATCGGAGAACATGGTCGAGATGATCGCCTCGCCCACCGCGCGGCCCTTGCCGTACGACGGCTGCAGGTGCATGCGCAGGCCCGGCGCGGCGTTGACCTCGACGATGCCGCCGGCCTGTTCCTCGAACGGCTTGAGCATGGTCTCGCACACGGCGTCGACGCCGGCGATGTCCAGGCCCACCATCTGCGCCGCGGCCACGGCGCGCGCGGCGATGTCCGGGTGGACGTCGTCGGTCACGTCGGTGGCGCTGCCGCCGGTGGACAGGTTGGCGTTGTTGCGCAGCACCACGCGCGTGCCCTTGGCCGGCACGGAGTCGGCGGTCAGGTTCTGCTTGGCCAGCACGGCCAGCGCGATATCGTCGAAGCGGATCTTGGTCAGCGAGGTGGCATGGCCTTCGCCGCGGCGCGGATCGCGGTTCACTTCCTCGACCAGCTGGCGCACGGTGTGCACGCCGTCGCCGGTCACTTGCGGCGGGTCGCGGCGTGCGGCCGCCACCAGCTGCTTGCCCACCACCAGCAGGCGGAAGTCATGGCCGGGGATGTAGCGCTCGACGATCACGTCGGAACTGATGTCCGAGGCGACCTCGTAGGCCGTCATCACTTCCTCGCGGGTGCGGATCCGCACCGCCACGCCCTTGCCCTGGTTGCCGTCACGCGGCTTGACCACCACCGGGGCGTCGATTTCCTGCGCGGCGGCCCAGGCTTGCTCGGCGCTGCGCACCGAGCGGCCCAGCGGCACCGGCACGCCGGCGGCGTGCAGCAGGCTCTTGGTCAGTTCCTTGTCCTGCGCGATCGATTCGGCCACGGCGCTGGTGCGGTCGGTCTCGGCGGCCTGGATGCGGCGCTGCTTGCTGCCCCAGCCGAACTGCACCATCGAGCCCTGCGTCAGGCGCCGGTAGGGGATGCCACGCGCCACGCCGGCGTAGACGATCGAGCCGGTGCTGGGCCCCAGGCGCACGTCTTCGTCCAGGTCGCGCAGGCGATGCAGCGCGTCGGCCAGGTCGAAGGCGGAGTCGTCGCGCGCGGCCAGGCACAGGGCCTCGGCCAGCCCGAACGCGAGCCGGCCGACTTCTTCCTCGCTGTACTGCACGATCACCTGGTAGGTGCCGGGCTCCACCGTCTGCGCGGTGCGGCTGAACGTGACCGGGCAGCCGGCGGCCGCCTGCAGGCGCAACGCGGCGACTTCCAGCACGTGCGCGAGCGAGAGCTCGCCCGATTCCTCGTCTGGGCGCAGCGGCCCGATCTCGGGAAAGCGCGCGCGCAGCCGGTCTTCGAAGCCGGGCAGGTCCGACAGCATGTCGGCGGTGTCCTGGCAGGCCACGATGGCTTCAATGGCGGTGTGGCGGCACCACAGGTTCGGGCCCCGCAGGGCCCGGATACGGGAGACTTCCATGGAACGGTTCCGTGTCTTCTATGCGCTGTGTTCGGGCGCCGCGTCAGGCGCGGCGCGCAGGCTGGCCCATCCAGTGGTGCACCAGGTCGACGGTGGCCGCGGTGGCGGCCTCGTCGCACTGCAGCACCAGCAGGTCGCCCGGCACCAGCTGGCCGAGCGCGGTCTCGATGGCATTGGCACGTGCGCCTTCGTCGATGATCTTGGTCACGCGGCGGCCTTCGTACAGCCCTTGCTTGAGCAGCGCGCGCGCCTCGGCATCGGGCAGGTCGCGCTTGACGCTGCGGTCTTCGCACAGGAAGACGCGGTCGAAATGCTGGCCCAGCACCTTGCCCTGGCGCACCAGGTCTTCATCGCGGCGCTTCACGCCGGCGCCGTAGACGACCATGCGGCGTTCGGACGGGAAGCGGTCCAGCGCGGCCGCCAGCGCTTCCAGCGCGGGCGCGTTGTGGGCGTCGTCGACGACCACGGTGGCGCCGTTGCGCTCGAACAGCGTGAAACGGCCAGGCACGTCGACCTGGCCGACGTCGAACGTCACCACGCCGGCGCGGATCAGGTCGTTGGAGATGCCCAGCGCCCAGCCCGCGGCGACGGCCGCCAGCACGTTCTCGACCTGGAACGCCACGCGGCCGGCGTAGGTCAGCGGCACCGCGGCCACGTCGACCAGCGGCGTTTCCTTGCTGCCGACGGCCAGCACGATCTTGCCTTCGCGCACATACACCGCGCGCTTGCCTGCGGCGCGATGCGACATGATCGCGGGCAGCTCGGGCGTCAGGCCGAAGAAGATCACGTCGCCGTCGCACAGCTCGGCCATCTCGACCAGCCGCTCGTCGCGCGCATTCAGCACCGCGGCGCCATCCTTGAGCACCACGTCGACCTGCGTGCGCAGCACGTTGTACATGCGGTCCTCGTCCTCGACGTAGTAGTCGCCGAGGTGGTCGGGCTGGTCGAAGTTGGTGACCACGCCGACCTGGCAGCGGTCATAGACCAGGCCTTCGGACAGGATGCTGCCGCTGTCGTTCTCGAACACGGCGGCCTCGACCGCGCGGTTCATCAGGATGCGGTGGCCGGCGTCCCAGTTGGCGCGGTCGCCGCCCTGCACCAGGCGGCGGTCCAGGAACAGGCCGTCGCTGCTGGCCAGGCCGGTTTGCTTGCCCGACAGCTGCAGCAGGCGCGCGACCAGGCGCGCCACCACGGTCTTGCCGTTGGTGCCGGTCACGCCGACCACCGGGATGCGCCCGCAGTCGTCCTGCTCGGACTCGGGGAACAGGTGGTTGACGATGGCGCGGCCAACCGGACGCGGCGTGCCTTCGGCCGGCTTGATGTGCATCAGCAGGCCCGGACCGGCGTTGACCTCGACGATGGCGCCGCGCTGTTCGGCCAGCGGGCGCGAGATGTCCTCGGCCACCAGGTCCACGCCGGCGATGTCCAGTCCGACCACACGCGCGGCCAGCGATGCATGCGCGGCCACGCTCGGGTGGACGCGGTCGGTCACGTCGAAGGCGACGTTGCCGTTGCGCTGGATCAGCACGGTGCGGCCTTCCGCCGGCACCGAGCTGCCATCCATGCCCTGGCGCTTGAGCTCCAGCCGCGCGGCGGCATCCAGGCGCACGCGGTTCAGCGGGTGATCTTCGGTGCTGCCGCGCCGCGGATCGGAATTGATCTGCAGCTCGATCAGCTCGTCGATGGTGGACTTGCCGTCGCCGACCACGCAGGCGGTCTCGCCCATCGCGGCGGCAACCATGCGGCCGCCCACCACCAGCAGGCGGTGTTCGTTGCCGGGGATGAAGCGCTCGACGATGACGCCGCTGCCTTCGCCCAGCGCCACGGCGTAGGCAGTCTCGACTTCCTCGCGGGTGACCAGGTTGGTAAAGACGCCGCGGCCATGGTTGCCGTCGTAGGGCTTCACCACCACCGGCACGCCGATGTCTTCGGCGGCGTCCCAGGCGTCCTGGGGCGAGTCGACCATGCGGCCTTCCGGCACCGGCACGCCGCACGACTCCAGCAGGCTCTTGGTCAGGTCCTTGTCGCGCGAGATGCTTTCGCCGATGGCGCTGGTGCGGTCGGTCTCGGCCGTCCAGATGCGGCGCTGGCGCGCGCCATAGCCCAGCTGGACCAGGTTGCCGTCCGACAGGCGGATGGCGGGGATGTCCCGGTCGTCGGCGGCATCGACGATGCATGCGGTGCTGGGGCCGAGGCAGTGCTCGTCGACCAGGCGGCGCAGGTTGTCCACGGCGGCGGGGACGTCGAAGGGACGGTCCTCGATCGCGGCCATGACCAGGTCGCGCGCGCTGAACAGGGCGGCGCGGGTGACTTCTTCGTGCCAGGCACGGACGATCACTTTATACACGCCGCGCACCGGAGTCTCGCGCGCCTTGCCGAAGCCGCCGGGCATGCCCGCCAGGTTCTGCAGCTCAAGCGTCACGTGTTCCAGGATATGGCCGGGCCAGGTGCCTTCCTTCAGGCGCTGCAGGAAGCCGCCGCGCTCGCCGATGCTGCAGCGATGCTCGATCAGCGAGGGCAGCCATGCCGACAGGCGCTCGTAGAACCCCGGAATCGTGTTGGAGGGAAAGTCCTCCAGTTCCCCGATATCGACCCATGCCTCCAGCACGGGCCGATATGTCCACATATTCGGGCCGCGCAGCGACATGACATCGAAAATCTCAATGTCCTTCTTTTTCATTGAATTTGCTTGAGGCAGTGGGCGGAACGCCCGAGAAATGGAAGCCTAACCTTTCAATAACGTTACAGCTTAGTACAGGTTGACTTTCTTCGATTAAAAGTGTTTGTGCAGTGCATCAAGGCAACCCGCGGGTTCGCTGTTATTTACGTCGTTATGTATACTGCGGGCGAATTCACGGGCAGCCAGTGGGCGCCCGGCCTAAATTTGTTTCAAGTTATGTCCTTTTCCCCTGGACGCTGCATGCTGCGCCATCCATGACCCAGTCCTCCCTGCCACTCAACACCTTCCCCGCCGACGAGCCGTGGCGTGCCGAATCCGGAACGTGGCTCCGTCCCGGCGAATACGTCCTGGCCGGACTGGTGCTGGACCTCGACGCGAGGCTGCATTTTACCCAAGGGTGGCTGGTTGTGACGGACCAGCGCATCGTTGCCCGCCCGCCAGGTGAAAAAAATGTGCGGGAATGGAACATCTCGCCCGAACTGCGCCTTTCCCATACCGATCATGCGGGGGTCGGCACCCTCGAACTGGCCGGCCCAAAGGGTCGGCTGGCCAGCTGGCGATATACGCTTGGTTACAATCCTGCCGCGCTGCGGCTGGCCGACCAGTTCGAGATGCGCCGCGATGCCACCTCCGCTACCGAAATTGGCGAGCCTGGCGAAGTGGCGTGCCCGACCTGCAAGGCGCCGCTGCCCCCGGATGAAGAGGAGTGCCCGCAGTGCAACCGCGAGCTGGAAACGCCACCGTCGACCTGGGCGCTACTGCGCCTGTGGCGCTTTGCCCGGCCCTACCGCTGGCAGCTGCTGGCCGGTTTCCTGCTGACGGTGCTGTCCACCGGCGCCACGCTGGTACCGCCGTACCTGACCATGCCGCTGATGGACAAGGTGCTGATTCCGTACCAGAACGGGGTACCGATCGATTACGACCGCGTGCGCATGTACCTGGGGGGCCTGCTTGGCGCCGCGCTGGTGGCATGGAGCCTGGGATGGGCGCGTACCTATCTGCTGGCACGCGTGTCGGAGCGCATCGGTGCGGATCTGCGCACAACGACCTACGAACATCTGCTTAAGCTGTCGCTGGAATATTTCGGTGGCAAGCGCACCGGCGACCTGATGGCGCGCATCGGCTCGGAAAGCGACCGCATCTGCGTGTTCCTGTCCCTGCACCTGCTGGACTTCGCCACCGACGTGCTGATGATCGTGATGACGGCCGTGATCCTGGTCTCGATCAACCCGTGGCTGGCACTGGTGACGCTGGTGCCGCTGCCGTTCATCGCCTGGATGATCCACCTGGTGCGTGACCGCCTGCGGCACGGCTTCGAGAAGATCGACCGTATCTGGTCGGAGATCACCAACGTGCTGGCCGACACCATCCCCGGCATCCGCGTGGTCAAGGCCTTCGCGCAGGAAAAGCGCGAAGTGACGCGCTTCCGCGAGGCCAACAAGCACAACCTGGCCATCAACGACCGCGTCAACGCGGTATGGTCGCTGTTCACGCCGACCGTGACCCTGCTGACCGAGATCGGGCTGCTGATCGTATGGGTGTTCGGCATCTGGCAGGTATCGCACAGCGCCATCACCGTGGGCGTGCTGGTTGCCTTCCTGACCTATATCAGCCGCTTCTATACGCGCCTCGATTCGATGAGCCGCATCGTTTCGGTGACGCAGAAGGCCGCGGCGGGGGCCAAGCGGATCTTCGACATCCTCGACCACGTCTCGAGCGTGCCGGAGCCGGTGCGTCCGACCAAGCTCGACAAGGTCGAAGGCGCCATCGACATGCGCGACCTGGGCTTCCGCTACGGCAACCGGGCGGTGATCCGCGGGCTGGACCTGTCGATCGCACCGGGCGAGATGATCGGGCTGGTCGGGCACAGCGGCTCGGGCAAGAGCACGCTGGTCAACCTGATCTGTCGCTTCTACGATGTTTCCGAGGGGGCGATCCGTGTCGACGGCGTCGACATCCGCTCGCTGCCGGTGTCCGAGTACCGCCGCCATATCGGCCTGGTGTTGCAGGAGCCGTTCCTGTTCTTCGGCACCATCGCCGACAACATTGCCTACGGCAAGCCGGATGCCACGCGCGAGGAGATCATCGCTGCCGCGCGCGCCGCGCATGCGCACGAGTTCATCCTGCGCCTGCCGCACGGCTACGACTCGCTGGTAGGGGAGCGCGGCCAGGCGCTGTCGGGTGGCGAACGCCAGCGCATCTCGATCGCGCGTGCGCTGCTGATCAACCCGCGCATCCTGATCATGGACGAGGCGACGTCATCGGTGGACACGCAGACCGAGAAGGAAATCCAGAAGGCGCTCGACAACCTGGTGCAAGGCCGCACCACCATCGCCATCGCGCACCGCCTGTCGACGCTGCGCAAGGCCGACCGCCTGGTGGTGATGGACCGCGGCAAGATCGTCGAAGTCGGCAGCCACGACGAACTGCTGTTGCGCGAGGGCGCTTACTTCAAGCTGTACCAGGCGCAGGCGCGTAACGTCGATACCGAGGATGACGACGAGCGCGAAGCCGTGACCGAACTGCCGGAGGTGGCCAATGCCCACTGATATGACCTTGGCGGACACCAATGCCGCAGCCAGCGCGGCCTTCACGCTGTCGCGCAATCCGTTTGGCCGCCTGACGCTGAACCATGGCGACGGCACGATCTATGAAGGGGTGGTGCCGGTGCGGGCCTTTCCGATCTCCGCGCCGCAAGGCGGCATCGGCATGATGAGCGCCGATGGGCACGAGGTGGTGTGGATTCCGCGGCTTGAGGCCCTTCCCGCCAACGAGCGCAGGATGATCGAAGAAGAACTCGCATCGCGCGAGTTCATGCCGGAGATCGAGCGCATCGTTGAGGTGTCGACCTTTGCCACGCCGAGCGTATGGACCGTGCAGACTGATCGCGGGCGTACCTCTCTCGTGCTGCGCGGGGAAGAAGCGATCCGTCGCCTGTCAGGCAACACGCTGATGGTGTCCGACAGCCACGGCATTCATTACCTGATCCGTGACCTGATGGCGCTGGACAAGCACAGCCGCAAGCTGCTGGACCGGTTCCTTTGACGGCAGGCTGGCGACGCAGCGTTTCGTTTACTGGTAGTCGAGCGTAAATATCATGGCGCTCGACACGCTGCCAGGCGATGGCGCGCCCCCCAGCGAGACATAGCGCGCACCGAAGCGGTAGGTGGAAGGCACGTTGGCGGCAACGTTGCCCATGGCATTCCGTACTTGCAGCGGCACGGGCGCGCTGCCGATGGCGTCGACGATCTGCACGCCCACGTTGCTGGCCACGCCGCCTGTGCCGGCGCCAGCGATGCCGAGGATGCCATTGGGTGCCGACTGCACCGGCGTGCTCCCCCCGCCGTCCAGCGTCAGGCCGACGATGGCAGCCCCGCTGCAGGTCAGTTGGATCGAGAAGGGTGTATTACCGGCGGCGCCTTGTGTGGCCAGCGTGCGGGCGCTGACATTGGGCAACGTCACCACGGCGGGGTAGTTGACTGTGCAGGCAATCTCACGTGGCGAGGCATTGCCCGAAAAGCCGATGTAGTTGACGTAGCCGCCACCGAGCGCGCCTGAAAGCGAGCCTTGGTACACGCCGAAGCCAAAGCGTGTCTGGGTTGGGTCAAGATCGCCGCCTGCGATTGGGCCCGTCTTGACGAACTCAACCGATACCGATACGGAATAGGTCAAGTCGTTATTCAGGCTGCCAAGGTTGGCCGTCCGCGTATCGCAGTTGATGCCTTTCGCATTGGTCATCGGCTGCCCTGCGGCGTTGCGCAAGCGGATGCCGATGCCGGCCACACCGGTCGAATAGACGCCAGGCATGACTTCACTGCCTGATCCGTAGTAGCAGGAGATGATGGGCGCGCCGGCTACCACGGCAGGCGGTTTCTCGGTACAGGCGCCGGTGAATGTGTAGTAGCGCGTCGTGCCGGGAATGGTGCTCCCCACCGGCAGGTTAACCGCTACCGCCATGTTGTTCATGGTCTGGAGGTAGGGCATGGCAGGCGTGGCAGTGCAGTCGGCATGAGCGAGGCTCGGGGCTGCCAGGCAGGCGGCGAGCATTAGCCCGCGTTTGAGCGCACGGAGCAGGCGAGCGGCGATGGGTAGGGCTATGTGCATAGGTGTCGGCAGTAGCGGAGGCCGGCTGTGACCGCGCGAAGTTCGGGTTCGCTGCAGTCGGCGCTGCCTTGCGGTTGAAGGACGAGCCAACTTTAGTCGTACCGCTCTGTGCCCATGACCGGAAAATTCCGAATGCGTTAGGAAAATTTCGGCAGTTGCGGCGCCCAGGCTGACAATGTCACCGCTGCTCAGCAGCTTGCGGACACGAAAAACGGGCCACGGCGGCCCGTTGATGCAATACCCGTGCCCTGCGCGGGCAGGACTAATGCAACATCTCCGACGAGTCGTCGTCCTCGTCCCAATCATCGTGCATCATCGGCGCATCTGGCGCCATGTCGAAGACCATGGAGTGGTAGCGTACGCTGAACCACTCCCGGAACATCTCCAGCGTCAGGGTCTCGGGCCATAGCGAATCGTCGAACCATTCGCCCAGCATGAATTCGAAGAACTCCTGCCAGCGCTTCTCGACCCAGTGGACCGCGTTGGCGTGCGTATCCGCGAGTTCTTCGGGCAGCAGGAACACGCTCTGGTCCTCGCGCACCTGCTCTAGCGTGAGACCGGCAACCGGCTGTGGATCGACCGCCTGGATCCAGTCCAGGAACGGCTGTTCCGGAACCAGCGCGACCATGGCGCGGTTGATGGTATAGCGGGGATAGTCGGACATGGGGAGAGATGTGGAGGACTTCGGCGGGGTATTGTAATCGTCCGGATGCCCGAGGAAACGCTGTGCCGCCGCCAATGCGCGGCGGTCGCCTTTCCCGGTTCGGCGAACGCTAATGGTAGTTCATCGAGAACGTTGCGACGATATTTGCGAGTCCGCTCGATGCCACCGGGCTGGTCTCGTAGTATCGCGCAGTCATGGGAATGGCTGATCGCCCGGTTGTCACCTCGGAAACCGATCATGCCGCGCCGCGTGCGCCGGAAACAAAAAACCCGTGAAGACGCTGGTCATCACGGGTTTCCCGGGCTTCGGAGATGGAGGTCTCCGAAGTGTTGACTGGTGGAGCCGGCGGGAATCGAACCCGCGTCCGCAAGCCCTCCACAGAGAGTTCTACATACTTAGTTCTGTCATTTGATTTAACCGGCGCATCGCGGACGAACACGCTCTACGACGGCGAGTCACTAAATTTTCGTCCCCGGACCCGTGACACTTCCGGAGCTTATCTGACGTAAATGACCTCGCGTGGTCTTGCGACCCTAGCCCGTCAGCGAGCCAGTGCGAGGACGGCGGCCCTTAGGCTGCCAGTGCGTAACGTTCGTCGTTAGCAGTTATTGCATTCCCATTGATTAACGAGGTGACGGGTCCTCGGTATGCCCTCCACTGCTTTGTAACCCACGTCGAAACCAGGTCGGCCCCAGTGAGAAGAAGCTGGATTGTACCCGGTTGGATGGAAAGTGTCTCGGGGAGTTCCATGGCCGCCAGCTGTGCGCTGGCCGCCACGCCGCTAGCCGACCGCGACGGGGACCAGCAGCGGGATCAGTTCGGCCGGATGGCGCACCAGGTGGTCGGCGCCCCATGCCTCCGGCGGCTCGCCGTCGCCGCAGTAGCCATAGGCGGCCGTGACCGTCATCATGCCGGCGGCCTTGCCCGCCTGGATGTCGCGCAGGTCGTCGCCGACGTACACGCAGCGGCGTGGGTCGACACCGGCACTCGCGGCGGCGTGCAGCAGCGGGGCGGGGTGGGGCTTGGCGTGGGCCGTGGTGTCGCCGCTGACCACTGCGCTGGCGCGCGGCGCCAGCCCGATGGCGGCGACCAGCGGCACCGTGAAACGCGCAATCTTGTTGGTGACGATACCCCAGGGGATGCCCGCTGCTTCGAGCGCCGACAGCACTTGCGGCATGCCGTCGAACAGGCGCGTGTGCACGGCGATGTCGGCTTCGTAATAGTCGAGAAAGATATCCCGCAACGCCGGAAAGTCGGCATCGTCGGGCACCAGCCCGAACGCCGCGCCGAGCAGGCCGCGCGCGCCATGCGAGGCGACGGGCCGAAGCTTCTCATACGCCACCGGCGGGCGGCCGCGCTCGACGACCAGCCGGTTGGCGGCGGCGGCCAGGTCGGGCGCCGTGTCCGCCAGCGTGCCGTCGAGGTCGAAGAAGACGCCTGCGATGCCCCCGCTCATGCCGACACCCGGCGGAACGCCATCATGTAATTCACATCCGTGTCGCGGCCGAGCGCATAGACCTGCGACAGCGGGTTGTAGGTCATGCCGCGCATCTCGATCAGGTCAAGCCCTGCGTTGCGGGCGAAGCGCGCCAGTTCCGACGGAGTGATGAATTTTTCATAATCGTGCGTGCCGCGCGGCAGCATGTTCAGCACGTACTCGGCGCCCACGATGGCCAGCAGGTAGGCCTTCAGGTTGCGGTTGATGGTCGAGAAGAAAACGTAGCCGCCCGGCTTTACCAGCGTCGCGCAGGCTTGCACGATCGAGGCCGGATCCGGTACGTGCTCGAGCATCTCCATGCACGTCACGACCTCCACGCTGCCCGGCTCGCGCGCCGCCAGCGCTTCCGCCGCGATTTCCTCGTAGGTGACGGCAACGCCGGACTCCAGGCTGTGCAGGTCCGCGACCTTGAGCGCCTTGCCGGAGAGATCGATGCCGCGCACGGTCGCACCGAGGCGCGCCATGCTCTCGGACAGGATGCCGCCGCCGCAGCCCACGTCGACCACGCGCTTGCCCGCCAGTCCGGCAATGCCGTCGATCCAGCCCAGGCGCAGCGGATTGAGTTCATGCAGCGGCTTGAACTCGCTCTCGGGATCCCACCAGCGGTGGGCGAGCTCGCTGAACTTGTCGATTTCCTTGGGGTCGGCGTTCCGGCGCAGCGGATCGGGATGGGTGGACAGGGTCTGGGAGGGCAACGTCATCGTATGCGGGCCGGCGGCAACTGCCCACGCCGGCGGAGGAGGTGTGTGGGCAACTGTATCAAAAAAAAAGCCCAGCTTGCGCTGGGCTTTCTTGATCGGAAAGGATCCGATTAACGTGCGCTGCGGGTGCCGACCACTTCGACTTCCACGCGGCGGTTCGGCTGCTGGCAGGCGATCTGGGCCTTGCGGTTGCCCTTGCACGACTTCGGGTCGACCTTCAGCTGGCGCTTGCCCTTGCCTTCGGTGTAGACGCGGTTGGCTTCAACGCCCTTGCTCACCAGGTAAGCCTTGACCGATTCAGCACGGCGGATCGACAGGCGATCGTTGTACTTGTCCGAGCCGAACGAGTCGGTGTGGCCAACGGCGATGATGACTTCCAGGGTGATGCCTTGCAGCTTCGAGACCAGGTCGTCCAGCTTGGCCTTGCCTTCCGGCTTCAGGACAGCCTTGTCGAAGTCGAACAGGGTGTCAGCAGCGAAAGTGACCTTCTCGCTCGACACGACCGGCGGAGCCACCGGGGCCGGTGCCGGTGCCGGGGCTGCGGGAGCCAGCGCGCCGTCGCACAGGGCGTTGGCGGTGGCCGGAGTCCAGGAGCTGTCGCGCCAGCAGAGCTCGTTCGTGCCATTCTTCCACACGTACTCGCTCGTACCGTTGCCCCAGTTATCGTTCACTGCCTTCTTTTCGTAGGGGACGGACTGGGCTTGAGCGGATGCAGCCATTACTGCGGTAGCTGCAACGAGCGCGAGCTTGGCAAATTTTTTCATATTTCTCCTCTCAGGATGAGATCACCGCAGGGTTACTGCGAGCAAATGGACGAAAACAAGTCATACATTCTTCGGAGTATAACATTCTCGATGTGGTGTATGCTCCACTTCGAACAATGTCTGGCTCTTCGCTGGGGAATTGTGCCACAAGGGTCGTTTCCTAAGAAGTAAATATATTCGATTCGCCCCATGGGTTTTGGGCCTGTGGTGTTTGTGCAACATAGGTCTTGTGTCGCCCGCAAAGCCTTGTGGCATCAGGGTTTCCGGGATTCGGGCAAGGCCGCCGGCTGGCTCCGGCGAGGCTGTCCGAGGGCGGTAAGTCGGGGATGCCGGCATGTTAGAATGGCACGTTGCCCAGCCGTCAGGCGCCTGCCGGCGCCACGTGCAAAAGGGCCTGTCATTCGCTTAAACCTGCCGCATAAACCACGCCGCAATGGATCCATTCGCAAAAGAAACCCTTCCGGTCTCCCTCGAAGAGGAAATGCGCCGCTCCTATCTCGACTACGCCATGAGCGTGATCGTCGGGCGCGCGCTTCCCGATGTGCGGGACGGCCTGAAACCGGTGCACCGGCGCGTGCTGTTTGCGATGCACGAGCTCAACAACGACTGGAACCGTCCGTACAAGAAGTCGGCCCGTATTGTCGGGGATGTGATTGGTAAGTATCACCCGCACGGTGACACTGCTGTATACGACACCATTGTCCGCATGGCGCAGGACTTCTCCCTGCGCTACATGCTGGTGGACGGGCAGGGCAATTTCGGTTCGGTCGATGGCGATAACGCCGCGGCCATGCGTTATACCGAAATCCGCCTGTCGAAAATCGCCCACGAGATGCTGCATGACATCGACAAGGAAACCGTCGATTTCGACAGCAACTATGACGGCTCCGAAAAAGAGCCTTCTATTCTCCCGGCCCGTATTCCCAATCTGCTAATCAATGGTTCCTCGGGTATTGCAGTGGGTATGGCCACCAATATCCCCCCGCATAACCTGAATGAAATCGTCGACGGCTGCCTGCATCTGCTGCGCAATCCGCAGGCGACGGTGGATGAACTGATTGAATTGATTCCGGCTCCGGATTTTCCGACCGCCGGCATTATTTATGGCATCCAGGGTGTGCGCGAAGGTTATCGCACCGGCCGCGGCCGCGTGGTCATGCGCGCCAAGACGCACTTCGAGGATATCGACCGGGGCCAGCGCCAGGCGATCATCGTCGACGAGCTGCCCTACCAGGTGAACAAGCGCACCTTGCTTGAGCGCATCGCCGAGCTGGTTACGGAAAAGAAGATCGAAGGCATCTCGGATATCCGCGACGAGTCGGACAAGTCGGGCATGCGCGTGGTGATCGAGCTCAAGCGCAACGAGGTCCCCGAGGTCGTTCTTAACAACCTGTATAAGAACACCCAGCTGCAGGACACCTTCGGCATGAACATGGTGGCGCTGGTCGACCGCCAGCCGCGCCTGCTGAACCTGAAGCAGATGCTGGAGTACTTCCTCGCGCACCGCCGCGAGGTCGTGACCCGCCGCACCGTGTTCGAGCTGCGCAAGGCGCGCGAACGCGGCCATGTGCTGGAAGGCCTGGCCGTGGCGCTGGCGAATATCGACGAGTTCATCGCCATCATCAAGGCCGCGCCCACGCCGCCGATCGCCAAGCAGGAGCTGATGTCCAAGGCCTGGGATTCCGGCCTGGTGCGCGAGATGCTTGCACGTGCCGAGAGCGAGACCCCCGGGGGGCGCGCATCGTACCGGCCGGACGGCCTGCCGGCGGTGTTCGGCATGCAGGCCGACGGCCTCTACAAGCTGTCAGACGGCCAGGCGCAGGAAATCCTGCAAATGCGCCTGCAACGCCTCACCGGGCTGGAGCAGGACAAGATCGTCCAGGAATACCGCGACATCATGGCGGAAATCGCCGATCTGCTGGATATCCTGGCCCGTCCCGAGCGCATTACTGCAATCATCACCGATGAACTCACCGCTATCCGCGCCGAGTTCGGCGATGACCGCCGTTCGCAGATCGAACTGAACGCGACCGAGCTGGACACCGAGGACCTGATCACGCCGCAGGACATGGTGGTCACCCTGTCGCACAGCGGCTATATGAAGAGCCAGCCGATCTCCGAGTATCGCGCGCAGAAGCGCGGCGGGCGCGGCAAGCAGGCGACGGCAACCAAGGAAGACGACTGGATCGACACCCTGTTCGTGGCCAATACCCACGACTACATCCTGTGCTTCTCGAACCGCGGCCGGCTGTACTGGCTGAAGGTCTATGAAGTGCCGCAGGGTTCCCGCAACTCGCGCGGGCGTCCGATCGTCAACATGTTCCCGCTGTCTGACGGCGAAAAGATCAACGTGATCCTGCCGGTGCGCCAGTTCGACGCCGAGCACTTTATCTTCATGACCACCGCACGCGGCACGGTCAAGAAGACCGCGCTGACCGAGTTCTCCAACCCGCGCAAGGCCGGCATCATTGCCGTCGACCTGGACGAGGGCGACTACCTGATCGGTGCTGCCGTGACCGACGGCCAGCATGACGTGATGCTGTTCTCGGATGCCGGCAAGGCGGTGCGTTTCGACGAAAACGACGTGCGCCCCATGGGCCGCCAGGCACGAGGCGTGCGCGGCATGAACCTGGAGGACGGCCAGGCCGTGATCGCCATGCTGGTTGCGCCCGCCGAATCCGCCGAGGAAGCGGAGGCGGGCGGGCGTGGCAGCGTTCTGACCGCGACCGAGAACGGTTACGGCAAGCGCACGCCGATCGCCGAGTACACTCGACACGGCCGCGGCACCAAGGGCATGATCGCGATCCAGACCAGCGAGCGCAACGGCCGCGTCGTGGCGGCGGCGCTGGTTTCGCCGGAAGACGAAATCATGCTGATCACCACCGGCGGTGTGCTGATCCGTACCCGCGTCGGTGAAATCCGTGAAATGGGCCGGGCCACGCAGGGCGTCACGCTGATCAACGTCGACGAGGGTACCAAGCTGTCCGGCCTGCAGCGCATCGTCGAGAGCGACGCCGACAATGGCGCCGGCCCGGAAGAGACGGAAGAGGCGGGCGGTAACGCCGATGCCGACGCCAATTCGTAACCAATTGCCCCCATCGCGCGTTAAAACGTAAATTGTTGCAACAACAGGACGTCAGCCGGAACTCGACTTGCGGCTGTCCGGACTAAAACGGACGTATTTACCAGGGAGTCACAATGCTCAAAACCTATCGACGTATCGCTGTTCTGGCCGCTTTCGTTCCGACCTTCATGGTGGCGCAGCATGCCCATGCACAGGACGCGGAAAAGACGGCAGCCATCAAGGAACTGCTTTCCGTCATGCAGGCTGACCAGGCCGTCAAGGGCCAGGCAGAAAACTGGCAACAAGGCGCCAAGCAGGAAGCCCCGCTGGTGCTGGAGCAGGTTCTGGTCGAGAACAAGACCCTGAGCGACAAGCAGAAGCAGGCCGCGGTTGAAAAGCTGAAGAAGAACGGCGCGGTCCAGCGCATGGTTGACGGCGCCGGCACGGCATTCAACACCGATGGTTTCCGCAAGGACGCCATCCAGGCCCACTACGACGCCTTCGGCAAGTACTACTCCACGCAGGAACTGAAGGATCTGACCACGTTCCTGAAGTCGCCGACCGGCCAGAAGTTCATGGCCAACCAGGGCAAGGCGACCCAGGAGATCTGGGGCTCGATGATGCAGAAGTACGGCCCGCAGGTCGGCAAGTCGATGCGCGACGCGGCCGAGAAGGAAATCACCGCCGCGTCGAAGTGATCTTCGCCGCAGGGGCCTGAGGCATTGCGCCGCAATGCGCCGTAATGTGTCGCTAAGGCCGCCTCGCGCGGGCCGGCGCTGCACCGGGGTCCAACCCCGGGCGCCCAACCGGGCACGGGTTTGAGGGATAATGGCTGCTTGGGTAACTCCGGCAGCCATTTTTCCTTTCCCCGTCTCATGAACGATCCCCAGAATCCCGCTCTTGCCGGCATGATGCAGCGTGCATTGGCCGAACGCGTCTACAACTTCTCCCCGGGCCCGGCCATGCTGCCGGCCGAAGTGCTGCAACAGGCTGCCGAGGAAATGCTGTCATGGCGCGGGACCGGGGTTTCGGTGATGGAGATGAGCCATCGCAGCCGCGAGTTCGAGGGCATCCACAACGAGGCCATCGCCGACCTGCGTGAGCTGCTGCATATCCCCGACAATTTCCGCGTGCTGTTCCTGCAGGGCGGGGCCATTGGCGAAAACGGCATCGTGCCGCTGAACCTGATGCGCCTGCGCAATGCCGAGCAGCCCAAGGCCGACTTCGTCGTCACCGGCACCTGGTCGATCAAGACCGAGCAGGAAGCGCGCCGCTACGGTACGGTCAATATCGCCGCGTCCAACGAGGCGGAAAAATTCCACCGCATTCCCGCTGTTGCCGACTGGAAGCTGTCGGATGACGCCGCCTACGTGCACCTGTGCACCAACGAGACCATTGTTGGCGTCGAGTTCCAGGACATTCCCGATATCGGCCAGGTCAAGGGCAAGCGCGTGGTGGTGGCCGATGCTTCCAGCCATATCCTGTCGCGCCCGATCGACTGGTCGCGCGTGCAGGTGGTCTACGGCGGCGCGCAGAAGAATATCGGCCCGGCCGGCGTCACCATCGTGATCGTGCGCGAGGACCTGCTGGGCCACGCGCATCCGCTGTGCCCGTCGGCATTCAACTGGCGCCAGGTGGCCGAGAACAATTCGATGTACAACACGCCGCCGACGTACGCCATCTACATCGCCGGACTGGTCTTCAAATGGCTCAAGCGCCAGGGCGGCGTGCCGGCGATCGAACAGCGCAATATCGCCAAGGCTACGGCGCTGTACGACTTCCTGGACCAGAGCGACTTCTACCGCAACGAGATCGCTCCGGGCTGCCGTTCGCGCATGAACGTGCCGTTTTTCCTCGGCGACGAATCGCGCAACGATGCCTTCCTGGCGCAGGCACGCGCCAATGGCCTGGTGCAACTCAAGGGACACAAGACCGTGGGCGGCATGCGCGCCAGCATCTACAACGCGATGCCGCTGGAAGGTGTGACGGCGCTGATCGATTTCATGCGCGAGTTCGAACGCACCTCGGCCTGAGGCGCGTGTCCGCGACACAGCCCACGCGCCATCGCGCGCGCGGGCTGTCGCGGACAGGTTTTTCCCCGGCCGCCGCGCCCCGGCGGCCCACCGGATTCATACAATGACAAGTCAAGACAGCACCCCTGCGCACGAGGAGACGCAGCCCAACGGCAACCACCTGAGCGAGGCCGAACGCAACCTGTCGGTCGAGCTGGCGCCGCTGCGAGAGCAGATCGACACGGTGGACCGCGAACTGCTGGCCATGCTGAACCAGCGGGCCAAGCTCGCGCTCGCGGTTGGCGAGGTCAAGAAGAAGTACGGCGCGCCCGTGTTCCGCCCGGAGCGCGAGCTGCAGGTCATCCGCAAGGTGCAGGGTGCCAATCCGGGTCCGCTGCTGGGCGAGAGCGTGGCCGCGATCTGGCGCGAGGTGATGTCCGCCTGCCGCGGGCTGGAGAAGCCGCTGGAAGTCGCTTTCCTGGGCCCGGCCGGCACGTTCTCGGAGCAGGCGCTGTATGCGCACTTCGGCCATGAGGTGAGCGGCGTGCCTTGCCCCAGCATCGACGAAGTGTTCCGAGCGGTCGAGGCAGGCACTGTCGAATACGGCGTGGTGCCGGTGGAAAACTCGACCGAGGGCGCGGTGTCGCGCACGCTCGACCTGTTCCTGCAGACGTCGCTGAAGATCAGCGGCGAGATCGCGCTGAAGGTGCATCACAACCTGATGGCGTCGACGCCCGACATGAAGGGCGTGACCGTGGTGCGCGCGCACGCGCAGGCGCTGGCGCAGTGCCAGCACTGGCTGACGGCCAACTATCCGCACCTGGAGCGCCAGGCGGTGTCGAGCAATGCCGAAGCCGCGCGCATGGCCAGCGAGGACCCCACCGTCGCGGCGATCGCCGGCGAATCGGCTGCGAACCGCTACCACCTGCACCTGGTGCGCACGCATATCCAGGACGATCCGCACAACCGCACGCGTTTCGCCGTGATCGGCCGCTACGAGACCGAGCCGTCGGGCAGCGACCAGACCTCGATGATCCTGTCGGTGCCGAACAAGGCCGGCGCGGTGTACCAGCTGCTGGCGCCGCTGGCCGAGAACGGCGTGTCGATGTGCCGCTTCGAATCGCGTCCGGCGCGCAGCGGTGCGTGGGAGTATTACTTCTACGTCGACGTCGAAGGGCACCAGCATGAGCCGGCGGTGGCACGCGCCATCGACGAACTGCGCCGCAACGCGGCCTATCTGAAGGTGCTGGGCTCGTATCCGTCGAGCAAGTAAGGTGAATAACCAAGGCCAGCGCAACCGGAGCAAGGAGACAAGATGGCAGAACAGGGTAAGCATGGCGGCACGGTGTTCGGACCGGACTATGTGCGGGCGATCTCGCCGTACGTGGCCGGCAAGCCGATTTCCGAAGTCGCGCGCGAGTTCGGCCTGGACGAGGCCGGCATCGTCAAGCTCGCCTCCAAAGAGAATCCGCTGGGCATGCCGGCGTCGGCGCAGCGCGCCGTGGCTGCCGCCGTCGCCGACCTGGGGCGCTACCCTGATTCAAACTGCTTTGCGCTGAAGGCCGCTTTGTCGGCGCGTTTCGGCGTGCCGGAGGACTGGCTCACGCTCGGCAACGGCAGCAACGACATCCTTGAGCTGGCCGCACATGCGCTGGTCGAGCCCGGCCAGTCGATCGTCTATGCCGAGTACTCGTTCGCGGTCTATGCGCTGGCGACACAGGAGATCGGCGCCCGGGCCATCGAAGTACCGGCGCGCGATTTCGGCCACGATCTCGATGCCATGGGCGCGGCGATCGCGCCGGATACGCGGCTGGTCTTTATCGCCAACCCCAACAATCCCACCGGCACCTTCCTGCCGGCTGCGCAGGTCGAGGCCTTCCTGCGCTCGGTGCCGCCGAACGTGGTGGTGGTGCTGGACGAGGCCTACAACGAATACCTGGATGCCCACCAGCAATACGATTCGATCGAGTGGGTGCGCCGCTATCCCAACCTGATGGTGTCGCGCACCTTCTCCAAGGCGTATGGCCTGGCGGGGCTGCGCATCGGCTATGCAGTGGCACAGCCGGCGCTGACCGATCTGCTTAACCGCATCCGCCAGCCGTTCAATGTCAACAGCGTGGCGCAGGCCGCGGCGATCGCGGCGCTGGGCGATGCCGAGTTCCTGCGCCGTAGCGCGGAGCTGAACCGTGCGGGCAAGGCGCAGCTGATCGAGGCCTGCGATCGTCTCGGGCTCGAATACGTGCCGTCGTCGGGCAACTTCGTGCTGGTCCGCGTCGGCGACGACGACGGTGCCGGTGCACGTGTCAACCTGGCCTTGCTCAAGCAGGGCGTGATCGTGCGCCCGGTGGGCAACTACAACCTGCCGCGCTGGCTGCGCGTGACCATCGGCCTGCCCGAGGAAAACGCGGCCTTCATTGCGGCACTGGAGCGGGCGCTGGCGTAAGCCCCGCTACAATCGCGGCGATTCGCGCCGGGCCGCTGTGCCCGGCGCCGTGCCTTTTTGCTATCGCTCGGCCCGGCCGAGCCACTGCCCGTCGGGCCTGAAATCGTGAGTGCTTTGCATTTTTCCCGTGTTGTCATTGTCGGCGTCGGCCTGATCGGCGGCTCGCTCGCGCTGGCGCTCAAGCGTGCCGGCGTGGCGGGCACGGTGGTCGGCGTGGGCCGCTCGCCCGCGTCGCTGCAGAAGGCGCTGGACCTTGGCGTGATCGACGAGGCGGCGACGCTCGCCGATGCCGCGCGCGGCGCCAGCGTAATCGTGCTGTGCGCGCCGGTGGCGCAGAACTTTGCGCTGCTGCATGCGCTGGAGCCGCACCTGCAGCCCGGCACCATCGTCACCGATGCGGGCAGCACCAAGTCCGACGTGATCATGGCGGCCAAGACCGCGCTGGGCGACAAGGTCGCGCAGTTCGTGCCGGCGCATCCGATCGCCGGGCGCGAGCTCAACGGCGTGGAAGCCGCGCTCGCCGACCTGTATGTCGGCAAGAAAACCGTGCTGTGCCCGTTGCAGGAGAATTCGCGCGCCGATGTCGCGGCGGTCCGCGCAATGTGGGAGCAAGCCGGCGCGCAATGCCACGTGATGTCGGCGGTGCAGCACGACGCGGTGTTCGCGTCGGTCAGCCACCTGCCGCACGTGCTGTCGTACGCGCTGGTGGCGCAAGTGGCCAATGCCGAAGACGCTGCGCTGAAGCTGGATTTTGCCGGTGGCGGGTTCCGCGATTTCACGCGCATCGCGGCCTCGTCGCCGGAAATGTGGCGCGACATCTGCGTAGCCAACCGCGAGGCGCTGCTGCGTGAACTGGGCACCTACCAGTCGGTGCTTGCGCACCTGAAGACGCAGATCGAGAAGGGCGACGGCGACGCGCTTGAACGCATCTTCACGCGCGCCAGCAAGACCCGGCTGGCCTGGGGCGCCGAACGCGCCGCGGGCAACAACCATATCGAACCGTAATACGAACCCCGAGGCGCCCCGGCGCCTACCGAGACCATGGAACACCTGACGCTTGGCCCCCTGACTCGCGCCACCGGCACCGTGCGGCTGCCGGGCTCGAAGAGCATCTCCAACCGCGTGCTGCTGCTGGCCGCGCTGGCCACCGGCGAAACCCGCGTGCGCGACCTGCTCGATTCCGACGACACCCGCGTGATGCTGCAGGCGCTGCGCACGCTGGGCGTGGCGTGGCGGCAGGACGGCGCCGATTACATCGTGGCCGGCGCCGGCGGCAATTTCCCGAACAAGTCGGCCGAGCTGTTCATGGGCAACGCCGGCACGGCGATCCGCCCGCTGACGGCCGCGCTGGCGCTGCAGGGCGGCAGCTACAAGCTATCGGGCGTGCCGCGCATGCACGAGCGGCCGATCGGCGACCTGGTCGACGGCCTGCGCCAGGTCGGCGCGGTGATCGACTACCTTGGCAATGAAGGTTTCCCGCCGCTGCATATCCAGCCCGCCGGCATCCGCATCGACGCGCCGATCCGCGTGCGCGGCGATGTGTCGAGCCAGTTCCTGACCGCGCTGCTGATGAGCCTGCCGATGGCGCAGAGCGACAGCGGACGGATCGAGATCGAGGTGGTGGGCGAGCTGATTTCCAAGCCCTATATCGAGATCACGCTGAACCTGCTGGCGCGTTTCGGCATCCAGGTCGAGCGGCAGGGCTGGGAACGCTTCGTGCTGCCGGCCGGCACGGCCTACGAGTCACCCGGCGAGATCTATGTGGAGGGCGATGCGTCCTCGGCATCGTATTTCCTGGCGGCCGGGGCGATCGGCGGCGGGCCGGTGCGGGTCGAGGGCGTGGGCATGACCAGCATCCAGGGCGACGTGCGTTTTGCCGATGCGCTCAACCGCATGGGCGCCAACATCATGGCGGGCGACAACTGGATCGAAGTGCGCGGTACGGAACGCGACGATGGCCGGCTGCACGGCATCGAGCTCGACTGCAACCACATCCCCGACGCGGCCATGACGCTGGCGGTGGCGGCGCTGTTTGCCGAAGGCACCACGACCCTGACCAATATCGCCAGTTGGCGCGTCAAGGAAACCGACCGGATCGCCGCGATGGCAACGGAACTGCGCAAGCTGGGCGCAGTCGTGGAAGAAGGGGCGGACTATCTGCGTGTGACGCCGCCGCCCGCCTGGCAGACCCCGGCGGACGGCATTGGCACCTATGATGACCATCGCATGGCGATGTGTTTCTCGCTGGCCGCATTCGGGCCGCTGCCGGTGCGGATCAACGACCCGGGTTGCGTGGCGAAGACGTTCCCGGACTACTTCGGCGTATTTGCCGGCGTTACACGCTGACCAGGTCGCCGGTCGTGGCGCGGGTCCTGGTTGCTTCGCCGCTGGCAGGAGCCTGGCGGCGCTCGCGCCGTTCCCAGTAGCGATCGAAGAAGTAGTGCGCCACGGTATTGACGGCCGGTTCGATGAACGTGATGGCACCGCTGATGGCAAGGCTGCCGGTCAGCGCATACGTCACGCTGAAAGCGATGCCGAGGTGCATGATGCCGAACGTCAGGGTTTTTGCCATGGTAGATTGCCTCGCAACTGAAAACTGGAGGGTGCTGGCCGCGATTGCGGCGAAGCGCCATGAATCAAATGATAATGATTCTCAGTTGGCTTAACAATAAATCGTTTCTTTGAGTTTCATAACCAATGACTATTGTCAACGTCATCACCATTGACGGGCCGACCGCCTCGGGCAAGGGAACGGTCGCACACAAGGTCGCCGACGCGGTGGGATTCCATCTGCTCGACAGCGGGGCCCTGTACCGGCTGGTGGCGTTGGCCAGCGATCGCGCCGGCGTTGACCTGGCCGACGTGGACACCCTGGCAAAGGTCGCCTCGCGCCTTGAAGTGAAGTTCGGCCCGGACCGGGTCTGGCTGCAGGGAGAGGAAGTCAGCCTGGCGATCCGTGCGGAGGCCATCGGCAACCGCGCCTCGGCCATCGCCGTGCACCAGCCGGTGCGCGACGCGCTGACCCAGCTGCAGCGCGACTTCCGCAAGCTGCCAGGCCTGGTCGCCGACGGCCGGGACATGGGCACCGTGATCTTTCCGGACGCCCAGTTGAAAGTGTTCCTCACGGCAAGTGTTGAAGCGCGTGCTCGCAGGCGCTATAAACAATTGATTGATAAGGGAATTTCTGCTAATATCGAAGACCTTTTGCGTGACCTCGAGGCGCGCGACGCGCGGGATCGCAACCGCGCCGCCGCACCGCTGCGTCCCGCCGAGGATGCAAAGCTGCTGGATACCTCCGACATGACGGTGGATCAGGCAGTGGCGCAGGTGCTGGAGTGGTTTGCCGCTGTGCGGTCCGGTGCATGAATGCATCGGACGCATGACAAGCGAACGGACCTCGCCCGCACCAGATGGGGCCAGCCCGGACATGCCTGATCGGCCCGACGCTGGCTTGTGTAAAACCTGACCCCGCTGCACTGGCAGACTGAGCGCGATAGTCGCGCCGGCCAGCGTACTGCGGATTTCACCTTACGTTTATGTCCGACCTGCAAACTAACGAATCCTTTGCCGCACTGTTCGAGGAATCGATCGCCCGCTCCAATATGAAGGCTGGCGAAGTGATCTCCGCTGAAGTCGTGCGCATCGACCACAACTTCGTGGTCGTCAATGCCGGCCTCAAGTCCGAGGCATTTGTGCCGGTGGAGGAGTTCCTGAACGACCAGGGCGAACTCGAAGTGCAGGCCGGCGACTACGTCTCCGTGGCCATCGACGCACTCGAGAACGGCTATGGCGACACCATCCTGTCCCGCGACAAGGCCAAGCGCCTGGCATCGTGGCTGAACCTCGAGAAGGCGCTGGAAGACGGCGAGATCATCTCGGGTACCGTGACCGGCAAGGTCAAGGGCGGCCTGACGGTCATGGTCAACGGCATCCGCGCGTTCCTGCCGGGCTCGCTGGTTGACGTGCGTCCGATCAAGGACACCACCCCGTACGAAGGCAAGACCCTGGAATTCAAGGTCATCAAGCTGGACCGCAAGCGCAACAACGTTGTGCTGTCGCGCCGCGCCGTGGTCGAAGCGACCCTGGGCGAAGAGCGCCAGAAGCTGATGGAAACCCTGAAGGAAGGCGCCATCGTCAACGGTATCGTCAAGAACATCACCGACTACGGTGCGTTCGTTGACCTGGGCGGCATCGACGGCCTGCTGCACATCACCGACCTGGCCTGGCGCCGTGTCCGCCACCCGAGCGAAGTGCTGTCGGTTGGCCAGGAAATCACCGCCAAGATCCTCAAGTTCGACCAGGAAAAGAACCGCGTCTCGCTGGGCGTGAAGCAGCTGGGCGAAGATCCGTGGGTCGGCATCTCGCGCCGCTACCCGCAAGGCACCCGCCTGTTCGGCAAGGTGACCAACCTGACCGACTACGGCGCGTTCGTCGAGATCGAAGCCGGCATCGAAGGCCTGGTGCACGTGTCGGAAATGGACTGGACCAACAAGAACGTGGCTCCGTCGAAGGTTGTCCAGCTGGGCGACGAAGTGGAAGTCATGGTCCTGGATATCGACGAAGACAAGCGTCGTATCAGCTTGGGCATGAAGCAGTGCAAGGCCAACCCGTGGGACGATTTCTCGCGCAACCACAAGAAGGGCGACAAGCTGAGCGGCCAGATCAAGTCGATCACCGACTTCGGCGTGTTCATCGGCCTGCCTGGTGGCATCGATGGCCTGGTGCACCTGTCCGACCTGTCCTGGCAAGAGTCCGGCGAAGACGCCGTGCGCAAGTACAAGAAGGGCGACGAAGTCGAAGCCGTGGTTCTGGGCATCGACGTCGACAAGGAGCGCATCTCGCTGGGCATCAAGCAGCTGTCGGGCGATCCGTTCAACAACTTCATCTCGGCCAACGACAAGGGCTCGATCGTTACCGGCACCATCAAGGCCGTTGACGCCAAGGGCGCCGTGGTCCAGCTGGCTGACGACGTGGAAGGCTACCTGCGTGCTTCGGAAATCTCCGCTGACCGTGTGGAAGACGCCCGCAACGTGCTGAAGGAAGGCGAGCAGATCACCGCCCTGGTGGTGAACGTCGACCGCAAGTCGCGCAATATCAACCTGTCGATCAAGGCCAAGGACAGCGCAGAGCAGCAAGAAGCGATGCAGAAGTTCCAGGCTGACACCGGCACGGCTGGCACGACCAACCTCGGCGCCCTGCTGAAGGCCAAGCTCGGCCAGGACAACCAGTAATCGCAGGCCCCCGCGCTTGCGCGTATGCCCATGACCAAGTCGGAGCTCGTCGAAAAACTGGCTGCCCGCTTCCCGCAGCTGCTGCTGCGGGATGCGGACATCTCGGTCAAAACGATACTCGACGCGATGTCCGAGGCGCTGGCCGATGGCCATCGCATCGAGATCCGCGGATTCGGCAGTTTTGGTCTGAACAAGCGTCCGCCTCGCGTGGGGCGCAATCCCAAGTCCGGCGAACGGGTGCTGGTACCTGAAAAACGGGTGCCGCACTTCAAGGCGGGTAAGGAGTTGCGCGAACGGGTTGACCGCAGCCAGCCGGCGCCTGCGGGCGTCAATGGCAACGGCCATTCCGTCGGTACGGCCCAGGCCGTGCCGGGCAAGGCAAGCACTGGCGCCGCTGCAGCGGCGCTGCACGAGGGCGGACTGAACCTGGTCCGGCCCTGAGCATCGGCTGCCTGCCCAGTTGTCTGGCAAGTCAAAAAAAAGCGCCCCAAAGGGCGCTTTTTTTTATTCTGCAGCGCTATGCCTGCTGCTCGCGCCCGATGAGGCATCGCCGCGCAATACGTGTCAGCGCCCGCAGAGCCACGCGCGTTAGCCTCCCGTAACCGCCGCGTTACCGAATCGAGGAAGTGATTCCGCTACAATGCCGGGGTCATTGCCGGCCCGCGCGCAAGCGCCGGCGCCGCTTAAACGTCACGCTGCCAAGCTGCCTACCTGCATGAAACTGTTCGCCTGGATCGTCCGTATCGTCGTATTCGTGCTGCTGTTCGTGCTGGCGCTGCGCAATACCGCCGACGCTTCGCTGCAGCTGTTCTTCAACGCCGTCTGGCACGCCCCGCTGATCCTGATCCTGTTCGCCGCCTTCGTGCTTGGCGCGGTCGCGGCGCTGGCCTCGGTGGCGCCCGGCCTGATGCGCCAGCGCATGGAGGTCGCCAAGCTGCGCCGCGCGCTGACGCAGGTGCAGGCGGCCGCCGCTTCAGCATCGCCGCAGCCGGCCGCTGCAAGCACGGCCACGCCGCGCGACGCCAAGCCGGTCCCTTACAACGTAGTCGGCCCGAAAGTCTGATCCATGATGTTTGAAACCTGGTGGTTGCTGGCGCTGCCACTTGTCTTTGGCCTCGGCTGGATGGCGGCGCGCTTCGACGTGCGGCAGCTTATCAGCGAGCAGGGCGCGCTGCCGCGTTCGTATTTCAAGGGCCTCAACTTCCTGCTCAACGAGCAACCCGACAAGGCCATCGACGCCTTTATCGAGGTGGCCCGCCTTGATCCCGAGACCACCGAACTTCACTTTGCCCTTGGCGCGCTGTTCCGCCGCCGCGGCGAAACCGAGCGCGCCATCCGCGTGCACCAGAACCTGGCAACCCGTCCCGACCTGCCCGAGCCGGAGCGCGAACATGCGCTCTACGAACTGGGCCAGGACTTCCTGCGCGCCGGCCTGCTGGACCGCGCCGAAGAGTCGCTGCGCCGGCTGATGTCCGGCCCGTACGCAGCCTCGGCCAAGCGCGTGCTGCTCGAGCTGTACGAGGTCGAGAAAGAGTGGCAGAAGGCCATCGACGCCGCGCGCGAACTGCAGACGCTGGAGCAGAAGAGCTACAGCCTGCAGATCGCCCAGTTCTGCTGCGAACTGGCGCAGGATGCGCTGCAGCGCAAGCGTCCCGAAGATGCGGTGAAGTGGCTGAACCAGGCCATCGAAGAAAATCCGGCCAATGTGCGCGCGCCCATCCTGCTGGGCGACGTGGCGGCCGCCGCTGGCGACGCCCGTGCCGCGCTCGGCCACTGGCTGGGCATCGAACGACAGGACGCCTCTTATCTGCCGCTGGTCGCCGACCGCGTGGTCAAGGCCTACGCCAGCCTGCAGCAGGAAGGTACGGCGCTGGAGTGGCTGCACGGCCTGCTCAAGGGCAAGCTCGCGCCGGAACTGCTCGACACCGCCTACAAGGCCGAGCTCGAAACGAACGGCCCCGAGGCCGCGGCGCGCCTGATGCGCGAGCAATTGCGGCGCCAGCCCACGCTGCTGGCGCTGACAAAGTACTTTGAGGCGCAGGCCGCCGTCACCTCGGCCGAAGTGCCGGCAGGTGCCGATGCCCCCGCCGAGGACGGCGCCAGCGAGCGCGATCAGGAAACCGGCGCGATCCGCGACCTGCTGCAGGCGCGCACGCGCAACCTGGCGCGCTACACCTGCCGCGAATGCGGTTTCCGCGCCCGCCTGTTCTACTGGCAATGCCCGGGTTGCAACCGCTGGGAAACCTACGCCCCGCGGCGTTCCGAGACGCTCGGCTGAGCCCGGCGCGCAGCACCACAGAATCTGACCTGAAGCCATGAAAGTCACCATTATCGGCAGCGGCTACGTCGGCCTCGTCACCGGCGCTTGCCTGGCGGAGCTGGGCAACGATGTGTTCTGCCTCGACCTGGACGAAAAGAAGATCGCGCTGCTCAATGCGGGCGGCGTGCCGATCTACGAGCCGGGCCTGCAGGAGCTGATCCAGCGCAACCGCGCCGCCGGCCGCCTGGTTTTTTCCACCGACGTCGCCGCCAGCGTCGAGCATGCCGACGTGCAGTTCATCGCCGTCGGCACGCCGCCGGACGAAGACGGCTCGGCGGACCTGAAGTACGTGCTGGCCGCGGCGCACAATATCGGCCGGCACATGACCGGCTTCAAGGTCGTGGTCGACAAATCCACCGTGCCGGTGGGCACGGGCGACCGCGTCACGGCCGCGATCCGCGAGGAACTGGCCGCGCGCGGGCTGGAAGACCTGCAGTTCTCGGTGGTGTCGAACCCCGAGTTCCTGAAGGAGGGCGCCGCCGTCGAGGACTTCATGCGCCCCGACCGCATCGTGCTGGGCTGTAACCCGGACGCCGCCGGCCGCCATGCGCAGGCCACCATGCGCACGCTGTACGCGCCGTTCAACCGGCACCATGAGCGCACGTTCTACATGGATGTGCGTTCCGCCGAGTTCACCAAGTACGCCGCCAATTCGATGCTGGCCACGCGGATCTCGTTCATGAACGAACTGGCGAACCTGGCCGACGAGGTCGGCGCCGATATCGAACTTGTGCGCATGGGTATCGGCTCGGATCCCCGCATCGGCTACAGTTTCCTGTATGCCGGCGCGGGCTACGGCGGTTCGTGCTTTCCCAAGGACGTGCAGGCGCTGATGCGCACCGCGGCCGACCATGGCAAGTCCATGCGCGTGCTCGAGGCGGTGGAAGCGGTCAACGGTGCGCAGAAGCGCGTGCTGGGCGAGAAGATCGTGCGCCGCTTCGGCGACGACCTTGCCGGCCGCACCTTTGCCATGTGGGGGCTGGCCTTCAAGCCCAATACCGACGATATGCGCGAGGCGCCGTCGCGGGTCCTGGCGCGGGAGCTGGTGTCTCGCGGCGCTGCGCTGCGCGTGCACGACCCGGTGTCGATGGTTGAAGCACGCCGCGCACTGGAGTCCGACCTGTCCGACCTGCCGGACGCGATGGCGCGCGTCAGCTTCCACGACAACCAGATGGATGCGCTGGACGATGCCGACGCGCTGGCCATCGTGACCGAATGGAAGGTATTCCGCAGCCCGGATTTCGGCCAGATCAAGCGGCGGCTGAAGACGCCGGTGATCTTCGACGGGCGCAACCTGTACGAGCCCCAGGCGATGGCCGAGAGCGGCGTCGAGTACCACGCCATCGGCCGCGCGGCCCGGCCCGGACAACAGGCGGCGCACGATTCCGCGAACAAATAGAGCGTGCACGGGTCAACGACTGATCAACGACATGCTGACGAGGCGGCGCTGGCTGCCTCGCAATCGCCAAGGATCTTCATGAACAAGACCATCCCGCAGGAACAGATCCGGCAGTCCCATATCCTGGTGGTCGGCGACATGATGCTGGACCGCTACTGGTTCGGCGACGTCGAACGCATCTCGCCGGAAGCCCCGGTGCCGGTGGTGCAGGTCAAGCGCAGCGACGAGCGCCTGGGCGGCGCCGCCAACGTGGCGCGCAACGCCGCTGCGCTGGGCGCGCGCGTGGGCATGCTGGGCGTCGTCGGCGACGACGAGCCGGCGCGCACGCTCGAGGCGCTGCTCGCCGAGAGCCACGTCGAGCCCTACCTGCACCGCGACTCCAAGCTAAATACCACTATCAAGCTGCGCGTAGTCGCCCACCAGCAGCAACTGCTGCGCGTGGACTTCGAAAACGCCCCGGCGCACGAAGTGCTGGCCGCGGTACAGGACCGGTTCCAGGGCCTGATCAACGACTACCAGGTGCTGGTGCTGTCCGACTACGGCAAGGGCGGCCTGACGCACGTTTCCCGCATGATCGACGCCGGCCGCGCAGCCGGCCGCAAGGTGCTGATCGACCCCAAGGGCGACGACTACTCGCGCTACCGCGGCGCCACGCTGATCACCCCCAACCGCTCCGAGATGCGTGCCGTGGTCGGCGCCTGGAAGACCGAGGCCGACCTCACCATCCGCGCGCAGAACCTGCGCCGCGAACTGCAACTGGAGGCGCTGCTGCTGACGCGCTCGGAGGAGGGCATGACGCTCTACACGGAAGCCGAAGTGCTGCACGTCTCGGCCCAGGCGCGCGAGGTCTATGATGTATCGGGTGCCGGCGATACCGTGATCGCCACGCTGGCGACCATGCTGGGCGCGGGCGTGACGCTCAAGGAAGCCGTGCAGCATGCCAACCGCGCCGGCGGCATCGTGGTCGGCAAGCTCGGCACCGCCGTCGTTACCTACCCTGAATTGTTCGGCACCGCCCCGTGACGCGCGGCGCCCATTACTGAAGCAACCATGACCATCATCGTGACCGGCGCCGCCGGCTTTATCGGCAGCAACCTCGTCAAGGGCCTGAACGAACGGGGCGAGACCAATGTCATCGCCGTCGACAACCTGACCCGCGCCGACAAGTTCCACAACCTCGTCGACTGCGAGATCTCCGACTACCTGGACAAGGAGGACTTCCTCGAGCGCTTTGCAAAGGGACAGTTCGGCAAGGTCCGCGCGGTGTTCCACGAAGGCGCCTGCTCCGACACCATGGAGAGCGACGGGCGCTACATGATGGAGAACAACTACCGCTACACGGTGTCGCTGATGGAGAGTTGCCTGGAGCAGGGCGCGCAGTTCCTCTATGCTTCGTCGGCCGCGACCTACGGCGCCTCGCAGGTGTTCCGCGAGGACCGCGAGTTCGAGCGTCCGCTGAACGTGTACGGCTACTCCAAGTTCCTGTTCGACCAGATTGTGCGGCGCAGGCTGCCGTCTGCACTGTCGCAGATCGTCGGCTTCCGCTATTTCAACGTGTATGGCCCGCGCGAGAACCACAAGGGCCGCATGGCGTCGGTGGCTTTCCACAATTTCAACCAGTTCCGCGCCGACGGTACCGTGAAGCTGTTCGGCGACTACGGCGGGTATGGTCCCGGCATGCAGAGCCGCGACTTCATCTCGGTCGAGGACGTGGTCAAGGTCAACCTGTACTTCCTTGACCATCCCGAGAAGTCCGGCATCTTCAACCTGGGCACCGGCCGGGCGCAGCCGTTCAACGACATCGCCGTCACCGTGGTCAATACGCTGCGCGAGGCGGAAGGCAAGCCGAGCCTGTCGCTGGAAGAGCTGGTACAGGAAGGCCTGGTCGAGTACGTCAAGTTCCCCGACGCGCTGCGCGGCAAGTACCAGTGCTTTACGCAGTCCGATGTGTCGAAGCTGCGCGGCGCCGGCTACGGTGAGGCCTTTCTGACGGTCGAGGAAGGCGTGGCGCGCTACTGCCGCTGGCTGATCGGGCGCAACGGCTGACGACCGCATCCAGCATTTCCTCGATCCCGATGACCGGCCGACACGTTTTCGTGCGGCCGGTGTCAACTTGTGTTGCCGTATGCGCCGTCGTGGCGCGCTGAACCTATCCTGAGCTGGCCTCGCCGCGATGGCGGGGTGGTACTTCACACCATCCACAGCAAAGGAGCTTTCATGTTCAAGCATTGGGTCTGGCAACTCGTCCGTCGTTTTTCCCTGCTGGCTGCGATGTGCCTGTGCGCGGGCGGCGCGGCGCATGCCGCCATCGACGTCAATACGGCCGACGAGGCCGCGCTGACGTCGGTCAAGGGCGTCGGCCCCGCCACCGCACGCAATATCGTCAACGAGCGCAACAAGCGCGGTCCGTACAAGGATGCCGCCGATCTTGCCGAGCGTGTCAGCGGCGTAGGGCCGAAGTCCGTGGCCAGGTTGCAGGAAGGGGGGCTGGTATTCGGCGCCGCCGCCGCTGCTGCACCGGCACCCTCGGCTCCCGCTGCCAAGCCCGCCAAGGCGGCTGCCGCGCCGCCAGCCGGTGCCGCCAAGGCAGCGCGCTGAAGCTTCAACCGGAGCCTGTCTCCCTGTGCCGGCTCCGGATGCGTCCGGGCTCGTCGTTGCTGGTACGTCTCGTGCTACACCTGTGCGGCTTCGCAGCCATCCGGCTGCGGAGTATCATGCGGACGCCGCGCCGGCAGGATCTGCCGCGCGCGCGCGCCGGCCGGCAATATGCAGCCGGTTGGCGGCGATCACCAACCACAATCGCGGCGGCCGCTGACGCAGCGGCCCGCCCGGACACAGGGAGCACAACATATGGCGAATGGCGAGGACGCGGGTTTCCTGCCGAAATGGCGGCTCAAGACCGAAGGGGTAATCGGGCCCGACGAACGGCTGCCGGCCGGCCAGACGCTGCTGGCCGGCATCCAGCACGTGGTGGCGATGTTCGGCTCGACCGCCATCGCGCCGATCCTGATGGGCTTCAATCCCAATATCGCCATCCTGTTTTCCGGTATCGGCACGCTGATCTTTTTCCTGTGCGTGCGTGGCCGGGTGCCCAGCTATCTCGGCTCCAGCTTTGCCTTTATCGCCGTGGTGATCGCCGCCACCGGCTATGCCGGCAGCGGCCCCAACCCCAATATCCCGGTGGCACTGGGCGGCATCATTGCAGCGGGCGCGCTCTACACAGTGATCGGCCTGGTGGTGCAGGCAGTGGGCTACGCCTGGGTGGAAAAGCTGATGCCGCCGGTGGTCACCGGCGCGATCGTCGCGGCCATCGGGCTGAACCTGGCCCCGGTTGCGGTCAAGGCGGTCAGCGGCTCGTCGCTCGATACCTGGGTGGGCCTGCTGACGGTGCTTGCCGTGGGCCTGGTTGCGGTGCGCGCGCCGGGCATGCTTGGCCGCCTGCCGGTACTGATCGGCGGACTGGCGGGGTACCTTGCCTACTACGTGGGCACCAGCGTGATGGGCCTCGGCAAGCCGATCGACTTCTCCGGCGTTGCCGCGGCGAGCTGGTTCGGCCTGCCTGCGTTCAGCGCGCCGGTGTTCGAGGTCAGCGCCATGCTGCTGATCGCGCCGGTGGCGATCGTGCTGGTGGCTGAGAACCTTGGCCACATCAAGGCGATTGGCGTGATGACGGGCCGCAACCTCGATCCGTATATCGGCCGCGCGTTTATCGGCGACGGCATCGCGACCATGCTGTCGGCCAGCGGCGGCGGCACTGGCGTGACCACCTATGCCGAGAACATGGGCGTGATGGCGGTCACCAAGATCTACTCCACGCTGATCTTCGTGGTGGCGGCGGCGGTGGCCATCCTGCTGGGCTTTTCGCCCAAGTTCGGTGCGCTGATCCTGACCATCCCGGGGCCGGTGATCGGCGGGCTGACCATCGTGGTGTTCGGCCTGATCGCCGCGACCGCGGGCCGGATCTGGGTGCAGAACAAGGTGGACTTCTCCAGCTCGCGCAACCTGATCACGGTCGGCGCCACCTTGACGGTGGCCGCCGGCGACCTGACGCTGAAGCTGGGCGGCATGACGCTGGGTGGCATCGGTACCGCAACCTTTGGCTGCATTCTGCTGTACCACCTGCTGGGCGAAGGCAACCACGAGGCCGACTGAGTAGCGCAGGGAAGGGGAGCGAGGCGGGGCGCGTTTGCGCAAATCCCGCCTGTCGGCGAGGGAAAGGTGACTGGATTACAATGGCCGGCGAACCTGACCTACCATCGCCCACCCCCTCCCCCATGGCTTACAAGACAATTGAAGACACCATCGGCAATACGCCGCTGGTCAGACTGCAGCGCATTCCCGGTGCCGCCAACGACGCGCGCGGCAATGTGATTCTCGGCAAGCTGGAAGGCAACAACCCCGCCGGGTCGGTCAAGGACCGCCCGGCGGTATCGATGATTGCCCGCGCCGAGGCGCGGGGCCGCATCAAGCCGGGCGATACGCTGATCGAGGCCACTTCGGGCAATACCGGCATTGCGCTGGCCATGGCGGCCGCCATCCGCGGCTACAAGATGGTGCTGATCATGCCCGAGGACCTGAGCCTGGAGCGGCGGCAGAGCATGGCGGCCTACGGTGCGGAGATTGTCCTGACGCCGGTGAAGGGCGGCATGGAATACGCCCGCGACCTGGCGGACGCGATGGAGCGCGAAGGCAAGGGCGTGATCCTCGACCAGTTCGCCAACCCCGACAACCCGCAAGCCCACTACGAAGGCACCGGCCCCGAGATCTGGCGCGATACCGACGGGCGTGTCACCCATTTTGTTTCGGCGATGGGCACGACCGGAACCATCACCGGCGTGTCGCGCTATTTGAAGGAGCAGAACCCGGCGATCCAGGTCATTGGTGCCCAGCCGGCCGAAGGCTCGCGCATCCCGGGCATCCGCAAGTGGCCGGAAGCCTACCTGCCCAAGATCTATGATCCCGCGCATATCGACCGCACCGAGCCGGTGAGCCAGGCCGATGCCGAGCACATGGCACGCCGCATGGCGGCTGAGGAGGGTATCTTCTGCGGCATCTCGGCGGCCGGCGCATTGTGCGTGGCGTTGCGGATCGCCGAGGAAGTGGAGAACGCCACCATCGTCTTCGTGGTGTGCGATCGCGGCGACCGCTACCTGTCGACCGGCGTGTTTCCGGCCTGATGTTCCCGCCTGCTCCCGGCCTGATCCGGGCCTGATCCGGGCCTGATCCGGGCGGCGGCCGCAGACAAGAAAGCCTCGCGCAAGCGAGGTTTTTTTGCGTCTGGGTGTCAGGCGTGGCTCAGCCCATTGCCGCCTTGACCGCTTCGCCCAGCTGGTACACCGCCAGTGCGTAGAAGAAGCTGCGGTTGTAGCGCGTCAGCACATAGAAGTTGCGCAGGCCCAGCAGGTACTCAGTCGGCTGGTCCGGCGTGGGCAGGTCCACCACCAGCACGCCGGTCTCGCCTTCGCGCGCCGTGTCGATGGGCTCGTCCACGCGCAGGCCGGCGCGGGTCAGCTGGTTGAGCGTGCGCGTCGGCCACGGTTCGCCATCCGCGGCCGCGGTGGCGACGCCAAGGCTGCCGCTGTCGCCGGCAATGCGCCATACCACCGGCCGGCCCGGTTCCCAGCCATGCAGCTGCAGGAAACGCGCCACGCTGCCGATCGCATCGGTCGGGCTGTTGCGCAGGTCGATGCGGCCATTGTTGTCGTAGTCGATGGCGTATTCGCGCAGGCTGGTCGGCATGAACTGCGGGATCCCGATCGCGCCGGCGTATGAGCCCAGCACCGAGTACACATCGGTGCGCGTATCGCGGCACCACAGCAGGTAGTCGGCCAGCTGGTTGCGGAACAGCGTGGAGCGCGCGGGGCGGTTCGGCGTGTCGGGATAGTCGAAGGCCAGCGTCGACAGCGAATCGAGCACGCGGAACGTGCCCATGTCGCGCCCATAAATGGTCTCCACGCCGATGATGCCGACGATCACCGATGCCGGCACGCCGAATTCGGCCTCGGCGCGGCGCAGCGTGTCGCGGTTGTCCTGCCAGAAACGCACGCCGGCATTGATGCGGATCGGCTCGATAAAGCGCGAGCGGTACGCGCGCCAGCTTTTGCGCCCGGTGGTGGCGGGCGGCATGATCAGCCGCACCACGGTCGAGGAATAGACCGCCTGGCCGAACCAGTCCTGCAGCGCGCCGCGGTCGAAGCTGTGGCGCGCCACCATTTCATCGATAAAGGCGCGGGTTTGCGGGTTGTCGCGGTAGCGGCCGGGTTCGATTTCTTCTTCACGCACGCTGACGCGGCGCTTGCCGGCGGCGAGAAGGCTGGGGGAGAGGCCGCAGAGTCCGAGTGCGGCAGCGGAAAGCGCGGCGCCCAGCAGGGGGCGTCGCAGTGAGCGCTGGGGGTCGGTCATGGTGTCCTTTGCAAGTCGCACCGAGTATAGCGGATGCCACTGCAGCAACCCGGCGCCAGCTTGCGCGACCCGGCGCGCGAACCGGCTAACCCGGGCTCGCCAGCGAGGACGCGCATTGGGTGGCAAGGCCCGCCCTGTGCTAACGTAGCGAATGGAGACAACCGAGCGACGATAAGAGATGCCGACAGGCTATTACACGCACCCCGAGTTCCAGCGGCACGAGATGGGTCATTTTCATCCCGAGTGTCCGGAACGCCTGCAGGCGATCGAGGATCACCTGATTTCGCACGGCCTGGACGGGCTGCTGGAGCGCCGCGAGCCCACGCCGGCCACGCGCGAGCAGATCGAGCGCGTGCACCGGCCCGACTATGTCGATTCGCTGGAAAGCACCAGCCCGGCCAGCGGCTACTACCCGATCGACCCGGATACATCGATGAACGCCCACACCCTGAGCGCGGCCAAGCTGGCCGCCGGCGCCGCGGTGGCAGCGACCGATGCGGTGATCTCGGGCGAGTTCGAGAACGCTTTCTGCTGCGTGCGCCCGCCTGGCCACCATGCCGAGCCGGACCGCGCCATGGGCTTTTGCTTCTTCAACAACGTGGCCATTGCCGCACGCCACGCGCTGCAGGCGCATGGGCTGGAGCGCGTCGCCATCATCGATTTCGATGTCCACCACGGCAACGGCACCGAGGCGGCTTTCCGCGGCGACGAGCATGTGCTCATGTGCAGTTTCTTCCAGCACCCGTTCTACCCGTACAGCGGCACCGAGCACCTGGCGGCTAATATGGCAAACATCCCGCTGCCGGCCTACACCAACGGCATGGCCGTGCGCGAGGTGGTCGAGACCATCTGGCTGCCGCGCCTGCACGAGTTCCGCCCGCAGATGCTGTTTATCTCGGCCGGCTTCGACGCGCACCGCGAGGATGACCTCGGGCAGATGGGCCTGGTGGAGCAGGACTATGCGTGGATCACCGGCCAGCTTGTCGACGTGGCGCGCACGCACGCGCAGGGGCGTATCGTCAGCTGCCTGGAAGGCGGCTATAACCTGAGCGCGCTCGGCCGCAGCGTACTGGCCCACCTGAAAGTCCTGCTGGAACGATAGGAGGCATCCGCCATGGCCGAGAACGATGCGCGCGTGGACGCGCCGCTGCTGACCGAAACGCGCGATGCCGCCGGCGTGGTGCGGGTGACCATGAACCGGCCCCAGGCCTTCAACGCCTTGTCCGAAGGCCTGCTGGACGCGCTGGCCGAGACCTTCCGCCGGCTAGCCGCCGACGACGCCGTGCGCGTGGTGGTGCTGGCCGGTGCGGGCAAGGCCTTCTGCGCCGGCCATGACCTGCGCGAGATGCGCGCGACGCCGTCGCACGACTACTACCGGCGCCTGTTCGACCGCTGCACGCGCGTGATGATGGCGATCCAGAAGATGCCGCAGCCAGTGATTGCGCGGGTACAAGGTATCGCCACCGCGGCCGGCTGCCAGCTGGTGGCGATGTGCGACCTCGCGGTCGCCGCCGACGACGCGCGTTTTGCGGTGTCCGGCGTCAACCTCGGCCTGTTCTGCTCGACGCCGGGCGTGGCGCTGTCTCGCAACCTGCACCGCAAGCAGGCCATGGAAATGCTGCTGACCGGCGATATGATCGATGCCGCCACCGCGCGCGAGCGCGGGCTGGTCAACCGCGTGGTGCCGGCCGCCGCACTGGACGACGAGGTGGCGCGGCTGGCCGCCAGTATCTGCGCCAAGCCGGCAGCGGCCGTCGCCGCCGGCAAGGGGCTGTTCTACCGCCAGCTTGAAATGGGTATCGAGGCCGCCTACCAGCTCGCCGGCCAGACCATGGCCTGCAACATGATGGATGACTCGGCGCTGGAAGGCGTGCAGGCCTTTCTCGACAAGCGCACGCCGTCGTGGCGTGGCGAATAGTCGACTTATTGTGGTTCTTTATGCTGGGTGTGCATAAAGACATCGATAAAAATTCGTTTATGGTATGAAGCGAATCGCATAAAATACCGGCTTCACAAAAATAAGTGCGGCAACAGCGCTCGAGACAAACTCGCCTGTTGCCGTTTTCTTTTGGTCACCTTTACATGATCGAACTGCAAGGACTGTCGCAGCGCTTCCCGGGCGCGTCTGGCGACGTGCATGCATTGCGGGACGTCAGCCTGTCGATTGCAGCGGGCGAAGTCTTCGGCATCATCGGCCGCAGCGGCGCCGGCAAGAGCACGCTGGTTCGCGCCATCAACCTGCTGAACCGGCCCAGCAGCGGCCGCGTCGTCGTCGACGGCCAGGACCTGACCGCGCTGGACAACGGCGCGCTGCGCCTGGCCCGGCGCGAGATCGGCATGATCTTCCAGCATTTCAACCTGCTGTCGTCGCGCACCGTCTATGACAATGTGGCGCTGCCGCTGGAACTGGCGGGCAAGCCCAAGGCGGAAATCGCCGCAACCGTGCTGCCGCTGCTGGAGCTGGTCGGCCTGTCGGCGCTGAAGGACCGCCACCCGGCGCAGATCAGCGGCGGGCAGAAGCAGCGCGTGGGTATCGCGCGCGCGCTGGCGAGCAAGCCCAAGGTGCTGCTGTCGGACGAAGCCACTTCGGCGCTGGATCCGGAAACCACGCGTTCCATCCTGGAACTGCTCAGGCAGATCAATCGCGAACTGGGCCTGACCATCGTGATGATCACGCACCAGATGGAGGTCATCAAGCAGGTGTGCGACCGCGTCGCCGTGCTCGAGGCCGGCCAGGTGGTCGAGCAGGGCCGCGTGATCGACGTGTTCCTGCGTCCGCAGCACGACGTCACGCGCGCCATGATCGGCGATGTCATTTCGCAGGAGCTGCCGGCGAGCGTGCTCAAGCGCGTCGAAAGCCGGCTCGGCAATGGCCGCGACCACGTCTACCGCCTCGCCTTCACCGGCGAGGGCGTCGACCAGCCGGTACTGGCGCAGGCGATCCGCCGCTACGGGCTGGATTTCAACATCCTGCACGGCCACATCGACGAGATCCAGGGCCAGGCCTTCGGCTCGCTGGCGATCATGGCCACTGGCGAGCTGGCCGACGTGAAGGCAGCAATGGAATACCTGCAGGCGCAAGGCGTCGTGGTGGAGGAGTTCGAGCATGTGGTCTGAAATGTTTGACCTGTTCCTGACCTCGTTCAACGAGACCCTGCTGATGGTGGCGATCTCCGGCGTGGTCGGCTCGCTGCTGGGCGTGCCGCTGGGCGTGCTGCTGCACCTGACCAACCGCGGCGGCGTGCTGTCGCACCCGCTGTTCAACCGCACCATCGGCGTGGTGGTCAACGCGGTGCGCTCGATCCCGTTCATCATCCTGCTGGTAGTGGTGATTCCATTCACGCGCTTTATCGTGGGTTCGTCGATCGGTACCACCGCGGCGATCGTGCCGCTGACCATCGCGGCGGTCCCGTTCATTGCCCGTCTGGTCGAAAGCGCACTGCGTGAAGTCGACAAGGGCCTGGTCGAGGCCGCCCAGTCGATGGGTGCCACCACTGGCCAGATCGTGTGGAAGGTGCTGCTGCCCGAGGCCATGCCCGGCATCGTCGCCGGCCTGACCATTACCTTTGTCAGCCTGGTCGGCTACTCGGCCATGGCCGGCGCGATCGGCGGCGGCGGCCTGGGCGACCTGGGCATCCGCTATGGCTACCAGCGCTACATCACCGAGGTGATGGTGGCGGTGGTGGTGATCCTGATCATCTTCGTGCAGGCCGTGCAGAGCTTCGGCGACTGGCTGGTCCGGCGCATCAGCCACCGCTGAACCAAACTACTTCTAGAGATAGGAACGTACATCATGCAACGTCGCAACCTGCTGCAATGGATGCTCGGCGCCGCGCTCGGCGCGTCGCTCGCCACCGGCGCGATCGCCCAGGAAAAGCCGATCAAGATCGGCGTGACCGGCGGCCCGCACGCCCAGATCATGGAACAGGTGAAGAAGGTCGCCGCCAAGGACGGCCTGAACATCCAGGTGGTCGAGTTCAGCGACTACATCCAGCCCAACGCCGCGCTGGCCGCCGGCGACCTGGATGCCAACAGCTACCAGCACCTGCCTTACCTGGAAGCCCAGATCAAGGACCGCGGCTACAAGTTCACGCACATCGCCTACACCGTGACCTTCCCGATGGGCGTGTACTCCAAGAAGATCAAGTCGCTCGACCAGCTCAAGCAGGGCGCGCGCGTGGGCGTGCCCAACGATCCGACCAACGGCGGCCGCGGCCTGCTGCTGCTGCAGAGCAAGGGCGTGATCAAGCTCAAGCCTAACGCCGGCCTGAAGGCGACCCCGCTGGACATCGCCGAGAATCCGAAGAAGGTCCGCATCGTCGAGCTGGACGCCGCGCAGCTGCCGCGCTCGCTGGATGATCTGGATGCCGCCGCGATCAACGGCAACTACGCGGAATCGGCCGGCCTGTCGCCGACCAAGGATGCGATCGCCATGGAAGGTCCGAAGGGTCCGTACGCCAACCTGATCGCGATCCGTGAGGCCGACAAGGGCAAGCCGTGGGTGGCCAAGCTGGTGAAGGCGTACCACTCGCCCGAAATCAAGCAATACGTGAATTCGACCTTCAAGGAATCCGTGATCACCGCCTGGTAATCCTTGGCAATCGCGGTTATGTACCGGTCACTTTGAGGCTTCCGTCCAATCAGACGATGCGCGTAAGCCTCAATTTCCGGCACAATCTCCTGACGGCTGGTGGCTGCCGGGCTATGCCCGGCATCATTTTGCCGATAAAATAGTACGATCGTTCGAAAAACAGGAGAGCCGCCAACCCGGTGGTTATAATGACGAGCGAACAAAATTTCTGACTATCAGCTATCAGTGGAGTGAGCGCATGAAAGTACTCGTCGCAGTCAAGCGGGTGGTGGATTACAACGTCAAGGTCCGCGTCAAGGCGGACGGCACGGGCGTCGATCTGGCCAACGTCAAGATGAGCATGAACCCGTTCGACGAAATCGCCGTGGAAGAGGCCGTGCGCCTGAAGGAAGCCGGCGTCGTCACCGAAGTCGTCGCCGTGTCGTGCGGTGTCACGCAGTGCCAGGAAACCCTGCGCACCGCGATGGCCATCGGTGCCGACCGCGGCATCCTGGTGGAGTCGAACGAAGACCTGCAACCGCTGGCCGTGGCCAAGCTGCTGAAGGCGCTGATCGACAAGGAACAGCCGCAGCTGGTGATCCTGGGCAAGCAGGCGATCGACGATGACTCCAACCAGACCGGCCAGATGGTGGCCGCGCTGGCCGGCCTGCCGCAAGCCACGTTCGCCTCGAAGGTGGTGGTTGCCGACGGCAAGGCGTCGGTGACCCGTGAAGTCGACGGCGGCCTGGAAACGCTATCGCTGAAGCTGCCGGCCGTGGTGACGACCGACCTGCGCCTGAACGAGCCGCGCTACGTCACGCTGCCGAACATCATGAAGGCGAAGAAGAAGCCGCTGGATACCGTCAAGCCGGAAGACCTCGGCGTCGACGTGAAGCCGCGCCTGTCGACCCTGAAGGTGGTCGAGCCTGCCAAGCGCAGCGCTGGTGTGATGGTGCCGGACGTCGCGACGCTGGTGCAGAAGCTGAAGAACGAAGCCAAGGTTATCTGAGCGCCGGGGAGATAGAACATGACTGCACTCGTCATTGCTGAACACGACAATCAATCGATCAAGGGCGCCACGCTGAACACCGTGACCGCCGCAGCCCAATGCGGCGGCGACGTGCACGTGCTGGTGGCCGGTTCCAACGCCAAGGCCGCGGCCGACGCCGCCGCCAAGATCGCCGGCGTGACCAAGGTCCTGCTGGCCGACGCCGCCTACTTTGGCGACGGCCTGGCCGAAAACGTGGCCGAGCAGGCGCTGGCCATCGCCAACGACTACTCGCACATCCTGGCTCCGGCCACCCCGTACGGCAAGAACATCCTGCCGCGCGTGGCCGCCAAGCTGGACGTGGCCCAGATCTCGGAAATCTCCAAGGTCGACGCCCCGGACACCTTCGAGCGTCCGATCTACGCCGGCAACGCCATCGCCACGGTCAAGTCGGAAGACAAGATCAAGGTGATCACCGTGCGCGGCACCGCGTTTGACGCCGCCGCTGCCGAAGGTGGCTCGGCCGCCGTCGAGACCCTGCCGGCTGTGGCCGACGCGGGCGTTTCGCAGTTCGTTTCGCGCGAAGTGGCCAAGAGCGACCGTCCGGAACTGACCGCCGCCAAGATCATCGTCTCGGGTGGCCGTGGCGTGGGTTCGGGCGAGAACTACACCAAGGTGCTGACGCCGCTGGCCGACAAGCTGGGCGCCGCGCTGGGTGCCTCGCGCGCCGCCGTTGACGCCGGCTTCGTGCCGAACGACTACCAGGTCGGCCAGACCGGCAAGATCGTCGCGCCGCAGCTGTACATCGCCGTCGGTATCTCCGGCGCGATCCAGCACCTGGCCGGCATGAAGGACTCCAAGGTGATCGTCGCGATCAACAAGGATGCCGAGGCCCCGATCTTCTCCGTGGCCGACTACGGCCTGGTGGGCGATCTGAATACCGTGGTGCCGGAACTGGTGGCCGCGCTGGGCTGATGCCGTCAGCTTGCCGGCCGTGAGGTGGATGATACGGCCGGCCATGTTCGCAAAAGGAGCCGTTCCCGGGATTTCCCGCGAACGGCTTTTTTGCGTCTATTGATAGCTACGGGGGTAGGCGATATCAGCAAACAAAAAGGGCGGCCTGTAGGGCCGCCCTTGTATTGCCTGTGTGTCGCCGTTGTCAGGCATGCGCCGGCCGCGGTGCCAGGTGATGGCGCGTGGGCTTGAGATAGCGTCCCACCGACAGGTCATCGGCACGGATCGCCGGCGAAGTCCCGGAGACCAGGTCCGACAGCAGCTTGCCGGAGCCGCAGGCCATGGTCCAGCCGAGCGTGCCGTGTCCGGTGTTCAGCCACAGGCCGCGTACCTGCGTCGGGCCGACGATCGGCGTGCCGTCCGGCGTCATCGGGCGCAGGCCGGTCCAGAAGGTGGCCTGGCTGACATCGCCGGCACCGGGGAACAGGTCGGTGACCACGTGTTCGAGCGTGCGGCGCTTGGCCGGGTCGAGGCTGCGGTCATAGCCGACGATCTGCGCCATGCCGCCGACGCGGATGCGGTCGTCGAAGCGGGTGATGGCGACCTTGTAGGTTTCATCCAGCACCGTCGACACCGGGCTGCGCGAGGCGTCGCTGAGCGGCACCGTGATCGAGAAGCCCTTGAGCGGGTACACCGGCAGGTTGGACATGCCCGACAGGAACGGCTTCACCAGCTGCGTCGACCAGCTGCCCAGCGCCACGACCACCAGGTCGGCGGAGATCGGCTCGCCGTTGACGATGGCGCCGGTGACGGCATCGCCCCGCGTCAGCAGGCTGTCGATCGAACGGTTGTACAGGAACCTGACGCCCAGCAGCTCGGCCATCTGCGAAAGCCGCGTCGTGAACAACTGGCAGTCGCCGGTTTCATCGTTGGGAAGGCGCAGGCCGCCGCTCAGCTTGTGGCTGACAGCGGCCAGCGCCGGTTCGCTCGCGGCGAGTTCTTCGCGCGAAAGCAACTGGTAGGGCACGCCGGCTTCTTCCAGCACGGCGATGTCCTTGGCCGCGCCTTGCAGCTGCTCGTCGGTGCGGAACACCTGCAGCGTGCCTTGCTGGCGGCCTTCATAAGCGATGCCGGTTTCCGCGCGCAATGCGCGGATGCAGTCGCGGCTGTATTCGGCCAGCCGCACCATGCGCTCCTTGTTCACGGCATAGCGCTCGGCACTGCAGTTCAGCAGCATCTGCCACATCCATTGCAGCTGGAACAGCGTGCCGTCCGGACGGATGGACAGCGGAGCGTGGTCCTGGAACATCCACTTGATCGCCTTCAGCGGCACGCCGGGCGCCGCCCACGGCGACGCGTAGCCCGGGGAGATCTGCCCCGCGTTGGCAAAGCTTGTGCCCAGCGCGGGTCCGGCTTCGCGATCGACGACGGTCACTTCATGACCGGCCTTGGCCAGATACCACGCACTGGTGACGCCGATGACGCCACTGCCAAGTACGAGAACACGCATTTCGGGGGCTCCCAACTACGATCTCAGGTTGAAGAAGGATTTGTCTCTATACTATTGAATACAATCCAGTCATAGTTACCGAATTTCTCAGTAAAACAGGAAAAACTAATGAGAACCAGCCGCCAGCCCGTACGCACGCTCGACCGGCTCGACCGCAGGATCCTGACGCTGCTGCAGGCAGACGGCAGGATCTCGATGAAAGACCTGGCGGAGGCGGTCGGCCTGACCATCACGCCGTGCATCGAGCGGGTCAAGCGCCTGGAGCGCGATGGTGTCATCATGGGCTACTACGCGCGGCTGAATCCGACCCTGCTGGGCAGTGCACTGCTAGTGTTCGTGGAGATCTCGCTCGGCAACAAATCGGGCAATATGTTCGAGCAGTTCCGGCGCGAGGTGCTGCGCATCCCGGAAGTGCTGGAGTGTCACCTCGTGTCGGGCGATTTCGACTACCTGATCAAAGCGCGCATCCGCGAGATCGGCGAATACCGGCGGCTGCTGGGCGACATCCTGTTGCAACTGCCCGGTGCCGCGCAGTCGAAAAGCTATGTCGTCATGGAAGAAATCAAGGAAACGCTTGCAATCTCGGTCGAGGACAAGAGCCAGCCGACCTGACCACCCACGCCAGGCCAACGAAGCCGGGCAATCATGAAGCGCCCCACCAATCCCTTCAAAGACACGTCCACCGCCGCCGCCGATACGCAGGCGGGCCCGCGGGCGCCCGTCGCGCGCAAGGGACGCGGCGCGGTCAGCAACCTGCAGGGACGTTTCGAGCGAGACCAGCGCGAGACCTTCGACGACGGCTGGGGTAGTCCGGCAATGGAAGAGCCGGCGACTGCCGTCGGGCAGGCGCATCCGGAGGCTGCCTCCAACACCACTCCGTCACCGCAAGCGCCATTGCCGCCGCTGCGTACGCAGGTACGCATCGAACGCGCGCGCACGATCCTGACCCGCAACGCGTCGCCGGATATCCCGTTCGACGTGTCGCTGAACCCGTACCGCGGCTGCGAGCACGGCTGCATCTACTGCTTTGCGCGGCCCACGCACGCCTACCTTGACCTGTCGCCGGGGCTCGACTTCGAGACCCGGCTGTTCGCCAAGTCCAACGCTGCCGAGAAGCTGCGCGAGGCGCTGGCGCGGCCCTCGTACCGCTGCGAGACCATCGCGCTGGGCGTCAACACCGACGCTTACCAGCCGATCGAGCGCGAGCAGCGCATTACCCGCGGCATCCTCGAGGTGCTGAGCGAACACGACCATCCGGTCGCACTGATCACCAAGTCTTCACTGATCGAGCGTGATATTGACCTGCTGGCGCCGATGGCCGCCAAGCGGCTCGCGGTGGCGGCGGTCACCATCACCACGCTGGATGCGGACATCGCGCGCACGCTCGAGCCACGCGCGGCGACGCCGTCACGCCGACTGCGTACCATCCGCACGCTGACCGACGCCGGCATTCCGGTAGGCGTAAGCATTGCCCCGGTGATCCCGTTCATCACCGAGCCTGACCTTGAGCGTGTGCTGGAAGCGGCGCGAGAGGCGGGCGCCGTCTATGCGAACTACATCGTGCTGCGGCTGCCCTGGGAGGTGCGGCCGCTGTTCGAGGAATGGCTGCTGGCGCATTTCCCCGATCGCGCCGAGCGGGTCATGAACCGCGTTCGCGACATGCGCGAAGGCAAAGCCTACGATGCCAGCTTTGCCACGCGCATGCGGGGCACGGGCGTGTGGGCGGACTTGCTACGTCAGCGCTTCTACAAGGCCGCCGACCGGCTCGGCTTCCGCTATAACCGGTTCGAACTGGATACTTCGCGATTCCGGCCGCCCGCGGGACCACGCGGCAAGGACGATCCGCAAGGCTCCTTGTTCTGAGCTGCTTCAGTGGCCTGCTGGTCGCCGATCATGCGGCTGGCCAGGTCCAGCGCGGCCTTCGCGCTCGATGGCGGCAGTCCGGAGGACAGCGCCAGCCTGACGGCGATGGCTGCCAGGCGTCCTTCGTCATACGTTGGCATGTCGATTGGTGCTCCTTTGCGCCGCCAGAGCCACGCTCTGCCGCGCATGTCGCCGCCAGGATCGGACGGTCTTTCCAGTATGGGCGATTTGCGCGAAAGGGGAATTGCCGATTGCGGCCGCATTGACCACGCGCAAATGCAGGCAGCTTTTGGCGCCCGCCGCGGTGCTCAAGCGAATGCCGGCAGGGTGGGCATCGCGGATCACCTGCCATCATCCGCCCGCAGGTTGCCGCGTACGTGGTCGATCAGGTCGCAGTGAATGCCGCCGGCGCGGCTATTGCGACAGCTCGCGCGCCGCCTCGACCTGCGATTCGAAGAAGGTCTGGAAGCTGATGGCCAGCCCCGCCATCAGCAGGCCGGTGCCGATCAGCAGCGACAGGATCACCAGGATCACGACCGGCCACCCGGAGCGCGTGGGCTTGCCATGGGGATTGAAGCGCGCGTCCCACTTGTCGTCCGGGCGCAGGCCATAGACGATGGCGCCAAGGAAGGCGCTGATGACCGAGACTCCGCCGGCAACGGCGAACGTCCAGTTGAGCGCGGGCGTCCCGGCATCGGTCGCCATCGAGGCAATGCCGACGACGCCGGCCAGCAGCCCCAGCAGGTGAACCCAGCCGTACACGTCGCGCAGCCCGCCCAGGTAGAAGCGGTGCGCCCCGAGGCTGCCGAACAGGAACGCCAGCGCGACCGTCAGCAGCTTGGACTTGCCGCGTGCCGGGGTGGTGGCGCGAGTGGTTGCGGGACTGGCTGGCGTGGCGGCAGGCATGGCGTAGGGGCGTGCGTGGCGGTTCGGGAAAAACGGCGGCACACGCGTGCCAGCCGGCAGTCATTGTACGCCGGCGGTTACGGCCAGGGAGTGGAAGTGCATCAGCAGACGCGCAGGGCGACGCTAATGCCAGCCGCCCGTAAGCAGGCTCTTGATAAAGGTGGCGGCGTGTTCGCTGATATGCGTTTCGCCGTAAAGGACCAGGGTAAGGATACCCATGAACAGGACGGACAGCGATAACTGGCCGGCGTGTTCGACCAGGTCGCTTAGAAGGGGTGACATGACAAACCTCACGGAATTATTGTCATTCTGGAGGCTGCGCCCGAGCTGTCGTGATCGGGTCCGACAGGAGGTGTCGGGCAGAGGCAGGTCAGTTCGATTGCCGTCTGCACTGGACGGCACGCTGTGAGCCCCGGGCAGCGCCGGGCGGCAGCCTGTGTGTGGCACCCGGAAAGTGGGGCACACACTCAGATAAAGACAATGGGGGCGCGGGGCGAGTTCCGCAGCGAGTTCCTCGGCGCGCTTCCCAGGGCGCCGGCGCCACGCGAGCGCCAGCCGCATGGGGATTCAGCGTCCGCCGTTGTCGCGGCCGTGTGCCTGCCAGCCGGGACCGACGCTGGTGGGGCGCGAGTCGTTGCGGGCGTCGGAAGGGTTGCTGCGCTGATCCTGGGCGCGCACACGGTTGTCGTCGCGAGCGCCCTGCATGGCGGCGGCGCGGCGGCCACTCAGGCGGTCGTCTGCGCGGGCGCGAGCTTCCATGCGGTCGATCTGCGCCTGTACGTGGTCGCGGCTTTCGGCGCGCACGCTGGCGACCTGCCAGCCATCGCCAGCCTGCAGCCGCACCGGCCGGGCATCAGCACGGCTTTGTTGCCAGAACGCGACCTGGGCATGACTGGCGGCTACCGCGCCGACCAGGCCCGAGGCCACCAGGATGCCAGCCACCAGGTCGCGCAGGAGAGAGCGGGTGATCATGCGGATTCCCAGGTTCCTGTCGCGCTAAGTTGCTGTTGGAAGATGGGTTCATGGTACGCATCGGCCATCAGGTCGCGCTATGCCAAGCGAGTTACCGGTGTAACGGATTGTTTCGGACACATGGCCTTGCCATTCCTGGTGTTTTGGCGGCTCTTTGCGGGCTGCGCTTGTGCCGTCTCCAGCTACGGTGCGTAGCGGATCCGGTAGATCGCGCCAGCCAGGTCGTCGCTGACCAGCAGCGAGCCGTCAGGGGCGACGAGCACGTCGACCGGGCGGCCCCACGGCCTGCCGCGCAGCCAGCCCTGGGCAAACACCTCCTGCCGGACGGCCTTGCCGGACTCGTCCAGCACCACGCGCACCACGCGGTAGCCGGATGGCTGGCTACGGTCCCAGCTGCCATGCTCGGCAATGAAGACATTGTTACGGTATGCCGCCGGAAACTGGCTGCCGGTATAGAAGCGCATGCCGAGCGCGGCCACGTGCGCGCCCAGCCGCGCCACCGGCGGGACAAATTCCGAGCAGGGGCGCTTGCTGCCGTATTCCGGGTCGGCGACGTTGCCGGCGTGGCAATACGGATAGCCGAAATGCTGGTTGTTCGCCGTCGCGCGGTTCAGCTCGTCGTCGGGAACATCGTCGCCCATGCGGTCGCGGCCGTTGTCGGTGAACCACAGCTCGCGCGTGGCCGGGTGCCAGTCGAAGCCGACGGTATTGCGCACCCCGCGGGCCGCCACCTGCAGGTCGCTACCATCGGGCTTCATCTTCATGATGTTGGCGTAGCGGTTCTCGTCGGGCGCGCAGATATTGCAGGGCGCGCCGACCGGGACGTACAGGTAGCCGTCCGGCCCGAAGGCGATGAATTTCCAGCCGTGGTGATCGTCTGACGGAAAGCGGTCGCTTACCACCACCGGTGCCGGCGGGTTGTCCAGCCGCGCTTCGATATTGTCGATGCGCACGATCCTGGACACCGACGAGGCGTACAGGCTGCCATCGCGCAGCGCCACCCCGGCCGGCATGCGCAGCCCGCTGGCAACAGTGCGCACGCGCGGTCGGCCGCCGAGCGCGTCGGTGACCGCGTAGACCTTGCCCTCGCGCAACGAACCCACGAAGAGCGTGCCCGACGGCGACAGCGCCATGGCGCGCGCGCCCGGCACCTCCTGCGTTAACACGTCGATGCGGAAGCCGGCCGGCAGCTTGATCTGCTCGAGCGGCAGCGCCGCCGCCGCGCTGCCTGCCAGCAGAACCACGGCGAGCAGGGCGGACTGCCTTGCAGTACGAAGCAAGAAGTGCAGATGCGGACGCATGGCAGGCCTCCCGTCGCGGTTTTTGCCACGATGCCTGCACGGCACCGGCACGTCAATCACCTAAGTGTTTGTTTGGCCTCGGAAACTGGGCTATACTCTTGCGTTTCGTGTTCGTTTGAACACCCGGACACCCGTTTTCTGAGGAATCATCCCATGGTCGTTATCCGTCTGGCTCGCGGCGGCAGCAAGAAGCGCCCGTTCTTCAACATCGTCGCTACCGATTCGCGCAACCGTCGCGATGGCCGTTTCATCGAGCGCGTTGGCTTCTACAACCCGCTGGCTTCGGAAGGCGAAGAAGGCCTGCGCCTGGCGCAAGACCGCCTGGCCTACTGGCAAGGCGTTGGCGCCCAGCTGTCGCCGACCGTTGCCCGCCTGGTCAAGCAAGGCACCAAGGCTGCTGCCTGATTGCCGCCGGTCCATCGGACTGAGCGAACTATAGCGTGCCCGCAAGGGCACGTTCTTCGTTGCGCACGTGACTGAACGCAAGCAGCGGCCGCTGAACCGGCCGCAGGGCCCGCAGGGTGAGGCCCCCAAGGCCCCCAAGATGCCCACGGCGCTGCTGTATGCCGACGCCCTGCCGGAAGACCTGGTGGAAGTCGGCTATGTCGGCGCGGCCTACGGCATCCGTGGCTGGATCAAGGTCCAGCCGCATGCCAATGACGCATCCGCCCTGCTGCATGCGCGTCGCTGGTGGTTGCTGGCGCCGCCGCAGGCGGGGCTGGTTGCCGCCGGGGCGCAGCAGGCCCAGCCGGTCTGCGTGAAGATCGCGCAGTCGCGCGAGCACAGCGGTACGGTGGTGGCGAATGCCGCCGGCGTTGCCGACCGCAATCTTGCGGAAGCGCTCCGGGGCCGTCGCGTGTGGATCCGGCGTGCGGATTTTCCGGCGCCGGAAGAAGACGAGTTTTACTGGGTCGACCTGATCGGCTGCAGCGTCAGCAACGAGCAAGGCGAGTTGCTGGGCGAAGTATCCGGCCTGATCGATAACGGTGCCCACCAGATCCTGCAGGTCGCGTACGCGCTGCCGGACGGCAAGGCCGGCGAACGGCTGATCCCGTTTGTCGATGCGTTCCTGCGCACGGTCGATACCGCCGACAAGCGCATCGTGGTGGACTGGGGACTCGATTACTGAGCCCGGGGCCAGGCCCGGCATTGTGCCCAGGAGGGGAGAGCGGATGCAGTTCGATGTGATCACGCTGTTTCCCGAGATGTTCCGCGCGCTGACCGACTGGGGCATTACCAGCCGGGCAGCCAAGCAACAGCGGTATGCGTTGCGCAGCTGGAATCCACGCGATTTCACGGTCGACAATTACCGCACCATCGACGATCGCCCCTATGGCGGCGGCCCCGGCATGGTGATGCTGGCCAAGCCGCTGGACGATGCGATCGATGCCGCAGTGGCAGCGCAGGCGCAGGCCGGCGTGCCGCAGCCGCACGTGGTGCTGATGTCGCCGCAAGGCAAGACGCTGTCGCACGCCAAGGTGATGGAACTGGCCGAACGGCCGGGCCTGGTCCTGCTGTGCGGCCGCTATGAGGCCATCGACCAGCGGCTGATCGACCGCCGCGTGGACGAGGAAATCAGCCTCGGCGACTTCGTGCTGTCAGGCGGTGAACTGCCGGCGATGGCGCTGATCGACGCGGTGGTGCGCCACCTGCCCGGCGTGCTGGGCGACGCGCAGTCCGCGGTGCAGGACAGCTTTGTCAACGGCCTGCTGGATTGTCCGCACTACACGCGGCCGGAAGAATATGAAGGCGTGCGGGTGCCCGAGATATTGCTCGGGGGCCATCACGCCGAGATCGAGAAATGGCGGCGCCAGCAGGCGCTGGCCAATACCGCGAGAAAGCGCCCCGACCTGATCGAGGCGGCTCGCGAACAAGGTTTGCTGTCCCGCGCCGACGAGAAATTCTTGTCGGAATGGGCGGCGAAGGAAGGGCGGGAGGCAACTCCCGCCAGGTAAAACCCCATCCTCTGCCGGGGCCCGGGACATGCCTGGGGCATACAACGCCGGCACGATGGTTACGGAGAAAAAACGATGAACCTCATCGAGCAGATCGAGAAGGAAGAGATCGCGCGTCTGACCGCGAACAAGACCATCCCCGCATTCGCACCCGGCGACACCGTGATCGTCAGCGTGAACGTGGTGGAAGGTAACCGCAAGCGCGTGCAGGCCTACGAAGGCGTAGTGATCGCCAAGCGTAACCGCGGCCTGAACTCGTCCTTCATCGTGCGCAAGATCTCGTCGGGTGAAGGCGTGGAACGTACGTTCCAGCTGTACTCGCCGCTGATCGCTGCCATCGAAGTGAAGCGTCGCGGCGACGTGCGTCGCGCGAAGCTGTACTACCTGCGCCAGCGTTCGGGCAAGTCCGCACGTATCAAGGAAAAGCTGGTGTCGAAGGCTGCTGCCGCTGCCAAGGCTGCGGAGTAAGCCGGACATGCCGGCCGGGGCGACCCGGCCAGCGTTTCCCCAGGAAGGGCACCCCATGGGTGCCCTTTTTGCATGCTGCATTGGCGTTCGGGCAACATCCGATTTTGCTGCGGCGCCGAATCGCGCGCTTCTGTCATACTTGCGGTTGCTATGCGTCCCGCCTTCGATCCCGAATCCCTTCCCGTCGTCGACACCGACCTGCGCAATGCGCCATTGAGCGAGCCGCGCCTGCAGGTCGACTTCATCCGCCACCGCTTCGAGGTGCCGCCGGCCTGGGCGCCGGAGCTGACCGACGAATCGCGCGTCTACGACCGCAGCCGCGGCCTGCGCGATGCCGCCGTGCTGGTGCCGCTGGTGGAACGCCGCGATGGCCTGACCGTGCTGCTGACCCAGCGCAATGCCAACCTGAGTGCGCATGCGGGGCAGATCAGCTTCCCGGGCGGCAGGCAGGAGCAGTGGGACAAGAACCGTATCGACACGGCGCTGCGTGAGACGGAAGAAGAGGTGGGTCTGGCGCGCGACTACGTGGAAGTGCTGGGCGCACTGCCTGACTACATCACTGGCACGGGATTCCACGTCAGTCCGGTGGTCGGCCTGGTGCGCGATGGATTCACGCTGCGCCCGGATGCCTCGGAAGTGGCCGATGTCTTCGAAGTGCCGCTCGCCTTCCTGATGAACCCGTTACACCATGAGCGGCGCCTGTTCCGCTGGGTCGACGGCGAACGCCTGTTCTACGCCATGCCCTATCCGCGCGAGAGCGGCGGCCACCGCTTTATCTGGGGCGCCACCGCGGGCATGCTGCGCAATCTCTACCACCTGCTGGCGGCCTGAGCGGCCGCCGCCGGCGTTCTGTCAGGCTGCGGCCTGTTTCGTGCCGATGCAGTGCGGGCAGCTCTTGCCGATCACGTAGTGCGGGCTCTGCTGTTCTTCCGGCGTGACCACGGCACGGCAGGCGAAGCACTGCTTGGGTCCGGCGGGCTCCAGGTTCGGGTTTAGCGCGGTGCGGTAGTCGAAGACGAAGCAGTCGCCGCGATAGTGGCTGCCGCCGACTTCCTCGAAATACTTCAGGATGCCACCCTCGAGCTGGTATACGCGCTCGACGCCGACTTCCTGCATGTGGATCGCCGCCTTCTCGCAGCGGATGCCGCCGGTGCAGAACGACACCACGGTCTTGCCTTCCAGCTCTGCCTTGTGCGCGGCGACAGCCTCGGGGAATTCGCTGAACTTGGCGATGTCGTACTCGACCGCATCGGCGAAGGTGCCGACCGCGACCTCGAAGTCATTGCGCGTATCGAGCATCACCACCGGGCGGCCTTCGTCGTCATGCCCCTGGTCCAGCCAGCGCTTCAGGTCCACCGGTCGCACCGACGGCGCGCGGCCGTCTTCGGGGCGGATCAGCGGCATCTTCATGGTGATGATCTCCTTCTTGGCACGCACCAGCATGCGCTTGAAGGGCTGGTTCTCCGACAGGCTTTCCTTGGGCGCGATATCGGCGAAGCGCGCGTCGGCATGCAGCCACACCATGAAGCCGTCGATGGCTTCGCGCGGGCCGGCCAGGAACATGTTGATGCCCTCGGGCGCGAGCAGGATCGTGCCTTTCAGGCCGGCCGCTTCGCAGCGCTCGCGCATGGCCGGGCGCAGGGTCTCGATGTCGTCCAGCGAGACGAACTTGTAAGCGGAAATATTTACGATCTGCATGAGGGACGGCGCCTGCACGGCCGCACCCGGGAGGGCGGGAAGGGCGTTGGCGGCTTGCGATAACTGCCTGATAGGAAAGGCGAAATTATAACGCGAGCGGGCGCTTCTGCCGCTCATTCCCAAGCACCCCGATCAGCTTTGCGCAGCGGCCGGCACGCGTCGCCTGCACGCAATATTGGAGGCCGGCAGGCGGGTCGAGCCGGTACAATGTCGCCCATGTCCGCACCCCGCTTCGTCCACCTCCGCCTGCATTCCGAATACTCCGTCGTGGACGGCATCGTCCGCCTCGACGACGCCGTCAAGGCCGCCGCCGCCGATGGCATGGGCGCGCTCGCCCTGACGGATCTTGCCAACGCCTTCGGGCTGATCCGCTATTACAAGGAAGCGCGCGGCAAGGGCGTGAAGCCGGTGGTCGGGGCCGATGTCTGGCTGACCAATGCCGAAGACCGCGACAAGCCCGCACGCCTGCTGCTGCTAGTGCAGGACCGGCGCGGCTATCTGAACCTGTGCATGCTGCTGTCGCGCGCGTGGCTGGGCAACCAGCACCGTGGCCGCGCCGAGATCGATCCGTCGTGGTTCCTGGAGCCGGGCGAAGACGACATGCCGCTCGCCACCGGCCTGATCGCGCTGTCCGGCGCAATGGGCGGCGATATCGGCATGGCGCTGGCCAACGGCAATGCCGACGGCGCGCGCCGTGCCGCGCAGCACTGGGCATCGGTGTTCGCACAGCGCTTCTATATCGAACTGCAGCGCGCCGGCCATGCCGGCACCGATGCCTACGTGCAGCAGGCCGTGCAACTGGCGGCCGAACTGCAGTTGCCGGTGGTCGCCACGCATCCGGTGCAGTTCATGACGCCGGACGACTACACCGCGCACGAGGCGCGCGTGTGTATCGCCGAGGGCGAGCTGCTGGCCAACCCGCGCCGCACGCGGCGCTTTACCACCGACCAGTACTTCAAGACCCAGGACGAGATGTGCGCGCTGTTCGCGGATATCCCCTCGGCGCTGGAGAACGCGGTCGAGATCGCGCGCCGCTGCAACCTGACGCTGGAACTGGGCAAGCCGCGCCTGCCGCTGTTCCCGACGCCGGACGGCATGTCGCTGGACGACTACCTCGTCTTCATGGCCAAGGACGGCCTCGAGAAGCGCATGGCGGTGCTGTTTCCGGACGAAGCGGTACGCGAAGCGAAGCGCCCGGAATATTACGCACGGCTGGAGTTCGAGACCGGCACCATCATCAAGATGGGCTTTCCCGGCTACTTCCTGATCGTGGCGGACTTTATCAACTGGGCCAAGAACAACGGCGTGCCGGTCGGGCCCGGCCGGGGTTCCGGTGCCGGTTCGCTGGTCGCGTATGCGCTGGGCATTACCGACCTCGATCCGCTCAAGTACGCGCTGCTGTTCGAGCGTTTCCTGAACCCGGAACGGGTATCGATGCCCGACTTCGATATCGACTTCTGCCAGCACGGCCGCGATCGCGTGATCACGTACGTGAAGGAGAAGTACGGCAAGGACGCGGTGTCGCAGATCGCCACCTTCGGCACCATGGCCGCCAAGGCCGCGGTGCGCGACGTGGGCCGCGTGCTCGACCTGGGCTATGGCTTTGTCGACGGCATCGCCAAGCTGATCCCGTTCAAGCCGGGCAAGCTGGTCACCATCGAGGAAGCGAAGAAAGAAGAGCCGCTACTGACCGAGCGCGAGAACAACGAGGAAGAAGTGCGCCAGCTGCTGGAGCTGGCGCAGCGCGTCGAAGGCATGACGCGCAACGTCGGCATGCACGCCGGCGGCGTGCTGATCGCGCCCGGCAGGCTGACCGATTTCTGCCCGCTGTACACGCAGGGCGCGCAGAACGACGGCATGAGCGGCGTCGTCAGCCAGTACGACAAGGACGACGTCGAGGCCGCCGGCCTGGTCAAGTTCGACTTCCTGGGCCTGACCACGCTCACCATCCTGGACTGGGCCGAGCGCTATATCCGCCGCCTCGACCCGAGCAAGGCCGACTGGAACTGCAGCCAGATCCCGCTCGACGACGGCCCCGCCTTCGACATCCTCAAGACCGCCAACACGGTCGCCGTGTTCCAGCTGGAAAGCCGCGGCATGCAGGGCATGCTGAAGGACGCCAAGCCTGACCGCTTCGAGGACATCATCGCGCTGGTGGCGCTCTACCGCCCGGGCCCGATGGACCTGATCCCCAGCTTCTGCGCGCGCAAGCACGGCCGCGAGAAGGTGGAGTATCCCGATCCGCGCGTCGAACCCGTCCTGAAAGAGACCTACGGCATCATGGTCTACCAGGAGCAGGTGATGCAGATGGCGCAGATCATCGGCGGCTACTCGCTTGGCGGCGCCGACCTGCTGCGCCGCGCGATGGGCAAGAAGAAGCCCGAGGAGATGGCGCAGCATCGCGTCATGTTCCGCGAGGGGGCGGACAAGAACGGCCTCAACGCGCAGCAGGCCGACGACATTTTCGACCTGATGGAGAAGTTCGCGGGCTACGGCTTCAACAAGTCGCACGCGGCCGCGTATGCGCTGCTGGCGTACTACACCGCCTGGCTCAAGGCCCACCATCCGGCCGAATTCATGGCAGCCAACATGTCGCTGGCCATGGACGACACCGACAAGGTCAAGATCCTCTACGAGGACTGCAAGCTCAACAAGATCGCGGTGCTGCCGCCTGACGTCAACGCCAGCGAGTACCGCTTCGCGCCGACCGACCCCAAGACCATCCGCTATGGCCTGGGCGGCATCAAGGGCAGCGGGCAGGGCGCGATCGAAGACATCCTGCGCGCGCGCGAAGAGGGCGGGGCGTTCAAGGACCTGTTCGACTTCTGCGAGCGCGTCGACCGCCGCCAGGTCAACCGCCGCACCATGGAAGCGCTGATCCGCGCCGGCGCCTTCGACAGCCTGAACGACAACCGCGCCCAGCTGCTGGCCTCGGTGCCGATCGCCATGGAAGCCGCGGAGCAGAAGGCCGAGTCCGCCAACCAGGTGTCGCTGTTCGACCTGATGGGCGATGCCGGCGAAGCGCACCGCCCCGAACTGCTCGACGAACCGCGCTGGAGCCCCAAGCGCACGCTGCAGGAAGAAAAGCAGGCGCTCGGCTACTACTTCTCCGGCCACCTGTTCGACGCCTATCGCGACGAGGTGCGCCGCTTCAACAAGGGCACGCTGGCCTCGCTGGAAAAGGAAGTGCAGGGCAACGGCGGCGGCTTCGGCCGCGACGTGCGCGGCAAGACCATCGCCGGCGTGATCTCCGGCATCCGCACCCAGATGACCCAGCGCGGCAAGATGCTGATCGTGACGCTGGACGACGGCACCGGCCTGGTCGAGATGACGGTGTTCAACGAGGTCTTCGACGCCAACCGGCAGATGTTCCGCGAGGATGAACTGCTGATCGCCACCGGCAATGCGCGGCACGATACCTTTACCGGCGGCGTGCGCTTTACCGCGGAGTCGGTGATGGACCTGACCGCGGCACGGATCCGCTTTGCGACGGCCGTGCGGCTGGCGATGAACGGCAATTCTTCGACCGGGTTGCTGCGCGAACTGCTGATGCCGCACCTGGCACGCGCCACGGGTGCCCAGGGTCTGCCGGTGCGGATCGGCTACCAGGCCCGGACCGCGTCGTGCGAAGCCGTGCTGGGGCCGGAGTGGCAGGTGGTGCCGTCCGACGAGGCGCTGGGCGCGCTGCGCCAGGCGCTGTCGGCGGAGAGCGTGAATACGGTCTACGAATAACGTCGCAGCGGCGGCGTGCTCAGGCGCGCCGCGCGGCCATTGCCTGCGCCGCCAGCGCCAGCAGGCTATCGACGTGGGTGCCGATGCGCGGATCGTAGTCCAGCATGGTCATCGGCTGCGCCAGCCTCGCCTGGCCGGACTGCGCGGCCTGCACGGCGGCGCGGATGGCCTGGTCGAGCGTATCGGCGCGTTCGCGAGCGAACGCATGGACGGCCTGCGGCCGGATCACTTCCAGGCAGGCGATATTGTCGGCAAACACCAGCGGCGTGCCGCACAGCACGGATTCCACCCCGACCAGCCCGAACGGTTCATAGCCCGATGCCAGGATGGTGAAGTCCGCGGCGCGGTAGAGCGCGTCGATGCGGCTGCTGTAGCCGAGTTCGCGCACGCGCGGGATGGTGCGTCCCACCGGCCGGCCGGCCACCGCAAGCGTGATCGGCAGGCTGGATTTCGAGAAGTAATCGGCCAGCAGGTCGAACCCCTTGCGGGCATGTCCCGACGACGGAAACAGGAACACGACCTCATCGTCGCCAAAACCGAACTCGCGGCGCAGCGACGCGCGCGTGGCGTCGTCGACCGGCGCAAAGCGCTGCGTGTCGACCGGCGGGTAGAGCAAGTGCACCCGGTTTTCCGGGATCCCGTACAACTCGACCACTTCGCGCCGCATCAGCGCCGAGTGCGCCACCACGCAATGCGCGCCGGTGTACTGCGCGCTTTCGAGGTCGATCTGCCAGCGATCGGAGCGGCGCGGCGGCGTGCCGCGCGCGGCCAGGTAGCCGCGATGGGTGCCGCCGCAGATGGCGATGTCGGACCCCCGCACGCGGTTGCAGCCGATCAGCACCGCATCGGCAGGCAGGCGCGCCTGCAGGCGCCAGGAGAAATAGCGGTCGCGCAACTTGCCCGGCAGCCACGACACCACGATCCGCTGCGGCTCGATGCCGGATGCTTCCGCCACGCCGGCATCGAAGCGGCGCGCGTAGACCGACACCTCGGTGCCCGCGCGGCCGGCCATGGCCTGGCTGATGTCGAGCGCATAGCGCTCCAGGCCGCCGCCGGCGCCGAAGCGGTTGCAGGAAATGCCAATTTTCATCGGTGGATGCAAGGAGAGTATGGGGCGTCAGGCGTCACCGCGCACCCGTGCGCTGTCCGCGGCGTGCAGCTGCGCCAGCTTCGCGTACTTGTAGTAGCTGGCCTGCGCATTCATCAGCGCGACGCCAAAGCCCGCGCCGCCGTCAAGGAAGCCACGCTTGAACAGGTAGGTGCGGATGAACGCCCACAGTCCGTGGCCGGCGGCCGACGCCACCGAGCTGCGCTTGCCGCGCGCGTAGGCTTGCTGCGCGCCGGCGCTGGAGTAACTGTCGATCTTGCGCAGCACGTCCGATAACGATCGGTAGCTGTAGTGGATCAGCGGCTCGCGCAGGCGGGTCACAGGATCGTCCACCTTCAGGTGTTCATGGACCAGGTCTTCGGTGAAGCGGCCGCGGCCGTTGCGGAACACGCGCGTGACATAGTCGGGATACCAGCCGGCATGGCGCACGAAGGTGCCGCAGAACGCGGACAGGCGCGGCAGTGCCAGGGCCTGGGCACCAGGCCGGGCGATTTGCTGCAGGATTTCATCGCGCAGCGCAGGCGTGACACGCTCGTCGGCATCCAGGCTGAGAATCCAGTCGCCCCTGGCGGCACTGACCGCGCGGTTCTTTTGCGGGCCGAAGCCCGGCCAGTCCTCGGTCTGGATCACAGTGGCGCCGGCAGCACGCGCAATGGCCACGGTGTCATCCGAGCTGGCCCAATCCACTATAATCGCCTCTTCGCACCAGGACACGCTGTCGAGGCAAGCCCCGATATTGTGAGCTTCATTCCTGGTAATGATGACGGCCGAGACTTTCATGGAATATGGGCGGCACGCCTGTCGGGCAGACCGACAAGCCGCCGGCGCCGCCAACAGCCGAGTGCTGATGGAAGATCGCGTATTCTACCGCACCGGCTCAGTGGTCCCGGCGCCGCCTGGTGGTTGCCGCCAGCCCGCGGGAAATGCCCCGGCGCCGTTTTCTCCAATTGCGAGTTTGATGATAAGAGCACATTTGTCCCGATTCACAGGGATGGAAAAAGTTTTCTCCCTGGTGGCATGTGCCGCACTGATCTCCTTTCCCATCCTGCTGCTCACCTATCCTTCGGCGGCCAATGCTGGTTTCAGCTTCCTGCTGCTGTGGTGCGTAGTCGCGCTGTCCGTGCAGCCCCGCGCCAGCCTGTGCGCCTGGGGGACGATGCTGCGCGAGCATTGGGCGGTGGCGGCGGCGATGGCGGCCTTGCCGGCGGCCTTCCTGCTGCGCCAGGTTGTCAGCGGCGATGGCATGGACCTGCCGTATCTCTACCTGCGCTTCGCCTTGTTCGGGCTGCTGGCCTGGGGCCTCGCACTGCTCGACCGGCGTGCGCTGCAGGCCGTGCAGTGGGGACTGGTGGTGGGTGCGATCGTTTCTGCGGTCTGGATATACGCCGCAACCGCTGGCGGCCGGCCGGACCATGTCGGCGTCAACAACATCATTCCCTTTTCCAACCTGTCTCTGCTGATGGGAATGCTGGCGCTGATTTCGATTGGATGGGACCGGCGCGGCCGGTGGCTTTCGATGGCGCCCAAACTGCTGGCCGGCGCGGCCGGTGTCTATACGTCGTATGCCAGTGCGACACGTGGCGGCTGGCTCGCCATCCCGGTGCTGCTGCTGATCGCGATCACCGTCATGCGCAAATGGACGATCCGCGCCCGTGCCGCTTTGCTCGCGGTCCTGGTGGGAGGCATGGCGGTGGCCGGATACTGCAGCGATATCGTCAGGAAGCGTGTGGGCGAAGCGGTCGCCAATCTCAATGCCGCGGTCTCGTCACCGGGCATCGATGCGGCGGTAGTAACGCAGCGAGGGCTGGATACGTCGGAGGGCTGGCGCCTGCAACTGTGGAAGGCCTCGCTGCGCATGCTGGAAACGCATCCGATGACAGGCGTGGGGCCAGACGGGTTTGCGGCCAACCTCAAGGCCATGGCAGCAAGCGGATTTATCACGCCCGCAACCACCCAGTTCGCGCACTCGCACAATGACGTGCTGTACATCGCGGCAACGCAGGGGATTCCCGGGGTGCTTGCTGTACTTGCGCTATACCTGGTGCCGGCAGGCTTTTTCCTGCGCCATCTGCGCAGCCGTGACATGGTCACGCGCACCGCTGCCACCATGGGGCTGGCCATCAGCATCGGCTTCCTGCTGTTCGGACTGACCGAAGCGATGTTCTTCATCGCCATGACCAATGCCTTCTACACGCTGATGATCGCGACGTGCTTCGCCATCGTGGTCGCACAGCGCAAGGCGCCGGAGCTGCCGGCGCGGCCGGACGCACAGGCGGTGGCGGCATGATCGGCGCCTACGTCATCAACCTGGCGAGCGCGGGCTCGCGCCGGCAACGCATCTCCGCGCAGCTCGAACGCCTCGGCGTCCCGTTCCAGGTCTTCGCTGCCGTGGACGGGCGCGCGCTTCCCGAACACGACGTGGCGAGACGTTATGATGCGGCCGCCGCCGCGGTGCGGTACCGGCCCATGAGCCGCGGCGAAGTCGGGTGCGCGCTGAGCCACCTCGGCGTCTGTCGCCAGATGCTGGAAGACGACGCGGCGTTTGCGCTGGTGCTGGAGGACGACGCCTTGCTTGGCGATGACCTGCCGGCGGTGCTCGCTGACCTGGAGGCCCGTCTGGACCCGGACCGCGCGGAAGTGGTGCTGCTGTCCCACGTCGACAAGTACACCCGCTGGGGCACGCGACCCCTTGGCCACGGGCGCAAGCTGGTGCGGCGCTACGGCGAATGGTGGCGGGCGCATGGCTACGTGGTGACGCGGGCCGCGGCCGAGCGCATGCTGGCGGGGCTCCAGCCGGTCTGGTGTGCTGCCGACTACTGGTCCGCCTTCGAGAAACAGGGCCTGGTCACGGTCCGTGCCGTGGTCCCGTATTGCATCGGGCTGACCGAACTGGCGCAGGATTCCGCGCTGGAAGGCCATCGTGCCGATCTCGATGCCAGCGACAAGGCGCGGCGCAGCATCGGCTATTATCTGCGCCGCTACGTCTACCAGCGATTCCTGTTCCAGGTCTTCGTCCGGCCCTTCCTGCGCGTAGCGCGGCAGAAGCGGGCGGGATAGAGGAGCCGCCGGGCCAGGTGCCATCAAGCCCTGCCGCCGCACCCATACAGAAAGACATTCAGTGACCACATCCAAACCGCCCATCTCGCCCGGCTCCACCGTGCCCTCCAGCATGTCCAGCCGGCTCTGGTCTTACCTGCGCCCCGAGTTGCGCGTTTTTGTCGGCGCCATCATAGCCATGGCGGTGGTTGCGGCCAGCGAAGGGGTGATCCCCAAGGTCGTCAACGACCTGCTCGACAAGGGTTTCGGTGGCGACTACGCCGGCACGCTGTGGCATGTGCCTGCCATCCTGACCGGCGTGGCGCTGATCCGGGGTGTTGCGCAGTTCGCTTCCGGCTATCTGCTGAACCTGATCTCGAACCGCGTGCTGCTGAAGATGCGCATGCAGATGTTCGAGCGCCTGCTGCATGCGCCGGCGGGGTTCTTCCACCGCAACACGGCGGCATCGCTGATCAATGCGGTGATTTTCGAGGTCAACCAGGTGCTGCAGATCCTGACCAGCGTGTTCATCACGCTGGTGCGCGATTCGCTGACGGTCGTGGCGCTGCTGATCTACCTCTTCTACACCAACTGGCGCCTGACGCTGATCGTGGCGGTGATCCTGCCGGTGATCGGCTACCTGATGTCCAAGATCAACCGCCGGCTGCGCAAGCTCAACCGCGACCACCAGACCTAC
>NZ_CP170643.1:3733949-3782333 GCF_051015765.1 Cupriavidus sp. a3 | reverse complement strand
GCGAAGTCGCTGCAAGCTACCTCAGTCGACTAGCTGCAGCATGAACCAGACGTGTCCGCGCTGGACAGAACACCTCATGTAGTCAGGTCGGTACTGCCTGTCATGCCTCCATAATGCCCACACAGTTCGAGCGATCTTGTTGGCCAGCGCGACAGCGGCTATGTTGCTATTGCGCCGACGCGCCACGTCGTGGACCCAACCTTGCTCCATACCCTTTCGTCGTGACGCGAAGATTGCTGAGCGCGCACAGTGAATCAACAACGTCCGCAAGTAGGAGTCGCCACGCTTGCTGATTCCAAGCAGATTTTGCTTTCCACCGCTTGAGTGTTGCCTTGGCACCAGGCCTAGCCAAGCGGCCAACTCTCGGCCGTTCTTGAAGTGCTTCGCGTCCCCTATAGTTGCCACCAGCGCAGTGGCTGTCACGGGGCCGACACCTGGTATCTTCTCGAGCTTGCAGGATAGGTCGCTCTGCCTGTGCCACGCCCTGATCTCTGCATCGATTTCTGATACCTGTTGGTGAAGCGCTTTGAGATGTGCCATCAAGCGCTGTATGAGCTGCCGGAACGTCCCCGGTAGCTCGTTCGAGCCGTCCTCAATGATGTCGGGGACCTTTTCCGCAATGCAGGCGATTCCTTGAGGTAGGACGAATCCATACTCGCTGAGCAGGCCACGGATCTGATTGGCCTGCGCGGTGCGAGCGCTCACAAATCTCTGGCGAGCCCGATGCAAGGCCAACATCGCCTGCTGCTCGACATTCTTGATCGGTACAAAGCGCATGTTGGGACGGGTTACCGCTTCACAAATCGCCTCTGCGTCGGCGGCATCGTGCTTGTTGGTCTTGACATAGGGCTTGACGAACTGCGGTGCCATTAGGCGGACCGTGTGCCCCATGCCTTGTAGCCTCCTGGCCCAGTAATGTGCACTGCCGCACGCTTCCATGCCAACAAGGGCGGGCGCAAGGTTCGCGAAGAATATTGCCACCTGATGGCGTTTGAGTTGTCTTCTCAAGACGATCTTGCCGTTCTCAGAAACACCATGAACCTGGAAGACGTTCTTCGCCAGATCGATGCCGATGGTAGTAGCCTTCATGATGGATGCTCCCTTCCGTGAAGTGGTGATATGCAACTCCACTGTGGCACATCGATGCCGTTTGGTTGGGGGCGTCCATCCCATTGTTTTGGCGCGGTCTCCTCATCGCGTAAGTCTTCCAGCACGGTTCACACATCGAATCCCATCCGTAAGCCATTGATCTTATGGAAGATTCCCTGTCAATCGCGGGGCCGATCACCTTTGCACGTCCGCGAGGTGCGCATCGGTTCGAAGCATTCAGCCCGAAGCTTGCGCGGCGCGTCATGTTCTATCAGCGCTCCGCCGTGGAACAGTGGCTGCTGCTGGAAGCAGATCCGGCAGTCGTTACGTTCTGTGAACGGCCGGGCTATGCGCAGATCGAAGGCTTATCTCTGTACAACCGTTTCGGAACGTTGCCGATTCACACCTCCCCGCGGCTGCGCGAGGCGGGCAATCGGACAGGGACGGTGGGCATGGGCTAGAATCGGCTGCCATCGGACTCCCGCGCCCTCCCGCGCCCTCCACAAGCCGTGGTCGCGGCTCAGGCCGCCCGCCGCTTGCTTCTCCCTCCATGCCAACCGCTTATCCTGAAGTCTCCGGGGCTCAATCCTCGCGCGAGCGCGCTGACGCTGTCCTGTGGATCAAGTCCCAGATGGCCCGCCTTGGGCTGACCTAGGAGCACCTCCTGGCGGCAGGCTGTTTCGCGCCGCCCGGTGTGGCCGGAGGCTCTGCCTCGGGCGTCATCCGGTTCCGGGACGCCGCTGGCCACGCCTGGGATGGCGTTGGCGCTCTACCGGACTGGCTGCAGCGCGCCGTCAATGCCGGCCAGTCGATCGAGCATTTCGGCGTCGAGCGAAGGAAATAGCGCGGGCCGAAGGCCGTTCCCGACCCCGAGCGGCCGTTCGTTCGCCTTGGCGTTGCGACTGCTTTGGGACCCACTTCGGCCTTCGCAGCGCACTCATCCCGCAGCGATTGCTATCAAATGATCGCCGAATTGTTCCCGCAAGCGATTTTTCAGAATCTTGCCCGTCGCACCCAAAGGGATGGTCTCTACGAAGATCACATCGTCCGGCCTCCACCATTTGGCGATCTTGCCCTCGTAGAAGGCGAGCAGTTCATCCCGCGTAAGATCCGTTTGCGGCCTTCTGACTACGATCAACAGCGGGCGCTCATCCCATTTGGCATGCTTCGCAGCGATGCATGCGGCCTGGAAAACGGCCGGATGCGCCATTGCGATGTTTTCCAGGTCGATCGAGCCAATCCATTCGCCGCCTGACTTGATTACGTCCTTGCTGCGGTCCGTGATCTGCATGAAGCCATCGCGGTCTATGCTCGCAACATCGCCGGTCGGGAACCAGCCATGGGCTTGCTCATCGACTTGTAGCGGATTTCCGCCTTCGCTTCGGAAGTATTCCCGTACGACCCACGGCCCGCGTACAAGCAGGTCTCCGGTCGTTACGCCATCCCAAGGCAACTCGCGACCGTCCGTACCGACGATTTTCATGTCGACGCCGAACAGCGCACGGCCCTGCTTCGACTGGATCGTGAGACGGTCTTCGTAGCTCATCTCCCAGTGTTTGGGTTTCATCGAGCAAACGGTCCCGATCGGGCTCAGCTCGGTCATACCCCAGGCGTGCAGCACCGCCACGGCGTACTTGTCCTGAAACTGGCGCAACATGGCAGGTGGGCAGGCCGCGCCACCAATAATGGTACGCGCCATGCCGGAGAATTCCTCTCCTGTCTGCTCCAGATGGTTCAGCAGGCCTTGCCAGACTGTCGGGACGCCTGCGGAGAGCGTGACCTGCTCGGCTTCAAGCAGTTCGTACAGCGATTTGCCATCCAATGCCGGTCCGGGGAAGACAAGCTTGGCCCCAACCATGCACGCAATGTATGGAAGGCCCCAGGCATTGACATGAAACATCGGTACGACCGGCAGGATCACGTCGCGTGCCGAACAATTCAGTGCATCCGGCAGCGCGGCCGCATAGGTGTGCAGCAGGGATGAGCGGTGACTGTACAGGACACCTTTGGGGTTTCCAGTCGTTCCGGAGGTGTAGCACAGCGTACTGGCGCTTTCCTCGTCAAGAACCGGCCACGCGTAGTCGGGCGAGCTTCGCTCGATCAGGTCTTCATAGCAAAGGAGGTCAATACCGGCATCCTGCGGCATGTGGGCGCGGTCGGTCATTGCGATGAACGCCTTGACCGTCTTGCAGCGGCTGGCGATGGCCTTGATCAGCGGCAGGAAGGTCAGGTCAAAGAAGATGTACTGGTCTTCGGCGTGGTTCGCGATATATGCGACCTGGTCCTCATGCAGGCGCGGATTGATGGTATGAAGGATGGCCCCCATCCCTGATACGCCATAGTAAAGCTCCATGTGGCGATAGCCGTTCCATGCCAGCGTGCCGATGCGGTCGGACGGCCCGACTCCGAGGGCGGCGAGCGCGCCGGCCATCTGGCGCGAGCGGCGGTGGCAATCGCGGAACGTGTAGCGATGGATATCGCCCTCGACCCGTCGTGAGACGATTTCCGTATCGCCATGGTGCCGGTCAGCGTGCACGATGAGAGAGGAAATCAACAACTGCTTTTGCATCATCAGGCCATTCATGGCGTCATTCCGTTTCTACTGTTGTCTGTCAGCCCGCGACTCTGGCGGCAAAAGCCCCAGGCTGCGGAATGGGCCGCGCCATCAGGGTGCGCGGTCGTCGTTCAGGCGCGCCAAAGTTCGCTGCGGGCCATGAATGAGGCAGGCAGCCGACGCGGCACCGTGTTTGGATAAGGATGAATGGACCCTTGGCTGCTCGCTGGGGGCGATCTGGGAGACGGCCAAGGATCAATAGTCAGCCTGCAGCGGGAAGCCGTGGGGGATCCCACGGCGTTCCTGGGCAGTACTTAGTTGAACGCCGTGAGGTCTTTCGGCTCGATGTCATGCTTTTCGCAATAGGCGAGGTAGCGTTGCATCGCGGTCTTCCAGTTCTCAATGGCCATGACCTTGTCGTTCTCGTCGACAAACACAAGGTCGCCAGTCACGATCACAAGCGTCTCGACGTAGCTGTCAGTGCTTTCCGTGCTGACGACTTCAGGTGTATGGGTTGAGGCCGCTGTCTCGTACACCACGCTGCCGGGCCCGGCCACCCAGTCGTGCTCCTTGTATTTCCACTGGCCTTCGATGGTGTAGACGATGACCGTGCCGGTGTGGTGGTGCTTGGGAAGCTGCATGCCGATGGGTGCCTTCATCCGCACGATCCATTCGCCCCGCACCGGGTCAAGCTTGAAGTACTTCAGCAGGACATCTTCCGAATAGGGCGTGAACGGAACCCAAGGCAGCGATTCGCCATCGATGACTGCGGTATCGACTTGTTGGTAAAGCATGACTGTCTCCAGTGATTTGATATAAGACGGCATTTCAATACACCGCCTGATGCAACACGCGTGGGGTCAGGAGCCTCATCCTTCCTCGAAATTGTTCCGGGTGAGGCGCTGTTGCCGCCGCCATGGGTTGGCTGGCGGACTTCTCAGGGGGTTTTCCGGCGGGACTGTCCGGATCAGGAAAGGGACGTGCCTGTCAGCGTCGCGCGAAGCATCTTGCGCGGCGCATTGCCATAGTCCGACACGGCATAGTGTTGGCACAGCAGGTTGTCCCACATTGCCACGGTGTTGTCGCGCCATTTCAGGCGCACCTGGTATTCAGGAATCGCGGCCTGCGAGCACAGGTAGTACAGCAGGTGGTGTGACTCGGGCATGAAGTCCTGGCCGTAGCGAATGTCCGTGAAGTTGAAATAGTTCACGAAGTGGGTCGTGAATGCCGAATTGACAAACAGAACCTTTTCCTGGGTCTCCGGATGGATCAGAACGACCGGATGTTCGCTGCCCGGGTTCTTTTCTGCGGCGGCGTGGCGTTCGTCCTTCGGATACTGGGCCAGGAAGACATGTTCGGCGCTGTGCTTGGCATACAGGCCATCAATCCGTTGCTTGACGGCCTCGGGAAGGCGTTCATAGGCCATCACCATGTTGGACCAGATCGTATCGCCGCCGTTTTCCGGTCCCATTTCGCGGCGCAAGACTGCGCCACGCGGAGGGGCCTTCTTGTAGGTCACGTCCGAATGCCAGAGGTTCTCCCGGCTGGCCTTCTCGACAAAATTCTGCTTGTTCGGATCGATATTCCGATAGAGCATGAGAAGCTTGTCAGCGTCCGGATGGCTTGGCGCAAGCGGGTGCGCTTCCAGTTCGCTGAATTGCGCTGCAAACGCCTGCTGCTCCAGGGGAGTGATGTCCTGATCGCGGAAGAACAGCACCTTGTGCTTGAGCCACATCCCCCGGATTTCAGCAATGAGATCAGGATCTTGAGCGGCATCGGCCAGGCTGACGTTGCTGAGTTCAGCGCCGATGGCAGGCGTGCAAAGCTCCACCCTGATTGAGTGTTGACGCGCCGATGGCCGGATGATGGCTGGTGCCGTGGGGGAATTCTGCGTGTCCCTGTTCTGTGCCGTAGCTGTTGCTGTCATAGCTGTCTCCAATTTGAGTCTGTGCCCGAGGTATGCGAGCGTTTGCCTCGCATAGGTGGATCGGCACGCTAGGGCATCGACGGCGCTTGATCAATCCACCTGAGTGCAGCTATCTTAGGTTTTGTCGCTGCCTCAGTGATTAGCCCATTGGGCCAATTACTTAGCAGCCTGAGACATGCGCAGAAGAGAGTACTGACTCGGCCCTGCGATGCAGGGTCTCATTCCGATAGGGAGATTCGGGAGAGCGGAGCCTGGTTCGGGTCTCTATGACCAGGCTTGCGCAGTTGGCATCGTCAGTTGCCGCCGCAGACTAGGCGCAACTAGGGGCAATGGAAGCCGGTGGCAGACAGGCGTGGGCCGCATCAGACCCTCAAGTGATCTCATCCACGTTTCAGTCCGGGTCTGGACGTCGCCGTTCCCTGCCTATAGTCGGCTGCCCAATCCGATGGGGTCTTGCCAAACTCTCTGCGGAACCAGCGGGAGAAGTCGCCAGCGGTGGAGAATCCAAGCAGTTCGGCGACCTCATATAGCTTGCGCCTGCTATTGGCCAGGTATTCCTCGGCGAGCTCCAATCGCACGGCATTGACAATCGTTGTCGCGCTCTCGCCGCTGCTTGCCAGATGCCGGTTGAGCGTGCGCCGGTTGATACCCAGATGTTGGGAGATTCGCTCGACCGAACACAGCCCAGTCGGTAGCAACATCTTGACGACTTCACGCGAGCGCAGGGTCAGGTCGTCTTCCTCCAGGCTGGCTAACTGCACGTCAAGCAAGCGCTTCACTTCTCGACTGAGCTCCGGGGCAGCCGCCGGAATGGGCAGATCCAGTTCGCGGCGGCGACAGATGAGAGCATTGAATTCCTCGGAGAATTCGACAATGGGCCCCAGCACGCGGCGATGAACATCGAGACTGGTAGGGGCCGCATGGGTAAAGGTGATCGACACGGGGCGAAAGGTATTCCGTGTCAAGACTGCAAAGGCCCGTAGCGCAATGCCGGTCGACATCTCGACCGCCTGGCGCCAGACGCCGGGGCGCCGGAAATCCACATGCAGTATTGCGAGATCCCCCGCATCTTCGAGCCGCAATTGCACCCCGTCGTTGTGCAGTCGCAGGTATCGGGCGGAGGCCAGCATTGCGGAGTACAGAGTTGGTTCCTCGCGGAGTACCAGGGCCAGCATGCCCAGGTTCGCCAGACTTCTCTTCTCTGCCAGCAGTAGGCCAAATGCTTCCTCGCCGGACCGAAGAGCTGACTCTTCGAGCAGCCGTCCGACGGAATCGGCACTGATCATGAGGTTGGGATCGTCCAGCGCTTTGGCCGGTATCTTTGCCAGCCGCAACATGCGAAACGGATCCAGGCCGACCGCTCGGGCAAGGGGTTCGTAGCCGGTAAGCGCGGCAGCCCTGGTCAAAATGTGCCCGTCTCTAGCCATGTCCCAAACCTCTAAGAATTTGTCCCACCTTGCTTAGTATAGTTGCGGCCTTCGCAGCTATAGTCGAAACCCTGACACGGAGGAAGACAATGACTAAGGGCACAGCAGTTCACTGCGCGAAGAGCGACACGTTTGCACCGGCGGATGTCGATGATCCGAATGCGTTCAACCACTGCTTCGCCGAGGTGAACGGCATCCGCATGCACTATGTTGACGAGGGGGAAGGCCCTCTGGTCATCCTGCTTCATGGCTTTCCCTACCTGTGGTACATGTGGCGCCGTCAGATTCCGGCGCTGGTCAACGCCGGATATCGGGTGGTCGTGCCCGACCAGCGGGGATTTGGCCAAAGCGACCGTCCCGACGCGATCGAAGCCTATGACTTGAGTCAGGCCGTTGGCGATATGGTCGGCCTCATGGGGGCGCTCGGCGAGAGTTCAGCCGTGATCGTCGGGCACGACCTCGGCGCCTGGGTCGCTCAGTCGGCCGCCATGCTGCGGCCGGATCTGTTCCGCGCGGTCGTCATGCTCAATACACCGGTGCCGCCACGCGGCAAGGTAAAGCCCAGTGTCGGCTGGAAGGCCATGGCCAAGGGCAAGGTGTATCACCACATGTACTTCCAGCAGGTTGGCAAGCCCGATCGCGAATTGTCCGCCGATACGCGAAAGACGCTACGCAGCGTCTTCTACTCGATTTCCGGGAGCGCCGCAGGCGCCGAGCGTTGGCGCATGCTAATTGAGCCGGGCGAGAGCATTCTCAGCGCCTTCACTGAACCAAAGGAATTCCCCGCATGGCTAAGCGCTCGTGCGCTGGGTTACTACGTGGACGAATACACTCGTACCGGTTTTACCGGCGCCTTGAACTACTACCGCTGTCGCGACCGAAACTGGGAAATCACCGCTTTTCTTGATGGCGCTGTAGTGCGCCAGCCGAGCATGTTCATCGGCGGCGCGGCCGACCCGTCCCTTGAGCTGGTGGGTGATCTCTATGACCAGCTCGACGCGTATCTGCCCGGGCTGCGAAAGAAAGTCCTGCTGCGCGGCGTGGGCCACAGTGCGGCGGAGGAAAGCGTAGAGCAAGTCAACGATTTGCTCCTCGATTTCCTGGGGCAGCTAGAGGGCTGAGTTTCGGAGAGCCTGGAGAGCGAATGGCTTTGCAGGGTGCGACTGAATCGCAAGGGAAAGTTCGTTTTCGCCGTCGACCCGTTCGTGTCCGGTGTCTCGATGCTCTCCCGGTGTTGCCCAAGGTTCCACCAGGAGCCTGGCATCCATTGGCCAGTCGGGCACTGCGCCGCGCGCAATGAGCATAAAGAAAAGCTACGGACAGTTAGCTTAAGCAGCAGCCTAAGAATGGAGACAATACTGTGGCCCTCAATATTCCAGAAACAGCAAGCTACCAAGGTGGGCAACAGCGCCTATCGCGTGGCTATATATGGGTCATCTTCGCACTGACCTTCGGCCTGATCCTGTCCGACTATATGTCGCGGCAGGTACTGAACGCAGTCTTTCCCCAGATCAAGGCCGAATGGGGATTGTCTGATACCCAGCTTGGCACACTCAGTGGCATCGTGTCACTGGCAGTTGGGCTGCTGGCCTTCCCATTATCGTTGGCCGCCGACCGATGGGGACGCGTGCGAAGCGTCATTGCCATGGCGGCGCTCTGGAGCGTCGCGACCCTGCTCTGTGGCCTGTCGCACAACTACTTCACCTTGCTGTCGGCCCGCTTTCTGGTCGGCGTTGGGGAAGCGGCCTACGCCAGCGTCGGCGTGGCCATCCTCATCAGCATCTTCCCCCCGCGGTACACGTCCATGGTCACCGGCGCGTTCATGGCTGGCGGCATGGTCGGCTCGGTCATGGGGATCGCGATGGGCGGTGCACTGGCAAGCCAGTTCGGCTGGCGGAGTGCCTTTGTCGGCATGGCCGTCTATGGCATCATCCTGACCCTTCTTTACATGCTGGTCGTCAACCCCTCACGAATCGAAGGGGAGGCCGGCGTCTATGCCAGAAATAGTTCGGTTGCACGGCCGCCCATCAGGCGTGTACTGAGGGATCTGTTCTCATCCCCGGCTCTGATTTGCATCTATATCGGGAGCGGCCTGCAGCTATTCATCAACGGCGGCATGCTTGCCTGGTTGCCCAGCTTCCTGAATCGAGCCTACGACATGCCATTGAGCAAGGCCGGTGGGGTCGCCGCAATCTTTGTCCTTTGCGGTGCATGCGGCATGCCCCTTTGCGGCGCGCTGGTCGATCGTGTGGGCCGCGATTCGCCCCGGCGAAAGTTGCTCCTGACGGTAGCTTTCAACCTGGCCTGCGCAGTACTGCTCTTTACAGCGCTGCAGCGTCCTGCCGGAACCGCTCAACTGGTACTCATTGCCTTGGGTCTGTTCTTCAGCGCCGGCATCGTGGGGCCGAGCACCACGATGGTCGCGCGGCTGACGCCCAAGGCGATTCACAGTACCGCCATGGCGACGCTGGCCCTGGCCTACAACGTCCTCGGCCTGGCGCCGGGCTCCATCGTCACCGGAGCACTGGCAGATCGGTTGGGGCTGACGCTAGCGCTGCAGCTATTGCCAATCGCAGGGATCGCGTCGGCTTTTGTCCTGTTGCTAGGTGTGCATTATATGCGCGGTGACAAATGACTGTTCGTGTCGATGCGGAACTGACTACCAGTACATGGCGTGAGTGACAGCATGTCGCGGATGCGGCTGCGGCGATTCAGTGGCGTGACCCGACGCAATGCCGGAACGGACTGCCGGACGTCTGAAGTGAAAATAGCCCCCCGCTGTGTGCGAGGCCGCTTTCTCGGATCTTCCCGGGCGGGCCGGGAAGGCCACGCGGCAACGCGTTTCGCTACTGCTTGTTGCTGCTATTGGCGCCGTCGGTAAACGGATCGGCCTTGCCTGCCTTCGCGCCGTCGGTATAGGGATCAGCCTTGCCAGCCCTCGCGCCGTCGGTATACGGGTCGGGCTTCTTGGTCGGCGCCAGGTCGGTGCGGGTCGACGTCTTGGCCCCGTCCGTATAGGGGTCGAATTTCCCGGATTTGGCACCGTCCGTAAATGGATCCGCTTTCCCCTTGGCCCCCTGCGTATACGGATCCACTGCCTTTTGCGCATAGCCGGGCAGTGCTAGTGATGCTCCGAAGGCCGCAATTACCGCGATAACAATCGCTCTCATTCCTTTCTCCTATGAGTATCAACTTCGCTCAAGCGTAGAACCAGACTGGTGCGGGCGATCTGCCGAAAACTGGCCCGGCCCAAGGCGTATCCGCGACGGGCTGCCTGTCCATCGTAGGTCGTACTGTACATATCTGCAATGTCAACGCGTGTACCGCGTCGGCGCCGGCGCCACAGCTAGATGGCTGATACTTGGCCCAAACGAGTCATTGCCCGCAGGCTATGCCAGCGCCCGTTATTGGCCGACTTCGGTCGACGGAGGAGAGGACGCCAGTCGTCTCTTCCCGACCCCCGGGGCTAATGCTCCGGCGCGTCGCATCCACAACGGCGCTTCTCCAGACAAAGCGGACACCGGGCACTAGCCTACTGGCGTGGCCCTGTGTCCGTCCTGTCAGCCCTCCGGGATAACCGGCAGCAGGAGGTGCGCAGCGTACTCGCCCCCGCAGTGAAGGGACGTCACCCCGCCAAATCGTTCCTTGCTGCGATCAACAGGATGGTCGTGCAGCATCACCGAAGATCCGCGCAACTCCTTGCCGTACAGCTTCGGATATGGCCCCGGCAGGTCATGCTGAAAATCGGAACTGCCTATCGTAAGAACAAGCCGGTACCCTTTTGGAAAGACGAAGCAGGTTGGCCAGATCTCGACCTGGACCTCGTACACTTTGCCCAGTTCAAGCATTTGCAGTTCGTCATGCGTGTGCACGGGCTGGTAAGGCCTGGACACGCGTGGATCGAGCTTGCGATGGGATGCCCTCAGCCAGCCTTGGGCAATCGGAGCGCGGGGCTCGACGGCACCGAGCACCAGATGTTCCGTTCCGTCCGGTGCGAACGCTCGCATCGTCAGGAACAAATCGGCGTCCCTGGCCGTCGTGGAAAGGTAGAGCGTCGCAGCCAGTGGGCCGGTCACCTCCGTGTCGCGTTCAAAAGGCACCGTACTGAAGCTCACCTGCCCGCTGATGCCATCAATGGACTGTAGCGATGCCGCTGCCGTTGGCTCCGGACGCAAGGCCCGGCGATCAGCGTCCAGGTACATCCGGGTCCATGCGGTCCTGGCCAGCGGCCATTCGTGTTCGGCGCGCTCGACTAATTTGTCGACGTGGCGGACCTGCAGCCTGATCGGAGGCTCGCAGTCCCATCCGTTGTCCTCTCCCTTGAGAAAGTGGTCGAAGAAGCGGCGCTGGAGCGCGACACCATAGTCCGTATAGAACTCGGTCCAGTGCTCGAGACCGTGCATCTCCAGCCACTTCTGCTTCGATCCCGCGCGCAGGTAGCCTTCGATGTTCCCGCGCAGGTGCAAGCCCTGGCCCCCCCAGTTGCCGCACGAGAGCACCGGTACCTCGATGGCCGGCAAGTCCGCGCGCCGGCCGTCGAAGTAGTCCGCGGTAATGAGTTCCGCCCCGATTTGCATCGCATCGATATCGATGCGGTTGGCCTGCAATGCTTCGTCGCTGAATTCCGCCGGGCCGGAGATCGGCACATCGTTGTTGGGGTTCACGTGCCCACGGCTGCCCAGGCCGTGCTGCACGCTGGTGACCTGCCGCGGATACCATTCGGTCAGGAAGGTGCATAGCATGCCGCCGTGCCGGCAGGCGTCCCGGTAGAAGTCGGTGAAGCCCTCAAACGGGCAGATGGCTGCCAGATGCGGCGGACGCTTGCCGGCCACGATCCATTGGGAGGCAGCGTAGTAGGAGACTCCGGCCAGGCCGATCTTGCCGTTGCTCCACGGCTGCCTGGCCGCCCATTCGATGCAGTCGTGGAAGTCCTGCGCCTCGCGGGCGGAGAAGGGATCTATGACGCCCGGCGACCGGCCGGCGCCGCGGGAATCCACGCGGATGCAGATATAGCCAAGCGGCACCCAGCGTTCGGGATCGGCGGTTTCCCAGTTGGCATACTTGCCGCTGCTGCCGTTCAGGATCTCCGGGTGTGTGGCGGTCAGCGACTTCCACTGCGCGGGAAACCCTGCCTGGAAGGGAAGCCCTTTGGCATAGGGGCCATACGACATCAGCACCGGGTAGCGCCCCTCTGCCGCCGGGCGGAACACGTCAGCGCGCACCACCAGCCCGTCGTCCATGGGAATTTCCACGTCCCAATCGATCTGCATGTCTGTCTCCTGTGGATAGCGTAGGGGCCGGATCAAGTGCGTGCCGCCTGCACGGTGGCGTGATTGGTGCCGAACCCGATACGGGCGTGGCCTTGCCGCTCGCACCAGCCGCGCAACAGGACGGTGTCGCCGTCCTCGAGAAAGCCGCGCTGCTCGCCGTCGCCGATCGCAACGGGCCGCGACCCGGAAGCGGTCAGTTCGATCAACGCGCCAGCCTCGTCGGGCGCGGGGCCGGAGACCGTGCCGCTGCCAAGCAGGTCGCCGGGCTGCAGGTTGCAGCCGCCGACGGTGTGGTGGGCAATCATCTGGCCAAGCGTCCAGTACTGGTGCCGGAAGCTTGTGCGCGTCAGCGCGTGCGGCGGCCGCCCGTTCGCGCGCTGGCGCGCGCTTTGGATCGATACTTCGAGCTGGACGTCGAAGGCGCCGGCGGCGGAGTTTTCGGCGGCACTGAGGTAGTCGAGTGGCTGCGGGCGGTCCGGCGTGCGCGTCCAGCCGGTGCGGTAAGGCAGCAGGGCCTCGAGCGTGACGATCCAGGGCGACAGTGTGGTGGCGAAGTTCTTGGCGAGGAAGGGGCCGAGCGGCTGCATCTCCCAGGTCTGGATATCGCGCGCGGACCAGTCGTTGAGCAGGCACAGGCCGAAGATGTGCTGTTGGGCCTGTGCCAGCGGGATGGAGGTGCCACGTGCATTGCCCATGCCGATCACGGCGCCCACTTCCAGTTCGTAATCGAGCCGCTGGCAAGGTCCATACACCGGTGCGCCGCCCGGATCGGGACGATACTGGCCCATCGGCCGGTAGACCTGCTGGCCACTGACGTCGATGGAAGATACCCGGCCGTGATACGCAAGCGGCAGCCAGTCGAAATTGGGATTCACCTCTAGTCCGAACTGCCGGCAGCAGTTCATGGCGTGATCCAGCGAGGTATAGAAATCCGTGTAGTCGCCGATGCGCACGGGCACGGCGTGCTCGGCATCCGCGTGCGGCACCAGCGCTTGCCGGACTTGCCGTTCAAGCAGACTGCCGGACTGCAACAGCGCGAAGAGTCCATGGCGCAGTGCGCGCCAGGCCGCAGGGCCCAGTTCAAGCAGGGCATTGAGCGTTGGCGCCGCCGCAGCCCGCACGGCTTCGGCGACGCTGTCCGGCAGGCCGGGCAGCGCTTGCAACGCACCGAGATCGACGATCTGGTCGCCAATGGCTACGCCGCCGCGCCACGCCTCGGTGCTGCCCTGGCGGCGGAAGACACCGAGCGGCAGGTTCTGCAGTGGAAAATCGCAGCCGGCGTCATTGGCCGAGTCCAGCCAGCTACGGCGCGAGGCATCATGGGTGTGGTTCAGTTCCATGGTGGGGCATGGTGAGGTTCAAGCGGCATTGAGGGCATCGTCGAAGATGGCAACGGCACGCGTCCAGCCCGCCGAGCCACCGCGAATCTTGTGCGGGAAGCAGGAGATATAGAAACCGTGCGGAGGCAGCGACTCGAGGTTGTGCAGCTTCTCCAGGTGGCAATAGCCGATGCGGCGGCCCGCCTTGTGGCCTTCCCAGATCAGTGAGGCATCGCGCGTCTGTGCATACTTCTGCGCCGTATGCACGAATGGCGCATCCCAGCTCCACGCGTCGGTACCGGTCAGGCGTACGCCGCGCTCCAGCAGGTACAGGGTGGCGTCCAGGCCCATGCCGCAGCCGGACGAGACATAGTCAGATTGGCCGTAGCGCCTGCCCGCACGCGTATTGACCACCACGATCTCCAGCGGTTTGAGCACATGCCCGATGCGGGCGAGTTCCGCCTCGACATCGTCGGCGGTGACTACGTAGCCATTATCCAGGCCGGTGAAGTCGAGCTTCACGCCTGGCTGGAAGCACCATTCCAGCGGCACCTCGTCGATGGTGATGGCGCGCTCGCGCTGTCCCGACGACTCGTTCATGGTGCTGTGGAAGTGATAGGGGGCGTCCAGGTGGGTGCCATTGTGCGTGTTGAGCCGGACGTGCTCGATCGCCCAGCCTTCGCTGTCCGGCAGGTCTGACGGCTTCAGCCCCGGGAAAAAGCTGGTGACCTGCCCGGCGGTGGAGCGATGCGACAGGTACTCGATCCGGGGGCCATAGCCGGGCGGGTCGGAAACAACATCGTTTTCCAGGTAGATCGAGAGATCGACGAAGCGGCGAGTCATGGTGGCAGGTCCTTGGTTGAGAGGCGTACGAAGGGGCATCGCGGGATTCAGCCGGCGTCCAGCGACGGTGCGGCGCCCGGCGCCTTGGGCGCGTCCGTGCCGGCCTCATGACTGGCGGCGGTGCGTGGCAACAGCGCCACCACGATAGCGGATAGCAGGAACAGGCCGCCGCACAGCGCGATGCCGGGGGCAAAGCCGTACGACGTCGCCGCCGAACCCAGTGCCAGCGGCGCGAAGGCGGAGATGCCACGGCCGACGTTGAAGCAGAACCCGGCGCCGGTCGCGCGGATGCGGGTCGGGAACAACTCGGCGAAATAGGAGCCGACCAGCCCCGCGAAGGCCATGAAGAAGGCGAAGAGCGGCCCCAGCACGAGCAGCGTGGCATGGTCCGAGACCACGGCATAGACCGGCAGCGTCAGCCCGGAGCCGACCAGCGAGGCGATCACGGCACGTTGCTTGCCGATGCGGTCCGCGAGCATGCCGAAGACGTTGTACCCCAGGAACATGCCGAGGTTCAGTACAGCCAGGAACCTTGCCATGGTGGCGACATCGAGACCTCGTTCCCTGACCAGGAAAGTCGGCAGCCACGTCGAAGCCCCCCAGTAGGCGGACAGCGCCAGCGCGGAGGTCGCGGTACCGAGCAGCGTAACGCGCAGCATGCCGGGTGCGAACAACTCGGCAAGCCGCCCGCCGCCGGCGCTTGCCCTGAGGGAGGGCGCGCCGGACCGCTGCTGGCGCCAGACCTCCGATTCCGGCACGCGCAGCCAGACATAGACGATGGCGATGACCACGGCGGCGCCGCAGATCAGGAACAGCATGCGCCAGCCGTGCGTCGGCAGCAGCCAGGCCGCGGCCATGGCGGCGACGGCAGCACCTGCTGAAAAGGAGCTGAGCACGAAAGCGGTGGCCCGTCCGCGTTGGTGCGCGGGCCAGGTCTCGTTGACATGTGCCGCTGCCGCGCTCCAGACCCGCCGAGGCCAAGGCCCGACAGGAAACGCAGCAGCAGGATCTGGCGCCAGTCGGTGGCGGCGGCGATCGCCATCGTCAACGCGCCGAAGCTCACCAGCGACAGCAGCAGCGCCGTGCGCCGGCCCATGGTATCGGCGAGCCTGCCCATCACCACGCTGCTCAGTCCGATGCTGACCAGCGTGGCGGTGACCAGCAAGCCAGCCTGCGCCTGGGTGATGTGCAGCGATGCCGTGATCGCGGGCATGGCGATGGCGAGAATGATGATGTCGACCGCGTCGAACATATAGCTGAGGAAGCAGCCGATCAGCACGCGCCACTTCAGCGAGGCAGGGTTGAGGGGGGGCATGATGCGTCTCCTGGTTTGGCAGGCCTGGCCGAAGCCACCGTAGCCTTCCTTGGGTTTTGACTGTACGATCGTTCAGGATTTGATTTGACGGACTGTACGCTCGTACAGTCTGGTGCTGCACTGGGGTAAACGCGGGGATCGAGGGGCGAAACGAGGGGCAAAACGAGGTTCGCTACAATGGCGCGTTAATTACGCGGAGGCAGCATGGAAGGCAGGGAAGCGCGCAAGCCGGCGGCCGGGGCGCGAGGCAAGGCGCGGGATGCAGCACAGGAGGCGCCGGCCCCGGAAGCCAGCAAGCGCGAACGGGTGCTCGATGCCGCGGAGCGTTTGTTTGCGGAGGGCGGCTTCGACGGCGTGTCGATGCGCGATATCGCGGCGGCCGCCGAGGTTGGCTTACCGTTGATCGTCTACCACTTCGAGACCAAGCGGAACCTGTACCGCGCGCTCTTTGACCGGCGCAAGGCGCTGTTCGAGGCGCGCCTGGCAGCGCTGCGCGAACCCCTGGCCGATGGTGAGGATCCGGTCGAGCACATCGTGCGGGCGTTCGTCGAGCCGGTGATGCGGATCCAGGAGACGGAGGCCGGCGTTGCCTACGCCAAGCTGGTGGCACGCGAGGCCTCCGACCCCCGGGAATCCGAGCGCGGCATTGTTGCCGACTACTTCGATCCCTTTGCCATGGAATTCGTCAGGGCGATCCGCAAGGCCTTGCCGGGTAACAGCACGAACTATGCGCACTGGGCCTATCTGTTTGCCGTCGGGGCGCTTGTCATGAGCGTGTTCGACAGCCGTATCGAGCGGATCTCCGGGAACAAGGTCAAGGCCGGCGACGTGCGGCGCAAATCGGAGTATCTGGTGGCTTTTATCGCGGCGGGAATTCGCGCGGGTACTAAGACGAAATAGAGTCCAGCCGCAGCAAGCCGGGAAAGGAAAGCCGCAGCCAACAACGGCTGAGAAAACCCATCGACATAAGATTCCAATGCAGATCTGTCTTCAAAGCGGGGTAACCCCAGCGGCTCGCCTGCCATAGTAGCCAAGATGCACTTTTGCAGCCAGAAGTCGGAGGGCTGTTTTCGACCCATTGCGGTCGATCGGACTTCAGGAAACAGACATTCGATCATTTGATCCTCGAACGCGCCGAACAGGTCAAAATGCTCTATTCGGCATTACGCACGGCGCGCTGCTGATACGAAAACGTATTGGCGAACACCGAGTCGACATCTATGAGTTGTCCAATCGTGCTTCCCGCACGTAGCCGGTCCTGGAGAATGTGCTCTGTTTCCAGTAGCTCCTCGGCCTTGCCAATGATCTCTTCGCAGCGGGCGAACGGCACCACCACTACACCGTTTTCATCCGCCACAACGATATCGCCTGGTGAGACCGGTACGCCGCCGCACTGAACGGGAACGTTCACTTCACCGTAACCGGCGATGGCCGCAACATTGGGCACGATACCGCGGCACACGACCGGAAACCGAAGTCGGCGAATTTCCGGCACATCGCGGCAGGCTCCGTCGATAACTGCAGCGATAACGCCACGGTTTAGCGCGGACAACGTCATGTTCTCCCCCCAGAACGCGGTGCTAGCCGACGTATGTGCGTCAATCACGATGACGTCGCCCGGTTCGCTAACGTCAATAGCCTTGAACGGCGCCGCGAGGTCCGACGCAAGCGCCCTGGCCGTGACTGCGGTGCCCACAAAGGAAAGAGGTTCGAAGATGGGCCGAAGGGAAGCCGACATCGCGCCGAATCGGCCCATACAGTCGGACAACGCACACGTCACGGAGTCGTACGATGCGATTAGCTCTCGATATCGACCTATCAGCTCGCTTGAAGGACGCACCACAGCAGGAATGATCATTTCAATCTCCCTTGGTGAATGGATCGTCAGCCGATAATAGACCAATGGAGTTTCGCTGGTAGCGACAGCGACCGAAGACCGAACCCCTTGACCAACGGGTGGCGCGCTTGAATGACGGTTTTCGGGAAACTCCTCTGATGACCGTTATTGGCCGGTTGCTGCCTTTGGTCGGGCCTGGCGGGAACCTGGCCCACCGGCCCCAGCTTGCTGGTGACAAATTTAGTTCGCAACCTGCAAACGCTTGGCCAGCAAGGGCTCGCGCAGAGTTGACCAAAATCGCTCGGCGTGTTGACACATTTACTGTCGCATCGGTGACACATTTAGTACGGTCTACGGCGGTGCCAGGCGCAAAACCGGACGAACAGCAAGACGACAAGCAGGACCCGCCGACGGCCGCCTCCAACCCGGAAGACGGCAGCGACAGCAGTGACGACAGCAATGACAGCAAAAACTGAGCGGGCGGCGCCGATCCGCTGGATCCAGGCGGAGATGGCCGACTACGGGCTGACAATGGAGGAGCTGGCAGCGGCGGGGTGCTTCGATCCGCCGCCCCCTCCGCCCCCGCCACCCGCACCAGCGCCACCGCCAGTGGTCTGCTACCGCAACGCCGCGGGGCAGAGTTGGGACGGGCAGGGCGACATGCCGGACTGGCTGCGGCGGGCGGTCAATGCGGGGCAGAGCGTGGAGTTTTTCCGGGTCGGGTAGCTTCGACAGGCAGATTCCATTGGGGCGGACGTACGTGGTGGCGGCCACCAAGGGACGCGTATATTGCGTGTCCTCATGAGCGAATGGTGCAAGGACGCCGCCGTCGACGGTACGGTCAGCATGGGGTTATCCGGGCGCGTCAGTGTCTCTCCCTGCTACCAGCCATGTATGTAGCTCACCGATGCCCTTGACATCAATGGCTCCGCGCGCTTCCAACACAAAGGGCTTCCCCAGCTTTTGCCGGGTGGCTTCCGTGACCTGCACACAGCCAGCTATACCGTGGGACTCCATCCGGCTCGCAATATTGACCGTTTCGCCCCACAGGTCATAGATGAATTTTCGCCTGCCGATCACGCCGGCGATGACCGCGCCGCTGTGAATGCCAACCCGCAACTGCAGGCCGTAGCCGCTTCGCGCGTTGAACCGACTCAGGGACTCCATCATGTCCAGCGCCATATGCGCGGCCCGGACGGCGTGGTCGGCCGCAGGGACGGGCAGGCCGGCAGCGGCCATGTATGCGTCGCCGATCGTCTTGATTTTCTCGAGCCCGCGCTTGTCGGCGATAGTATCAAAGTCAGCGAATATCTCGTTAAGTACCGCCACCAGTCTCTCGGGGCTCAGGCCGGGAGAAAAGCGGGTGAACTGCACGAGATCGGCGAACAGCACCGAGACCGCCTCGAACCTGTCGGCGATGACTTCCGGCGGGCTGGCGGCGATGAGATCGGAGCGCAGCTTCAACCGCTCGGCGATGGGAGACGGCAGTACATTGAGGAGAAGCCGCTCGGTGACTTGTTGCTCGCAGACAAGCTGCTCGTAAAGGCGCCTGAGCTCATCGCTCTGGCGGACGATGGTCTCCCGGCTCGCTTCCAGCTCCCGCACCTTGCGCTCGAGTTCCTTGCCGTGCTGCAAGGACTCACTGTGCAGCAGGCGCACCTCTAGCATGTTCCGCACCCGCATCAGTACTTCGCCGAGATCGAATGGCTTGCTGACAAAGTCCTTCGCACCAGCCTGCAGTGCGCGCAGTTTGTGATCGGGTTGGGCGGTGACAACGATCACAGGAAGGTAGCTGTCCGGCTGGACGACCTTAAGGTTCTCCATGACCTCGAACCCGTCCATGCCGGGCATCTGGAGATCCAGCACGATCAGGTCATAGTGGTTCCTGCCGTGCAGGTCGGCAACCATGCGCGGATTGGTGGTTGATTCGACGCCGTTGTATCCGGCCGCGTGCAGTATCCTTTCGAGCAGCAGGACATTGGCCTCCAGATCGTCAACGACCAGGATTCTTGCAGCCAGAATGTCCGATGGGTGGATCATGGCAAGCCGGTTCGCCGGGACTCGGTGCTAGTCCCGCGCAACTGATCCTCGCGGCTGTTCCAGTGCCGCGTTCAGTGCGTCCATGAATTCATGGATCCTGATGGGCTTGGTCAGGTATCGGAAGAATCCCGCTTTCATGCCCCGTTCGATGTCGCGCGGCATGGCGTTGGCACTGAGCGCGATGACCGGAATATGCATTGTCATCGGGTCTTCGCGCAGGCGTCCCAGCGCTTCTATGCCATTGATGTCGGGCAGATGGATATCCATCACGATCGCATCGGGCACAGAAGCGCGCGCGAGCTCGACGCCGAGAATCCCGGTGGCCGCGGACAACAAATGCACGTCTGCCCGGCGGGCGAGGAGTTGCTCCAGGAGCTTGAGGTTGGCGGGGTTGTCTTCCACATACAGCAAGGTGTGCATCGTGGACGGGGCTTCGATTGGCGGCCGGACAGGCATGGCGGCCTCAGCGCTTTCGCCAGCCATTGCAGGCGGCGCGGCAGCAGGCAGTTCGACCCGGAACACGCTGCCCACGCCAGGCGTGCTTTCGGCGCTGATGGTTCCTCCCATCAACTCGGCCAGCCGCTTGGCCACTACGAGGCCGATGCCGGTGCCTTCCACGGGGCCAGCCTCGTGCCCCAGGCGGTTGAATGGCTGGAATAGCTGCGCCAGCCGCTCCGGTGTCAGCCCTGCTCCGGTGTCGCGCACGATGACGCCTACGCGATCTTCCGTCGTCGTCACCTGCACATCGACTGAGCCTTGGTCCCGGTTGTACTTGATGGCATTGGAAAGCAGGTTGAGGAGGATTTGCTTCAGGCGGGTCCTGTCGGCACGTACGAAGCAGGGTGGTTCGACTGCGGGAAACCGCATGCGGACCGTGTGCTTCAGTGCTTGCTGCTCAAGCATTGCCTGGCACTCGTGCAAAGTGTCGATGACCGATACCGGCTCAGGGGACAGCGACGCCTGACCGGCTTCTATCCTGGCGAGGTCAAGGACTTCGTTGATGAGTTCCAGCAAATGCCAGCCCGCTTTCAGGATCTGGTCGATGCTGGACTGCTGCGCCGCAGTCGGAGGCGGAGCCTCGGAGGCCATTAGTTGCGCGAAGCCAAGGATGGCGTTCAGCGGATTGCGCAACTCATGGCTCATGCTCGACAGGAATTCCGACTTCGCATGATTCGCACTTTCAGCAGAGGCCTGGGCCTGCTTCAGCGCTTCGATGTCGGTGCTGGATGCCAGCCACTTTACGACCTTGCCGTCAGCATCTTTCAATGGTGCCCCGCGTTCGAGGTGCCATCGGTAGGCGCCATCGGATGCCCGTTTCAGGCGATATTCGATTTCGTACTCGCGGCCTCTCGCCACTGCGTCTGCCCAGTGGCCGATATTGCGCGCGAAGTCCTCCGGGTAGACGGCGGATTTCCAGGCGCCGGACCGGGTTTGCTCAAGGCTGAGGCCGGTATAGCTCGTCCATCGTCGGTTGCAGTAATCGATCCGGCCATTCGCATCGGCGGTCATGATCATGTGTGGGATGCCATCGGCGAGCAGCCTGAAGTGCGGCTCGCCCTCCCTCAAGGCGAGGGCGGAAGGTCGATCCTTTCCCGATCCATCATGAGGCTGCCTGCGCATGATCTGCCCCCGCAATCGTCGGTCTGGCGTCTGCGCGCAAAAGGCGATGGCAGGTCGGCCGGAATCCGCGTCACGAAGGAAAGCATACTCGCAGCCACTGCCAGTGCAAACCGGCACGCGCGGGGGCGTCCCTGGTCAATTTGCGAGTCTGCGGTTCGCCACTTGGGGCGGCTCAGCCCAGGGTAGATGTAACTTCGATGCCGCGCAGGACATGGATACGGCTCAACATCTCACTGGCTTGGCTCAAGAAGCCCTGTCGGGCGCGTCCGGTCAGCGTAACGGGTTCCATCAGCATGACGCTCAGCGGGTTCTGCGGCACGTCGTTGAACCGAAGCTCGTAGTGCAGATGCGGTCCGGTTGCCCAGCCGGTCTGGCCGACGTACGCGATCAGCTGCCCCTGCGTGATGCGCTGGCCGGGCTGGATACCAGCGAAGCCTGACAGGTGCGCATAGTACGTCGAATAGCCGTCGTGATGTTTGAGGATAACGATATTGCCGTAGCCCGTCTGCTGGCCGACAAAGTCAACCGTCCCGTCCGCTGTGGCGAAGACCCGGGTTCCTGTCGGGGCAGCATAGTCGACACCCTTGTGCCGGATCCATTGGTGGTGCACCGGGTGGTTGCGCCAGCCGAAGCCCGACGACATGCGTGAGAACTCGACCGGCGAGCGGAGAAACGGGCGCGCCATGCCTCGTCCGTCGAAGGTGTAGTAGGCGCCGGAGTTGCTGCCGTCTGCGCGGTCATACCACAGCGCCTGGTAGAGCTGGGCGCGGTTGGCGAGTTCGATGGCCACGACACGGCCGTTGCGCACCAGCGCGCCGTCACGGAATCCCGCCTCATAGACAATGCGAAAGCGATCGCCCTGGACGATGTCATGCTGGAAATCGACCACACCCGAGAAGATCGAGATCATCTGCCGGGACGATGTCGTCGGGCACCTTCGCGGCGTCCATCGTCCTGAAGAATCCGCTCGCCGTGATGGTGCCGGAACGCATCTCGTAACGCAGTTCGTTCCTGGCCGCCTGCAGGTTCGCCTTGAAGGCAGGCTTCTGAAAGCCGCCGGTGCGTCGGATCAGCAGTTCGCGCGAGGCGGTGGTATTGCCGGCTACGGGGCGCGCAGCGAGACCAGCAGCTTGTCCTGGTCGACCTCGGCCTGGACGACCTGGTCCGGCTGAAGGTTGAACAGGGTGCGCGCCGCCGGATCGCTGGAAATAAACTGTTGTGCGTCGGGATCTTCCATGCCGAGCCGTCTGAGCAACGTCGCGATCGTGTCGCCGCGTCGCATGGGCTCCTCGTGGAAGTATGTGGCACCGGCATCCGCCAGCTTTTCGAGCTGGTCGCGCACGTCGGGGAGTTGCTGGGCTTCCAGCCGGCGTGGCGCACCCGGTTCGTGGTAGGCGTTGCGCGGTGCCACGCTCATGGCTGCCGCCATGCAAAGCATGAGGACAGCCGCCACGCCGGCTGCCAGCCAGGACGGTGTGTATCCGCGCATTCCCCGTCTCCTGTCTGACCCGTGCATCTTGCCGACTGGCCTTGCTGCCCCGTCGGACCCTATCGGGTGCCGATCTCCCTGCGCTCCGGCGACATCCTGGCCAGGTAGTGGGCCACTGCCGGGATGTCTTCGTTCGACAAGGTGGCGGCAATGCTGTCCATGGCGCCGGACGCGTCATGGCGTTTGCCGCTCTTGAACGCGGCAAGCTGTTGCCCAAGGTAGCTTTCTCCCTGGCCGGCGAGGCGTGGTGCCAGGTCCTTCCCGGTCAACCCTTCGGCATGGCAGGCCTGGCAATTGCGCGCCTGGACCACAGCCTTGCCGCGCGCCTCGAGCGCGGCGCTGGCCGTGACATCCGGGCTGACGGTCGGCGCCTGCCTGGCGTAATAGGCTGCCAGCAACCCGATCTGCTCATCCGTCAGGTTCCTGGCTAGCGGCCCCATGGTCGGGCTGTCGCGCTGCCCGCTGGCGAAGGCGCGCAACTGCGCCTCGATAAAGGCCGCCGGCTGGCCGGCCAGGGCAGGGTACTCCGCGTTGCGGGACTGGCCGCGCGGGCCATGGCAGGCGAAGCAGGTCTCCGCGAATTGCGGCCAGCGTCCACCATCGGCCTGGCTGGCCAGGGCCTGGTTATCCAGTGCCGTTCCGAACCGGTGATAGTCCATGAGATCGGGAACGATGAAGGCGGCCACCGCCACCACGGCTGCAGCCGCCACGAGAACAGGGCGCTTGTATTTCATTCATGCCTCCCGAACCGGGTATGCCAGGGCGCCCAGCACCTGCAGGGCGGCGCGGTGGCCGGAACGCACGGCACCATCCATGGCGCCAGCCCAGATGTCGGCCGTCTCTGTGCCAGACCAGATCAGCCGCCCTGCCGGCGGATGCAGGTACTGGCCCAGCTTGGTCCAGAAGCCCGCCGGCATCGGGTTGATGCAACTCATCGACCAGGCATCGACCTTGCCCCAGTCGAGGTCGTGGTACTGCACTGGCTTTAATGCTTTCTCCCCGAACGCCTGGGCATAAATGGCCGAGAGGATGTGTTCGGCGGCCTTGGGGTCGGCGGGCAGGAAGCCCGGCTTGACGAATGCGCTGATCACGCCGACCGAGCCGTCTGGCGGCGAGTTGTCGACTGACCAGATCAGCGGACCGTCCAGCGGTACGACCTGCCCGTTGAATCCCTGGTCCCGCCAGAAGGGCTTTGCATAGACATGCGCGGTCTTGCGCATGGGCGCGTGCGCCGGCCAGAGCCGATGCAATTGCGCCCGTCCTGCGGGCAGCTGCGGATCGAACACGACCTGCTGGCATAGCGCCGGATTAAGCGCGGCGATCACGTGGCGCGCCCGTACCACGCCCTGGTCGGTGTGCAGCTCGACAATGTCGCGATCCCAGCCAACGATCTTGCGTACCGGGCACGACAGGCGGACCTTGTCGCCAAGTCCCCGTGCCATCCGGATGCTGAGGATCTGCGCGCCGCCGACGAAGCGCGTCTCCTGGGCGCCGCCCTTGATCTTCTCAAGCGTGTCGTAGTCGCTATTAGCGCTGTTGATCACCGACAGGTAGTGCAACAGCCCCAGTTGCGCCGGTTGCGCGCCGAGCGACAGGGTTGCGGCCAGGCTGAAGGAGAATTTTTCCTCGTTGCTCAGGTCTTGCCGTGCCAGCCAGTCGCCGAGCGACAGCTTGTCCAGCTCTGCCGCGTTTGCCGCTGTCCATGGTGCGCCGCTGGGCACGCGGCGCGCCAGCTCGCTGAGCCTGGCGGCGACTTTTCCCTGGGCACCGACGCCGCCCTGGAGATCCTGCGTCACGCGGACATCGCCAGCCAGGAATACGGTCTTGCCCTGGTAATAGGTATCGAAGGTATCGACGCCGAGCTCGCGCGCCAGGTCGGCAATGGCGGTCTGGCCGGGCCCGATCCACTGCCCGCCGGCTTCCGAGACTACGTTGTTGCCCAGGTCATGGTTGTAGGTGCGGCCGCCGACACGGTTACGTGCCTCCAGGACGACGAACGTGTCGCATCCGCCGCGTTTCAGGTCGCGCGCGGCGGTCAGGCCCGCCAGCCCGGCACCGATGATCGCGACATCGAGCACGTCGCGCTGCGCGGATACGCCGCCAGCGCCCTGCGCCCGCGGCGCCGCACTCGCTGTGCGTGGCGTGCCGGACAGCAGCATCGCAGCGCTTGCCGCCGCGGCCACGCCGAGCAGGCGGCGTCGGGTCAGTGCGACTGCGTCGCGGTTCACGATGTCTGCCGGGGCGGCATCGACGTCCAGCGCATCTTCACGTGTTTTCGCGTGCTTCGACATTGTTAGGACAAAAGTTAAAAGATTGATATGCTGGCCGGAAATATAGGTCAATCACACAAACAAGTCAAAATGATGAGGGCAACGGCCGAATCCATGCGGGCAGGGACAGCGAGTGAGGTATTGGATAGGGAATACCCTCCCTTTTACTTCCGACTTATATTTGTCATCATGACCTAATGTTGGTTGGTTGTTCTATAAACGAAGCGACCGGAAGCGCACGCGGCCGGGCGCCGGGCTTAATGAAGCATCAGGAGAGCATCCATGGATGAATCCAAACGAAGGGCCTTCGAAGAGGACGGTGCCGTCCTCATCGAGGGCTGTCTCAACGCGGAACAGTTGGCCATGTGCCGGCAAGTCTTTGACTGGGGCATCGAGAACCCGGGGCCCAACGCCCACAGCCTGTTTGACGGCTCCGTGCAACGGTCGCAAGTCGATAACGCCAATCCCTTCGCAAAGGGGCGGCTGGATGAACTGGTCGCCTCGCTCCCGTTCGGCCAGCTGTTCGCCGACCTGTGGGGCTCCAGACATGTCTGGTACTTTGCGGAAGAGTTGTTCCTCAAGCAGGGTGGCCGGGCCGGGCGCTCGCCGTGGCACCAGGACACCTCTTATCTGCCCTGGGCGGGAAAGCACTTCGCCAACGCGTGGATCAGCTTCGAGGCGGTCCCCAAGCGCAATGCGCTGGAGATCGTCAGGGGCTCGTACCTGGGTACGCGCCACGATGGCAGCACCTTCCAGAACCCCGACGACCCCACCGAGCCGTTGCACGGCGGTGGGGCCTGGCCGCGGCTGCCTGATATCGAGGCCGAACGCCGCACCGATCCCAATGCGTACGACATCCTCTCCTGGGCAACGCAGCCGGGAGACGTTCTGCTGCTGCACCCGGGTTCGCTGCACGGCGGGGGCGCTGTCGACGCCGATTTCCCGGACCGCCATACGCTGGTGTTGCGCTTCTTTGGCGATGACGCGGTCTTCAGTCCGTTGCCGGAGCACAGCGATGCCGGCTTCACGCCGGCGGGTGTGCTGTACGTCGAAGAACTGGCATCGCTGAAGGCGGGGGACCCCTTCCGCGCGCCGTGTTTCCGCCAACTCATTTGATAAACGATACCGACCTCATGACGACCACGACGATGAAACGGCAACCGATCATTCCGCCCGGCACCCAGCCGCTCTACGACGCCTACCATTTCGCCCCCGCGACCCGGGTGGGCGACACCATCTGGGTGTCGGGCCAGGTTGGGCTCGACGCCACCATGAAGCCCGGCGAGGGCATGGAGGCACAGGCACGGCTGGCCTTTGCGTCCCTGCAAGCGATCCTTGAATCGGCAGGCGCCAGCCTGGACGATGTTGTCGAGCTGACGACCTATCACACCAGCCTGCGGCAGGAAATCGAGGCCTTCACCAAGGTCAAGGATGAATACCTGCCGAGCCGCTATCCGTCCTGGACTGCGGTAGGCGTGGCGGAGCTGGCGCTTCCCGAGTTGTGCATCGAGATTCGGGCCGTGGCGGTAGCTGGCAGCGGCGGCGCCTGAGCCTGGTCATGACGCCACGCCAGCTGCCGGGGGCCGCGCCTGTGCGTTTGCAAGCATCGCATCCAGGCGCGCAGGGAATACCCCAGCTCTTTTTTTCTTTTGTTCTTTGTCATTGTTACCTAAGTTAGGTAACGTGTTCTACATCGTAAAAACACGAAGCGAAGCACTTCGTGGCCATGCCAGACAGGAGACTCAGATGAGATACAAGACGTTGTTCCTCAGCGTGACCCTTGCGTTCGGCGGAGCGGCTTATGCCGCGGCCTCCGAGCAGGACGCGGGCCGGCTCGGCAAGGACCTCACCCCGGTGGGTGCCGAACGGGCCGGCAACAAGGACGGGTCGATTCCGGAGTGGACCGGTGGCGACATGAAGGCACCGGGTGGCTGGAAGCCCGGCACGGCGCGCCCCGACCCGTACGCAAATGACAAGCGCGTACTTTCGATCGACGCGTCCAATGTCGACAAATACAAGGACAAGCTTGCCCCCGGCCAGATCGAAATGGTGAAGACGATCCCGGGCTATCGGATGGACGTCTATCCGACGCACCGTTCCTGCGGTTTCCCCGACTTCTTCTACGAGCGGACGAAGAAGAACGCGACGACGGCGAAGCTTGGCGCCAACGGCCAGGACCTCGCCGAGGCGATCGGCGCCGCAGTGCCGTTCCCGATCCCGCAGAACGGCACCGAAGCCATGTGGAACCACAAGCTGCACTGGAAGGGCGAGGGCTTCCAGATGAGCTATGCCGGCTACATCCCGCCGAAGGGCACCGACAGCATCGGCGAGCCGCTTGGCCAGCAAGAATGGCAGATGTCGCCGATGTGGTCGCCGTCGAACAAGGGCATCGGCGACGCCCGCGGCATCGAGAGCCTGTACCTCAACACCTTTACCAGCCCGCCGTCGATCGCGGGGGACGCCACCCTGACGCAGTACAAGTTCTCCGAGGCCAACGACGTCTGGCTGTACTTCGCGAGCCAGCGCCGCGTGCGCCGGGCACCGACGTACCAGTACGACGCCCCGCAGCTCAATACCGAGAACCTGCTGACCGTCGACCAGTACATGCAGTTCAACGGCCCGCTCGACCGCTACGACTGGAAGCTGGCCGGCAAGAAGGAAATGTACGTGCCCTACAACACGTACCGGGTCAACTCTTCGGCGAACAAGGTCGACGAAGTCGTCAAGCCGAAGTTCCTGAGCCGCGACCTGACACGCTATGAGCTGCACCGGATGTGGGTGGTGGAGGCCACGCTCAAGCAAGGCATGCGGCATACCTTCCCCAAGCGCGTGTTCTACATCGACGAGGACACCTGGACCATCCTGGTGGAGGACATGTACGACGCGCAGGGCAAGGTCTGGCGCACCACCGAGATGGGTCCCTACATGGCCTGGGAGGTGCCGGCCTGCGTCTGGGCGGCCAATACCAGCTATGACCACCAGACCCGCCGCGCCGTGCTAGACCGCGTCGTCGCCGGCCACAAGGAACCTGACTGGCTCGCCGCAAGGGAAGGGCGCCTGAAGGAGAAGACCTTCGAGCCGGACGGCCTGCGCCGGTTCACCACACGATAAGCCAGAAAAACAGAGCCACGGGGAGACAGGCATGAAACTGCGTGATGTTGCAGCAGCGGCGGCGCAAGCCGCCGCGGGGATGCGAATGGAACGGAAGCTGGCCCGCTCGGTAATCGTGGGCCTGCTGGCGACGTCGGATGCCGGCTCGGCTTTTGCCGCACAGTGGACGCTCGACAACGGCTGGGCGGTGGCCTTCGACTCGACGGTCTCGTTTGGCGCGGCCATACGAACGTCAAAAACGAACTGCAGCTTTGTCGGCAACGACAACGGCGGTTGTGTAGGCGACGCGCCAACGCCGCTGCAGAAAAGCAACCCGTCTGTCTTCTCGTCGAGCCTGGACACGCTGCGCCTGAACCAGGACGACGGCAACCTGAACTACAAGCGCTGGCAGCCGGTCTCGGCCAATGCGCAGTGGACCAGCGACCTCTATGTCAAGGGCACCAACGGCTGGAGCGGGCTGGTGCGCGGCGTCGTCAACTATGACTTTGCGACCGCCCACACCCGACGGACCGACCTGGACCCGCACGCGCGGAACTTCGCCACCAGCGACCCGCGCCTGCTCGACGCCTACATCACAAAGGAATTCGACGTCGGCGACCAGCAGGCGCGTGTCCGGGTCGGCAACCAGGTGCTGAACTGGGGGGAAAACCTCTACATCCCGGGCGGTATCAACGCGATCAACGCGATCTACCTGCCGTCCGCGCACCAGCCGGGAACGCCGCTTAAAAATCTGTTCATCCCCGCGCCCATGGTCTCTGCGAGCACTTCACTCGGCAAGGACCTCGGCCTGGAGGCCTTCTACCAGTGGAAGTGGAACAGCTTCAAGTTCGACGGGCCCGGGACCTTCTTTTCGACCAGCGACTTCCTCGGCAAGGGCGGACGGGGTTTCTATATCCCGACTTCAGCCGTCAATGGCGCGCTGGCTGCGTCGGGGCTGGCCCCGCTTCCCACCGGCACGATCGGCGACACGGGGACCCGGATCGTCGGCATCAATCCCGCGACCGGGATGCCCTACAACCGCCGCCTGAGCACCGGGGAGCTGGCGAACTCCAATACCAATCCGGTCGGGCCCCTGGTCGGAACCGGCACCTTCATCCCGCGCGGCCCGGACAACAATCCGAGCAACAACGGGCAAGGTGGGATGGCGCTGCGCTACAAGTTCCCCGACAGCGGCAACGAACTCGGCCTCTATTACTACCACTACAGCGAGAAGGTGCCGTTCGTGAGCTACCAGGTGGTCAACACGACGAGCAACCCGTTCGGCTGGCAGGCGTCCCTCGACTACGGCAAGAACCGCGACCTGTTCGGCCTCTCGTACAACTTCCAGGTTGGCGAATGGGCGATCGGCACCGAGCTGTCGTACCGTCCGCGGGACAGCGTTGCCATCGATCCGACCACGGTCATCGATCCGGCCAACCCCTACTACTGCAATGCCCTGGCCGATTTTTCCGTCAAGCCCGTCGGAAGCAGTTGCCGCGGCGCGATCGACACGCAGCACTATCAGCTCCACCTGACCGGCATCCACATCATGTCGCCTTCGGGTTCGTTCGGCTGGCTGCTGCGCGCGCTGGGCGCGTCCGAGGGCACCATCACCGCGGAAGGTGCGCTGGCGTATTACCCGAAGCTCAGGCTCAACGCCGGCATTCCGTATGCGGTCACCGCCGACTACACGCTGCCTACCAAGCTGTCGGCGGGGATGGTGCTGGCGGCCTCGGTGACCTATCCCAACATCTTCGGCACGCGGGCGTCGCTGTCGCCGGACATCGCCGTCATGCAAGGCATCGGAGGCTATTCGGCCACGGCGCTGCCCGGCTTCATCCGGGGCGCGGGCGCCGCGGTGATCGGCGCGACCCTCGACTTCAAGACGAAGCCGGAGACAAAGATGCGCCTCGACTACACGCACAACTGGGGCGGTAGCGGCAGCAACCTGCTGCGCGACCGCGACTTTGTCTCCCTCAGCATGACCACGTCCTTCTGATGCTTTCCCGCCTGATAACCCGTCTGGAAGCGGCCCTGTTCGGGCACCGCCTTCCTTTCCTGCTCGCACTGGCGGGATTCACCGCCTTGATGGGCGTGCTCGGCGCGAAGCTGCACCTCGAAGCCGGCTTCGAGAAGCAGCTGCCGCAAGGCCACGAGTACATCAAGACCTTCGAGCAGTTCCGTGACAAGCTCTTCGGCGCCAACCGGCTGACCATTGCCGTGCATGCCCGCCAGGGCGATGTCTGGAATGCGGCGACGCTTACCCAGGTCCTCAAGGTGACCGAGGCCGTCACCTATCTTCCGGGCGTGGACCGGACCAGCGTGACGTCGCTGTGGACACCGAACGTGTTCTTCACCGAGATCACCGAGGACGGCTTCCGGGCAGAGGCGGTGGCCGGCGGGGATATCGTGCCGGAAAAGCTCTCCGCCGATGTCATCGGCAAGATGCGTCAGCGCACCATGGCCGGCGGCCATGTCGGGACCCTGGTGGCACGCGACCAGTCCAGCGCCCTGATCACCGCCGAGCTGGCCGACGTCGATCCCCGCACGGGCAAGAAGCTCGACTATATCCAGTTCAACCGCCTGCTCGAGGAGCAGATCCGGCGCCCGTTCGAGAACGACCAGGTCGAGATCGAGATCATCGGCTTCGCCAAGCAGATCGGCGACATTGCCGACCGCGGCGCGGACGTGACGCGCTTCTTCGGCATCGCCTTCCTGCTCACCGGGCTGGCGGTCTACTGGTACTGCCGTTCGGTGCGCCTGACCCTGCTGCCGCTCGCCTGCTCGCTCGTGTCGCTGGTCTGGCAGTTCGGCACGCTGCGCCTGCTGGGCTATGGGCTTGACCCGCTCGCCATCCTGGTGCCGTTCCTGGTATTCGCGATCGGTGTCTCGCACGGCATCCAGCAGATCAACTTTATCGTCCGCGAGGTCGCCCAGGGCACCGACTCCGCCATTGCCGCCCGGCGCAGCTTTACCGGCCTGCTGATTCCCGGGTCGCTGGCGCTGGTCACCGCGCTGGTGAGCTTCGTTACGCTCATTCTCATCCCGATCCCGATGATCCGGGAACTGGCGATCACGGCGGCCATCGGCGTGGGCTACAAGATCGTCACCAACCTGATGATGCTGCCGGTGGCGGCGTCGTACTTCCGGTTCACGCCGGAATTCGCGCAGCGGGCACTGGCGCGGCGCGAGCGTCATAACGGGTGGCTGGAGGCGGTGGCCCGGATCGCCCAGCCGCGCAACGCACTGATCGTGACCATCGCCGGCGCTGTGGTCTTCTGCCTGGCGTTCTGGCAGAGCCAGGGCAGGCACGTGGGCAGCCTCCAGGCCGGGGCGCCGGAATTGCGCGCGGATTCCCGCTACAACCAGGACGTCGCCGCGATCGTCAACCGCTTCGACGTGGGCCTGGACTGGCTCACAGTGGTGTTCGAGGCCACGCCGGACCGCCATGGCGAGGTCTGCTCCCGCGCCGACGAGTTCTTGTTCATCGACGACTTCGCCTGGCGCATGGGCAGCGTGCCCGGCGTGGTGTCCACCGATTCGCTGGCCGCCCAGCTCAAGCTCTACAACGCCGGGATGAACGAAGGCAGCCCGAAGATGGCCACCGTGACGCGGGACCCGCGCGGGCTCGGCTCGCAGTTCCAGGGCGTCAACAACCGCATCGCCGGGCTTTCGTCGAGCGACTGCCGCGTGCAAGGCGTCAACCTCTATCTGCCCGACCACCGCGCCACCACGATCCAGACCGTGGTGGCGGCGGTCAAGCAGTTTCGCGAGTCCAACCGGCTCGATGGCGTCGCGGTCAGGCTCGCAAGCGGCAATGCCGGAGTCCAGGCAGCTACGAATGAAGTGCTGGAGGCCAGCGAGCTGCCAATGATGCTGTACGTCTACGCCGCCATCCTCCTGCTGGTCTTCCTAGTGTATCGGGACTGGCGGGCGATGGTCGCCTGCTGCCTGCCGCTGACCGTGGCCACGTGGATCGGTTACTGGTTCATGAAGGAGCTTGAAATTGGCCTGACGGTGGCGACGCTGCCGGTAATGGTGCTCGCGGTCGGCATCGGCGTGGACTACGCCTTCTACATCTACAACCGCCTGCAGGTGCAACTGGCAAACGGTCTCGCGTTCACCGACGCGCTTGCCGTGGCGCTGAAGGAAACAGGGCTGGCGACCGTATTCACGGCCATTACGCTCTCGGTCGGCGTGGCGACCTGGATGTTCTCGAGCCTCAAGTTCCAGGCCGACATGGGCGCGCTGCTGACCTTCATGTTCCTCGTCAACATGGTCATGGCCATTACCCTCCTGCCCGCGTTCGCGGCGGTGCTGGAGACGTTCTTCCCCCGGCGCGGCGCGGTGCGCATGCCGGAAATCCTGAAGCATTGAGACGCGAGAAGGCGTCAATCCCCCATGAACCTGCACCGATTCCTACCTGTTGTCGCGATCGCCTTGGGCGTGGTGTGCCCGTCGCGGGCGGCGGAGACCTCCGCCGCAGCACCGTGGCCAACGCTGGAGCCCGCCCGGCAGGTCTCCAATGCGGTGGCCGCGCCGCTGCTGGCGTCCGCGCGTGCCGGCAATCGCGTGGTCGCTGTCGGCGACCACGGCGTTATCCTCCTTTCCGACGACGGCATCAGGTTCCGGCAGGCAAGGATGGTCCCGGTCCGCTCGCTGCTGACTTCTGTCCAGTTCATCGACGCGCGGCGCGGCTATGCGGCGGGGCACGATGGCGTTGTGCTTGGCACGCAGGATGGCGGCGAGACGTGGAAGCTGTTGCGTGCCGAGAAAGGCGCGGAGCAGCCGATCCTTTCGCTCTACTTCGACAGTCCGGAGCACGGCATCGCCGTGGGGCTGTACGGCTGGGCCATCGAAACCCGCGATGCCGGCCGGACCTGGTCCGAGATCAAGGTGGCGACGGGCGAGAACGTGGGCGAAAACGCCGACCGCCACCTGCTGCACATGTTCCGATCCGGTCGCGGAACGCTCTTCATCACTGGCGAAGGCGGCACCATCTTCCGCTCCGCCGACCGAGGCAAGTCGTGGCGGGCCTCGGCCACGGGCGACAACGGCTCGCTGTGGTACGGGCGCGCACTCCCCGACGGCTCCCTTCTGGTCTGCGGCATGCGCGGACACCTGTACCGCAGCAGCGACGACGGCATGACGTGGCAGCGCGTGGACTCGCATACCACCCAATCGCTCACCGGGATCGCTGAGCTTGCTGACGGCCGCGTCGTCGTGGTCGGCATGGCCGGGACGGTGCTCGACAGCAAGGACGGCGGCAAGACGTTCTCGGTCACGCAGCGCGCAGGGCAGGAGTCCCTGACCGCGGTGCTCGCGGACGGTTCGCGGCCGCTGCTGATGTCGATGGCGGGTCCTTTGCAAAACGACGGTCCGGCCAGGCGATAGGCACACCACAAGCATTTCCAGTCGTCCCGTCAGAGGACGGCATTCCTTTCAACCACCCAATCACTTGTCAGACACAACTCTCAAGGAGACAAAACATGGCAAAGCACCCCGTCGTCGTCTATGGCGCAAGCGGCTACACCGGCATGTTGATCATGGACTGGCTGATCGACCAGGACATCCCATTCACGGCCGTGGCGCGCAATGCAGGCCGGGCGAAGGAAATGATGGCCCAGCGTGTCGTGCGCCTCGAATCGGCAAACTATGAACTCATCGAGGCGGGCCACGATGTCGATGCCCTGGTGAATGCCTTCCGCGGCGCGAAGGTGGTCTGCAACACCGTCGGACCTTTCTCAACGGTCGGGCTCGTTGGCGTCGAAGCGGCGCTCAAGGCGGGTTGCCATTACCTCGACACCACGGGCGAGCAGCCGCACATCCGCCGCGCGCGCGATCAGTTCGGCGACCTGTTCCGGCAGGCCGGGCTGCTGTTGTCGCCGTCCAATGCCTACATGTACACGTTCGCCGAGATTGCCGCGGAGCTGGCGCTGGAGACGCCCGGCGTCGATGCGCTGGAAACCGCGACGCTGACGCGCGGCCCGCGTGGCGGCAGTGCCGGCGTGAGCGTGGGCTCGACCGCGACGATCTTCGAAGGCTATCGCCACGAGGCTTGCTACCTGTGGGAGAACCAGCTGGTGCCTTATGCGGCGGATGCGTCGTTCAATGTGGTCGATCCCGCCTTCATGCAACCGGTGTTCTGCCTGCCGTGGGGCGGTACGTCGCTGCCGGTCTACTTCGAACACGATCCGCGCGTACGCAGCTGCATCTCCAGTGTCGGCTTCTACGACAACGACGCGATGCGAACGGTGCATGCGCTGGGCAAGAAGTGGGAAGCCGAGTACAAGCACCTGCCCCGCGAGCAGCAGGACGCGGTGCTGAAGCAGATCGTGGATTCGACCACCCCCGCCATGCCGCCGCGGGAACGCACCACGCTGCAGCGCACCGTCGATTTCGCCATCGGCCGCGGCCAGATCGCTTCGGTGCGGGCGACCGTGCATGGGACCACGCCATATATCGCCACCGGGGCCATCCAGACGGCAGGCGTCATCAAGCTGCTCGACGGCGACACCGCAAAGGTCGGTTTCGCATCCGGCTCGAAGGCCTTCGGGCACCGCTACCTGCTCGGCTTCCTCGAGCAGCGCGGGCTGGCTCGTGCGACGGTTTCGCATCTGTAATTGCCGTGCCGCCCCGGCCTGTTCTTCAGGTCGGGGCAATCAATGCGTCACAGATTCAGAGGACTACCAGAAATGGCAATCATTGATTATTTTGACCGCGGGTTGCGCATCAATCCCCACGGCATTGCCTATATCCAGGGCGAGCGCAGCTACTCGTTCCGGGAGATTGGCGAGCTTTCCTGCCGCATCGCCAACGGGCTGCTGGCGGAAGGCTTCGGCAGGGAAACCAAGGGGGCGGTCTGGGCAGACAACGACGTCACTGCCTGGAGTTGCGCGCTGGGGCTGTGGCGAGCGGGGATGGCGTACATCCCCGTCAACGGGCGCAACGCGCCCGAGGAGAACCAGTTCATTCTTGACGCATTCGACTGCGAAGTGCTGTTCTTCCAGGAAGCGTTCGCATCGGTGATCGAGGCGCTGCGTCCCCGGCTGCCGAAGGTCAGGCTCTGGGTGTGTGTCGATGCCGCGCTGCCGTGGGCGCCATCGCTGTCCAGGTGGAGCGGGGACCAGGCCTCGAGCGCGCCGCGCATCGATTACGGCATGGACGACATCGTGACCCTGTCGGCAACGGGCGGGACGACCGGCGCGCCGAAGGGCGTGATGAACACGCACCGCGCTTACCAGACCTACTTCGCGCAGTTCATGATGGCGTACCCCTACCAGGGCGACGAGCGCCCGGTGAATCTTGCCGCAGCGCCGATGACGCATACCGCCGGGATGCTGTCGCTGCCTTGCACTGCCCGCGGCGGTACGGTGGTCGTGCTACCGAAGCCAGACCCTGCAGCCTTGATCGGCGCGATTGCGAAGCACCGGGTTACCGAGTTCTTCCTCCCGCCGACGGTGATCTACCGGCTGCTGGACATTCCGGGGATCGAGAAACAGGATTTCTCATCGCTCAAGTGCTTCCTTTATGGGGCTGCGCCCATGTCGGTGGAGAAGCTCAAGCGCGCGATCGAGGTGTTTGGCCCGGTCATGGCTGGCGGCTACGGCCAGACCGAAGCCCCGGCGTCGATCTCCTACCTGACGCCGGCCGAGCATTTTGTCGGTGGCGAACTGGCGTCCGACGAACGGCTGTCCTCGGTCGGCCGTCCCAACCCGCTGATCCGCGTGGAGATCATGGGCGAGCACGGCGAAGTCCTGCCGCAAGGCGAGACCGGCGAGATCTGCGTGCGCGGCGACCTCGTCATGAAGGGCTACTACAAGGCGCCCGAAAAGACCGCGGAGACGATCGTCGACGGCTGGCTGCACACCGGCGACATCGGCCATCTCGATGCGCAGGGCTACCTCCATATCACCGACCGCAAGAAGGACATGATCATCAGCGGCGGCTTCAACGTCTATCCGAGTGAAATCGAGCAGGTGATCTGGTCCCATCCGGCCGTACAGGACTGCGCGGTGATCGGCGTGCCCGACGAGAAGTGGGGCGAGGCGGTGAAGGCCGTGGTGGAGCTCAACGCGGGCTACGAGGTGAGCGCCGACGAACTGGTCGCGCTGTGCAAGGGCAGGCTCGGCTCGGTCAAGGCGCCGAAGAGCGTGGAATTCGTCGCTGCACTGCCGCGAAGCCCGGTCGGGAAGGTGTTGAAGAAGGATCTGAGAGAACAGTACTGGCAGGGCCAGCAACGCAAGATCTGAACCAGGCTCCGAGGAAAAGAGACATGAGCAACATTTACATCGCCGGCATCGCGATGACCGTCTTCGGCCGGCATTTCGACCTGAGCATCGAGAGCCTCGCCGGTGCCGCGCTACGCGACGCCTTGCAGGACGCCGGCTGCAGTGCCGACGCCATCGGTGCGGCTTTCTACTCCGGCATCACCAATGGCCAGCTTCAGGGGCAGTTGTCGATCCCTGGCCAGGTCGTGTTCAGCAAGATCGGCATCGAGGGCATTCCGGTGTTCAACATCGAGAACGCCTGCGCGTCCGGCAGCACGGCGGTGCATCTTGCAGTACAGCACCTCAGGGCAGGCAGTTGCGACGTCGCGCTGGCACTTGGCGCGGAGAAGATGAACGTCGCTGACAAGGCGAAGTCGTTCGCCTTGTTCGAGGCGGGATGGGACGTATCCCGCGTCGAGGAGAACTTCGCGACGCTGGCGAAGCTGGGAGAAGGCATCGAGCCGCCGCCGGGATCGGAATCCGACCGGCCCTATAGCCGCTTCATGAGGATCTATGCCGCGATGTGCCGGTATCACATGAAGACCTACGGCACGACGCAGCGGCAGATTGCGGCGGTATCGGCTAAGAACCACGGGCATTCGGTGCACAACCCGCATTCGCAGTTCCGCCAGGCGTTTACGATCGAAGAGGTGCTCGCCGCGCCGCCGATCACCTATCCGATCACGCTGCCGATGTGCGCGCCGGTCTCGGACGGTGCCGCGGCGGCAATTCTCTGCACGGAAGCGGGGCTGCGGCGCATCGGCGCCGATCGCAGTCGCTGCATCCGGATCGCGGCGAGCGTGATCCGCAGCTTTACGCATCGGCGCATCGACGAGCCGGAGAAGAATATCGGCCGCTTCGCCGCGCTTCAGGCTTATGAGCAGGCCGGCCTGGGCCCGGAAGATATCGACGTGGCAGAGGTACACGATGCCTCGGCGATGGGGGAGATCATCCAGGCCGAAAACCTGGGACTGGCGCCGCCCGGCCAGGGAGGGCCGGCAGCGGAGCGCGGGGAATTCACAATCGGCGGGCGCATTCCGATCAATACGTCAGGCGGCCTCGAATCCAAGGGCCATCCGCTCGGTGCGACAGGTATTGGCCAGCTCTACGAACTGGTCACGCAACTGCGTGGGGAAGCGGGTGCGCGACAGGTTGGCGGCGCGCGTCACGCGATTCAGGAGAACGGTGGCGGCTTGCAGGGCGTCGAAGAGGCGGCGCTGGCAATCCATATTTTGAGCAAGGAGTAAGGGAGCAGGTATGGACGGGTTCAACTGGCGAGGCGGACAGGCGTATCGGCCATTGGGAGGCTGGGTGGAGCGCCCGGATGACCTGCAGCCGCAACTCGAAGGCGACGTCAGCGCGGACGTGGTCGTTGCCGGGGGCGGCTTTGCCGGACTGTCCACCGCGCTGGAGCTTGCCGCGCGCGGGGCGAAGGTGATCGTCCTCGAACGCGAGTTCGCCGGCTTCGGCGCGAGCGGGCGCAACGCGGGCTATCTCGCGGGTGGGCAGGGGCTGGAGTACGACCTGTTTCTCAAGCGCGTGGGACAAGAGCAGGCCAGGGATATCGTGCGCTTCTACGATGAAGGCGTCGACTATGTGGAGCGCAAGCTTGCAGAGTGCGCGATCGACTGCGACTACAATGCCTCGGGGATCATCCGCGCAGGCGTCCATCCGTCCCAGGAAAGGAAGCTGCGCAGGAGCATGCGTACCGGCGTGCAACTTGGCTCTCCCGGGGAGTTTCTGGATCACGCCGCGATGCGGGCCCGCGGCATCCCGCCGGCGTTCCTGTTCGGCTGCCATGCCCCTCGAGGCGGTACGCTCGATCCCGGCAAGTATGTGCTGGGGCTGCGGCGCGCGGCGCTGCGCGCGGGCGTGAAACTCTATGAGAGTACGCCGGTGTTGTCCTGGGACGGAGGCCCCACCGTCCGGGTGCGGACTCCGAAGGGCAGTGCGAGCGCGCCGTTCCTGGTGCTTGCAACCAACGCCTATACGCCGCAACTCGGCCTGCTGCGGAACAAGGTCATGCCGCTGCGGGTGTCGGCCATCGAGACTGAGCCGTTGTCCCCGGCGCAACTGGCGTCGCTGGGCTGGCCGCGGCGCGAAGGCATCGTGACCTCGCACTGGACCATGGAAAGCCATCGGCTGACAGCGCGCGACACGCTCGTACTGACGACAAAGCGGTTGAGCTACGTCTATGGTGCGCAGACACCCAATGTGCCGGACGAAGCCTCTTACCGTGCCCTGGCCAAGACGCTGCATGAGCGGTTCCCCACGCTGGGAGACGTTGCCATCCGGTCATGCTGGAGCGGGTACATCAGCCTTGCTTACGATGCGCTGCCCGTGGTCGGCGAGGCCGGCGCCGACCGGAACATCCTCTATGCCGCCGGGTGTTCCGGGCATGGTGTAGGTACCCAGTCGCTGATGGGACTGCTGCTGGCCGAACGGATACGTGGCGCGGGACATCCGCTGCTATCGGCGTTGCACCACAAGACGCCCTCGACACTGCCCGAACCGCTGCAATGGTGCGCCGTCAATTCCGCGCTGGGCGTGGCCAACATGCTGGACGATCGGGTGAACCGCAAGGCACGCTACGCCGCGCTGTCATAGCGCTCGCCGACCATTTCCGTTCCAGCCAGGACAAAGGAGGTAAGCCGCTGCCGAAGCGAGCCGGGCGGCACGCGCGTCGACGGGCGTCAGATATAATGATGCCCGCCCAGCCTACCGCTGGCGCGATCGTTTACAAAGGGCTGAAAAGCCCTGGATCAAGGCAGACAGGATGACAGTGCCCATGGAGCAGCGCACCACCAGGAAGCGGCGCGCATCGAGCGCAGCCGCCACGGGAGCCGACCCCGACAGCTTGCGGGCCCAGGGCTTGCGCACGCGCAACGCCATCGTTCGCGTTGCCAGGAAGCTGTTGCTCGAGGGCGGCAGCCTGGACTTCTCGCTGCGTGCCGTCGCCCTCGGCGCCGGGATCAGCATCAGCAATCTCCAGTACTATTTTCCGACCAGGCAGGCCGTGCTGCGGGCGATCATGGCCCCGATCATCGACGCCTATCTCGAGGACCTCAAGCGCGCGCTGGACAGCCGTGTCTCGCCGCGCGAATCCCTCGACGCACTGCTGGAAAAGACGCTCAGCGATGCGCGGAATGTCAAGGACGCGGCGCTATGGTGGCACTTCGTCTCGCTGTCATCGACCGATCCCGAGTGCGCCCGGATGTACGAGGAATGGTATGACACGCTGACGCGCGGCATTGCGGAACTGGTGCGGTCGATCAATCCGGAACTGAAAACGGCCGACAGCCTGCACGTTGCCTCGCTACTGATCGCGCTGGCCGACGGGCTGGCGCTGCAGCTCGGCGCGGGACGGCGCAAGCGTGATTCGCGCGGGCTCGACGCGGCATATCGGGCCGCTGTCGAGCAGATCATATTCAAGGAGCGGTCGACCGAAGTGGCCGGCTAGCTGCGGCAACGCGGCGCCGCGGCGCGCGAACGCCAGAAGGCAGGGAATACCCTGTCTTTTTTTTCGCCCGTGTGTTTGGCAACATGACCTACGTTTTGTATGGTGTTCTACTAAATAGACGATAGACGATAGACGATAGACGATAGACGACAGGCGTGCCGTATCCGCGGCAAGCCGCCACGCATGCTTCCACGACAGGAGGAGACCCAGAATGATTCGATTGCACAAGACCGCTGCGTTGCCCGTAGTCGGCCCGACCGGATTCGAGACGCCGCTGAGCGAAGAGGAAAACGCAATCCAGCAGACCGTCCATCGTTTTGCGCGTGATGTGCTGCGACCGATCGGACGGGAACTCGACCGGATGGCGCCCGAGGACGTCATCGCTCCGGGTTCTCCGTACTGGGCGGCGATGATGGAGAGCGCGAAGCTCGGTCTCGACCCGCAACTCATCGCACAGTTCCCGCCGGAGGTTGCAGTGCGCATCGAGTCGCTGATCGGCGAAGAGCTTGGCTGGGGGGATTCGGGCCTGGCCGTTTCGCTCGGCGCGGCGACCATGCCGCTGACGATGGCGCAGTCGCTCCGCAATCAGGAACTGATCGACATGTGCACCGGAAAGATCGGTTGCTGGATGAACACGCAGCCTGACCGCGGCTCCGATGCCGCGATCCTCTACCGCGAAGAACTGAGCGCGGGCGGAAAGCAGCCAGTTGGCAACGTGACCGCCAGGGTCGGTGCCGACGAGATCGTCATCAACGGACAGAGCTCGGCATGGGTGTCGAACGGGTCGGTGGCGCAGGTCGCGCTCGCTTACATGGCGGCGGACTATGGCGACGGGTTCCACGGCACGGACGAGCACGGCGCGTTTACCAACGGCATCGGGCTGATCCTGCCGCTCGACCTGCCGGGCATCTCGCGCGGCAAGCCGCTGGACAAGATCGGCCAGCGTGCGCTGCCTCAGGGCGAGATCTATTTCGACAACGTCAGGGCGCCCAGGCGCTTCGCCGTTGCGCTGAAGGACGAATACCTCGGCAACCTGGCTTCGACATGGTCGTTCGCCGGTACGCACATGTGCCAGGTCTTCGTCGGTGCGGCCCGCGCCGCGTTCGAGCTTGCGCTTTCCTATTGCCATGAGCGCAAGCAGGGCGGGGCGCTGCTGCTGGAACACCAGATGACCCAGTTGCGCGTGGGCGAGATGCTGCGACGGCTCGAGATGGCACGTGCCATCGCCCGCCGCAGCCTGGCGTTCGCGCGCCTGTCGCCACAAAGCCACCCGTATGCGACCGCGCAGGCCAAGGTCAGCGTCACCGAGGAAGCCATGAAGATCACGCACGAGGCATTTCAGCTCTTCGGCGGTAACGGTACGACGCGCGAGTTCCCGATCGAGAAGCTGTTCCGCGATGCGCGCTCGGCGCTGATCGAGGACGGGGAGAACTACGTGCTTACGTCGCGGCTGGGCGTGTTGGCCGGGCGCCTCTACCAGAACGGGTGGGCGCGGGATTAGGCGCCCAGGTCAAGTGCCGGATACCGGCCGTCGCAGCGGGCGGCCGGAGCGCGCCAGACCAATCAGCCATTTGCATGGGAATGCCGCGATGAAGTCAAGTTCCTGCTCGGGCGCGACAGCCCTGGGGCTACGGCCTGGTCCCAGTGAATTGCTCCACTTCATCCGGGCATCGGTGGCAAGGATTCGAATGGACGCCGCGGACGGCGCCGCCATCGAGCGCCGCTTGTCGAGCCTTCTGCGGCACGCGCTCGCGACAGGCTCGCCATTCGATATCGCGCTGGTATTGGGCAGCGCAGCCGAACTCATGCTGTTCCCGGAGCAGGAAGTCCTGGAGCAGTGTACGGCCGCAGTCCAGCAGGCCGATCAACAGGCGCTGCGTGGGCTCGTCTGGGCAGTCAGGCACAGAAGCATGAGAAGCGGGAAGGGCGTGCGCAGGTTCGCACTCGACCCGCAATGAGATGACAGCAAACATCAAAGCACTATGGGCAAGATTTCGTCCTCCGACACTTCCGTAAACACACAGCGAAGGCACTTGCTGAAGATGGCGGGCGCCTCCACGGCGGCAGGGGCCGTCGGCCTGGGCCCGGGGCTGGCCAAGGCAGCCAGGGGCCGCACGCCTGAAGACGTTCTGGACGTCGCCATCATCGGCGCGGGCCTGTCGGGCCTGACTGCCGCGAGGGACTTGCGCCAGGCTGGCTGCGAGTCCTTTGTCGTGCTGGAAGCGCGCAATCGCGTGGGTGGGCGGATGCTTAACTACGACGTGGGCTCCGGACACGTTTCCGAGGTCGGGGGACAGTGGATCGGCCCCGGCCAGACGGCGGTGGCCGACCTGGCGCGCGAACTCGGTGTGGGCACGTTTCCCAGCTACTACAAGGGGAAGACGGTCGTCCTCGGTGGTGACGGCCGGCTGGAGGTCGACCTGAAGGGCACGTTTGGCAGCGATGAGGCAATCGGTGGCAAGCTCAGCAAGCTCTCGCGGGACGTGCCGTCGGGCGCGCCGTGGAAATCCGCGAAGGTCGCGGAACTGGACAAGCTGTCGGTTGGCGACTGGCTGGCGAAGCAGGCCATCAAGCCCGAGGACCGGACGGGGTGGAATGCGAGCATCGCGCTTTCCGGCGGCGTGATGCCGGCAAAAATGGGAATGCTCCATTTCCTGTCAATGATCAACTCGGCCGCCTGCGACTACATGCAGCTGGACAGCATCAAGCACAGCGCCCAGGAAACACGATTTGTCGGTGGTTCGCAGGTCCTCTGCGTCAGGATGGCGCAGGCATTGGGGAAGAGGGTGCGCCTGTCGAGCCCGGTCCGGCGCATCTCGGACTGGGACCGCGAGGTCGTGACGCTGCACACGGACCAGGGCGAAGTGCGCGCACGCCAGGTCATCATGGCCCTGAGTCCACCCTTGTGCCAGCAGGTGCAATTCGATCCGCCGCTGCCGGAGAAGCGCGCCGCGCTGCAGCGCGCCTGGCCCGCCCATTCGCCGGCGCGGAAGACGGCGATGGTCTATTCCCGTCCGTTCTGGCGCGACAAGGGATTGAACGGACACATCTTCCAGGTCGACGGGCCCATTCTGTGGGCCTTCGACAACTCTCCCCCGGGGGGCGAGATCGGCGTCATCAATGCCTTCATCTCGAATGCATCGGTCCCCTCGGATCACAAGGCGGCGCAACGGTTTCTGGCAGAGATCTATGCGCGGGCCTTCGGCAGCGAGGCCTTGTCGCCGGTGTCATACCACGATCATGACTGGGGCCGTGCCGATCCTTGGACGATCACCTGTGTCTCGGCCATTCCGCCGGGCTTCTGGAGCGCTCACGGCGAGGCATTGCGGCCGCCCTGCGGCAAGCTCATCTGGTCGGGCACCGAGACGGCCGAGATCTGGGCCGGCTACATGGACGGCGCCGTGCGCTCTGGCCATCAGGCCGCCCTCCAGGTGCTCAATGCCTTGCGTCGCGCTTAGGAGACGGAAATGAAGAAATGCATATGGCTGGGCGTTCCCGCGATCGCCGTCGCCGGGCTGCTCGCATGGTTCGGCGGCGACCTCCTTGGGATCTATCGCCTCGACCGGTATATCACGGCGTCGGCTGCCGCGTATGAGACCGATGGCAGCCCGTGGCCGCGCGTGTCCGACGCCTGCATCGGCTGTCACGGCGCCAGGGGCAATTCGCTGCACCAGGGCTATCCGAGCCTGGCGGGCCAGCCGGCACCATACGTGGCGGCCCAGCTTCACAAGTTCGCCAGAGGGGAGCGGTCCGATCCGATCATGGGTCCACTGGCCAGGACGATGAGCGAGACCGAGATCAACGATCTTGCCGGCCACTTCGCCAGGCAGCCAGCCGGCGCCAACCGCTACTTCACGCCAGATGCCGGATTGCTGGAGAAGGGCAAGCGGCTGGTGGCGTCGGGAAACTGCGCCGCGTGCCACGGCAGCCAACTGATTGGGCGCGACCAGTTCCCGCGCCTCGCGGGCCAGGGCTACGAGTATCTGCTGGCGCAGTTTGATGCGTTTGCCACCGGCACGCGCGGCGAACCGACCGGGGTGATGAAAAGCGTGGCTGCGGCGGCGTCACCGGAGGACCGCAAGGCGATGGCCACTTATCTCGCCAGCCTGGCGCCGCAAAAGCCATGAACAATCCAAACCTGCAAATCGAGCCTTGGGAGTCGTGATGGACCGTAATCTCTATCTTCTCTGTTTTGCCATGTTCGTCCTCGTGGTGACGTCATTGATCCACGGCCTGAAGTTCCTCGGGAAGCGCAACTACCTGCTCGGCTTTGAATGGCTGGTCGTGACCTTCTCGGCGTCTAATTTCCTGCTTTTCGCCCTGGGCGGCGTGCAGGTCTCGTATGGCATCTCGTACTTTTGCGATGCGTTCTCACGGGGCTTCGGCATTCCCGTGGTTGCCCTGGCCGGACTGATGTCCGTTACGCATCGCTACAAGCCGTCCATCCTGATGGATGTCGTGCTCTTCGCGGGAGCGATCGCGGGGACGGCCGTGTTGTTGTCAGTCGACGCGCTGGCGCAGCCAAGGCCGTATTTCTATGTGGTGATGTGGTCGGTATTTTCGGTGTACCTGGCCTGGTTTGCCTGGAAGCTGCTCAGCGCCGGGGAAGGCTGGCATGCATTTGGCGTATTCATGGTCCTGCTGACCGGGCAAGCCATTGCATGCATCTACGATTTCCACACAATTCCCGGCGATGACGAGCAACACCTGATCTTCTTTACCCTCGCTTGCCTGACGTGGTCGTTCTTGTGTGTCGAGCTGTATTACGCGTACTGCGCGCTGGATCGCGCAGAGAAGGATGCGGAGTCGCTGGCTCCCATGCCGGCGCTTCAATGAACGGGGCGACCGGATGAGCAATGCTTCTTCAGCGTTCGCCGGCACGCAGCCGGCAAAGGAGACACTGGGCTTTGACCCGGCCGGACTTGAAGCCTGGATGGCGCGCCATGTGGAAGGCTTTGCCGGCCCGCTGACCGTCGAGCGGTTCAGCGGTGGGCAGTCCAACCCCACTTACAAGCTGGTTACGCCGCGCCAGGCTTACGTCATGCGCGCCAAGCCGGCGCCGAAGGCAAAGCTGCTGCCGTCCGCGCACGCCATCGAGCGCGAGTTTCGTGTGATGGCAGCGCTTGCCGGCACTGAAGTGCCCGTGGCCAGGATGTATGCCCTATGCGAGGACGAAGCCGTCATCGGCCGTGCTTTCTACATCATGGAATTCGTCAATGGCCGCGTGCTATGGGATCCTGCGCTGCCTGGTATGAGCAACAGCGAGCGTACGGCGATCTACGATGAGATGAATCGCGTGATCGCGGCACTGCATCGCGTGGACTACAAAACCATCGGTCTCGCGGACTACGGTAAGCCCGGCAACTATTTCTTCCGCCAGATCGAACGATGGAGCAGGCAGTACAGGCTGTCTGAAACCGAATCGATTCCGGCGATGGATGCACTGATTGCATCGCTGCCCGACCAGATCCCGGGGGAAGCGGAGGAGCAGGTCTGCATCGTGCACGGTGACTACCGGCTCGACAACCTCATGTTCCATCCCACCGAGCCTCGCGTACTCTCGCTGCTCGACTGGGAGCTGTCGACGCTCGGCCATCCGATGGCGGACTTCAGCTATCACTGCATGAACTGGCACATTTCTCCGGGGCCGCTGCGCGGCATGGGCGGCATCGACCGGGGCAGCCTGGGGATCCCGGATGAAGCGGCCTACCGCCACGCGTATGAGCAGCGCACCGGGTGCAAGATCTCGGGGAACTGGAACTTCTATCTCGCGTTCAGCATGTTCCGAACCGCAGGCATCCTGCAGGGGATCATGAAGCGCGTGGTGGATGGCACGGCGGCGTCGGCGCAGGCGCTCGAAGCGGGAAAGCTGGCCCGGCCGATGGCTGCGATGGCCTGGAAGTACCTGCAGAAGCAGGCGCGATGACCTGCATCCAGGGGGCTCCAGCGGCATAGGTTTGTCGGCACCGCGCTTCCGAAGCTGTCATACGGGCCTGACGCCAGGGCATCCCGCTAAATGGGGAGTCGCATTACTAAGGATTACTAAGGAACCGAGCCGGGGTTCGGCCTTCTGGCGGGCTTTCGGTGCAAGGGAATTTATTGATATGCAAATTGGTATTCCGCTGGAGACACTACGCGGCGAAACTCGCGTCGCCGCCACCCCCGAGACGGTCAAGAAGTACGTCGCCCAGGGCCACAAGGTGGTCGTGTAGGCCGGCGCCGGCGTTCGCGCCAGTCAGCCCGATGGCGCGTATGAAGCGGTCGGCGCCACCATCGGCACCGCTGCCGAAGCGCTGGGAGCACAGCTGGTGCTCAAGGTGCGCGCGCCGGACGACGCGGAACTGGCACAGATGAAGCCGGGGGCCGTACTGGTGGGCATGCTCAATCCCTTCGATGCCGAGAACAACGCGCGCATGGCGGTTGCCAATGTGACCGCCTTCGCGCTCGAGGCCGCGCCGCGCACCACGCGCGCGCAGAGCATGGACGTGCTGTCGTCGCAGGCCAACATCGCCGGCTACAAGGCCGTGCTGGTGGCCGCGCACCACTACCAGCGCTTCATGCCGATGCTGATGACCGCCGCCGGCACCGTCAAGGCCGCGCGCGTGCTGATCCTGGGCGCCGGCGTCGCCGGCCTGCAGGCGATCGCCACGGCCAAGCGCCTGGGCGCGGTGATCGAAGCCTCCGACGTGCGCCCCGCGGTCAAGGAACAGATCGAATCGCTCGGCGGCAAATTCCTCGACGTGCCCTTCCTGACCGACGAAGAGCGCGAGATCGCGCAAGGCGTGGGCGGCTATGCGCGCCCGATGCCGCCGGACTGGATGACGCGCCAGGCCGAGCTGGTGCACCAGCGCGCGATCCAGGCCGACATCGTCATCACCACCGCGCTGATCCCGGGCCGCAATCGCCGGCTACAAGGCCGTGCTGGTGGCCGCGCACCACTACCAGCGCTTCATGCCGATGCTGATGACCGCCGCCGGTACCGTCAAGGCTGCGCGCGTGCTGATCCTGGGCGCCGGCGTCGCCGGCCTGCAGGCGATCGCCACCGCCAAGCGGCTGGGCGCGGTGATCGAAGCGTCCGACGTCCGTCCCGCAGTCAAGGAGCAGATCGAATCGCTGGGCGGCAAGTTCCTCGACGTGCCGTTCCTGACCGACGAAGAGCGCGAGATCGCGCAGGGCGTGGGCGGCTATGCGCGCGCGCGCAGAGCATGGACGTGCTGTCGTCGCAGGCCAACATCGCCGGCTACAAGGCCGTGCTGGTGGCCGCGCACCATTACCAGCGCTTCATGCCGATGCTGATGACCGCCGCCGGCACCGTCAAGGCCGCGCGGGTGCTGATCCTGGGCGCCGGCGTCGCCGGCCTGCAGGCGATTGCCACCGCCAAGCGCCTGGGCGCGGTGATCGAAGCGGCGGCCGACGCCTCGGCGCTCTATGCGCGCAACGTGCTGGATTTCCTCAAGCTTGTCGTCGACAAGGATGGCCAGTACACGCTCAACCTCGAAGACGACATCGTCGCCGCCTGCCTGATGACGCGGCGCGAGCAACTGGCGCTGGCCAGCTGAACCGGCAATCAAGGAGATATCGATGGAAATGGTTAGCCACACGGTGATCAACCTGATCATCTTTGTCCTGGCGATCTACGTGGGCTACCACGTGGTCTGGACCGTCACGCCCGCGCTGCATACGCCGCTGATGGCGGTGACCAATGCGATCTCGGCCATCATCATCGTCGGCGCGATGCTGGCCGCAGGACTGACCGAAGGCAATGTCGGCCGGGCCATGGGCACGCTGGCGGTGGCGCTGGCGGCGGTCAATGTGTTCGGCGGCTTCCTGGCCACGCAGCGCATGCTGGAGATGTTCCGCAAGAAGGCACCAAAGCTACAGCCGCAGGACAGCGCGCAGACGGGCGGGAAGCTGGCGGAGGTGGCGCGATGAACGGCCTGTCGATGAATCTGGTGACGCTGTCCTACCTGGGGGCATCGGTCTGCTTTATCCAGGCGCTGAAGGGGCTGTCGCACCCGACCACGGCACGGCGCGGCAATGCCTTCGGCATGGCGGGCATGCTGGTGGCCGCGCTGACCACGGTGGCGCTGATCCTGAAGCTGAAGAACGAGGTGCTGGCGGGCGCGGGCGAGGCCGGCAACACCGGCAGCGGGCTGGCATTGATCCTGGCGGCGCTGGTGGTCGGCGGCGGCATCGGCGCCTACGTGGCGCGCAAGGTGCAGATGACCAGGATGCCCGAGCTGGTCGCGGCGATGCACTCGCTGATCGGTCTCGCGGCGGTGTTCATCGCGGTGGCCGCGGTAGCGGAGCCTGCGGCATTCGGCATCGCGCCGGTCGGTTCGAACGATATTCCGCTGGGCAACCGGATCGAGCTGTTCATCGGCTGCTTTGTCGGCGCCATCACCTTCTCCGGTTCGGTGATCGCCTTCGGCAAGCTGGCCGGGCGCTACAAGTTCCGCGTGTTCCAGGGCGCGCCGGTGGTGTTCCCCGGCCAGCACTGGCTGAACCTGCTGCTGGCGGTGGCGATGGTCGGCTTCGGCGTGATCTTCTTCATGTCGCAGGAC
>NZ_CP170643.1:3733643-3733849 GCF_051015765.1 Cupriavidus sp. a3 | reverse complement strand
ATTTCCTCAAGCTTGTCGTCGACAAGGATGGCCAGTTCACGCTCAACCTCGAAGACGACATCGTCGCCGCCTGCCTGGTGGCGGGACGCAAGGAAGCGGCGCTGGCCGGCTGATTCAAAGGAGACCTCAATGGAAATGGTTAGCCACACGGTGATCAACCTGATCATCTTTGTCCTGGCGATCTACGTGGGCTACCACGTGGTCTG
>NZ_CP170643.1:3732659-3733543 GCF_051015765.1 Cupriavidus sp. a3 | reverse complement strand
CGAAGGCAATGTCGGCCGGGCCATGGGCACGCTGGCGGTGGCGCTGGCGGCGGTCAATGTGTTCGGCGGCTTCCTGGTCACGCAGCGCATGCTGGAGATGTTCCGCAAGAAGGCACCGAAGGCACCGCCGCAGGACAGCGCGCAGGCGGGCGGGAAGCTGGCGGAGGTGGCGCGATGAACGGCCTGTCGATGAATCTGGTGACGCTGTCCTACCTGGGCGCATCGGTCTGCTTTATCCAGGCGCTGAAGGGGCTGTCGCACCCGACCACGGCACGGCGCGGCAATGCCTTCGGCATTCAAGCGGTGCCATCCTCTCGTACATCATGTGCCGCGCGATGAACCGCTCGTTCTTCAACGTGATCCTGGGCGGCTTCGGCGGCGATGCGTCGGCTGGCGCGTCCGCCGGCGCGCAGGCGCAGCGCAACGTGAAGTCCGGCTCGGCCGACGATGCCGCCTTCCTGATGGGCAACGCCGAGACCGTGATCATCGTCCCCGGCTACGGCCTGGCCGTGGCGCGCGCGCAGCATGCCCTGAAGGAACTGACCGAACTGCTCACCGAGAAGGGCGTGACCGTGAAGTACGCGATCCACCCGGTGGCGGGCCGCATGCCCGGCCACATGAACGTGCTGCTGGCCGAGGCCGAGGTGCCGTACGACCAGGTCTTCGAGATGGAAGACATCAACAGCGAGTTCGGCCAGGCCGACGTGGTGCTGGTGCTGGGCGCCAACGACGTGGTCAACCCGGCGGCCAAGACCGATCCCAAGTCGCCGATCGCCGGCATGCCGATCCTGGAGGCGTACAAGGCCAAGACCATCATCGTCAACAAGCGCTCGATGGCGGCCGGCTACGCCGGCCTGGACAACGAGCTGTTCTACATGGACAAG
>NZ_CP170643.1:3732158-3732559 GCF_051015765.1 Cupriavidus sp. a3 | reverse complement strand
TTCGGCAAGCTGGCCGGGCGCTACAAGTTCCGCCTGTTCCAGGGCGCGCCGGTGGTGTTCGCCGGCCAGCACTGGCTCAACCTGCTGCTGGCGGTGGCGATGGTCGGCTTCGGCGTGATTTTCTTCCTGTCGCAGGCCTGGCTGCCGTTCCTGATCATGCTGGCCATCGCCTTCGTGCTCGGCGTGCTGATCATCATCCCGATCGGCGGCGCCGACATGCCGGTGGTGGTGTCGATGCTGAACTCGTACTCGGGCTGGGCGGCCGCGGGCATCGGCTTTTCGCTGAACAACCCGATGCTGATCATCGCCGGCTCGCTGGTGGGGTCAAGCGGTGCCATCCTCTCGTACATCATGTGCCGCGCGATGAACCGCTCGTTCTTCAACGTGATCCTGGGCGGCTT
>NZ_CP170643.1:3528204-3732058 GCF_051015765.1 Cupriavidus sp. a3 | reverse complement strand
AGACCATCATCGTCAACAAGCGCTCGATGGCGGCCGGCTACGCCGGCCTGGACAACGAGCTGTTCTACATGGACAAGGCCATGATGGTGTTCGGCGACGCCAAGAAGGTGGTCGAGGACATGTTCAAGGCAATTGCATAGATCCATGACCGCACTTGCGCTAAACGTAAGCAGACTGCGGAAAACGCCGGCCTTGCGCCGGCACACCGAGACGCCATTTCGGCGCTCCGATCACAAGCCCACGATGACACCAGCCCAAAATTCCTCGTCGTCCATGGAAGTCGACGCCTTCTTCGACCCCGATACCGGCACCCTAAGCTACATTTTGCTCGATAGATCAAGCCGGCAATGCGCCCTTATCGACAGCGTGCTCGACTACGACCCGAAGTCCGGTCGCACCCGCACCACCAGCGCCGACCGGTTGGTAGCGCGCGTGCAGGAACTGGACGCGACCGTGCAATGGATTCTGGAAACTCATGTCCATGCTGACCATCTCTCGGCCGCGCCATATCTAAAGCGGCGACTCGGCGGACAGACCGCCATTGGGAGCCAGATCACCACAGTACAGAAGGTCTTCGGCAAGCTGTTCAATGCCGGTCCGGAATTCTCGCGCGCGGGGTGCCAGTTCGATCTGCTGCTGAACGATGGCGATACCTTTGCCATCGGTAGCCTGCAGGCGCGGGCGATGCACACGCCCGGCCACACACCGGCCTGCATGACCTATGTGATCAGCGACAGGGATGGCCATGAGATGGCAGCCTTCGTCGGCGACACACTGTTCATGCCCGACTATGGTACCGCCCGCTGCGACTTTCCGGGCGGCGATGCAGGCACTCTTTACCGTTCCATCGGCAAGTTGCTGAGCCTCCCGCCGGAGACTTGCCTTTACATGTGCCACGACTACAAGCCTGGCGGCCGGGAACTTCGCTACATGACCACGGTAGCGGACGAGCGCGCGAACAACATCCACGTGCGCGAAGGTATCCCTGAGCAGCAATTTGTCGCGATGCGCGAGGCGCGGGATGCCACATTACCGATGCCCGCGCTGATCCTCCCCTCAGTGCAGGTCAACATGCGCGCCGGTGAATTCCCAACGCCAGAATCCAACGGCGTGCGCTATCTAAAAATTCCACTCGACGCGCCATGATGGCACGAATGTCTTCGCACGACCGTAGCGCGGCTTCGAGGGCGGCGCTTTTACCGGTTTGCCAGCCGGAGGCAAACCAGTAGCCCTAGCCTCGTCCGCGGGCCACACAACCGCGCGGGCAAAGGCTTCCTGAAACCTCTCGCTCATGAGGTATTAGGACAGTTTCGTTGCCATACTTGGACGTCCTGTTTTGCTAGTCTACCGGACTCGGACCGCTTGCGCAGCGCAGCGAATTGCCGGGCCAGGCATGACAGCGTCCTTGCCGAGTTATGGCAAATGCCACGCTCGATAGCCCGTGGAAAATTTGTCCCGTCGAGGCCGTCTCGCCTGGGTGTCCTAGACCAAGTGAGAGGCGCTGCCTGGCGACGCCGGGCAGGCAGCATCGCGCTCGAAATCCTGCATGAAGGCTTCTTGCCGCACTGTCAGCTCAGTCACCCTATGCCGCTGCGCGAGTTGGGGTGAGCCAAGCGCCAGCCCAATAATCAACTCGCCAGAGTAAGTCTTCCAAACTGCTTGTAGTGGCACCGACATTGTCATAAGCCGGCAGCCCAGTCGGCATGAAGTGAGCCAACACAAGCTCGCAACGATTTCCACTAACTGATGGCACGCCTCCCATAAACGTGGGAATCCGCTATCACAAGTGTACCGCCCCAGACCGGTCCGCTATTGAAGGAGGGAAACCTTGAGTCCATTATCAGATCCGATAAAACTCCGCACTTTGCCCTGCATTGACCGCCGCGGCAGCCAGTCGGGCATCTCGGCGGTCCCGTCCCCCGCATGTTCCCGCGGCGTTTCGGTAGCCCGGCGACGCGCGGTGACATGCGAAGCGGGCAATGAAACCGCAGTCCAGACGGGCCTCACGCGTTGGACAAGCTCACCCCGGATGCGAGGTTAGCCGCGGCCGGCTATGATGAACTCACAAACCACAGAGGCGGAGGCGCCATGGCTTCGAAACTGACTTACTACATCATGAGCCAACGCTTTCAAGACGTGGTCGGACGTGCGATCGAGCAGGCGGTGGCCAGGACGCGTGCGGCAGGTTTGACGCCGGCCGGCGATCCGATCATCCAGCCGAGCGCGCGTCCGACGACGACGGTCATCGTGGAAGCTGTCCCGCCCGCCAAGCCCGAGCGCAAGATCGCTGCTACACCGCGTCGCGGGAACTCCTCAGACGATCCTAATGTTGGTTGAGGCGCTGGGCTCGCCCAGTGGCGAATGGCATGTGCGGCCGCCCACGCGCCGCTAGCGCCCCCGCTAGGACCCTCATTTTTTGCTTCCTCCGTATCGTTGCAACGCTATGCAATTTGACATATGGCGGGCTATGTCAAATTCCGCGTTAGGGAGCGCTTTTCCTACTAGATGAATGGATTGCAGACGCCGTTGCTGTAGGAAACCGGAATTAGCCGGACTACAGATCAGTTGGCTGGACTGGAAATTTGGAATTAGCTGGACTGCCGTGCAATTCTCGCCGGCGCTTAGCCAGGATCTGTAGGTCGGTTTGTTGACTGGGCGTGGCTGAAGATGTGGGCGAGGCGGCCGTCAATACGGGACTCCATTCCCTGTCTTCGCCATGCGTTACATCCCGATCCGCGACCAGCAACTCACTATCCTCACCCGCGACGCTTGGCAGGGCTCGGGCGGAATGCCTCTTTGACGTCGAAGATCTCATTCGGGCATGCGTTCCGTAAGCGTCCGCCCAGTACCGTCTAGACGTTGAAGCGTTGATAAGCACAATAGGTTCCCACCAAACGATAGGTGGGGGAGCTGTTCTACATGGACAAGACCATGATGGTGTTCGGCGACGCCAAGAAGGTGGTCGAGGACATGTTCAAGGCGGTGGACTGATCCCGCTGACGACCACTGCTCGCGCTATACGGCCACTTGTCCGATACGCCGGCGATGTGCTAACCCAGGAAACTATGCGGCCTGCGTTTTCAATCACCTCCTATTCTGATGACTAATGTTATTATAAATAGACTGAAGACAGCGTTTCGCAGCCCGGCCTGATCGCTCCTGGAGCATCTCGGCCGCGGGGAGACCGCAACGGACCGCCAGGGAGGACGATTGACATGAGCACAGCTTTCAGCAGTTCCGACATGCAGGGACGCATCCGGCGCGTGGATCTCGGGCGCGTTTCGGTCTTCTTAGGCGAGAAGAGCGGCAAATACCCCGACGGCAATCAGGTAGTGATACGAGGCTCGGACACTCGCGCGGCGTTCGACACCCCGCTGGTCGCGAACTACATCGGCCCCGAGTTTGACGCGACCGAACTGGTGGTGATGGGCCATGTGCATGAGGACCATATGGCTGGATTGCATCGTCTCCCGCATGCATCGGTCTATGTGCACGAAGGGGATTTGCCAGCGGCAAGGAGCTGGGATGGCATGATCGCCGCTTTCGGCAATGCGGACTATGCATCGGAGACGCTACTCAAGTTTCAGCGAGAGTTCTTTTATGCGCCGCGGCCCGATGCGCAAGGCTACGTGGACGGCGCATACTGGGATCTTGGGCAGGCCGGCATCCGCGCGTTTCACCTGCCAGGGCACACCGCGGGCCACACCGTGCTTCTTGTCGAACCGGAGGGGGTGGCTTTCACGGGCGACATCGACCTGACCGGATTCGGGCCTTACTATGGCGACGCGGGATCCAGCCTGGCGGACTTCCGTCGCAGCCTGGCACGGCTGCCCGAGATTCCGGCCAAGGCTTGGGTTACGTCCCATCACCGGGGCGTCTACACCGATCGCGAGCGCTTCCTGCGTGATCTCGCGGCCTATGCGGCCAAGCTGGACGAGCGCGAACAGCGCCTGATGGCCATGCTGCGCGAATCGCCAAAGACACTGGCGCAGCTGGTCGACCGGCGGCTGCTGTATCCGCCTGGCTATGAAGGCTTGTGGGTGGTCAACGCCGAGACCCGTACGATTTCCCAGCATCTGGCGGAGCTGCTGGCCGACGGACGGGTTGAGAAGAACGAAGACGGCGTCTACCGGTTGGGATGACATACCCTGAGGACCGCCGCCATGGTGGTCCTCGCGCCATGTCCCGATGCGGAACGCTGAAGCAACGCCGCATCGGGTTGGCATCGGCCAAGGTTTGACGATATCCGTCGTGCTCAGAAGTTGTGGCGGATACCCAGTGCTGCGCCGAACATGCTGTTCTTGCCGGCACCGGGCTGGTAACCGTTGTTGAACGCAATGGGTGCGGTGTCCAGGCACAGGCCGGCATTCCTGGCGTAAGCGGTGGTCAGGTACAGGTCCGTACGCTTGGAGAGGCGGTAGTCGGCAATGAACATCAGTTGCCTCGGATTGCCGGCAGGCCTCAGCGCCGGCAGGGTCGAGGACCGGAACGTCTGGTAGTAGTAGTCCAGCGTCAGGCTCAGGGCAGGCGTCATTTCGTAGTAGACGCCAGCCCAGTACAGGTTGTCGCGCGTCAGTGTCTGCCCCGGCGCGGTCGACATGCCCCAGCGGTATCCACTCATGAAGATCGCGGGCCCGACGGCGTAGCTGGCTGCTGCGGCGGCCTTCTTGAAGGTGCCGGTACCGGCGAAGCCGTTGGTGCCGATGATGCTCGGGTTCACCTGGTCATAGGTCACGGTGGCGCTGAACGACCCTGCCGTATAGGACGCCCGGGCGCCATAGCCGGTATCGCGGCGAAACTGGCCCGGAACCTCTCCCGAGCCGCCAAGCCGGCCGAGGTCCACGGTGCCGCTGCTCCCGCCGGTGCCAAAGCTCCAGTGGGCCCCGACGCTGACCGGACCAAAGGTCCCGGAATACTTGAGGGTGTTGTCTTCGCGGTACACCGGCCCGATCTGGGCGATGACAGGTTCATACAGGCTCGACATGGCCGCCGGCGAGAAGTTGGCCAGTGCCTCGAGCATCCAGGTGTATTGGCGCCCGAAGGTGATCTTGCCGTAGGTGGCGCTCTGCAGGCCGACGAATGCCTGCCGGCCAAACAGGCGGCCGCCTTGCTGCAGGGTGCCATTGTCGCCGCCTACGCCGCTTTCCAGCACAAAGACGCTGCTCAGGCCGCCGCCGATATCTTCAACGCCGCGCAAACCCCATCGCGAACCAGACAGGCCTTCGCCGTTCAGCGCGTATCGATTGGCCGAGCCGCCGCCCGCGCTCTTTAAGTTGGTGTCGATTTCAAGGTTGGTGTCCAGCGTCCCGTACAAGGTGATGGATGACTGGGCATGTGCCGCGCCTGCGAAGACACCAAGTGCTGCCAGTGCGATGACAGGCGTCGTGCCCCAGTTGCGTGCCACGCTGCGCGGCACTCGGTGTTTCTCCTCACGACGCTGTTCCCTGACGACAGCACCATCCTTGCTCAACCCATTGCGCCTGAATGCATCCATCAACCATCTCCCTGTTTGTCAGTTGCCTGGCGGCCGCATGCAAAGGCATCGGCCGCGCACTCTTTCTGAAGTCCTGCCCGGCGATTCGCGCGAATCGTGAATTAGCATAACGGGTGTAATGTTAAATAAAAAGGACGGGTATTCCCTGCGTGGTCCCGGCAAGGAGAGGGGGCAGGGGCGGACACAGGCTGCGCGTCCCGGATGGAACGGGCTGCACCCGGGCGTTGCCGGAGGCAAGAACGCTGAAGGGGCTAGAATCGGAACATAACGTCAATTCTGTAAAATCAGGCTTCTGGCGGCTAACCGGCGGCATCCAGTGATCGAAATCCTCCTCAAGAGACAGAACAGAACAATGGACAGAGACGACGATATCGAGCAGGTCTCAACCCGGGGTCGTCCGGTCGGCGACCGCGAAGCGAAGCGCAAGGAGCTGCTGCGCGCGGCATCCATGGTGATTGCACAGGAGGGATACGCCAACGCATCGCTGCGCAAGGTTGCCAAGCATGCGGGCTACACCACTGGGGCGGTGACGTATTACTTCGCGAACAAGGAAGAGCTGGTCGTGGCGCTGATGGAGAGCGCATTTGACCGTTTCGACGCGATGCTGGAGTCGGCCCGGGAAAGCGGTGACATCCTTGCGCCGTTCGAAAGCTGGATCAGGCTGACGGACCGCAGCACGAGGTTCTGGCCGGCGACATCGGAGTTGCTGGCGCAGGGGCGCCACGAGCCTGCGTTTGCGGAAGTCATCGCCAGGCGCTACGCGCGTTATCGCCGCTTGCTCACTGCCATTGTCAAGGACGCTCAGGAGAAAGGGACGGTCCGCAATGATATTCCGGCGGACATCCTCACCGATCAGCTCGTTGCCATGGGGGACGGGTGGATGATGATGTATCCCATCGAGCCCAAGCGATTCACGCCAAAGCGAATGCGGGCGCTCATCGATGCGCTGGCGGTGCTGGTTGCGCCCGTGCCGGGCGAGCAGAATCCTGGCGGACGGGCGGTGCGCGCGTAGCACGGCATCAGCGGTGGCCAGCGCCATCCAAAGCGCGGGCGACGTCAGCGGCAGCCCTGGTGCCGGTCTCGATGGCACCGTCGATGCCGCCAACCCCGATCGGTGCGATGTCCGCTCCCGCGAAGTGGATGCGGCCGTGGGGTTGTCGCATCAAGGGAGCTGCGTGCGTCAGATTGCCGGGGCGGTGATGCATCCATCCGCCTTTGGAGAACGGGTCGTTCGCCCAATCCTGGCAGACCGTGTCCACCACTTCGATGTCCGGGATAAAGTCCCGCAGCGCCTGCTGTACTGCCTCGCGGTCATTCCCGTCCAGCGTTGAGGCATCGGCGCAGAAGCACACCACCAGCGTATCGCCATCGTCGCGCCGTTCGGCATGGGCGGTATTGATGGGATGCTTGCCCGCCGGCGCATAGATTACGAAGGGCTCGATCTCACCCTTGACCCGTACCCAGATCTTGCTGGGCAGGATCGGGTTCTTTTGCTCGATCATGGCGCGCACGGGTTGCGGCAGCGCAGGCGTGACGGAAAGCTCGCTCAGCAGGTTCAGCGGCAATGCCACCACGGCGCGCCGGGCCCGGATACGCTCTCCATCGCGGGTGGTCACGATGACCTCATGCCCGTTGTCATCGACAGCGGCCACCGGCGTCGAGAGGCGCAACTCGGCGGCCGACTCGGCGCTCATGGCGTCGATCAGGCGGCCGGTGCCGCCCTCGATCGGCCAGTGCCCGGCGATTTCCTTGAACGCGCTCCAGCTGCCGAAGCAGATCGCGCACCAGAACAGCAGTTGCGCGAGCCCCTGCTCGTGTTCGGCACAAACCAGGATGGACATCGCGTTGACCAGCAGGTCACGGTCGTGCGCGGAGAGTTCAAGCGCGTCAAGCCGGTCGCCGATGGTCTGCTTGTCGATCGCGCCGACATCGGCGGCTGCGAGGTCATCCACCTGGGGAAAGTGCGTCCGGGCATCGGCAAAGAAGCGGGCGACCAGCGGCGCGGTCAGCTGGTGGAGTTGCTCCCACGTCCCGGCGTGCACCACGCCGTCGGCGTACCAGTAGGCCCTGGTCACCGGCATCGGTTTGGCCAGCCCGATGCCATAGCGCTTGAGTTCGCGCCACACATGCGCCTGGGTCCAGTGCACGTAGGTGCCGCCCAGATCGAGGTGCAGGCCGAGGGCCTTTCCCCACCAGGTCCGGCCGCCAATCCGGTCACGCGCCTCGAGCAGGACCACCGAATGGCCTGCCATGCTGAGGTCCCGTGCGGCAGTCACGCCTGCGAAGCCAGCGCCAATCACGGCGACATCGTACAGATCTGTCATGAGTATTTCCGTAGCGAATTTCAGTTAATGCAGGGGTCCCGCAAGTCCCCGCTGTCATGCCATCGCGTAGCATCCCCCAGCGCATGCCTCATGCGGCGCGCGCCTTGCGGTTCGAGCGTTCATCGAGCCTGCTTGCGACCTTCAGGGCGGCGTTCAGCGCGAACCAGCGCAGCGGCTCGGGCAGCGTCGCGGGCGGGCTGTGTTGCATCAGCATCGCAAGCAGCGGGTTCTCGATGCCGCAGATCCTCTCGGCCAGCATGTGTCCGACCATGCCCTGTGTGCCGACGCCGTGGCCGGAGCATCCCGCCGCGTAGTAGATGTTCCGGTCCGCTCGGGTGGTGCCGATCACCGGCAGGCCATCGTCGGCATAGCTGATGTAGCCGCTCCAACAGCGCCGGATGGCGATACCCCTCAAGGGTGGAAAGCGGTCGTGCAGGGCCATCCGCAGCGCCCGGTACTGGGCGTGCTCCGGCACATCCGGCGTCTGCGAGCCGAACGGGTAGCGCAGGCGCTTGGTCGTCACGACCAGCGTGTTGCGCGCCGTCAGGCGATGGCTCTCCATGACCCAGTGCATGGTGGTGATGCCTTCGCGACGATGCCACCCAAGCGCTGCCAGCTGGACGGGGGAAAGCGGTTCGGTCTCCATGGCCGAGAGCCGCAACGGCACCACCTTGTCCGCGAGCGGGCCGAGCTGGGGCGTATAGGCGTTGGTGGCCAGGATCATGACCGGCGCGCTGACACTGCCGCGCGGCGTCTGCACCTTGACGACTGGTCCTTCGGTGAAGGACAGCAACGGCGTGTTCTCGTGGATCGTGACGCCTGCCCGCAGGGCCGCGCGCCGCAGGCCCAGGACGTACTTGCCGGGATCGAGCGTGCCGCCGTTCGACACGTAGCTGCGGAACAGGAACGCTGGCGGGATGCCACGTGCGCGCATCTCGGCCTGGTCCAGATATTCCGATGGGCATCCGAGTTCGGCGCTGATGCGCATATCGTCGCGCACCCGGCCTTCCTGCGAGGGGTCGATGCCGGCACGGATCAGTCCCGACTGGTTGTAGTCACAGTCGATCCCGTACTCCGCGAACTTGCCTTCGGCGAAGCTGACGCCGTCCTGGTAGAAGCGCACGATCTGCTTCGCTTTCTCATGGCCTGCGCGCTTGAGGAAACGGTCGAGCTTGAGTCCCTGACCGCCGGCGAGATAGCCCGCGTTGCGGCTGCTCGCTCCATAGCCGCAGAATTCGCGTTCGAGGACGACCACCTTCACGCGGTGCCGGGCAAGCTCCAGCGCCGCGCAAAGGCCGGCAAAGCCGGCGCCGACGATGACCACATTGGCGTTGGTGTGGCCCTCGAGCGGTGGCTGCAGATCGGCCGGCTTTTCTATCCAGCCGCCCAGCGTTCGATATGTCTTGAAGTCTTCAGTCACGTTGCCGCGTTCCTTTATCTGGAGATTCGTGCTGCCGGGACACAACCACCCGGTACTTGACGGCAATGCCGTGTCAGGCGGCCATGGGCGTGTCCGGGGATTGGCGCGCTCCGTTTGCAGCGCCGGACCCTTCGTCGGTAACGGCTTCCAGCGAGCGGTTGGTCGTGCGCGGGCCGAACAGGGCAACGGGGATGGAGAAGACGATGTAGCAGGCTGCCGCCGCGAGCATTACGCCCGCCATGCCGCTTGCCGAGAACAGCGCGGCGCCCAGGACGCCGGCGGCCGCTCCGCCGAACCGCCCGCCGGAAATCACGATGCCGCTGCCCAGGGCGCGCAGCTGCGTCGGAATCGTCTCCGGAATATAGGTGTAGTACGCATTGACAACGAGCCCGGTGATGATGGACGCGAGACCGCCCGCACCGATCACCGTCCAGTTGGTGGCCGAGATGCCGAGCACGACCAACGGCAGGGCGCTGAGCACGGACACGACAAGGATGGTGGACTTGCGTTCATACCGGTCGAGAAACAGCATGGCGACGAACGGCGTGACGCCATAAATCACGTTCCATAGGAACAGGATGAAATACGCATCTTCCTCGGAGTACTTGAGGCTGTACACGAGCGAGTAGACGCCCCACTGCCCGAACAGGTAGTAGGCCAAGGTGGCGCCGAAATAGCCGAGCGTGAGAACGGCTATGGTTCGCAGAACGGCCTTGTCGTTGATGAGGTCGCGTAGCGTTGGTGCTGCGGCGTTCTGTTGAGTTGCGGCAATTCCGGGTTCGTCGAGCGGACCGCGGCGCAGTGCGCGTGCTTCCAGTTCTCTGACGATGCGTTCGGCGCGGTCGGACCACCCGCGCGAGACACACCAGCGCACCGATTCCGGCAGGATGAAGCGTGCCAGGGGCGCAATCAGCAGGCCGATGCTGCCAGCCAGGAACAGGTTGCGCCAGGCACCGGTACTGCTGTGCGGGAGATAGAACATCGCCAGCGCCGCAGCCCCGATGCCGGAGACCACGAACCCGATCGTCACGATGGAGACGAAGCGGCCACGAGCCTTGCCGGGAAACATCTCGGCGATATAGACAAGCAGCACCGATGTGGCGGCCTGCACGCCGATACCCGTGACGACGCGGGAGGCCAGTATGGTCTCGTAGGTAGGCGCGAACGCCGTCGCCAACGCGCCCAGCGAGTACAGGACGGTGGTCCATACCAGCACCGAGCGTCGTCCCCATCTGTCAGACAGTCTTCCTCCCACCAGCGCTCCGATGATCATCCCGATGAAAAACGCGCTGCTGATGAGGCCGATCTGCTCCGTACTCAGATTGGTATGGGCTTTGATCGTCGGACTGGCGTAGGCAAAGATGGCGTTGTCGTAATACTCCAGCATCAGGTTGGCCGCGAGCAGCGCGGCCCAGACGTAGTGGCAAGCCATCACCGGCAGGCGGTCAAGCCTCGCAAGAATGCTGGATGGCTTATCCGGTCTGACGACCGTATTGGGACGATTCATGTTTGTGTCTCCATCAGCTTTGTCGATGTTTTTTTCTTTTGGGATCGTGTGCCGCGACCTAAGTGTGCAAACGGGGCCGCGGCTTCTGGCTGTCAGCCGGCGCCGCAGCCGGCGACCGCAATGGCGCGTATCTCGACGAGGAACTCGGGGCGGGCCAGCTGGCTTACGCCCACGCCTGTCCACGAGGGATAGCGGTCGGGGAGGTATTCATCCTTGACCTTCACAAACGCCTGGATGTCGCCGCGCAGGTCGGTGTGGAAAGTCATGATCTCCACGATGTCGGCCATGCTGGCTCCCGCGGCTTCGAGGACCGTCTTCAGATTTTCAAATGCCTGCCGGGCCTGCGCTTCCATTCCCTGGCCCACCGTGGCTGTCGCCAGATCGAAGCCCACCTGGCCGGACACCCAGATCATGTCGCCGACACGGGTCGCCGACGAGAAATGAAGCTGGTCGTAGTGCCTTGCGCGCGCGAGGCCGGGATTGATCATTTGTCGTTTCATGGCTGCTCCTCCGAGCAAGGCGATATCAGGCGATCTGGCGGAAGACAGGCGAGCGGAACGGCTCGCCTTCATTGAGCCTGGCCATTTCTTCCCTGAAGAGGGGCCCGTTGCGGGCATAGCGCGGGTTCGATAGAGGCAGGGCGCGGAATGTCGCGTCGTCACCGAAGAAGCGCAGCACCAGGGTATGGCGGGTCGGACAGCCGGCGTCGACGGCGGCGCCTCCGTGCAGCGAACGCGGATGCAGGAAGACGACGTCGCCAGGCGTCACGCCCCAGGAGAGCACGTCCCACGCATTGGGATCTTCGGCGAGTTCCTTGTCGATATACGGCAGGCGGGGCAGGGTGCCGTCGCCGTACAGCGGATCGGTCGGGTCATCGGCATTCGCGAAACTGGCCCCGTCGTACTGGATGCCGAGATGGGAGCCGCGAACTATCTCCAGCGAATTCTTCTTGGGAATGGCCTGGAAGGTGATCCACGCGTTGCCCCAGTGCTGGCCGGCCCACGGGAGGTTCGCCGTGTCCTGATGCCACGGCCCGCGGCCGCTTTGGCCACCTTCCTTGGCGAACACCTCCTCGGCGAAATACCAGACATGCTCCGATCCCCATAGCTCCTGGAATATCCTTCCGAACGGCAGCGTCGTGACCAGATCGTCAAGCTTGTCCTTGACGACCGGATTGGCGTTATCGATGTGGGTCTGCAGGCTGGTGCCGTCCAGCGAGCGGAAGTGATACGGCCCCGGGTTGGCGACGTTCCACTTGAACGCCTCGTAGCACTGCGCGAGCTGCGTCGGGTCGAGGCAGTTCTCTACCAGTACGGCGCCGTCATGGCGAAACGCCTCTCGTTGGGATGGGCTGGTGAGCATGATGGGTCTCCTTTATTCCTCGGTGATGGACGCTGGCCGGCGTGATGCAAGAACAATAACTCGCAATCCGACTTAACACAACATGTGTTGTGTTAATGTGTGAGCCGTGCTGGAAGACTTACGCGATGAGGTCGACGGGTGGCTGACTTGGCTGGATCGTCGCTTTGATCGTCAGATGTCCTTCAACGCCTCCGGCAAGTCGGGATGGTCGATGGTGACGCGCGTGCGCCCGCGCAGTTCCTGCCAGAACGCCCTTGGAAGCTGCGGCGACCCTCGAGCTCTCGCAACCGATCATTGACGATCTGACGCCGCCCGCCCGCCCGCCCGCCCGCCCGCCCCGCTTCGAGCCGGGCCTGGGTCGCCGCGTGCGCCTGCCGCTCTGCGGCCAGCGTCGCCTGACCCTCCTCGATGGACGCCGCGCGCCAAACCCAGCTGCGCGACAAGCGCCGCGGCTTCCTCGCGCGCCAGCGCGGTGTCGGCGTGCGCGGCATCGCGCTCGGCTTCGGCAGCGCTGGCGGCGGCGCGGGCCTCGGCGCGCAGCGTGGCCAGCTCGCCGATGGCAGCCTCGTTGGCCGCCTGCCAGATGGTCTGCACCGCCCCGGCCGCAATGGACGCTGCCGGGCGGCAGCTGGCGGAACTGCGTACCCAATTCTCGACCGAGCTCGCGCGCGCCCGCGAGCAGGTGACCCTTGCCCAGGAACGGGCCGAGGCCAGCGAGCGGCGCGCTTTGCGCGAACTGGACGCCGAGCGGACCGCGCGCCAGCAGAGCGAGCGCACCACCGACGCGTTGCGCGGCGAACTGGTGGCGGCGCGCAGCGCGGCCCGCGACGCGGCGGTGGCGCAGGCCGAGGTCCGCGCCCGGCTCGAAGCCCAGGCCGCGGCGCTCGCCGATCGGCTTGCCAGCGCCGAGCAGGCGCAGCGCAAAGCCGTCAACGACCTGGACGCGGTGCAGGCGGAGTTGGCCGCAGCACAGCGCCGGGCCGAGCGCGCCGAAGCCGAGGCGGCGCTGGCGCGCCAGCTGCTGGCAGAATTGCGGAGGGGACCGCCCGAGCGGCGGGAGGAGAGTGGTGGCGGGCGGCGGCGCAAGGCCGGGAGCCCGGCGCCGACCGAACAGGCGGTGCCAGGCGCAAAACGAGGGGTGGCCGGGATTCGTGAATATGTGAAGCTTCACATATTTGCGATTGTACTAAACCGCTGACGCGGTAGTGGTGGTAGGCACATGTCTATGGCTGACGTTTCATGAAGAGGGTTGGCTGGCGCTGAACTCCAGCGAGGTGGTGAGCTGTCTCGCTAGGAGCAGTATGTGAACGCCCAGTTGGGCATTCCATCTACTGCTTCCAGGAGGCTCGCCATGACGCCACTGCGCCAACGCATGCTGCATGACATGCAGATCCGCAACTTTGCAGAGAATACCCAGAAGTCCTATCTGGTTCAGGTGTCGAGTTTCGCCCGGAACTTTCGCCGATCGCCCGAACTGCTGGGTCCCGAGGAGATCCGGACCTGGCTCGTCTACCTCCGCGAAGAGCGCAAGTTGGCACCCGCCAGTCTCGCCGCAAGCATCGGCGCACTGCGCTTTCTCTACCGCGTGACGCTTAAGCGACACTGGAGCGACGACGACCTTCCCTTGCCCAAGAAGCCGGTCCGATTGCCAGTCATCCTGAGCCTGGAGGAGATCACGACCTTCTTTGAGTCGATCGCCAGTCTCAAGCAACGCACCATCCTGATGACCGCGTACGCTGCCGGATTGCGGGTGTCAGAAGTCGTGCATCTGAAGGTCACCGATATTGACAGCAAGCGCATGGTCATCCGTGTGAACCAGGGCAAGAACAGTAGGGATCGCTACGTAATGCTGTCGCCGAGGCTGCTTGAGATCCTGAGACTGTACTGGCAGGATGCTCACCCGCGAGAGTGGCTGTTTCCGCGCAACATCCCCGGACGACCCATCTGCCGCGCTGCCGTGGCCCAGGCATGCCTGATTGCACGTAAGCGCAGCGGCATCACGAAGCCAATCACACCGCATTCGCTGCGGCACGCCTTCGCCACGCATTTACTGGAGGCTGGCACCGACGTACGTCGGATCCAGTTGCTAATGGGACATCGTGCCCTTTCGACGACGGCCCGCTACCTCAAAGTGGCTACCAGCACTGTGTGCGCGACTCCGGAGCCCCTTTGACTTACTGCCGCATCCCCTCCCCATTCCGCCTGAGCACACACCGCCCGCGTCCTTCTGAAGCCGGCGATGCGACCGACGCTCGAGGTGGCGGATGTCTTCCGCTGCTGCGGCCCACAGTACCGGCAGACCCATGCCGACGGCCTCAGTCGTGCCCAACGGCGCACGATGAGCGCCATCGAGTTGTGTCGCACCGCCTCGCTCGGCGGACATGTTGAGCAGTGCGATACCTGCGGTCATCAGCGCATTGCCTACGACTCGTGCCGCCATCGCTGCTGTCCGAAGTGCCAGTCGCTCGCCCGCGCGCAATGGCTCGAACGCCGTCGCGCCGAACTGCTTCCCGAGGTCGAGTATTTTCATGTCGTCTTCACTCTGCCCGAGCCCATCGCGGCCCTCGCCTATCAGAACAAGAGGGTGCTCTATGACATCCTGTTCCGCACCAGCGCCGAAACGCTTCGCACCATCTCCGCCGACCCGAAGCACCTAGGCGCGGAGATCGGCTTTCTCTCGGTCCTGCACACGTGGGGCCAGAATCTGCTGCACCATCCGCACGTGCACTGCGTGATACCAGGCGGCGGCATTGGCCAGGACGGCGAGCACTGGATCGCTTGCCGACCCGGCTTCTTCCTGCCCGTGCGGATCCTCTCGCGGCTCTTCCGGCGACTCTTTCTCGACCGGCTGCGTCGTGCGTTCGACGACGGTGCGCTGCGCTTTTATGGCCAGCTCGATCCGTTGCGCGATCCGCGAGCCTTCGCCGCCTGGATCGGGCCCGCAGCTCGCGCGGAGTGGGTTGTCTACGCCAAGCCACCGTTTGGGGGAGCCGCACAGGTGCTCGATTACCTGGGCCGCTACACGCATCGCGTCGCCATCTCGAACAACCGGTTGCTGCGCTTTGATGGCGAATCGGTACTCTTCCGGTGGAAGGACTACCGCCACGAAGCCCGCCACAGGACCATGACGCTCACGGCCGACGAGTTCATCCGCCGCTTCCTGTTGCACGTGCTGCCCGTCGGCTTCAAGCACATCCGCAGCTACGGGTGGCTCGCCAACTGCCACCGGGCAGCGCGCCTTGCCATCTGCCGACGGCTGCTCGGTGTCGAGCCCCCCGCCGATGCGTCACCCGCCATTCGGGAAGACTACCGTGACCGTTACCAGCGGCTCACCGGCAGGTCACTGCGTGATTGCCCGTCTGCGGCAAGGGCCACATGGTTCGCGTCGAAGGCGGAGCGCCTGGCATCTTGCCGCGGGCTCCACCTGATCCCAGCCATGGACACTGACCGGCATCAGCACCAGCCCCTAAGCACGTTGGTCTTCCCCATGCGGCCAACGCGAATCGACTCGTGTTTTGCCGTCTTCGCACCATCACAAGGTCGCGAAACTCCGCACTATCTGCCCGCTGACCCTCGCATTCTCACTGTCTTCGCGCGACCGGCTTTGTCAGACCGTCCGCTTCCGGCTTGCGATGGCCACTCGCCGGGTAGCGCAAATGATCACGCCGTTCATTCAATGCCCATAGACGCAAGCGCCTGCGGAGCGGTTTAGCACAACCGATTTTTTGTTTACCGCTCGCGGACCGATCCCGTCAGTCCGACTCATACATTCGTGGCCGCGACCGCCAAACAAAAAAACCTCTGCTCTATGTCAAATTGCATAGCGTTGCAACGATACGGAGGAAGCAAAAAATGAGGGGCCGAGTGTCCTGTTCCGCTGATTCGTTCGCAAAGTCTATTTAGCTTGGCGAGAATCGAATCCGCGGTGGCCGTCCAGTTGAATGGCTTGCAATTCTGGTTGTAGTGAGCGACGAAGTGATCGATTTTTTGCACGAGCTCCTTGACCGAGGTGAACGAGCCACGACGGATGGCCTTGCCGGTGATGATCGAGAAAAAGCGTTCGACCTGATTCAACCAGGAACTGTAGGTGGGGATGAAATGCATGTGCCAGCGCGGACGCGCTGCCAGCCACGCCTTGACCTTGGGGTGCTTATGGCTGCTGTAGTTATCCACGATGCAATGCACATCGAGTTCGGCGGGAACGGCCTTGTCGATCGAACGCAAGAAAGCGAGGAACTCTTGGTGCCGATGACGCGGCTTGCACTCGGCCAGCACCGCACCGTTGAGTACGTTCAGCGCGGCAAACAGAGTCGTTGTGCCGTGACGGACGTAGTCGTGGGTGACACCCTCGACATAGCCCAGGCCCATGGGCAGCATCGGCTGAGTGCGCTCCAGTGCCTGGCACTGGCTCTTCTCATCCACGCACAGCACCAACGCGTTCTCGGGCGGGTTCAGGTACAGGCCCACCACGTCGCGCAGCTTCTCGATGAAGAACGCGTCGGTGGACAGTTTGAAGGTCTCGCTACGATGCGGCTGCAGCCCCAACAGCTTGAAATAGCGGTGCACGCTGGTAGGCGAAATAGATGTCTCAGCCGCCACCGCCCGCACACTCCAGTGTGTCGAGCCGTCAGCAGGCTTCGTATGCAGCGTCGTCTTGATGAGTTCCGCCACGCGCTCGTCGTCGATTGTGCGTGGCTTGCCCGGGCGCAGTTCGTCGTACAGGCCATTGATGCGCCGTTCAAGGAACCGAGCGCGCCATTTGCCCACTGTGGCACGCGTGAGCTGCAGCCGTTTGGCGATCTCGCTGTTGGGCTCGCCTGTAGCCGCCGCCAAGACGATGCGCGCGCGTCACCAGAGCAGCCGGGATAGCGCGCGAACGCGCCATCGACGCAAGTTGCGATTGTTCGTCTTGGCTCAACACCAGTTCTACCTTCGGTCGGCCCATTGGCATGCTGGTATCTCCCGGTCCGTTGATACCAACATCCTACGCAAACATAGATCAGTTAACAAGGGAACAGGACACTAGCTACCGTTTCCATTTCTGGCCGTGGTCTCACTCTCACAAGACGGAACAACAACAACGCCGCAAAGGCTTTAGCGGCTTTTTTGAAGTTGGGGGGTACTTTGCCAGACACCCTGAGAAATGTGCGAGTATCTCCCCCAGCTGCACAGCCAGGAAACAGGCGACATCTACGATGCAGTCACGGGAGAGTCTCAGCAATACTGGCAGGGACGCTGGAAGCATTAGCAGCGTCGTCCAGTTGCATTAGCGCTGCATTGCCAAGCACAAAGACAGCCTCATCGTCCAGCTTGCATTCCTGCGGAACTAAACGGACGACCTGAAGGTTTGGGAACAAGACAGGTGCAAGCTCAGTAGTCTCGTCTGCCTCGAATGGACCAAGCTGAACGACAGCGGAGTTATTCACTTCTACAAGGAAGCACTTGCCAGTTAGTACCTGATACGTGACAACAAATGTATGGTCGGTCGGCTTCATAGTGACTCCTAGGTATCCCCCTTGGCTGTTTTTACGTATCTACCCTAGAAGGTCCGGTGCCATTCCGGCAGAAGCGTTACAAGCGGTTTCGCAACAGATTGAACTAAAGCCAGGTCGTCACTTGGATCACTGGGTATACAAGCGGAGCCATGGCAAAAGCCCCTCCTGGCGTGGATCATTAGGGTTGACTGTAACTGATCCACCCAGTAATATTGATCCATCGACCAATTGATCCAGATGGGCTAGGGGGATGGGAATGAAGACGGTCTACTACGGGCGTATTAGCACCACGGAAGGGCAGACCTCTGCCAGCCAGTATGAAGACGCCGCTAAGCAAGGCGTTGCTGCCAAGCATGTCCATATTGATGGGGGTGTCAGTGGCTACCACATAGCGCCAACAGACCGGCCTGAATGGTCACGGGTCATGGACAAGCTGAGCGATGGAGGGGTGCTGTATGTCCGCTGGCTGGACCGTATCTCACGCCGCTACGATGAGCTGCACAGGACCATGCGGGAGCTGATGGATATGCGGGTCAAGGTGGTCTGTACGCTCAATGGGATGGAGTTTGATGGTCAGGCTACCGATGTCATTGCTAAGGCCACCAGGGACGCTGTATTGGCCTTTATGGCAGCTCAAGGTGAAGCGGACTACCTGAACCGTAGGGAGATGCAGCGCCGGGGGATTGAGGTTGCCAAGCGAGAGCGTCCCGAGAGCTACCAAGGACGTGCTAAGGCTGCTGATGCGGCAGAGGTAGTGGCCTGGAGAGTTGAAAACGGAGCCAGCATTGCCCAGACCGCTGAGAAATTCGGCATTGGGACGGCTACGGTGAAGCGGTATATGCGGGAAGTGAGAGTCTGAGACTAGGTCCTTGGATGAAACCCAGGGCTCTAGACCAGGAGGCAATAGCAAATCCACAAATGAGGATTACTCTCATCTTACGGAAAGTAAATTATGCTGCACATGTATTCCTTTGGTGAGGAAGATGAAGAAAGCCCACCATAAGGCGGGTCAAGCACTTTTTTTGGTGAATGGCATTACTAGATATTTCATTTTTTATAGCAGGTGAGGCAAAAAGAAAAGACGAATTGTTCCGCAAGTATGGACACGCAAACAGAGGCTTCGCGAAATTCAGCCGAAGGATAAACCATGATGCAATGAGTTTGCATAATGCGAACGTGCATTAACCGGCGGTCGGTAACGATTTTTTCTTTGTCTTATGTCAATCCGCGGTCGCTCCTGACTGCTTCACGATCGTTGCCCATTTTCGTACCTCGCTGTCCACAAATCTCCCCGTCTCGGCCGGCGACATCGGCATCGGCTGCGAGCCGCGATCTGTCATGAACTGATGCAGTTCGGGGGATTTCAGGGCCTTCACCGTCTCGGAATGGAGTTGATTGACGATGACGGCCGGTGTGCCGGCCGGCGCCATCATCACCGCCCAACCGAGCGCCTCGAAGCCGGTTACGCCTTCTTCGCGCACAGTCGGAACCATCTGCAACTGTGGCACGCGCTTTGACGTTGTGACGGCAAGCGGCACGGCTTTACCCGTCTGGATGAGCGGCAGGGCAGAGACCACGGAATCGACCATCACCGGAATCTGGTTGCCCAGGAAGTCCGCCTGCACGGGGCCGCTGCCCTTGTAGGGGATATGCACCATTGTCATGCCAGTCTGTGCCTTGAGCATCTCGGCGGACAGCTGCTGCGTCCCGCCGACGCCAGCACTGCCATAGCTGTACTTTCCGGGTGCAGCCTTGGCCTTGGCGATCAGGTCGCGCAATGACGTGACGCCAGATTGTGGCGTGGCCAGGAAAACCAGGGGCACAGAGAACACCCCAGAGATGGGAGCGAAATCCCTGCGGGGATCGTAGTTGACCTTCTTGTACAGCGTCTGATTAATCGCCATGGCGCTTCCCCCCCATCACCAGCGTGTAGCCGTCGGATGGGGCTTTCGCCGCCAGTTCCATGCCGATATTGCCACCTGCGCCGGCGCGGTTCTCGACCACGATCGGCTGCCCCATCTGCTTGCTTACCTTCTCGGCGAGGGCGCGTGCGAACGTGTCAGTCGCCTGGCCCGGGGGGAACGGGACGATCAGCTTGATAGGGCGGTCGGGATAGGCGGCATGGACTGCGCCCGTGACGGCCAGCAACAGCGCAAAAAGGTGGTAGCTCGAACGATTCAACGGAATTTCCTCAAATGAGTCACGTCGTGGCGAATGCGTACGGAACGGCGCTTATGAAAACGTCCCGCTCAGCACGTTAACGGCTTTCCATTCCGCAAAAGGGTCGAAGGGACTGATGCGCCGAACCCAATGCGCCCGGCAAGCCGAGCAATAAAACTCGGATACAGATCGCGGTGCGGCATCCTCCCGAAGCGGCGGCGCGCCGAGGCTCTCCAGTGTCTGGTGCGGGGCAGACCGCCGGTTATCGCGCGCCAGTTCACAGCACCCGTCACATGGCATGACGAGGCAGGTCGCTGTCCGTGCGGAATCCAATGCCGTCCTTGCAGCCACGCCGGAATTCACGGCTCGCACGCACCGCTTCGTGACAGACCAATACAGCGCTCTTAGCGCGCGATCATCGGTTTGCCCAATGGCGCGATTGGCTAAATCCAAATGGCGGGACTTGAGTACCCCAAGTTCAGCGGCGCAGGCAATGCAGATCAACTGTCGCCGCCCGCTTTCTTGTGCGATCCATTCGTCCAGCAATGCTGCCAGGTGCATCTCGTAGGTACCGGCCCAACGAGTCGCATTCTTGCTTGCTGCGCGCTGGGCTCTGCGGCTCAGTGCATGAATATCTGCAAGCATTGAGCTAATGCGAGACTGAATCGTTTCCGAAGGAGCGATGACCGGATTGTCCCCTCGACGTATGTCATTCTTCCCGTTTTCAGTAGGGAGATGGCGGCTATCGCGTGAATTCATGCTTTCTTTCCCCCTCTGCGCCAGAACAGAATTGACCCCTTCGCGCTGCTCGGTACTGTCGAATGAACGGCAAAGCGCTCACGGTGGAGCGCCAGCGAGTTCAATGCCACCGGCTTGAGCTGTCCCGGCTGCAGGGGCAGATGGCGCTGACAGCGGCGCGCGATGACGCAGCAGTAGCGTTACTTCAGACTGATCGTCGTATTGACGCCGTCGTTGACAGTCGCGTCGTCGAACCAACGCGCCGTCACCGTCTTGGTCTGCGTATAGAACTGCACCACCTGCTTGCCGTACGGCCCCAGGTCGCCCAGCTTGGAGCCGCGCGAGCCGGTGAAGCTGAAGTAGGGGACCGGCACCGGAATCGGGATGTTGATGCCGACCTGGCCGACGTCGATCTCGCTCTGGAACTTGCGCGCGGCGGCGCCGCTCTGCGTGAACACGCCGGTGCCGTTGCCGAACGGGTTGCGGTTGACCAGGGCGATGGCGTCATCCAGCGTCTCGACGCCGATCACCACCAGCACCGGCCCGAAGATTTCTTCGGTGTAGATCGTCATGTCGGTGCCGACTTCGGTGAAGATGGTCGGCCCGATGAAGTTGCCTTCCGGATAGCCCGGCACCTGCACGTTGCGGCCGTCGAGCACCAGCTTCGCGCCTTCGCGCTCGCCGGCGGCGATCAGGCCAAGGATACGTTCCTTTGCTGCCACCGAGACCACCGGGCCGACATCGGTGCCGGGCTCCACGCCGGCGCCGATTTTCAGGGTCCTGGCGCGCTCGACCAGGTCTGGTACCCAGTCGCGCGCCGCGCCTACCAGCACCACCACGGAGGTGGCCATGCAACGCTGGCCCGCCGCACCGAAGCCCGCGCCTGCCAGCGCGTTCAGGGTCTGCTCCTTGTGCGCGTCGGGCAGCACCACGGCGTGGTTCTTGGCGCCCATCATCGACTGCACGCGCTTGCCATGCGCGCCGGCCAGGTTGTAGACGTGCGTGCCGACCGCGGTCGAGCCCACGAACGACACCGCCTTGATGTCCGGATGCGTGCACAGCGCATCGACCACGTCCTTGGCGCCGTGCACCACGTTCAGCACGCCCGGCGGCACGCCGGCTTCCAGCGCCAGCTTGACCAGTTCCATGGTCGACAGCGGATCCTGTTCCGACGGCTTGAGCACGAAGGTATTGCCGCACACGATGGCCATCGGGAACATCCACAGCGGGATCATCGCCGGGAAGTTGAACGGCGTGATGCCGGCGCAGACGCCGATCGGCTGCTGCAGCGTGTAGGTGTCGACGGTGGAAGCGACGCTCTCGGCAAAGCCGCCTTGCTGCAGCGTGCCGATCGAGCAGGCATGCTCGACCACTTCCAGGCCGCGGAAGATGTCGCCCTCGGCATCGGCAAGGGTCTTGCCCTGCTCGGCGGTCAGGATCGCGGCGATGCGCTTGCTGTGCTCGCGGATCAGCGCCTGGTAGCGCAGCATGATGCGCAGCCGCGCGCCGATGGGCGTGTGGCGCCACGTGGCAAAGGCGCGGTGCGCGGCGCCGACGGCGGCGGCGACTTCGCTGGCGGTGGCCAGCGGTACGCGCGCCAGTACTTCCTGGCTGGCGGGGTTGACCACCTGGCGGAACTCGGTGGCGGACGATTCCACCCATTCGCCGTTGATCAGCAGCGGTACGGTCGGCACGGCATGGGCGGTCTTGGGCACTGCGCTCATGGTTGTCTCCGGACGGTTTGGTTGTATTGGATGCCAACGCAGCTTACAGGCTGCGCGTGATCAGCACGCGCGACCCGGCGTTGTCGGCGATGATGTGCTAGCAGTGTAGGAACGCTGCCGCGCGACGCCTATGCCAGAATTTGCCAATCGCGCTGAACTGGTTTGCCACTTACCCGACTCAGGGTATCCAGCCGGAGGCGGGTAGACCGAATTGGCATGGCACGCTGACCGGCCGGCGCAGCTTCATGTGAAACGACTCGGCTGCACAATGCGACCGGGTCGTCAGATCCCGTTCCATTCTCGCTACGCCTCGCGCGTCCTCAAAGGGAACGTTAAGGGAATAGCATCAAGCGTTGTGGCCGGCTATTCAGCTACTTGCGGCCTGCCAGCCGTGCTGGTACGGACAGCGTCAGCGCTGCGCCAACTACCAGGCAAGCGGTCAGCAAGTACATGCCTGAATTGGTGCTGCTGGTCAGGTCCTTGAGCCAGCCTACCGCGTACGGGCTGAGGAAACCGGCCAGATTGCCCAGGGAGTTGATCAGCGCGATGCCCGCGGCTGCGCCTGTGCCGGCGAGAAAGGCAGTGGGCAGGCTCCAAAACAACGGCAGTGTGGCCAGGATACCAATCGTGGCCAGCGTGAGGGCCAGCATCGCCAGCGTGGTGTCGCTGGCCCACTGGACCGACAGCAGCAAGCCAAGCGCTCCCAGCAACGCGGGAACCGCAATATGCCAGCGGCGTTCGCCACTGCGGTCCGCGCTGTAGGCCACCAGCACCATGCCGACCACGGCGCAGCCATACGGAATTGCGGTCAGCAGGCCGATATCGAGCGCGCTCTTTACGCCTGTTTGCTTGATGATGGTCGGCAACCAAAAGCTGACGCCATACAGGCCCATGACGAAGCAGAAGTAAATCGCACTCATCAGCCAGACCCGTGGGCTGAACAGTACGGTACGGATTGGCGGGTCCTCCTTCTGCGCGTCCTCGTTGGCGATATTGGATTCCAGCAGCGACTTCTCCTCCGCAGTAAGCCATTTGGCGCGGGCGATGCGGTCGTCCAGGTAGGCGAGCACCCATAGTCCGACCAGGATGGAAGGCACGCCCTCCAGCAGGAACATCCATTGCCACCCGGCCCAGCCGTTGTGGCCGTCGAAGGATTGCATGATCCAGCCCGACAGCGGCCCGCCGATGACTCCGGAGAGCGCAATCGCGGTCATGAAATACGCGGTGGTGCGCCCGCGCCGATTGGCCGGGTACCAGTAGGTCAGATACAAGATAATGCCTGGAAAGAAGCCTGCCTCGGCGATGCCCAGCAGGAAACGCAGCACGTAGAACATGGTTGGCGTGGTCACAAACATCATCGCCGCCGAGATCGCACCCCAGGTGATCATGATGCGCGCGATCCAGACCCGCGCGCCTACCTTGTGCATGATTACGTTGCTGGGCACTTCGAACAGGAAGTAGCCGATAAAGAAGATGCCCGCACCCAGTCCATAGATGGTATCGGAGAACTTCAGGTCGCTGAGCATCTGCAGCTTGGCGAAGCCCACGTTGACGCGGTCCAAGTACGCGACCACGTAGCACATCAGCAGGAAGGGCACCAGACGCCAACTGACCTTGCGGTAGGTAGCGTCTTCGAAGGCGGCGTCGACGGCGCCGATGGTCACTGCGGTAGTTGTCATACTGTCTCCTGATATGGTTGCGTTCTGCGACGCGGTGTTACGACAAGAATGCGGTGCTACGGCAAGAGCCGGCGGAGTGGTTCAATGGCCGGCCCTCGTCTTGCAGGACTACGACAGACACTGCTGGCAATCGGGAAGGCGCGGTGGCGCAGGACCTAATACAGCCGCGTCCCGGCACTCAGCCACCGCTCAAGCCCGTGCGACAGTGAGACCAGAAGGGCGCGGCGCCAGCCGTTGATCGCGAGGACGTGCCGGCGATAGATTGCGTGGTGCAGCAGCACGGCGAGGCGTCCTTCCACGTACCAGCCGAGCTTGCCTCGCATGGTTGCCAGCGACCCGACCGCGCCGCCGCCGGCCAGCGAGATCAGCGAGCCATAGTCGCGGTAGACGAAAGGCCGCACTGGCCTGCCGGCCAAGTGCCGCGGTATGGCGTCCGCCAGGTATAAAGCCTGCTGGTAGGCGACCTGCGCGCGTGTGGGGAGCTCCCTGGTCGCATTGGTCGGGCGGCAGCTTGCGCAATCGCCAATCGCAAACACATTCTCGTCACCGAGGCACTGCAGCGTATCGCCGACGCGTGCCTGGCCCTTCTGGTTGACTTCCAGCCCCAACGTGGAAACCTGCGGCTGCGCTGCAATGCCTGCCGCCCAGACAACGATGTCTGCATCCCGCTGCGCATTGCCATGAAGCTTCAAGCCGTCCGGTGTCACGGCGGTGACACGCTGGCCGGTAGCGACGCGGATGTGTTGCTTTGCCAGCTGCCGGGTGACGCGTGCCGCAACTTCGCTATCCAGTCCGGGCAGGATACTCGGGGCCGCTTCAAGCACCGCGATGTCGACGTCATGCACGGGATCGAGTTGGTGGACGCCATAGCGGTTCAGCAGGCGCGAAGTCCGGCGCAACTGCGCAGCGAGCTGGATGCCAGTCGCCCCGGCTCCCACAATGGCGACGCGAACCTTGCTTGCGCGCCCGGTGGAACTCTCCGGATTGGATTTACGCCGCAGGGCAGCGTGCAGCCGGTCGCGCACGCGTTCGGCGCTGCTGACGCAGTCAAGCGTCAGGGCATGTTCGCGGGCGCCCGGGACGCCAAAGTACTCCGTGACACCCCCAATGGCGAGGATGAGCGTGTCGTATGCAATTGCCTGCAAATCGGCATCAGCGACATCCGCCTTGTCGCTCGCAGCCACAGAGATGACACGGCGCGCGCGGTCTACCGATACCAGGCTTCCCCGCACAAACTGGAAATGATTGCGCTCCGCCTGCAGGGCGAACGACGTATGGTGGGCGGCCGGCTCCATGCTGCCGGCGGCGACCTGATGCAATAGCGGCTTCCACAGATGTGTGGGACTGCGGTCGACCAGGACCACCCTGGCGAGCTGGCGCCGCCCGAGCGAGCGGCCAAGGCCAATGGCAACTTGGAAGCCAGCGGCGCCGCCGCCGACGATGACGATCGTTCTCATGGAAGCCCTTCCCGTTATCGCGTCTGCACTTTGCCCGTCTCGGCGAATCGCTGTGCGAGCGCACTCAATGTACGATACGCTTCCGCCGAAGCCGGGTCCCAACTGCGCAACGCTTCGACCTGCTCGGAGATCACGGTGACATCGCCGCGCGCTGCAGGACCGGTCAGGGCATCCTTTGGGCCCAGGGCAATCAGGTTATCAATGGAGTTCCTGGTGAGCGTGCGAAGCATATCTTCGCGTAGCTCATCGGGTATTCCCGCGTGTTCCCAGAGTTCGCTGGACATCTGGGTCAGCACCGGAAGGAAGTTGGAGGCGAGAACCGCCGCAGCATGGTAGAGCTTCTTCCTGTCCGATTGAATATCAAAGCAACGCGCCCCGATGGCGGCCATCGCATTCCCCCAGGTCGAGCATGCCTGTTCATCGCCTTCCAGGCCACAAGGGGTCCCGTCAAACTGGAATACCGCTGAGGCGGGATCGGCGAAGCTGAGGACAGGATGGGCGCTCGCGACAAACCAACCCTTCGCGCGCAGCGCATCCAGCGCGCCGGCTTCGGTCGCGCCGCTGCAATGCACGGCTATCGCAGGCTGCGCATTGTCGCTATGCGCAGCCAGCAGGTCCGCTACCTGCGCGATTTGCATATCCGGGACAGAAATCAGCCATAGATCGGCAACACCCATCGCCGCAATCTCACTGACAGGATTACCGGCCCCAATGAATCTGGTTGCCTCCTCGGCGGCTACGATGGAGCGATCGCATACGTCTCCGATCTCGAAAACGCCATTTGCAACAAAAAGATTGGCAAGTGTTTTGCTGACGCGACCCGAACCAATAATATTCAGTCTGGCCATGATCTATGCCCGGGATTGGGGTTGAAAGGCAGTTCCCGAGGCGGAAGCTGACAGATGAGAGGATTTGGGATCGTGAGCCTCTCTCTTCTGGCAGCGCCAACCGCGGTGGATGACCTGCAGCAGGGGGCGTGCAGGTCGTCTGTGCAGGCGGGTAGAGTTACCCGTGCTTGATGGCAATGGTCTTCAGGCTGGTAAAGCCAAGCAGCGCTTCAAAGCCCTTCTCGCGGCCGTATCCGCTTGACTTCACACCGCCAAACGGCAGCTCGACGCCCCCGCCAGCCCCATAGTTATTGACGAAGACTTGTCCGGCCTGCAGCTTTCGCGCAAGCCGAAGCTGCCTGGCGCCGTCGCGCGTCCAGACGCCGGCGACGAGGCCATACTGCGTGCCGTTGGCAAGCCTGACCGCATGGGCCTCGTCATCAAATGGCATCGCCGCCAGGACAGGACCGAAAACTTCCTCCTGGGCCAGGGAATGCTCAGGCGGAACATCGCGGAAAAGCACGGCTTCCTGGTAGTAGCCAGTCGATGTCGACTCCGCCGCAATCGTGCCACGTGCCGCGATCTTGATGCCATCGGCTTTAGCCTGCGCCACAATGGCGCGAACACGCTCGTGTTGCTTGGCATTTACCAGGGGACCCATGTCAAGGTCCTGTTCCGGCGGGCCGGCTTTCAGACGAGAGAAACCCTCAGTGAGTCTTTCCAGCACCTGTTCATAGATGGACCGGTGCACCAGGAGGCGGCTTCCCGCGGAGCAGGTCTGACCACAGTTCTGTACGACGGCGTTCACGATCGCGGGAATGGCTTCGTCGAGGTCTGCGTCTTCGAAGACCAGTTGCGGAGACTTTCCGCCCAACTCCAGAACAACCGGGCAATGACGGTCAGCAGCCGCCCTGGCCACGAGGGTACCGGTGACGGTGGAGCCGGTGAATGAGATATGCCCGATCCCAGGATGCGCGCTTAGCGCGGCGCCAGCGTCGTGGCCGTAACCGGTCACGACGTTCAGTGCTCCGGGGGGGAAGCCGACCTCCGCGGCAATCTCAGCCAGACGAAGAATCGAGAGGCTCGCATCTTCCGCAGGCTTCACGACACAAGCGTTGCCCGCGGCCAGGGAGGCGCCGACGCTGCGGCCAAAGATCTGCATCGGATAGTTCCACGGGATAATATGGCCCGTTACTCCGATGGGCTCGCGGATGGTGAGGACCGTATAACCCGTGGTGTAGGGCAGCGTCTCGCCGTGGAACTTGTCACAGGCCCCGGCGTAAAACTGCAGGTATCGCGCCAGGACAGCTACGTCAGTCCGGGCCGTCTTCAATGCCTTGCCGGTGTCTCGCGCCTCCAGTTCGGCGAGTTCGTTGCTCCGTTCTAGTACGGCGGCGGAAAAGGAAAAGAGAAGCTGACTGCGCTCGACAGGCGACAGCCTGCCCCACGGTCCGTCAAACGTTTCACCGAGCGCTTTTTTGGCGGCCCAAACCGCGCTGTCGATATCCTGGTCGTTACCCCTGGCGATGCGCGCGAACTGCTCACCGTTGCTGGGATCGAAGACGGGGATCTCGCCGTTGCCGGCCTGGGACACCCAGGTATTATCAATAAAGTGCTTGTAATTCATGATTACCCTTCAATCAAATCACGTTGTGCGGCAACCTCGGCAATTGCGGCGCCTACGTCAACGGTTTTTGCATTTCCGCCCATGTCGGGCGTACGGGGACCTTCGGCCAGAACGGTTTCGATGGCGCTCATGATGGCATTGGCTGCCGCGACATAACGCGTGTCGCCTTGGCCAAGATGCTCGAGCATCATGGCGGCAGACCAGATCTGGCCGATGGGATTGGCGATCCCACGTCCGGCAATGTCGGGGGCGGACCCGTGTACAGGTTCGAACAGCGATGGGAAGCGGCGTTCCGGATTCAGATTGGCCGAGGGCGCGATGCCGATCGTACCGGTACATGCGGGGCCCAGGTCGGACAGGATGTCACCGAAGAGATTAGAGGCCACCACGACATCGAACCAGTCGGGATTCCGGACAAAGTGCGCGCAAAGAATGTCGATGTGGTACTTCCTGACTTTTACATCAGGGAACTGCTTCGCCACCTCGGCAAGCCGCTCATCCCAATAGGGCATCGTGATGGAGATGCCATTGGATTTGGTTGCCGCCACCAGATTCTTGCGCGGCCGGCGTTGAGCAAGTTCCAGGGCGAATTTCTGGATTCGATCAACGCCCGTTCGCGTAAAGACTGACTCCTGTACCGCAAACTCGCGCTCGGTACCCTCGAACATGCGTCCGCCTACAGAGGAATATTCTCCCTCCGTGTTCTCCCTGACGACCAGGAAGTCGATATCGCCCGGCTTGCGATGGGCAAGCGGCGACGGTACGCCGGGCATCAGTCGCACCGGGCGCAGGTTCACATACTGATCAAACTCGCGCCGGATCTTGAGCAGCGACTCCCAGACCGCCGTGTGATCCGGGACGATGTGAGGGGCGCCGACGGCGCCAAAGAATATTGCCTCATGACCGCCGATTTGTTCCTTCCAGTCGGCAGGCATCATGGTGCCATGGCGTACATAATGGTCGCTACACCATTCAAAATGGTCGAAATGAAGCGCGATATCGTAACGCGTGGAAACAGCCTCGAGCACGCGAACGCCCTCGGCCATTACCTCTTTTCCAATTCCGTCGCCGGCAATAACCGCGATGCTTTGTTTATGACTCATAGTTTAGATTGACTATCCCAGGGTGTTGGCGGGGAGAGCGAATAGAGGACTTCATCGCAAACCAATGTAAAGAAAGACGGCAAGGGCGCGATAGCGGATCGCGGGCCGCAGCCGGTGGCAGACTGCGCCAGGGCGCCGGTGCGATGGCAAGTCCTCCACGGTGAGCCATCCGCTCTGCGTCTGCGCCATCGCGCTTAGTCGTCGTCAGCCCTTCGAGTAGAAGGTACTTGGCGGCATGCTGCTTGGGAAGTGCGAATCCGAGAACGGGAGGCTTCGAGAATCTGCAAGTGGGCCTGGCACTGATGAGCGCCCGGCTTCATCGGTGCAGAAGCGTTTGCAAGGTGAGGGCGAGGGGGGGAGCGGTTCCAGGGGATACATCGCTCGATCGGGTGGTCAGGCGGCAGGCGGACTCAGGGCGCCGGATCGGAGGTGGCGGAATCATTCATTCGCAGAAACTCGAAGAGCGTGCGTGCGGGCAAGGAAGCGGCGCCTTTGCGGATGCAGATCGACATGCGGCGGTCTGCCCACTCATCGGTGAGGCGGATAATGCGCAGTGCCATGGCAGTCCGGAAGACACGTACCGCACCGACCGGAAGGATGCCGATGCCCTGACCGGCCTCGATAAGTCGGCACATGCCTTCAAAGCTCTGCACCTGGACCCGGAAGCGGATCGGCTTGCCCATCAATGCCGCGACCCTCACCAGCAACTTCGAGATCTCAGCCTTGTCGTCCAGCCCGACAATGTCGTAGTCGAGCAGCGAGGCAAAATCGATCTCTTCGCTCTCCAGTGGGTGGTCCTCCGGTACAACGACGCCGAGCTGGTCGATGCAGTAGGTCGCAAAGCTGAGGTCCTCGGCCAGAGGCGGAGATGTCACGATGCCCACGTCTGCACGTCCATCACGGACGGCCTGCAGAATGCTCGAGCTCCGAAGTTCGCTGATATGAAGTTTGATGCTCGGATAGCGTTGCGAGAAGTCGTGAAGCCGCTCGGGCAAATCCTGGCTCATGGCTGACGTGTTGGCCAGCACCCTCACACGCCCCACGGCGCCTTTGGCGTAATCGGAGAGCTCCGCATAAATGGAATCGACTTGCAGGAGGAGATCGGTGGCATGCCTGGCTAGCGCCTCTCCTGCCGGCGTCGGCTCCACGCCAGCGGGCGTGCGATTTAGCAAACTCACGCGAAAGTGATGCTCAAGCAGCGCAATCCTGCGGCTGGCAGCCGACAGCGACATGTGCGACTGCTGGGCGGCCTTGGACAGGCTTCCCATCTCGACGGCGCGCGCAAAGAGCCCAAGGGACGTTAAATCGAACAAGAGTGATGCTCCAAATACCCGCAATCCGTCGAAGTATGACATCCAATGACGGGGGGCTCGGAGGTCGGGAATACCCTTGGTAACGCCGCCCGGCCCGGGATTTGCGGGGGCGAACCGAGCCATGCTGGCCCATCAGGCGGCCGGCACCGGCGCTTGGCTTGTGCCGAATGACCGGTCGCGAGCGCCGCCCTCCGTAGCCACGTCTTCGAAGAGTTCGAAGTGCCAGTTAGCGGATTTAGCATATCGCTGCTCGTTGTCTGAAGCTAAATTTCGTCCGTGCCGATCGACTTCCCCCTGCGCCCGTGGATAAGCGGCGTGCCAGGCGTGGGCCCCTCAATTTGTCCCCTAGGCCCGTGGAGCGCGATCGAGAAATAGAACGGTGTGATGACTGGAGACAGAAGTGGAAATGGATGCGACTTGCACGCCTACAGGCGTGTCTTCTCCGACAAACGTCAGTCAGGATGCAGAGGACCGGCTATTCCGGCGACTCGCCTTCCGGATTCTTCCGATCCTGATGTTCACGTATGTGACCTCATATATCGACCGCGTCAATGTCAGCTTTGCCAAGCTGCAGATGGCAAGCGATCTGGGCTTTTCGGATGCGGTGTTCGGATTTGGCGCGGGTATTTTCTTTGCGGGCTATGTCCTGTTTGAAGTCCCCAGCAACATGATCCTTCAGCGCGTCGGCGCGCGTTGGTGGATTACGCGAATCATCCTGAGCTGGGGCATCGTCTCGAGCCTCATGGCGTTCGTCACCACCCCGATGCAGTTCTACGTCATGAGATTCCTGCTGGGGGTTGCTGAAGCGGGGTTTATTCCGGCTGTCGTCTATTACATCAGCAAGTGTTTTCCAAGCAACCGGCGCGCGAGGATCCTGAGCATCTTCTATACGGGACTCGCCATGGCCGGACTGATCGGGTCGCCGCTGACAGGATTCATCATGCAGTACTTCGACGGTTGGATGAATCAAGCCGGGTGGAAATGGGTGTTCCTGATCGAAGCCCTCCCGGCGTTTCTCGCTGCGGCTCTTGTCTATATCACGCTCGAGGACGATGTCACGCGCAGCAGGAAGCTGAACGAGGCGGATCGTGCCCTGTTGAAGCGCGTGCTGGCCAAGGATAGCGCGGCTGCGGCATCCACCAAGGGTCGATCCCTGATCTCTAGCTGGGTGGTCTGGACGTTCTGCTTTATCTATTTCCTCGATGTGTTCGCCATCTATGGCTACACATTCTGGGTACCCACCATGCTCAAGGACATGGGGATAAAGAGCGATCTGATGATCGGCGTTCTCGCAGCCTTGCCCAATGCCTGCGCCGTCGTTGCCATGATCCTGTCTGGCCGCAGCGCGGACAAGCGTTCCGAGCGTCGCTGGCATGTTGCCGCCTTGATCGTCATGGGTGCGGCAGGGCTCGGGCTGTCGGTGCTGTATCGGGACAATGTATGGCTCGGTGTACTGGCGCTTTGCATAGCGAATGCCGGCATGCTGTCTGTTCCGCCCATCTTCTGGAGCATGCCGACGGCTTTCCTGGGTAGCGGGGTCGCCGCGGTCGGCATCGCATGGATCAGTTCGTTCGGAAACCTGGCGGGGTTCTTTGGACCCTATGTGGTCGGATACCTGAAGCAGCTCTCCGGTGGAATGAATTTACCCATTTACGTAATGATTGGCTGCCTGATGGTCTGCGCCATGCTCGTGCTGATCCTGCCAGCGCGGCTCGTCAACCGATAACTGGAAAGCACGTAAATCTCTCTTCCAACAACGAACTAGCAAAATGATGAAACCAAGAATTGGAATGGTCGGTATCGGCTTGATGGGGCATGGTATCGCGCGAAATATCGTTAAGCATGGCTATTCTCTGGTTGTCCTCGACCATCCGGGCAACCAGCCTCTTGATGAATTGCTGGCTGGCGGCGCCAGGGTGCTCGGCACGGCGGCCGAGGTCGCTCGCGCTTCGGATGTGGTGATCCTGTGTGTGACCGGCACCCCCGAGGTTGAAGCGGTGCTGACGGCCGAGAAGGGACTGCTGCAAGGACTTCGGGCGGGATCCATCGTCGTCGATTGCTCGACGGCCGTTCCGGCTTCCTCCCAGCGCATGGCTGAACTGGTCGCGCAGGCTGGCGGACGCTTCATCGACGCTCCCATGACGCGCACGGCGAAGGATGCGCATGAAGGCCGCCTCAATCTGCTGGTAGGCGCGGATGCCGATCTGTTCGAGGAAGTGAAGCCGGTCTTGGATAGCTTTGCCGAGAATGTCAGGCTGGTGGGAGATACGGGAGCAGGGCACAGCATGAAGCTGCTGCACAACTTCATCTCCCTTGGCTTCATGGCACTTCTCGCGGAAGCGGCGGCCTGCGCCGAGCACGCCGGCATCGATGCGGAAATCTTTCTCGACGTCCTGGCACAGGGTGGCGGAAACAGCGTCGCGTTGACCCGGATTCGGCCAGCCATCTTGTCGGGAGACTATTCCGCCACGCCCTTCTATATGTCCAATGCACTGAAGGATCTTGGCTACTACGTGACCATGGCGAACGACAACGATGCAGCCGACCGGATTGCCGCGGCCGTCAAGGGAACCTTCGAGAAGGCTGTCGAAGATGGCGGAGCGCGTTGCCAGCTCCTGGAACTCTCACGGCTTCTTGCAGCAAACCACGGACGTGGTGTGATGGCGGCCTAGCCCGCATGCCAATACCGCAAGTGCGGAGCGTGGCTTCCGCACCCGAGGACCCAGTGCTCGTTCCAGTCGTTGGGCAATATTGGTTTCATCCGAATACACCGCAAGACATCGCCGCTATCGCGGCACCGCGACCGCGGGCCGATGAAGCCTTACCGGGCTATCGAAGGCCGCAGCGCACACTCATCACCAATTGGGAGCAGACATGCTTACTGAAACCCAGCAAGCCGGAATGGAGCGCGCAACGCCTGAGGGCCCCGTCCAGCGACCGGACGTTACGCTCGGCGACAAATACACCGCGACCACCGGGAAGGTCTACTTGTCCGGCACACAGGCGCTGGCCAGGCTGCCGATGATGCAACGGCTTCGTGACGAGGCCGCCGGACTCAACACGGCCGGCTTCATCAGCGGCTACCGCGGCTCGCCCCTCGGCATGCTCGATGAGACGCTGTGGAAAGCGAAGAAGGACCTGGATCGTTGCCATGTGAAGTTCGTGCCGGCGGTCAATGAAGACCTGGCGGCCACCGCCGTATGGGGTACACAGACCGTCGACCTGATCGGTCCAGTCAAATACGACGGTGTCTTCGCAATGTGGTATGGCAAAGGTCCCGGCGTCGATCGATGCGGCGACGTGTTCAAGCACCTGAACCACGCCGGCACCGCCAAGCACGGTGGCGTGCTGCTGGTGGCGGGCGACGACCATGGTGCCTATTCGTCGACCTTGCCCCACCAGTCCGAGCATCTGTTCTCGTCCTGCATGATTCCCGTGCTGTATCCCTGCGATGTACAGGAGTACCTGGATCTCGGGTTGCATGCATGGGCGATGTCCCGCTTCTCCGGTTGCGCCGTCGGTTTCAAGGCGTTGGCGGACACCGTCGAGTCCAGTGCTTCGGTGGACGCCGATCTGTTCCGGGTGAAGATCAGCTACCCGGAGCAGTTCAAGATGCCAGAAGGCGGGCTGAACTGCCGGCTGTCCACTGACACCCTGGGGGTGCAGGCGCGAAAGCAGGAAGCGCTGATGCAGGACTACAAGATCTATGCCGCACTGGCCTACGCAAGAGCGAACAAGCTAAACCGGACGATGATCGACAGCCCGAATGCCAGGCTGGGCATTATCGCATCGGGCAAATCCTATCTCGACGTGCTCGAGGCGTTGGATGAGCTCGGCATTGATGAAAAGATGGCGGCCGACATCGGCATCCGCGTGTTCAAGGTGGCCATGCCGTGGCCGCTGGAGCCGGACGGCGTACGGGAATTTGCACAGGGACTTGACGAGATTCTGGTTGTCGAGGAAAAGCGCCAGCTTGTCGAGTACCAGCTGAAGGAGCAGCTGTACAACTGGCGCGAAAGCGTCCGGCCCCGCGTCATTGGCAAGTTCGACGAGAAGGGCGAGTGGGTGCATCCTCGCGGCGAATGGCTGCTGACGTCAAAGAGCGACCTGTCGGTGGCGCAGGTCGCGCGTGTGATCGCATCGCGCATCGCGCGTTTCCATGGCAGCGACCTGATCAAGGCGCGGCTGACGTTCCTTGAAGCGAAAGAGCGGGTGTTGAATACGGCCGTAAGTACCCCGCCCCGCCCTTCATACTACTGCTCGGGCTGTCCGCACAATACCTCGACCAAGGTTCCCGAGGGCAGTTTCGCGCTGGCCGGCATCGGTTGCCATGTGATGGCGACGGCCATCTACCCGGAGTACAACAAGCTGACCACGCACATGGGCGGCGAGGGCGCGCCGTGGATTGGCCAGGCTGCTTTCTCGAAAGTGCCCCATGTGTTCCAGAATCTTGGGGACGGTACCTACTTCCACTCCGGTTATCTCGCGATTCGTGCGGCGGTCGCGGCCAAGGTCAACATCACCTACAAGATCCTGTACAACGACGCCGTCGCGATGACCGGTGGCCAGCCGGTTGACGGATCGATCTCGGTGCACCAGATCGCGCACCAGATGTCGGCCGAAGGCGTGCAGCGGATTGCGCTGGTCACGGAAGACCTGTCACGGTACAACGACCGCTCGCGCCTGCCGCCTCAGGTGACGCTGCACGACAGGAAGGACATGGACGCCGTGCAGCGCGAACTGCGCGAGGTGACCGGCGTGTCGGTGCTGATCTATGACCAGGTCTGTGCGGCGGAGAAGCGTCGCCGCCGCAAGAAGGGTGAGCTTTCGGAGCCGCCCGAGCGGATGTTCATCAACGACGCGGTATGCGAGGGCTGCGGCGACTGCGGGCAGCAGTCCAACTGCACGTCCATCCTTCCACTGCAGACGGAGTTCGGCCGCAAGCGCACCATCGACCAGTCATCCTGCAACAAGGATTACTCGTGCGTGAAGGGATTCTGCCCAAGCTTCGTATCGGTGGTGGGTGCGACACCGCGCAAGCTCAAGGCGGGGTCGGCCAGCGATTTCAGCCTGCAGGCCCTGCCGGAACCTGTACTGGCGGCGTGCGACACGCCCTACAACGTGTTGATCAATGGTATTGGCGGCACCGGCGTGATTACGATCGGAGCGCTCCTGGGCATGGCCGCCCATCTCGAAGGCAAGGGCGTTTCGGTGCTCGACATGACGGGCATGTCGCAAAAAAATGGCGCGGTCACGTCGCACGTGCGCATCGCCGCGAAACCGGCAATGCTGCGGGCTCAACGTATCGCCACCGGCGAGGCGGACCTGGTGCTCGGCTGCGATGTGTTGACCGCGGGCGCCCATGACGCGATCGCCAAGATGCGTGTGGGCCGCACCCATGCCGTGATCAACATGCACCAGCAACCCACCGGCCATTTCGCGCGGCAGCCGGACTGGGAGTTCCCGGCCGATGAAGTGAAGGCCCTGATCGACGAATCGGTGGGGGGGCGGGCCGACTACATCAACTCGACCCGGCTCGCGACCGCGCTAATGGGGGATGCCATCGCAACCAACCTGTTCATGCTCGGCTACGCGTACCAGAAAGGGCTGTTGCCATTGTCCCAGGTGGCGCTCATGCGCGCCATCGAACTCAACGGCGTCGCCATCGAGGCAAACCAAAAGGCGTTCATGTGGGGCCGTCGCGCGGCGGTTGATCTGCCGCAGGTCGAGCGTATCGCAGCGCCGGCGCAACCGGTGATGCTGACGAAGCCCGAGACCTTGCTCGGCATCGTCAAGCGTCGGGTTGAGTTCCTGACGGCCTACCAGAACGAGGCCTATGCGAAACAGTACGAATCGCTGGTCAACGACGTCAGGCAAGCCGAGTCGCCGCTGGGGCAGGGGGACCGGCTGTCGCGCGCCGTGGCGAAGTCTCTGTTCAAGCTGATGGCTTACAAGGACGAGTACGAGGTGGCCAGGCTCTATACCGATGGCCAGTTCGTGGAAAAGCTGAAGCAGCAATTCGACGGTCCCCTGACGCTTAAGTTTCATCTCGCGCCGCCGCTATTCGCCAAGAAGGACGCCAAGGGACACCTCGTGAAAGCGCAGTTCGGCAGTTGGATGTGGACCGCGTTCCGCCTGCTGGCGAAGCTGAAGTGTCTGCGTGGTACCAGGCTGGACCCGTTCGGATGGACCGGGGAACGGATGATGGAGCGTCAACTGATCGCTGAATACCGGAAGCAAGTTCACTTCCTGCTCCAGAATCTTACCAAGGATAACCATTCGGTCGCGGTCGAGATCGCGGCTCTTCCCGAGGAAATCCGGGGCTTTGGCCATGTGAAAGACGCTGCGGTTGGCGTTTATCGCTCGAAGGTTGCCGCGGCGCTACAGCAATTCAAGGCGCAGCGCGCGCCGCTCCCCAGGGCCGCATGAGTACAAAGAATGCGCATCGGTCCGAACGCATCGAAGCGTTCGGGGCGGCATCCCCATTGCTGGCGCCTGCGCAACGGCAAGCGGAGCGGTGAACCAGCGAAAAAGCGCCTCACCGCATCGATGACGTACGAAGGATGTTTGGCACCGGAAGGGGTGTGCCCGTCTCGCAGGTATGGGCCCTTGGGTGGTCGGCCGTGTTCGACAGCCAGCTGCCGCAAGCATGCCTGGCAGTGTAGAACAAGCGCGGTACCCGGATAGCGTCGAGCTACGCGGCGCTACATCATTTCATTTTCTATTTGCGATCGAGATGAGCGATAAATTAGTTGTGTTCGACACTACTCTGCGCGATGGTGAACAATCTCCCGGTGCCTCGATGACGCGAGAAGAAAAGTTGCGGATTGCAACGCAACTGGAGCGTTTGAAGATCGACGTCATTGAAGCCGGATTCGCTGCGAGCTCAGAGGGGGACTTCGAGGCAATTCGAGCGATTGCTGAAACAGTCAAGGATTCCACGATCTGTTCCCTGGCGCGTGCGAATGAGCGGGACATTCGCTGCGCTGCCGAGGCGATGAGCGGCGCGGAATCGTTTCGCATCCATACGTTCATTGCCACGTCGGCGTTGCATATGGAAAAGAAGCTGCGCATGTCACCGGACGAGGTTTGCGAGCAGGCGCGCAAGGCAGTCAGAGTTGCGCGACAGCTGACGAACGATATTGAGTTTTCAGCTGAAGATGGAAGTCGCTCCGACCTGGATTTCCTGTGCAGGGTGCTGGAGGGTGTGATTCAGGAAGGCGCAACCACGATTAACATTCCGGATACTGTCGGATACGCGGTGCCCGGTGACTATGCTGCGTTGATTCGCACATTGCGGGAACGCATTCCGAATTCTGACAAGGCCGTGTGGTCGGTGCACTGCCATGACGATCTCGGTATGGCCGTGGCAAATTCGCTTGCGGCAGTCAAATTCGGCGGCGCGCGACAGATTGAATGCTCGGGCGGGGAACACAAGCCTTGAGGAAGTAGTCATGGCGCTGAAGACCCGGCACGATTACTTCGATGTTGAACTCGGTGTTGACGCTACGCAGCTTGTTCCTTCGTCAGTGCTTGTTTCGCAGATTACCGGATTCGCGGTGGTACCAAACAAGGCAGTTGTTGGCGCAAACGCATTCGCGCATACATCTGGCGTCCATCAGGATGGGGTCCTTAAGGCGCGCGAGACCTATGAAATCATGCGCGCCGCTGATGTCGGATGGCTTGCCAGCAGGCTTGTCCTTGGGAAGCTTTCTGGGCGAAGTGCATTCAGCCAGCGTCTAAGGGAGCTTGGGGTTGAGCTTCACGGTGATCTGGCGCTCAACGCTGCTTTTGCCCGCTTCAAGGAGCTCGCAGACTCGAAGTTTGAGTTAACTGATGAAGAGATCATTGCGATAGGGAGAGCATGTTCGTAGTGCGGGCAGTGAAATAGCTTCTACCGTCGCTTCCCCCGGTTGGCCGGTCAAACTCCCCCGCTTTTGGCCGCTGTACTGCTGGCAGGCCGTAACTTTGATCCCTTTGTCGCTGACAGGGGGAGGGGTGAACGTCTTAAAGCCACATCTGCAAACTACCGTTGTGACGCTACCGGCCGCGGGCAAGAGACGTGAGATCGAGGGCGTCACCGGCGTTGACCGCAAAACGATCCGCGGGCCTGTCAGAAATTTGTGTGTAGGGCATAACATGTCGCCAAGGAGCATGTCATGCCACGTAGAAACAAGACGAGCCAGGCCGCCGATCGTAAGCTGCCGACCATTCCCGAGGATCTGATCGCCCATTTCGTAAAGTGCCCGATGACTGCCGAGGCGGTCCATGACGCCTCGATGTTGTTCAAGAAGGCCCTGATCGAGCGGGCCTTGGGCGCTGAACTCGGCCATCATCTGAGCTACCCGGCTGGCGCCAGCCAGCGTCGTCGAGATTGCCCAGTTCGAGAGGGATGGCCTTGATGTGGGCTCGCTGGGCTGCATCTGGAGGAGGCGAAATCATTGCTGGGTCGGCTGCAGCGCACGATGGTCACGGCACAGGTTGCCGAGGCAGTTGCCCGGACCAGCGTTTGTCCCACATGCGGGGCGCAGCTGGCTTGCAAGGGCCACCATCACTTGGTCTTCCGGAGCGCGTTCGGGCGACTGTCGTCGTGCAAGGGGTATTGCCGCTCGATCACGTGCTGGCAGCCAGTTCAATCCGGCGCCAGGTCACCACGCTCGCTCGCCGGCTGGCAGCGGAACAGGCCACCGACGCCTGGCAGCAGGCCGGAGGTGGCCGCAAGCATCCGCTCGCCTGAAGTTCTCGAGCCCAGTTCGTCCGCGCCGTCGGCATTGACTGCCGCTACCTTCGGCGGGCCGGCCACCGGCGCCGACAGGGTGGCTGGTTTGAAGTGATCGTCGGGAAGTCCCTGCGGGATCAGGATTGACAGTCCGAGGCTGTACCCGTGCCGGCAGTGCCAAGGCGACGCAAGGTTCCACATCGGCATGCGGATACAGAACCTCGAACAGATGATCAAAGGCAGGCCGGCACACTGCGACGGCCTGACCAAAGCGGCATTGTCGCCATAGTCTTACGGGCCGCGCCTGAATATCGCGTCGAGAAAAAGTTCCGCATACGATCGGCCGGCCGGCGCTCCAGCTTGTGCACGTAGGTAAAACTATGCCAGCCATTCACCGCTCATGGCCGGCAATCGCCGTGCGATGGCTCCGCCGCCGTTCCCCAGGTGGCTCACATCAGGGAACGATTCGGAATCGGCCTTTAGCCTGAACGGTAAACAAGGCACGATAACGCGTATTATCGGTGAAGGATGGGTCGTTTGTTCCGCGGCCGGGACGGGTGGACATCGGTGTAGGTTAAGATCCGAATGCCGGATGCTACTGATTTCGGTTTAGCGGCTGCAGGTTGCCGACTGAAACTCCTCAGAACACGCCACTGCGGCAAACCGCAAGCGCAAGTCCGATATTGAGCGTTGCCACCGTGATCCAACCGACCAGCGAAATGACGAGTCCGTAGCGGTGCATATTGCTCTCCACTGGTTTGCGCCAGGCGCCGATGAATGACAGATTAGGCGCCGCACCCATGCAGCAGTAGATCTGTACCTGACTCCTCAGCGTTTCCTCATTCGCACCAATGCACACTGTCGCAGCATGGACGGCGGGCCTCAATATGCTTGACTCAAGCTGCCAATCTCCGGTGCGCCCAGTGCCATCGACTATCCTTGGCCCCCAGGCACAGTAACCTGAAATTCAGCGCCGCGAGGCACGTCCGCATTCAGTCGTAGCGTTCCTCCGTGAGCCTGTACTATCGAGCGGCAAATGGACAACCCCATGCCCATTCCGCTGACCTTTGTTGTGCAGAACGGATCAAAGATGCGCTCCGCATTCGCCGGAGGGACACCCGGCCCTGAATCGCGCACTGTGACAACGACACCTCCCGATTCGTCCCTACCGGTGCGAATCATCAGTTCTCGCGCCTCGTTGTCAGTGGTGCTCATTGCTTCAATGGCGTTCAGGATCAGATTCAGCATGGCCTGTTGGAGTTGTATTCGGTCTCCTTGTACGAGTGGGAGGTTTTCGGAAAGCGCCATCCGCACAGCAACGTTGTTCTTGATCGCCTCGGCGCGCGTCAGGGCAATGACCTCGCCAATCGCCTCGTTGATCTGCACCTGCTCCTTTTCCATTGGGGCGTTCCTGACGAGACCGCGTATGCGGTTCATCATCTCGCCGGCGCGCTTCGCGTCCCTGGTGATCCGTTCCAACGCCTGTTCGACTTCGTCCAGATTCGGTGGCTGTGCGCACAACCAGTGCAGACCAGCTTCGGCATTGGCGGCGCACGCGCTCATCGGTTGCTTCAGTTCATGACTGATCGAGGCCGTGAGCTGTCCCATGGTGGTAATACGGTTGGCATGCGCCAACGCAGCCTCGATCTCGCGGTAGCGGCGCTCGCTTTCTCGCGCTTCCGCCTCGGCGCGCTTACGCTCTGTCAGATCGAGCACGAAGGCGACGCCTTGGTTCGCCCTCTCGTCGAAGCTCGCCACGCCAACCAGCACTGGCGCGCGGCTGCCGTCCTTGCGGAAATATTCCTTCTCGAACGGTTCCAGGCGGCCAGTGCGTTTGGGTTCCGGTAGCCATTGCTGAAGATCGCGGTCGAGCCAATCAGGCGGGGTCAGGTCGGTCCAACTGAGGCGGCCGGAGGCGAGATCGTCGCGTTCGTAACCGACGATGCGCAGGAACGCGTCATTGGCATCGATAATCCGGCTGCCGAACTCCCAGATGAAGATCCCGATAATGTCAGCGTCGACCAGCCGCTGGATTTTCGCTTCGCGCTCTTCGAGCTGCTTGTGCAATGCTGTCAACGCACTCAAGTCAGCCTGCAAAACGTCGCGGCACAGTAGCAGAAGCCTGAGGAACAACCCGCTATAGTCGTTTCTTTTTTTGTCAAGCACGCAGATCGTGCCGAATATCTCGCCATCGGGCCAACTTATCGGGACACCCAGGTACGAAATCATTCCCAGCTTGATGTCGGGGTTCGACTTCCACGCTTCGTCCTGGAGCGCGTCAGGCACAAGCAAGGGCTGACGCGTCTTCATCACGGTCTCGCAATAAAGCCCCGTGTTTAAAGCCGCAGTTTCAGACGCTTCGTAAGGATTCCCTTCGGACTCGCTGGAAACGAAGACTTCGATATCAGAGGGGCCAACCTGCATGATCAGCGCGGAAGGAACGTGCATGATCTCTGCCAACAGGTCGACGATCTCTTGCCATTTTTTGACAGTCTCTGGAGGAACGCGGATTGAATGCGGCATGGTTGATGTTGCCCAGTAGAAGGATCGACTTCATCTAATCCTATTTCTGCGACAAGGGGGCGCCTGATTGCGATGACGAGTTCCTTGCTCGGCTTAAATGGTAGACCTTGTTCGAGCCGATTACGACGTGACCTTGGCTCCGCATTCCATGGGACCAGGATGGATTCGCATGGTCGCCTTGGCACCGTCTCCCCAAAAGGCCCCTGCACAGCGTGAGTTGTCTTCCTGCTGGAGCGCTGGAAGAGAGCGATCCACCGGACCGCATTTCGCGATGGCCGACATATCGCGCGGTAGTGCCCAACGCCTCACCGCGATGCGTCCGGGGGAGAAAACCGTTTGTGTCGGTGAGTCGGTATCACCAGCGCTGGTTCCGATTGGTGTCGATGCGGAAACAGAGTGGGTACGTTGGCCACACTACTGGTGCCGCGGATCGAAGGCTACGATTTTCTCCAAGCGGTGCCTGCGACTTTCCAGAGCAGGTCCAGCGAACATCCCGCGCCGGCCTGGTTTTGCCGGCGTTGCGCCCGACGGTGAATAAGGGGAATGCCGCGGCCGGATCCGGCGAATTGGACCCAAGTTCGGCCGCCAGGTCCGGGGGGCTGAAAACTCTGCAACTGAAAGATGTGAGGTAACCACCATGAAACGTAGGATCCTGATTGTAGGCGGCGGCTTTGCCGGACTTTGGACAGCTCTCGGCGCGGCGCGCGTTGTCGATATGCAGCGCGATGCTGCTGCGGATGTCGAGATCACGCTGGTGGCGCCGCAACCTGAGCTCCACGTCCGTCCGCGCCTTCACGAAGCCCACCCGGCGCGGATGGCGGTGCCGTTCCTCCCGGTGCTCGATGCCGTCGACGTCAGGTTCATCGAAGGCACGGTCGAGCGCATCCATGTGGCTGACCATTGTGTCGATATCAGAACGGCCGATGGCCAAACCAGAGTTGAAGGCTACGAGCGCCTGGTCCTTACCAGCGGCAGCCGCCTGTTCCGCCCGCCGCTTCCGGGCCTGGCCGAACACGCATTCGCGGTGGACCAGCTGCATGAGGCGGTGGCATTGCGCGAACATCTGGAATGCCTGGCCTTGCAGCCGGATGGTCCGCTGCGCAATACCTTGGTCGTCGTCGGCGGTGGCTTTACGGGGCTGGAAGTGGCGACCGAACTGCCGCAGCGGCTGCGCGCGATCCTCGGCGATGGCGTGCGCCCCCGCATCGTGATCGTGGAGCGTGCCGATGCGATCGGCCCGGATCTCGGGCCCGGCCCGCGCCCGCAGATCATGCAGGCACTGGACCAGCTCGGCATCGAAACCCGTGTTGGCGCAGGCGTTGTCTCCGTAGATGCCGCCGGCGTGGTGACCGCGACCGGGGAGCGGATCGACGCAGGCACCGTCATCTGGACGGGCGGCATGATTGCCAGCGGATTGACGGCACAAGTCTCTCCTCACCTCGACCGCCAGGGCCGCATGGAAGTCACCGCGGACCTGCGCGTGACTGGCACAAAAGATGTGTTCGGCGCCGGCGACGTCGTGCGAGCGCTGACCGATGACGACGGGCACTATTCGCTGATGTCATGCCAGCACGCGCTGTACATGGGGCGATTTGCCGGCCATAACGTTGCCGCGGACCTGCTGGGCTTGCCAACGATCGCATACCGGCAGGACTTCTATGCCACATGCCTGGACTTGGGCGAGTGGGGCGCTGTCTATACCGAGGGCTGGGATCGGCAGGTCAAGCTGACGCACGCCGAAGGCAAGGAACGCAAGCTGCTGATCAATACCCAGTGGATCTATCCGCCGGCCGCGGACCGGGAACAGGCGCTGGCCGCGGGCAATCCCAACGTCTCATACGCCTGAGGCATTCTCGCAGTTCCTCCGGGCCGACGCTTCTCCCTCGCGGGCGTCGGCTTACTGTCTTATCCAGCACTGGCTCACCCGCGCGCGGGAGAAGAAAGCTTGCTAACAGCGTGGTCAGCAAGTTAGGTCTTGCATTGCCGGCGACGCAACAAGCGGGAGGGGCCATCACGCTTCATCTCGACACGCAAGCACAGTGAACCGCACCACAGCACCATGGGGCACGCCATTGCCAAGCGACAGCTCACCGCCATGCGTATCGATGATTGAACGACAGATTGACAGTCCCATCCCGAGACCTGTTGGCTTGGTGGTGTAGAACGGCGCGAACGCCTGCTCGGCGCTTTGCGAGGCAAAGCCCGGTCCAGAATCGCACACAGTCACAAGCACGCAACCAGCGCCGGCCTCACCAGTGCTGATGCGCAGTTCTCGGACGCCATCGCTGACCTCGCTCATCGCCTCGAGTGCATTGATGATCAGGTTCAGCAGCACCTGCTGAAGTTCAACCCGATCACCTTCAATCAAAGGTAGGCCGTCGGCAAGCCGGGTCTGGACCTCGGCACCGCTCTTCGCGATCTCGCCACGGGTCAGCTCGATGACCTCGCGGATCGCCTCGTTGATGTCTACCGGTTCCTTGCGCGGTGGCGCCTTCCTCACTATCTCACGGATGCGCCGCAGCACATCGCCGGCCCGATTGGTATCCTTGATGATGCGTTCCAGCACTTGGCCGACCTCGTCGATATCGGGTGGCTGGGTGCCCAGCCAGCGCAACGCTGCCTGGGCATTGGTCACCGTCGCGGCAATCGGCTGGTTCACTTCATGCGCGATCGATGCCGTGAGTTGTCCCATGGTGGCCAGCCGGTTCGCGTGCGCCAACTCGTTCTGCACGTCCCGGTAGCGCCGCTCGCTCTCGCGCACGCGCTCTTCCGCCTGCTTGCGTTCGGTCAGGTCGAGTACGAACGCGACACCTTCCTTGCGATTGTCCGCGAACATCGCCAGGCCGACGATGACTGGCAAGCGGCTGCCATCCTTCCTGATGTACTCCTTCTCGAAAGGCAGGGCGCTGCCCGTGCGCACGGCATGCGCCAGTGCCTGTGCGCTGTCGGCACGTAGTTCCTCGGGCGTCAGGTCAGTCCAGCGCACGCGTCCCGAGATCAGGTCCTCGCGCTCGTATCCGACCATGCGAAGAAATGCATCGTTGGCTTCGATGATGTCACCGCTGGCGTTCCAGACGATGATGCCGATAATGTTGGCATCGACCAGGCGGCGGATCTTGGCTTCGCGCTCAGCCAGATCACGGTACAGACGCGCATTGTCCAGCGAGCTCGAGGCCTGCGAGGCAACCAGCTTCAGTACGGCGATGCGGGCGGGGCTGAACACGCGCGCCGTCAGGTTGTTCTCGAGGTAGAGTGCGCCGGTAAGCTTCCCCTGGTTCATCAGCGGCATGCACAGAATCGACCTGGCGCGGTGCTGACGGATGTAGGGATCCGCGTCAAACGAAGGGTCTGAAGCGGCATCGTCAAGAAAGACACTCTGGCCTGTACGCAGCACATGATAAAGAACTGACTCCGGCAGCATCGCACCGTTCACTGGCTCGTCGCGCAGCTGCAGCCGGGGCGCGTCGCCCCCGGTAGTTGCCTCTGCGGCGATCCGATGCTCGCCGCCGTCCGCCAGGATCAGAAGGCCGCGCTCGGCGCCGGCCTGTTCGATGGCGGTGCGCATCACCATGTCGATCAGCTTGTCCAGCACGATCTCGCCTGACGCCGCCTGCGATACCTTGAGCACGGTAGCAAGGTCGAGGTGCTCTACGGGCGTTGCGATCGTACTGGTCGGGCCGGGGGTCGATTCTTCCGTCCTCAGGTACGGATAGCGCTCCTCGAGCTGCCGCACCTTTCCTTCGGCGCCCCACCGCAGGTAGCCGTAGCGGGCGTCCTGCAAGTAGACTCGGGCAACTTTCTCGAGACCACGCGCGGCGTAGAAACTGGATGCAAGTTCGTTGGCGAGCGCCTCGCTGTGGACAAAGCCGGTCTCCTGCGCCGCACGAATGGCCTGTTCGTACAGCTGTTCAGCCTCCACCACGCGGCCTTGGACGCGGGCGATCTCAGCAGCGACCAGGGTGGCGCGATCGGTGAAATTCTCCGGGCAGTGCTGCGCCCAGGCGCGGAGCTCGCGATGGTGCGCGGTCATCGCCCGCAGGTGCTGCGCCCGTTCGCTGGCCGGCGCGAGGTCGCACCATGCGGCCAGCGCGAGCGCGCCGTAGAAGTGATATTCCGCTTCCTCGAAGAACGAGGACGAGGTCCAGAGCAGCGGTTGCGCCTTCACCGCGGCCGCTATGGCTGAGGCATGGTCGCCGGCGAGATAGCACGCCTGCAGCTTCCGGATCCAGTACCAGCACTCGGCAAGTGCGAGGTCGGGGCTGCCGGCCAGATGTGCTTCGGCGGTGGCTTCTCGGAACTCATCGTCATCAAGGCAGCCGAACGCCGGTGTCAGCCCTCGCAGCATGCGTACCAGCGCGAGTTGCGTGGTGATGAAGTCAACAACCAGGCCAAATCGCACCTTCTGTGCATAGGCAAGGCCGCGCTCGGCTTCTCGCTGGACCTCGGGCAGCGGCTCGCCGGCGAAGAGCAGGTCCGAGTTGAGGCTGTTGCCCGCGTAGGCGCCATATGGCAGGTCGCCGATGCGATCGGCGGCGTCAAAGGCGCGGCGCAGCAAGGCACGGCAGGTTCGCACCGGCTTCAGCCAGCGCACAACAAAGATTGAAAAGCACAGGTAAGTCTTAGCCTCGAAACGCTTGAGTCCGCGCCGGTCGACCAGCTCGCACCCCAGCAGTCCGAACCGGTATCCTGCCTGGTAGTCGCCGAAGCGCCGACCCGCGACCCGGCCAACATTGGCATAGAGCACGCACGAGGCATCGCAGTTGCCCCGCTCTAGGCTCAGGCTGACCGCCTTGCAGATCGTCAGGCAAGCCAGGTTTGCATCTGTCTGCAAGGCCGGGGCGAACAGCTTGCTCAGCGCCTCGACGGTACCGAGTGAGGCGGCATCTTCCATCAGCGGCAAGTCGACCAGGTCCTCGATGGTTCGGTCGCCAAGCCGCGACCAGATGCGGTCGTATTCGCGCCGCACGTCAGCATCGTCCGGATGCGGCGACCAGTCGATGCCGACATGCCGCAGGTAGGCGAGACAAACTTCGACCGCCCGGTCGCTCCGGTCCAGCACCAGGTAGACATCCAGCTGCAGGCACGTCACCAGCGCCTTCTCAACCGTCGTGGTGGCGCGCTCGGACAGCGCCATCAGGCGCTCGTCCGCGATTGACAATTGCCCGGTAAGGAATTCGCATTCGGCCCGATTCAGCTCGAGGGTAAAAATCAGGTCATGCCGGCGCTGCCAACAATCGTCGTCCAGCAACTCGGCACTGCTGACCAGGTAAGTCAGGGCCGATGCATAGGCGGTTGCAGCCTTTGCGCGCTGGCCCGCAAGCAGGTTGAACTCTGCCAGCTGCTCGCGTTCGTCCTGCGCGGTAATCAACGCTGCGCCGCGATTGAGCTGGCCCGCGATCTCGAAACTTGCCTCCGCGCGCCTCTCCGGCGGTGTCTGTGCGGCAAGCAGACGCCCGATGCGCAAATGGGCCTGGGCACGCGAAGCGGCGGGGATCAGCGAATAGGCGGCTTCATGGACCCGATCATGGACAAAGGCGTAGGCACCGTCCTGCCGCTCGACCAGCTCCTGGCGGATTGCCTCCCACAGCGCAACGCTGACCTCGGGCTGCGGTACGCCGAGCGCGGTCGAGAGCGCGCCGAAACTAGCGACGTTGCCGAGGCAGGCAAGCTGCTGCAACGCTTGCTGCGTCGCGACCGGCAGGCGGGTCAGCTTGCCGGCCATCAGCTCCACCACATTGTCGGTGTAGCCCTTGGCATGGATGCTGTCGGGATCCCAGCGCCATTGCCTCGCGTCATGGTCAAAGGCGAGCAAGCCTTCGTCGACCAGCGCATGCAGGAACTGGATTACGAAGAAGGGGTTACCGCCGGTCTTGTCATGCACCAACTGCGCCAGCGGCGCAACGCGTTCCGGCTCGGCGTGCAAGGCCTCTGAGATCAGCTGGGACACGTGTTCGCTGGCAAGCGGCGCCAGCGTGATGGCGTCAACCCTGACACCTGCGTTGCGGATCGCATGGAGCTTTAGCGTCAGCGGATGCATGGCGTCGACCTCGTTGTCGCGATAGGCGCCGATCAGCATCAGGTGGCGCATGTCAGAGCCGGTGAGCAGCTCCTCGATCAGGTCGAGCGTCGCGGCGTCGAGCCACTGCAGATCGTCAAGAAACAACGCAAGCGGGTGCTCAGGCCGGGCAAATACGCTGATGAAGCGCCCGAACACCAAGAGGAAGCGGCGTTGCGCCTGTTGTGGCTCAAGTATGGGCACCGGTGGCGGTTCGCCGATGATCAGTTTCAGTTCTGGAATCAGGTCAGTCATGAGCCGGGCGTTTGGATCCAGCGCCTCGAGCAACGCGGCGCGCCAGCCGGCCAGTTCCGTGTCGCGTTTGCCAAGCAGTGGCCGCACCAGGGCCTGGAACGCCTGCACCAGTGTCGAATACGGAATATTGCGCTTGTACTGGTCGAATTTGCCGGATGCGAACAGCCCTCGTGGCGGCACCAGCACCTTGTGCAGTTCATTGACGACCGAGGACTTGCCGATGCCGGAATAGCCGGAGACAAGCACCAGCCCCGGCACGCCCAGTTCGACTGTGCGTTCGAAGGCGGCCACCAGCGTGCCGACCTCCCGCTCGCGTCCGTACAGCTTCTCGGGAATCAGCAGGCGGTCAGGCGTGCCGTGTTCGTCCAGCGGAAAGTCTGCAATGCTGCTGTGCCGGTGCCAGTCATCCAGGCAACGCTGCAGATCGTTCCCGACACCGGCGGCGGTCTGGTAGCGCTCCTCGGCCGTCTTGGCGAGCAGCTTCATCACGATGCCCGAGATCACGGGCGGAACGCTAGACACCCGGGCGTCTGGCGGCATCGGCTTGCGCGCGATATGGCAATGCACCCATTCCATTGGATCGGCGGCCGCGAATGGCAGTGCGCCGGTCAGCATCTCGTACAGCGTCACGCCCATCGCATAGAGGTCGCTGCGCGAATCGATCGAGCGATTCATCCGGCCGGTCTGCTCGGGCGCCATATAGGCCAGCGTGCCGGCAATGGTCTCGGGGGGCTCAGGTGGCTGCCGCTCGCGCGGCAGCCGCGAGGCGAGGCCGAAGCCGGTCAGGCGCGCGTGGCCATCCGCGCAGTTCACCAGGATGTGCGCAGGCTTGAGATCCTTGTGGACCAGACCGCGACGATGCAGCTTCCCCAGTGCCGCGGCGATACAGATCGCGAGCCGCAGGAAATCCGCCACCTCCATCGGGGCGCCCAGCAGACGCGAAAGGGGCTCACCGCCCGGGTCCTCCAGCACCAGCTGGGTCCGGCCGGCCTCGCGCACGATCTCCAGCGGGCGCACCGCCCAAGCCCCATCCAGTTCACCTTTCAGGTCAAGCTCGTGCGCCAGACGATCCAGCGTGGCAGGCAAGGGATGCTCGGCCGCGGGCCGGGCGAGCAGCACGGACTGGACAGAGCCGTCGACCGGGCGCACCGCTCGGCAAAAAACGCGCTCGCCATCGTCCCAAGGAGGCTGGTCCCGCGAAGCCAGGAGGGTGCTAGCCGTCGGCGCCTGAACCATTTGCAGCTCTCCGTCTGCCGCGCTGCCATCAGCTGCCACCTGACATGCGACCGGAAATCAGACAGGTCCGATTCGATCGGCCCGGATCGGCGCCGAGTTACAACACGGCATCTTTTCGATCACCAAGGCTGCGGATGCAGCATCCTAGAGAATACACCTTGGGGACGCTATCGGCGCCGGGGGGTGGTCAGGAAAGAAGCCACCGAGCCACCGCTTGCAAGAGCTGTGTGCGCGGATAGCGTTAAAGGCACATGGATAAAACGATTTTGCGGCGAGCGGGCGCAATCGGTAGGAACAGCGCGCGGCGAACTCTCAAGCGGCAAGCTTCTCCGTACAGTGCTGGGCATCGACTGGGTGAAAGCCGGCGAGGTCGTCCCGATCCAGCGCGCGAATCTCCTCGGTCATGAAATCGATGAAGACCCGGGTACGCCTCGGCAAATGCTGCCGACACAGGTAGCAGATATAGTGGGCGCAGTCATCCGGCATATACCGCGGCAAAGCCATGACCAGCTCATCGCGCGCAAGGGGATCGCGGATCTGGTATCCCGCCATTTGCGCGATGCCGCGGCCATCCAGCACCGCCTTCATGACCAGTTCCGCGTCATTGAAGGTCAGCCTGGCTGCCGGAAGGTGCTTGCGGACATGGCCGTCGACCTTGAACTCCCACTCGGAGACACAGCCTCCGGGGTACCTAAAATTGATGCAGTCATGCTCGCTCAACTCTTCCAGCGTGGATGGCAGTCCCCGCCGTGCGGCGTAGGTGCGGGATGCACAGAGCACCCTTCGCATCGGGGCCAGCGGCTTCGCTATGATGCTCGAATCCTCGATGCGGCCACTGCGAAACGCGACATCGATCTGTGCAGCGGCGAAATCCGCTGGCCTCTCATCCAGCATCAGGTCGACGGCGATGTCGGGAAAGGTCTCGGCAAACCGGGAAAGCAGCGGTGCGACTACCTTGCGCCCGAAGTCGACCGGCGCGCTGATGCGAAGTAAGCCGCGCGGCGGGCCTTGGCGCAACTCCAGCATGTCGTTCATCGCCTCGACGATATGGGCCACGCCGCGGTTGCAGTTCTCGAAGAACCTCTCGCCCTCCCGCGTCAGCTGGGTTGACCGCGTGGTACGCAGGAACAGGCGTGTGCACAACTGTGCTTCGAGCTTCTGCACGTTGCGGCAGACCGCCGAGCGACCGACTCCCAGTCGTTCCCCGGCCCTGGCGAAGCTTCCCTCGGTTGCGACCGCCATGAAGGCGATGATTCCCGTGTAGCTGGCCGAGAAGCATGAGGACAAGCCGTCGGAGGAATGTGACAAGCCAACGCGAAAGCCAGGCTTCGAGGTATCCGATTGCATCATTGCTGACTCCGCTCTTCCTTGAAATGCTCGCGAGGCTCGGCGCGTTCGCTTTGCCCTTGAGCAAAGGGTAGGTCGGGGCGTGCAGCACGGCCATCCTACGCAGCGGTGCCGCTGACCCTACGTACGCTTTGGACGCTCATACTCAGGTATGACGCCGAACAATGACGGCGAGCGAAAGTGCTGCACCGGTCCCACTGATGCTTTCCTCGCAAGAGATTTGCCGGAACCTATACGTTCGTATGATTTCCCAAAACCGCATCGCGATTTAGCCTGCAAACGTAGTGGCACGGTAGCGCCAAGGAGTGTTGGAGAGTTGCTACGGCAGTGCCACGTCGACGCGCGCTGATACCAGGCATTGGCATGCGCGCACGTTGTCGAACCAAGAGGGCCGCTCTTTTGTGTTCCGCTCGAACAGTCTCAATCGTGGACGACGATGAGGGCGTCCGCCTCGCAACAGCTAGTCTAGTGCGCTCGCTGGGCAGGCCGACACGGCTCTTCGCGTCCGCGGAGGAGTTCCTGGCGTCCGGCCACATCGCAGAAACGTCGTGCCTGATTTCCGACGTGATGATGCCCGGCATGTCGGGGCTGGCGATGCACGAGCGCATTCTGGCGCTAGGTTACGCACCGCCCACCATCTTCATCACGGCGTTCCCTAGTTCCGACCTTCAGGCCAAAGCTTTAGCCAACGGTGCGCTGGTCGTACTTGAAAAGCCAGTCAATGTCGGGGCCATTGCGCACTGGCTCAGCATCGCGCTGGACCAGGCGTAGCAATGCGAACACCAGCCGACAGGCATGACTGGCGAATCACCCTGTTGCGATCTCAACTCGCCTTCTTCGGCTGAGGCTTCACACCCAGCGATTCCGCCATCCTGACAAGCTCTGCAACTGAACGCGCTGCCATCTTTTTCATGAGCTGCCCACGGTGGATCTTTACGGTGATTTCGCTGAGGTTAAGTTCGCCGGCGATCTGCTTGTTCATCAGGCCCGCGACCACAAACACCATCACCTCCCGCTCGCGTGGTGTCAGCGAGTCATAGGCGGCACGCAGCGCTGCGATCGAGCGTTCGGCCGCGAGTCGCTCACCATCGCGTGCCAAGGCATTGGCGACCGCATCGAGCATGTCCTGGTCGCGAAACGGCTTAGCGAAGAAGTCGATAGCCCCAGCTTTCATGGCCTTGACCGTCATCGGGATGTCCCCATGCCCGGTCATGAAGACAATCGGCATGCGTACGCCGCTCTTTCCGACCTGCTCCTGAAAGGCCAGGCCGCTTTCGCCGCGTAACCTGACGTCCAGGATCAGGCAGCTCGGCACGTCGTCCTTCGGGAAGGCCAGGAACTCCTGAGATGATTCGAAGGTTTCCACTCGTAGCCCGACCGAGCGTAGCAAGCCACACAGCGCGAGCCGCATCGACTCGTCATCGTCAACCACATAGACCACAGGTGCTTGGCGGTCGTCTGGCTTGTGGCCCGAAGTCGAATGCGACGATGAACTCATCTCGTCTCCCGTTTTTTGGGCTGGCACCGGCATCACCGGGGATTATGCTCGCTATTTTAGGTGATTCGGACGGGCCAAATGGCGGCTGGACCATGGGGCCCGTTGGCAGGGCCGGGCTTTGTCCGAGTGAATTATGGATCACTATGTAGGTCGGGCGAGAGCGCCTCTGCCTCGCGCACAAAGACGGGGATTCCCGCTGACGCAGTAATGACGGAATGGATGAGTCATGTAATTGAAGCCTGCATCGTTGCCTTGGGTCTCCAGATGGCGCTGGCTCCGATATATACCGCGGTATGAGCGTTAGACGCCAATGTAGGAGCAGCAGCAGCCGTCCGTAGAATGGGTTTCACGGTGCCGGGGACCTACCCTTGTATCGAAGGCCAGTGCGATTGCTATGCGGCCGCACAGGCCTGAAGCCACTCTGAAATCAACGCAGTGAAGCCCTTTCCCGAGGAGGACTCTTCCTCGGCGGGACGCCCTTTGCCCTTGATCGGGCGAATGTGGCCAGCGCTCCGGTGAGTCCATTATGAAGTCCGCCAGCGGTACGGGAGTCATTGCCAGGCCAATTCGCGGCTCGCCATGGAAACACTGTACTTCGACTGGCTCGCAGCGTCGCCAGAGGCGGCCAGCGCAGCATCCACGATCGCCATCGGTGCCCATCTCATTACCGAGCGCGATGGCTACATCCATCATGGCATCTATGCCGGGGCGGGGCAGGTCATCCACTATGGCGGCTTTGACCGTTCCGCGAAGCGCCGCCCCGTCGAGACCATTCCGTTGCCAGGTTTTGCGTCAGGCAAGGGTTTCAGGGTCCAGGTCGATCCGAACGCGATCTATGTGGGGCCGGAAGTGGTGGAGCGGGCCAGGTCGCGCCTGGGCGAAGACCGGTATCAGTTCCTGACCAACAACTGCGAGCATTTCTGCAGCTGGTGCGTGTCAGGCGTCGGGCGCAGCGAACAGGTACGCCGATGCCTGCGCAACCCGTGGCTGGGCATCCGGACGCTTTTCATGCTCGCGCGCGGACAACTCCATGCGATGCGCGGGCGAGTAGGGCGCGTGCGCCGGTATCGCCAGCGCATCGCAGGTGCAGGGGTGCTCGCGGAGTGAGCAGAAGGGCTGGTTGCCCTTGTTTTCCCCACTGGAACGCGCATCAGCCTGGTCACCATCCTCCTGACAGTGCAGGCCCCAGCGCAATCGCGCGCTGTTGTCTCGTTGCTGTTGTCTCGTCGCTGCCGGCTCGTAATTACCGGATCACCCTCTGCACCAGGCTGACCATGATCGCGAGCACCGCCAATGCCGCCAGCGCGCGGAAGTGGTCGAGATTGGCCAGTAGCGCCGACTGCTGCGCCAGCACCTGCGCGACCTGCGCCATGGCGAGCTCCGAGGCGCGAGCGGGATCCATCGAAGCCGAGAGCGCCGCGGTATAGCGCGCCATGGTCTCCTGGAACTGCGGGCTGCCAACATTCACGGCGCCATGCAGCGTGCTGTAATGCAACGTCGTCAGCCATTGTTGCCCGACCGTGGCAATGGTCACGCCCAGCGCCGTCCCTATCTGCCCCAGCATGTTCTTGGTCTGCTGCGCATTGGAGAACACCGACTCGTCGTGTGCGACACCGTTGAAGGTCTGCATGGCGGTGATCGGGATCAGCGTCATGATGAATACTCCATAGAGCGCCAGCGCGGGCAGCACATGGCCCCACAAGTCAGGCGCAGGCGGGAGACGGCTCATCAGCCAGGCAGAAGCCGCGAGCGCCGTGAAGCCCCCGACAAAGTACTTACGCGGGCTGGGCCAGCGCGGCAGCAAGCGCGACATCACGATCCAGGTTGCGATAGCGGCCGCGAGGCCCAGTGCGTAGAACTCGCCGGCGGTGGACCATGAATGCCCCAGCGAGCGTTGCAGCACGATTGGCAGCAGGTAGCCGTTCGCGCCGAGCGTGACGTAGCAGAACGTAAAGAGCGTCAGCCCGCTCAGGTAGCGCGGCTCGACCAGGCTGCGCAGCTTCAGCAGCGGCCGCTGGCTACGGGATTCGCTCCAGACAAAGGCAAGCAGCGCGCCGGCGCCCGCTACCGCGCCGGACGCCAGCCACAGCCGGTCGGCATAGAAATCGTAGTAGGAGCGCTGCAGCACATACAGGACCAGGAAACTACCCACCGCCAGCGCGGCCAGCCGCAACAGGTGCGCATCGGAGCGTTGCGCCGGCGCTACCGTGGCCGCGGGCAGGATGCGGGTGGCCGGCAGCACCGCCAGCGCCGCCGCGGCGGCCACCCAGAAGATCAGCGGCCAGTGATCCGCGGTGACGATGGCCGAGGCCAGCCACGGCGCGATCGCCATGCCGGAGCAAACACCGATGACCAGGGCCCTGATGCCGAGAAAGCGCGCGGGGCCTGGCGGAATCAGGTTGACCGCCAGCCGCGACGAGGTCACCATGCCCGCGCAACCCAGCGCCATCACCATGCGGCCGGCCAGGAATGCCGGATAGCTACCGGCGTTCGCGCACAGGACCGCACCGAGCGCCGTGGCGACGAGTGCGGCCTGGACATAGCGGCGCCAGCCGATGCGTTCCACCATCCAGCGCTGCAGCGCGATCATGACCACCGCCACGCTGGCGTAGGCCGAGGCGACGGTGCTGTACTCCTCGGGACTGGCGCCGATCTCGCCCATGATCGGGGCGGTGGCAAAGGCGACCATGCCGTTCTGCAGGAAGTCGATCAGGGTCAGTGCGCTGATCGTCATCAGCAGCAGGCGTGGGGGCTTGGCGGGCGTCATGGCAGTGTCTCCGGGAGGTGGCTGGCTTACAGATTCGCTTCGACAATGCGGCGCACCACTTCATCGGCACGCGCCAGCTCGTCGGCGAACACCGTGGTGCGGTAGTTTCCGCTCTCCCCATCGGCGGCGACCAGCCGCTTGCCGTCGCGGACGCTCGTATCAATCGAGACCTTCATCGACAGGCCGATCTGCAGCGGATGGGCAGCGATCTCGGCAGGTGTCAGCGCGATGCGCACCGGCACGCGCTGCACCACCTTGATCCAGTTGCCGGTGGCGTTCTGCGCCGGCAGCAACGCAAAGGCGCTGCCGGTGCCGGCGTCCTGCCCGACGACACGGCCGTGGAACACTACGTCGTCGCCGTAGAGGTCGGTGGTCAGCGTGACCGCCTGGCCCAGGCGTACATCGCGCAGCTGCGATTCCTTCAGGTTGGCCGTGACCCACAGGCGGTGCAGCGGCACCACCGACATCAGCGGCACCCCGGCGCTGACGCGCTGCCCCACCTGGACAGAGCGCTTGGTGACCACGCCTGCCGTCGGCGCGGGAATGCGCGTGCGCGACAGCGCGATGCTGGCATTGCGCACTTGCGCCGCGGCCGCCTGCACATCAGGGTGCGAGTCCACCGAGGTGCGCTCGACCAGTGCCTGGTTGCGCTTGAGCTGCTCGGTCGCCATGGCCAGCGACGCCTTCGCGGTGCGCACGGCCTGCCTGGCATGGATGAGTTCTTCGCCGGAGATTGCGCCGCTGGCGGCCAGCGCCGTGCGGCGCTCCAGGTCTTCCTGCGCGCGTGCCAGGTCCACCGAGCGCAGCTCCACGTTCGCACGGTCCTGGCCTGCGGCGGCGAACTGTCCGCGCACCTGGCGCACGGTGCGCGCCAACTGGGCCTGCGCCGCGGAAAGAGCGAGCTGCGCATCCACGCCATTGAGCTCGATCAGCGTCTTGCCGGACTCAACCATATCCGTGTTGTCAGCGAGGATCGCGGTGACCACTCCCCCGACCTGCGACGTCACCTGCACCACATTGCCTTCGACGTAGGCGTTTTCCGTCGATACCTGATGGCGTTGGTATTGCACCCAGCAGCCGGTCGCCACGGCAAGACAGACGGCGGCCAGAATGCCGGCAACGATGCGCCGGCCCCGCGGCGGGCGCGGTGCGGGCGGCTCTATCTGGCTGGCGTTGGCGGGATTCGGTTGGCTGGCGGGTGTCATGATGCGTTCCTTGATGAAGGGGGCGTGGCCGGAGCGGCACCGATTGCGGGCACGGAGGCTGTGTCGTATCCGCCGCCGAGGGCGCGGATCAGTTCCAGGTGAAGCGAGCGCTCCTGGGTTTCGAGGTCGATCAGCAGCTGCTTCTGCTGCAGCACCTGGCCTTCGGCCGAGAGCACCTGAAGGTAGTTGCCGACGCCGCTGCGGTAGCGCGCCACGGCCAGGTCATAGGCTTCCTGCGTCAGTTGCAGCGCTTGATGCTGTTCGCCAGCGCGCTCGGCGTGCCAGCGCAGCGACACCAGCTGGTTGACCACATCGTGCAGCGCGGTGACCAGCGTGGCGTTGTACTGCTCGACCGCGGCGTCATACTCCGCTTGCCTGGCGCCAAGGTTGGCGCGCAGGCGGCCGCCGTCGAAAACCGGCAACGATAGCGCCGGTCCGATGCCGAAGGTGCGGCTGCCGGCCATCAGGAAGTCGGACAAGCTCAGGCTCTGGAGGCCGGCAAAGGCAGTCAGGCTGATGTTGGGATAGAACTGGGCCTTGGCCGCCTTGATGTCATGGCCGGCGGCTTCGACCCGCCAGCGCTGCGCCACGACGTCGGGCCGGCGGCCGATCAGCTCGGCCGGCAGCGAAGCCGGCAATACCGTGACGAAGCTGTCGCGCAGCCGGGGGCGGCGGATTTCGGCACCGGCGTCCGGCCCCTTGCCCGTCAGCGCGGCCAGCTGGTTCTGCGTGAGCGCAATGACCTCGTTGACGGCAGCCAGCCGTTCGCGCGTGGCGGGCAGTGCTGACTCTGCCTGCTTCATGTCGAGGCGCGAGTCGAGCTGTGCGGCAACGCGCTGGCGCGTCAGCTCCAGTGCGTTCTGGCGTTGACGGTAGGTCTGCTCGGTCAGCTCCCGCTGCGCGTAGGCGGCATCGAGCCTCAGGTAAGTCCGCACCACAGAGGTGGTCAGCACCAGTTCCGCTGCGTCGTAATTGACCTTGGCGGCGCGCGTCCGATCGAGCGCGGCGTCGAACGTCGCCTGGTTCTTGCCCCAGAAGTCCAGTTCGTAGCCGAGGCCGAACAGCACGTCGCTGTTCCATCGCCAGCCGCCCGCCAGCGGCGGCGGCGCGGCGCCGTTCTCGCTGAAGCGCTGGCGCATTGTCCTGGCGCTCAGGTTGGCCTGCGGATACAGCGCCGCTTCCGCGCTGCCTGCCAGCGCTCCGGCCTGGCGCACCCGCGCCGCAGCAATGCGCAACGTCGGCTGCCCGGCAAGCGCCGCTTCGACCAGGCCATCCAGTTGCGGGTCGCCGAAGCCTTTCCACCACGCCGGCTTTGGCCATGCCGCAGGCGAGACAGGCGTAACACCCAGCGACGCGCTCGCGGCAAGGCGGTTGGCATCGTCGATGCTGGCCTGCGTCTGCAATCCCTTCATGCTGGCACACCCCGACAGCAGAAGGATTGCGCCAAGTACGCCAACGCACGGCAGGGCCCCGGCGATAGGCCGCCGCCGCATCGTCGGGGATCGATGCCTGGCAAGCGACATGCGAAAGAAGGCAGCCAACCGCTTTGCGGTGGGAATGATCACAATGGACTGGATAGAGAAGAACATGATGAGGAGCGCGCATGGCGCGATCTGTGAGCGCATGGATGCCGGCGACGGACCTGATCGATGGCATGCGACGGCGAGCCATCGGGGCCGCTTCACTTGTCCAGTGGGCCGCAAGCCCTAAGACAAGGGTAGGGGGCGAGCAGCGTAACGCCCATGCTACGGTCGGGTTGCGGTGCCCCTACCTAGGCTGAGTGCACTCATACGCGGGTATTAGCCATGATGGCAAGGCGCCACATGTAGAGGTCTGGAATCGAAGTGCATGACCTTTCAGGAACCATCCTTGAATACTTCGCATGCCTGCTCAGGCTAAATATGCCTAGGCAGATAAATATGCAAAAAAATACGCTCAGCCTCTGTTCGAATTGGCCAGAATGCGATGGAGCAGGCCGCGAAGTGTCTCGGCATCGGTTTCACTAAAGCCTGAGAGCATGCTGCGGAACGCGGACTCGGTACCCTGCCGGGCCTGCGGGAACACCGCCTTGCCTTGCTCGGTGAGCTCGACGATGTAACTGCGCCGGTCCGCGGGATTGTCCACCCGGCGAATGATTCCCTTGGCCTCGATACGATCCAGCAGGCGTGTCATCGCGCCCGAGTCGTAGCCGAGCAGCTTGCAGAATTCGCTGAGTGTGCGGCCTTTGCCAGACACGATGCTGTTCAGGACCACGAACTGCGCCGCGGTGATCTGCAGTGGCAGCAGCTCGCGCTCGATGCCGGCAAGCAGATGATTGCGGACTTCGGTGACGAGATAGCCCAGTTCACCTGAACTCAGCTCCGCAAGGACCGAACGTTTCCGTGCTTGCATGGCAGCTCCATTGGTTCGACGCAATATAGCTGCCTGGGCAGGCATTGTCAATGGGAGTCAAAGGTCTTGCACGCACCAATTTAAGATGCGCTTTCGAAGTCCCTTGGAGCACTATGGCTGGTGACATCCGTGATTGTAACGATGGAGCATGCGGGCTAACACCCAGGAAAATAAGAGGGCCGGCCGGGATACGCCCTTATGCTCTGCAGCGCATAAGGGCGTTTAGGCACAGTTGTTGGTTATGTGAAGCTCGTCGCCTGACGCCAGCTGGCGCTGGATCGCCGGCGACGAGACTGCGCATAATTAGAGCTGTTGCAAGAAGGCGAGTACGCTGTCCGAAGGCTTGAACCGGAAGGAAGCCGCTTCGGCCGGCGCCAGCTTCTCAAGCGCCCGTTCCTTGGTGGCCAGATCGGCATCGATATAGACGTGGGTCGTTTCGATGCTCTCGTGTCCGAGCCAGAGCGCAATGAGGCTGATATCGACGCCCGATTGGAGCAGATGCATGGCCGTCGAATGACGCACGACATGCGGCGAGATCCGTTTGCCGATCAGGCTCGGACATTGCGAACCAGCTTGATCGACGGCCTGCTGCAGGATGCAGTCGACGCCGTTGCGCGACAGCTGCCGGCCGCGATGACTGGGGAACGCGATCGGCGTATGGGTTGGCTTTAGTTCGTCGAACCACGTCTTTAGCACCCGCGCCGTGTTGGACCACAGCGGGATGCTGCGCTCCTTGCGGCCCTTTGAGGTGTTCTGTCCAGCGCGGACACGTCTGGTTCATGCTGCAGCTAGTCGACTGAGGTAGCTTGCAGCGACTTCGCCCAGACCTACACCAACAACGCCGCCTACGTGGTGGAAGAGGCGGTTGGGGGCTACAAGGTCGTCAAGCTGCACGGCGGCGAGCAGTACGAGCTGTCGCGCTTCCGCATGGTCGCGGAGCGGCTGAAGAATTACTCGATGCGCATGGCGGTGGCTGGCGGCCTGAACCAGCCGGTCACGGCGTTCCTGGCCGCGCTGGCATTGTCGGTGGTCATTACCATCGCAATGGTGCAGGCGCAGGCCAACCAGACCACGGTCGGCGGCTTCACCGGTTTTGTGATGGCAATGCTGCTGCTGATTTCGCCGCTGAAGCACCTGACCGACATCAACCAGCCGCTGACGCGCGGTATTACCGCCGCCGAGATGATCTTCCGGCTGATCGACGAGCCGATCGAGCCGCAGGACGGTGGCAAGGCCATCGGCCGCGCGCGCGGCGAACTGGACTTCGAGGGCGTCGGCTTCCGCTATGGCGAGGCACAGCGGCCTGCGCTGCAGCAGATCGACCTGCGCGTGAGCCCGGGCGAGGTGGTGGCGCTGGTGGGGCCGTCGGGCAGCGGCAAGACCACGCTGGTCAACCTGGTGCCGCGCTTCTTCGACCCGACCGAAGGGCGAATCCTGCTGGACGGCGCGCCGCTGGGCGAGCTGGCCTTGAAGGACCTGCGCAACCAGATCGCCTTTGTCAGCCAGGACGTGGTGCTGTTCAACGATACGGTCGCCGCCAACGTGGCGTATGGCGCGCATGGCGAGACCGAGATCGACATGGCGCGCGTGGAGCGTGCGCTGGCGGCGGCGTACCTGACCGAGACCGTCAAGGGCCTGCCTGAGGGGCTGGATACCAATATCGGCGACAACGGCATGAAGCTATCCGGTGGCCAGCGCCAGCGCCTGGCAATCGCCCGTGCGCTGTACAAGGACGCGCCGATCCTGATCCTGGACGAGGCCACCTCCGCGCTGGATTCGGAATCGGAGCGCCAGGTGCAGGCGGCGCTGGAAGAGCTGATGAAGGGCCGGACCACGCTGGTGATCGCGCACCGGCTGTCGACCATCGAGAATGCCGATCGTATCGCCGTGCTCGACCATGGGCGCGTCGCGGAGCAGGGCACCCACGCCGAACTGCTGGCGGCCAACGGCCTCTACGCCGGCCTGCACCGGATCCAGTTCGCGACCCAGTAAAGGTCGGCGGCGCGGCAGGGCGCTCCTGCCGCGGCCATGACGAAAAAAGGGCCGGCACGTCGGATATCGTGCCGGCCCTTTTTTGGGTTTGCTGGTTGAAGCCGCTCAGTTGGGCGAAGCCACCGGCGGCTGCTGTGCCATCACTTCGTCGATGGCGGCGAGCACCTGCTCGCGCGTCGGCACCACGCCATGCCCGCCCATCGAGACCGCGCGGCCCGGCGTGTTGACGCCATACAGTTCGCGCGAGGTCGTCGTGAAAAGCAGCACGGTCGGGCGGCGCATCGCATCGGCGATATGCACGAAGCCCGTGTCCATGCCCACCACCAGCGACGACTTGCCCACCACCTGCGCCAGCCCGGTGATGCTCAGGCGCGGCATCACTTCCGCACCGGGCACGCTTGCCGCGATCGTCTCGGCTTCCTTGCGTTCGGCATCGTTGCCCCAAGGCACCAGTACGCGCAGGCCGCGCGCGGAGATCGCGCTGCCCACGGCAATCCAGTCAGCGATCGGCCACTTCTTCTCTTCGCTGGATGTGGCGTGGAACAGCATCGCATACGGGCCCTTCGCCGCGGGGGCGGGCGTGTCCCCGGACATTTCGAGGCCGTAGTGCATTTCCTTGGTGAGTTCATAGCCGAACGCGCGGCTGACCGCGCGGCGCATGCGCTGCCTGGCGCAATCCTCTTCGAGCACGGGCTGGAACACATGGTTATAGCCGAAGCGCGCACCGCTTTCGCCCAGTTCCGCCACCGGATAGCCCCAGCGGTGCCGTGTGCGCGCCAGCCGAGTCACGATCGCGCTCTTGTACACGCCATGGACGTCCAGCACCGCATCGTACTTCTCGCGCCGCAATTCGCGCAGTGCGCGGAAGATCTCCCGCAGCCCGGCCCAGCTGCGTGCCTTCTTGAAGCTGCGCAGCGGCGCGGCGATGACACGCTCGATATTTGGGTTCCAGCGCGGCACGTCGGCGCAGTAGGAGTCCGCGATCCAGTCAATCTTCACGCCGGGGAATGCGCGCTGCAGGTCGGCGACCAGCGGCAGCGTGAATACCATGTCGCCCAGCGAGGTCAGCTTGACGATGAGAATACGTTTCATCGGGAAGGGTTGGCGCATGCGGCCAGGGGCGCTCGCCTTGTTCAGGAAGGGACGTAGTATGCCTTATCCCGCAGGCATCTGGTTTTGCGATGCATGAGCAACATGGTGCACGGCCTTGTCCCGGCGATCCGGTAGACTTTGAAGCAGTACCCGGCAATAACCATCAGGGCCGACAAGGTCGACGAGAACATATCGCCAACAGGAGACAACCATGCCCGCCACAGCCTTCCCCATCAGCCGCTACCCTGTCCCCGCGCTCAAGGACCTCCCCGACGACATCCGCACCCGCATCCTGGAAGTCCAGGACAAGGCCGGCTTTGTCCCTAATGTCTTCCTGGCGCTGGCGCATCGCCCCGACGAATTCCGTGCCTTCTTCGCCTACCACGACGCGTTGATGCTCAAGGAGGGCGGCCTGACCAAGGGCGAGCGCGAGATGATCGTGGTGGCGACTTCCGGCGCCAACCAGTGCCTGTATTGCGTGGTGGCGCATGGCGCGATCCTGCGCATCTACGAGAAGAAGCCGCTGGTAGCGGACCAGGTTGCGGTGAACTACCTGAAGGCCGATATTCCCCCGCGCCAGCGGGCCATGCTCGACTTTGCGATGAAGGTGTGTGAGGCGTCGCATGACGTCGGCGACGCGGATTTTGCCGCGCTGCGCGAGCATGGGTTCTCCGACGAAGACGCGTGGGATATCGCCGCGATCACCGCGTTCTTCGGGCTGTCGAACCGGATGGCCAACACCATCAGCATGCGCCCGAACGACGAGTTCTACCTGATGGGCCGCGTGCCCAAGGCGAAGTAGAGCCAGCGAGAGCCAGCGAGAGCCGGCGCGCCGGGGAGGCTCAGCGCACCTCGGCGCAATTTCCGCTCTTGGGGTCGAACAGCACTGGCCAGGCCTGCTCGTAGATGCCCGGCGTGCAGTATTTCTCGCAGCGGTTATGCGCCAGCGTCACGCGGCGCGGGTCCTGCCACACCAGCAGCTTGCACTGGCTGCCGTCGATGGCCTGCAGTTCGATGTGCGGCGTCGTGCGTACCTGGCGGAACTGGATCAGGTTGAACTCGCAGCTGCCGCGCCGCGATACCCACAGTTTCCATTTCAACGCTTCCACCTTGTTGGCGGTGACGTCCATCAGCGCGTCCTCGCGAAAGCCGTCTTCCTCGGTGCGCTTGCATGCGCCGGCGATGGTAATGGTTTTGGGGGCGATCGGGGCCGCGCGTGCCTTCGGTGGCGGCGCTTCGGCAACCGGTGCGGCGGGGGGCGGTGGGGGCGGCCGGCGCTGCGCGATCGGCAGCGGCACGCAGGCGGAGCACACCAGGACGGCCAGCAGGCAGGCCCCATGTTTCGTGGCGTTCATGCTGGACTCCTTCTCGCAACCCTCGACCTTCGCTTAGTTATAGCGGATCGAAGACGAATTAGGAGTAGGACCATCCCGCAGCATGGCGTCAGGCAATGACTACATCAGGATGATGTCGTACTGCTCCTGATGGAAGGTCGATTCGACCTGCAGGGAGATCGGCTTGCCGATGAAATCGCCGAGCATCGCCAGGTGCTGGCTTTCTTCTTCCAGGAACAGGTCGATGACTTCCTGCGAGGCCAGGATGCGGAATTCGCGCGGATTGAACTGGCGCGACTCGCGCATGATCTCGCGCAGGATGTCGTAGCACGCCGTGCGCGGCGTCTTGACCTGGCCCTTGCCGTGGCACACCGGGCATTGCTCGCACAGCACGTGCGCCAGCGATTCGCGCGTGCGCTTGCGCGTCATCTCTACGAGCCCGAGCTGCGAGAAGTTGTTGACGGTAATGCGGGTGCGGTCGCGCGACAGCGCGCGCTTGAGTTCGGACAGCACCGCTTCGCGGTGTTCGGCATTCTCCATATCGATGAAATCGATGATGATGATGCCGCCGAGGTTGCGCAGCCGCAGTTGCCGCGCGATGGTGTGGGCCGCCTCCAGGTTGGTCTTGAAGATCGTGTCGTCGAAATTGCGCGCGCCGACATAACCGCCGGTGTTGACGTCGATCGTCGTCATCGCCTCGGTCTGGTCGATCATCAGGTAGCCGCCCGACTTCAGGTCGACCCGGCGCGACAGCGCCTTCTCGATCTCGGCATCGATATTGAACAGGTCGAAGATTGGCCGCTCGCCGGTGTAGTGCGACAGCCGCGACAGCACCGCCGGCGTGTACTCCTTGGCGAACTCCACCAGCATCTGGTAGTTCTCGCGCGAATCGATCTGGATCACGCCGGTGGCGTCGTTGATGAAGTCGCGCAGCACGCGCTGGGCCAGGTTCAGGTCCTGGTAGAGCAGCGCCGGCGCTGGCAGCGTGGTGGCGTTCTGGCGGATCGTGCCCCAGATCTTGCGCAGGTAGGCGATGTCGTTGCCGAGTTCCTCGTCGGTCGCTTCTTCGGCGATGGTGCGCACGATAAAGCCGCCACGCTCGTCGGCCGGCACCAGGCCCTGCACGCGGCTGCGCAGCGCTTCACGGTCCACTTCGCCCTCGATGCGCTGCGAGATGCCAATATGCGGATCCTGCGGCAGGTACACCAGCGTGCGCCCGGCGATGCTCACCTGCGTGGACAGGCGCGCGCCCTTGGTGCCGATCGGGTCCTTGATCACCTGCACCATCAGCGCCTGGCCTTCGAACAGGGTCTTCTCGATCGCCAGTTGCGGGGTGCCGCCGTTGCGGTCGTTGTCGCGCGGGTGCCAGATATCGGCCACGTGCAGGAACGCGGCGCGCTCCAGGCCGATGTCGATGAAGGCCGACTGCATGCCGGGCAGCACGCGCACCACCTTGCCCAGGTAAATATTACCCACCAGCCCGCGCGTGAGCGTGCGTTCGACGTGCAGTTCCTGGACGGCAGCCTGCTGCACGATGGCAACGCGCGTCTCCTGGGGCGTGATGTTGACGAGGATGTCTTCAGTCATAGCGGTGAAACGCGGTCGCCGGTGGCCCGGCGGTATTGGGGTTGCCCGGCGCGGCCGGGTCTTGTCCTGGGCGGCGGCGTGGCCGCGGCTCAGAACTGCAGGCGGGCCTGGCGAAGTAACGCCGCCGTCTCAAACAAGGGCAAGCCCATGATACCTGAATAGCTGCCCGCGATCCGCTCGACGAACTCGGCCGCGCGGCCCTGGATCCCGTACGCGCCGGCCTTGCCGAGCGGCTCGCCGCTGGCGACGTAGCGCGCGATCTCGTCGGGCCGCATCGGGCGGAAGGTCACTTCGGAGACCGATAGCGCGTGGTGCATGCCCAGGGTGGAAACCACCGTGACCGCAGTGAGCACGCGGTGCGTGCTACCGGCCAGCGCGGCCAGCATGGCGTGCGCATCGGCGGCGTCCCCGGGTTTGCCGAGGATGCGGCCGCCCAGGCAGACGGTGGTGTCGGAGGTCAGCACCGGCGCGTCGGGCAGGGCCCGGCGCTCGCGGCGGCGCAGCGCGGCTTCGGCCTTCAGCGCGCAGACGCGCTGCACGTAGTCGTCGGGCGTTTCGCCGGGCAGGACGGCTTCCAGCGCTTCGGCGTCCTCGTCGTCATCGGCAAGGAGCAACTCGTAGCGCGCGCCCAGCTGGGTCAGCAGTTCGCGGCGGCGCGGGCTTTGGGAGGCGAGGTAGAGGTAGTCGTGCATCGCGGCAGGCGGGGCAGGCGGGAGTATGGACCTGCCGGCGGCGGGCCGGCAGTGGCGTGAATTGTAACGCCCGCGGCGGCGCGGTTCCGGGTCAGGCGCGGTGGTAGGGGTGGTTCTGCGTGACCGACCAGGCCCGGTACAACTGCTCGGCCAGCAGCACCCTCACCATGCCGTGCGGCAGCGTCAGGCTGGACAGGCGGATCAGCGTACTGGCGCGCGCCTTCAGCGCCGGGTCGAGCCCGTCGGCGCCGCCGATCAGGAAGGCGACATCGCCGCCCTCGCGCTGCCAGTCGGTCAGCTGCGCAGCCAGTTGCACGGTGGTGAAGTCGCGGCCGCGTTCGTCCAGCGCGACGATGCGGCACTGCCTGGACAGCGAGCCCAGCACGGCGTCGATGCGCGCGGCTTCGCGCTGCATCACGGTGGTGGCGTTGTTGCTGGACGAGCGGGCCTCCGGCTTGACCTCGCGCAGCTCGATGCGCAGCTCGGGCGGCATGCGCTTGGCATACTCGTTGAAGCCGGTTTCGATCCAGGCGGGCATCTTGTGGCCGACGGCCACGATTACCAGTTGCATGAGGGCGGATTGGCGGCAGTGCGGAGGCCAGTGCAGGCGGCGCGGCCGTCAGGCGGCCGCGCGCCGCGGCATCAGGCCGAGCGGGTGGTGCGCTTGCGCGCGGCCGGCTTGGCCGCCGCGGTCTTGGTGGCGGTCTTGCCTGCCGTCTTGCCAGCGGTCTTGGTCGCCGTCCGGGGTGCAGTCTTGCGTGCCGTGGTGCCAGCGGCGGTCTTGCGCGGCGCGGCGGCGCGGGTGCCGGCGGTCTTGGTGGCTGCCGTCTTGGCTCCAGTCTTGGCGGCAGTCTTGCGCGCCGGCTTGCGCACCGTGGCAATGGCGTCCGGGTCGGTGTCCTCGTGGCCCATCGGCGGCGACGGCTCCTTCATGCCTTCGGGCAGGCGGGCCAGCGCCGGGCGCAGGCTGCTGGCACGGCGCGTGCCGCGCGCGGCCGGGACTTCGTCCTCGTCCTCGTCCATCGGCTCGCTGGCCTTGGCCAGGCTGCGGGCACCGGTGGCCAGCTTCATGCGCACCGGCTTGTCGCCCCAGATTTCTTCCAGGTTGTAGTACAGGCGCAGCTGCGGCTGCAGGATGTGGACCACGGCGTCGCCGCAGTCGACCAGCACCCATTCGCCCGTCTCCAGGCCTTCGACCGCCACGATATGGCCGCCGGCTTCCTTCACCGTATCCCGCACCGACGCTGCCAGCGCCTTGGTCTGGCGGTTGGACGTCCCGCTGGCAATCACCACCCGGTCGAACAGTTCGGTCAGGTGGCTGGTGTCGTACACCTTGATGTCCTGCGCTTTGACATCCTCGAGGCCGTCGACGATGGCGCGTTGCAGTTTACGAATATCCATGGTGTCTTCTTGTTCAGCTGAGATCGGTTGGGTGGTGGGCGCCGGTTGCGGGCAACCGGGGGTCAGGCCCTGGCCGGGGCGTCGCGGTACAGCCCGTGGCTGGCGATGTAGTGTGCCACGCCCGGCGGCAGTTGGTCATCTGCGGGTTGGCCGGCCGCCAGGCGCTGGCGCAGGTGGGTGGAAGACAGGTCGACGGCGAGCGTCTGGTCGATCCACATCCGGCCGGAGGGCGTGCATTGTATCAGGGTCGTGTCGGCCTGGCGCTGCGACAGCGCTTCCAGCACCGGGCCTTCCAGCGCGGCCAGCTCGAAGCGCGGGCGGGTGGCGGTGCACAGGTGGACATGCGCGAACAGTTCCTGCCAGCCGTGCCAGGTGTGCAGGCGCAGCAACTGGTCGGCGCCCATCAGCCAGCACAGCGAGGCCTGCGGGCCGTAGTCGTCGCGCAGCTGGCGCACGGTGTCGATGGTGTAGCTGGGGCCGGCGCGGTCGACTTCCATGCGGCTGACGCGGACTTTGGCGCCGGTGTCGCCCAGGGCGGCGGCGGCCAGTTCAGTCATGGCCAGGCGGTCCGCAGCAGGCGTCACATCAGTGCCCTTCTGCCACGACTGGCCGGTGGGGATCCACACCAGTTCGTCCAGGCCCAGGTGGTCGATGCACAGCCGCGCCAGCGCCAGGTGGCCGACATGGGGCGGGTCGAAGGTGCCGCCGAGGATACCCAGTCGGTAGGGGCGGGCGGGAAGGTCGCCCGCATCGGCGGCGGGCATATGGTCTTGCGCGGGATTGGCCATAGGTCTGCCGTCAGGCCCAGTCGCGTGCCGGCAGGAAGTCGGTGTACAGCGCCGCTTCAGGGCTGCCCGCTTCCGGTTGCCAGTCATAGCGCCAGGTCACCAGCGGCGGCATCGACATCAGAATGGATTCGGCACGTCCGCCCGACTGCAGGCCGAACAGCGTGCCGCGGTCGAACACCAGGTTGAATTCGACATAACGCCCGCGCCGGTAGGCCTGGAAGCCGCGCTCGCGTTCGCCGTAGGGCGTGTCCTTGCGGGCCTGCAGGATGGGCAGGTAGGCGTCGAGGAAGGCGTCGCCGACCGATTGCATCATGGCGAAGCTGCGCTCGAAGCCCAGCGCCGAGAAGTCGTCGAAGAAGATCCCGCCCACACCGCGCGCCTCGTTGCGGTGCTTCAGGAAGAAATACTCGTCGCACCACTGCTTGAAGCGCGGATACAGCTCGTCGCCATATGGCGCAAGCGCCTGCTTGCAGGTGCCGTGGAAATGCGCGCAGTCGCCGGCATTGCCGTAGTAGGGCGTCAGGTCCATGCCGCCGCCGAACCACCAGACCGGCTCGGCGCCGGGCTTGACCGCCAGGAAGCAGCGCACGTTCATGTGGACCGTGGGCACGTAGGGGTTGCGCGGGTGGAACACCAGCGATACGCCCATCGCCTCGAAGCTGCGCCCGGAGAGTTCAGGCCGGTTGGCGCTGGCCGACGGCGGCAGGGTATCGCCGCTGACGTGCGAGAAGCCCACGCCGGCGCGCTCCATCACCGCGCCGCCTTCCAGGATGCGGGTGCGGCCACTGCCGCGCAGGCGTTCGGTGGGCGGCTTCTCCCAGGCGTCGGTCAGGAACGGCTGGCCGTCGATGGCGCCGATGGCGTCGGTGATGCGGTCTTGCAGGCCGAGCAGATAGGCACGGACTGCCTGGGAATCGATCATGGTGGGCGGAAAACGAATGGACCGGATGGACCGGGCTGATGGCATTCCGGCAGCCCTGGGGCTGCCGGCTGCGTCACAGCGTTGTCACGATTGTACCGGCTGGGGCGGCCAGGTGGTCGCCAGAGCCCGCTGAGGCCGCGCCGGCGGCCAGCCGGTGGCCAATCAGCGCTTGATGGCGCGATAACCGATATCGGTCCGGTACTGCATGCCGTCGAACCGGATCTGCTCGACCGCGGCATAGGCGGCGCGCTGCGCGGCCTTGACGGTGTCGGCCAGCCCGACCACGCACAGCACGCGCCCGCCCGAGGTCAGCAGGGTGCCGTCCTTGAGCGTGGTGCCGGCGTGGAAGGTCACGCTGTCGTCGGTTTCGGCCGGGATGCCGGTGATGACATCGCCTTTGCGCGGACTGTCCGGGTAGTTGTAGGCGGCCATCACCACGCCCAGCGCGGTGCGGCGGTCCCAGTCCAGCTCGATCGCGTCGAGCTTGCCGTCGACGGCGTGCTCCATCACGTCGACCAGGTCGGTCTTCAGGCGCGCCAGGATCGGCTGGGTTTCCGGGTCGCCCATGCGGCAGTTGAATTCCAGTGTCTTCAGGTTGCCGTCCTTGTCGATCATCAGGCCGGCGTACAGGAAGCCGGTGTAGGGGATGCCGTCCTTCTCCATGCCGCGCACGGTCGGCAGGATGATCTCGCGCAGCGCGCGCGCGTGCAGCGCGGGCGTGACCACCGGGGCGGGGGAGTAGGCGCCCATGCCGCCGGTGTTGGGGCCGGCGTCGGCGTCCAGCAGGCGCTTGTGATCCTGGCTGGTGGCCAGCGCCAGCACGTTCTTGCCGTCGACCAGCACGATGAAGCTGGCTTCCTCGCCCTCCAGGAATTCCTCGATCACCACGCGCGCGCCGGCGTCGCCCAGCTTGTTGTCGGCCAGCATCATATCGACCGCGGTGTGGGCCTCTTCCAGCGACATCGCCACCACCACGCCCTTGCCCGCGGCCAGGCCATCGGCCTTGATCACGATCGGTGCGCCCTGCGCGTCGATATAGGCATGCGCCTGTGCGGCGTCGGAGAAGGTCTGGTAGGCGGCGGTCGGGATGCCATGGCGCTGCATGAACGCCTTGGCGAAGTCCTTGGACGATTCCAGCTGCGCGGCCGCCTTGCTCGGCCCGAAGATGCGCAGGCCCTTGGCACGGAAGATATCGACGATGCCGGCCGCCAGCGGTGCCTCCGGCCCGACCACGGTAAAGGCCACGCCTTCGCGCTCGGCAAAGGCGGCGATGACCTCCGGATCCGTCAGCGGAACGTTCTGCAGGCGCTTGTCGAGCGCGGTCCCGCCGTTGCCCGGCGCCACGTACACCACCTGTACCCTGGGGGATTGGGCCAATTTCCAGGCCAGCGCGTGTTCACGTCCACCCGAGCCGACAACCAATACTTTCATGATCCACTGCCAGAAAAGAAACAGATACTAAAAGGCGGCGGCCTGGTCTGAGTCCGGGCCGCCGCCATGGGGGGCTTGTTGCTTCAGCTTAGTCTTCGATCACCGCGTTGGTGAAGACTTCCTGCACGTCGTCGAGGTTTTCCAGGGCGTCGAGCAGCTTCTGCATTTTGGCCGCGTCGTCGCCGGCGAAGCTGATTTCGTTCTGCGGCTTCATTACCACGTCGGCGACTTCGGCCTTGAAGCCGGCGGCTTCAAGCGCGGCCTTGACCGCCGGGAAATCGTTGGGCGGGCAGGTCACTTCGATCGAACCGTCGTCATTGGTGACGACGTCGTCGGCGCCGGCTTCCAGCGCGGCGTCCATCAGCTTGTCTTCCGGCGTGCCGGGCGCGAACAGGAACTGGCCGCAGTGCGTGAACATGAATGCCACCGAGCCTTCGGTGCCCATGTTGCCGCCATGCTTGGAGAACGCGTGGCGCACTTCGGCCACGGTACGGGTGCGATTGTCGGTCAGGCAGTCGACGATGATGGCCGCGCCGGCCAGGCCGTAGCCTTCGTAGCGGATCTCTTCGTAGTTGGCGCCTTCCAGGCCGCCCACGCCGCGCTGGATCGCGCGCTGGATGTTGTCCTTGGGCATGTTCGCGTCCATGGCCTTGTCGATCGACAGGCGCAGGCGCGGGTTGGTGTCGGCATCGCCGCCGCCGAGCTTGGCGGCAACGGTGATTTCCTTGATCAGGCGGGTCCAGATCTTGCCGCGCTTGGCGTCAGCTGCGGCTTTCTTGTGTTTGATATTGGCCCATTTCGAGTGACCGGCCATGATGCTCTCCGAGGCGGAAAAGGTGTTATGCGGTGATGGAATGCGGGATGCCAGGCGCGGGCGCCAGGTGACGGATATGCCTGGCGGCTGGCTATAATCAGCCCAGGATTTTATCACGCGGGCCTGCCCGCGCCGCTGCCGCGGCGAGTCCCGCGGCACTTGCTACCAGGAAGACCATGGCCGACCCCATCCTTATCGCCAAGAACGCCGAACACGAGCTGGTGCTGCTGCCGCAGATGGGCAACCGCCACGGCCTGATCACCGGCGCCACCGGCACCGGCAAAACCGTCACGCTGCAGACGCTGGCGCAGGGCTTTTCGCGCCTGGGCGTGCCGGTGTTCATGGCCGACGTCAAAGGTGACCTGACCGGCATTTCGCAATCCGGCCAGTTGTCCGACAAGCTCAAGCAGCGCCTGGCCGACCTGGGGCTGCCGGAGCCGGCCTGGGGCGGATGCCCGACAACGTTGTGGGACGTGTTCGGCCAGAAGGGCCACCCGGTGCGCGCCACGGTCTCGCACATGGGCCCGCTGCTGCTGTCGCGGATGCTTGAGCTCAACGACACCCAGCAGGGCGTGCTCAACCTGGTGTTCCGCATCGCCGATGCCAACGGCCTGCTGCTGCTCGACGCCAAGGACCTGCGCGCAATGCTGCAGTACGTGGGCGACAACGCCTCGCAGTTCACGACCGAGTACGGCAATATCTCCGCCGCCTCGATCGGGGCGATCCAGCGCGGGCTGCTGGCGCTGGAGTCGCAGGGCGGCGATGTCTTCTTTGGCGAGCCGATGCTGAACCTGGAAGACTTCATCCAGACCGAGAAGGGCCAGGGCGTGGTCAGTATCCTGGCGGCGGACAAGCTGATGAACTCGCCGCGGCTGTATGCGACCTTCCTGCTGTGGATGCTGTCCGAGCTGTTCGAGAAGCTGCCCGAGGCCGGCGACCTCGACAAGCCCAAGCTGGTGTTCTTCTTCGACGAGGCCCACCTGCTGTTCAACGACGCGCCCAAGGCGCTGCTCGACAAGATCGAGCAGGTGGTGCGGCTGATCCGCTCCAAGGGCGTGGGCGTGTATTTCGTCACGCAGAATCCAGTCGACATCCCCGACACGGTGCTCGGCCAGCTGGGCAACCGCGTGCAGCACGCGCTGCGCGCGTTCACGCCGCGCGACCAGAAGGCGGTCAAGGTGGCGGCCACCACCATGCGCGCCAACCCGAAGCTGGACCTGGAAACCGCGATCGGCGAACTGGGCGTGGGCGAGGCGCTGGTGTCGTTCCTGGATGCCAAGGGCACGCCGTGCGTGACCGAGCGCGCATGGGTGCTGCCGCCGGGTAGCCGCATCGGCCCGGCGACCGACGAGGAGCGCAGGCAACTGATCGCGAATTCGCTGGTCGCGGGGACCTATGAAGCGGCCGTGGATCGCGAATCGGCTTACGAAAAGCTGCGTGGCGGCGTGCCGACGGTGGCCAATGGCAAGGGCAAGCCGTCGGACGCCAAACCTGAAGCCAAGCCGGAAGCGGAACAGGACAGCGGCTGGCTTGGCACTGCCGGCGACATCTTCGGCACGCTGACCAAGGGCACCGGCAAGAGCGGGCGCGGCGATTCGATCCTGGAGTCGATGGCCAAGTCGGCCGCGCGCACGGTGGGTTCGCAGGTGGGCCGCGAGCTGATTCGTGGCGTGCTGGGCAGCTTGCTAGGGAAGAAGAAGTAGTTGAACCCTTGAAAAGCCGCTGGTTTGCTCATCTCTCCCGCTCGCCGGGTAGGGGAGCAAACGATCAGCTCGCAGGACGCGCTATTGCCGCTGTCCGGCCTGCGCCTTCGCGGCCGCCGCATCCTCGCGCATCTTGCGCGCGAACATCCGGGCGAAGAACCAGCCCATGCCGATGATTAAAACGATCACGCCCAGGCTCATCAGGCCGGTGCTGGTGCTGAAGAGAATCTTGATGGCTTCCATGGTTGGCTCCCTCGGGTTGGCGGCATGTGCCGGCGGAAGAACCGCCAGCGGGTGTCGCCAGCGGGTGTCGCCAGTTTAGGGAGCCAGGCGGCGCGGGCTATTGAGGCTGGTCAAGCCCGCGCCGCGCCGGCACGCGTCAGTTCTTGGTGCCGAACAGCCGGTCGCCCGCGTCGCCGAGGCCCGGCACGATGTACGCATCCGCATCCAAGTGGCTGTCCAGCGAGGCCACGAACAGCTTCACGCCCGGATGCGCCTTCTGGAACACCTCCACGCCTTCCGGCGCCGCCACCAGCGCGACGAAGGTGATGGCCTCGTCCTTGACGCCGCGGCGCTTGAGCACTTCCACCGCATGCACGGCCGAGTAGCCGGTCGCCACCATCGGATCGCACAGGATAAAGCTGCGGTCTTCCAGGTCTGGCAGCCGCACCAGGTATTCGACCGGGCGGTGCTGCTCGTCGCGGTACACGCCGATATGGCCGATGCGCGCCGACGGGATCAGCTCGACCAGTCCATCGCTCATGCCCACGCCGGCGCGCAGCACCGGGACGATGGTCAGCTTCTTGCCGGCGATCACCGGCGCATCCAGTTCCACCAGCGGCGTGTCGATGCGGCGCGTGGTCAGCGGCAGGTTGCGCGTGATCTCATAGCCCATCAGCAGCGTGATCTCGCGCAGCAGCTCGCGGAAGGTGCGCGTGGACGTTTCCTTGTCGCGCATGTGCGAGAGCTTGTGCTGGATCAGCGGGTGGTCGAGGATAAACAGGTTGGGAAAGCGCGGATCTTGTTTCATGGCTGGCGGCGAGGGCTCGGCGGGGATAGGGGCAAGCGGCTGGAGCGGGCGGCCGGGTCGGGTGGACCCGGCCGCCGCGCCGTTGTAGCCGGATTGTAATGGAAGCGGGCCGCAGCGCGGCTGCGGCCCGGTCCCCGGCAAGCTGGCCTTATCCGGCGGGCGTCAGTCCAGCGCGCGGTCCTTGGACTCGATATCCACCATGAAGATGGCAAACGCCGCCACCGCCAGGAACGACGAAAGCAACCCAAGCGCGAGCGTGAACTGGGTGGCCATGATCGGCGCAATGATCGAAGGGGCGAACAGGCCACCGAATCGTGCCATCGCACCGGCGGTGCCCATGCCGCTGGCCCGCAGGTCCGTCGGGTACACCTCCGGCGTGAAGGCGTAGAGCGCGCCCCAGGTGCCCAGCAGCGCGAAGCTCATCAACAGGGTGGAGCCGACGATCAGCGCGGTGGACGTGCCCAGGCTGTACAGCATGCAGCCCGCGGCGCTGAGCAGCAGGAAGCCGATCAGGGTCGGCTTGCGACCCCAGCGCTCCACGCCGTGCGCGGCGAGCGCGAAGCCGGGGAGCTGGACCAGCGCGAGCAGGATCAGGAAGACCTGGCCACGCATGAAGCCAAAGCCCTGGCCGGCCAGCTTTACCGGCAGATAGACAAAGACACCGTAATAGGCGATCGAGATCAGCATCCACGCAGCAAGCAGGCAGATGCTGCGGCGCCGGCATCCGGCCGCGAACAGCGCGAACACCGATTTGCGCTCCATCTTCTGCGGCTCCAGCGGGGCGATCTCGACCGAAACCCGATTGGCCTTGGCAACGCGCTGCAGCACAGCGCGGGCCTCTTCCGAGCGCCCCGATTTATTCAGGTAGAGCGGCGACTCTGGCACAAAGAACCGAACCACTACGCCGACCAGCGCAGGGAGGCCGGTGACAAAGAAGATCATGCGCCAGGCATCGTTGCCTTGCGAGACGGCGACCAGCGCCAGGACGGCGAGCAGGATCGTGCCGACGGCCCAGAACGACTCCAGCAGCACCAGCCAGCGGCCGCGCCGGTCAGAGGGCAGGAACTCGGCCATCATGGTGTAGTCGACGGGCAACGTGCCGCCCACGCCGATGCCGGTCAGGAAGCGCAGCAGCAGGAGCCACTGGAAATCCGGGGCGAAGGCGGAGGCGACGCCACAGATGGCGTCAAGGATCACCGCCATCATCAGCACCGGCCGGCGGCCGATCCGGTCCGCCAGCCGGCCGAACGCGAAGGCGCCGATCAGCATGCCGACGAAGAACATCGTCCCGGTCTGCAAGGCGCTCGGCACGGGGATGCCGAATGTCGCGGCAATGGAAGGCGCGGTGAATCCGATCGACAGGACCTGCATCGCGTCGGCCAGCCACACCAGGCCGAAAATGCCGAACAGCCGATACTGGAACCGGCCGACACCGGCTGCGCGGATGCCTTGCTCGATCGTGATGGTCTGGGACGACGATGCCCGCGCGCTTGACTGCGGGGGCACGCTGATCGTCGCTTCGGGGATGGTCGTTGCTGCCATTGAGGAAATTGATGACGACATTTTGTCTACCTGTCTTTATAGGCTGATTCTTGAATTCGGAAGCCAAGCACCGCGATGCGGCGAAACCTGTGGCTACCCCAAGCTAGCGAGGCCAGACCTGGCCAGGTAGTCCTCTCGCAACACCTTCCTGGTACTGATACGACATAGTCACTCCTTGTTGTCTACCCTTGGTTGTCCGGGCCCGGGTTCCCGGTCGGCACGGCGAGGGACTACGCAAGCCCCGGGCCAGCGCTTCCGGTGATGTAAAGGGCCAATCTTGTGGTCTTGTTGTCTCGTCTGCCGCTTGTGTGCGCGGTTCTTGCGCCGTCCTTGTGCCGGGAGGCACCGCGGCGCGGCTTTTGGTATCGATGCCGGCACTCATGTAGTGCGCACTACATGATCGTTCAGCGTAAGCTACATGAAACTGGCGGGCAAGGCCGAACTGCGGTTTCTCTCCTTGGGGTTTTCCCGCGCCTGGCGCGCAGTGCGCCGATCTGTCGGCGCAGGCCTCCCTGCCCGGTGGCAAAGCGCCCTGCCAGGCACGGCACGGATACTGTCAGGATGGATGCGAAGGCGCGGCGGGCCGGCCGCGAAGGCCCTTCGCTGGTCTTCAGTGGGCAGGCGCCGCGCGCAGCCGCGCGACGGTGTTCTCCAGGTCCTGCCAGGCGGGTTGGTCGGGGGCAAAGCGCGCGCGCAGGTACTGCGCCAGCTGCGCGATCTGCCGGTCGTCGAAGGTGTCGGCATAGGCCGGCATCGCGCCCAGCTCGCTGTTGGGCGGCGCGGGCATGCCTTGCAGCAGCACCTGGATCACGTTGTCGGGCAGCTTGCTGTGCAAGTTGGTGTTGAGTGCGAGCGACGGCTTTACGCCAAACTGCGCGATGCCCTGGTCTGATTGATGGCACACCGCGCAGGCGCTCTGGTATAGGCGTTCACCGGGGCCGCCTAGGGTGCGTGCAGCCTGTGCGCTGCGTTGTTCGAGTCTGGCAGCCTGCGCGTCGAGCACGGAAGGCGCTGGCGGCGGCGTGCCGAATGACGCGACGTAATGCGCGATCGCGCGCACATCCGATTCGGGCAACTGCGCGAGTTCTTCCACCACCGGCGCCATCGGTCCTGCGGCGGCGCCGTGATGCGGTGCATAGCCGCCGCGCAAGTAGGTAAACAGCGCCGCCTCGGTCCACGGCACCGGTGCGTGGGAGAGCGATGTCAGCGGCGGTGCCTCCCAGCCTTCGGCACTGCCGCCAGTCAGGTACTTGCGCCCGCCTTGTTCCCCGCCGAGCGCGTTGCGCGGCGAATGGCAGGCGCTGCAATGGCCCAGCCCCTCGGCGAGATACGCGCCGCGGTTCCACTGCGCGGAGCGCGCGGGGTCGGGCTTGAAGGGTGCGTCGCGATGGAACAGCAGGTTCCAGCCCGCCAGCAGCGGACGCAGGTTGAACGGGAACGTGAGCCGGGTCTGCGGCACCTCTGACTTCACCGGCTCGGCCGACATCAGGTACGCATACAGCGCCTGCATGTCGGCATCGCTGACCTTGGCGAACGCGGTGTAGGGGAAGGCCGGATACAGGCGCCGTCCGTCGCGGTGGATGCCCTCGCGCATCGCGCGCTCGAAGGCGGCGAACGACCAGTTGCCGATGCCGGTCTGCACATCGGGCGTGATGTTGGTGCTATAGACCGTGCCAAACGGCGTTTCCAGCGGCAGGCCGCCCGCATTCTTCACGCCGCCGGGGACGGTATGGCATACCGCGCAGTCACCTGCCGCGGCCACCAGGCGGCCGCGTTCCAGCGTGGCCGCGGAATAGAAGCCGGGCCCGGGCGGTGCGACCGGCGCGATCGGCGCGCGCCACGGCATCAGCGTTGCGCACAGGCCGGCCGCGGTCGCGGCAGCGGCGGCGATCCAGCCGCGCTTGCTGCGCTTGCCGGCGCGCTTGTCCTCACTCTCGGCCAGCGCCAGGCGGATGCGTTCGGCGCTGAAGGGCGGCGTGCGCAGGCGCACGCCGGTGGCGTCGAAGATGGCGTTGGCCACGGCGGCAGCCGCGGGCAGCGTATCGGCCGGGCCTGCGGCCAGTTGGTCGCGCTCGGTGAGCGTGCCAGCCAGGTGGACCTCCGGCAATACTGCGCTGGTTGCGACGGCGGGGAGCGATTGGTTGGCAGAAGCCTCCGTGGCAGGCCAGGTATCGAATGCCGGGCTGGCAGCGGTCAATTGCAGGGTAGCGTCGGCAACAGCCTGTTCCAGCGAGCGCGCAGCAGGTGTGGCTTGCGCGGGCGCCAGCGATTCGCTGTCATGCCCCACCGTCACGCGCGTGACGGCCAGCTCGCCGGTGGTGCCATCGACTTCGACTTCCGCCACCCATGCCGACCAGCTCTGGCCGGCGTCGTGGTCGACGGTGTGCGCATAGGCAAAACCGCGCCCGCGCCGCACATTGCCTGCCGATGTGGCGGCATGCGGAACGGATGGCGTCCAGCCGGAGCGCTCGCTGACCTGCCTGACGAGGGCCGAGCCGCGTGAGTCGTCGAGGTGCGAAAGCCGCAGCGCGACCGGGTCGGTGCCGGATGCGGCGGCGATTTCATCGAGATGGGATTCGCGCGCAAAGACATGGGCGCGCGCCGCCGCAAGCGGTGCGGCATCGAAAGCGGCTACAGCGCCGGCGGTGCCGACATCGACATCGGGAATGCGGTAGGGCGGCATGACTGCGCTGCCACTGTCGCCGGTGTCCGTCACGGGCGACGCCGTATGCGTGAGCCAAAGTGCCAGCGGCACCGGCGGCGGAGCCGTGCCGGCCAGTGTTGCGGCGTAGGCGTCGATGGCATTGCCGCTGCGCGCGCTGTCGATGCATACGGCGAGCTGCGCACCGGACAGGCCGATATCGCCGGCGCACAGCCGGCGCATCACGGGTTTGCCGGCGGCATGGGCCAGCAGTGCGGCGTCGGCGGCCGCGTGGTGGGCGAGCAGGGCCGGATCGCCGGCGTCGGCGGCCGCCTGCCACCCGGCCAGCGCGACCTGTTGCGGCGCAATGCCCAGCAGCGCGGCCAGTTCTTCGCGCAGTGCGCCGTGGCGCAGGCTTGGCAGCCACACATACAGCATGCCGTCGCGCCAGTCCGCGATCGCGGTGCAGAACGCTTCGGTCCCGGTGCCGGCCAGCGGCCACTGGTAGTGCTGCGCGTGGCGCGTGGCGGCGCTGGCGAGCGCGCGGGTGGCGTCACCTCGCCGCGCAACGGCGTGGCGCGGTACGGGAGCTTCATCCGCGCGAGGCGGCGCCGACCAGCGTGCCTGCAGGGCCCTGGCGGCGTCGGCCGCCAAGGCATCGCTTTCCGCGGCCACGCCCGCAAACTGGTTGCGCACCACGGCCGCGCGCACGCCGGGCAACGCCAGCGCGGCATCGCGCTCCGCGCCGAGCAGGCGTGGTACCAACGGCTTGCCGTCGATCCAGCGCAGCCCTGGCGGCGTCAGCACATGGGCGACGAGGCACATGGAAGCCGGCGGTGGCTCATGTTTCGCCAGGGCGCCGGTTTGCACGGCCTGTCGCACGAGTTCCTGCTTCACGATGCCGCTCCCACGCCAGCCTGCCGCATCAGCACCGCGGCGCGCTGCACTGCACGCACGATTTCCACATGCGTGCCGCAGCGGCACAGGTTGAAGCGCAGCGCCTCGCGGATCTGCGCTTCGTCAGGATCGGGATTCTGCGCGAGCAGCGCCTTCGCGGTCATGATCATGCCGTTCAGGCAATAGCCGCATTGTGCGGCCTGCTCGTCGATAAAGGCCTGCTGCACCGGGTCGGGATGCTCCGCCGTGCCCAGGCCTTCCAGCGTGGTGACCGCGTGGCCCACCGCGGCCCTGACCGGCAGCACGCATGAGCGCGCGGCCAGGCCGTCGACCAGCACCGTGCACGCGCCGCACTGGCCCAGCCCGCAACCGTACTTGGGGCCATTGCAGGCCAGGTCGTTGCGCAGGATATAGAGCAGCGGCGTGTCGGGCGCCACGCTGAGCGTGTGCTCCGCGTGGTTGACTTGTAGCGTCAGGGGGCGAGGCGTGTTCATCGGGGGCGGCAAGTTGCAGATCACGCGGCAGGCACGCCGCGCCCCTTCGTGCGAGGGGCTGCGGCGTGCAGGTTCAGGTCAGGCCTAAGGTCGGTGTTACGCCGCCGCGGACAGCGGCGTACGCCCGGCCGACACCAGCGGCATGTTGAACACATCGTAGCCGAAACACCAGTCCGGGTTCTCGTTGCTGCGCAGCCACGTGTTGTTGTGCGAGACCAGCTGGACCTTGCCGGCGCGCTCGGCGCGGTTGGCTTCATACAGCGCAAACGCGGCGGCGTAGTCGTCCAGGCCGGTCTCGGTGAAGCAGCGCGTCAGCATGGCGGCATCTTCGATCGCCATCGCGGCGCCTTGCGCCATGTGCGGCTTCATCGGGTGGCAGGCATCGCCCAGCAGCACCAGGCGGCCGCGGCTCCACAGCGGCAGCGGGTCACGCTCCAGCAGGGGCCACTTGGTCACTTCGACCGTGCCTTCGATCAGCGACTGCACGCCTTCGTGCCAGCCGTCGAACGCGGTGCGCATTTCCTCGATGCTGCTCGGCACCCAGCTTTTGCTCATGTCCCACTCGGGCTCGGGCACGCCGGTGACGTAGTAGATCTCGTCCAGCTTGCTGGTGTCGAAGTACACCATCATGTGGCGGTCGTCGGTCCACCACTTGGTGCAGCGCTCGTGCGTGAAGCCCTTGACGCGCGAGATCGGGAACACCGCGCGGTGCGCGACGTAGCCGGTGTACTTGGGAGGCTCGGCGCCCAGCAGGGTCTCGCGGATGCGGGAGTTGACACCGTCGGCGCCGATCACGATATCCGCCTGGTCCAGCGTGCCATCGGTGAAGCGCAGCTCGACCACGTCGCCCCGGTCGGTGACGCTTTCCAGCTTCTTGTTGAAGAACAGCGTGCCCGGCGCCACGGCGTCGGTCAGCAGCTTGTGGAAGTCGCCGCGGTGCACGGTCAGGTAGCTGGCGCCGTAGTGCCGCTCCGCGTAGTCGCCCAGCGGGATCTGCGCGATCACTTCGCCGGTCAGGCCGTCGCGGCTGTACCAGAAGTCGGGGTGGCAGCCCATGTTGTTGAGCGCGTCCTCGATGCCGATGCGCCGCATGATCTTCATCACGTTGGGCCCCACGTGGATGCCCGCTCCCAGGCGCGAGAACGCCGGTGCCTGTTCATACAGCCTGACTTGGAAGCCGGCTCGCTGCAGCAGGGCGGCCGCGGCCGTTCCTCCGAGTCCGGCGCCGACAACTGCGATTCGCGGTTTGCCTTGCACGTTATTTCTCCTGGGGCAATGACACATGGGTCGATGGGGGCTTGGGCGACCTATGTGGTCGACCGTTGAAAACGAGTGTACACACTCAAAATATCAAGGGCAAGGAAGAAAATGAGGGTCCTATGGAAAACCCTTATGATCTTATGAATGTCTGCGCACGATGCTTTAATACGGTGAATTTGTGCGCTAAACAAGGGATTGGTTAATTAAGTATGCACTGAACGAGTGAATCGCGCTTGGCGCAGATTCTATTTGCCTATATAAAGTGTGTACACTACAATCGATTCGCAGCATGCAAGGCCATCCGGGCAGGGCAGGCGGGTAGACAGACAAACAGATAACGGAGTCGACAGTGCAGAAAGTTTTCCGAATCGGCCAGATCGTGCCGAGCTCCAACACCACGATGGAAACCGAGATCCCGGCGATGCTGGCCGCGCGCCAGCAGGTGCGTCCGGAGCGCTTTACCTTCCACTCCAGCCGCATGCGGATGAAGAAGGTGGTCAAGGAGGAACTGGCGGCCATGGATGCCGAATCCGACCGCTGCGCGGTGGAGCTGAGCGACGCCCGCGTCGACGTGCTCGGCTATGCCTGCCTGGTGGCGATCATGGCGATGGGCCACGGCTACCACCGCGTCTCCGAGCAGCGGCTGCAGGCGCACACCGCCGAGAACGGCGGCGACGCGCCGGTGATCACCAGCGCCGGCGCGCTGGTCGATGCGCTCAAGGTGATGGGCGCCAGGCGCATCGCCGTGGTGGCGCCGTACATGAAGCCGCTGACCGAGCTGGTGGTCGACTACATCCGCAATGAGGGCTACGAGGTGGTCGACTACCGCGCGCTGGAGATCCCCGACAACCTCGACGTCGGCCGCCACGATCCGTCGCGGCTGCCGGAGATCGTCGCGCAGATGGATTTCGCCGATGCCGACGTGATCGTGCTGTCCGCCTGCGTACAGATGCCGTCGCTGCCGGCGGTGGCCAAGGTCGAGGCAATGACAGGCAAGCCGGTGGTCACCGCCGCCATCGCCACCACCTATGCAATGCTCAAGCGCCTGGGCCTCGAGCCGGTGGTGCCGGGCGCGGGCGCGCTGCTGTCCGGCGCCTACTGAAGGAGCCGGCCATGGCGACCAGTACTTTCCTTTACGGCGGCAACGTCCATGCCAATGGCATCCGGCAGCACTACCTGCGCTATGGCGGCCAGGACGGCGCGCGCGCGCAGCGCGATGCCTTGATCATCGTGCCCGGCATCACCAGCCCGGCGGTCACGTGGGGCTTCGTCGGCGAGCAGTTCGGGCGGCAGTTCGATACCTATGTGCTCGACGTGCGCGGCCGCGGGCTGTCGCAGGCCGGCGCGGAGCTGGACTATAGCCTCGATGCGCAGGCCGCCGACGTGATCGCGTTTGCCGAAGCGCTCGGGCTGCAGCGCTACGCCATCGTCGGCCATTCCATGGGCGCGCGCATCGGCATCCGCGCCGCGCATAGCAAGCCCGCTGGCCTGACGCGGCTGGTGCTGGTCGATCCGCCGGTGTCGGGCCCGGGGCGCCGCGCCTATCCGGCGCAATTGCCGTGGTACATCGATTCGATCCGGCTGGCACAGCAGGGCATCGACGCGGAAGGCATGCGCCGCTTCTGCCCCACATGGACTGAAGACCAGCTGCGCCTGCGCGCGCAATGGCTGCATACCTGCGACGAGCGCGCGATCCTGGCCAGCTTCAACGGCTTCCATGAAGACGATATCCACGCCGACCTGCCGCAGGTCGATGTGCCGGTCCTGCTGATGACCGCGGGCCGCGGCGACGTGATCCGCGAGGAAGACGTGCAGGAAATGCGCAGGCTGCTGCCCGCGCTGCTGGTCGCGCATGTCGCCAATGCCGGCCACATGATCCCGTGGGACGATGAGCCCGGCTTCTATCGTGCCTTCGGCGACTTCCTCGGCGCGGCGCTGAACTGATCAAGGAGGGAACATGCCCGTAAGCGATTACGACCTGACCGCGGCGTGGAAGCAGGTGCTGACGCTGTCGAGGCTGCAGCCGGGGCAGACCGTCACCGTGCTGACCGGCGCGGCCACGCATCCGCAGACGCTGCGTACGGCGATGGTGGCGGCGCAGTCGATGGGCGCCATCGTCAACCGGCTCGACCTGCCGCCGGTTAACGGCGAGAAGGCGCTCAGCCGCGACGCACTGGCCTATCTCGGCACCACGCCGCTGACCGGCAATCCGGCGGCGATTGCCGCATTGAAAGCAAGCGATTTGGTGCTGGACCTGATGACGCTGCTGTTCTCGCCCGAGCAGCACGAGATACTGTCCGGCGGCACCAAGATCCTGCTGGCGGTGGAGCCGCCCGAAGTGCTGGCCCGGTTGGTGCCGACCGAGGCCGACCGCGCCCGCGTCAAGGCTGCCACTGAACGGCTGGGCCGCGCGCGAGAGATGCATATCGTGTCCGAGGCGGGCATGGATCTGCGCTGCAGGCTGGGTGAATTCCCGGCAATCAGCGAGTACGGCTTTGTCGACGAGCCCGGCCGCTGGGACCACTGGCCGAGCGGCTTCGTGCTGACCTGGCCGGACGAGGGCGGCACCAACGGCACCATCGTGCTGGACCGCGGCGACATCCTGCTGCCGATGAAGTCCTATCTGCAGGCGCCGATCCGCATCACGGTGGAGGCCGGCTACGTGCGCCGCATCGAAGGCGGTGTCGATGCCGAGCTGCTGGCCGACTACATGGCCTCGTTCAACGACCCGGAAGCGTATGCGATGTCGCATATCGGCTGGGGCCTGCAGCCGCGCGCCAGCTGGTCGGCGCTGGCGATGTACGACCGCGAGGCCACCATCGGCATGGACGCGCGTGCGTATGAAGGCAATTTCCTGTGCTCGTTCGGCCCCAACAACGAGGCAGGCGGCAGCCGCACCACTGCCTGCCATATCGATATCCCGGTGCGCCACTGCACGGTCAGCCTCGACGGCGAGCCGGTGGTGGTGCGCGGCAAGGTGATGGACGGGCACCATGCTCCCGCCGCATCGCTCTACAAGGATTCGCGCCATGGATGACGCAGTGCAGACCTACCAGCGCCAAGGGTTCGGCGCGTCGATGGAATTGAAAGCGCCGTACGGGCTGCTGATCATCGACTTCGTCAACGGCTTTGCCGACCCGGCCGTGTTCGGTGGCGGCAATATCCCCGAGGCAATCCGCAACACGCAGCCGCTGCTGCGCGCCGCGCGCGAGCAGGGCTGGCCGGTGGCGCACAGCCGCATCGTGTTCGCCGACGACGACAGTGACCACAACATCTTCACGCTGAAGGTGCCCGGCATGCTGACGCTGAAGGAAGATGGCCACAACAGCCAGCTCGTGCCCGAGCTCGTGCCCGCGCCGGGCGAGCTGGTGGTGCGCAAGACGGTGCCGTCGGCGTTCTTCGGCACCTCGCTGGCGGCGTGGCTGACGCAGCGCGGCGTGCAGACGCTGCTGGTGGCCGGCTGCGTCACCAGCGGCTGCGTGCGCGCCAGCGTGGTCGATGCGATGTCGCTGGGCTTCCGCCCGCTGGTGGTGTCCGATTGCGTGGGCGACCGCGCCATCGGGCCGCACGATGCCAACCTGTTCGACATGGCGCAGAAGTACGCGACCGTGCTGGCGCGCGACGAGGCGCTGGCGCGGATTGCGGGTGAGGGCGTCCGCGCCGCCGCCTGAGGCGACCCGGCGCCGCGTCTCAGCCTGCAGCCGCGCGCCTGTTGCGTGCGGCCTTGCGCGCCGGCGTAGCCGGCGGCACGCTGGCTTCCGGCACGGCGCCGGGCAGCGTCACCGTGCGCAGCACTGTCTGCTGGATCACATCGCGCCAGTGCGCCAAGGCGGGCGGGCTCATCATGGCCTCGCCCAGGAAGGCGCTGAGCGTATGATGGTTGGAGTTGTAGAAGTAGCCGAGCGAGGCGATCACCATGTAGACATCGCGCGCGCTGGTCTCGGAACGGAATAGCCCGGCGGACTTGCCGCGTGTGAGGATCCCGTCGAGCACCGACAGCGCGTAGCTGGAGATTTCCTTGAGGCGGACCGACTTCTTCGCGTGCTTGCCCTGGCTCATGTTCTCGCTGGACAGGATCGCGACGAATTCGGGGTGGTCGAGGTAGTACTGCCAGATGAAGTCGACCAGCTGCGACAGCGCGCGCACCGGGTCGGCGGCGTCGAGTTCCTGCTCGAGCTGCTGCTCGGCTTCGTTGAGCTGCAGGTAGATGGTCTCCAGCACTTCGACGAACAGCTTTTCCTTGCTGCCGAAGTAGTAGTAGATCATCCGGTCATAGGTCTTGGCCAGCGACGAAATGCGTTCGATGCGGCCGCCGTCATAGCCGCGCTGGGCGAAGACCTTGATCGCCGCTTTCAGGATGCGGTCGCGGCTGTCCTGCGCCTGCCTGGCCCGCGTGCCTGGGGCAGCCCGCTTGGGAGCCTGCTTGGCGGCAGGTTTCGCCGCGGTGGTGTTCGTCATGATGATTGGGTGGCTCTGACTCCGTTGGCTGGCAGTATAACGGGGGCCCCGTTGAAGGAGATGGGAAGACGATGACCGCAACAACGCTGCAACCCGCGGCACAGGCCGATCTCGCCACGCCGCGCGCACTGCGGCTGGCGTTGCTGCAGGCCGTCGGCGTGCTGCTGGTCACGCGCGCGCCGCAGGCGGCGGCGCGTCCCGCGCCCGGCCAGCCCGGCGCGGCGTCGGACTACGTGCCGGCGCTGCCCGATATCTTCATCGCCGTGCGCGACAGTGGCGAGGTGCTGGCCTTCAACGGCCATGTCGACCTTGGCACCGGCATCCGCACGGCGCTGGCGCAGATCGTGGCGGAAGAACTCGACGTGCCGCTGTCGCGGGTGCGCTTGGTGCTGGGCCATACCGAAGCCACCCCCAACCAGGGGCCGACCATCGCCAGCGCATCGATCCAGATTTCGGCCATCCCGCTGCGCCGTGCCGCGGCGCAGGCGCGCGCGTGGCTGCTGGCACGCGCCGCGCAACAGCTTGGCGTGGCGCCCGGCCAGCTGGAAGCGCAGGATGGCGAGTTCCGCGTGCGCGGGGCCGACGCCGCCATCGGCTATGGCGCGCTGGTGCAAGGCGAGCACGTGGCGCTTCCGCTGGCCGATGAGGTGCCGACCAAGCCGGTGGACTCCTACCGCATCGTCGGCCACCCGGCCGGACGCGTCGATATCCCCGACAAGGCGCGCGGCGTGCTGACTTTCGTCCATGACGTGCGCGTGCCCGGCATGCTGCATGGGCGCGTGGTGCGGCCACCTTACGCCGGGCGCGACAGCGGCGGCTTCGTCGGCAACAGCCTGCTCGCGGTCGACCGCGAATCGGTGCGCGATGTGCCGGGACTGGTCGACGTGGTGGTGCAGGGCGACTTCGTCGGCGTGGTGGCCGAGCGTGAAGAGTACGCGGTGCTTGCCGCGCGCAAGCTGCGGGTGCAGTGGAAACCCGTGCCGCCGATGCCGTCGCTCGCCGACCCTGAACCCGCGCTGCGCGCCAACCCCGCAACGCGGCGCGAACTGCTGAATGACGGCGAGATGCCTACGGCCGGTACCGGCAAGACGCTGGATCGCCATTACGTCTGGCCATACCAGATGCACGGTTCGATCGGCCCCTCATGCGCGGTTGCGGACTGGCATGAGGATGGCCTGACGGTATGGTCGGGCACGCAGAATCCGCATGTTCTGCGCATCGACCTGGCACGCCTGTGCGGGCTGGGCGAGGACCGCATCGAGATCGTGCGCATGGAAGCCTCGGGCTGCTACGGCCGCAATTGCGCGGACGATGTCTGCGCCGATGCCGCGCTGCTGTCGCGCGCCGTCGGCCATGCGGTGCGCGTGCAGCTGTCGCGCGAGCAGGAGCACCTGTGGGAACCCAAGGGCGCGGCCCAGCTGATGGATGTCAGCGCAACGCTGGGCGCCGACGGCGAACTGCTCGGCTATGACTTCACCAGCCGCTATCCGTCCAACGATGCGCCGACGCTGGCGCTGGTGCTCGCCGGCATCGTGCCTAACGCGCCGCGCACGCTGGAAATGGGCGACCGCACCGCGGTGCCGCCGTATGACTACCGCGCGCGCCGCATCGGCTGCGACGACACGCCCGCCATCGTGCGCGCGTCATGGTTGCGTGGCGTATCGGCGCTGCCGAATTCGTTCGCGCATGAATGCGTGATCGATGAACTGGCTGCCGAAGCCGGCGCCGATCCGATCGATTTCCGGCTGCGTCATTTGCCGGACACGCGCGCAGCCGAACTGCTGCGCGCGGTGGCCGACGCGGCGGGCTGGCAGCGGGGCGCGCACGGTTCGCGTGGCAAGGCTGGCAACGACGGCATGCTGCGCGGGCGCGGCGTTGCCTATGCGCGCTATATCCACAGCCGCTTCCCAGGCTTCGGCGCGGCATGGGCGGCATGGGTGGTCGACGTGGCGGTGGAGGCGGCAACGGGCCGCATCGCCGTGGAGAAACTGGTGGTCGGGCAGGACACCGGCATGATGGTCAACCCGGACGGCGTGCGCCACCAGATCCACGGCAACGTGGTGCAGGCCTTGAGCCGGGTGTTGAAGGAGCAGGTGCGCTTCGACGCCGACGGTGTCGCCAGCCGCGAGTGGGGCAGCTATCCGTTGCTGACCTTTCCGGAGATCCCGCCGATCGAGGTGGTGCTGATGCCGCGGCAGGAAGAGCCGCCGATGGGTGCAGGGGAGTCGGCATCGCTGCCGGGGGCGCCGGCAATTGCCAATGCGTTGTTCGATGCGATCGGCATGCGTCTGCGGCGGCCGCCGTTCGTGCCGGAGACGGTGTTGGCGGCGCTAAGGAGCGAGCGCCCTTAACCAACTGGTGGTGTGCCCCCTCTCCCGCAAGCGGGAGAGGGGGAGCAAACCGGCGGCATGGTGGAGGTCTCACTTACACGCCGCCATTCCCCTCATCGATCTCGCTCATCTTCCGCAGCAGGTAAGTCACCGCCACTCGCTCCGCCGGATTCAGGCTGCCAAACGTCTGCTCCGAGATCTGCTTCGCAAACGGCACCGTCTCGTCGATCAACGCCAGCCCCCCGGGGGTCACCGTCACCACCACCTTGCGCCGGTCGTTCGGGTCATGCGACACCGCAATCAGCTTGCGTGCCTTCAGCCGCTCGATGATGCCGCGCACCGTCGCCTGGTCGATCGCCGTGGCGCGCACCACTTCATTCAGCGAGCACGGCTGCCGGTCCCTGACCGCGCACAGCACCACGAACTGCGCCGCGGTGAGCTGCGAATCCGGGATGGTCTGCTGGAAGATCGCCACGTGGCGCTGGTACGCGCGGCGCAGCAGGTGGCCCACCTGCTCGGTGAAATCGTAGTCGGGGGCGGCCTGGTCTGCTGACGATGCGGAGGATGCGGAGGGGTTGGGCACGTCGATGGTGATGCGTTGGATGAGCGTGCCCCGAGTATATCCGCTGCCTGCTGGTCCGCTACTGCTACTACTCCACAGTGATCCCGGCAGTCTTCGCCACCGTGCCGAAGCGCTCGTATTCCGACTGCGTCAGCGCCTGCAGTTCGGCCGCGCTCGATCCCTTGGGATTGAAGCCCGCCTGCACCAGCTTCTCGCGCACATCGGGACGGGCCAGCGCCTCGACGAAGGCGCTGTTCAGCGCCTGCACCACCGGCGCCGGCAGGTTGGCCGGACCAAAGACCCCGAACCATGGCTCGACCGCATAGCCCTGCAAGCCCGCCTCGGCCAGCGTCGGCACGTCGGGCAGCGAAGGCGAGCGCTGCTTGCCGGCCACCGCCAGCGCACGCAGCTTGCCCGCCTGGATATGCGGCAGCGATGCCGGCAGGTTGTCGAACATCACGCTGATATGGCCGCCCAGCATGTCGTTGATGGCCGGGCTGCTGCCCTTGTAAGGCGCATGCGTCAGGCTGGTCTGCGTCATCTGCGCGAACATCGCGCCGGCCAGGTGCATCGAGGTGCCGGTGCCCGCCGTCGCATAGGTCAGCCCCGGGTTGGCCTTGGCGTAGGCCACCAGTTCCTTGACGGTCTTCACCGGCAGCGCCGGGCTGACCTCCAGCACGATGGTCGACGTGCCGAGCAGGCTGATCGCGGTGAAGTCCTTGCGCGGGTCGAACGGCACCTGCTTGTAGATATGCGGGTTGAGCGCGTTGGTGGAGATCGCGCCGAAGCCGATGGTGTAGCCGTCCGGCGCGGCCTTGGCCACCGCGTCCATGCCTACGTTGCCGCCGGCGCCGGGGCGGTTTTCGATCACCACCGGCTGGCCGAGCTTCTCGCCCACGCGCTGGCCGACCGTGCGCGCCACCAGGTCGGTGGTGCCGCCGGCGGCGTAGGGCACGACAAAGCGGATCGGACGGGACGGATAGCCGTCGCCGGGCGCGGCGGCGGCGCTGAAGCTGGCGGCGAGCGCCGCGGCCCCGGTCAGGGCAGCGAGCAGCAGCGCGCGGCGGCCGGCGTGTGCGGGGTGGATTGGCATGGCGAGAAGTCTCCTGGGGTTGTTATTGTGGCGCCGGCCGTGACGCAGGCGGCGCGCGGCCATTGTAGGGGATAGGCCGCAGGCAGGGCAGGGCCGGGGGCACCGCCGATGCGGTTGCGTCTTTTCGAATACAATCGTCGGGTCGCTTCGCGGGGCCGCGCGGGGCCGGTGCGCCGGCCCTGCGGCCCGCTTTCCACGTATTCCCGTGTCCGTCTCCCAGAAGTCCCTCGCCGCGCCTGCCGCGCTGCCGTCGCCGCAGCGCGCGGGTCTTGCCATCGCCGCCGTCGGCGCGGTGCTGTTCTCCGCCAAGGCGATCGTCGCCAAGCTGATGTACCGCTACAACGTCGATGCCGTGATGGTGCTGACGCTGCGCATGCTGTTCGCCGTGCCGCTGTTCATGGCGATCGGCTGGTGGCAGTCGCGCCGCCTGGCGCCGCTGTCGTGGGCGGACCGCGGGCGCGTGGTGTTCCTCGGCTTCATCGGCTATTACCTGTCGAGCTTCCTGGATTTCATCGGCCTGCAGTACATCACCGCCGGGCTGGAGCGGCTGATCCTGTTCCTGACGCCGTCGTTCGTGCTGCTGGCCACCGCGCTGGTGTTCCGGCGGCCGATCAGTTCGCGCCAGTGGCTGTCGCTGCTGCTGGCGTATGCCGGCATCGTACTGGTCTTTGCCCATGACCTCGACGTCAGCGGCGGCCAGGTGTGGCTGGGCGGCGCGCTGGTCCTGGGCAGTGCCATGACGTACGCTGTCTACCTGATCCTGAGCGGCGAGCTGGTGCGGCGCATCGGCTCGCTGCGGCTGGTGGCCTATGCGATGTGCGTGTCCACCGCCTGCTGCGTGATCCAGTATGTGGCGCTGGGCCGGCCCGTGGCCGAGCTGGCGCAGCCGGCGCCGGTGATGTGGCTGTCACTCGTCAATGCGGTGTTCTGCACGGTGCTGCCCGTGTCGATGACCATGGTCGCGGTGGCGCGCATCGGTGCGCCGCTGGCCTCGCAGGCCGGCATGATCGGCCCGGTATCGACGCTGTTGCTCGGCTACTGGCTGCTGGGCGAGCCGATCAGCGGCGTGCAGCTGGCCGGCGGCGCGCTGGTGATGGGCGGCATGTACCTGCTCTCGGCAAAGAGAAATTGATGCATCGGCCGGGCGCTCCCGGCCGTACCAACACAACAGACAAAGGAGAAACACATGGACATGGGATTGCGTGGCAAGCATGCGCTGGTGTGCGGCGCCAGCAAGGGCCTTGGCCTGGCCTGCGCCGACGCCCTCGCGGCGGAAGGCGTTGACGTGGTGATCGTGGCGCGCGGCGCCGAGGCGCTGGAGAAGGCCGCCGCCGACCTGCGCGCCCGCCATGGCCGCCGCGTGATCGCGGTGGCGACCGACATCACCACGCCCGAAGGCCGCAAGGCGGCGCTGGACGCCGCCGCCAGGCTGGGCGACCTCGACATCCTGGTCAACAACGCCGGCGGCCCGCCGCCGGGCAACTTCCGCGACTGGGAGCGCAGCGACTGGCTCGCCGCGCTCGACGCCAACATGCTGACCCCGATCGAGCTGATCAAGGCCACCGTCGACGGCATGATCGCGCGCAAGTGGGGCCGCATCATCAATATCACCAGCGGCGCGGTCAAGGCGCCGATCGACGTGCTGGGGCTGTCCAACGGCGCGCGCTCGGGCCTGACCGGCTTTGTCGCGGGCGTGGCGCGCGAAGTGGCGCAGCATGGCGTGACCATCAACAACCTGCTGCCCGGGCCGTTCAATACCGATCGCCTGCGCAAGACCATGGAAGGCGGCGCCCAGAAGGCCGGCCTGAGCGTCGAGGAAGTGGCGCAGCGCCGTGCCGCGCAGAACCCGACGCGCCGCTTCGGCGAGCCGGCCGAGTTCGGCGCTGCCTGCGCCTTCCTGTGCAGCCGCCAGGCTGCCTATATCACCGGGCAGAACCTGCTGATCGACGGCGGCGCCTACCCCGGCACGTTCTGATTTCCACCAGCCTGCTGCAGTCTCACCACCCCAACCAGGAATTACTGATGACACGCCCTCGCATCGCGCTGATCGCCCACGACCACAAGAAGGACGATATCGTCGCCTTCGCTACGCGCCATCGCGCGTTCCTCTCGCAATGCGAGCTGCTGGCCACCGGCACGACCGGCGGCCGCCTGATCGACGAGGTCGGACTGGAAGTGACGCGCATGCTGTCGGGGCCGTGGGGCGGCGACCTGCAGATCGGCGCGCAGCTGGCCGAAGGGCGCGTGCGCGCCGTGGTGTTCCTGCGCGACCCGATGACGCCGCAGCCGCATGAACCCGACATCAACGCGCTGGTGCGCGCGTGCGACGTGCACAACGTGCCGTGCGCGACCAACGTGGCTACTGCCGAACTGTTGATCGCGGGCCTGGCCAACGAGGCCGACGGCGCGCAGGCAAGCTGAATTCCCCCGATCGATGCAACACCACAACTAGGAGCGACGCAGATGAGCAAAGCCATCCGGATCGAGCAGACCGGCGGTCCTGAAGTCATGCAGTGGGTCGATGTGGAAGTGGGCGAGCCCGGCCCCGGCCAGGTGCGCGTGCGCCACGAAGCGGTGGGCCTGAACTACATCGACGTCTATTTCCGCACCGGCCTGTACAAGCAGCCGCTGCCGGGCGGCCTGGGCATGGAAGGCGCGGGAGTGGTCGAGGCCGTGGGGGAGGGCGTCGGCCACGTGAGCGTGGGCGACCGCGTCGCCTATGCCGGCCGTCCGACCGGCGCGTATGCGCAGGTGCGCGTGATGCCGGCCGATATCGTGGTGCGGCTGCCGGACGCGATCCCGTTCGACACCGCCGCGGCCATGATGCTGCAGGGCCTGACCGCGCAATACCTGATCCGCGACAGCTACCAGGCGCAGCCGGGCGACACGGTGCTGCTGCACGCGGCTGCCGGCGGTGTGGGCCTGATCGTCAGCCAGTGGCTCAAGGCGCTTGGCGTGACCGTGATCGGCACCGTCGGCACGGACGAGAAGGCAGAGCTGGCGCGCGCCAACGGCTGCGCCCATACCATCGTCTACACGCGCGAGTCGTTCGTCGACCGCGTCAAGGAAATCACCAACGGCAAGGGCGTGCCGGCGGTCTATGACTCGATCGGCAAGGACACGTTCCAGGGCTCGCTCGACTGCCTGGCGCCGCGCGGCACCATGGTGAGCTTCGGCAATGCTTCGGGCCCGGTGCCGCCGTTCGACCTCTCGGTGCTCGGCAACAAGGGTTCGCTGCGGCTGACGCGCCCGACGCTGATGACCTACGTGGTGCACCGCGAGCTGCTCGAGCCGATGGTGGCCGACCTGTTCGATGCGGTCACGACCGGCAAGGTCAAGGTCGATATCCGCCAGCAATATGCGTTGTCGGAAGTGGCGCAGGCGCACCGCGACCTGGAAGCGCGCAAGACCACCGGCTCGACCATCCTGCTGCCGCGCTGAATCCGGTTCCGCGCAGGCAAAAAAATCCCCGGCGCAGCGAGTGCCCCGGGGATTTTTCTTTGGCGGCTTCAGTGCGGCCGGACCGTGGTGGCTGTGGCGCGCGCCTGCGCCTGGCGCAGGATATGCGGCGGCAGGCGCTTCAGGATCAGGTGGACGGCCAGCGGGATCAGCACCACGTCGTCGATGATGCCAAGCCCGGCGACCACGTCAGGCACGAGGTCGATCGGCGAAATCGCGTACAGCAGCAGCCCGATCGCCGCGGGTTTCAGCCATGCCGGGGCATCCGGGTGGCGCAGCGCGTACCAGAACAGCCGCCCGTCGCGGCGTACCAGCGTCCACAGGGCCGAAAATCGCTTCAACATGAGAGGCCTCCTTCACATGGCGCGCGCCTGACACTGGCGCATACGCAGATAGCTTGGGCCGTTGTTGTCGGCTTCAAGTTCCGCGGAGGCAATGTGATGGGAGATATGCTCCCTCTCCCGCGCGCGGGAAAAGGCCGGGGGGAGGGCAGGAGGGTTGCTAACGCTCGCAGGTTAAAACCGAAGGCTTCGGTTGACGTGGTCTCTAGCTAACCCACCCCTCACCCCAACCCTCTCCCCTGAGGGGAGAGGGAGAACACCTTGCCAAGGCAGGCTCGGGCCGCATGGGTGCACCTCGCTTTGGGTCAGCCCGAGCGGCTTTGGATCACTACCAATCAGCCCGGAATCTTCCCTTCCACACCCTCGACATAGAACTTCACGCCGTGCAGGAACTTGTCATCCGCGACCTGATCCTTCGCCAGCTGCTCGGTCCCGGTGTTGTCCTTGATCGGACCCTTCCAGATCGGCGCGCTGCCATCGGCAATGCCCTTCTTGCGCTCCTCGACCAGCTTCTTCACATCTTCGGGCACGACCGCGTTGAACGACTTCAGGTCGATCATGCCTTCCTTCAGGCCCCACCACGTGGTGCCGTTCTTCCACTGGTTGTTCAGCACGTCTTCCACCACCTTGTTGTAGTAGACGCCCCACGAGATCACCGACGCGGCCAGGTGGGCCTTGTCGCCGAACTTGGTCATGTCGCTGTCCCAGCCGAAGGCATGCACGCCCTTCTCCTGCGCGGTCTGCACCACCGCGGCGGAGTCGGTGTTCTGCATCAGCATGTCGACGCCCTGGCCGATCAGCGTGGTGGCGGCTTCGCGCTCCTTGCCCGGGTCGAACCACTTGTTGACCCACACCACCTTGACCGTGGCGTTCGGATTGACGCTGCGCGCGCCCAGCGTGAACGAGTCGATATTGCGGATCACTTCTGGGATGGGCACCGACGCGACCACGCCCATCTTGCCGGTCTTGCTCATCTTGCCGGCGACCACGCCGGCCAGGTACGCGCCTTCATAGGTGCGCACGTCGTACTGGGCCAGGTTGTCGGCGGTCTTGAAGCCGGTGGCGTGCTCGAATTTCACGTCCGGGAATTCCTTGGCGACCTTGAGCATCGACTCCATGTAGCCGAAGGTAGTGCCGAAGATCAGCTTGTTGCCCTGGCTGGCCAGGTCGCGGAACACGCGCTCGGCGTCGGCGGCGGATTCGGGCACGTTTTCGACGAAGGTGGTCTTGACCTTGCTGCCGAATTTTTCTTCCACGGCCTTGCGGCCGTTGTCATGCGCGTAGGTCCAGCCGGCATCGCCGACCGGTCCGATATAGACGAAGGCGACCTTGAGCGGTTCGCCCGCGGCAGCGGCAGCCGGCGCGGAGGCCGGGCCGGCGGTCTCGGCAGGCTTCTCGGCTTCCTTCTTGCCACAGCCGGCCAGGGCCAGCACTGCGGTGGCGGCCAGCGCCGCCAGGGTCTTCCTGCGCGTGACGATCATGATTTCTCCTTGTGTGAATTGTTTGGTAGCTCGGGGATTTCCGTCAAAAAAATCGATCAGATACTGGCGATCAGGCATTGCCGGGCCGGAACGGCTTCCCCAGCGATGCCGGCATGTTCAGCCGTATCCACGCGGGGTTGCGCGAGATCAGCGCCAGCACCACGATGGTGGCCGCGTACGGCAGCATCGACAGGAACTGCGAGGGCACCGATACGCCGATGCCCTGCAGGTAGAACTGCAGGATGGTCACGCCGCCGAACAGCCACGCGCCGATCAGCACGCGGCCCGGACGCCAGGTGGCGAAGGTGGTCAGCGCCAGCGCGATCCAGCCGCGGCCGGCGACCAGGTTCTCGACCCACATCGGGGTATAGACCAGCGACAGGTAGGCGCCCGCCAGCCCGCAGCAGGCGCCGCCGAACAGCAGCGCGCCGAAGCGGATGGTGCGCACGGGATAGCCCAGCGCGTGCGCGGATTCCGGCGACTCGCCGATCGCGCGCAGCGTCAGGCCGGCGCGCGTGCGGAACAGGAACCACATGATGGCAAGGCACAGCAGCAGGCTGAAATAGACCATCCAGTGATGCTGGAAGAACGCCGGACCGAAGAAAGGCAGGTTGGCCAGTCCCGGCACGGCCTTGGCCTGCGCCGGCATGGCGAAGCCGACGAAGCGCTGGCCCATGAAGGCCGACAGCCCGGTGCCGAAGATCGACAGCGCCAGGCCGGTGGCGACCTGGTTGGTGGCCAGCACCAGCGCCAGCCACGAGAACAGCGTGGCCATCAGCATGCCGGCCAGCGCGCCGGCGGCAAAGCCGAGCATCGGCGACTGGGTCTGGTAGCCGACCATGAAGCCGGCCACCGCGGCGACCAGCATCATGCCTTCGGCGCCCAGGTTGAGCACGCCCGAGCGTTCGTTGATCAGCAGGCCCAGCGCCGCCAGCAGCAGCGGCGTGCCGGCGTTGATGGCGGTGGCAATGAGGGGAGCGAGTTGTTCCATGTTTTTTCTTGCTCCGCTCAGGCCGTGGTGGCGCGCCAGCGCAGGCGGTTTTCGATCAGCGTGTCGCAGGCCAGCAGGAAGAACAGCAGCATGCCCTGGAACACCCAGCCTATGGCCGACGGCAGGCCCAGGCGCGATTGCGCCATCTCGCCGCCGATATAGAACAGCGACATCATGATGCCGCCGAAGACGGTGCCGACCGGGTGCAGCCGGCCGATAAACGCGACGATGATCGCGGTGAAGCCGTAGCCCGGCGAGATCGACGGCAGCAACTGGCCGATCGGTCCGACCACTTCAAACGCGCCTGCCAGCCCCGCGGTCGCGCCCGAGATCAGCAGCGCGCTCCACAACGCGCTGCGCGCCGAAAAGCCCGCGTAGCGCGCCGCCGCCGGCGCGGTACCGCCGACCTGCAGGCGATAGCCGGCAAAGCTGCGGAACACGAACACCGTCATCACCACCACCAGCACCAGCATCACCGCAAAGCCGGCGTGCAGGCGCGAGCCCGACATCAGGTTGGGCAGCAGGAACTCGGACGAGAACACCTTGGACTGCGGGAAGTTCATGCCATTGGGATCCTTCAGCGGCCCGTTGACCACCCACAGCAGCAACTGCTGCGCGATATAGGTGAGCATCAGCGAGACCAGGATCTCGTTGGCGTTGAACCTGTCTTTCAGCAGCGCCGTGAGCGAAGCCCACGCCATGCCGCCGGCGATGCCGGCGAGCGAAGCCAGTACCAGAACCACGGTGCCGTTCAGGGCCTGCCCCGGCACGTCGAAATACAGCACCACGGCACCGGCGCAGATGCCGCCGGCAATCAGCTGGCCGTCGGCGCCGATGTTCCACACATTGGCCCGGTAGCACACCGAAAGCCCCAGCGCGCACAGCACCAGCGGCACCGTCTTCAGCAGCACCTCGCCGATCGCGCGCTTGTCGCGCAGCGGATCCGCCAGGAAGACCTTGAGCGCGGCCACCGGGTCCTTGCCCAGCACCAGGAACAGCAGCGCGCCGAACAGCAGCGTCAGCGCCAGCGCAACCACCGGCGACGCATAGGCCATGGTGCGCGACGGCAGCCCGCGCGGTGCCAGCGTTAGCGGGGAGCGGGGGAGGAGGCGTCGCACATCAGCCATGGTTTGCCACCTCCGCCGGGTGTGCCTTGGCGGGGCCGCCTTGCCACAAGCCGCTCATCCACAGGCCGACCTGCTCGCGCGTGGCAGTTTCGGTCGGCACCGACGGCGACAGGTGGCCCTTGGCGATCACGTGCAGCCGGTCGCAGATCGCGAACAGCTCGTCGAGTTCTTCCGACACCACCAGGATGGCGCAGCCGGTGGCCTTCAGCGCCAGGATCTCGTTATGGATCTGCGCCGCGGCGCCCACGTCCACGCCCCAGGTCGGTTGCGCCACGATCAATACCCTCGGGCCGCTTTCGATCTCGCGGCCGACAATGAATTTCTGCAGGTTGCCGCCGGACAGGCTGCGCGCCAGCGCATCCGGTCCGCTGGCCTTGACGCGGAAGCGGTCGATCACCGCCGTGGCCAGCCCGGTGGCGGCCTTCGGCGAGATCATGCCCTTGCGCACGTAGGGTCGCGTCTGGTGCGACAACAGGACATTGGTAGCCAGGCTCATGCCCGGCACAGCACCACGGCCCAGGCGTTCCTCCGGCACGAAGGCGAGGCCGGCGCGGCGGCGCCGGCGCGCGTCGAGCTTGCCCACCGGCCTGCCGCCGATCTGCACCGATGCGCTGGCCGCGCGCGTGTCCTCGCCCGAGAGCGCCGCCAACAACTCCTGCTGGCCGTTGCCGGAGACGCCGGCGATGCCGACGACCTCGCCCGCATGCAGGTCCAGCGAAATCCGGCTCAGCTCGGTGGCGAAGGCATGCGCGCGCGGCAGCGACAGCTCCTGCACGCTCAGTTGCACCGGACCGCGGAAGGCAGTCACGCGCGCCTCGCGCGGCGGTTCGCCGCCGATCATCAGCCGCGACAGCGACGCCGCGGTTTCCTGCCGCGGATCGCACACGCCGGTGACCTTGCCCATGCGCATCACGGTGGCGTGATGGCACAGCGCGCGGATCTCGTCGAGCTTGTGGCTGATGTAGAGGATGCTGGTGCCTTCGCCGGCCAGCTGGCGCAGCGTGACGAAGAGCGTCTCCACCGCCTGCGGCGTCAGCACCGAAGTGGGCTCGTCCAGGATCAGCAGCTGCGGATTGGCCAGCAGCGCGCGCACGATCTCCACGCGCTGGCGCTCGCCGACCGACAGCGTGTGCACGTGGCGGTTCGGTTCCAGCGGCAGGCCGTAGCGTTCGGCGGTGGCGCGGATGCGCTCGGCCAGCTGCTTCATGTTGCCTTGCTGGCTGGCCGGCAGGCCGAGCGCAATGTTCTCGGTCACGGTCAGCGTGTCGAACAGCGAGAAATGCTGGAACACCATGGCAATGCCCAGGTTGCGGGCATCGTGCGGGCTGTTGATCGTGACCGGCGCCCCGTTGAAGTGCATCTCGCCGGCATCGGGCCGGACGGCGCCGAAGATGATCTTCATCAGGGTGGATTTGCCGGCGCCGTTCTCGCCCAGGACCGCGTGGATCTCGCCGGGTGCGACGGTAAGGCTGACGTCGTCGTTGGCGACGACGCCCGGATAGCGCTTGCTGATATGGGAAAGCGCCAGCCTGGGAGGGGTTTGTGATGTCACTGAGGCGGCTCGGGTTGTTGTGAGGGCAGCAACGTCGGATGAGTCAAAGCGCGGCAGTGCGTGGCGCAGGATCGCCGCGACGCATTGCAGCATTCATCATGAACTGGTGATGCTCGATATAGGTGACGAATTATATAAGTGAGCAGGGGATGGAAGGCTTGAAACGGGCGAGTGTCCAGTCCCTGCAACGGTTGCAGGCGGGTTGCAAGTCGCGTGCCGGTTGCGGCACGAAAAAAAGCCGCGGCCTCCTGGTGGAGGCGGCGGCCTTTGAGATTGTTTTCTCCCCTTGCGCCCCTCTCCCGCGGGCGGGAGAGGGGCGCAAGCCGGCGGCGCGGTGACGGCCTGGAGCCCGTCCTCAGGCACCGTTCCCAGCCGCGATGGTCGCGAATCGCCCATCCCGGAAATCCGCCAGCGTCTGGTAGATCTGCTCCTGCGTGTTCATCACGAACGGGCCGTACTGCGCAATCGGCTCGTTCAGCGGCTTGCCGGCGATCAGCAGGAAGCGCGCGTCGGCGTTGGCCCGCACCACCACGCCGTCAGCCGTGCCGGCGTTGTCCAGTACGCCCATGCGCTGGGCCTCGACCACCGCGCGGTCGCCGTCGTCGCCCTCGTCGCCGATCGACACCTCGCCCTGGTACACGTACACAAAGGCGTTATGCCCGGCCGGCAGCGCCTGCGTGAACACCTGGCCTGCCGGCAGGTGCACGTCGAGGTAGAGCGGCTCGGTCACCGGGCGCGCCACCGCGCCGGCCACGCCATGGCTGGCGCCGGCCAGCACGCGAACCGTGCCCCCATTGTCCAGTGCCACCGTCGGAATCTCGGCCGACGGCATGTCGCGGTACCACGGCGCGGTCATCTTGTCCGCGGCCGGCAGGTTCAGCCAGAGCTGGAAGCCTTCCATGCGGCCGTCTTCCTGCTCGGGCATTTCCGAGTGCACCACGCCGGCGCCGGCCACCATCCACTGGGCGCCGCCGTTCTGCAGCAGGCCTTCGTTGCCGGCGCTGTCGCGATGGCGCATGCGGCCGGCCAGCATGTAGGTGATGGTCTCGAAGCCGCGGTGCGGGTGATCGGGGAAGCCGCCGATGTAGTCGTCCTTGCTGTCGGTGCCGAAGGCATCGAGCATCAGGAACGGGTCCAGCCGGCGCTGCAGGTTCTGTGTCAGCACGCGGGTCAGCTTGACGCCGGCGCCGTCGGACGTGGCGATGCCCCGCACGACGCGGTCCACGGTGCGCGAGCGTTGCACGCTTTCCGCGGCGGTGGCGGGAACGGTGGTGAAGGGGGTACGGATGTCCATGTCTTTCTCCGGTGGGCGGGAAGCGCTGCGATCGTGCCGCGCGGTCCCGTCGTTTCAGCTACCCCGTCAATTTAGTGGTTTGGCTGGGAAAGAGTAGAGGGCGGGAAGGGAACAGATTGTTCTACTCATAGGCATAGCGCGAAGGAGTCGCTATCAAAATTGGAACGGCGCACCCGGCGCCGCAAGCCCGGGAAAACCGGTGCCCTGAACGCCTCCCAAAAGCATAAAATTGCCGCAAATTTGGCGCCGGAAGGCGGAAAGATGACAAAATAAAAGAAGATCGCTATAATAGCGCTCTCATTGTCATCCGTTGATGTGGGTTGCAAGGTGGCCGATTCCGCGCCAGCCCTTGCCAGTCAACGGCCGATGGATCGGCGGCGCGTCGAAAAACCTCAATACCTGCGCTGCCACAGGCCAACTGGTCGCCACGCTTGAAGCGTCGCCGGTTGCGCCGCTTCAGGGAATGTCCGGCCGCATGCCGGCATCCCGTCAATCGGGCTCCCCGCCAACGCGGAAGGCCCACAGACCGTCCGCCGGCAATCGTGCCGGTCATGGCGGCAATGCAATCTGAACCGGGCGGGTGGCGCCTCCATCTCCGCAACCACCAGCCCATATTGTTTTCCGCGATCTGGAAGTGGCGTCTTGCGCTCTTTTCCGGCCGGAAGAGGGGAGAGTATGTCAAAGCAATCGGCCCGGTCTTTCGCCTGGGCAGGACTGACGCTTGCCGCGATCGCCGCACTGGTCGCGTGGATCGGCGTCGATGTGATTCGGAAATATCAGGAACGCCTGATTTACGACGTTGCCGACCACCTGCGCCTGGTCGCGATCTCGATGACGCTGGCGCTGGCCACCGGCATCCCGGCCGGCATCGCGCTGAGCCGCCCGTGCATGCGCCGCTGGGCCGACCGGCTGATGCAGGTCTTCAACGTCGGCAACACGGTGCCGTCGCTGGCGGTGCTGGCACTCGCGCTGGCAGTGCTCGGCATCGGCGAGCGCCCGGCGATCCTGGCGCTGTGGCTGGCTTCGCTGCTGCCGATCGTGCGCAACACCTACGAGGGGCTGCGCAACGTTTCGCCCACGCTGCTGGAAGCGGCGCGCGGCATCGGCATGACCCCGGTGCAGCGGCTGGTGCGCGTGGAACTGCCCAACGCGCTGCCGGTGATGCTGGCCGGCATCCGCATTGCGCTGGTGATCAACGTCGGCACGGTGCCGCTGTCGTTCCTGATCGGTGCCAACAGCCTGGGCGAACTGATCTTCCCGGGCATCTACCTGAACAACCAGTCGCTGCTGCTGCTGGGCGCGGCCGCCACCGCGCTGCTGGCACTGGCACTGGACGCGTTGTTCGCCGCTGCCGGCCAGGTGTACCTGCGCCGCCGCGGGCTGGTGCGCTGAACAAAGGGGCCGACATGAAAGATCCAATGCAATTTATCCGCCGCCGCGCGCGGCGCGCCGCGATGCTGGTGGCGGCTGTTACCGCGTTCGCGGCAGGGCTGGCGCTGGCAACGGCGCCCGATGCGCACGCCGCCGATGCTGCCGCAGCACCGATCCGCGTGGGCGGCAAGAACTTTACCGAGCAGCTGCTGCTGTCGTCGATGACGTCTAAGTACCTGCGCGCCAAGGGCCTCACCACCGAGCTGACCGCCGGGCTGGGCAGCACGCTGATGCGCCAGGCCATGGAGAGCAACCAGCTCGACGTGGTCTGGGACTACACCGGCACCGCGCTGATCGTGTTCAACAAGGTCCAGGAAAAGCTGGGCGCGAAGGAAAGCTATGAGCGCGTCAGGCAGATGGACGGCGCACGCGGCCTGGTGTGGCTGGATGCCTCGGGCATCAACAACACCTACGCGCTGGCGATGCCGAAGGAACGCGCCGGCAAAGGCGTGACTACGCTGTCGGCGTTTGCCGAGCAGATGCGCAAGGCCGGCGCCGACGCCACCCATCCGTTCGCGGTCGACATGGAATTCGCAGCGCGCCCGGATGGCCTGGAGCCGCTCAAGGACCTGTACAAGCTGCCGTTCTCGCGCCGCGACGTGATCCAGCTCGACCCCGGCCTGGTCTACACCGCGCTGAAGAACAACCAGGTCGAGCTGGGCCTGGTCTATGCCACCGATGGCCGCGTCAAGGGCTTCGACCTCGTGCTGCTGGAAGACGATCTGCATTTCTTCCCGCCTTACAACGCGGTGCCGGTGGTACGCAAGCCGGTGCTCGACAAGCATCCGGAACTAGCCGGCCTGCTCAATGCACTCGCTGCCAAGCTCGACAACCAGAGCATGACCGACATGAACTACAAGGTGGACATCGGCCAGCAGCCGGTGGACAAGGTCGCGGAGGACTTCCTGCGCAGCCACGGACTGATCTGAGGAGGGCCGCATGGACCTGCGAATGGACATATTTGGTTACTTGCAGCACAGCTGGCCCACGCTGCTGAAAATGACCGGCGAGCATCTCGCGCTGGTCGGCTCGGCGGTAGGGCTGGCGATCCTGATCGGGGTGCCGCTGGGCATCGTGATCACGCGCTTCCGCGCGCTGGCCACGCCGCTGCTGGCGCTGGCCACCATCGTGCTGACGCTGCCGTCGATCGCGCTGTTCGGACTGATGATCCCGATCTTCGCGCGCTTCGGCCATGCGCTCGGCTACGTGCCGGCGGTGACGGCGGTGTTCCTGTACTCGCTGCTGCCCATCATGCGCAACACCTACACCGCGCTGGCCAATGTCGACCCCGGCATCCAGGAAGCGGGTCGCGGCATCGGCATGACCACCTGGCAACGGATGCGGCTGGTCGACCTGCCGCTGGCGGTGCCGGTGATCCTCGGCGGCGTGCGTACCGCCGTGGTGATGAATATCGGGGTTGCCACCATTGCCGCCATCATCGGCGCGGGTGGCCTTGGGGTGCTGATCCTGCAAGCGATCAGCCAGAGCAACATGAGCAAGCTGGCCGTGGGCGCGGTCCTGGTCAGCCTGCTTGCCATCGTGGCGGACGCTTTCCTGCAGTGGTTGCAGCGGGCGCTGACGCCGAAGGGGATCCGTCTATGATCGAACTCGACCAACTCACCAAGTCCTTCCAGCAGAAAGACGGCACCGAAGTGCGTGCCGTCGACGCCGTGTCGCTGACGGTGCCGCGCGGCGAGATCTGCGTCTTCCTGGGCCCGTCGGGCTGCGGCAAGACCACCACGCTGAAGATGATCAACCGGCTGATCGAGCCCACTTCCGGCACGGTGCGCATCGAGGGCGAGGACACGCGCGGCATCGACGGCGTGACCCTGCGCCGCAAGATCGGCTACGTGATCCAGCAGATCGGCCTGTTCCCCAACATGACCATCGAAGAGAACATCATGGTCGTGCCGCGCCTGCTCGGCTGGGACAAGAAGCAGTGCCGCGAGCGCGCGCGCGAGCTGATGGCGATGGTGCAGCTCGATCCCAACCTGATGCTCGGCCGCTACCCGCGCGAGCTGTCTGGCGGGCAGCAGCAGCGCATCGGCGTGATCCGAGCGCTGGCGGCCGATGCGCCGGTGTTGCTGATGGACGAGCCGTTCGGAGCGGTCGACCCGATCAACCGCGAGAGCATCCAGAACGAATTCCTGCAGATGCAGCGCCAGCTCGGCAAGACCGTGATCATGGTCTCGCACGATATCGACGAGGCGATCAAGCTGGCCGACAAGGTGGCGGTGTTCCGCCGTGGCAAGCTGGTGCAGTTCGACCACCCCGACGCGCTGCTGGCGCACCCGGCCGATGAGTTCGTGCAGGCCTTTGTCGGCCACGACAATACGCTCAAGCGCCTGCTGCTGGTGCGCGCCGGCGACGCCGCCACCATGCCGCCGAGCTGCCGCCCCGACATGCCGCTGGCCGAGGCGCTGGGCGTGATGGATGATGCCGACGTGCGCCACCTGCCGGTGGTGGACGATGCGCAGCGCGCGCTGGGCTATGTCACGCGCCGCGACGCGCGCCCGGGCAAGGGCGTGTGCAGCGACGTGATGCGCCCGTTCGCGGTCACCGCTGCGTTCGACGAGCACCTGCGCATCGTGCTGTCGCGCATGTACCAGCACAACACCAGCTGGCTGCCGGTGATGGGCGCGGACGGCGACTACCTGGGCGAAGTGACGCAGGAATCGATCGCGGGCTACCTCAGTTCCGGCCGCTCGCGCGGCCAGTCGGCGCTGGCGCTGCCGGCGGTTCCCGCGCCGGCGACGCTGCGCGCGGCGGCCTGAGCGCAACGCACGGCAGAGTGCGGGCATCCGGGCTATGCTTGACACATGCTCCGCTACTGCCGCTCGCCGCTATGCCTCGTCGTCGAAACCCGCTGGCTGATCCCGCGCGGGTTTGACGGCTTTACGCCCGGGCCGCTGATCCTGCTGCGGCCCGGCGCCAGCGACGCGCTGATCGAGCACGAGAAGGTCCACGTGCGCCAGTTCTGGCGCAGCTGGGGGCTGATGGGCGTGCTGTATCTCGCCAGCCGACGCTGGCGGCTGCGCTATGAAGTGGAGGCGTACCGGGAGCAGTTGCGGTACTGTCACCCGGACTCGGCACACGCCTTTGCGCGCGTGCTGGCTCAGAAGTACCGGCTGAAGATTTCTGAGCCGGAAGCCTACCGGTTGCTGACGCAGAGTCCCGAATCCACTTCCAAATAAGAAGGGCCCGCACCGGTTGCCTGGTGCGGGCCGTCTTGCTGTCTGGCGGAAGCGGTGAGATTCGAACTCACGGATGGGTCACCCCATCGGCAGTTTTCAAGACTGCTGCCTTAAACCACTCGGCCACGCTTCCGGAAAGTGCGGGCATTGTAGCGCGAAAGGGCGGGTCCCTCGGCGCCGCGTTGCCATCGACCTGAAGGTCAGGCCGCGCATTATACAAGGCCACGCGGGCAACGGGGTGCTCTTGCAGCGCGGCGAGGCGGCATGCGTAAACTTCCTGCCACACCGCTGGCCTCGGCTGTCGGCGTCTGTCTGACACCGCGGAACCTTCACATGGGACTGCTGCTCATATTGGAGTGCACGGGGTCGCGGCGTGTGCCGCCGGTGTTTGCTGCCGGTGTGTGCTGCAATCCCTGCTTCGACTGGCAACAGAGGAGAACTCAAAATGCGAATGCAAAGCAAGAAATGGCTGATCCTGCCGGCAGCTACCGCGGTGGCGGTGCTGGCCGGTTGTGCTGCGCCGTACAACGGCGGTTACAGCAATACCGGCTACAACACGGCGCCGCCCCCGGGCTACCAGACCCCCAACACCACGCAGGCGCCTGCCGGCTCGGTGTACTACGGCCGTGTGGAATCGATCGAGCCGATCACCTCCACGCAAGGCAGCTCTGGCCTGCTGGGCACGGTCATCGGCGGTGCCGCCGGCGGCCTGCTGGGCCATCAGATCGGCGGCGGGCGCGGGCAGACCGCGGCCACCATCGGCGGTGCCGTGGTCGGCGCGGTAGCGGGCAACCAGATCGAGAAGCGTGCGGGCAGCAATACGCAGACCGCGTATCGCGTCAACGTGCGCCTGGACGACGGCCGCGTCGCGACGGTGACCCAGTCGAACCTGGGCAACCTGCAAGTGGGCATGCGCGCACGCGTGGCCAACGATATGGCGACGCCGTACTGACGCTGACGGCGGTCGGAAAGCAGAAGGCCACGCGCTTGCGTGGCCTTTCTCGTTGAGACTTACCGGGACGCCGCAGCGTCCACAACTCAGTCCTTCAGGAACATCTCCTGCAGGTCATTCAGGAAGCGCCGCCCCAGCTCCGTCGGCCGGATGGTGGTCAGGTCCGCTTCCAGCAGTCCCTTCTTCTCGGCTTCGGCGAGTTGCTTGCTGATGGTGTGCAGCGGCAGCCCGGTGTAGTCGTGGAAGCTCGATGCCGGCACGCCATCGGTCAGACGCAACGCATTGAGCATGAACTCGAACGGCAACTCGTCGGCGCTCACATCGCGCGCCTCCTGCACGGCATTGCCGGCAAGCGCCTGCTCCATGTAGGTAGCGGGATGCTTGTGCCGCATCTGGCGCAGGATGCGGTGCGGGAACGACAGCTTGCCGTGCGCGCCCGCGCCGATGCCGAGGTAATCGCCGAAACGCCAGTAGTTGAGGTTATGGCGCGCCTCGCGATGCGGCCTGGCATAGGCCGAGGTCTCGTAGTGGCGATAGCCCGCCTCGGCCGTGCGTGCCTCGATCAGGTCCTGCATCTCGTACGCGCTGTCGTCGTCCGGCAGCGCGGGCGGGAACTTGGCGAACAGCGTGTTCGGCTCCAGCGTCAGGTGATACAGCGACAGGTGCGTGGTGCCGTACGACAGCGCGGTCTCCAGGTCCTGCCGGCATTCTTCCAGCGTCTGCCCGGGCAGGGCGTACATCACGTCGAGGTTGATGTTGTCGAAGCTCGCCTGCGCGATATCGATCGCCTTGCGCGCCTCGGCGCCGCCATGGATGCGCCCGAGCGCCTGCAGGTGCCGGTCGTTGAAGCTCTGGATGCCGATCGACAGCCGGTTGATGCCGCTGGCGCGGTAGCTGGCAAACTTGTCGGACTCGAAGGTGCCGGGGTTGGCTTCCATCGTGATCTCGGCGTCGGCATCGAGCGGCAGCAAGGCGCGGATATCGGACAGCAGCCGGTCCATGCCAGCGGCCGACAGCAGGCTGGGCGTGCCGCCGCCGATAAAGACGGTATGGACAGGGCGGCCCCACACCAGCGGCAGCGATTGCTCGAGGTCCGCGCGCAATGCGTCTAGGTAGATCTCTTCCGGGATCTCGTGGTTGTCGGCGCCCGGCGCCGCGTGCGAATTGAAATCGCAATACGGGCACTTTCGCACGCACCACGGGATATGCACGTACAGCGACAGCGGCGGCGACCCCGGCAGGCTGATCTGCCCGGGCTTGAGCCACAGCTGCTTGCTGTCGACGGGGGAGGCGGCGGACGGCGCGCTGCCGGCCGGTACGATCGGGATCATCGGCCGTTGCGCTGCGCGGCGTCGGCTTGCAGCCTGGCCACCAGTGCGCGCAGAGCTTGCGCGCGGTGGCTGACGGCGTTCTTCTCTTCCGCCGACAGCTCGGCGGCAGTCCTGCCCAGCCCCGGCAGCAGGAAATGCGGATCGTAGCCAAAGCCGCCCGCGCCGCGGGGCGCGTCGACGACCTCGCCATGCCACACGCCTTCGGCGATCAGCGGGCAGGGATCCTCGGCATGGCGCACGAACACCAGCACGCAGTAGTAGTGCGCATGGCGGTCCAGCTTGCCGGCCAGTTGCGATACCAGGTAAGCGTTGTTGGCCGCATCCGACCTGGGCTTGCCGGCCATCTGCGCATAGCGCGCCGAATAGACGCCCGGCGCGCCGCCGAGCGCGCGCGCACTGATGCCGGAGTCATCGGCCAGCGCGGGCAGCCCGGACAGCCGGCTGGCGTGGCGTGCCTTGGCCAGGGCATTCTCGACAAAGGTGACGAAGGGCTCCTCGGCCTCCGGGATGCCCAGTTCGCCCTGCGGCACCACGTCGAAGCCGAGCGGTGCCAGCAGCGTGCCGAACTCGCGCAGCTTGCCGGGATTGTTGGAGGCCAGTACCAGTCGTTGCATGGTCGGATCCCGCTTTAGGCCAGGCCGAGCGCTTCGCGCTGGTGCCGCACCAGGCGGGCGATGCCGGCTTCGGCCAGGCGCGTCATGGCGTCGAGGTCGGCGCGGCTGAATGGCGCGCCTTCGGCAGTGCCCTGCACCTCCACAAAGCCGCCGCTGCCGGTCATGACCACGTTCATGTCGGTGTCGCAGCTGCTGTCCTCGGCGTAGTCGAGGTCGAGCACCGGCACGCCGTCGACCATGCCGACCGAGACCGCGGCCACGTGGTCGCGGATCGGGCTGGCGGCAATCAGGCCATCGCGCAGCATCGTGGCGACCGCGTCGTGCGCGGCGACGAAGGCGCCGGTGATGGCAGCGGTGCGGGTGCCGCCGTCGGCCTGCAGCACGTCGCAGTCGAGGTGGATGGTGTATTCGCCCAGCGCCGCCAGGTCGAACACCGAGCGCATGGCACGGCCGATCAGGCGCTGGATTTCCTGCGTGCGGCCGGTCTGCTTGCCGCGCGCGGCCTCGCGGTCCGAGCGCGTGTGGGTGGCGCGGGGCAGCATGCCGTACTCGGCCGTCACCCAGCCTTCGCCGCTGCCTTTCTTGTGCGGCGGCACCTTGGCGAGCACGCTGGCGGTGCACAGCACCTTGGTATCGCCAAAGGCACAGAGGACTGAGCCCTCGGCGTGGCGGGTGTAGTGGCGGGTAAGGCTGATGGAACGCAGCGCATCGGCTGCGCGGCCGCTGGGTCGCATGGAATGTTCGGGTCGGAATCGGGGGAGAGACCGCGATTCTACCGCCGCCGGCCCGCGCGCGCTGCATACCGGCGCGCGGTGAAGGGCAAAGGCCGCCCGCGAACCGGGTCAGCGCATCAGGTTGCTGGTCTTGTCGATGGCGGCGCGGATCTCGGCGATCGAGCGCTCGATCTCTTCCTCGGACAGCAGGTCGCTGTCCGTGCCGGTGCGGTCCAGGATCGACGTGGTGAACGCGTTCAGCGGCAGCGTATCGGTCATCACCGAATCCGGCCCGGTGGTGTTGTTGTCCAGCTCCCACATCATGGCGATGCCGGTGGTGTTGTCGGCACCTTCGCCGGCGTTCTGCAGCGCCTGCTCGATCAGCGCCGGCACCGCCTGCACCACCGACAGCCGCGACAGCTTGTCGACCAGCGCCTGGTCGTCCAGCGGCCCCCACAGGCCGTCGGAGCAGAGCAGGGCGACATCGCCGGGCTCCAGCCGCACCGGGCCGCCCAGGTCGATCAGCGGCAGGTTGGGCGAGCCCAGGCAGTTGTAGAGCTTGTTGCGCTCGGGGTGGTTGGCCACGTGCATCGGCAGCACGCGTTCCTGCTGCAGCAGGTTCTCGATCTTGGAATGGTCGCGCGTGCGCGTCAGCAGCCGGCCCTTGCGCAACAGGTAGTAGCGCGAATCGCCGGCATGGGCCCAGTAGACCTGGCCGTGCTGGACCAGGCAGCAGACCACCGTGGTGCGCGGCACGTCGGCCATGCGATTGGCTTCCGCGTAGCGGTGGATCTCGCGATGCGCCAGCATGATAGTGTCCTGCAGGAACTCCGCGGGGTTTCGTATCGCCGGGCGGGCCTGGGCCTGGAACTGCCGCGCCAGCGTCTGCAGCGCCTGCTGCGCTGCGACTTCACCGTGCGCGTGGCCGCCGAGCCCGTCGGCCAGCACCATCAGCAGCGCGTCGCGCGTGAAGCAATAGCCCATGCGGTCCTGGTTGACGCGGCGGCCGCCTTTCCTGCTTTCCTGGTAGACAGAGAATCGCATGTTGGCTTCGGAAATTCAGTAAGGTCACCGCGCCCCGATGGGCGCGATTTGTGATTTATTCTACGCTCGCGCCGGAGCCCGGCTCGTCGCGGCGGCGCAGCAGCGTAAGGAAGCGCGAAGCGGGGGCAGGGCGCTCGACGGGGGCCGGCGGCGGCGCCAGCAGCGCCTGCCCGCTCAGCGCGTTGGTCTGCTCGCGCAGTTCCTTCTGCAGCCTGAATACGCTCTGCGGCCGCTCCGACGGCACCAGCCGCAGGCACCATTCGACCAGGTCGACCAGGCCGTTGGTATAGCTGCTGCGCAGCCGCACCAGCGCCTCGCCCATGCGGTCTTCCTTCTCGCGCTGGTTGGCTTCCTGCGGCGGCATGCCGGCCATGCAGGCATAGAGCGTGGCGCCCAGGCTGTAGATATCGGTCCAGGGCCCCAGGTCGGAATGCTTGCCGTACAGTTCGGGCGCGGCGAAGCCGGGCGTGTACATCGGCTGGAAGCGCGCCGCTTCCATGGTCAGCGTCTGCCGCGCGGCGCCGAAATCCAGCAGGATCGGCGACTCGTCCTCGCGCAGGTAGATGTTGCCGGGCTTGATGTCCAGGTGCAGCAGCTTGTGGATATGCACTTCACGCAGGCCGCTCATCAGGTCGTGGAAGACCTTGCGCATGAAATGCTCGCGCAGCACCTTGGCGCGGCCCTGCTGCCGGGCCGCCAGCACGTGCTCCTGCAGCGTCTTGCCCAGCTCGTAGTTCATCACCATGTAGACCGTGGCGTTCTCGCGGAAGAAATTCACCACGCGCACCACGCTCGGATGGGAAATTCGGGCCAGCGAGCGGCCTTCTTCAAAGAAGTACTTGAGGCCGAGGCGGAATGCCGCGGCGTTTTCCTCGGGCACCACGGGGATCAGTTCGCCCGGGTTGCGCCGCGCCAGCGACGACGGCAGGTACTCCTTGATCGCGACCGGCGCGCCGGTTTCATCGGTGGCCAGGTAGACGAAACTGAACCCCCCGCTGGCCAACTTCTTTACAATACGATAGTTGGACAACAGCGTGCCGACGGGCAGCGGTGCACTCTTCGGTTGTGTCGTGCCCTTGGACTCTGTCATGGGAATAGGGGCCGGATTTGCCTCCGCGGATGACTCCGCAGATTTGCCAACGGATTGTCCGGGCTAATCGGTCACTTGTAAAGAACACAAATACGGGCATTGTTGCCCTCCTTTCAACGTTTTGAGAGCGCTCCCGGTCCGGTTGCGGGAGGCTCGGGGAGGGTGCCCGCGGGCCGCCAGCGCCCCCGGGGCCGCCTCCACTCACGAGAACATCCAATGATCCACAGCATGACAGGCTATGGCCTGGCGACGCGCCAGGCGCCACTGACCAACGCACAGGGCGAGCCGAGCGGTCGCACCGCCTCCGTTTCGGTGGAATTCCGCACTGTCAATTCGCGTTTCCTCGACCTGTTGTTCCGGGCCCCGGAAGAGTGCCGCGCCTTTGAGCCGGCGCTGCGCGAGATGCTGATGGCCGAGCTGTCGCGCGGCAAGCTGGAATGCCGCATCAACCTGCAGCGCACCGATTCGGGCGGCGCCACGCTGGCGCTCAACGACAGCCTGCTGTCGCAGATCCGCGCGCTGGAGACCACCGTGGCCGGCACCTTCCCCAGCGCCGGCACGCTGCGCATGGGCGAGATCCTGCGCTGGCCGGGCGTGCTGGTCGAGCCCGAGCTGTCGCAGGACGCGCTGCGCGAAGCCGTGACCGGCGCCGCGCGCGAGGCACTGGATCAGCTGCTGGAAGCGCGCCGCCGCGAGGGCGAGGCGCTCAAGTCGGCGCTGATGGAGCGCGTCGATGCCATGCTGGCGATCGTCGAGCGCCTGACGCCGGCGATCCCGCAGCTGATCGCGCACCACCAGCAGAAGCTGACCGAGCGCCTGCAGGAAGCGTTCAACCTGGCCGCGCCCGCCGGCATGCCGTCGATGAGCCGCGACGAGATTGCCGAGCGCATCCGCCAGGAAGCCACCGTCTACGGCATCCGCATCGACATCGCGGAAGAGCTGTCGCGGCTGCAGGCACACCTGAACGAGACCCGCCATATCCTGAAGAAGGGTGGGCAGGTCGGCAAGCGACTCGACTTCATGATGCAGGAGCTCAATCGCGAGGCCAACACGCTCGGTTCCAAGGCCGCCGCCAAGGAACTGGCCGATGCCTCGATGGAGCTCAAGCTGCTGATCGAGCAGATGCGCGAGCAGGTCCAGAACCTCGAATAACGCAGTAAAAAACCAGAATCACCCCGAAGTCACCGAATCATCATCATGAGCCAAACGTCTCAAACCGCGCCGCATCCTCCCATCGACACCGTCTACCCGGGCAACCTGTTCATGGTGGTGGCGCCGTCGGGAGCCGGCAAGTCGACGCTGGTCAACGCGCTGCTGGCGCAGGACCCGGCCATCCGGCTGTCGATCTCGCACACCACGCGCGCGCCGCGCCCGGGCGAGCAGGACGGTCGCGAATACCACTTCGTCACCGTCGACGCCTTCCGCGCCGCGCGCGACCGCGGCGATTTCCTGGAGTGGGCCGAGGTCCATGGCAACTACTACGCGACCTCGCGCGTGTGGATCGAGCAGCAGATGGCGCAAGGCAACGACGTGCTGCTCGAGATCGACTGGCAGGGCGCGCAGCAGGTGCACCAGCGCTTCTCCAACGCGGTCGAGATCTTTATCCTGCCGCCGTCGCTGACCGCGCTGGAAGAGCGCCTGAAGAAGCGCGGCCAGGACGAGCCCAACGTGATCGTGCGCCGGCTGCTGGCGGCGGGCAGCGAGATGTCGCATGCGTCGGAGTCGGACTACGTCATCATCAACGAGGTCTTCGACGATGCGCTGGAAGAGCTGCGCAACGTGGTTCGGGCCACCCGTCTGCGCTTTTCGTCGCAAAAGGCACGGCACGCGGAGCTGTTCATCGAGCTCGGCATCCACTGAGCCGAGGCACGCGAGCGCAGGCGCCTCCGGCGTTTTCCGCCGCGTGCTGTAAAATAGCAACCCAACACAAGGTTTTGTCCCAAGGTGGATTTGATATGGCGCGTATTACCGTCGAAGATTGTCTGAAACACATCCCGAATCGTTTCGAGCTCGCCCTGGCGGCCACGTACCGTGCGCGCCAGCTGGTGCAGGGCCACACGCCCAAGGTCGAGGCCAAGGACAAGCCGACCGTGGTGGCACTGCGCGAGATCGCGTCGGGCCAGGTCGGCATCGAGATGCTGAAGAAGGTCCCGACCTGATCGACCCGATCGAGCGGCCGGCCCATGGCTCATCCTCGCAACGTGCCAGCATATTTCCAGGCTCTCCAGCCGGATTCCAGGGGCCGCCGCCATGCCTTCGCCGCAACCGCCCTCCCAGCCTTCCTCTCCGTCGACGCCCGCGGCGGGCGCGCACGGCGATGCGGCACCGCCCACGGCGCGTAAGCGCACCATCCCGGGCCAGTCTTCCGTGAACGCGCGCACCGGCGCTCCCAATCTTCCCGATCCGCTCGGCGACGATGTCGTCGGGGAGCGTGCCGTCGCGCCCGCGCTGGCGCCGGGCAAGGCGAGGGCGCCCGCGCTGCAGGATGAGCTGGCCGCAGTGCAGGAAGCGACGCCTCCGGTGGCGGACAGCCTGTTTATCGATGCAGTGCTGGCGCAGTCATACCGGCACTTCTTCGGGCCGACCTCGCAGCCGGCGGTACCGCCGCGCCAGCAGGTCATTTCCATCACCCGGCTGATGGAAAAGCTCGCGTACCTGAAGGCGCCCGACCTGGCGCGCGTACGCGAAGCCTTCCAGTTTTCCGACGAGGCCCACCTGGGCCAGTACCGCCAGAGCGGCGAGCCCTACATCACACATCCGGTGGCGGTGGCGGAGCTGTGCGCGGACTGGAAGCTGGATGTGCAGTCCATCATGGCGGCGCTGCTGCACGACGTGATGGAAGACCAGGGCATCACCAAGAGCGAACTGGCCGAGAAATTCGGCCCCAAGGTCGCCGAACTGGTCGATGGCCTGACCAAGCTGGACAAGCTCGAATTCCAGAGCCGCGAGCAGGCGCAGGCGGAAAGCTTCCGCAAGATGCTGCTGGCGATGGCGCGCGACGTGCGCGTGATCCTGGTGAAGCTGGCCGACCGTACGCACAACATGCGCACGCTCGACTTCGTGCCGCCGGAGAAGCGCCGCCGCATCGCGCTGGAGACCATGGAGATCTATGCGCCGATCGCGCACCGTCTCGGTCTCAACACCATCTACCGCGAACTGCAGGAACTGTCGTTCAAGGTCGGCTCGCCGTTCCGTTACGCCACGCTTGAAAAAGCGGTCAAGGCCGCGCGCGGCAACCGGCGCGAGGTGGTCAAGCGCATTCTCGAGGCGGCGCAGAAGGGGCTGGCCGATGCCGGCATCGTGGCCGAACTGTCCGGCCGCGAGAAAACGCTGTACAGCATCTACCGCAAGATGCACGACAAGCAGCTGTCGTTCTCGCAGGTGCTCGACGTGTATGGTTTCCGCGTGGTGGTGGAAACGCAGATGCACTGCTACATGGCGATGGGCGCGCTGCACGGTCTGTACAAGCCGATGCCCGGCAAGTTCAAGGACTATATCGCGATCCCCAAGATCAACGGCTACCAGTCGCTGCACACCACGCTGGTGGGCCCGTTCGGCACGCCGGTCGAGTTCCAGATCCGCACGCGCGACATGCACCAGATCGCCGAGGCCGGCGTGGCCGCGCACTGGATGTACAAGCACCAGGCCGACCACGCCAACGATATCCAGCAGCAGGCGCACCAGTGGCTGCAGTCGCTGCTCGATATCCAGAGCCAGACCGGCGATTCGCAGGAATTCCTCGAGCACGTCAAGATCGACCTGTTCCCGGATGCGGTCTACGTGTTCACGCCCAAGGGCCATATCCGCGCGCTGCCGCGCGGCGCCACCGCGCTGGACTTTGCCTACGCGGTGCACAGCGACCTGGGCAACCAGTGCGTCGCGGTCAAGATCAACAACGAGCTGCTGCCGCTGCGCACCGAACTCAAGAGCGGCGATATCGTCGAGGTGGTGACGGCGCCGTACTCCAAGCCGAATCCGGCGTGGCTGTCGTTCGTGCGCACCGGCAAGGCGCGCGCGGCGATTCGCCATTACCTGAAGACCACCAAGCTGGACGAAGCGATCCAGCTCGGCGAGCGGTTGCTGGAACAATCCGCGCGCCAGCTCGGCATCGAGCTGAAGGCGGTGCCGCAGTCGGTGTGGGACCGCATGATCCAGTGGACCGGCAACAAGCAGCGCGAAGACATCTTCGCCGACCTGGCGCTGGGCCGGCGCGTGCCGGCGGTGGTGGCCAAGCGCATGGAGATCCTGCTGCAGGAGCTGTCCGGCGACGTCGACAGCGCGCTGCTGGCGGCGGTGCAGACCTTTGCCGGCGAAGAGGCGCCCGCGGTGCCGATCACCGGCGACGAGGGCATGTCGATAATCTTCTCGGCGTGCTGCCGTCCGATCCCCGGCGATTCGATCGTGGGCTACCTGGGCAAGGGCGAAGGGCTGCAGATCCACGTGCAGGACTGCAAGATCGCCAAGCGCCTGCACAGCAAGGATCCGGAGCACTGGATCGACGTGATGTGGGCCAAGAAAACCACGCGTGCCTTCGACGTGTCGATCAAAGTGATGGTGCGCAACGTCAAGGGCATCGTCGCCCGCGTCGCCGCGGACCTGACCGCCGCCGATGCCAACGTCGCGCACGTGGCGATGGAGCAGCAGGACGGCAGCCACCAGGAAGCCACCTACATGCAGTTCATTATCCAGGTGCAGAACCGCCTGCACCTGGCCAACGTGATGCGCGGGCTGCGCCGCAACCCCGACGTCATCCGCATCTTCCGCGACCGCAACGACGGCTAGGCGGGCGTTTCAGGACGGCCCTGGCGTCGTTGTGCGGCCTTGTTGCCGTGCTACTTGTACAGTCTGCGGCCGCACGCCGCGCCAGGGCACATGCCCACTTATTGTTTCTTTGACGGGTAGCTCACTTCCAGGATATCGATCTGCTCGATCCCGGCCGGCGTGCGCAGTGGCACGGTGTCGCCTTCGCGCGCCTTGATCAGTGCCTTGGCGATCGGCGAGATCCAGCTCACGCAGTTGCTGTCCAGGTCCACTTCATCCATGCCCACGATAGTGATGGTGGTCTCTTCGCCGGCGCGGTTGGCGTAGGTGACGGTGGCGCCGAAGAAGATCTGGTCGTTGTCGCCCTGCAATGAGGGATCGACCACCTCGGCCTTGTCCAGGCGGCGCGTCAGGAAGCGGATGCGGCGGTCGATCTCGCGCAGGCGCTTCTTGCCGTAGAGATAGTCGCCGTTCTCGGAGCGGTCGCCATTGGATGCCGCCCACGAGACGATCTGCACCACATCGGGCCGGTCGACGTCGATCAGCTGCATCAGCTCATTGCGCAGGCGGTGGTAGCCTTCGGCGGTGATGTAGTTCTTGGTGCCGGGTGGCAGCGGCGTTGCGCCTTCGGGGAGGTCGTCGTCCTCGTCGCCAGAGGACTCTTTGACAAATGCCTTGTTCATGGTCCGGATCACATCTTCGGCTTCTCATTATAGAAAAACGCTGCGGACAGACCCACGCTCGCAAAAAGATGAGAAAAAAGTGCAGAAGGGGGTTCACAAATCTGAAATCTCAGATATAATCTCTTTTCTCGAGTGCGGCTGTAGCTCAGTTGGATAGAGTACTTGGCTACGAACCAAGGGGTCGTGGGTTCGAATCCTGCCAGCCGCGCCACCTATGCAGTAAGAAAAGGGCTTCCGGAAACGGAAGCCCTTTTTGTTTTCCTGCCTCTCTCTCCCTGTCTTTCGCATCGCTTGTAGTCCCCGCGCCGCCAGCGTTTTTGCTGCGCCACGGCTTGCGCGCGTCCTTGCCGCCTCCTAGGCTCGACTCAAGGGCAGTACAAGCCAAACCGGAGCAATGGGCATGGAAAACGACTGGCGCGTCGAGCAGTACCGCGACATGGATGTCTACGTCCAGGTGTCGCCGCAGGGCCAGGGAAGCATCGGTCGATGGGGCTATGAAGTGCGCGTGGCCCAGGAAGGCGTCGATCCCGCCGATGCGGGCGATACCGAAGTGCTGGTGAGCGGCTCGCAACAGTTCGCTACGCGCCATGCGGCGGAAGTGGCGGCATTCGGTGCTGGCTATGCGCTGGTGGACCGCCTGCTCGGGCCGCCGCCCGAGTGATGCCCCCGCGCGCCACTTGCGCGCCGTTGCGCGGTTCGCAATGGCATATATCACGGCATGATCTGTGGCCGTTGACCTGGATCATTTTTGATCCGGGCCGGCGTTCCTACGCTGGATGTGGTGACACCGCCAGGCATCGCGTGTGAGCACGCTGGCGATTTTTGCAGCCGGTCAAGAAAAGACTTGCCAGATCCGCGCGAATGCTGCATAATTTGTTTCTTCAGACGCGGGGTGGAGCAGTTGGCAGCTCGTCGGGCTCATAACCCGAAGGTCGCAGGTTCAAGTCCTGCCCCCGCAACCAACACCTTTCGCGGTGTCCGCCGCAATTCTTCAAGGTGTTGTTCTCAAGGCCGTCCGGCCTGATTCATTCCCAGCTCCGAACTGAACTGCGAACCTCCGCGATGATCGCGCTCGGTGCTTGCTCGTCGTCAGGCCGGCAATCGTTGCGCCGCCTGCAGGAAGGTATTGCGCACCAGCGACTGGTCTTCGCGCTCGGCTGCATCGGCGCGCTCCCGCAATCGCTTGGCCAGCACCGCCAGCGTGCCTTGTGCCTGCGGACCGCCTGCTGCCTGGCACTTGGCCACCGCTTCGCGCATCACGGCATCGAGCTCGGCGCCGACATCGGCACCATCGAAGGCGCTCACCGACAGGGCTGAAATGCGTTCCAGGTAGAGATTGACCAGCGCTTCGTCGTGTAGCGGTTCGGACATGTCTTCTCCTTGGCGATGACGGGAACACAAAAACCATTGTAGTGGAACCGGCGCCTGCGCAAGCTCAAACAATAATGATTCTTGTTCGAGCGGCATCAGGGTTCACATACAATACGCGTTCACGACGCGTCCGTCCGGCGTGCGCGCTTTCCCCATTCTTGCCCAGAGGTTGTCGCCACCATGTTGCTGCAGATTCCAGACGTACTTTCCAAGGACCAGGTGGCGCAGGTGCGGCAGATCATCGACGCCGCGCCGTGGACCGATGGCAATGAAACCTCGGGCTACCAGTCGGCGCTGGCCAAGCGCAACCTGCAGCTGCCCGAAGGCTCGCCCGCGGCGCGCCAGGTTGGCGACCTGATCCAGGATGCGCTGGGCAACAACGCGTTGTTTTTCTCGGCGGCACTGCCGCTGAAGGTATATCCGCCGCTGTTCAACCGCTACGAGGGCGGGCACACCTTTGCCAACCATGTCGACAACGCGATCCGCTACCTGCGCGGCACCAGCTTCCGCATCCGCAGCGACCTGTCGGCAACGCTGTTCCTGACCGAACCGGACCAGTACGACGGTGGCGAACTGGTGATCGAGGACACCTACGGCCAGCAGCGCGTGAAGCTGCCCGCCGGGCATATGGTGCTGTACCCGGCCACCAGCATCCACCACGTGACGCCGGTCACGCGCGGCGCGCGGGTGTCGTCGTTCTTCTGGATCCAGAGCATGGTGCGCGACGACGGCCAGCGTGCGCTGCTGTTCGAGATGGACGGGCGCATCCGCCAGACCGCGCAGGAACTCGGTCAGTCGCATGAAGCCGTTATCGGCCTGACCGGCGTCTATCACAACCTGCTGCGCCGCTGGGCGGACGCCTGAGCGCTGCCAGCGCCCGGCGCCGGGATACCGGCGGGGCGCTGCGTCGATGCAGCGGAGGGCGCGGCTGTTCGGGCTATTCGTCGCGCCGTCGCCGCATCTGCAACTGCTCGATGGGGGAGGGCTGGATGCGGCGCCGTGCCGGCCGCAGGGCGCGGTTCGGCCACAGCACGTAGTTGGTGTGCGGGTCCAGCGGCTTGCCGAGATACGAGACCCAGACCTGCACGCCGTGTTCGGTTTCGGCGATCACGGCCGCGACGGCACGCGCCGCGGCGGAAGGGGACTTGAGCAACTCCGCCAGGGCTTCGACGCCCTGCACGACATGATGCTTCACCCCTGAAAACCATGCGTACTGACGCATGGCGGACAACAAACGCTTGGTCATGAACGCGACTCTGGTGTGGTTGGAAGTGCGAATAAGACTGCTTCCGGTCCGATTTGTTCAACGGAAGCTTGCGAACGCCAGTATGACTGCGCGTGCGCTACTACGCATTCGGTGCGTACCCTGAGGCCGGCACTTCTGCTGGATGGCGGCAGCGTCACACGACGCGCGCCGGCTCGGGGGCCAAGGCAGAGAGTACCATTGCCAGCCGGTCGAGCGCCGGATCGATGTCGAGCAGGTCGATGGCGCCGAAGCCGAGCAGCAGGCCGGCGCAGGTCGGTGGCGGCGTGGCGTAGAAGGGGTCGAGGGTGGCCAGTTCCAGGTCCGCGAGCCGTGCCATCGCCACCAGCGCGTCGGAAGCCATTGGCACGCGCAGCCGCGCCGCCAGGTGAAACCCGGCCATTGCCGGCAGGGCTTCGAGCCACGGTGACAGGTCGCCGTGCAGCCGCGCCAGCAGCCGCGCGCGCCGCTGCGCATGGCGCGCGTGAGAGCGCCGGATATGGCGCAGCAGGTGTCCCTCCGACATGAAGCGCGCCAGCGCCTGCTGGATCAGCGTCGGGGTGTACCAGTCCATCAGGTGCTTGACCTTGCGTGCCGCCGGCATCAGCCATGGCGGCACCACCAGATAGCCGCAGCGCAGGTTGGCCAGCAGCGTCTTGGAAAACGTCCCCAGGTACACCACGCGGCCGTGGCGGTCCAGCGTCTGCAGTGCGTCCAGCGCCTGCCCGCCATAGCGGAACTCGCTGTCGTAGTCGTCCTCCAGGATCACCGCGTGGCGGCGCGCGGCCCAGTCGAGCAGCGCCTGCCGCCGCGCCAGGCTCATCGGCACGCCCAGCGGCGACTGGTGCGACGGCGTGACGAAGACCAGCGTCGCCTCGCCGGGCAGCGCCTCCACCACCAGTCCTTCGCCGTCCACCGGTACCGGCACCACGCGCGCGCCCAGCCCCTGGAACAACGCGCGGGCCATCGGGTAGCCGGGATTCTCCATGGCTACCACGGCGCCCGGCCCAAGCAGCAGCCGCGCGGCCAGGTCGATGCCCTGCTGCGCGCCGGCGGTGACCAGGATATCGGTGGGAGCGCCCTGCACGCCGCGGGTGAAGGCAATATGAGTGGCAATGGCCTGCCGCAGCGGCATCTCGCCACTGGGATCCGCGGGCCCGGGCGCGCGTTGCCGCTCCGCCGCGAGTGCCGCGCGCACGCAGCGCGACCAGGCTTCGTGCGGAAAGCGCGCGGTGTCGGCCTGGCCTGGCTGGAAGGCGTAGCGCGCGCCGCCGGCCGGCCCGAGGAAGGGCGCCTCGGCCGCCATCCAGCGCAGAACTGCCGGCGGCAGCACCGGCGCGGCGGCGATGCGCACCGGCTTGCGCGCCAGTCCCTCGGCGACATAGGTGCCATCGCCGACGCGGGCGTGCAGCCAGCCCTCCGCCACCAGCCGCTCGTAGGCCGTGGTCACGGTCTTGCGCGCGACGCCCAGCTGCGTGCCGAGCAGCCGCGTGGGCGGCATGCGTGCGCCGGCCTCCAGGCGCCCCGACTGGATGGCGTCGCGGATCTGGTGGACGATCTGCGCGGTCAGGTCGCCGGCGTGGTCCAGCGCGAGATGGAGCTCCATGGTCGTTGCGTGGAATTGGTCTACCGATTTTGCCGGAAATTGGCTGTGTACGGAGCCAATCGCGGCGGCTATCTTTGAGTCCAACGGGCCAGCGCCCGCCAATCACTCAACCGGATCCCTGGAGAATCGACATGGAAGAACGTATGAACTGGCAAGACGTGGCCCCTGATGCCTACAAGGCCATGGTCGGCGTAGAGATCTACATTGCCCGCTGCGGGCTGGAAAACAGCCTGAAGGAACTGGTGAAGATCCGTGCCTCGCAGATCAACGGCTGTGCCTTCTGCCTGGATATGCATGTGACCGACGCGCGCAAGCACGGCGAGAGCGATCGCCGCCTGAGCCTGCTGCCGGCATGGCGCGAAGTGAGCTGGTTCAGCGCGCGCGAGCGTGCCGCGCTGGCCTGGACCGAGGCGCTGACGCTGCTGCCGCAAAGCCAGGCGCCCGACGCCGACTACAACGCGGTGCGCGAGCAGTTCTCGGAAAAGGAAATTGCCGACCTGACGCTGCTGATCTCGATGATCAATGCGTGGAACCGCTTCGGCGTCGGCTTCCGCCGCCAGCCGCCGGCGCTCTGAACATAGCGCCACGCTCGCCGCCGCGGCCGGTCCACAGGCCCCGGCGCGCTGGATTTGCTCGCGTCTGTGGCGCCGAGCGGAAGGCACAATCCCACGCGGGTGGCGGGCAGGCATCGTGGCCCGACAGGCCATGCGATGGTAGGCTATGGCAATGGCTACGCCGATCAGGTCGAGCGCGATGGCACGTAGTTCGTCGCCGCGTGACTGGCGATGCCCATCGCGTTCATGCTGTGCCAGGAGTCTGCCCATGACAGAAGACACCCTGCTGCAATTGATGGCCGAGGTCGAGAAGGAAGACCCGATCGACTACGCCGACCTGCCGTTCGATGACCGCGCGCTGCGCCAGCTGGCATGCCGGCTGATCGCCGAGCGCTCCGAGCAGCTGGAAGCCTCCGGCATGCCGATGGAAGCGCTGCTGGCCACGATGTGGGCCTCGACCGCCAAGCTGGTGCTGGAAAACCTGGTGCTTAACGCCCGCCTGCTGACGCTGCAGGGCATGCCCGAAGATGCCCAGGCGCTGATCGATCGGATCGCGCGCCAGTCGCGCGGCGGCCCGGATCGCGAGTCCTGACAGCCGCTCCGTTGCGATGTGCTGCAGCCGCCACTGGCTGCGCTGTGGCGGCCATTTCGGTAAAATGCCGGTTTTCGCCCAACTGCCCGCTGCGCCCGTCATCATGCGCGCCAGGGCGGCCAACCAGGAGGATTTCGGGTGATCAAGTGGATAATCGTCGCGGGCTACCTCGGTGCCATCCTGTATGTGCACTTCCGCGGCAAGGTAAGGCTGAAGATCTGGCGCCAGCTGCTGGACCATTCGGCGCTGGTCGCGCCGATCAACTGCTTTATGTACGCGTTCTCGGGCGTGCCGCGCACGCCGTATATTCCGGTCAAAAATTTCCCCGACCTGGAGAAGCTGCGCGCCGCGTGGCCGGAGATCCGCGACGAAGGCCTGGCGCTGGCCGCGATGCGCAAGATCAAGGCCGCGGACAAGAACGACGACGCCGGCTTCAATTCCTTCTTCAAGTACGGCTGGAAGCGTTTCTACCTGAAGTGGTACGAGGCCCAGCACCCGTCCGCCGAAGTGCTGTGCCCTAAGACCGTGGCGCTGCTGCGCGAGCTGCCGAGCGTGAAGGCCGCGATGTTCGCCGAGCTGCCCCCGGGCGGCAAGCTCAATCCGCACCGCGACCCGTTCGCGGGCTCGCTGCGCTACCACCTGGGCCTGGCCACGCCCAACGATGACCGCTGCTTCATCGAGGTCGACGGCGAGCGCCACAGCTGGCGCGACGGCGAGGGCGTGGTGTTCGACGAAACCTACCTGCACTGGGCCGAGAACCGCAGCGACGCCAACCGGCTGATCCTGTTCTGCGATATCGAGCGGCCGATGCGCTATGGCTGGGCCGCCAGGTTCAACCACTGGATGGGCCGCAAGGTCATGACCGCGGCCAGCTCGCCCAATGACGAGCACGACCAGACCGGCATGATCAACAAGCTGTTCCGCTTTGTCTGGCTGGGCGGGCAATATCGCCGCCGCTTCAAGGCGTGGAACCGCCAGCTGTACTACGTGGCCAAGTTCGGCCTGATCGTGGGGGGCGTGGCCCTGGTCATCTTCCTGTAGTACGCGATGTCATCAGCAAAAGAGCCGGCGCAAGCCGGCTCTTTTGCGCTGGGCTGCTTCAGTTCTCGCGGCGGCGCTCGTTGCCCAGCGCCTCGTAGTGCGCGCGCTTGGCTTCGTACATGCGGCTGTCGGCCACCTTGACCGAGTCGGTCAGGCGCTCGCCCTGCACGCAGGTGGCGTGGCCGATAGAGAAGCTCAGGCGCACGCCGGGATAGAAGGTGTTGTTCAGCTCGACCACCTTCTCGATCTGCTCGACCACCGTGGCGGCGCCGCGCTCGTCGCGGCCGGGCAGCAGCACCATGAATTCGTCGCCGCCGATGCGCGCCACGCAGGCCTGCTCGCCCACCGCTTTCTTCAGCACCTCGCCGGTGCGGCGCAGCAGGCCGTCGCCGTCCCCGTGGCCGAACTGGTCGTTGACCACCTTCAGTCCGTTCAAATCCACCGCCACCACGCTGACCGGCCATGGTCCCTTGCGGCCGAGCCGAGCCAGTTCGTCTTCATAGTAGGCGCGGTTGTAGAGCTTGGTCAGCACGTCGTGCTTGCCCAGGAATTCGACATAGGCCTCGGCCTTCTTGCGCGCGGTGATGTCGGTCAGCGACACCAGCACCTGGTCCCAGTCGGCCTCGCAGCCGGGGAAGACCGACCACTGCATGAAGACGTCGACCTGGCGGCCATCGAGCGCGTAGTTGATGACTTCGCGCTGCTGCCACAGCTTCTCGTGCCAGAGGTCGATCAGCTGCTCGGCAAAGTGGATGCGCATGTCGTCGCGGAACACGTCGCCGAGGCGCGACAGCAGGATCTCCTTGGACTCGGCGCCAAACATCAGCAGCGTCTGCCGGTTGACGTCGAGCACGCGGATCTCCTGCATGCAGCGCGAGACGAAGTCCGGATGCACGTTGAGGAAAGTGCGGAAGTCGGTGATGCCGGCTGCGCGCACTTCATCGAGCAGCATCTTGACCGCGCTGAAGTCTTCCACCCACAGCGATACCGGCGAGTGTTCGAACAGGCCAACGGCGTATTGCTCGCTGCGGCGCAGCTCGCGTTCGGTGCGCACGCGCGCGGTGATGTCCTCGATCGACAGCAGTACGCGCTCCCAGCTGCCTTCATGGCCGGGCATCACCGTGGCTTCGAGCCGGATGTCGAGGCGTTCGCCGTCCAGCGTGTAGTTGACGGTCTGGCTGGCAAAGCGGTTGCCGCCGTCCCAGAGCTGGCCGAGTTCTTCCACATGCTGGTCGAACATGTCGTCGCGGAAGACCGTCTCGAGATTGGCGATGAGGTCATCGAGGTCGGCCGCGCGGAACAGGTCGAGCGTGCGCTGGTTGACGTCGATCACGCGGATCAGCGACGAGCATTGCGCCACCTGGTGCGGATTGGCGCGCAGGTAGGCGCGCAGGTCGGTGACCCCGTCGCGTCGCAACTGTTCGAAGTGCACCCGCACGTCGCTGAAGTCTTCCAGCCACAGTGACACCGGGGCGAGCTGGAACAGTGTCTGGTAATCGTCGAAGCTGTTGCCCGGCTCGGTGCCGGCAGGGCGGTTGCGCGATGCCGCGGATGGACTGCTCAAGGCCACTCTCCTTTGTTCTTGTTCCCGTCTGGCGGCGGAGCTCGCAAGTTACCGGGGACCAGCCGGGCCATGGCCGCCGCGCCAGCGCACTAGGATAGGCGAGGCGGCGGCAAATGGGGACAAACCGGCGCAAAAAAGCCGGTCGATCGGGAAGGGCGGATCGGGCCGGTGCTGCAAAAATGCGTAGCGGCAGCGGATGCTCAGCCCGCCAGCTTCTGGACCACGCCGGCGAGTGTGGCCAGCGCGCGCTCGATCTGCGCCGAGCGCGGCGTGCCGCAGTTGATGCGCAGGCAATGGTCGAAGCGCCCGGCGTTGGAGAACATCACCCCGGGCATGACGCGGATGCCGGCCTGCAGCGCCTGGTCGAAAACTGCCTCGGACGAGACCTGCGCGGGCATCTCCACCCACAGGTGCATGCCGCCGCGCGGCGAGCCCAGCCGCGTGCCGGCCGGGAAGCTGGCCGCCACCGCCTGGGCGAACCATTCGCGCTGCAGCTGCAGCCGCGTGCGCAGGCGGCGCAGGTGCCGTTCATGCGCGCCGCTGGCGAGGAAGTCCGCCGCCGCCATCTGCGACAGCATCTCGTTGGGCCGCGACAGCCCGAACTTGAGCATTTCCACGCGCGGCTGCCATTTGCCGGCGGCGATCCAGCCGAGCCGCATGCCCGGCGCCAGCACCTTGTGCAGCGAAGCGCAGTGGATCACGTTGCCGCTGCTATCCCAGGCCTTGGCCGCCGCCGGCTGCGTATCGCCGTCGGCGGTGGCGGAGAAGCAGTCGTCCTCGATCAGCGCGATGCCGCGCGCCTCGCACCACTGCACCAGCCGCGCCTTGTGCGCGTCGGGCATGATGCAGCCGAGCGGGTTCTGCAGGTTGGGCACCACCGCCACCGCGCGGATATTGTCGTAGTGCTGTGCCGCCAGTTCGAGCGCTTCGAGCGACATCCCGGTCTGCGGGCTGCACGGGATTTCCAGCGCGCGCATGCCGAGGCTTTCGAGGATCTGCAGCAGCCCGTAGTAGGTGGGCGATTCCACCGCGATCACGTCGCCCGGGCCGGCCACCGCGCGCAGCGCCAGGTTGAGCGCCTCGGTACAGCCGTGCGTGATGACGATCTCCTCCGGCGCCAGCTGCATCCGCGCGTGCAGCGCCTGGCGCGCGATGGCGCCGCGCAGCGGCGCATGGCCCTCCGGCTCGACCGCCTCGGCGAACAGCATCGGATGCCGGCGCAGGGCGCGCGCTGCGGCGCTGCGCAGCGCATCGGCGGGATACAGCGAGGGCGCGCAGTAGGCGCCGCCCAGGTTGGTATGGACATGCTGGTGCTGGCTGCGCGCCAGCAGCCCCGAAATGCGCTGGTGGATGCCGACGTACTGCGCGGGATCGGGCAGCGCTGCGTCGGGCTCGGTCAGCGGCGCGAGCGGCGCGCGCTGGGGCGCCGAAACAAAATAGCCGGCGCGCGGTCGGGCTTCGAGCAGGCCGTCGCTCTCCAGCTGGCGGCAGGCCTGCAGCGCCGTGGACAGGCTGACGCCGTGCAGTCCCATCAGCGCGCGCACGGAGGGCATGCGGTCGCCGGCGGTCAGGGTGCCGGCTTCGATGGCGCGGCGGTAGTGGCCGGCAACCTGGCGGTAGAGCGGGGTGGATTCCATGGCGGCATGGTGGCGCGGAAGGCCATCGGGTTACAGATACAGATGCGGGGCCTCTGTATCGTAACAGCCCCGGTTTTGCCTTGCTGTTACGGTCGAGGTCGCACGGGGGTGTGCCTGCCGCGCGCGAGAGGCGGTCGATAGGCTGGAGTCCTGTGCCTGTTACCGGAGCCAAGCCATGCCAAGCGTATCGATCGACACTTCAGCAGCCGTCCCGCAGGTGTCAGCCACGCGCCTGTCCGCCGGGCAATGCCTGCATCTGCATGTGCCCGCGGGTACGGTGCTGCATGCCGGCGCAGGGCAGGTCGAGATCAGCGGGCCGCCGCAATGGCTGGCCGAAACCTGCCACATTCCGCGCCGGCGCCTGCGTGCGGGCGAGTCCCTGACCATGCCGGCGCGAGGCTGGGTGCAGGTGGCGGCGGGCTGCGACGCCGTCTTTACCATCGCGGTGCCGCCTGGCCTGTTCTCCCGCCTGGCGGCGCTGCTGGAGTGGCGCAAGCGCCGCGTGCCGTGGCTATCGCGGCACCAGCCGCAATCGATTGCCGACCCGGCGCCCGAAAAACTATAAAATTGCGCTCCGGCCGGACCTGGCACATTGGTGTGCCCAACCCCCCGGCCGCAGTTCCCGGGTTCCCCATGCTACGTCTAAGTGAAGTCAAACTCCCGCTCGACCATGCCGAAGCCGACCTGGACGCCGCCGTGCGTACCAGCGCCGCGCAGATCGGTGTCAAGGGAGACGGCCTGATCGGCTATACCGTATTCCGCCGCGCCCACGATGCGCGCAAGCGCTCCGACATCAAGCTGACCTACATCATCGATCTCGAAGTCAGCGACGAAGCCGAGGCGCGCAAGCGCATGGCCGGCAAGCCCAACTGGAGCGTGACGCCCGATATGGAGTACCACTTCGTCGCGCGCGCCCCGCAGGGCGGGCCCGCGCTGCGGCCGGTGGTGATCGGCATGGGCCCGTGCGGGCTGCTCGCCGGCCTGATCCTGGCGCAATCCGGCTTCCGCCCGATCGTGCTGGAGCGCGGCAAGGAAGTGCGCGAGCGCACCAAGGACACGTTCGGCCTGTGGCGCAAGAGCGTGCTCAACCCGGAGTCGAACGTGCAGTTCGGCGAAGGCGGCGCGGGCACGTTCTCGGACGGCAAGCTGTACAGCCAGATCAAGGACCCGAAGCACTACGGGCGCAAGGTGCTGAACGAGTTCGTGCGCGCCGGCGCGCCGGAAGACATCCTGTACAAGGCGCGCCCGCATATCGGCACTTTCCGCCTGGTCAGCATGGTCGAGAAGATGCGCGCCGAGATCATCGAGCTGGGCGGCGAGATCCGCTTCGAAACGCGCGTCGACGATATCGACATCGACGGCGGCAAGGTGCGCGGCCTGAAGCTGTCGAATGGCGAGTACCTGGAAGCCGACCACGTCATCATGGCGGTCGGCCACAGCGCGCGCGATACCTTCCAGATGCTGCACGACCGCGGCGTGTTCATGGAGGCCAAGCCGTTCTCGCTGGGCTTCCGCATCGAGCATCCGCAGGGCCTGATCAACCGCAGCCGCTTCGGCAAGTTCGCCGGCAACAAGCTGCTGGGCGCGGCCGACTACAAGGTGGTGCACCACTGCAGCAACGGGCGTTCGGTGTACAGCTTCTGCATGTGCCCGGGCGGCACGGTGGTGGCGGCGGCGTCGGAGCCGGGGCGCGTGGTGACCAACGGCATGAGCCAGTACAAGCGCGCCGAGCGCAATGCCAACGCCGGCATCGTGGTCGGCATCACGCCGGAAGACTATCCGGGCGGCCCGCTGGCCGGCATCGAGTTCCAGCGCAAGTGGGAAGAGCGCGCGTTCGAGCTTGGCGGCAGCAACTACAACGCGCCGGGACAGCTGGTGGGCGACTTTATCGCCGGCCGTGCGTCGACGTCGCTGGGCTCGGTCGAGCCTTCGTACAAGCCGGGCGTGACGCCGACCGACCTGAGCACGTCATTGCCCGACTACGTGATCGAGGCGATCCGCGAAGGCATTCCGGAGATCGACAAGAAGCTGCCCGGCTTCGCGCTGCATGACGCGGTGCTGACCGGCGTGGAGACGCGCACCTCGTCGCCGCTGCGCATCCGCCGTAACAACGACGACTACCAGAGCATCAACGTCAGGGGCCTGTACCCGGCGGGCGAGGGCGCTGGCTATGCCGGCGGCATCTACTCGGCCGCGATCGATGGCATCGAGGTGGCCGAGGCGGTGGCGCTCAGCATCGTCGGCGGCAAGCAGGCTTAGGTTTGCCTCAGATACGCCGCGGCGCCCAGCGCCGCGGTGCGTCCGCTGGCGAAGCATGCCGTCAGCAGGTAGCCGCCGGTGGGCGCTTCCCAGTCCAGCATTTCGCCCGCGCAGAAGACGCCCGGCAGGGCGCGCAGCATCAGCCGTTCATCCATCGCTTCGAAACGCACGCCGCCGGCGCTGCTGATGACCTCGTCAATCGGACGCGGGCGCAGCAGGCGCAACGGCAGCGCCTTGAGCGATACGGCCAGCGTGCCGGGATCCTGCATCGCATCTTTCGTCAGGCATTCGCGCAGCAGCCCGGCCTTGACGCCGGTGATGCCGAGCCGGCTCTGCAGGTGGCTCGACAGCGAACGCGAGCCGCGCGGATGGTTCACTTCGTTGCCGACCTGTTCCGCGGTGTGCGAGGGCAGCAGGTCGAGGTGTATCACCGCGCTGCCATCGGCTTCGAGCCGGTCGCGCATCGGCGCCGATAACGCATAGACCAGGCTGCCTTCGATGCCCGTAGCGCTGATGACGAACTCGCCCTGGCGATAGTGCGCGTTGCCATCGCGATCGGTCAGTGCGATCGCCACCGGCTTGACCGGCGTGCCGGCGAAACGGTCGGCAAACGATTCGCTCCATGCCACATCGAAACCGCAGTTAGCCGGCCGCAGCGGCGCGATATCGACGCCACGGTCAGCCAGCCGCGGCACCCACGCACCATCCGATCCCAGCCGCGCCCAGCTTGCGCCGCCGAGCGCCAGCACCACGGCACGCGCGGGCACCGGCACTTCGCCATGCGGCGTGGCGAAGCGCAGCACGTGCAGCGCTCCCTGATCCCGGTCCTCCCAACCCAGCCAGCGATGCCGCATATGGAACTGCACGCCGGCCTCGCGCAACCGGTGCAGCCATGCGCGCAGCATCGGCGCGGCCTTCATGTCGGTCGGGAAAACGCGGCCCGAGCTGCCGACGAAGGTGTCGATGCCAAGCCCGTGCACCCACTCGCGCAGCGCCTGCGGGCCGAAGTCCGCAAGCATCGGCGCGATCTGCGCGGCACGGGCGCCATAGCGGCCGAGGAAGGCCGGTTCCGGCTCGGCATGCGTGAGGTTCATGCCGCCCTTGCCGGCCATCAGGAACTTGCGCCCGACCGACGGCATCGCGTCATAGACCGCCACGCTGGCGCCTTGCGCCACCAGCACTTCGGCAGCCATCAGCCCGGCCGGTCCTCCGCCGATGATGGCGACATCTGGTGGGTTGGCGGTGGCAGCGGGAGGCGTGGCAGGGGACATGGGGCGCTCGGCAAGGACAGCAGTGTTTCCGCCGCGGATTATAGAGCCTGCGGCAGCGCTAGAATGACGGTTTGCCCGGTATCCCCATCATGCCCTCCGCCGCCACTTCCGCAGACGCTGTCATCGCCGCCACCCGCCACTGGCTTGAGCGCGCGGTGATCGGGCTCAACCTGTGCCCATTTGCCAAGAGTGTTTATGTGAAGGAGCAGGTGCGCTACGTGGTCAGCACCGCCACCGAAGCGCCGGATGTGCTGGGTGAACTCGAGCGCGAGTTGCGCCTGCTCGATGAGACGGATCCGGCGGAGATCGACACCACGCTGCTGATCCTGCCCCACGCGGTGGCCGATTTCCTCGACTACAACGACCTGCTGTACTTCGCCGACCGCCTGCTCGGCAGCCTGGGCCTGGAAGGCACGCTGCAGATCGCCAGCTTCCATCCGCAGTACCAGTTCGCCGATAGCGAGCCTGACGACATCGAGAACTACACCAACCGCGCACCGTATCCGATCCTGCACTTGCTGCGCGAGGACAGCATCGCGCGCGCGGCGGCGGCCTTCCCGGATGCGGCGGATATCTACGAGCGCAACCAGGCAACCATGCGCCGCCTGGGGCATGCGGGCTGGCGCCGCGTGATGGCGGGCGAGGACGAAGCCGAAGACAAAGCCGAAGACAAAGCCACCGGCAAGAACCCGCCCCCGAAAGACTGACTTACGCTGGCTCGGCCGGCTTGTCCGAAACCGGGGCGGTGAAGAAGCGCTCGTTCATCTCTTCCAGTCCCAGCGTTTCCAGCACGTTCTGCAGCCGCTCCGCCGGGCGCCGGCGCGGCAGGTCCTTGTACTGGGCGATGATCAGCTCGTTCTTCATCGAGTGTTCCCAGCCCACCAGCTCGGTCACGCTGACCTGGTAGCCATGCGCCTCCAGCTGCAGGCAGCGCAGCACATTGGTCACCTGGCTGCCGAATTCGCGCGTATGCAGCGGGTGGCGCCAGATCTCGGTCAGCGGATTGCCCGCCAGCAGCTTGCCCTTGTGCTTGCGCAGCACGCTGGCCACTTCGGCCTGGCAACAGGGCACCAGCACGATGTGCTGCGCGCGCTTGGCCAGCGCGAAGCGGATGGCGTCGTCGGTGGCGGTATTGCACGCATGCAGCGCGGTGACCACGTCGACGGTCGGCGGCAACTGTGGCGAGGTGATCGAGTCCGCCACCGACAGGTTCAGGAACGACATCCCGGGAAAGCCCAGCCGCGCTGCCAGCGCCTGCGAGGTCTTCACCAGTTCCTCGCGCGTCTCGATGCCGTAGATATGGGAATCGTCCTTCAAGGCCTTGAAGAACAGGTCGTACAGGATGAAGCCGAGGTACGACTTGCCGGCGCCATGGTCGACCAGCGTGACACGGCCGCGCTCATCCTTGACCTGCTGCAGCAGCGGCTCGATGAACTGGAACAGGTGGTAGACCTGCTTTAGCTTGCGCCGGCTGTCCTGGTTCATCTTGCCGTCGCGCGTCAGGATATGGAGTTCCTTGAGCAGCTCGAGGGACTGGCCGGGGCGGATTTCGTGGGTATTTGACATGGGGACTGCACAGGCTGCGGGACGCGGCGCGTCCCGGAAATGCCGACAGTTTACCGAAAAGTCCGGCGATGCCATCCGCTGATGGCCTGGCCCACCCCTCCTCGGCGGGGGCCGTTGCCCGCTCAAGTTTCGTACTCCCGCTGCCGATGGTCTTGGATCGATAACAAGTGGAGCGCCAGCCGTCCGGGCACGCGCTGTCCGCCAGCGCGGGCAGGCCGCCGTGGCCGAGCGCCATGCAGCTCCGCAACCAACGTCAGGGGACTCATGATGCACGAGTCGGGATTGCGCCTGGAGCTGACCGAGCCAGGTGAGCAGGTGCATGCACGCTACACACCGGAGCCAGGCAGGCTGGCTCCGGATCACGCCAGCCTGAGGCAGTGCCTGGACAGCCACGGCTGGGCCGGCGCGAGGCTGGATGCACGCGCGGTCGCGCAGTTCCTGCAGCAGTGCCAGCGCGCCGAGCATGAGATCGACGCCGCCATCGGTGTGCTGGTCGATGGCGCGTTCGAGCTCGATATCACGGACGACGGCCTGGCCGCGCGGCTCACGCTGATGCCCGCCGAAGGCGGCCGCCCGGTCACGGAGGACGAGATCCGCCGCGCCGTCGCCGAGCGCGGCGTGGTGGCGCCGATCCAGGCGCTGGCGCTCGACGCCGCGCTGGCCGAAGGCCGCAGCGAGCTGCGCACCATCGCCGCCGGCGTGGCGCCGCGCCAGGGCGAGCCGGCACGCTTCGTCAACCTGCTGCAGCCGCGCAAGCCAGTGCAGGCCGATGAGGAAGATTCGCGCGTCGACCTGCGCGACCTCGGCAACCTGCTGCTGGTCAGTCCCGGCATGCCGCTGATGCGCCGCATCCCGGCGGTGCCCGGACATGATGGCGTCGACGTGTTCGGCAAGCCCATTGCCGCCGATCCGATGGACGATCCGCCCTTTGCCGAGGGCCTGACCGGCGCCGCCGCCGATCCCGACGACCCCGACCTGCTGGTTGCCGTGATCGCCGGCGCCCCAGTAGCCGGCGTGCATGGCATCGCCGTCAGCCCGGTGGTGCAGGTGGAGGCGGTCGACCTGCATTCGGGCAACGTCGCATTTGACGGCACGCTGCGGGTGGCGGGCGATATCCGTACCGGCATGTCGGTGCGCGTCAGCGGCGACGTGCTGGTCGAAGGCACCATCGAAGCCGCCGACATCGACGCCGGCGGCAATGTCGTGGTCAAGGGCGGCATCATCGGCAAGTCCGAGACCGGCCATGCCGACGGCGGCATCAGCCGCGCCAGCGTGCGCTGCAAGGGCGCGGTCAAGGCCCGCTTCATCGAGAACGCCGTGGTCGAGGCCGGCACCGAGGTGAACGTCGACAGCGGCATCCGCCAGAGCGATGTTGCCGCGGGCGCGCGCATCGTGGTCGGAGGCCCCGGCGTGCAGGGCAGCATCAGCGGCGGGCGCACGCGCGCCATGCTGGCGGTGCACGCCGCGGTGCTCGGCAGTCCTGCCGGCAGCGCCACCAGCGTGCAGGTGGGACTGAATCCCTATGCCGACGCGCAACGCGCCGCGCTCGAGGCAGACCGCCGGCGGCTGCTGGACGAGCAGAACAAGGTCAGGCAGCTGGTGGCGTTCTTTGCCAGGCATCCGGAGAAGGCCGTCGGCGACCTGCGCGAGAAGGCGCGTGCCACGCTGTTCAAGCTCTCGCGTGACCTGTTCGAGCTGGAAGGCCGCCTGGCCGAACTGGGCCAGCAGATGCAGCCCGCAGCCGGTGCCGTCATCGACGCGGCACGGCGCATCCATGGCGGCGTCACGCTGCAGGTGGGCAGCCGCGTGCTCAAGGTGGTGGAAGACAAGCCCGGTGGCCAGATCTGCCTCGTCGACGACCGTATTGAGGTGACGTGAGCGTGACCTGTGCGTGACCTGTGCCCGCATCAGCGCGCGCGCTTCCCCGCGCCCGAATTTGTACTATCCTGCAGGTATGTCCTGGGGTGCCGCAGGATGGGCGAGAGAGCTAGTCTCGGGCAGTGAATGCAGAAGCGGACCAGCAAACTGTGGAAGCGTTACACGGAACCGACTCACGTGGCACTTGAGATACCGGAAGGCCAGCCAATGCGGCTGGCCTTCCTGCTTTTGCACGTCCCCTGCATCGCGCGCGATCCGACCTACACTGAAGGTGCAACCAGTCTTCTACAGGAGGTTGCTATGACTGCCGCACTGATCACGGCACTGGCGCTGATCGCCCTGGTGGCCTGTGCCGCCTTTGCCATCTGGATCATGCGCGAGAAGAATCCGACGCTGCTGCAGCAGCAGGAGCAGTCGGTACGCACATGGTTCGACCATATGATTCACCGCCACTAGCGCCGCACCGCAGCCTGGCGGTACGTGCCGCAAGAGCCCGCCGTGCCGGCGGGCTTTTTCATGGCGCCGGCCTCATGGTGCGATCTCATGCCGCCGACAGGCGCAGTTCGTGCAGCCCGCTGCGCTCGACCCGCGTGCCGAGCGTGCGTCCTTCATAGGCGAACATCGCCAGCAGCCAGGCGATGTCGACTTCGCCCGCATATTCGAGCCGGAAATGGCTGCGCCGCAGCGGCACCAGCCGCAGGTCTGCGTTGCCTGCCGCATCGAAGCGGACGAATACCATCAGCGCCAGGTCCGGCCGGTAGTCGTCGTAGCCGCCAATGCCCTCGTAGTCGTTGATGAAGTCGCCGCAGCCATAAAGGATGGGCTTGCCCGCATGCAGCTCGATGCCGAGCGGATGGTGCGAGGAATGCCCATGCACGATATCCACGCCGGCCCGCTCCACCAACCCGTGCGCGAAGGCGCGTTGCGCCGGGGCGATGTCGTAGCCCCAGTTGCCACCCCAGTGGATCGATGCCACCACGAGGTCGCCGGCACGCTTGTCCCTGCCAATCCACGCGGCAATGCGGTCGCACGAGGCGGCGGACCAGTCATCCAGCAGGTTCACGCCGGAGTGGCCGGCGGTGGCGCGCCATGCAGCGGGCGTGCCGCAGTTATGCATGGCGAAGGCAAATACCGCGACGCGCCCGCCGCCCGGCCGCGGCAGCCACGCCGGCCGCATCGCGCTGTCCTCATCGGGGCCGGCACCGGCATGCGCGATACGCGCGGCATCGAGCGCCGCCAGCGTATCGGCCAGGCCAGCGCGTCCCCAGTCGAGCACATGGTTGTTGGCCAGTGACACGCAGTCGATGCCTGCCGCCTGCAGGCAATCGACATTGTCCGGATGCATGCGGTAATGCACGGCCTTGCCGGGCCATGCGTCGTCGCTGGTGGTGATCGCCGTCTCCAGGTTGGCAATGCGCGGCCATGCGCCGCGACTGTCGAGTTCGGCAAGCGCATCGCCCCACGGATACGCGGGCGCCACCGGATGAGCGATCGGGCCCGCCTTGCGCTCGGCCAGGCGCACATAGTCGAGCGCCGAATGCACATACGACTCGTGGAGCAGCGGCTGGCTGGGATGCGCCATGATCTGGTCGATGCCGCGCCCGGTCATCACATCGCCGCACAGGAACAGGGGAGGGTGGCTGGTTGTGTCCATTTGCGCAGCCGGCCGGCGCCCGTTTGCACCGTGCCGGCGTTGCTTCCATGATAGGCGGGCACGGCGCCATGATCGCGTTGCGGCACTTGAGCGGGGCGCGCTGCACGCCGCGTTTACATTCGCCGGGGGCCTGCCTTAAATGGTGAAGTCATCGGTCCTCGTGGCCATCTTCCTGCACCCCGGCAGCCGCGCGTCGTCCGATGTTTCCAAACCCGCATCGGGAGGCTGATCATGGGCCAGTTATCGCAAGAACATATCGAATCACTAAAGGCGCAAATGCGCGGACGGCTGCTGCAGCCCGCCGACGCCGCCTACGATGATGCCCGCCGCATCTGGAACGCAATGATCGACCGCCGGCCGCAACTGATCGTGCAGGCCGCCGGCGTCGCCGACGTGATCGCCACGGTCAACTTTGCGCGCGAGCACGGTGTGCTGCTGGCAATACGCGGCGGCGGCCACAATATCGGCGGGCTGGCGATCTGCGACGGCGGCATGGTGCTCGACCTGACGGCGATGCGCTCGGTGCGCATTGACCCGCGGGCACAGCGTGCCTGGGTAGAGCCCGGCGCCACGCTGCGCGACTTCGACCATGAGGCGCAGGCCTTCGGGCTGGCCACGCCGCTGGGCATCAACTCGACCACCGGCGTCGCGGGTCTGACCCTTGGCGGCGGCTTCGGCTGGCTCAGCCGCAAGTTCGGCACCACCGTCGACAACCTGGTCTCGGCGCAGGTGGTCACTGCCGACGGCAAGCTGCTGCGCGCCAGCGCCGACGAGCACCCCGACCTGTTCTGGGCACTGCGCGGCGGCGGCGGCAATTTCGGCGTGGTCACAATGTTCGAGTTCCGGCTGCACCCCGTCGGCCCCGAGGTCTATGGCGGCCTGATCATCTACCCCCTCGAGCAGGGTCCCACCGTGCTGCCGGCCTTTCGCGAGCAGTTCAAGTCGATGCCGGATGAATTGACGGTATGGGCGGTGTTGCGCCAGGCCCCACCGCTGCCGTTCCTGCCACCGGAGGCGCATGGCAAGCCGATCGTGGCGCTGGCGATCTGCTATATCGGCCCGCCGGAGCATGGCGCCGCGCTGGTCGAGCCGCTGCGCAAACTGGGCACGCCTTATGGCGAGCATATCGGACCGATGCCGTTCACGGCATGGCAGCAGGCCTTCGATCCCTTGCTGACGCCGGGAGCGCGCAACTACTGGAAATCGCACAACTTCGCCGGGCTCGACGACGGCCTGATCGCGATGCTGGTCGAGCAGATCGGCAAGCTGCCGTCGCCGCAATGCGAGGTGTTCGTCGGCGCGATGGGCGGCCAGACCAACCGCGTGGCGCCGGACGCCACCGCCTATGCCAACCGCGACGCGCAGTTCATCATGAACCTGCACGGGCGCTGGGACACGCCGGCCGAGGACGACGCGTGCATCGGCTGGGCCCGCGAAGTATTCCGCGCCGCGGCGCCGTTCGCGCTGGGCAGCGTCTACGTCAATTTCCTGACGCAGGAAGAAACCGACCGCATCGGCGCCGCCTACGGTCCCAACTTCGCACGGCTGGTCGAGGTCAAGCGCCGCTACGACCCGGGCAACCTGTTCCGCCACAACCACAACATCAACCCGGCGGCATAGCGCGCGCAGGCGTTCACGCGGCTGCAACACTGGCGTGCCAGCATCGGCGCGACCGCGATGTATCCGACAGGAGGAGCAGATGAGACCGGGCGAGGCAGAGCTGGTACGGCGCATCCACAATGAAGTGGCCGACTACTACGACGAAGAGATCGAACTGGAGCTGGACGACCGCGAAGCCCGCGAAGCCTTCGGCGACCCGGTACATCTGCCCGAAGGGGCCGAGCAGGACAGCCGCCGCCACTATTTCCGCGAGCTGTTCCGCCTGCAGGGCGAGCTGGTCAGGCTGCAGAGCTGGGTCGCGGCCACCGGCCACAAGCTGGTGATCCTGTTCGAAGGGCGTGACGCCGCCGGCAAGGGCGGCGTGATCAAGCGCATCACGCAGCGGCTGAACCCGCGCGTATGCCGCGTGGCCGCGCTGCCCGCGCCCAACGACCGCGAACGCACCCAGTGGTACTTCCAGCGCTATGCGGCGCACCTGCCCGCGGCAGGCGAGATCGTGCTGTTCGACCGCAGCTGGTACAACCGCGCCGGCGTCGAGCGCGTGATGGGGTTCTGCAACGACGAGCAGTACGAAGAATTCTTCCGCTCGGTGCCAGAGTTCGAGAAGATGCTGGCGCGCTCTGGCATCCAGGTCGTCAAGTACTGGTTCTCGATCACGCACGACGAACAGCGCCTGCGCTTCCTCAGCCGTATCCACGATCCGCTCAAGCAATGGAAGCTCAGCCCGATGGACCTGGAATCGCAGCGGCGCTGGGAGGACTACACCAAGGCCAAGGAGATCATGCTCGAGCGCACCCACATCCCCGAGGCGCCGTGGTGGGTGGTGCAGGCCGACGACAAGAAGCGCGCACGGCTGAACTGCATCCACCACCTGCTCAGCCTGGTGCCTTACCAGGACGTGGACGCACCCACGATCGTGCTGCCGGCGCGCGAGCGGCATGAGGACTATGTGCGGCATCCGGTGCCGCAACAGATGTTCGTGCCGGAAGTGTACTGACGCACCTGGCGTTAGGGTAAGTGCGGAGTGCGGTATCGGCCCCGCAGCGGCAGCGCTCCCTATAATGAAAACGGCCACCTGGCAAACAAGGGTGGCCGTGCATCGTGGACCTGTTTGCTTTTTGGGCGACCATGCTTGTCGCCTACCTCCTGATGAAGCACGCTGGCTGCTTCAGCCAGCCGGTGCTCTATCCCGACTTCGACCATCCGTTCCGGTATTGGTGGGCGCGGCGGTTGGGGCGGTAGCCTGCCTCTCCCCGTTTGCCGGAACGCCATGGCCGACGCGTCTGCGGTGGCATCATGCGCGCCGTGGGCAGACGCCATGCGCTAGATGCCGCGAGGATGGGAGCTTATCGAGACGGAAGAAGATCCGCTTGCGCTGGCCTGGGCCGCGCTTCGGAGATCAGGCAACAAAAAACCCGGAGAGCGTGAGGGCTGTCCGGGTTTGCGTGGGCGATGCCCTGAATTCTTTTTGGTGCCGAAGAGAGGCGATTTCCGTTGTCATACTCCTTAAAAATCAACGAGTTAAATCCTCTTCGTGGCGCCGTCGCGCAATGCCAAGCACGGAAAGTTCACCCGGATCCGACTGATCCGGATGTTCTGACTACCGCCAGGGGGCCGGCCGAGTATTCCCGGCCTCCGACGGCGGCGCAGGTCATTCCGGCTGAATGCCGGCGGCTTTGATTGCCTCAGACCATTTGACGGTCTCGCTGCGCACGAACGCTGCCAGTTCTTCTGGCGTCGATGGGAAGGGTTGGCCTCCTGTCCGGCTGAAGTGTTCGGTAGCCGCCGGGCTCGTCAGCCCATGCCGAATCAGCTGGCTCATGCGCGCGACGACGGGTTTCGGCGTGGTGGCAGGAAAGAAGGCAGCAACCCAGGCCGTCATCTCATACCCTGCCAGGCCGCTTTCCGCCATGGTCGGAACATTGGCGAGCAGGGGATGGCGCCTGGACGTGGTCACGGCGACTGCGCGCAGCTTGCCGTTCTGGATCAGGGGCAGGGCCGGATTGATGTCGGAAATCATAAAGTCGACCTGGTGGCCCATCAAGTCGGTCAGGCCCTGCGGCACGCCCTTGTAGGGCACATGCAGTGCCGGTGCGCCGCTCATCATCTTGTAGAGCTCACTGGCGACCCGGGTGGAGGAACTGCCGCTGGCGAAGGTCAACTTGCCTTGCCGGCTTTTCGCCAGCGTGGTCAGTTCTGAGACCTTCTGCACCGGGCTGTCGGATGGCACCACCAGGACCAATCCGCTTCTTGCGATCAACGACACCGGCGCGTAGTCCTTGATGGGATCATAGGGCAGCTTTTTGAACAGGGACGCATTGGCCGCGTGGGTGGTATTTGTCGTGATGAGCATCGTGTAGCCATCGCCGGGCGCAGTCGCGACCGCCGTTGCCGCGATGAAGCCGTTGGCACCGGGGCGGTTTTCCACGACGACGGACTGTCCGGTCTGGTCAGTGATAATCCGCGCGATGTAGCGCGCGATGTTGTCCGTGCCACTGCCTGCAGGGAACGGCACCACGACACGGATCGGCTTGTCCGGATACTCGTTGAGGCCCGCTGCCCACACCCATTGCGGGGCCGCGGAAGCAGCGGCCAGTCCGGACAGCAGGGCGAGCATGCGCCGCCGGGGAAATCGCTGGATCATCTTGTCTCCTCCCGCATCTCGGGATCTGATGGATTGACTTGGCCGAGCTTGCGTCAAGACAGCGGATCGTGTGCGCGAATGACAATCAGCTCACACGTCCCGTCCGCCGATTCGAGGCTGAGTTCCGCACCGTCGGGAACGTAGACCCACTCCCCGGTCCCGGCTGCGAAGCGCTCCTCTTCAATGTGCCCGTGGAGCGTGCCGCCACGCACGAAGAGCACCTGCTCGGTCTCGCCAAGCCTGTGCGGCTCGGCGCCGCCATCGGGATCAAGTTCGACCATATAGATGTCGAGAAAGCGGGAATTGACGGTCTCGCGTGTGATGACCGGCCTGACGAGCGCGCCACGGTAGTGCGGCAGCGCGATCGGTTCGGTGCTGGCAGGAACGTCGCGGACATCGGCAGCACCGGTCTGAAGGCGTGGGTCGTCCGGGCCGGCCGCGGTCACTGCAGCGTTCGGGTTTTCGCTGTACGGCGGCGCGTAGACCACCATCACCTGTACCGGTTCGTCGCTGATGACCTCGAAGCGATGGAAGACGCCGGCGGCGTTGAAGCTCCAGTCACCCGCGCGCAAGATGCGCTGCTTTCCCGGTAGTTCGCCAAGACCCTCGCCGGCGAGCAGGAACGACGCCTGCTCAAGATTCGGGTGTGCATGCGGCAACGCGCCGTGGCCCCGCGAAATCGTGCCCAGCAGGACCTCGAGCCGGCGCGCGCCGACAGTCTCCTTGCCGATGATGCGCTGGTTCGCCGTTCCCGTATGGTTGGCCGGTGCGTACGCGGGCACGTCAGCGGCCCGCCGTACATAGGATGATGTCATTCGGATGTCTCCTCGCTTGAAGGTGAAATCTGTCGCGCTCAGCGACGGCTGTCGGGGATGGCGAGCGCGGGGTAGTGCTCGGTCAGCTTGGCGGGCATTTCCACGTCCAGGATGAACCGGTCGCCGCGATACCAGAACTCCCCTGCCAGCAGTACATTGCCGTCGACGTCCAGCGTCGACCGGACGATCCTGGCAATAGGCGCCCCGAAGCCATAGGCGAGGTCGCGCGCCAGGATGTAGTCGGCCGGCTCCACTGTCATGGTCTGCTGCATCATGCCAAGGCGGTCACCTTCGACCTGGCGCAGCAGGTGACCGAGCTTGTGGTGTCTTTCGCCACCGCGGGGAAAGCGGGCAAAGACTGACGAGGCCACATACACCTCGATCAGGCAGAATGGCGTGCCGCCATGCAAATGCAGTTTGCGGACCATGACATAACTGTCCAGCGGCGTGCCGCGGCGGGCCAGCCCCGGCCGCAGCGCCACGCCCTCGCGCAGTTCGAGGATGCGGATTTCCAGTTCGCTGCCATGGGCCGATTCGTCATTGATGGCGGAGCGCAGGCCTTCTCCGGGTGCTGGCGGCTGCTTCATGACGTGGGTGCCACGACCGCGCTGGCTGCTGATTAGCCCCTCTTCCGTCAGCGCGGCAAAGGCCTGGCGCACGGTGACCTTGGCGATCCCGTAGCTTTGGGCGAGGCTGTCCACGGTTGGTAGCTGCATGCCCACCGGGTACTCGCCTGACACGATCTTGTGCCGGATGACGCTGGCGAGTTGTCGATATCGCGTCACGCCGCCGGTGCCGTCGTCGGCGAGGATGACGCTCTCGTTGGCCGCAGCGCTGGTCGCATTACTGGTCATGACAACAACTCCCGCGGCACGCGCACGGGCATGGTAAGCAGAATCTGCGCCATTCCCTTGCCGAGCGGATCATTGCGCAGCGACGCCATGCCACCGCCATCCAGTGCCGACTCGCAGACAAAGTTCATGGCGTCGAAGCCAGGCAGGTCGTAGCAGGTCACCGGCCCTTTCACAAGGTACCCAAGCCACTCCGCCACGCGCGCCACCGTCACTTCCGCCCGCAGCACGGGCAGGTACGCCGGCCGGCGGGCGATCAGTCCGATGTTCGAGGTATCCCCCTTGTCGCCGCTACGGCCATAGGCAAGCCGGATCAGCGGAACTTCGACGGTGTCGCTTTCTGCCGGGCCCGTGGCCGGCGCTTCCGCGAGTGAAGACGCCACCGGGGCGACGGGTACCGCCTGACCGCCCGAAGGAACAGTGACGCCGCTGCGTACGCCGTCTATCACCACCGCCGGGATCAAGGTGCCCTTGTCGAGCAGGAATGCATACTGGCGGATCGATGGCGAGGGACTGGAACGCCCGCCAGCCGAGCCCGTCGTGCCCGGCGCCCAACTGGTCCCCGCCGCGGCAATTTCCCGCGCGAACAATTCCAGCGCCGCCTTCTCGGGATGCATAACCGCCAGCCGCATCACCGCCTCGCGGGTGTGACGGACGGCAGCATGTGGCCCAAAGCAGGACTCCGCTCCCAGCACCTCAACGTGGGTGCGGCTGTAGTCTCCCCACCCGTTCTCCCCGAACAGCTTGCGCGTGCGGGCAAGGATCGCCTGCGCCGTGCGTTCCGCCTTGGCCACCGCGTCGATGCCGACGATGGAAAGCTGCGCATTGCAGCGAAAGCCGTCGATATAGGTGGCACAGACCTTGTAGGCATTGCCTGGGGCCCGCCCGCGCGCGCCGCTGACTTCCACCAGGTCGGCTGCGGCCTGCCGAAGGGTTACCTGCGTGAAATCGCAGGTGACGTCTGGCAGCAGATAGGTGGCCGGGTCGCCGATCTCGTACAACACCTGCTCGCCGACCGTGGCGGTATTGACCAGTCCCCCCGTGGCGGGGGGCTTGCCGACCAGGAAGGTGCCGTCGGCACGGCACTCGACCACCGGATAGCCGATGTCGTGCCAGTCCGGGACGCTTTCCCAGTCGGTATGCAAGCCGCCCGTGGCCTGGCACCCGCACTCGATGATGTGGCCGGCCAGGCTGCCTTGCGCCAGGCGGTCATAGTCGTCGGCTTGCCAACCGAACTCGTGCATCAGCACGCCGAGCGTCACGGCACTGTCCACGCAGCGCCCGGTGATGACGATCTGGGCGCCCTGGTCCAGCGCCTGTTTGATCGGCAAGGCCCCCAGGTACGCGTTGGCGCTGACCACCTTCTCCGGCAGGGGTCGGCCTTTCTGCATGTCCTGCACACCGGCTTCGCGCAGCTGTGGAAGCAGGGGCATCACGTCATCGCCTTCCACCACGGCGATGCGCAGCGTCAGGCCCTGTTCCGCGGCCAGCGCGGCAATGGCCTGCGCACACCCGTGCGGGTTCATGCCACCGGCATTGCTGACCACGCGGATCCCGCGCTCGGCAATCTCTCCGAGCAGGTGCTTCATTGTCACCGTCACGAAATCGGTGGCGTAACCCAGTTCCGGCTTGCGCAATCGGGCGGCGGCGAGAATCGACATGGTCAGTTCGGCCAGGTAGTCGAACACCAGGTAATCGATATCGCCGTGGCGCACAAGCTGTGGCGCGCCAACGCTGCTGTCGCCCCAGAACCCGGAAGCCCCGCCAATGCGTACCGTTTTCACGTCCATTCCCATCTCCCTATCTGCCAGTCCACAAGGGCTCGCGCTTCTCGCGGAATGCCAGCTGGCCTTCGCGCGCGTCCTCAGTCAGTGCAAAGAGCCCGATCTGGCTTTCCGTGAACGCCATGGACTGCTCGAACGACATGTTTTCCATATGCTTGAGCGTGTACAGCCCCCGACGAATGGCGGCGGGCGAATTGTTCAGCAGGCGGGCCAGCAGCAAGTCCAGCCTGGCGTCGAGAGCGTCGCTGACATCGTTGACGAGTCCTGCGGCCAGCGCTTCCCTCGCGGACAGCGGCTCGCCGCACAGGCATAATTCGGTGAGCGTGCGGCGTGGCACCAGGTGCTGCAGCACGCTCAGGACCTGTGCCGGGAACAAGCCCAGCTTGACCTCCGGCAGGCCGAAGCGGGCGCCTTCGCTGGCGATCGCCAGATCGCACATCGCCATCAGCCCCATGCCGCCCGCCATGCAGGCGCCGTTGACACGGGCGATCAGCGGTACCGTCGACTGTCTGGCGCAGCGGAAAAGGTCCGCCATCCCCAGGTAGGGCTCGGCGTAATCGAAGGCAAAGGATCTGCCGGTCTGCAGATCGGCGCCGGCGCAGAACGCCTGCTCGCCCGTTCCGGTAATGACCACAGCGCGGATGTCGGCATCACGATCGGCGCGCAGGATGCCGTCGCGAAGTCCCTGCACTACGCCCGGCGTGATGGCATTGCGGCGCCCCGGGCGGTTGATGGTCAGGTAGAGCACTGCGCCCCGGACCTCGCTCAGCAATTCTTCACTCATGGCTGGTTTCTCCTTTGGCGTGGAGCGCTTTCGGCCAGTCCCCCAAGATGCCGGACGCGTGCAGCGCATCGATGGCGGCGTCGTCGTAGCCGGCCTCACGCAGTACCTCGCGGCTGTGCTCACCCAGGCCGGGTGCATGGCGGCGGCTGGTCGGTGGGGTGCCATGCCATTCGCTGGGCACCGCCATCTCCCGGATACGCCCGACGGCCGGGTGGTCCGATTCGCTGAAGAAGCTGATGTCCTGCAAATGCGGATCGTCCAGCAGCGACTCGAACGTGTGCATCGGAAAGACCGGAACATCGGCCTCCTTGAGCAGGGTGCGCCATTCCTCGGTGCTGCGCCTGGCCATTTCGTTGCTGACCATGGCATACAGGTCGGTGATGTGGGCGGTGCGGGTGTTGATGTTGGCGAAGCGCGGATCGGTGTCATACAACTCAGGCTTGCCAATGACCCGGAGGAAGGCCCGCCAATGGTGATCGTGATAGATCAGGCAGCAGACATGTCCGTCCTTCGTCTTATACGGGCGCCGCTCGGGCGAGAGCAGTCGCGGATAGCCGAAGCCGCCCTTCGGCGGGACGAAGGTCTCGCCATACAGGTGGTCTCCCATCACATAGGGAACCATCGTCTCGAACATGGGCACATCAACGCGCTGGCCCTTGCCAGTGCTCATGCGCGAATACAGGGCGGCGCAGATCACACCGAAAGCATAGAGCCCCACCGAGCGATCCGCGATGGTGATGGGCAGATACCGGGGACTGTCGCCGCTGCCCAGCGAAACGGCCAGCGGCAGGCCGGTTGCGGCCTGGATCAGGTCATCGAAGGCAGCCTGGGGCGCGTAGCGTCCCCGCTGCGAAAAGCCGAACATGCCGACATAGACCAGGCGCGGATTGATGGCCGACAGCGTTTCATAGTCCAGCCCCAGCCGCTGCATCGCCTGCGGGCGCACGTTGTAGGCCAGCACGTCGGCATCCCGTACCAGGCAAAGCAGGGCCTCACGCCCCGCGGGCGCTTTCAGGTCAAGCACGATGCTGCGCTTGTTGCGGTTCAGGCCCAGGAATAGCGGGCCCATCTTCTCATCGCCGCAGGGACCGATGCCGCGCGTACTGTCTCCGCCCGGAGGCTCGACCTTGATCACGTCGGCGCCCAGGTCAGCCAGCATCTGGGTGGCAGAAGGCCCCATGAATACTGACGTGATGTCGACGACTTTTACGCCGGCCAGCGGCCCCGTTGTCTCCTCTTTCTTCATATCCTTTTCATCCCGTTGGGGCAATGTATGACGGCTGGCCGGAAGGCCGCCGTTCCGTGCCGATCGGCCGCGACCTCGGGCTTGCAACAACGCATCGTTCATCGGTCGGGCTCCGGCTGGATTAACTCAGTTGAATTCGTCCACCATCATCGGCTGCAAGCTTTCATCGACCGGTGTCGTGCGGTCAGCGACCAGGATCTGGTTAGCGTGGACCGCGGTCGAGCGCAAGACGTTCCGGTATCGGCTTCTTGATTCTCGAGATGGTGTGGGTCTTCACCTGGCGCGCCCACGGCCCATCGATGGTGCGCAGATTCTTGCCCACAAGATGCGCCAGGCCAAGCTCGTCACTGAGCTGCGAAATGGCCGTCTCGACATCGAGTGAGAGGTTGGTGACCAGAATGTCGTCGCCATGGAAGACGAGGCTGTTCGACCAGAGGAAGCCGATCGGCGCCCCGTTGCGATCGATGCCGCCGAAATCGCCGAGCTTGGCAATGACCCGGCCTTGCGTCGGCTCGAGCACGAGAATCTCGTTGGACTGGTTGCACGCGATCCAGAGGTTGTCGTGCTCGTCGATGATCAGGCCGTCGGGTCCGCCGCCGATCCGGTTGACGAAGACTTCAGGGGTGCCGGGCTCGAGCGTCGGGCCGCTCACCGGTATCCTGACAACGATGTCGTTCGCCGTATTGGCAACGAACAATGCCGTCTTCTTGTTGTTGAACGCCAGGCCATTGGCGCCGATGGTCGGTGGTATCCGCGTGGGCTTCAGCAGCGCGCTGGTGACCCAGGCCGTCCCTTCGCCGCCATCGGGTCCGACCTTCCAGATGATGCCCTGGTGGGCGTCGGTCACGTAGACGTTTCCGGCGGGGTCGAACGTCAACCCGTCGAGGCCGGGGTTCTTGCCGGTGACCGTCATGAACACGGACGAGGCACCCGTCCTGGGGTCGACGCTCAGGACCTTCGCGCCCTTGTAGTCGACGACGAGCAACTGGCCCGTCCGGGGATGGAAGCCGAGGTCAAGTAACAATCTGCTCGAGCCCTTGATGGTGACAGTGCGCAGGTGCTTGCCCCGCGGATCGAACACAAGTAGCGTGCCCTCGCTCGTCCTGGGCTTGTTCGCCGCCACCGTGACGACGTAGACATTGCCCTCGCGGTCCACGGTGATCCCCTCGGGATGCGCCTCACCAGCGGGCAACTTGGCGAAGGTTTCGACCTTGCCGCGTTCCCACGCTCTTGTGGCTTGCGGCGTCGCCAGCAAAACGAGCAACAACAGCATCGGCAGTATCGACATCCTCTCGGCTTTGATCATTCGCATCTTGCACTCTCTCAATCTCGCGGATTGATGGATCGTCACTGATTGATCTGATCGGTGTCGTACACGCTGGCCTGTAAGGAGCAGAGGAACGGCACCGCGCAGGCCGGCGAGCAGCCTGCCTTGGTGTCAGTCGCTTCTTATCCCTCGATAACGTCGGTGCCATTGCCGCGGACGTAGGGCACCGGTCCGATGCCGCGCGCCGCCGCGAGAGCCTGGATCGCGTACTGGATCGAGAGTGCGTCATTGAGCGAGTGGAACGTGCCGTCCTCGTTGAAGCTCACCTGCGCGCCTTCGATCCAGGCGATGGTGATCGTGTCCTCGGTGTTGTCCTCGGGGGTGTAGAAGGTGTGCACCGAGCCGCCGGGTTCGTACAGGTAGGAGCCGGCCGTCTGCGGCTGGTCAGGGTACTCGCGATACTTCCAGCAGCCCTGGATTGTCCACACCTGCGCCGTTCCGGTGTGGTAGTGAATCGGAAGGGAACAGCCGGGTTCCACGATGGCCATGATGACCCACTCACCACGCTCCGGGTCCATGCGCAGCGGCCTGATGTGGATGCCCGGAAAGACATCCTTGATCAGCGGGATCTGCTCGATATTGACGGTCAGGAGCTTGTCCTGCGGCAAGGCGGGCAGCGGCAGCTTGGCGCCGGTGGACGTCGTGGGCTGTGTAAGTACTCTTGCAGTCATGAGTTGTCTCCGTTTGTTAGAGGATGTGAATCCTTGAGAAGGAAGTCGCCCTTTGACGACACGGAAGAGGGACGCCGCTTCGGCGGGAAACTCAGTACGGCGGCAACGCGCCGGAGGAATAGAAGCGCCCAGTGCAACGGCGAAGCCTGGCTAACGGGCTTGCATGTCAAGTTGATACTTCTAAAGTTCTAATGTTGGAATGTTAGTGGCTGAGGAAGGATTTTTCTGCCCCTTGTTTACCCTAGGGGCTGACTGACCAGGATTTTTAGCCTTACTTGCGCTCGCCAGCGGCCCTGCGAGGTTCGGTAATGGCAGGCACCGCCTTCAACGCGGACGCCGGGATGTCAATTTCGGAGACGTAGCGGTCACCCCGATACCATGTGACGCCGGCGTAGAGTACGTTGCCTTTGTTATCAAGAAGACGTCGCGACATCTTCGCGACGGGTGTGGCGAACGGGATTTTCAGCATGTCGCACAGGGGAAAATCCGCCGGCATTACGGTCAACCGTTGTCGCACACGTTTGCCCCCGCGAGCCCAGTTCATCGAGCAGCGCGGCGAGAAGCTTTTTGTTCCTGGCGGTGTCCTTGGGCAATGCGTCGAAGACCAGGGTCAACACATAGATCTCCGCGTAGCAGAACGGCTCGCCGGAATAGGTGTGTAGCTTGCGGACACAGACGTACTCGCCGTCCGACCGGTCGCCCGGTCCGAGCAGTTCCTGCGGCACCTTGGTGCGGCGCCGGACTTCGAGTACTTCGAAGGCGAGCGCCTCCGGCGCTGCGAACGGATCGTTGATCGCCAGTTCGAGGTCGCGGTGGCGGCGGGCAGGGCAGCCACGCGGGTCCCGATGCCTCGCTGGCTACGAATCAGGCCTTCCTTGGAAAGCAACTCATACGCCTGCCGGACGGTAACGACGGCCACGCCCAGGTCAGCGGCGAGCTGCGTGATCGGCGGCAGCAGCATGCCGAGCGGATACTCGCCCTTTGCGATCCGGTGCCTCAGCAACGAGGCCAGCCGCTGATATTGCGCAACGCCCCGTTCAGCCGACAGGTCCGGCCACTCATTCCCCGTAGTTCGATCGTCCGTCATTCCAGTTGCCTGACACTCAGAACCTTGGAGTATGCCCCAGAAAAACGGGTGGCCCCTTAGCTGGCAGGCGTCCACCGTCGGTCGGCCGGAACCGGCTGCGTCGAGATGTGGCGCGGTGGCGCCGGGTACGAACGTCACGTCTAGCGGTTTAGCGATTGCACGCCAATTGCTATATCGGCCGCGGTTGTCGCGAGGATCTCCCGATATGCTTTCACCACGCCCTCCACCTGCCCGGGCGCGGGCACCTCCGTTTCGGTGCGGCCGCTCAGGACCTTGCCGTCCGGCAGTCGCCGCACGGTCCAGGCGATGGTCGCCGCTGCCCGCTTGCCCACGTCGGCGTCGAGGGCTACCACATCGGTCGTCACACGGAATGCCGGCTGCGTCGCCGACAGGCCGCGCTGGTAGACATCCACCGCATCGAGGCTCGCCTGCAGCTGCTGCGACAGCGCATCGCGCAGTTCGTTGGGTAATGGCGACGTCCAGCGAGAGGTGTCGGAAAGCTTGAGGCCCCCATTGCCGTCACGCACCACCAGCTGAATACGGTTCAGGCGCTCCGGCACGCGCACCGGCGTGACTTCGATCCATAATGGGTCGCCGCTACGGCCGGCTCGCGAGGTACCGGCCGGCGCGGCGTCGGAGGGACTGGCCGCCAGCGTGTAGTAGCGCGCCTCGGGCGACGCGCAGCCGTTTATCAGGGTCGTGGCCGCGGCGGCCAGCGTAAGGAGCATCGTTAGACGTTTCATCATTTCTCTTCCCTCTTGCCTTGCAGGAGCGCTTCGGGATGCCGCTCGAGATAATCGGTGAGCATGCGCAGCGAGACGGCTGTTTGCGTGAGTTCCTGCATCATCCTGCGCGTATCCTGTTGCAGTGATGCGTCGGGCGCCAGCGCGCCATTGGCCGTATCGAGCGTGCGGCGCATATCCTGCAGGGCAGCGACCACCTGCGGAGCCACATCGCCGTTGACCTGTGCCACGAGCTTGTCCGCCTTGACGAGCATCTTGTTCATCGACACCATCGCCGTGCGCGCGTCCTGTCCGATCTGGTCGAACGGCACCTTGCCGATCTTGGTGATGATGTCGCCAAGCTTGGCCTGCAACTCGTCGAAGGTGCCCGGTGTGGTGGGGAGCTCAGGCACCGACGCGTTCAGGTCCAGGTTAACCGGCGAGGACGCTTTCGGAAAGAAATCGAGTGCCACATACATCTGGCCGGTCAGCAGATTGCCGGTGCGCATCTGCGCACGCATGCCGCGCTGTACCATGCTATGCACAATGGCGCGCTTGCGCGCGTCGTCAGCCACGTCCTTCTCGCGCAGACCCATGCGAGACGGATAGAGCTCCACGACCACGGGCATGCGGAAGGCCTTCTTGTCACGCTGGTATTCGATACCGATCGAGCGCACCTGCCCGACGGTCACGCCGCGGAAATCGACCGGCGCACCGGGCGACAGGCCGCGCACGGACTGATCGAAGTTGAGCACTGCCAGCGCGGGAGCGAGCTCGTCCGGTTCCTTCATGGCTTCGGACTGGTCCGCCGCCAGCAGGTACTCGGTGTTCTCGGCGGCCGGGGCATGCGCGGTGGAGTGGTCCGGGGCCTGGAAGGCCACCCCGCCAAGCATCACGGTGGCCAGCGACTGCGTGGACAACTTCAGGCCGTTCGCGTCGAGCTTGAGGTCGACACCGCTGGCGTGCCAGAAGCGTGTGTCGGCGGAAACGAGCTTGTCATAGGGCTTGTTGACGAATACGCGCAGCGATATATCGCGGCCATTCGGTTCGAGCTGGTACGCCACCACGTGGCCGACCCGCACGCGACGATAGTAGACCGGTGAGCCGATGTCGAGCGAGCCCAGGTCCTGCGCACGCAGCACGAACTGCCTGCCGGTAGCGTCGGTGGTGATGACCGGCGGATTTTCGAGCCCGGTGAAGCTGTGCTTCGTCTCGGCCGACTTGCCGGCATCCACGCCGATATATGCGCCCGATAGCAGCGTCTCCAGTCCTGACACGCCGCTCACGGCAAAGCGGGGCCGTACCACCCAGAACCGTGTGTCGGCCACGGCGAAGTTCCTGGCGTCCTTGGTGAGAGCAATCGTCGCGATCACATGCGAACGGTCCGCTGCCAGACGTGCTGTCTTGACCAGTCCGATATCGACGTCCTTGTAGCGCACGGCGGTCTTGCCTGGCGTCAGGCCCTCCGCGGTGCGGAATGTGACGGTGATCTCGGGCCCGCGTGACGCAAGCGTGCTGACCAGCAGCGAGAGTCCGACCACCGCGGCAACGATCGGGACTACCCAGACGAGGGAAGGTAGCCAGCGCGCGCGGGGCTTGCGTCCTGGCGGTGGAATACCGTTTGGGGGAGGATGGTTAGTGTGTTCGGGCATTTTCGGAGTGCTGAAATTCGGTGGAGGAAGGAGAGGTCTCGAGCGCATCCCACAGCAGACGGGGATCAAAGCTCAGTGACGCGAGCATGGTCAGTACGACAACCGAGGCAAAGGCCAGGGCTCCGGCACCGGGCGCAATGGTGGCCAGCGCCCCGGCGCGCACCAGCGATGCCAGCAGTGCCACCACGAAGATGTCGAGCATGGACCACCGGCCGATGACTTCGACCAGGGTGTAGAGGCTGCTCTGCTCGCGGAGGCGCCAGGTCGATCCGCGGCGCACCGATAGCAGCAACAAGGTGAGGATCATCATCTTCAGCAACGGGACGACGATGCTGGCGATCAGCACCACGATTGCCAGCATGTATGAGCCGGACAACCACAGATAGATCACGCCGGACATGATGGTGTCGCGCTGCGTGCCGAAAATTGACTGCGTCACCATGATCGGCAACAGATTGGCCGGGATATACAGCAGGTAGGCAGCCAGCAGGAAGGCCCAGGCGCGCGCCAGGCTGGCCGGCTTGCGATGATGCAGTACGGTGCCGCAGCGCGGACACGGTTCCGCCTCGAGCGTCATCGGACTGAGCCGGTCGCACGTGTGGCACGACAGCAGTCCGCGCGAGGTGGCGGTGGGGAGGGGCGAAAGCGGCTCGGTCATGGCGCGGTATCCCGCGAGCGGGCCGGTACGTCATCTGCATCGTGCACATCGAGGTGGTGCCAGAGTTCACGCGGGTCGAACGACAGGATGACGGCCAGTACAATCACCAGGGCGCCGAACGACCAGAGCGCGACACCAGGCATCACTTGCGCTATGGTCGACAGCTTCACCAGCGTAACCAGCACGCCGATCATGAAGACTTCGATCATGCCCCACGGCCGCGTCCGGCAAATGCCGCGCAAGATGCGCTCGAACCCGGGTGGCGTGCGGTTCTGCGCCATCGACACGAGCAGGTAGCACATCATCAGCAGCTCGGCGAGCGGAAACAGGATGGTCGTGGCGAACACGAGCATCGCCACCGGCGCCATATCGTCCGCGTAGAGTGCCTGTACCGCGCTCCATAGCGTGGTCTCCATGCGCGAGCCCTTGAGGTCCATGGCGACAATCGGGTACGCGTTCGAAACCAGAAGCAGGATCAAGGCAGTCACCACGAGCGGCAGCAAGCGGCGATAGGCTCGCGAACTGTCGCGATATAGCGCGCCGCCGCAGCGCAGGCACGTGGCACGTTCGTCCTGTTTCAGCGCCGCTCGTGTATGGAGTGCGTCGCAATGTTCGCATGCCACCAGCTTGTCCGGATCCTGCATGGCCACTGGCAGCGACGCGTGGTCCTGATGCACTGATGTCCTCGGGAAAATGATTGGGCCTCGTTGCGTGAGGCAAGTAGCGCGTGTGCGCATCGGGATCTTTGATGAGTTCCGTATTCTTCCACATAATGACTTAGATGTCATCATGACACATTGTATGTTATAAGAAGAGCGCCGGCGCCCGCTGCCGCCAGCATGGCGTACGCCATGCTGGCGGCGTTGAAGCGGCGTATTGATATAATCGCCTCGTCACATAAGGTCCTCTAACTGAAGATGCCTGCCGCTCCTGATCCCAAAGACCATCGCCCTCGCGTTGCCGCAGAACGTCGTGAACGGATGCGCAAACGTCTCATTGAAAGCGCGATGATCGTTTTTGGGCAAAGGGGTGTGGGGGCCAGCGTGATCCCGGAAGTCATCGCGTCTGCTGGCGTCTCGCAAGGTTCCTTCTACAACCATTTCCGTACTAACGAGGATCTGCTGGCGGCTGTCGGTGACGCGCTCAGTCACGACATGGTGCAAATGATTGAGAGCGTGGTCGGCGATATCGAAGACCCGGCGTTGCGGGTTGCAACGGGGATACGCTTATACCTGCACCTTGCGCGCTCCTATCCTGTCGTGGCGCAGTTTCTTTCCGGTACGGGCCTGCTTTTGGTCGGCAGCAAGGGTGCTGCCGTCTACGAATACCTGCCCTCGGATATCAAGGAAGGCCTGAAGAGAGGCACGTTTGACGAGGTTGCGGCCGATGTGGCGTTGGACATGGTGGCCGGCGCCGGGTTGATCGCCGTTCACCGCATGGCCAAGGGAAGAACAGCCAAGGATTATCCGGAACGGATTGTCCGGGCGGTGTTGCAGTCGCTCGGCGTGCCTGCAGCGAGTGCGGTACGGTTGACCTCCCCGCCTTTGCCAAAGCTGGTGGCTCCGCCGGAATCCTTGCTCGAAAAGGCCCAGGAGAAGCTCGCCGCCAAGGCCGAGCCCTCCAACTAGCAGCCAGCGCTATGGCATATCGCTGATCGTTTTCGCGAGCAAGCCATCGAATAGCGCTTCACTCGCATGCAGCGGCGACCTGGATATCGCATCGGCCGCTGATTCCTCCACGCCCAGGGCGCGCAATGCCACGGCAGCGGCGAGCTCCGAAAAATCTTCGCGACATTCGGTCTCAAGCATGCTCTGCATTGCGCTCATTGCGGCTCCGGCAACGATATTGAAGCCCAGGGCGATCGGCATGCGCTTGAAGCGATTGAGCCGAACGCCTTCCTCTATGTCCCTGCGGACAAACTCCAGCATATTCGGCGCCTGGTAGGCCGTCCATCCGAGCCGGCCAAGGATGCCAGCCACCTCCGGCTGGTGTACCGTCAGGATCGACGCCAGCCGTATTCCCCTGGCGATGTGCTCGGCCGGGTCGTCATGGTCGCGCACAATGGGGTCGGCCGCCTGCACCCACTGCTCGGCCATCTTCCCGACAATCTCCCGCACGATCGCGTCGGACGACGGAAAGTACTTGTAGAACGTTCCGCGTGAAACCCCTGCTGCCGAGATGATGTCGTCGATGGACGGCGTCGAGACCCTGTTCTCCAGCATCAGGCGCATCGCACTGTTCAGCAATAGCGAGCGCATACGCTGCCGCCGCTTTGCCGCGACGCGCTGACGGTGGTCGCCAGTCTTCCACGGTTCTGCTTCCGTTGCGAATCGGGTCTGCATCGGGGTCATTGATCTGTTCTCTCCTCATGGTTAATGCGTCGGCGACCCGCGCGCCGGTCTTCCTGCATCTGCAGCCTCCGTCGCATCACTTCGCGTATCGCCATTGTCGTTTTGCGCACGGGCTGTCTTCGTCTCCTGCGCTCCGGGACCTCAAAGGCGACCCGTCCTCACACACACAAAAATACATTGTATGTCATCATGACAAATAAATCATTATGAAGTAGACTTCGGGCTTTCAGGAAGGGCGAAAGCCCGAACAGGCCTGCCGTCAATGAAGCCAGCACGAGTCCGTGGCGTGGATCGCTGATGAATCGCAGGCGAGCGACGGACCTTAGTGGAGCGCAGAAATTGAACAGGAACCTTCGAGCGGCAGCTCTTACCATCATCGCGGCACATCTGGCCGCGTGCACACCGGGTCCGGAACCCGAACGCAAGGACGTGAGGCCAGTGCGGACAGTGGTCGCCGGGCGCACCGCCGGGTCGGTCGGTGCGACCTATTCAGGCGAGATTCGTGCGCGTTACGAAAGTCAGCTGGGATTCCGCACCAGCGGCAAGATCGTCGCGCGCATGGTGGAAGTCGGCAGCCATGTCAAGCGCGGCCAGCCGTTGTTCCAGCTCGATCCCACGCAAGAAACGTTGCAGGTAGCCGCGGCGGGCGCGGAGGCTGATGCGGCAAGAAGCCGGGTAGCCCAGGCGCGGGTGGACGTTAAGCGTACCGAGCAACTGCTGGCCCAGAACTTTGCTTCGCAAGCCGAGCTGGACCAGCAGCGGCTGGCGCTTAACCAGGCGGAAGCACAACTGCGTTCGGCACAGGCGCGTCAGCAGCTGAATGCCAACATGCGCGGATTTACCACGCTCGTAGCCGACCGCGATGGCGTGGTAAGCGCAATCAACGCGGAAGCTGGCCAGGTGGTTTCAGCCGGGCAGACGATCGCCACCGTCGCGGCTGACGGCGAACGCGAGGTTTCGATCAGCATTCCGGAGTCGCGCGTCGACGAGTTGCGCAAGGCGCCGATGCTGACGATTACGGTATGGGCGCAACCGGACAAGTCCTGGACGGGCAAGCTCCGCGAGCTTGCGCCGGACGCGGACAGCGTCACCCGGACGTACTCGGCGCGCATCTCCATTCAGGAGGCGGATCCGGAGCTGCGGTTAGGCATGACAGCGTCGGTGATCGCACCCGACGTGGACGGCAACGGCGTAGTCCGCGTGCCGCTGACCGCCATCGTTGATCATGAACGTGGCCGCCAGGTATGGGTGGTCGACCCGAAGACGTCGCGGGTGATCGCGCGTGAAGTCAGGCTGGGTGCGGCGCAGAACGACAGCGTCCTCGTGGTTGAGGGCCTGGCGGGCGGAGAGACCGTGGTGAGTGCCGGCGTGCACATGCTGCAGGCGGGCCAGCAGGTGAAGGTGGCCGAGGCGGTAACTGTCGCCAGGGCGGGAGGTGTGAAGTGAAAGGGATCAACCTGTCCGAATGGGCACTGAAGCACCAGCAGATGGTGGCGTTTCTGCTGTTGCTGTTGTCAGTGGCCGGTGCGCTGGCATACGGCAGCCTGGGCCAGAAGGAAGACCCCGAGTTCACGATCAAGACCATGGTTGTGCAGGCGTACTGGCCGGGAAGCTCCGCGCAGCAGATGGCCGACCAGGTCACCGACAAGATCGAGCGCAAGCTGCAAGAGGTCGCCGAGATTGACTATACGTCCACCTATGTGAAGCCGGGCGAAACGCAGGTCAAGGTCAACCTGCGCGAGAATGTACCACCGGAGGCCGTACCCGATGTGTGGTACCAGGTCCGCAAGAAGATGGGCGACATCCGGCATACCCTGCCCCAGGGCACGCAGGGCCCGCTCTTCAATGACGAGTTCGGCGACACGTTCGGTAACCTCTATGCCATCACGGGCGATGGCTTCGACTATGACGACCTGAGACGGATCGCGGACGCCGCGCGTAATGAGTTCCTTCGTGTCGACGACGTCAACAAGGTCGACCTGGTAGGCAAGCAGGAACAAAAGATCTATGTGGAAGTCTCCACCGCCAAGCTCGCCTCGCTGGGTATCGACCCGGCACTGATCGCATCGACGCTCGCACAAACCAATGCCGTGACATCCGGCGGAACGGTTCAAACGTCGGCGGAACAAGTACGGCTGGCTGTCAGTGGCGAGTTCGACTCAGTCGAAAAAATTCGCGCCATCGGCATCCGTGCCGGCCAGCGTACCTTCCGCCTTGGCGATATCGCCGACGTCCGCCGCGGCTTTGTGGAGCCCGCCACCTCGAGGATGCGCTTCAACGGCAATGAGGCGATCGGCCTGGCTGTGAGCATGCGCAAGGGCGGCGACGTGATTCGGCTTGGCGCAAAGCTGGACGAAACGATCCAGCGCATCGAGTCCAACCTGCCGGTGGGCGTGCAGATCCACGCGGTCAGCGACCAGCCGCGTATCGTCGAACATTCCGTATTCGAGTTCAAGAAGAGCCTGGCCGAGGCCGTGATCATTGTGCTCGTCGTCAGCTTCCTGTCGCTGGGCTTGCGCACCGGGTTGGTCGTCGCGCTCAGCATCCCGCTGGTGCTGGCCATGACCTTCCTGGCGATGTACGTGATGGGCATCGAGTTGCAGCGCATCTCGCTCGGTGCGCTGATCATCGCGCTAGGTTTGTTGGTGGACGACGCCATCATTGCCGTCGAAATGATGGCGCTGAAGCTGGAGCAGGGCTGGGACAGGTTCCGCGCCGCCACCTACGCCTACACTGCCACGGCTTTCCCGATGCTCACCGGAACGCTGATTACCGCGGCGGGTTTTCTCCCGGTCGGCTTTGCGAAGTCGGGCACGGGCGAATATGTGTACTCCCTGTTCCAGGTGGTGGGTATTTCGCTGGTGCTGTCATGGGTCGTGGCAGTCCTCTTTACGCCTTACATCGGCTTCAAGCTCCTGAAGGAGCATGCGCACGCCTCGCATGACGAGGACGCGGTCTACCAGCGCGGCTTCTATGTCAGATTCCGCCGGTTCATCGACTTCTGCCTGAAGCAGCGCGTGTGGGTGCTCGGCATCACGGTTGCTGCGTTCATCGGCTCACTGCTGCTGTTCAAGGCAATACCCCAGCAGTTCTTTCCGGCGTCTGACCGTCCCGAACTCATCGTGGACCTGTGGATGCCGAAGGCTTCGACGTTCGAGGCGAGTCAACGCGAGGTCCAGAAGCTGGAAGGCCTGCTCAAGGGCGATCCGGACATTGCGGCGGTGACCAGCTTTGTTGGCAACGGTGCGCCGCGATTCTACCTGCCCCTCGACGTGCAGACGCCCAATCTGAATCTGGGCGAGATGCTGGTGATGACGAAGGGCGGCGAGGCACGGGAGCGGGTGAAGGAGAAGCTCGAGAAGCTGTTCGACGAAAAATTCCCCAATGTGCGCGGCCGCGTCAATCGACTGGAAAACGGTCCGCCGGTCGGTTACCCGGTGCAGTTCCGAGTGTACGGGCAGGACAACGCCAAAGTACGCGCAATCGGGCAGAAACTGGCCGCAATCATGCGCGAAGAGCCGCACGTGCGCCAGGTCAATCAGGACTGGGGCGAACGCGTCAAGCGCTTGCAGGTCGACGTCGACCAGGACAAGGCGCGTGCACTGGGTGTCAGCTCAGGCCAGATCAAGGAGGCCCTTGAGGCTTCGCTGTCGGGCACGCCAATCACGCAGTACCGCGAGGAAGACCAGGGTATCGATGTGGTGTCGCGCCTCGTCGCGGCGGAACGCACGGACCTGAACAACCTGAAGGACGCAAAGATCTACGTGCGCGACGGCAAGTTCGTGCCGGTCTCGCAGGTGGCCCGACTCACGCTTGACAGCGAGGACAGCGAGCTGTGGCGGCGTAATCGCGTGCCGACGCTGACGGTTCGTGCCGATATCGCGGGGGCGCAGGCACCCGACGTCACGCGTGCACTGCAGCCGAAGATCGACGCACTGGAAAAAGAACTTCCGCTCGGCTACGGCATCGAGATCGGTGGCGCTTACGAATCGAGTGCGAAGGCTCAGGCTTCTGTTTTCGCGGTGATGCCTGTGACGATCATCGTGGTGCTCCTGCTGCTGATGATTCAATTGCAGGATATGAGAAAGATGGCGATGGTCTTGCTGACAGCGCCGCTCGGACTGATCGGTGTCAGCATCATCATGGCCGCGTTCCGGATTCCATTTGGTTTTGTCGCCATGCTAGGCGTTATCGCCCTCGCCGGAATGATCATCCGCAACTCGGTGATTCTGGTCGTGCAGATCGACCAGGACGTGGCCGCGGGTGTCCCATTGTGGACGGCCATCGTGGAGGCGGCGGTCCGACGGCTACGCCCGATCGTGCTGACTGCCCTGGCGGCGATCCTGGCGATGGTGCCGCTTACCCATTCCGTGTTCTGGGGTCCCATGGCGTGGGCAATCATGGGTGGGCTCGCCGTTGCCACGGTGCTGACCCTCGTCTTCCTTCCCGCCCTGTATGCGACCTGGTACCGCGCAAAGCGTCCTGCGACCGTCTGATCGCAATGTGACGATGAGAGTGATTTCGATGAAAAGATTGAGTATGGCCCTGCGGGCCGCGCAAGTGGCTTTGGGCTGCATGCTGTTCCTAAACGCCGGAGAGTCGGGCGCTATCGATCTCGTGACGGCCTATCAGCAAGCATTGGCGCATGATCCGACGAGCCTCGCTGCAAACGATGCGCTCACGGCGGGGAGGGAAAAGGCAGTGCAGGGCGACGCCTTGCTGCGTCCCCGCGTAAACCTCCAGGCGGCACTGGACAGGATCAACAATCGTTTGTCTGGCAACCAGCCGGTCGACGGCGCGCCGCTGGTAGCCAGCGATAGCTCGGGAACGTCGCGGCAGGCCGGCGTGGTGCTGGTTCAGCCGCTGTACGACAGGACCGCGGTAGCAACGAGGAAGCAGTTCCGCGAGCAGTCAAACCTGGCGCAGACGCAGTTCGACCAGTCTCGCCAAGACCTGGCCCTGCGGGTGGCAGAGGCATACTTCGGCGTGGTGTTGGGCGAGGAAACGCTGCGTGTGGTGCAAGCCGAGAAGGCGGCCTTGCGGCAGCAACGCGACCGCGCCAAGGCCCGCTTCGACGTCGGCCAGGGCAAGATCACCGATCTTCATGAAGCCCAGGCGCGCCTGGATGGGGTGGAGAGTCGCGAAGTTACGGCGCAGTCCGCGCTGGAGCAACGACGCACGCGATTCCAGGAAACCGTCGGCATGCCGCCCGATCACCTCAGCGCGCTGGCGCCCGGTTTCGCGCCGCGGCCGCCGGAACCGGACAATCTCACGGCGTGGCAGGCAAGGGGGGAAGAGCAGAGCTACCTGGTGAAGACCAGGCAGTCGGAGCTCGACATTGCCGGCATGGAGATCGACAAGTACCGCGTCAGCAGCCGCCCGACCGTTGCGCTGGTGGCACGTTATGGCGCACAAGGGCAGAGCGGCAACCTGGCTCCCTGGGTTGCACCCAGCAACACCCGCACCGCGACGGTCGGCTTGCAGCTCAACATTCCGCTGTACGCGGGCGGCGGTCTGGATTCGCGCGAGCGGGAGTCCGTTGCGAGGAAGAGCCAGGCGGAGCAGGAGCTTGCCGCCGCCCGGCGCGACGTGCGCCTGAAGGTGCAGGATGGATTCCTCTCGGTGAAAACGGGCGTGTCGCGCGTCGCCGCACTCGAGCAGTCGCTGACTTCGGCGCGTAGCGCGCTCGCGGCGACGACGCTTGGCCGTGACGTGGGAACCCGTACGGAACCCGACGTGCTGGACGCGCAGCAGCGCGTGTTCGCCGCCGAGCTTGACGTGGTCCAGGCACGCCTGGACTACCTCCTGGGCCGTCTGCGTCTTGCCGCCGCGGCCGGCGAGCTGAGCGAGGAAACCTTGCGCTCGCTGAATGCCTGGCTCGCATCCTGATCGCGAAACCCCATGATCGGAGATCTGCAGCACTATTGGAGCGGTAGCTTTCTCGCCGCCAACGCGTTCATCGGATTGAACCTGGCGGGCGCGTTGCTGCTGGGAATGCTGGTTGGCTACGAGCGCTCGTACAACGGCCGGGCCGCTGGCATGCGCACTTACGGCCTCGTGTGCATGGCGTCGACGGCATTGACGGTGTTCGTCGGCTACCCGGCGCTGTGGTACGGCGGTGCTGCAGCGCACGCCCAGGCAGACCCGACACGTATTGTGCAGGGGGTCGTCACCGGCGTCGGCTTCCTTTGCGCGGGGGGCATCATGAAGGACGGCATGACCATCCGGGGCCTCTGCGTCATGCGCCTAACCTCGCCCTCCATATGCGGAGCACGTTAAGCTGGACGCTCTGGTTTCTTGGTTTTCCGGACCAGGCGTGCGTGCGCAGCGAGAAAGCGCTGGCGCTGGCCAGCAAGGCCTCTGATCCGTTCGCCCTTGCCATGAGCCTGATCTTCGCGGCCGAACTGCACCATCCTGGCCGGTATTCATGACACCTTCACCGAAGGGTTCGATACCGTTGACTGGCAAGATGCCAAAGTACTGTTGGAAGAGACCTGACGTAAGCGGCCAGAGCCGGCTCGTGGAGGCGTCGGTCGACGACAAGTGGCTGGCTTTGGGTGGCCACGCACGTTCTTGCCGATGCCACGCCCTCGGCATCGGCTTCAGGCAGCGCAGAATAACCGCAGCCTGCTGGCTACACGCTGCCCAGAAACAACAAAGCCCAACCGGGCGGGCTGGGCTAAGTGCTTGATTTGATTGGTGCCGAAGAGAGGAATCGAACCCCCGACCTTCTCATTACGAATGAGCTGCTCTACCGACTGAGCTACTTCGGCAACAAGTTCCGGTGAACTGGAACAGCCCGCAATACTAGCAGTGTTTTTACGGCTTGGGAAGCCCTTTGTGTCGCCTGTGTCATCCGCCGTCTACCGTCCAGGCGGCGCCTGCTCCGCTTGCGGGAGGCGGATGAAAAACGGGGCGCCAGCTGGCGCCCCGTCTTGTTGCCGGGTGGCGAGGCTCAGGCCTTGCCTTCGGCTTCGTGATGGTAGCGGGTGACGCGTTCCACTTCGTTCTTCGAGCCCAGGATCACCGACACGCGCTGGTGCAGCTTTTCCGGCTGCACGTCCATGAGGCGGATCTGGCCGTTGGTGGCGGCACCGCCAGCCTGCTCGACCAGCATCGCCATCGGGTTGGCTTCATACATCAGGCGCAGCTTGCCGGCCTTTTCCGGCTCGCGCTTGTCCCACGGATACATGAACACGCCACCGCGGGTCAGGATGCGGTGCACGTCGGCGACCATCGAGGCGATCCAGCGCATGTTGAAATTCTTGCCGCGCGGGCCTTCGTCGCCGGCCAGGCATTCGTCGATGTACTTGCGCACTGGCGGGGCCCAGTGGCGCATGTTCGACATGTTGATGGCGAATTCCTTGGTGTCTTCCGGAATCATCAGGTTGGACTGCGTCAGCACGAAGCTGCCGGCCTCGCGGTCCAGCGTGAACACGTGCACGCCGTTGCCGACGGTCAGCACCAGCGTGGTCTGCGGACCGTACACGGCGTAGCCGGCGGCGACCTGGTGGGTGCCCGGCTGCAGGAAGTCGGCCTCGGTCACGGTCTGGCCGGGCTTGGGCATGTGCAGCACCGAGAAGATGGTGCCGATCGACACGTTGACGTCGATGTTGGACGAGCCGTCGAGCGGATCGAACAGCAGCAGGTATTCGCCCTTCGGATAGCGGTTGGGAATCTCGTAGAACGATTCCATTTCCTCCGACGCCATCGCGGCGAGGTGGCCGCCCCACTCGTTGGCGTCGAGCAGCACTTCATTGGCGATCACGTCCAGCTTCTGCTGGGTTTCGCCCTGCACGTTGCCGGTGCCGGCCGAGCCGAGCACGCCGGCGAGCGCGCCCTTGTTGACGGCGTTGGAAATGGCCTTGCAGGCGCGCGCGACCACTTCGATCAGCAGCCGCAGTTCGGGCTGGATCGTGTTGTGCTTGCGCTGCTCCTCGACCAGGTAGCGGGTGAGGCTGATGCGAGTCATGGTTGGTTCTCCTTGGATGGCCGCAATTCTACATGCCCGGCCGGCCCTGGCCGGGCAAAGGGGGCGTTGCGGGGCCTCCCTGACATACTCCGTGGTTCAGGCGGCCAGCGCCTTGCCGACGATCTCCCGGACGTCGCGCGACAGCGTGGTGCTGGCGGCGACGCGCTCCAGTTCGGCGCGCATGCGGTCGCGCAGCGTCAGCTCGTATTTCTGCCAGCGGTCCATCACCCGCGCCAGCCGTGCGGCCACCTGCGGGTTGATGGCGTCGAGCGCCAGTACCTGGTCGGCCCAGAAGCGGTAGCCCGAGCCGTCCTCGGCATGGAACTGCGCCGGGTTGCCGGAGCAGAAGCTGAAAATCAGCGAGCGCGCGCGGTTGGGGTTGCGCAGGTTGAACGCCGGATGCTCCATCAGCCTGAGCACGGTGTCGATGGTGCGCTTGCCGGCGTGCGGACCGCCCGGCTGTTTCCCCACGCTGCCGCGCTGCATGCCCTGCAGCGAGAACCATTTGTCGATCACCAGCGGGTCGTCCTCGAAGCGCTCGTAGAAATCGGTGAGGGCATGCTCGCGCCCGGGCGCGAAGCTGTTGACCAGCGCCGACAGCGCGGCGAAGCGGTCGGTCATGTTGTCGGCGGCCTGGTACTGCTGGTCGGCCAGCGCGTGCATGTCGGCGTCGCCGCTGTCGGCCAAATAGCCGAGCGCCAGGTTGCGCAGCGCGCGCCTGGCGGCGGAGGCAGCATCCGGCGAGTAGGGGCCGGGCGTGGCGTTGGCCTCGTAGGCGGCCAGCCAGTCGGCCTTGAGCGCGCGGGCCAGGCCTTCGCGCATGAACTGGCGGGCGCGGTGGATGGCGGCCGGATCGGCCACGCCCATGCGCTCGGCCAGGTAGGCCTCGGCGGGCAGCACCAGCGCCTGCTCGCGGAAGGCGGGGTTGAGCGTGTCGTCGGTCAGCACCGCGCGCATGGCCTGCACCAGCGCCGGGTCGAGCCTGAGCTCGCGGCCGGCCTGCACGTCGGCGACCAGCTGCAGCAGCGCGCGCGTGGCCAGGCGCTGGCCGGCTTCCCAGCGGTTGAAGGCGTCGCTGTCGTGCGCCAGCAGGAAGGTCAGCTGCGCGTCGGTGTACTCGGCATCGACGATCACCGGTGCGGAGAAATTGCGCAGCAGCGAGGGCAGCGGCGCTTCGGTCCCGCGCGGGAGGTTGATGAAGCGGAAGGTCTGCTCGGCCTGCGTGAAGTCGAGCACGCGCGTGGTCGCGCCGGGCGCGCCTTCGCCCTCGAGCTGCAGCGGCAGGTCCTTGCCGTCGGCGCCGAGCAGGCCGAGCGCGAACGGGATGTGGAAGGGCTGCTTCTCGGGCGTGCCGGCGCGGGTCTCGATGCCGACCTTGGGGCAGCGCTGCGTCAGCGTCAGCGCCAGGCTGCCGTCGTCGGCGTTCCACGCGGTGCGCGCGGTCACCACCGGCGTGCCGGCCTGGCTGTACCACAGGCCGAACTGCGCCAGGTCACGGCCATTGGCATCGGCCATCGCCGCACGGAAGTCGTCGCAGGTGACGGCCTGGCCGTCGTGGCGCTGGAAGTACAGGTCCATGCCCTTGCGGAAGCCGTCGCGGCCCAGCAAGGTCTGGTACATGCGCACAACCTCGGCGCCTTTCTCGTACACCGTGACGGTGTAGAAGTTGTTGATCTCTTCGTAGCTGTCGGGGCGAACCGGGTGTGCCATCGGACCGGCGTCCTCGGGGAACTGCACCTGGCGCAGCACGCGCACGTCCTCGATGCGCTTGACCGCGCGGCCCGATTCCGAGCCCATCATGTCGGCGGAGAATTCCTGGTCGCGGAACACGGTCAGGCCTTCCTTCAGCGACAGCTGGAACCAGTCGCGGCAGGTCACGCGGTTGCCGGTCCAGTTGTGGAAGTATTCGTGGCCGACCACCGCCTCGATATTGGCGAAGTCCGTGTCGGTGGCGGTTTCCGCATTGGCCAGCACGTACTTGGTGTTGAAGATGTTCAGGCCCTTGTTCTCCATCGCGCCCATGTTGAAGTCGCCGACGGCGACGATCATGAAGCGGTCGAGATCGAGTTCCAGCCCGAAGCGCTGTTCATCCCAGCGGATCGAATGCACCAGCGAGTCCATCGCGTGGCGGGTCTTGTCCAGGTCGCGCGCCTCGACCCAGACCTGCAGCAGCTTGTCCTTGCCGGAGGCGGACTGGATCCGCTCCTCGATGCATTCCAGCTTGCCGGCCACCAGCGCGAACAGGTACGACGGCTTGCGGAACGGGTCTTCCCACACGGCTTCGTGGCGGCCGTCGGGCAGGTCCTGCTTGCTGACCAGGTTGCCGTTGGACAGCAGCACCGGGTAGGCGTCGCGACGGGCGCGCAGCGTGACGCGGAAGGTCGCCATCACGTCCGGGCGGTCGAGGAAGTAGGTGATGCGGCGGAAGCCCTCGGCCTCGCACTGGGTGAAGAAGTTGCCGTTGGACACGTACAGGCCCGACAGCGTGGTATTGGCCGCGGGCTGGCACGCGGTCGTGATCTCGAGCGAGCCTTGCGCGGGCAGCCCCGGGATGGTCAGCGTGCCGGCGTCCTGGGTGGCGTTGGCCACCGGCTTGCCGTCCAGGCTGACGCCGACCAGTTCGAGTTCGTCGCCGCACAGCACCAGCGGCGCGTCGGCGGCCCCGCCGGGCTGGCGCGCGAAACGCAGCGTGCTGGTGACGACGGTGCGCTGGGGATCGAGATCGAGCACCAGGTCGGCATGGTCGATGGCGAACGGGGGCGCGGTATAGTCCTTGCGATAGACGGTAACGGGCGTGTCGGTGCGCAGCATGGAGGGATCCTGTCTTCGGAAGACCGTTGGGGAGGGTGCCATGCGCGTGCGGGCGAAGCATGGCGCCGAAGTCCTCATTGTAGCCAAGGGGGTGGGGGTTCATTGTCAGCAGCCGCGCCCGGGCAAGCGGGAATTCCGCCGGCGCCGCGTGGTCTCAGCGACACGCAGGACGATTTTGAGAGTGGAAAGCGAGGTAGCTATGTGGCGGCGCTCAGGCGGTGTCGGCGATGAAAAAAGAAAAAATGCCTGGTCCATGGGAATCCCGGGCCTCTGGGCGCTGGCGCTACTGGCGCTGCTGCTGTCGGGCTGCGCCAGTACCGTGGTGACCGATGTCACCGCTTTCCGGCAGCCCGGCTGGCAGAACGATGCGCCGCGCACCTACAGCTTCGAGCGCACGCCGGAGCAGGCGGGCCAACTGGACCGCCAGACCTACGAGCAATGGCTGGCCGAGGCGCTGTACGACGCCGGCTACGAACAGGTGCCGGAGAAGCAGGCGCGCTACCGCATCAGCATGGATTACGACGCCGCGCCCGGCATCGTGCGCGTGGCCGAGACGGTCTATCCCGATCCCTGGTATGGCCCGTGGGGGCCCTATTGGGGGCCCTATTGGGGGCCGTACTGGGGGCCCGGCTATTACCGCCCGTGGGGTCCATGGGGGCCGTGGGGCCCGTGGGGACCGGGCTACTGGCCGCCGCAGACGGTGGTGCGCGACGTGCCGGTGCTGTTCTCTAACCTGCGCGTCTATTTCAGGGACGCTGCCAGCGGCAAGCGGGTCTACCAGGTCACGGCGCAGAACCAGACCGAGAACGGCAGCCTGCCGGCGACGATGCCATACCTGATCCGCAGCGCCTTCGCGGACTTTCCGGGGGACAGCGGGCGGCCGCGGCGGGTCACGCTGGAAGTCGAAAAGCCGCAGAAATAGCGCAAAAACCGAGCTGCGTGCAATTGCGTGCAGAGGCATGCTTCTGCACGTTCATTGCATACCCATTGGTAAAAGCTGTTTAACTGGAACATTCCGACCAAAAAACGGCTTCCGGACTGGCTTTGGTGGCACTTTGCACGAAGCCGTGGGCTAGAATGACTGCTCGATTTTTCCGAGCCTTCGTGGTCGGGATCGTCAGTTTCGCTGCCAGATGTTTTTTCGCTTCCGGTCCTTCTCCCGATTGCGGCCGATACGAATCATGGCGGGAGAAGGGCGCTTCCGGCCGGGCCATTTTCCGGACGAGCCAATGAGCAGCCAGAACAGCGGTGATGCACCGCAACATGCCCCGAACAGTCCTGAAGCGCAACTGCGCCTCGCTGCACTGGAATACCACCGCAGTCCCACCAAGGGAAAGATCCAGGTAACGGCGACCAAGGCGCTGTCCAACCAGCGCGACCTGTCGCTGGCCTACTCGCCGGGCGTCGCGTACGCCTGCGAGGAAATCGCCAAGGATCCCGCTACCGCCGCCGAATACACCTCGCGTGCCAACCTGGTGGCCGTGGTGACCAACGGCACCGCCGTGCTGGGCCTGGGCGACATCGGCCCGCTGGCGGGCAAGCCGGTGATGGAGGGCAAGGGCTGCCTGTTCAAGAAGTTCGCCGGCATCGACGTGTTCGACATCGAGCTGGATGCACGCGACCCGGACAAGATCGTCGAGATCGTCGCCGCGCTGGAACCCACGCTTGGCGGCGTGAACCTGGAAGACATCAAGGCGCCGGAATGCTTCTATATCGAGCAGAAGCTGCGCGAGCGCATGAACATCCCCGTCTTCCATGATGACCAGCACGGCACGGCCATCATTTCGACGGCGGCGCTGCTCAATGGCCTGAAGGTGGTGGGCAAGGACGTCGGCACCGTGAAGATGGCGGTGTCGGGCGCCGGCGCCGCGGCGATCGCCTGCCTGGACACCATGGTCAGCCTTGGCGTGAAGCGCGAGAACATCTCCGTGGTGGACTCCAAGGGCGTGATCTACGTTGGCCGCGACGCCAACATGGAAGCCAACAAGGCCCGCTACGCGCAGGACACCTCGGCGCGCACGCTGGCTGACATCGTCAAGGGCGCGGACGTCTTCCTGGGCTGCTCGACCGCCGGCGTGCTGACCGGCGACATGGTCAAGACCATGGCCGACAAGCCCATCATCCTGGCGCTGGCCAACCCCGAGCCGGAAATCCGCCCGGAAGTGGCCAAGGCCGCGCGCCCGGACTGCATCATCGCGACCGGCCGTTCGGACTATCCGAACCAGGTCAACAACGTGCTGTGCTTCCCGTATATCTTCCGCGGCGCGCTCGATTGCGGCGCGACCAAGATCACGGAAGCGATGAAGCTGGCCTGCGTGAAGGCGATCGCCGATCTGGCCGAAGCCGAGCTGAACGAGGCCGTGGCCGCCGCCTACGGTGGCCGCGAGCTGAAGTTCGGCCCCGACTACATCATCCCGACGCCGTTCGACCAGCGCCTGATCGAGAAGATCGCGCCGGCGGTGGCCAAGGCCGCTGAAGAGTCCGGCGTGGCCACGCGTCCGATCCAGGATCTGGAAGCCTATCGCCAGCAGCTGTCGACCTACGTCTACCACACCGGCCTGATCATGAAGCCGGTGTTCTCGGCCGCCAAGGCCGCGCCCAAGCGCGTCGCCTATGCCGAGGGCGAGGAGGAGCGCGTGCTGCGCGCGGTGCAGGGCGTGGTCGACGAAGGGCTGGCACGCCCGACCCTGATCGGCCGTCCGCACGTGATCCAGATGCGCATCGAGAAGGCCGGCCTGCGCCTGAAGCCGGGCGTGGACTTCGATCTGGTCAACCCGGAAGAAGACCCGCGCTACCGCGCCTACCACGAGGCCTACCACGCGCTGCGCGGCCGCGACGGCGTCACGCCGGACATGGCCAAGGTGGCGCTGCGCCGCTCCAACACGCTGATCGGCACCATGCTGATGCACATGGGCGACGCCGACGCGCTGCTGTGCGGCACCGTCGGCCGCTTCGAGGCGCACCTGGAGCATGTGCGCGACGTGATCGGCCTGGCGCCGGGTGCCAGGGTGTTCGCCGCGATGAACGCGCTGATGCTTGAAAAGCATACGCTGTTCATCACCGACACCTTCGTCAATGACGATCCCACCGCCGAGGAACTGGCCGCGATCGCGCAGCTGGCCGCCGAGGAGATCAGGCGCTTCGGGCTGCATCCCAAGGCCGCGCTGATGTCGCACTCGATGTTCGGTTCTTCGACCCGCCCGTCGGCGCGCAAGATGCGCGAGGCTGCCGCGATCCTGGCCAAGGCGGCACCGCACCTGGAAGTGGAAGGCGAGATGCAAGGCGATGCCGCCCTGGACGAAGACGTGCGCCGCCACTTCCTGCCGTCGACCCAGCTGGCCGGCAGCGCCAACCTGCTGGTGATGCCGACGCTGGACGCCGCCAATATCGCGTTCAACCTGCTCAAGATCACGGGCGGGCAGGGCGTGACCGTGGGCCCGATCCTGCTGGGCGCGGCCAAGCCGGTGCACATCCTGAACCCGCAGGCGACCACGCGCCGCATCGTCAACATGACGGCGGTGGCGGTGGCGGAGTGCAATGCTATCCGCTGATGCGCTGAGAAGGTAGCTGCTGGCGTTGCGCCAGGATGAAAAAGCCGGGCCATCTGACCCGGCTTTTTGTTTATGCTGCCTTGCCGCACGACACGTGCGGCAGGCATTCGGTGCGGTGGCTACTGCAGCACGTTGTAATGCTCGCGCATGACCACGATGATGGACTTGGCCGCGGCCAGCTGGCTGTCGAGGTTTTCGACGTATTCCTGTCGAAAATCGACCTCGGCGCTCCAGTTGCATCCGGTATGGTCAGGCTGGTGCATTCGCACCGCGTGCAGCTCGCATTCGCCGCACTCGGGGTTGTTGTCGAGGCACTGGTTCAGGATGGCCATCAGTTCGGATCGCGTCTTCGCATTTCGCCGCATGAGTCACCTCTCTAGGATCGAGTTTTGAGGCCTGGAACACCAATCTAGGTAGCGCAAGAGGGCGCTTCCAATTGAATCCCCCTATGGAGCGAAGGTTTCCGATCCGAGTACAGGCTTGGCATCTAATGGCGCAGCGCAGCATTCCGTGAGGCTTTCCTGCCGGAAGTGATTGGTGCAGGTGCAATAAAAAGCCCGCCGGAAGGGCGGGCATCAGGACTGCCGGTGCGGCGATTACGCCATCAGAACTTGTGTCGCACGCCCACGCCGAAGGTATCGCCGTGCTCGATGCCGGTGATCTTGTCGTAGTAATAGGCGGCGTACACGTCGGTACGCTTCGACAGGTTGTAGTCGTAGGCGACCGCGAAGGTGTTGCGCTTGAAGTCGCCCAGCGAGTTGTCGACCTTGCCGTATGCGTAGGAGGCCAGCAGGCTGCCGGCGCCGATGGGTACGGAGGCACCAAACTGGCCGTCGATGTGCTTGGTGTCGCCCGACGGCGCGGTGGTGGCGCGGGTCTTGATGTACTGGCCCTGCGCGAAGAGCTTGACCACGTTGAAGTCGTAGGACAGGCCGATCTGGGCGGCGTCCTGGCGCGACAGGCCGGCATTGGACAGGTCGGTCGGCACGTTGTCGAAGCGCACCTGCTGGTAGGCAACGGTGGCCGCGAACGGGCCGCTGAAGTACATCAGGTTGCCGCCCCACTTGTTCTTGCCGGCGGCGCCGGCTTGCTCGCCGAAGGCATAGATGAAGTTGGCGGTCAGGCCGCCGAAATTCGGCGTTGAGTACAGCACTGAGTTGTTCCAGCCCGAGTCGCCGATGACGCCCGGATCCACCACCGCGCCGCTGGTCGCGCCGAAGTAGGTGTGGAAGATCGTCGGCGAGAACACGTACGAGTCGATCAGCGGGTTGAACAGGATGGTCGACACGAAGTACGGCGTGGTGTTGCGGCCCAGCTTGATGGTGCCGGCCTTGTCGTTCTGCAGGCCGACAAAGGCGTTGCGGCTGAACATCGAGTCGCCGTTGAAGCGCCCGCTGTTGCCGCTGTCGGTACGGAAGAAGCCGTTCAGGTCGAAGATGGCCTTGGTGCCGCCACCCAGGTCCTCGGTGCCCTTGATACCCCAGTAAGACGTCTGCATCCCGCCCGAATTGGCGACCCATGCGCGCTCGCCCACACCCGGGCTCTTGACCGCACCGACGAACATGTCGGCCTGGCCGTACAGCGTCACGCTGGACTGGGCCATGGCCGTGCCGGAAAGAAGGGTAGCCGCTACCGCTGCCAGCTTCATTGCCGGCTTGTACTGCTTCTGCATGTTTAGACCTCCGTGGTTTCTGGATCCTGCTTGGAACGTTGTGTACTGGGTCCCTGTCGGGTTCTTTTAATGTCTTTGTGCTTTTATTCGTGCCGCCTGGCTTTGGCTCGGTGTGGTGTGGTGTTGCTTGGGGACCGGCGGCATCGGGTACAGCGTTTTTTGTTATACAGGTGACGCTTTTTTTCTCAGGCGGATACTAAGTCGTCAAGACGGAACTGCGCAATGCGATGGATCTGGTTGATGCAAGTTTGCAACTCGTCTTTCGGCGAGTTTTCTACGCGGCGCGCGAACTCCGCGATGATCCCGTGGCGGTCGTAGCCACGCACGGCGAGGATGAACGGAAAGCCGAACTTCTGGTTGTATGCGGCGTTGAGCGCCTGCAGGCGATCGAACTCTTCCGGCGTGCACAGGTTCAGGCCGGCGCCGCTTTGCTCGCGCGTGGACTCGGCAGTCAGCTCGCCGCGCACCGCGGCCTTGCCGGCAAGCTCGGGGTGGGCGCGCACCAGCTTCAGCTGCGCGGCCTCGCCGGCTTCATCCACGGCGCTGCGCAGCGCCTGCGCCAGCGCGGCGGCATCGGCAAAGGGGCGTTGCGCGGCGGCGGCCTCGGCGAACCACGGCGAATGTTCATAGATGCCGCCCAGCACCTGCACGAATTCCGCGACAGGCATGGTGTTGAGTTGGGCGAGGGTGTAGGTGTGGCTCATGCTGGATCCGGGTTACTTGGCGGGCGTGTAGGGGTGGGTCTCGGCCCAGTGGCGGGCGATGTCGACACGGCGGCAGATCCACACCTTGTCATGGCCCTGCACATAGTCGAGGAAGCGCTGCAGCGCGCGGAAGCGGCCGGGGCGGCCGAGCAGCCGGCAGTGCATGCCGATCGACAGCATCTTGGGGCTGTCCTGTCCTGCGGGATCGCCTTCCTCGTAGAGGACGTCGAACGAATCCTTCAGGTACTGGAAGAACTGCTCGCCGGTGTTGAAACCTTGCGGCGTGGCAAAGCGCATGTCGTTCGAGTCCAGCGTGTACGGCACCACCAGGTGCGGCTTCCTCTCGCCGCCGGTGACTTCCACCTCGGTCCAGAAGGGCAGGTCGTCGCCGTAGTAGTCGGAGTCGTACAGCAAGCCGCCGTGCTCGACTACAAGCCGGCGCGTGTTGGGGCTGTCGCGGCCGGTGTACCAGCCCAGCGGCAGCTCGCCGGTCAGCTCCTTGATGATCTGCATGCCGATGCGCATGTGCTCGCGCTCGGTGGCCTCGTCGATGTTCTGGTAGTGGATCCAGCGCCAGCCGTGGCAGGCGATCTCGTGGCCCAGCTCGACGAAGGCGCGCGTCAGTTCGGCATGGCGCTGCAGCGCCATCGACACGCCGAAGATGGTCAGCGGCAGGCCCCGCTTCTCGAACTCGCGCAGGATGCGCCAGACGCCCGCGCGCGAGCCGTATTCATAGATGCCCTCCATGCTCATGTGGCGGTCGGGGTAGGCCGCGGCGCCGACGATCTCGGAGAGGAACTGCTCGGAGGCGGCGTCGCCGTGCAGCACGCAGTTCTCGCCGCCTTCTTCGTAGTTGAGCACGAACTGCACGGCGATGCGCGCGCCGCCCGGCCAGCGGGCGTGCGGCGGCCGGGCGCCGTAACCGATGAGATCGCGTGGATAGTTCTCTGTTGTCATGGTCGTTGCTTGCTTCAGGGGGAACCGTCCGGGCCGCGGCGCCCGCAAGCGCCGTCGATTGTGCAATGAGCGTGCCAGTCACTGGCCCGGCGGCGTACTTCGAGATAACAGCTACTCGGTGCCGTGCGAATTGGCGGCGGCGTTGCGCATCGCTTCCTCGCGCGACTGGATGCCGTTGTAGAACAGGTTCAGCGCCACGGCCACGATCGTGCCGAGCACGATGCCGCTATGGGTGAAGGGGCCGGTCCACTTGGGCAGGTACTGGAAGAACGTCGGTGCCAGCGTCGGGATCATGCCGAAGCCGATCGAGATGGCGACGATGAACAGGTTGTGGCGGTTGCGGTTGAAATCGCACGAGCCCAGGATGCGGATGCCGGTGGCGGCGACCATGCCGAACATCACGATGCCGGCGCCGCCCAGCACGAACTGCGGCACCGAGGCCACCACGTGGGCCATCTTGGGAAACAGGCCGAAGGCGATCAGGATGATGCCGCCGGCAGCCGCCACGTAGCGCGAGCGCACGCCGGTCACGGTGACCAGGCCCACGTTCTGCGAGAACGAGGTGTACGGGAAGGTGTTGAAGATGCCGCCGATCACGGTGCCCAGGCCATCGGCGCGCAGGCCGCGGGTCAGGTCGTCGTTGCTCAGCTTCTTGCCGGTGATGTCCGACAGCGCCAGGAACATGCCGGTCGATTCCACCAGCGTGATCAGCATGACAATGCACATCGACAGGATCGCGGTCACCTCGAAGGTCGGGATGCCGAAATGCAGCGGCGTGATGACGGCGACAAAGCTGGCTTCATCCAGGCCTTCGAACGACACCTTGCCCATGCCCATTGCCACCAGCGTGCCGATGATGATGCCCAGCAGCACCGCGCAGTTGGCGACCAGGCCGCGGCCGTACTTGGTCAGCAGCAGGATGGTCACCAGCGTCAGCCCGGCGATGCCGAGGTTGGTCAGGTCGCCGTAGGCGAGGTTGGGCACTTCCTTGGCCACGCCGTCGATCACCGCGCGCGTGGTGGGCTGGCCGCCGGCCGCCCAGTTGATGCCGACGCGCATCAGCGACACGCCGATCAGCGTGATCACCGTGCCGGTCACCACCGGCGGGAATAATCCGAGCATGCGCCCCATCATCGGCGAAATCAGGATGCCGAAGATCCCGGAGGCGATCACCGCGCCGTAGATGCCGAGCAGGCCGACGTTGGGATCGGTGCCGATGGCGATCATCGGCGCCACCGAGGCAAAGGTCACGCCCATCATCACCGGCAGGCGGATGCCGAATTTCCAGAAGCCGATGGCCTGGATCAGCGTGGCCAGGCCCGCGGCGAAGAGGTCCGCGTTGATCAGGAAGGCCAGCTGGTCCTTGGGCAGCTTGAGCGCGCCGCCGACGATCAGCGGTACGGCAACCGTGCCGGCGTACATCACCAGAACGTGCTGCAAACCAAGCGCGAGCAGGCGCCCTGAAGGCAAACGCTCGTTGGTGAGGTCCGTCGGGACCGTGGTGCTTGCGGAATTCATTGGTGCGTCTCCTCTCCTTTGGTTTGATGGGAACGCCACGCCCGTGCCAGTTCTGTGCCGGCAATGCGTGTTGCCGGCCTTGCTATCGTTGTTGTCGGCCTGCCGCTGCTGCGCTCTCGTTTGCACTGCCTGGGCGCGGTGCGGACGGCGGGCGTTCGGCCTGCTTCTTGCGGGGGCGTGGCGGGAACACCGTGCTAGGTGGAGCGGCCTAGCACGCTGCGAAGATCGAAGCTGCCCGGCTCGTCCGGCTGCACGCGGTCGGCGCAGGCGCCGAGGTGGTGCGCCATGCGCGACTGGGCCAGCGCGGCATCGCCCTGTTCCAGTGCATCGAGGATTTCCTCGTGTTCGTCGAACGAGCAGGCGTTGTTGCCCGGGGCTTCCACGCTGGCGATCATCAGCGTGGTGCGCGACACCAGCCGGCGCATCATATTGACCAGCAGGGCGTTGCCCGACAGCTCCGCCAGCGCCGTGTGGAATTCGGCGGACAGGCGGATCCATTTGGGGCGGTCGTGCGTCAGGAAGGCCTGGCGCTCGCTGGCGACCATCTTGCGCAGCGGCGCGATCACGGCCTTCACGTCGGGCATGCCGGCGAGCTTTTCCAGCACCGCGCGCTCCAGCATCTGGCGCAGCTCGAACATGTCGTGCGCTTCGTCGGTGGAGGGGCTGGCGATAAAGGCGCCGCGGTTGGGCTCGAGGTCGACCATGCCGTCGGCGGCCAGGTGCGACAGCACCTTGCGCACGGTGTGGCGCGCGGTGGCATAGATCTCGCAAAGCGAATGCTCGGTGAGCTTGGTGCGCGGCGGCAGCCGGTGCTCCATGATCGCGTCGTAGATCTCGTGGTACATGCGCTCTTCGACCGAGCCCTTGCGCGCGGGCTTGTCCGGCCTGGTGGGCAGGGACCCGGCTGGGTCGGCATCGGAAACGCCGGTGACACCGGCAATCAGCTTCAGGCTCTTGGACATCTTGGCACCAGCGGTCATGCAATCAGGTCGGTCCGGACCCCCGTAATGCCCTGTATCAGGGTCCGGTGATCCGAAAATTGTTGACAATTATTTGGTTGGGACGGCAATATTGTCAACAAAACCAACTCAGGTTTTCGACAACTCAGGGTAATCCCGGAGTTGTCAACCGGGTCGGGCAGGCGCATTGTCGCCACGCACCAACCCAGCGCCGGGATGCGTTACCAGACGTACCGAGCGGGCACCATCCCACAAATGGTGCTAGTGAAGGCAGCGGCGCCCCTCACAACCCAATCGCAAAAGGACAAATACGATGGGACGCTTGACCACCCATGTTCTTGACACCGCTGCCGGCACGCCCGGACAAGGGATGTCGATTACTCTCCATAAAATTGTCGACAATCGCCGCGAAACCCTGAAGACCGTGGTCACCAACCACGACGGCCGCTGCGACCAGCCGCTGCTGGAAGGCGCCGACCTTGCCGCCGGCGTGTACGAACTGGAATTCGCCGCGGGCGACTATTTCCGCGCACAGGGCACGAAGCTGCCCGAGCCGGCTTTCCTGGACGTGGTGCCCCTGCGCTTCGGCATTGCCGACGTCAACGCGCACTACCACGTGCCGCTCCTGGTTTCGCCCTGGTCGTACTCGACCTACCGCGGCAGCTGACGCGGTGGCATAGGGAAACAGGAGACAAGACATGGAAGGCTATATCCTCGACTGGGCCAATATGCTGCTGCGGTGGGTGCACGTCATCACCGCCATTGCATGGATCGGCTCTTCGTTCTATTTCGTGTGGCTGGACAACAGCCTGACCAAGCCCACCGCGCCCGACCTGAAGGAAAAAGGCGTCGACGGCGAACTGTGGGCCGTGCACGGCGGCGGCTTCTACAACCCGCAGAAGTACCTGACCGCGCCCAAGCAGCTGCCGGAGAACCTGCACTGGTTCTACTGGGAGTCGTACTCGACCTGGATGAGCGGCTTCGCGCTGCTGGTGGTGCTGTACCTGTTCAACGCCAGCACGTTCCTGATCGACAAGAATGTGTTCGACATGTCGCCTGGCGCGGCGGTCGGCTTCGCGGTGTCGTACCTGCTGATCGGCTGGATCGTCTATGACAGCATCTGCCGCCTGTTCAACAAGAATGACCGACTGGTCGGCATCCTGGTGGCGATCTACATCGCGGCGGCCGCTTACGTCGCATGCCACGTCTTCTCGGGCCGCGCGGCGTTCCTGCTGACCGGCGCGATGATCGCGACGATCATGAGCGCGAACGTGCTGGCATGGATCATCCCGGGCCAGCGCAAGGTGGTGGCAGCACTGAAGGCCGGCCAGCCGGTGGACCCGATCCACGGCAAGCGTGGCAAGCAGCGCAGCGTGCACAACACCTACTTCACGCTGCCGGTGCTGTTCGCGATGCTGTCAAACCACTACAGCATGACCTACGCCCACAAGTACAACTGGGTGGTGCTGATCCTGATCATGCTGTCGGGCGTGCTGATCCGCCAGTTCTTCATCTTGAAGCACAAGGGCAAGATCAACGTGCTGTGGCCTGCTGCCGGCGTTGCCGCGCTGGGCGTTGTGGCCGTGATGATCGCGCCGCAGCCGCGCCCCGCCGTGGCCAAGGGTGGCGAGGCAGCCGCAGCGACCGTCAGCTTTGCCAAGGTGCAGGAAGTGATGAACGCACGCTGCGTGCAATGCCACGCCGAGCAGCCGAAGATGATGCCGACGGCGGCCAAGGGGATCAAGCTGGAGACGCCAGAAGACATCAAGGCCCACGCCCAGCTGATCTACCAGCAGGCCGTGCAGCAGAAGGCGATGCCGCTGGGCAACGTGACGCAGATTACCGACGACGAACGTGCGCTGCTGGGGCAGTGGTTCGAAGGCGGGGCGAAGACTACGAATTGATCGTGGTTTGAGTTGAAAAGCATTGGGGCTGGCTCTTGCCGAGCCGGCCCGCGAAATCCGAGCATCGGTGATCGACGGTCTGGAGGGCTGAGTTGTCGGCAGTCGTTAGTACCGGACCGGCGAGGGTTTGAACGGGGCCTTTGTGTCCCGTTTTTTTTGCTTTCGCCGCGATGTGATCATGGGGTTGGGTGTGTGCACTGCTGGTGCAGTTGGCGACATGCTATCGGCTGTTGATGCGTTGCTGTCACCAACAGCGACCCACCCCCGAAATCAACCTCCAATATTCATCAGCGCCAGCACGCCCAGCACCACGAAGATCGCGGCCGCAATCTTATGCACCAGCCCAATCGGCATCTTGTTGGCAAACTTGTCCCCCAGCAGAACAGCAGGCGCATTGGCGATCATCATGCCGAAGGTCGTGCCGGCGACCACGGCCACCACCGCATCGCTGAAGCGCGCCGCCAGGGCAACGGTGGCGATCTGCGTCTTGTCACCCATCTCGGCGAAGAAGAACGCAACGATGGTGGTAGCCAGGATGCCAAGCGCGCCCTTCACCGGCTTGGCCTGCTCGGCATCGTCGAGCTTGTCGGGAATCAGCATCCATGCGCCCATCGCGATAAAGCCCAGGCCCAGGATCCAGCGCAGCAGGTTTTCTCCGACCACATGCGTGATCCATCCGCCAAGCGCGCCGGCAAAGCCGTGGTTGACGAGCGTGGCAATCAGGATGCCAAGGATGATGGGGAGGGGCTTGCGATAGCGCGCGGCCAGGACCAGCGACAGCAGTTGCGTCTTGTCGCCCATTTCAGCAAGGGCGACGATGCCTGTGGAGACGAGGAAGGCTTCCATGTTGTTATGTGGGATAACCGGGCCGCAATGCATCGCGAGATGCCAATGACGCACACCTTTCCCGGCCCGGCCAGAAAGGTATGGTCATCGGTCTCGCCAGGCGTGGACGCTGCCTGGGCCAGTCTGGCCAGGCGGGGTCCGGAGCTGCGCACGCCATAACCGCAAGCGGTCAAGTCTGTTGACGTACGCCCCTGTCCCCCGGAATCCGCATTGCGCGGCGCGGTGAGAGCAGGGCGGCTACTCCCCAATGGAAGCGGCAATTATAACCGCGGCGGCGGTGGACCGTCCACCGCCGCCGCGGTCGGTATGGCGATCAGGCCGGCACCGGCGCGTTCTCGCTGGTCTGGCGGCCGCGGAAATCGGTCCAGCACAGCGCCTTGAAGTCATACAGCTTGCAGCGGCGCGCCGTGTCGAAATACCAGCGCCAGGAGAAGTTCTCGATGATGATGCGGCCCGGCAGCGCGTGCTCCAGCAGCGCCTGCGCGCGCTTGAGGCGATACAGCGGCACGCTCATGTCGACGTGGTGCGCGGTGTGCTCCATGATGTGATGCAGCGCGGAGCCGATACCATGGCGGAAGCGCAGGTGCACTGTGGTCGAGACAAACGGCTGCGCTTTGGCCCACATGGCCTTGGTGTCGTACCAGGCCACGCTGGCATGGGTGTGGTGCACGTACAGCACGAAGCCCACGGTCACGTTCCACACCAGGAAAGGCAGCACGAAACCGGCGCCGACCAGCATCCAGGCCGACTGGCCCGTGGCAAAGGCCAGTGCCACCAGCGCGCCGATCCAGGCCACGCCGAAGGCCGCCACCAGCAGGCAATCGCGCACGAAGACCGGGCGGCGGGTGGCCATCTGGCGCTTGCTGGGGAAGAACAGCTTGCTCCACCAGATCTCGACCAGGTAGTACAGGCCCGGGCCGAAGCCGGTGCGGTAGATGCGCTCCAGCGCGCGCCGCCAGCGCGGCAGCGCGTTGAATTCTTCCAGCGAGTAGGGCGCCCAGACGAAGTCGAAGCCTTTCAGGTTGGTATAGCCGTGGTGGACCACGTTATGGCCGACTTCCCACAGGCTGTACGGCGTCAGCGACGGCAGGAAAGTCAGCCGGCCCAGCCATTTGTTCAGGCCGCGGCGCGGCGTCAGGCTCTGGTGGCAGGCATCGTGGCCGATGATGAACAGGCGCGCGATCACCAGCCCGGCCAGCACGCCCAGCCCCAGCTTGGCGGCCCAGTGCGAGGCCAGCACCACGCCGGCCAGCACGGCGGCGAACAGCAGGTAGTCGAAGGCGAACAGCGCCAGCGCGCGCGGCGTGCTGCGCTCGCCCAGCGGGATCAGCCAGCCGCGGATGACCTTGCGCGACGGGAATGGCGCGTCCGGGGCGATCGGCTCCGGCAGCGGCAGCCGGCCGGGCTTGGCGGACTGCCGGGCATGCGGGGCATGCTCGGGATGCGCTGAGGGCGTGGATGGGATTGCGGTCATGCGGAACCTTCTGGTTTTGCGGTCGGATGGCGTTGGCCAACGCAGCCAATGCTGCCAATGAGGCCGGCGCATGCCGGCCATGGCGAAACCGCAAGGTTAGAAGGCTTTGCCGGTGGGGATCTTGACGGGCGTCAATCCGGAAGGACGCGCTAAGCGGTAAAAGCGCGCCCGCCGCGAAGGGCGGGCGCCGTGGTGCCGGAATTGGGTACCGGACAGGAGTGCCGGATGTGACGGATCAGGCGGCGGCGCGCACCGGCTCGCCCATGATGTAGACGCTGTCGATCACGCGGTCGTCGCCCAGCATGGCAAAGGCGAACAGTTCTTCTTCCAGCGTCTCCGAGCGGTTGCTGCGGCGGGCGATCAGCGGCGTGGCCTTGGGATCGAGCACGACGAAGTCGGCCTCGCAGCCCTCGCTGAAGCTGCCGACGCGGCCGGTCCAGCCCAGCGCCTCGGCGGCGGCGCGCGTGGCCAGGTAGAACATGCGCAGCGCGGTCAGGTAGTAGCCGCCCATGCGCGCGACCTTGTGCGCGGCGTTCATGGTGCGGAACATCGAGAACGAGGTGCCGCCGCCGACGTCGGTGGCCAGCGTCACGTTCAGGCGGTTGGCGTCGGACTGGTGGAAGTCATAGAAACCGCTGCCCAGGAACAGGTTGGAGGTGGGGCAGTGCGCCACCGCGGCGCCGCTGTCGGCCAGCCGGCGGCGGTCGTCCTGGTCCAGGTAGATGGCGTGGCCGTACATCGCGCCGGGGCGCAGCAGGCCGTAGCGGTCGTAGACGTCCAGGTAGCTGCGCGCGTCCGGGAACAGCTCGGCTACCCATTTGACCTCGTCGCGGTTCTCGGCCACGTGGGTCTGGATAAAGGCGTCGGGGTAGGCGCGCGCCAGTTCGCCGCAGGTGGCCAGCTGTGCTTCGGTCGAGGTCGGCGCGAAGCGCGGCGTGATCGCGTACGACAGGCGGCCCTTGTTATGCCAGCGCGACAGCAGGTCGGCCGAATCCTGCGCGCCAGTCTCGGCCGTATCGCGCAGGAATTCGGGGCAGTTGCGGTCCATCATCACCTTGCCGGTGACCAGGCGCAGGTTGCGCGCCTCGCTCTCGGTGAAGAGCGCGTCGGCCGAGGCCTTGTGCACCGTGCTCCAGACCACCGCGCTGGTGGTGCCGTTGCGCAGCAGTTCTTCGGTGAAGAAACCGGCCACGCCGCGGGCGTAGTCGGGATCGGCGAAGCGGCGCTCTTCGGGGAAGGTGTAGGTGTCGAGCCAGTGCAGCAGGCCCGGCGACGGCGACGCGATCATGTCGGTCTGCGGGTAGTGCACGTGGGTGTCGATAAAGCCCGGCACGATCAGCTTGCCACGGTGGTCGACGATCTCGGCGCCGGCCGGGATGCGGTCTGCCAGCTTTGCATACTCGCCGGCGGCGGCAATGCGGCCGTCGGTGACGATCAGCACCCCGTCGTCCCAATACTGGTACGCATCCTCATGGAACTGCGGGTCGCGCAGGAAATGCAGCACGCGGCCGCGGATGGCACGGGTGGTGGACTCGGTCGTGGGGGTGGTCGTCATCGTTTGTCTCTTGTGGCCGGCCCGCGCGTGCCGACGTTACGTCACGCGGCGGGCCGGTCTATTGGCATGCGCCGGTCAGGCCGCAGGGGCCGTCGCGGGCGGGGACTTGGGCGTGGCCGACCAGAAGTGGTCGACTTCGGCCAGGAACTCGGCCTTCTGCACCTCGGGCAGGAAGGCCGCTTCAAAGCTGTTGCGCGCCAGCTTGTGCGCGTCGGCGGCATCCAGCGGCAGCGCGTCGAAGGTGGCTTCCCAGTTGGCGTTCATGTAGCCGCCAAAGTAGGCCGGATCGTCCGAATGGAGCGTGATGGCCACGCCCGCATCCAGCATGCGCTTGAGCGGATGGTCGCTCAGGTCGGGGTAGACCTTGAGTTTGACGTTGGACAGCGGGCATACCGTCAGCGCGACGCGCTCGCGCGCCAGGCGCTGGATCAGCGCGGCATCGTCGATGGCATGCACGCCGTGGTCGATGCGCTCGACCTTGAGGATGTCGAGCGCATCGGAGACGTATTGCGCCGGGCCTTCCTCGCCGGCGTGCGCGACCCGGTGCAGGCCCAGCTCTTTCGCTCGGGCGAACACGCGTTCGAACTTTTCCGGTGGGTTGCCTTTCTCGGAGGAATCCAGCCCCACGCCGACGAAGCGGTCCCGGTAGGGCAGCGCGGCTTCCAGCGTGGCAAAGGCGTCTTCCTCCGACAGGTGGCGCAGGAAGCACAGGATCAGGCTGCTGGAGAAGTCATATTCCGTACGCGCCTGGGCCAGGGCGTCGGCAATGCCGTCGATCACCACGCCGATCGGCACCCCGCGCGCGGTATGGGTTTGGGGGTCGAAGAAGATCTCGGCGTGGCGGACGTTGTCGGCGACGGCGCGCTTGACGTAGTCCATGGTCATGTCGAAGAAATCTTCCTCGGTCAGCAGGACGCTGGCGCCGGCGTAGTAGATGTCGAGGAACGACTGCAGGTCGGTAAAGGCGTAGGCGGCGCGCAGCGCCTCCACGCTGGGGTAGGGCAGCGCCACCTGGTTGCGCTGGGCCAGCCGGAAGATCAGTTCCGGCTCGAGCGTGCCTTCGATATGCACATGCAGTTCGGCCTTGGGGGTACGGCGGATTTTGTCCGCCAGTGCGGCATCGATGGTCATGGGGGCCTCGTGTTCTCTATGCCCGCCAGCCAGGGCCGGCGGCACGGGTTCTCAGGGATGCACCGCCTCCGCCAGGCCCGCACGCAGCGCGGCTAGGCGCTGTTCGCGAACCTGGAGCAGCTGGGCGACGATAGCAACCGCAATCATAGCCGGAGCTTTGTCGGTAATCCCGGGAACCCCCATGGGGCATGTCATTTCCGCAAACCTGGCCGGGTCGATGCCATGCTCGGCCATGCGGTGTTCAAAGCGGGCGCGCTTGGTCTTGGAACCGATCAGGCCGAAGTAGGCGAAATCGGTGCGCTTCAGGATTTCTTCGCACAGGGTCTGGTCGAGCGCGTGGCTGTGCGTCATCACCAGGAAATAGCTGCCCGCCGGCGCCTGCGTCACCACGGCCTCGGGTGTGTCGCTGGCCTCGGCCTCGACGTTGTCGGGCAGGCCGCCGGGGAACAGCGTGTCGCGCTCGTCCACCCAGTGCACGCGGCACGGCAGCGTCGCCAGCACCTTGACCAGCGCGTGGCCGACATGGCCGGCGCCGAACAGCACCACGTGCATGGCGTCGGGCACCACCGTGTCGGTCCAGCTGCCGTCCGGCCGCAGGTCGACGGCGGGGAGGACGGCGCGGCTGTCGGCAAAGGTCACCGCGCCGCTGGCCGGCACGTGGCGCTGCAGCGCGCGGTGCGCGGCGAAATTGCGTTCGACCGCATCGAGCCATGCCAGGTCGGCCTCGCCCAGCACCTCGAACGCCAGTTGCACCACGCCGCCGCAGCACTGGCCCAGCGCCGGGCCCAGCGGGATGCGCTCGATGCGGCGCTGCTCGTGCCGCACCAGCATCTCGCGCGCGATATCCATGCCGCGCCATTCCAGGTGGCCGCCGCCGATGGTCCCGACCAGGTCGTCCGGGCTGACCAGCATGCGGATGCCGGGCTCGCGCGGGGCCGAGCCCTTGACCTCGACGATGGTCACCATCGCCACCGGCACGCCGGTGCGCACCATGCGGGCGGCGTCGGCGAAGCGGAAGGGTTTGAGCGGTGCGTCCTGCATGTGGGGGCCTTATCGGAAAACTGGGTCTTGCCTGGGGCAGGGTGGGCGCGCGCCTGCTTCGTCCGCCGGCCCCGTGCCTGTCACGGCAGGCACGGGGGGAAAGTCCGGGGCACCCGCGGGCGCGCGCTTCCTTGCGATCGCTTCGTTGCCTGCGCTCAGGCCGCTTGCGTTGCCGCTTCGCGTACCGCTTCCACGGCGTCGAGGATCGCCTCGCTGGTGGCGGGCGCCTTCAGCGGCGGGTTGATGCGGTAGTCGCCCACCGCCGCAATCGCGTCGCGGATCGCGAAGAACACCGAGAACGGCAGCAGCAGCGGCGGCTCGCCCACCGCCTTGGAGCGGTGGATGCTGTCCTCGACGTTCTGGTTCTGGAACAGGCGCACGTTGAATTCCTCGGGGCAGTCGTTGACCGTCGGGATCTTGTACGTGGACGGGGCGTGCGTCATCAGCTTGCCGTCCTTGTTCCACCACAGTTCCTCGGTGGTCAGCCAGCCCATGCCCTGGATGAACGCGCCCTCGACCTGGCCGATATCCAGCGCCGGGTTCAGCGAGCGGCCGGCGTCGTGCAGCGCGTCGGCACGCAGCAGCTTCCATTCGCCGGTCAGCGTATCGACCAGTACCTCGGAGCAGGCGGCGCCGTAGGCGTAGTAGTAGAACGGGCGGCCCTGCAGCTTGCTCTGGTCCCAGTGCAGCTTGGGCGTGGTGTAGAAGCCGTCGGACCACAGCTGCACGCGCGCCACATAGGCCTCGCGCGCCAGTTCGCCGAAGGACACGCGCAGCTCGCCGGCGCTGACCAGGTCATCGTTGAAGCGCACGTCGGACGGCTCGACGCCGGCCTTGCGTGCTGCAAACGCGGCCAGGCGCTCGCGGATCTGGCGGGCGGCATCCTGCGCGGCCTTGCCGTTCAGGTCGGCGCCGGTCGATGCCGCGGTAGCCGAGGTGTTGGCCACCTTGCTGGTATCGGTGGCGGTCACGCGCACGCGTTCCATGCGGATGCCCAGCTCATGCGCCACCACCATCGCCACCTTGGTGTTCAGGCCCTGGCCCATTTCGGTGCCGCCGTGGTTCACCAGCACCGAGCCGTCGTTGTAGACGTGCACCAGAGCGCCGGCCTGGTTGAAGTGGGCCACGTTGAACGAGATGCCGAACTTCACCGGGGTGATGGCGATGCCCTTCTTCAGGATCGGGCTCTGCGCGTTGAAGGCGCGGGTGGCCTCGCGGCGGGCGCGGTATGCGCTGGTCGCGACCAGTTCGTCGATCAGCTCGTGGATGACGTTGTCTTCCACGGTCTGGCCGTACGGCGTGACGTTGTTCCCGGTCTTGCCGTAGAAGTTGGCGCGGCGCACTTCGAGCGAATCCTTGCCGACGTTGCGGGCCACGTTGTCCAGGATGTACTCGATCGCAAACGCGCCCTGCGGGCCGCCGAAGCCGCGGAAGGCGGTATTGCTCTGGGTATTGGTCTTGCCGCAGTAGCCGTCGATCTGCACGTTCGGCAGCCAGTAGGCATTGTCGAAGTGGCAGATGGCGCGGGTCATCACCGGGCCGGACAGGTCGGCCGAGAAACCGGCGCGCGACACCATCTGGACCTTGACGCCCTCGATATGCCCTTCGTCATCGTGGCCCACTTCGTAGTCGAACACGAAGTCATGGCGCTTGCCGGTGATCATCATGTCGTCGTCGCGGTCCGGACGCAGCTTGACCGGGCACATCAGCTTCCACGCGGCCAGCGCGGCGCAGCAGGCGAACAGCGCCGACTGCGATTCCTTGCCGCCGAAGCCGCCGCCCATGCGGCGGCACTCGACCAGCACCTGGTGCGCCTGCCAGCCCAGCATATGGCACACGGCGTGCTGCATCTCGGTCGGGTGCTGGGTCGAGCACCACACCTGCATGCCGTCGTTCTCGCGCGGCGCGGCGTAGGAAATCTGGCCTTCCAGGTAGAACTGTTCCTGCCCGCCGAGGTGGATCTTGCCGCCGTCCTTGTGGGCAGCGCCGGCGATATGGCTGACCGCCTCGCCGCGCTTCAGGTGCATCGGCGGCAGCACATAGCTGCCGGCTTCGTGCGCGGCTTCCGGCGATAGCACCGGCGGCAGGTCTTCATACTCGATCACGCCCAGGCGGGCGGCGCGGCGGGCGGCGTCGTGCGAGGTCGCCACCACGATAAAGACCGGCTGGCCGATGAACTGCACCACGTCGCGCGCCAGGATCGGGTCGTCGTGGATGATCGGGCCGCAGTCGTTGGTGCCGGGGATGTCGTCCACCGTCAGCACGGACACCACGCCGGGAGCGGCGCGCACCTTGTCGAGCGAGATCGACTTGATGCGGGCGTGCGCGCGGCTGCTCATGCCGAGCGCGGCGTGCAGCGTGCCGGCCAGCTCGGGGATATCGTCCGTATAGGTGGCGGTGCCGGCCACGTGCAGGTGGGCGGATTCATGCGGACGCGAGATGCCGACCTGCGGCACTGCCTCGGCGGCAATGCCGGCGTCGAGCAGGAAGGGTTCGGTTTGCTTGTTCATGCCGATTTTCCTTTTTCTCTCAGGCCGTGACGATTGCGATGGTGCCGGCGCCGGGCGCACGGACATTGACGGCTGCCGCGGGCAGCGCTTCGCTGGTGGTTTCCAGCCAGAAGCGGTACAGCAGGTTGGCGGCGCCGCGGCTGCGGTACGACGCGGTCGCGCGCATGTCGGTCAGCGGGGTGTAGTCCTGCGACAGCGCGGCCATGCCGGCGCGGGCGGTGGCTTCGTTCCACGACCGGCCGATCAGGGCCGCTTCCGTGGCGGCCGCGCGCTTGGGCGTGGCCGCCATGCCGCCGAAGGCGATGCGCGCCTCGCGGACGATGCCGTCCTGCACGGTGATGCCGAATGCGGCACACACGGCCGAGATATCCTCGTCAAAACGTTTGGACAGCTTGTAGGTGCGGAAGTGCTGCGGCCCCGCCACCGGCACGCGCAGCGCGGCGACGAATTCGCCTTGCTGCATGGCGGTCTTCTGGTAGGCCAGGTACAGGTCTTCCAGCGGCAGCGTGCGGCGGGTTTCGCCAAGCTGCAGCACCACTTCCGTACCCAGCGCAATCAGCGCCGGCATCGAGTCGCCGATCGGCGAGCCGTTGGCGATATTGCCGCCCAGCGTGCCGGCATTGCGGATCGGCAGCGAAGCGAAGCGCTTCCACATCTCTTCCAGTTCCGGGTGCGCGGCATTCAGCGCGGCGTAGGCCTTCTCCAGCGTGACGGCAGCGCCGATCTCGACCATGCCGTCGCGTTCCTCGATCCGGTTCAGGTCTTCCACCTGGCCCACGTAGAGCAGGTTGCCCAGCTCGCGGAACTGCTTGGTCACCCACAGGCCGACGTCGGTGCTGCCGGCGAGGATGCGGATATCGGGTTGCGCCGCCTTGATCGCGCCGAACTCGGCCGCGGTGCGCGGGGCAAAGAAGTCCTGGCCCTGCGCGCGGTAGCGGAAGGTCTCGCCGCGCTTGAGGTTGCGCAGCGTGTCGGCGATCTGCTTCGGGTCCAGCTTGCCGTCGGTCGGGGCGGGCAGGGCCATCATGCGCTCGCCGGCGTCGATGATCGGCCGGTAGCCGGTGCAGCGGCACAGGTTGCCGGTCAGCGCGTCGCAGATGGTCTGGCGCGAAGGCGCCTCGCCGCCGGGGGTGTGCTGCTGGTACAGCGCCCACAGCGACATCACGAAGCCGGGGGTGCAGAAGCCGCACTGCGAGCCGTGGCACTCGACCATGGCTTCCTGCACCGGGTGCAGGGTGCCGTCGGCCTGGCGCAGGTCCTCGACCGTGATCAGGGCCTTGCCGTCGAGCGTGGGCAGGAACTGGATGCAGGCATTGACCGCCTTGAATTCGACGTCGCCGCCGTCCTGCAGTTCGCCAATGACGACGGTGCAGGCGCCGCAGTCGCCTTCGGCGCAGCCTTCCTTGGTGCCGGTGCAGCGGGCGTCTTCACGCAGGAACTGCAGCACGGTGCGGGTAATGGGGGCGTCGGATACTTCCTTGACCTGGCCGCGGTGGAAAAAGCGGATGGTTTGCGTCTCCATGGTCTTCTCTCTCTTGGGGATGGCGGAAACATAGCATCGCTACGTTTCATGCAATATTCGACCCAGGTGATATGCGCCATCAGCGGGCACGCCGGTCGGTGCCCGGCCGCACTGAGCGGTATGCGGATTTGACCGATTGTGGGGTGCTTGTCATACACTATGCGCCGTTCCCATCCCCCACGCCACCTATCCGACCCCCGCCGGAGGGCTGCCCATCGCCATGCACGGACGCGACCATCTCGATACATATTTGCTGCGGGTGCTCCACACCCTGCTGACCGAGCAGAGCGTGACCCGCACCGCCGTGCGCCTGGGCCAGTCGCAGCCCGCCATCAGCAACACCCTGAAGCGCCTGCGCGAGATCACCGGCGACGCCATCCTGGTGCGGGGCAAGAACGGCATGGTGCCGACCGAGCGCGGCCGCGAACTGCTGGCGCTGGCCGAGCAAAGCCTCGCGGCGATGGACCGCATTGCCCGCCCGCCGCAGCAGTTCGACCCGGCCACCACTACGCGCACCTTCCACCTGGGGGCGCCGGACTACCTCGACGCCTTCTTCCTGCCCAATATCGTCGAGCGCGTGCGCCGGCTGGCGCCGGGCGCCAAGCTGTTCGTGCATCCGATGACGTCGTCGTCGGACTTCCTCGACGACCTGGAACAGGGGCAGCTGGATATCGTGGTCGGCAACTGGCTGTCGCCGCCGGAACACCTGCATATCTCGCCACTGTTCGACGATGAGGTGGTGTGCATGCTGGGCGCGCAGCACCCGCTGGCGCGCAAGGGACTGACGCTCAAGCACTACCTGGAGATGCCGCACCTGGCCCCGGCGCCATATGCGTCGATGCAGCGCAGCATGATCGACCAGGCGCTCGCGGAGCAGGGCTACAAGCGCAATATCCAGGTGACGCTGCCGTACTTCGGGCTGGTGCCGTATGTGCTGATGAAGACTGACATGGTCTTCACCACCGGCCGCCAGTTCGCGGCGCACTATGCGCAATATCTGCCGATCCGCATGGTGCCGTCGCCGGTGTCGTTCCCGCGCATGCGCTTCTACCAGCTGTGGCACGAGCGCTGCCACGCGGCGCCGGACATCATGTGGATCCGGCGCATGATCGCGGAGGTGGCGGCGGACCTGCCGCAATTGCCGCGGCTGGAGGCGGAGGCGGGTTGATCCCCCTGCCCCCGGGCGATTTATTTCTGCGCGGTCTGCGCCTTGTAGTTCGGGAAGAACAGCTGTTCCCCTTCCACCTTGTAACTGGCGATCGCGTCCTGCCCTTCCTTCGACGTGACCCACTCCATCAGCTTCATCGCATCCCCATAGTTGGTGCCCGGGTGCCTGGCCGGATTGACCGCGATGATCCCGTACGGGTTGAACATCTTCGGGTCGCCCTCGATGGCGATGGCCAGGCCGGTCTTGGCGCGGTAGGCGCCGTAGGTGGCGCGGTCTGACAGCGTGTAGCCCGGCATCTGCGCGGCCATGGTCAGTACCTCGCCCATGCCCAGGCCGGCACTGACGTACCACAGCTTGCCCTTGGGCTCGATGCCGATTTCTTTCCAGTACTCCTTCTCCATCACGTCGGTGCCGGAGTTGTCGCCGCGCGAGATGAACTTGCTGCCGCTGCCCGACAGCTTGCGGAAGCCGGCGAGCACGTCCTTGCCGCCCTTCAGGCCGGCCGGGTCGTTGGCCGGGCCGACCACGATGAAGTCGTTGTACATCACGTCGCGCCGGTTGACGCCGTAGCCGGCGGCGACGAAGGCGTCTTCCATCTTGCGGGCGTGGACCAGCAGCACGTCGACGTCGCCCATCTCGCCCATTTTCATCGCCTTGCCGGAGCCGACGGCGATCACCTTGACGCTGACGCCGGACTTCTGCTCGAAGCGGGGCAGCAGGTACTTCAACAAGCCGGAGTTGTCGGTGCTGGTGGTGGTGGCGAGCTTCAGTTCGCCGGCGTGCGCGGCCGACATCAGGACCACGCAGGCGGCGGCGGTGGCGCGGCGCAGGTGGCGGAACGGGCTGGAGGTGTGGCGCGGCTGCATGGGGAACCCATTGAGTTATGTTTTGATGGACATAATTGCCTTTCCCTACAGGACTCGGGGAGAATGCAGCGAAAGACAATAAAACAGGGGTGTTCATTGTGATCGAGCGGAATTTCAGATGTAAATATGAAGCGAGGAACATATGACGTTCCGCTTTGACCTGTTTCCGGTCATTGCGCCGGACGACAACCCGCGCGCCAACGACAAGGTGTTCCAGTTGCTCAAGGCTGTGCGCGAGACCGGCTCGCTGCACCGGGCCGCGCGCGAGATCGGCCTGTCCTACCGCCATGCCTGGGGGGTGATGCGCACATGGGAGGAAATGCTGGGCCGCTCCATGCTCGACATGGAGCGGGGCCGCGGCGCATCGCTGACGCGTTTTGGCGAGCGGCTGCTGCGCGCCGAGCTGCGCCTGCGCGAGTCGGTCGAACCGGTGGTGCAGAAGGCCATGGCGGATTTCATCGCCGAGCTCGACGATGCCCAGCAGCCGCAATCGTGCGTCCATTTCACCGGCAGCCATGACCCGGCCGTGGAAGTGCTGGCTGCCGCGCTCGGCCAGGCGGTCGCGCCGTTGCAGCTGGACACGGTGTTCTGCGGCAGCGTGGAAGGGCTGGTATGCCTGCAGGAGCGGCAGTCGGAGCTGGCGGGCTTCTACGTCTCGCCGGTGCAGACGGCGGGATCTGTGGCGCATGTGACCCTGCGCAAGTGGCTGCGGCCGGCCTCGGTGCGGCTGCTGCGCCTGGCGTGGCGCGAGCAGGGGCTGATCGTGGCGCCGGAGCTGGCGCGCGAGATCCGCGACCTGCGCGACCTGGTGCGCACCCAGGCGCGTTTCGTCAACCGCCAGCGCAGTTCGGGCACGCGCATGCTGTTCGACCAGTTGCTGGCGGCACAGGGCCTGTACCAGGACCAGGTCGCCGGCTATGACGAAACCGAGTTCAGCAACGAGAAGGTGGCTGAGGCGGTGCATGGCGGCCGCGCCCAGGTTGGCTTCGGGCTGCGCATGAACGCCGAAAGTCACGGCCTGGCCTTCGTGCCGCTGACGCGCGAGGCTTACTACCTGGCGCTGCGCAAGAACGACCAGACCGCCGGCTGGATGGCGGCGCTGCTGGCCTTGCTGGCCGATCCGGCGTTCGCAAAACGCATCGAGGCGCTGCCCGGCTACGCCATGGCCGAGCCGGCCGGGGTGCTTACGCCGCAGGAAGCGCTGCCCTGGTTCGGGCCGGACGGCAAGGAGGGCACCTGAGCGGCGGGCCGGGCGGCAGGAGCGGATGATGGGCTGGATGGCGGGCGCGCTGCCCGCCCGCTCCGCTCGTATTACACTCCTTGCCAGGGCGTGCCCCGCGCACGCCCGGCCTTGCAAGGAGCAACATGCTGGAAACCGCCGCGCTGGCCGCGGGCATGTCCTGGGCCAGCGGTTTTCGCCTCTATCTCGCCGTGTTCGCCGCCGGCGTTCTGGCACGCCTGGGCTGGCTGGAACTGCCCCCCGGGCTGCAGCCGCTGGAATCCTGGTGGGTGATCGGCGTGGCCGCGGTGCTGGCCGTGGCCGAGTTCATCGCCGACAAGGTGCCGGGCTTCGACTCGGTCTGGGACGGCATCCATACCTTCGTGCGCATTCCGGCCGGCGCGATCCTGGCGGCCGCCGCGTTCGGCCAGCTCGACCCGCAGTGGGTGGTGGCTGCCGGCCTGATCGGCGGCACGCTGGCCGGCACCGCGCATGCGGCCAAGGCCGGCACGCGCGCGCTGATCAACGTTTCGCCGGAACCGTTTTCCAACTGGGCGGCCTCATTCACCGAGGACCTGACCGCGACCGGCAGCCTGATGCTGGCGTTCTTCCTGCCGGTAGTGTTCCTGGTGGTGCTGGTGCTGTTCCTGGTGGCCGCCATCTGGCTGCTGCCCAGGCTGTGGCGCGGCGTGCGCCGGCTGCATGCCACGCTGCGCGGCGGCAGCGCGCGGCCGGGGCGGCCGGGACCTCCGTAGCGCTTGCCGTTCCGTTGCCGTTCACGCCGGACCGTATCCCTGTTTCCTGGCTTTCCGACTGACCCGCGGCGCACCGGCGCCAAGCCATCACCGAACAATTCACCGAAGAATTCACCAAACAACCGATGCCCTCCGAGTCCGCCATCGACGCCCCGACCACCAATGCCAGTCCCGCCGCCGGGGCGGGCACCGCGCAAGCGGGCAGGTTTTCCGCCTGGCGCCAGGCGTTGCGCATGGCACGCCGCGACTGGCTCGCCGGCGAGCTCTACCTGCTGCTGTTCGCGCTGGTGCTGGCGGTGGCGGCGCTGTCCAGCGTCGGCTTCATGGCCGACCGCATGCGGCTGGGGCTGGAGCGCGATGCGCGGCAAATGATCGCCTCTGACGTGCTGCTGGTCTCGGACCAGCCTTTCGACGCCGCCTTCGCGCAGCGTGCCGGGCAGCAGGGGCTGGCGGTGGCGCAGACGGTGACCTTCCCGAGCATGGCCACGGCCAGCGGCAAGGCGCGCGCCGCCGGTGCCGACGCGCCCAGCCAGCTGGCCGCGCTCAAGGCGGTGACCGACGGCTATCCGCTGCGCGGCAGGCTCAGGGTGGCCAACGCGCCGGGCACGCCGGACGCGCCCGCCGAAGGGATTCCCGCGCCGGGCACGGTATGGGTCGACGAAGCGCTGCTGGGCGCGCTCGGATTGAACGTGGGCGACGCACTTCAGCTTGGCAGCCGCACCTTCCGCATCGACCGCATCATCACGCAGGAGATGGACCGCGGCACGGGCTTCATGAACTTTGCGCCGCGCGTGCTGATGCCGTTGTCGGACCTGGAAGGCACCGGCCTGATCGGCTGGGGCAGCCGCGTGACCTACCGGCTGCTGGTGGCCGGCCCCGACGCCGCCGGTGCCGCTTACCAGAAATGGGCGCAGGCGGAGATCGACCGCCGCAAGCTGCGCAACACCCGCATCGAGTCGCTCGAATCCGGCCAGCCGCAGATGCGCGCCACGCTCGACCGGGCCGAGCGCTTCCTGTCGCTGGTGGCGGTGCTGTCGTCGATGATCGCGGCGGTGGCAATCGCCATGTCGGCGCGCCGCTACATGCAGCGCCATACCGATGCCTGCGCGGTCTACAAGTGCCTGGGGCTGTCGCGCGGACAGATCCTGCGCGCGTTCGGGCTGGAATTCCTGCTGATCGGCGCGGGCGGCGCGCTGGCCGGCGTGCTGATCGGCTACCTGGCGCACTACGGGCTGCTGCTGTCGCTGGGCGGGCTGCTCAAGGTGTCGCTGCCGCAGCCTTCGGCATTGCCGGCGCTGGTGGGTGTGCTGGCGGGACTGGTGCTGCTGGCGGGGTTTGCGCTGCCGCCGCTGCTGGCGCTGACGCGCGTGGCGCCGCTGCGGGTGCTGCGCCGCGATATCGGGCTGCCTCCGGTATCCGCGTGGGTCGCGTACGCGCTCGGCCTGGGTGCCTTCGTCGCGCTGCTGCTGGTGGCGGCGCGCGACCTGCGGCTCGGGCTGACCACCGCGGGCGGCTTCGTCGGCGCCGGCGTGGTGTTCGGCTTGCTGGCGCTGGGGCTGCTCACGCTGCTGTCGCGCCTGCTGCGCGGGCGCCTGCGTGGTGCCGCGTCGATGGGCTGGCGTTTTGCGCTGGCGGTGCTGGAGCGCCGCCGCGGCGTCACCGTGCTGCAGACCGTGGCGCTGGCAGTGGGGCTGATGGCGCTGCTGCTGCTCGGCATGACCCGCAACGACCTGGTCGATTCGTGGCGCAGCGCCACGCCGGCCGACGCGCCCAACCGCTTCATCATCAATATCCAGCCCGACCAGCGCGAACCGCTGCGCAAGATGCTGGCCGGCGCCGGCATCAACGACCTGCTTTATCCGATGGTGCGCGGGCGCCTGACCCATATCGGCGAGCGTGCGATCCAGGCCGGCAGCTTCGAGGAAGGCCGCGCGCGCAACCTGGTCGAGCGCGAATTCAACCTGTCCTATACCGATGTGCTGCCGGAGGGCAACCGCGTGATCGCCGGGCGGTGGTCCGACGGCAGCGCCGGCACCGACGCGGGTGCCTCGGTGGAGGAGGGCATCGCCAAGACGCTCGGGATCCACCTCGGCGACACGCTGCGTTTCGACGTGGCCGGCCAGGCGGTGCAGGCGCGCGTGACCTCGCTGCGCAAGCTCGACTGGGGCTCGATGCGGGTCAATTTCTTCGTGATCCTGCCGCCGTCGGCGATGCAGGGCATGCCCGAGACCTACATCACCTCGTTCCACCTGCCCGCTGCCAGCGCGGCGCTGGGCAACCGGCTGATCGCGGCCTTCCCGAACATCACGGTGGTCAACACCGACATGATCCTGCGCCAGATCCAGGATATCCTGGACCAGGTGATCGCGGCGGTGGAGTTCCTGTTTATCTTCACGCTGGCCGCCGGGGTCACGGTGCTGTACGCGGCGCTGTCCGGCGCGCGCGACGAGCGCATGCGCGACGCCGGCCTGCTCAAGGCGCTGGGGGCGTCGGCGGCGCTGGTGCGGCAGACCCAATACGCGGAATTCCTCGTGGTGGGCGGCCTGGCAGGATTCCTGGCCAGCCTGGGAGCGATCGCGGTGGGGTGGGGGCTGTCGCAGTTCGTTTTCGACTTCCCCTACCGCTTCAATGGGTGGATCGTGCCGGTCGGCGTGGTTTCTGGCATGCTGTGCGCTTTTGCCGGCGGCTGGCTGGGCCTGCGCGAAGTGCTGCGCCAGCCGGCGCTGGCGACCTTGCGTGACGCCTGAACGGCGCCGCGCCTCGAGTTTGTGATGAGTACTGAATCCAATCAACAATCCGGCAATGCCGACGGCGCCCCCGAGGTCACGGCTTTCGAGCTGGTCGGCGGCGAGGCGCGCGTGCGCGAGCTGGTCGACCGCTTCTATGACCTGATGGACCTGGAAACCCAGTTTGCCGGCTTGCGCGCGATCCATCCGCCGTCGCTCGACGGCTCGCGCGACAAGCTGTTCTGGTTCCTGTGCGGCTGGCTGGGCGGCCCCAACCACTTTATCGAGCGCTTCGGCCATCCGCGCCTGCGCGCGCGCCACATGCCGTTCGAGATCGGTATCAGCGAGCGCGACCAGTGGATGCGCTGCATGGCACTGGCGATGCAGGACATCGGCCTGTCCGAGGACCTGCAGCTGCGCCTGATGCAGGCGTTCTTCCAGACCGCCGACTGGATGGTCAACCAACGTTCGTTAGTAAGGAAGTTGGACTGACTGACTCGTTGGGGGTTTTGTTGTTTGGTTTGAGTATCTATCTAGTTCGTAGATAGGGGCGTGAAAAAACCTCGAGAGCGCCAACTTGCCCACAGGATACCAACTGGATATCCACAGAGTTATCCACAGCGTTACGTGCGATGTTGGACGTTCGAGATGGCGGGGAAGTGAAGGAATGTTCCCTGCCCGCGGCCGAAACTGACAGGCGTCACAGCGTTTTGCATCCGCAGCGGAATAAAGCCTCTCGCCAAGCTTGCCTACGGAAGATCAAGGTGGGTCGGCACGCAAGGCCTCGGCTCCGAGCCCAGTTCGCCGGCACGCTGGGCGCTGCGGTCAATTAGCTCCGATAGCATGGTCGTGCGCTCTGGGTCAGGCGGCAAGCCATCAGGCTGGCTGATGCATGTGTGCATTACATGATTCGTCGCCGGATGAAGAGTGCAATGGAGTATTGGCGGCGATCTGTGTTGGTTGTGGCGCGAGAAAATTAAGTTCTTACTAGCAAATTAAGTTCTTACTACCAAATTAAGTTCTTACCAACCGTGAGAACCTTCCCTCACCTATACGTCCCGAGAACTTCTCCATCTGCTTACTTGCGGCCCCCAGAGCCAAGTGTGATGGCGCGGTGGCATAATTCTGCGGCCACACCTCAGGTCGTTATCTTTCTGGGGCAACGGTACTTCAACAGCGTAAGAAAACTTCCAAGAAGGGGCCGCAATGGACAGCGATGTAGAAGGTCTCGTTCGGGCAATGGGTCTGCCCGCAAAACGGGCAATGATTCCGATATTCGAAGCCGTCTCCAACAGCATTCATGCGATAGATGAGCGTTATCGGGATGATCCCAGGAAAGGGCGCATCGACATCGAAATCTGCCAGCGTCGAGACCTCATCGATGAGCGCGAAGTTGAAGGTGAACCGTGGCCAGTGGATGGGCTCGTCATTACAGATAATGGCTCAGGTTTCCATGATGCTAACTTAGCGTCCTTTCAGAAGGTCTATAGCAACCGCAAGATTTCCATCGGCGGGAAAGGTTTTGGCCGTTTCACCTATCTCAAGGTGTTTAACGATGCGCGCGTAGAGAGCACCTATTTTGTGGACGATGAATGAGTGGAGCATATCTGCTTTTCGTTCGACGCGACGCGCGAGGTCCAGATCGAATCGTGTGGCCCATCGCGAGAGCAAGTCCAGACTGTCGTCCAACTTCGCGGGGCGCGCGAAAGCTATGTTAAGCACCTCCCATCAGATCCCTATCTCTTCGGCGAACGCATCATTGAGCATTTTCTGCCGCTCTTCGCGCTCGGGAAAATACCAGAGATACGAGTCAAATCGGGCGGACGCACGATTGATCTGACGGCAATTTACAGCGCTAGCGTTGGCATGCGTACGGCGCGTGACACGTTGAACTTTTCCGGGCATGCCTTCGAGCTGTCGTATGTGCGGAGTTATCGAGCCAACGCAGTGCCCAGAGTCATCTTTTGCGGAAATGGACGATCGGTCATCGAGGAGGAGCTCGGCAAGATTGTGCCTGATATGCCCGATCGTCTGCTTGACGAGGAGGGGAAGCCGTACGGTCTGCGTGTGCTGGTAAGCGGCGACTATTTGGACCGGCACCTCGATTTAACGCGCACGAGCGTCATTTTCCAGAGCGAAGACGGTGACCTGGAGGACGAGCAACTCGTAAACAAGGGTGAGTTGCTCGAAAAGATCGGCTTTGCTGTGCGAGACCGCTTCCGGGAAGCGGTCGATACGACTGTGGCGCGGCGTGAGGCTCAACTGCAGGAACTGGTCCGTGAGATGCCCGAGTATCGAATCCTTACGCACGCGAAGTATCGAGACCGGGTACTTCGGAGAGTACGGTTTAGTGGTGGCCGGAGCGCCATTGACGCCGAATTGTGGCGGGAGTTGCGTGAGATCGAGTCCGAGCATCGGGCTGAAGGGTCCAGGATTCGACAGCTCCTTGAAGAGGGTCTAGACGCCAATTATCGCCAGCGGCTGGAGGAATACACTGAGACGGAGAACGAATTAGGAAAATCCCAGCTTGCGAAGTACATCGTTCACCGGCGCGTCATTCTTGATCTTCTGGAGCGCTCGCTCCAGAAGCTCGCCGACGACGCGAACTACGCCCTTGAGCAAGATCTGCACAATTTGGTGTTTCCGATGGGCAGGACCTCTGTCGATGTGTTTAGGGACCAGCAAAATCTATGGCTGATCGACGAGGGCTTGAGTTTTCATTCCATTCTGGCGTCAGATAAAAAGATGAAGTCGATTCCCGGGCTGAACAGCGCGTCAAACAAGGAGCCGGACATCATCGGCTGCTTCTACGATCGAGCGATCACCGTGGGACCAGATTCCGGGGACGCGACAGGAGCAGCAGTGGTAATCGAATTCAAACGCCCGCAGCGAGATGACTATTCCAACTCGGATCCGCTGCGTCAGATCACCGATCGCTTCTACGAACTCCAGGAGGGTACCGTAATGTCTGTCACAGGCCGACAGATCCATGGCAAGAACCTGCGGTTCGTTGGCTATTTCATCGCGGATCTGACGCCTTCACTCCGACGATGCCTGCGCGGCTTCGCACATGAGACCTTCGATGGCGAAGGCTATTATTTCCAGCACCCCAATTTGCCAGCCTACATTGAGGTGATCTCGTATGACCGCCTCTTGCGAAACGCACAGCGGAGAAATCGTATTCTCTTCGAAAAACTTGGACTAAGTGAGTGAGCGCTTGAGGGGGGCCTCGTTCAGGGTGCGTGTCGGTAGTGCGACCGTTCTCGGGCAAACACTTCGATCTCGAGGTTCGGCACTACGGTTGCTGGATTCACGGAAACATGCAACTCCAATCCGTGCGGGGGCTTGTCAATTTCATCCGTCGTGTAGATGATCTTGCGGATCGCCGGCGGGAACGTAAAGAACGGGATCACCTGGTCCCAGGCGCGACGCCAGGAAGCGGCGATCGGAGGATATTTCTTACCCCATTCTCCCTCTTCGAAGGCCGCCAGTTCGGCCAGCGCCGCCTCAACAGTGGGCGCCGTGTACACGGGCTTGAGCGCCGCCGCCACGGCCCGGCGCTCCTTTCCAACCGGCGTAATCCAGGCTGTTGCGGATCAGGTGCACGATGCAGGTCTGCAGGGTCGTATTCGGGAACACTGCGCATTCAACGCCTGTTCCATGCCCTTGAGGCCATCAGTGACCGCGATCAGGATGTCCTGCGTGCCACGGGTCTTCAGGTCGTTGAACACCTTCATCCAGAACTTGGCGCCTTCGGTGCTCTCGATCCACAGGCCCAGGATGTCGCGCGTGCCGTCGGGCAGTACGCCCAAGGCCAGATAGACGGCCTTGTTGCGTACCACGCCGTCCTCGCGCATCTTGACCCGCAGCGCGTCGAAGAAGACCACCGGGTACATCGCCTCCAGCGGGCGGGCTTGCCAGGTGGTGACTTCGTCCACGACCGCATCGGTGACCGAGCTGATGAACTCGGGCGAGACCTCGGTGCCGTACTGTTCGGCCAGAAACGCCTGGATCTCGCGCACGGTCATGCCGCGGGCGTACATGGCGATGATCTTGTCGTCGAACCCGGTGAAGCGCCGCTCGTGCTTGGGAATCAGGATCGGATCGAAGCTGCCGTCTCGATCGCGCGGGATGTCTACCCGCAGCGGCCCGTCCTCGGTCAAGACCGTCTTGGCGCTTTTGCCATTGCGCTGATTGGCCGTGCCGGCTGGGCGCTCAGCGCCAGCCGGGTAGCCCAGATGATGGCCGAGCTCGGCGCCCAAGGCCCGCTCGATCAGGGCCTTCTTGAACGCCATCGAGGCGTCCTGGACCGCCTCGGCAGTCATCGGGCCCTTTACGAAATGGGCGATCAGATCCTCCGGAATGGTCGGCAGCTCACGATCGGCGGCCTGGCTCGTCTTGTTTCTACGTGGCATGACATGCTCCTTGGCGACATGTTATGCCCTAAACACAAAATTTCTGACAGGCCCGCCCGGCCATTTGGCTCCAGACCTCGCGCAAAGACCCAAGTAACCATTCTTTAGGCAGTCCGCCTGCGTCCGCTCCCCAAATATAGGCTACTTGCGCGAGGGTGGCAAAACGGGGCCGAGCTGGACGGGTTTCCCCAGAACCCTGTCACGTGATAGCGGCTTTCATTGCCGCGAAGCCATCCTGGGCGCCTGCCACGACCCGACCAAGTCTTTCCTGTGTGCGGGTCCATGTAAAGCTCGTGCTTCTTGCCAAGCATAGCTCGCTGATTCATCGTGCTCGTTCGTAGCCGTTTAGAGTGCTGCTTACGCGAGGGGCGCTCCGCCGCTAGCGCCACGTGCTTTCGCGTGCGGGGCATAGTGCGATGCGTGAGCGACCGTGCCCCTATCCCCAGCAGCCGTCCCAGATCTTCGGGGCGGAGTCTGCACTGGCAAGCAGTCGCCGAATCTTCTCAATCGCGATCTCCCGCTCGCGAACTCTTGCGGCTTCAATCTCAACTTCCATCTGCTTCAGGCTAGCTTTTAAGGCCGGATACCGAAACTGCATATATTTCCCTTCACCTTTATGGATTTCTGCAGCGAGGCGATCCGCTAGTTGAATAGATACGGCTTTTCGCTATTTTTGAGTGCTTTGCAATCCCTCGGCTCGGCGCAACAGTTCTGACAGCGTTAGTGACAACGCTTGTGCAAGGGCTTCCATTGTCAGCAGACGGGCCTCTGCTGCTCCCCGCTCCAACTTACTTAATGAAACGGAATGAACGCCGGACCTCTCACTGAGCTCTTGTTGAGTGAGTCCGGCTTGTTCGCGAGCAATTCGGACTGCCTGTCCGAATGCATGAAGGAGGTCCATCCTGTCCGATAGTGATCTTGGAGTACCTCCCTTCTACCCATAGTCCTGTGCCTGGTACAGAACTCTCTAGCTAAATATTTAGCGTTTACGCTAAAATAACTACTATTGCTCCGGCGTTGGCGAGTAAAGAACGGTTCTCGCGGTCCGATGCGCACCGCTGGTATTGCGCCAGTTCGCGTCGGCCGCGGCAACTGCCAACTGGGTGAGGGCTTGAAACTCCGCCTAGACCTTGCCAGAAAGGGTCCTTACGCGGCCGATGGGGTCATCAGGGCCTAAATGCGGCGGGAGAAGGGCGGAAATTGCGCATGCTGTGTGAAATTGATGTGTAAGGAAGGGGGAATACATGCTTCGGGGTACTGGCTCACTTGCAAGTAGGCCGAATCTCAGCTTGGTGGTTGGACTGTAGATCCCAATGTGCCGAATCATGAGAATGACTCGTTCGCATCAGTGCGCTTGCAAGAAATCCCGGAGCCCATGCGTGCCTCATCAACGCACAACCTTGGCGGATCCGCAGCCCTCGCGCAGGGGGGCGAATCTTTCGAACGACCTATTTGGGACTGGAACAATTTTTCGCCGGCCAGCGAGCTGTGGCTTGTCTTGGCAGAACCCTCGAGAACACTTTTTTTCACGATGCTAATAACGAAGCACGAATGGCAGTTGAATTTGTTCACCGACTCAGACAACGCCCTCTTCTCCTCATGGCAGGCTGTCAGGATTTCCGATCCTGTCTTTCTGCTATACCTCCCGCTTGCCAATGCCGAGGCGCAGCGCGGGTTGGCTCTCATTGATTCCATCGACGAACTGGTCGAGAAACTCGCGGGCCTGCAGCCTGAACAGCCGGAAGAGCAAGTTGCGGTCGATATTCTTTCCGCGAGCCGGGGCGCGCAGCCGGTCTGCGAGCTTTGGAGCTATGAGAGTGAGCAGGAGCCTACTGTGTACTACGCCTACGTGGGTCGGGACGGTCGCTTGGAACCCTGCCATCGGGAGCAACCACGCGGCATGACACGGCTTCGGCGCCTGTACACGCTCGGGACCCACGCTGCAAGCGATGGCGAGCTGTGTGCGCAGGCCGCGTGAGTTGCCGAAGCCGACTGCCGTCTCCGCCACGGGCTAAATCTTATTTCTAGCATCCACGATGCAACTCCCCGACGATTTTCCGCGCAACCCATTTTTAGCGAGCCTCGCCGGCACACACAGGCCAAGTTTGCTGCCCGCATGATCAACGGCAGATTCGTCGTCGGACTGACCGAAGAAGAGCGCGTCGAGCGCTACGCGATGTGCGGATCTGGTCGAGCAGCTTGTCGCGTACTGCCGCCGCCAAGCACTTGAGCAACGCAGCCGGAGCCGGAATGAAATGCTTGGCTGGGTGGAACGTGGCGTGCGCAACAAGCAGGCTGTCTGGCAACTCGGTGGACCGGAGGTCGATTGGCTCGTGGCCCAAATGCGCAAATCCTGTGAACTGATGCCCAATGAAATCGATGTTCCGAAACTCAAAAAGGGATGAACGAAGGCATGCTACGCGTAACGGTTGAACTAATGCCCGGCGGCGGACTGCAAGATCGTCGCACACTGGCGACCGCCGAGATCGGTCGGATTCGCTCCGGCGCTCTGGCGGACTACCAGATCGATATGGAGGAGCATCTGTTGGAGGCGTCTTGGAGCGGGACGCTTCTGGGACTATCCCCGCTGGTCTGCCACCGTATGGGATCTGGTTGCACGCAGTATTGCGGTCGCCCTCACCGGGAAAGAAGCGTTGCCTCCACGTCCGGTTCAGCCACAGGTGCCAGTTCACTTTCGGCGGATCGGACTTCCCATGTCGGACTGAACGAGATTCCCGAGCCAACGCGCAGCTACTTCGCCACAACATTCGAGGTTCCGCACGACCCATCGTCGCCGAAGCACCCAATCCGCCCGGATGTGCCTATTCCTGGGACTGGAGCGACTTTCTGGCGGGCCTGAGATGAGAGGATGAGCTGATGTTCTGGCAAACACCTGATGTGGCTTTAAAGCCGGAGATCGATCTGGCTTGCTGGGCGGTAGTCGAGACCGATAAGGGGGAACGGCACCTAGTTGGAATCGACCTGTCGACAGGAGCGGGGCAGGTAAGCAGTGCCATTGAGGCCTTCGATGCGAGCGCCATGGAGTTCCGAACCGTAAGTGGCCGGCGCTATCGGATGCGCGACGGCGCCAGCTTGGCGGACGATGCTCGCTATGCATGGGATCGCTGGGCTACCTTTAACGGTGTGCGGTCATGGCGGGACGTGACAAAGGAGTACGAGTCAGCCATGGCAGCATTTCTGGCGAAGCCTTGATGTTCCGACAAGGATGTGCTCCGAGAGCGGTGATGGCAAGCTGGCCAACGTAACGTTGCCCGCCGATGATCACGAAGAACGCAGAGCGCTCAATCTGGACTTTTCGCCGATGTTTGAACACGGGATGCGCGAAACGTATCCGACTCAGACGAGGTCGTTGGTGGGAGACCGAGAAGGCGGATTTCATAGCGGCTCCCAACGAGTTGGTCGAGTTGCTCGGTCTCCCTCTTGCAAAACATCGGATGTTTTGAAATGAGGATGATGGATGGAAGCCCCAGCGATGAACCCCGCGTCTGCGCGCAATCGTCGACGTGCCCGGCGCCGACACGCAAGACGCCTGCGTGTGCGCGTGGACTACATTCAATATGCGGTCGTCGACGTTTGCAACGACGTGATCGAGACCTGGATTGCAGCAACGCGTGCGAACGCCGGGCGGCTGCCCGCGGGTCTGGTCGCAGACTCAGTCTTGGCCACCTCTGTCGAGAAAGCGATAACGTTGCCCTGGCGCCTTATTCCATCCGTGCCGGCACATGGGTCTCGCCGAGCAATCCGAGCCATGAATGCAGAGGGCGCCATCGCGCTCGCAAACGAGATGGGTGAGAACGAGCAAAGAGCTCGAGACATGGCAAGTTTGCGAGGTCGGGACGATTTGCTGCCAGCGCTTGACCGGGCAAGGCAAATGCTTCGTGTCTTTGCGGACGCACCAGCGCCTGAATTCCAAGGCTCGTTGCGGCGAAAGCCACGCTACTAGAGAGTAGGCCGCACAAGGCCCCGTCACTCGTGCGAGGCATGCTCAGGAACCACTCCAATCTCTACTCACCAGCCCCGACGGACGAGACTAAACGTGCTGTTTCAGTTCCCTATGATGAGCGATGGTCAGGACCACCATGTCATATGGGTGACAGCTTGCCAGCGCATGGGCAGCAAGCAGATTATCCGTTGCGTCGGGCGCTACCTCGTCAGCCAGTAGGCCAGTCACGGCTGTAGCCCATTCATCGACGAAGGTCGATGGATGCATTCCTCCCGTGCCAGCTCAGCGACGCATTGCGCGGTTTCTGTCATGTTTCGTAGTAGTGGTGGACACTGGGCGCTTGGACGATTTCGAATTCGGTCTCCGCTTGGTGTCGATCATCGGCGTCGTGCGCCCATGATAGTGCGATCCCTTTAGCCGGCATATGCGGGTCGGTAGCGCGCCATCAAACAGCGCTATCGGGACCGCATAGATGTGCGAAGGCACGGTGGTGGACAGCGCCACGCCCCTTGTTTCGAGATGGTCGGAGGCTGGAACCGACCCATCTCAGCCATTGAATCATGCCATTTTCTTATGACTCTTCTGTGGTGCCCTTCAGTCGTTCAGGGTCAATTTCGTGGGCGACAACCGCCGGGGACACTGTAGCGGAGGGGTTAGGTGCCCTCGTAATGCCACGTGGATGGGGTTAGGGGAAGTCGGTAAGCGACCTGATCATGCAAATCCTCAACGCTCGGGAGAATGGTGACAAAGGCGAGGAAGTCCGGCTGACCCCGCATGCGATCGAAGAGATCAAGAAGCACGTTCTGCCTCGGGAGCCCTGAAGCTACTCACCATCAAGTAATATGCCACAATGCGGGTTCGAGATTGTGAATCTCCGCAGCCAGCCCTCAGGGCGGGCGCTTTTCATTCTCTCGCGGCATCCGCGGCTCACTCCCGAAGCGTGGCATCGGGCCACCCGACGGACCCATTGGCATTTGCGTTGGGATTGACGGCGCGGTCGCTGAGCGGCGAGGGGCTCATCGCCCCGCGCCGGCATGCAATACCTTCTCGAAGACCCATGGGTCATGCCAGCGCTTGCGCCCCATCAGTCGCGCAACATGTGCCTTGTGATGGATCGGGTCCCGCGCGTCTTTACGCTGGTGCCGGCGTGCGTTGCACAGCCGGCAGGCGGCCACGATGTTACATTCGAAGTCGCCGCCACCATCAACGCGCGCATGGAGATGCTCGGCCGTGCATTGGAGGGTGCGGGCCTGACGCTTGGAGAGATGGAAGGTCGAGGCGAATGCTTCCGGGGATCGCTGCCACATGGGGCAGCAGCAGTAGTAGCAACGACCGGACTGATGCTGAAACGCGAGGGTGCGCAGACGCACGAGAGTCTTGGGCATTGAGCGGCTCCTATATAGGAAGATTTCAAACTTCGAAACCCGCTCGCCCGTAGGGGGCATACACGGGGACCAGCTAAGTAGCTTATGCTGGCACCACATCAGCTCCGAATTGGAGACTGACGGAAGAGAGTGTAGCCTCAGAATTTCCAGATACACAAGGGGGAGGGGCGCTCGCCCTTGCAAAATCACAACAGTGCTCCGTGCCCGATCGGACTCACTGCCACCAAGAAAAGAATGGCCGCCAGCCGCCCAACGCGTGACAGGCGGCTCCGTTTACCCAGCGGCTCACTTCTGCGCGATCGGGCGCTTCAGCGACGGACCTGTGACGTCGAAGGGCCCATCTGCATCGCCGGCACGCCGACGCTGATCCGGAAACAGGTTTTCGACTTTTGCGCCAGGCCGCAAAGGCTGGCGACCGGTCTGCGCGCGGGGCGCTGTAAGAGTTTGCCGAGCGGATGAGCCCCCGCAGTCTGGCCTCCAACAATGAAGAGCGAACGATTCGATGGTTGATCAAAAGTGTGTCGAAGAGGCGCTGTCACGACCACTACCTCTGGAACTCTCCAAGCCAGCCTAGGCGGGGTCGGAGGGCGATGACTTTGTCATCTTCACTGAGCCGCCGAAGGCGCCAGGTCTGGCAGACGTGCTACAGAAACTCTGCAAGGGAGTAAAGAAGGCGCGAAAGCAAGATAAAAACTCAGATCGGTACAGCACCTTAGCAGGCCACGGTCTCCACCTGGATCGCGGCACGATGGTGGACTGCGGACAGCGAGAGGATGGGTCTCGATATCAGCGGATCCAGTACCGCCTGATCGCGTGCACGCGCGACCTCGACCCAATCGGATATTGCACCTTTGCGATCACGCTCGAGCATGAGTTCGGATGCGCCGCGGAGGTGTTTGAAGGCTTCGGCGTTGAACGTATCACCTGCCAGCAGGAAATGCACGAGGACATTGAACAAGAAGTGCTTAGCCTAGATGGTATTCCCTGAGCATGTAATGGTCCATTAGGACCGTTCGCGAGTACGGGCCAAGAAGGGCCAGCGGTAACGATTGTCGTCCAGACTGGGGCGGTAGAACGGTCCCGGAAAGCAACAACGGGGTTCGCCTCTTTTCCGGCTGAAATCGGATACCGCGTCACTGGCACGAGGCAACGTCACTCGCCATGTCTCACTACCTCAAAGTCTTCATGCCGGAACGGCGCATACATTTCGCCATCAAAGAACACGGCATACACGCCGGTCCGCTTGCCATAGGCGACAACTTGCACAGTCTTGCCGACGAGAAACTCCGTGCGTGGGGTACGGGCGTTTAGCACCTTGACGAACGTACCATGGTCAAGTGAGATGTCCATCGCTCATCTCCTCAGCAGCGGACCTGCACTAAATTCTTGTCCCCGCTTCCCCAACGCGCATTATGATCTGTCTGCTGGTCTTCAAGTCCCGCGCAATCTGGGAAACAGGGACGCCCGCATTCAACCGGCCCGCAAACACCGCACGCCGATCGGCTGTCAGATCTGGCGGTACTACCCTATCACGGATGACCCAGATCGGTGCCGATACACGGGGTGTCGCCAACGACGACAATGTAGGTTCCACGAGAGACTTGTCTAAAGATAGCGTTCTGGGATCCCGCACAGTCACAAGCTCCCTTACAGACATGATTTTCACAATGATCTGACGGGAATATCCACTGGCGCTGCTTCTCGGAGAGGCCAGGATACTTGGCAAGCAGCACCGCCATTATTTCGTGTTTTTTCAGGGTCTGCCCGTTGTAAGGCATCATGGCTGATGCAAGAAATTTATGGTACTTGCTGACCACAGGCGTGTATGACATTTGCCATTCCTCCTATCTGGCGCCGACCCGATATGGGTTGGTCGCGTTTATTACTAATAAACATAGCAAAAAAATTTCAACGCGATGATGAGAAAAGTGAAAGAAAGTCGCTCACGCGCCCGGATGGATTATCCGATCGTTATTGATATCGATCTATTTAAGCAAAAATGGGGATTATTTCAAGCTCTTTGGAGGGGTGTAACGAATCCACAGGGGGGGAAGTGCCAACGGAATTTTAGAAACGATGCGGACGCACAATATTTACAGATAAATAATGGCCGTCAACTATTACAATTTGGCGGTCGCTATGACTTACCACTATTAATCGCTGCGGCTTACGGCTGCGGCTTACGGCTGCGGCTTACGGCTGCGGCTTACGGCTGGGACTTACGGCTGGGACTTACGGCTGCAACTTACGGACCGAAATTTACGGAAGGAGTTGGGCAGGGAAGGCTTTCCTGGCCAGAGAAGGCCATCCGTGCGGCACCTGACCTTGGGAAGGTCAGATGGCGCAGCAAATCGGCGGCGAGTTGCACTAGTTGCACCAGCAGATTCGGCGTGCCCATCGATGGGCACTGGCGGGCAAGGCTCGATTCTGAAAGCGTGCGGTATCATGCACCGTGGAAGTAAACGCAGGCGCCAAACAGTTATACCCCCTGCCGAGCAGCATTGGCGGTCAAAATCGCCGTGCTGGAGCGGCCAGTTTCTCATCTGCATGTAAAGTGATCGCATGACCATGGAACGAATCGCTATCGGAAATAAGGCGCTCACCTTAGCCAAAGCAGTCAAGGAGCCGCAATTTAGCATGAAGACGGTCCTTACTCTGGACCCGTTCGACTATGTCGACCTTTGGCTTCGCCGGGAGCATAAAGACGAAGCGTTGCATTATTGGCGACAAGCGAGAAACTTTCATCGTGCAGCCGGCGGATTGCCGATCGAATCCGCCCCGCTCGTACTCTATTACTGTTTCATGAATGCTGCAAAAGCACTTCTCGCCGCTAAAGGCATCGCATTCAATCCATACCACGGCGTCGGTGCACACCTTATGCGCGGCCAGAATAGCAGAATCATGCTGAGCAACGAGGGTATTGCGATTAAGCAGCAGGGCATCGTACCCGCTCTGATTTCCTATTTTGGTGAGGCCGAGCCATCCCCGCATCACAGCTTGGAGGACGTACTTTATAATTTGGTCTGCATCCATAGAACCTATTGCCTAAGTTATGCAAACAAAAGGGAGCGCTTTATACCTTTGAAAACCGCTGCCTTTCTCCGTGATCCCTCATCAGGTGAAGTGCGGCTTCAGGCAGAGTTCGTCGACAACATTGATTGGACGTTTTATCGGAAGCGTCTCCCTGCTGAAGTAGTAGCTCTCCCAGGGAGCACACCGGCTATTCAGTCGGTCGCTTCGATAGTTTGGGCGACGACGAACTCGCCTACAAGTTCTGAACTGGATGCACTTTGTCAACTGAACGCTTCGCTTCGCAGAGTGTTTCACTATATCAATGGCGCTCACACGCTCTGGTATCTGAAGACGGCCGGTTCGTATGAAATCAACCGAATGCCGATCACTCTGACACTCTCGGCGATGCACCGGCTTAGTGAGATCTGCCGCTATAAGCCATCTCAGTTGCAGTCTTATCTCGACGGACAAAAGAACTGGCTACTCAGCGAGTTTGTCGCGATGGCGCCGGCCCAGTTCCTTGACGAGATAGCAAGTGAGATGACGGGTCACCAAATCATGATTCCGAACGTCCGCTTGCCAAACTAAGTACAAAATGCAAATTTACATAGCATGTGGGCTTACTCATGTTCCCCGAGACGTTTTTCCTCAATACACAACCTATCTTCATGGGCTCGCCGAGCAACTACGGGCAATAGATGCCATCGAGAAGGTGCGATACGCCTTGGTTGATAGCGATCCGCAACTTGCATCCAAGCCTGAAGGGGATCAAGCAAGTCTGTGCTACGACTGGGATCGTCGCATGGTCGAAGAGGCCGATTTGGTCGTTGCCGATGCAAGCTTTCCGTCAACGGGCTTAGGTATCGAGCTTCAGATCGCTGAGAGTTCGGGAATTCCCGTGATCATGCTGGTCGGCGATCTCGGTTTCAACCGAGTGAAGGGGGCGCAATACCAAAATCCAGACCACGAGTACCATGATCTGCAGATTGGCAAGGGAATCGTGTCACTCATGGCATTGGGGCTGCCTGCAATACGCGAGAATGTCTCCTACAAGACGTTTTCTGAAGCAATCCAAGGCGCAGTCGAGGCTGTGCGCTTATATTGCTGACCCGCGCGCGCCGCTCTCGCCGCCTGCGCAAAATGCGCAAAATGGCATTAATCATGGCATGAGACGCGAGTATCGACGCCGACATTCCGTTTCCAATCAGACAACTGTCGTTCATTCGGCCGGCTCTCGATGCCCGTTACGGCCGACAAGCGAGCGTCCCGCAAATGGTGGGTTTCGATGTGGACCAGCACCATTCGAGTGTCCACTGTATGACTCAGGCGAGCGGCAGAAGCTGGCTGCAGATTCCACCGGTCGATGCAACACACTAAAGGCTTTGTGAGCCTGAGGAGTGCTGCAAATGAAACAAAGACGGC
>NZ_CP170643.1:3386379-3528104 GCF_051015765.1 Cupriavidus sp. a3 | reverse complement strand
GCCGTCTTTGTTTCATTTGCAGCACTCCTCAGGCTCACAAAGCCTTTAGTGTGTTGCATCGACCGGTGGAATCTGCAACCCGTTACCGTCATTCCGGTCACTGGGCCGGCAACGACCGCTTTCGAAGTTAAAGGGACATCCGGCTACGGTCGCCCCTCCCGAACGAGCCGGCACCATGGTCCGTTAGGTCTGATCTTTGACAGTACTGGTTCCGGAAGGCGGCGTAGGCCGGCACACGAGCAATCCGCTACCCTGCTTGGCAACGGCATCATCCGACTTGCGGGGTTAGAAAGCTGTAAGCTCATAGGGGAGAGAGACCCCGGAACTAGGTCTGCACGCTGTTAAAATCGGCCAGAGCGCAAAATGGCAATTGCCCACGCAAGTCCCATCACCGTCGCAACGACAAAGCCCACGAGCCCTAGCAGCGGAACCCCCAAATAGTGGGGGCCACTATGAAACGCCATGACTATCGAGGAGCCGATGACAACGCTCGCGATAATTAGGCTTAGACTCATCCGGTTGCTGGCACGGTCGATGTGCCCCTCCAGTCCGGTCAACTGATCGTGTTCGATATGCAGGGTCGCCTTACCGCTGCTCAGCACATCCACTGCGCGATTCAGCATATCGGGAAGACTTGTTGCCGCGTGATGTAGCGAACGCAGGGTGCGAAAGCTTCGGCCGAACTCAACAAAGGGACGATTGAAGCCTTGCTGGATTCGGCGTGCGAGCAAGTGCGGAGCGTAGTCGTTGAGGGATGTCAGGACGTTGAAGTCTGGATCCAGCGAAAGCGCCTGGGACTCGACCGCCATGAATGCCTTTGCCACTAAAAGGAATTGCCGCGGTAAGCGAATTTGATGACGCTGGCTGAGTTGTGTGAACTGGCGCACGATCTCACTAAACGAATACCCTTTGCCGGCTGCCTCATAATATTTCTTGAGTGCCTTCGCGACGTCGTTGGTAAAGGCTTGGCGGTCAATCTCCTCGGCGGCCACGCCCATCTCGAAATAGGCATCCACCATCCATGAGACCTCCTCCGAGCTAACTGCCAGAATAAGCTGGGCAAGCGCTTCCTGGTCGTGAACCGATAGCTCGCCCATGATTCCAAAGTCGTGGAGGCAGAGCCGTCTGTCGGGGAGTATAAACACATTGCCAGGGTGTGGATCTCCATGGAAAAACCCATGCTCAAAAATCTGCTTCAAGTAGCAACGCATCAGCTTTTCTGCAATACGTCGCCGATCTGACAGATCCGTTGGCATCTGCTGAGCAATCTTGTGTCCTGGGCTTCGCTCCATCGTCAGCACACGCTGACTCGTCAGCTCCCAGTAGATGCGTGGCACAAAGACATCCGCATCATCCGCGAAGCTCTCACGCAAGCGATCACCACTACGCGCCTCGACGTGGTAGTCCAGTTCGTCGGTAATGCAGCGTGCGAACTCTTCGACCAGATCGGACGGTCCGAACCTGCGGCTTTCTGGCACATGCAGTTCCAGCCGCCGGGCGAGAAAGCGCATGATGCTGATATCGGTGTGAATGATGGGTGCGATACCAGGGCGCTGCACCTTGACTACGACGCTGGTCCCGTCCTTGAGACGCGCCGTATGAACCTGGCCGATCGAAGCCGCGGCAAGCGGCGCTTCATCGAATTCAGCGAACAGTTCGTCTACAGGTTTGGCGAGTTCCCGTTCGATGATGGCGCGGGCTTGAGTCCCGGGAAATACGGCGACGTTATCCTGGAGATATTGCAATTCATCGAGATAACTCTCCGGCAACAGGTCGCGCCGCAAGCTGAGGAGCTGACCAAACTTGATAAATGCCGGTCCGAGGTTTTCCAGCATGGCACGAAGCCGTTTCGCATCACTAAAATCGGCTTTCGACGCTTCATCGGCCTTGTCGAACACAGCCCGTCCGACCTGCAACCGTTCCACGTAATGCGCCCAGCCCGTCGACGCTAGTTCGCTCAGGATTTGCAAGAGCCGCGGCAACTCGCTGGAAGCCGGTCTGCCAACCGCTACGTCACCTTGTTTTGATTGCATGGCGGAATTCTCTGATGAGGCAAATTGGTAACATTCAGCGCGCGCCCCTTGTCACGAAGGTCCGGTGCCGAACTTCGGCGGCTATGTATACATCTGCCTTCGCAATCGCAGTACGCACCATGTGCCAAGAACAAGCCCAGTGCCGGAGAGAGCAGCGAGCTGAGGCCAGAGAACTTCAAGCCCAACGCCCTTCAACAGGATCCCCAGTGCAATCTCCATGTAATATCTCACCGGACTCAATAACGAGAGCGATTGGATAAAGATCGGTGAACTCTCGATCGGCGAGATCGTGCCGGACAGAAAGAGTAGAGGGAAGAGAACAAAAAAGGCTAACAGGAGCGCCTGTTGAAGGTTGTCGGCCAGGGTACCGATGAAGAATCCAATGGACAGAAAGGCCACCAGCGCGATGGCGGAGGCCGCGACAAATAATGCCAGATTGCCCGCCAGCGGGACGCCGAACGCTCGGGCAATCCAAAGACTCGGCGCAAGGGCTAGCATGCCGATGACGAACGGCGGTGCTGCTTTCGCAAGGATGACTTCGTGGCTGCGAAGCGGCGTCACTACAAGCTGTTCGATGGTCCCGGACTCTTTCTCTCGAACCAATCCGGCCGCTGCAGTAATCACGCCGACCATTAATGCTGCGGAGACGATCATCGAAACAGCCATAAAATGGGCGAACTCGAGTTGCGGGTTGTACCAGATTCTCACCTCAGCACGCACGGACGGTAAATCCACCATGAGGCCATGCCGCTCCGCGTGCTGTACTAGTACGTCGCGCGCAAAACTGCCAACGATGGTCGTGGCATAGCCACGCGCGGCATTAGCCGTATTGGAATTGGTTCCGCCAAGTATAATTTGCACTTCTGTCGCGCGCCCGGCATCGGCGTCCAGGGAAAAGCCCGGTGGAATGATCAGGGCGAGATCTGCCTGGTTTGCCGCGAGCAGATGATCTATCTCCGCCAGGCGGGGGACTCGAATAAGTTTAGTGAAGTAATCGCTTGCGACGAACCGTTCAATCAGTCTCGTGCTCAGTTGGCTGCGGTCGCCATCGTAAAGAGCGAGTTTCAGGTTGCGTACGTCGAAGGAGAGCGCACTGGTGCATATCACCAGATCCGCAGTGTAGGTGAAGACAACTAGCACAACGAGAAGCCAGTCGCGCAAGAATTGTCGGAACTCTTTGCGAATGGCGGCGAACATGCGACGCATTACGCCACCTTCTTTCGCAGCGTCAGGCTGGCTGCGATGACAAGCAGGGCCGCGTAGAGTGCGAGTAACGCAACGTTTCCCCACAGATACTCGATGCCGACTCCCTTCAAGAAGAGATCGCGACTGATATCGTTGAAATAGCGGGCAGGAAATACATACGTATAGATCTGGAGGACATACGGCATAGTGGCGATTGGGAATAGGAACCCCGAGAACAGGAACGATGGCATCAAGGTGCCAACGGCGGAAAGAAGTACTGCAGCAACCTGAGTCTTGGCCACTGCAGAGATCGCAACGCCAAGTCCAACGGTCACGAATACGTAGAGCATCGAGGCGCCAAGGAGCAAGCCAAGGCTGCCGCGCATGGGGATCTCAAACCAGGCTGTGCCGACTACCAAGATCAGCAACATCTCACAGAACGCAATGACGGCGTAGGGAATGATCTTGCCAACGATAAACATTGCCGGACTAACCGGCGAGACATAGATTTGCTCAATCGTGCCACGCTCGCGTTCGCGGACCACTGCGAGAGCGGTCAGCATCGGTGGAAACGCCATCAGCAGGACGGCAAATAACCCCGGGACAATGTAGTTCACTGTCTTCATCGGTGCGTTGTACCAAACACGCGACTCAAGCCGAATGAGTGGGGGGGCGTTCAGTCCGAACCGATCGAGGCGCTCCTGCGCCAGTCGCGTTGAGAAGCGGTTGACAATCGCGGTAGCGTAATTGGAGACGATGAGTGCGGTGGGCGAAAAGGACCCGTCAATCAGAATTTGCACCGGCGCAGACACACCGGCGGCAAGCCGACGCGCAAAATCCGGTGGGATGACAATGACTATGGTCGCGTCGCCCTTGTCGAGAGCGGCACCGGCCTCGCGCAGCGACCAGACGTTGCCGCGGCGCTCGAAATAGGGACCTTGTGTGAAGGCTTCAACAAACCGTGCACTTTCCTGCGAGCGATCCTGATCGTAGACAACGGTTCGTACGTGCTCCACGTCCATCGACAGGCCGTAGCCGAAAAGAAGCAGCATGATGAGGGGCAATATCAGGGCCACCGCAAGCGTGATCGGATCGCGGACAATCTCGAGGGTTTCCTTTCTCAGAAGGGCCGCCAGCATGTTGTCCCCCTTTGTTCTAACTAATTTCGCTCATCAACGCGATGAAAACATCCTCAAGTTCCACACCGTCGTAGCGCTTGCGCAGCGCCGCGGGAGCGTCCGTTGCCAAGAGGCGTCCGCGGTGGATGAAGGCGACACGATCACAGTGCTCGGCCTCCCGAATGTAGTGCGTGGTCACCAGCACCGCGGTGCCGACGCGCGCGATGTCCGCAATCAGCCGCCAGAATGCATCCCGGGAGACGGGGTCGACTCCTGATGTGGGTTCGTCCAGGAATAGCACATCTGGCCGGTGAAGTACTGCGCAACCGAGTGCCAGCCGCTGCTTAATCGCACCAGAAAGCGTCTTGACAAGCTTTCGCTCATGCCCAGCCAGTCCGGCGAGTTCCAAAACCCAACTCCGCCGCTCGGCGAGAACGGGTGGACCCAGGCCATAGACGGTGCCAAAGAATTCGATGTTCTCGTCCACCGTCAGGTCGGTATAGAGCGAGAAGCGCTGCGACATATATCCAACCCGGCCCTTGACCGCGCCCGGTCGTGTGGCCACATCCATCCCGGCTACCTCGATGCTTCCCGTTGAAGCTGGCAAGATCCCGGTGAGCATCTTGATTGTCGTGCTCTTTCCTGAGCCATTGGGGCCAAGCAAGCCAAAGACCTCGCCCCGAGCAACGGTGAAGCTGATTTGGTCGACCGCTGTAAAGGCTCCGAATTGACGCGTCAACTCCGTGACGCGGATGGCCTCACCAACGACCTCGTGCGTCGAGAAGTCGGGTGAACGCGGTACCGAGACGCTTGGCGAGAGCAGGTGCTTTACGCTCTCTTCAAAGTCCATTCCGAAGTGCTTGGGTGCCTGACAGGCGAGAAGCCGGCCGCCAGACAGTACCGCAACGCGATTGCAGCGCGCAGCCTCGTCCATATATGAAGTTGCGCAGATAATGGTCTTTCCCTTGGTGTGGGCGTCGAAAAGCATCGTCCATAGATCTCGCCGAGAGATCGGATCGACGCCGAGTGTGGGTTCGTCTAGTACGAGAATATGTGGCTCGTGTACAAGGGCACAGCAGACAGCAAGCTTTTTCTGCATACCTCCGGAGAGCGATTTGGTCCGGCGGTCCAGAAACTGAGCAAGGCCTGAGAAGTGAAGTAAGCGCTCGCGCCGTTGCGCAAATTCCAGACGTGGAACACCACGTATCTCGGCAAAGAAGGCCAAATTTTCGGCAACGGTTAGTTCTCCATATAGGGAGTAGGACTGTGGGACGTAGCCCAGCAGCGCGTGGATGTTCGCTGCATGGCGCACACTGTCGAATCCGGCCACCGAGATGCGGCCCTCGCTTGGGTCCAGAATCGCGCAGATCATTTGCAGCAGCGTAGTCTTGCCGGCGCCATCAGCGCCGACAATGCCCAAGAGTTCCCCTTTAGGGATTTCGAGCGTCAGATCGTCGATGGCTGCCCGCTGTCCAAACCGCCGGTACACGGACTGAATCGTCACAGCCGGTAGCACTGGTGTCGAACCTATTCTCAATTCGGAATTGGTCTCACCACGCTGCATTCTGATCTACCTTGATCTTGACGTCCGCGAACATGCCTGGTTTGAGCAGCCCATCTGGATTCTCGATCGCGATCTTCACGCCGAAGACGAGTTTCTCTCGCTCATCCTTCATATGTACGTCCTTCGGGGTGAACTCGGCCTGCTGTGCGACCTCAATGACTTTGCCGGGGAACGCCCGGTCCCGAAACGCATCGACAAAGATGCGTGCTGGGTTTCCAAGTCGGATCCTTCCCACGTCGCGCTCTGGAACGTAAACCCGCACATACAGATCGGAGAGATTGACGAGCGTGGCGAGCGGGCGGCCCGCGGCAACCAGTTCCCCAGGTTCGACAAGCTTGGCCATGACAGTGGCATCCACTGGCGCCAGTATTCGTGTATCGGCCAGTAGGGCCTCCAACTCGGCGACACGCGCCCGTGCCGCTTCGACCTGAAGCGACGCTGTCAAACGTGCTGCGCTAACGCGGTCTCGCTCGGCCGCAATGCGCCGCACGTCCAATTGCTTAATTGCCACTTCTCCGGAAATGGCACGTCCTTGCTCAAGCGCTGCTTGTGCTTCGTCACGGGCTTGCCGCGCAGCGCTCAGTTTGGCTTCCGAGGCGCGATAGCGAGTCCCCAACTCGTCGAAGTAATTTTTGCTGATGAACCCCTGCGCTAGGAGTTTCTCAAAACGCTCGTAGGCCTTGCGATCCTGATTGAGCTGCACTTCGGCCGCGACGACTTCCGCTTTGGCCCGGGAAAGTGCCTCTGATCGCCGATGGATCTCATGTGCGGTGGCACCTGCGGTGACAGTCGCACTGGCCTTTGCTTGTTCCGACATGACATCGAATGTCTTGATCTGCGCGTCGAGTTCCGCAACTAGGGCTTGGGCGCCCGCTGCTTGTGCCCGCGCTTGATCCAGGCGCGCCTCGAAATCGCGTGCCGCAATGGAGATAACAAGCTCACCGGTCTTTAAGATCTGGCCCTCTCGAATGGCAACGACGTCAGCGACCCCTGCGATCTTCGCGCTAACTGTTACCTCCGTGCCGCGGACCTGGCCATTTCCGTCTAGCAGACCCTCTGCTTGTTTGGTGCGCTGCCCAAGGTATAGTGCGACCGCTATCGCCAGCGCCACCACCGCTGTCACGGCAATGCCATATCGCAAAGTCTTTTGCTTCACTGGGGACGCTCCGGTCTAGACTCGGTTTATTGCGGCGGCGAGGCCGATATCAAGAATTGAATGTCAGGCTCGCGGCCCGGAAGCTTCACGAAAATGCGAAATTGGGCCTTGCGACTAAGGAGCGTCGAAAAGATCTGTCCATAGGACGCTTCTCCATTAATGACCATCGGCGTCAGATACTTCGGCGCAGAGTCAATAATGCCTGTTTCACTGAGTTGTGCACGCACGATTGCGTCGTCAATGCGAGTTCCATCGGCGCGAAATAGGGCCACGACCAGATGCTGAAGTCGCCCCCCCGATGGTACGGTTCCGTGCATCTCTTCAAGCGCATGCCTCTGCGCGACAATGGCTGCGGGCACGAGGCCCCAGTAAAGCACCACGCCATCCTGCTCGAGGCGCGATTGCGCTAGCAGACGCGATGGCATCACAAGAAGTCCCGCGACAATAAGGCATCCAAAATATCTCCAGTTGGACGATCGCATGACAGTGCTTCTCCTGCTTCAGGACAGATGTGCTGCATGAGGCATGTCTCCGGTCCCGTGGCGGAGGTATGCCTCTGCCTGAACGAAGCGCAGCGCTAACCCATGCAGGAGCGGCAATACAGGCGAGTCACTAGCGACTCACCCTGGTAGGTCCGTGTACCCACCGAAAACTCCCCAACCGACGAGTAGCGAGCCGTCCCTGGCGTGTTGCGCATGTCTTCTTCCGCGACCTCAGTGCCCATTAGAGTTCCGGTATCGTTTGCCTTCCTGAAAGAAGTTTAGAAATAGCTTCTTTTCCCAGATTGACTTGCGTCAATCATCACGGATCGCTGGCATCAGCTTCTCTGGCAAATACCCACTCCAGTGCCCCCGTGTATATCGCACGAGACACATGGCCCTCCCTCTGCGGAAATCGACTGGGACCACGATGGCGGCGGCAAGCGCTATGTAACGTAATGGCTGATCCTACGGCTAAGGCACCCAAAGCCAGCGTCGCCACCTCATTTGTTGCACGGAGATGCCGAACGAGTTGCTGCCAGAGGACACAACACCGCAAGGAGGAGCACCAGGTCCAACCTCCGAACAGTGGACAGCTCCATCTGGCAGGAGTCCCCAAAGATCGCCCAAACGGTCGCCCAAGAGACCGGTCAGGGAAACGTACGCAAACCAGCGAAGTGTCCGCCCATGGACCATCTCCGCTAGTGCGAGCCACGTTCGAGGCCAATCAGGAGGCCAACGGTCAGCGCACCAACCAGGCCGCTCGCTTCGTGGGGTATGGCAGGCGTGCTCAAGTTCGCTGCTTTGCGCCTGGAGGCAGCTATCAGCCTCGCGCCGTTAAAGGACCACCGGCTTATTACTCAGCTCATTCTTGCCATTACCCGGTGCCGGGAAGTGTTGCCGCAGATGTCTGCTAATGGCCTCTACGCCAGCAATGACGCCGTGTTGATATTGGCCTTGCTGCAATGATGCTTCCATCTCTCTGCAGACCGTCTCCCACTCTTGGGAGCCAACCCTCACATGAATGCCACGGTCTGCCACGATTTCCACGTCGCGGTCCGCCAGCAGCAGGTATATCAGCACGCCATTGTTGTGCTCGGTATCCCAAACACGTTGTTGAGAAAAGACCTCAATGGCGCGGTCACGCGCAGAGAGCCCCTTGCGCAGGCCCGCCCAACTCAGAGCCCCCTCGACGACAAAGCAGAGCTGCCCGATATGGCTGGCCTCGCTTGTTGAAATGGCTTGCTCGATGGCATGCAGTGCTGCTTGTGGAAATGTTCGCCGAAGTCGCCATTGGGTCATCAGCAGGTGTCGGGCAATGCGCTGGATGTTCGCCATCACCATTTCCCCGAGGCGCCACCGCCACCAAAGCCACCACCTCCGCCACTGAATCCGCCGCGTCCGGACCCGCCACTGCGTCCTCCACGGCCGCCGATACTCCTCAAGCCCATGTGGGAACCGCCAAACATCGTAAAGAAGAGCGCGATAGCACCAGCCATTATGCCGACCGCAATCGTGCCAGATAGTATCCAGCCGATAATGCCGACAACGCCTCCGGTGGCAACAGCTCCGGGACCTCTGCCGAGGAAGGAACGCAGCACTCCCCCCAAAATGAGCGTAAGCACCAGGATGACAGGCAGGTATTGCTGCACCAAGTCCTCTCCACGCTCCCCCCTTGTTCGCCTCTGTGGTGGTAACGGCTCGTCATTGATGACGTTGATGATGCGTCCGACACCCGCCGTTACGCCGCCATAGAAGTCGCCCTGCTTGAAGCGGGGAACGATGTCGCCGTTGATGATGCGATTGCTCACGGCGTCGGTGAGAACGCCCTCCAAGCCGTAACCGACCTCGATGCGGACGCGGCGGTCATCCTTGGCGATGATGAGCAAGGCGCCGTCATCCGTTCCCTTGCGTCCAAGCTTCCATTTTTCGACTACACGAATGGAGTACTGTGCAATGTCCTCCGGTTGCGTGGTGGGGACCAACAGAACCCCTATCTGACTTCCTTTCTCGGTCTCGAAGGCTTGCAGTTGCTGCTCCAGGATCGCCCGTTGTTCGCTTGTCAGCGTACCGGTCAGGTCGGTCACCCGTGCCGTCAGCGGGGGAACGGGGATGTCAGCCGCCGCCCCCAGGGAAGCAAAAGTGAGAAAGAGAAGGAACAAGCCTTTGGTGGCCGAAAGCCATTTCACTTGGCACCCCCGGCACTTGCAGGAGCCGAGCCGAACTCAACCTGCGGGGGCTTGGCTATTGCCGCTTCGCTTGCAACCGTGAAGTTTGGCTTTTCCTTGTAACCAAAGGCCATTGCTGTCAGGTTGGAGGGCAGCGAGCGCACGGTCACGTTGTAGGCCTGCACGGATTGGATATACCGGTTGCGCGCGACGGCTATCCGATTCTCGGTCCCCTCGAGTTGGGACTGCAAATCCCTGAAGCCCGCGTCGGCTTTCAATTGCGGATAGTTTTCGGAAACGGCCAGGAGCCTCGACAGGGTCCCGGACAACTGTTGCTGGGCGGCCTGGAATTGGGCGAATGTCTTCGGGTCGTTCAACGTTTCAGGAGTAACCTGGATGGCCCCGACACGCGCGCGCGCCTCTGTGACTGCTGTCAGAACCTCACGCTCATGGCTGGCGTAGCCCTTTACGGTGTTCACCAGGTTGGGCACCAGGTCGGCGCGGCGCTGGTATTGGTTTACCACCTCCGACCAACTCGCCTTGACCTGTTCATCCTGCTGCTGGATGGTGTTGTAACCGCAGCCGGCGAGGCTGACCGCGAGCACGGATAAGAAAAGAGACCAGACCCTGCGCATTAGATATTTCCTCCGGCGGTGTGGTAGACCGAATAGCGGGAAGTGCGGCATCTATCACTAGCGATGCGGCCTTCCGGCACGGCGGCAATTTGGCGGGCAGACCCTTTGGTCTCATCCTAGATTACAAAAGCAACAACTCTCTTGACTTGCCTCAGCCCGGATGGCCTCAAGTGGTTTGCTGCTGTGGGCATTCGCGCCAGGCAACCATGGGCTGCGGCCTAGAATTTACTGGAGTGTCAAGTCAGGAGGGCTTGGCGATGTCGACTGAGGGAAGTATCGTTCTGTCCGTCAGACACGGGCCGTCCTGCTGGACAGAGCCGACTGAGATGTGCGAACACAAGGGCGTCGGACACCCTGACAGCCTGTGTGATGGCGCCGTCGAGGCTGCGGCCCAGGCTCTTTGTCGTGCCTACCTGGAAGCCTATGGCGCAGTCCAGCACTTCAACCTCGACAAGGCCCTGCTCGTGGGCGGCATCAGCGCTCCACGGTTCGGCGGCGGCAAGGTCCACCGACCCATTCGACTCATCGTCTCTGGCCCGGTCACCGAACTACTCTCCACCAAGGCCGAGGAAATTGTCAGCGAGGCGATTCGCCAGTACCTGAGTACATGCCTCGGCGCGAACGGTGGAGTCATCTAGGTGGAGTCCATACTCCGACCATCAGCCCCGACGCTCCGCCGCGTTATCAGTACGTCGAGCATCCCGCTGTCCAACGACACCTCCTTTGGTGTCGGTTATGCGCCACTTTCAAGCCTTGAGTCGGCCGTTGTCTCCGCGTCTCAATTGTTACGGGAAAGTGCCTTTCACGCACTATTTACATCAGCCGGACTCGATTTCAAAGTCATGGGTAGCAGAGTTGGGGAGCACCACCGCCTGACCATCGCGCTGGCATTTGTTGACCGCTATGTGCATGGCGTTGATGATTATTTCTCGCTGAAGAACCAGGTCGCGGCCTACCTCGCCGAGCATATCGAGCCGGAATGCGAAATTGTCATCAATATCCTAGACGCCCCAGATGCCAGGGATGAGAGCGGAATTCATCTGACCGTGACAGGCCTGAGCGCGGAACATGGCGACGACGGTGAGGTTGGGCGTGGAAACCGCGTCAATGGCTTGATAACGCCATATCGACCCATGTCGTTGGAAGCCGCTGCGGGGAAGAATCCGGTGGCGCATGTCGGCAAAGTCTATAACGTGCTCGCGCACCACCTGGCTGGTCTTGTCGTGACAAAAGTGGCCGGGGTGGATGAGGCCGTTGTACGCCTGCTTTTGGGGATTGGACAGCCAATTGACCAGCCCCAGCTAGTGGCCGTCAGTGTGGTCGCAAAGGCCGAACTTTCTCGGAGCCAAGAGCGCGAGATACAGGAACTCGTCGGTTAACAATTGGCCGACCTTCCCAATCTGGTGAAGGAACTGGCCATCGGTCACTTGAGCATCTTTTGAACCTTTGTGCGACGAATTCGGTAACGCTGGCTTATTGATTCAGATCAACTCGTCAATACGTCGCCGCGCCAATACTGAAAGACAAATCATCCCTTGTAGCCAGTTGGGCTACATGACGGAGAATATCCATGTCAGACAGGTCGGCAACGGCGATGGGGCATGAGCATGCTTGTGCTGGAGGGCATGCAGCTACGGTGCCGTTCCCAAGCGAGACTGAACCATCACAGCGGGTGCGGGACCCAGTCTGTGGCATGGAGGTGACACCGAGCGACGCCCCCCTCAATGCGGAGGTCGACCACCGGCGCTATTGGTTCTGCTCCGAGCACTGCAAGGATACCTTCCTCGGCAATCCAGCCGTCTACCTTCCCCGGCCATCCGGCGAGCAGTCGCCAGCGGGTACTCCCGTTCATGCCCACGACACAGACGCTTCCGCGCCCGGCGCCAGTGGCGCCAAACAGTTCGCCAAGGACCCCATCTGCGGCATGATGGTCGACAAGGCTACGGCCCTGTCGACAGAGCGCGGCAACCGCAAGTACTACTTCTGCAGCGAGAGCTGCCTGCGGACCTTCGAGTCGCCGGAGAGCGAGTTGAAGGCCATGAAGACGCGCGTGACGATTGCGCTCACCGGCGTCCTCGCGCTGGCAGTGCTGCGGGCGGGCGCCTTCCTGGCGCTGGCAGCCGGTGCGACGCTGCTGACGTGGGCACCGATTCCGGCGCTGCCATGGTTCACGTGGGGGATCTGGCTGTTCTTGCTGGTGACGCCGGTGCAGTTCGTTGGCGGCTGGAGCTTCTACAAGGGCGCGTGGAACGCCATCCGGACGCGCAATATCAACATGGACTTCCTCATCGCCCTGGGGACATCCGTGGCGTATTTCTACAGCGTGGTGGTCCTGTTCTTTCCGTCGTGGCTACCCGTCAAGGTGGAAGAGCGGGACGTCTACTTCGAGGTATCCGCGGTGATTATCGCCTTCGTGTTGCTGGGCAAGTACATGGAGGAAATCATCAAGAAGAAGTCCTCTGCGGCCGTTCGCCGACTGCTTGACCTGCGCCCCGCGGTAGCCCACGTCATCCGCGACGGGAAGGAAACCGAGATTCCGGCGGAAAGCATCATGGTCGGCGAGGCGGTTGTAGTGCGCCCGGGTGAGAAGATTCCCACGGATGGCAAGGTCATCGAGGGGGAGACCAGTGTCGACGAGTCGATGCTGACTGGCGAGTCGATGCCCGTCGAGAAGAAGCCTGGTACCGCCGTCATTGGCGGGACCCTGAACCGCAGCGGCGCTTTCACCTTCCAGGCGACCAAGATCGGCGCCGACACCGCGCTTGCCCAAATCATCAGGATGGTCGAGGATGCCCAGGCCAGCACCGCGCAGATTCAGCGCCTCGCCGATCAGGTCACTGGCTACTTTGTGCCGGCGGTTGTCTCGGTTGCCATGTTGGCCCTGGTTGGGTGGAGCGTGGCGGGGCACTTTCCCCATGGGCTGCTCGCGTTTGTCGCGGTTCTGATTATCTCTTGTCCATGTGCCCTGGGTGTCGCGACACCTGCGGCACTGATGGTTGGCGTCGGCAAGGGGGCAGACAATGGCATCCTGATACGCGGTGGCGAAGTGCTGGAGCGCGCCGAGAAACTGACGGCGGTTGTCTTTGACAAGACGGGCACGATTACGCGCGGAGAGCCCACTGTCACCGATGTCATCTCAATTTCGAATCATGAGGAATCCACCCTCTTGACCCTTGCGGCCGCCGTCGAAAGCGGGTCTGAGCACCCTCTGGGCGAAGCCATCGTGCGTGCCGCCCAGCATCGCGGCGTAGCCATTCCCAAGGCAACCGGCATTACCGCGCTGTCTGGCATGGGCATTCACGGCCAGGTTGAAGGCCAGCAGGTGTGGCTGGGCAACCGGCGTCTGTTTGCACGCCAGGGGATTCCGATTGGTGATGTCGAATCTGTTCTCCGCAGGCTCGAGGCGGACGGGAAGACGGCGATGCTGGTTGGCGCCGCCACCAGCCTGCTTGGCGTGGTGGCCGTCGCGGACACGGTCAAGCCGGAGGCGGCTGAGGCTGTGGCCGCCTTGAAGTCGCGCCACATCAAGGTGGTTCTGCTGAGCGGTGACAACCGCCGCACGGCCGAAGCCATCGGCCGGCAGGTTGGCATCGACCGCGTGATCGCCGAGGTCATGCCGGACGACAAGGTCCAGACCATCCACGACCTCCAGAAGCAGGGCGAGGTGGTGGCGATGGTCGGCGATGGCGTGAACGACGCACCAGCACTTGCGGCGGCCGACATCGGTATCGCCATCGGCTCTGGCTCAGACGTTGCCAAGGAGACGGGCAGCATCATCCTCATCCGCGATGATGTCCGTGACGTAGTGGCGTCTATCCAGCTCTCGCGCGCCACGATGCGCAAGATCAAGCAGAACCTCTTCTGGGCGTTCATTTACAACACCATCGGCATCCCAGTTGCGGCGCTCGGGTTGATGAACCCCATCCTCGCAGCAGCGGCCATGGCGCTGTCCTCATTGAGCGTCGTGGCCAACTCCGCGTTGCTTAAGCGTGTGCGGCTGGTCCAGGAACGTACGGAGGCAACATGAGGCACACTGTCGCATGGATCTGCGCGGCACTGGCGACGCTGCTAGCCGTCGCCGTCGTGTACTGGTTTGGCATTTCACTACTCACGATACTGCTCGCTGTCCTTCTGCTTTCCTGCCCAATCGTCGTCATGTGGGTGAGCTGGCGGCTTTCGCGTCAGTGCGAACGTGACATTCAACAGGCCGTGGACCGTGAGCGCAAGGCCCGCGGCAATCCTTGAAGAGGAGGACCTCCACATGACCTGGCTCTCGCAGAATCTGGCATGGCTTTTTCTTGGGATGGGTGTCGCAGCCCTGATAGCGTGGCGACGATTCATGAGCCACAGAACAAATCAAGACGGTGGGCAGCCCTACACAAAGCCTGAGTACAGCTCCACTGCCCGGGATCCCATCACTGGCAATAAGGTAGATACGGCGCACGCCATCACGGCAAACTTCGAGGGGAACACCTTCTTCTTCGAATCCGAGGCGTCTCGCACAGTTTTTCAGCAAGAACCAGCAAGATATGTGCGTCGGCACCATCGCCACCACGGGTGCTGCTAAGCGACATCTCAGGACTTATCTTCATTGGAGGACGGCATGAGTCACGATCACCGCAGTCACGAGAATCCGGAAGATACAGAGCGAAAGATTTCCCGCTCCAAGGTAGTCACAATTGGATTCGCTCTAGTCATCGGCTACTTTCTCTGGACGGAGCACCGGGCACACGTCATTCAGTTCCTGCCGTTCCTGCTCCTGGCTGCATGCCCGTTGATGCATCTCTTCATGCACCACGGCCATGGCCACGGTCATGGACAGCGTGACGACTCGAAGGGCTCGGACACGAGGGGAGAGCGATGATGGAAAACAATGCTCAAAGCAGCTACGGTCTCTGGTCACTGGTGATTATTAACTCTGCGGTCTTCCTGATCTTCGCCTTCAGTTTCACCAAGCCGAAGACGTCGCGGGACTGGCGTTCCTTCGGTGCTTTCTCGGCGTTCATTGTGGCGCTCTTCACCGAAATGTATGGCGTTCCCCTGACCATCTATTTCCTGTTGCCATGGCTGTCGGCGAAGTTCCCGGGCATCGACTTCCTCTCCCACGATGCAGGCCATCTTCCGGAGATGATTCTTGGCTGGCAAGGGAATCCGCACCTGGGGCCATTCCACCTCGCTAGTGACATCCTGATTTTCGGCGGGTTCTTGATGTTGTCGGCCGCCTGGCGCGTCCTGTACAAGGCCCAACAAGAACAGCGCCTGGCCACCTCGGGGCTCTATGCGCGCATGAGGCATCCCCAGTATGTCGCATTCATCCTGATTATGTTCGGATTCCTGCTGCAATGGCCGACGATACTCACGCTTGTGATGTTCCCCATCCTGGTCTGGATGTACGTTCGGCTCGCCAAGGCGGAGGAAGCAGAGGCCCTTGCCGAGTTCGGTCAGGCGTACGAGGAGTACCGCAACAGAACACCGGCGTTCATTCCGCACTTCAGTGGCGGCGACATTCCTCGGACTCGGGCTCATTGAGCTTGAGCACCTTGCACCTACTGCAATTGGAGGTTGCCATGAAGCCCTTCAAAACTGGCGTGACCCTGTCGGCCACTGTCGTTCTCTTCTATGCCTTGTGCACGCTGGTCTGGATGATTGCCCCCGAGCCCTTCATGAACTTCATGAATTCGCTCTTTCACGGACTCGACTTCAGACGCCTGCAGACTGGTGAACAGGTGTCCTGGTGGTCCGTCATCTACCCCGCCTTTGTGTTTGCAGTCTGGTTCTTTGCTGCCTGCATTCTTTGCATGGTTGCACAACAGCCTCCGAGGAGAAAACTGACCCAGGCCCGTCGACTGTATGACCGCAAGGCGTAACGCCACGTTCTGACCGGCGGCCGACCGTTAGCAGCGTCGACCGCCGATTCTTATTGCTGTTACCCGATAGGTTGAAAGGACCCACATGGAGCCGCGTCAGCAGCAGTTTTCCCTCTGGTACATACTCGTAGCGGTAACGGCAATACTTATCGCCCAGAGCTTTTTCGTTGCTTCTCATGTCGAGACGCTGCCGTATAGCGACTTCAAGGTCCTCCTCAGGGCAGGCAAGCTAAAGAACGTTACCGTAGGAGAAGGTGCCATTACCGGTGTCCTTAGTACCGACGGCATCGACAAGTTGCTGCCCAAGCAGCAGGTCGATGAAATGCTGCGAGAGGGGAAAGGAGACCATCAGTTCTCCACGCTCCGAGTGAATGACCCCAATCTCATTCAGGACCTCGAAGCCGCCAAGGTGCGCTTCGTGGGTCAGGCCGACAACAAGTGGATTGCCGCACTGCTGTCCTGGGTGGTTCCTGCAATGCTCTTTTTTGTTGTCTGGAGTTTCCTCATCAAGCGGGTAGGCGGTGCCGCCGGGGGGATGATGGAAATTGGCAAAAGCAAGGCAAAGGTCTACATGCAGAAGGAAACGGGCGTGACCTTTGCCGACGTCGCTGGTATCGACGAAGCCAAGGAGGAACTCGCCGAAATCGTCAACTTTCTGAAAGACCCCCAGCGCTACCGGCGCCTCGGCGGAAAGATTCCCAAGGGGGTGCTGCTTCTTGGAGCGCCAGGCACCGGCAAAACACTGCTGGCCAAGGCGGTAGCGGGGGAAGCCGGCGTACCGTTCTTCAGCATGAGCGGCTCGGAATTCGTTGAGATGTTTGTCGGCGTGGGTGCCGCCCGGGTACGTGACCTGTTTAACCAGGCCGAGACCAAGGCCCCCTGCATCATCTTCATCGACGAACTCGATGCACTGGGTAAAACCCGGGCGCTCAACGCAGTTTCCGGCAACGACGAGCGCGAACAGACACTGAACCAGTTGCTGGTTGAGATGGATGGATTTGATACCAACAAGGGGGTCATCATCATGGCCGCCACCAACCGGCCTGAAATTCTTGACCCTGCACTGTTGAGGCCAGGTCGATTTGACCGCCATGTTGCGCTCGACCGGCCCGACCTGAAGGGCCGCGAGCAGATTCTCAAGGTCCACGTCAAGAATGTGGTCCTGGCTCCGACCGTCGAACTGACCAAGCTCGCGGCGCGCACGCCTGGCTTCGCTGGTGCAGACCTCGCCAATCTGGTCAATGAGGCCGCGCTGCTGGCAGCGCGAAAGGGCAGGGATGCGGTCGACATGACCGATTTTGATGAGGCACTGGACCGCATTGTGGGCGGCCTGGAAAAGAAGAACCGCGTGATGAATCCGCAGGAAAAGGAAACCATTGCGTACCACGAGGCAGGGCACGCCATCGTGGCGGAATCGCGCCCGCGTGCGGACCGCGTTTCGAAAATCTCCATCATTCCGCGTGGCGTAGCAGCGCTCGGCTATACGCAGCAGACCCCAACGGAAGACCGCTATCTGCTGAAGCAGAGTGAACTGCTTGACCGGCTCGATGTGCTGCTCGGCGGGCGCATGGCGGAGCAAATCGTCTTCGGCGACGTATCCACCGGCGCCCAGAATGACTTGCAGCGGGCAACGGACATGGCACGCCAGATGATCACGCAGTTCGGCATGAGCGAGCAGCTTGGACTTGTCACTTACGAGGATATGCCCAACCCGCTCTTTAACGCGCCGGGACTGGCGCCTCGCGACCGCAAGGCGTACAGCGAGAGCACTGCCCAAATCATCGATGCAGAGGTCCGGAAGATTCTGGGCGATGCAAGCCAGCGGGTGAAGCAGACACTGCTGGCCAATCGACACAAGCTCGACGCGCTGGCGAGGCGGCTCTTCGAAGAGGAGGTCGTCGACCGTCCAGCCCTGGAGCTACTGCTCTCCGAAAAAGTCACCCCGCTGACACCCGGGAAGCCCCACCCAGCCACGCCCGATGCGCCAGACGCGCGCAAGGGGAGTCATGAAAAAGAAGGCAAGTAGCAAGAGTGCGACATCCGAAGTCAGTGCCATTTCCCATGAGGAATACGAGGAGAACCTCCACCTGCTGCAGATTGAACTGGTCAAGCTCCAGAAGCACTTCATCTGCTGCAACGACCGAATTCTGGTGATTTTTGAGGGCAGGGATGCGGCCGGGAAGGACGGCACTATCAAGCGCATTGTCGAACATCTGAGCCCACGCGAAACCCGCGTGGTCGCGCTTGGGAAACCTTCCGACCGTGACCGAGGCTCATGGTTCTTCCGGCGCTATGCGGCCGAACTGCCTTCCGCCGGCGAATTTACGCTCTTCAACCGCAGTTGGTACAACCGGGCGGGCGTGGAGCACGTGATGGGGTTCTGCACTGACGACGAGCATGAGGAGTTCATGGCAAGCGTTCCGGAGTTCGAAAAGATGCTCGTGCGTTCCGGGATTCGTCTTATCAAGTACTACCTGGACATCAGCAAGGCCGAACAGAAGAAGCGACTTGAAGACCGGCGCCGAGACCCCCTCAAGCAGTGGAAGGTCAGTCCCATCGACGAGAAGGCGGTCTCGCTGTGGAAGAAATATAGCAAGGCGCGAAACGAGATGTTTACCCGGACCAGCGACATCGTGCCATGGAATGTCGTGCGTGCTGACGATAAGCGAGTCGCCCGCCTCAGCGTCACCAAGGATTTGCTGACGCGGCTTCATTATGCGAACAAGGACCAGGCGTTGATACGCCCCCATCCGGAAGTCGTATTTCCCTACGCAGAGGAACATCTGCTGAGTGGAGCCATTGCGAAATGAGGCGGCAGGCCGCTCTTTGGAAACGTGAAGGATGGATGAGATGAAGACCAGTATCATTGAAGTCGGAGGCCTGCTGTCCGTTCTGAGCGCTCGCGGGGTGGACAAGCAGCTAGCCCGCCTACCGGGCGTAGCATCAGATGCTATCCGCACATTGATGGATCTGGCTCCGCCCAAGGCCACAGTGCTACGCGATGGTCGCGAAGTCGAGGTACCGACAGCGGAAGTCAAGGTGGGTGATGTCGTCATCATTCGCCCAGGCAACAAGATTCCGGCAGACGGTACGGTTATCGATGGCGTTTCTCAAGTGGACGAATCAATGCTGACCGGCGAGTCTCTGCCTGTGCGAAAGGCCGCGGAGGACAATGTCATCGGGGCAACGATTAACAAGAGCGGGAGCTTCAGCTATCGCGCTACGAGAGTCGGCAGCGACACCGCCTTGGCGCAAATCGTCAAGCTGGTGCAAGAGGCACAAAACTCAAAAGCACCAGCCCAACTGCTGGCGGACCGCGCATCGCAATGGCTCGTGCTCGCGGCGCTTGGCATCGGTATCGTGACATTCATCGCCTGGTATTGGTGGTTAGGCCAACCGTTGCTGTTCGCCCTAACGCTGACCATTACGGTCTTCGTCATTGCTTGCCCCGATGCGTTGGGGCTCGCGACGCCGATGGCCGTGATGGTTGGGACTGGGCTTGGGGCAATGAACGGAATTCTGTTCAAGAATGCTTCAGCCTTGGAGGACGCCACCAAGTTGGATGTGGTCATCTTCGATAAGACGGGCACGCTGACGATGGGTGAACCTGAGGTGGTGGACATCTTCGCCCCGCCGGATGTGGACGTGAATGCAATGCTGGGACTCGCGGCCTCTGTCGAGCAAGCATCTGAGCATCCGCTGGCCCAAGCCATTCTCAGGCGGAGTGGCACACTGGCGAGACCGCTCGCTACGGACTTTACCAATATTGATGGCATGGGGGCGAAAGCGGAGGTCGACGGGCGAGTGGCACTGCTCGGCAACCATAAGCTGATGGCTGCACAGTCGGTGGATATGAACGGCCTTGCCGAGAAGGCCGACGTGATGCAGGGCGCGGGCCGAACGGTCATTCATGTTGCCCATGATGGCAAACTGATTGGCTTGATTGCGATCGCCGATGCGCCACGCCCGACCTCGGCAGCCGCGGTGAAGAAGTTGCGTGAACGCGGCGTGCAGGTGGCGATGCTGACAGGGGACAATAAGGCCACGGCAGAACGTATCGCAGCCGGCATGGGCATTGAGCTGGTGCTTGCGGATGTTCTCCCGGGGCAGAAGGCCGAAAAGGTGAAGGAGCTACAAGCACAAGGCAAGAAAGTCGGCATGGTTGGGGATGGCATTAATGACGCTCCTGCGCTAACCCAGGCGGACGTAGGCTTTGCCATTGGTGCAGGTACAGACGTCGCAATGGAGAGCGCCGATATTGTCCTGATGAAGAGTGACCCGTTCGACGTGGTGGGAGCCATCGAATTGTCGCGTGCCACCCTGCGAAAGATGCACCAGAATCTTTGGTGGGCGGTAGCCTACAACGTAGTCGCCTTCCCGCTGGCGGCAGGCCTGCTGTACCCGTTCACGTTGAGCCCGGAGATTGCGGCGCTGTCCATGTCGGGCAGCTCGGCCTTGGTGGCAATCAATGCCCTCCTGCTCAAGCGCACCAAGCTGGCCGGCATCCGCGCCACATCGCCGCCGGTATCGTCCCCGGATGTGGCCGCAGCAATTACCGGTTGAGCCCCCTCCCTAGACGCAAAAGCCGGATGCGAAAAGTCCAGATCGTCGTCGCGCGGGAGCGCGGGCGGGCGACACAGTGAAAAGGTGCCACATGGCTGAAGACACGATACAGCGTAAGCGACGCCCAGCGCGTACCGCCTCAACCAGTCGGGCCCTGGAAGCGCCATCGGCGGCTGCCCCGGCGGTCGAAGACGCACAGCAGCATCCCGCAGCCGACGGGGACGTCCTCCGGCAATGGTGGGACTACTCAGTGGATTTGGCGCAGCGCTGGATTCTCTTCGTCGATATTCTGCGGCGGCGGGCTAACAATATGCTCGCCCACGAAGAAGCGGGTCTCCCACCGCTGCTGCACTTCGAATCCGAGATGTTGCTCGATGCCAGAACGTTTGGGCGTCCTGCAAACTATGCGCTGCTCCGTATTACGCGCTGTGGTACGGACCACTTGGAGCAGCTTGTACGACCTGGCGCAACGCCGGTCATTGTCATCGACCCGCGTGCAGGTCACGGACCGGGCATTGGAGGCTTCAAGCGTGATTCCGAAGTCGGCATGGCGCTCTCCGAAGGGCATCCGGTCTATTTTGTTATTTTCTTCCCATTTCCGTGTCCAGGACAGACCCTCGGCGACGTACTCCATGCTTTGCGCGCATTTATCCAGGAGGTCGCGCGTCGTCATGATGGTCAGGCGCCTGTGCTCTATGGGAACTGCCAAGCCGGCTGGGTAGTAATGTTGCTGGCGGCCCATTGTTGTGAGCACGTGTCCGGCATCTCGGTGCTCAATGGCTCCCCACTATCCTACTGGTCCGGGGAGCCGGGTGTAAATCCGATGCGTCTGCTTGGAGCGTTCTCCGGGGGCGTGTGGGGTGCGAAATATCTCACCGACATAGGGAGCGGGCGCTTCGATGGCGCGTGGTTGGTACAGAACTTCCAGTTGCTGAAGCCGGAAGCGGCTTTGTGGGAAAAGTTCTACACGGTCTTCGCTAACCCAGACCACGAGGGCGAGCGATTCCTCGAATTCGAACGCTGGTGGAACGGCTTTTACTTCCTGAGTCGCGAGGAACTCGTGGCCACAGTCCAGGACCTGTTCGTTGGTAACAAGCTCGAAACTGGGGAAGTCCGCGTGGATTGCGAGTGCACCGTCAATTTGCGGCGTATCTGTAAGCCGGTAGTCATCTTTGCATCCTACGGCGACAACATTACGCCGCCGCACCAAGCGCTCGGCTGGATTCCTGTCGTGTATGCAAGTACCGAGGACTTGGTGGCTGCCGGACAACGGATTGTGTATCTGACGAATCCGCACGTAGGCCATCTTGGCATTTTCGTATCGGCAAGCGTGGCGCGCCACGAGCATCGCGCCATCTTGCGAAGCCTGGAAGCCATAGAGTCGCTGCCCCCGGGGTTGTATGAAATGAAGCTGGCGAGCAGTACTGACGACCAGATTCAGGCCGCGTTCGAGCCACGCCGTGTCGAGGAGATTCAGTTCCCGTATCCTCGCGCCCTGTTTGAACGCGTACGCGCACTATCTGAATTCAATGAAATGCTATACGAGCAACTGTTGAGCCCATACGTCCGAGCATGTGCTACTCCGTGGGGATCGGAGTGGCAAAAATGGGCTCATCCTATGCGCTGGACGTGCTACGGCTGGTCCGAGCGATTCCAACCATGGCTGTTGCTCGTGTCTATCATGGCAAACTCGCTGAGGGGCGCTCGACCGGAAGCCAAGGCAGACAACATATGGCGCTCGTTCGAGCAAGCACTGAACACCACGATGACTGGTGCATTGCAGGCGAGCCGCTCAGCTCGCGATTTAGTCGGTGAAACGGCCTTCCTGTGGCTCTATGGACAGCCGTGGGCAAACCTTCCCGCTCAGCAGGGCAACTCCGCAACTTCTGATGGGTATGCTGTCGGCAGGTAGCTCTCGGTTTCACTGAGCAATGACCGTACCCCTCTCGCCCGCATCGTAATGGCCGGGTAATAGGCAGCCGAATGACATCGTACCGAACCTCGTAAATTCCCAAATGATTTCGCCGGCTTTGCCAGCCTCAACCGTGATGGCGTTTGGGGTCGGAAGCTTCGTTTCGGGGGCCTGCATTCTCGTGTGATAGAACTCCAACAATTGGCCTTCAGTTCCCAGCACCATCTCATGTTTCGTGTTGCCGGAGTTTTTCACAACAAACCGGATTGTCTCGCCTCTTTTGACAGTTATGGTGGACGGCGTAAAGCGTGCGCTATCCCCCACCTCTAGCGTGATGGTGCGGCCTACCCTACGTGGGTCGCCTAACTTGCCGACGGCCGTAACACCCCCGCCACCATGGCCATGTCTGTGCCTCCATTCCGGCTCGTCATCGCCCGCAATGGCGAGGCCCGTCAGCACTATGCCGACCACCAAGCTACTCACTCGGCACGTCCTCGTCAGTTTCATTGGCCTACTCCTCCGCCTGGTGCCTGCCATGTGTAGGCACCTCCTAGGAAAAGCGCTATCGGCGCATAGATCGCTGCGTCTGACAGCGCTAGGACATAGTCAGCGGCTGGGCGAGCACGGTACAGCCATAATCAGGGGCACAAGGAAAAAACACGCGATGAAACAAGTGACAACTGCCAAGTGTGCGGGCTGGCAGTTTATCGAATGTTTCACCCACAGGTAGCGCATCAGTCGGCACCCCGAGTGCGGACTGGCGGAGAGCTGACAGTCGGTTACTTGCCCATCATCCGGCCCGGGCCCATTCCAGACCCCTTGCCGCCGCCGCTCATCATGCCTTGGTTGTCCATCATCCCCTGCATCATTTCCTGCATGAAGGCCATGTGCTGGCCCATCATGTCCTGACACATTTGCATTTGCGCAGGTGCCGCCTGGCCTTTGCCCTGGGGCGAGGTCATTCCGCCTGGCCCGGCCATTCCCATTCCCATTCCCATTCCCGTCATGTCCTTGTGCATGATAGCCATGGCATCCTGTATGACCTTGTTACGTTCGGTCATCAGCGCTTGGCGCTCTTCGGGGGTGTTGGCCCGTGACAGCCGCTCGCGGATTGCGCGGAGGTGGGCAACCTGGGCATCGAGGTCCGGATTTCCCTTGGCTTGGGGTGCAACAACCGGTGCAACTGCCGGTGCCGGCTTCTTCGCAGGCTTCTTGGCTTCCTCCGTAGGGTGGTGCTGCTCGTGCTCGGCGTCTGTCGATGGCGAGGCGGAAAAGGCCACAGGCGCCCAAGCGAAGGTGGCGGCGGCGAGGAGGACGGGAAGGCGACGGATGTGGGCCATGTAAAAGCTCCTCATATCAAAGAGGGAAGAGAATTCATTTTCACTATACGTCACGCGTTTTCCGAAAGCTTGACGGGAGTCAACAGAACCGCCGCATTCAAGCATTTAGTACCCTAAACAATAAAGTTCTCGCTGCTGACAGTCAGGGCTTGACGCCCTTCGCGCCCGTGATGACATCGAAGGCTCGACAGCTAACTCGGATGTAATGGCCGCGTAACGTCTTGGTGAGGGACGGCCTCATACCATTGGATTGCAGAAGTCAATGCCTCGAAACTTCAATGGAGTGCACCATGAAAATCAACAAGTCCGTGGCCGCCGCGCTGGCTCTTTCGGCTTTGTCCATCTCATCCGCATGGAGTACCGACAAGTCGAAGACCAACGCAGGTGACGACGTGGCGCAGCATGCTCAGCGCCAGGCCGCAGAACCCTCGACGACTCCGGCAGCAGGGCAAGTGAGCGCAACGCGTGTCGCATCGCAGGCCGCAATCTTTGGTAGCCCGGCCCCTGCAGGAACCGCCACCCGCACAGTGGCGGTGATCCCCGGCATGAATTTCGTCAACGTTGCGTCCGGCGACTCCGTGACATTCCGGAGTGAGGGGCAGGAGGCAACGTGGAAGTTCGCGGAATCGATTCGTGGAGCGACCGTAGACCTGGGCGTCCTCTTGCCGGACATGCCGAATGCTCGGGGTGTACGCGTATACATCGAACGTAGTCATCTTTTCACCGGCGGTTGACCTCGGTACCGCTCAGACGGACTCATCAACCTATCGGGGGGCGGCCTCAGCTAACGGCATTGTCATGTCGGTGTCACGGCTCGGTGGGGTACCGCTTTCTGCACTATGTGAACAGGGTCATGAACTTGGTTATCAAAAGAAGGAGAAGCAAAATGCGTACATACATATTATAAAAGGTTGCTCGTGTCGCACTGACTGTAGCGACGCTCGGCGGCGTAAGCGGCATGGCAAATGCCGGCGTGACTTCGCCGCGCGATTCCTTCGCTGATGGTGCCCATTCGCTGGGTACGCGCGATCCGTTCAGCGACGGCAGCCACGCCATGGGCACGCGCGATCGTTCAGCGACGGTAGCCACGCCGTTGGAACGCGCGACATCTTTGCAGACGGCGCCTGATCCACGCACTTTCCTGCGGGCGCAACCATCAGTTACAGAAGTCTTGCAGGCATCGACCGTGGACCGCGAATAGGGCGGTCCACGGAACACGATTGCCTCGGCGACGGCGCCGTTTCCCCTGATAGGAAGTCCTGATACGAAGTACAAAGCCGCAGTTCGACGGCAGTCCCATGCTCAACCTTCGCCATGAAGGTGTCTTTCCTATTGGCGTCCTACGCATAATGGATCCAAGTACGGTCAAGTCAGCACTTAGAGTAACTGCTGACCCCGATGCACCCTCCCTGCGCTTGACCTTACAAACATGGGAACGTCTAAGCTGGCGTCGCCACGCGTGACATGGAAGGCCCGCACCTTCGTGGCCGTCATCTTCATGTAAAAAGCGTGTCATGAAAGGCTGCCCTCCAATTGGTTGCCCACCGGTAGGGGAAACCTGGATTCGTGCGATATGGCGGTTCCTATTGACTTGCGGCCGGCTTGTCACATTGCGTCCGCATGGCCCTTTGCGCTAGTGTTGCTGTGTCCGATGATGCATTTCATTGATGGCAGCCACTGAAGTTCACGGCAAAGCCGCCAGTAGCTGGCAAGCCAGATGATTGGATGCCCGGCGCAACAACCAAGGGACAGGATGAACAGGACCAGCAACGAACGCGAGCCAACGGAATCCGCCGGCCACGGCGCCAATGCAGCTACCCCTGTCAAGGGCGAGCCCGCTCATGGCCATCATCACGAACATGCGCATCACCATGACCATGTTCATGAGAAGCCCGGTACCGCGACGGCGGCGGCCCTCAAGGATCCCGTCTGCGGGATGGCCGTATCGGCCGATTCCAGGTTCCGCACCGCGCATGCCGGGGCTCACTACTATTTCTGCAGCGCGTCGTGCCAGCGGAAATTCGAGGCCGATCCGGGCAGGTACTCGGTCCCGTCAGAGCCGCCCTCGGCGGAGCCTCAGGCAGAGGGCACGATCTATACCTGTCCCATGCATCCGGAGATCCGCCAGGATCATCCGGGCAACTGTCCAAAATGCGGCATGGCGCTGGAGCCGTTGCTGCCGGAACTGGACGAAGGCGAGAACCCAGAGCTGGTGGATTTCCGCCACCGCTTCTGGTGGACGCTTCCGCTTACCGGTGTGGTATTCGTGCTGGCCATGTTCGGGCATCGCCTTGGCTGGATGCAGGTGTCAACACAGAGCTGGGTCGAGCTTGCACTGGCGACACCTGTGGTGCTATGGGCGGGCTGGCCGTTCTTCGTGCGATGTTTCCAGTCAATCATCAACCGCAGCCCGAACATGTGGACGCTGATTGGAATCGGCACTGGTGCAGCTTATGTCTACAGCGTCATTGCGACCGTCATGCCTGGCGCATTTCCGCAGGCCTTTGCCGAGCATGGTCGTATCGGTGTGTACTTTGAGGCCGCGGCGGTGATCATCTCGCTCACGTTGCTGGGCCAGTTGCTTGAGCTCAAGGCCCGCTCGCAGACGTCCGCCGCCATCAAGTCGCTGCTGGGACTGGCGCCCAAGACGGCGAGGCGTATCGGTCCTGACAATGTCGAGGAAGATGTGCCGCTTACCCATGTCCACGTTGGCGACCTGCTGCGCGTGCGGCCGGGCGAAAAGGTGCCGGTCGACGGGGTGGTGATGGAAGGCACCAGCGCGGTCGACGAATCGATGATCACCGGCGAGCCCATTCCGACCACCAAGCGCGTCGGCGACCGCGTCATCGGCGCCACCATGAACACGTCGGGCAGCCTCGTCATTCAGTCCGAAAAGGTTGGCTCGCAGACCGTGCTGTCGCAGATTGTCCAGATGGTGGCGCAAGCGCAGCGCTCGAAGGCGCCGATGCAGCGGATGGCGGACAAGGTTGCCGGTGTCTTCGTCGTGGGTGTCATCGGCATAGCGGTGCTGACTTTTGTCGCGTGGGGACTCTTCGGCCCCGAGCCGAGCTGGGTGTTCGGCCTCATCAATGCTGTCGCGGTGCTGATTATCGCTTGTCCGTGCGCGCTGGGTCTTGCAACGCCGATGTCAATCATGGTCGCAAGCGGAAAGGCCGCGTCCAGTGGCGTGCTATTCCGCGACGCCGCCGCGATCGAGAACCTGCGCAAGGTCGATACCCTGATTGTCGACAAGACGGGCACGCTTACCGAGGGTCGGCCGGCTTTCGAGCGCGCGATCGGCACAAATGGTTATACCGAAGAGGACGTGCTGCGCCTGGGCGCAAGCCTGGACCAGGGCAGCGAACATCCTCTGGCTGCCGCGATCGTTGAAGCCGCCCGTGGGCGCGGCCTGCGGCTGGAGAAGCCGGAAGGCTTCGAGTCGAGTTCCGGGATCGGGGTAAGAGGCAAGCTGGGCGGCAAGAGTATCGCAATCGGAAACACCGCGCTCATGGACGCCGAACAAGTTGCCGTCGAGCCGCTTGTGGCGCAGGCGGATGAACTGCGTGAGCAAGGGGCCAGCGTCATGTACCTCGCGATCGATAGCAAGCTTGCCGGCCTGCTCGCCGTCTCGGACCCGGTCAAGGCCACCACCCCTGAGGCGCTGGCGCGTCTCAGGGAAGAAGGCATCCGTGTCGTGATGGCGACCGGCGACGGCATCGCAACGGCCAGGGCGGTGGCCGGAAAACTCGGCGTTGACGAGTTCCACGGCGAAGTGAAGCCGGCGGACAAGCTTGAACTGGTCAGCTCGCTGCAACAAGCTGGCGCGGTGGTGGCCATGGCGGGCGACGGCATCAATGATGCGCCAGCGCTGGCGAAGGCGGATGTCGGTATTGCCATGGGCACCGGCACTGATGTCGCGATGAACAGCGCTCAGGTCACGTTAGTCAAAGGGGATTTGCGCGGGATTGCCCGTGCCCGGCAGCTCTCGCACCTGACCATTCGAAACATGAAGCAAAACCTCGGTTTTGCGTTCATTTATAACGCCTTGGGCGTTCCGCTGGCCGCCGGTGTCCTGTATCCCATGACAGGCCTGTTGCTGTCGCCGATGATTGCAGCGCTGGCGATGAGCCTGAGTTCCGCCTCGGTCATTACCAATGCGTTGCGGCTCAGAAGGGCTGCTGCCTGAGGCTCATGCCGGTGACGGTTGACTTCAGCGGCAAGCCATTCTCCAGGAACCAGCAACTTTGACATCAAGATCACGCGCGAACATGGAAGGTTCAGGCAAGCTACGCTGGCGCATCGCCGGGCTGATTGCACTGGGCGTGGCGGCTGCCGTCGCCATTGCCCTGCAGACCCAGCGCTACCTCGAGGCGCCCGTCGATGCCGGCAAAGCAGGCGCAGCGCGGCAGCTTCGCATCGATGCCAGCGATCCGGTACGGGTTGGGCAGGGTCAAAGGATCTATGCGCAGCAGTGCGGGGCGTGCCATGGCGCCAACCTGGAGGGCCAGCGCGACTGGCGCCAGCGGCTGCCGAACGGCCGGATGCCGGCACCGCCGCATGACGCTTCAGGCCATACTTGGCATCATCCCGACGCCGTGCTGTTTGCAATCACCAAGTATGGCCTGGTTGCCGGCGTCACCGCACTGGCTGGCTATGTCAGCGACATGCCAGCATTCGGACAATCGCTGTCCGATGAAGACATCATCGCCGTGCTGGCGTATATCAAGAGTACCTGGCCACAGAGCATTGCAGCCGCCCAGCGGGAGGTGACGGAGGAGCACGCGGCGCGCAGGTAGGGCGCCTCGCCAAGGGCCGCCGAACGGCCTCCCCGTCTTTTCAGCGTAATGCCCACCGCGCTTGCTTGGTGACCCTCGCCCGCTATTGGCGCCTTACATTCCGGTCGGCGAAAGGATGCCCAGCGATGCCACCAGCGCAAGGATCAGCATGGCGGCGCTGGTCTCGAACATCAGGCTGCGGCGCAAGGTGCGTACGGCCAGAGCGTGATCGCCCGTCTTGACTGCCTGCTCGAGTTGCGGTGCGAGCCTGAAGCGGTTCGTCGCGGCAAGTGCCAGCATGGTGCCAAACAGGATGAGCTTGGCAACCAGCAGCCCGCCATACGATGTGAGAGAAAGTTCGTCTGGCAGAGTCGGGCCGACGACCATCCAGTAGTTCAGCGCCCCCGTGACCGTCAATGTTACGACCACGATCGTGCCTATCTGCGCAAAGCCATTGGAGGTACGGCTAAGCAAGGCGGCCGCTGCTGGCGACGATGATCTTGACAGCATCACGAACGCCACCAGCGCGCCGACCCAGGCACCTGCGGCCAGCAAATGCGCGATATCGGAGGCAAGGTGAAGGTATCGCGCGCCACCGTCATCCATGGCGCCATGGCCCGCCCAGGCGAGCGTCGACAGGGCAACGCCGGCGGTGGCGGCGAGAGCGCCGAACTGAAACGATGGCCGCCGGCGCGCAAACAACGCCAGCAGCAGGCAGACGAACAGCGCAGCCAGGCGTACCGTCCAGGCGGCGCCGAAATCTGTGCCCGTCACAATCATTTCGACAACGTGGCTCTGCAACGCCGAGTACTCGGAGGCGCCGGTCATGCTCTTGGCCATCACCGCCATGTTCGCGAGCGACAGGACGATGCCGGTCGCTGCGACAATCGCGGTGACGGTCACATGACTGGATCCGATGCGCGACGCCAATTCTTCCCGGCGAAGCGCATAGAGTCCGAACATCGGCAGGCCGAATAGCGTCGCCAGGTCGAGATAGAGTGCAAAGCGCACCGTAACGGTGACCCAGTCCATCGGCCGATTACTTGACGGTGAAGCCGATATTCCCGTTGACCGGATGCGTGTCGGACGACACGGCGCGCCAGTCCACGCGATAAGTACCCGGTACCAGCGGCTTTGTCGGGGTGATGACCATGGTCTTGGGATCGTCGCTGCCGGCAACCTTGGCGGCGACCTTCATCGGCGCATGGTCGGCCATGCCCGGCATGCCGGTCATGACGAGGTTGGCACCGGAGAACTTGGTCATCAGGTTTTCCGAAAACTTCAGTTCGATTGTCTGCGGCGCAGAAACCTCGGCCTTGTCGGCAGGCGTCGACGAAACCAGCTTCGGATGGGCGAAAGCCAAAGAACTGGCCAGGGCTGCGGCGACTGCCATCGTGGCTTGAAAGAGGAAGCGGGGCGCTTGCATGATGACTCCAGATAGATGCAGATGCGGGTTGAATATATTGTTAAAACCACATGCGAACACCCGCGACGAAGCGAGTCTCGCCACTACGGCCGCCTGACGCACGGACCATGTCGGCTGTATTGCCAAAGGTCTGGTAGCGCTCGACGCCGATATACGGTGCGAACTGACGGTTTATCTCATAGCGCAGGCGAATGCCCAGGGCGCCGTTGGCCAGGCCGCTGCCGATACCGACCTCCGGGTCGTTCTTGCCATAGAAATTCGCTTCGATCCGGGGCTGCAGGATCAGGCGCTGCGTAATCAGCAATTCGTACTCGGCCGACAGGCGCAGCGCGGTCCGGCCCTCGGTGCTTACGTAGCCGGTTGCGTCTACCTCGAACCAGTATGGCGCCAGGCCCTGCACACCGAATGCCAGCCAGTTGCGGGCAGGGCGCCCGTAGCCGGCGTCGTTCCGAATGCCTAACTGGGTATCCCAATAGGTGGCAATGGCATGGCCCCACAGCAGTTCGGTGCGGGCCTCGTGCACCTTGCCCTTCTCTGCCTCGCCTTCAGCCTTGATCACGAGCTTGTTGTAGGTGCTGCCGAACCATGCCTGGGCTTCATAAGCCATGGCATTGCTGTCGCTCCCCTTCGCCCACTCCAGGCGGTCCACCAGGACGGAAGCAAACAGGTGTTCGTCAGCCATATGCAGCGACCGGGTCTGCCCCAGCGCATACTTGCCAGCACCAAGCTGGTATCCACCTGAATAAGCGTGCGGATCGCGGGCATCTGGCGGTGCGCTTCCGCCTTGCATGTTCATGTCGCCATGGTCCATGCCTTGCATCGAGTCCTGGTTCGCGCCTTGCGTCGCACCGTCATCCATGGTCTGTATCGAACTATCGTCCATGCTTTGCATCGCACCCTGGTCCATGGCTTGCATGGCGCCGTGGTCCATGCCTTGCATGCTTCCGGCCTGGTCCGGGGATTTCGGTTGCGAGACGGTCCTGGCGTCTTCCGTTGGGGCAGCGGACGTTGACTCCGCCTGAACGCCTGTCGTGTGGGAGTGCTGCGCCCAGGCGACGTTCATGCCTGCGGATGCGATCACGGCGGCGACGACTGTTCTTGTGTGCTTGTGCATGGGTTATGCGTCGGGTTATGCGTCTTCAGTTTGAGGTCAAGCCACCAATACTTCGCGGAACATGCCCGCATCCATGTGCATCATGAGGTGGCAATGCCACGCCCAGCGGCCGAGGGCGTCCGCGGTGACCAGGAAACTGATGCGCTGTGCCGGCTGTACCGCAATCGTGTGCCGGCGCGCCTGGAACTTGCCATCCGGAGACTCGAGTTCGCTCCACATTCCATGCATGTGCATGGGATGGGTCATCATCGTGTCGTTGTGCAGGATCACGCGCAGCCGCTCCCCGTGCTTGAAATAGACGGGGCTCGACTTTCCGAACTCAACGCCGTCGAATGACCAGGTGAAGCGCTCCATATTGCCGGTCAGGTGCAGCTCCACCTCACGTCCGGGCCCTCGGGCATCCAGGGGGCCGCCGATGGTGTGCTGGTCCGCCAGCGTGAGAACCTTGCGGCCGTTGTTGCGCAGGCCGATGCCGGGATCGTCCAGATTGGTGCGGGCCATGTCGACGCGCATATCTGTGCTGGCGCCGTATTCGGTCTTCGCATGCCGCGCCTTGGTGCTTGGAACCTTGAGGGAATCGTCCGCCCCCATGCCAGCCATGGCGTGCTGGCTGTGGTCCATTGGCGCCGCCCCGTGGTTCATCGCGCCATGATCCATGCTTTGCATGCCCGCGCTGCCGTGATCCATGCCCCCATGGTTCATGCCGCCATGATCCATCCCGCCATGGTTCATCCCACCCATGTCGCCCATCATGTCCGCCATGGTCAGCCACTCGACCTTGTCGAGGGCCGGAACCGATGCACTCAGGCCTTCGCGGACCGCCAGCGTGCCACGGGCATAGCCCGACCTGTCCATGGCCTGGGAGAAGATGGTGTAGGCATCGTCGCGGGGCTCCACCACCACATCGCAGGTTTCGCCCGGCCCGAACCGGAATTCGTCTACGGTGATGGGCTCCAGATCCTGGCCGTCGACTTGCACCACCTTGAGCTTCAGGCCAGGAATGCGCACGTCGTAGAAGGTGTTGCCGGCGCCATTGATGAAGCGCAGCCGCACCTTCTCGCCGGGCCTGAACAGGCCCGTCCAGTTGCCTGCCGGCGTGACACCATTGGTCAGGTATGTCAGCGTCGCCCCCGAGATGTCCGCCAGGTCGGTCGGGTTCATGCGCATTTCGTTCCACATCTTTCGCTTGGCGAGTGCGGTCTTCATGCCCTCGCTGGAGACGTCCCGAAAGAAGTCGACGACCGTTGGCTGGTTGTAGTTGTAGTAGTCGCTCTGGACTTTCAATTTCGAGAGGACTCGCATCGGATCCTCATCGGTCCAGTCGGACAGCAATACCGTATAGTCGCGATCGGCCTGGATCGGGCCCTTGCCAGAGGCCGGGTCAATCACGATGCCGCCGTACACGCCGGTCATTTCCTGGAAGCCGGAATGCGAGTGATACCAGTAGCTGCCGGTCTGGCTCACCTTGAAGCGGTAGGTGAAGGTCTGCCCCGGAGCAATGCCGGGGAAGCTGATCCCCGGGACGCCGTCCATCTCGAACGGCAGGATGATGCCGTGCCAGTGGATCGAGGTTGGCTCACTGAGCCGGTTCGTGACGCGAATGGTGACGGTGTCGCCTTCGCGCCAGCGCAACGTGGGACCGGGCAGCATGCCATTGATCGTTGTGGCCACACCAGGCTTGCCGGTGAAGTTGACGGCTGACTCCGCGATTACCAGGTCGAATTCCGTGCCGCGCAGGACCGGGGCAGTGCCGTATCCGGCGCGTGCAAGGGCATCTGCCTGCGCCCATGCGCCGCCGCCAAGGCCGGCCAGTCCCGCCATGACACCGCCTGCCGCCAGGCCTTGCACGAAACGACGGCGGGGAAGGTGGGGCAGCACAATGCCAGACGGTCGGTCGCGTCGCATGAAATTTGTCCTTATGTCCTGTGGATGGCCGCGTCTCTGGCGGCGCATTGAGAGTAACGAGGACGAGGCTACCGCGAACTGACTCCAACATTACATTTCGGTAAGGTTCCGGTCATTTTGGTGGCGTCTGGGTAGACTAGCCGCAGGCAGGGCACGCCTCGAACGCTTGCTCGCAGTCCAATTTCGGGAGGCTCGCAATGAAGCTGTTGGTAGTAGAGGATGAATCGAAGACTGGCGAGTACCTTCGGCAGGGCTTGACCGAGGCCGGCTTCGTCGTCGATCTGGCCGTCACCGGGATCGACGGCCAGCACCTGGCCATGAATGAGTCCTACGATCTCGTCATCCTCGACGTGATGCTGCCCGATGTGGATGGTTGGCGCATCCTGAAGGCCATCCGTGACGCTGAAAACGCCGTTCCGGTCTTGTTCCTGACCGCGCGCGACAGCGTGGCCGACCGGGTCAAGGGGCTTGAGCTGGGTGCGGATGATTACCTGGTCAAGCCCTTTGCATTTTCAGAGCTGCTGGCCCGGGTGCGTACCTTGTTGCGTCGCGGTACCGCACAACTGGCGATGGACCGCATCCAGGTCGGGGACCTCGTACTCGACCTGGCGCGGCGACGGGCGTCCCGCGCGGGTCGACGGATTCCTCTGACCAGCAAGGAGTTTGCCTTGCTGGAACTGCTGGCCCGTCGCCGCGGCGAAGTCCTGCCCCGCTCGTTGATTGCCTCGCAGGTCTGGGACATGAATTTTGACAGCGACAGCAACGTCATTGATGTCGCCATTCGCCGTCTCCGAGCGAAGATCGATGACGATTTCGAGCCCAAGCTGATCCGGACGGCCCGAGGCATGGGTTACGTGCTCGAAATGCCGGAGGGCGAGGAATGAATCAGCGTCTGTCGCTGACCATGCGGTTGACAATCTTGTTTTCCCTGTCATCCACGGTCGTGCTGCTGGGTCTGGGGATATTGATCTGGCTGGCGATGGACCACCATTTTGCCATTGAGGACTATGTGGTCCTGGACGACAACATTCGACTGATTCAGAGAATTGCCGCTGAACAGCCGGTCGAAGGACTTCCGGCCCGGCTGAAGGAAATGGTGGAGCACCATCCTGGATTCGTGGCGCATGTCCAGACCGCTCAGGGGCAGGCGCTGTATGCGACCGGCGGGTTTGATTTCGGCAGTGCGTTCGAGGCTGTTGCCCGGCTGCGGCAAGGCGACAACGCCTTTGTCTGGGAGCAGGGCGGCCAGCAGTACCGCGGGATGCGCGCCCTGGCCACCGTTGCCGATGGGCAGGGCGGCCCGTTGTCCATCATGGTGGGCATGGACACGGAAATACATGCCCACTTCATGCATGCTTTTCGAAAATCCCTGGCCTTTTATATCACCTTGGCGGCGATCGCGAGCGGCCTCTTCGGCTGGTGGGCAGCCCGGCGCGGCCTGTCGCCGTTGCGGCTGATGGCCTCGCGCGCCAGCGGCGTCAATGCGCACAAGCTGGATGCGCGCATGCCCGTGGATGCAGTCCCGGTGGAAATGGCGGACCTGGCGGTCACCCTCAACGCCATGCTCGAACGCTTGCAGGACGACTTTCGTCGTCTTTCTGAGTTTTCTTCCGATCTCGCGCACGAATTGCGCACGCCGATCACGAACCTGATGACCCAGACGCACGTCGTATTGTCCCAGCCACGCGACGCCGCAAAATATCGCGAGGTACTTGCCTCCAATGCCGAAGAGTTGCAGCGTCTGGGCCGCATGGTATCCGACATGCTTTATCTCGCAAAAATGGAGCATGGCATCACGTTGCCCAGCGAAGAGGCCATCAATGTCACCGACGAGGTGCGCGCGCTGTTCGAGTTCTATGACGCGCTCGCGGAAGACAAGGGCGTGCACTTGCACCTGCAGGGCAAGGCCAGGATCGTCGGCGATCGCCTGATGCTGCGCCGCGCGCTCAGCAACTTGCTGTCGAACGCCCTGCGCTATACGCCCAAAGGCAAGCGGATCCTGGTCGAGGCCAGCGAGCAGCCCGGCAATGCAACCATCGTCGTGGAAAACGAGGGCGAGGAGATCAGCCCGAAGCTGTTGCCGTCCATCTTTGACCGGTTCTTTCGTGCCGACAAGTCACGGACCCGGGCGGAGACCGACAGTGTGGGGCTGGGCTTGTCGATCACGCAGGCAATCATGGTCGCTCACGGGGGAAAGATCTCCGCAGAGTCGTCCGCGGGCAAGACCCGTTTTATCCTGACGTTTCCGCGGCAGGCCAGATGACGGGCCATTTTCCGCCAGCGCGCGACCTCAAGACAAGGGAGCGCTAATCGACGCAGGCACTGACCCGCTCTTGCAGAAGCTCTGGCGGAAGCGGCCGCTATCAGTGATGAAACCGACCTTCGAGTGACCGATCATGAAGGCCTCCCAACGGCGCTTCATGGCCGGTCTCGGTCGGATGCGCGCTGGTGGACCTGTAGATGGCCTGTCGCGGCGGCCGCTAAGGAGCCGACGTATCGCGCTGGGAACCTATCCGTCCGTGGAATGGTGCGAAGGCCGGTGCCGTAGTCCAGCCCATCCAAACGGACGGACGACGTTAAACGTGCTGTTTCAGTTCCCTATGATGCGCGATGACTAAGGCGACCATGTCGCGGGGGGACAGCTTGCCAGCGCGCGTAAGGGCAACGAGCAGATCATCCGTTGCATCAGGCGTCACCTCGTCACCCAGTAGCCCGGTCACCGCTGTGGCCCATTCGTCGGCGTAGGTCGCCGAATACTCGATCCCCTCCCGCCGTGCCAACTCAGCAACGTAACGCGCGGTTTCGGTCATGTTTCAATGGTAGAAGTGGAGAACTGGTCGGGCGACGGCATCCATGTCTCCCGCCCTATGGCTTTACACGAAAATGCTCGATCGACTGGCCAGCGTTCACGGCGCGCTGCAGCCAGTCCGGCAGATTCCCGTGACCATCCCACGCGTGGCCATAAGCGTCTCGGAAGCAAATCGGACGGGCGGGGGAATTGCCGAGAGAAGCTTCTTCAGAAAAGCAGCCTGCGTTCTGCAGGTCGGCCAGATGCAGGCCATATCTATCCCGGCTTCCCTGAGAATCAGAAGCGGCTGCGTTATTTTCAGGAGTTCCTCTTGATAGAGTCTCTCCACCTTGCCCTTACTCGGGTGCCAAAGGGATCGTCTAATCGAGCAATCCATCGATGTTTCAGTCATGATGGGGCGGTCCTGTAGGTCCGGGCGCTTGTTTTCATTGCGCTTGGGCAAGACGTAGATGCAGCGGTTGGGTGATTGTCTCCAAAGGTGGAGTTCGGCAATCGTGCGGCGCCTTGGACCTTGGCCTTCCAACTAAATCAATGACCGCTGTTCTTGTGGGCGTTCAAGCAGCGTAATTTCATCGACATAAAGCATGCGCGGCATACCGGATTCTGCGGTTTCATAGGTTCCCTTGACGCGCACATAGTGCCCGAGCGCGGAGGAGACGTGCCGGGAAAGATCTTGCAGATAGGCGCACCGCAGGCGTCCGATGCCGGCGACGTTGCGGATCTCGAATCGGCGCGCATCCAGGTCAACTTTTCGGATGGCCCCGGCAAATTCGCCCATCGAGTAACCCTGATTCTTGGGCTTGGCAATGGCCTGGCGCAGAACCGTGCGGCTTCTTGGTGTCAGTGGCGCAACGCCTTCTGCGCCTTTTGACGACAGACCCACCGAGCTGATGCCCTTTCTCCCTGTCGGTGCGATCCGGCTCGCCGCCACCACCAATGCGTCTCGTAAACCGGGGTCGGGAATGTCTGCGCGTAGCCCCTCATCAATCTCATCATCACTGATGTGTTTGGACACCACTGCCAAGCCGCGAACAGCGCCGCGCAACTGCTCAGACAGCGGGTGAAGCGCCTCGGCAATTTCAATCTGGCCCTTTTCCTGCGAGTCTTCCGCCGTCGGAATGCGGATTCCGACAAACAAACTTCCTTTGGCCAGGCCCGACAGTTGTGGTTCCAGCGCTTCGGGCAGGTCGCCTTCGGTTTCCCCCAGTAACGACAGCGAGCGTGAGACGCCAAGGATCTGCTCGCGCAGGACCCCGAGCGCGTAGGTTACGACGGACGCCGCCGGCGTGTCGGATTCGACCGCGGGGCCGAGAAAGTGGGCAACCAGATCAGACGAGTCGATCGTTTTTGCGAGCGGAAATTCGTCTTCGTACAGCCGTTCAAGCTGCTGGTACAGGTGATCCAGCGGTGGGGTGTCTTTGCCCAGGCGTTGGGACAACGCCACGATGCCGGCGATCTGGCCCTGCCAGTACCGAGCTTTTGCATGCAGCCGATCGACAGCGCTCATAACGAAATCCTCAAGAGACCTTTTCTGACGCCTTCGGGGGCGCCCCGTTGCAGCCGCTCCGGTTCTTTTACGTAGCAGAAGAACTGCGACAGGTCATTTGGCATCATTTGGTGGTGCAGCCACAGGTCCACGGTGAGGTCGTCCATGATCCGCTGACGGTTTGCGACCCACCACACCCACGCTGAGTAGAAGCTCGCGTCGTCCAGATGGTTGGCGTCGATGACCACATCAATGTCTTTCGTCACTGGCTTGTCACTGGTGAAGCCGCCATCGACGAGCACTGACTGCACCCACCCCAGATCACGCAGTTCGGCGCAACAGTGGAGAAATCGCTCCCAGATCGCTTGGCGATTCGGATTGGCGCAGTAGCGATCCACGATTTCCTCGGGCGAACACACGTGGATGCCTTCGGGCAGAAGGCCAAAGTCGGTAAAGGGCGGAATAGGCATGCGGGTCGTCGGGGACGTACTCGAAGCGCGAGAACTCCCGTATTGTGCCGAGTTCCACACAAGTCAGCCACTGGGCTGACGGAGGGGGGGGGCGACACCCCAGTAAAGCGTCGAGCCAGACTACTCCTTGCGGCGCATGCCTTGGCCGCTCCGGCATGTGTCCGAATTTTTTCGCCAGGCGGGGCAACATAATTAGCCTTACATTGAGGGTGGTAAGGAAAAATGCAAAAGGTCGGTTTGGCTAGGTCTCTGTAAGGGCGTGGTCATGCGTCTTGACAGCAGACACGCCTGCCGTGACGCGATTTCGTCGTGTCTGCATGTCATGCCGGCGTCGGCGTGAGATGCATATAGTGCATGGAACTCGGCATTGCGCGGCCCAAGTCCTGGGAGTTCAATTTTGAGTCGCGCATCAGCCGAATGCCTTCGTCTACGCCGGGTCAACGCCAATAGACCTTCCGGGCGTCACTCATACGCGCTCGCAAACTGGCGATTCGTTGAATCAACAGCCCGGAGCAACGCTGTGAAAGTCGTCAATGTGAAGTGCCGCACGGATCATGTAGAAGCACTCCCTGTGCTTTTTTGCCCTCCGAACTTGACCTTGGCCTCGGGGCCACAGCAAAGAGGGTCCTGCGCCGACCACTGGGTCGCCGCGTACGTATCCCCGTCCACAATTCGCGGCCACCTTCGATGTCTCTCCGAGTTTGCGTCCTGGCTGGAGTCAAAGCGGCTGGGCTCGCGCGATTTGCCTTCAGGCGCGGGCGAACGCTCGTCTGCTTCTTGTCGAGAAAAACGGTCCGCGCAAGTCGGGCCCGGATCGCTGACGGGCGAGCGCACTCAGCACGGTGGCAAGTTCGTCTGCCAGCATCTACCGATACTTCCTCGCGTACGGCGTCGTTGAAGATCATTCGATGAGTCTCTTGCGGGAGGGTGTCGACTGGCGAGTGCATCGACTTTGAGCAAACGTCATAAGCCAACGCCGACACAATGAATGACTGGACCGAGTTGGGTTTTTGCCGAGACGTGGGTGCAGGTCTGTTGGCCCAACTATGCGCCTAGGCTGGGAGCGGATGATTGGGCGCCATTCAAAAGAGCCGCAGATGCGGCGTGGAATGCTGAACATGAGGTTCGTTCTTGCCACGGAAGACTACATTTTTGCCAATCGTCCGCGCCCCGGATTTCCTTTGATTCTCAACGACGACATGACGCCGGCGCAACCATTCCACGCCTACCTGCGTTGGCGTCTGCTGGAAAAAGGCAAGAAGCTGGAGATTGCGACTTGGGAGAACTACGGGCGGGAGCTGTGGGATTACGCGAGCTACCTTCATGCCAATGGTGTAGCGTGGGATGAGCCTTTTGATTCGGAGGGCCAAAGTGTCGTGACTGTGTACCGGGACTGGCAGGCCAGCGACTTGAAGCTAGATCCAAGCACCATTAATGGTCGTCTAGAGCGCGTCGTCGGCATGTACGAATGGGCGATGCGGCGCGGAATGATCGCGAAAATGCCGGTCAGCTACTCAGAGGTCGTCGTCCACGACACTGAGGGCGGTAGTCGGATGCTGCTCAGCTCCGACGTATTGCTCGATGAATGGGAAGAGGAACCGGCCTTCCTTACTGCTGAGGAGGTGCGTACCGCTCGGTCAGCGATCCGGTCCACTGCACAGCGTTTGCTTTTCGACCTGATGGCGCGCGCCGGCCTGCGGTCATGCGAAGCACGCACCTTTCCATTGGCCTATGTCTTCGACCCGGCTGCTCGGCCTGATCTGAAGCCAGGCACGCTCATCGACGTGTTCCTTAGCCCGCGTGATATGAAGATCAAGATTGGAAAGGGACGAACCGTACATGTGCCCTACAGCCTGATGGAGGAGATGCATGCCTATGCCCAATTCGAACGAAACCGGCATGTTGTCGCTGGGCGTAAGCAAGACACACTCCTGTTGACGGTACATGGGAACGCGTATAGCAAAGGGTCGGCGCGGAAAGTGATGAAGGATCTAGGAACTAGAGTGGGATTTCCTATCAAGCCGCTGATGCTCCGACACAGTTACGCCATCCACACGCTGCTGCTCCTCAGGGCGAATCCGCAGATCGAACTGGAGCCGCTCATGTATGTGCGAGATCGCCTTGGTCACGAAAGCGTGAACACGACGATGGTGTACCTCCGGCAGATTGAGCGGATGCTGGGTAAGGAGGCGCTAGCCATGATGAATGAGTTTGACAGCCTCTACGACGTAACACCGCATCTCCGCGCGTATAGCGCCAAATGCCATCGCTCGTAGCTATTCATTACCCAAAATTCTCTCATGGCGAGAAAGAAGAACTATGAAGTAAGCGCTGTGCGCCGTGAGCAGTTTCACGCCGGTGCGGCGCAGAAGGTCACCGCGCCTTACATCGGCAATCCCGGCGAGGCGTGCATTGATGCGAAGGCGCTTCTAGGGCCGGACGCACGGTTTGTCCGCGGTGAAACAAACATCAACCTTAATGACTGGCTGGGCCGCGGAATCGACGCGTGGGTGTGGGCGGTCGTGGCCTGTTTGCGATCGCTCTTCCTCTCGGGCTCGCGGGAACCCAGCACGATCTTCACCTACGGAAGCCATATTAAGCAATTCTTCATCTTTCTGACCGAGGGGGAAAAGGCGCCGCGCGTTGCCACGCCGGCGGCGCTATCGCCGTTGCACACCGAGGCGTTCGTCAATTGGTTGCGACTACGCGGACAGCAAGCCGGTAACCGTGAAAGTTCGGTGCGGGCCCGGCGCAACGGGGTCAAGTCCATGCTGCTCCAGATGTTCAAGCAGGGATACATTGCGGGGGAGCCGACGCGCTTTTTTCGGAGAGGGGCTTTACCCGTGGGCAATGGGGAGAGCCGACAGACGAGTCTGAGCGATGCTGAGCAGGAGAGGGTGGCAAATGCGATCAAGACCGATCTCGTTGCAATCCATCACGGGCATCTGGAGCTTAAACCCATGGACGTCCAGGCGCTAAGGCTGTTGTTGGTCGCACACCGACAAGGACACAATCCCACGCCGATCCTCGAACTGGACCGCAACAGCATGTTCCCCGGCCTGTTTCCCGGCACGATACGTATGCGCACACGGAAGGGGCGCAGCAAGAAAGTGGAGTCGAAGCCCGGTCGGGCGGCGCCTTCGGCGGGGAGCGGTGACGACGATGAAGAGATTTTTTTCGGTTTGGCTGAGGGTGCCGTCGTGCAACAAGCTATCCGAAGTACCGAGGCGCTGCTAGAAAGAGCGCCACACCGGTTTCGGAACCGGGTATGGCTATATCTCTCCCAAAGTCCGGCTGAAAAGAATGCCGTCACCGCCCTGACGCTTGTGACGCTATCGTATGCGATCAGGGCACTGATTACTCGTCACGACTTGCGTTCGGACAATGGTGAAAGGCTGCGCCTCAATCTCAGTCGTCTGCGTAAGTCGTTTTTTGACCGGGCACTGCGTGTCACTGACGGAGACTTGGCGAAGACGGCAAACCTAATGGGCAATACGCCACGCGTGGCAGGTGGCAACTATCCCTCCATGAACGAAGCGCGACGGAAAGAAGCCGCCGAATTCATGAACGAGGAATATCTGGACCCGATGCGCCATGATGGCGTCCACGGCGCGGCGATTACTCCATCCCCCTGCGTTGTCCAGATCATGCCTGTGACCTTGGCGCCGGAGCGCACCCCGGTGGCGGGATGTCAGGACACGCTGAACGGAGAGTACGCGCCGCAGGATGGTCACAACCACTGCGATCGTTTTGTCATGTGCCTTTTCTGTTCCAGCTTTGCCATCGTTGGAACGGTGGATGAACTCTGGCGGCTGTTCAGCTTTCAGGCATTTGCGAGGGCTGAGTTGGCATACCTTGACGCGACAAGGGGCCCGGAGCGCACCAGTGACTACGCACTCGAGGACCTTCGTGACCGCTATCGACTCGCGATTCCGTACATTGACAACTTTACGAAACGGCAATTCCCTCCCCGCATTGTCAGCGAAGCGCGACGCATGGCGCAGAAGCGGTTGCATCCATTCTGGGAGCACCAGATGACGATGAGCAGGCGTGCGCGGGCGTCAACGCCTGGCGCAGATGCCGCAGCCACCGCTTCCTACATAAGTGATGCTAAGGAAGACAATCATGCCTCATAAGCGAGAGAGCACGAGCGCGCGGAGTCCTATAGGCGCAACTGCAGTGGCCGGGGATGGGCCCGAAGTATCCGATGGGGAGCGACGCACCGCTTCCGTTACTGCCATCTCCACGCTTCCAGTCCAGGCATGTCCGCGAGCGTTTGACCTCTTGTCACGGCAACCGAGCACTCTCGTGGGCCTGTCGCAGGCGGAGCGGGATGTGGTCGTGGTGACTGCGGTGGCTGACGATTTTGGTAACGAATATCCGGTCAGTCGCATCGGCGACTCAACATGGGCCATGGGTTCGGAGCAAAAAGCAGAAAATAGGACATGGCGCGAACATGAGTTCGACTGGCCCGATGACATCCCCGAGGCGCTGCTCAACGATGCCAGGGCCGCCCTCTATTGTGCTTTGCGTCGAGGACCTCGCGGCAAACCTTGGGCAGCGAGGTCCGTGATACATGCAGCAATTGCGGGGTTGCCGGTGCTTCGCTACCTGGCTTCTATAGGCATCAGCAACTTCAGTCAGCTTCGCGCACTCCATCTGTCGGACTATATTTCGGAGTTGAAGAAAAGAATTGAGCCAGACACCATCCGAAATAAATTGAAACTCATCGACTTGGTCTGGCACTTTCCGCTGGAAGTGTTTTATCCGCTCACCGAACATCCGTGGGGAGGAGTTAGCCTTGGGAAGGCCTGTACATGCAATGACGACCAAAAAAATGCTAAAGCTGGTCGCGTCGCAAAGACACCTGTCATCCCACGTTCCGCGCAGCGAAAACTGTTCAGCTACTGCGAGGCTTCTCTAGAATCGGCTGACGCGCTGTTTCAAGCGCGAGATTCGGGAAGGATCACGACTTTCTCGTATGCGCTGACCCGGGTGCGGGATGCCGCGTTGTACCTGATAGAGGTCGTCTCGGGCATGCGCAATAGCGAGGCAATGGGTATCACCCGCGATTGTTGGCGAAGCGAGTCACACAATGGGGTCACTTTCCATTGGGTGCATACACGGGAAATCAAGACTGGCCAAGGCCCGGTGGACTACCTCGTTCCTCCTGAGGCCATCCAGGCGCTGGTTGTCTTGCAGCGTTTTGCCGAGCCGCTTCAGCAGCGTTTGGCGGACGAGGCGCGTTGGCTCGAATCGCTTCTCCAGCAGGGGAGGGCGCCAGAGCGTATGACGCTCGTGGAGGCGGTGCAGCGTCTTAACGATGTCCGTGAGATTCGGAACCACCTGTTTTTGGGGGTGGACTCGAAGCGCTCGGATCATTTAGGGACTGGCTCCCGCGTGACTGTGATGACTGTGGGCGCCTGCAATGAGCAACTCAAGAAGCTGGCCGATGCTGCAGGCGTCGGTACGGATTGGCCCAGCTTGGCCAACCACCAGTGTCGACGCACTTTCGCCTATAACGTGGCCAACTCCCGTCTCGGAAGAATGGGGCTGGTTTTCCTCAAATGGCAACTTAAGCACGCCTCCATGTCGTGGACCGAGCTCTATGCGGCCAATCCTCGTCAGGACCAGGCCTTGTATCGGGAATTGAGGGACGAGGAGATTGCGGCTCGTGCCGCGCTAATGGAAGGCTGGATGCGGCCTGACGCATTGCTCAGCGGCGGCGCCGGTCGACAATTGATGCAGACTCGAGCGACGGCGGTTCGCGATATGGAGGATCTGCTGCTACATACCGCCGAGGTGATCAACCTGCGTAGTACCGGTCATGGTTGGTGTCTGAGCGGCACCGCAGGCTGCAGGGGGCAGGGGGTCTACGACCCTGGCCGCTGCGCCGGATGCTCCCACAGTGTCATCGACAGCGATCACGGTTCCGCATGGCAGATGATTCATCTTGACAACCTACGCCTAGCGGCCATTGATTGCGGTCCTGCCGTCGCACAGAAGGTGCAGCGCGCGATACGAAGCTCACAGCAGGTTTTGAGTGATCTCGGCATTGCTCTGCCGTCTGGCGAACAAGCGGAAGCCTACAAAAACGACTGCATCCCATCATGAAATCCTCTGACGCCACCCTAAAGCGGGAACCTAGGCCACGCGATCGCGAGATGACGCTGGCAAGCCTTAAGCTCGCCAGAACGCGGGTTCGGGAAAAAGGGGTGAGAATGAGCATTTCTGCAGTCGCTCTTGAGGCCGGTGTGACGCCACCCACCATCCACAACGTCTATCCCGATTTCGCTGAAGAGATTCGCGAGGAAATGGGCCGAGGCACCCGCCAGCAGCGTGATGCCAAGGCTGCCGAACTGAAGGACGCCAGGCGCCGTAATGTCGAGTTGCGCAAGGAAAACATAGAAGCCAAGGGTGACATTGCAAGGCTGGCATCGCTTAACGAAACGTTGCGCGACGAGAACGCTCGACTCCGGGCGCAACTGGATGGCAAGCTCACGGTACTGCCCGGCTGTTAGCGCGCGCCAGTTGCCATGAAAATCTGTTAGTAAGGAAAAGGTTAATGAAATCAATGATTTGCAGTCCACTAATAGTTAGTAGTATTCAGGAAAAATGGATGCGCAACGTGGCGCGCTGAGGCGCCTTCCTTCCCCTGCTCACTGAGAAAGAATCTCCACCCATGTCCGTGCAACTGCCCGAAGGTGCCTGCCGCGTGCTCGATTTCTGGTTCGACCAGCCTGGTTCGGCGGCCTGGAATACCGAGCGCCGCGCATGGTTCACCAAGTCGGATGATTTCGACGACCGCATCCGCACGCACTTCCTGTCTGACTGGCAGGTCGCCAGCGAGGGCGCGCCGGACGACTGGTCGGTCACCCCCGAAGGCGCCTGTGCCCGCGTGGTGCTGCTGGACCAGTTCCCGCGCAACATGTTCCGCAACGATCCGCGCAGCTTCGGCACCGATGCGCAGGCGCTGGCGCTGGCCAGGCGCATCGTCGCGACCGGCATGGACCGCGAGCTGCCGACGGACTACCACCGCATGTTCTGCTACATGCCGTTCGAGCATTCGGAAGCGCTGGAAGACCAGGACGAGGCGGTGCGGCTGATGACGCAGCTGCGCGAGTCCAGTGGCGGGAAGGTGGATGTGGTGGAGTGGGCCGACAAGCACCGCGAGATCATCGCGCGCTTTGGCCGATTCCCGCACCGCAACGCGGTGCTGGGCAGGCCGAGCACGGCGGAGGAACTGGCGTTCCTGCAGCGGCCGGGCTCGTCGTTCTAGGCGCGGCAGGATCCGCGCCGGGCGTCAGGTCTTGTCGCGGGCCTGCTGCCACTTGTCCACGCGCACGCGCGGCGCGGCGGCCAGCTGGTCCAGCAGCGTGCCGGGCAGGTCCGCCACATGCAGCAGGTCGGCATGCACCTGCTTCAGGAATCCTTCCTGCACGGCATGGCCGAGGAAACCCAGCATGCCGTCGTAGAAACCGCCGACGTTGAGCAGCCCCACCGGCTTGTCGTGGTAGCCCAGCTGCAGCCACGTGAAGGTCTCGAACAGCTCTTCGAAGGTGCCCACGCCGCCGGGCATGGCGATGAAGGCATCGGCACGGTCGGCCATCATCTGCTTGCGCTCGTGCATGTTGCGCACCACGTGCAGTTCGGTCAGGCCGCGGTGGCCCACTTCCTTCTGCATCAGCGCTTCCGGGATGATGCCGATGACGGTGCCGCCGTGTTCCAGCACCGCGTCGGCCACGGTGCCCATCAGGCCGACCTTGCCGCCGCCGTAGACCAGCGCCAGGCCGCGCTCGGCCAGCGTGCGGCCGAGCAGGCGCGCGCCCTCGGCATATTCGGGGCGGTTGCCAGGGCTGGAGCCGCAATAGACGCAGACGGATTTCACTTCTTTTCCTTTGCCGCCTCGGCGGCTGCCTTGGACGCCGCGTAGTCGCGGGCCAGCTGGTCGAAGGCCTCGCGCGCGCGGCCGCGCAGGTAGGGCGCGAGGATCGAGAAGATGTGGTAGCTCGAGCCGTGCAGGTAGCCGCGGATCTGCTCGGCATCGTTGTACTGGCGCGGATGCTGCACGAACTGGAACGACAGCCAGTAGGTGGCAATCACCACCATGTTGGTGCAGATCGCCTCGACCTGCTCGGGCGTGGCTTCCATCTCGCCGTCTTCCAGGAACTGCCGGCAGATCTCGTGCGCGAAGCGCTGCTTCTGCTCGACGATGCGCTTGAAGTTGGTCTCCAGCATCCGGTTGCGCGCCAGCAGGTCGTTGATGTCGCGATACAGGAAGCGGTAGTTCCACAGGAACTCGGACATGTACTGCAGGTAGCCCCAGCTTTCGTCCAGGGTCGCCTTGTGGTCGTCCGGCATCTTCAGGCGGCGCTCCATCTCCTGCTCGAAGCGCACGAAGATGGAGTTGATGATGTCGTCCTTGTTGCGGAAGTGGTAATAGAGATTGCCGGGGCTGATCTCCATCGCTTCCGCGATCGTCGTGGTGGTGACGTTCGGTTCGCCGACTTCGTTGAACAGGCGCAGCGAGACGTCGAGGATGCGGTCCCTGGTGCGGCGGGGGCCGGTTTGCGGTTTCGGTTCCATGGGCGTCCGGGCGGTCGGTCGATCGGTGAATCGTGGCAGGGTTGCGATTATAAGCAATCGGCCCGGGCCACCTCCCGTCTGGCGCCTTGCCCCGGATTCAGCCCGCCAGCGCCCGCACCCATTGCACCACGTGGGGCCCGGCAATGGCCAGCCAGGTGCCGCCGCACAGCACCAGCGCCAGCAGCACCGCGGCGCTGCCGAAATCCTTGGCGCGCTTGGACAGGCTGTGGCGTTCCAGCGAGATCCGGTCGATGGCCGCCTCGACGCTGGAGTTGAGCAGTTCCACGATCAGCACCACCAGCAGCGTGCCGAGCAGCAGGATGCGCTCGACCACCCCCACTGGCAGCAGGAAGGCGCATGGCGCCAGGATCGCCACCAGCGTCAGCTCCTGGCGGAACGCGCTTTCCTCCAGCACCGCGTAGCGCAGGCCGGACAGCGAGTTGATGGCGGCGTGCCAGGCGCGTGCCAGGCCGCGGTTGCCCTTGTGGGGGTTCTGCTCGATCGTGTAGTCAGCGGTCTGGGCTGCCGGCGGCCTCTGCAGGGGCGGGTCGGACGGCAGCTCCGGATGGGGTTTCGGCATGGCTTTGCGATGCGGGTTGGGCCGCCGCGCCGCCGGGCTTTCCGGCAGCGAACGGCCGCAAGTGGGCCAGGAACTGCTCGGAGGCGGCGCGCCATGAAAACCGTTCGGCATGGGCTCGGGCCGTGGCGCGGTCGATGCGCAGCGCTTCCAGGCAGGCTTCGCGCAGGTCTTCGTGCATCACGCCCGCGGGGCTGTCGCCCAGCACGTCGATCGGGCCGGTGACCGGGTACGCCGCCACCGGCAGGCCGCTGGCCAGCGCCTCCAGCAGCACCAGCCCGAAGGTGTCGGTGCGGCTGGGGAACACGAAGACATCAGCCGAAGCATACACCCGGGCCAGTTCCGGCTGGCTCAGCACGCCCAGGTAATTGGCGCCCGGATAGCGCGCGCGCAGCGCGGACAGCGCGGGGCCGTCGCCGACCACCCACTTGGAGCCGGGCAGGTCCAGCGCCAGGAAGGCCTCGACGTTCTTCTCCACCGCGACGCGGCCCACGTACAGGAAGATCGGGTGCGCCGTGTTGAGCACGTTGGCGCGCTGCGGCGTGAAGATGTCGAGGTCGACGCCGCGCGTCCACAGCACGCCGTGGTCGATGCCGTGCTGGTGCAGGTCGTCGAGCACCACCGGCGTCGGCGCCATCACCGCCTGCGCCGGGCCATGGAACCAGCGCAGGAAGCGGTAGGTCCAGGCCAGCGGAACGCCGAAGCGCGCCTGCACGTACTCCGGGAAGCGCGTGTGGTAGGCCGTGGTGAAGGGCAGGTGCCGGCGCAGCGCGTGGCGCCGCGCGGCCAGGCCGAGCGGCCCTTCGGTGGCGATATGCAGGGCATCGGGAGCGAATGCTTCGATGCGCCGCTGCACCCGCGCCGACGGCAACAGCGACAGCCGGATCTCGGGGTAGGTCGGGCACGGCACCGTGCGGAATTCCAGCGGCGTGATCATGTCGACCGTGTGGCCCAGTGCCTCCAGCTCGCGGCGCGTGGACTTGAGCGTGCGCACCACGCCGTTGACCTGCGGTTCCCAGGCATCGGTGACGATCAGGATCTTCATGCAGCCTCCTAGGGGGCGTTGGAAGGGCAATGCGGAATCAGGGGCGCGGGAGGAATGCGGGGCCGGCATCAGCCTGCCACCGCGGCACGGCGCCGGCGGCGGGCGGCCGGTTCGGGCGGATCCATCAGCGTGGTCCAGTAGACGATCTTCAGCTCGCCCTCCATGGTCTCGACCAATGCCGACAGGCTTTCCACCCAGTCTCCGTCGTTGCAGTAGAGCTGGCCGTTGACCTCGCGGATCTCGGCCTTGTGGATGTGGCCGCAGACCACGCCATCGCAGCCGCGCCGGCGCGCTTCGTCGACCATCGCGGTCTCGAAGGCGCTGATGTAGTTGACCGCGTTCTTGACCTGGTGCTTCAGGAACTGCGACAGCGACCAGTACGGGAAGCCCAGCCGCGCGCGCAGCCGGTTGAAGTGCCGGTTCAGCGCCAGGATCATCGTGTACAGCGAGTCGCCCAGGTAGGCCAGCCAGCGCGCGTGCTGTACCACGCCGTCGAACAGGTCGCCGTGCACCACCCACAGCCGGCGCCCGGTGGCGGTGACGTGGACCGCCTCTTCGCGCACGGTGATGTCGCCGAATGCCATGCCGTCGAACTGCCGCGCGGCTTCGTCGTGGTTGCCGGGCACGTAGATCACCTCGGTGCCCTTGCGCGCCTTGCGCAGCAGCTTCTGCACCACGTCGTTGTGGCTCTGCGGCCAGTACCAGCCGCGGCGCAGCTGCCAGCCGTCGATGATGTCGCCGACCAGGTAGAGCTGGTCGGATTCGTTGTGCTTGAGGAAGTCGAGCAGGTAGGTGGCCTGGCAGCCGGGCGTGCCCAGGTGGATGTCGGACAGCCAGATGGCGCGGTAGCGGTGGATCTTGTGCGCCTCGGCCGGATAGGTGTCCGGCTGCTCGCGCAGCGGCGCGAGGGCGGCGGCGTCAAGGCCCGGAGGCAGGAACGCGCTCAGCGGTGCCGCGGTATCCCAGCTGCCGCCGGAACTGCGGCGCAGCCGTTGCTTCAGTTGCGCGGCCTTCGACAGGTATCCGCGGGCGGATCGGAGTGCTTGCACCATGGCAGTCCCGGTAGCGGCGATGGCTGCATTCAGCCAGCGCGCGATGACGGCGCCGTGACGGAAACATGACTGACTTGTGAAGCGTGGGAAACCGTGGCGCAAGCAGGACAGCCGCGATGCTTCCGATGTCGGCTAGCGTCCGCGTGCCGACAGTTCCCGCAGCGCATCCAGCACCGCCCGGATCGCCGCCGGATGCCGCAGCAGCGACACATGGCCGATGCCTGACAGCGCGATATGCCCGGCACCCTCGAGCCAGCCGGTGCAGGGTGGCCCGGCGATTGAATCGTGCCAGCTGAACACCGACACCATGCGGGCGCGCAGGCGCGGGCTTTCCGCGCTGGCAAGCGCGGAAAGCCACAGGCTGCCGCAGCGCATCTGCCTGGCGTTATGACCCCCGCCAAAGCGCGCCAGCGCGCTGCCATGGTGCGGGGTGCCGAGGGTCACGATGCCGGCGCAGAGGTCCTCGTCGCCAGCCAGCCGCAGCGCCGCGCGCGCCACCAGCCCGCCCATGCTGTGGCACACCAGCAATGGCGCACGGCCGTAATCTGCGGTCACGCGCCGCATCGCGCCGAGCAGCGCGTGCGCGTAGTCGTCGATATCGCCGAAGACCGGCAGCAGGTCGATCCCTTCGCAGCGGTAGCCCGCGGCCGCCAGCGCGGGCTGCATGTCGAGCCAGATCGCCTGCCCGCAGGCGTAGCCGTGGACCAGCAGCACCGGCGGTGCGTCGCGGCCGGGCAGGGCGTCGGCGGGCGGGGCAAAGGGCGCGCGGGCGCGAAACGGCTGCAGCCAGTCGAACATGCGCAGCACGGAGCGGATCTCGTTCAGGTAGCAGCGCAGTGCTTCAGGCACGCGCAACGGGCGGCGTGTAGCGGCGAGTTCTTGCGGCGGCGCGGGCGGGCGGTGGCCTGACGCCACCCACAGGCCGCGCCCGGTAAAGGCGAAGGCGAAGGCGATGCCGGCGGCGAAGCCGCCGAGGATCATCGCCACGCCGGCGGCGAGCGCGCCCGGCCAGGGCCATCCAGCCAGCCGCACCAGGGCGGCGCCGATGCCAAGCGCCGCGGCCGCCTGCGCGGTCACCGCCAGGCGGCGGATGCCGGCGGCGCCGAACGTCATGCCCTGGGCGTGCGCAGGTCCGCGAGCCGCGTGCCGGCGAGGCGGTCATGCAGGAACTGCCGGCGCGGGTCGAGCCAGGCCAGCAGGATCCAGACCAGCAGGCCGGCGCACAGCACGCCGACGAACGGGCCCTTGACCAGCCCCAGCCAGTGCCCGAGCGCCGCCGACGGCGGCAGCCACAGCCAGGCCAGCACGTAGCGCAGCGCCGCCTGCGGCCAGCGCGGAGGCGCGCCGGCGGCGTTCTCGACGCGGATGCGCCAGGTCTGCATGGCCAGGGTCTGGCCGTTGCGCTGCCAGAACCAGGTGAAATACAGGCCCATCACCACGAAGCTCCACAGCTGGATCGCCAGCGGACCGTCCGCGCCGACCTGCCGCAGCAGCGGACGCAGCAGCAGGTAGCAGGCAGTGGAAGCACTCATCACGCCGAACAGCAATACGCCTTCGTACAGCATGCAGGCAATGCGGCGGCGCAGCGGCGGTGCCACGGGCGCGGGAGCTGCGGCGGGCTTGGGGTCGAGGGTGGTGGCAGCGGGCATGTCAGGCGAAGAAGGGCGGCGCAAGCGCGCGCGGGACGCGCAAGACAGCCATTATGCCAAAGGGCACGGCGGCCACCCATCGGGCGGGCCGACTACTGCCGCGCCGTGCCTTCGGAGGCCGCGGCGGCCTCGGTAGCGGCTTCCGGTACAGCCGTAGCGGTGCTGGCGGCCGCGGCGGTCGCGGCGCTGGCTGGAGTGGCCGGCAGCGCTGCGGGCGCGGATGCCGTTGCCGGCGATGCGGCCACGGCAGAAGCGGCCTGGGCTTCGCTGGCAGGCTTGCCGCCCGCGCCGGCGGACCTGGGCTCGTGCCGGACCGCGTGGCTGGTGCCGCCCGGCAGGCGCTTGGTGCTCGGCAGCGCGCTGACGGCACCAGGCCGGCTCGGCACGCGCTCCGCGGCGGCCAGCTTCTTCTTCTGCTCTTCCGGCAGTTGCTGGTACTTGTCCCAGGCCTCGGCCTTCTTCTCGGCCGGCAGCGCGCGGGTGATCTGGTAGTTCTCGCGCGCCAGCCGCCGTTGCTGGGGCGTCATCCTGATCCATTCAGCCATGCGCGCCTGCAGCCGCGCCTGTTCCTCCGGCGAGAACTTCGGGTAGCGCTCGGCAATGCGCAGCCACTTGCGGCGGTTCAGTTCGGGCAGGGTGTCCCACAGCGGCTGCAGCGGCGCCAGGATGCGCTGATTGACCGGGCTCAGCTCGGACCATGCCGGGCGCGCGCTGGCTGCCGCGTGTGCCGGCGTGGCGCCGGAGGCGCCTTGCGCGTGCGCGGCGGCTGGCAGCAGGGACCAGCCGGCCGCGGCGCCGGATACGGCCAGCAGCAGCGCGGCCAGCCGGCGGCGCAGGGCGTCGGGGCGGGGCAGTGCGGGCGCCATGCTATTGCCCGTGTTTCAGGAAGACGTGGAAGCCCTCGTCGGCGTATGCCGTGGGCGGCAGGTCGTCGAGCAGCATGGCCGCATCGACATCGGCCAGTTCTTCGACGCGTTTCTGCTGCTGCCAGTGGTAGATGCCCATCAGGCCGGCGGCCAGCGCCACCAGCGTCCAGATCAGGCCCAGGCGGCGCAGCCAGGCACCGGCGCGGTGCAGCGGCGAGTCGTCATCGTCGAACACCGGGACATGCGGTCCCGGCATGGCGAATTGCGGCACCGGCACGGCCACTTCGGCCTTCTTGCGCGCGAGCGCAATCCGGCGCGCGGCGGCGAGCCGTTCGGCAATGTCGGCCGGCAATGCCTCGGCACTGGCATCGAGTGCCGTGCGAATCTCATGGGCGAACCGGCGTTCGCGGATATCTCTCTCGTTTATGCTCATAGTCGGACCCCCCGTGCGCGCAGGGCTTGCGCCAGAGTATGCGTGGCACGGGAACAGTGCGTCTTGACGCTGCCCTCGGAGCAGCCCATGACGGCTGCGGTTTCGGCAACGTCCATATCTTCCCAGTAACGCATCAGGAATGCCTCGCGTTGACGCGCCGGCAGGCGCTGGATCTCCTGCTCGATGATGTGCATCACCTGCGCGCGCTCGACCTTGTCGGCGCTGCTTTCCGCCGATTCGGAGCCGGCCTGCGCCTCCAGCGTTTCCAGCAGGTCGCTATCGTCGCCGCCGTCGCGGTCGTCGCGCAGGCTGGAAAACAACGTGACCCACGTGTTGCGCACCTTCTGGCGGCGGAACCAGTCGTGGATGGTGTTCTGCAGGATGCGCTGGAACAGCGGCGGCAATTCGGCGGCGCCCTTGTCGCCGTATTTCTCGGCCAGCTTGATCATCGCGTCCTGCACGATATCCAGCGCCGCCTCGTCGTCGCGCACCGCGAACACGGCCTGCTTGAAGGCGCGGCGTTCGACGCTGGCGAGAAAATCGGTCAGTTCCTGGTCGGTGGCCATTCAGGCAGAGTGCGGCTTGGTGTGCAGCTTGGTGCGGCGTCGATTGCTCAGCCTTGCGAATGTGGAATGTGCTGCGTACGGCCCGTAGCATGCGCAAGGTGCTGCGATGCTAGCAAAAAAACCTGCGCATGTACCACTTTGTATTGAGGGAGAGACAATGTGCAGCGGGAAACCGGCATCTGCCCCTGCGTAAAACCCTATAAACCGGCGCAAAACAACCATAGACCGCGCTGGTGCATTGCAGTATCATCGACGGTTCACACGACATCAGTGGTTGTCTCATCCGGCCGCTTATGAGGCGGTCTTCCATGCAGACGCGCACCGCTTGAACCCGAGCCACAAGTTCGGCAGAGAGCATCCAAACAATTTTTTGCCGAAAATTGCAAAGGACTGAAATGAACATGCCCAGCGCGGAATTCTCCCACGCAGACAGCAATTCATCTGCCGCACCCGAAATGATCGGGGCGGAAATCCTCGTTCACGCACTTGCCGAAGAAGGCGTCGAGTACGTCTGGGGCTACCCCGGCGGCGCAGTGCTGTATATCTACGACGAGCTCCACAAGCAAAAGAAGTTCGAGCACATCCTGGTGCGCCACGAGCAGGCCGCGGTCCATGCCGCAGACGGCTATGCACGCGCAACCGGCAAGGTGGGTGTCGCCCTGGTGACCTCCGGTCCCGGCGTGACCAATGCCGTCACCGGCATTGCCACCGCGTACCTCGACTCGATCCCGATGGTGGTGATCACCGGCAACGTGCCGACCCACGCCATTGGCCAGGACGCCTTCCAGGAGTGCGACACCGTCGGCATCACCCGCCCGATCGTCAAGCACAACTTCCTGGTGAAGGACGTGCGCGACCTCGCCGCGACCATCAAGAAGGCGTTCTTCATTGCCTCCACCGGCCGTCCGGGCCCGGTGGTGGTGGACATCCCCAAGGATGTCTCGCGCAATGCCTGCAAGTACGAGTACCCCAAGTCGATCGACATGCGCTCGTACAACCCGGTGAACAAGGGTCACTCGGGCCAGATCCGCAAGGCGGTGGCACTGCTGCAGAACGCCGAGCGTCCGTACATCTACAGCGGCGGCGGCGTGGTGCTGGCCAATGCCAGCGATGAACTGCGCCAGCTGGCCGCGATGACCGGCCACCCGGTGACCAACACGCTGATGGGCCTGGGCGCGTTCCCCGGCACCCACAAGCAGTTCGTCGGCATGCTCGGCATGCACGGCACGTATGAAGCCAACATGGCCATGCAGAACTGCGACGTGCTGATCGCCATCGGTGCCCGCTTCGACGACCGCGTGATCGGCAACCCGTCGCACTTCACCTCGCAGGCGCGCAAGATCATCCATATCGATATCGACCCGTCTTCGATCTCGAAGCGCGTCAAGGTCGATATTCCCATCGTCGGCAACGTCAAGGACGTGCTGCAGGAACTGATCGCACAACTCAAGGCCAGCGACGTCAAGCCCAAGCGCGAAGCCCTGGCCAAGTGGTGGGAGCAGATCGAGCAATGGCGCTCGGTGGACTGCCTGAAGTACGACCGCAGCTCCGAGATCATCAAGCCGCAGTACGTGGTGGAAAAGATCTGGGAACTGACCCACGGCGACGCCTTTATCTGCTCCGACGTCGGCCAGCACCAGATGTGGGCCGCGCAATTCTACAAGTTCGACGAGCCGCGCCGCTGGATCAACTCCGGCGGCCTGGGCACGATGGGCGTGGGCCTGCCGTACGCGATGGGCATCAAGAAGGCATTCCCGGAGAAGGAAGTCGTCACCATCACCGGTGAAGGCTCGATCCAGATGTGCATCCAGGAACTGTCGACGTGCCTGCAGTACGACACCCCGGTGAAGATCTGCTCGCTCAACAACGGCTACCTCGGCATGGTGCGCCAGTGGCAGGAGATCGAGTACGACAACCGCTACTCGCATTCCTACATGGACGCGCTGCCCGATTTCGTCAAGCTGGCCGAGGCCTACGGGCATGTCGGCATGCGCGTCGAGAAGACGTCTGACGTCGAGCCGGCGCTGCGCGAGGCGTTCCGCCTGAAGGACCGTACCGTGTTCCTGGACTTCCAGACCGATCCCACCGAAAACGTCTGGCCGATGGTCCAGGCGGGCAAGGGCATTTCCGAAATGCTGCTCGGCGCGGAGGACCTGTAATGCGACACATCATTTCGGTCCTGCTGGAGAACGAAGCCGGTGCGCTGTCGCGCGTGGTGGGCCTGTTCTCGGCCCGCGGCTACAACATCGAGACGCTGACCGTGGCGCCGACCGAGGACTCCTCGCTGTCGCGCATGACGATCGTCACGACCGGTTCGGATGACATCATCGAACAGATCACCAAGCACCTGAACCGCCTGGTGGAGGTGGTCAAGGTGGTCGACCTGACCGAAGGCGCGCACATCGAGCGCGAGCTGATGCTCGTCAAGGTGCGCGCGGTGGGCAAGGAGCGCGAGGAAATGAAGCGCACCGCCGACATCTTCCGCGGCCGCATCATCGATGTCACCGAGAAGACCTACACCATCGAGCTGACCGGCAACGGCGTCAAGCTCGATGCGTTCCTGGACGCGATCGACCGTACCGCCATCCTGGAGACCGTCCGTACCGGCGGCTCGGGCATCGGCCGCGGCGAGCGCATCCTGAAGGTCTGATCCGGCGCCGCTCGCAGCCAATCGCACAGGTTCAAGCAGTATCCCCCGGGCGGCGCGATCCGTGCGCACACAATGCGCACGAGGATGCCGCCCCCCTCATATAAAAGACAGAGATTGAAGGATTTATCATGAAAGTGTTTTACGACAAGGACGCCGACCTCTCGCTGATCAAGGGCAAGAACGTCACCATCATCGGTTATGGCTCGCAGGGCCACGCCCACGCGCTGAACCTCAAGGATTCGGGCGTCAACGTGACGGTCGGCCTGCGCAAGAGCGGCGCGTCGTGGAACAAGGCCGCCAACGCCGGCCTGCAGGTCAAGGAAGTGGCCGAGGCCGTCAAGGGCGCCGACGTGGTCATGATCCTGCTGCCGGACGAGCAGATCGCCGACGTGTACAAGAACGAAGTGCACGCCAACATCAAGGAAGGCGCCGCGCTGGCCTTCGCCCACGGCTTCAACGTGCACTACGGTGCCGTGATCCCGCGCGCCGACCTGGACGTGATCATGATCGCGCCGAAGGCCCCGGGCCACACCGTGCGCGCCACGTACACGCAAGGTGGCGGCGTGCCGCACCTGATCGCCGTGCACCAGAACAAGTCCGGCGCCGCCCGTGACATCGCCCTGTCGTACGCCACCGCCAACGGCGGCGGCCGTGCCGGCATCATCGAGACCAACTTCCGCGAAGAAACCGAAACCGACCTGTTCGGCGAGCAGGCCGTGCTGTGCGGCGGTACCGTCGAGCTGATCAAGGCTGGCTTCGAGACCCTGGTGGAAGCCGGCTACGCGCCGGAAATGGCCTACTTCGAGTGCCTGCACGAACTGAAGCTGATCGTCGACCTGATCTACGAAGGCGGCATCGCCAACATGAACTACTCCATCTCCAACAACGCGGAATATGGTGAGTACGTCACCGGCCCGCGCGTGGTGACCGAGGAGACCAAGAAGGCGATGAAGCAGTGCCTGAAGGACATCCAGACCGGCGAATACGCCAAGAGCTTCCTGCTGGAGAACAAGGCCGGCGCCCCGACCCTGATCTCGCGCCGCCGCCTGAACGCCGAGCACGAGATCGAAGTGGTGGGCGAGAAGCTGCGCGCGATGATGCCGTGGATCGCCAAGAACAAGATGGTCGACCAGTCGAAGAACTGATCTGTAGCGCTGCCTGATGGCCCGCGCCGCACGGCGGCGGGCCGAAGCCGTTCAGCGTTCCGTGCCTTGCCCTTCTATCATCGGAAGGGGACTGCCGGGACCTGAACGGCTTTTTGTTATCCTTGTCGAACTTTTCGGGCAAGGCGTGCGCCTGATGCTGCTCCGTGGCACGTAACCGACATGAGCCGGCCAGCGCCGCCCCGGCGGATATCGCCGCTGCCGCACCGCCTCGCCCTGATTTTGACTCCACCGAAACACGTACTGCATGAACTATCCTCATCCGCTGATCGCCCGTGAAGGCTGGCCGTTCCTGGCCGGCGCCTTTGTCATTTCGCTGCTGGTGCACGCCAGCGCGGGCTTCTGGTGGGCGCTGCCGCTGTGGATCATCACGGTGTTCGTGCTGCAGTTCTTCCGCGATCCGCCGCGCCCGATCCCGTCGGCGCCCAACGCGGTGCTGGCGCCGGCCGACGGCCGCATCGTCGTGGTCGAGAAGACCATGGATCCGTACGCCAATCGCGAGGCGCTGAAGATCAGCGTCTTCATGAACGTCTTCAACGTGCACTCGAACCGCGTGTCGGTCGACGGCGCGGTCGAGAAGGTCGAATATTTCCCGGGCAAGTTCGTCAACGCCGACCTCGACAAGGCCTCGGTCGAGAACGAGCGCAATGCGGTGGTCATCCGTCGCGCGACCGATGGCCAGGTGGTCACGCTGGTGCAGGTGGCCGGCCTGGTGGCGCGCCGTATCCTCTGCTACACCAAGGCCGGCGACAAGCTCGCGCGCGGCCAGCGCTATGGCTTCATCCGCTTCGGCTCGCGCGTGGACGTGTACCTGCCGCTCGACGCGCGTCCGCGCGTGACCATTGGCGAGAAGGTGTCGGCGTCGTCGACGATCCTCGCCGAACTCGACGTGAAGTGAGCGAAGGCCTGACCAGGACGACAGGAACACAGGAGGACTGCGATGGTTGCCTTCAATCGACGTAACAAACGGGGCAGCAGCGGCAACGTGACGCATCTGCGCCCGTTCCGCCATAACCAGCTGCGCGGTGCCGAGGACTATGACGACGATGCCGCGGACGACCACGACATCGCTTATGAGCGCCAGCGGCCGCGCCGCCGCGGCATTTACCTGCTGCCCAATGCGTTCACCACCGCGGCGCTGTTCGCCGGCTTCTTCGCCATCGTGCAGGCGATGAACATGCGCTTTGACGTGGCCGCCATCGCGATCTTCGCGGCCATGGTGCTCGACGGCATGGACGGGCGCGTGGCGCGCATCACCAATACGCAGAGCGCGTTCGGCGAGCAGTATGACTCGCTGTCGGACATGACCTCGTTCGGCGTCGCGCCGGCGCTGGTGATGTACGAATGGATCCTGCATGACCTCGGCAAGTGGGGCTGGATCGCGGCCTTCGTCTACTGCACCTGCGCGGCGCTGCGGCTGGCGCGTTTCAACGCCAATATCGGCGTGGTCGACAAGCGCTTCTTCCAGGGCCTGCCCAGCCCGGCTGCCGCGGCACTGGTCGCCGGCTTTGTCTGGCTGGTGATCGACAACAAGCTGCCGGTCAAGGAACTGTGGATGCCGTGGGTGGCGTTCGGCATCACGCTGTACGCTGGGCTGTCGATGGTGTCCAATGCGCCGTTCTACAGCGGCAAGGCGCTGGATGTCCGCTACCGCGTGCCGTTCGGCATGATGGTGCTGGTCCTGGTGTTGTTCGTGGTGGTGTCGACCGATCCGCCGGTGGCGCTGTTCGGGCTGTTCGTCGCCTACGCGATCTCGGGTTACGTGCTGTGGGGCTGGCGTGCCCTGCACGGGCAGCCGGGCGGGGTCCGCAAGGCGCGCGAAAGCGGCAATGGCGGAAACGGCGGCAACGGTTGATGGTTGTGGGCAGGGAAGGGCGCTAAGGCGCCCTTCGTGCTTTCCCGGTTTCACAGTTGTTTTTACGCCGCGGCCGCTGGCCGTGGCACTCTGCAGTGTTTTCCACTTACCGTCAGGAGGATGTCATGGGCATGTTCGACTTCATCAAGGAAGCGGGGGAAAAGCTGTTCGGCACCGGCGAGGCCAAGGCGGCGCAGCAGGCCGCGGCGGCGGATACGTCGGCCGAGAAGGTCGATGCCGCCAACCGTGCCGCGGGCGATGCGATCGAGGCGTACATCAGGAAGATGGGGCTCGATGCCACCGGGCTGATGGTGCAGGTGGATGGCTCGCGGGGTCTGGTGACGGTGTTCGGCGTGGCGCCGGACCAGGCCACGCGCGAGAAGATCATCCTGTGCGCCGGCAATGTCGAGGGCGTGGACAAGGTCGAGGACAAGATGTCGGTGAACGTCGAGTCGGCAGAGTCGCAATGGCATACCGTGGTCAAGGGCGACACGCTGTGGGCGATCGCGCAGGCCGCTTATGGCAACGGTGCCGAGTACAACAAGATCTTCGAGGCCAACAAGCCGATGCTGTCGCATCCGGACAAGATTTACCCCGGCCAGAAGCTGCGCATCCCGCCCAAGGGTTGAGGCGAGGCGCGCACAGATCCGCGGGCGCGTGCGGCAAAACCCTGTATTGCACGGGCGCGCCAAACCGGCTATAGTCGCTCCCATGATTTCGCGCCAAGTCCTACTCGCCCGCACCACCCTAGGTGGCCTACTAGGCCATCAGGTCGGGACGCGCGCGCGCTGAGGACAACGCTACCCTTAGCGCGGAATCCGTAAGGAACACCAACGCCCCGGCCTGCTCGTGCACGCCGGGGCGTTTTGCATTCCACAGCCGTGGAGCGCGGAACAGGCGGTAAGCCCCGGACACGGCAGGCCGGGGACGGCACACCAGAAGCTACTCAGGAGCTCCACAAAATGTCTGACAAACTCATCATTTTCGACACCACCTTGCGTGACGGCGAGCAGTCGCCCGGCGCTTCCATGACCCGCGAGGAAAAGATCCGCATCGCGCGCCAGCTGGAACGCCTGAAGGTCGATGTGATCGAGGCCGGCTTTGCGGCCAGCTCGAACGGCGACTTCGAAGCCATCCGCTCGATCGCCCAGGTGGTGAAGGATTCGACCATCTGCTCGCTGGCCCGCGCCAACGACAAGGACATCGCCCGCGCGGCCGAAGCGCTCAAGCCCGCCAACTCGTTCCGCATCCACACCTTTATCGCCACGTCCGCGCTGCACATGGAGAAGAAGCTGCGCATGACGCCGGACCAGGTGTACGAGCAGGCTCGCCTGGCAGTGCGCTTTGCGCGCCAGTTCACCGACGATATCGAGTTCTCGCCGGAAGACGGCAGCCGCTCGGACATGGACTTCCTGTGCCGCGTGCTCGAAGGCGTGATCGCCGAGGGCGCGACCACCATCAACCTGCCGGACACCGTGGGTTATGCCGTGCCGGAGGGCTACGCGGCGCTGATCCGCTCGGTGCGCGAGCGCATCCCGAATTCGGACAAGGCGATCTGGTCGGTGCACTGCCATAACGATCTTGGCATGGCAGTGGCCAACTCGCTCGCCGCGGTCAAGCTGGGCGGTGCGCGCCAGGTCGAGTGCACCATCAACGGCCTGGGCGAGCGCGCCGGCAACACCAGCCTGGAAGAGGTGGTGATGGCGGTGAAGACCCGCCGCGACTACTTCGACCTGGACGTCGGCGTGGACACCACGCAGATCGTGCCGGCCTCCAAGCTGGTATCGCAGATCACCGGTTTCGTGGTGCAGCCGAACAAGGCCGTCGTCGGCGCCAACGCCTTCGCGCACGCCTCGGGCATCCACCAGGATGGCGTGCTCAAGGCGCGCGACACCTACGAGATCATGCGCGCGGAGGACGTGGGCTGGACCGCCAACAAGATCGTGCTGGGCAAGCTGTCGGGCCGCAATGCCTTCAAGCAGCGTCTGCAGGAACTCGGCATCGAGCTCGACAGCGAGAGCGAAGTCAATGCTGCCTTCACCCGCTTCAAGGAGCTGGCCGACCAGAAGGCCGAGATCTTCGATGAAGACATCATGGCCATCGTCTCTAACGAGGCCCAGCATGACGCGAACGAGCACTTCCGCTTCATCTCGCTGTCGCAGCGTTCCGAGACCGGTGAGCGCCCGCATGCACGCGTGGTGTTCAGCATGGACGGCCAGGAGCAGAGCGGCGAAGGCGAGGGCAACGGCCCGGTCGACGCCACGCTGCATGCGATCGAGTCGCGCGTGGCCAGCGGTGCCGAGATGGTGCTGTATTCGGTGAATGCGATCACCGGCGGCACCGAGGCCCAGGGCGAAGTGACCGTGCGCCTGTCCAAGGCCGGCCGCATCGTCAACGGCGTGGGGACCGACCCGGATATCGTCGCCGCCTCGGCCAAGGCCTACCTGGCCGCGTTGAACAAGCTGCACGACAAGGCCGTGCAGAAGATCAATCCGCAGATCTGACCAAGGCTTCTGCGTAAGACGGCGGACGGCTTACCCGGCCTGAGCGTACGGACCAAGCCCGCCATTCCCGACCCGGGGATGGCGGGCTTTTTCATGTGCGCCTGCCATCGCCCCTACCATCGGCGGAATCTTTCATCGGGGTCGTAGAGCGGGTCGGGCGTGATCTGGGTCCGGCGCAGGACGCCGGCATCGTCGAAATAGAAGTGGAACAGCGATGGCCATACGTCTTCATGGCGGAAGCGGTAGGACCAGACTTCATTGCGCATCCGCGGAAAATATTCGACCGGCAGGCGCGTCACGCCGAAATGCTCCGCCACATCCTCCCGGGTCCAGGTGCCGACCTGCGCCTTGTACAGCTCCGGCGTCGACAGCATATTGCGGAAGCTGGTGAGGTTGCCGTTGCGGTCGAACTCGGCGCCATAGGCGTACTGGCCCAGCGGCTGCTTGGAGTAGATCCAGCGCGAGGTCCCGTCGGGCAGGTTGTAGATATCGGTGATATCGGTGGGCGGCCCGAACATGGCCTGGACCGCCGCCTTGGGCTGGCCGACAAGCTTGGTGCCTTCCTGGACCGGCATCAGCGTGGAGCAGGCGCAGAGCAGGGCGGCAGCAAGCGCCAGTAAGAACCGGCGGGCGCCGCCGGCGATTGCAGGGTTCATGACGGCCTCGGTCAATGCCTGGGTGATATCGAAAGTGTAGTTCTCCGCCTGCCTTGTGTGGTCCTGGCGCTGCTTTCCTCCGCTACTTCGCCGAATACGACGGCATTCGACGCGAATCGCGGCAGATGCAGTGGAGGCGGCCGTGATTTGCGCACTACCGGCGTGCTGCCGTACCATCCACCGCTTTCCGGGAGAGACTATGCAGGGTGTGGCGCGGTTGCGAGGTTGGCTGGGTGGCTTGTTGTTGGCAGTGGCGGCGGTTGTGCCGGCAGGCGCGTCCGCGCAGGAGCCGATCCGGCTGGGGATGATCGACGGCCTTTCCGGCCCGTTCGCCAACGCGGGCGAGGCGGTGGCGCGCAACCTGCGCCTGGCGATCGAGCGCGTCAATGCCCGCGGCGGCGTCAAGACCGCCGAGGGCGCGCGGCTCTTCGAGCTGGTGACATTCGACAGCAAGGGCAATGTCGACGAAAGCCTGATCCAGTTGCGCGCGCTGACCGACCGGCGCATTCCCTTCGTCCTGCAGGGCAACAGCTCGGCCGTGGCGGGCGCACTGGTTTCTGCCATCAACCGCCACAATGCGCGCCAGCCCGATGCGCGCGTGCTGTTCCTGAACTATTCGGCGGTCGATCCCAGCCTGACCAACGAGAACTGCAGCTTCTGGCATTTCCGTTTCGACGCCAGCGCCGACATGCGCATGCAGGCGCTGACCGAGGTGATCCGGCAGGACCAGTCCGTGCGCAAGGTCTACCTGATCGACCAGGACTACAGCTTCGGCCACCAGGTGGCGCGTTCGGCGCGCGAGATGCTGGCCGCGCGCCGACCGGACATCCAGATCGTCGGCGACGAATTCCATCCGATCGGCAAGATCAAGGATTTTGCCCCCTATATCGCCAAGATCAAGGCAAGCGGCGCGGACGCGGTCATCACCGGCAACTGGGGCAATGACCTGACCCTGATGGTCAAGGCCGCGCGCGAGGGCGGGCTGCAGGCCAAGTTCTACACCTTCTACGGCAACGGCCTGGGGGCGCCCGCGGCAATGGGCGATGCCGGCGTCGGCCGCGTGCTGGCCGTGGCCGAATGGCACCCGAACGTGGGTGGCGCTGCCTCGGATGCGTTTTACCAGCAGTTCCGCGCGCGTTACCCCGAGCCGAAGGACGATTACGTGCATCTGCGCATGCAGATGATGGTGGAAATGCTGGCGCGCGCCATCGAGAAAGCGGGCACCACCGATGCGGTCAAGGTGGCGCGGGCGCTGGAGAACATGCGCTACGTCAACGATTTCCATGAGGCCACCGTCCGCGCGGAGGACCACCAGGTACTGCAGCCGCTCTATGTGTCCGTGATGGACAAGCAGGGCGGTGCGGTGCGTTTCGATAACGAGGGCTCGGGCTACGGCTTCCGCACCGTGCGCAAGCTGAAGGCGGCGCAGACCACGCTGCCGACCACGTGCCGGATGGAGCGCCCTTGAGCCCCGGCAGGCTCCGCGGTTGCGATTCTCCTCGCGCGCCTTTTCGGCTATAATGCGCGGCTGTCGTCGACTGGCCCCTGGCCGGATGGCGGCAAATCCGTGACACGACGCATGCGGCGCATCCCGCGCTGTGGCGGTCGCAAGTGAAAGGAAATCATCATGGCAGTCGCCGATATCAACAAGTCCGAAGTCATCAAGCAGTTCGCCCGTGGCGCCAACGACACCGGCAGCCCCGAAGTGCAAGTGGCCCTGCTGACCACCCGCATCAACGAACTGACCCCGCACTTCAAGGCCAACATGAAGGATCACCACAGCCGCCGCGGCCTGCTGCGCATGGTGAGCCGCCGCCGCCGCCTGCTGGACTACCTCAAGTCCAACGACGCCGACCGCTACCGCGCCCTGATCGAAAAGCTGGGCCTGCGCAAGTAAGCTTGCGCAAGAGGTTGCGTACGATGGCAGCGCGATTCCTGGGTTTGCACGGTTTCGCGTGAGGCCTGGATGCCTGCTTCAGCATTGCTGGGGCAGGCATTTTGCTTTTCTGGCCGGGCGATTCCGCGCCGGCCGGGAATGCTGCAGGTGGTTGGAGTGATTTTCGCTTCACTGCTTCCGGCGAGGATTTCGATTCGCCGGACCCCGTTGCGGCAAGGCGCGCAACGGAGTAAGTTGTTCTTTTTTCTGGTTTTAGTATCCGGACCGGCCAAGGAAACGGGGCTTTGTGTCATTCCAGCGCGGCATCGGCAACAGTGCCGCGCTGGAATGGCATAGCACTTCCCTGCGACTGCAGCTGTCTCCGGCAGTTAGCCTGCGGCTGAGAACGCAGGCGTGGCACGCTGCGCAACGATCGCAAGCAGTGATCGCGGCGTGCACGCAAGACAAGGAATGCATATGTCCATGTTCAACAAGGTCGTCAAGGAATTCCAGTGGGGCCAGCACAAGGTCCGCATGGAAACCGGCGAAATCGCCCGCCAGGCCGGCGGTGCCGTGCTGGTCGATGTGGAAGACACCGTGGTGCTGGCGACCGTGGTCGCCGCCAAGAACCCGAAGCCGGGCCAGGATTTCTTCCCGCTGACCGTCGACTACATCGAGAAGACCTACGCGGCCGGCAAGATCCCCGGCGGCTTCTTCAAGCGTGAAGGCCGTCCGTCGGAAAACGAGACCCTGACCTCGCGCCTGATCGATCGTCCGCTGCGTCCGCTGTTCCCGGAAGGCTTCTACAACGAAGTGCAGGTGGTGGTGCACGTGGTGTCGCTGAACCCGGAAGTGCCGGCCGACATCCCCGCGCTGATCGGCGCGTCGGCCGCGCTGGCCGTGTCGGGCATCCCGTTCAGCGGCCCGGTGGGCGCCGCGCGCGTGGGCTACAAGGACGGCCAGTACCTGCTGAACCCGACCCGCTCGCAGATCGCCACCTCGGACCTGGACCTGGTGGTCGCCGGCACCGAGCGCGCCGTGCTGATGGTCGAATCGGAAGCCAACCAGCTTTCGGAAGACGTGATGCTGGGCGCCGTGGTCTATGGCCACGAGCAGATGCAGACCGCCATCAACGCCATCCATGAACTGGTGCGCGAAGGCGGCAAGCCCGAGTGGGACTGGACCGCGGCCGCCAAGAACGAGCCGCTGATCGCCAAGGTCACCGAAGTCGCGCTGCCGCTGCTGCAGGAGGCCTACCAGCTGCGCCAGAAGTCGGCCCGCAGCCAGAAGCTGAAGGAAGTGACGGCCAACGTGGCCGCCGCACTGGCCGAAGCCGGCGTGGAAGCCGACAAGGTGGAAGTCGGCAACATCATGTTCGACCTGGAAGCCAAGATCGTCCGCGGCCAGATCCTGAACGGCGAGCCGCGCATCGACGGCCGCGACACCCGCACCGTGCGCCCGATCGAGATCCGTTCGTCGGTGCTGCCGCGCGCGCACGGCTCGGCGCTGTTTACCCGCGGCGAGACGCAGGCGCTGGTGGTGGCCACGCTGGGCACCAAGAGCGACGAGCAGATCATCGACGCGCTGGCCGGCGAATACCGCGACCGCTTCATGCTCCACTACAACATGCCCCCGTTCGCCACCGGTGAAACCGGCCGCGTGGGCAGCCCGAAGCGCCGCGAAATCGGCCATGGCCGCCTGGCCAAGCGCGCACTGATCCCGGTGCTGCCGAAGGACGATGAGTTCGCGTACACCATCCGCCTGGTTTCGGAAATCACCGAATCCAACGGTTCGTCGTCGATGGCTTCGGTCTGCGGCGGCTGCCTGGCGCTGATGGATGCCGGCGTTCCGGTCAAGGCGCACGTGGCCGGCGTGGCCATGGGCCTGATCCTGGAAGGCAACAAGTTCGCCGTGCTGACCGATATCCTGGGCGATGAAGATCACCTAGGCGACATGGACTTCAAGGTGGCGGGTACCGACAACGGCATCACCGCGCTGCAGATGGACATCAAGGTCCAGGGCATCACCAAGGAGATCATGCAGGTCGCGCTGGCGCAGGCCAAGGAAGGCCGCCTGCACATCCTGTCGAACATGCAGCAAGCCATGGGCCACGCCCGCACCGAGCTGTCGGAGCACGCACCGCGCATGATCACCATGAAGATCCATCCGGACAAGATCCGCGAAGTGATCGGCAAGGGCGGCTCGACCATCCAGGCGCTGACCAAGGAAACCGGCACCACCATCGACATCCAGGAAGACGGCACCATCACCATCGCCTCGACCTCGACCGAAGGCATGGCCGAAGCCAAGCGCCGCATCGAGGGCATCACCGCGGAAGCCGAAGTGGGCAAGATCTACAACGGCACCGTGCTGAAGCTGCTGGACTTCGGCGCCATCGTCAACATCCTGCCGGGCAAGGATGGCCTGCTGCACATCTCGGAAATCGTCAACGAGCGTGTGAAGGACATCAAGGACTGGCTGAAGGAAGGCCAGCAGGTCCGCGTCAAGCTGATCCAGGCCGACGAGAAGGGCCGCCTGCGCCTGTCGCTGAAGGCCGCGCTGGCCGAAGAGGGCGGCAGCATCAGCCCGATCAACGCTGGCGAAGGCGCTGCCCCGGCAGCACCGGGCGGCGGCTCGGAGCAGCAGCAGTAAGCGGGGCAGTAATGTCCCACAGGTGCCGCCGCAAGGCGGTGCCGCGGAAAAACGGCCGGGCGATGCCCGGCCGTTTTTTTGTTTACACTGCGGCAACCCATCGAGCCCCCATCGAGCCAACGCTCACACCGAGCAAAGACAAGGAGCAAAGAAGCATGCAAGCCATCGAGATCCGCGAATACGGCGCCCCCGAAGTCCTCCAGCTGACCGAGCGGCCCGATCCGGTGCCCGCCCCGGGCGAGGTGCTGATCCGCGTGGCCGCCGCCGGCGTGAACCGCCCGGACGTATTCCAGCGCACCGGCAACTATCCGGTGCCGCCGGGCGCGTCGGACCTGCCTGGCCTGGAAGTGGCGGGCGTGGTGGTCGGTGGCGACCTGTCGCATGCCGACAACCGCTTCGGCCTCAAGGTGGGTGACCGCGTCTGCGCGCTGGTGCAGGGCGGCGGCTACGCGCAGTTGTGCACCGCGCCGCTGGCGCAGGTATTGCCGGCGCCCGATGGCCTGAGCGATATCGAAGCCGCCGCGCTGCCGGAGACCTTCTTTACGGTGTGGAGCAATGTGTTCGACCGCGGTTACCTGGGCCACGGCCCGCGTGGCAAGGATGAAACGCTGCTGATCCAGGGCGGCTCCAGCGGCATCGGCACCACCGCGATCCAGATCGCCAAGGCGCTGGGCTTCAAGGTATTCGTCACCGCCGGCACCGATGAAAAATGCAAGGCCTGCGAGGACCTGGGCGCCGATCGCGCGATCAACTACAAGACCCAGGATTTCGTTGCCGAGGTGGCCGCGCTGACCGGCGGCAAGGGCGTCGACGTGATCCTCGACATGGTCGCCGGCCCGTACCTGGCGCGCGAGCTCAAGTGCATCGCCGACGATGGCCGCATCGTCATCATTGCGCTGCTGGGCGGCGCCAAGGCCGAGATCCCGCTCGGCGATATCCTGCGCCGCCGCATCACCGTGACCGGCTCGACGCTGCGTCCGCGGCCGGCCTCGTTCAAGGGCAAGATCGCCGCGGCGCTGCACGAGCAGGTGTGGCCGCTGCTGGCCGGCGGCAAGATCAAGCCGGTGATCCACCAGGTCTTTCCGGCCGCGCAGGCCGCCGACGCGCACCGCCTGATGGAGTCGAGCGAGCATATCGGCAAGATCGTGCTGACCTGGTGATGCCGTGCGCCGCCTGACGGCGCCGAAGTCACGCAACAAAATGCCGCCGCCCGCCGTTGTCGGGCGGCGGTAGCCCCCGCCCCTGCCACACGCTACAATAGCGGGTTTGATTTTGGAGGGGCACCTCGTGAGACAAAAGCTCGTCATCGGCAATTGGAAGATGCATGGCAGCCTGGCTGCGAACGCGGCGCTGCTGGAGGGGATCAAGGGCGGCGTGGCGCGTGCGTCGCTGGCGGTGTGCGCACCGTTCCCCTATCTTGCACAATGCCAGGCGCTGCTGAACGGCTCGCAAGTGTCCTGGGGTGCACAGGATGTCTCGGCCGAAGCGCGTGGCGCTTTCACCGGTGAGGTTGCTGCCTCGATGTTGGGTGAGTTCGGCTGCACTTATGCCCTGGTCGGCCACTCGGAGCGCCGCACCTACCATGGCGAAACCGACCAGGTCGTGGCTGCCAAGGCGCTGCGCGCGCTGGAATTCGGTATCGTCCCCGTGGTCTGTGTCGGCGAAACGCTGGCCGAGCGCGAGGCCGATCAGACCGAGGCCGTCGTCGGCCGCCAGCTGCAGGCAGTGCTGGACGCGCTGTCGGCGGAGCAGCTGAGCCGCGTGGTGCTGGCCTACGAGCCGGTCTGGGCGATCGGTACCGGCAAGACCGCGACCAGCGCGCAGGCGCAGGCCGTGCACGCTTTCCTGCGCGCCAAGGTTGCGGCGCGCGACGCCGGCGTGGCGCAGCGCATGGCCATCCTGTACGGCGGCAGCGTCAAGCCCGACAATGCGGCCGAACTGTTTTCCATGGCCGATATCGACGGGGGGCTGATTGGCGGCGCCTCGCTGAAGTCGGAAGATTTTCTCGCGATCGGCAACGCCTGAATGCCGGCCGTTCCGATCGTTCGGTTCGTTTCGATCAGGAAGTAACCAGGCAAGTAACGCTTATTTAAATCAAATGGCAATCTTCAAGACTTTGTTGGTGGTGTTGCAGGTGCTGTCGGCCCTGGGCGTGATTGGCCTGGTGCTGATCCAGCATGGCAAGGGCGCCGATGTGGGCGCGGCATTCGGCTCGGGCGCCTCGGGCAGCCTGTTCGGTGCCACCGGCTCGGCAAACTTCCTGTCGCGCACCACCGCCGTGCTGGCCACGCTGTTCTTCGTGTGCACGCTGGCGCTGACGCTGCTGGGCAACTACAAGCCCGCTGCGTCGCTGGGCGTGATGGGTGCCGCCCCGGCCTCGGCCCCGGCCACGGCAGGCGCATCGGCCCCGGCCGCTGCCCCGGCCGCCGCTGCTGACGCTTCGGCGCCCGCAGGTCCCGCTGTACCGAAATAATCCGATTGCCTTGCGGCGGATTCCTGAGTTTTTTTGCAGTTGTGCGTTGAACAAAGCAAGAAATTTAGGTTAGAATGCAAGGCTTGAAACGATTCCCCAGCGATGGGGCTTAAGCGAAGGCAAACGCCCCAGCGAGAGTCCTGAAGGGCCTGAAAACCCGGCGCCAGGCAATATTGTTTCTCCCCCAGCCGACGTGGTGAAATTGGTAGACACGCTATCTTGAGGGGGTAGTGGCGAAAGCTGTGCGAGTTCGAGTCTCGCCGTCGGCACCAAACAACTTGATCGGAGTCCCTGGCCGGGCAATGCACCCGAGCGTGGGACTCCGGCAGTCCGCAAGGCGGCGCGCCATGATTCTCGTGGCTTAGCGCCTGGGGTGGGCAACAGGACGCCGCTTCAGCTGGTGCTGTTGACAACATTCCAGATAAGGCTGGCCGTACCTTGAATCTCGAAGCCTACTTCCCCGTTCTCATCTTCATCATCTTCGGTGTCGTGCTCGGCGTGGCACTGATGTCGATTGGTCGGATCCTCGGTCCGAACAAGCCCGATCCCGCGAAGCTGTCGCCGTACGAGTGCGGCTTCGAAGCATTCGAGGATGCGCGCATGAAGTTCGACGTGCGCTACTACCTCATCGCCATCCTTTTTATCCTGTTCGATCTCGAAACCGCCTTCCTGTTTCCCTGGGGTGTTGCCCTGAGGGATATCGGCTGGCCGGGTTTCATCGCCATGGGCGTGTTTCTGCTGGAATTCATCGTGGGCTTCGTCTACATCTGGAAAAAGGGCGCGCTCGATTGGGAGTGATGTGAAATGGCAATCGAAGGCGTTCTCAACGAAGGCTTTGTCACGACTACCGCTGACAAGCTGATCAATTGGACCCGCACCGGGTCGCTGTGGCCGATGACCTTCGGCCTGGCCTGCTGTGCCGTGGAAATGATGCATGCCGGCGCGGCGCGCTATGACCTGGACCGCTTCGGCGTGGTGTTCCGCCCGTCGCCGCGCCAGTCGGACGTGATGATCGTGGCCGGCACGCTGTGCAACAAGATGGCCCCCGCGCTGCGCAAGGTCTACGACCAGATGGCGGAGCCGCGCTGGGTGATCTCGATGGGCTCGTGCGCCAACGGCGGCGGCTACTACCACTATTCGTACTCGGTGGTGCGTGGCTGCGACCGGATCGTGCCGGTGGATATCTACGTGCCGGGCTGCCCGCCGACGGCCGAGGCGCTGATCTACGGCGTGATCCAGCTGCAGAACAAGATCAAGCGTACCAACACCATCGCGCGCAAGGGCTGAAATGGCGAAGCTCGACATCCTGAAGGCCGCGCTCGAGAAGGCTCTCGGCAAGCGCGTGCAGAAACTGATCGAGGCGACCGGCGAACTGACGCTGATCGTCAAGGCCGACGACTACCTGGAAGCCGCCCGCATCCTGCGCGACGATCCCTCGCTGCGCTTCGAGCAGCTGATCGACCTGTGCGGCGTGGATTATTCCGACTTCGGCGACGGCGCCTGGGACGGCCCGCGCTTTGCCGCCGTCTCGCACCTGCTCTCGATCACCCACAACTGGCGCCTGCGCGTGCGCGTGTTCGCCCCGGATGACGATTTCCCGGTGGTGGCCAGCCTGATCGACGTGTGGAACTCGGTGAACTGGTTCGAGCGCGAAGCCTTCGATTTCTACGGCATCGTGTTCGACGGCCACCCGGACCTGCGCCGCATCCTGACCGACTACGGTTTCGTCGGCCACCCGTTCCGCAAGGATTTCCCGGTCTCCGGCTTTGTCGAAATGCGCTACGACCCCGAACAGAAGCGGGTCATCTACCAGCCGGTCACGATCGAGCCGCGCGAAATCACGCCGCGCGTGATCCGCGAGGACAAGTACGGCGGTTTGGAGCACTGAGAACGCGCCATGGCAGACATCAAGAATTACACCCTGAACTTCGGCCCGCAGCACCCGGCCGCACACGGCGTGCTGCGCCTGGTGCTGGAGCTGGATGGCGAAGTCATCCAGCGCGCCGACCCGCACATCGGCCTGCTGCACCGTGCCACCGAGAAGCTGGCCGAACAGAAGTCCTGGATCCAGAGCGTGCCCTACATGGACCGTCTCGACTACGTGTCGATGATGTCCAACGAGCATGCCTACGTGATGGCGATCGAGCGCCTGCTGGGCCTGGAAGTGCCGGTCCGCGCGCAGTACATCCGCGTGATGTTCGACGAGATCACCCGCATCATGAACCACCTGATGTGGATCGGTGCGCACGCTCTCGACGTTGGCGCGATGGCGGTGTTCCTGTACGCCTTCCGCGAGCGCGAAGACCTGTTCGACATGTACGAGGCGGTGTCGGGCGCGCGCATGCACGCGGCCTACTATCGTCCGGGCGGCGTCTACCGCGACCTGCCTGACACGATGCCGCAATATCGTGCCTCGAAGATCCACAATGAGCGCGCCATCAAGGCGATGAACGAAGCGCGTTCGGGCTCGCTGCTGGACTTCATCGAGGACTTCACCAACCGCTTCCCGAAGTACGTCGACGAGTACGAGACGCTGCTGACCGACAACCGGATCTGGAAGCAGCGCCTGGTCAACATCGGCGTGGTCAGCCCGGAACGTGCGATGCAGATGGGCTTTACCGGCCCGATGCTGCGCGGCTCGGGCATCGAGTGGGACCTGCGCAAGAAGCAGCCGTACGAGGTGTACGACAAGGTGGACTTCGACGTGCCGGTGGGCGTGGGCGGCGACTGCTACGCGCGCTACCTGGTGCGCGTGGAAGAGATGCGCCAGTCCAACCGCATCATCAGGCAGTGCATCGAATGGCTGCGCCGCAACCCGGGCCCGGTGATCACCGATAACCACAAGGTGGCGCCGCCCTCGCGCGTGGACATGAAGTCCAACATGGAAGAACTGATCCACCACTTCAAGCTGTTCACCGAAGGCATCCACGTGCCCGAAGGCGAAGCGTATGCAGCGGTGGAGCACCCGAAGGGCGAGTTCGGCATCTACGCGATCTCGGACGGCGCGAACAAGCCGTACCGCCTGAAGATCCGTGCGCCTGGCTTCCCGCACCTGGCCGCGCTGGACGAAATGGCCAAGGGACACATGATTGCTGACGCGGTAACGATCATCGGCACGCAAGACATCGTCTTCGGCGAGATCGACCGCTAATCACGGACCGCCGGCCCGGACGACGATCCGGGCGCTTTCCGAGGTGCTCCGCCGAGCGGAGCGGCCCGGAAGACCCGCGGCGGACCGGCAAGGCCTAAGGCCCGCCGGCGGAACGGCAGCGACGGCTGCAAACCTGCGGATGGACGCCCAGTGGCGCTGCCTCCGCCGTTTTACTGCAATGACCATGCTATCAGCAGAAGCTCTCAAGGAAATCGATCGCGCGATCGCGAAGTATCCGGCCGACCAGAAGCAGTCGGCCGTGATGGCGGCGCTTGCCGTGGCACAGGGCGAGGTGGGCTGGGTTTCCCCCGAAGTCATGCAGTTCGTCGCCAACTACCTCGAGATGCCGCCCGTGTGGGTGGAAGAGGTGGCGACCTTCTACAACATGTACGACACCAAGCCGGTGGGCAAATTCAAGCTCGCCGTCTGCACCAACCTGCCGTGCGCCCTGTCGGGTGGCGAGCGGGCTGGCGAGTACCTGAAGCGCAAGCTCGGGATCGACTACAACGAGACCACCGCTGACGGCTGCTTCACCCTGAAAGAGGGCGAGTGCATGGGCGCTTGCGGCGACGCGCCGGTGATGATCGTCAACAACACCCGCATGTGCAGCTTCATGAGCGACAACAAGCTCGACGCGCTTGTCGACGAGCTGAAGGCTGAAGCCGCCAAGGGGGGCAAGTAACATGACCAGTCTGCACGACCGCCATATCCAGCCGCTGATCCTGGCCGGCCTGGACGGCAAGAATTGGCACCTGGAAGACTACGTCAAGCGTGGCGGCTACCAGCAACTGAAGCGCATCCTGACCGAAAAGATCCCGCCCGAGCAGGTGATCGCCGACGTCAAGGTCTCGGGCCTGCGTGGCCGCGGCGGCGCGGGCTTCCCGACCGGCCTGAAGTGGAGCTTCATGCCGCGCACGTTCCCGGGCCAGAAGTACCTGGTCTGCAACACCGATGAAGGCGAGCCTGGCACGTTCAAGGATCGCGACATCATCCGCTACAACCCGCATTCGCTGATCGAGGGCATGGCCATCGGCGCGTACGCGATGGGCATCACCGTGGGCTACAACTACATCCACGGCGAGATCTGGAACGAGTACAAGATCTTCGAGGAAGCCCTCGAAGAGGCGCGTGCTGCCGGCTTCCTGGGCGACAACATCCTGGGCTCGGGCTTCAGCTTCCAGCTGCACGCCCACCACGGCTATGGCGCCTACATCTGCGGCGAGGAAACCGCGCTGCTGGAATCGCTGGAAGGCAAGAAGGGCCAGCCGCGCTTCAAGCCGCCGTTCCCGGCCAGCTTCGGCCTGTATGGCAAGCCGACCACCATCAACAACACCGAGACCTTCGCCGCGGTGCCGTTCCTGCTGGCCGTCGGTCCCGAGAACTACCTGAAGCTGGGCAAGCCGAACAACGGCGGCACCAAGATCTTCTCGGTCTCCGGCGATGTCGAGCGTCCCGGCAACTACGAGATCCCGCTGGGCACGCCGTTCGCCAAGCTGCTGGAACTGGCCGGCGGCATGCGCGGCGGCAAGCGCATCAAGGCGGTGATCCCGGGCGGTTCGTCCGCGCCGGTGGTGCCGGGCGACCTGATGATGGCGTCCGACATGGACTACGACTCGATCGCCAAGGCCGGCTCGATGCTGGGCTCGGGCGCGGTGATCGTGATGGACGAGACGCGCTGCATGGTCCGCTCGCTGCTGCGCCTGTCGTACTTCTATTTTGAGGAATCGTGCGGGCAGTGCACGCCGTGCCGCGAAGGCACCGGCTGGCTGTATCGCATGGTCAATCGCATCGAACACGGAGAAGGGCGCCAGGAAGACCTGGACCTGCTCAACAACGTCGCGGAAAACATCATGGGCCGCACCATCTGCGCGCTCGGCGATGCCGCGGCGATGCCGGTCCGCGGCATGCTCAAGCACTACTGGAAAGAGTTCGAATATCACGTCGAACACAAGCAGTGCATGGTTCCGGCCTACATCTAAGCGTGGCAGAACATGGTTGAACTAGAGATCGACGGCAAGAAGGTTGAGGTTGCTGAGGGCAGCCTGGTGATGGAAGCGGCCCGCAAGCTGGGCACCTACATCCCGCACTTCTGCTACCACCGCAAACTGTCCATCGCGGCCAACTGCCGCATGTGCCTGGTCGAGGTCGAGAAGGCCCCGAAGGCGCTGCCTGCCTGCGCCACGCCGGTGACCCCCGGCATGAAGGTCTTCACCAATTCGGAGAAGGCAGTCAAGGCGCAGAAGTCCGTGATGGAATTCCTGCTGATCAACCACCCGCTGGATTGCCCGATCTGCGATCAGGGCGGCGAGTGCCAGCTGCAGGACCTGGCCGTGGGCTACGGTGCCTCGGAGTCGCGCTACAAGGAAGAGAAGCGCGTGGTGTTCCACAAGAACGTGGGCCCGCTGATCTCCATGGAGGAGATGACCCGCTGCATCCACTGCACCCGCTGCGTGCGCTTCGGCCAGGAAGTGGCCGGCGTGATGGAACTGGGCATGCTCAACCGCGGCGAGCACTCGGAGATCACCACCTTCGTCGGCAAGACGGTTGACTCGGAACTGTCGGGCAACATGATCGACCTGTGCCCGGTCGGCGCGCTGACCAGCAAGCCGTTCCGCTACTCGGCCCGCACCTGGGAACTGGCCCGCCGCAAGTCGGTTTCGCCGCACGACGGCCTGGGCGCGAACCTGGTGGTGCAGACCAAGAACCAGCGTGTGATGCGCGTGCTGCCGCTGGAAAACGAAGACATCAACGAGTGCTGGATCTCCGACAAGGACCGCTTCTCGTATGAAGGCCTGAACAGTGCCGACCGCCTGACCCGCCCGCTGCTGAAGCAGGGCGGCGAATGGATGGAAACCGACTGGCAGACCGCACTGGAATACGTGGCCAATGGCCTGGCCGGCATCAAGCGCGAGCATGGCGCCGACCAGATCGCCGCGCTGGCCAGCCCGCACAGCACGCTGGAAGAACTGTTCCTGCTGGGCAAGCTGGTGCGTGGCCTGGGCAGCGACAACGTCGACTTCCGCCTGCGCCAGTCCGACTTCTCGGCCGCGCTGAAGGGCGCGCCGTGGCTCGGCCTGCCGGTGGCCGACGTCACCGCGCTGCAACGCGTGCTGGTGATCGGCTCGTCGCTGCGCAAGGATCATCCGCTGCTGGCCTCGCGCCTGCGCCAGGCGACCAAGAAGGGCGCCCGCGTGGCCGTGCTGGGTGCCGGCGGTGAAGACCTGCTGATGCCGGCGACCCGCATCGACGTGGCCCCGTCCGGCTGGACTGCCGCGCTCGCCGGCGTGGCCCGTGCCGTGGCCGCCGCCAAGGGCGTCGCCGCCCCGGCCGGCACCGATGGTTTCGACGGTGGCGAGGTCGCCGCGAAGACGGCAGAAGCGCTGCTGCAGGGCGAGCGCCGTGCCGTGTTCCTCGGCAACGAGGCCGTGCGTCATCCGCAGTTCTCGGCGCTGCATGCGCTGGCACAGTGGATCGCCACCGAAACCGGTGCGACGCTGGGCTTCCTGACCGAAGCGGCCAACACCGTCGGCGGCTACGTCGCAGGCGCGCTGCCGAAGCAAGGCGGCGCCAACGCGCAGGCAATGCTGGACACGCCGCGCAAGGCCTACATCCTGCTGAACACCGAGCCGGAATTCGACACCGCCGATCCGGGCAAGGCCCTGGCTGCACTGTCGCAGGCCAACACGGTGGTGGTGCTGTCGCCGTTCCGTTCGGAAGCTGCCATGCAGTACGCCGACGTGATCCTGCCGGTAGCGCCGTTCACCGAAACTTCGGGCACCTTCGTCAACTGCGAAGGCAAGGCACAGAGCTTCAACGGCGTGGTTCGCGCACTGGGCGAGTCGCGTCCGGGCTGGAAGGTGCTGCGCGTGCTGGGCAACCTGCTGGACGTTGCCGGCTTCGACTACGAAACCGCCGAGTCGGTCCGTGCCGAAGTGCTGTCGGCCCCGGTCGAGGCACAGCTGGACAATGCCACCGACGCGCCGATCCGCGTTGCCGCCGCTGCCGCCAACGGCATCGAACGCATCGCCGACGTGCCGATCTACCACGCCGACCCGATCGTGCGCCGCGCCGACTCGCTGCAGCTGACCGCTGCCGCGCGCCGCGCCATGCAGATCGCGCTGCCGGCCGACCTGTTTGCGCGCCTGGGCATCCAGTCGGGCGACCCGGTCCGCGTCACGCAAGGGCAGGGCAGCGTGGTGCTGCCGGCCGTGCTCGAAGCCACGCTGCCGGCCAACACCGTGCGCGTGCCGGCGGCAACGCCGGCGGCCATGGGCCTGGGCGGCATGTTCGGCACGGTCACCGTAGAGAAGGCCATCGACCTGGCACCGGCCAAAGCCGGCGCCGTGGCCACGGCGTAAGAACAAGAGCGAGAAGAAGACATGATTGACTGGATTACCTCGCAAGGGCAGGGCGTACTGGGCGCGTACTGGACGCCGCTGTGGATCCTGATCCGCGCCGTGCTGATCGTGGTGCCCCTGCTGCTGTGCGTGGCTTACCTGATCCTGTGGGAGCGCAAGCTGATCGGCTGGATGCACGTGCGTCTGGGCCCGAACCGCGTCGGCCCGCTCGGCCTGCTGCAGCCGATCGCCGACGTGCTGAAGCTGCTGCTCAAGGAAGTCATGATGCCGACGCAGGTCAGCCGCGGCATGTACCTGATCGCGCCGCTGATGGTGCTGATGCCTGCCGTCGCGGTCTGGGCCGTGATTCCGTTCCAGGCCGATGTGGTGATGGCGGACGTCAACGCCGGCCTGCTGTACGTGATGGCGATCAGCTCGGTCGGCGTCTACGGCGTGATCCTGGCCGGCTGGGCCTCGAACTCCAAGTACGCCTTTATCGGCGCCATGCGTGCCGCGGCACAGATGGTGTCGTATGAAATCGCCATGGGCTTCGCGCTGGTGACGGTGCTGATGGTTGCCGGCAGCCTGAACCTGTCGGCCATCGTCAACGGCCAGAACACCGGCTACTTCGCCGACATGGGCATCAACATCCTGTCGTGGAACTGGCTGCCGCTGCTGCCGATGTTCGGTGTCTACTTCATCTCGGGCGTGGCCGAAACCAACCGCCACCCGTTCGACGTGGTGGAAGGCGAGTCGGAGATCGTGGCCGGCCACATGATCGAATATTCGGGCATGGGCTTCGCGCTGTTCTTCCTGGCCGAATACATCAACATGATCATCATCTCGGCGATGACCTCGTTGATGTTCCTGGGCGGCTGGGCACCTCCGTTCTCGAGCGTGATCACCAACGCGGTCCCCGGCTTCTTCTGGCTGTTGATCAAGGTTTTCCTGCTGCTGTCGGTCTTTATCTGGCTCCGCGCCTCGTTCCCGCGCTACCGCTATGACCAGATCATGCGCCTGGGCTGGAAGGTGTTCATTCCGCTGACCGTGGCGTGGCTGATCATCGTGGCGATCTGGATCAAGTCGCCCTGGAACATCTGGCATTGAACGGCCAAAGGACAGTGCGTGCCGCGGCACGCACCGTTTGGAAATACTAGGAAGCAATCGTCATGCTGCTCGCCATCAAGGACTTCTTCAACAGCCTGCTCCTGAAGGAACTCTTCAAGGGCATGGCCGTGACCGGCCGCTATCTCTTCGCGCGCAAGATCACTGTCCAGTTCCCGGAAGAGAAAACGCCGATCTCGCCGCGCTTCCGTGGCCTGCACGCGCTGCGCCGCTATCCGAACGGCGAAGAGCGCTGCATTGCCTGCAAGCTGTGTGAAGCGGTGTGCCCGGCGCTGGCCATCACCATCGAGTCGGACGTGCGCAACGATGGCACGCGCCGCACCACCCGCTACGACATCGACCTGACCAAGTGCATCTTCTGCGGTTTCTGCGAAGAGGCCTGCCCGGTCGACGCCATCGTGGAAACGCAGATCCTGGAGTACCACGGCGAGAAGCGCGGCGACCTGTACTTCACCAAGGACATGCTGCTGGCAGTGGGCGACCGCTACGAGCCGCAGATCGCGGCGGCCAAGGCTGCCGACGCCAAGTATCGCTGACCGGCGCATGCGCCAAACGGCAGGGCGGCCACCAGTAACAGACCTGGCTGCTTCTGCCACCGAATTTGAATACGGTCCCTCCAATGTGAGGGGCCAAAGCAAGGATGCCGCAGGAGCGGGCCACCCGAAGGGGAAGGCTTGTGCCGGACGGCCCTGAGAGGATCCGATAGGAACCATGGAACTCACGACCACCATCTTCTATGTCTTTGCGCTGGTGCTGGTGCTCTCCGCACTGAAAGTCATCACTGCGAAGAACCCGGTGCATTCCGCACTGTTCCTCGTGCTGTCGTTCTTCACGGCAGCCGCGATCTGGATGCTGCTCAAGGCGGAATTCCTCGCCATCCTGCTGGTGCTGGTCTATGTCGGCGCAGTGATGGTGCTGTTCCTGTTCGTGGTGATGATGATCGATATCGATATCGAGCACCTGCGCCGCGACTTCTGGACCTACGTGCCGATGGCCTCGGTGGTGGGCGCGCTGATCATTGCCGAGATGGCGATCGTGCTGGTGCGCAACTTCATCGGCACCACCACGCCGGTGGCCGCCAGCGGTTCGCAGGAGCCGGGCTACTCGAACAGCGCCGCGCTCGGCAAGCTGATCTACACCGACTACATCTACGCCTTCGAAGTGGCCGGCATCATCCTGCTGGTGGCCATCATCGCCGCCGTGGCGCTGACCCTGCGCCGCCGCAAGGACACCAAGGCCCAGGACGTGTCGGCGCAGCTGCGCACCCGCCGCGACGAGCGCGTGCGCCTGGTGCCGATGCAGGCCGATGTCCAGAACCCGCAGACGGAAGCCGCGGCTGCCGCCAATAAGAACTAAAGCCCGGAGAAACGCTGTGCTCTCTCTCGCCCACTTCCTCGTGCTCGGTGCGATCCTGTTTGCGATCAGCATCGTCGGCATCTTCCTGAACCGCAAGAACGTGATCGTGCTGCTGATGGCGATCGAACTGATGCTGCTTGCGGTGAACATCAACTTTGTCGCCTTCTCGCATTACCTGGGCGACCTGGCTGGTCAGGTTTTCGTTTTCTTCATCCTTACGGTGGCCGCCGCCGAGTCGGCAATCGGTCTGGCAATCCTGGTCGTGCTGTTCCGCAACCTGGATACGATCAACGTGGACGACATGGACACCCTGAAGTACTGATCCGTGCCGCACTACGCAGATAACCAAGACTCACCGACCGCACACCAATAAGCGTCCTATGGCAACCACGCTCAACCCCAACCTGCTGCTCGCGATCGCGCTGGCGCCGCTAGCCGGCTCAGCGATCGCCGGCCTGTTCGGTACCAAGTTCTTTGGCCTGTTTTCCTCGGAGTCGCGCGGCGGCCGGATCGTGGCCCACACCTCGACCATCCTGGGCGTGGCCATTTCCTTCGTGCTGTCGGTGATGGTGCTGCTCGACGTGATGAACGGCGCCGGCTACAACGGCACCGTGTACGAGTGGATGGCCATCGGCGACCTGAAGATGGAGGTCGGCTTCCTGGTCGACTCGCTGACCGCGATGATGATGGTCGTGGTGACCTTCGTCTCGCTGATGGTGCATATCTACACCGTCGGCTACATGGACGGAGACCCCGGCTACAACCGCTTCTTTGCCTACATCTCGCTCTTCACCTTCTCGATGCTGATGCTGGTGATGAGCAACAACTTCCTGCAGCTGTTCTTCGGCTGGGAAGCGGTGGGCCTGGTGTCGTACCTGCTGATCGGCTTCTGGTACACGCGCCCGACCGCGATCTTCGCCAACCTGAAGGCGTTCCTGGTCAACCGTGTCGGTGACTTCGGCTTTATCCTGGGCATCGGCCTGCTGCTGGCCTACAGCGGCAGCATGAACTACACCGAAGTATTCGCCGCGCGTGACCAGCTGGCTACCGTGGTTTTCCCGGGCACCGACTGGATGATGATCACCGTCGCGTGCATCTGCCTGTTCATCGGCGCGATGGGCAAGTCGGCGCAGTTCCCGCTGCACGTCTGGCTGCCTGACTCGATGGAAGGCCCGACCCCGATTTCCGCACTGATCCACGCGGCAACGATGGTGACGGCCGGCATCTTCATGGTCGCGCGCATGTCGCCGCTGTTCGAGCTGTCGGACGCCGCGCTGTCGTTCGTGCTGGTGATCGGCGCCATCACCGCGCTGTTCATGGGCTTCCTGGGCATCATCCAGAACGACATCAAGCGCGTGGTCGCTTACTCGACGCTGTCGCAGCTGGGCTACATGACCGTGGCGCTGGGTGCGTCGGCCTATTCGGTGGCCGTGTTCCACCTGATGACCCACGCCTTCTTCAAGGCGCTGCTGTTCCTGGGCGCGGGCTCGGTCATCATCGGCATGCACCACGACCAGGACATCCGCAACATGGGCGGCCTGCGCAAGTACATGCCGATCACCTGGATCACCTCGCTGGTGGGTTCGCTGGCGCTGATCGGCACGCCGTTCTTCGCGGGCTTCTACTCCAAGGACTCGATCATCGAGGCCGTGGCCGAGTCGCATATCGCCGGTTCGGGCTTTGCCTACTACGCCGTGCTGGCTGGCGTGTTTGTGACCGCGTTCTACTCGTTCCGCATGTACTTCCTGGTCTTCCACGGCAAGGAGCGCTGGGGCCAGAACCATGCGCACCAGCACCATGAGGGCGACCACGAGGACGAGGAAGTCTCGCTCGACCACCACCATGGCCTGTCCGCCGGCGAGAAGCCGCACGAGTCGCCGTGGGTGGTGACGCTGCCGCTGGTGCTGCTGGCGATTCCGTCGGTGATCATCGGCGCCATCGCGATCGAGCCGATGCTGTTCGGCAACTTCTTCAAGATGGGCGTCGCGTTCAAGGACGTGATCTTCGTCGGCGAGAACCACCACGCCATGGCCGAGCTGAAGGAAGCCTTCCACGGCTGGGTGCCGATGGCGCTGCACTCGCTGACCACGCCCGTGCTGTGGCTGGCCATTGCCGGTGTCGTGCTGTCGTGGTTCTTCTACATGAAGCGCCCGGATATCCCCGAGGCTATCGCGAACCGCTTCTCGGGCCTGTACAAGCTGCTCGACAACAAGTACTACATGGACGCCATCAACCAGGCCGTGTTCGCCCGCGGCGCACGCCTGCTCGGTACCGGCCTGTGGAAGGGCGGCGACCAGAGCGTGATCGACGGCCTGTTCGTCAACGGCGCGGCGCGTGTGGTGGCTTCGTTCGCTTCGGCCAGCCGCTACCTGCAGTCGGGCTATATCTACCACTACGCATTTGCGATGATCGTCGGCATGCTGGTGCTGCTGACGCTGACGGTCACCGGTGTGATCGGCACCAAGTGATAGGCACCAAGTAAGGAAAACATAGAAATGGTTCTGTCTTTCTCAATCTGGCTGCCTGTCTTTTTCGGCCTGCTGATCCTGGCCTTCGGCTCGGACCGCAGCCCGGGCTTCGTGCGGTGGATGTCGCTGTTCGGCTCGATCGCCAGCTTCGTCGTGACGCTGCCGCTGGTATTCCACTTCGACCGCGCCAGCGCGGCGATGCAGTTCATCGAAAAGGCGAACTGGATCGAGCGCTTCAACATCCATTACCTGCTGGGCGTCGACGGTATCTCGATGTGGTTCGTGGTGCTGACCGCATTCATCACGGTGATCGTGGTGATCTCGGCCTGGGAAGTGATCACCGAGCGCGTGGCCGAGTACATGGCCTCGTTCCTGATCCTGTCCGGCTTGATGGTCGGCGTGTTCTGCGCGCTCGACGGCATGCTGTTCTACGTGTTCTTCGAAGCCACGCTGATCCCGATGTACATCATCATCGGCGTCTGGGGCGGCGCGAACCGTGTGTACGCGGCCTTCAAGTTCTTCCTGTACACGCTGCTGGGCTCGCTGCTGACCCTGGTCGCGCTGCTGTACCTGTACAACAAGACCGGCACGTTCGACATCCTGCAATGGCACCAGGCCAAGCTGTCGATGAACGAGCAGATCGCGATCTTCATTGCCTTCTTCGTCGCCTTCGCGGTCAAGGTGCCGATGTGGCCGGTGCACACCTGGCTGCCCGACGCCCACGTGGAAGCGCCGACCGGCGGTTCGGTGGTGCTGGCCGCCATCATGCTGAAGCTGGGCGCCTACGGCTTCCTGCGGTTCTCGCTGCCGATCGCGCCTGACGCGAGCCACTACCTGGCTCCGTTCATCATCACGATCTCGCTGATCGCCGTGATCTACATTGGCCTGGTGGCGCTGGTGCAGGCCGACATGAAGAAACTGGTGGCGTACTCGTCGATCGCCCACATGGGCTTCGTCACGCTGGGCTTCTTCATCTTCAGCGATATCGGCGTCGAAGGCGGCATCATCCAGATGATCTCGCACGGCTTTATCTCGGGCGCCATGTTCCTTTGCATCGGCGTGCTGTATGACCGCGTGCACTCGCGCCAGATCGCCGACTACGGCGGCGTGGTGAACACCATGCCGAAGTTCGCCGCGCTGTCTGTGTTCTTCGCGATGGCCAACTGCGGCCTGCCGGCTACCTCGGGCTTCGTCGGTGAATTCATGGTGATCCTGGGCGCCGTCAAGTTCAACTTCTGGATCGGCCTGCTGGCTGCCACCGCCCTGATCTTCGGCGCTGCCTATTCGCTGTGGATGGTCAAGCGCGTGATCTTCGGCGACGTCGTGCACCAGCACGTGCGCGAGCTGGTCGACCTGAACAAGCGTGAGTTCGTCATGCTCGGCCTGCTGGCCATCATGACGCTGTATATGGGCCTGCACCCGAAGCCCTTTACCGACGCGATGCACCCGTCCGTGGTCAACCTGCTGCAGCACGCGGCGCAGTCCAAGCTGTAAGCGGGGAGAGATATCAATATGCAACCGTCCTCGACATTCGCCCCCGTGGCGCCGATTATCTTCCTGGCGATCGCCATTGGCGCGGTCAACTGGATCGACCTTGCACGCGGCAGGGGCAAGCAAAGCGTGGCTTATCCGCTGTCGCTGCTGACCACCCTGGTACTGACCGTATGGTTCGGCCTGAACGCCGCCAGCGGCGAGACGCACTACGCGTTCTCCAACCTGGTGGTGATCGACCCGATGGCCAACGTGCTGTCGGCGTTCTGCGCCGCCGGCCTGTTTGTCACGCTGGTCTATACGCGCAGCTACCTGGCCGATCGCAACATGTTCGCCGGCGAGTTCTACCAGCTCGCGCTGTTCACGCTCGGCGGCCAGATCGTGATGATCACCGGCAACAACTTCCTGACCCTGTACCTGGGCCTGGAACTGCTGTCGCTGTCGTCGTACGCGCTGGTGGCGCTTCGCCGTGAATCGCGCGTGACCTCGGAATCGGCCATGAAGTACTTCGTGCTGGGCGCGCTGGCTTCGGGCTTCCTGCTGTACGGCATCTCGATGATGTACGGCGCCACCGGTTCGCTGAACCTGGGCGAGGTGTTCCGCGTGGTCGAGTCGGGCCGCGTCAATACCACGATGCTGGCCTTTGGCGTGGTGTTCATCGTCGCCGGCCTGTCGTTCAAGCTGGGCGCCGCGCCGTTCCACATGTGGATCCCGGATATCTACCAGGGTTCGCCGACCGCGGTGACGCTGCTGATCGCGGGCGGCCCGAAGGTTGCCGCGTTCGCGCTGTTTATCCGCGTGCTGGTGGAAGGCCTGCTGCCGCTGGCCAATGACTGGCAGATGATGCTGGTGGTGCTGTCGATCGTGTCGCTGGCGATCGGCAACCTGACCGCCATCGTCCAGTCCAACCTGAAGCGGATGCTGGCGTACTCGACCATTTCGCACATGGGCTTCGTGCTGCTGGGCCTGCTGTCGGGCGTGGTGGCCAACAAGGCTGACGGCGCCGCCGATGCGTACAGCTCGGCGATGTTCTATTCGGTGACCTACCTGCTGACCACGCTGGGCACCTTCGGCATCATCCTGCTGCGCACCACCAAGGGCTTCGAGGCCGAGACGCTGGAAGACCTGAAGGGCATGTCGCGCCGCAACCCGTGGTTCGCCTTCCTGATGCTGGTGATGATGTTCTCGCTGGCCGGCATCCCGCCGACCGTGGGCTTCTACGCCAAGCTGGCCGTGCTGGACGCGGTAATCAAGGCTGGCATGAGCTGGCTGGCCGTGGTGGCGGTGATGTTCTCGCTGATCGGCGCGTTCTACTACCTGCGCATCGTCAAGCTGATGTACTTCGATGAGCCGGCTGGCGAAGAGCAGCTGGAAGCGACCGCCGGCCTGCGCTCGATGCTGACGCTGAACGGCGCCGCCGTGATCGTGCTGGGCTTCTTCCCGGCCGCGCTGATGAACCTGTGCTACCAGGCCATCCGCTCGACCCTGGGCTCCTGATCGGCCAACGTCCATGAGCGCATCATCCGCAAGCGGCTGGTTTGTCATACTGCTGGCACTGATCAGTGCAAACCTGCCGTTTGTGAACCAGCGCCTGTTCATGGCGATCCCGCTCCGGTGGGCGCGCAAGCCGCTGTGGCTGCGCCTGCTGGAGCTGATCGTCTGGTACGCGGTGGCCGGTGCCGCCGGTTTCGCCGTCGAGGCCAGCCTCGGCAATGCCTTCCCGCAGGGCTGGCAGTTCTACGCCATCACCGCCTGCATGATGCTGGTGTTCGCCTTCCCGGGCTTCACCTGGCAATACCTCGTCAAACACCGCACGGCCTGAAGCCGGTCTTGTCGGCGCCGGGCCTGCCTGATCCGGAGCGTTCATGACCGACAAGATCCAACGCGGCACCCAGTCTCTCGCCGACCCCGCCGGCCACACCGCGAACGACGACGCACTGAAGGAAGTCTGCGTCGCCTCGGCCACGGTCCATCGCGGCAAATTCCTCACCCTGAAGCAAGACATCGTCCGCCTGCCCGATGGCAAGCAGACCGGGCGCGAGTACATCGTGCATCCGGGCGCGGTGATGATGATCCCGTTGTTCGACGATGGCACCGTCCTGATGGAACGGCAGTTCCGCTATCCGGTCGGCGAAGTCATGCTGGAATTCCCGGCCGGCAAGCTCGACCCGCAAGAGGGCGCGCAACGCTGCGGCGAGCGCGAGCTGCAGGAAGAGACCGGCTATACGGCCCGGCGCTGGGACTACCTGACTCGCATCCACCCGGTCATCTCCTACTCGACCGAATTCATCGACGTCTTCCTGGCGCGCGACCTGACGCACGGCGAGGCGCAGCTGGACGATGGCGAGTTCCTGGAGACGTTCATCGCGCCGGTGGGGCAGGTGATCGACTGGGTGCGCAGCGGCCGCATCAGCGATGTGAAGACCATCATCGGCGCGTTCTGGCTGGAGAAAATCGTTTCCGGCGCGTGGCAGCCGGGCGAGCAAACGGTGCCGGGCTGACTCGCTCCGGCAGCGGGGCGCGCACTGCGCTAAGCTGGTTGTGGGGCGATAAACGTATGTGCTGAACACTGCATGTTCGTTCTACGAACGGTCGTTCGAAAAAATTTAGCACGACCGTTCACAAAATTTCGATTCGCGGATAATATAGCTTTTGACGGGCTGGAAAGATCATGAAGGTGCTCGACCTGCGCTGCGCGCATGACCATCGTTTCGAGGGCTGGTTTGCCTCGGAGGAAGAAGCGCAGTCGCAAATCGCGCGCGACCTCGTCCAATGCCCGGTCTGTGGCGACCATGCCGTGACGCGGCTGCCCAGCGCGCCGCGCCTGAACCTGTCAGGCGCGACCGCGCCGAAGGCGGCTGGCAAGCCGGCGCAGCCAGCGGCAACCGCCGCGGCACCGGCGGCACTGCAAGCGCTGTACATGAAGGCAGTGAAGCAGGTGCTGGCCCAGACCGAGGACGTTGGCGACCGCTTTGCCGAGGAGGCGAGGCGCATGCACTACGATGAAGCGCCGGAACGCGGAATCCGCGGCTCGGCTTCGCCGGAGGAAGTGCAGGCGCTGGCCGAGGAGGGCATCGAGACTTTCCCGCTTATCGTGCCGGATGCGCTGAAGCAGACGGCTCACTGAATTGCGTCCTGTGCCCGTTGCTGTCGGCGCATGACGCGCAAGGCAGAACAAACCGCCGGCAGCCTGAGACGATGCCGGCACCATCATGGAGACGGGCATGGATCTCAACTACTCGGCGTCCGACAACGCCTTCCGCGAGGAAGTGCGTAGCTGGCTCGAAGCCAACTTGCCGGCGGACATCCGCAGCAAGATTCTCAACCACCGCCGTCCGAACCGCGACGACCTGGTGCGCTGGCACAAGATCCTCGCCGGCAAGGGCTGGTCGGCGCCGCACTGGCCCGTCCAATTCGGCGGCACCGGCTGGAACGCCACCCAGCGCCATATCTGGGACGAAGAGAATGCCCGCGTCGGCGCGCCCGGCGTGCTGCCGTTCGGCGTGGCCATGGTTGCGCCCGTGATCATGAAGTACGGCAACGAGCAGCAGAAGTCGTACTACCTGCCGCGCATCCTGGACTGCACCGACTGGTGGTGCCAGGGCTATTCGGAGCCGGGCTCGGGTTCGGACCTGGCCTCGCTGAAGACCCGCGCCGAGCTGACTTCGGACGGCAAGCACTACATCGTCAACGGCCAGAAGACCTGGACCACGCTCGGCCAGCACGCCGACATGATCTTCTGCCTGGTCCGCACCGATCCGGAAGCCAAGAAGCAGGAAGGCATCTCGTTCCTGCTGATCGACATGAAGACCCCGGGCATCACCGTGCGCCCGATCATCATGCTGGACGAAGAGCATGAAGTGAACGAGGTCTTCTTCGACAACGTCAAGGTGCCGGTCGAGAACCGCGTCGGCGAAGAGAACAAGGGCTGGACCTACGCCAAGTACCTGCTCGGCCACGAGCGTACCGGCATTGCCCGCGTGGGCAACTCCAAGCGCGAGCTGGGCTTCCTGAAGCGCGTGGCGCGCCAGCAGCAGAAGAACGGCAAGCCGCTGCTGGAGGATCCGGTGTTCGGCGCCAAGGTGGCCGCGCTGGAAATCGAACTGATGGCGCTGGAGATCACGGTGCTGCGCGTGGTGTCGAGCGAAGCCGCCGGCAAGGGCCCCGGTCCCGAGGCGTCGATGCTCAAGATCAAGGGCACCGAGATCCAGCAGCTGCTGACCGAGTTGATGGTCGAGGCCGTCGGCCCGTACGCCCAGCCGTTCGACACGGCCTACCTGGAGTGCGAGACCGAGCATGCGGTGACCGGCTACGACGACGCCGCGCCGCTGTCCGCGTACTACTTCAACTATCGCAAGACCTCCATCTACGGCGGGTCCAACGAAATTCAGAAGAACATCATCAGCCAGATGATTCTGGGGCTGTGAGGACAGGAAGGAGATAGGTAACATGAACTTCAATCTCAGCGACGAACAGAAGCAACTGGCCGACGCCGTCCGCCGTTTTGTCGAGAAGGACTACGGTTTCGAGGACCGCAAGAAGAACTACGAAAGCGCCGCCGGCTACGGCGAATCCGCGTGGGGCTCGCTGGTCGAGCTCGGCCTGACCGCGCTGCCGGTGCCGGAAGCGCAGGGTGGCTTCTCGGGCAAGGCGCTCGACATGATGGTGGTCCAGCAGGAGCTGGGCCGTGGCCTGGTGGTCGAGCCGTACCTGGCCACCGTGGTGGGTGCCTACGCACTGGGCCTGGCCGGCGGCCAGGACGCGCTGCTGGAGCAGGTCGCCGGCGGCGAGCTGAAGCTGGCCGTGGCCTTCAACGAGCCGCAGGCGCGCTATGAGCTGAACAACGTGCGCGTTACAGCCCGCGACGGCAAGCTCAACGGCCGCAAGACCGTGGTGCTGCACGGCGGCCAGGCCGACAAGCTGATCGTGTCGGCGCGCAGCAGCGGCGGCGATGCCGACCAGGATGGCATCTCGCTGTTCCTGGTGGATGCCAAGGGCGCCGGTGTCAGCATCAAGGACTATCGCACCATCGACAACCTGCGCGCGGCCGACATCACGTTCCAGGACGCGCCGGCGCAACTGCTGGGCGAGGCCGGCAAGGGCTTCGCGCTGGTCGAGCAGGTGGCCGACTATGCCGCGGTGCTGCTGTGCGCCGAGGCCGTGGGCGTGATGGACACGCTCAACGCAGCCACGCTGGAATACGCCAAGACGCGCCAGCAGTTCGGCCAGCCGATCGCACGCTTCCAGGCGCTGCAGCATCGCATGGTCGAGATGTTCATCCATGCCGAGCAGTCGCGTTCGATCACGCTGCTGGCCGCTGCCCGTTTTGAAGAGGCCACGCCGGAAGAGCGCCGCCGCTACGTTTCCGCCGCCAAGGCGCGCGTGGGGCAGGCAGCGCGCACGGTCGGCCAGGAAGCGGTGCAGATCCACGGCGGCATGGGCGTGACCAACGAACTGCCGGCGGCGCATATGTTCAAGCGGCTGACGCTGATCAACACCACCTTCGGTGACGTGGATCACCACCTGGGCCGGTTTGCCGCCCAGCCGGGGTTCCAGGAAGCAGCCTGATCCTCTCGTCTGCCATGCCAGTCAAAACCGCGCCGTATTCCCAGGCGCGGTTTTTTCTTTGCGCGCTGTTAGGAACGGGTTCGGCAAATACGGACGCTGAGCACTGGCATGCATGCGATCATCGTCGGGACAAGGCCGTCGCCATCCCAGGCTAACAATTACGGAGAGACAAGCAATGCTGTATTTCGAGGACTTTGAGGTCGGCAGCCGCCGCGAACTGGGCTCCTACGTCGTCACCGAGGAAGAACTCCTCGCCTTTGCCCGCCAGTACGACCCGCAGCCGTTTCATATCGACAAGGAAGCGGCTGCCAAGAGCATCTACGGCGGACTGATCTCGAGCGGCTGGATGACTTGCTCGATCATGATGCGCCTGCTGGTGCTGAGCACCACCGGCAAGTCGGCCAGCATGGGCTCGCCCGGCGTGGACGAGATCCGCTGGATCAAGCCGGTCTATGCCGGGGACACGCTGACCGTGGTGCTCAACGTGCTGGACACGCGAGCCTCGCAATCGAAGCCGGACCGCGGCATCGTGCATACCCAGTGGGAAGCCACCAACCAGCGCGGCGAACTGGTCTGCACCGTCAAGGGCATGGGCATGTACGGCCGCCGCCCCGCATAACGACACATCCACCCACCCATCGAGGAGACAACCGAAATGCGTACCATCGCAACGCTGGAAGAGCTGGAAGGCCTGCAAGGGCAGGAAGTCGCGGTCAGCGACTGGATGGAGGTGACCCAGCAGCAGGTCAACCAGTTTGCCGAGGCTACCGGCGACCACCAGTGGATCCACGTCGACGTGGAGCGCGCCAAGAAGGAGTCGCCCTATGGCGCCCCGATCGCCCATGGCTTCCTGACGCTGTCGCTGCTGCCCAAGTTCATGCACAACGCGCTGCACATGCCGTCGAAGATCGGCGTCAACTATGGCCTGAACCGCGTGCGCTTCACCGCGCCGGTGCCGGTGGGCAGCAAATTGCGGGCACGAATCAAGCTGCTCAAGGTCGAACGGCTCGATCCGCTGCCAAAGTCGCCGGAACTGGTGGGTGCGCAGTCCACCTGGGAGGTGACGATCGAGCGCGAGGGCAGCGAGCGCCCGGTATGTGTCGCGGAGTCAATTTCCCGCCGCTACGGATGACCCCACATCCACCGTGTGGTGTTGAGGTGCGACAAAGGTTCTGACGCACTGCGACAATATGCCACACGAAAATGTCGCACCCACAAAGCCGCGCCAATGCGCGGCTTTATGCATATTTATAGGCGAAATTGTGATCTTGACGGCAATCAAGTGCTGCGATGCGGCGACAGCACATGATTGTCCGTTTATCTGAACTCTGTGTTCTGTGGCGTTGGGTTTACCCTCAATGTTGCGTTGCGGTACATTCGCGCCCACGATGTTTTACGTGTTGCGCTCCCCGGCCGAAAACCGCGCTTGCCACCAGGTTGCTGAAGGCAAGTCCGTCGGGAAGTGCAAAAACCTCGTATTCCAACGCTACCCGGCCGCTGTACTGAGCCGGGACCGTTCGCGGTTTCGGCCACCAGGTGCCGCAGCGCCGGCAAGGTCCCACAGGGCCTGCAGCGCGCGCAGTCAGTTGTCCTTCCGTGTTCATGGCGTTGCAAGGCCGCATGGTCCTCCGGCGTTAGATTCGCCGCCCGACCGCAACGCCAGCTAAGGACACGTCCTTCCGGTTTTCCCATAGCCCCACGCCTCTTGCGCGAGCATCAGGCGGTTTAGCCACGCTTTTGCCCAAAGCGCGGTGTAACCAAACCAGTCGTGACATGAAGAAACCAATACTGCCGCGTTGGACGCGGTTCCTGCCCTGCCTCGGCCTGCTCCTGCTGGCCGGCTGCAACATGACGCTGCTCGACCCGAAAGGGCAGGTTGGCGTCGATATCAAGAACATCATCCTGATCGCCACCTGGCTCATGCTGCTGGTGGTGGTGCCGGTGATCGTGCTCACGCTGGTGTTCGCCTGGAAGTACCGCGCGTCCAATACCAAGGCGCGCTACGAGCCGGACTGGTCGCACTCGACCGCGATCGAAGTGGTGGTGTGGCTGATCCCGTGCCTGATCATCATCGCGCTGGGCATCATCACCTGGAAGTCCTCGCACGACCTGGACCCGTACAAGCCGCTGGAATCGAACAAGAAGCCGGTCACCGTCGAGGTGGTGGCGCTGAACTGGAAGTGGCTGTTCATCTATCCGGAACTGAAGATCGCGACCGTCAACCAGATCGCGTTCCCGGTCGACACCCCGGTGAACTTCAAGATCACCTCGGATTCGATCATGAATTCGTTCTTCATCCCGCAACTGGGCAGCCAGGTGTACGCCATGGCAGGGATGGAGACCAAGCTGCACCTGATCGCCAACCATGCCGGCTCGTATGACGGCGTGTCCGCCAACTACAGTGGCGGCGGCTTCTCGGGCATGAAGTTCAAGGCGGTCGCCATGTCGAACTACGAGTTCGACGAGTGGGTCGCCAAGGTTCGCGCCTCGTCGACCGAACTGGGCGTTGAAGGCTACAAGACGCTGGCACAACCCAGCGAGAGGGAGCCGGTCACGTACTACGGCAAGGTGGAAGACCAGCTCTTCCACAACATCCTGCACAAGTACATGGACCACAGCGGCACTGCGGTTGCCGACAGGGGTTTCAAGGGCGGCCCGATCTGCACGTCGCGCAATACCCTCGGTGAAGAGCAGCTGTCGATGACCACGCCGGCCAAGCTGCCGGCGGGCGCGTAATCCTGGGAGCAATGATGTTTGGCAAGTTGAGTTTGTCGGCGATTCCGTTTCATGAGCCGATCATCATGGTCGTGCTGGCCGGCGTCGCCCTGGGCGGTGCCGCGCTGCTGGGCGCGATCACCTATTTCAAGAAGTGGGGCTATCTCTGGAATGAGTGGTTCACGTCCGTCGATCACAAGAAGATCGGCGTGATGTACTGCCTGGTCGCGCTGATCATGCTGCTGCGCGGCTTTGCCGACGCGGTCATGATGCGTACCCAGCTGGCGCTCGCCACCAATGGCGCCACCGGCGTGCTGCCGCCCGAGCACTACGACCAGATCTTCACCGCCCACGGCGTGATCATGATCTTCTTCGTGGCCATGCCGCTGATGACCGGCCTGATGAACCTGGTCGTGCCGCTGCAGATCGGCGCGCGCGACGTGGCCTTCCCGTTCCTGAACACGCTGTCGTTCTGGCTGTTCGTGGCGGGCGCCATGCTGGTCAACGTCTCGCTGGGCGTCGGTGAATTCGCCAAGACCGGCTGGCTGGCCTACCCGCCGCTGTCGGGCCTGGATTACAGCCCTGGCGTGGGGGTGGACTATTACCTCTGGAGCTTGCAGATCTCGGGCCTGGGCACGCTGCTGACCGGCGTGAACTTCCTGGTGACGATCCTGCGCATGCGCGCCCCGGGCATGACCCTGATGCGCATGCCGGTGTTCACCTGGACCGCGCTGTGCACCAACGTGCTGATCGTGGCCGCCTTCCCGGTGCTGACCGTGACGCTGGCGCTGCTGGGCCTGGACCGCTACATCGGCACCCACTTCTTCACGAACGACGGTGGCGGCAACGCCATGATGTACGTGAACCTGATCTGGATCTGGGGCCACCCCGAGGTGTACATCCTGATCCTGCCGGCGTTCGGTATCTTCTCTGAAGTCATCTCCACGTTCTCGGGCAAGAAGCTGTTCGGCTACAAGGGCATGGTGTACGCGACCGCCGCGATCATGGTGCTGTCGTTCATCGTGTGGCTGCACCACTTCTTCACGATGGGCTCGGGCGCCAACGTCAACGCGTTCTTCGGCATCACGACCATGATCATCTCCATCCCGACCGGGGTGAAGATCTTCAACTGGCTGTTCACCATGTACCGCGGCCGGGTCCAGATGACCTCGCCGGTGCTGTGGACGCTGGGCTTCATGATCACCTTCGTGATCGGCGGCATGACCGGCGTGCTGATGGCCGTGCCGGCTGCCGACTTCGTGCTGCACAACAGCCTGTTCCTGATCGCCCACTTCCACAACGTGATCATCGGCGGCGTGCTGTTCGGCTACCTGGCCGGCATCACCTACTGGTGGCCGAAGGCGTTCGGCTTCACGCTGAACGAGCGCCTGGGCAAGTGCGCCTTCTGGTGCTGGCTGGTGGGCTTCTACTTCGCCTTCATGCCGCTGTACGTGCTGGGCCTGATGGGCATGACCCGCCGCCTGAACCACACCGACAACCCGGCGTGGACGCCGTGGCTGTACCTGGCCGTGGTGGGCGTGGTGTTCGTGGCGCTGGGCATCTTCTTCCAGGTGCTGCAGATCGTCGTGTCGATCCGCGACCGCAAGAAGCTGGCCGACGTGACCGGCGACCCGTGGGGCGGCCGTACCCTGGAGTGGGCCACCTCGTCGCCGCCGCCGTTCTACAACTTCGCGCACACTCCGGTGGTGCGTGACCTGGACGCGTTCGCCGACATGAAGGCCCGCGGCGAGACCCTGCCGACCGAAGGCTACGAGAAGATCCACATGCCCAAGAACACGGGCGCGGGCTTCATCATCGGTGCCTTCAGCCTGGTGTTCGGCTTTGCCCTGACCTGGCATATCTGGTGGATGGCCATCGTTGGCCTGGTGGGCATGGTGTGGGCGTTTATCCACCGCAGCAACGACGACCATATCGACTACTACGTGCCGGCCACCGAGGTCGAGCAGATTGAAACGCGCCATCTGCAGCGCATTGCTTCGCAAGCCTGAGAACCATGTCGACTCAAGTCCTAGACCGCATCCCCGCGCAGGCCGGCGCCTCGGCCCACGCCGACGCGCATGACCATGCGCACCACGATACCAGTGCCAATACGGTGTATGGCTTCTGGATCTACCTGATGAGCGACTGCATCATCTTCGCCGGGCTGTTCGCGACGTTCGCCGTTCTGCGCGGCGAGCTGGCAGGCGGCCCCTCGGCGAAGGAGCTGTTCGAGCTCAACTACGTGCTGGTGGAGACCTTCATCCTGCTGTTCTCCTCGATCACGTACGGCATGGCGATGATCTCGCTGCAGAACCGCAGCCTCAAGCACGTGCAGACCTGGCTCGGCGTGACGTTCCTGCTGGGCGCGGCGTTCATGGCGATGGAAATCAACGAGTTCCACCACCTGATCGCCGAAGGCGCCGGGCCGGGCCGCAGCGCGTTCCTGTCGTCGTTCTTCACGCTGGTCGGCACCCACGGCCTGCACGTCGCCAGCGGCATGCTGTGGATGATCGTGCTGATGTGGCAGCTGGGCAAGAAGGGCATCACCCCGACGCTCAGCAAGCGCCTGATGTGCCTGTCGCTGTTCTGGCACTTTCTGGACGTGGTCTGGATCGGCGTGTTTACCGTGGTCTACCTGATGGGACATCTGTGATGGCACAACACAACGCACCGGCGGCGCACGCCACTCGTGATTCGCATGGCGCGCATGCCGCGCACGACTCGCACAGCACGCACGCCAGCTTCAAGGGCTACGCGATCGGCTTCATCCTGGCGGTGATCCTGACCGTGATCCCGTTCAAGCTGGTGATGGACGGCAGCATGGACAAGGGCACGATCCTGTGGATCATCCTAGGCATGGCCGCGGTCCAGATCCTGGTCCACCTGAAGTACTTCCTGCACCTGGACACGTCGTCCGACCAGCGCAGCAACGTGATCGCGCTGCTGTTCACGGCGCTGATCCTGGTGATCGTGGTGGCGGGTTCGCTGTGGATCATGCACAACCTGAACACCAACATGATGGTGATGTAAGGACTGGCGTCCTGGCATCGAAAAACGGGGCCCCGCGAGGGGCCCCGTTTTTATTTGCGCCGCCGGCCGTTGGCATGGTGCCCGGCCCTGGTGCGGTGGTGCGCACCGGCTGGCGCCTTTCGCAAGCGGCGTGCACAGAATTGCGTCGCTGCACGGGAGTGGTGCGTTCGCCGCCCGCACAGCTCTGGTGCGCGGGGGCTGGCACGGATCGCGGCACACCCCGCGCGGCGCGCCAGCACGCCGTCTGCCGCCGGCGGGGCGGGTATCAGCTCGTTTATCAAAGTGGCACGCTAGTTGCAGATGCATCACCCTGGGGAGCGTAGTCCCTGACCAACACCACAAACGGGAGCTGCAAATGCAACGACGTGACATGCTGAAGCTGTCGGCCATCGCCGCCGCGGCAATGATCGGTACCAGCCCGCTGGCCATGGCGCAGTCCAAGGAGCCGATCAAGATCGGCATCCTGCACTCGCTGTCCGGCACGATGGCCATCTCGGAGACGTCGCTGAAAGACGTGGCCCTGATGACCATCGACGAGATCAACAAGAGCGGCGGCGTGCTCGGCCGCAAGCTCGAGCCGGTGGTGGTGGACCCGGCGTCCAACTGGCCGCTGTTCGCCGAGAAGGCGCGCCAGCTGGTCAGCAAGGACAAGGTCGCGGTGACCTTCGGCTGCTGGACCTCGGTGTCGCGCAAGTCCGTGCTGCCGGTCTATGAAGAGCTGAACTCGCTGCTGTTCTACCCGGTACAGTACGAAGGCGAGGAAATGTCCAAGAACGTCTTCTACACCGGCGCCGCGCCCAACCAGCAGGCGATCCCGGCGGTGGAATACCTGATGAGCAAGGAAGGCGGCGGTGCCAAGCGCTTCTTCCTGCTGGGCACCGACTACGTTTACCCGCGCACCACCAACAAGATCCTGCGCGCCTTCCTGAAGAGCAAGGGGGTTGCCGACAAGGACATCGAAGAAGTCTACACCCCGTTCGGCCACAGCGACTACCAGACCATCGTCGCCAACATCAAGAAGTTCTCGCAGGGTGGCAAGACCGCAGTGATCTCCACGATCAACGGCGATTCCAACGTGCCCTTCTACAAGGAACTGGGCAACGCCGGCCTGAAGGCCAAGGACGTGCCGGTGGTGGCGTTCTCGGTGGGCGAGGAAGAACTGCGCGGCATCGACACCAAGCCGCTGGTCGGCCACCTGGCGGCGTGGAACTACTTCATGTCGGTCAAGAACGCACAGAACGACGCCTTCAAGAAGCAGTGGGCGGCCTGGGTCAAGGCCAACAACCTGCCGGGCGGCGACAAGCGCGTGACCAACGACCCGATGGAAGCCACCTACGTCGGCATCCATATGTGGGCGCAGGCCGTGAAGAAGGCCGGCACCACCGATACCGACAAGGTGCGGGCGGCGATGTACGGCCAGACCTTCAAGGCGCCGGACGGCTTCACGCTGACCATGGGCGAGAACCACCACCTGTACAAGCCGGTGATGATCGGCGAGGTGAAGGGCGACGGCCAGTTCTCGGTGGTGTGGAAGACGCCGAAGGCAGTGCGTGCGCAGCCGTGGAGCCCGTTCATCGCGGGCAATGAAGGGAAGCCGGACAAGGTGATGTAAGCCTCTTTTGCTTGCCACCATGCGGCTCCCCTCTCCCGCTTGCGGGAGAGGGGAGCAACAACAAGCTCGCTTCATTCCTGCCAATCGCAAGCTCCTATGCGCAATCCCTTATCCGTTCAAGTCGTGCCCTGGCTGCGCGCCCTGCTGGCCGCGCTGCTGCTGGCCGCGGCGCCGTGGGCCGCTGCGCTGACGCAGGCCGACCTGAAGCCGCTGGCCGAAGACGACTTCGATGCCAAGACTGCCGCGCTGTCCGCGGTGACCAAGGCATCGCCCGCTGAAGCCGGCCCGATCCTGAAGGCCCTGCAGGACGACACCCTTCAATATGCGCCGTCGGTCGGCATGGTGCGCCAGGACGGCGACAAGGTGGTCGATGCCATCACCGGCAAGCCGGTCACGGTCAAGCCGGACGAACTCGAATCCCTGACCCTGAACAACAGCCTGCGCGCGCTGGTCGACAGCGCCGCCAGCAGCCTGCAGCTGCAGTCGCCCGACATCGCGGTGCGCGCGCAGGCCATCGGCACCTTGCGCGACCAGCCGGAAAGCGCCTCGCTGGCCGCCGTGGAAGCCGCGCGCAAGGCCGAGGCCGACGCGGGCCTGCGGGCCAGCCTGGACGTGATCTGGGCCAACCTGATGCTGGCGGAGCCGGCGGACGCAGCCGCGCATGACGCGCGCCTCGAAGCGATCCGCATCCTCGCCACGGACAGCAACCCGCAGAGCCGCCAGAAGCTTGCGCCGCTGGTCGAGCGCGACAGCGCCGGCAACTACCGCGAAGCGGATGCGGACGTGCGCCTGGCCGCGCAGCAGGCGCTGGACCAGCTGCGCAGCGACCAGCGCCGCGCCGAGCTGATCGGCAACCTGTTCGCCGGCCTGAGCCTGGGCAGCGTGCTGCTGCTGGCAGCGCTTGGCCTCGCCATCACCTATGGCCTGATCGGCGTCATCAACATGGCGCACGGCGAGTTCCTGATGATCGGCGCCTACGCGACCTACGTGGTGCAGTCGCTGTTCCGCGCCTATGCGCCGGATGCGTTCGCGTGGTACCTGCCCGCGGCGCTGCCGGCATCGTTCCTGGCGGCGGCGGCAGTCGGCTTCGTGCTGGAGCGGCTGGTGCTGCGCCACCTGTACGGCCGCCCGCTCGAAACGCTGCTGGCCACCTTCGGCATCAGCCTGCTGCTGATGCAGGCGGTGCGAACGCTGTTCGGCGCGCAGAACGTGGAAGTGGCCAATCCCGGCTGGATGAGCGGCGGCTTCGAATGGATGCCGGGACTGGTGATCCCGTACAACCGCGTGGTCATCATCCTGTTCGCGCTGGCGGTGGTGGCGGTGGCGTGGGCGGTGCTCAACCGCACGCGGCTGGGGCTGTTCGTGCGTGCCACCACGCAGAACCGCACCATGGCGGCGTGCGTGGGCGTGCGCACGTGGAAGGTCGACAGCTACGCCTTCGCCTTCGGTGCCGGCATCGCCGGGCTCGGCGGATGTGCGCTGTCGCAGATCGGCAATGTCGGTCCCGACCTGGGCCAGGCCTACATCATCGATTCGTTCATGGTGGTGGTGCTGGGCGGGGTGGGGCAGCTGGCCGGCACCATCGTGGGCGCATTCGGGCTGGGCATCATCAACAAGTTCATCGAGCCGTTCTATGGCGCGGTGCTGGCCAAGATCTTTGTCCTGGTGCTGATCGTGCTCTTCATCCAGAAGCGGCCGCAGGGACTTTTCGCGCTCAAGGGGCGCAGCGCGGAGGCATGATGCAGCGATTCCAACCCGATTCTTCCGCGACACCTTTCCGGCTTGCCGTGCCGGAACGCCAGTCGCTGTTCTCGCCGCGCGGCTGGATGGCGCTGGCGGTACTGACCGTGGTCGTCGGCATCGGCGTGCCGGTGTGCGCGCTGCTGGTGCCGGAAGGCCATCCGCTGCACCTGTCGGCATATGCGCTGACGCTGGTCGGCAAGATCATGTGCTTTGCGCTGGCGGCGATCGCGCTCGACCTGGTGTGGGGCTACTGCGGCATCCTGAGCCTCGGCCATGGCCTGTTCTTCGCGCTGGGCGGCTATGCCATGGGCATGTACCTGATGCGTTCGATCGGGCGCGAAGGCGTGTACAAGAGCGACCTGCCGGATTTCATGGTGTTCCTCGACTGGAAGGAGCTGCCGTGGTTCTGGCACGGCACGGACCATCTTGGCTATGCGCTGCTGCTGGTGGTGCTGGTGCCGGGCGTGCTGGCATGGCTGTTCGGCTTCTTTGCCTTCCGCTCGCGCATCAAGGGCGTGTACCTGTCCATCATCACGCAGGCGATGACGTATGCGGCAATGCTGCTGTTCTTCCGCAACGAGACCGGCTTCGGCGGCAACAACGGCTTCACGGATTTCAAGCGCATCGCGGGGTTCGCCATCGCCGCGCCGCAGACGCGCACGGCGCTTTTTGTGCTGACCTTCGTGGCGCTGCTCGGGGGCTTCGTTGCCTGCCGCTACATTGTCACGTCCAAGCTGGGCCGCGTGGTCACGGCCGTGCGCGATGCGGAGATGCGCGTCATGTTCTCCGGCTACAACCCGCTCGGCTACAAGCTGTTCGTGTGGACCTTCTCGGCGGTGCTGTGCGGCATCGCCGGCGCGCTGTACGTGCCGCAGGTCGGCATCATCAACCCGGGCGAGATGTCGCCCGGCAACTCGATCGAAATGGCGGTGTGGGTTGCCGTGGGCGGGCGCGGAACGCTGATCGGGCCGGTCATCGGCGCGTTCCTGGTCAACGGTGCCAAGACGCTCTTCACCGCCCACTTCGCCGAATACTGGCTGTTCCTGCTGGGCGCGATGTTCGTGCTGGTGACGCTGTACCTGCCCGATGGCGTGATTGGCCTGTGGAAGCGCCTGCGCGAGCGCCGCGCTGCCGCCGCGGTGCCGTCCGAGCCTGAGCCCGTTTCCACGCCCGCGGTGGCGGGCCGCACCGGAGGTGAAGCATGAACGCCGCACTCGAACACGGCCAGGCCGAAAGCGGCGATGCCACCGGGCTGGGCCGCGTGCTGGAGCCGGGCACCATCGATGTGTCGCACGGCCCGATCCTGTACCTGGAAGACGTCACCGTGCGGTTCGACGGCTTCCGCGCGCTCAACAAGCTGAACCTGTCGATCGACCATGGCGAACTGCGCTGCGTGATCGGTCCCAACGGCGCGGGCAAGACCACGATGATGGATGTCATCACCGGCAAGACCGGGCCGCGCAATGCCAATGTCAGCGGGCGCGTGTTCCTGGGCCAGACCATCGACCTGATGCGGATGACCGAGCCGCGCATCGCGCAGGTCGGCATCGGCCGCAAGTTCCAGAAGCCGACCGTGTTCGAGCAGCACGCGGTGTGGGAGAACCTGGAGCTGGCGATGAAGGCCGACAAGCGCTGGTGGTCGTCGCTGCGCGCGCGGCTGACCGGCGAGGGGCATCGCCGCATCGAGGAGACGCTGGCGCTGACCGGCCTGGAGGACGAGGCTTACCGGCCCGCGGGCCTGCTGTCGCACGGGCAGAAGCAGCGGCTGGAGATCGGCATGCTGCTGATGCAGCAGCCGCAGCTGTTGCTGCTCGACGAGCCCGTGGCCGGCATGACCGATGAAGAGACCATGCAGCTGGCCAGCCTGCTCAACGGCCTGCGCGGCAGCTGCTCGATGATGGTGGTGGAACACGACATGGAGTTCGTCGCCGCGCTGGCCGGCGCTGCCGGCAAGGTCACGGTGCTGGCCGAAGGCAGCGTGCTGGCAGAAGGCACGCTCGACAGCGTCAAGCGCGACGAACGCGTGATCGAATCCTACCTGGGGAGATAGGCATGCTGCAGGTCAACGCACTGAACCAGTTCTACGGCGGCAGCCATATCCTGCGCAACGTCTCCTTCGACGTGCCGGCGGGCAGGCTGACCACGCTGCTCGGCCGCAACGGCGTGGGCAAGAGCACGCTCCTGAAATGCCTGATGGGCGTGGTGCCGACGCGCAGCGGCAGCATCCACTGGGACGGCAAGCCGCTGGAGAAGAAGGCGCCGTACGAGCGCGTTTCCGCCGGGCTGGCCTATGTGCCACAGGGGCGCGAAATTTTTCCGCGGCTGACGGTCGAGGAGAACCTGCTGATCGGTGCCGCCAGCCGCGCGCGTCCAGCGGGTGTGCCGGATCGCATCTATCAGCTGTTCCCGGTACTGCGCACCATGCGCCAGCGCCGCGGCGGCGACCTGTCCGGCGGCCAGCAGCAGCAACTTGCGATCGGCCGGGCGCTGATGAGCGAACCGCAGCTGCTGATCCTCGACGAGCCGACCGAGGGCATCCAGCCATCGATCATCCAGGACATTGGCCGCGCGCTGCGGCTGCTGGTGGACGAGTTCGGCATGACGGTGCTGCTGGTCGAGCAGTACTACGAATTCGCGCGCCATATCGCCGACCACTATGTGGTGATGAGCCGGGGCGAGGTGGTCGCGCGGGGTGCCGGGGCCAGCATGGAGCAGGACGGCGTACGGGAGCTGATTGCCGTGTAGGCGTGGAACGGGGAATGCGCATCGCACGCCGCTTTCCGCCCAGGCAGGCGGCGCGCTATGATTATCTGCAACCCCGCCATTGCGCGCCCGCCGCCGGCTTTGCCACGCCATGCGTCATCCCGATTTTCCTTCATCACTCGCCGTGCCCGCCGCATGGCAGGCCAGCCTGCGGCTGCGCTTTGCGCAACGCGGCGAACGCACCGCGCTGGTCGAGCGCCGCCACCAGGGGCCGCTGCTGGTGCAGAAACCGCTGTATCCCGAAGGCGGCATCTGCCATGCCGTCATGCTGCATCCGCCGGCCGGCGTGGCGGGCGGCGACAGCCTGGATATCGAGGTGACGGTCGAGGCCGGTGCCCACGCGGTGCTGGCCACGCCCGGCGCCACCAAGTGGTACAAGTCGCTCGGCCGCGACGCGGCGCAGCAGGTGCGGCTGTCGGTCGGCGCGGGGGCGCGGCTGGACTGGCTGCCGCAGGAGAACATCGTGTTCGACGATGCGCGCGCACGTATCTCGACAGTGCTCGACGTTGCGCCGGGCGGCAGCGCGATCGGCTGGGATGCCGTGGTGCTGGGCCGGCAGGCATCGGGCGAGCAATGGGCGCGTGGCGCGCTGTGGCTCGATACCCGCGTCGGCGCCGGCGAGCGCGCGTTGTGGATCGAACAGTCGCATCTCGATGCGGGTTCGCCGCTGCGCACCGCGGTGGCGGGACTCGACGGACTCAATGTGCAGGGCACGCTGTGGGCGGTGGGCGAGGGCGCCACGCAGCAACTGGCGGAAGCGTTGGCGGAGCAGTTGCCCTATGGCCCGGAACTGCGCGCAGGCGTGACCTGCCTGGCAGCCCATGGCCAGTCGATGCTGCTGGTGCGCGTGCTCGGCCGGCAGATGGAAGCCGTGCGCCACGTGATGGTCGACGGCTGGAGCGCGCTGCGCGAGCCGATGCACGGCGTGGCGGCGCGGCCGCTGCGGCTGTGGGCAACTTAGGCCACGACCGGACAACAAGACAGACAAGGAACAAGAGATGGAACTGACGCCGAGAGAGAAGGACAAGCTGCTGATCTTCACCGCCGCGCTGCTGGCCGAACGGCGCAAGGCGCGCGGGCTCAAGCTCAACTATCCGGAAGCGGTGGCGCTGATCAGCGCCGCCATCATGGAAGGCGCGCGCGACGGCCGCACCGTGGCCGAGCTGATGCACGAAGGCACCACCGTGCTGACGCGCGACGACGTGATGGATGGCATCGCCGAGATGATCCCCGAGATTCAGGTCGAGGCGACGTTCCCGGACGGCACCAAGCTGGTGACCGTGCACCACCCCATCGTCTGAGCCTTCGCCTTGACGTCCGATTTCGACCGCTTCGAACAACAAATCAAACCGAGAGCCGACATGAACCGTTCCGCCTGCCTGCGCCTTGCCCTGGGCACCACCCTGACCGTTGCCGCCACCGCCGCGCTGGCGCACCCCGGCCATGACGCCGCCACCGTCGGCGCCAGCCTGTGGGCCGGCCTGGCGCACCCGTTCACCGGTGCCGACCACCTGCTGGCGATGGCGGCGGTGGGCGTATGGAGCGCGCTGGTGGCCCGCTCGGCCGCCGATACGCTGCGCCTGCCGCTGGTCTTCGTCGCGCTGATGCTGGCCGGTGCCGCGCTTGGGTTGGCCGGCATGGCGCTGCCCGCGGTGGAACCGATGATTGCCGTGTCGTTGCTGGTGGTCGGTCTGCTGCTGGCGCTGCGCGCCAAACTGCCGGCCTGGGCCAGCGCGTTGCTGGTTGGCGGCTTTGCGGTGTTCCACGGTTATGCGCATGGCGCGGAGCTGCCGGCCACTGCCGAGGCGCTGCCCGCGGTGCTGGCCTACGTCGGCGGATTTGCCGTCGCGACCATGGCGCTGCACCTGCTCGGCATCGGCGCCGGCATGCTGCTGCGCCGCCATGCCAGCTGGCTCGCCCGCCTGGCCGGTGCCGGCGTGGCGCTGTACGGCGCCGGCCAGCTGGTGGCCTGAGGAGACACACCATGATCCCCGGTGAACTGATACCCGCCGATGGCGAGATCGAACTCAACGCCGGCCGCGCCACGGTCAGCGTGACGGTGGCCAATACCGGCGACCGGCCGATCCAGGTCGGCTCGCACTTCCATTTCTACGAGACCAATACCGCGCTGTCGTTCGACCGCGAAGCCACGCGCGGCTTCCGGCTGAATATCGCGGCCGGTACGGCGGTGCGTTTCGAGCCCGGCCAGACCCGCACCGTCGAACTGGTGGCGCTGGACGGCGACCGCATCGTCTACGGCTTCAACGGCAAGATCATGGGAGCGCTGTGATGGCAAGGATCTCCAGGCAGGCCTATGCCGAGATGTTCGGACCCACCACCGGCGACCGCGTGCGGCTGGCCGATACCGGGCTCATCGTCGAAGTCGAAAAGGACTTCACCATCTACGGCGAGGAAGTGAAGTTCGGCGGCGGCAAGGTGATCCGCGACGGCATGGGCCAGAGCCAGCGCATGGCGAAGGACTGCGTCGACACGGTCATCACCAATGCATTGATCGTCGACCACTGGGGTATCGTCAAGGCCGACATCGGGCTGAAGGACGGGCGCATCGCGTCGATCGGCAAGGCCGGCAACCCGGATATCCAGCCGGGCGTGACCATCGTGGTGGGGCCTGGTACGGAGGTGATCGCCGGCGAGGGCATGATCGTCACGGCGGGCGGCATCGACAGCCATATCCACTTCATCTGCCCGCAGCAGATCGAAGAGGCGCTGATGAGCGGCGTCACCACCATGATCGGCGGCGGCACCGGCCCGGCGACGGGCACCTTCGCCACCACCGTGACGCCGGGGCCGTGGTTCATGGAACGGATGCTGCAGGCGGCGGACGCCTACCCGATGAATATCGGCCTGCTCGGCAAGGGCAACGCCAGCCAGCAGGCGCCGATCCTGGAGCAGGTCGAGGCTGGTGCGATCGGGCTGAAGCTGCATGAGGACTGGGGCACCACGCCGGCGGCGATCGACACCTGCCTGTCGGTGGCGGACGCGACCGATACGCAGGTGGCGATCCACACCGATACGCTGAACGAGGCCGGCTTTGTCGAGGCCACCATCGCCGCATTCAAGGGCCGTACCATCCATACGTACCACACCGAAGGCGCCGGCGGCGGCCATGCGCCGGACATCATCAAGGTGTGCGGCGAGGCCAACGTGCTGCCGTCGTCGACCAACCCGACGCGGCCCTACACGGTGAACACGCTGGACGAGCACCTCGACATGCTGATGGTGTGCCACCACCTCGATCCGTCGATCGCCGAGGATATCGCCTTCGCCGAAAGCCGCATCCGCCGCGAAACCATCGCCGCGGAGGATATCCTGCACGACCTCGGCGCGTTCTCGATGATCTCCAGCGACTCGCAGGCCATGGGCCGCGTCGGCGAGGTCATCATCCGCACCTGGCAGACCGCGCACAAGATGGCGCTGCAGCGCGGCAAGCTGCCCGGCGACCCGCACGATGCGCGCGGCGGGCACGACAACTTCCGCGTCAAGCGCTATGTCGCCAAGTACACCATCAACCCGGCGCTGACGCATGGCATCGCGCATGAGGTTGGCTCGGTCGAGGTCGGCAAATGGGCCGACCTGGTGCTGTGGCGTCCGGCGTTCTTTGGCGTCAAGCCGAGCCTGATCCTGAAGGGCGGCATGATCGCCGCCGCGGCGATGGGCGATCCCAATGCGTCGATCCCGACACCGCAGCCGGTGCATTACCGGCCGATGTTCGCGTCGGCGGGCGGGGCGCTGCACCGGTCTTCGCTGACCTTTGTCTCGCAGGCGGCACTGGCGGCCGATATCGGCGAGCGCTATGGGCTCGCCAAGACGCTGTCGGCGGTGCGCGGCACGCGCACGGTCAGCAAGCGCGACATGGTGCACAATGACTGGCAACCGCATGTCACGGTCGATCCGGAGACCTACCAGGTCGTCGCCGACGGCCAGTTGCTGACCTGCGAGCCCGCCACCGAGCTGCCCATGGCGCAGCGCTATTTCCTGTTCTGAACCGCCGGGGCCCGCGCCCCGCATCGCGCATGCTGAAGATCGACAAGTTCCTGAGCGCCCCGCACGGCATCGCGCCGGTGCTGGTGCGCCGCGCTCCCAAGCTGGTCCTGCCTTTCAACGAACGAAGCAAGAGCCGCCTGCGCGCGATGCTCGACAACGGCACCGAGGCCGCGCTGTTCCTGCCGCGCGGCACGGTGCTGCGGGGTGGCGATTTGCTGGTGGCCGAGGATGGCAGCTTTGTCGAAGTGCAGGCCGCGGCGGAGGCCGTGCTGGATGTGCGCTCGGAGGATCCGCATGCGCTGATGCGCGCGGCGTATCACCTTGGCAACCGGCACACGCCGGTGGAGATCGGGCGCGACTATCTGCGGCTCGAGTACGACCCGGTGCTGGCCGACATGCTGCAGCGACTGGGCGTGCGCGCCGGGCGCGCGCAACTGCCGTTCGAGCCGGAAGCCGGGGCGTATGGCGGCGGGCACAAGCATGGGCACGATGCTACGTTTGCCGAGGACTATGCGGCGGCGCAGGCGGTGTTTCATGAGCATCATGGGCACTCGCACTCGCACTCGCACTCGCACTCGCACGGACATGGTCATGATCACGAGCATGGCGAGGCGGATCATGTTCACGATGCGAATTGCAGGCATAAGCATTGAGACGTAGGGCGGTAAGCCAGTGATCCGGTGATGACCAACCTCCACCAACTCATCTCCCTGCTGCATCTCGCATCGCCTGCCTTGCCCATCGGCGGCTTCAGCTATTCGCAAGGCCTTGAAGCCGCGATCGAAGCCGGCAGCATCCACGATGCCCGGACGGCCGAGCGCTGGGTCCGCGACAACCTGCTGCACGTCCAGGCCCAATGCGAAGCGCCGCTGTGGCTGCTGTTGCATCGCTGCTGGCGTGCCGGCGACACGGCTGCGGTGCAGGCCTGGAACGACTGGTTCCACGCCACCCGTGAAACCTCGGAGCTTCGCCTCGAGACCGAGCAGATGGGCTGGTCGCTGTCGAAGCTGATCGGCCAGATGGAGTGGGGCACGCCAGCATTGCGCGAGGCGCTGGCATCGCTATCGCCGGTCTGCCTGCCAACCGCCTTCACGGCAGCGTGCGTTGCACTGGAGGTCGACGCCCGCGACGGCCTGGCAGCCTATTGCTTCAACTGGGCCGAGAACCAGGTTGCCGCCGCGATCAAGGCGGTGCCGCTCGGCCAGGTCGCGGGGCAACACATGCTGCGCCGTCTTCACGCGGCGGTGCTGGAAACCGTGGACGAAGCCACGCGCCGTGCCGATTCCACGCCACCGCAACTGTCGACCTTTTCCCCGATGCTGGGCCTGCTTTCCGCACGACACGAAACGCAGTACTCCCGGCTGTTCCGTTCCTGATTCCACAACCACCATGACCCAGGCCCGTACCAAGAAGAACCCTCCGCTGCGCGTCGGCGTCGGCGGCCCGGTTGGCTCCGGCAAGACCACGCTGCTGGAGATGCTGTGCAAGGCCATGCGCGACCGCTATGACCTGGTCGCGATCACCAACGACATCTACACCAAGGAAGACCAGCGCCTGCTGACGATCTCCGGCGCGTTGCCAGCCGAACGCATCATGGGCGTGGAAACCGGCGGCTGCCCGCACACCGCCATCCGCGAGGATGCGTCGATCAACCTGGAAGCGGTGGACCGCATGCTGGCGAGATTCCCGGATGCCGACGTGGTGTTCATCGAGTCCGGCGGCGACAACCTCGCAGCAACTTTCAGCCCAGAACTTTCTGATCTGACGATCTACGTGATCGACGTAGCCGGCGGTGAGAAAATTCCGAGAAAGGGCGGCCCTGGCATTACCAAGTCCGACCTGCTGGTGATCAACAAGACAGACCTCGCGCCGTACGTCGGCGCGTCCCTGGAAGTGATGGAGAGCGATGCCCGCAAGATGCGCGGCGCCCGGCCATTCGTGATGGGCAGCGTCAAGTCCGGACAGGGCCTGGACGAAGTGATCCGCTTCATCGAACGGCAGGGCATGCTCGGCGTCTAGGACTCGACGTCGCCCGCGGCGGCCCTGGCGCCGGGTTTGACATAGCTCACCGGCGGGCGGAAGCTGCCCTTGCCCGCCAGCGCCCGCGCAACCGCCGCCACCAGGTTCAACTCGGGCTCGTTGAGTTCGGCCATATGGCGGACGGTGGCTTCGATGGCTGCCTGCTGCCGGTTGCCGTAGGGCATCGGCGGCTGCTCCACCTGCAACTCGCTGACATCGTGGCGGGCGAAGTCCAGCATTTCGGATGGCGGGACCGCAAGGGTCTCGGCCAGCGTGCAGATGTTGATCAGCGCCAGGTTGCGCTTGCCCCCTTCGATGCCGCTCAGGTAGGAGCGCGCCAGACCGCTTTCGAGCGACAGCGTTTCCTGGGACCAGCCGCGCTGCTTGCGCAGCCAGGCGAGATGCAATCCGAAAAGTCTGAGATTTCGAGTAGTCATGGGATCGTAGGAAGTTCAGAGTGTTCTGAGGCTAAGGGTTTGACCTTGAGGCCACGACAACTTATTCTCCCCCTCACTATCGATGCCCGATCCGCGGAATAAGGGATGCGCCAGTGCATATGGCGCGGCACGATGGCATGACATCGGGCGGCTTGCATGGCCGTGCCAGACGGGACCAATGTGCGATGCCGGCGCGACGCTTTCGCGCGGGCGCCGCATTGCGCGGACAGGATGACCGCATCCTGTCGCCCCGCTCAGGGAATTACCATGCAGATCTTCACGCTGTTCGAGGCGCGGATGCGCGCCTTCCCATCCGGCCACCATGCGGTGGCGGACCTGACCATCGGTTTCCAGTCGCGCTTGCTGCCTGCCACGGCGGGGCTTGGCGAAACCTGCGACTACGTCTTTCTCCGCGCTGGAGAGGCCCAGCCCGAGTTCATAGCGCAGCGGCCCGAGTGGTGGGCCTGCCTGCGCGGCGGGCTGCGCGTGTCGGCGCCCGGGCGCGGCAGCCTGCTGACGGGCGGCGGCGAGTTGTTCGCGCCTGCCACCGGCGTGCCGATGCAGGTCCGCGCGACGGTCGATACGATCCTGGTGCGCGCGGTGGCGCAGGACGCCGCCGCGGCGCCGGTGTCGCTGTCCGCTGGCGCGCGTGGCTGCAAGCTGGGGGAGGTGGATGCGGACGACCCTGACGGCATGGCCGGCGCAGCCCGGGGCGGAGGCGCGCTGCAAGGCCCGTCAGGCATGCGGCCTGGGTTCGTCCAGCTCGATGACACGAGTGGCGACTGGGCGCAGCGGCTGCGCGCGAGCGGCTTGCGCTGGGCGCTGTGCTATCGCGGTGCTGCGGGCTTGTACTGGCGCGGGACGGAGTCTGCGGCGGCGGACGAGGCTGACGAGGCGGCGTTCCTGCAGCCCGGCGCGCTTTACGCGCCGGATGCGAATGAAACCTGTCGTCTCCACGTGCTCATGCCTGGCACTGGCCTGCTGTGCTGCTTTGGACCGCCGGCCGGGCGCGGGAACCAGAGCGAAGGCGGGAACGACCGCGCAGGCGGAAACGAAACCGAAGACGGGAACGGCCAGGCCGCGCGGTGCACCGGCGGGCTGGCCAGGGGGCATGCCAGCATGCCGGCACTGGTGGCGGCCTGAACACCGCGGCGGCCCGGGGCCATGCCCGGGCCGGCACTCAGTGCCGCTTGTACTGAGTGGCGCCGAACAGGACCTCGCGCGCCTTGTCGTCCTGCAGCGCCCTGCGCGCGCTGGCCAGCACCTCGACCCCGCGCTTGACCGCGGGACGCTCGGCGATCTCGTTGAACCAGCGCTTCAGGTTCGGGTATTCGTCCAGCTCGACGCCCTGGTTCTGCCAGCTGCGCAGCCACGGGAAGGTGGCGATGTCGGCGATGGTGTACTGGTCTCCGGCCAGCCATTCGTGCTTCGACAGCTGCGTGTCGATCACCCCGTACAGGCGCCTGGCTTCGTTGGTGTAGCGGTTGACCGCGTATTCGATCTGCTCCGGCGCGTAGATGCGGAAGTGGTGCGCCTGGCCCAGCATCGGGCCGACGCCGCCCATCTGGAACATCAGCCACTGCAGCGCGTCGTACTTGCCGCGCACGTCCTCGGGCAGGAACTTGCCGGTCTTGCCGGCCAGGTACAGCAGGATCGCGCCCGATTCGAACAGCGAGATCGGCTTGCCGTCCGGACCGTCGGGATCGACGATGGCGGGAATCTTGTTGTTGGGGCTGATCTTCAGGAAGTCGTCGCCGAACTGGTCGCCGGCGCCGATGTTGATCGGATGGACCTTGTATTCCAGGCCGCATTCCTCAAGCATGATGTGGACTTTGTGGCCGTTGGGCGTTGCCCAGGTATAGACGTCGATCATCGCAATGGCTCCCCTGGCTGCGATCGTGGTGACTGCCACGCCAACCACTGACGTGGCGAACCGGGCGATTTAAGCACAGAAGAAAAAAACGCGCAGGCTGGCTGCGCGTTTCCATACTGGCGTCAGGGGCGAGCATTCCCGGGGCCGGCGCACGAAGCGCCAGCGCCCGGCCGGGCGCTTAGAAGCCGCGCGCCACCGGCATCTTGATGCTGTCCGGGTTCACGTTCATGTGCTTGGCCAGTTCCAGCTTGGCGATGGCGTTGCGGTGCACCTCGTCCGGGCCGTCGGCCAGGCGCAGCGTGCGCTGGTGCGCCCACCAGTTGGCCAGCGGGAAGTCGCTGGAAACACCGGCGGCGCCATGCACCTGGATGGCCCAGTCGATTACCTTCAGCGCCACGTTCGGTGCCACCACCTTGATCATCGCGATCTCGGCCTTGGCCACCTTGTTGCCGACAGTGTCCATCATGTACGCGGCCTTGAGCGTCAGCAGGCGCGCCATCTCGATCTCGCAGCGCGCTTCGGCGATGCGTTCCTGGGTCACGCCCTGGCTGGCCACCGGCTTGCCGAACGCCACGCGCGACAGCGCACGCTTGCACAGCAGTTCCAGCGCGCGCTCGGCGACGCCGATGCTGCGCATGCAGTGGTGGATGCGGCCCGGGCCGAGGCGGCCCTGCGCGATCTCGAAGCCGCGGCCTTCGCCCAGCAGGATGTTCGAGACCGGCACGCGCACGTTCTTCAGCTCGATCTCCATGTGGCCGTGCGGCGCGTCGTCGTAGCCGAACACCGGCAGGAAGCGCTTGATGGTGATGCCCGGGGTGTCGGCCGGCACCACGACCATCGACTGCTGCTCATGGCGGCCGGCGTCGGGATTGGTCTTGCCCATCACGATGTAGACCTTGCAGCGCGGGTCGCCGGCGCCCGAGGACCACCACTTGGTGCCGTTGATGACGTAGTGGTCGCCATCGCGCTCGATGCGGCATTCGATGTTGGTGGCGTCCGACGAGGCCACCGCCGGCTCGGTCATCAGGAAGGCCGAGCGGATCTCGCCGGCGAGCAGCGGCTCCAGCCACTTGTCCTTCAGTTCCTCGGAGGCATAGCGCTCCAGCGTCTCCATGTTGCCGGTGTCGGGCGCGGCGCAGTTGAAGACCTCGGCGGACCAGGGCACCCGGCCCATGATCTCGCACAGCGTGGCGTATTCCAGGTTGGACAGGCCCTGCGGCGCACGCGGCGAGCGCGGCAGGAACAGGTTCCACAGGCCGGCTTCGCGCGCCAGCGGCTTGAGCTCCTCGATCACCTTGGTCGGGACCCAGGCGTTGCCGGCGCGGCGGTTCGCGTCGATCTCCTCGGCGAAGCGCTTCTCGTTCGGATAGATGTGCTTGTCGAAGAAGGCCAGCAGCTTGGCCTGCATTTCCTTGACCTTCGGGCTGTACTCGAAATCCATGTGGTCTCCTCGCTACGGATCGATGGGCGCCGCGCATTGGCAACGGCGGGCAACGGCGCTGGTTGGCTTCGTCGTTCGGGCAGACTTCGCCGATGCAATGCACTCTATCTGAAAGCTGGTAATTAGAAAAATGAATTTTCTGGATTTGGCAGTATCAATTCCCTGCATTCCATGACAGAATCGCTGCCATGCAGCTCTCCCGCATCGACCTCAATCTCTTCGTGGTGTTCGACGCCATCTACAGCGAAGGCAGCATCACCGCGGCCGCGCGCCAGCTCAATCTGACGCAGCCGGCTGTCAGCCATGCGCTGGGGCGGCTGCGCACGCTGTTCGACGACCCGCTGTTCGAGCGGCGCGGGCAGGGCATGGCGCCCACGCCGCTGGCCCGTTCGCTGGCCGGCGAGGTGCGCGGCGCGCTGCAGTCGTTTGCCCGGACGCTGCAGGATACGCCGCACTTCGATCCCACCAATACGGTGCGGCGCTTCACCATCGGCATGCGCGACGCGCTCGAATCGACGCTGCTGCCGCCGCTGATGGCGCGGGTGACGGCGATGGCGCCACACGTGGAAATCGCCGCGATCCGCTTTGACCGGCGCGAGATGGAGTCCGAGCTGCTGGCGGGGACCATCGACACCGCGATCGATATCCTGCTGCCGGTGTCGCCGGCCATCCACCACGCGCCGTTCATGAACGACCCGATGGTGGTGCTGGCACGCCGCGATCATCCGCTGGTGAAGAAGGAGCTGACGCTGGAGCGCTACCTGGCGGCCGAGCACGTGCACGTGTCATCGCGCCGCCGCGGCGCGGGGCTGGAAGACCAGGCGCTGCACCGCATGGGTTTGACGCGGCGCGTGAGGCTGCGCTGCCAGCACTATGCCGCCGCATGCCGCGTGGTCAGCTGCACCGATCTGCTGGCCACGCTGCCGCTGCGCTATGCGCGCATCGCTAACGAGCCTTACGCCAACCGGTTGCTGTCCCTGCCGTTCAAGGTGCCGACGCTGGAACTGCACCTGTACTGGCATGCGGGCGGCGAGAACGATGGCGCCAACAGGTGGCTGCGCGAGCAATTGATGGCGGTGATGACATCGCTCGGTGGCGGTACCGCCGATGTGACGCCTGCTGGCTAAGCGGAGTGCGCGCCGCATGCCGGTTGCCTCAACGTGCGCCGGACGCCGCCCCCGTGCTCCGCGCGCGGTTCACACGTAAGCATTTGTTCGCACGCTAGACCCTGCCGGGTCACGCTCATACCATCGACCGGTCTTTCTGCCTCCGGCGCCTCACGCGTCGGTCGTCCGCGCGTGCGGATCCCTCAGGCAGATGCCTTATTCCACGACTACGACACATCCAGACCGATGACCGGGACACGCTTGCTTGCTGATTGCCAACCGACGCTGCCGCGACGCGCGCGGCACACCACGTTCACCCTGACCGGCCTCTGCGCCGCTGCCGTGCTGGCCCTGTCCGCTTGTGGCGGCGGTGGGGACGGCGGCAGCGGCGGCACGTCCGCCGGCACGCCGCAGGGCTCCTCGCAATCCGGCACCCAGTCCAGCACGAGCCCTGGCTCGACGCCTGGCTCGACGTCTTCCACGCCGACCACGGCCGGCGGCTGCTACACCGTCAGCGGTGCGGCACCGGCGCCCGCGGCAGGCAGCGGCATCACGCTGTTGCCGCCGCGCGGCAGCGCGGTCAGCAACTACCGCGTGCTCGACGAACCGCGCAGTGCGGGCCTGTGCTACGCCAACTACCGCCGCGAGCAGGTCGGCCTGCCGCCGCTGGCCGCGCGCGACCCGCTCAACACCGTGGCGCAGAACCACACGGCATACATGCTGGCCAACGCCACGCTGACGCACGACGAAGTCAGCGGCAAGCCTGGCTATACCGGTGCCACGCCGAACGAGCGCATCCAGGCTGCCTATCCGACCAATGCCACCGCGGAAGTGGTGGCCGGTGCCAATCGCTGGACCTCGGTGGCCAACGCCAACCTGTCGATGACGCCCAAGGATGCGCTTGTCTCCGACCTGATCAACGCACCGTTCCATCGCGCCGCGCTGCTCGGCAGCTACGGCTCGGCCGGCAGCGGCTTTGCCGAAAGCGTGGGCCCGAACGGCAGCGGCACCTCGGCGAGCTACTACCAGACCATCGACCTGGCGGATGCGTCCAAGGGCGGCAGCGACAACCAGATGGTGGCTTACCCGTTCAACGGCCAGGCCGATGTGCCGGCGAGCTGGGTCAACTCCGAAAGCCCCAACCCGGCGCCGGGCTACGAAGGCAAGACCGTGGGCTACCCGGTCTCGCTGCAGGCGATCAACACCTCGCTGCAGTTCGATGCCGACAACTTCGCCATCACCGACGCGCAAGGCGCCAGCGTCAATTGCCTGAAGGTCGACAGCCGTTCGTCGGGCCTGTCCAGCGCCGCGCGCGGGTTGGCGATCTGCACGCCGGTGGCACCGCTGGCGAGCGGCCAGCGCTACAACGTGCGCGTGACCGGCCGGCTGGGTTCGCAGCCGGTGGACCTGGCCTGGTCGTTCACCACGCGCTGATCTTCCCCGACCAACCAGGCACCGCCGCGCTCACTGCGGCGCGCGGTGCTGCAGCCCGATGCGTACCTGGCCCGGCGCCAGCGTGCGGTCAGGCTGCACCGCGTACGGCAACGGTGGGCGCTGCCCCGCCGGCAGCGACTGCCACAGCCGTTCCACCCATTCCCTGATTTCCGCGTTGTCCGGTTCCGCTGCCCATACGCCGAGCGGCATGGTTGCCTGCATGCGCGCCGCGATCGCCGCGGGATCCTCCTGTACCGACACGACCATCGCCGCGGCGGCAGCGGGTGCGCGCGCCGCTGCCAGCGGCGGGGCGGCTTTGCGCGCGAAATCGGCACGCGGGGCGGCTGCCGCCGGCGGTGAGGGCGGTGAGGGTGGTGCCGCCGGAGCAGGCGCGGATTCCGCCATGGCGGAGTACGCGGGCATTGGCGGAGCCGCTGCGACGGCGGGAGCCTGTGGCGGCAAGCTGTCGGTGGCTGGGGCTGGGGCTGGGGCTGGGGCTGGGGCTGGGGCGGGCATGGCCCGCGTTTCGCCGCGTGGCGTCGCCTTGCGCTCGGCGGGCGGCTGCGCGCGCTGGCGCGGGGTGGCTTCGCGTTCCTGCCGTTGCTCCCGCGATACCGACGAAGAGGCCTTGGGCACTGGCGGGGCGGGGTTCGCCGGAGCGGCGACGGGTGCTTCATGCGTTGACGCAGGAGCGTCCCCGGCCGCCGGTGCCGCAGCCTCGCCGACTGCGACGCCGGTGGCCGGTTGCAAGGCGCCTTCGTCGATCTGCCGCAGCACGATGCTGGTGGTCAGCCCGGCCACGGCCGCTACGCTGGCTACCGCACCGAGTGAGCGCCACCAGCGGCGTGCGCGTGCCGTTCGTGCCTGTTCTGTTCGTCCGGCGTGCTTCGCCCCTTCGACTGCCTGCGCGGCGGCAGCGCTGCGCGCCTGCGCCGCCAGCCAGTCGCGCGTGGCATCGCTGACAGGCGCACCCAGCGCCTGCGCCGCCGGCTGGCCCGCAGCGATGCCGGCCAGCACCGCATCGCGCCGGCCCGCCTGCGCTGCCTGCAGCCGCGCGGCTTCGTCCAGCACCGCGGACGCCAGCCCCGGCGGCGCGGCAAATGGCAGGCCGAATGGCAGGCCGAATGGCAGGCCGAATGGCCGGGTGCCGGCGCGGCGCGCGTCCGCTTCCTGCTGGGCCGCGTGCGCCGCCGCTTGCACGGCGGCGGCCAGCCGCTCCGGTGGCATGTAGGCGGGCAATTCCTTCAGCAACGCGGCAAGCCGGTCCTGCCCGTCGATGAAGCGGTCGGCGGCGCTCATGGCCCACGCTCCCGCGCGCCCGGGACGCCGCCCGCCAGCTCGGCACGCAACCGGGCGAAGGCGTAGCGCAGCCGGCTCTTCACCGTTTCGAACTTCTCGCCCAGCATCTGCGCGATATCCTCGACGCTCATGTCGCTGAAGAAGCGCAGCACCACCACCTCGCGCTGTGCCGCCGGCAGTTGCAGCAGTGCGCGGTGGACGTGGTGCGCATGCTGCCGCAACTGCAGCTCGGCTTCCGGCGACAGGTCATCGGCGGGCAGCTCCGGCGGCTCGCCGTCGTCCGTGTCGTGGCGCTGGCGCGCATCCGCGCTGCGCACCTGGTCGAGCCAGGCATTGCGCGCGATCTGGCACAGGAAGGTGCGGAACGCCGCGGCTGGCTGGTAGTCGCCGCAGCGGGTCATCAGCTTGATCCAGGCCTTCTGCGCGATGTCCTCGGCCTCGCCGGTGTTGCCCTGGCACAGCCACGCCACGTAGTTGTAGAGGCCGGCATTATGGCGGCGGAACAGTTCGGCGATGGGTTGCTCGATGATGCCCGAAGCGACCAGCAGCATCAGGTCCTGGTCCGGCAGCGCGGCCAACGGGGCCAACGGGGCCAATGAGGCCACTGGGCGAGGGGGGACGGGGTCTGGAGCCTGCATGCGCCCGAGTATAGGAGAACGCAGGGCGGGGCAGCCAAGCGCTGCGCTGCCCTGCGCCGGGATGTTGTCAGCGCGCCGCACGCTCGGGAACCGCGCCAGCCGCATCTCCCGGCTTGCTGGTGGCCAGGCTTTGCGCCAGGTCGACCAGCTTGAGGAATTCGCCGCGGTAGCCGAAGCGGTCGGCGCCGCGCGCGCCCTGCGCCAGCGCGTGCGCCTCGGCGTAGCCCCAGTTGCCGGTGTGCTTGCCGCCGCGCAGCGCCTGGCCGAAGCCGGCGACGGCGGCGGCGAAGCGGAAGTCGTCGTCGCCCTGGGCCAGGGGCCGGATCGCCTGCCGCGCCACGGCGATATCCATCAGCTGGCTGGTGCTGGCCGCAGGCAGCTTGTAGCGCAGCTTCACATGCGCCAGTTCGCCGTCGCGGCCGGATGCGGGCCCGGTGGGCGTGGTGGGCGCGGTGGGCTGGTAGCGCAGCGGATCGACCAGCCCGGGCTGGCCGGCCAGCGTCAGCTCGTACAGCGCGGTCACCGTATGGCCCGCGCCGATGTCGCCGGCGTCGACCTTGTCGTTGTTGAAATCCTCGCGCGCCAGCATGCGGTTTTCGTAGCCGATCAGCCGGTATTCCTTCACCGTCGCCGGGTTGAATTCCACCTGGATCTTCACGTCGCGCGCGATGGTGGCCAGTGTCGAGCTCATCTCGTTGGCCAGCACCTTATTGCCTTCCATCAGGTTGTCGATATACGAGTACGCACCGTCGCCGGCATCGGCCAGCTGCTCCATCAACTGCTCGTTGTAGTTGCCGGTGCCGAAGCCCATCGTCGACAGCGACACGCCGGACTTGCGCTTTTCCTCGACCATGCCTTTGAGCTGCCGGAAGTCGGTGACGCCGACATTGAAATCGCCGTCGGTGGCCAGCAGCACCCGGTTGATCCCGCCCGCAATAAAGCCCTGCTGCGCGGCCTGGTAGGCCAGCGCGATGCCGCTGGCGCCAGCGGTGCTGCCGCCGGCCACCAACTGGTCGATGGCGGCGCTGATTGCGGCCTTGTCGCTGCCCGGCGTAGGCGGCAGCGCCACGCGGGTGCCGCTGGCATAGGTGACCAGCGTGATGCGGTCCTGCGCGCGCAGCCTGTTCACCAGCAGCTTCAGCGACGACTTGAGCAGCGGCAGCTTGTCGGGCGAGTCCATCGACCCCGACACGTCGACCAGGAATACCAGGTTGGCCGGCGGCAGCGCGCCGCTGGCGATGTCCTTGCCCTTGATGCCGATGCGCAGCAGCACGTTGGACGGATGCCAGGGCGCGGGCGCGAGCGCGGTATGCACGGCGAAGGGCCGGCCGTCGGCGGGCTGGGCGTAGTCGTACGGGAAGTAGTTCAGCAATTCCTCCACGCGCACGGCATCGGCGGGAGGCAGGCGGCCGGCATTGAGCAGGCGGCGCATATTGCTGTAGCTGCCGGTGTCGACATCGATGCTGAAGGTGGATACCGGGGCCTGCGCGACCAGTTTGACGCCGTTCTCTTCGATCTGGCCGTAGCGCTCGCGGTCCGCGGCCTGGGGTGGCGGCAGGTGGTAGGGACGCGGCATGGCCAGCGGTGCATGGGGTGCGATGGCGCGCATTTCGGCCGCGGGCGCGGCATTTGCGGCCTTGGCCACTTCGGCGGCGTGGTCCAGGACCGGCGCGGGCGCCGGGGCCGGGGTCGGGACCGGCGGAGCGGATTGCGGCGCCTGCGTCAGCGCAGGCGAATGCCCGCCGCAGGCCGACAGCGCCAGTGCCAGCGCGGTTGCGCAGCAGGCAGCTGCGGCCCGGGTCCGCCGGGCGCCAACGGTGGTCACGACCGGAGCGTGAAGTTGCATGTTGTTCTCCTGGTGGGCCGCTGGCGGGACGCCGTGGAGGCCTGTCCATGAAACGGCGCACGGTAGCCGGCGGGGTTAAACCCTCCGGTTTTTTTCGCTGCACGCTCTGTCAGGTGACGGAAATCAGACTTCGCCCCACCCCCGCATGCGGCGATCGCCACTACAATCGCCTGATTCCTTCCCCAGGAGACATCGCATGGCCCGCTTTGACCTCGGTTCGATGGTGTGGCGCAGCACGCTGGCCCTGACTACGGCCGCGCTGCTTGGCGCGTGTGGAACGCAGGGCGGAGGGACAGGGACGCCCGCCGCAACGGCTGAGCCAGCTGCCGCGCCGGCCGCGGCGGCGCCCGCGGCACCCATGCCGCCTGCCCCGGAGGTTGCTTCCGGCTACCGCGCCGGCATGTCGACGGTCTATGCGCAGCGCCATATGGCCGCAGCGGCCAATCCGCTGGCCAGCGAGGCCGGGCGCGCCATGCTGCGCCAGGGCGGCTCGGCGATCGATGCCGCCATCGCCATGCAGGCCGTGCTGACGCTGGTCGAGCCGCAAGCCACCGGCATCGGTGGCGGCGCCTTCATCATGTACTGGGACGGCAAGCGCGTGCAGGCTTTTGACGGCCGCGAGACCGCACCCGCGGGTGCCACCGAAAACCTGTTCATGCGCACCGACGGCAAGCCGATGGAATTCAGCGAGGCACAGATCGGCGGGCGTTCGGTCGGCACGCCGGGCGTGATGCGCGCGCTGGAGATGGCGCACCGGCAGCACGGGCGCCTGCCTTGGGCCAAGCTGTTCGAGCCGGCGATCTCGCTGGCGGAGAAGGGCTTTCCGATCTCGCAGCGCCTGTACACGCAGGTGGCGGCCGACAAGTTCCTGGCCAACTCGCCGGAGATGGCCGCGTATTTCCTCGATGCGCAGGGCAAGCCCAAGCCGGCCGGCACGGTGCTGAAGAACCCCAGGCTCGCACAGACGCTGCGCGATATCGCTCGGCGCGGCGCGGGCGTGCTGTACGGTGGCCCGATCGCGCAGGACATCGTCGCCAAGGTCAACGGCAGCGCCAACCGGGGCTCGCTGTCGATGGCTGACCTGCGCGATTACCGGGCCAAGCAGCGCGTGCCGGTCTGCACCGACTACAAGCGCTGGAAGATCTGCGGCATGCCGCCGCCGTCATCGGGCGGTATCGCGATTGCGCAGATCCTGGGCACGCTGCAGGCGCTGGAGACCAAGAATCCCAAGTACGCGCTGGCAGCGCTCAAGCCGCAAAACGTCAACACGCCCGCGCAGGTGGAAGCCAATCCGGACGCGGTCCACGCTATTTCCGAAGCCGACCGCCTGGCCTATGCCGACCGCGGCCTCTACGTGGCGGATGCCGATTTCGTGCAGATCGACGTGGCCGGCCTGGTCAACCCGAACTACCTCGCGTCGCGCGCCGAGCTGATCGGCGACAAGAGCATGGGCAAGGCGCAGCCGGGCGTGCCGCCGGGCCCTGCGGTGGCGTATGCCCCGGACCGCTCGCCGCCGCGCATGTCCACCTCGCAGATCGTCGCGGTCGATGACCGCGGCGGCGCGATCTCGATGACCACTACGATCGAGTCGTACTTCGGCTCGCATCTGATGGTGCGTGGGTTCATGCTGAACAACCAGCTGACCGACTTCTCGTTCTTGCCGAGCGAGAATGGCAAGCCGGTGGCCAACCGTGTCGAGCCGGGCAAGCGGCCGCGTTCGTCGATGGCGCCAACGCTGGTGTTTGACCGCCAGACCGGGCAGCTCGTGGCCACGGTGGGTTCGCCCGGCGGCTCACAGATCATCGAGTATGTGTCCAAGACGCTGGTCGGGATGCTGGACTGGAATATGGATCCGCAGGCTGCGATCGGCATGGGTAACTTCGGCAGCCGCAATGGGCCTACTGAAGTGGAGAAGGGGCTGGTGTCGCCGGGGCTGGTGCAGGCGCTGCAGCAGCGCGGGCATCAGGTTGCCGAGATTGAGATGACCAGCGGCACGCAGGCTATCGTGCGTCGGCAGGGGCCAGATGGGAAGGTCGTTTGGGCGGGTGGGGCGGATCCGCGGAGGGAGGGGGTGGCGGTGGGGGATTAAGGGGGCGGTTTTCAGCGTGCTATCGTGGTCGCTGTTGGTGACATGCTGTCGGCCGTTGAACCGCCTGGTTCCGCCCTCCTGGGCGGGTCACTTTTTGGCCGAGCGCCAAAAAGTAACCAAAAAGCGCGTCGCCTGCGGCTGGCTGAGCCAATTTGGCGCTTCTGGCTATATGGGCGGCGTTGGTCTCAGTGAAGCGTGGTCGCGATGCCCGCCTGCTACGCCAGGTGAGTGAGTGTGGGTGCCTGACGAATCCCCACTTTTGAACTATCCCCAGGACGGGTGTAGGCCGCCTGCTCCCTGCGGTATCGCATCATCGCCTACGGCTGCGCTGCGCGCGGCTCAGTCTCGCGGGTGAGGTGTCCTGGCCCGAACCCGCATCGCTGCGCTCGCTGGGCGGCGACGGCAATGGCCAGGGCGAGATCGGCGCTCTGCCACATTAGGGTCCGCGCGCAGCGCAGCCGAAGGCGTCCCACCGATATGGCATGCAGCAGGTTGCCTACGCCCGGCATGGGGATCGTTCAATAGTCGATTAACGCCAGGCACTATCCCTAACTCACCTGGCGTTAGCAGGCTCGAACGGCGACGAAGCCCAAACGGAAATCACCGCCGGCCGAACCACCCACGCCGCCAACTTGATAGCCAGCCGCTCAGGCGACGCGTTTTTTGGTTACTTTTTGGCGCTCGGCCAAAAAGTGACCCGCCCAGGAGGGCGGAACCAGGCGGTTCAACGGCCGACAGCATGTCACCAACAGCGACAGCGACGCAGCAACGGCCGATAACATGTCACCATCAGCGACAACAGCGGTTCAACGGCTAGCGACCAAGATGCCCGAGCATAGCTATTTCCTTACCCCCCAGCCTTCCTCGCATACTCCCACCCCATCTCCGCCATCGGCCGCGCCCGCTTACCCGCATCTGTAGCCTGCGCCGACGAAGCCGTTCCATCCACCACGCGCTTCATGATCCCCTGCAGAATCCCGGCAATACGGAACATGCTGAAGGCAAGATAGAAATTCCAGTCACCAGTGATCGCACGCCCGGTGCGCTGCTCGTACATGCGGCGATACGTCGCCTCGTCAGGAATCCCCAGCCCCGCATAGTCCAGCCCCGCAATCCCGCGGAACTGCCCCGGTGCGATATGCCAGCTCATGCAGTGGTAGCTGAAATCCGCCATCGGATGCCCCAGCGTGGACAGTTCCCAATCCAGCACCGCCAGCACGCGCGGCTCGGTGGGGTGGAACATCAGGTTGTCGAGCCGGTAGTCGCCATGCACGATCGACGTCAGGTCCGCGTCTTCCTGGGGAATATGCTGCGGCAGCCAGTCCATCAGCGCATCCATGGCCGGGATCGACTCGGTCTCCGACAGCTTGTATTGCTTGGTCCAGCGCTCGATCTGGCGCTGGAAGTAGTTGCCGGGCTTGCCGTAGTCCCCCAACCCGATGGCGTTGTAGTCGACGGTATGCAGCGCGGCGATGACGCGATTCATCTCGTCATAGATGGCACTGCGCTCGGCATTGTCCATGCCGGGCAACGACTGGTCCCACAGCACCCGGCCGGCGACGAATTCCATGATGTAGAAGGCCCGGCCAATTACCGATTCGTCTTCGCACAGCGCGTACATGCGCGCCACCGGCACGTCGGTGCCGGCGAGGGCGGCCATCACGCGGTATTCGCGCTCGATGGCATGCGCTGACGGCAGCAGCTTGCTCTTGGGGCCGGGCTTGGCGCGCATCACATAGGTCTGGCCCGGCGTGACCAGCTTGAAGGTCGGGTTGGACTGTCCGCCCTTGAATTGCTCGACGGTCAGCGGGCCGGCAAAGCCCTCCACGTGCTGGCGCATCCAGGCTTCCAGCGCGCCGGTGTCGAAGCGTTGCTGGTCTGCCACCGGGCGCGTGCCCTCGAAGTGCGATACGTTGCTCGTCATGCTGTCTCCGTTGGTTTTGTGTTCGGGTTCGGTTGGATGGCTGGGGTGACTCAGGCGGCCGGCTGGCGTCCGCGCAAATACTGGTGCAGCAGCACTTCCATGGTGGTGTGGCGCGAGCCGCTGTGGACGGGCGTGGGCGGCGAGTAGTTGGTCATGCGGACCACCCAGTCGAGCGGGCCGTCGCCCATGTCGAGCACATTGATGCAGCCCGCCGTCTGCAGCAGCGAGCCGAACAGCACGCGCCGCCCGCAGGTGATGGCCTGCGACAGGATGGCGCGGTTGGTGCCGCCGTGCAGCACCATCAGCACGGTATCCCATTCCGGGTCTTCGCGCAGGCGATCCAGCCCGGGCAGCACGCGGTCGAGAAAGGCGCCGATGGTCTCGCCGTTGAGGAAGCGCTTGTCTTCCGGCACTTCGCCTTCGAAGGCGCCGACGAAGGCGTCGCGCAGGTCGGCGTCGGCGATCGCGGACAGATCGCCGCCGCGGATCTCCTGGAATTCGGGCCAGACTTCGGGCACCACGCCGTCCATGTCGGGCAGTTCGGCCAGCACGCGCTCGGCGGTCTCCACGGTGCGCGGCAGGCCGCTGACGATGACGCGGTCGAAGCGGATGTGCTCCGCGGCAAAGGCGCGTCCGGCGGCCGTGGCCTGCATGCGGCCGGTTTCGTTGAGCGGCACCATCTCCGGCAGGGCAGGGCGCCCGGCTTCATCGAAATACGAGACGGCACCGTGCCGCATCAGGTAGATGCGGCGACGCGAGGACGGCGGCAATTCCATGCGTTGTCTCCTTGTGTTGTAGCTGGCCTGCCCGTCTGCCGCGGGATTGCCATGAAGACGGGCAGCCGCCCGTCCGGGTCCGTCAGCGGTACTGCGGCTTGCGCTTTTCAAGGAAGGCGCTGATGCCTTCGCCGCCATCCGGGTGATGCAGCGCGGCTACAAAGTTGTCGCGCTCGGCCAGCAAGTGTTCGTCGAGCGAAGCCGTGGCCGCATAGTTGATCAGGCCCTTGATGCGGCCGACCGCATGTGGCGATTGCCTGGCCAGCCCTGCGGCAAGGCGCAGCGACTCGGCCAGCGCCTCGCCCGGCGGCGTGACGCGGTTGACGAGACCGAACTGGGCCAGCCGCTCGCCGCTGACGGGCTTGCCTTCCATCATCATCTCGCTGGCGAGCTGGCGCGGCAGGGCGCGCGCCAGTTCGTACGAGCCGCCGCCGTCGGGCGTGAGGCCGACCGAGACGTAGGCCATCACGAACTTGGCGTCGCTGGCCGCGACCACGAAGTCGCACGCCAGCACCAGCGACAGGCCCGCGCCCGCGGCCGCGCCTTCCACCGCCGCGATGATCGGCTTGGGAAAGGCGTGCAGCGAGCGGATAAAGCCGTTCAGCACCTCGATGCTGGCGGCCTGCACCTCGGGCGGCTGGCTGCGGTTGCCCAGCAGCCGGTTCAGGTTGCCGCCGGCGCAGAACATGCCGTCGGCGCCGGTGAAGATCACCGCGCGGATCGTATCGTCGGCGGCGGCCGCGTCCAGCGCCGCCTTGGAGCCCGCATAAATGTCCGGGTGCAGCGCGTTGCGCGCCTCCGGGTTCGAGATGGTCAGGACCAGCGTCGAGTCGACGCGTTCGGATAGCAGTTGTGCGGGCATGGGGGCGGACTCTGGAAAACCGGGCTCTTAAAACGATAAGGAACGGGCTTACTGCTCTTCGGCCAGCAGCGACAGGCCGAGGCCGGCACGGCGCCACAGCCACGGGCTCGGGCGGTAACGCATGTCGCCGGTCAGCGCTTCCATGTTGCGCAGCGTCTCGAGCACCAGTTGCGGGCCGACCGCGTCGCCCAGGGCCAGCGGGCCCTTCGGGTAGCCGAGGCCGAGGTTCACGGCAAGGTCGATGTCCGCCGGCGTGGCGATGCGCTGCTGCGCGATATCGCTGGCGATATTGATGATGCAGCAGAGCACGCGCTGGGCAACAAAGCCGGCAGAATCGCGGATCAGCGTGACCGGCACGCCGTCGCTGCCAAAAAGGCCATGCGCGGCGTCACGCGCGGCGGCGCTGGTGGCGGGCGTGGTCATCAGCGTGCGGCGCTTGGTGGCCTCGAACGGCAGCAGCGTGTCGATGGCGACGGTGCGGGCCGGGTCCAGGCCCTGCTGCAGCGCGCTGGTGGTGGCATCCAGGCCCAGCGGCGTGACGATGATCAGCGCGTCGGCCGACGGCTTGTTGCCGCCTTCCGGGGTCACGCCCAGCGCGCCCAGCAGCTTGGTCACCATGGCGTGGCCGCGCTCGCTGTCATGGCTGACCCAGACGCTCGACGGGCGCGCGCCCGGCACAGCGGCGGCCGCCGGCACCTGCTTCTGGCCATCGGCGTAGCGGTAGAAGCCGGCGCCGGCCTTGCGGCCGATCAGCCCGCCGACCGCGCGGATCGCGGTGATCGGCGACGGACGGTAGCGCGGCTCCTGGTAGAACTGGTTGTAGATCGACTCCATCACCGGGTGCGACACGTCCAGCCCGGTCAGGTCCATCAGCTCGAAGGGGCCCATGCGGAAGCCGGCCTGCTCGCGCATGATGTTGTCGATGTCGGCAAACTCGGCCACGCCTTCCTGCGCGACCTTCAGGCCTTCGATGTTCATGCCGCGGCCGGCATGGTTGACGATGAAGCCCGGCATGTCCTTGCAGCGCACCGGCGTATGGCCCATGCGGCGCGACAGCGCCATCAGCGCGTCGCCCACCGCGGGGTCGCCCGACAGGCCGTCGATGACTTCGACCACCTTCATCAGCGGCACCGGGTTGAAGAAGTGGTAGCCGGCGATGCGGCCCGGGTGCTTCGCGCCGACGGCAATCGCGGTGATCGACAGCGACGAGGTGTTAGAGGCGATGATGGCGTCCTCGCGCAGGATCGCTTCCAGCCTGGCGATCAGGTCGCGCTTGACTTCGAGCTTCTCGACAATGGCTTCCAGCACCATGTCGCAGCCGGCCAGGTCTTCCAGCGCGCCGCAGGGCTTGACGCGGGCCAGCGTGGCCTGGGCGTCGGCGGCGCTGATCTTGCCCTTGTCGGCGAGCTTGGCCAGCGTGTCCTGCAGGTACTGGCGGGCGGCGGCCACAGCTTGCGGGTTGGCGTCGTACAGGTTCACGGTCAGGCCAGCCTGGGCGGCGATCTGCGCAATGCCGCGTCCCATGGCGCCGGTGCCGACGACACCCAGCGTGTCGATGGTGAAAGTGCTCATCATTCGTCCCAAAAGTTGTGGTTAAATTAGCACGATCGTACGTTTTTTGCATCTTTCCGAACAGACCGGAAGGGCAGGCGGCGTGCGCTGATCGGCCAGGCCGGACACGGCAGGCTACGGATGGTCCACAATCCCCCTCAGACCCGTGCTCGCGCGGGCGATCATTCCAACAATGGAGAGAGACGACATGCTGAAGCTCTGCGGTTTTGCCGCCAGCAACTACTACAACAAAGTGAAGCTGGCGCTGCTGGAAAAGAACGTGCCGTTCGAAGAGGTGCTCGCCTGGATCGGCGAGACCGACCCGGCTGCTTCGCCCGCAGGCAAGGTGCCCTACATGATCACCGAATCCGGCTCGCTGTGCGAGTCGGAAGTCATCGTCGAATACCTGGAGGCGGCTTTCCCGCAGACGCCGCTGCTGCCGAAGGACCCGCTGCAGGCCGGCAAGGTGCGCGAGATCGTCACCTTCCTGGAGCTGTACCTGGAGCTGACGGCGCGCGAGCTGTATCCGGAAGCGTTCTTCGGCGGCAAGGTCAGCGACAACGTCAAGGAGCGCCAGCACAAGCTGCTGACGCGCTATATCCCGGCGTTTGCCAGGCTGGCGAAATTCTCGCCGTATATCGCGGGCGAGAGCTTCACGCTGGCCGATTGCGCGGCGGCGGTGCACCTGCCGCTGGTGTCGTCGTGCACCAAGATCATCTATGGCACGGACATGCTGGCTGACCTGCCGGTCAAGGATTACCTGAAGACGCTGTCGCAGCGCGAGTCGGTGCAGAAGGTCAATGCGGACCGGAAGGCGAATACGGAACTGATGATGAGCCGGAGCAAGTAAGCGTCGGCGCATCCTCGCGACAAAGCAAAACGCCCGCGATGACATCGTGGGCGTTTATGTTTTGGGGGCAGGGTCCGCGGGCCTGCTCAGAGCCTGGCGAGCCGTTCCAGCGCCAGCGCCAGCGTCTCTTCCTTCTTGGCAAAACAGAATCGCACCACGCCCGACTCGCGCGGCTGCGTATAGAACGCCGACACCGGAATCGCCGCCACGCCGATCTCGCGCGTCAGCCACATGGCGAAGTCCGCCTCGCTCAGGTCGGAAATGGCCGAGTAGTCGACGCACTGGAAGTAGGTGCCATCCGAGGGCAGCAGCTTGAAGCGCGAACCGGCCAGTCCCGCCCGGAAGAAATCGCGCTTGGCCTGGTAGAAGGCCGACAGCTCCAGGTACGGCGCGGGATCGGCCATATAGTCGGCCAGGCCATGCTGCACCGGCGTATTGACGGTGAAGACGTTGAACTGGTGCACCTTGCGGAACTCGGCCATCAGCGCGGCCGGCGCGGCCACGTAGCCGACCTTCCAGCCCGTCACGTGATAAGTCTTGCCAAAGCTCGAGATCACGAAGCTGCGCCGCGCCAGCTCGGGATGGCGCGAGACCGATTCATGCCGCTGGCCGTCGTAGACCATGTGCTCGTAAACCTCGTCGGAGAGCAGCAGGATGTCGGTGCCGGCCAGGATCTGCGCCAGCTTGTCCATGTCGCCCGCGCGCCAGATCGTGCCGGTGGGGTTGTGCGGCGTGTTGATGAGGATCATGCGCGTGCGCGGCGTGATCGCGGCGGCGAGCTTGTCGAAGGGCACGCGGAACTCGGGCGCCTCCAGCGTGACCGGCACGGCGGTGGCGCCGGCCAGTTCGATCGCGGGCAGGTAGCTGTCGTAGCAGGGCTCGAGCACGATCACTTCGTCGCCCGGGTGCACGGCGCACAGGATCGCGGTCAGGATGCCCTGCGTGGCGCCGGCGGTGACGGTGATTTCCGACTCCCAGCTGTACTGGTGGCCGTACAGCGCGGCGATCTTGTCGGCGATGGCCTGGCGCAGGCGCGGCACGCCCGCCATCGGCGGGTACTGGTTATGACCGGCGCGCATGGCCCCTGCGACGGCATCGACGATCTTCGGGTCGCAATCAAAGTCCGGGAAACCCTGGCCCAGGTTGACGGCGTTCTTCTCGATGGCCAGGGCCGACATCACGGTAAAGATGGTGGTGCCGACGCCGGGCAGGCGCGAGGGTGGCGGGGTCAGCGGGGCGAGCGTGGTGTCTGCGGACATGTTGCGGGCGTATCGATGCGGTAAGGGGAGGGCGCGCGTGCCGGACCGGCCGCGCGCGCGATCCGGCAATTCTAAAGCGGATCGGCCGTGGTGTTGGCTGTGATGTCGGCGGTGCTGGCGGCGGTGTCGACCCGCGCGGCCAGCCAGGCGCCGAAGCCCGGCGGCGTCAGCACCTCGACGCCGCTGGAGCGGCGCAGCCGGCTGCGCAGCTTGAGCACCGCCTTGTCCTTCGACACCAGGCACGCCGCGCCGGCAAAGTGGGCCAGTTCGACAAACTTCTGGTCGTCGGTGTCCTTGCAGCGGGGCAGCCTGATGGCGTCGGCCTCGTCCTGCGGCGGCAGCGGTTCGAGGCGGGCCAGGCGGTCGACGGTGGCCAGCGCGGCGTCGATATCCACCTCGAAGCGGGCAAATTGCGGATAAGCCAGCACCCGGCGCAGTTCTTCACGGCAATCGGCGCGGATCACCGGGGCGATGGCGCCGGCTTCGAGCGCGTGCCGGATCGGCTCGACATGCGGGTCGCGAAACACCAGCAGGTCGACCCAGATATTGGAGTCGAGCACCACGCAGGGTGCGCCCGCTGGCGCGGATGTGATGCCGGCGGGGCTGGCGGGATGGTCGGTTCCGGTACTGTCGAGGCGCATTCGCTACAATCTTGGCTGGTTTGTCCTTGGCTATAGCCGCGATTTTGCCATGCTCATCGTTTTGTCTCCCGCCAAGTCCCTGGACTACGAGACACCCCCGCGCATCAAGACCCATACGCTGCCGCGTTTCATCGACCGTTCCGCCACGCTGATCGAGCGCCTGCGCAAGCTCGCGCCGCAGGACGTGGGCACGCTGATGGACATCTCCGACAAGCTTGCCGTGCTCAACGTCACGCGCTATGCCGAGTGGTCGCCCGAGTTCACCGCCGCCAACAGCAAGCAGGCGGTGCTGGCCTTCAACGGCGACGTCTACGACGGTCTCGACGCGAAGACGCTGAGCGCCGAGGACCTCGGCTTCGCGCAGAAGCACCTGCGCATCCTGTCCGGCCTGTACGGCGTGCTGCGTCCGCTGGACTGGATGCAGCCCTACCGGCTGGAAATGGGGACGCGCCTCGACAACGCAGCCGGCAAGGACCTGTATGCATTCTGGGGCGACGAGGTCACGCAGACGATCAACGGCGACATGGCTGCGCTGAAGCAGGAAGGCTCGCCAGTGCTGGTCAACCTGGCCTCGGAAGAGTATTTCAAGGTGGTGCGGCCCAAGGTGCTGCAGGCACGCATCGTCACGCCGGTGTTCGAGGACTGGAAGGGCGGGCGCTACAAGATCATCTCGTTCCACGCCAAGCGCGCGCGCGGCACGATGGCGCGCTACGCGGTCACGCACCGCATCACCGAGCCGGAAAAGCTCAAGCGCTTCGCCGGGGACGGCTATGCCTTCGACGCCTCCGCTTCCGACGCCGGCCGCTGGGTGTTCCGCCGCCGCCTGGAAGACTGAACCCCGGAAGACCGAACCCTAACGAAACGAGACCGCCAGCCATGCCTTCCGCCCTGCATATTTCCTCGCATTTCGATTCGGGTGCCATCGAGGTCGAGGCGCTCGACCGTGCCGACGATATCCGCCTGCGCATCCGCGCCGATTCGCACGCCGACTTCCGGCAGTGGTTCCATTTCCGCCTGCAGGGCGCGGCGGGGCAGGCGTGCCGGATGCACTTCCTCAACGCGGGCGATTGCACTTATCCGGATGGCTGGCGCGACTACCGCGCGGTGGCCTCGTATGACCGCGCGCACTGGTTCCGCGTGCCGACCAGCTTCGACGGCAAGGTGATGACGGTGGAGTTCACGCCGGAGCACGACAGCGTCTGGTTCGCGTATTTCGAGCCCTATCCCGACGAGCGCCACCTGTCGCTGCTGGCGAGCTGCCAGCGCTCGCCGCTGGCGCAGCTGTCGCACCTGGGCAGCACCGTCGACGGGCGCGACATGACCCGCGCCACGCTGGGCCAGCCCGGCCCCGGCAAGAAGACCATCTGGATGATCGCGCGCCAGCATCCGGGCGAGAGCATGGCCGAATGGTTTGTCGAAGGCGTGCTGCAGCGGCTGACCGGCACCGGCATCTGGGCCGGCGATCCGGTCGCGCGCAGGCTGCTCGAGCGCGCCGTGTTCCATATCGTGCCGAACATGAACCCGGATGGCTCGGCGCGCGGCAACCTGCGCACCAACGCCGCCGGCGCCAACCTGAACCGCGAATGGATGTCGCCCAGCGCGGATACCAGCCCGGAGGTCTACCACGTGCGCCGCGCCATCGAGGCCACGGGGTGCGACATGTTCTTCGATATCCACGGCGACGAGGGCCTGCCGTACAACTTCGTCGCCGGCAGCGAGATGCTGCCCGGCTTTACCGAAGCGCGCCGGCGCGAGCAGCAGCGCTTCATCGAAGCCTTCAAGCGTGCTTCGCCGGACTTCCAGGACGTGCACGGCTATGCCGCCAGCAAGTACAACGCCGACGCGCTCAAGCTCGCGTCCAAGTACATCGGCCATACCTTCGGCTGCCTGGCGCTGACGCTGGAAATGCCGTTCAAGGACAACGCCGACTTGCCCGATCCGGCGGTGGGCTGGAACGGCGCGCGCAGCGCGCTGCTGGGTACGGCGATGCTGCAGGCGATCCTGGATTACCTGGGCTGAGGTGGTGTCTCTCTCGCACGCTGAGGGTTTGCTCCCCGCTCCCTGATGGGAGAGGGGCGGGAGAGGGGAGACAACCAGCGAGCTTACTGCTTCTTCTTGGCCGTGCTGCTCGTCTTCGCCGACCCTGACGCCGCTTTCGACGAAGCCGACTTGGTCGACTTGGCCGCCGAAGACTTGCCCGACTTCGACGACGCCGTGCTCTTGCCCTTGCCCTTGCGGCTCTTGCCGGACGACGTGGCCTGGCTCGACGTGGGCACCGCAGGCGCGGCAGCGGGTTCGCTGATGGTGGCGCCGCCGGGGTCCTGCAGTTCGTACGCCAGCATCATGCCGTCGTCGTAGCCGCAGCGCACGCGCACGGGCTGCCAGTCGTCGCCGCGGCGCTTGTGTGCGGTGGCGTTGAACGTCACCACGGTACTGACCGGCACGGCCTGCTTGCCGGGCGAGAAGCGTCCGCTCCAGGGCTCGGTCGTGGCCTGCCCGGCGGCGAGCGCGCCGGTGGGGATCTTCAGGGCATCGTAGCTGGCCGAGCGCGGCACTACCCAGCTGGCGTGCGCGGCGCAGTCGGCCACGTCGCTGCTGGCGTTCTCGGTCTTCATCAGCTGCTCGCGCATGCGTGCGCGGTACTCGGACAGGCTGACACGGCCGCGATCGGGCAGGGTGATGGTCTTGGTGGGCGGGGTGGAGGAAGCGGCAGGAGCGGGGGCGGGCCGGGCAGGAGCGGCCGTCGGGGCGGCGGCAGCAGGGGCCTGCGCGGCGGCCTCGTCGGCCGGCATGTTGGCGCAGCCCGCCAGCCCGATCGCACCGGCCACCGCGGCAGCCACCATGCGGAGCCGGCTGCCGAGCAGTTCGGAAATTCGTCGGATCACAGTGTTTGCGGTGTTCGCGTTCTGGGATTGGCTTGCCGGCGCAGGGGCCGGCAGGCCGGGTAGCTTCGCAAAGGAATGCCATGATAGAGGAAACCTATCCGGCAAAGTTCCTAAATCTTGTTACCTATTCTTCTAACGCAATGACGACGCGCAGGAAGGGGCCTGCTTTCTAGCAGATATTTCCCACGCCGCACAACTGCGGGGAACCCGCACGGCCGGTCCGCGGTGATCCCGCGCGGCCCGGCCGTGGTGCGTTGGCAAACGCCTCAGGCCACGCGCGAGGGCATCGCGCGCGTAAAGCGCAGCAAATCGTCGAGCAGTGCGTTCAGGTCATGGCGCAGCTTGGCGAAGCCGGCGGTGTGGGTCAGGCCCACCTCGTCCATGTACAGCTTGCGGTTGACCTCGAGCTGCAGGCTGTGGCGACCGGCCTGCGGCTGGCCGACCACGCGCACGATTTCCACGCCCTTGTAGGGGTGGTTGCGCCAGACCTCGTAGCCCATGTCCTTGAGCACGCCTTCGATGCGGTCGGTGAAGCGCTTGTCGCAGGTGGTGCCGTCACGGTCGCCGACGACAAAGTCGGGATGCTCCAGGCCGGGGAACTCGGTCGCGTATGGCGCGGCGTGGCTCGGCATCGAATGGCAGTTGATGTGCCAGGCGCTGCCGTGGCTGGTGACGGCGTGATCGGCCAGTTTCTGTAGCTGCGCGTAGTAGGGCAGGTAGCAGCGGTTGATGCGCGACTGCACTTCTTCGACGCCGAGCTTGCGGTCGTAGATCGCCTCGCCGCTGTCGAGCACGCGCCAGACGAGGCCCTTGCCAAGCCGGGTCTTGGAGGTTTCCTGCTTCGCGCCGGGCCAGGGGGCGTCGAGCAGGGCTTCGTCGATTTCCTCCAGCGCGCGGTTGGCGTCGAGGTAGCTGCGCGGGAAGCCCGCGCACAAGAGCGGGATGCCGCGCGCCGGCGCGCCGGCGTAGAGCTCATCGACGAAGGTGTCCTCGGCCTGCCGCAGCAGCTGCAGCGGCAGGGCGGGATCGGGGCGGAAGTCCGTCGGGTAGGTGGTCGCGCTGTGCGGCGAATCCAGGAACAGCGGGGCGGGCTCGCCCTCCGGCTGGTACAGGAAGTACGGACTATCCGCGGTGGTTCGGTCGGTATCGGTCATGGTGCTGCGCCAGTGGTCAGTCGAGCGAGATCTTGGCGGCCGCGGCCACGCGCTTGTTCTTGGCCACTTCGCTCCTGATCTGCGCGGCGAAGTGAGCCGGGGTGTCGCCCACCGGGGTCGCGCCCAGCTTTTCCAGCTTGGCCTTGACTTCCGGCGTTGCCAGCACCTTGACGGCGGCGGCATGCAGCTTGTTCTGGATGTCGGCCGGCAGGTTGGCCGGCGCGATCAGGCCGAACCACGCGGCGTCGTTGACCTCGCCCAGGCCCAGCTCGGCGAAGGTCGGCACGTTCGGCAGCGCCGCCACGCGCTTGGGCGCGGCCACGGCCAGCGCGCGCAGCTTGCCGCCTTCGATGAACGGCAGCGACGACGGCAGGTTGTCGAACAGCACCTGCACCTGGCCGGCCAGCGCGTCGTTCAGCGCCGGGCCCACGCCCTTGTACGGCACGTGCAGCAGTTCGGTCTTGCTGCTCATCTTGAACAGTTCCCCCATCATGTGCGAGACGCTGCCGTTGCCGGCCGAGCCATAGGCCAGCTTGTTCGGCTGCGATTGCGCCAGCGCGATGAAGGACTTCATGTCGGTGGCCTTGACCGCCGGGTTGATGCTCATCACGTTCGGCACCGAGGCCAGGTTGGTGATGGTGGTGAAGTCCTTGGTTGCATCGTAGGACAGGCGCGGGTAGACCGCAGGGTTGATGCCGTGGGTCGAGGCCGTGGCAATGCCCAGCGTGTAGCCGTCGGGCGCCGCCTTCGACAGGAAGGTGGTGCCGATGCTGCCGCCGGCGCCGCCGCGGTTGTCGACCACCACGGCCTGGCCCAGTTGCTGGCCGAGCTTGTCGGCAACGATGCGCGCGACGATATCGGTGGTGCCGCCGGCGGGGAAGGGCACGACCAGCGTGATCGGCTTGGTCGGGTAGCCGGACTGGGCGGCGGCGCTGAACGACAGGCCGGTGGCGAGGGCGGCCGAGGTGGCGGCCAGGACGCGGAGGAGGTGGCGACGTTGCATGATGTGTGGGGAAAGGTATCGAGAAAGAGACAAAGGCGTTTTCACGATTCTGCTCGTCCAGGCAGGACCCTCGCAAACGAAATAAAATCCCTAGCTCATTCCATTTGGTCGTGAAGTAGAGGTGAATTATGCGACGCATGTGTCCGTCGCTGACCGAGTTGCAGGCCTTCGAGGCCGCGGCCCGGCACAACAGTTTCACCGTCGCCGCACGCGAACTGCATGTGACGCAGGGGGCGGTCAGCAAGCAGGTGCGCAGCCTGGAGGCTTACCTTGGCGTGGAGCTGTTCGAGCGCGTGCGTCAGCGCCTGGTGCTGACCACGGCGGGAGAGCGCTACCTGGAGCGCATCGGGCCAAGCCTCAACGAACTGGAGGCCGCCACCGTCGAACTGATGGCGCGCCAGGGCCGCGGCGGCGTGTTGCATATCGCAAGCATGCCGACATTGGGCGCGAAGTGGCTGATCCCGCGCCTGCCGCAGTTCTTTGCGCGGCATCCGGAGGTAACGCTGGAATTCGTGCCGCATGCGCAGGGCTACGATTTTTCCGAGCCGGATCTGGATGCGGCGATCCGCTTCGGCGATGGCGTCTGGCCAGGCAGCCTGGCTGACTACATGACCGGACGCGAAGTGCTACCGGTATGCCGGCCGGGCCTGCTGGCACAGGAACCGCACGGCGTCGCGCGCACGCCGGCCGCCTTGCTGCACTATCCGCTGCTGCACCACACCACCGTGCCCGAGGCCTGGCCCGACTGGTTCGCCACGCTCGGCGTAACCACGCGGCAGGCGTGGAGCGGCGCGCGTTTCGACCAGTTCTCGTTGCTGACGCAGGCCGCGCTGTCGGGGCTGGGCATTGCGCTGATCCCGCGCTGCCTGATCGAACAGGAACTCGCCAGCGGGGCGCTGGTGGTCGCGCATCCGGCGCAGGTGCTGGCAAAGAAAGGCTATTACCTGTGCTATCCGGAGCAGAAACAGCACCTGCCGGCGCTGCAGATTTTCCGCAAGTGGGTGATGGAGGGTGCAGATGTGCCGGCCGCCGGATCACGGGCCGCCTCGTCCGGGCAAGCGGGTCCGGCGCGCTAGGCTTGCGTTGCAGTCAGGTTACGCAGTTGCTCCAGCAGCCTGACTGCCGGCGCTGGCAGGATGCCGTGCCGGCGCCGGTAGACGGTCAGCCGGCGCGGCGCGCTGGCGCCGGGTATCGGCAGCGGGTGGATCAGCCCGGCCTTCTGCTCGGCCTGGTACATCGGCTCGGCAATCCAGCTGAGGAAGCCGGCGCGCGCGACCAGGCTCTTGAGCGCGATGATCGAGCGCGTTTCGGCAACGATCTCGGGCGGCGCCAGTTCATGCCGCGCGAACAGACGCAGCAGTTCCTCGAACGGCGCGGTGCCGCGCGGCGGCATCACCCAGTGGCAGCCCCGCGTATCGGCCAGCTTCAGGCCGCGCTTGCCCATCAGCGGATGGCCGGTTGCGGCCACCACGTAGCTGGTATCGCTCCAGCCAACATCGCTGACGGCGCAGATCTCGTCGTTTTCCGGCAGGGCAATGCCGATGGCCAGGTCGATCTCGCGCTTGGCCAGCGCATCGGCGAGGAAATCGCCCACTCCTTCGATGATGCGCAGCCGCAGATTGGGCCAGCGCGCCAGCACGGCCTCGATGGCCTGCGGCAGCACGCCGCTGACCACGCTGGCGACGGCGCCGACACGGATGGTGCCGCTGGCCAGCCCGCGCAGCGCGCGGACGGCCTCGATGGCGTGGTCGGCTTCGTGGCGCAGCAGGGTGGCGTGGGGCAGCAGCGCCTCGCCGTAGGCGGTCAGCACCATGCCGGTGGAATAGCGTTCGAACAGCGGGGCACCCAGTTGGGCTTCCAGCCGCTGGATGGTACGGCTTAGCGCCGGCTGGGTCAGGTTCAGGTGGGCCGCGGCGCGCCCCAGGCTGCGGTGCTCGCAGACAGCAAGGAAGGCCTGGATTTGGCGCAGATCGAGGGTCATGCAGAATGGTAATGACTTTGCCCGGAATTGGCAATTTTCAGGCAAGGGCAGCGTGTCCATACTGTGGCGCAAGTCAACCCATCCCAGCCCTAGGAACCGACCGCCATGGCGCCTATCGCCCCTTCCAGCCCACCCCAGCTGCCTGTCACTGTCCGCGGCGCCGTCCTGGACCTGCTCCGGGCCTTTGGCATGACTTCGGTGTTCGGCAATCCCGGCTCGACCGAACTGCCGCTATTCCTGGATTTCCCTGCTGATTTCCGTTACGTGCTGGGCCTGCAGGAGTCGGTCGTGGTCGGCATGGCCGACGGCTACGCCCAGGCCACGCGCAACGCCGCCTTCGTCAACCTGCACTCGGCCGCCGGCGTCGGGCATGCCATGGGCAGCATCTTCACTGCCTTCAAGAACCGCACGCCGCTGGTGATCACTGCCGGCCAGCAGGCGCGCTCGATCCTGCCGTACGAACCGTTCCTCTATTCGGCGCAGGCAACGGAGCTGCCCAAGCCATACGTGAAGTGGAGCTGCGAGCCGGCACGCGCCGAAGACGTGCCGCTGGCGATTGCGCGCGGCTACTACATCGCCATGCAGCCGCCGCGCGGGCCGGTGCTGATCTCCATTCCGGCCGATGACTGGGCCCGTCCCTGCGAGCCGGTACTGCCGCGCACGGTCAGCACCGAGATCGGGGCCCAGCCCGCGCTGCTCGCGCAGATCGGCGACGCGCTCGACGCCAGCCGCCGTCCCGCTTTGGTGGTCGGCGCGGCCGTCGATCGTGACGGCGCCTGGGATGACGTCGTGCGGCTGGCCGAGCGGCACCAGGCTTCGGTGTGGGTCGCGCCGATGTCAGGGCGCTGCGGCTTTCCCGAAGACCATCCGCTGTTTGCCGGATTCCTGCCGGCCATGCGCGAGAAGATCGTCGCGCTGCTGGCCGGGCATGACCTGATCTTTGCCGTGGGCGCACCCGCGTTCACCTATCACGTGGAGGGCTTCGGCCCGCACGTGCCGCCGGGCGCGCAGCTGGTCCAGCTGACCGAGGACGCCAGTGCCGCAGCCTGGGCACCGGCGGGCACGAGCGCGGTCGGCAGCATCCGCCAGGGTGTGGCCGGCCTGCTGGCCCGTCCCGCCCCGCCGCGCCGCGAAGCCCCGCCGCCAAGGCAGCCCGCGCCGCGCGCGCAGCCGGGCGCGCCGATGAGCGTGGCCTACGTGCTGCAGACCCTGGCCGAGCTGCGCGATCCGGAGTCGATCATCGTCGAGGAAGCGCCGAGCGCGCGCCCGGTGATGCATCGCTACCTGCCGATCGTGCGCAGCGAGACCTTCTACACGATGTGCAGCGGCGGCCTGGGCTTCGGGCTGCCGGCGGCTGTTGGCGTGGCATTGGGCAAGCCAGGGCGCAAGGTGATCGGCCTGGTCGGCGACGGGTCCAGCATGTACGCGATCCAGGCGTTGTGGAGCGCCGCGCAGCTGAAACTGCCGATCACGTTCATCGTGCTGAACAACCGCCGCTACGCGGCGCTGCAGGAATTCGCGCCCACCTTCGGCTTCGGCCACGGCGATCCGCTGGTGGGCACGGCTCTGCCCGACCTCGATTTCGTGGCGCTCGCGCGCGGCCATGGCTGCGAGGCGGTGCGGATCCGCACCGCGTCAGCGCTGCCCGATGCGCTGGCCACGGCGCTGCAATCCAGCGTGCCGACCGTGGTCGAGATCGAGGTGGCCTAGCCGCTTTCCCTTTCCATGCCGCGCCGGCATGCCAGAACAACAGAGGAGACAGACCATGCAGACCATCACCATGCTGATCGGCGGCGAGCGTACGCCGGCCGCCAGCGGCGCAACCTTCGAGCGCCGCAACCCGCTGGACCAGAGCGTCGCCACGCGCGCCCCGGCCGCCGGCAAGGCGGATGCGCTGGCCGCCGTGGCGGCAGCGGCCGATGCCTTCCCGGCGTGGCGCGATACGGGCCCGGGCGATCGCCGGGCGCTGCTGATGCGCGCCGCGCAGTCGCTGGAAAGCAAGGGGGCGGCGATCGCGGCGGCGATGGCGGCGGAGACCGGCGCCTCGGCCCAGTGGGCCGGCTTCAACGTGCATCTGGGCGTCGGCATGCTGCAGGAGGCGGCCGCCCTGACCACGCACATTCATGGCGACGTGATTCCGTCTGACGTGCCGGGCAGCGTTGCCATGGCGGTGCGGCAGGGCGCGGGCGTGGTGCTTGGCATCGCGCCCTGGAACGCGCCGGTCATCCTCGGCGTGCGTGCGGTGGCGACCGCGCTTGCCTGCGGCAACACCGTGGTGCTCAAGGGCTCGGAGATCTGCCCGGCAACGCATGGCCTGATCATCGATGCGCTCGCGCAAGCTGGCTTTCCGCCGGGCGTGGTCAACTTCATCACCAATGCGCCGGCCGACGCCGCCGAGGTGGTGGAGGCCATGGTGGCCCATCCGGCGGTACGGCGCGTCAACTTCACGGGTTCGACGCGCGTGGGCCGGCTGATTGCGCAGGCCTGCGCGCGCCACCTGAAGCCGGCGGTGCTCGAACTGGGCGGCAAGGCGCCGCTGGTGGTGCTCGATGATGCCGACCTCGATGCCGCGGTCGACGCCGCCATCTTCGGCGCCTTCGCCAACTCCGGGCAGATCTGCATGTCCACCGAGCGCATCGTGGTCGATGCCGCCGTGGCCGATGAATTCGTGACATGGTTTGCCGCGCGTGCCGCCGCGCTGCCGCTTGCCGATCCGCGCTCGGGGCCGGCGGTGCTGGGCTCGGTGGTGGACATGAGCACGGTCGAGCGCTGCAACGCCATGATCGACGATGCGCTGGCAAAGGGCGCGAAGCTCGCCTGCGGCGGCAAGGCCACGGATACGCTGATGGCCGCGACCGTGCTCGATCATGTCACGCCGGAGATGGACATCTACCACGAGGAATCGTTTGGGCCGGTCAAGGCGGTCGTGCGCGTCAGTGGCGTGGAAGCGGCCATCGCCTGCGCCAATGATTCGGAGTACGGGCTTTCCGCTGCCGTGTTCGGGCGCGACATCGCGCGCGCCATGCAAGTCGCGCGGCGCATCGAGTCGGGCATCTGCCATGTCAACGGGCCCACCGTGCATGACGAAGCCCAGATGCCGTTCGGCGGTGTCAAGTCCAGCGGCTATGGCCGCTTTGGCGGCAAGGCCGGCATCGAGGCCTTTACCGAACTGCGCTGGATCACGATGCAGACCACGCCGAGGCAGTATCCGTTCTGAGCAGGACGGCCGGTGGTGGCCGGTGGTGGCCGGTGGCGGCCACTGGCCGCCCGCACATAACGAGAACATTCAGGAGACAAAGCATATGCGATTCCCTTCCCGCATTGCGCGCCCCATTGCCGTGGCAATGTGCGCGCTGGGCCTGGCCGGCAGCGCGGCTGCACAAGGCAATGCCACGCCGTGGCCCGTGAAGCCGATCCGGCTGGTGGTGAACTTCCCGGCCGGCGGCGCGGCCGACACGCTGGCCCGCGGCATTTCACCGACCCTGTCCGAAGCGCTCAAACGCCCCGTGGTGGTGGATAACCGGCCCGGCGCGAACGGCATCGTCGGCGGCGATGCCGTGGCCAAGGCACAGCCGGATGGATACACCTTCCTGCTGACCTCCGGCGGTGCGGTGGCGATCGATCCCTTCCTCTACAAGAAGATGCCCTACGACCCGCTCAGGGACCTGACGCCCGTGGCATCCGTGGCGCTGGTGCGGGTCTACCTGCTGGTGCATCCCTCGCTGCCGGTCAAGACGCTGGGCGAGTTCGTCAGCTACGTGCGCGAGCATCCGGGCAAGCTCAGCTACGGCTCGGCCGGGAACGGCAGCACGCCGCATATCGCGGCGGAAATGTTCAAGCGGTCGGGTGGGCTCGATGCCGTGCACGTGCCGTACAAGGGCGCGGCGCCGGCTTTGGGCGACCTGCTCGCGGGGCAGGTCCAGTTCATGTTCGACCCGGGGCCGGGGCTGCAATACGTTGCCAGCGGCAAGCTGCGCCTGCTCGCGGTGGCCAGCGCCCGGCGCGCACCGCAGTTCCCCGATGTGCCCACGCTGGCCGAAGCCGGCCTGCGGGATGTGGACGGCGATTCGACCTTCGGGGTCTATGCGCCTGCAGGCACGCCGCCGGCCATCCTGGAACGCATGAACCGCGAGATCAACCAGGCACTGTCCGCTGCGCCGCTACAGGAAAGCGTCAGGAAGCTGGGCGGCACGGCGGAGCCGATGAGCATCCGCGCGTACGGTGAGCGGCAGATCGCCGACCGGGCGCGCTATGGCAGGTTCATCCGGCAGGCAGGGATCACGGTGGACTGACTCGCCGCAGCCAAGGCGGGCGCCGCTGCGCGGCTCAGCGCTCGACGCCGGCAACTCCAACCAGGGCGGCCGGCTGTTCGGGCGCCAGGCCATGGTGTCAATGCCGGCCCGAGCCCGGCCGGCACCAACTGCGCCGGGGAGAACCCGGCCGACAAGAAGGCCTGCCGCGAGTGGTCTGCGCTGCTGCAGTACGAAAGCGGCGGGTGATGCCGCGCAAGGGAACAGGCCGATCGTCCCTAACGCGGCATTCACTCACTCACTTCGACAGCACCTTCATCGCCGATTCCAGCCCCGCCAGCGTGACCGGGTACATGCGCCCCTTCATCAGCTGGTTGATCACCGTGATCGACTGGCGGTACTGCCACAGGCCTTCGGGCTCGGGGTTGAGCCAGACGAAGTGTGGGAACTGCTCGGTCATGCGGTTCAGCCACACCGCGCCGGCCTCGGCGTTGTTGTATTCGACCGAGCCGCCGGGCTGCAGGATCTCGTACGGGCTCATGGTCGCGTCGCCGACGAAGATGATCTTGTAGTCGGACGTGTACTTGTGCAGCAGGTCCCACGTGGCCAGTTTCTCGGCGTGGCGGCGGCGGTTGTTCTTCCACACGTAGTCGTACAGGCAGTTGTGGAAGTAGTAGTACTCCAGGTGCTTGAACTCGGTCTTGGTGGCCGAGAACAGTTCTTCCACGCGCTTGATGTGGTCGTCCATCGAGCCGCCCACGTCCATCAGCATCAGCACCTTGACCTTGTTGTGGCGCTCGGGCCGCAGCTTGATGTCGAGCAGGCCGGCATTGGCCGCGGTCGAGTGGATAGTGTCGTCCAGGTCCAGCTCGGTGTCGGCCCCGTCGCGCGCAAAACGGCGCAGGCGGCGCAGCGCCACCTTGATGTTGCGCGTGCCCAGTTCGACCTGGTCGTCGTAGTCCTTGTAGGTGCGCGCTTCCCACACCTTGATCGCGGTGCGGTTGCCCTTGCTCGGGCCGCCGATGCGGATGCCTTCGGGGTTGTAGCCGCCGTGCCCGAACGGCGAGGTGCCGCCGGTGCCGATCCACTTGTTGCCGCCCTCGTGCTTTTCCTTCTGCTCCTCGAGCAGTTGCTTGAGGCGCTCCATCAGCTTGTCGAGGCCGCCCATGGCCTCGATCTTGGCCTTTTCCTCGGCCGACAGCTCGCGCTCCAGCGTCTTCTGCAGCCAGTCGAGCGGGATGTCGGACTTCCAGTCAACCAGGCTTTCCACACCCTTGAAGTAGGCGGCAAAGGCCTGGTCGAACTTGTCGAAGTGCTTCTCGTCCTTGACCAGCGTCATGCGCGACAGGTAGTAGAACTCGTCGATCGAGGGCGTGATGACCTGCGCCTTGAGCGCTTCCAGCATGGTCAGGTATTCCTTGACCGAGACCGGCAGCTTGGCGTGGCGCAGCGAGAAGAAGAAGTCGATCAGCATGATGCCTTGCTCAGGTGATAGGCGGCCGCTTCAGCGCGGACGGTCAAGCTGGAATTGCAGGTGTTGACGCACCGTCGGCCATTCGCTGGCGATGATCGAAAACACCACGGTATCGCGCAACGAGCCGTCCTGCATGCGCTGGTGGTTGCGCAGCACGCCGTCCTGCTTGGCGCCGAGGCGCGCAATCGCGGCGCGGCTCTGCTGGTTCATCCAGTGCGTGCGGAATTCAACGGCGATGCAGTCGAGCTGGTCGAAGGCATGGCCGAGCAGCATCAGCTTGCACTCGGTGTTCAGCGGCGTGCGCTGGACCCGGCGCGCGTACCAGGTCGAGCCGATCTCCACGCGCCGGTTGGCCGCGTCGATATTCATGTAAGTGGTCATGCCCGCCAGTTCGCCCGCGGCGTCGCGCACCGCGAACGGCAGCATCGAGCCCTGCTCCTGCAGGCCCAGGCGCCGCACGATCTCGGCTTCCATGCGCTCGGGCGCGGGCACGCTGGTGTACCAGAGCTTGTACAGCTCGCCGTCGGCGCAGGCGGCGCGCAGGCCGTCGGCATGCTCGGGTCGCAGCGGCTCCAGCGTGGCGTGCTTGCCGGCCAGGGTCACGGGTTTGGCAAAAGCGGTCATGACAGAATGCTCGCTCAGCGGTTGGCGCGGTTCATGAACACCAGGCGCTCGAACAGGTGCACGTCCTGCTCGTTCTTCAGCAGCGCGCCGTGCAGCGGCGGGATCGCGGCCTTCTTGTCGGGGCTCTTCAGCGCATCGGGCGGGATGTCCTCGGACATCAGCAGCTTGAGCCAGTCGATCAGCTCGGAGGTGGACGGTTTCTTCTTCAGGCCCGGCAGGTTGCGCATCTCGTAGAACGATTCCAGCGCGGCGGCGACCAGCTCGCGCTTGATGCCGGGGTAGTGCACGTCGACGATCTGCTGCATGGTGTCGGCGTCCGGGAACCTGATGTAGTGGAAGAAGCAGCGGCGCAGGAAGGCGTCGGGCAGTTCCTTCTCGTTGTTCGAGGTGATGATCACCAGCGGACGGTGCTTCGCCTTGACCAGTTCGCGCGTCTCGTAGACGTAGAACTCCATGCGGTCGAGTTCGCGCAGCAGGTCGTTGGGGAATTCGATGTCGGCCTTGTCGATCTCGTCGATCAGCAGCACCACTTGCTGGTCGGCCTCGAAGGCCTGCCACAGCACGCCCTTGACGATGTAGTTGCGGATGTCGTGCACGCGGTCGTCGCCGAGCTGCGAGTCGCGCAGGCGCGAGACCGCGTCGTATTCGTACAGGCCCTGCTGCGCCTTGGTGGTCGACTTGATATGCCACTGCAGCAGCGGCATGCCGAGCGCGGCGGCCACTTCCTCGGCCAGCATGGTCTTGCCGGTGCCGGGCTCGCCCTTGATCAGCAGCGGGCGCTGCAGCGTGCGCGCGGCGTTGACGGCCAGCTTGAGGTCGTCGGTGGCGACATACTGGTCACTGCCCTCGAAACGGGCCTGCTGGGCGGAAGAAGCTTGGGCGGAAGCGTTGGCGGTGTTTGACATGAGGCAACCTGGAGGTGACGGCCCTGTCTTGGTCGGTTCGGGCCGGGTTGGCGTGTTTGGCGCAGTCTCTTCGCGCTGTCACGCGCGCTTTCATTATGGGCGGTATGGTTCGTCCGGGCCTGCCATCGAGCGTCTGCGAACGGTCGTGCGCTTTCCCGGAGTGGGCCAGTATAAAAGACCTTTGTGGTTCGTGTTGGGCGGGCCTGACAGGCGGCCTGCAACGAGGGGCGGTTGCTGGACTGCCAGGTGCCGCCTGCTGTACAATGCGCCGGTTTGACGCGCCCCCACGTCCAGTTCTCCAGTATCCGGCAGTCCGCGCTCAGAAGTCCCAGCGGCCCGCCCGGGTCGCGGCGATTGCGCGAGGTGGTTCCAGAATGTGTTCCACATCACGGCAATGATCCCGGATGCCGAATGTCTGGGCGGGTCTGGCGGGTTGCAACTCTTGCAACCCCACCGACAAGCCAGGCTTTCCCCCAGAAGCATTCTGAAACCGTCTCCGCCCGGCAGGGCAGGTCACGCACGGTTTAATTTCCAATCCGCAAAGACAATGAAAAAGCTCCTCACGATGGTGGTGCTGGGCGCGGCTGCAATGGGCGCGCAGGCACAGGAAGTCAAGGGCAATGGAGACGCTGCCAAGGACAAGGTTGCAATGTGCATCGGATGCCACGGCATTCCGGGCTACCGTGCGTCATTCCCCGAGATCTATGAAGTGCCGATGCTGGGCGGCCAGAGCGCCAAGTACATCGAAAACGCGCTGAAGGCGTACCAGAAGGGCGAGCGCAAGCACCCGACCATGCGCAGCATCGCGGCCACGCTGACCGAGCAGGAAATCGCCGACGTGGCGGCCTACTACTCGCAGCAGAAGCCGAATACCCAGAACAACGCCCTGAAGTAAGAGACCCATCATGAAGACGCTCAAGACGCTTTCGATCGCGCTCGGCGCACTCGTGCTGGGTGCCGCCGCACTGCCGGCTTCGGCCGCCGACCTCGCCAACGGCAAGGCGCTGGTGCAAAAGGGTGCCTGCGTGGCCTGCCACGGCGAGGGCCTGAACAAGCCGATCTCGCCCGACTATCCCAAGCTGGCCGGCCAGCATGCCGACTACCTGTACCACGCGATGGCGTCGTACCAGGTGTCGGGCAACGCGCTGGTGGGCCGCTCCAATGCGATCATGGCCGGCCAGGTCAACGCCAATCCGGCCGTGACCGGCAAGGATGGCAAGCCGCGTCCGTTCACGCGCAAGGAGTTGAAGGATATCGCTGCGTATATCGAGTCGCTGCCGGGCGACCTGGTGCTTAAGAAGTAAGCCATAGCGGCGACCGTCGCGCCGTTGCAGAGGAAAAGGCCGCCTTGGACAGGTAATGCCGTTCAGTTAAGGTCCTTTCTGAGGAACCGGACGGTGTAGCGCTTAGGCAGGGCTTTGACTTCACGGGG
>NZ_CP170643.1:3374350-3386279 GCF_051015765.1 Cupriavidus sp. a3 | reverse complement strand
GCGCATGCTCTGTGTCGCGGCATTGCGGCACGCGACAAGCGGCATATGACGGCGCGCCACTGCGGCCACTATGATCTATTCTCAGGCACCCGCTGGCGCTCCGAAATCTACCCTGGTATCCGCACGCTGACTCGACAGGATACCTAGCCACGATGCCCGCCGATCATGCAAACACCACAGTTGGCATCACCGGCACATTTGCAAGAATTCAGATGTCGGCCCGCACGATGACGGCCACCACTGGCCTACCGCTTCCTCAACGAGGCTAGTGCGTGCGGTATTCGGCGTTAGCAATCCGTCGCGACAAACAGGTCACAACGCGATAGCGCTTTTCGATACTCACGCCTTCCCGGTGCTAATCGCACTGCATGCCGCACGCGCCACATTACGCAATGCGGCGTAGGGCTTCAAACATGGAAGTACCTTGACTGGTCAAGCGAGGATGGACATCATCGCCACCATGACCGTGCTCCATCGTCACCAGTTTGCGGACCAGCAATCCGTCGAGCTGCTCTGGCTCAAGATCGTCGATGTCATGCGCGTCGCCAAGCAGTAGCAGCGCGGCGATTTCATGTGGACTGAGCATGTCAGGCTCCTTTGTCGGGCACGAAAAAAGGAACTACGACTGCTGCTCCGTGGATGGAGTTCCACGGAAGAGGGTAGGAAGACACTGCGAGTGGATTCGGTGCGAGGACGCGCTGAGTATGCGCACAACCGAGCGTTTACCGTAATCGGTCTGCCCGGCGGAATCAAGCCCTTCGTGTGCTGCGATGCAGCGCAGCGTAGCCAAGGCACATGGGTCGTTGAGGTCTCAGGCGTTTCCCGACACCATGGCGAGCTGGATCACTGCTCCACGTAAGGAAGTGAATCAGCTCGCGCGAGAAACTGAGCTTCAAACGGTGCAAGGTTGAGCCGCTTTGGCGAACGCTGCGCGCAACATCATTGCCGCCGTGCGCGTTCGATCTGGTAGACCAGTCGCTGTAAGAGGGTCTGCTGATGGAGTGTGAGCGAGACAAAGGCGCAGCCTAGCGTGTGCATCACACTTCGACCCTGCCACTGCAGGCCGCATCCCGCTACCTGCAGCGTGATATCTTGCAGGCGCTGCTGGCCAAGCTCGAGCTTGCAGCCTCTCAAGACCGTGCCGATCGGTAGCCGACGGATGTCGCTTTCGTTCGATCGCAGACCAAGGCCGGATTGTGACACGTCCCCGATTTCCGGTCTCAACCGCTCACCGTTCTGAAGGCGCAGTTCGCAGATGAACGCCAAAGAGGCCGGCACAGTTGCACGAGGATGCCGCCGCCGTTCTTCGTAGCGGATTCGCCGCGGGAACGCCGCTGCCAACGCTTGCCTACCCTGAAAATAGACGACCTGCGGATCTTCGACGACGAAAGCAGTCGGCAGTCGTCGGCATAGCGCCTGGTAGCCAGGATATGGGCATGCCAGAACGCATCGACGAGTTCGCTGGGCACTGCCGGCATTTCCCACGTTGAGAGCGGTAGGGGCATTCGAACTCGAACGGCTGACGGTCATGCAAGGCCTTGTCCATTTTTTTCCCGCAGCACTGTACGATGGCTAGTCTCGATCGCCTGGAACAGTGTGTCCGGGGTCGGCTTGTGGCCGCGCCAAGCCAGCAACGCCATTTCCCGCGAAAAGTGGGCATTCCCTTTGCCGAGGTCCCAAAAAGTCGCCGGCATCGTAGACGCGGAACCTGACCCAGCGCAGGTTCTCGTTGCTGGCCAGGTCCTTCAGCAAATCAGCCATGCGAATGCCTGCACCGAGCGAGCCAACGTAAGCAGCGCGGCGGGCTTCCACGGAGTTCAGGTTCGGCACCTTGCGGTACACCGGCAAACGCAGGGCGATGCCCACATGGGGGATCTTGGCTTCGCTGAAAATCAGCCGGCCGCTGCTCACTGATATCCCATTGCTTACCACCCATCCGCCTCAGCCGGCCCTCGAAAGCCGGCGTCCGTAAGCGATGGACAAATCAGCTTTTAACGGGTTATGCCAGCACACCATAGCTTAATCGCCAATGGAGCAGGTTCACTTGAGAGCGGGTCGGCCGCCCCTTTGCCCCCTTTGCCACAACCAAGCGTACCCATTTCTGCGTGCAGCGTAAGCATTCTCGATTCCGCCCCGACGTTTGTAGTTTGCATGCCAGCAGAAGCGGGGTTGCCGGCCCCTGATTTGGAGTTGCTCGGACGTCGCCGAGATCGTGGAGTACGCTACTTTATGCTGGGTATGAGGGAGACTGCCAATGAGGCTCATTAAGCATTCTGCTGGATTGGTTGTGCTCCGACCTACGGTTGGTCAGTGGCTCTGCCTGGTCCTACGCGCATATCGAAATTGGGACATGCCCAAAGGCATCCCAGAACCTAACGAAGAGCCATTATCGGCAGCGATGCGGGAAGCCAGGGAGGAAACCGGCTTGTCAACGCTTGAGCTTCGCTGGGGGAAGGACTATCGCGAAACAGAACCCTATACGAACGGCAAGATAGCGCGCTTCTATCTGGCGGCGTCACCGAGCGGTGAGGTGCGCTTACCAATTAGCGCTGAACTAGGGCGTCCAGAGCACCACGAGTTCCGCTGGGTGACATTTGCGGAGGCCCAGCAACTGCTGCCATCTCGGTTCGAGCCGATACTCGAATGGGCTCAGAGCATGGCCGGGCCGCCGAGCTAAGGTCAGCGGATATCCTTCCCCCAATCGCAAAGTGGTGGAGGAATCGCCAGTGCTGCGATTGCACAGCCTATCGCAACACCAATGCTCATCTTATGCGGTGCACCGCTTCAAATTGAAGAAGTGCGTGCCAATGCGTGAGTCATTTGCTCTTGCACGGTGCCATCCGCGCGCCCTTCGCCGTGACCAGAGCGTGAATCTTAGGTTAGAATGCAAAGCTTGAAACGATTTCCCAGCGATTGGGGCTTAAGCGAAGGGAAATGCCCCAGCGAGAGCGGAAAGGCCTGATTTCCCCGACGTCAGGCAATATGTTTCTTTACAGCCGACGTGGTGAAATTGGTAGACACGCTATCTTGAGGGGGTAGTGGCGAAAGCTGTGCGAGTTCGAGTCTCGCCGTCGGCACCAAACAACTTAGAAGCAGGATGCAGACGGTCGCGGTTCTTGATTTTGAAACGACGGGATTGTCGCCAAGTCTCGGTGACCGAGCCACGGAAATTGCTGTCATCTTGCTGCGTGACGGCGAGATTATCGACCGTTATCAAAGCTTGATGAACGCTGGAAGGCGTATCCCCTCGCAGGTTGTAAGCCTGACCGGAATCACCAATGACATGATCGCAGATGCGCCTGCCGCATCGAAGGTCATGAGTGAAGCGGCCAGGTTTGTCGGCAGACATCCGGTGGTAGCCCACAATGCCGGATTTGACCGAAGGTTTTGGCAAGCCGAGCTTGGGCTCCTGGACATCGCGGCCAATCAGCACTTCGCGTGCACGATGCTCACCTCCAGACGTATCTACCCACACGCTCAGAATCACAGGTTATCAACACTCGTCGATTTGCTCCATTTGCCCAAGACCGGGCGCGCGCACAGAGCGATGGCCGACGCTGAAATGACCTGCCATCTGTGGCATCGACTGCGACTCGATATCGCTCGGACGTACGGAGTCAGGCAGGTCGATTACGCGCTCATCGCCCGTGTTCAGGCCACCAACCGCGCCAAGGTTCCGATGTTCCTTCGTTCGCTAGCCGAATCGGACGCTGATTAGCATGCACCGAGCTAAGGGTAATTTTCCGGTCGGACACCATTAACTCTCGGGTTTGCTGCTGGATTCTCGGCGCTCCTCAGCATATTCTTGGCAGTCCTCAACAATGGTTTGGGAGTCGCGGGTGCAGTCGTTGGGATCGGAGATATCGGTTTCCACCGCCCAGTAGTAGCCAGCTTCATGCCCTGAGCAGGATATGCAGCGGGAGCCCAAGGAACACTCATTGTCGGCCGCGCCCTGCGTCGGGCGGGGCACCTGAGTATCAAATCGGCGTTTCATTTCATCGATGCTCACGCCTTGGTCGGCCGCAATGGCTGGCAAGAACTGGTCCCGGTATATTTTCCGACCGGCAGCATGACGCTATGCTGCGTGGGCAGGTTTTCAAGTCAACAGGTTGGCCACAGCGCCTGGGTGCTTGCGCTCCCCGCGTAGTTGGCGTAGTCGCTATTCGCAGTTGCGCTGCTCCGTCGAGAAGCAACAGACCTCGCGATGCAGCGGAATACCATCGCTAGGGCGCCTCTCTAAAGCCCTTGACAAGCTTGTGCAAGCGCTCGTCGTCCTCCGATGTCCGTTGACCGACAGTAAGCTTCCACCAGGCTAAGTAGACGCCGTAGGCGAGCCAAGCATCCCTAATACTGTTTCCGCAATTGCATTCAGACTGACTAAGGATAAGGCGAATCGATTTTTCGGTTGTTGTCGTAAATTCATCGTAACACTTGTGAGAATTCGAACTCGGATTGATTGATCTCGCTGACTCGACAAGCATAACCGCAGCGTAAAGGGGGTTATTTAGCATAAACGTTAATTAGGTCGACAAGTTCTGGTGTGGGTCAGCTGACCAAGGCAGTGTTGGGGTAGTGCCCTGGCTCTATAGTTGCCAGCCTGCTCACTGCGGTCCGATGCGACCACCCTGTGCTCGCGCCCTACATAGTGCGAGGTCGGTGGACGCTCACTGCGCCCCGCCGCTCCCAGTTACTCATGGCGCCCCAGATTCAATTGCGGTGATCTTCACTGCAAGCGTAGTTCGCCATGACGCGGCAGCACATCAGGCGAACAGGCTAGTGCAGCGGCGCACGGGTTGATGCAGAGCCGAAACGCCACGCTCAAACAAGACGCACACTTGACGGTGGTAGCTTGCAATTTTTCAAAATAATCCTCGGAGCGCTCGCGGGGAGAGAACGATGCCAGCCGTTTTCTATTTCAATTCTGTAACGGCGACGGCGACGGCGACGCAGGCGAATGGGGCCTGTGCATCGAGCCCAAATAGCACGCATCATTTTGAGGGATAAGGTCTGCGGTATGGGAACAAGCATTGCGGCTACGCTTTGCTCGATACGTATGCCAACAATTCGCAGCTCAAATCCTCACCAGTCTATACGCTCGCCTTTTTGGCAGTTATTTATCTCGGTGTAGCTGGCGGTGTCCAACGCCTGGTCTGCAATGCACCGAAGATTGTGAAGCGCCGGAGTTCAAAGCCTGTCGCCCTGATTGCGCGGATCACCCGTCACAGGTTCGCTGCGTTTCAGGTCTGAATCAACCTGTGCATCAACAATGCAGTCCGTCATTAGACCGATAGTCTTTTTCATCGGTGAGTACAGAATCTCAGCACCAGCCAAGGATCGAAGCACTTACTTCGTAAATCAGTGACTCTGGTTCGGGATTGAAGATTGAAGCTCCGCACATGGCTGCAAGGCTTATCTCCGGCCTGTCCGCCCGTGGTCCCGGTTCCTGGAAGCTTCCCTAACTCGGAGTCTTAAATGCAACTTTTCTCGAAAGTCCTGCACCGCAACGATACCGAACGGCGCAGCTTGAGTCAGGCTGCCCAGGGCCAGCAATGGAAGATCGCTTACGACCTTGACGGCCAGTCGATCCTCGGGGCGTTGTTCTTCGGCATTTTGTGCGCGATGCCGACCGCGTTGGGTGGCCTTCTCCTGGTCCTGATCCGGCTGTAAGCCCCCCACTGACTGGCCCCGTTCTAGCGTGAGCGGGCTCTTGTGCTGACGTGTCTTCGGGGGGCGTTGGCTGGAACCAAATCTTACCTTGCCGCTGGCAGCGCAGTTGGCCATCGACGCAGAGTCCGCTTGCAGACTCCCGGACAAGATTGGGGTGGCTGCCATTGTCGCTGCCCACCAACCGCATACCTTCGGCGGGATCAGCGTCCAGCGCGTCTAGGCGAATGTTAGCCGTTTCGTTCAAGCTGCCCGTCATCGGTGGCCGGCACACTGGCGTCTCGTTTCCAACAGAAAGGAGCTCTGCCATGACTACCACTACCCAATCCCAATGCGATTGCGCTGCTTGCCCTGGCGCCGGCTGCGCCTGCGGTTGCCAGGCAACTGCTGAACGGAATCCGTGCGCCTGCGGAGCCGGATGCAACTGAGCGCCGCAATGCCAGTGCAGAACTGGATGTGCCTGTGGCGCCGCAAAGCCAGCGCCGGAAACGCGTACGTAACGTTGCCGAGGGCGCGGCGTCTTTATTCGCCCGCCTGTTCCCGGTCGCCGTATAGGGGCGCCAGCGGATTGTGCCCATGCGCCCGCAACTCGTGGCCGCGCCATCCGGCTATACCTGGCGCGACTTCGCTCGCTTTCCCGGCCCGGGCTACCTCGCTGCGGTCGGGTATATGGACCCAGGCAACTGGGCGACTGACCGCGCCGCTGGCCCCGTCCACGGCTACCGCTTGCTGTGGGTGGTGGGGACGGCCAGGGCAATGCTGATGCAGGTCATGGCAAGCCGGCTCTGCCTGATAAGCGGCAAGAACCTGGCGCAGGCGTCCTGAAGAAGCGCGGCTTCAGGCGACTGGAGATTTTCGTGATCAGCATGGTGGCGCCGGTGTCGGCGCGCTAGCGTTGACACATGCCAAGGCCGCCGGAGCCCGGCACGCGATCCACAACCAAGTCAACCCTGCTGCGCAGCGGGTGCTTGAAATCACAGGGGGCGCGGGCCGGCGATCGCCTATTCAATTACCCGCGGGCCAAGGTCATAGACAAGGAAGAACTTGAGCGTAATTGACTGAAGAGCGTTGTTGGTACTCCGGTTGCGCTGGACAGATCGTGCAAGCGAATGCACCGTTGAGAACGGAAAGGTAGTTGACAATGTGGTGTTGGACTTTCCATTACAGAACTAGCGGCCGCGAGCAAAACACAACACGATGTTAGTCCGGCCAGCAGCAGCCGATTAGTTTCGGATGCTTCGATGTTGCTCCATCAGCTTGTCGAGCCACTATGCGCTATGCCGCGTCGCGGATTCCTGTGATCTGGTCTGACTCGCACCTCGACGCAATGCGTACATCGTTTTCTATTGTGTACACGACTTGTGCGGTTATACTCCGCACTCCACAACACTATGAATAACCAACATGGTCGCAGCAAATAAAACAACGACTCGGGTGAATGCAGTTGCCAAGAGCAAGCCTGCCGCAAAGAAGGTAGCCGTTCCGACGAAGAAGGCCAGCGTGCTTGCGCGCGAGGCGCAGGCCGCCAAGAAGCGTCTGCTGAAGCTGCGCGCCGACACCAAGAAGGCGATCGAGGCAGCAAAGCGTGACGTCGCCAAGGCTACGGAAGCCGCAAAGGCTGCAGCTCGCTTTGAAAAGCAGGCTGCAAAGGACAAAGCGGCTGCAAAGAAGGCTAAGGCCGCCGGCGCAAAGAAGGCAACGGCTGGCAAGGTGGCTGCGAAGAAGCCCGCTGCAAAAAAAGCGGTTGCCGGCAATAAGGTTGCGGCGAAGCAGGCGGCCCCGAAAACGGCTGCAGTGAAAGCCGTGACGAAAAAGCGGGCCCCGGCAAAGAGGGCTGTTGCACCGGCGGCCTCGCCCGCAGCTGCGGCCTGATTTAGACCTCGGCTGGTACGCGATGTTGCCAACCAGCCGATTGGCCGAAGATGTGGGGCGCATCTTGGCGCTGCGCTCTGCATCGACGGAAAAGCAAATGCTGCGCATAGCGCTGACAGCTGATCCGTTTTTGGTTTTACTGGGCCTCTAGCTCATGCCTGGTTAGAGCAGCGGACTCATAATCCGTTGGTGCCGTGTTCGACTCACGGGAGGCCCACCAAGGCATACTTGGCCTTGATCTGGTCAGATCTCTGCCCAATACTACCTGGCTCTGTCTGGCGCCGCCCCCTTCAGAAGGACACGTAACGCCGCTTTGCAGCAATGCTCGCAGTCCGCATATAACGGCCATTGTCGCAGTGGCAGTATCCCAAAGGACGATTCCTTCCCATTTCTGGACAACTTGGGGGCCTGGGCAACATCGCTCAATCCGTCCATTCTCCAATCTGGCGGCTATCTGGAAGAAATCTTGCGGACCGCCCTGGAAATGCGTATAAGTCAATCGTGATAGGAAAATATTGGAGACAGGATGACGACGTATCAGGAATTGTTGGCTCAGAAGCAAGCGCTGGAGGCCCAAATCGAAGAGGCACGCGCCTCTGAGGTGGCGGGTGTCATCGAACAGATTCGTAATCTGATGATCCAGTATAGCCTCTCGCCTGAGGACATTGCGCCTCGCCGTCGCCGAGGCCGGCCAGCGGGTACCACTTCTGCTGCCGCAGAAAAAGTAGCGCTCCCGCCCAAGTATATGGATCCCAAAACAGGGAAAACCTGGTCCGGCCGAGGCAGGGCGCCGGCATGGCTGGGCAAGCGCCCCGAGCGCTTCCTCATTCCGCAGGAATGACGTGCATGGCCATCGCCCCACGGGCGATGGCAACTTGCCTTATCCAAGGCGTCAGCTGACAGGGAATCGGTTTCGTTTCCCTGTACCGGCGCAAAAAAAGCGGCTCTCGACCGGTAGCGGAGAGCCGTGGAACGTCCAAGAAGAAATCGGGAAACTCTCGCAAGTTACCCGCATCTAGTATCCGCCAAGGCGCCAAGACATGCAATTGAGCTGCATAGTCGGCGGGACGCAGTCAGGTGGCGATCCATTGAGAACAACTGGCCCGAGCAGCCAGCGCTCCCTGGGCGCGTGCAATAGCATGGCATCACTTGTCAAAGCCATGCGAGGGTGGGGATGCCGCAATTGTCCAACCGCTTGTCGGACAATTGGCTTGGGGCACAACCAGGCGCTGGCTGAATTCGTATTGCTTGAACGCCAGTGGCATGGGTACCGGGCGCTAGCATCAATCGATTGGCAGTCGAGTATGCGTTTCTCACCGCGTTCAAAGCAGGGCTTGATCGCTCGACAATGTACCCAAGGGGACACATCAAATTGGCCAAAAAATAGTGTGGCTCCGGCAAGGAGCTGCTACTTCCGGCGGTGTCGCTTTGTATTTCGGAATATCGGACATGTTCAGAGGCGACAGTTACACGCTAATCAAATAGTATGAATAACGAGCCATCGTCCCTGTTGACACTATTGGCTCGGCCACTCGCGCTTTACATTCGTGAGGCCAAGCCGCCGAATTGGGGGGCGTGACCGCAAGGTGGGACGGCAGCCCACCATAACACCCCACGAGCCAAAATGATTTGCATCGGCGTAGACAGCAAGGGCCCGTTCACGACGTCTCAGAATAGAGAGCGAGAATATCTTGCGGTTCTGCCATGTAGTGCGTATAAGTCGATTTAGCTAACGAACCGGAGACGGAGATATGGCAACGTACAAAGAGCTTGTCGCTCAGAAGGAAGCCTTGGAAGCTCAAATTGAAGTGGCTCGTTCAACCGAGGTGGCGAGTGTTATCGAGCAAATTCAATCCTTGATGGCTCAGTATGGTCTTTCTCCGGAGGATGTAGCCCCGCGGCGCCGTCGAGGACGTCCTGCCGCTTCCAGCTCCACATCTGCAACGAAGACTTCACTGCCGCCAAAGTACATGGATCCCAAGACTGGAAAGACTTGGTCGGGAAGAGGGCGTACGCCTGGGTGGCTCGGCAAACGACCCGAGCGTTTCCTTATTCCGCAGGAATAATTGCCCCGATAAACCAGGGGTTGCGCGGTGAGGCGCCGCGAACCGCACCAATCGATCGAGGCATATTGCCGTAGTTTCATTATCGTGAAACAATGGCGCAACACCTTTTTGCGCTGCTCTATGCCACGGCCTCTTCCTGATCCCACGCCTCCAGCCCGCGCGACCATTCGCTCTATTTCACAGTTGGGCGATCGAATTCGAGCAACTCGGGCTGCCCAGGGCATGCCGATTGATCAAGCCGCGAAAAATTGCGCTGTAGCCGTCGGCATGCTATCCAAACTTGAAAACGGTAAAAGCGTAAATTTCGAGTACGTCCTTCGAGTGCTGGAGGGGCTTGACCTGACACTCTTGGTTGTTCCGAAAGCCCACGGCCACTGGCTTGAGCAGGCGGCTACCCATGCTGCCAAGCTTGGCGACGAGAGAGCGTGGGAATAGTCTGCATAGCTGACTTCAAACCCACACGATCGAGCTTGTGACCAGCCCTCGCGAAGTCGATTACTTCGCGAGGACGGCTGGATGCGCACGTTTATTTAACATAATATACATCCGCGCGCCCTCATATTATGCGAATTCAATCTGTTAGCCGTTTTTTCTAATGTCGTACTTGGGATGAATTCAAATGTCGTATCTACCCAATCGTGCCAAGCTGGCAGCCTTGGAGGCCAGCCAGGAGCACGATCATGGGCCGACCCGACACGATCACCATGAGCATGCGGGAACTCGATCGCTGCAAGGTTATCCAGGCCGTTGTCGAAGACGGTCTGATGGTCTGGCGCGCTGCCGAGAAGCTCGGCGTTTCCAAGCGCCAGGTTGAACGGCTGGTGCAGCGATACCGGCAGGACGGCCCCCGGGGTCTCGTTTCCCGCAAATGGGGCCAACCGGGTCACCACCAGTTGCCGCCGGGGTTGGAATCCCGCGTGCGCGGCTTGATCCGCGACAGTTACGCCGACTTCGGCCCGACCCTGGCCGCCGAGAAGCTGCGCGAGCGCCATGGCATCGAGATCTCGCCGGCATGCGTGCGCCGAATCATGATCGACGCTGGTTTCTGGGTGCCGCGCAAGCTGCGTCCGCCCAAGGTGCACCAGCCGCGCAACCGCCGCGCCTGCCTGGGCGAGCTGGTGCAGATCGATGGCAGCGACCACGCCTGGTTCGAGGACCGGGCGCCGGCGTGCACGCTGCTGGTCTTCGTCGACGACGCCACCGGGCGGCTGATGCAACTGCGGTTCGTGCCAACGGAATCGACGCAAGCGTATTTCACCGGCACGCGCGCCTATGTCGAGCGTCACGGCAAGCCGATGGCGTTCTACAGCGACAAGGCCGGCATCTTCCGCGTCAACGCCAAAGACAGCGCCGAAGGCCGCGGCTACACCCAGTTCGGGACCGACGATGCCTGGCCCCGGGCATGTGCAAGCCCATTCGCTGCCCTGTCCATCTCGATGAGCCAGGCCCTTGCCTGGCCGTGCCCCAATGAACTTCGGCGACCGTTGCCCTCGGTGATCACGATCGACGCGGAGTCCACCTCATAGATCCGCCCGTCGGGTCCTGACACCCGTCTACCGCAGTACCGCTCAATGAGTCGCGCAACTTCCTGCTGGTCCTGCGCGGCCCGAGCGTCGGCCGCGTGTCTCTCGTCTTCTTGGGCCTTCCGAGTTCGGGCCACATGGCCATAATCGATCGGCTTCCCAAGGAGCGATTTGAGGTAGGCGAACAGTTCGCGACCCCGAAGTCGCTCGAGAGCATGGCCGGATGCCGAAACGATGTCCGATAGTCGGTGGCCAGCTTCCCTCGCGAGCCGCATTAAAAGAAAGAGGGCAGAGGGCTTAAGCGTAACCGTCCGATGAAGGCCGTGTAGACGCGTAAGGTGAATGTATCCAGAGTAGTCACCATCAGAACTTGGTGGGGAGGCGGCAAGTTCCTCGACGTGCCGTTCCTGACCGACGAAGAGCGCGAGATCGCGCAGGGCGTGGGCGGCTATGCGCGGCCGATGCCGCCGGACTGGATGAAGCGCCAGGCCGAGCTGGTGCACCAGCGCGCGATCCAGGCCGACATCGTCATCACCACCGCGCTGATCCCGGGCCGCAAGGCGCCGGTGCTGCTGCAGGAAGCGACCGTGCAGCAGATGAAGCCGGGCTCGGTGGTGGTCGACCTGGCCGCCGCGCAGGGCGGCAACTGCCCGCTGACGGTGGCCGACGAAGTGGTCGAGCGCCATGGCGTCACCCTCATCGGCCATACCAACCTGGCCAGCATGGTGGCGGCCGACGCCTCGGCGCTCTATGCGCGCAACGTGCTGGATTTCCTCAAGCTTGTCGTCGACAAGGATGGCCAGT
>NZ_CP170643.1:3359665-3374250 GCF_051015765.1 Cupriavidus sp. a3 | reverse complement strand
ATCCACCTATTCGTTAAGTGGACACGATACTCCCAAGGCCCTCACTGCAATTCAAGACGGGTTGCCCGGACGCTTACAGTCCGACTTCGCCAGCCACCGCCTTACGGCAACCGGTATATCACGTTGACAACATCTTCTTTGACGACAGCGTGCCGGCTGGCCATTCGATCATCACCGACAATGCCGAGGATTCGCCGTTAGGCACCAACCAGCCGCCGTATATCAATAACGGCAGCTTTATCCAGTCGCACAATATCCTTCGGCATATCTACGGCAATCTGCATGCCCCTTCACGTCAGCTGTGCGGACGCCTGCTACGCTTCGACCAGACGGAGTTCTTCGGAAATGAAGCGCGGGCAAGCGTTGACGCCGAGCAGGCGGTAGAACTCGCGAGTGCGTTCCACGCAGGACTCCAGCAGCCTCCGCCGGTAGCCATGTCATATAACCCATGGCTCGGGCGTGCGGGCAATGCTGGGCAGGGAGGGAGTCTATTGGGGTCGGACCGCCAGCAGCCGCATCAGAGCCAGGCCTCTTGCGAAGCGAGACTGCACCGGCTTCTCGTCAAGGATGGCCACAAGAAGCAAGCCAAGGGACGGGCTGAAGATCATCGAGAAAGTCGTCCAGGCCGCGCCGGAGCGCCCCAGCCCGTTGGCAAAGAAGCCGACCAGAACGGAGAAAATCAACCAACAGGCAATGGCGAACATGACGGAAACTCGCAAGGGGGATCTACAGTGGCGTCGCGCGGGACGGCGTGTCGCTCTCACTCCCTTTCGCTTGTGCTGTCTTGCCGAATCGGTGGATGGAGGGGAAGCGCTGCTATCAGTATGTGAAATCGCCGCGCCTCCATTTGACGTGGCGGGACAAAAATTTTGCTGTTCGGGACAGTTAGGGTTAGTTGGGGGCCGGTGCAGTGCGCTTGGGTGGGGGAAGGGACGGATACCGCACAACCTTCTTTGCGAGGCCTTGGATGCGGCATCGGGGTCGTGGTTTCAAGCCAGCTCGTGATGATCAGGGGAGGGGATATACACACTTGCTTCGCCGTCAATCAGTCTCCGCAAGGCTGCGAAACGCTGGTGTACATCTTCTCCAAATAATGGATCGACGCTGGCCGGCTCAATGGCCGCGACCGCTGCCCAATCTTCTTCGGTTAGCAAGTGTGCGGCACGGGGCATGACCTGTTTCTCCTCGGTGGAGAGATGATTGCGATAGTAGGCAAGGTACATGGCGGCAGCGGCTTCCAGCGCCGTTCGCGACGTTATGACATCTCGTTCCGCTTCATGAAGCCGGTTGAGCAAATCCTCGCCTACCGCTGCAATCACACGATGCTCTTGCAGAAGCCGGCTGATCACAATGCGCATGCCTGGGTCTCGCTCGACGAGCAGCGCGTATGCAACATCCTCCCGAGGATGGTGAACGCAATCGCCATACTTGCGCATGTACTCGATGATCAGCTCCATCAAACCGTAGTTTGGCTGCTCCTCCTGGTAAAAGGCGCTCACCTCTCTCTCCAACAGGTCGAGCAGGCTGGCGAAGTTGATATGGTCGGTATGCCAGGCGGCAAGTTGGTTATTCATGGTGCCCCTCCCGGGAGGTCGAGTGGATCTTGAGTCCGCATCCATATCGGAATTGCAAGATCCTGATGACACCATAGGCATCCGTCACCATGGGGATCTGATGCAGATCAATCAGACTCCAGATGCCTTGACGACTCGCGAGCTAACTGTCGAGCTTGTCACTTGCGCTTCAGCCGTGGCCGGCCATGAGTTAGCGCGGCAGGAAGAAGAAGGTGAGGGCAAGCGCGAAATAGACCATCAGGAGTTGCGTGCCCTTGAACCAGTCGGCGCGTCCGTCGCTTGCCATTTGCGCCGTGACCAGCACTGACAGGACCACAATGAGTACCAGGGCTGGACGAAAGGCCAGGTCCATCGGAGCCGGACCGAGAAAATGGCTGACGAGCACCAGGACTGGCGCGACGAAAAGTGCCACCTGGACGCTGGATCCCACCGCAATGGAAAACGAAAGGTCCATGCGATTTCTGATGGCTGCGGTAATGGCCGATGCATGTTCGGCTGCATTGCCCAGGATTGCCACGACGAACGCGCCGACAAAAATTTCGCTGAGGGCGTAGGCGTGCATCATGGGGCCAATAGCGCCCACCATGATCTCGCTCATCCACGCCGTCCCGACGGTGGCTGCCGCCAGTATCGCTAGCGCGCGGGGGGCGTTGGCAGGTGGCTTGTCTTTCTCGCGTTCTGTCGCCGCCATCCCGGCTTCGTGTGCACTGCGGAACAGCGCAGGATGAGTGACCAACGAAAACAACAGATACAGCGCGTAGATGACAAGCAGCGCAATGGAAATACAGACGCTGAGCCGGTACAGCACGTCTGATCTGTCCGCTACGGCTTCGAAGCTGGCAGGGAGGACCAGCGCGATCGCCGACAGTATGAGCATGGTCGCCTGCGAACGCGCACCGCGCGGGTTGAACCGTTGCTCGGGATAGCGAATGCCCCCCGCGAGCATCGCGGCGCCAAACACCAGCAGCAGGTTGCCGACAATGGAACCGACGATGGAGGCTTCCACGACCTGATGAAGGCCTGCACGCAAGGCAACCAGTGCAATGATCAGCTCCGCCGCATTGCCGAATGTCGCATTGAGCAAGCCACCGATGGCCTCGCCCAGCCGCTCTGCCAACTGCTCGGTGGCATGGCCCATCCGTCCCGCAAGGGGAAGGATGGCCACGGCAGAAGTCAGAAAAATGAGCAGATGCTGGTCGGCCGCGAGGAATTCCAGGGCAATCGCGATCGGCACGAATACGAGAAGCCAGTTCATCCACATGGGGCGTTCCTTTGCAAGGGCTGCCAGCGCCGAGCGGATCAGTGTGGCCTGTGCGCACGACGATCATTCGTGCCTGGCGATAAAGCCCGCAACGGTGTCGTACAGCAGGTGCGGCTGCTCCAGGAAGATGAAGTGGCCGCCGTCCAGCATGACAAGCTCGGCGCCGGGGATTCGCGCGGCAATCTCCGCGGAGAAGTAGGGCGGGGCGCAGAAGTCGCGCTCACCCACCACTACCAGCGTCGGTGTCGAGATAGAAGGAAGGTCCTCGAAGGCGTCATGACCGACGATCATCTCGATGCGGGCAAAGCCGATCTCTGGTTCAAATGTGCCGGCCGCTGTCGCGTCCACCCATGCCTGCACCTGCTGCGGGTGCTCGCGCATGAATCGCGCATCGAACAGGAACAGCGCGTTGGCCTCCGTCGAGGCGCGCAGGCCGGAATCGTTCAGCATGCGTTGCCGCATGGCGAACTGGCGACGGTAGAACGCATCCGCGCGAGCAATCGAGGAGACAATGGTTGCGCTGCGCAATAACTCGCGGTGACGGATCGCCAGTAGCTGCGCGATGGCGCCGCCGGTTGAAGAACCGACGACATGGACTGGTCCGCATCCGACGGCCTCGACAATCCGCGCCATGTCTCGCGCGTGCTGAGGAATCGTCATGTCGCGGGCGGTGTGCTCAGATGCACCGGTTCCCCGGTGGTCCGGGATGATCACCTGGTGATGCGAGGCGAACAGATCAATCTGCGGTCCCCAGGATGCACCCACTCCCGCAAGCCCGGCCAACAAGAGAACGGTTGAACCCTGGCCCTTGATCTCGTAGTGGATACGAACACCGTCTGAGGTTACGTCTGGCATGTTGCTTCCCCGGTTTAGGGCAGCGTGAGAAGTCGAAGGGGACGAAGATCGCGCCGTTGACGCCAGCCCGGCGTGCTTCCGTATCCGACTCCGGATGCAAGGGGGGCTGTGCGAAAAGCGTACATACTGGTATAGGCGGATCGTCCTCTTCGTCAAAGCCCTGCCTGGCACAAGGGCGCGCAGCAAGACCGGCCGGCCAGGGTGGCGCTCAGCGCGCGCGCATCCCATACTAGAAGCGGTGCCCTGAGGACCAGGGGGCTCAGGCTGGCGCAAGAGCGCCGGCTCCGAGCAAGCATGAAGGGCGCCCAAACGGCTAAGGAGCAAGAGCTAGATATGAAAGCGCTAGGCGTGCTTCTCGGCATATCCATGGCGGCTGGGGTTGCGCCTTACGCCGGAGCCGCTGGATGCCAATACGACATGCAGTGCAAAGGGGAGCGAATCTGCGAGAACAGTCAGTGCGTCTCTCCCGGGGCACAGGAGCGGAGCGTCGATCCAGGCATCAAGGTCCCCGCGGCTCCAAAAAGCATCCCCAAAGCTGAGCAACCCACCCGGGCCTTCCCGGCAACGAAAAATGTTCCGGCGCCTGCGCCACCTCCCAAGGCTGCGCAAGTGACGAAAAGCGTTCCCGCCCCTGAGCACGCCATGCCGGCTGAGCGATCCGCCATGGCTTCTCCCGCAGTGGTGAATTCTCCGGCGCCTGCGACGGAATTCCGATTCTGCTGCACCAAGGTCGGTAAATTTCCCATGGACCCGGAAGCGAGCGCGGACGGCCCCCTCAAGCAAGGCGATACCTGTCATGGGATCACCAGTTACGGGACGCCGCTACCTGGCACGCCCTGTAATTAAAAGGTTCCACGCCCATCGCGCCAGAACGCGATGGGATGACCGCCTGTGCCCGGGCCTGGAAGGGAGCGTGTCATGTCCGTAGCACTTCGATCTTCGCTTTGCCAATTCTTCGTCGCCTGCTGCCTTGGCATCGCAGCCTGCGGAGGGGGCGGCGACGAAGAGGGCAATGACGGCGGCACCGGCACGCTGATGATCTCCATCTCCGGCCTGCCGTCCGGGACGTCGGCGGCCATCACGGTACTGGGGCCCGGCGAGTTCCGCCAGACCGTGACCCAGCCGACCACGCTGTCCAACCTGGCTCCTGGCAGCTATACCGTCAGTGCCGCCAATGTGCTGACCAGCAGCGCGCTGCTCAAGCCGCAGCCGCCCTCGCAGACGGTGGGGGTGGCCGCGGGCGCACGCGCCTTGGCCATGGTGGCTTACGAGGCAACATAGCGGTTGTCACCGAGCCACGCACCCGTCGTCCCAACCTTATGCCGCCTTCACCGCTGCCGCGTCCCGCGTGCCGTCCGCCGCTTCGCGCTGCAGCGCGGAGGCGCGCTGCGCCAGCTTGCTGAGGCTGGGGTTCATCGGCTTCAGCTCCATGCGTTCGGCCGCCAGCGCGCAGGCCAGGTTGGCGCGTTCGCCGCGCAGCGCCGACTCGATCAGGGTCAGGTTGATCAGGTCGCGCTGGGCATGGCTGCCGCCGAAGCGATGCGCGATCTGGCGTACCGGCATCAGCAGCTCGATGCTGCGATCGTAGTCGCGCCGCGAGAAGGCGACCAGGGCCTCGGTCACCGGCAGGCCGACCTCGCGCGTCATCATCGCGTTGCAGCCGCTTCCGGCCGCCGCGGCGCGCATGCCGGCGAGCAGGGCGGCGAGCGCGTCATCGCGCCCGGCGCACAGGAAGGCCATCGCCGCATGGGTGTCGTTGAAGGCGTAGTACCCTTGCGCGCCGCGGGCCTGCCAGGTACCGGCCAGCTCGTCCCAGCGCGAGCCCACATCGATGCCGCGCAGGTGCAGGCGCCACAGCATGGCGCAGCCATCGATCAGTTCCAGCGCGACCGAGGACTGGTTCTCGCGGATGTGCGCGTCGTAGATGTCCAGCACCTGCCTGGCGTGGCCGAGCTCCAGATGGAACAGCGCCAGGTGCCACCAGTTGTGCACGGCCATCATGTTGTCCTGCGACCAGTCGCCGGCACGCCCGCTCAGCCAGTCGATGCCTTCGTCCTGGCGGCCCTGCATTTCCATCACGTGGGCCACGGCGTGGATCGCCCAGGGATCGCGCGGGTTCAGTTCCAGCGCGAAGCGGCCGCGTTCCTCGGCCTGCTCGTACCGGTGCGTTTCCTCGAGGCCGAAGGCATGCATGCCGAGCACATAGCCGAAGCCCGGCACACGGGTGTTCCAGTGGGGCAGCACCTGGGCGATGCGGTCGCGCAGCAGGGTGGACTGCCCCAGCAGGAAGTCCCCGATATGGGCTACCTGCAGCGCCAGGCTGTCGCGCGGGTAGTCGATCACGATGTCGCCGTAGAGCTGGATCGAGCGTGTGAAATGGCCATCCAGCCAGGCGCGCGCCGCGGCGATATGCCGGCGCTCGCGCTCGTTCGCGCTGGCGGACAGCGCTTCGCCTGCTTCCACGCTTTCGCGCAGCAGCGGCGCTACGGTGCCGTCGCCTGCGGTGATCATCATCCCGGCCCGCAGCGCATGCCCCATCACGAAGCCGGGGTCTTCCGCCAGGGCGTGATCGATCACGGTGAGCGGGTCGCCGTAGTAACCGTGCAGCAATTCCAGTGCTGCCTCGAAGCGCTCGATCGAGCTGGCGTTGGTGCTTGAAACCGATACACTCCGCGAATCCGTATGTGCCATGACGCAATCCTTCCAGTGTGATGGAGACAGCCCTGTCTCGATAATCAGCCCGCTGATGCCGCTATTGCGCGCTACGGTAGTGCCGCGCGGCCCCGGGGGTTGTCCTGATAGTAGGCAGGGGCCGTGAACGGGCCCGGCGGTCCGGCGTGAAAGAAGCGTGAAAGTTGCCGCGGGCCGAAAAGTAACGGCTACCTGTCTTTGCAGCGTGGAGCCGCAGCGTAGTCCATTGCCGTCGCCTATAACGGATGGGCCTGCCAGGTTCCTTCCCATGACCCGCGCCCGTCTAGACCTGTTCGGCGGTTTCCAGCTCAGCTCCGCCGACGGCATGCCGATTCCGCTGACGGCGCGCAAGGCGCGCGCCGTGCTGGCCTACCTCGCACTGGCCCATGGCCGGGCCCAGCCGCGCGACAAGCTTGCCGCGCTGTGCTGGGCGGAAAGCAATGCAGAGCAGGCGCGCAGCAGCCTGCGACAGGCGCTGAGCGCGGCCCGCCGCGCGCTCGACGAGGCGGGCACGCAGGGCCAGCACGTGCTCCTGGCGGAAGGCGACTGCGTGATGCTGGGCGAGATCTCGGTCGACGTGTGCGAGTTCGAGCAGTGTGCCCGTGCAGCCACGCCGTCCTCTCTGGCACGCGCGGCGGACCTGTACCGTGGCGACTTGCTGGAGGGTTTCCATGCCGCGGCGCCGGCCTTCGACCACTGGCTGGCGATCGAGCGCGAGCGCCTGCGCGGCGTGGCGCTGGGCGCCCTGGCGAAGTTGCTTGGGCACCACGAACAGGCCGGCGCGACAGACCTTGCGATTGCCAGTGCCACGCGCCTGCTCGCGCTCGACCCGCTGCAGGAAGGCGTGCACCGGGCGCTGATCCGGCTCTATGAACGGCAGGGCAGGCAGGCCCTGGCACTCAAGCAATACCGGCTGTGCCGGGCAGCGTTGCAACGCGAGCTCGGTGTGTCGCCGGAGCCCGAGACCGATGCGCTGTACCAGGCCATCCTGCGCGCGCGGCGCGAGCCGGCGCCAGGCAGCCTGGGCGGTGACGACGGCGGCGGGCAAATTGCGGGACCGGATGCGATTTCACCCGCGGCCACGCTGACACCCGAGCCGCAACTGCGCCACGCGGTGGTACTGGTGGCAAGCCTGCAGGAGGGCGCCGGCGGCCCGCTGGAGCCCGAGCAACTGCACCAGGCGCTGAGCTGCTGGCGCCAGCAGGCCCGCGCCCTGGCGGGCGCCTGTGGCGGACACATTACCGATGAGATCGGCACCCGGCTGACCATCGTGTTCGGGGTCCCGGTGGCGCACGGCAACGACGCCGAGCGCGCGCTGCACACCGCCGGGGCGCTGCATGCAGCGTTGGCGCGAGTTGCCGGGGTGGCCGGGGCCGCCGAATCGCGGCTGCAGGCCCGCGTCGGCCTGGCAAGCGGGCAGGTGCTGGCGGCCTATGGCGACAGCGACATGACGCTGACCGGCGGCCCGGTCGGCGTGGCCCTGCAGGCAATGGAGGCCGCCGAGGCTGGCGGCACGATGGTGTCCAACCGGGTCTACCAGGCGCTGCCCGGGCGCCTGGTAGCCGATTGCGTGGCCCGCGCCGTGCTGCCCGGCGTAGCCGAGCCGATCCCGCTGTGGTGCGTGCGGCGTTTCCTTGGCGTGGAGCAGGCGCCGGCCGAGCATGCCTTCGTCGGCAGGCACGCGGAACTGGCGCAGCTGGCCGGGGTGGCCGACAGCTGCCTGCGCTCGGGCCATGGCCGCGTCGTACTGATCCGCGGCGAGGCCGGCATCGGCAAGAGCCGGCTGGCCGGGCGCTTTGTCGCGCTGGCGCGCGAACGCGGCCTGGAGGCGCACCGGATCCTGGTGCTCGACTTCGGCGCGGGCAGCGGCGGCGATCCCATGCGCATGCTCGCGCACAGACTGACGGGCGCCGCGCCGGGTCCCGACGTGAAAGGCAGTAACGTGGCTGCCATCGAAGGCACGCTCGCCGCCTGGCAACTTGCCGAGCAAGAGCTGATGTTCGTGCGCGACATGCTGGAGCTGCCGCAGTCCCCCGAGCACGCCGCCGCGCTGGCCGCGATGGATCCCGCCAGCAGGCAGCGCGGCGCGCAGCGGTTGATGGTGACGCTGGCCACCCGCCGCAGCGCCGCGCGAGCGCTGCTGATCGTGGTCGAAGACGTGCACTGGGCCGAGCGCACGGTGCTCGATTGCCTGGCGCAGCTGGCGGCCGCAACGCGCGGCCATGCGCTGGTCCTGGTGCTGACCGTGCGCCCCGAGCACGACCCGATCGATGCGGCCTGGCGCGCGACCAGCCAGGGCGCGCCGCTGACCACCATCGACCTCGGCCCGCTCGACGATGCCGAAGCGCACGAACTGGCCGCCTGCTACCGGCAGGTCGATCCGGCAGTCGCCGCTTCCTGCATCCGCCGGGCCGAAGGGAATCCGCTGTTCCTCGACCAACTGCTGCGCGGCGTCGAGGCGGGCGCGGAAGCTGGCACGGAAGAGCTGCCCGGGACGCTGCAGAGCATCGTGCTGGCGCGGCTGGACCGCTTCTCCAGCGCCGACCGGCAGGCGCTGCAGGCCGCTGCCGTGCTGGGCCAGCGCTTCAGCCCCGCCGCGCTGCGGCACCTGCTCCAGGATCCCGCCTATGCGTGCGAGCGCCTGGTCATGGCCGCCATGACACGGCCGGAAGGCGAGGACTACCTGTTCATGCACGCGCTGATCCATGAGGCAGTCTACGCATCGCTGCTCAAGTCGCGCCGCCAGAACCTGCACCGGCGCGCGGCCGCCTGGTACGAGGGCAGGGACCCCGCACTGATGGCCGAGCACCTGGATGCCGCGGGCGATCCCGGCGCGCCCGAGGCCTATGCCGCCGCGGCACGGCATGAGGCGGCGCACTTCCGCGGCGAGCGCGCGCTGCGCCTGGTCGAGCGCGCGCAGCGGCTGCCCAGCGACGATGACTGCAGGCAGGCGCTTGCCTGCCTGCACGGCGAGCTGGCGCTGGACCTGGGTCTGGCCGCGCAATCCCTGCAGGCGTTCCGGCAGGCCCAGCCACTTGCCAGCGTGCCGGCGCAGCAGGCCCGGGCATGGCAGGGCACGGCGGCTGCCTTGCGCCTGCTCGACCGCCATGAAGAGGCCCTGTCAGCGCTGCGCGAGGCCGAACAGGCCGCCGCCAAGCTGGGCCAGTCGGAGCGGCTGGCCGAGATCGAATCGCTGCGCGGCAACCTGTATTTCCCGATGGGAGACATGGACCGGTGCCTGGCCGCCCACCAGCGCGCCCTCGGCCATGCGCGCGCGGCCGGATCGGTGCTGGGCGAAGCGCGTGCGCTGGGCGGCCTCGGCGATGCCTACTACCAGCAAGGCCGCATGATTACCGCCCATCCGCATTTTGTCCGTTGCGTCGAGCTGGCGCGAACGCACGGCTTTGTCCGCATCGAATGTGCCAACCTGCCGATGGTGGGCGCGGTGGAGCTGTTCCTCAACCAGCTCGATGCGGCGCGGGCCCATTGCGAGGAAGGGCTGCGCCTGGCGCAGCGCATCGGCGATGCGCGCAGCGAGATGCTGGCCTACGACGTGATGACCTCGACCGCGCAGCTGGCCGGCGACTGGCCGCACGCCGAAGCGCACGCGCGGCTGGCCCTGGCGCTGACGCGCCGGCTGGGCGCGCGGCGCTTCGAGGCCGAGGTGTTGGCGCGGCTTGGCCTGGCGCTCGGCGCGCTTGGCCAGATGCAGGAAGCCGAGGCACTGCTCGACGAGGCGCTGCAACTGAGCCACGCCAGCGGGCTGCGCTACTCCGGCCCTACCGTGCTGGGGTTCCTGGCACGCACCACGCGCGATCCCGGCCGGCAGCTCCACGCCTTGCGGCAGGCCGAGGCGATCCTGGCGCAGGGCTGCGTGAGCCATTGCCACGTCGACCTGCTGGAAGCCGCGATCGACGTTTCCGTGTCGTTGCAGCACTGGCAGGAAGCGGATCGCTACCTCGCGGCGCTACAGGATTACATGCGGCCCGAGCCGTTTCCGTGGGGCGACTTCCTGATCCGCAGGGGCCGCGCGCTGGTCAGCGCCGGACAGGAAAAAGAAGGTAGCGGCACCCCGGCGCTTCGCGAAAACCTGCGCCAGCTCAGGGATGAAGCACATGCGGCCGGCCTGCACGCGTCCGTGGAGGCCATCGATGCCGCGCTGAAACGGCTGGCGGCAGGGCGCGGTTAGGCCGCCCCGGCAGCTATATTGTGATGGTGAGGGCGGTTTGCCACCTTGCCGGCCGGCAGTCCGAACCCTGACGACCTTCGTGCCGGGATGGACCGCAACTATGATTTAACATAACGATTATTATGCGTTTTTGTGCTGTTGGGGATTATTAGTAATGTCACCTTTGGGATGATTAGAGATGTCACCTCATGCTGCGGCCCCGTATTCTCACCGTTCGGCGGTGGATGCTACGGGAGGCAGCCATGCACGACCAAGGATTGGTGACCATGAGCATGCGCGAAGTTGACCGCATGAAGGTGATCCAGGCAGTGGCCGATGGCCATTTGGCGCGTTGGCGCGCCGCGGAGCGGCTTGGCATCAGTGCTCGGCACGTTAGGCGGCTGGTCTTGCGGCTTCAGGAGGACGGGCCAAGCGGCCTGGTCTCGCGCAAACGCGATCGCCCGAGCAACCGCCAGTTGCCGCCCGGTCTGGAGTCGCGGATTCGCGGCCTGATCCGCGACAGCTACGCCGACTTCGGCCCGACCCTGGCCTGCGAGAAGCTGCGCGAGCGCCACGGCATCGAGATTTCCAAGGCCTGCGTGCGCCGGATCATGATCGACGCCGGCTTCTGGATCCCGCGCAAGCTGCGCCCGCCCAAGGTGCACCAGCCGCGCAACCGCCGCGCCTGCCTGGGCGAGCTGGTGCAGATCGACGGCAGCGACCACGCCTGGTTCGAGGACCGGGCGCCGGCGTGCACGCTGCTGGTCTACGTCGATGACGCCACCGGCCAGCTGATGCAACTGCGGTTCGTGCCAACCGAATCGACGCCAGCGTATTTCACCGCCACGCGCGCCTACATTGAGCGCCACGGCAAGCCGATGGCGTTCTATTCGGACAAGGCCGGCATCTTCCGCGTCAACGCCAGGGACAATGCCGAAGGCCGCGGCTACACCCAGTTCGGGCGCGCGCTGTTCGAGCTCAATATCGATAGCCTGTGCGCCAATTCGAGCCCGGCCAAGGGCCGGGTCGAGCGGATGAACGGCACGCTGCAGGACCGGCTGGTGAAGGAGCTGCGCCTGCGCGGAATCTCCAGCATGGACGCCGCCAACGCCTATGCGCCGCGGTTCATGGCCGACTTCAACACGCGCTTTGCCAAGGTGCCGCGCAGCGACTTCGACGCGCACCGGCCGCTGCGTGGCGACGAGGACCTGGCACGGATCTTCAGCTGGCGCGAATGGCGCAAGGTGTCCCGGAGCCTCACCTTGCAGTACGACAAGGTGATGTACCTGCTCGAGGACCGGCCCGAGCACCGGCGCCTGATCCACCGCTATGTCGAGGTCGCCGAGTACCCGGACGGGCGCATCGAGTTGTGGGCCGACGGCGCTTCTCTGCCCTACACCACCTACGACCGGCTCGGCGAGATCGACCAGGGCGCGATCGTCGAGCACAAGCGGCTGGGGCACGTGCTGGCCGTCACGGCGCAGGTGCAGGCGCAGCGCGACAGCCGCCAGCAGGCGGGACCGTCGCGCACGCTGGTGGGCGAGCCACCGCGCCGCCAGCGGCCATCGCCGAGCACCAAGCGCCAGCGGCTGATCAACCGGCTCGATCTGGAGCGCGCGCTGGCGGCAGCCCCGCTGCAGCGGAACGCGGACCTTTTAACTTTGCCCATGGTGAATCCACCGCTCAACCCTGAGCTGAACTCAGTCACGTCAGGCCAGCACCACCGCCCCACCACCACCCCGCAAAAGCCTCCAACCCCGCACAAAAAGCACGCCCGCACCGACATTTGAATTTAGCGGAAGCGACGACCTTTCAAAACCGGCTGGACATTGCGTGTCAGAGCCAAATAGATCGGAATCCACGCAAGCCTATTTCACGGCCACGCGCGCCTATGTCGAGCGCCACGGCAAGCCGAAACAAAGGCGGGTATTCCGTAAGCCCCATTTTTCCCTTCTTATGTCACGCTTTTCATAACCGTGACCGTGAGAGGCTTCGTTGTGACCGCCGAAACAACACCAACCGCGCCAAAATCGCCGCAGTGCCCAGGGGCACCCGATATGAGCAGCCGCATTCGCTCGCTACCTTCAGCACCGCGGCCACGCTGGCGGATGATGCCGACGTCCACTATGCGCGACGCGGCAGACGCACCTCAAACGCTGTCTCTGCCTGGTCGGACCGGGCGTCGATTGACCCGTGATGGGCTTTGGCAATTTCGCTCGCGATATACAACCCGAGCCCGAGGCCGTCCGCGTGTTTGTATTCCTGGTCTGGGCCTCGGCTCAGCGGGTCGAAGATCCGCTCCAGCGTCAACTGGTCAATGGCGGGGCCGCTGTTCACAACCTCGAGATGGACTTCCGCCTCATCACCGGTTACTACAATGCGGACCGGACTGTTCGGCGCGCCGTACCTGATCGCATTCAGGACGAGGTTAGAAAGCAGTTGCTGCAGGCGCAAACCGTCCCAAACACCCTGTACGCTCCCCTTCAACTCAACATCGATGCAACGGTCCGGATGCGCTGCGCGCAACTGGTCCACGGTATCGCCAACCACGTTAGCCAGATCGACGTCATTGGGCGCGACGTCAATACCCAAGCCAAGTTTCGTTCGGTTGAAATCGCACAGATCATCCAGAAGAGAATTCATGCTGGCACCGCTCCGAATTAGTCGGCCTGCTGCTTCCGACACCTTCTCCCCGGCGTTCAGCGCGGCCAGATATGAGGCAGTCATCTGGATGGTCTGCAGGGGACTGCGCAAATCGTGCCCAAGCATCCCCAGCAACAGATTGCGAGACTGCTCTACCTCCGCATTGAAAAACTCCACTGATTCGGCGACCGCTTGATCGATCGCCTCGTTGAATCGCATCACATCATCCAGATCCGCGGCGATCAACTCAAATTCGCCCGTCCACAAACGCAGCACGCTGGCGCGCAGGGCCCGGTACTCAGCGACCAACTGATTGATATTGAATCCCCCGCGTGCCCGAATGACGGCGTGTATTTGTGCCGCAGTCTCCGGCGCGCCAGGCACCTTGGGCGCTCGCCCCAACGATTTTTCGCGTTGCGCCTCGCTCGTTTGCGGGGTCGACAAATCCTTAGCGATGGCTTGCAGGATCTGCGGCGCGTGGTCGCGCAGGGCCAGAGAATCCCGGCTCCTTGCAGCAGGTAGCTGGGTCGCAGAAAATGCCTCCCACTCTGCCAGAATCTGCTTCATATCCCGCAAGATAAAGTCAGCTAGACGCATGCCCGCTCCTTGGACCGAGGGAGGTCAAAAGCACTTCCGCGCACTAGAATCTTACGCCACGTACGGGCGGGAAGTTGCTCGCTGGATTCGCGCGCCCACAATTTCGTGATCATGAAATTACTATTTCGCCACAAGCCCGGAGCTCTGCTGCGCAATCAGCAAGAGTTGGCAAGAGTATGAGTCATACCGGAACAAAGAAGCACTTAGGTCATGCGGTACAGCCGAGATGACCCAGATTGACACTTGAAGGAGCGCAACGTGGCAGCCCTGCCCCTTTCACTCGTCTTTGTTCGGCCGCCCGCCGGGCAGAGACCACATACCCGCCTCGCCGCATCGTCGGCGGGCATCGCGGCTAGGTATCTTGTCGAGTCACCGCGCGGATACCAGGGTAGATTTCGGAGCGCCAGCGGGTGCCTGAGAAAAGATCATAGTGGCCGCAGTGGCGCGCCGTCATATGCCGCTTGTCGCGTGCCGCAATGCCGCGACACAGAGCATGCGCCACGTGCGTCTGTCCGCAGCCGGAAATGGCGTCGTGTTCGCCTTCTATGGTCAAGAGCCTGGTGGCGCGGATGTCCTGCGGACGCACGAGCTGTCCTTGCACGAACCAATTGTCGCGCGCCAGACGGAATTCCTGGAACACGATCTGGATGGTATCCAGGTAGAACTCTGCCGCCATGTCGAGCACCGCGTGGTAGCCATCGCAAACGCGCCGGAGGGCTTCGGCACGCTCGTAGTCACCTGCGGCGCGTTCCAAATAATAGTCCCAATGCGACGCCGCCAACAAACCTGGCTGTGC
>NZ_CP170643.1:3098265-3359565 GCF_051015765.1 Cupriavidus sp. a3 | reverse complement strand
CAAGTTAACAGCTCGACACCTTGTTTACAACCCCTGCAAAGAAAAATGCCGTTCAGACTTAACTGAACGGCATTACGCCTTGGACAGGCGGTTTTTTCTTTGGGCGGCGCGCCCGCGCGGCCTACGCTGCCACACCTGCCAGCCGGCGGCGCATCCCTGCCGTAAGCCACGGCTCACCGTCGCCGACGACCAACGCATCGACGCCGGCCGCATCGAGCAGCAGGCCGGCCGCGGCGGACTTGCCAGCCACCATCAACGCGGCACCGAGTCCATTGACCGCCACAGCCGGTGAAGCCACCAGCGTCACGCCATGCGGACCCGACGCCGGCATGCCGGTGGCGGGGTCGAGCACGTGGTGGTAGCGCCTGCCGTTGGCGACGAAGCAGCGCTCATAGTCGCCCGATGACGCTACCACGGCGTCGGATACCTCCAGTACGCCCAGCAGCCGTGCCGGTGCGCGCGGATCGCGCACGCCCACGCGCCAGTCGCGCCCTTGCAGCTGGCCGCTCGCCAGCACATCGCCGCCGCCATTGATCATGGCATGATGCAATCCATGCCTGCGCAGTGCCTGCATGCCGGCCTGCAGGATCGGCAGCTTGGCGATGCCGCCCAGGTCCAGGCGCATGCCGGGGCGCAGCAGCATCGCTTCGCCCCGGCGTTCGTCGAGCATGACCTGCCGGTAGTCCACCAGCGTCCGTTCGCGTGCCAGCTCGGCGGAAGCCGGCACGCGTGCATTGCCTTCACCGAAGTGCCAGCCGGCAAAGGCGCCGACGGTGATGTCAAACGCGCCACCGGTGCGCGCCGACAGTGCTGCCGCCGCTTGGAGCACTGCCATCAGTTCCGGTGCGACCGGCACCGGCTGCCGGCCCGCTGCGCGCTGCAGCGCGCTGACCTGGCTGTCCGGCCGGTAGCGCGACATCAATTGCTCCAGGCGCGCCATTTCCGCAAAGGCGGCGGCGATGCCGGACCTTGCAGCCTGGTAAGAACTGTCCTGCACCACGATATCGACCTGCGTGCCCAGCAGGCGCCGCGATGCGCGCGTGACCGTGGCATCGGCCAACGCGGGCCTGACGAACATGGCGGTGGCAAGCATCGGCATGGTGGCCGCGGCGGCGCGCAGAACGTTGCGCCGCATGGCGTCGATGCGAGAGGAGGAAGACAGCGTTGCCGGCAGGGTCTTGGCGCGCATGACAGGGTGGGCGGCGCATGCCGCGTTAGTCGTTGACGTTGTGGTGTCGCCATTCTCCGGGCAGTCTTCAAAAAAAACATGCATCAAAAATGAATATTTAAGATATCCATGACGACCGTCAACCTCGTTCACGCCAACTGCTTCGACTATCTGTAACCGGCAACATCAGGCCACCCACACAACGAAGAGAGCAGGCGGAGCCCTCCGCCCATTGCAATGACGGTTCGAGGATCGAAGATGACGAGGCATTCGCAACACCCACTGGCACACACCGATGCACCGGCGGCACCGGGACGAAGGCGCTTTATCAATACCGCGGCGCTGGCCGGGCTGGCCGGCGTGGCGGCGTGCACGGACAAGGGCGCCGCGCCCGCCGCGGCCACCGCGGCAAGCGCTGCCCAGGCAGGACATGGCGGCGCCCCTGCCGGCGTGTCGGTGCACCTGAAGCCGGGCGAGCTCGATACTTACTACGGCCTGTGGAGCGGCGGCCATGCGGGCGACGTGCGCGTGCTGGGCCTGCCCTCGGGGCGCGAGCTGCACCGCATCCCGTGCTTTGTGCCCGATGCACTGACCGGCTGGGGCATCACCAATGAATCCAAGCGCGTGATGGGCACGCGCCCCGACGGCAACGTGCTGTACACCGTCGGCGACACGCACCATGTGCATGCCTCCTACAAGGACGGCAACTACGATGGCCGCTACGCGTGGATCAACGACAAGATCAACGCGCGGCTGGCGCGCATCCGGCTCGACTACTTTGTCTGCGACAAGATCACCGACCTGCCCAACGTGCAGGGCTTCCACGGCATTTTTCCGGACAAGCGCGACCCCGTCGACGCGAACATCAACTACACCACGCGCGTGTTCTGCGGCGCGGAGTTCGCCCTGCCGCTGTCCAATACGCCGACCGAGGACGCCGGCAAGTACCGCTCGCTGTTCACCTGTGTCGATGCGGAGACGATGGCGGTGCGCTGGCAGGTGCTGATCGACGGCAATTGCGACCTGGTCGCATCCTCGTACGACGGCAAGCTGGCTGCCACCAACCAGTACAACGTCGAGATGGGCGCGCGCTATGAAGACATGATGTCGGCCGAGCGCGATGCCTGCCTGTTCTTCAACATCGCCCGCATCGAGGCTGCGATCAAGGATGGGAAATTCAAGACCATCGGCGATTCGAAGGTGCCGGTGGTCGACGGCACGCACGCGGCCAACGCCGACCCGAAGACCGCGCTGACCACCTACGTCTCGGTGCCGAAGAACCCGCACGGCGTCAATGCCAGCCCGGACCAGAAGTACTTCATCTGCGCCGGCAAGCTGTCGCCGACCGGCACCGTGATCGAACTGGCGAAGGTGCTGGACTGGTTCGACGGCAAGCTGGAGACGCCCGACGATGCCATCGTCGCCGAGGTCGAGCTGGGCCTGGGGCCGCTGCATACCGCCTTCGACGGGCGCGGCAATGCCTACACCACGCTGTTCCTCGACAGCCAGATCGTCAAGTGGAATATCGACGCGGCGATCCGCTTCCACAAGGGCGACAAGAACGCCAAGTACGTGGTCGACCGGCTCGACGTGCAGTACCAGCCCGGCCACCTGAACGCCTCCCAGTCCGAAACCGTCGCCGCCGACGGCAAGTTCCTGGCAGTGGGCTGCAAGTTCTCCAAGGATCGTTTCCTGCCGGTGGGGCCGCTGCATGCCGAGAACGAGCAGCTGATCGATATCTCGGGCGACAAGATGGTGCTGCTGGCGGACCACCCGGTGCACAGCGAGCCGCACGATTTCATCATCTTCCGTCGCGAGCTGCTGCGGCCGAAGCAGGTCTATGCGCTGGATGATTTCCCGCTGGCGGTGAAGGATCCGCAGCAGTCGGGCGTGTTCCGCAACGGCAGGAAGGTGACGGTGAAGATCACGTCGCAGGCGCCGGTGTTCTCGCTGCGCGAAATCAAGTTGAAGAAGGGCGACGAGGTCACGCTGATCCTGACCAACCTGGACAAGATCGAAGACCTGACGCACGGGTTTGCCATCCCCAAGTACAACATCAACTTCATCGTCAATCCGCTCGAGACCGCGTCGGTAACCTTTGTCGCGGACAAGCCGGGCGTGTTCTGGTGCTACTGCACCCACTTCTGCCACGCGCTGCATCTTGAGATGCGCAGCCGCATGATCGTCGAGGCCTGAGACGGCATGCGTGGATGACCTGGCGCGGTGCCCGCTGCTGCGCCGGTCGTCCCTTGCCCCCAATTCCCATGATCCACGCAATTCTCGAACGGCTTGCGGCGGGCTTCGCCGTGTGCCTGCTGGCGCTTGGCTTTGCCGTGCCGGCGCACGCCGGCGCTTACGAGGCGGCCTTGCCGCCGGAACTGTCCACCGCGGCGGACCTGTGCGCGCTGGTGTCCTGCACCGAAGTGCTGCCCGGCGCCACCAGCTTCTCTCCGCGCAAGGGACAACCGCCCTACGTCGAAGGCTATCGCACTGGCGCGGACGGCAAGCGCGAGGTGATCGGGTACGTGATGTTGTCCACCGACATCACCGATACGCCAGCGTATTCCGGCAAGCCGGTGGTGACGCTGATCGGCATGGATACGCGAGGGCAGTACACCGGAGTCAGGGTGCTGAAGCATTCCGAGCCGATCCTGCTGCTGGGCATCCCGGAATCGGCGCTGCTCGATTTCAACCAGCAGTACGTCGGCAAATCGGTTGCCGACAAGATCGAGGTCGGGCAGTCGCGGCCGGACGAAGGCGTGGTCGGTGTCGATGCGATTTCCGGCGCCACCGTGACGGTGATCGCGCAGAACCAGGTGCTGACCACGTCGGGCGCGGCAGTGGCGCGGCAGGTCGGCATCCTGGCGCCGGCGAAGCGGGCACCGGCGCGGTTCGCCGAAAGCGGAAAACAATATGGCTGGCAGCAACTGGTGGCCGGCGGACTGGTGCAGCGGCTGCTCGTGCAGCCGGCGCAGGTCGGGCTGCCCGGCAGCGGCGAGCCCTTTATCGAACTGTGGTTTGGCGATCTCAATCATCCCGACATCGGCCGCAGCGTGCTGGGCGATGCCGGCTGGCAGGGGCTGCGCGCGCAGCTAAAGCCCGGCGAGCACGCCATTTTCGTGGTCCGCACCCGGGGGGCGGAATCGTTCAAGGGCTCGGGCTTCGTGCGCGGCGGCATCTACGATCGCGTGCAGGTGCGCCAGGGTGCCGACGCGTTCACCTTCCGCGACCTGGACTACCTCAATCTCTACGGCGTCGCGGCGGAGAGCGCGCCGGCGGTGACGGAGTCGGCGATCTTCGTGATCCGGTCGCCGGCGTTTTCCGCGGCGTATCCGTGGAAGCTGTCATTCCTCGGCAATCGCGTCGACCGCGCCACCGGCACGCGCAGCTTCGCCAGCTTCGATGCGCCATACTGGCTGCCGGCAGCGATGCTGCAGGGCGGCCGGCCGCAGCTCGACGAACCCGAGGCGCCGTGGCGCAAGGTCTGGCGCAAGCAGGCCACCGCCATTGGCCTGTTCATCGCGCTGCTCGGCGCGGTCACGCTGGTCTACGCACTGCGCGACCGCCTGACGCGGCGCGCCACACACAAGAACAAATGGCCGGTCAATGCGTTCAAATACACCGCCTGGGCGCTCAGCATTGTCTTTGTCGGCTTCGGCGCGATGGCGCAGCCATCGATCACGCAGGTGCTGACGTGGTTCCATGCACTGCTGCTGCGCTGGGACTGGGCGTTGTTCCTCAGCGATCCCTTTATCTTCTGCTTCTGGATCTTCATCATCATCACCGTGTTGCTGTTCGGGCGCGGGCTGTTCTGCGGCTGGCTGTGCCCGTTCGGCTCGCTGTCCGAGGCGATCTACAAGCTGGGCCGTTTCCAGGGCCTGAAGCGATGGCAGCGGCAGTTGCCGCGCCGCTGGCATGACCGGCTCAAGTGGGTCAAGTACGGCGTGTTCTTCGGGCTGCTGGCGGTGTCGGTGTTTTCGATGGCGCTGGCCGAGATGCTGGCGGAGATCGAGCCGTTCAAGACGACCTTCCTGGTCGGCATCCCGAACCGCGCGTGGCCCTACGGGCTGTTCGCCTGCACGCTGCTGGGACTGTCGCTGTTCATTGAACGGCCTTACTGCAAGTACCTGTGCCCGCTCGGCGCCGCACTGGCAATGCCCAGCACGTTCCGCTGGTTTGGCCTGCGGCGCAAGCCCGACTGCAACCACTGCAAGGCATGCGCGGTGGGCTGCGGCGCGCAGGCGATCGATGCCGATGGCCGCATCGACCATCGCGAATGCCTGCATTGCCTCGACTGCATGGTGCTCTATACCGATACGCGCGGCTGCCCGCCGCTGGCGCGCGAGCGCAAGCGGCGCGAACGCGACGCGCTGCCGCTGACGCCGGTGGGACGCAACGGGTATTTCATCCCGCTGGTGCCGGTGCCGGCTGAAGCGGCGCAGCCGTCGGGCCCGGATCCGCGCATGCCGACGGACCCGGTGGCGCCCCCCTACGCGGTAACGGCCGGCGTCGCGCGCTGGGTCGCCGAGCTGTGGGACCACTTGTGTCCATGGAGCGGGCAGGGCTGGCGCACCGCTGCCGCACTGCAGCTGGCGGGCCTCGCGGTGGCGCTGGCCGCAACCGTTGCGTGGGCACTGGCGGCCAGCGGACAGATGCGCGCCGGCGCGGTGATCGGCTGGTGGCTGGGCTGGAGCCTCTATGAAGTGCTGATCCGCCTGTCCGGCAAGCGCTATGTCAAGGATGGCCCGTGGTGGCGCGGCCGTTACCGGCGCGCAACTGTGATGGACATGCTTAGCTATGTCGGCTTCAAGAACCTGCTGGTCGGTGCGTTGCTGTTACTGGCGCTGAAGGCGATGGGGATGCTGGCCGCATGAAGCTGCTGCCTGGTATCGTGCTCCTATGGATAAGCTGCGCGCAGGCCGCGACCTGGCGCGTGCAGCCCGGCCAGTCGCTGCAGGCAGCGATCGATGCCGCCGGCGCGGGGGACACCATCGAGATCGCGCGCGGCCACTACACCGGCAACTTCGTCATCGACAAGCCGCTGGTGCTGCGCGGCATCGCGCGGCCCACGCTCGGCGGCGCGCTGCGCGGCGATACGCTGCGCATCACGGCGCCGGACGTGACCGTCGAAGGCCTGATCGTGCGCGACTCCGGCGACAGCCTGAAGGACCAGAACGCCGGCATCTATATCCGCCCCGGCGCGCACCGCGCCGTGGTGCGCCATTGCGACCTGACCTACAACCTGTTCGGGCTGTGGATCGAGAAGGCCGACGATGTCCGCATCGAACGCAACACCATCACCGGCAAGCGCGACTACAACTCGGCGCAGCGCGGCAACGGCGTGCAGCTCTACAACACGCGCGGCGCACGCATCCTCGACAACAACATCAGCTTCGTGCGCGATGCACTCTATGTCGATGTCTCGCACCACGCCATCTTTCGCGGCAACCGGCTGCACCACAGCCGCTACGGCACCCATTACATGAACTCGTACCACAACCTGTGGGAAGGCAACGACAGCTACCGCAACCGCGGCGGGCTGGCGCTGATGGAGGTGCGCGACCAGGTCGTGCGCAACAACCGCACCTGGGGCAATGCCGACCACGGCATCATGCTGCGCACGCTGCAGGACTCGGTGATCGAAGGCAATGTGGTCGCCGGCAACCAGCGCGGCCTCTTTATCTACGACGTCGAGTACGCGACGCTGCGCGGCAACCTGGTGCTGGGCAATGCGATCGGCGTGCACCTGTCGGCCGGCTCGACGCGCAACGTGGTGCAGGGCAACGATTTCATCGGCAACCGCGAGCTGGTGCGCTACGTGGGCGCGCGCGACGAGCCGTGGGGCGGGCGCGGACAGGGCAACTACTGGAGCGGCTACCTGGGCTGGGACCGCGACGGCGATGGCGTGGGTGACGTGCCATACCAGGCCAATGACCTCGTCGACCGGCTCGGCTGGCGCTACCCCGGGGTGACGCTGCTGCTGGGCAGTCCGGCGCTGCAGGCGCTGCGGCTGGCGGCACGGCAGTTCCCGGTGATCCGGGCGCCGGGCGTGGTCGATGCCTATCCGCGGATGCGCCCGGTGCGCGCCAACTGGAGGGACTGGGATGCTCAGACCGGCAACTGAAATGATCACGGATGCCATTGCGCTGACCGGCGTCAGCCGGCACTTCGGCTCGCTGCGCGCCGTGGACGATGTCAGCCTCAGCGTGGGGCAGGGCGAACTGATCGGGCTGATCGGGCATAACGGCGCGGGCAAGAGCACGCTGTTCAGGATGATGCTGGGGCTGTTGCCGCCCACGCATGGCACCTTGCGCGTCGCCGGTGCCGACGTGGGCAGCCGCGCCTTTCGCGCCGCGCGGCGCGGCATCGGCTACCTGCCCGAGCATCTGGTGCTGTATGACAACCTGAGCGGGCTCGAAACGCTGCGCTTCTTCGCGCGCCTGAAGGGCGTGAACGCGGATGCCTGCGCGCCGATGCTCGACCAGGTCGGCCTGTCCGCCGCCGCCGCACGGCCGGTGCGCGAGTATTCGAAAGGGATGCGCCAACGGCTCGGTTTCGCGCAGGCGCTGCTCGGCGCACCGCGCGTGCTGTTTCTCGACGAACCGACCAACGGGCTGGACCCGGCGGCAATCCGCGACTTCTACCGGATGCTCGACGCGCTGCGCGAGCGCGGCGTGACCATCGTCATCACCTCGCACATCCTGGCCGAGCTGCAGCAGCGCATCGACCGCTTCGCCATTCTTGCCGGCGGCCGCTTGCAGGCCACCGGCAGCCTGGAGGCGCTGCGCGCGCAGGCGGGGCTGCCGCTGACACTGCGGTTGCGCCTCGAGCCGGGCGCGCGCGAGCACGCGCTGCGCCTGCTGCGGACGCAAGCGTACGGCATGATCGAAGTGGTGGACGAGATGGAGGAAGGGCCGGATGAACTGACCGTGCGCTGTCCCGTTGCCGCCAAGATGCCGATGCTCGCCGCATTGCAGCCGCTTGCGGGCCGCCTGCGTGACCTGCAGATCCGCGAGCCCTCGCTCGAAGACCTGTTCCTCGGCATGCGGGGGCAAGCATGAGCGCGCGCATCGATGCAAGGCAGGTGGCAGCGATCGCCGCCAAGGAATTCCGCGACCGCATGCGCAACCGCTGGGTGCTGGCCGTGGCCGTCGTCTTCACCGCGCTGTCGGTGGCGATCGGCTATTTCGGCGGCGCCGAGCAGGGTGTGCTCGGACCGCGTTCGCTGGAGTTCGTCATCACCAGCCTGGCGAGCCTGGTGATCTACCTGGTGCCGATGATCGCGCTGCTGCTCGGCTTCGATGCCGTGGTGGGCGAGCGCGAGCGCGGCTCGCTGGACCTGTTGCTGTCGTTGCCGCTGACGCGCGGCGAGCTGTTGCTGGGCAAGTACCTCGGGCTGGCCGCCGCATTGCTGCTTGCCACCGCCGGCGGCTTTGCCTTGATGGCGCTACTGCTGGCGCGCCAGTTCGGCTGGGCCGGCCTGTACCACTACCTCGGCTTTGTCGCCAGCGCCGGGCTGCTCGGCCTGGCGTTCCTGAGCCTGGCGCTATGGCTGTCGGTGCTGTCGCGCGACCGCGCGCAGGCATCGGGCCTGGCGATCGGCCTGTGGTTCTTTTTCGTGCTGGTGTTCGACCTGCTGCTGCTCGGGCTGCTGGTCGCCGGCGCGGGCGAGGGCGGCGCCAGCGGGTCCGGCATCGATTGGATCGCGTGGCTGCTGCTGCTGAACCCCGCGGACCTGTTCCGCATCGTCAATGCCTTTTCACTCGACCAGTTGCGCAGCGCCGGCGGCGTTGCCAGCATCGTGCCGCCGGCGCTGGCCAGCCCCTGGCCCACCGGCGCGGCGCTGCTGGCGTGGATTGCCGTGCCGCTGGTCCTTGCTGCCAGGAGATTCCGCTGATGTGTTCCCCATCCTCTTTGCGCCGCCGCCACCTGATGCTTGCCATGGCCGGCGCCACGGTCCTCGTTGCCGCCTGCGGCAAGAAGCCGGAAGGCACCGCGCAGCCGCAGGAAATCGAATCCGCCACCGCCTGCGTGCTGGATGGCATGCTGCTGGCCGACTATCCCGGCCCCAAGGCGCAGATCTTCTACGCCGGCGACGCGCGCCCGCAGTGGTTTTGCGACACAGTGGAAATGTTCCACGCACTGCTGCGGCCCGAGCAGGTCAGGCCGGTGCGCGCGGTGTTCGTGCAGGACATGGCGCGGGCTGACTGGGAACGGCCGCGCGGCCACTGGTTCGATGCCACCACCGGCGTGTATGTCGCCGGCAGCGGGCGCCACGGATCGATGGGGCCGACGCTGGCGAGCTTCCGCGCCGAGAGCGATGCCAGCGCCTTTATCGCCCGCCATGGCGGCAGGCTGCGGCGCTACGCCGAGGTGACGCCGGAACTGGCGGACCTCGGCGGCGGCGCCATGCACGACAGCCGGATGTAGCCGGCGGTCATGCGAGGCGCGCGCCTCTGATGGCTCAGTTGCCGCTGCCCGGCACCAGGCGGCGCTGGCGCACCGACTCCGCCAGGCCTTCCAGCACCTTGACCGATTCATCCCAGCCGATGCACGCATCGGTGACCGACTGGCCGTAGGTCAGGTTTTCCACCGGCGTGCCTTGCACGTGGTCCTGGCGGCCCGCCACCAGGTGCGATTCGACCATCACGCCGATGATGCGCTGGTCGCCGCCGGCGATCTGGCGGCCGATGTCTTCGCACACGGGGATCTGGTTCTCATGCTTCTTGCTGCTGTTGGCATGCGAGGCGTCGATCATCAGGCGCGAGGCCAGCCCGGCCTTGGCGATGGCGTCGCACGCTTCCTGCACGCTGGCGGCATCGTAGTTGGGCGCCTTGCCGCCGCGCAGGATCACGTGGCAGTCCTCGTTGCCCGAGGTCGACACGATCGCAGAGTGGCCGCCCTTGGTCACCGACAGGAAATGGTGCGGTTGCGACGCGGCCTTGATCGCGTCCACCGCGATCTTGACGTTGCCGTCGGTGCCGTTCTTGAAGCCCACCGGGCACGACAGTCCGGAGGCCAGCTCGCGGTGCACCTGCGACTCGGTGGTGCGCGCGCCGATCGCGCCCCAGCTGACCAGGTCGGCGATATATTGCGGGCTGATCATGTCGAGGTACTCGGTGCCGGTCGGCACGCCCAGCTCGCTGATGTTCAGCAGCAGCTCGCGCGCGGTGCGCAGGCCGTCGTTGATCTTGAAGCTGCCGTCCATGTGCGGGTCGTTGATCAGGCCCTTCCAGCCCACCGTGGTGCGCGGCTTCTCGAAGTAGACGCGCATCACCACTTCCAGCTCGTTGGCGAAGCGGTCGCGCTGCACCTTGAGCAGCTTGGCGTATTCCAGCGCGGCGCGGGTATCGTGGATCGAGCACGGGCCGATGATGACGATGAGCCGGTCATCCATGCCATGCAGGATGCGGTGCATGGCCTGGCGCGCGCCGTAGATCACGTCCGAAGCCGCTTCTGAGCAGCCAAATTCGCGGATCAGGTGCGCCGGCGGCAGCAGCTCCTTGAGTTCGCGAATGCGCAGGTCGTCGGTGTTCTTCAGCATGATGGCTCCGTGAATCTTGTGAGGTCGTGAGAGTGGGGAAGCAATGGGGTATAAAAAAACCGCCAGGGTCGCTGGCGGTTTTTTTTGTATTCGGGGCGCTTACAGCCGTCCCTCCCTATCCGCCAGCGGTGTGAGATCGCTAAAGAAGTAAAAGTAAAACTTAGCGGACATGGCGGAAAAGGATGTTGGCTGAGGTCAGCTTGATTCGATTTTGTGGATAGGCGCTGGATTCATGCTGCACTGCGTGGCAGAAAGGCAGAAAATTGCGCGCCGGTCGACAATTGTTCGGCGTGCCTCGGTTGCCTGCGGCGCGACGAAGCATCTTTATAGCGCCTTTTGCCGGGGTTGGCAAGTGTCCGCGGCGCCGCGTGCGGCACCGCACGGTAGCTGTCGTGGCGCGCCGCTTCCTGCTGTATCGCCTGAGGCCGCCGCCTATATTGAACGGGAGGGAGCGCACGGGGAGGTGCATCATGAGCGTCGACGAGGCGAGGCTGAATGCCTTCATGGAGAAGTTCGTCCACGATATCGGCGCGGTGATGCACGCCGCCACCGTGGTGGTCGGCGATGAACTGGGCCTGTACAAGGCCATGGCGGAAAAGCCGATGACCGCCGATATGCTGGCGCAAAAAACCCGTACCGACGTGCGTTACCTGCGCGAATGGCTGTCGGCCCAGGCCGCCAGCGGCTACGTCGACTACGATCCCGACAGCGCGGAATTCAGCCTGAACGAAGAGCAGGCCTTTGCACTGGCGCAAGAGGGCAGCACGGCGTTCATTCCAGGCGCGTTCCAGATAGCGGTGGCGCAGTTCCGCGCTATCCCGAAGATGATCGACATCTTCCGCAACGGGCGCGGGCTGGGCTGGCATGAACACGACCCGGCGCTGTTCCACGGCACCGAGCGCTTTTTCCGGCCGGGCTATTCCGCGCACCTGGTCTCGGAATGGATCCCCGCGCTCGACGGCATCGAGGCGCGGCTCAGGCGCGGGGCCAGCGTGGCCGATGTGGGTTGCGGCCATGGCGCGTCGACCATCATCCTGGCGCAGGCCTATCCGGCCTCGCGTTTTGTCGGCTTTGACTACCACGAGCCTTCGGTACGCCATGCCACCGAGGCCGCGCGGCGCGCCGGTGTGGGCGACCGCGTGCGCTTCGAAGTGGCCAGCGCCAAGGACTACGCCGGCAAGGACTACGACCTGGTGGCGGTGTTCGACTGCCTGCACGACATGGGCGACCCCGTGGGCGCGGCACGGCACGTGCGCGAGACGCTGCGGCCGGACGGCGCATGGATGATCGTCGAACCGTTCGCCAACGACAAGCTGGAAGACAACCTCAATCCCGTCGGGCGCGTGTTCTATTCCGCCTCCACGTTCATCTGCACGCCGGCGTCGCGCTCGCAGGAAGTGGGGCTGTGCCTGGGGGCGCAGGCAGGCGAGGCGCGCATGCGCGGCGTGGCCGAGCAGGCCGGCTTCGGCAGCTTCCGCAGGGCGGCGCAGACGCCGTTCAACCTGGTGTACGAGGCGCGGCCGTTCACCCCCGACACACCATGAAAAACGGGACCCGCGGGTCCCGTTTCGTTGTGGCGATGCGGCGTCAGGCCGTGCCGCCCACCGTCATATTTTCGATCCGCAGCGTCGGCTGGCCCACGCCCACCGGCACGCTCTGGCCTTCCTTGCCGCAGACGCCAACGCCGGAATCCAGGCGCATGTCGTTGCCGATCATGGTCACGTCTTTCAGCGATTCGGGGCCGTTGCCGACCAGCGTCGCGCCCTTGACCGGGTACGTGATCTTGCCATCCTCGATCATGTACGCCTCGCTCGCCGAGAACACGAACTTGCCGTTGGTGATATCGACCTGGCCTCCGCCGAAGTTGACCGCATACAAGCCCTTCTTGACGCTGGCGATGATTTCCTGCGGGTCCCTGTCGCCGTTGAGCATGTAGGTGTTGGTCATGCGCGGCATCGGCAGCGCGGCATAGCTTTCGCGGCGCGCGTTGCCGGTGACCGGCATCTTCATCAGGCGCGCGTTGAGCGTGTCCTGCATATAGCAGCGCAGGATGCCGTCCTCGATCAGCGTGGTGCACTGGGTCGGGTTGCCTTCGTCGTCCAGGTTGAGCGAGCCGCGGCGGTTGGCCAGCGTGCCGTCGTCAACCACCGTCACGCCCTTGGCCGCGACGCGTTCGCCCATGCGGCCGGAAAATGCCGACGAGCCCTTGCGGTTGAAGTCGCCTTCCAGGCCATGGCCGACCGCCTCATGCAGCAGCACGCCGGGCCAGCCCGGGCCCAGCACGACGGTCATCGCACCGGCCGGGGCGGGGCGGGCGTCAAGGTTGACCAGCGCCGACGACACGGCTTCCTCCACGTACTTCTGCAGCAGGTCGTCAGTGAAATAGCCATAGGCATAGCGGCCGCCGCCGCCCGACGAGCCGATCTCGCGGCGCCCGCCCTGTTCGGCGATCACCGTCACCGACACGCGCACCAGCGGGCGCACGTCGGCGGCGATCACGCCGTCGCTGCGCGCCACCAGCACCACGTCGTACTCGCCGGCCAGGCCTGCCATCACCTGCACCACGCGCGGGTCCTTGGCGCGCGCCATGCGTTCGATGCGCTCGAGCAGCGCCACCTTTTCGGCGGCGGTCATCGAATCGAGCGGGTCGTTGGGCGCGTACAGGTTGCGGCCCGCGTGCGAGGCCAGTTCACCCGCCACCTTGACGCGGCCGTTGCCGGCGCGGCCGATGGTGCGCGTGGCGGCAGCCGCCTGCGACAGCGCGGCCAGGCTGATGTCGTCCGAATAGGCAAAGGCGGTCTTGTCGCCCGACACGGCGCGCACGCCCACGCCCTGGTCGATGCTGAAGCTGCCCGACTTGACAATGCCTTCTTCCAGGCTCCAGGCCTCGTTGCGGGTGTACTGGAAGTACAGGTCGGCGTAGTCGACCTTGTGCGTGAAGATATCGGCCAGCACGCGCTGCAGCTTGGCCTCGTCCAGGCCGTATGGCGCCAGCAGCAGTTGCTGCGCGGTGGCCAGGTTGCGGATTCCGAGATCGCCGGCGTTCATGAGATGTCCTTTCTTCTGTTTGCCGCCCCGGCAAGCCATGGAATTGCCGGTGGCATGAAATACCTGGTGCGGGTGCCGGATGAGATCAAATGCGCGATCACATGCTGCCCCGCGGTTGCGTACATGCTACAGCACCCGGTGACGCAATGCCGGCAGGTTTTGCCGGACCTCTTCGAGCCGCGCCGGGTCGATGGTGCCGGCCACCACGCCTTCGCCTTCGGGCAGCATGGCCAGCACTTCACCCCACGGGTCGACCAGCATCGAATGGCCCCAGGTGCGACGGCCGTTCTCATGCTTGCCACCCTGTGCGGCGGCCAGCACATAGCACTGGTTTTCAATGGCCCGTGCGCGCAGCAGGATTTCCCAGTGCGCCTGGCCGGTGGTGTAGGTGAAGGCGGCCGGCATCAGGATCAGGCTGGTGCCCGCGCCGGACGCCAGCCCGCGGTACAGCTCGGGAAAGCGCAGGTCGTAGCACACCGACATGGCCACGCGGCCGCACGGTGCATCGAAGCTGACCGGGGTGCGGCCGGCCAGGATGGTGCGCGATTCGTCATAGCTTTCGGCTCCGCGCGTGAAGCCGAACAGGTGGATCTTGTCGTACCGCGCCACGCGTTCGCCGCGCGGGTCGAAGGCGAGCGAGGTGTTGTACACGCGCTCCGGGTCGTCGCACCACATCGGCAGTGTGCCGCCCACCAGCCAGATGCCATGGTGGCGCGCGGCGCCGGCCAGGAACTGCTGGACCGGGCCATCGCCGTCGTGCTCGCGTACCGCCACCTTGTCCGCTTCGGAGCGGCCCATCATGCAGAAGTATTCGGGCAGCAGCACCAGCTGCGCGCCGCCGGCTGCGGCCTCGGCGATCAGCGCCTCGGCGCGCGCGAGGTTGGCATCGAGCGAAGTGCCGGTAACAGTCTGCACGGCGGCCACGCGGAACGGGGCGGGGGCGGTCATGGGCGTTGGTTTCCTCTTTGGACTCTCTTGAGTTCTCTCGGACGGCAGCGGCTTCAGTGCGGGAGCGCGGGCTCGGCGCGGTTCTGGAAGCGGGGGGCTTGCATATCATTCTCCTCCACTTTGCCGATCTGCGGGTTGGCCCAGCTGCCGGTGATGCGGTAGTGCTGGGTGAATACCTTGGAGAACTCGTCGGCAAACAGCAGTTGCGCGGCGAGCGTGCCGATGCCCAGCACCGGGTTGATAAAGGCCGCCGCCACCGAGGTCGAGGTGGCATTGATGCGCGGCACCACCTCCACGCGCAGGTCCTGGGTCTCGCGCAGCAGGTTGGCGGTGCCGCTCATGCTGGCGATGATCTGCGGGCTCTTGAGTTCGAAATCCTGGATGGTGCCGACCCCGTTCTCGATCGTGCCAGAGCCCGAAATGCGGTCGAACAGCAGTCCGCGCCCCGACAGGCTGCGGAAGTCCAGCGTGGCAAAGCGCAGCAGCCCCTGCAGGCTGAGCACGCCCAGCAGCCGCGCCGCGCCCGGTTCGACGCTCAGGATCTGGCCATTCTCCAGGTCGAGCGACAGCTTGCCGGACAACGTCGGGTAGTCGATCGACAGCGGCGAGCCGCGCCAGGCCACGCGGCCTTCCAGCTTGCCCTTGCCGTCGCGCAGCGTGTGCGGCAGCCCCAGGCGGTCGAGCGTGGCGCCGGCGTCGCCGATGTCGATGACGAACGACAGCAGGGTGCGGCGCTCGGTACTGCCGTCGGCGCGCAGCCGGCGCGGCACGCGCCAGCTGCCGTGGCCGGTCAGCGTGGCATCGGGCTGTTCGATCCTTAGCTTGTCCAGGGTCCAGACCGGGTCGGTGCCGCTGGTGCCGGTATGCGCCTTGACCTCCAGCTTGCCGAAGTCGTGGCCGCGCAGCATGAACTGCTCGGCGACCAGGTCGATGGCGGGCAGTTCGTCGATGCTGCTGGCGAGGGCGTCGACCACGTTCTGCTCGTCGCTGGCGTCGGGCACGTTCAGGCGCGACAGTCGCAATTGCAGCGCGCCCGTGGCATTGGCGCCAGCGGTACCGGCGGCCGGCTGCCACTGCACGGCGCCGGCGATCTGGCGCGATTCGATCCTGGCATTCCAGCCGTCGCGCTCGCGCGTGGCGTCGAGCGCGACGTCGTCGAGCGTGCGGCCCATGCCATGGAGCGTGCCGGCGCGCAGCGCAATGCGCCCGGGCAGGAAGGGCGAGGGGCGCCCGCCGTCGCCCGTGGAGGCCGTTCCGGCAAAGGCCGCGCGCCAGGCGTCTATGTCGAGCCGGTCGAAGGTCGCCGCGGCGCTGACGCCGGCCATCGGCGCGGGCGCCGCCTGTTGCACGCCAATGCCACCGGCGACGACTTCGATGCCATTGCCGCCGTTCTGGTCGCGGCGCAACAGGTAGCGTGCGTTGAGGGCGTTGCCCAGCTGCAGCGCCAGTTCGTCGATGCCGGCGCGGCCGGGCGCGGGGCGCAGCTCGACGCGCAGCGGCAGGTCGTGCGCCGCCGCCTTGGCCAGCGGTGCCGGCAATCCGATCGCCATGCCGTTGAGCGATGAATTCAACTGCACCTGCAGCTCCTGTTCGCGCATCGCGATCACGGTGTTGTAGCCGGTGCTGCCTTCCAGCCTGGCCGCCAGCGGCGCCAGTGCCGAGCCTGCCGCGGCCTCGCGCAGGCCCGCGGCCGAGACGGTGCCGCTCGCGGTGACGCGCGTGCCCCCTTCCGGCTGGGTGCCGCCGCCGAGCTTGACTTCGCCGCCCAGGAAGCGCGCGCGCAGGTTCTCCAGCCCGAACCCGTGCTCGTTGAACGTGATGTCGCCGCTGGCATTGCCGAATGCCGGCAGCTGCGGGCTGAGCACCACGTCGTTGCCGGGGAAGCGGAAACGGCCCTCCACCTTGGCCGCGTTGGCGTGCTCCAGCGGCATGTCGAGCCTGAGCCTGAGTTCGCCGTTGCCATGCGCGCGTGCCGCGTCGGCCACGCGCGCGGTCCATTCGCGCACCGGCGAGGCGGCGATATAGCGCAGGAAGCCCTGCACCGGCCCGCTGGCACCGCCGTCGATGGCGAGGCGGCCATGCTCGCTGAGGTCGTCGATGCGGCCGTTGACGTCCTGCAGCACCACGCCCGGGATGTCGTGCACCGAGGCGCGCCGTGCCAGGAAGGTCATGCCGCCGCGGTCAAATGTGACCTGTCCGGCGATGTCGGTGAACACCGGCCACAGCGGCGCGCCCCCCGCGCCAGTCTCGTGCGGTGCAATCTGGTAGCTGACGCGCTCGATCGGCACGTCGACGCGGAACTCGCCCGCCTTCTCGAACGGCGCGTGGAACGGGAAATGCTCCAGGTCGCCCCTGAGCACGAAGCTGACGCCGGCCGCGTCGCCGCTCATCAGCGCGCCCGCGAGGTAGTGCCGCGTGCCCGCCGGGATGGTCTGCGGCAGGTAGCGCGGCACGCGCGCGACCTGGGCGCGGGTCATCTCGCCGCTCAGGTCGGCGATGCCGGAGGTGCCGTCGCCACCGGCGCGCCAGGTGCCGCGCACCGAGCCCGCCGCATCCGCGTTGGCAAAGCGGATGCCGTCCAGCGTCACCACCAGCTTGCCGCCGGCATGGTGCCAGCGCACGTCGCCGCCGATCTGGTCGAACGGCACGCGCGGCTCCTCGAACAGCCCGGGCATCACCAGCGATGCGTTATTGCCTTCGAAGCGCGCACTGCCTTGCTGGTCGTCGAACGAGAACGTGCCCGACAGGTGCGAGAAACCGGGCGTGCCCAGCCGCGGACGGCCCTTGGTATCCAGGGCCGGCACCGCCGCCTGGCCGTTGACCGAGACTTCGCGCAGCGTGCCCTGCAGGCTGTAGTGGGGCTTGCCACCGCTGCGGTCGAGCATGCCGGCGCGCTCGCGGCTCCAGCTGACGTTGAGGTTGTCGATGTGGCCGGCCGGCTGCAGCGCGCGCAGCCGGCGCAGCACCGCGGTCTCCAGCGGCATCGAGCTGGCCAGCGCGCGCACCGTGTTCAGGTCCAGCGTGGGCGCCTTCAGCGTGAACTTGCGCAGGTTGCCGTCCTTGGCATAAGCCCAGCCGAGCTCGACCTTGCGCATGCCTTCGCGCCAGCTGGCGTCGGCCGGAGCCGCCTGGCCGCTGGCAGGCTGCGGCTGCGGCTGCCACAGCAGCGTGTCGACGGTGAGCAGGTTGCTGCCGTCGCGTTCGGTCCGGTGCAGCAAAAAGGCCTGCGCATTGGCCAGCCGCAGCGGGGCGGCGGCGCCGGCCAGCTGCAGGTCGACGCTGCTGGCGCGCAGACGGGTCTGGCTGCGCACGATGCGGCCCTGGCGGAATTCGATGCTGCCGTCGGTGCTGAAGGTGCCGCTGGCCACGCCCTCGAACATGGCCAGGTAGCGCTGCAGCACCGGCAATTCCAGCTGGGCCACGTCCCAGCTGGCCTGGCCGCTCCAGTAGCGCCAGTTGCCGGCGCTGTGCAGGTAATCGTTGCTGAAGGTGGACTTGACCACCAGCGGGCGCGGGCCCAGCGCCGGCGAGCGCGCTTCCAGCGTCACGGTATGGCGCGAGCCGTCGCGGCGGGTGTCGAGGAGGATTTCGCCGATATCGAGCTGCGGCAGGCCTGCCTTCTCGTCGAGCCAGCGCAGCCTGCCGTCGGACAGCGACACGCGGCCCTGCGACATCAGCCAGCCCAGGAAGCGGTCGTCTTCCTGCTGGCCGCCGGTGGCATCGACCTGCATGCCGCCGACCAGCAGCTTGCCCTCGGGCGTGCGGCGCACCAGGATGTCGGTGCCGGTGGCGCCCAGGCTGACGAACTGCAGGCCCATGCTGAACAGCGAGCGCCACGACAGCTTGCCGTCTAGCGTGGCGGTCGCAAGCAGCACGCGCTTGCCATTGTCCACGGCGCGGAGGTCGCGGGCGCGGAAGGCGGGGTGCCAGCCGTCCCAGTAGGTATCGAGCGCGCCGATGGTGACCTGTGCCGACAGCGCGAGCGAGCCGCGTTCCTCCAGCCATTCGCGCGCGGCCGATGCCTGCGGCCATAGCACGAAGCGGATCAGCAGGCCCGCCACCAGCGCCAGCACGCCCAGCACCAGCGCCAGCCGTACCAGCGCGCGTCCCAGGCCGCGCCAGAACGGGTGGCGCACCATGCGAACGACCGCGCGCGCGCCGGCGCCGGCGAGGCCGCGCAGCCGCGCGAGGCCCGACGCGGGGCGCGTCAGGGCAGGGGAATCGATACCTGTAGCAGCCAAGGAATGAGCGGGTGGTGGCGAAGCGGGGTTGTTCGCGGCGTTGTCAGCGGATTTGTTGGCGGAACTGGTAGCGGAGCTTTTGACGGTGTCGTTGGCCGGAGCCGGCAGCGTAGCGGCGGCCATATGCCCGCCCGCGCCGCCATTGGGGGGAGCACCGTCAGCGGGTTGTGGGGCGCGGCTGGACATGCGCAGATTATCCGACAATACTAGCCGCTCTCCAATCTGGTGCCCGGCCGGCTACAACAAGAATGCGCGCACCGCGCGCGGCGTGAACCGATGCGGCATGACCCGGGCTCGCCCGCTTTGCCGCCGGTACCGGCCGCACCTTTTCTCGCATTTCAAATTACTGGAATGACTGTCTCTGACCCGACGAGTTCCGCCGCTGGCGATCCCTCCGACCAACATGGCGCGGGCGCCACACCGGGACCGGCTTACCTGGCGGATCCGGCGGCGGCGCTTGCCCCCGGCGAAGGCCCCGGGACCATGACCGCCGGCGCCTTTGCCGTCACTGCGGCGCAGGCCTTGCCGCAGGGTCTGCAGGCGGCCGGCTGTGGCGGCCACGTATTGTACTCGGCAGCGTATTCGCACTACGCGCGGCGTGTGCTGCTGGCCCGCCCCGAACTGCCCGCGGTGATCGCGGCGGCGGCCGGGCAGCCGCTTACGCGCGCGTGGATGGAGGCGCGGCTGCAGGCGCTGCACGAACCTTCGGCCGATGCCGAGGAAGCCACCAAGCGCACCTTGCGCCGGCTGCGCGCCGAAGTCATGTGCGCGGTGATCGAGCGCGACCTGCGCGGCCTGGCCGCGCTGGGCGAAATCACCGGCGCCATGACCGACCTGGCCGAACTGGCGATCCAGCATGGCCTGGCGGTGCTCGGCGCCGATCTCGCCACTACCTTCGGGCGCCCGGTCGGCGAGCAGAGCGGCGAGGTGCAGGAGCTGGTGGTGGTCGGCATGGGCAAGCTCGGCGGGCGCGAGCTCAATGTCTCGTCCGACATCGACCTGATCTTCCTGTATGACGAAGACGGCGACACGCAGGGCGGCACGCGCAGCCTGTCCAACCATGAGTATTTTATCCGCCTCGGCCGCCGCCTGATCAACCTGCTTGCCGAGGTGACCGCCGATGGCTACGTGTTCCGCGTCGACATGCGGCTGCGGCCCAATGGCGACGCCGGCCCCCTGGCGTGCAGCCTCGGCATGCTGGAGGAATACCTGGTGGTGCAGGGGCGCGAGTGGGAGCGCTACGCCTGGATCAAGGGCCGCGTGGTGTCGGCGCTCGGCACGCCGCACGCGCAGCGCACCGCCGGCCTGCTGGCGCGCCTGACCACGCCGTTCGTGTTCCGGCGCTACTTGGACTACGGCGTGATCGCGGCGATCCGCTCGCTGCATGCGCAGATCCGCAGCGAGGCCGCCAAGCGCAGCGGCGGGCTGGCGGGCCACGGCATGAATATCGGCAGCCAGCGCTCGTTCAATATCAAGCTCGGCCGCGGCGGTATCCGCGAGATCGAATTCATGGCGCAGGTGTTCCAGCTGATCCGCGGCGGCCAGGATCCCGCGCTGCGCGTGCGGCCCACGCTGGAAGTGCTGGGGGTGGCGGTCGAGCGCGGCCTGCTGCCCGCCGGCCAGGCCGGACAGCTGGGCGACGCCTACCGCTTCCTGCGCCAGCTGGAGCACCGCCTGCAGTACCGCGACGACGCCCAGACCCATCACCTGCCGACCTCGGAAGACGAGCGGCTGGCGGTGGCGCGGATGATGGGCTGTGCCAGCTGGAACGAACTGCTGGCGCGGCTGGCGGCGCTGCAGGAGCCGGTGGCGCAGCAGTTCGAGGCCACCTTCTCCGACCCCGACGCCGCGCCCTGCGAGGCGCTGTGGCCCGACATCGTGCTCGACGACAACGCCGCGCGCGCGCAGGACAACCAGCAGGACGCCGCCGCGCCGGCGCAGGGCGGGGAGGATGCGTGCGACGATGCCACGCCGTGCCGGCGCCTGCAGGCGGCCGGCTTCACCGACTGCACCGGCCTGTTCGACCGGTTGCGCGCGATCGCGTCGTCGCTGCGCTACCGTGCGCTGTCCGAGTCCAGCCGCGCCCGCTTCGACCAGCTGGTGAACCGCGCGCTCGACCTGGCCGCGCGCCAGGACGACGCCGACAGCACCATCGCGCGCTTTATCGACTTTCTCGAGGCCATCAGCCGGCGCGCCTCCTACCTGTCGCTGCTGTCCGAGTACCCGCAGGCGATGGACCGCGTTGCGCAGACGCTGCATGCCTCGCGCTGGGCCGCGGCCTACCTGACGCGCCATCCGCAACTGCTCGACGAACTCCTCGACAGCGATGCGCTGGCCGGCGCGCCCGACTGGGCCGCGTTCCGCAAGCGCCTGCACGAGCGGCTGCTGGCCGCCGAAGGGCAGGTCGAGCACCAGATGGACATCCTGCGCCGCGAGCACCACGCCGAGACCTTCCGCGTACTGCTGCAAGACCTGCAGGGCATGCTGACGGTGGAACAGGTGGCCGACCGGCTGTCGGACCTGGCCGACGCCATGCTCGATGCCACGCTGCAGACGGTGTGGCGCCAGCTCGCCACGCGCCATTGCGACACGCCGCGCTTCGCGGTGATCGCCTACGGCCGGCTCGGCGGCAAGGAGCTGGGCTATGCCTCGGACCTCGATATCATCTTCCTGTATGACGACGAGCACGAGAGGGCGCCCGATGTCTACGCCGCCTTCGCGCGCCGGCTGATCACCTGGCTCACCAGCCATACCGCGGCGGGTGCGCTGTTCGACGTCGATACGCGGCTGCGCCCCAACGGCGCGGCCGGCCTGCTGGTCACCGGCTTCGACGCCTTCCGCCGCTACCAGCTGCGCGAGGGCGACAACACCGCATGGGTCTGGGAACACCAGGCGCTCACGCGCGCGCGCTTCTGTGCCGGCGATGCGGCCATCGGCGAGCGCTTCGAGGCGCTGCGCGACGAGGTGCTGCGCCAGGAGCGCGATGCCGCGGTGCTGCGCGGCGAGATCGTGCAGATGCGCCGCAAGGTGGCCGAGGGCCATCCCAATCCCACCAGCCTGTTCGACCTCAAGCACGACCGCGGCGGCATGGTCGACATCGAGTTCACGGTGCAGTACCTGGTGCTGCTGCACAGCCGCGAGCATCCGCAGCTGACGCGCAACGCGGGCAATATCGCGCTGCTGCGCGAGGCCGGCGCGCTCGGGCTGATCGATGCCGCGCTGGCCGTGGCGGTGGGCGACGCCTACCGGCTGTTCCGCGCGCGCCAGCACCAGTTGCGGCTCGACGGCCAGGCGCACGCGCGCTTGGCGGCGGAATCGGTCGCCGGACAGAGGGCGCAGGTGCGCACGCTGTGGCAGGCCGTGTTCGGTGAGGACTGAGCCCACCATGGCTACGAAGGCCACGCCCGCCGCGGCGGCCCGGGGCCGTCCCGCCGGTGCCTCGTGGCCGGGGCTGCTGGCGGCGAGCGCGCTGGTGTGGGCGCTGTCGGCCTGCTTCACCTTCCTGCCGTGGTGGCACGCCCACGGCCTCTATCTGCGCGATGCAGTACGGCTCGACGGCCAGTGGTGGCGGCTGGCCACCGCCATGTGGGTGCACCTGGGCGCGATGCACTGGCTGGCCAACGCACTTGCGGCCGCGGGGCTGCTGGCGCTGGCCGGGCGTGCGGCGCGGGCGCGCGCCATGCTGCTGGTGTTGCTGGCGTGCGGCCTTGCCGTGCAGGCCGCGCTGCTGCGCGTGCCATCGGTCGGCTGGTATGGCGGCTTGTCCGGCGCCTTGCACGGGCTGGCGCTGTGGGGCGGGCTCAGCCTGTTGCGCGCGCCCGGGTTGTCGCGCGTGCTCGGCGTACTGCTGTGCCTGGGCGTGCTGGCCAAGGTGTGGCTGGAGCAATCGTGGCTGGCGCCGGTGATCTTTGACCCGTCATGGGGGTTCGGCGTGGTGCGCGCCGCGCACGCAGCCGGCGCGGTGGCCGGACTGCTGTGCTGGGTCGTGCAGGAGTGGTGGCTGGCGCGGCGGCCGCTGCGCAGCGCCGACGGCGACTGAGCCGCATCCGCGGCAGGGCAAGCTGGCAGGGCAAGCTTTATGCGCGCCGGCGCAGCGCGAAGCCGAGCAGGCCGGTACCGGCCAGCGCGAGCGCGAGCCAGCGTGGCACCGCGCCGCCACCGCCGGACGGTGCCGGCGCGGCGGCCGCCGGCGGGGCCGACACCGCCGCGGCCAGCGCGTTGTCGGCATCCAGCAGCCCGGCGCCGCACACGCCTGGATTGGTGGTGCAGAAGGTGCCGGATGGATGCGGCCGCGCCGAGGCCTTCAACGCCGCGGTCACTTGCGCCGGCGTCAGCGACCCGTTCAGCGCGAACATCATCGCCACCACGCCAGACACCATCGGTGCCGCGAAGCTAGTGCCCTGCGACGACGATATCGTGTAGGCCCCGATCGAGGTGGTGCCGTTGTTGCCCAGCGTGCGGATTACCGAAAGCGTGGTGGTGCATGCCCCGTTCTGCACGCGCGAATTGCCGCAGCCGCCGCCCGGCGCGCTGATCGCCACCTGCGGGCCGATGTTGGCATAGGTGGCGTTCTCGCCGTCGTTGGCGTGGGCCGTGACGGCGATCACACCGCTGCAATCGGCCGGCGCTTCGACCGCGCTGCGGTTGTTGCCCGCCGCCGCCACCACCACCACGCCGCGCGCGTTCAGGTCGTTGACCGCCTGCTGCTCGATGCTGCTGCAGGTGCCGCCGCCAAGGCTGATATTGACCACCCGCGCCGGGGTTGGATTGGCCGGCACATTCGGCACCGGCAGGCCGCCCGCCCAGCGCATGCCGTCGACCGTATCGGACAGCAGCGCGCCGCAGCGTCCCGACACCCGCACCGGCAGGATGGGGGCGCTCCAGTCGACGCCGGCAATGCCTTCGCCGTTGTTGGTGACCGCGCCCATCACGCTGGCCACGCGCGTGCCGTGCCAGCTGTTGGACGTGGCCTCGGTGGTCGGTGTTGAACTGCCGGGGCAGGTGAAGCCGGCCGGGACATTGTCGCCGGGATCGGTAGCGTCGCTGTCGCGCCCGTCGTCGCCGTCATTGGAGACGATGGCGCTGCTGATGAAGTCAAAGCCCGGCAGAAGCCGGGAGGCCAGGTCGGGGTGCCGCAGCACCCCGGTATCGACCACCGCGATCACGATGCCGCCGCTGCCACGCGTGCGGTCCCAGGCGCGCGGCAGGTTGACGCCGCCGACGGCGGTGCCGGTGCCCATCAGGTAAGGCTGGTTGGCGGAGAATTGCGGGTCGTTGGGCAGGGTATCGTGCAGGTGCAGCCAGCGGTCCGGCACGGCATCGGCCACGCGCGGGTCCTGGCGCAGGCGGGCGGCGGCGGCTTCCGGGTCGGAGGCGAGTTCGTCCGGCACCTGCAGCAGGTCCATGTTGCCGCCCATGGGGCGGCGCAGCGTGGCGGCGATGCCGGTGCGCTCGCGCAGTTGCTGCAGCGGACTCGCTGCTGACGCGGCCGCCGCGGCCGGCTCCTTGCTGCTCACGGTGGAGGTGGTGCCATCGCGCCAGCGTACGATGATCTGGCCGGTGTAGGCCGGGGCCGCGGCTGAAGTCGAGGAGGGCGCGGCGCCTGCGGCGACCGGTGCTGCGCCACAAAGCGCAGCGATGGTGATCAGGGCTGCCCGCCAGTGGGGCAACGCGAAGCAGTGACGGAAGACGGACTGCGCGGGATGCAGCATGTATTCCTCCAGAGGCACCCCGCACGTCATCGGGCGCGCAGGGGGATCGAATGTAGGGAATACGATCCGCGCCGGTTGCGCAAGGGATACCGAAGGTTTAGAACCCGCCGCTTCCGGACGGACTCCGCGGGCAACTCAGCTCTTGGGCATATCCCGGCTGGTCGGCATGGTGCGGTTTGGCTGGATCATCCGGTCCGGCTCGGCGGTCTCGACACGCGGGATGGCGCGCAGCGTATCAACCGCCTGGTCGATGGTGGCATCCGCCGATTTGGAGATCGCCGTCACCAGCCAGACCCCGCCCGACATGGGGCGCTTGACCACATAGCGGATCGGGCCCTTGATCTCGGCCAGCAACTTCCCGGCATCCTCGGACATTTCGACCGCGGGCGGCTTGAACTTGACCATGATGTCGCCCACCGCGCGGTCGTCGGTGATGCTTCCCGGCGGCGGGGCGTAAGGCCCCGACTGGGCCTTGCAGCCAGACAATGCCAGCAGTGCGGCCGTGGCCGCTGTGGCCAGGGCCAGGACGGCGCGCAAGGGGCGGTGGCGGCGGCCTGCCGGCGGCGCGTGGCGGGTCATGGTGAGGCTCCTGTGAAAGTTGGTTCGGGTGCGCCGATGCAAGCGCGATGTGGGGGCGACGCGGGCGATGTGGGCGACGATGCCGGGGCATCAGCCGGCGGCGCGGCGGCCGCGCCGGCTTTCCTTGGCCGTGCCGCGCACCGGGGCGCCGGCCTGGGCTTCGGCGCCTTGCGCCAGCATCTCTTCGGCATGCTGCAACGTGGTCGCGGTGACGGTTGCGCCGCCCAGCATGCGCGCGGTCTCGACCACGCGCCCGGCCGGGTCGAGCACGCGGATGCGTGAGCGCGTAACCGAGCGCGTAACCGAGCGCGTGACCGAGCCATCACCGCCATCGGTGGTTTCCTTGCTGACCAGCAGGTGCGTGCCGGCCTGCGCGGCGACCTGCGGCAGGTGGGTCACGCACAGCACCTGGCGCGCGCGGCCCAGTTCCTGCAGGCGCCGGCCGACGACTTCGGCGACGGCGCCGCCGATGCCGGTGTCGACTTCGTCGAAGATCAGCGTCGGCGTGGGCGAAGCCTCGCTGGTAATCACCGAGATCGCCAGGCTGATGCGCGCCAGTTCGCCGCCGGACGCGACCCGAGCCAGCGGCCGCGCGCTGACGCCGGCATGGCCGGCCACCAGGAACTCGACCTGCTCCAGGCCGTAGCTCTGGCCGTCTTCCAGCGTGTTCAGCGCGGCGACAAAGCTGCCGCCCGCCATCGACAGGCCCTGCATGGCCTCGGTGACCGCGGCCGACAGCGCCTGCGCCGCTTGCGAGCGCGCATGGCTGAGGTGCTGCGCCAGCGTCAGGTAGGCGGCCTTGGCGGCGGCTTCGCGCGCCATCACCTTGTTCAGGTCCTGCGCGGCCTGCAGGTCGTCGAGCTGCTGGCGGCGCGCCAGCAGCTCATCGGGCAACTGCTCGGGAGGCAGGCGGTACTTGCGCGCGGTGGCGTGCAGCGCCTGCATGCGTTCCTCGACGGCCTGCAGCCGTTCGGGATCCAGCTCGAGCCGGTCGACGTAGCGGGTCAGCGAATGCGCGGCTTCCTCGGCCTGCACCTGGGCCGGCTCGAGCGCGGCCAGCACGTCGCGCAGCGCCGGGTCGACGTCGGCCAGCTGCTGCAGCCGGTGCACGATGGTGTTCAACGCCGATAGCACCGAGCCGTCGGCTTCGGACAGCGCCTCCAGCGCCGCGCGGCTGCCGTCGATCAGGCCGGCGGCATGCGACAGGCGGTTGTACTCGGCCTGGATCTCTTCCCATTCGCCCGGCTGCGGGTTGAGCTTGTCGAGCTCGCCGACCTGCCACTCCAGCCGTTCGCGCTCGAGCTGCATCTCGCGCGACTGGTGCTCGACCGCCTCGCGCTGGCGCACGCAGGCGCGCCACGCGCGCCAGGCCTCGGCCACCGCGCCGGCCTGCTGGGTCAGCCCGGCGTGGGCGTCGAACAGCAGGCGCTGCGCGTCCGGGCGCAGCAGCAGCTGGTGCGCGTGCTGCCCGTGGATGTCGACCAGCTGGTCGCCCACTTCGCGCAGCTGCGCCAGCGTGGCCGCGGCGCCGTTGATAAAGGCCTTGCTGCGGCCGCCGGCATCGACCGTACGCCGCAGCAGCACCGCGCCGGCGCCGTCATCGTCTTCGGCATTGAGCTCGCGCTCGGCCAGCCAGGCGTCGAGCGCCGGGTGGGTCGTGAAGGTGGCGCTGATGCTGGCGCGTGCGGCGCCTTCGCGCACGATGCCGGCGTCGGCCCGCTCGCCCAGCACCAGGGCCAGGGCGTCGATCAGGATCGACTTGCCGGCGCCGGTCTCGCCGGTAAAGACGGTGAAGCCAGGGGTGAAATCGAGGTCGAGCGTGTCGACGATGACGAAATCGCGGATGGACAGGCTGCGCAGCATCGTGGCGGATCGTGGCGAAAGTGAGATCGGTCCGGAAAGTCGGGCTGGCGTAGGATCGGGGTGGCTAGCTCGGGCTCTGGGGGCGGCTCAGAGGCGGTTGTCTTCGGACGGGTATTCGTGCCAGTGCAGCTTCTTGCGCAGCGTGGCGTAGTAGTTGTAGCCCACCGGGTGCAGCAGGTTGATGCTCTTCTCCGAGCGCCGCACCACGATGCGGTCGCCGGGCAGCAGAGAGGTCAGCGACTGCATGTCGAAATTGACGCTGGCGTCGCGCGCGCTGGCCACTTCGATGGTGACCTCGGCATCGTGCGGCAGCACGATCGGGCGGTTCGACAGCGCGTGCGGGGCGATCGGCACCAGCACCACGCCCGACAGCGTCGGGTGCAGGATCGGGCCGCCGGCGGACAGCGCGTAGGCGGTCGAGCCGGTCGCGGTCGACACGATCAGGCCGTCCGAACGCTGGTTGTACATAAAGTTGCCGTCAACGGACACCGCCAGCTCGACCATGCCGGAAATGCCTGAGCGGTTCACCACCACGTCGTTCAGCGCCAGCGCCGAAAAAATGACGCTGTCGTCGCGCACCACGCGGGATTCGAGCAGCAGCCGGTTCTCGGCCTCGTAGCGGCCGTCGAGCATGTCGGGCAGCACCGTGTGCACGTCTTCCAGCGCGATGTCGGTCATGAAGCCGAGCCGCCCGTGGTTGACCCCGATCAGTGGCACGTCGTACCCGGCCAGCTGGCGGGCAATGCCCAGCAGCGTGCCGTCGCCGCCCAGCACCACCGCCACGTCGGCGTGCTGGCCGATTTCCTCGGCCGACAGGGCAGGGTAGGCGGTCAGCCCGGTGGCCAGCGCGGTCTCGCGCTCGAACACCACATCCTGGCCGTTGCGCAGGATATAAGAGGCGATTTCCTCCAGCGGTCCTTCGATGCCGGCAGTCGAGTAGCGGCCCACCAGGGCGACGGTGTTGAACGAAGTGCGCAAGGCGCTGGCTCTCGGGGGGGCGGACATGCCGGGATTAGACCATACCGCCGCTGCCGTTGCCAGCAGGCGCCGGCGCCGTAACCCAGGCGGGGCGCCAGAAGGTCTAAAACTTGCGTAAAATCGGGGCATCATGGATGAACGTTCCAAAACGCTGCTCAAGACCCTGATCGAGCGCTACATCGCCGAAGGCCAGCCGGTCGGGTCCCGCACCCTGTCGAAATTCTCGGGGCTGGACCTGTCACCCGCGACCATTCGCAATGTGATGTCCGACCTGGAGGAAATGGGCTTTATCGCCAGCCCGCACACGTCGGCCGGCCGCATCCCGACGCCGCGCGGGTACCGGCTGTTCGTCGATTCCATGCTGACGGCCAAGCCGCTGGAGCGCAACACCGAACTGGCCGAGCTGACCGGCCAGATCCAGGGCCAGCTCGGCGCCCAGCAGCTGGGTCCGCAGCGCATGATCACGGCGGCAGCGCGCACGCTGTCCAACCTGTCGCACTTCGCCGGCGTGGTGATGACGCCCCGGCGCGCGCAGGCGTTCCGGCAGATCGAATTCATGCGCCTGTCCGACAAGCGCATCCTGCTGATCATCGTCAGCCCCGAGGGCGACGTGCAGAACCGGATCATCCAGACCGAGCTGTCGTATACCCCGGCCCAACTGATCGAGGCCGCCAACTACTTCAACTCGCACTACACCGGCATGAGCTTCGACGCCGTGCGCAGCCACCTGCGCGTCGAGCTGCAGGACCTGCGCCGCGACATGTCGCAGCTGATGCAGGCGGCGGTCGAGGCCGGCAGCGTGGCCGACGACGAGGAAGACGACCACGTCTATATCAGCGGCGAACGCAAGCTGCTCGAAGTGGAAGACCTGTCTTCCAGCATGGACAAGCTGCGCCGGCTGTTCGACGTGTTCGAGCACAAGACCAGCCTGCTGCAGCTGCTCGATGTCTCCAGCCACGCCCAGGGCGTGCAGATCTTCATCGGCGGCGAGAGCCAGCTGGTGCCGCTGGAAGACATGGCGGTCATCACCGCGCCGTACGAGGTCGACGGGCAGATCGTCGGCACCCTCGGCGTGATCGGCCCGACACGCATGGCATACGAGCGCGTGATCCCGATCGTAGACATCACCGCGCGGCTGCTGTCCAGCGCGCTGAGCCAGAACCAGTGACGCGGCTGGCCGGTCTGACAAGCTGCCCCATTCCTACCGAGCGCCACCTGCGCTGGCGCGCCGCCATGGCGCGTTGCCGGCCGCGCGCCAACCCGGAAGCGACATGACGTTTTCACCCGAACCGGTTTACCAGCACGGGCAGGCGCCGCGCACGGCGATCCTGCTGGTCAACCTGGGTACCCCCGATGCGCCCACGCCCAGGGCGGTGGGGCGCTACCTGAAGGAATTCCTGTCCGACCCGCGCGTGGTCGAGATCCCGCGTGCCGCCTGGCTGCCGCTGCTGCATGGCGTGATCCTGCCGCTGCGTTCGCGAGCGTCGGCGTTGAAGTACGAGTCGATCTGGCTGCGCGAGGCGCATATGACCGGCTCGCCGCTGCTGGTCTACAGCGAGCGCCAGGCCCATGCGCTGCAGCGGCTGCTGAACCAGAACGGCCACGAGGTGACGGTGGCGTGCGCCATGCGCTACGGCAACCCGTCGATCGCCTCGGTGATGGAAGCGCTGCGCCGCCAGGGCTGCGAGCAGGTGCTGGTGCTGCCGATGTATCCGCAGTACTCCGGCACCACTACCGCCACCGCCTTCGACGAAGTGTTCCGCGTGCTGGGACAATGGCGCAACCAGCCCGAGCTGCGGCTGGTCAAACATTTCCATGACCATCCCGCTTATATCTCGGCGCTACACCAGCAGGTCGGGGCCTACTGGTCACGGCACGGCATGCCCGATTTTGCGCACGGCGACAAGCTGATCCTGTCGTTCCACGGCGTGCCGCGGCGCACGCTCGAGCTGGGCGACCCGTATCACTGCGAGTGCCTGAAGACCGGCCGGCTGTTGGGCGACGCGCTGGGCTTGCAGCCGGGGCAATATCAGGTGACGTTCCAGTCTCGTTTTGGCAAGGCGGAGTGGCTGCAGCCGTACACGGCCCCGACGCTGGCGGAGCTGGGCAAGGTTGGCGCCGGCCGGGTCGATGTGTTCTGCCCGGGTTTCCCGGCGGACTGCATCGAGACGCTCGAGGAAATCGCGATGGAAGGGCAGACCGAGTTCAAGGTCGCGGGCGGCAAGGATTTCCACTTTATTCCTTGCATGAACGACGCGGCGCCGTGGGTGGCGGCGATGGCGGAGATTGCCCTGCAGCACCTGCAGGGATGGCCGCTCAACACGCCGCACCCGCATGAGCTGGAAGCGCGTCGCTCGCGTGCGCAGACCCGGGGAGCCGCAGCATGAACGTGGATTTTGAAGCGGATGCGCGCCAGCGCATCGACAAATGGCTATGGTGCGCGCGCTTCTTCAAGACGCGCTCGCTTGCGGCCGAGGCGGTGGAGCGGGGCAAGGTGACCGTCAACGGCCAACTGGTCAAGAACTCGCGTGAAGTGCGGCCCGGCGACAAGGTCGCGCTCGAAGCGCACCAGCAGCGCTGGGAACTGCAGGTGAAGGGCATTGCCCCGGCGCGCGGACCGGCACCGGTGGCGCAGACGCTGTATGAAGAGAGTGCCGACAGCCAGGCACGCCGGCAGGCCGAGGCCGAGCGGCGCCGCCTGCAGCCGGAGCCCGCCGCGCAGTTGCAGGGGCGCCCGACCAAGCGCGACCGCCGCCGCATCGATGACTTCCGGCACTGAGGCTGGCAGGAACGACACGCGGCGGCGCCGGCACAATGCCGGGGCCGCCGCGGTGCGAGCGTGTGTGCCGGAAAGTTGCGCTGGCGCTTATTCCTGCGAGACTTCCTGGCTGATGATAGGAACGATGTAGTGCTTGAACACCGCCTTGCCACTGCCATACTCGGTATCGCGCGGCGAGAAGGCGTCGGACAGGCAGATAAAGGCGGTCATGACCGCCAGGGCGGCCACGAGGCAGAGCGTCACGACTGGCAGCTTATGCATGGCCAACCTTTCGGAAGAGGCACAAAAATGAACCATCTCCAGGCCCCCGGCATTTTTGTCATTTTTCGTAAGAGAATGTTAGTGAGTGCAGTGCAGCAAGGCAATAAGGCGTCAATTGCATAACTCACGCCTTTGTAACCGCTTGTTTCCGCGTCTCGCCGGCGCCACTCTTGAAATCCGGCGCGACGCCACCAATTGCCCGCTAAACACGCCGATTGACCCACCGCGGCCGTACCCACGGACGGCCGCGCCAATGCATTGATACGGATCGACATGGAAGAACAGAAGCAGACGCCATCCAACCCGACGCCCAACGACGAAGCCAGCGCCCCTGCCGCGCAGGAGACCGCCGCGCCGGAGGCTGCCGCCGTGGAGGATGTGGCGGCCCAGCTGGCCGCCCTGGAAGCCAAGGCGCGTGAACACTACGACCTGTACATGCGCGCGGTCGCCGAGGGCGAAAACATCCGCCGCCGGGCGCAGGAAGACGTTGCCAAGGCCCACAAATTCGCCATCGAGAACTTCGCCGACAACCTGCTGCCGGTGATGGACAGCCTGCAGGCCGCGCTGGCTGACGGTTCCGGCGATATTGCCAAGCTGCGCGAAGGCGTCGAACTGACTGCGCGCCAGCTGGCAGCCGCGTTCGAGCGCGGCAAGATCGTGGAACTGAACCCGGTCGGGGAGAAGTTCGACCCGCACCGCCACCAGGCCATTTCGATGGTGCCGGCCGACCAGGAACCCAACACCGTCGTCACCGTGCTGCAGCGCGGCTATACCATTGCCGACCGCGTGCTGCGCCCGGCGCTGGTGACGGTGGCGGCACCGAAGTAAGCCGGACTGCTTAGCGGCTGAGGCTGCGCCCGGTGCCGTCCAGGCCCGGGCGTTTTGCTTTCTTGCCTTTGCGGGAGCGAATCATGTCAAGCGAATCGCCGGCCGGCGCACCATCCGCGGACCAGGCCGCGGCCCCCCACCTCGACCATCGCGCCTTCGAGGCCTTCGGCATGCGCGAGGTCGACGACGCCAGCATCGACGCCGCGATCGCGCAGGCCGGCGATGCGCTGGTGTGCGTGTTCTTCTGGGGCGTGGATTGCTTCAATTGCGAGATGGCAAAGAAAGCCATGCTCGCCAATCCCGAGCCGGTCCGGGCGCTGGGCCTGCACTGGCTGCATGCCAACGTCTATGAACAACCCGCGCTGGGCAAGCGCTTCGGCCTGCACGGCATCCCGGTGTTCATGTTCTTCCAGAACGGCAAGAAGCTCGGCCGTGCCACCGGCTGGCATGGCCACGGCCAGTTTGCCGCCGCGGTCGCCAATGCCCGGCTGAAGGCGGGCGGCAAGCCGCTGGCGGGGTGAACCGGCCAGCCAGGCGGCATCAGGCCTTCAGCGCGACAGCGCGTAGCCGATGCGGAACTGCCAGGGCAGCTTGTGGTTGTAGTCGAGCAGGCTTTCGCCATAGCCGACGAAGTAACCCGCCATCAGGTAACCCGCGGTACCCGGCAGCAGCCGCGCCAGCGGATAGGTGACCTGCGCATCGACGCTGCCGTACCACTTGCGCGTGCCCTTGCGCAGCGTGGCGGAAAACTCCCATGAATCCGGGCGCCCATACGCGATGCCCAGGTCCATATAGCCGCGGTAGTGGGCGATGTCAGGGTTGTCGCCCTTTTCCACGTAGGCATAGAGCTTGGGCGCGACGCGCCAGTGCCAGTCGTTCTGGTCGCCGATGTAGAACGTCGGCTTGACGAACACGGTGTTGATGCTGCGCGACTCGTCGCCGCTGCGGCCGTTGGACTCGTGCTCCACGCCGGCCGCCAGCGACAGCCGGCTGATGGCCCGGTTGCGCACGCCGGTATCCGACAGGTAGTAAAACAGGCTCGGCCGGTAGTTGGTGTCGCGGAACGGCTTGGACTGCTCAGACAGGTCCCATAGCGAGAACTGGGTGAAGCCGAGGTAGAGGTTGTCGAACAGGCTCTTCGATGCCGGATCCTCGCCCTCGAAGATCCGGTACTTGAAGCTGAACTGGAACTTCGCATTGGCGCCATCGTGCGCGCCGACGATGAAGTACATCGGGTCGTAGAACGACAGGCGCGCGCTGTCGCGCAGGTCCGCGGGCGCCGGGGCGGTGGCGCTTGCGCTGGTCACCGGCGTGATCGGAACCGGGACCGTCTCCGCGGCTTCGCCAGCGGCCCCGGCCGTAGCGGCTACCGCGGGCGGGGCGGCGGTGGTGGCCTCGCCCGGCTGCGGCAGCCGGTTCAGAGTGACCACCACCGGCGCGGCGTCGATGCCGGTCGCATCCAGCCGCACCTGGCCGCGCAGCTGCGGCGGCAGGGTCGCGCTGTAGCGGATGGCGCGGTGCTCGCCGCGGCGCAGGTTGACCACGGGCGGCGCGGAGACCTCCCGCCACAGTACGAGGCGTACCGGCGCCTGCATTTCGCTCGACGCGGTCACTTCCAGCGTATCGGGGATCCGGTAACGGCGCGTCGCGCCGTCGGCGCTGACCACCAGCGTCAGCGTCAGGGGCTGGTTGCCGTCGATCACGCGTGGCGGCTGCAGCAGCGCCACGCCGGCGTGGGCGGCCAGAGGAAAAGCCAGCGCCAGTGACAGGCAAAGGGGGGCGACGGCGCGGCTGGCAGGCGCCAGCCGGCGGGGCAGGGTCAATCGGGACATGATGCTGGGCACCGCGGGCGCGGCTGGAACGGCGCGCTGCGGCATCGGGAAATTTCGGAACCCGCAAAGCCTACCACGCGATAGAAAGCGGGTTGTGACGAAATGTACGCAACCGTTGCAGACGGCTAGCAGGCTGCCAGCAACCGGCTAGCGTGGCGGGCTCAGCGCATCGCGCGCCGGCGCACGCTGTCGACGTATTGTTCGCCGTCCGGCGGCAGGCCGCTGCGCTGTGCCTGCCACAGCATCTCGCCCAGGCATTCCATCACTTGGTGCTGGGCTTCGTGCGGCGAATCGAGTCGGCGTACAAGCGCCTCATAAGCCTCGCGAATGCCGCGTGGCTGGTCGACGGAAACCTGTTCCGAGATCGACAGGTGCATCGCCAGGTGCAGGAACGGGTTGGTCTGGCCTTGCTCGGGGGTGTAGTCCTGCGTCAGCGCGCCTTCGGTGTCGCGCAGCAGGTCGTGGTACTCGGGATGCTCGCCGATCCAGTCGACGGCAATGACTTCCAGCGGCGTCAGCACGCTGCCCGCGATCTGCTTCTGCCAGGCTTCGCAGAAGAAACGGCGGACTTCTTCTCGTGAGGGATTAAACATGGTGGCGCCATTGTAAACGAGGGGCGCGGCGAGCGCTGGCGCGCCGGCGGCGCCAAGTAGAATGCGGGATCGCCGACTTCCCGCCATCTTCATGACCGCCTCCGCCACCGCCCACGAACAGGCCCGCGCCAAGCTCACCGGGGTGCTGCTGATTGCGGTGTCGGCCAGCGCCTTCGGCGCCATGGCGATCTTTGCGCGCTTTGCCTATGCGGCCGGTGCCGACGTCTATGGCCTGCTGCTCGTACGTTTCGTGCTGGCGGCGGGGGCGCTGGCGTGGGTGATGCGCACGCGCGGCATCGGCCTGCCGCCGTGGCGGCGCGTGCTGGCGCTGGCGGCGATGGGCGGCATTGGCTATGTGGGCCAGTCGTTCTGCTTTTTCAGTGCGCTGAACCATGCGCAGGCCAGCCTGGTGGCGCTGCTGCTGTACCTGTACCCGCTGTTTGTGACGATCCTGGCCGCGGTGTTCCTGAAAGAGCGGCTGACCACGGCGGCCGTGATCGCGCTGGTGCTGTGCTCGGTGGGGGCCGGGCTGACGGTCGGCGGCGGCGAGGGTTCGCCGCTGGGCATCGCGCTGGGGCTGGCGGCGGCGGTGATCTATTCCGTCTACATCATCGTCGGCGCGCGCGTGACCGCCGGTGTCAACCCGATCGCCACCACCACGGTGATCTGCAGCGCGGCCGCGCTGGTCTACGGTGCGGTCGGGCTGCTGCGCCTTGGCGCGGGCGTGCCGCCGCAGTTCCCGGCGAGCGCCGGCGGCTGGCTGGCGCTGGCGGCGATTGCGCTGCTGTCGACGGTGCTGGCGATCCTGACCTTCTTCGCCGGGCTGCAGCGGCTTGGCGCGGCGCAGGCTTCGATGCTGTCGACGCTCGAGCCGGTGGTCACGGTGCTGCTGGCGGCGTTGCTGCTGGGCGAGCACATCGGCGGCATGCAGGCGCTCGGCGGCGGGCTGATCCTGGCCGGCGTGCTATGGCTGACACGGCGCAGCAGCGCGCCGGCACCGGCCCGCGGCGACATGCAAGAGAATTGAACGGGTTGGTCAAAGACGCTGGCACGGCACATCCTGGCGCTTGGGTAAAATCGCCGCTTCTTTCACTTCATGCATAGGAAGAGCCGCATGTCCCAGATCGACCAAGCCGCGCTGGCGCAACTGTTCACCGAGGCCCGCACCCACAACGTGTGGCAGGACCGCCACGTGGACGACGCCGTCCTGCACCAGGTCTATGACGCGATGAAGTTCGGCCCGACCGCCGCCAACAGCAGCCCGGCCCGCATCGTCTTCGTCAAGAGCGCGGCCGAGAAGGCGCGCCTGGTGGATTGCGTATCGGCCGGCAACGTCGACAAGACCCGCTCGGCGCCGGTCACGGCGATCATCGCCTTCGACAAGGCCTTCCACGACCAGCTGCCGCGCCTGTTCCCGCACGCCGACGCGCGTGCCTGGTATGCCGGCAACGACGAGAAAATCGCCCGCGACGCCCTGATGAACAGCTCGCTGCAAGGCGGCTACTTCATCCTGGCCGCACGTGCGCTGGGCCTGGATTGCGGCCCCATGGGCGGTTTCGACGCCGACAAGGTCAACGCGGCCTTCTTCCCCGATGGCAAGTGGTCGGTCAACTTCCTGGTCAACCTGGGCTACGGCGTTGCCGACAAGCTGCATCCGCGCCTGCCGCGCCTGCCGTTCGACGAAGCCTGCCGCATCGTCTGAAGAGGCCGCGCGCCAGAACCAAAAAAAAAGCGACCCGTCGGGTCGCTTTTTTTGTACTGGTGCGCGCCTGCGTCAGGCAGTCCATTCCTGCACCGGATTGCAGGCGAGATAGCGCCCCGGCTCCGCAATGCCGAGCCGTGCGCGGGCGGCGTCGAGCGGCTCGTGCAACAGTCTTTCGTAGTCCTCGCCGAGCAGCCACCCGGCGCGGCGCCCCAGCCGGTAGCCCTCCAGCACGGCGCGCGCAAAGGCCAGGCGGCCGGTCACGCGCAGGCTTTTCAGCGACGCCGCGATGGCAATGAACGCCCATCCCTTGCCGCCGGTCTGCGCGTAGCTGAACGCCACCAGCGCGGCTTCGCCAAGGCTTTCGTCGGCCCGGTAGCCGGTGAGCACATGCCAGATGTCGTGGATGTCGCGGGTACGCCGGCCGAACCACATGTACGCGTCCTCGATCACCGGCTCCTGGTCGAGGTTGGAGACCTTGGCCAGCCCGTCCGCGCTGTAACCGGTCTGTTCCAGGAAAGCGCGATACGCCGCGCCGACCGTGCCCGGGGCGAAGCTCGCGACATAGGCAGGATCGGACAGGCGCTCGGCCAGTTCGATGCGCTGGTAGACCATGCGCCTGCCGTCGGGCGTGGACAGCAGGCGGCCGAAGTTGCGCGGCATCGACGGGCCGTTCAGCGCGCGCATGATGCGGAACACCTGCTCGGTGTCGTTGCCATTGGCCAGCAGCTTGCGCACGGCCCGGAACGCGGTGAAGACATCCTGCTTGTAGGGATTGGAGGCGGTCGGGGTGGTCATGCAGGAACTCCGTGGTTCAGGCGAACTGGGCCGGGCCCGGCGCCGGCGCATGCCGCGGCGCGGCGGCGTCGCGCACAAAGTCGACACAGGTGTCGATGGCGGTCACCGGCAGCATATGCCCGCCGTCGACCAGCGTCAGCGTGGCGCCCGGCACCCTGGCGACCAGTGCTTCGCCATGCTCGGCAAAGTCGAGGATGCGGTCATCGCGCCCGTACAGCACGCTCACCGGCACGCGCAGCGATCCATAGTGCGGCAACATTGCCGGCAGGCTTCGCGCGGCACCGATCAGGTCCTCGGAAGCGGCAAGGAAATGGGAGGGCCGCAGCGCCAGCAGGCCGCCGCCGCGCGTCGGGAAGTCGAGCGGGAACGGGTCGGGACCGAACACGATATCCATGACTTCTTCACGGCGCCGTTCCGACATCGGCACCACCAGCGTCCACGCCAGCAGCCGGCGCAGCGCGCCGGGCACGGTCATCGCCTGGAAGACCGGCGAAATCGCCTTGGGCGGATGGGTGAGCGGCGCGATCAGCGCCAGGCCGCCGACGCGCTCGGGGTGATGGATGGCCAGTGCCAGCGCGATCGCGCCGCCAAGCGAGTGGCCGACCACCAGCGGCTTGTCCAGTCCAAGCTGGTCGCACAGTGCCGCGAGCGACTCGGCCTGTGCCGGCAGATCCGCAGCGGTGCCTGCCACGCGCGTCGAGTGGCCCGCGCCGGGGCGGTCGACGGCGATCACGCGGAAATGGCGCGCGAGCGGTTCGATCATGCCGTAGCCGAAATTCTCCAGTTGTCCGGACAGGCCGTGCACCAGCAGCACGGCGGGACCCTGGCCGCGCTCGACCACGTGCAGCCGCGCGCCGGGTACCTCGACAAAGCGTCCGCGCGGCGGCATTGCCGCCTCGATGCGCCGGACGGTGCGCAACGTGTGCAGCCATAGCGCGGCGCCCAGCACCACGAGCAGCCCGATCAGCAGGCCAGCGACGGTCAGGGCGATGGTCACGATTGCACCTCGTTGCCGGCAACGGCCGGCACGGTATTGGTTTCGGCAGGCTCCTGGCTGTCGCGGTGTGGCCGGCCAGCCGGGGAGGAGAAAGACGGGACATCGAACTGCAGCACGCCGTCGGCGATGCGCCCGTGCCGGATCGTCAGCATGTCTTTCAAGTAATTCTGATAGACGCGCCAGGGCTTGCGGTCGCCTTGACGGGGCAGCACGGTGGCGGCACGTTGCACATAGCCCGACGTGAAATCCAGGAACGGCGTGGGCTGCATGCCGGCCGGCGCGCGCGGCATCGCCATGCGGTGGCCATGGCGGTCCATATGGCGCAACAGGCGGCAGACGTACTCGGCGGTGAGGTCGGCCTTGAGCGTCCACGAGGCATTGGTGTAGCCGAAGGCGAGCACCAGGTTGGGCACGCCGCTCAGCATCATCCCCTTGTACGCGAACGAGTCGGCGGGGCGGCGCGGCTCGCCGTCGACGCTGACCGCGATGTCGCCCAGCATGTTCAGCTTCAGCCCAGTGGCCACGACTACGATATCTGCGGCGAGCGTCTTGCCGCTGGCCAGCACGATGCCGTCTTCGGTGAACCGTTCGATGGTATCGGTCTCCACCGTGGCACGGCCGTCGCGGATGGCGCCGAACAGGTCGCCATCGGGCACCAGGCACAGGCGCTGGTCCCATGGGTTGTAGCGCGGCGTGAGATGCGTCGCGACGTCGAAACCCGGTGCCAGCTGCGCCGCCGCCATGCCGATCAGCTTTTCCCTGGTGCGCGCGGGCCGCCGCCGCGCCAGCTGGAAGAACATCATGCCGAGCAGCACGTTCTTCCAGCGCGTGGCGCCGTAGGCCAGCCGCTCGGGCAGCAGCCTGCGCAGCTTGTGGGCGATCGCGTCTTCGGCGGGGCGCGTCACGATGTAGGTGGGCGAGCGTTGCAGCATGGTCACCTGCGCGGCGCGCTTTGCCATCTCCGGCACCAGCGTGACCGCCGTGGCGCCGCTGCCGATCACCACAACGCGTTTGCCGCCGTAGTCGAGCGATTCGTCCCAGAACTGTGGATGCAGGATGCGGCCGCGGAAGCGCTCCTCGCCGTCAAAGGCCGGGCGGTGCCCCTCGGCATAGCTGTAATAGCCGGCGCAGACATAGAGCAGGCGGGTGCGCAGGCGCAGGCGGCTGTGATTTGCCGTACGCTCGGCCTCGACCGTCCAGCAGCCGGCGGCGCTGTCCCATGCGGCGCTGACGACCTTGTGGCCAAAGCGGATATGCGGCGTGATGCCGGCTTCCTCGGCGGTTTCGCGGATATAGGCCCGGATCGACGGCCCGTCGGCGATGGCCCTGGCGCCGCGCCAGGGCTTGAAGCGGTAGCCCAGCGTGTACATGTCCGAGTCGGAGCGGATGCCCGGGTAGCGGAACAGGTCCCAGGTGCCGCCGATGGCGTCGCGGGCTTCCAGGATGGCGTAGCGCTTGCCGGGGCAGCGCATCTGCAGGTGGCGCGCGGCGCCGATGCCGGACAGGCCGGCGCCTACGATCAGGACATCGAGGACGGCATCATCAGGATGGGCTGCGGTCATGTCAGGCATCCGGGGGCGAGTGGCGCTTCTGACAACATAGGTTGTCAGAAGCGATAAGACAAGGCATCTGACAATAGGGAATGTCATAATGGCGCACATGACCCCCGAGCTCACCCCCGCACGCCGCTACCGCGGCGCCGAAGCCGAAGAACGGCGCGCTCAGCGCCGGAGCCAGCTGATCGCCGCGGCGGTGCAGGTCTATGGCGAGCGCGGTTACCAGAACGCCACGGTCAAGGCCGTCTGCGAGGCCGCCGGCCTGACCGAGCGCTATTTCTACGAGTCATTCGCCAACAGCGAGGCGCTGCTGCTGGCGTCGTTCCAGGCGGTCACCCACCGCCTGCTGCAGACACTGGCGCGCGCCGGTGAGGCGGCCGGCGGCGACGGTCCCAACCGGGCGCTGGCCATGCTGCGCGCCTATTTCGGGACCTTGCAGTGCGAGCCGCGTTCGGCGCGGGTGTTCCTGGTGGAGATCCGCGGCGTCAGCAAGCTGGTCGATGGCGCGCTGGCGGATTCGCTGGGCGAATTCGGCGGCCTGCTGGCGCAGGCGCTGCTGCCGCCGGGCCGGCGGCTCGATCCGTTGCTGACCGCTGGCGTGGCGGGTGGGGTCATCCATGTCGCCCTGCGCTGGATCGGACAGGGCTATACGCCCGATGTCGAGGTGGTGGCACGCACGGCGTTGCAGCTGGCCATGGTGCTGGCGCGCGAGCCGCACTAAGGCCCGCCGCCGGGCGCTTCACAGCTGCGGCGCTTCCGTCTTTTCCCTGAATTCGCATAAAGGCTCGATCACGCAGTGCCAGCATTCCGGCCTGCGCGCCTTGCACACGTAGCGGCCGTGCAGGATCAGCCAGTGGTGCGCATCGTGCAGGAATTCATGCGGCACGCACTTGAGCAGCTTCTGCTCTACCACCTCCACGCTCTTGCCGGGCGCCAGGCCGGTGCGGTTCGCCACTCGGAAGATATGCGTATCGACCGCAATGGTGGGCTCGCCGAAAGCAGTATTGAGGACCACGTTGGCGGTCTTGCGGCCCACGCCCGGCAGCGCTTCCAGCGCTTCGCGGTCGGGCGGCACCTTGCCGCCGTGCCGCTCGACCAGGATGCGGCAGGTCTCGATCACATGCCTGGCCTTGGTCTTGTACAGGCCGATGGTCTTGATGTATTCGCTCAGCCCGGCTTCGCCGAGGTCGAGCATCTGCTGAGGCGTGTGAGCGACCGGGAACAGCCGGCGCGTGGCCTTGTTGACGCCGACGTCGGTGGCCTGCGCCGACAGCAGCACGGCAATCAGCAGCTCGAACGGCGAACTGTATTCCAGTTCAGTGGCCGGGGCCGGGTTGACTTCGCGCAGCGTCTCGAAAATGGCACGGCACTTGGCGGCGTTCATTGTTGTCGTTCCGGGTCGGGTTTGGCGTTGGGGCCGACGCCCGGCTCGGTCAGGCCGGCGCGCGCGCGGCGCGCTTCGGCGGCATCGATCTGCGCCTGGACGGCGGGGGAGACGTTTTCAATATTGCGCGGACGCGCGGCCTGCTGTTTCTGGCGGGCGCGCTCGATCGCAGCCTGGATGATGGCGCGCTTGCGTTCCTGCGCGGCGCGCTCGGCGTCGTCCTGCGGAGCTTCGGCCTGCACCGCGGCCAGCTTGGCCGCGGCCTTGGCGGCCAGGCGCGCGTCGTTTTCCTCGCGCTCGCGCACCAGCCTGGCCTGGCGCGCCAGGTAGCGCGCGTGGGCAGCGTCGGCCTGGGCCTGTGACCAGGCGTCCCAGCCGGTGCGGTCGCCGGTGACCGGGACCATGGCGATGCAGTCGACCGGGCAGGGCGCCACGCACAGGTCGCAGCCGGTACACAGTTCGGGGATCACCGTATGCATCTGCTTGGCGGCGCCGGCGATTGCATCGACCGGGCATGCCTGGATGCAAAGGGTGCATCCGATGCACAGGCTCTCGTCGATCAGCGCGACCGCGCGCGGTTGCTCGTTGCCGCGCTCCGGATCGAGCGGCATGGGTTCGACGCCAAGCGTCCCGGCCAGCCGGCGCACGCCTTCCGCGCCGCCCGGCGGGCAGCGGTTGCAGGCCGCTTCGCCGGCGGCCATGGCCTCGGCGTACGGGCGGCAGCCGTTGAATCCGCATTTGGTGCACTGAGTCTGGGGCAACAGTGCCTCGATGCGGTCGGCGAGGGATTTGACGGCGGGATTCACGACAACAGGCTGGAATTCAGGAGACAAACCGGATCAGGACAGGACTGGACGTTTATGGGGCGGCGCTATGCGTGTTTGGCGACACAACTGCCGCCCGGGAAACACCCGGCGGGACTGCGCCGGCGCACAATAATCCGGCGTAACCGTCGCCGGCGGGCCTCTTCGAGCCCTCGCGCCGCAAGGATTATCCCCGATTTCGCCGGTGGACAGAAACGGCGATGATGCGCGTCGCGCAGCCGGACTGCCGCATTCCGGTGTGTGCCATAATCCGCGCAACGATCGACCTGCCATCCATGTCAACAGAGACCAAGACCAAACGCGATCCCGAAGGGACGCGCCGACGCATCCTCGCTGCGGCCACCGAGGAATTTGCCAAGGGTGGTCTGGCCGGCGCCCGCGTCGACCAGATTGCCCGGCGCGCGGAAACCAACGAACGCATGCTGTATTACTACTACGGCAGCAAGGAAGGGCTGTTCCTGGCCGTGCTGGAAAAACAGTACGCCGAATTCCGCGCCGCTGAAGAAAGGCTGCACCTGGTCGACGAAGACCCGATCGCCGGCGTGCGCGCGCTGGCCCGCTTTGTCTGGGACTGGTATTACGAGCACCCCGAGTTCATCCGCCTGATCAACAGCGAGAACCTGCACGAAGCCCGTCACCTGAAGAAATCCGCGCAGCTGCAGCAGCTGATCAACCCGGTCGTGGATGTGCTGGCCGACGTGATCCGCAGGGGCCAGCAGCAGGGCGTCTTCCGTGACAACATCGACGTGCCGCAGTTCTACCTGACGATCTCGGCGCTGGGTTACTACGTGCTGTCCAACCGCTACACCATCAGCGCCGTGACCGGGCGCGACGTGGCTTCGCAACATGAGCACGAGCGTTTTGCCGAGCTGCATTCCGAGATGCTGCTCTGCTACCTGAAGCGCTCCTGCTGTCCCGAGAGCGCGACCTGAAAGGAAACGCCCGCGATTGCGGGCGTTGTCCTGTCTGCGGCAGCGTTACTTCGCCGCGGTCTGGTGATACTTGCGGATGAAATCGCGCAGGTCCGGATAGATGTTCTCGCGCCAGCGCCGGCCCGAGAAAATCCCGTAGTGGCCGCAACGCGGCGCGGTGATGTGCTGCTTGCGGTCTTTCGGGATGCCGCTGCACAGGTCGTGCGCGGCGGCAGTCTGGCCCGCGCCCGAGATATCGTCCAGTTCGCCTTCCACCGTCATCAGCGCGGTGCCCTCGATATCCTGCGGCCGCACCGGCTTGCCATCGATGGCCCACGTGCCGTTGGCCAGGCGGAATTCCTGGAACACTTCGCGGATGGTGTCGAGGTAATAGTCGGCGGCCATGTCCAGCACCGCGTTGTACTCGTCGTAGAAGCGCACATGCGCCTCGGCGTCGTCGGCGTCGCCCTCGACCAGGCTCAGGTAATAGTCATAGTGCGAGGACAGGTGCCGGTCCGGGTTCATCGCCACGAAGCCGGCATGCTGCAGGAAGCCCGGGTACACGCGGCGGCCGTGGCCGGGGTAGTTGGCCGGCACGGTGTAGATCACGTTGTTCTCGAACCACTCGAAGGACTTGTTGGTGGCCAGCGAATTGACGGCGGTCGGGCTCTTGCGGGCATCGATCGGGCCACCCATCATGGTCATGGTGCGCGGCGTGGTCTCGCCGGCCGAGGCCAGCAGCGAGATCGCGGCCAGCACCGGCACGGTCGGCTGGCACACCGACACCACATGCAGGTTTTCGGCGCCGATATGGCGGATGAATTCCTGGATGTAGTAGATGTAGTCCGACAGGTGGAAGGCACCGTCTTCGGCCGGCACCATGCGCGCGTCGATCCAGTCGGTCACGTAGACCTTGTGGTCCTGCAGCAGCGTGCGCACGGTGTCGCGCAGAAGCGTGGCGTGGTGGCCCGACAGCGGCGCGCACACCAGCACCACCGGCTCATCCTTCAGCAGCTTGATGGTTTCCGGGTCGTCGGCATAGCGCTTGAAGCGCAGCAGCTTGCAGAACGGCTTTTCCAGCACGGACTGTTCGACGATGGGGATGTCGCGGCCGTTGGAGCGCACCGACTTGATGTCGAATGCCGGCTTTTCGTATTCCTTGCCGAGCCGGTACAGCAGCTCATAGCCCGCCGCAAGCCGGGGGGCGCCGGGAACCAGCGACATCGGGCTGAGGGGATTGGTGAAAGTCTTGGCGGTCGCCTGGGCCCATGCGGTGAGCGGGTGCAGGATCGAGCGCTGGAACTCATGCAGTTGGTAGAGCATGCCGTTTCTGCCTGTCTTACTTTTGGTCACGTACCACCAAGTACTAATGTACTGACAATACACCTGGGATCGTCGCGGATTATGCCCGTTATCGAACGACCGTGCTAACGATCTTGCTTTGCAGCATATACCTTAAGGTACTTCCCTATCTGCGGAACACAATAAGGCATTCGCCTGATATTTGGATGACACTGTCCTACAAGACTGAAAACAAATGCAAAAAGCGGCCGAGGCCGCTTTTTTAATGACGCTTTGTGATGCTTGCGCCAGTTGCAACGCACTGTCACGTGTTGCCGCCCGTTGCCGCGCAGCAACGCTGGCAGCCTTACATCACCGCTGCGATCGCATCGACCACCGCATCGATGTTGCGGCTGTTCAGCGCCGCCACGCAGATGCGGCCGGTGCCGACAGCGTAGATGCCGTGTTCGTTGCGCAGGCGGTCCACCTGGGCCGAGGTCAGGCCCGAGTACGAGAACATGCCGCGCTGCGCCTTGACGAAGGAGAAGTCGCCCGGCACGCCCTTGGCGGCCAGCTTGTCCACCAGCGCATGGCGCATCAGCTTGATGCGGTCGCGCATCTCGGCCAGCTCTTCTTCCCACATGGCGCGCAGTTCCGGGCTGTTCAGCACGGTGGCGACCACGGTGCCGCCGTGCGTCGGCGGATTGGAATAGTTGGTGCGGATCACGCGCTTGACCTGCGACATCACGCGCTGGGCTTCTTCCTTGCCGGTGGTGACGATCGACAGCGCGCCCACGCGCTCGCCGTACAGCGAGAAGCTCTTCGAGAACGAGCTGGACACGAAGAACGGCAGGCCGGAGTCGGCGAACAGGCGCACGGCGGCACCGTCGGCGTCGATGCCGTCGGCGAAGCCCTGGTAGGCCATGTCCAGGAACGGGATCAGGTTGTGTTCCTTGACCAGTTCCACCACTTGCTTCCACTGCTCGGCCGACAGGTCGACGCCGGTCGGGTTGTGGCAGCAGGCGTGCAGCACGACGATGGTGTTGGCCGGGTACGACTTCAGCGATTCCACCATGCCGGCGAAGTTCAGGCCGTGGCTGGCAGCGTCGTAGTAAGCGTAGTTGACGACCGGGAAACCGGCGGCTTCAAACAGCGCGCGGTGGTTTTCCCAGCTCGGGTCGCTGATGGCGACCTTGGCGTCCGGGTACAGGCGCTTGAGGAAGTCGGCGCCGATCTTCAGCGCGCCGGTGCCGCCCAGTGCCTGGGCCGTCACCACGCGGCCTTCGGTGATCAGCGGCGATTCCTTGCCGAACAGCAGCGTCTGCACTGCCTGGTCATAGGCGGCGATGCCTTCGATCGGCAGGTAGCCACGCGGGGTGGCGGTGGTCAGACGGGCTTTTTCTGCCTCCTGGACGGCGCGCAGCAGGGGGATTTTCCCTTCGTCGGTGAAGTACACGCCAACGCCCAGGTTGACCTTGGTGGCGCGGGTGTCGGCATTGAAGGCTTCGTTGAGGCCCAGGATCGGGTCACGCGGGGCCATCTCGACGGCAGAAAACAAACTCATTTGGAATCTCGTGGTCGGCAATGAAAGAAAACGGGAAGGCGTAGAATGCTTCGGACTGCGCTGGCGGCTGGCAGGCCCCGTTCCGTTCTGGGCGGAATCGGCCCCATGCCGTTCGGGACGGGCCTGAAACGGTTTGAAGCGGGGGCTGTCAACCCCAAGATTCTAGCGTATCCGCCCGTTTTCCTGAGGTTTTTCCCTAGTCTCGCCATCACTTCTTTCGTTACTTCTTAATTACCTCTCCCGCTATTCCGCCCCCTATGTCGAACCTCGCAGAAGCCGCGCCGGCCCTGGACGAAAGCAAATTCGTCACATTTCCCGGCTCCCCGTTCCAGCTGTACCAGCCGTTCCCGCCCGCCGGGGACCAGCCGGAGGCGATCCGCCAGTTGGTGGAGGGGGTGGAGGACGGCCTCTCGTACCAGACATTGCTGGGCGTGACCGGGTCGGGCAAGACCTTCACCATGGCCAACACGATCGCCCGGCTGGGACGGCCGGCGATCGTGTTCGCGCCCAACAAGACGCTGGCGGCCCAGCTATACGCCGAGTTTCGCGAGTTCTTCCCGCGCAATGCGGTCGAGTACTTCGTCAGCTACTACGACTACTACCAGCCTGAGGCCTACGTCCCGCAGCGCGACCTGTTCATCGAGAAGGACTCGTCGATCAACGAGCATATCGAGCAGATGCGTCTGTCGGCGACCAAGAGCCTGCTGGAGCGCCGCGACACGGTGATCGTGGCGACGGTTTCTGCGATCTATGGTATCGGCAACCCGAACGAATACCACCAGATGATTCTCACTTTGCGGGCCGGCGACAAGATCAGCCAGCGCGACGTGATCGCGCGCCTGATCGCCATGCAGTACACCCGCAACGAGACCGATTTCCAGCGCGGCACGTTCCGCGTGCGCGGCGACACCATCGACATCTTCCCGGCGGAACACGCCGAGATGGCGGTGCGGCTGGAGATGTTCGACGACGAAGTGGAGTCGCTGCAGTTTTTCGATCCGCTCACCGGACGCGTGAAACAGAAGATCCCGCGCTTCACGGTCTATCCCTCGAGCCACTATGTAACGCCGCGCGAGACCGTGCTGCGCGCGATCGAGGCGATCAAGGACGAGCTGCGCGACAGGCTGGAGTTCTTCCACAAGGAAAACCGCCTGGTGGAGGCGCAGCGGCTGGAGCAGCGTACCCGCTTCGATCTCGAAATGCTTTCCGAGCTGGGCTTCTGCAAGGGCATCGAGAACTATTCGCGCCACCTGTCCGGCGCTCGCCCGGGCGAGCCGCCGCCAACGCTGGTCGACTACCTGCCGTCCGATGCGCTGATGTTCCTGGACGAGTCGCACGTGCTGATCGGCCAGCTCAACGGCATGTACAACGGCGACCGCGCGCGCAAGACCACGCTGGTCGAGTACGGCTTCCGGCTGCCGTCGGCGCTGGACAACCGCCCACTCAAGTTCGACGAATTCGAGCGCAAGATGCGCCAGGTGATGTTCGTCACGGCGACCCCAGCGCAGTTCGAGAAGGACCACGCCGGGCAGGTGGTGGAGCAAGTGGTGCGCCCGACCGGGCTGGTCGATCCGACCATCATCGTGCGTCCGGCGACCACGCAGGTGGACGACCTGCTGTCGGAAATCCACGCGCGCGTGGAGGTCAACGAGCGCGTGCTGGTGACCACGCTGACCAAGCGCATGGCCGAGCAGCTGACCGAGTTCCTGTCCGAGAACGGCGTCAAGGTGCGCTACCTGCACTCGGATATCGATACGGTGGAGCGTGTCGAGATCATCCGCGACCTGCGCCTGGGTACCTTCGACGTGCTGGTCGGCATCAACCTGTTGCGCGAGGGCCTGGATATCCCCGAAGTCTCGCTGGTGGCGATCCTGGACGCGGACAAGGAAGGCTTCCTGCGCGCCGAGCGCTCGCTGATCCAGACCATCGGCCGCGCCGCGCGCAACGTCAATGGCACCGCCATCCTGTATGCCGACCGCATGACCGACTCGATGCAGAAGGCCATCAGCGAGACCGAGCGCCGCCGCGCCAAGCAGATGGCCTTCAACGAGGCCAACGGCATCGTTCCGCGCGGCGTGGTCAAGCGCATCAAGGACATCATCGACGGCGTCTACAACGCCAGCGATGCCAGGGCCGAGCTGCAGGCAGCGCAGGAGCAGGCGCGCTACGAGGACATGAGCGAGAAGCAGGTCTCCAAGGAAATCAAGCGGCTGGAAAAGCTCATGCTCGACCATGCCCGCAACCTGGAGTTCGAGCAGGCGGCACAGGTGCGCGATCAGCTGGCCAAGCTCAAGGCGCAGGTGTTCGGCGCCAGCGGCGAGGGCGCGCTGCCGCCGGCGTGAGGTCCGGCAGCGGCGCCGGCGCGCGCCGCGGCTGGCCTATAGTGAGAAGCGTCATGACCGATCCCGGAGACGCATCATGGTGAAGCTTGGCCTGTGGGTGCCGCTGGAAGCGCGGCCCGGCAAGGAGCGGGAAGTCGAGCAGTTCCTGCGCGACGGACTGGCGCTGGTGCAGCAGGAGACCGGCACCGCAGCCTGGTTCGCGCTGCGCCTGGGGCCGTCGATGTTCGGCATCTTCGATGCCTTTGCCGATGAGTCCGCGCGCGAGGCACACCTGGCCGGCAAGGTTGCCGCCGCGCTGATGGCCCGGGCGCCGGAACTGTTCATGGGTACGCCGCCGATCCAGAAGCTGGAAGTGCTGGCGGCCAAGCTGCCGGCGTGAGCCGGGCTCAAGGAGCTGCCATGGAGCGCCAGTTCGAGTACGGGGGCTACCTGGTCGTGGCCAGCGCGGTGCCTAATGCCGCAGGGGGCTTTGCCGGGCAGATGCGCATTGCCGATGCCTTTGGCGAGCCGGCCGGGCCCACCTACGAGGCCATCGCCGGCGATGCGCCCACGCAGGAGGCGGCCGTTGCGCTGGCCGAGGCCGCGGCAATGCGGGCCATCGATGCCGGTGAGGTCAATTAGCCGCTATCCTGTCCCATTTCCCGAGGAGAAAACACAATGACCGAAGTCGGCGAGTGGAAGAAAAAGGTCTATGAAACCCACGAGGTGCAGGTCCAGGTCAAGCAACGCTCGCAAAGCGAATGGTCGTACACGGTGCGCGTCTGCCGCCCGGGGACCAATATCCGCGCCGCCGGCACGCTGACCGAGACCTCGCGCATCACCGATCATTTCAAATCCGCCGAAGCTGCCCTGGTGGCCGGGTTTGCGCACGGCGAGCGCCTGGCCAAGCAGCTCGCATAGGCCGGCCCGCCGCCACGGCGCGGGCACCGGAGGGCTTTGGCGTCCGTTCCGTGCAGGCGGCTAGAATTCTGCCTCTCCGAACCACCAGGCCCGGCGGGCAAGGGGCCTTTGAGCGCCGCCGTGCCGTGGCCGCGCCTGCGCTTTCTCCAGCCCCGCTGTCGATCGACCGATGAAGAAATACGCCATTCTGATGTGTTGCATGGGCAACATCTGCCGCTCGCCAACGGCGGAGGGGGTGCTGCGCGCCAAGCTCGCCGTGGCCGGGCTGGAGCAGCTGGTCGAACTGGACTCGGCCGGCACCCATGAGTACCACCTGGGCCGTGCGCCCGATCCACGCACCCAGCGCGCCGCGCTGCGCCGCGGTTACGACCTGTCGGCGCTGCGCGCCCGCAAGGTCGGCCTGCCTGACTTCGACCGCTTCGACCTGATCCTGGCGATGGACCGCGAAAACCTCGCCGGCCTGTCCCGGCTGCATCCCGGCGCCGGTGACAAGCTTCGGCTGCTGATGAGCTTCGCCACTTGCCACGATGCCGAAGAAGTGCCCGATCCGTACTACGGCGAGGGCGACGGCTTCGAGCGCGTGCTCGACTATGTCGAGGATGCCTGCGATGGGCTGGTCGCGATGCTGCGCCAGCGCCTGCAGGCCGCCGCCGGTTGAGCCGGCACGGGCGCGGGTCATGCCGCCGCGTGCGGCAAGCCCGGCGAGGGCTGCCGGGAAGAGGGCGCGGGGTTTGATGCGCTGCGGCAGGGGTAGTTGACTGAATTAGTCGGGTACCTTTATACTTGACGGAAACGATCAAGTATTCGCTTTACCCCCCAGAGCCCTGCACCATGAGACTGACCACCAAAGGCCGCTTCGCGGTCACTGCGATGATCGACCTGGCCATGCGCCAGGATCAGGGACCGGTGACGCTCGCCGGCATCAGCCAGCGCCAGAAGATCTCGCTGTCCTACCTGGAACAGCTGTTCGGCAAGCTGCGCCGGCATGAGATCGTCGAAAGCGTGCGCGGCCCGGGCGGTGGCTACAGCCTGGCGCGCAAGGCCGAAGACGTCACGGTGGCGGACATCATCATCGCCGTCGACGAGCCGCTGGACGCCACCCAGTGCGGCGGAAAGGGTAATTGTAACGGAGATGACGGCTCCGGGCGTTGCATGACCCACGAACTGTGGGCAACGCTGAACCAGAAGATGGTCGAGTACCTCGACTCCGTCTCCCTCAAGAACCTGGTCGACCAGCAGCGTGCCCGCCAACCCGCGGTGCTGCACGACATGCGCGAGGAAGCCGCGCAGCCGGCCGCCGCCGCCGCGCGCGGCAAGGCCGACAAGCAGGAAAAGCCGGTCCGGGCGAGGGTGGTGAATTCAGTATTCAGCCTGGCGCAGTCGTGAGCGTCTACCAACGCACGCGGCAGGCAACGACAGTAATCAGCGATACAGCGGTCCCTAAAAGGCAGTCATAACGATGAGCACCCCACATTTCCCCATCTACATGGATTACTCGGCCACCACGCCGGTGGACCCGCGCGTGGCGGACAAGATGATTCCGTACCTGCGCGAGCAGTTCGGCAACCCCGCCTCGCGCAGCCATGCGTACGGCTGGGACGCGGAGCGCGCGGTGGAAGAAGCGCGTGAGCAGGTCGCCGCACTGGTCGGCGCCGACCCGCGCGAGATCGTGTGGACGTCGGGTGCGACCGAATCGGACAACCTGGCGATCAAGGGTGCCGCGAACTTCTATTCGGGCAAGGGCAAGCACATCATCACCGTGAAGACCGAGCACAAGGCCGTGCTCGACACCACGCGCGAACTGGAGCGCCAGGGCTTCGAGGTGACCTACCTGGACGTGAAGGAAAACGGCCTGCTCGACATGGACGTGTTCAAGCAGGCACTGCGCCCGGACACGATCCTGGTGTCGGTGATGCTGGTCAACAACGAGATCGGCGTAATCCAGGACGTGGAGCAGATCGGCGAGATCTGCCGCGAGAAGGGCATCATCTTCCACTGCGACGCCGCACAGGCGACCGGCAAGGTGGCGATCGACCTGAACAAGCTGAAGTGCGACCTGATGTCGTTCTCGGCCCACAAGACCTATGGCCCCAAGGGCATCGGCGCGCTGTACGTGCGCCGCAAGCCGCGCGTGCGCATCGAGGCGCAGATGCACGGCGGCGGCCATGAGCGCGGCATGCGCTCGGGCACGCTGGCCCCGCACCAGATCGTCGGCATGGGCGAAGCCTTCCGCATCGCCCGCGAGGAAATGGCCACCGAGAACGAACGCATCCGCATGCTGCGCGACCGCCTCTGGAACGGCCTGTCGGACATGGAAGAGGTCTACCTGAACGGCGACCTGGAACACCGTGTGCCGCACAACCTGAACGTCAGCTTCAACTTCGTCGAGGGCGAGTCGCTGATCATGGCGATCAAGGACGTGGCGGTGTCGTCGGGCTCCGCCTGCACCTCGGCCTCGCTGGAGCCGTCGTACGTGCTGCGCGCGCTGGGCCGCAACGATGAGCTGGCGCACAGCTCGATCCGCTTCACGGTCGGCCGCTTCACCACCGAGCAGGAGATCGACTTCACTGTCGAGCTGCTCAAGTCGAAGATCGGCAAGCTGCGCGACCTGTCGCCGCTGTGGGAAATGTTCAAGGACGGCGTCGATCTGAATTCGATCCAGTGGGCCGCGCACTGAGCGCCCGACGGATCAGAAAAAATTACAGCAAGACCCCCCGCAAAAGATACGCAAGAGGTAAGCAAAATGTCATACAGCACGAAGGTTCTCGACCACTATGAAAACCCCCGCAACGTCGGTTCGTTCGACAAGAACGACGATGCGGTCGGCACCGGCATGGTCGGCGCCCCGGCTTGCGGCGACGTGATGAAGCTGCAGATCAAGGTCAACGAGGCTGGCGTGATCGAAGACGCCAAGTTCAAGACCTATGGCTGCGGCTCGGCCATCGCCTCGTCGTCGCTGGTGACCGAGTGGGTCAAGGGCAAGACCGTGGACCAGGCGCTGGAGATCAAGAACACCCAGATCGCCGAGGAACTGGCGCTGCCGCCGGTGAAGATCCACTGCTCGATCCTGGCTGAAGACGCGATCAAGGCCGCTGTCGAAGACTACAAGAAGAAGCACGGCGCCGAGCAGAAGGCCGCCTGATCCTGTCGATCGACAAGCGAAGCACGAAGGAAGACGCAACGATGATCACGATGACCGAGAAGGCGGCCAAGCACGTCGCCCGCTACCTGGAACGCCGCGGCAAGGGCGTGGGCCTGCGCCTGGGCGTGAAGACCACCGGCTGCTCGGGCCTGGCCTACAAGCTGGAGTATGTGGACGAGCTGCTGCCGGAAGACGCGGTGTTCGAGTCGCACGGCATCAAGGTCATCGTTGACGCCAAGAGCCTGCCGTATATCGACGGCACCGAGCTCGACTATGCGCGCGAAGGGTTGAATGAAGGGTTCCGCTTCAACAACCCCAACGTCAAGGACGAGTGCGGCTGCGGCGAGTCCTTCACGGTCTGAGCAGCACATCGCGGTAGCGTCGGTGGAGCGCAGCATCACCGGGTTCCACCGGGACGAGGAAGGCCACTGGGTGGCCGAACTCGATTGCGGCCATGGCCAGCACGTCCGGCACGATCCGCCGTGGCAGTTGCGGCCGTGGACGCAGAGCGTGCAGGGCCGCGCCGGCATGATCGGCACGCGGGTGAACTGCCTGAAGTGCGACCGCAATGAAGCGCCGGCGGAGTGGGCGCTGGCGCGGGCCAGCCAGCCTGCCGGCCGGTGATGGCGGCGAATGGACGAAGGGGCGGCGCGGCCGCTCTTTTTTCTTGGGGAAGCAGTTGAAAGACGATTTTTTTGCGCTGTTCGGCCTGCCGGCACAGTTCGGCGTCGACGAGGCCGCGCTGGACGCGGCCTATCGCACCGTGCAGTCGCAGGCGCACCCGGACCGCTTCGCCAACGCCGGCGATGCCGAGCGCCGCGTGGCCATGCAGTGGGCCGCGCATGCCAACGAAGCGTACCGCACGCTGCGCCAGCCGCTGCGCCGCGCGACCTACCTGCTGAAGCTGCGCGGCGTCGACGTGCAGGCGGAGAACAACACCGCCATGTCGCCCGCCTTCCTGATGCAGCAGATGGAGTGGCGTGAAGCACTGCAGGAAGCGGTGGAAGCGCGCGACGTGGACCGCCTCGATGCGCTGCTGCGCGAGCTGCGCCGGGAAAAGCGCGAGCGCCACGCCGCAATGGGCGCGCTGCTCGACGCCGGCGACAACGAAGCCGCCGGTGGCGCGGTCCGCCAACTGATGTTTATCGAGAAGATCGAGCACGATACCAGCGAGGCTATCGACCGGCTGGAAGACTGACCGGCACGATTGCCGGGGCCGTGACACAATGGCGCCCGGCTTGAAAACCGCACCCATGCCGCCCGCATGGCGGTTTCCCCTGCCGTACAAGACAGCGAAGAATTACCATGGCACTGCTCCAGATTTCCGAACCCGGCATGTCGCCGGCGCCCCACCAACGCCGCCTGGCCGTCGGCATCGACCTCGGCACCACCAACTCGCTGGTGGCCGCGGTACGCAGCAGCATCCCCGAGGTGCTGGGCGACGAGCGCGGCCGCGCGCTGCTGCCTTCGGTCGTGCGCTACCTGCCGGACCGTACCGCGCATATCGGCTACCGGGCCCAGGACGAAGCGGTGCGCGATCCCAAGAACACCATCGTCTCGGTCAAGCGTTTCATGGGCCGCGGCCTGCGCGACGTGGCCAATATCGAGCACAGCCCGTACGATTTCGTCGATGCGCCGGGCATGGTGCAGATCAAGACCGCCGCGGGCGTGAAAAGCCCGGTGGAAATCTCGGCCGAGATCCTGGCCACGCTGCGCCAGCGTGCCGAAGACACGCTGGGCGACGACCTGGTCGGTGCGGTCATCACCGTGCCGGCCTATTTCGATGAGGCACAGCGCCAGGCGACCAAGGACGCCGCGCGCCTGGCCGGCCTGGAAGTGCTGCGCCTGCTGAACGAGCCCACCGCCGCGGCCATTGCCTATGGCCTCGACAACGCCGCCGAAGGCGTCTACGCGGTCTATGACCTGGGCGGCGGCACCTTCGATATCTCGGTGCTCAAGCTCACGCGCGGCGTGTTCGAAGTGATGGCCACCGGCGGCGATTCCGCGCTGGGCGGCGATGACTTCGACCAGCGGCTGCTGTGCTGGATCGTCGAGCAGGCCAGCCTGCAGCCGCTGTCGGCGCAGGACATGCGCCTGCTGATGGTGCGCGCGCGCGCCGCCAAGGAAGCCCTGTCGGAAGCGGACAGCACCGTGATCGACGCAGTGCTCGACTCCGGCGAGATCGTCCACCTGACGCTGACCGACGAGACCTTCGAGAAGATCACCGCCAATCTGGTGCAGAAGACACTGGCACCGGTGCGCAAGGCGCTGCGCGACGCCGGCGTGACGCCCGACGACGTCAAGGGCGTGGTGCTGGTCGGTGGCGCCACGCGCATGCCGTCGATCCGCAAGGCGGTCGGCGACTACTTCGGCCAGACCCCGCTGACCAATCTCGACCCCGACCGCGTGGTGGCGCTGGGCGCCGCGATGCAGGCCAACCTGCTGGCCGGCAACCATGCGCCGGGCGAAGACTGGCTGCTGCTCGACGTGATCCCGCTGTCGCTGGGCGTCGAGACCATGGGCGGGCTGGTCGAGAAGATCATCCCGCGCAACAGCACCATCCCGGTGGCGCGTGCGCAGGAGTTCACCACCTTCAAGGACGGCCAGACCGCGATGGCGATCCACGTGCTGCAGGGCGAGCGCGAGCTGGCCAGTGACTGCCGCTCGCTGGCGCGCTTCGAGCTGCGCGGCATCCCGCCGATGGTGGCTGGCGCGGCGCGCATCCGCGTGACCTACCAGGTCGACGCCGACGGCCTGCTGTCGGTGACCGCGCGCGAGACGCATTCGGGCGTGGAAGCCTCGGTGACGGTCAAGCCGTCGTACGGGCTGGCCGACGACGATATCGCGCGCATGCTGCAGGACAGCTTCCGCGAAGCCGAGCACGACATGAAGAGCCGTGCGCTGGCCGAGGAACGTGTCGAGGCCGACCGCCTGGTCGAGGCCACCGAGCGTGCGCTGCAGACCGATGGCGACTTGCTGTCGGCCGAGGAGCGCGCACAGGTCGAAGCGCTGATCGCCGGCGTGCGCGAGATCGCCAGGGGTGAAGATCACCTGGCGATCCGCGCCACGGTGGAAAAACTGTCGCACGGCACCGATGAATTCGCCGCCCGCCGCATGGACCGCTCGATCAAGAGCGCGCTGGCCGGGCGCAAGGTACAGGAACTGGGCTGATCACCGCGCCTGCACCGCACTACAGAACCCAGGAAACGACATGCCACAGATCATTGTTTTGCCCCACGTCGAATACTGCCCGGAAGGGAAGGTGATCGAAGCCGAGAAGGGCGTCAGCGTCCTCGACTCGCTGCTTTCCCACGGTATCGAGCTTGAGCACGCGTGCGAGAAATCCTGTGCCTGCACCACTTGCCACGTGATCGTGCGCGAAGGCTTCGATTCGCTCAACGAGGCCGAGGAGAAGGAAGAGGACCTGCTCGACAAGGCCTGGGGCCTGGAGCCGAATTCGCGCCTGTCTTGCCAGGCCATCGTCGACGAGGAAGACCTGACCGTCGAGATTCCCAAGTACACCATCAACCACGCCAAGGAAGGCCACTGAGCCGCCGGCACAGATCTCAGCGGAGAACGAACCCATGAAGTGGACCGATACCTACGATATCGCCGCCGCGCTGTACGACAAGTATCCTGACGTCGACCCGGCCGGCGTGCGCTTTACCGACCTGCGCAGCTGGGTGCTGGAGCTCGACGGCTTCGCCGACGATCCGGCACGTTCGGGCGAGAAGATCCTGGAGGCGATCCAGCAAGCTTGGATCCAGGAAGCGGAATAAGCTCTCGGTATCGGAATGAAGCAGAAAGGCCGGCGTGATCGCCGGCCTTTTGCATTGGTGCAGCGCGAATTTGGAGGGTCAGCCTCGCACCAGCGCACCGTTTTCCATGTGCACGCGCTCGCCGACCTGCACCGCGGGGTCCTGCTCATACGTGAAGGTGCGGTGGCTGCCGTCATCCATGCGGACGCGCACCTGATAGTGGGTGTCCTTGCTCACGGCCTTTTCGATCTGGTTGCCTGCGACGCCGCCGCCCACCGCGCCGACAACCGTGCCGACGATGCGGCCATTGCCCTTGCCCACCTGGTTGCCCAGCAGGCCGCCGACCACGGCGCCGCCGAGCGCGCCCAGGCCGCTGGTGTTGGGCTTCTGGGTCTCTATCGGCGTGACGGCGACGATGCGGCCGGCATATGGGCTGCCCTTGGCGGCCGGGCGCTCGGTGCCGGCGCTCTGGCTGGCGCGGGGCTCGCTATCGCGCTGGGCGGCCTGGCGCGCGGGAGCGGTGCGCGGTGCCGCTTGCGTCGGCTGCGAGGAAGTGGCGTTCTGGCGCGATTGCGCGGGCTGGCCGTCGTCGTAGACAGGCGGACGCGTAGTACTGCCTGGCGGCGGGGCGGTCTGCGTGGTGACCGGCAAAGGCCCTTGCGGCGCCTGTGCAGCTTGCTGGCTTTGCGGTGCGTGCAGATCAGGGTCGGCCTTGCCGAGCGGCAGCACGCCGGTGACGGCGGCGACGGCGGTCAGGCTGGCAATGACCACGGCCACGGCTGCCGCGCCGATCAGCGGATGCAGCCGGCGCAGCGGCGGCAGCGGCTGCAGCGGTGTGGGGGTGTGGTCGTGCGAAGTGGCTTGGCTCTGCATTGTGGCTCCGGTGCGGCGATGGCCGCGATGGGATGGAACCAGTTTGGCGGAAGCGGGGGGCGTTTTCCGTTTGTTTTTGTAAATATATGTAGGCGGAAAAGGCCTTTTGTATCAATGAGTTGGGCGTGGCTTGGTGCGGCGGGGAGGTGGGGCTGTAACAGATGATGGCCCGTGCGGCGTGTCTTGATCTACCGCTTGTGTGCTCCCTCTCCCGCTTGCGGGAGAGGGAGCAAACCGTCAGTCTTCCTTGCGCAGGTGCGGGAACAGGATGACGTCGCGGATATTCGGGCTATCCGTCAGCAGCATCACCAGGCGATCGATGCCGATGCCGCAGCCGCCCGTCGGGGGCATGCCGTATTCCAGCGCGCGGATATAGTCGGCGTCGAAATACATCGCCTCCTCGTCGCCGGCATCCTTCTGCTCGACCTGCTTGCGGAAGCGGTCGGCCTGGTCCTCGGCATCATTGAGCTCCGAGAAGCCGTTGGCGATCTCGCGGCCGGTGATGAACAGCTCGAATCGCTCGGTGATGCCCGGCACCGTGTCCGAAGCGCGCGCCAGCGGCGAGACCTCGACCGGGTAGTCGACGATGAAGGTCGGCTCCCACAGCTGGCTCTCGGCGGTTTCCTCGAACAGCACCAGCTGCAGCGTGCCCAGCCCGGCATTGAGGAACTGCGGCGCGTTGGTGTTGACGCCGAACTTCTTCAGCTCGACGCGCAGGAACTCGGCATCGGCCAGTTGCGCGTCGGTGTACTGCGGCGCGAACTTCTGGATCGCCTGGCAGATGGTCAGGCGATGGAACGGCTTCGACAGGTCGAGCTCGCGGTCCTGGTAGGTCAGCACGGCGCTGCCGCGCGCGTCGATCGCGGCCTTGCGGATCAGGTCTTCGGTGAAGTCCATCAGCCAGCGGTAGTCCGTGTAGGCCGCGTAGAACTCCATCATGGTGAACTCGGGGTTGTGGCGCGGGCTCACCCCCTCGTTGCGGAAGTTGCGGTTGATCTCGAACACGCGCTCGAAGCCGCCGACGACCAGGCGCTTCAGGTACAGCTCGGGCGCGATGCGCATGAACATCTGCATGTCCAGCGCGTTGTGGTGCGTGATGAACGGCTTGGCCGCGGCGCCGCCCGGGATCGGGTGCAGCATCGGCGTTTCCACTTCCATGAAGCCGGCGTCGGCCATATGGCGGCGCAGCGAGGAGATCGCGTTGGTGCGGGCACGGAAGGTGTTGCGCGTTTCCGGCGACACGATCAGGTCGACATAGCGCTGGCGGTACTTCATCTCCTGGTCGGCCAGGCCGTGGAACTTGTCCGGCAGCGGACGCAGCGACTTGGACAGCAGGCGCAGCTCGCGCACCTGCACCGACAGCTCGCCCTTGTTGGTGCGGAACAGCTCGCCGCGGGCGCTGATGATGTCGCCCAGGTCCCAGTGCTTGAAGGCGGCGTAGACCTCTTCGCCGACCTTGTCGCGGGTGATGTAGAACTGGATCTGGCCGCTGCCGTCCTGCACGGTGGCGAAGCTGGCCTTGCCCATCACGCGCTTGAGCATCATGCGGCCGGCGATCGCGACCTCGACCGGGCTGGCTTCGAGCGCGGCCTGGTCGGACTCGCCATACTGCGCGTGCAGCGCGGCGGCCTGGTGGGTGGGGCGGAAATCGTTGGGGAAGGCCACGCCTTGCTGGCGCAGCGCGGCCAGCTTCTCGCGCCGCTCCGCGATGATCTTGTTCTCGTCGACGGCGGGCGTGTCCGCGGCGGCTGGCTTGGTCTGCGACTTGGCCTGGTCGTGATTCGGTTCGGTCATGATGTCTTCTAGCGTCGCACGCGGCGGGCCGCGCGCGGGATCAGTATGGCTTCAGTAATTGCGGAGATCGTCCAGCTCGGTGCTGCCGAAATCCGGGCGGTGCAGGTAGGCGACGATGCGGCCCGCGGTTTCCTCGGCGGAAGCGAGCTGTTCGTTCGCCTTCAGGTCGCGGAAGCGCTGGACCTGGGCAAAGTCGGCGTTGCGGATCACGTTCTGCATGCCGGTATCGATCACGCCCGGCGCCAGCGCCACCGCGCGCACGGTGCGCGGTGCCGGTGCCTGCGCATACTCGGCGTTGACCGAGCGCATGAACATGTCCAGGCCCGCCTTGCCGGCGCAGTAGGCGCTCCAGCCCTCGATCGGGCGGCGTGCCGCGCCGGAAGAGATCGCCAGCACCTTGCGCGGGCAGTCGAACTTCTCGGTGCGCTCCAGGAACGCAGCGGTCATCGTCATCGGCGCCGCGAGGTTGGTCAGCAAGTGCGGTACCAGCGTGCTTTCCTGCAGGCGCGAGACCGGGCCGATCGGCTCGACCACGCCGGCGTTCAGGATCAGCGTGGCGCTGGCCGGCGGCTGGTCGAGGGTATCGATCACGCTGGCCAGCCAGGTGGCCGCGGGGCCGGCCTGGGACAGGTCCTGCAGGTGCCAGGCCACCGGCACGCCGCTCATGGTGGCGATGCGCTCCAGCTCGTTGTTGCGGCTGCGCGCCACGCAGATCAGGCGGTTGCCCGGCACGAGCAGGGCGTTGGTCAGTGCAGCGCCCAGCCCGCGCGAGGCGCCGGTGATGATGTAGAGGTGATTGGCTTCGCTCATGGTGCCCCGGTCGGAGATGTCGCCCTGCCGCCGTGCGGTGCGGCGCGGGCGGCGGTACAGCGTTGGATGGATTGCTGTGCCGCCGCCGGCCGCGCCGGCAGGGCGGGCGGCGCGGACAACGGTCGTTGCCTTACAGTCCTTGCTTGAGGCTGGCCTCGATGAACGGGTCCAGGTCGCCGTCCAGCACCTTCTGGGTATTGGACATTTCCACGTTGGTGCGCAGGTCCTTGATGCGGCTCTGGTCCAGCACGTAGGAGCGGATCTGGTGGCCCCAGCCCACGTCGGTCTTGCCGGCTTCCAGCTTGTCGGCCTCGGCCTGGCGCTTGCGCATCTCGTGCTCGTACAGGCGCGACTTCAGCATCGACATGGCCTCGGCACGGTTGCGGTGCTGCGAGCGGTCGTTCTGGCACTGCACCACGATGCCGGTCGGGATGTGCGTGATCCGCACGGCCGAATCGGTCTTGTTGATGTGCTGGCCGCCGGCGCCCGAAGCGCGGTACGTGTCCACGCGCAGGTCGGCCGGGTTGACTTCCACTTCGAACGAGTCGTCCACCTCGGGGTAGACGAACACCGACGAGAACGAGGTATGGCGCCCGCCCGACGAATCGAACGGCGACTTGCGCACCAGGCGGTGCACGCCGGTCTCGGTACGCAGATAGCCGAAGGCGTATTCGCCCTCGATCTTGATGGTCGCGCTCTTGATGCCGGCCACGTCGCCTTCGGACTCTTCCAGCACCTCGGCCTTGAAGCCCTTGCGCTCGCAGTACTTCAGGTACTGGCGCAGCAGCATCGAGGCCCAGTCGCAGGCTTCGGTGCCGCCGGCGCCGGCCTGGATGTCGATAAAGGCGTTGGCCTGGTCCATTTCGCCGGAGAACATGCGGCGGAATTCCATGCCCGCCACAATCTCCTCGAAGCCCTGGACGTCGGTTTCGATCGATTCGAGGGTCTCGTCGTCGCCTTCTTCCTTGGCGAGCTCGAACAGTTCCTCGGCACCGCTAAGGTCGTCCGTGAGCTTGCCGAGGACGCTGACCACGCCCTCGAGGGCCTTTTTTTCCTTGCCGAGATCCTGGGCGCGCTTGGGGTTGTTCCAGACGTCCGGGTCTTCCAGCAGGCCGTTGACTTCGTCCAGCCTTCCTACTTTGACATCGTAGTCAAAGATACCCCCGTAGATCTTCCGTCCGGGAACGGAGATCGGAGATGGCACCGGAGATGGCGTTGAGGCGTTCTGCTTCCATGATGTTCCTGCGCTTCGAAAACCTTGAATTATAGCGGATTGGTGCCCGGGATCGGTCGCGGATTCGGGCATTTGCGGCGGCCATGGCTGCCGCGCGGCGAACGGAAAGGCCATGCGATGGTCTATCCGGCGGTGCCGGGCAGCGCACGCGGCGATAATACGCATTCGCAAGCCGCCCCCCGGCATGAAGACAAACAGGGACGCATGACGAAAACCAGACATGACATCGAGGCAGGCCGGCGCCGCGCGCTGGGCCTGCTGCTGGCCGCCACCGCCGCCGCGGTCGCGGCCGGCTGCGGCACCACCGGCGGCCCCGTGCCGGATGGCTATTACCGCGTGGAACGCGGCGATACGCTCTATTCGATCGCCCGCAAGCACGGCCGCACCGTGCGCGACCTGACCCGCTGGAACAGCGACATCGCCAGCCCCAGCCAGATCGAAGTGGGCCAGCTGATCCGCGTGCGGCCGCCCGGCGGCAGTGCCGCCGCCTCGGCCGGCTCGACCGCCTCGACCGGCACCGGCCAGGCCGTCACCGATACCCCACGCGCCGACAGCGGCGCGTCAAGGCCGCCCGCCAGCAGCATCCGCCTGCAATGGCCGGCCGACGGCCGCGTCATCGCGCGCTACTCGCCGCCCGCCAGCAAGGGCCTGACCATTGCCGTGCCGGCCAACGGCACGGTGCGCGCCGCCGCGGCCGGCCGGGCCATCCATGTGGGCAACCTGCGCGGCTACGGCATGCTGGTGATCGTCAAGCACAACGACGACTGGCTGACCGTCTACGGCAACCTGGACCAGCCGCTGGTCAGCGAGGGCACCACGGTGGCGGCCGGGCAGGACGTGGGCCGCATGGGCGCCAGCGCCAGCGAACTGCATTTCGAAGTGCGCGCCAATGGCAAGCCGGTCGATCCGGCGGCCTATCTCCCCGCGCGCGGCTAGGACCGGGGCGATGCCCCGGCCGGCACGCTATTGCGCGTGCTCGATCACCAGTTGCACGCGCGTGACGCCGTTGAAGGTGTTGTTGTCGAGCCGGTAGGCCACCTGCGCGCTGGCCCCGAGCGATTCGGCGTGGTTGAACCAGATCGCATCGAAGCGCTGGCTGCCGCGCCCGAGCTGCAGCTTCAGGTGCTTGCCCTTGAGCACGCTCTGGCGCAGCACGTCGAACTCGCCGCAAAAGGTCGGTGCCGGGAAGCCCTGGCCCCACACCTGCTGCTCCAGCAGGGTGACGAATTCTGGGCTGAAGCAGTGGTCCTCGATATCGCCGTCGGTCTCGATCACGCGCGCGAGCTGGTCGTCGGTCAGCCATTCCTTGCCGACCGCTTCGAAGGCTTCCTGGAACTCGGCAAAACGCTCGGCGCGCACGGTCAGGCCGGCCGCCATGGCATGGCCGCCGAACTTGACCATCATGCCGGGGCAGCGCTTGGACACCAGGTCGAGCGCGTCGCGCAGGTGGAAGCCCGGGATCGAGCGGCCCGAGCCCTTGATGGTGGCTTCATCGCCGGGCGCGAAGGTGATGGTGGGGCGGTGGTACTTGTCCTTGAGCCGCGATGCGACGATGCCGATCACGCCCTGGTGCCAGGTGTCGTTGAACACGCTGACGGTAAAGCGCGCCGACGGATCCGGGCCGGCAAGACCGGCCATGGGCTGCTCCAGGATCTGCAAGGCCTCCTGCTGCATGCCGGCCTCGATATCGCGCCGCTCGCGGTTCATGCTGTCGAGCTCCTGGGCGATTTCCCAGGCGCGGTTGGCATCGTCGGTCAGCAGGCATTCGATGCCCAGCGACATGTCCGCCAGCCGGCCGGCCGCGTTCAGGCGCGGGCCCAGCCCGAAGCCGAGGTCGAAGGTATTGGCACGCGACGCCTCGCGGCCCGCGGCGCGGAACAGCGCCGCCACGCCCGGCTGCATGCGTCCCGCGCGCATCCGCCGCAGGCCCTGCGCCACCAGGATGCGGTTATTGGTGTCGAGCTTGACCACGTCGGCGACGGTGCCCAGCGCCACCAGGTCGAGCAGCGTCTGCAGCGGCGGCTGGGTGGCCTGGGTGTAGACGCCGCGCCGGCGCAGCTCGGCGCGCAGCGCCAGCAGCACGTAGAACATCACGCCCACGCCCGCCAGGTTCTTGCTCGGGAATTCGCAGCCCGGCTGGTTCGGGTTGACGATCACCGCCGCGTCGGGCAGTTCGGCGCCCGGCAGGTGGTGGTCGGTCACCACCACGTCGATTCCCAGCGCATTGGCCGCGGCCACGCCGTCGACGCTGGCGATGCCGTTGTCGACGGTGACGATCACGTCCGGCTGCTGCCTGGCCGCCAGCGCCACGATCTCCGGCGTCAGGCCGTAGCCGTACTCGAAGCGGTTGGGGACGATGTACTCGACCCGCGCGCCCAGCATGCGCAGCCCGCGCACCCCGACCGCGCAGGCGGTGGCGCCGTCGCAGTCATAGTCGGCGACGATCAGCAGGCGCTTGCCGGCGGCGATGGCGTCGGCGAGGTAGGCGGCGGCATGGCCGATGCCCTTCATGGCGCCCGGTGGCACCAGTTCAGGCAGGTCGGTCGCCAGCTCGGCGGTGCGGGCCACGCCGCGCGCGGCCAGGATGCGGGCCAGCGTGGGATGCAATCCGGCGGCGGCCAGCGTGGAGACGTGTTCGGAGGAATAGGTGCGGATGGCGATCCGGGTCATGGCGGGGCGGTCTTGTTCTTGCGATGGGTCGTTGGCTGGCGTTCGGCGAGGTTCAGGCGGCAAAGGCGAGGTCGGACAGCAGCGCGCGCCAGTCGCCGCGCTGGCCCATGCCGCGCCAGAACTTGCGCAGGTCGGCGCGGGTCACGGTGAACTCGGCAAAGTGGTTCTCGCCGCCCAGCACCAGCGTCACGCCGCCGATGCCGCCTGCGGCCAGCGCCTCCAGCGCCGGTGCGAACCAGTCGGCATCGAGCGCATGCATGCGCTCGATCCACAGGCCCCAGTCCTCCGTGATATGGGCTTCGGTGGCGAGTTCCAGCATCGCCAACGCCGATCCCCCGGGCGCCGCCACGCCGGCCAATCCCGCTGGCACGGGCAATACGCGGCTGCCGGCGGCCAGCGCCAGCCCGGCCAGGAACGGGTCGTCGCTCAGTACCGTGTCGGCCAGGCGCGGCACGGCCTGCAGCGTGCCGCCGCCATACAGCCAGACCGAGTTCACCGGCAGCTCGCCGCGCGCCTCGCGGGCCTGGTTGACCGGGTGGTCGAACCAGGTCATCTGGATCTCGTTCTGTACCCGGCGCCAGTCGCGCGCACGCTCGCCGGCCTGCATCCAGATATCGATGTTGCGCCCGGCCGCGCGCAGCGGCGTGGTCGCTTCCAGCGGGCCGAACACTGACTCGGGAAGGTACCAGCGCACCGGGCAGGGCGTCTGCAGCGCGATGCCGGATTCCTGCAGCAGCGGCTCGATGGCGGCGTGCAGCGCGGCCGCCTCATCCGGCCGGATGCCGAGATGCGCCGGCGGCATCAGCACCAGGTGGTCGCGTGCCGCGTGGATGTGCACCGGCTGCAGGCAGGCCCAGGACTGGCCGTCCGCCGCCAGGGCGGCTGCGCTGCTGTCGGCCAGCCGCATATAAGGCGCCGACGGCACCCGGCCTGTGTCGAGCCCCGTCTTGGCGGCCAGCCAGCGTTCCTGCGGCAGGCTGCGCAGGAACGGGTCGTCGTGCCGCTCGCGCGGGCCCGGCGTGGCCCGCGTCAGCAACTTTCCGAGCGCTGGCAGCTCCAACTGCCGCAGCAGCGCGCCGGGAATGACGTCGTCACGGCCGTCGTCGCCGGCGCCCGGCGGGACGGAAAAGGGCACAATCAGGGTCAGGTGCGTCATCATGGTGGCGAGATTGTAAACTTCCGGCTGGTCGATGCCAGTCCCGCGCCGCTTCCGTGCATCGTGGAAGGCGTTCGCCACGGCTCCCTGAGTGCCGCCGGCGCCCCTTGAAAGGGCGGCGGCGATATCCCGAAACAACAGGAATCCTCTTGAACTTTCCCTACGAGTGGCAGATCGGCTGGCGATACACCCGCGCCAGCAAGCGCGCCAGCCGCAACACCTTTATTTCGTTTATCTCGATGATCTCGATGTTCGGGATCGCCCTGGGCGTGGCCGCGCTGATCGTGGTGCTGTCGGTGATGAACGGCTTCCAGAAAGAAGTGCGCGACCGCATGCTGTCGGTGCTGGCGCATATCGAGGTCATCGGCCCGTCGTCGCTGCCCGACTGGCAGCACACCGCGGCCGAGGCGATGCAGAACAAGGAAGTGGTCGGCGCCGCGCCCTATGTGGCGGCGCAGGCCATGCTGACCCGCGACGATGCCGTGCGCGGCGTGCTGCTGCGTGGTGTCGAGCCGTCGCAGGAACCCAAGGTCTCGGACATCGGCAGCCAGTTCAAGTCCGGCAGCATGAACGCGCTGGTGCCGGGCGAATTCGGCATCGCGCTGGGCAACGAGCTGGCCAATGCCATGGGCGTGCAGGTCGGCGACAAGGTTACGCTGGTCGCGCCGCAGGGCACCATCACGCCGGCCGGCGTGCTGCCGCGGCTCAAGCAGTTCACCGTGACCGGCATCTTCTCGTCGGGCCACTTCGAGTTCGACAGCGCGCTGGCGCTGGTCAACATGCATGACGCCGAGACGCTGTTCCGCCTGAGCGGACCTACCGGTGTGCGGCTGAAGCTGCAGGACATGCAGCGCGCGCCGCAGGTGGCGCAGCAGCTCGCCGGCACCATGTCGGGCGAGCTGTACCTGCGCGACTGGTCCAAGCAGAACCGCAACTGGTTCGCCGCGGTGCAGACCGAGAAGCGCATGATGTTCATCATCCTGACGCTGATCATCGCGGTGGCCGCGTTCAACCTGGTGTCGACGCTGGTGATGACCGTGACCGACAAGCAGGCCGATATCGCCATCCTGCGCACCATGGGCGCGCAGCCCCGCTCGATCATGAAGATCTTTATCGTGCAGGGCGTCGCCATCGGCTTTATCGGCACCATCCTGGGCGTGGCCGGCGGTACGCTGATCGCGACCAATATCGACGTGATTGTGCCGTTTATCGAGCGCGTGCTCAGCGTGCAGTTCCTGCCGCGCGACATCTATTTCATCAGTGAATTGCCTTCGGATCCCCGCGTGAACGACATCGCCACCATCGGCATCATTTCCTTCGTGCTGGCCACGCTGGCCACGCTGTACCCCAGCTGGCGTGCCGCCCGCGTCAACCCCGCGGAGGCGCTGCGCTATGAGTGAAGCCGTGCTGCAAGCGGATACCGCCCCCAATGCGGCGGGCCAGGCGGTCGCCGGTTCGCCGGTGCTGGTGGCGGAGGGCCTGACCAAGCGTTTTCGCCAGGGCGGGCTCGATGTCGAAGTGCTGCGCGGCGTGGACGTGCGCGTCAATGCCGGCGAGAAGGTCGCCATCGTCGGTGCGTCCGGCTCGGGCAAGAGCACGCTGCTGCATGTGCTGGGCGGGCTCGACAATCCCGACTCGGGCCGCGTTGCGCTGCTCGGCAAGCCGTTCACGGCGCTGCGCGAGCGCGAGCGCAATGTGGTGCGCAACCGCTCGCTGGGCTTTGTCTACCAGTTCCATCACCTGCTGCCGGAATTCACCGCGCTCGACAACGTGGCGATGCCGATGCGTATCCGCGGCATGACGCAGCACGATGCGCGCGGCACGGCGCAGGCGATGCTGGAGCGCGTGGGGCTGGGCGGCCGCTCCAAACACCGGCCGGGCGAGCTGTCCGGCGGCGAGCGGCAGCGCGTGGCGATCGCGCGCGCGCTGGTGGGGCAACCCGCCTGCGTGCTGGCCGACGAACCGACCGGCAACCTCGACGACCATACCGCCGGCGGCGTCTACGATCTGATGCTCGAACTGTCGCGCACGCTCGGCACCAGCTTCGTCATCGTCACCCACGACCTCGACCTGGCCGGCCGCTGCGACCGCGTGCTGCGGCTGCGCGACGGCCACCTGCACCAGGAACGCTAGGCCGGGCCCCCGGCATTGCACCATGTGGATCGACACCCACTGCCATCTCGACGCGCGCGAATTCGACGCTGACCGGCGCCAGGTAGCCGACGCGGCCGAGGCCGCCGGCGTGCGCGGCATGGTCGTGCCGGCGGTGGCGGTGTGGAATTTCGAGGCGGTGCGCAAGCTGGCGCACGAGGACTCGCGCTGTGTCTACGCACTCGGCATCCATCCGCTCTGCTCGCCCGGTACCGGGCAGGCCGATATCGATGCGCTGCGGCGCGAGGTGGCGGCCAGCATGGGCGATCCGCGCTTCGTCGGCATTGGCGAGATCGGGCTCGATTTCTTTGTCGCCGGTCTCGATAGCAATCACCAGGCCTGGCTCTATGCCGAACAGTTGAAGATCGCGCGCGAATTTGACCTGCCGGTGCTGCTGCATGTGCGCAAGTCGCAGGACCAGGTCGGCGCGCAGTTGCGCAAGCTGGGCGTGAAGCGCGGCATCGCCCATGCGTTCAACGGCAGCCATGAGCAGGCGCGGCGCTTTGTCGAGCAGGGCTTCAAGCTTGGCTTCGGCGGCAACCTGACCTTCAGCCGCGCGCGCCAGATCCGACGGCTGGCTACGGACATGCCGCTGGAGGCGCTGGTGCTGGAAACCGACGCTCCCGATATCGCACCCGCGTGGCTTGCCGACGACCAGTTCGGCGAGCAGCACAAGGTGCGCAACACCCCCGCCGAAGTCGCCGGCGTGGCGCGCGTGCTGAGCGATCTGCGCGGCATCGATGCCGCGGCGCTGGCGCAGGCAACCTGGCGCAATGCCGTCGAGGCACTGCCGCGGCTGGCTGCGTTCGCCGAATCCATGGCGCCGGCCACACACACAACTTCCACGATTTCCTGACAGGCTGACAAGCTTTCCGCTGCATCGTGCGGTTACAACTCTGGCTGTGTGCAATCAGCCGGGGAGATGCCGTGCGCGTGTTCGTGGTGGCGTTCGTCGCGGGATGCTGGCTGCTGCAGCAGCAGGCAACGCTGCCGCGGCAGGACGTCGTGCGCGTGGCCGCTGCCGGTCTGGTGCTGGCGGCCATCGCGATGCTGCTGCGTGGCAGGCGCCTGCGTGCCGCATGGCGGGGACTGGTGCTGGCCGCCGTGGCCGCGGTGGCCGTTGGTGCCGCGTTCTGCTGGGCGGCATGGCGCGCCGATATGCGCTTGCGGGAGTGGTTGCCCGCATCGCTCGAATCGCGCGATCTCGACGTGCAGGGTGTGGTTTCCGGATTGCCGTCCGAATCAGCGGGCGGCGTCCGCTTTGCCTTCACCGTCGGGAAGACCGTGCCGGATGGGGCGGACGAACCAGGGTTGACGTTGCCCGGCCGGCTGCTTCTCCACTGGCGCGACGCGCCGCCTGACCTGTACCCCGGCCAGCGCTATACCCTGACCATACGCCTGCGGCGCCCGCGCGGACTGGCCAATCCCTTCGGCTTCGACTATGCCTATTGGCTGCTGGCGCAGGGCTATGGCGCGACGGGCTACGTACGACGCGCGCATGGTCCGCCGCAGGAGGCAACGCGGGAACGGCTCGCATGGCGCATCGAAGCGTGGCGCGCGGCAGTGCGCGATCACCTGCGCGCGGCGCTGCCGGATGATGCGCGCTATGGCCCGGTGCTGGTCGCGCTGGTGATCGGCGACCAGCGCGGCATCGATACGGAAGACTGGCAGTTGTTCCGGCGTACCGGCATCAGCCACCTTGTCAGCATTTCAGGCCTGCACATCACCATGATCGCTGGCATGGCGGGGTCGTTCGCCGGCATGCTGTGGCGGCATTCGTTCGGGCTGGGGCGCCGGCTGCGCCGGCCGCTGCCCCTGTGGCTGCCGGCCAGGCACGCGGCCCTGGTGACGGCGGTAGCCGGTGCGGTGACATACGGGCTGCTGGCCGGGATGCAGGTGCCCGCGTTGCGCACGGTGGCGATGCTATGCGTGGCCGCACTGGCGGTGTGGAGTGGGCGGGCACCGCCGGCGTCGGTGGTGCTGGCTTGTGCGGCACTGGCGGCGTTGCTGCTGGATCCGTGGGCGGTGATGTCGCCGGGCTTCTGGCTGTCTTTCGGCGCGGTGGCGGTGATCTTCTACGCTGCCCGGTCCGGGCATGGCGCGCCGGAAACTCGCTGGCAACGCATGCGTGCCACGCTTGCCGCCGCGGCGCGCACGCAATGGGCGGTCACAGCCGGGCTGGTGCCGCTGACGCTGTTGCTGTTCCAGCAGGTGTCGGTGGTGTCGCCGCTCGCCAATGCTATCGCGATCCCGGTGGTCAGCCTGCTGGTGACGCCACTGTCGCTGGCTGCCGCCGCCGCGCCGGCCATGCTGGCCACGCCGTTGCTGGCCGTCGCGCACCAGGCCATGGTATGGCTGGCCGCCTTGCTGGGTTGGCTTTCCGGCCTGCCGTGGGCCATGTGGGAGGCGCCGGCATCGGGGCCGTTGCCGCTGCTGCTCGCCCTGCTCGGGATCGCGCTGTTGCTGGCGCCGCCTGCCAGTGCCGCGGCGCGCCTGCATGGCGGCCTGCTGGTGTTGCCGTTCGTATTGGCGCGCGGCCCGCCGGTGGCGCATGGCGAGTTCCGTGCGGTGATGCTCGACGTGGGGCAGGGGACCGCGGTGCTGGTGCAGACGCGTACGCATGCGCTGCTGTACGACACGGGCCCTGGCTATGCATCGGGCTCCAGTGCGGGCGCGCAAGTGGTGGTGCCGGTGCTGCGCGGCCTGGGTCTCGGCCGGCTCGACCAGCTGATGGTCAGCCATGAAGACGCGGATCATGCCGGTGGTGTGGCTGACGTGGCGGCGGCGGTGGCCGTAGCGGCGCGCAGTACCGGCGCGCCGCCGCACCATGCCTTGCTCGGGCCGCCAGCATCCGGCTGGGCGCCGTGCGCGGACGGCCAGCAATGGGACTGGGACGGCGTGCGTTTCACGGTGCTGCATCCGTTGCCATTGCAGTCGCAACAGGCGGCGATCGCCAGCAACGCCCGTAGCTGTGTGCTGAGCGTGGCGACCGCGCGGCATCGCCTGTTGCTGACCGGCGATATCGGCGTGGCCGAAGAACGCGCGCTGATCGACAGGCTGCCGCCCGAAGCGCTGCATGCCGACGTGATGGTGGTGGCGCACCACGGCAGCGGCACCTCTTCCGGTGCAGCGTGGCTGGACGCGGTGCGGCCCCGGGCGGCGGTATTCCAGCTTGGCTATGCGAACCGCTACCGCCACCCCCGCGCCGACGTGTGGGAGCGCTATGGACGCGCCGGCATCGCGCGCTACCGCACTGACGAAACCGGCGCGGTGACCATGGCCACGGCGCCGGCGGGGTATGCGTTGTCAGTGTTTCGGCAGGCCGAGCCGCGCTATTGGCGCGCGCGGCCGGAGGCGCCGCGCTAGCGGGCCTTGCGGCGTCGCGCGCGGGTGGCCGCCGGGGCAGGTTGCGCGTCGGCGGCAGCCGGCTGGGGCTTGGCGCGGCCTCGGGCAGGCGGCAGCGTGCGTGCCGGCTCGGCGCCCGCGATGCGGCGTTCGCGCAGGTGGGCCTTGGCACGCTGCAGCCCGGCGGCAACCGTTTCCGCGCGCTCCAGTGCCACGCCCGCGGCCAGCACGTCGCCAAGCACCAGGTGGCTGATGCGCGAGGTCATCGGCGTATAGACCTCGCTGTCTTCCTCGACATCGGAAAACACGCAAACGTCGGCCAGCTTGGCCAGCGGCGAGCCGCTGTGGGTGATCGCCAGCACGCTGGCGCCGCTGCTGCGCGCCAGCGTGGCGGCAGTCAGCATGTCCCAGGTGCGGCCGCTGTTGGACACCAGCACCGCCACGTCGCCGGCGCCGAGCAGCGCGGCGGACATGCTGAAGACATGCGGGTCGGAATAGGCGACGGTCGGGATGCCGAGACGGAAGAACTTGTGCTGGATGTCGAGCGCGACGATGCCGGAATTGCCGCAGCCGTAGAACTCGATGCGGCGGGCGCGCGCCAGCAGGTGGATGCCGTGTTCGATCTGGTCGGCCGACAGCGCGTTGCGCACGCTCATCAGCGTGGCGATGGTGCGGTCGAACACCTTGCCGGCGATGTCGGCGGGGCGGTCGTGGGCGTCCACATCCTGGTGCACGAATGGCATGCCGCCGCCGACGTTCTGCGCGAATTGCAGCTTGAACTCGCGGAAGCCGTCGTAGCCCAGTGCGGCGCAGAACCGTGCGATGGTGGGCTGCGACACGCCTGCGCGCTCGGCCAGTTCGGGCATCGACAGGCGGATAACGGCGGCGCCGTGCTCGGCGACGTAGTCCGCCAGACGGCGTTCGGAGGGGCGGAGCGTGTCGTAGACGGCAAGGATTCGGTCGCGCATGGCGGCGGGCGGATATCAGGTTGTTCGGGATTCTCTAATGTAGAGATTCTACATCCGTTGGCGAGGCATCGTGCCCGAAATCGTGCCCGCCTGGCTGTCAGGGTTTGCCCGTGATGTGGGAAAACAAGCAAGATTGAGCGCCATTGTGATGCATGATCCAGTCGACGGCGGCATTGCTATCGGTAATAATGTAGAAAATCTACATGCGATCGCGCCGCTTTGGTGCTACGCCCCGACAAAAGGAACGCCTCCGCCATGCCCATTGCCGTCCATGCCGAGCTGTTGGCCGTCACCGAACGCATCGTTGCCCGCAGCCGCGCCAGCCGTGCCGCCTACCTTGCACGCTGCGAGCGTGCGCAAGCCGAGCTGGGACCGCTGCGCGGCATGTCCTGCGCCAACCTGGCGCACGGCTTCGCCGCACTGCCAGCCAACGACAAGCTGAAGCTGCGCGTCGACCATGCGCCCAATCTCGGCATCGTCACCGCGTACAACGACATGCTGTCGGCGCACCAGCCCTATGAGCGCTACCCCGGCGTCATCCGCGAAGCCGCGCGCGCGGTCGGGGCCGTGGCGCAGGTGGCGGGCGGCGTGCCGGCGATGTGCGATGGCATCACGCAGGGCAACGCCGGCATGGAGCTGTCGCTGTTCTCGCGCGATGCGATTGCCATGGGCACGGCCATCGCGTTGTCGCACAACACCTTCGATGCGGCGCTGATGCTGGGCGTGTGCGACAAGATCGTGCCGGGCCTGCTGATGGGCGCGCTGCAGTTCGGCCACCTGCCGGTAGTGTTCGTGCCGGCGGGCCCGATGGCCACCGGCCTGTCCAACAAGGAGAAGGCGCGCGTGCGCCAGCTTTACGCCACCGGCCAGGTTGGCCGCGATGCGCTGCTCGAGGCCGAATGCCAGGCCTACCACGGGGCCGGCACCTGCACCTTCTATGGCACCGCCAACAGCAACCAGTTCCTGATGGAGATCATGGGCCTGCACCTGCCCGGCGCGGCCTTCGTCCACCCGGACAGCGGCCTGCGCGATGCGCTGACGGCCGCGGCGGCGCAGCGCGCGATTGCGCTGAGTGCGCGCGGCAGCGACTACCTGCCGCTGGCGCGCATCGTCGACGAGCGCGCCGTGGCCAACGCCATGGTCGGCCTGCTGGCGACAGGCGGCTCGACCAACCACACCATCCACCTGGTGGCCATGGCGCGCGCCGCCGGCATCATCATCGACTGGGACGACTTCGACCGACTGTCGCGCATCACGCCGCTGCTGGCGCGGGTGTACCCGAACGGCTCCGCCGACGTGAACCACTTCCATGCCGCCGGCGGGGCCGGGCTGATTATCCGCGAGCTGCTGCAGGCCGGGCTGCTGCATGAGGACGTGCAGACCGTCGCGGGCCCGGGCCTGGCGCGCTACACGCAGGAGCCGGTGATGCGCGATAGCGTGCTGCAATGGCGCGAGGGGGCGACGGCAAGCGGCGACGCCCAGGTCGTTGCCAGCGCCGCGGCGCCGTTCTCGCCCGAAGGCGGGCTGCGGCTGATGCAGGGCAACCTGGGCCGCGGTGTGATCAAGGTCTCGGCCGTGGCGCCCGAGCATCGCGTGGTTGAGGCGCCGGTGCGCGTCTTCGATGCGCAGGAAGCGCTGCAGGCCGCGTTCGATGCCGGCGAACTGAATGGCGACCTGGTCGCCGTGGTCCGCTTCCAGGGGCCGAACGCCAACGGCATGCCCGAGCTGCACCGCCTGACGCCGGTGCTGGGCGCGCTGCAGGACGCCGGCCACAAGGTGGCGCTGGTGACCGACGGGCGCATGTCGGGCGCGTCGGGCAAGGTGCCTGCGGTGATCCACGTCGGCCCTGAGGCACTGGCCGGCGGCGCGCTGGCCCGCGTGCGCGACGGCGACCGCATCCGCGTCGACGCGGTCGCCGGCGTGCTGCAATGGCTGGGCGACGAGGGCGAGTTCGCGGCGCGCGAGCCGGCGCCGGCCCCGGCCGACGATTTTGCCCGGTTCAGCCTCGGGCGCGGCCTGTTTGGCTCGTTCCGGCGCCATGCGCGCATCGCGGAAGAGGGGGGCAGCGCACTCGACCTGTCCGAAGCGGATGCCGGCGCCGCGCCAGGCGCATCCGCCGCTGCCGTGGCGGCGCAAACCGTCGCACAATAGCCTTGCGCACCTGCCTCACGACAGCAAGACGATACCAAGACCGACGGAGCAGACATGATCTATATCCTGATGGGCGTTTCCGGCAGCGGCAAGACCACGGTCGGCCAGCTGCTGGCGCAGCGCCTGGGCTGCGGCTTCCATGACGCGGACGAATTCCACAGCGAGGCCAACAAGGCCAAGATGCACGCGGGCATCCCGCTGACCGACGAAGACCGCTGGCCCTGGCTGGCGGCGATGCGCGCCGCCATCGACACGGCGCGCGCCGAAGGCCGGACCCACGTGTTCACTTGCTCGGCCCTGCGCCAGGCGTACCGCGACCGGCTCACGCCGCCAGACGGCGGCGTGACCTTCGTCCACATGAAGGGCGATGCCGCACTGATCGCCGGGCGCCTGTCCGCCCGCAGCGACCACTTCTTCAATCCCGAGCTGCTGCAGAGCCAGTTCGATACGCTGGAAGCGCCGCGCGACGCGCTGGAGCTCGATATCCGCCAGTCGCCCGAAGTCCTGGTGGACACCATCCTGCAGGCTTCCGCTCGCTGAGCCTTTCGCCCGCGATCCACCGCGCCATCGCAATGACGGCCGCCAGCCTCGCCGGCGGCCGTTTTTGCGTGCGCTGGCAGACATCTTGCTAGCTCACTTTCCGTGCCGGCCAGGATTCGCCAGCTTGCGGCTTTCGCCGGTACAGGTATGCTGAAAGGGCCAGTGACTCGACAGTATCGCCGCGCCAATGCCATCGGAGACCCTCCCGGGCCCCGAGGCAATAACGCGGCGGGCTTGTGGCAGGACAGCCAGGTCAAACCAGGGCGGCCGGATGCGGGGCAGTGGCAGCACCCGACGCCCACTACATGGAGGAACGGCCATCATGGCAGGGCGGTTTTTCGACGAGATGCTGGACTGGCGCGCCGACGGGGCGCCCACGGTCATCCAGGCAGGGCAGGCATTGCCCGACGGGGCGGTACGCCCGCATTACCGGCATTTCGCTGACTGGCTGGCGCGGCAGTCCGGCGGCACCATGGACAACAAGCGGGCCGAGGCGGACCTGATCTTCCGGCGCGTGGGCATTACCTTTGCCGTCTATGGCGACAAGGACGAAGCCAACAGCGGCACCGAGCGCACCATCCCGTTCGACGTGATCCCGCGCATCTTCCCGGCCAGCGAATGGGCGCTGCTGGAAAAAGGCCTGCGCCAGCGCGTGGCTGCGCTGAACCGGTTCATCCACGACATCTACCACGGCCAGGACATCATCCGGGCCGGCGTGATCCCGCCCGATCAGATCTACAACAACGCCCAGTACCGACCCGAGATGCTCGGCGTCACCGTGCCGCACGACATCTATGCGCACGTGGCCGGCATCGACGTGGTGCGTGCCGGCGAGGGCGAGTTCTACGTGCTGGAAGACAACCTGCGCGTGCCCTCCGGCGTGTCGTACATGCTGGAAAACCGCAAGATGATGATGCGGCTGTTCCCGGACCTGTTCGCACGCAACCGCGTCGCGCCGGTGGCGCACTATCCCGACCTGCTGCTCGACATGCTGCGCGGCGTATCGCCGCAGGCGATCGCCGATCCCACGGTGGTGGTGCTGACTCCGGGCATGTATAACTCGGCGTACTTCGAGCACGCCTTCCTGGCGCAGCAGATGGGCGTTGAACTGGTCGAAGGCAGCGACCTGTTCGTCGAGGACGACCACCTGTTCATGCGCACCACGCAGGGACCGCAGCGCATCGACGTGATCTACCGGCGCGTCGACGACGACTTCCTCGACCCGCTGGTGTTCCGGCACGATTCCGCGCTTGGCGCGGCCGGGCTGCTGTCGGTCTACCGTGCCGGCAACGTGACCATCTGCAATGCGATCGGCACCGGCGTGGCGGACGACAAGTCGATCTATCCGTACGTGCCCGACATGATCCGCTTCTACCTCGGCGAAGAGGTCATCCTCAACAACGTACCCACCTACATGTGCCGGCGTCCCGACGACCTGCAGTACGTGCTCGACCATATGCAAGAGCTGGTGGTCAAGGAAACCCACGGCGCCGGCGGCTACGGCATGCTGGTGGGTCCGGCCGCGACGCGCGCCGAGATCGATGCCTTCCGCGAGGTGGTCAAGGCCAGGCCCGAGCAGTACATCGCGCAGCCGACGCTGGCGCTGTCGACCTGCCCGACCTATGTGGAGTCGGGCATCGCCCCGCGCCATATCGACCTGCGCCCGTTCGTGCTGTCGGGCAAGGAGGTGCGCATGGTGCCCGGCGGGCTCACGCGCGTGGCGCTGCGCGAGGGCTCGCTGGTGGTCAATTCCTCGCAAGGGGGCGGCACCAAGGACACCTGGGTGCTCGAACGATGACGACGACAGCCCCTCACGCGATCAAGACCGCGAGCAACACCGCGATCAACACCGCCGCTGCCATGCCAGGAGAGCCCACATGCTGAGCCGTACCGCCGACCACCTGTTCTGGATGGCCCGCTACACCGAGCGCGCGGAAAACACCGCACGGATGCTCGACGTCAACTACCAGACCTCGCTGCTGCCGCAGTCGGCCGAGGTGGCCGAGCAGGGCTGGTGGGCGATGCTCGATATCTCGGAGCTGACGCAGGCCTTCGACCACAAGTACGGCCTGCTGTCGCGCGACGACGTGATCGACTTCATGGTGCGCGACATGACCAATGTGTCGTCGATCATGAGTTGCCTGCGCGCGGCACGCGAGAACGCGCGCGCGGTGCGCGGCTCGCTGACCACCGAAGTCTGGGAAACCGTCAACACGACCTGGCTCGACGTGCAGCGCATGATCGCCGACGGCGTACTCAGGGAAGACCCGTCGAGCTTCTTCGAATGGGTCAAGTTCCGCTCGCACCTGGCGCGCGGCGTGCAGTTCGGCACCATGCTCAAGGACGATGCCTTTCACTTCATGCGGCTGGGCACCTTCCTGGAGCGCGCCGACAATACCGCGCGGATCCTCGACGTCAAGTTCCAGGCCTCGGGCAGTGACGACAGCGATCCCAACCGCGAGCAGAACGACTTCTACCACTGGGCTGCGGTGCTGCGCTCGGTGTCCGGCTTCGAGGTCTACCGCAAGGTGTATCGCGCGGTGGTCACGCCACAGCGCGTGGCCGAACTGCTGGTGCTGCGCCCCGACATGCCGCGCTCGCTGGTGTCGAGCATGGACGAGGTGGTGACGATCCTGGCCATGGTGCGCAACCAGCAGTCGGCGGAGACCGAGCGGCAGGCTGGTAAACTCCACGCCGACCTGAAATACGCGCGCATCGACGACATCTTTGCCGTCGGCCTGCATGCGTACCTGACCAGCTTCCTGGAGCGCATCGGCGATCTCGGCAATGGCATCAGCCGGGACTTCCTGGTACCGCTGCAGGCGGCCTGACATGGGCGCACCGGCAACGACCATGTGCTGCCGCCGCCGCGCCGCGCCCTGATACCGTGAAATACAAGATCCACCACCATACTGTCTACCGCTATGCCGAGCCGGTGCGCCGCAGCGTGCACGAGCTGCGGCTCGAGCCGCGCTCGGGCCCGCTGCAGACCGTGCACAGCTGGCAGCTGAGCACGCCGGGCAACCCGTCGGCGGCGTGCGACGGCTTCGGTAACATCGTGCACAACTTCACCGTGGCGGGCCCGGCGGACACCATTGCCATCGAAGCCAGCGGCGAAGTGGAAGTGCTGCCTCCGCATGGCGACCTCGACCGCGACGGCCACCATGCCTTCTGCGATGCGCCGCCGGCCGGCGAATCGCGCGTGTCGCCGCTGTACTTCCTCGGCAGCACGCCGCTGACCACGGCGCCGCGCGAGATGCAGGCCTTCGCCGCGCCTTTCCTGGCCTCGGGCCATGAAATTCCCGCGTTGCTGGCGCTGGCCCAGGCCATCGGCGAACGCGTCCGCTACAAGCCCAATACCACCGATGTCGGGACTTCAGCCGCCGAGGCGTTCGGCCTGGGCAGCGGCGTGTGCCAGGATCAGGCGCAAGTGATGGTGGCGGTATGCCGCGCGCTCGGTGTGCCGGCGCGCTATGTGAGCGGCTACTTCTACGATCCCGCCGCGACCGAACTGGCCAGCCATGCATGGGCCGACGTTTGTCTGGATCCCCAGCGCGAGATCTGGTGCAGCATCGACATCACCCACGGCTGCCTCACCGACGAGCGCCATGTCCGCCTCGCCGTGGGGCGCGACTACCAGTCTGCCGCACCGGTCCGGGGCATCCTGGAGGGCGGTGCCGGCGAGACGCTCGAGGTCAATGTCGTGATCACGCCGCTTGCCGATCCGGTCTAGCTTCGGCCGCGCCAATTAGGTGCCACATTCCAGAACCGGCACCGAGACACGGCAGCGGCGCTAGAATCCGTTAATGCAGCCCTCCGGCCGGCCACTCCCGGCCGTCCGACAAGAACACCAGAACAAGACCATGACGTACTGTGTAGCCATGCGGCTGGATGCCGGCCTGGTATTCCTGTCCGATTCCCGCACCAACGCCGGGGTGGACGCCATCTCGACGGCACGCAAGATGACCGTGTTCGAAGAGCCAGGCGACCGCGTGATGGTGCTGATGACCGCGGGCAACCTCGCCATCAGCCAGTCGGTGCGCCAGATCCTGGCGGAGAACCACGACGACAAGCGCTCGTTGTGGAACGCGCGGGACATGTTCGAAGCCGCGTCCATCGTCGGTGACGCGGTGCGCCAGGTGCACAAGCGCGACGCGCATGCGCTGCGCGATGCCGGCATCGAATTCAACGTCAGCCTGATCTTCGGCGGCCAGGTCCGCGGCGAGCGGGTGCGGCTGTTCAACATCTATGCTGCCGGCAACTTCGTCGAAGCCACGCCGGAAAACTGTTATTTCCAGATCGGCGAGGCCAAGTACGGCAAGCCCATCATCGACCGCGTCGTGCATCCGTCGCTGCCGCTGGCCGAGGGCGCGAAATGCGCGCTGATCTCGATGGATTCGACGCTGAAGTCCAATATTTCAGTGGGTTTGCCGCTGGACCTGCTGGTCTACGAGGCGGATTCGCTGCGCGTGACGCGCTTCGTCAACATCGACGAGCGCAACGCCTATTTCCGCATGATCCGCGATACCTGGGGCCACCGGCTGCGCCAGGTGTTCGGCGAAATCCACAACCCCGAATGGGACCCGGCCCTGCCGGCCGACTTCCCGCTGGCGCGCAGCGGCGAGGGCGACTGCTGGGGCCAGCCCGTGCGCGCCAGGCGCAATCCCTCCCGCACCCAGGAATGAGGGGCGGGGCGGTGCGCGAGATCATCCATTTTTCACATGCCAACGGCTTTCCGGTCACGACGTACCGCAAGCTGTTCGGCGAACTGGACGGCGAGTTCGAGTTCCGCGCCGTGGACCGTTACGGCCACCGGCCCCAGTTTCCGGTCACGCGTGGCTGGCCGCATCTGGTGGAAGAACTGCTCGAGGAAGTGGGGCGCCAGTACCGCGAGCCGGTCTGGCTGGTGGGCCATTCGCTGGGCGGCTTCCTGTCGATGATGGCGGCGCTGCGCCGGCCCGAATGGGTGCGCGGCGTGGTGATGCTGGATTCGCCGATCATTGCCGGCTGGCGCGCCTCGCTGCTGAAGACGGCGCAGGTGCTCGGCATCGACGAAAAGCCCGGCCCGGCGGCGGTGACGAAGAACCGGCGCACGCACTGGCCCGATGCCGAGGCCGTGTGGCAGCACTTCCGCGGCAAGCCGAATTTTGCCGTGTGGGACCAGGAGGTGCTGCGCGACTATGCGCTCCATGGCACCGAGCCGACCGGCAAGGGCAACGAGCGGCGCCTGCGCTTCGACCGCGAGGTCGAGTACTCGATCTACCGCACGCTGCCTACCAGCCTGGGGCGCAAGCTCAGGCGGGGCGCGCCGGTGCCGGTCGGCTTTGTCGCCGGTACGCGCTCGCGCGAGGTGCGCCAGTGCGGCCTTGCCGCGACCCGCAAGCTCGTGGGCGAAAACCTGCGCTTTATCGAGGGCGGCCATTTATACCCGATGGAGCGGCCGCAGGAAACGGCGCAACTGGTGCGCGACCTGATCGGAGCGATGCGCCGCGACGGGCGCTGATCCTTCGTTGATCATTTTCAAGCGGCGCATGCGGCGCAGCCTGCCGCGCGGCCCGGAAGATCCCCATAGAGCCCCGCCCGCCAGGCGATTGGCGGGCGGGGCTGTCACAATTTCCGGGTCGGCGCGGACCGGGCTCTCATGTATAATCCCGATTTCCCCGGCAAGCTCGGTTTATGACCAAATTCGTCTTCGTCACCGGTGGCGTCGTCTCTTCTCTCGGCAAGGGCATCGCTGCTGCCTCGCTCGCGGCCATTCTTGAGTCGCGCGGCCTCAAAGTCACCCTCCTCAAGCTAGATCCCTACATCAACGTCGATCCCGGCACGATGAGCCCCTTCCAGCATGGCGAGGTGTTTGTCACGGAAGACGGTGCGGAAACCGACCTCGATCTCGGCCACTACGAGCGTTTCGTCTCGGCCAAGATGCGCAAGTCGAACAACTTCACCACCGGCCAGATCTACGAATCGGTGATCCGCAAGGAGCGCCGCGGCGAATACCTCGGCAAGACCGTGCAGGTGATTCCGCATATCACCAACGAGATCCAGGCCTTCATCGAGAAGGGCGCCGCTGCCTCGCACGACGGCAAGGCCGACGTGGCGCTGGTGGAAATCGGCGGTACCGTGGGTGACATCGAATCGCTGCCGTTCCTGGAAGCCGCGCGCCAGATGAGCCTGCGCATGGGACGCAACCACGCTGCCTTCGTGCACCTGACGCTGGTGCCGTTCATTGCCAGCGCCGGCGAGCTGAAGACCAAGCCGACCCAGCACTCGGTGCAGAAACTGCGTGAAATCGGCATTTCGCCGACCGCGCTGCTGTGCCGCGCCGACCGCCCGATCCCGGACGACGAGCGCGCCAAGATTTCGCTGTTCGCCAATATCCCGCAAGACGCCGTGATCTCGGTGTGGGATGCGGACAGCATCTACAAGATTCCGCAGATGCTCAACGAGCAGGGCCTCGACCGCCTGATCTGCGAGGAACTGCGCCTGGACCCGCGCCCGGCCGACCTGTCGATGTGGCAGAAGCTGGTCAACGCCCAGGAACATCCCGAGCACGAAATCACCATCGGCATGGTCGGCAAGTACGTCGACCTGACCGAGTCGTACAAGTCGCTGATCGAGGCGCTGCGCCACGCCGGCATGCACACCGCCACGCGCGTCAACATCGAGTACATCGATTCCGAGGAACTGGAATCGGGCCACCTCGAAGTGCTGGCCCCGCTCGACGCCATCCTGGTGCCGGGCGGCTTCGGCAAGCGCGGCACGGAAGGCAAGATCCGCGCGATCCAGTACGCCCGCGAGAACAAGGTGCCGTACCTGGGCATCTGCCTCGGCATGCAGCTGGCCGTGATCGAGTTTGCCCGCCACGTGGCCAATATGGCCGACGCCAACTCGACCGAATTCAACCTTGAAACCGAACACCCGGTGGTCGCGCTGATCACCGAGTGGGTCGACCGCGAAGGCAAGGTCGAGCAGCGCTCGGCCGATTCCGATCTGGGCGGCACCATGCGCCTGGGCGCGCAGCGCGTGCCGGTCAAGGAAGGCACCAAGGCCAACGCCATCTACGGCGCCGAGGTCAACGAGCGCCACCGTCACCGCTACGAGGTCAACAACCATTACGTGCCGACGCTGGAAAACGCCGGCATGGTGATCTCGGCCCGTACCCCGACCGAGAACCTGCCGGAAATGATGGAGCTGCCGGAGTCGATGCACCCGTGGTTCGTCGGCGTGCAGTTCCACCCGGAATTCACCTCGACGCCGCGTGACGGCCATCCGCTGTTCAAGGCCTACGTCGAAGCCGCGCTTGCCAGCCAGCAGCGCAAGGGCGCCTGAGGCCAGGCGGCAAGAGAGGAGTCTGTCATGAAACTCTGTGGATTCGAGGTCGGCCTCGACAAGCCGTTCTTCCTGATCGCCGGTCCGTGCGTGATCGAGTCCGAGCAGATGGCGCTGGATACCGCCGGCGAGCTCAAGGCCATCACCGCTGAACTGGGCATCCCGTTCATCTACAAGTCGTCGTTCGACAAGGCCAACCGTTCTTCCGGCAAATCGTTCCGCGGCCTGGGGATGGAGAAGGGCCTGGAGATCCTGGCGACCGTCAAGCGCGAAGTCGGCGTGCCGGTGCTGACCGACATCCACGAGATCGACGAGATCAAGCCCGTCGCCGCCGTGGTCGACGTGCTGCAGACCCCGGCCTTCCTGTGCCGCCAGACCGATTTCATCCGTGCCTGCGCCCAGAGCGGCAAGCCGGTGAACATCAAGAAGGGCCAGTTCCTGGCGCCGGGCGACATGAAGAACGTGATCGACAAGGCCCGCGACGCCGCGCGCGAAGCCGGCCTGCCGGATGACGTCTTCATGGCCTGCGAACGCGGCGTCTCGTTCGGCTACAACAACCTCGTGTCCGACATGCGCTCGCTGGCGATCATGCGCGAGACCGGTGCCCCGGTGGTGTTCGACGCCACCCACTCGGTGCAGCTGCCGGGCGGCCAGGGCACCAGCTCCGGCGGCCAGCGCGAGTTCGTGCCGGTGCTGTCGCGCGCCGCCGTCGCCACCGGCGTGGCGGGCCTGTTCATGGAAACGCACCCGGATCCGAGCAAGGCGATGTCCGACGGCCCCAACGCGGTGCCGCTGTCGCGCATGAAGGAACTGCTGGCCGTACTCAAGGAACTGGACACGCTGGTCAAGCGCGCCGGTTTCCTGGAAGACAACTTCGGCTGGCCGGCCTGCGCCTGAGCAGGCCCGGTCTTGTCACCACCGCAATGCCGGTGGTGACAAACCATATCGAAAGACAATACAAAAAATCGGGAGATTCTCCATGGCCGCGGGCTATATCATCGCCTACGTCGACGTGACCGACCCCCAGCAGTACGAAGAATACAAAGTGCTGTCGAGCAAGGCCATGCAGATCCATGGCGCCGAGGTGCTGGTACGCGGCGGCAAGACCGAGCCGCTGGAAGGCGAGTGGGCGCCGAGCCGCGTCGTGGTGCTGAAATTCCCCAGCTATGAAGCCGCCAAGTCGTTCCACGACGGCGAAGCCTATCGCGCGGCCCGCAAGGCGCGCGAGCATGCGGCAAAGATGAACATGATCGTGGTGGAAGGCGCTGCCTGAGGGTTGTCGGGCCGTTTGACACGCGCCTGACACAGGCACAGGTTGAAGTAATCAGCAGCAGCAAGAATCAACAGTCAGAGAGGAATTCATGAGTGCAATCGTAGATATCATCGGTCGCGAGGTTCTCGACTCGCGCGGCAACCCCACCGTCGAATGCGACGTGCTGCTGGAATCGGGCGTGATGGGCCGCGCCGCGGTGCCGTCGGGCGCATCGACCGGTTCGCGCGAAGCCATCGAACTGCGTGACGGCGACAAGTCGCGCTACCTGGGCAAGGGCGTGCTGAAGGCCGTCGAGCACATCAACACCGAAATCTCCGAAGCCATCATGGGCCTGGACGCCTCCGAGCAGGCCTTCCTGGACCGCACCCTGATCGACCTCGACGGCACCGAGAACAAGGGCCGCCTGGGCGCCAACGCCATGCTGGCGGTGTCGATGGCCGTGGCCAAGGCCGCCGCTGAAGAAGCCGGCCTGCCGCTGTACCGCTACTTCGGCGGCTCGGGCGCGATGCAACTGCCGGTGCCGATGATGAACATCGTCAACGGCGGCGCGCACGCCAACAACAGCCTGGACATCCAGGAATTCATGGTCATGCCGGTGTCGCAGACCAGCTTCCGCGAAGCGCTGCGTTGCGGCGCCGAAATCTTCCACGCGCTGAAGAAGATCCTGGCCGACAAGGGCATGTCCACCGCGGTGGGCGACGAGGGCGGCTTCGCGCCGAACTTCTCGTCCAACGAGGAATGCCTGAACACCATCGTGCAAGCCATCGAGAAGGCCGGCTACCGCGCCGGTGAAGACGTGCTGCTGGCGCTGGACTGCGCCGCCAGCGAGTTCTACCACGAAGGCGAAGGCGTGTACCAGCTGGAAGGCGAAGGCCTGAAGCTGACCTCGACCCAGTTCGCCGACTACCTGGCCAACCTGTGCGACAAGTTCCCGATCGTGTCGATCGAGGACGGCATGGCCGAAGGCGACTGGGACGGCTGGAAGACGCTGACCGACAAGCTGGGCAAGCGCGTGCAGCTGGTGGGAGACGACCTGTTCGTCACCAACACCAAGATCCTGAAGGAAGGCATCGAGAAGGGCATCGGCAACTCGATCCTGATCAAGATCAACCAGATCGGCACCCTGACCGAAACCTTCGCCGCCATCGAGATGGCCAAGCGCGCCGGCTATACCGCCGTGATCTCGCACCGCTCGGGCGAAACCGAAGACAGCACCATTGCCGACATCGCCGTGGGCACCAACGCCGGCCAGATCAAGACCGGCTCGCTGTCGCGCTCGGACCGCATGGCCAAGTACAATCAGCTGCTGCGCATCGAGGAAGACCTCGGCGATATCGCCAGCTACCCGGGCAAGGGCGCGTTCTACAACCTGCGCTGAACCTTGCCCGTCGTGCCCGTTAGCGCATTAGTGCGTTAGTGCGGCATGACGTGATGGCTGTGAAAAGGCGGTGGCACGGATAACATCCGGCCACCGCCGTTTTTGTATCGAAATCTGCCTGGCAATTGCCTTCCGGGCCGACTTCGCAGATCATTGTGCGGAATTTCTCGTCCGCAACCTTTCATGCGTCTGATTTCGCTGCTGTTGTTCGTGCTGCTGCTCGCGGTCCAGTATCCGCTCTGGCTGGGCAAGGGTGGCTGGCTGCGCGTCTGGGACCTGAACCGCCAGCTGACCGAGCAAGGTACCCGCAACCAGACGCTCAAGCTGCGCAATGCCAAGCTGGAAGGGGAAGTTGCCGACCTGCAGGACGGCACCGGCGCGATCGAGGAACGTGCGCGCTATGAGCTGGGCATGGTGAGGGAAGGCGAGGTGTTCGTGCAGTTCGTGGCACCGGCTCCCAAGGTCAGCGCCACGCCGCCGCTGCCGCCGCCGGCGAACTCCGTCGCCGGGCGCGGCGGACACTGATCAACGTTCTGCTTCCTGCCCGGCGGCACCGTGGCCGTCACCACCAGTACGGATAGCCGCCCCAGTAGCCGGGCATTCCCACGCTGACGCCGCCACCCCAGTGGCCGCCCCCCCATCCTCCGTAAAACAGGTTCCAGCTGGTATTGGGATAGGCATATGCCGCACGCGCATAGGCCTCGGCCTGTTGCTGCCGCGCGATGGCGTCGGCCTGCTCGCGCAGCACCTCCTGGTTCAGGGCATCGAGCTTTTGCCGTGCTTCGGGCGTCAGCCGGGCGGGCGGCATGGCATTCGGGGCGAGCCGCGCCGTCGGGGGCGAGCCGTTGGCGTCGCGCGGGATCTGCGCGCAGCCGGTGGCCAGCAGCAGGGCGACTGCCGCGGCCAAAACAAAAGCGCCACGCAAGCAGCCGCGCGTGGCGGCCGCTGTCGTGGCGCCGGATTCTGGTAACGGGAGGGAGGCTTCGGCGTTCATGACGGTCCTCAGGCTCACGGCTCGCGGGTATAGCGATCGTACAGCCGTTGGACCGGGCGGCGCGCCGGATGTTTCCATTTCGCCGCTCCCTGCCGCTCCCTGCCGCTCCCGCCACGGGCCGAGCCGAGGAATGCCGCCTCAGTGGTGCTGGTGCGCGCCGGCCCCGGCGCCGGTGGCGATGTGCGTGGCCGAGAACAGCTGGGCGCAGTCGACCGGGTCAAATTCATAGCGCTGGCCGCAGAAATCGCAATGGATCTCCACGTTGCCGCGCTCGGCGATGATGCCCTCGATCTCTTCACGCCCCAGCGACTGCAGCATGCCCGCCACCTTGGGCCGCGAGCACGAGCAATGGAAATGCGGCGTCATCGGCTCAAACACGCGCAGGCCGGCGTCCTGCAGGTCTTCCCAGAACAGGCGGCGCAGCAGCGTCTCGGGCGATTCGGCCAGCAGTTCCTCGGCCTTGAGCGTGGAGCCCAGCTGCACCGCGCGATCCCAGGTATCCAGGTCCTGGGCCCTGGCATGGCTGGCCAGCGGCGCGCCGGTTTCGCCTACGTCGGCGGTGCCGCCGTAGGAGGGCAGCTTCTGCAGCAGCATGCCGGCGGCCACGCGATCGTCGGCGGCCAGCCACAGGCGCGTGTCGAGCTGCTCGGAGGCCTTCATGTAGTGCTCCAGCACCGCACTGATCGACGGCAGCGGACCGTGCTCGTCCGCCAGCGGCACGATGCCCTGGTACGGCTGCTGTCCCGGCAGCTTGTCCTTGGGGTCGAGCGTGATGGCAAAGCGGCCGTGGCCGTGCGCATGGACCAGGTCGGCCAGCGTGGCGTCGTCGGCAATCTCGGCGCCCTCGGCCAGCTTGGCGGTGGCCCGCATCGACAGGTCGGACAGGCATTCCACCACCAGCATCCGCACCGGGCCGTCGCCGTGCAGCTGCATCACCAGCGCGCCGTTGAACTTCAGGTTGGCTGACAGCAGTGCCGCGGCGGCCATCATCTCGCCCAGCAGCCGGCGCACCGGCGTGGGGTAGCGGTGGCGGCCCAGCACTTCCTGCCAGGTGGCTTCCATGCGCACCAGTTCGCCGCGCACCGGGGCGGCGTCGAACAGGAACTTCTGCAGGGTGTCGGGGGTGGTGGGGGTAGTCTGAGTCACGTTGTCTGTCGAGTAATGCGATGGACGCGGTCGCGGCTGCGTTCAGCCGATCCGCTTGAGCTGTTGCTTGTACATGGCCTGCCGCGAGGCGTAGGTTTCGGCGTTGCGATAGAGGTTGGCGACGTCCTCATCCGTCAGCTGCCGCACCACCTTGGCCGGCGCGCCCAGGATCAGCGAGCGGTCCGGGAAGACCTTGCCCTCGGTGACCACGGCGCCCGCGCCCACCAGGCATTCCTTGCCGATCACGGCACGGTTCAGCACCACGGCCTGGATGCCGATCAGCGAGCCTTCGCCGACAGTGCAGCCATGCAGCATGGCCTGGTGGCCGATCGAAACCTTGTCGCCCAGGGTCAGCGGGCAGCCCGGGTCGGTGTGCAGCACCGCGCCCTCCTGGATATTGGTGTCATGCCCCACCATGATCGGCTCGTTGTCGCCGCGGATCACGACACCGGGCCAGGCGCTGGCGCGGGACTTGAGGGTCACGTTGCCGATGACGGTGGCTTCCGGGGCCACGTAGGCTTCGCTGTCGATATTGGGCTTGACGTCGCCGAGCTGGTAAAGCGCCATGAGGTCTCCTGCACGAAAGGCTTTTGTTGAAGTGGGGGTTGCCGCCGGACTTTAAAGAGTCAGCGGGTCTGTGGGGAACTGCATGGCCAGGCACAAGGGTGGGTGCCGGCGAGGCCCTACAATGGCGGCAGTCCGGATTTTACGCCCATGCCAGAAAAAACTCCCGCCGCCGCTTTGCCTGATCCGTCACTTTCGCCGCGCCATCGCGCGCTGGCGGTGCTGTGCATGACCGATCCGCGCGAAAAGGCCGGCGCCGCGCGCGCGTTGTACCGCGATGCCATGGCGCTGTCCGATGCGGCGCTGCATGCGGACGAGGCGATCGATGCCGGCGCGGGCCATACCATCCCGGGACGTCCGGCACGGCCGGTACTGGTGGCGCCGCAGGGCGTCGAACGGCGCCGCTCGCTGCATACGCCCGCCGGCCGCGCGGCGATGATCCACGCGCTGTGCCATATCGAATTCAACGCTATCAACCTCGCGCTGGATGCGGTGTGGCGCTTCTCCGGCATGCCGCCGGCCTACTACCGCGACTGGTTGCGCGTGGCCGACGAAGAGGCGCTGCATTTCACGCTGCTGGCCGGGCATCTGGGCACACTGGGTGCGGCCTACGGCGATTTTCCCGCGCACAACAGCCTGTGGGAGATGACCGACAAGACCGCCGGCGACGTGCTGGCGCGCATGGCGCTGGTGCCGCGCACGCTGGAAGCGCGCGGGCTCGATGCCTCGCCGCCGGTGCGCGCCAGGCTGGCCGGCGCCGGGGATCATGCCGCCGCGGCGATCATCGATATCATCCTGCGCGACGAGGTCGGCCATGTTGCGATCGGCAACCACTGGTACCGCTGGCTGTGCGCGCAGCGCAAGCTGGAGCCGGTTGCTACCTATGCGCGACTGGCCGAGCAGTACCGTGCGCCGAAGCTGCGCGGGCCATTCAACCTCGATGCTCGGCGCGCGGCCGGGTTTGATGAGGATGAGCTGGCCTGGCTGGAAGCGTCGGCTGGCTAGGCCGACTGCCGGCGCTGCGCCGCCCGCTCTTCCTCCAGTAAGCGCAGCACCCGCCGCTGTATCTTCCCGGTGGTCGTCATCGGCAACTGGTCGATAAACTCGATCGCCTTCGGATACTCGTACGGCGCCAGCTGCCCGCGCACATGCGCCTGCAGTTCCGCCACCAGCGCCGCGTCGGCGTCGAATGAGCGCGCCACCGCCGGCGTCAGCACCACGAAGGCCTTGACCACCGCGCCGCGCTCGGGATCGGGCGAGGGCACCACGGCGCAGTTGGACACCGCCGGATGCCTGAGCAGGCAGTTCTCGATCTCGCTCGGCCCGATGCGGTAGCCCGAGGATTTGAACACATCGTCGGCACGGCCCTGGTACCACAGGTAGCCGTCGGCATCGATGCGCGCGAGGTCGCCGGTGCGGCACCAGCGCAGGCCGTCGCGCTCGACGTACTTGCCCGCGGTCGCCGCCTCGTTCTTCCAGTAGCCGAGGAAGAACACCGGGTCCGGATGCCCGGCGCTATCGGTGGCGCAGACCGCAACTTCGCCGTCCTCGCCCGGCGCGCAGGGGCGGCCTTCTTCGTCGATCACCTGCACGCGATGGCCGGGGTAGGGGCGTCCCATCGAGCCGGGCCGCGCCGGCCAGCCCAGGCGCTCGTCGTCGTTCTGCGCGGTGCAGTTGCCGACGATGTAGTTGATCTCGGTCTGGCCGAACATCTCGTTGACGATCACGCCAAGGGCGTCGCGGCACCAGCCGAACACGGTCTCGCCAACCGCTTCGCCGGCGCTCATCAAGGCGCGCAACCTGATGTCGTAGCGCTGCCGCGGCTCGGGGCAGGCCTTCATCATCTGCTTGAGCGCGGTGGGGAACAGGAAGGTGTTGGTGACGGCGTAGCGCTCGAGCAGCTCGAAGGCGCGCTCGGCGGAGAAGCGGCCCTGGTAGCCGACGATGGGCTTGCCGAAGTACAGCGCCGGCATCAGCGCATCCCACAGCCCGCCGGTCCAGGCCCAGTCGGCCGGGCTCCAGAACACGTCGGCGTCCTGCGGATACCAGTTCTGCGAGCAGACAAAGCCGGTCAGGTTGCCGACCAGCGCGCGGTGCGGGATCAGCGCGCCCTTGGGCGGGCCGGTGGTGCCGCTGGTGTAGATCAGCACGGCGGCCTCGCCGGCCTTGGTCTCTTCGGCGGTGAAGGTGGGCAGCTGCGCGGCCAGCAGAACGTCCCAGTCATGGTCGCCGCGGCCATGCGCATCGCCGGCGGCGATCACGGTGGCCAGCGCCGGGCATTCCGGGCGCGCGGCGAGCACGTTGTCGATCGAGGTTTCGTCGGCAATCGCCACGCTGGCTTCGCTGTGCGCGATGCGGTAGGCCAGCGCCTCGGGCCCGAACAGCATCGACAGCGGCATCGCGATCGCGCCCAGCTGATAGATCGCCATGTGGGCGATCACGGTCTCGATCCGCTGCGGCATCACGATCGCCACCCGGTCGCCGCGCGCCACGCCCAGGTCGCGCAGCGCCGCCGAGAGCCGGTTGGCTTCGGCCTGGATGTAGGAGAAGGTATGCGCGTTGCGCCGGCCGTCTTCGTGCTCGGTATAGACGGCGATGCGGTCCATGGTTGCCGGATCGCGCGCCCAGCGGCCGCAGCAGGCTTCGGCAATGTTGAAGTTCGGGGGGATTTCCCAGCGGAAGGATTCGTACAGCGCGCGGTAGTCGTCGCGCCGGCTTGCCGGCAAGGCAGCTGCGGCCATCCAAGGTCTCCTGAAGGTCTGCTGTCCGTTCGCCCTGCGCGGCAAGCTGCAAATGGCGCTGGCCGCTATAATGCCAACAAGCGAACGATCGTTCTATTTTGTCGAGGCTTCCCTTCGCCAGCCCCCGCGGCAGGAAGACCCGACGCCAGGGTGGAGACAATGACAATCAAGGAAACCTCGCGGTCTGAATTTATCACGTTGCGCGGGCTGCGCTACCACGTGCGCCACTGGGGTACGCCCGGCGCGCGCAAGCTGTTCATGCTGCATGGCTGGATGGATGTGGCCGCCTCGTTCCAGTTCCTGGTCGACCACCTGCGCGGCGACTGGCACGTGATCGCTCCCGACTGGCGCGGGTTTGGCGAGACCGACTGGCCTTCGCGCTATCCCGGCACGCAGTCGTACTGGTTCCCGGACTACATCGCCGACATGGAGGCGCTGCTCGACCACTACCAGCCGGAAGGGCAGGTGGACCTGCTCGGCCACAGCATGGGCGCCAACGTGATCTGCCTGTATGCCGGCATCCGCCCCGAACGCGTGCGCCGCGTGGTGGACCTGGAAGGCTTCGGCATGACGGCGACACGGCCGGCGCATGCCCCCAAACGCTACGCGCGCTGGCTGGACGAGTTGCGCATTGGCGCCGAGCTGAAGACCTACGACAGTGTCGACGGCGTCGCCGCGCGCCTGCAGAAGACCAACCCGCGCCTGCCCGACGACCGCGCCGCGTTCCTGGCCGCGCACTGGTCGCGCCGCAATGCCGACGGCCGCTGGGAAATCCTGGGCGACCCGGCACACAAGCTGGTCAATCCGTTGCTGTACCGGCTCGATGAAGTGATGGCGATCTGGGAGCAGGTCAGCGCGCCGGTGTTGCATGTCGAGGCGCGCGATTCGGAGACGCTGCGCCATATCGCCCACAAGCAGGGCATCGACGAGTTCAAGGAGCGCTTCCGCGCCTTCCGCGATTTCCGCGAGGCCGTGATCGATGACGCCGGCCACATGCTGCACCATGACCAGCCGGCCGCGGTGGCCGAGCTGGTCGAGTCGTTCTGCCGCTAGGGACGGCGCCCGCGTTCAGGCGTGGGTGAGCTTTTCCTTCAGCGCGGCGTTGTTGCTGGTGTGGACATGCACCAGCGCCTTCTCCGGGAAGGCGTAGTGATACGCCTTGCGCAGCGCCAGCGCGGCTTCGTGGAAGCCTGACAAGATCAGCTTCTGCTTGTTGGGATAGAAGGCGATATCGCCCGCGGCGAAAATGCCGCGGCGCGAGCTTTCATACGTGGTGGTGTCGACCAGGATGCGGCCGGCACGCATGTCCATGTCCCATTGCGCGATCGGGCCGGGTTCGGACACCAGGCCGTACAGCGCCACCAGCTCATCGGCGGGCAGCATCTGGCTGCCGTCGCGGGTGCGCACTTCCACTTCGGCCAGTGCATCGCCGTCGGTGCGCAGGGTGCCGAGCATGCCGACCACGAAATCCATCTCGCCGGCCGCCACCGCGGCGCGCATCTCGGCCACGGTGCCATCGGCGGCGCGGAAGCCCTCGCGCCGGTGCAGCAGCGTCACGCGCGCGGCCACCTTGCGCAGCGCCAGCGCCCAGTCCAGCGCCGAATCGCCGCCGCCGGCGACGATCACGCGCTTGCCGGCAAAGCGCGATACATCGCGCACGGCGTAGTGCACGTGGCGATCTTCCAGCGCCGCGGCCTCGGGCAGCGCCACGCGCTGCGGCGCGAACGCGCCCGCGCCGGAGCAGACCAGCACCGCCGCGACATCGAAGCGCTTGCCGCCATCGGTGGTGACCAGCATGCGCTGGTGCGCCGGATGGCCGTCCTGCGCTGGGGCGCCGGGGATTTCGGACACGCTTTCGGCGCGCTGGCCGAAATGCATCGGGAAGGCGAACGGCTCGCACTGCTCCAGCAGCCGGTCCACCAGTTCCTGCGCCAGGCAGCCGGGCACGGCCGGGATGTCGTAGATCGGCTTCTCGGGATACAGCTCGGTGCACTGGCCGCCGGCGCGGTCGAGCACGTCGATCAGTTCACATTTGAGGCCGAGCACGCCGGCCTGGAAGGCGGCGAACAGCCCGACCGGGCCGGCGCCCACGATCAGGACGTCAGTGGTGGTGACGGCGGACGTGGTCGCGGCGGTGGTGGCGTCGGTAGACATGGTGGGCAAGGCGGGCACGGACGGCCCGCGGAAGATGGTGCAAAGCCCGACTATACCCCGCGCCAGCCCGTTTCCCGGCGACGCCAGCGTTGCCGGCAGGGCTTTGCCATGGGCGCCGGACCACCTCCGGCAGGCCGCCGGCGCCACGCTGGCAAAGGGCGATCGGAGTAGAATGAGCCCCATGCAAAACGCCCACGCCATCAACGCCGACCTGCACTGCCATTCCACCGTGTCCGACGGCACGCTGTCGCCCCGCGCGGTGGCTGAGATCGCGCGCGATGCGGGCGTCCAGTACTGGGCGCTGACCGACCACGACGAGGTCGGCGGGCAGGCCGCGGCGCGCGCCGCGGCCGAAGAATTCGGCATGCGCTATGTGCCCGGCGTGGAGATATCGGTGACGTGGGCCGGGCAGACCGTGCATGTGGTCGGCCTGCAGATCGACCCGTTCTGTCCCGAGCTGATCGATGGCCTGACCGACACCCGTTCGGGACGTGCCCGGCGTGCGCGCGACATCGCCGAGGCGCTGGCCAGGGTCGGCATCGAAGGCGCCTACGCGGGCGCGCTGAAGTACGTTGGCAATCCCGACCTGATCTCGCGCACCCATTTCGCGCGCTGGCTGGTTGACCAGGGCCACTGCGCAACCATCGGCGACGTGTTCAGCGAATACCTGTCGGAAGGCCGGCCCGGCTATGTCGGCCATCGCTGGGCCAGCCTGTCCGAAGCCGTGGGCTGGATCCGCACCGCCGGCGGCATCGCCGTGATGGCGCACCCAGGCCGCTACCACTACACCGACACCCAGCACGATGCCCTGTTCGACGAGTTCAAGTCGCTCGGCGGCGGCGCCGTCGAGGTCGTGACCGGCAGCCACACGCCGGACCAGTACCGCCGCTATGCCGAGGTGGCGCGCCACTACGGGCTGCTGGCCTCGCGCGGCTCGGATTTCCACGGACCCGGCGAAGGCCGGGTCGAACTCGGCACGCTGCCGCCGCTGCCGTCCACGGTCACGCCGGTCTGGCACGACTGGTAACCAGCCAGCCCAACGAAAAGCAAAACCAAAGGCGCCCTGCATGTCCCAGTACTTCGAGATCCATCCGCTCAACCCGCAGTCGCGCCTGATCAAGCAGGCCGCGCAGATCCTGCAGAAGGGCGGACTGATCGCGCTGCCGACCGATTCCAGCTACGCGCTCGCCTGCCAGCTCGACGACAAGCACGCGGTCGAGCGCCTGCGCCGGCTGCGCGGCATCGACGATCGCCACCACCTGACGCTGATGTGCCGCGATCTGTCCGAACTGGGCAACTTCGCTCGCGTCGACAACCGCCAGTACCGCTGGATCAAGGGCGCCACGCCCGGGCCGTACGTCTTTATCCTGGAAGCCACCAAGGAAGTGCCGCGGCGCCTGTCGCACCCGGCGCGCAAGACCATCGGCGTACGCGTGCCCGACCACGCCATCCCGCTGGCGCTGCTGGGCGAAGCGGGCGAGCCGCTGATCTCGGCCACGCTGCAGGTGCCCGGCGACGACGAGCCGCTCAACGATCCGGCGGAAATCCGCGCCCGGCTGGAGAAGCAGCTCGACCTGGTGGTCTGCGGCGGCCCGGCGCCGGCGCAGCCGACCACGGTGATCGACCTGACCAGCGGCGAGCCCGAGCTGGTGCGCGCCGGCCGCGGCGACATCTCGCGCTTCGGGCTCTGAACCCGGGCTCTGAACCCGGGCTCTGGACTTCGGGCGCCAGGCCCGCGGTGCGCCGCCGCCACAGGTGCGCCGCCGTGCGCCTGGCAAGCCGGCGGCCCGTTACAATAGCCGACATGGATTCCTCCCTTATCCAGACCTTCGCGGTCTATGCCCTGCCGGTGCTGTTCGCCATCACGCTGCACGAGGCGTCGCACGGTTATGTGGCCAAAGTATTCGGCGATAACACGGCCTATTCGCTCGGGCGCGTCAGCGTGAACCCGATCCGCCATATCGACCCGATCGGCACCATCGCGGTGCCGCTGCTGCTCTACATCATGACCAGCGGCCAGTTCGTGTTTGGCTATGCCAAGCCGGTGCCGGTGGTGTTCGAGCGCCTGCGCAATCCGCGCTGGCATGGCATGTGGGTGGCGCTGGCAGGCCCCGCCAGCAACGTGGTGCAGGCCTTCGTCTGGGTGCTGCTGGCGATCGGCCTGACGTGGGCCGGCGTGCGCGAACCCTTCTTTGGCGAAATGGCGCTGGCCGGCGTGCGCGTCAACCTGGTGGTGGCCGCCTTCAACCTGTTCCCGGTGCCGCCGCTGGACGGCGGCCGCGTGCTGACCGCACTGCTGCCGCAGGGCGTGGCGCGCGCGGTGTCGCGCATCGAGCCCTACGGGATTTTCGTGGTGCTGGCGCTGGTCGCCGCGGGCGTGATCACCACTATCTGGATGACGCCGGTAGTCAACGTGCTGATGTCGCTGATCGAGCTGATGCTGCGCCCGGTCGTGATGCTGCTGCACTGACGGGGGCGCCATGAGCGACGTTCCAGCGCCGCATGCCGGCCTGTCCGCACCTTCCGCCTGGGTCACCCGCTGGGCGCACCTGCTGCGTCCCGGTGCCCGCGTGCTTGATCTGGCCTGTGGCAGCGGCCGCCATGCCGCCTGGCTGGCCGCGCGCGGGCATGCGGTGCTGGCAGTTGACCGCGATGCCGCCGCCGTTGCCGCGCTGCCGTCCGGCGTGACCGGGCGCGTGGCCGACCTGGAGCAGGGGGCCTGGCCGCTGGCCGACGAGGCGCCGTTCGACGCCATCGTCGTCACCAACTACCTGCACCGGCCGCTGTGGCCGCACCTGGCCGCGGCGCTGGCGCCGGGCGGGGTGTGGCTCTACGAGACCTTCGCGGCGGGCAACGAGACCGTCGGCAAGCCGTCGCGGCCCGACTTTCTGCTCCGTCCCGGAGAGTTGCTCGATGTGGCGCGCACGCATGGACTGCGCGTCATCGCCTATGAAGACGGCGTGCAGGAAGTGCCGAAAACGGCCTTCGTGCAGCGCCTGTGTGCGGTGCGCGAGGCCGCCGCCGTGCCGGATGCGGCCACCCCGGCACGCTACCGCCTGGACCCCTGAAAGCGCGTGTGCGCTGTCGGCGAGAATGCCGCTGCACACGTTGAAACAGTTGGTATCAACCCCGAGTCATCCTGCCTGCCGCCGGCGGTCGAAGCCGCCTGCGGTTCCGGTACAATCCCGTTATTCGCATCCCGAATTCCTTAACGTTATGACACAGATTACCGGCAGCATCGTCGCCATCGTCACTCCGATGCATGAGGACGGAAGCCTGGACTTCCCGGCCCTGCGCGCACTGGTCGACTGGCACGTCGCCGAGGGTACCGACGCCATCGTGATCGTCGGCACGACCGGTGAATCCCCGACGGTTTCCGTCGAGGAGCACTGCGAGCTGATCCGCGTGGCCGTGGAACAGGCCGGCAAGCGCATCCCGATCATCGCGGGCACCGGCGGCAACTCCACCAAGGAGGCCATCGAGCTGACCGCCTTCGCCAAGAAGGTGGGTGCCGACGCATCGCTGCAGGTCGTGCCGTACTACAACAAGCCGACCCAGGAAGGCATGTACCGCCATTTCCGCACCATCGCGGAAGCGGTGGAGCTGCCGGTGCTGCTGTACAACGTGCCGGGCCGCACCGTTGCCGACATGAGCAACGACACCATCCTGCGCCTGGCGCAGGTGCCGGGCATCGTCGGCGTCAAGGAAGCCACGGGCAATATCGACCGGGCCGCGCAGCTGATCAACGACGCGCCGGAAAGCTTTGCCATCTACAGCGGCGACGATCCCACCGCGGTCGCGCTGATCCTGCTGGGCGGCAAGGGCAATATCTCGGTCACTGCGAACGTGGCCCCGCGCAAGATGCACGAGATGTGCGCGGCGGCACTGAAGGGCGACGTCGTCACCGCGCGCCGCCTGCACATGGAACTGATCGGACTGAACAAGGCCATGTTCGTCGAAGCCAATCCGATCCCGGTGAAGTGGGCCCTGCAGCAGATGGGCAAGATGGAAGGCGGCATCCGCCTGCCGCTGACCCCGCTGTCGGAATCCAACCACGAAACCGTACGCAAGGCACTGGCCGCCGCCGGCCTGCTGGCCTGATTTACCGCGGCGTCTTGCTGTCGCTCCCTCAACTAGGATTGCGTGTCAATGAAATCGAAGCTTAACCGCCGCGGCGCGACGCAAGTCCGCCGCGCCGCCCTGGTTGTGCCCGTGCTGGCCGCGGGCGTGATCACCGGCTGCAGCAGCCTCAACGAAGCGATGCAGCCCGACAAGATCGACTACAAGTCGTCGGCGTCGAAGCGCACCCCTACGCTGGACATCCCGCCCGACCTGACCAAGCTGGAAGGCGACCGCCGCTACTCGGTGCCCGATGCCAACGGCACTTCGACGCTGTCGACCTATAGCCAGGCGACCAAGGTGCGCGAGCAATCCCCGACCGAGAACGTACTGCCCTCGGCGCAGGGCATCCGCATGGAGCGCGACGGCAACACGCGCTGGCTGGTGATCAGCAACGGCATGCGCGGCGACCAGCTGTGGCAGCAACTGCGTGGTTTCTGGCAGGAAAGCGGTTTCCTGCTGGTGCAGGACTCGCCCGAGACCGGCATCATGGAGACCGACTGGGCCGAAAACCGCGCCAAGATCCCGCAGGACATCATCCGCAATACCATCGGCAAGGTGTTCGACGGCCTGTACTCGACCTCCGAGCGCGACAAGTTCCGCACCCGCGTCGAGCGTGCGCAGAACGGCACGCTGGAAGTGTTCATCAGCCACCGCGGCGCGCAGGAGCAACTGACCGGCATCGACAAGTCCAGCACCGTCTGGACCCCGCGGCCGGCCGATCCCGAGCTGGAAGCCGAGTTCCTGTCGCGCCTGGCGCAACGCCTGGGCGTGCAGAAGGAACAGGCCGACCGCATGGCCAAGAATCCGGCGGCGGCCGGCAGCAGCGCCGCGACGGCCGATGCGGCCGCGGCTGGCGCAGCCGGTGCTACGGCTGCCGCAGCCGGCGGCGCTGCACAGAAGTCTTACCTGGCCCAGGTCAATGGCGCCCCGGCGCTGCAATTGCCGGAGCCATTCGATCGCGCCTGGCGCTCGGTCGGCCTGTCGCTGGATCGCGTCAACTTCACCATCGAAGACCGCGACCGTGCCCAGGGCCTGTACTACGTGCGCTACGTGGATCCGCGCACCAACGTCGACAACCGTGGCTTCTTCTCCAAGCTGTTCACCAAGCCGGATGATCCCAAGACCGCCAAGAAATACCGCGTGGCGCTCAAGGGTACCGGCAGCGGCACGCTGGTGACGGTGCTCAACGATGCCGGCCAGCCTGAGAACGGCGAAATCGGCAAGCGCATCCTGTCGCTGCTCGACGAGCAACTGCACTGAGCCGGCGGTGACCGGCTCAACCACCGGCCGTTCTGGCCGGCCTGCCAACTGCACGGCGGGGAGGGCGTGGCCATGATGCGCTTCGCCTTCCTCGGCAGCGGCAGCGAGGGCAACTCGCTGCTGATCGAATCCCGCGAAGACACCACCACCACGCGCGTGCTGCTTGATTGCGGCTTCGGCATCCGCGAGACCGCGCGGCGCCTGGAGCGGCTTGGCGTCACGCCGGACCAACTCGACGCCGTGCTGGTCACGCACGAGCATGGCGACCATGTCGGCTCGGCCTACGCCTTTGCGGCACGGCACCGGCTGGCGGTCCACACCAGCCACGGCACCTGGCTGGCGACCTCGCATATGCGTGGCGCCGACCTTGCCGATGTGCGCGTCTGCGGCGCAGACCACGCCTTTGCCATTGGCGGCATCCAGGTAATGCCATACACGGTCCCGCACGACGCGCGCGAGCCGCTGCAGTTCGTGCTGTCCGATGGGCAGTCGCGCCTGGGCGTGCTGACCGACGCGGGCATGGAAACGCCCTATGTGACGGCGCGCCTCTCAGGTGTCGATGCGCTGGTGCTGGAGTGCAATCACGACCGCGAGATGCTGCGCAATTCGGTCTACCCGGCGTCGCTGAAGCGGCGGATTGGCGGTGACTTCGGCCATCTGGCCAATGAGGTGGCGGCGAGCATCCTGGGGCAGGTCGCGCATGCCGGCCTGAACCGCGTCGTGGCGGCACACCTGAGCAAGCAGAACAACACGCGTGAGCTGGCAACGGGCGCGCTGGCTGCGGCGCTGGGCGCGTTGCCTTCGGAAGTGTTGGTAGCCGATCAGGAAATGGGGCTGGACTGGCAAGCGGTGCGTGCCTGAACCGAGCACGACGCGCCTTGCGGCGCCCAATAAAAAAAACCGGCCCGAAGGCCGGTTTTTTTGTCGGTCGAAACCGATTACTGCTTGGCAGCCGGAGCCGAAGCGTCAGCAGCCGGAGCCGAGGCTTCAGCAGCCGGGGCCGAGGCGTCAGCAGCGGCAGCAGCCGGGGCTTCAGCAGCGGGAGCCGAAGCTTCAGCAGCCGGAGCGGCGGCAGCCGGAGCAGCCGTGTCAGCGGCCGGAGCAGCCGGTTCTTCCTTCTTGCCGCAAGCGGCGAGAGCAACAGCGGCCAGCAGCGATGCGATCAGGAGAGACTTCTTCATTGTTCGTCCTTTAACTTGTAATAACGGAAAACAGGCGATGAATAATTACCGGTAATTATCGCTCTTGAACTGCAAAATAGAGGCCCTCCCGGGTGCCGACATATGCAGTGGTCCACAGTACTAGCCAGCCAACGATTATATCCGCGTTTTCCCGGCTTGTGTAGCGCCGAAATTTACTGAATTGCAATGTTACGCATTATTACAGCCGGGGTCCCAATTGTAGCCATCCCTCCTGTGTCCAGTGATGAAAAGTCTCCATCAGGTCAGGAAGAACGGCACATGCGGCAACATCATCGCCACTAAGGTGGCGATTATCGGCCAGCTTCTTCAGCCAGGGCATCAATTCGGCCGGCGGCTCGTAGGCTTCCCCATTGAGGAAGAAATTGTTCCGGTCGTAAAGTGCAATCGAGGCGGGTGCAAGAACGACGCCATGCTGGGCCGCAAGTTTCTCATAACGGCGCTGCGGCAGGTCGGATATCTCCGCGAATTCGACCCCGGGTTTCGGTTCTGACAGATGGGAGCCAAGAAATTCCGACACCATCTGCGAATTCCATTGCAGCGCCTTGAGCCGCTCGGCCACGGCCTTGGCCATACCGGCGGGCAGTTGCGCGGGCTTCGTCGCCGCACGTTCGCCGGCATCGGCGTAGCGCCCGCCCAGGTCTTCGTTGTCCTCCACCGTCTCGGACAGCCACGCCAGGAAGTGACCCGCCAGTTCGCGGTAGGCCGGCGCGCGGAAGCCGATCGAGCAGGTCATGCATTCGCCTTCGGCGACGCCGTCGTGGGCGTATTGCGGCGGCAGGTACAGCATGTCGCCCGGCTCCAGCACCCATTCCTCCTCGGCGCTGAAATCGGCAAGGATCTTCAGCGGCATGTCCGGGACCAGCTCCAGGCTGGTCTGCGACGAGATGCGCCAGCGGCGCCGGCCCGAGACTTGCAGCAGGAATACGTCGTAGGAATCGAAGTGCGGACCGACGCCGCCGCCATCGGACGCGTAGCTGATCATCAGGTCGTCCAGGCGCGCGTCGGGCACGAAGCGGAAGCGGCCCATCAGCTCGGCCGCTGCGGCATCGTGCAGGTTCACGCCCTGCACCAGTAAAGTCCACTGGCGGGTCTTGACGGCGGGGAGGTTTTCGCGCGCAAATGGACCATGTTCGAGCTTCCAGCGATTGCGGAAGTGCGTCACCAGGCGCGATTCGACTTCGTCGCGATCGGCAAGGTCGAAAAGCGCATCGCGCGACACAGGCGGCACGATTCCGGGTACCGCCTGTCGAATCAGCAGTGGCTTGCGGTGCCAGACATCCCGCATGAATGCAGCCGGCGTCATGCCACCAAGCAGGTCGAGCGGAGTGTCTGGATCGACGGGGCCAGGGGGCAGGGCCTGTGCGTATAATGCGGAATCGTTCATGGAGTCAAGAATTGAAAATCGCTAAGAACACGGTAGTGTCCGTGATGTACAAGCTGTCGGACGCGCAAGGCAATCTGATCGAAGAGTCAGATGAAGCCATGGTCTATTTGCACGGCGGGTATGATGGCACGTTCCCCAAGATCGAGGAAGCGCTCGACGGCCATGACACCGGCTTCGAGACCCAGCTGCAGCTCGAGCCCGAAGATGCCTTCGGCGACTACGATGCCGAACTCGTCAAGGTCGAGCCGCGCGATCGCTTCCCCGAGCCTCTGGAAGTCGGCATGCAGTTCGAAGGCATGCCCGAGGACGGCGATGAAGAAGACTCCGTCATCTACACCGTGACCGACGTGGCCGAAGACAAGGTGGTGCTGGATGGCAACCATCCGCTGGCCGGCATGGCGCTGCGCTTCTGGCTGAAGGTCTCGGAAGTGCGCGAGGCCACCGCCGAGGAAATCGAGCACGGCCACGCCCACGGCGCCTCGGGTATCGAGGTGGTGGACGAGGACGAGGACGACGATACCCCGCGCACGCTGCACTGATCCCGCGCCCTCCGTGGCCCATGAAGGAAGCCGGCCTAGCCGGCTTTTTTCATGGGCGTTTTGCATGGGCGTGGCACCGCGGCTCAGGGCGTGGCCGGCGCGTCCCGGAGCGAAACCGAGAACGGCGCCGCCGCGTTCGGCGTGATCACCAGCTCGGTCCATTGCGCCACCGTATTGTCCGGCAGCGAAACCCGCGTGAAATTCTGCAGCACCTTGCCGGCGTTGTCGCGCAGCGGCTTGTCGATGCCGAAGCCACTCTCGCCGGCATGCACCAGCAGCACCTGGCCGGGAAAGCGCGCGCTCAGGTCGCGCAGCTGGCGCTTGAATTCCAGGTAGCCGTCGCGCGTGCGGTGGCGCATGAACCCGTCCAGCAGCGTCGGGCGGCCTTTCTTCTCCCAGCCGTTGGCGAAGTGCGGGTCGGCATGGGCCACCACGACGATGCCATTCATGTCGCGCTGCCGCGCCAGCGAGAACGCGCGTGCCAGCCACTGGCGGTTAGCCTCGCGCCGGTCTTCGAACTCGCTGTTGCGCCCGCCCTCGTTGCGGTAGTGGTTGTTGTCGCCAGGCACGTTCAGGCCGACGATCAGGATGTCGCCGAGCACGAAACGCGCGTTCTCGCGGAAGGTGCGGAACAGGGCCTGGTCGGACTGCCGCACCACCGGGCGCGGATGCTGTCCCAGCGTGGCGTCCTCGGGGAAGAACAGCTCGCGCAGGCGGTTCAGCCGCTCGACCGAGTCGAACTTGCCGTTGACCGGGAGCCGGCATTCGGCCCAGTCGGTTTCGCCCGGCACGTAGAGCAGCGGCAACGGCGACTGCGCCAGCAGCTGCTGGCGGCTCGTCAGGATGGCGTCGCTGCAGGATTCGGTATCGCCCTTGATGCCGCCGGCGTGGATCACCAGGTCGAGCCTGCGTTCGGCAAAGCTGTCGAGCAGTGCGGTGGCGTTGGCCTCGGCGGCAGGCCATTGCGGCAGGTCGGCGATCAGCGCGACGCGCATCACCTTCGGCTTGGGCGCGGCCTTGCCCCCGCGGCCGGCGGGTGCCGGCCATGCGGTACTGGCCGCGCACAGCAGCAATGCCGCGGCTAGGATGCGGCCGGCGTGCCGGCGCCTGGCGTTCATGCCGTACCGACCGCCTCGCCTGCAAGCGACTTGAGCCGGTACAGCGCATCGAGCGCGGCACGCGGCGTCAGGCTGTCCGGGTCCAGGTCGGCCAGCGTGTCGATCAGCGCGGCATGCTCCGGAGCCAGTGCGGCCCGCTGCGGCGTGGCCGGGGCATGGCTTTCGCCCTTGTCGTCATCGTCGTCATCGGTGTCCGGCAGCGTCGGCGCCGCGAACAGGTCGAGCTGCGGCGTCGGCGTGGCATCGGCCGATTGCTGCTCCAGCCATGCCAGGTGCTTGCGCGCGGCGCGGATCACCGGCTGCGGCACGCCGGCCAGCTGCGCCACCTGCAGGCCATAGCTCTGGCTGGCGGGGCCATCCTGCACCGCATGCAGGAATACGATGCCATCACCGTGCTCGACCGCGGACAGGTGCACGTTGGCGGCCTGCGGGAATTCCTGCGGCAACTGCGTCAGCTCGAAATAGTGCGTCGCGAACAGCGTATGGCTGCGGTTGTGCGACAGCAGGTGGCGCGCGATCGCCCACGCCAGCGCCAGCCCGTCGAAGGTGGACGTGCCGCGGCCGATCTCGTCCATCAGCACCAGCGAAGACGGCGTGGCGTGGTGCAGGATGCCGGCGGCTTCGGTCATTTCCACCATGAAGGTGGAGCGCCCGCCGGCCAGGTCGTCAGCCGCGCCGATGCGGGTAAAGATGCGGTCGATCGGGCCGATCACGGCCCGCCGCGCCGGCACGTAGGCGCCCACGCAGGCCAGCAGCACGATCAGCGCGGTCTGGCGCATGAAGGTCGACTTGCCGCCCATGTTGGGGCCGGTGATCAGCAGCAGCTTGCGCGCTTCGTTGAGCTGGCAGTCGTTGGCGATAAACGCCACCGATTCCGCTGCCAGCTGGCCTTCCACGACCGGGTGGCGGCCCTGCACGATGTCGACCACGTTCTCGCGCACACGCTCGGGCGCGGACCAGTCCAGCGTCTGCGCGCGCTCGGCCAGCGCCGCCAGCACATCGAGGCGCGCCAGCGCGCCGGCCACGCGCTGCAGCTCGCCGATATGCGGCAGCAGTGCCTGCAACAGGCCATCGTAAAGCTGCTTCTCGCGCGCGAGCGCGCGGTCCTGCGCCGACAGCGCCTTGTCCTCGAACGACTTCAGCTCGGGCGTGATATAGCGCTCGGCATTCTTCAGCGTCTGGCGGCGGCGGTAGTCGTCGGGCACCTTGTCGGCCTGGCCGTTGGTGACCTCGATATAGAACCCATGCACGCGGTTGAACTCGACGCGCAGGTTGGCGATGCCGGTGCGCGTGCGTTCGCGCGCTTCCAGGTCGATCAGGAACTGGCCGCAGTTCTCGGAGATATCGCGCAGCTCGTCCAGGTCGGTGTCGTAGCCGCGTGCGATCACGCCGCCGTCGCGCACCACGGTCGCGGGTTCCTCGGCGACCGCGCGCACCAGCAGGTCCAGCGACGCCTGCGGTACGGCCAGGTCCTGCAGAGTCTGCGCCAGCAGCGCGCTGTCCTGTTCGTCGCGGATGCAGGCCTGCACGTCGGGCAGTGCGCGCAGCGTGTCGCGCAGCGAGGACAGGTCGCGCGGGCGCGCGCTCAGCAGTGCCAGGCGCGAGGTGATGCGCTCGACGTCGGCCAGCCGGCGCAGCGCGGCGCGCAGCGCATCGGTACCCTGGTCGATCAGCGCGCCGATGGCCTGTTGCCGCGCCTGCGGCACGGCCGGGTCGCGCAGCGGATGGTGCAGCCAGTGGCGCAGCGCGCGGCTGCCCATCGTGGTGCAGCAGGTATCCAGCAGCGAGAACAGCGTCGGCGACTCGCCGCCGCGCAGCGTCTCGGTCAGTTCCAGGTTGCGGCGCGTGGCCGAATCCAGGCCGATGTATTCCGACTCGCGCTCTACCTTCAGGCCCTGCACGTGGCGCAGCGACTGGCCCTGCGTGGTGGCTGCGTAGTTCAGCAGCGCGCCGGCGGCGCCGATCGCCGCGCCCAGACCGGCACAGCCAAACGGATCGAGGCTCGCCACGCCCAGCTGCTCGCGCAGCCGGCGCGAGCCCGCATCCTGGTCGAAATGCCATTCGGGCAGGCGCGTGCGCGCGCAGGCCAGCGCCGGCAGGTCGATGCCGTCGGCATAGAGCAGTTCGGCCGGGCGGATGCGCTCAAGCTCGCGGCCCAGTTGCGCCACCTCGCACTCCATCAGGCGCAGTTCGCCGCTGGCCAGGTTCAGCCACGCCAGCCCGGTCTTGCTGATGCCGCGGCGCGTGGTCTGCTGGTGCACCGCCATCAGGAAAGTGTCGACCTTGTCCGGCAGCAGCGCCGCGTCGGTCAGCGTGCCCGGCGTGACGATGCGCACCACCTTGCGCTCTACCGGTCCCTTGCTGGTGGCGGGATCGCCGATCTGCTCGCAGATGGCCACCGACTCGCCGAGCTTTACCAGCCGTGCCAGGTATTGGTCCGCCGAATGGAAGGGAATGCCGGCCATCCGGATCGGCACGCCATTCGAGGCGCCGCGCGCGGTCAGCGTGATGTCGAGCAGGCGCGCGGCCTTTTCGGCGTCGTCGTGGAACAGCTCGTAGAAGTCACCCATGCGATAGAACAGCAGGGTGTCGGGGTGGTCTGCCTTGATGCGAAGGTATTGCTGCATCATTGGCGTGTGGCGGCTGCCTGCGGCGTCTGCCTGTGCCTGTTCAGGGTCGGTTTTCTTCTGCAATCCCATTGCCATTTAGCCTGTCTGGCGGTGGGCCTGCGTTGTGCCGCCCGATCCGCTCGGAGCGCCGCCTTGCGTGTCGCGGAAAAGCGCCCCCGCGGGGGCGGCCGGGCACTGGTCCGGCGGCCTGTGGCCGCGGCACGAAGGGGCGTTTTCGAATATGGGCGATATGGTACAGCACGGTGCCGCCGCCGACTCGCCGCAGACGGGGTGTACGGCCCTGGATCAGCGGAATACCAGCACAGGGATGTCGCTATGGGTCAGCACTTTCTGCGTTTCGCTGCCCAGCAGCAGCCCGCTGAGTCCCTTGCGGCCGTGGGAGGCCATGAAGATGACGTCGCAGCCCAGTTCCCTGGCGGCATGGATGATGCCCTGGTACGGCACCGAGGCGCTGGAGACGTGGCTGGTGCACGGCACCCCCGCCAGCGCTGCCGCGGCCTCGACCTTGGCGAGTTCCTGGCGCGCCTCGGCTTCCACGCGCTGCTGGTACACCTCGCGCTTTTCGTGCGAGCTGTCGCTGGACAGCACATACGGATAGCTCTCCACGCACATGTATGGCGTGAGCCTGGCCGCCGTGGTGCGGGCAAACTGGATGGCGGCGGAAACGGCCTTGTGCGAAAGCTCCGAGCCGTCGACGGGGAGCAGGATGTGCTTGAACATGGGGTCCTTTTCTGGTGAGTAAGGCGAAAGAGGGCAGGCGGCGTCCTGCGTTGCCGCCCGGGAATCAGTTGGCCAGCGCGCGCCCGACGATCAGTGGATCGGCCTGGCCGATGGCGGTGGTGTCCCGGTTGGCATAGGGGAAGCGCGCCAGGATGTAGCGCAGCGCATTGAGCCGCGCGCGCTTCTTGCAATCCGAGCGGATCACCGTCCACGGCGCGTCGGCGGTGTCGGTATGCGCGAACATCGCCTCCTTGGCGCGCGTGTACTCGCCCCATTTGTCGAGCGACGCAATGTCGACCGGGCTGAGCTTCCACTGCTTGAGCGGATGGATCTCGCGTTCGCGGAAGCGGCGCCGCTGCTCTTTCTGGCTGACCGAGAACCAGAACTTGAACAGGTGGATGCCGCTGCGTACCAGGTGGCGCTCGAACTCCGGGGCCTGCTGCAGGAAGTCCTGGTACTCACGCGAGGAGCAGAAGCCCATCACGTGTTCGACGCCGGCGCGGTTGTACCAGGAGCGGTCGAACAGCACGATTTCACCGGCGGCCGGCAGGTGCTGCACGTAGCGCTGGAAATACCACTGGCCGCGTTCGGATTCCGTCGGCTTTTCGAGCGCCACCACGCGGGCGCCGCGCGGGTTCATGTGTTCCATGAAGCGTTTGATGGTGCCGCCCTTGCCGGCGGCATCGCGGCCTTCGAACAGGATTACCACGCGCTGCCCGGTCTCGCGCACCCAGGCCTGGAACTTGAGCAGTTCTACCTGCAGCCGGTATTTCTGCTTTTCGTAATTGCGGCGCGACATCAGGTTCTGGTAAGGGTACGCCCCGTCGCGCCAGCCGGCCGCGAGTTCATCGTCGGGCTGGCGCCGGCGGCCCGCCTGCCAGGCGCCGGGATCGCCTTCCAGGATCAGGCTGCGCAGCTGCGCGGCCTCATCGGGCGCCAGGCCGTCGAGCAGCGTGCGCATGGCGTCGAGCATGCTGGCGCCCTGGCCGGCGCGGCTGGCGAGAACGTCCTGCATGCTGCTGGCGGCCACTTGCACGGCGGCATCGACAGCATCGCTGATTTCATTGCGTTCGGCCGACAGGGCCGTGTTGGTCGGCAGCACATCGCCGCGCGCAGCAGGGCGGACATGGGGCTGCGAAGTGACGTGGGTATGAGCGTGCGCATGGGCGTGGGCATGGGCGGCAGGCGTATTGCGATCGGTCATGTGCAGTCCTTCGTTCAGGCCACACGCTGGCGCAGGATCTGGTAGAGCTGGTCCTTGATCTGCAGCTTCTCCTTTTTCAGCCGCTCGATTTCGAAGCCCGAGGCCGGCACCAGGCCGGACTCCATGTTGTGGATCTCCTGGTCCAGCGCATTGTGGCGATGGAACAGGCGGGCGAAGTGGGCGTCCTGCGTCTTCAGGAGCGAGATCTTGTCGCGGTATTCAGGAAACATGCGGGCTCTCCTCGGCTTGATCCGCGCGCACGGGGCGTGGCGCTTGGATTCATTCTGGGGAGGGCAGGGCGGCGCGACCTTGACGGGGATCATGGTCGGCCGGGGCGGCGGGAAATATGCGAATAGTCTCTGCGCGCCGGCAAGCGCTGCGGCCGCAAAGCAAAACGCCCGCCGGGGCGCGGCGGGCGTTTGTGTTGCGGGCGATGGCCATCAGGCCATGCCACCGACTCAGGCAGTGGCCGGCTTGGCGTTGTCGAGCGAGTACGGCGACAGCAGGCGCACCATCTGGGCAAAGGCCTTGGGGTTGCCCGCCAGCACTTCGCCTTGCTCCATCTGGCGCGGCTCGCCGTTGTAGTTGCCGACCAGGCCGCCCGACTCGGTGATCAGCAGCATGCCGGCGGCCATGTCCCACGGCTTCAGGCCGCGCTCGAAGAAGCCGTCCAGGCGGCCGCAGGCGACATAGGCCAGGTCCAGCGCGGCGGCGCCCGGGCGGCGCAGGCCGGCGCAGCTGCGCGTCATCAGCGAGAAGACCTCGAGGTATTCATCCACGCCTTCCAGGTCGCGGAACGGGAAGCCGGTGCCGATCAGGCAGTCGGCCAGCTTGTCGCGGCGGGTCACGCGGATGCGGCGGTTGTTCAGGAAGGCGCCGGCGCCCTTGCTGGCGGTGAACAGCTCGTCGCGGGTCGGATCGTAGACCACGGCCTGCACCGGCGTGCCGCGGTGCAGCTGGGCGATCGAGACCGCGTACTGCGGGAAGCCGTGGATGAAGTTGGTGGTGCCGTCGAGGGGGTCGATGACCCAGGTGTATTCGTGGGCGTCTTCGCCTTCGGCCCAGGACTGGCCGGACTCTTCCGCTAGAATGGCGTGTTCCGGGTAGGCGGTGCGGATGATCTCGATGATCGCGGCTTCGGCGGCGCGGTCGACCTCGGTAACGAAATCGTTGTGTTGCTTGCGCGAGACGCGCACCAGATCGACGTCGAGCGACGCGCGGTTGATGATGGATCCCGCCTTGCGGGCCGCCTTGACGGCGATATTGAGCATCGGATGCATGAATCTCTCCAGGCCGGCCATGAAGATGCGGCGGGGCACCACGGCACCGCGCGCCCGCTCATGGGCAGCTGACAACACAACGGATTGTAGAAGAACGCAGGGCGTCGCCGGTCTGGTTACTGGATGTGCCGCGAGAGTCTCGCAGGCACGTCATGACCTGGCGCCGCGCCAGAGAAGAACCCCGAATTGTATATGAACCCGGCAAATGATACGAGCCGCCCAACAGGCGAGCCTGATGCGCCGCACGCAGCCGGCGCAGAACCCGATGCCTTCGGCCGTGTGCGCTTCGTGCTGGTCGAGACCAGCCACCCGGGCAACGTCGGCTCGGTCGCGCGCGCGATCAAGACCATGGGCTTCGGCAGCCTGGTGCTGGTCTCGCCGCGCGAACCCGGCGTGCTGGGCCATGCCGACGCCATCGCCATGGCCAGCGGCGCCGACGATGTGCTGGCTGGCGCCGTGATCGTCGACCAGATCGACGCGGCCCTGGCCGGCGCGGCGCTGACCGTGGCCATGACCGCGCGCCAGCGCGAGTTCGGGCCGCCGCGGCTGCTGCCGCGCGCCGCTGCGGCGCGCGCATGCCAGACGCTGGCCGGCAGCGGCGACATCGCCTTTGTCTTTGGCAACGAGCGCTATGGCCTGCCCAACGACGTGGTCGAGCGCTGCGCGGCGGTCACGCATATCCCCGCCAATCCCGCCTATGCCTCGCTCAACCTGGCGCAGGCCGTGCAGCTGATCGCCTACGAGATGCGGCTGGCGCTGCTCGATGCAGCCCCGCCTGCCGTTGCGGCGGCGGACGCGGGCGCCAATATCGGCTATGCTGGTGAGCCGGCCACGGCGGAGCAGGTCGAGGCCATGTTCGGGCACCTGCAGGCGGGCCTGGAAGCGATCGGCTTTCTCGACCCCGCCAATCCGCGCAAGCTGATGCCGCGGCTGCGCCGGCTGCTTGCCCGCAGCGGGCTGGAGCGCGAGGAAGTCAACATCCTGCGCGGCATCGCCAAGCATATGCTGATGGCGCAGGGCCAGCCGGACCGCAAGTCGTAACTGGAGAGACGCACAGTGGCAGCAACCCGCAGCATTCCGAGAACGGACGACGCAGGCGTACGTGGCAAGCGCGCACGCTGTCGGCCCGTCGCGGCGGGTTGGCGCGCGCCGGGGCGATGTTGATCGCCGCACTGCCGCTGCAAAATCCCTGACGGATCCGGGGCCAATGGCCGGCGCCAGAACGCCGGCCGCAAATCACTTACACTCCCTGATCCCGTCCCCACCGGCCACCGACCTCGCCGGCGACCCTGCCCCAGGCGCAAGCCTCGCGTGGCGCGGCGCACGGCGCGGCAACACGACACGACCAAGATGTTCTCTCGCCTTAAGGAAGATATCGACACGATCATGCTGCGCGATCCCGCCGCGCGCAGCCGCCTGGAAATCCTGACCTGCTACCCCGGCCTGCACGCCGTGGTCTTCCACCGCTTTGCGCACGCGTGCTGGAACGGGGGCTTCCATTGGCTGGGACGCTGGATCTCGCACTGGTCGCGCTTCCTGACCGGCATCGAGATCCATCCGGCGGTGAGGCTGGGGCGCCGGGTGTTCATCGACCACGGCATGGGCGTGGTGATCGGCGAGACCGCCGAGATCGGCGACGACTGCACCATCTACCAGGGCGTGACGCTGGGCGGCACCTCGCTGTACAAGGGCCAGAAGCGGCATCCGACGCTGGGCGCCAACGTGGTGGTGAGCGCGGGCGCCAAGGTGCTGGGCGGCTTCGTGGTGGGCGACGGCGCGCGCGTGGGCTCCAACGCCGTGGTGCTCAAGCCGGTGCCGCCGGGCGCAACCGCGGTGGGCGTGCCGGCGCGCATCATCCTGCCCGATGCGCCGGCGGCGCAGCAGGGCGCCAAGCAGGAGTTCTCGGCCTATGGCATCACGCCGAACGCCGACGACCCGGTGTCGCTGGCGCTCAAGAGCCTGATCGACAATGCCGCGCGCCAGCACGAGCGCATCGAGGCCGTGCTGGCCGCGCTGGACCGGCTGGGCGAGCACCTGGAGAACACGCCGAACGACCGCTTCGATGCGAGCGAGTTGCGCAAGCTGATGAAGTAGGGAAAGAGGGCGGCCGGCAACGGCCGCTTTTTTTTCGCGCGATCTTGCGCGATCTCAGTCGGTCTGCGGCAGCAATCGGAAACCGCCGCCGTCGAGCTGCAGCACGGCGGCGCGCGGATGGCGCCCGTCCAGGTCCCAGTCGGTCAGCACCCAGCGCACGCCCGCGGCGTGTTCGTGGCGCGCCGGGCGATGGGTGTGGCCATGCACCATCAGCCTGGTCCCGGCCATGCCGAAGAGTTCGGCCGCGGCAGTGGGCGTCACGTCGCCGTAGACCATCGGTACGCCGTTGCCCTCGGCGGCCTGCCGCGCGCGGTTGCCTTCGCTGTCCGCACGCAGCTTGCGCGCGATCCCCAGGCGCGTACGCAGCGGCAGCGCCAGGAACAGCCGCTGCACCCAGCCCTTGCGGGTCCAGCGGCGGAAGCGGTTGTAGCGCTCGTCGTCGATGCACAGCATGTCGCCGTGGCTGAGCACCACGCGCTGGCCGGCGCAATCGATCACCGTGGGATCGGGCAGCAACTGCGCGCCTGCGGCGGCGGCAAAGCGCGTGCCCAGCAGGAAGTCGCGGTTGCCATGCATCAGGTACACGGCAACGCCGCGCGCGGCCAGCGCGCGCAGGGCACCGGCCACGCGTTGTGCGAACGGCGAGTCGGTTTCCTCGTCGCCAATCCAGAATTCAAAGAAATCGCCCAGGATAAACAGCGTGCGCGCGTCGTGCGCGGCGCGCTCGAGCGTGCGCTCGAAGGCTGCCAGCGTACGTGGCATGCCGGGCGTGAGATGCAGGTCTGAAATGAACCACGCCGGCGCCTGTACCTCGAGGGGACCGGCCACCGGCGTGCGGGGGATTGCGGTCATGCGCGGGGCCGGGAGGGAAGTGCCGGCCGGGCCGGGTGCACGTAACCGCAATCAGGGTGCATGGCTTGCTCGACGCTTGGTCGACGATTTAGTCGACAATTACTCGACGACGGTGGCCTTCTCGATCACCACGTCTTCCAGCGGCACGTCCTGGTGGAAGCCCGAGCTGCCGGTGCGCACGCCCTTGATCTGGTCGACCACGTCGGTGCCTTCCACTACCTTGCCGAACACGGCGTAGCCGAAGCCCTGCGGCGTCGGCGAGGTGAAGTTCAGGAAGTCGTTGTCGACCACGTTGATGAAGAACTGAGCGGTGGCCGAGTGGGGCGCGTTGGTGCGTGCCATGGCCACGGTGTAGCGGTCGTTCTTCAGGCCATTGCCGGCTTCGTTCTCGATCGGCGCGTCGGTGCCCTTTTGCTTCATGCCGGGCTCGAAACCGCCACCCTGGATCATGAAGTTCTTGATCACGCGGTGGAAGATGGTGTTGTCATAGTGGCCCTTGCGGACATACGACAGGAAGTTTTCGACCGATTTCGGCGCCTTCTCGGCGTCGAGTTCGATGGTGATGACACCCTGGTTGGTTTGAAGCTGGACCTTGGACATGGTTTCCTCTGTTCGGTGTGTTATTTGACGACAGTGGCCGACTCGATCACGATCGGCGAGGCCGGCACATTGCGCATGGGGCCGTAGGCCGTGGTCGGCACGCTCTTGATCTTGTCGATCGTGTCCATGCCTTCCACCACCTTGCCGAAGACTGCGTAGCCGTTGCCGTCCGGCTGCGGGTAGTCGAGATTCGGATTATCCACCACATTGACGAAGAACTGCGCGGTGGCCGAGTCGGGGTTGCTGGTACGCGCCATGGCCAGCGTGCCGGCCTTGTTCTTCAGGCCGCCGCGGGCTTCCAGCGGGATCGGCGCGCGCGTGGGCTTTTCCTTCATGTCGCGGTCGAAGCCGCCGCCCTGCACCATGAAGCCGTTGATCACGCGATGGAAGATGGTGCCGCTATAGAAGCCGCTCTTTACATATTCCAGGAAGTTGGCCACGGTCTTGGGCGCGACGTCCGGGTACAGTTCGACCGTGAACTTGCCGGCGCTGGTGACGAACTGGACGCGCTCGGCGGCCTTCTGCTGCGCCAGCGCGCTGAACGACGACAACGCGAGCGCGCCTGCGGTCAGTGCGGCCAGGGCGATGCGACGGGAACGGATCATGGGTGGAACTCCGGTGAGTCGGGATGCAAACGGCCCGGACGCCATTGCGCCCGGACATTCTTGGCAGGGGCGTCAGTTGGCTGCCGGGGCGCTGGCCGGGGCCGCGCGCTGTGCCGGAGCCGGCTTGCGGTTGCCGGACGGCACGCCCGCGGTCCCGGTCGTGCCCGTCGCCGCGGGCGTGCCGGTGGCTGCCTCCGGGCGCAACTGGCGCAGCCCGGCGCTGGCACGGGTATCGGCCGGATTGCGGCGCAGCGCCTCCGCATAGGCCTGCTCGGCCAGGCGGCGGTAGACGTCGCCCAGATTGGTGTAGGCGATGGCAAAGGCCGGCTTGACCTCGGTGGCCAGCAGCAGTTCGGCCTCGGCGCGCTTCAGGTCGCCGCGCTTGGCATAGAGCAGCGCCAGGTTGTTGTGCGGCTCGGGCAATTCGGGGAAGTCCGCCGCCATTTCCGTGAAGGCCTGGATGGCGGCGTCCTCGCGCCCGGACTGCGCCAGCGCCCAGGCGCGCTGGAACCGTGCCTGCGCGTTGCGCGGATTGGCCGCGATCACGCGGTCGAAGCCCTTGATGGCGTCGTCATAGCGGCGCGCGTTGGCGGCCTGCTGGGCCTGGGTCATGCCGGGGTCGGTCGAGCGGATGCCGTCCAGCGGCGACGTGGGCGCGGGTAGCGACAGCGGTCCCTGCTGGGCCTGCGCGGGCCCGGCCAGCGCTGCGGCCAGGGCCAGGGCAGCCGTGGCGGCCAATGCGGGACGCGGGCGAAGCGCGGCGGCGAGCGCGGCGGTAGGCGAGGAGGGCAGCAGCAGGCTCATTGAAGACAGGTCCGTTATACTCCGCGGCATTCTAGCAAAGCGGCACGGCCGGCACTAAAGCCATGGTCCGGGCAAGCGTCGGCAAGCGCGGGCGGCCGCGGCAAATCCCCGGCGCGCGGTCTACCGGCACATCGCCTTCCGGTAAGATATGGGGCGCGGCGGAATTGCGCCAGTGGCGCCAGTGCCGCCTCCCCCGACCATTCACTTCGTTTCATGCAGCCTCTGAACATCTACAACACGCTCGCGCGTGAGAAGCAGCCATTCGTGCCCATCGAACCCGGCAAGGTCCGCATGTATGTCTGCGGCATGACGGTGTACGACTACTGCCACGTCGGCCACGCGCGCGTGATGGTGGTGTTCGACATGGTGCATCGCTGGCTGCGTGCCGCCGGCTACGAGGTGACATATGTGCAGAACATCACGGATATCGACGACAAGATCATCCGCCGCGCCGCCGAGAATGGCGAGACCATCGGCGCGCTGACCACGCGCTTCATCCAGTACATGCACGAAGACGCCGCCGCGCTGGGCGTGATCCGTCCCGACCACGAGCCGCGCGCGACCGACTACGTGCCGCAGATGCTCGACATGATCGGCAAGCTGGAAGCGAAGGGCCTGGCCTACCAGGCCAGCGATGGCGACGTGAACTACTCGGTGCGCAAGTTCGACGGCTATGGCAAGTTGTCCGGCAAGTCGCTGGAAGACCTGCGCGCGGGCGAGCGCGTCAGTGCCAACGACGCCAAGCAGGACCCGCTCGACTTCGTATTGTGGAAATCCGCCAAGGCCAGCGAGCCGCCCGAGACCAAGTGGGAGTCGAAGTGGGGCAGCGGCCGGCCGGGCTGGCACATTGAATGCTCTGCCATGAGCTGCGCGCTGCTGGGCGAGCATTTCGACATCCATGGCGGCGGGGCGGATTTGCAGTTCCCGCACCATGAGAACGAGATCGCGCAATCGGAAGGGGCCAGCGGCAAGCCGTTCGTCAACATGTGGATGCACAACGGTTTCGTGCGCATCAACGACGAAAAAATGTCCAAGTCGCTTGGCAATTTCTTCACGATCCGCGAAGTGCTGAAGGCGTACGACGCCGAAGTCGTGCGTTTCTTCATCCTGCGCGCGCACTACCGCAGCCCGCTCAACTACAGCGACGCGCACCTGGACGACGCGCGCCATGCGCTGACGCGCCTGTACACCGCGCTGAAGGACACGCAGCCCGGCGGCTGCGCGGTCGACTGGGAAGAGCCGCACGCGAAGCGCTTCGCCGAAGCCATGGGCGACGACTTCAACACGCCGATCGCGATGTCGGTGCTGTTCGACCTGGCCAGCGAGATCAACCGCACCGGCTCCACCAGCGCCGCGCGCCAGCTCAAGGCGCTGGCCGGCACGCTGGGGCTGCTCGAGCGCGATCCGCATACCTTCCTGCAGGGCGGCAAGTCCGCGGACGGCCCCAGCGCCGAGGAAATCGAAGCCAGCATCGCCGCGCGCAAGGCGGCCAAGGCCGAGCGCAACTTCGCCGAAGCCGACCGCATCCGCGCCGAACTGCTTGCCGCCGGCATCGTGCTGGAAGACAAGCCGGGTGGCGCGACCGAGTGGAGGCGTGCTTGAACGCTGCCGCGCGCAAGCCCGCCAACGCCACCGCCGTGCCGGCAGCCGCCGGCCGGTCGAAGGCGGCCGGCCCGCGTCCGGCCAAGGCGAGCGCCAGCGAGGCACCGCTGTCCGACGGCAAGGCGGCGGGCAAGGCGGTGGCCAAGTCCACGCGCAACGCCAAGGCGGTATTGCCCGAGGCCGACGCGCTGCCGCTGCCGGTCGAGACCGTCATTGACGCGGTCCGTCCCGCTTACTGGGACGAAGCCTGCGCCGACCTGATGAAGCGCGACCGCATCCTGCGCAAGATGATCCCGAGCTACGGCCCGGCGCACCTGGTGTCGCGCGGCGATCCCTTCGTCACGCTGGCGCGCGCCGTGGTGGGCCAGCAGATCTCGGTCAAGGCGGCGCAGTCGGTGTGGGAGCGCCTGCACACGGCCTGTCCCAAGCTGACGCCGGCACAGTTCCTGCGCGCGGGCACCGAGAAGCTGGCCGGCTGCGGATTGTCCAAGCGCAAGGCCGAGTACATGATCGACCTGGCCGACCACTTCAAGGCGGGCCGGGTGCACGTGGCCGAATGGGCGCAGATGGACGACGAAGCGGTGATCGCGGAGCTGACGCAGATCCGCGGCATCGGCCGCTGGACGGCCGAGATGTTCCTGATGTTCAATCTGATGCGGCCCAACGTGCTGCCGCTCGACGATATCGGCCTGATCAATGCGATTTCCGCCAACTATTTCAGCGGAGAACCGGTCACGCGCAGCGAGGCGCGCGAGGTGGCGGCCAACTGGGAACCGTGGCGGACGGTGGCAACCTGGTATATGTGGCGTAGTCTGGACCCGTTGCCTGTGACGTACTAGGCATCGGAACAACAAAAATCAGAAGCAGGTGCGTTGCACGCTATCTGGCAGGCGCTAAGATAGCGGCCAATTTCCGGTAGAATGCGCCCCTTCACAGACAGGTACGTGTGATTTTATGAAAACCACCTTCCTGGATTTTGAGCAGCCCATTGCCGAACTCGAGGCAAAAATCGAAGAACTGCGCTTCGTGCAGGACGATTCGGCTGTCGATATTTCCGAAGAGATTTCGCGGCTGGCCGGCAAGAGCCAGCAGCTGACCAAAGACATCTATGCCAACCTGACCCCGTGGCAGGTTGCGCAAATCGCCCGCCACCCCCAGCGTCCCTACACGCTGGACTACGTGCGCGAGATCTTTACCGATTTCCACGAACTGCACGGCGACCGCACCTTTGCCGACGACCTGTCGATCGTCGGCGGCCTGGCGCGCTTCAACGGCCAGGCGTGCATGGTGATCGGCCACCAGAAGGGCCGTGACACGAAAGAGCGCGCCCTGCGCAATTTCGGCATGCCCAAGCCCGAGGGCTACCGCAAGGCCAAGCGCCTGATGGAACTGGCGGACAAGTTCGGCCTGCCGATCTTCACCTTCGTCGACACCCCGGGTGCATTCCCCGGCATCGACGCGGAAGAGCGCGGCCAGTCCGAGGCCATTGGCCACAACCTGTACGTGATGGCCGGCCTGAAGGTGCCTCTGATCGCCACCATCATCGGTGAAGGCGGTTCGGGCGGCGCGCTGGCGATCGCCGTCGGCGACGTGGTGCAGATGCTGCAGTTCGCCACCTATGCCGTGATCTCGCCGGAAGGCTGCGCCTCGATCCTGTGGAAGACCGCCGAGAAGGCGCCGGAAGCCGCCGAGGCGCTGGGCCTGACCGCGCACCGCCTGAAGGCGCTGGGCCTGATCGACAAGATCGTCAACGAGCCGCTCGGCGGCGCGCACCGCGATCACAAGGCCATGGCGGCGCTGCTAAAGCGCACCCTGGCCGAGTCGCTGCGCCAGTTCCAGGGCATCAGCGTGAAGGAACTGCAGGCGCGCCGCTACGAACGCCTGCTGGCCTATGGCAAGTTCAAGGAAACCGGCGCCCCGGAATGATCCGTCCGCCCGGCTGACCGACAAGGTCGCACAGGCCCTGCAGGGCGGTGCGGCCTTTGTTGTTTCTGGGAGCGGCGCGCCGGTGATCGCGGTGGCGCTGTCGGGCGGACGCGATTCGGTCGCGCTGCTGCATGCCGCGCGCGCCGCCACGCAGGGCACGGCGGCGCGCGTGGTCGCGCTGCACGTGCATCACGGCCTGCAGGATGCCGCCGACGAATGGGACCGCTTCTGCGAGGAGTTGTGCGGGCAGTGGCAGATCGGCTATTTCGTGCGCCGGGTCGCGGTTCGGCAGGCGGCGGGCGAGGGCGTGGAAGCTGCCGCGCGCCGCGCGCGCTATGCAGCGCTGGCGGCGATGTGCGCCGGCAGCGGGGCGCGCCTGCTGCTGTTCGCGCATCACCAGGACGACCAGGTCGAGACCGTGCTGCTGCGGCTGTTTCGCGGCGCCGGGGTGGCCGGCATGGCCGGCATGCCCGCGCTGCGCCCGCTCGATGCGCACAGCGGCGTGATGCTGCTGCGGCCGTGGCTGGACCTGAGCCGCGATGAGATCGATGCCTACTGCGCCGCCAATGCGCTGCGCTGGATCGACGATCCCTCCAATGCCGACGCGCGCTATGCCCGCAACGCCCTGCGAGCGCACCTGCCGGCGCTGGTGACGGCTTTCCCTGCATTGCGCGCCAACGTGGCCCAGGCCGCGGCGCATTTCGCGCAGGCCAACGAGCTGATCGACCAGCTGGCCGCCGCCGCGATGGCGCAGCTGGCGCATCCGGGCCGCGATGCCGATACGCTCGCCGAACTCGATCTAGCCGGTTTGCGCGCACTACCGGCGGCGCAGGCCGATGCGGTGCTGCGGCTGTGGCTGCGCGACCTCGGCACGCGCGCGCCATCGACCGCGCGCCTTGCGGCGATGCGCGCGCAACTGGTCGCGCACGAGGGCGGCGAGCCAGCCATCGCCCATGACGGCCTGGTCCTGCGCCGCTTCCGCGGCCGCGTGCTGGCGTGCACGCCGCCGCCCGCGCAGCCTCCCGAAACCGTGTCGCTCGACTGGCGCGGCGAGGACCGCATCGTCGTGCCCGCATGGCGCGGCGAGCTGCGCTTCTTCCGCGACGACAGCTTCGGCGTGCCCGAAGCCGTGCTGCGCCAGCCGCTGCGGCTGGCGCCGCGTGCCGGCGGCGAACGGCTGGTGCTGCGGCCCGGAGGCCCGGCACGCGCGCTCAAGCAAGCCTGCCAGGAGGCTGGCATCCCCGCCTGGCGCCGGGCGTGGCTGCCGCTGCTGTGGGCAGGCGACACCCTCGTGCTTGCCGCCGGACTCGGCATGCACCGCCGCTGGCCGGCCGAGGCGGCGGCACCGCGCTGGCGCGTCGAATGGCATGCGCAGCCGCCGCAAGTGCCGGGCGCGGCGCGCTGAACGCCTCGCCGCGGCAATGACGAAGCGCGTCGATCACATCGGGAAAGCCCGCAAACCTCGGCTTCGCCTTGCCTGACAAGCCTTGTTCGTGTATTTTCAAGGGCTTTGCACAATCGCTGGCGTCGACAAGAAGATGGCTCTCATCGTTCACAAATACGGCGGCACTTCGATGGGTTCCACGGAACGCATCAAGAATGTCGCCAAGCGCGTTGCCAAGTGGCACCGCGCCGGTCACCGCGTAGTCGTGGTGCCTTCGGCCATGTCGGGCGAGACCAATCGCCTGCTGGGACTCGCCAAGGAAATTTCGCCGCAGCCCAATCCGCGTGAACTGGACATGCTCGCCTCCACCGGCGAGCAGGCCAGCGTGGCACTGCTGGCTATCGCCCTGCACGGCGAGAACATCGACGCGGTCAGCTACACCGGCTGGCAAGTGCCGGTGAAGACCGACTCGTCGTACACCAAGGCGCGTATCGAATCGATCGACGACGAGCGCATCCTCGGCGACCTCGACGCCGGCCGCGTGGTCGTGATCACCGGATTCCAGGGCATCGACGACGACGGCAACATCACCACGCTGGGCCGCGGCGGCTCGGACACCTCGGCCGTGGCCATCGCCGCCGCGATCGAAGCCGACGAGTGCCTGATCTACACCGATGTCGACGGCGTGTACACCACCGACCCGCGCGTGGTCGAGGACGCCCGCCGCCTGGACCAGATCACCTTCGAGGAAATGCTGGAAATGGCCAGCCTCGGCTCCAAGGTGCTGCAGATCCGCTCGGTGGAATTCGCCGGCAAGTACCGCGTGAAGACCCGCGTGCTGTCGTCGCTGACCGACCCGCTTATGCCGCTCGAGCAGGAAATGCACTCGGGCACGCTGATCACTTTTGAGGAAGAGTCTGAAATGGAAGCAGCCGTCATCTCCGGCATCGCCTTTGCCCGTGACGAGGCCAAGATCACCGTTCTGGGCGTGCCGGACAAGCCGGGCATCGCCTACCAGATCCTGGGCCCGATCGCCGACGCCAACATCGACGTCGACATGATCATCCAGAACCAGTCCGTCGACGGCAAGACCGATTTCACCTTCACCGTGCCGCGCGCCGACTACCAGCGCGCGCTGGCGATCCTGGACGACGGCGTGAAGACGCATATCGGCGCCGGCAGCGTGTCGGGCGACCCGAAGGTGTCGAAGGTGTCGGTGGTGGGCGTTGGCATGCGTTCGCACGTGGGCATCGCCAGCAAGATGTTCCGCACGCTGTCGGAAGAGGGCATCAACATCCAGATGATCTCCACCTCGGAAATCAAGATCTCGGTGCTGATCGACGAGAAGTACATGGAACTGGCCGTGCGCGCCCTGCACAAGGCCTTCGAACTGGAACAGGCGTGATCCGTTCGTAAGCATTTTCTGGCGGCGCTGCAGATTTTGTGTTGAGTCATCGATTTTTCATTGACCAACCCGCGTGGCGTCGCTAGAATACGCGCTTCGTTGTGTGGCTCCCTCACACAACGCAAGTTTGGGAGACGTGGCCGAGAGGTCGAAGGCACTCCCCTGCTAAGGGAGCATCCGGGCCAAAACCTGGATCGAGGGTTCGAATCCCTCCGTCTCCGCCACTACATCTGTATTGGCGGCGGAACCCCGGAAGATCGCGGTCTTCCGGGGTTTTGTTTTTTGTGGCGCGTTTTTTGTGGCGCCGATATTTGCCGATCCGATATTCGCCGCGCCGTTCCCTGTGGCCCGCTGCATCGACCTGCCGGCGCCGTCATGCACCGCTACGTGCAATTATCCCGATACGCCTGCTGCAGCTCCTTGCGCGACTTGTCGCGCTCGACCTTCGGAATCGGCCGGCCCTGCGCGTTCTGCGTCGCCGAGGTGGTCGACTGGTACGTGCGCTTCTTCGGCGTGGCGTTGAACTGCTCTTTCAGCGATTCGCATTTGTCGCGCGTGACCTGGTCGGGGTCGAGTGTGGGAGCCGACGGCGGGCGGTAGGGATTGGCGCCTTCCTGCACGGCTTCCGAAATGGCACCTGCGGCGCCCCCCTTCGGCGGGGATTGCTGTGCCAGGGCTGTCGCGACGCTGCCCAGTGCCAGCAAGCCGGTCAGCAGCCATCTTGTCGATATCGGCATGTTGTCCCTCCTCGATTGCCGGGCAGCCGGCCGGCTTCCTAGAACCATCATATGTGCCGCGCCCGGAATTGCCAGAATCCGATGGCGCCGGTGCCGGCAGGGCGGAGCCGCCTGTCGGGGCTGGGAAGGGCGATGGCACGCCGCCCGGGCCACGATTTGCGTTCTGGCCTTGCCTGCCATAAACCTAGTTCAGGGACATGCCCGCAAGGGCTTCCAGGACTTCAGGAGAAGCCAATGAGTGTGCTGATGCTTTCGAACGTCGATATGGAAACCACCGACGACGAGATCCGCGACTTCCTCATCCGCTACGGCTTCCCGGCGTTCGACGAGCTCGAGCGACTGCCGGGGGATGGCTCGCGCCCGGCGGTGGCGGTGCATTTCAACGCGGTAGAGGACGCCGCGCTGCGGATGCTGCAGCCGCGCATCAACCATCTGTTCTGGAAGAAGCGCCAGGTTGAGGCAATGGTGCTCACGGAGCGCTTCGAATAGGCGGGAAGGACCTGCGGGCGCGACGACCCGCAGGCAGCAGGCCTGCGCCTGCGAAGTGCCGGCGCTTAGCCGACGAAGGCCTTCTCGAGCACGAAGTGGCCGGGCTCGCTCATATTGCCTTCCTCGAAACCGCGCTCTTCCAGCATGACGCGGATTTCCTTGAGCATGTCGGGGCTGCCGCACAGCATCAGGCGGTCGTTCTCGGTCGAGAACGGGGGCACGCCCAGGCGCTCGAACAGTTCGCCCGACTCGATCAGCTCGGTGATGCGGCCGCGCGTGTGGAAGTCTTCGCGCGTGACGGTGGGGAAATAAACCAGCTTTTCGCGCACCATCTCGCCCAGGTACTCGTGCTCGGGCAGGTGCTCGTTCAGCAGTTGCTGGTAGGCCAGTTCATCGACATAGCGGCAGGTGTGGGTCAGCACGATCTTGTCGTAGCGGGCATACACCTCGGGATCGCGGATGATCGACAGGAACGGGGCCAGGCCGGTGCCGGTGGCCAGCAGCCACAGGGTCTTGCCGGGCAGCAGGTTTTCGACCAGCAGCGTGCCGGTGGGCTTCTTGCCGACAAAAATCTGGTCGCCTTCGCGCAGGTGTTGCAGGCGCGACGTCAGGGGGCCATCCGGCACCTTGATGCTGAAGAATTCCAGGGTTTCTTCATAGTTGGCGCTGGCGATGCTGTAGGCACGCAGCAGCGGGCGGCCATTGACTTCCAGGCCGACCATGGCGAACTGGCCGTTTTCGAAGCGGAAACCCGGGTCGCGCGTGCAGGTGAAGCTGAACAGCGTGTCGGTCCAGTGGTGAACGGAGAGGATGGATTGCTGGTAGAGGTTGCTCATCGGAGGAAACGCCAAGGCCCGCGGGCAAGCCGCCGGGGAGGATGGTGACCGGACATGTGCGCCTGTCGGCAGTTACCGGCAAAGGCGGCGGATCACGGGAACGCAATGATCCACTTCGACGCGTATTGTAAAACGGCAGCGGCCGGCGTGCCCGGGCCACGTCGACGGAACCCCGCCCGGGATAGGGTTATGCGCAGTGATGAAATCCGGGGTTTCAATTCTGAAACCCGTATGCCGGGTTTGCGGCGCGAAATCCTGGCAAATCAACCAAATCCGGTATGGCCCGCTTTTTGCGCTCCCAGACCCGCCGCACGTCCAGCCGTCGTGCCGGCAAAGCTGCCGTGACCCGACGATCGCATTGCGTTGCAGGGCAGGCGCCCTTGGTCTTGAACAGGAATGCACCGCGATGTACTACGGAACGAATGCAGCCGGCGCAGCTGGCGCAGAAAGCCGCGCGCTTGCCGCAGATGACAGCCAGCCACGTGCCGGCCGCCACCACGACGATCGTTGCGGCGGCAAGCCGGCGCCACAGCGTACCAACTGGGCCTGGGCGGCCGTGGCCAGGCATGACGACTGGATGGATTCACACAGCCCGTTTGCGCAGTTTGCGCATTTCGACTAGCCGCCGCCCACGGCACCTGCCGTGGCGCGGTCCCTTCGAATGACCCGAGCCGCCGTGCTGCCTGCGCGGCGTCTCGGTTGCCCTCAGTTTCCTTGTGCGTGCCATGAACTACGCTCCCATCAAATCGCTGCTGATTGCCAACCGTTCCGAGATCGCGATCCGCGTCATGCGGGCCGCCGCCGAGATGAATATCCGGACCGTGGCGATCTACTCCAAGGAAGACCGCCTCGCCCTCCATCGCTTCAAGGCCGACGAGAGCTACCTGGTCGGCGAGGGCAAGAAGCCGCTGGCGGCCTATCTCGATATCGAAGACATCCTGCGCATCGCGCGCCATGCGAAGGTCGATGCGATCCATCCGGGCTATGGCTTCCTGTCGGAGAATCCGGACTTCGCGCAGGCCGTGATCGATGCCGGCATCCGCTGGATCGGCCCGTCGCCCGAGGTCATGCGCCGCCTCGGAAACAAGGTGGCAGCACGCAATGCGGCGATCGAGGCGGGCGTGCCGGTGATGCCGGCCACTGATCCGCTGCCGCACGACCTGGAGGCCTGCAAGCGCCTGGCCGCGGGCATCGGCTATCCGCTGATGCTCAAGGCCAGCTGGGGCGGCGGCGGGCGCGGCATGCGCATCCTGGAGAGCGAGCAGGACCTGGAAGGCTCGCTGGCCGCGGCGCGGCGCGAGGCGCTGGCGGCGTTCGGCAACGACGAGGTCTATGTCGAGAAGCTGGTGCGCAACGCGCGCCACGTCGAAGTGCAGGCGCTCGGCGACACGCATGGCAACCTGGTGCACCTGTACGAGCGCGACTGCACCGTGCAGCGCCGCAACCAGAAGGTGGTGGAGCGCGCGCCCGCGCCGTACCTTGACGATGCCGGCCGGGCCGAACTGTGCGAGGCGGCGATGCGGCTGATGCGCGCGGTCGGGTACTCGCATGCCGGCACGGTCGAATTCCTGATGGACGCCGATTCCGGCCAGTTCTATTTCATCGAAGTCAACCCGCGCATCCAGGTCGAGCACACGGTCACCGAGATGGTCACCGGCGTCGATATCGTCAAGGCGCAGATCCGGATCACGGAAGGCGGCTATCTCGGCATGACCGAGAACACGCGCAACGAGAACGGCGACATCGTGGTGCGCGCCGCGGGCGTGCCGGTCCAGCAGGATATCCATCTGAACGGCCACGCGCTGCAGTGCCGGATCACGACCGAGGATCCGGAGAACGGCTTCCTGCCAGACTACGGCCGTCTCACCGCGTATCGCAGCGCCGCCGGCTTCGGCGTGCGGCTGGATGCCGGCACCGCCTATGGTGGCGCGGTAATTACGCCGTACTACGACTCGCTGCTGGTCAAGGTCACTACCTGGGCGCCGACCGCGCCCGAGTCGATCCGCCGCATGGACCGCGCGCTGCGCGAGTTCCGCATCCGCGGCGTGGCCTCCAACCTACAGTTCCTGGAGAACGTCATCAACCATCCGGCGTTCCGCGCCGGCGACGTCACCACGCGCTTTATCGACAAGACGCCGGAGCTGCTTGAATTCACCAAGCGCCTGGACCGTGCCACCAAGCTGCTGCGCTATCTCGGCGAGATCTGCGTCAACGGGCACCCGGAAATGGCCGGCCGCACGCTGCCGCCGTTGCCGCTGCCGGCAGCGGTGCTGCCCGCGGTCGACAACAGCAAGCCGCTGCCGTACGGCACGCGCGACCGCCTGCGCGAGCTTGGCGCCGAGAAGTTCTCGCGCTGGATGCTCGAGCAGAAGCAGGTGCTGCTGACCGACACCACTATGCGCGACGCGCACCAGTCGCTCTTTGCCACGCGCATGCGCACCGCCGACATGCTGCCGATCGCGCCGTTCTATGCACGCGAGCTGTCGCAGCTGTTCTCGCTGGAGTGCTGGGGCGGCGCGACCTTCGACGTGGCGCTGCGCTTCCTCAAGGAAGACCCGTGGCAGCGCCTGGAGCAATTGCGCGAGCGCGTGCCCAACGTGCTGTTCCAGATGCTGCTGCGCGGCTCCAATGCCGTCGGCTATACCAACTATGCGGACAACGTGGTGCGCTTCTTCGTGCGCCAGGCCGCCAGCGCCGGCGTGGACGTGTTCCGCGTGTTCGACTCGCTCAACTGGGTGCGCAACATGCGCGTGGCGATCGATGCGGTGGGCGAAAGCGGCGCGCTGTGCGAAGGCGCGATCTGCTATACCGGCGACCTGTTCGACAAGTCGCGCGCCAAGTACGACCTGAAGTACTACGTCGGTATCGCGCGCGAGCTGCAGCAGGCCGGCGTGCATGTGCTGGGCATCAAGGACATGGCGGGCATCTGCCGTCCGCAGGCGGCGGCCGCGCTGGTCAAGGCGCTCAAGGAAGAGACCGGGCTGCCGGTGCATTTCCATACGCACGACACCAGCGGCATCTCGGCAGCGTCGGCGCTGGCGGCGATCGAGGCCGGCTGCGATGCGGTGGACGGCGCGCTCGACGCCATGAGCGGGCTGACCTCGCAGCCCAACCTGTCGAGCATCGCCGCGGCGCTGGCCGGCAGCGAGCGCGACCCGGGCCTGAGCCTGGACCGGCTGCACGAAGCCTCGATGTACTGGGAAGGGGTGCGTCGTTACTACGCGCCGTTCGAATCCGAGATCCGCGCCGGCACCGCCGACGTGTACCGCCACGAGATGCCCGGCGGCCAGTACACGAACCTGCGCGAGCAGGCGCGCTCGCTCGGCATCGAGCATCGCTGGACCGAGGTGTCGCAGGCCTACGCCGAGGTCAACCAGATGTTCGGCGACATCGTCAAGGTGACGCCGACCTCCAAGGTGGTCGGCGACCTGGCCCTGATGATGGTGGCCAATGACATGAGCGCCGCGGACGTGTGCGACCCGGGCAAGGAAATCGCTTTCCCCGAGTCGGTGGTGTCGCTGTTCAAGGGCGAGCTGGGCTTCCCGCCCGACGGCTTTCCCGCGGGACTGTCGCGCAAGGTGCTGCGCGGCGAACCGCCCGCTCCGTACCGGCCCGGCGACCAGATTCCGCCGGTCAACCTCGATGCCGCGCGTGCCGCCGCGGAAGCGGCCTGCGAGGAGCCGCTCGACGACCGCCAGCTGGCGTCTTATCTGATGTACCCGAAGCAGGCGGTGGACTACCACGCGCATGTGCGCAACTACAGCGACACCTCGGTGGTGCCGACGCCGGCATTCCTGTACGGCCTGCAGCCGCAGGAAGAAGTGGCCATCGACATCGCCGCGGGCAAGACGCTGCTGGTCTCGCTGCAGGGCACGCATCCCGATGCGGAGGAAGGCCGCATCAAGGTCCAGTTCGAGCTGAACGGGCAATCGCGCACGGCGCTGGTCGAGCAGCGCATCACCACGCAGGCGGCATCCGCGCGCCAGAGCCGTCCGGTGGCCGAGCCCGACAATCCGCTGCATATCGCGCGCCGATGCCGGGTTCGATCGTGACCGTGGCCGTGCAACCGGGGCAGCGCGTGGCCGCGGGCACGACGCTGCTGGCGCTGGAGGCGATGAAGATGGAAACCCATATCGCCGCCGACCGCGACTGCGAGATCGCCGTGGTGCATGTGAAGCAGGGCGACCGGGTGGCGGCGAAGGACCTGCTGATCGAGCTGAAGCCGGCGCAGTGACGTGGCTGGCGCCGCGGCAGCGCGGCGTCAGGGCAGCGCCCGCGCCATGCTCTGCGCAGCCTGCGCGATGCGTTGCGCCAGCAGCGTGGCCGCCGCCTGGCGGCTATGGTGCGGACGCTCCACCAGCCCGATCTCGCGATGGAAGGTGTCATCGCCGAGGCTGAGCGCCGCCACGCCTTTCGGCCATGCCGTCGTGCCGGTGATCGGCACCAGCGCGACGCCAAGGCCGCGCTGCACCAGCTGCGCGATGCCCTGCAAGTCGTCCAGTTCGATCGCGTCCCTGACCGGGATACGCGCACGGCGCAGGAACTGGTCGACCACGCGCCCGCCAAACGAGCCGCGGTCATAGCGGATAAACGACTCGCTCTCCAGCAACTCGCGCCATGGCCGCTTGCCTTGGGCGCGAGGGACCAGCAGCACGAACGGTTCGGCCAGCAGCGTGCGCCACTGCAGGTCGGAAGGCAACGCGAACGGCGGCCTGATCATCACCGCGATATCGATTTCGCCCGAATCGACCTGGCCCAGCAGGTTCAGCGACACGCCCGGCACCAGCTTGATTCGGTATCCCGGCATCTCATGCCGGAAGCTGGCCAGCGCATCGGCAAGGAACGAGACATGGACCGATGCGATGGCGCCGATGCGGACCAGCCCGGTGCGCGGGCTGCCCGCATGGCGGCCGAGCCTGGCGTACACGGCCATCAGTTCTTCGGCAACCGCCAGCGTTTCGCGGCCATCGGCATTGAGCACGGCCGCGCGGCCGGTGCGATCGAACAGTGCAAAGCCCAGTTCCTGTTCCAGCCGCTGGATCTGTGCGCTGACCGCCGATTGCGTCAGCCCGATATGGGCGGCCGCGTTGGCAAAGGTGCCGTAGCGGACCACCGCGAGGAAAGTCTGAAGTTCGCGCAGCATCGCGATAGATCGAAATAATTGTTGCTCAGGGAAAAAATATATCGCTTTTCATGGTGAATGGCGATGCTTAGACTAAGCGGACGATGGCGGTTGCAGGCCCTGGTTGCAGGCCCTGGTTACAGGCCTCAAGAGCCGCCGCCAGATTTATTCCCCACTAGGCTTCACTCAGCCCGAGCCCATGACTACTACCGCCCCCCGCATTCCTCCCTTCCATCTCGCCTTTCCCGTGCGCGACCTTGCCGAGGCGCGCGCATTCTATGGCGGGCTGCTCGGCTGCCCGGAAGGGCGCAGCTCGCCGGACTGGATCGATTTCAACTTCTTCGGCCACCAGATCGTGGCGCACCTGGCGCCGGAGGAAGTCGGCCACAGCAAGACCAGCGCGGTCGATGGCGACCAGGTGCCGGTGCGGCACTTCGGCGCGGTGCTGTCGATTCCCGAATGGGAGGCGATGGCAGAAAGGCTGCGGGCGGCAGGCGTCGAGTTCATCATCGAACCCCACATCCGCTTCAAGGGCGAGCCTGGCGAACAGGCCACCATGTTCTTCCTGGACCCGTCGGGTAATGCGCTGGAGATCAAGGCCTTCGCTGACCTGTCGTCGTTGTTCGCCAAGTAGGGCGGAGACCATCAGCCGCTGAATGTGCGCCCTGCTTGCACAAGCGCATCGTTCCAGCGGCAGGACACTGCGATGCGCCGGCGCTGTCTACCGCAGCTGGCACGCGACACCTATGATCGATCCATCAACTGGCGCCGGCCGCCTCGGCAGGATCCCGCGCATCGCGGGCTGTCCCGGCCGGCACTTCCGGAGATCGACATGAAGCGCATCCTGGGTGTCTACAGCGCACCGCGTTCGCACTGGACCGGAGACGGCTTTCCGGTGCGTTCGATGTTCTCTTACCAGAGCCATGGCAGGCAGCTCAGCCCGTTCCTGCTGCTGGACTACGCCGGCCCGGCGGACTTTACGCCGACGCAGGCGCCACGCGGCGTGGGCCAGCATCCGCACCGGGGCTTCGAGACGGTGACGATCGTCTACAAGGGCGAAGTAGCCCGCGCGGGTAAGAAGAGAAAAGGGCCCCGCGGGGCCCTGGCGGGAACTGCGATGTCGGGCAACTTACTGCACGTTGCCCGCGACCGCGATCACCTGGCCGGTGATGTAGTTCGAATCCGGCGAGCAGAACAGGTACACGCCGCCTGCCGCCTCCTCCGGCGTGCCGCCGCGGCCGAGCGGGTTGCGCTGGGCATGCGACTTGAGCATTTCAGGGTTCAGGCCGACGCGGATCTCGCGGCCTTCGATGTTGACCGTGGCACCGGCATGCGCGTCGGCCGAGGTCATGCGGGTGTGGATCAGGCCGAAGGCCACCGCATTCACGTTGACGTTGAAGCGGCCCCATTCGCGCGCCATCGCACGGGTCATGCCGATCACGCCAGCCTTGGCGCCGGAGTAGTTGATCTGGCCGGCGTTGCCGTTCAGGCCGGATGTCGACGAGATATTGACAATCTTGCGGTACACCTCGCGGCCGGCTTCCTTGTCGGCTGCGGCAAGCGCCTTGATATGCGGGTAGGCGGCGCGCAGGATGCGGAACGGCGCGGTCATGTGGCAATCCAGGATGGCGTACCACTGCTCGTCGCTCATCTTCTGCACCACGTCGTCCCAGGTGAAGCCGGCGTTGTTGACGATGATGTCGATGCTCTGGAAGCTGCTCATCGCCGTGTTGATGAAGCGGTCGGCAAAATCCGGCGCGGTCACGTTGCCCACGCACGCCACCGCCTCAACGCCCATCGCCTTCAGCTCCTCCACCGTCTGCTGCGCCGGTTCGGCGTCGAGGTCGTTGATGACCAGGCGCGCGCCCTCGCGTGCCAGGCGCCTGGCGATCGCATTGCCGATGCCGCGGCCCGAACCGGTGACCAGTGCCACCTTGCCTTCAAGTGCTCCCATTGCTGACTCCTTAGTGCTCGATCTCGTGCTCGATTGGATTTACAGGGCGACGACGGCGTCGCCGAGGATCTTGGTTTCGCCGTACTGGTTGGCGGTCTGGATTTCCAGCTTGATGCGCCGCTCTTTGCCATCCGGACCATCCACTTCCAGCTTTTCCACCACGCGGCCGCTGCAGGTGATGCGATGGCCCAGGTGCGTGATGCCGACGAAGCGCACGCCGAACTGGCGCAGCTGGCGCTGGTCGACCCACTGCGTCAGCAGGCGGCCGAGGTAGGCCATCGACAGCATGCCGTGCGCGAACACGTCGGGCATGCCGGCCTTGCGCGCGTAGTCGATGTCGATGTGGATGGCGTTGTGGTCGTTCGACGCGCCGGCGAACAGTGCCAGCGTGGTGCGGTTGACCGGTTCCAGCGTCAGCGGTGGCAGCGTGTCGCCCACCTTGACCTGGTCGAAGCTCAGTTTGCTCATGTGGGGTCTCCGTTCAGCCGTTGCGTTGCACCAGCACGCTGCGCAGGTCGGCTACGTGCTCGCCGTCCTGGTTGCTTACGCGTGTTTCGCGCACCACGAACTCCAGCGCGCCGTTTTTCTTGTCGTAGATGTCGGCGATAGTGGTCTTGAAATGCAGCGTGTCGCCCGCGTACGCCATGCGGTGGTAAGCAAAGGACTGCTCGCCATGCAGGATGCGCGACGGCACGATGCCGACCTCGTCCCGCCACGCATTGGACGGCTGCGACAGCTCGAGCGAGAACAGGAAGGTAGGCGGCAGCGGCAGGCCGGGATGGCCGGCGTCGCGCGCCGCCGCTTCATCGATATAGACCGGATCGGCCTGCCCGGTGGCCTTGGCGAAGAAGCGCAGCTGGCTCGCCGGCGCGGAGGTGCGGAAGTCCGCAATCACCTTGCCGATGTGTTTCTTGTCGATCATGGATAGTCTCCTGTGATTGCGCGCACTCAGGCGTGCTTCTGGTACAGGGTCACCACGCAGGCGCCGCCCAGCCCCAGGTTGTGCGTCAGCGCCAGCCGGGCGCCTTCCACCTGGCGCTTGTCGGCGGTGCCGCGCAGCTGCTTGACCATCTCGAAACACTGCGCCAGCCCGGTGGCGCCCAGCGGGTGTCCCTTGGACAGCAATCCGCCCGACGGGTTGACCACCCACTTGCCGCCGTAGGTGTTGTCGCCGTCGTTGACCAGCTGCTCGGCGCCGCCTGCCTCGCACAGGCCCAGGCCTTCGTAGGTCAGCAGTTCGTTCTGCGCGAAGCAGTCGTGCAGCTCGATCACGTCGATGTCCTGCGGGCCGACGCCGGCCTGCTCGTACACCTGCTGCGAACCCTCGCGGGTCATGTCAAAGCCGGCCACGCGGATCATGTCGCGCGCGTCGTAGGTGCTGGGGCGGTCGGTGGTCAGGGACTGGCCGGCGATCAGCACATCGGTCTTCAGTCCCTTCCTGCGCGCGAATTCCTCCGACACCACGATGGCGGCCGCCGCGCCGCAGGTCGGCGGGCACGCCATCAGGCGCGTCAGCACGCCTTCCCACAGCGCCGGCGCGGCCAGCACTTCCTCGGTGGTCATGACGTTGCGGAACACGGCCAGCGGGTTGTTGGCGGCATGGCGGCTGGCCTTGGCGCGGATCTTCGCGAAGGTCTCGAGCCTGGTGCCGTACTTGTCCATGTGGGCCTTGCCTGCGCCGGAGAACTGGCGGATGGCGTTGGGCAGGTCCTTGCGGTCGACCAACTCGTCGACCAGGTCGAGTGCGCGCTCCAGCGCCGGGGCACGGTCGTCCCAGCGCGACTTGAGCGCACCGGGCTGCATGTACTCGAAGCCCACTGCCAGCGCGCAATCGACCGCGCCGCTCTGCACCGCCTGGCGCGCCAGGAACAGCGCGGTCGAGCCGGTGGCGCAGTTGTTGTTGACGTTGACCACGGGGATGCCGGTCATGCCGACCTGGTACAGCGCCTTCTGGCCGCAGGTGGAGTCGCCGTAGACGTAGCCGGCATAAGCCTGCTGCACGTCGTCGTAGCTCAGGCCGGCGTCGTCCAGCGCCTGGCGCACGGCCGTGGCGCCCATCACGTCATAGGTGTCGCTGCTGCCCGGCTTCTTGAACGGGATCATGCCGGCGCCGGCGACGAAAACCTTGCGAGTCATGTGTGTGTCCTCCGATGGATGTGCTGGATAGGTGCGGAATTACAGCTTGCGCGAGATCAGTTCGCGCATCACTTCGCTGGTGCCGCCGTAGATGCGCGTGACGCGCGAATCGGCAAAGGCGCGCGCCACCGGGTACTCGAGCATGTAGCCGTAGCCGCCGTGCAGTTGCACCATCTGGTCCAGCGCCTGGCCCAGCGCCTCGGTCGCGTACAGCTTGGCCACCGCGGCTTCTTCCAGCGTCAGGCGGCGGCGGATGTGCTCGCCCAGGTAGTGGTCGATCATCAGCCGCACGGCAATCGCCTGCGCCTTGATGTCGGCCAGCTTTAACTTGGTGTTCTGGAAGTCCCACACGGTCTGGTTGAAGGCCTTGCGGTCCTTGACGTAGCCAGCGTCTGCTCCAGCGAGACTTCGAGCTTGGCCGCGGCGCTGATGGCGATCGAGAGGCGTTCCTGCGGCAGTTCGGCCATCAGGTAGCCGAAGCCCTTGCCTTCCTCGCCGAGCAGGTTGGTCACCGGGACGCGCACGTTGTCGAAGAACAGCTCGGCGGTGTCCTGCGCGTGCTGGCCGACCTTGTCGAGCTTGCGGCCGCGGCGGAAGCCTTCGCGGTCGGCTTCGACCACGATCAGGCTGACGCCGCGCGAGCCGGCGCCCGGGTCGGTCTTGCAGACCATGATGATCAGGTCGGCGTTCAGGCCGTTGGAGATGAAGGTCTTGCTGCCGTTGATGACGTATTCGTCGCCCTCGCGGATCGCGGTGGTGCGGATCGCCTTGAGGTCGCTGCCAGTGCCCGGTTCGGTCATGCCGATGGCCAGGATGTATTCGCCCGAGCAGACCTTGGGCAGCCAGCGCTGCTTCTGTTCCTCGTTGCCGATGCGGGCAATGTACGGCGCAATGATGTCGGAGTGCACGCCGAAGCCGGGGCCGCTGATGCCGGCGCGCGCCTGCTCTTCGTTGAAGATGGCGGAGTGCCCGAAGTCGCCGCCGCCGCCGCCGTATTCAGTCGGCAGCGTCACGCACAGCAGGCCCTCGCGGCCGGCCTTGAGCCAGGTTTCGCGGTCGACCTTGCCGGCCTTGTCCCACTCGGCCTGCCGGGGCAGGCATTCGCGCTCAAGGAAGCGGCGCACCGTGGTGCGGAACATCTCGTGGTCGTCGCGGAAGATCGTGCGTTGGATTTCCATGGAGGTCTCCGGATGTCAGCCGTGCGGTCCGCGGCCTGACAGGTTTTCTGGGAATGCGGTTCGGGCACAGGTCGCCGGCTGGTTGCGGGCCGGGCCACTGGCATGTCGCTAAGGTACTGGGGGGAGGGGGGACGCGAACACCACCCGCTTCAGGTGGTGGGTGGGCGGGGGTTGCCGCCCCGGAGGGTGGGGAGGAGGAGCGGTATCAGGCCCGTGCCGAGGGGCGGGAGAGTGCCCTCGGACGCGCCTGAGCGGTGTCAGCGCGCCCCGTCGGGCGGCTGGCCGCCCTGGCCGAGTTCGCGGTCGCGCACGCGCGCCACGGCCTCGTCGCGGCTGCTCACGCCGAGCTTGCGGAAGATGTTGCGCAGGTGCCATTTCACCGTCTCCGGCGACAGCCCCAGCGTGCGTGCGATCTTCTTGTTGGGCAGCGCCTGGCCGAGCAGGCGCACCACGTCGGCCTCGCGCTCGCTCAGTTCTTCTGTGCGGCCTTCTGCCAGTCCCGCGGAGGTTGCGCCGGCTGCCGCCGCGCCGGCCGGCGCCGGCTCCGGCACGGCCTGCTGCAGCCGCTCGATGTAGAACGCCAGCACCGGGTCGAGCCCGGGGGTGCCGGCGATGTCGTCAACCTGCCGCATCGAGCCGGGGGAGGCGTCGATCAGGCTGCGCATCAGCCCGAGCCGGGGGAGGCGTCGATCAGGCTGCGCATCAGCCCGAGCCGGTGCCCGCGGCGCAGGCCTTCGAGGGCATGTTCGTGCGCGGCGGCCGGATCGCCGCGGCGCGTGGCGACCACCGCGGCCAGCATGTGCAGCTGCGCCACGTGGCGCTGCCAGCCGCGCCCCTCGCAATAGGCGATCAGCGGTGCCAGCCGCATCCAGGCGGCGCGCAGATCGTCATGCGCCAGGCTGGCCATCACGTGGGCGCGCTCGGTCATCATGTGGATCGCGTCGAGGAAGCCGCGCGGCGCGGCGCGGTGGCGCACGGCAATGGCGTCGAGCCGCGCCAGCACCGCTTCGGCCGTGGCAAGGTCACCGCCGGCCAGGTGCAGGCGGACCTGGTTGGACAGGCTCTGGGCCACCAGCCGGTCCAGGCCCTGCTGCGTGCCGTAGTCCTCCAGCCGCTCCAGCTGGGCGAAGGCATCGAGCCGGTGGCCGATGATCCAGTGCGCCGCGGCCAGCACGGTATGCACGCGCAGCACGGAATCCGGGATCGATACGCGCTCCATCACGTCGACGCGGTCTTCGAGCAGCTTGCGCGCGGCGTCCAGGTCGTTGTGCTCGTACAGCACTTCGCCCAGCAGCGCGGCGGCAAAGTACTCCGGCTCGGCGCCCGCGCCGCCGTGCCCCACCAGTTCGACTTCGCGCAGCACGTCGCGGCTGATGCGCACGACCTGCGTCACGTTGCCTTCCATCGCATGGCTGAAGCCGATCAGGCAGCGGCCATTGAGCATGCCGCTGGCGGTGCCCAGCAGCGGCACGCCGTCGACCAGCAGCGGCGGCGTTTCGGCGTGGATGGCGCGCGCGCGCTCGTAGTCGCCAAGGTGCATGTACAGCAGCGACAGCAGGTTATTGCGCGAGCCCAGGTAGAAGGGCGCGATGTCCGCCGGGGCGGCTTCGATTTCGGGCAGCAGTGCCAGCGCGCCGGCGGTGTCGTCGCGCAGCAGCACCAGGCTGAAGCGCAGCAGCGCCAGCCGGTAGCGCAGCGAGGCGTTGCCAGGCGCGGGGCCGATATCGGCTTCGAGCCGGTCGGCCCCGGCGGCACAGCCATCGAGGTCGCGCGTGAGCATCTGCATGCGCAGCGCCAGCAGCCGCAGCTCCGGGCGCGCCTGGATCTCATTGGCGGGCAGCAGGCGCAGCAGTCCAAGCGCCTTGCGCACTTCGCCGCGCGCCATCAGCGTGTCGGTATAGCGTTCCACCAGTTCGGCTGCGGTGCCGGCATCGCCGGCGAGCACGGCGTGGCGGACGGCCTCGGCCAGCATGCGGTGGTCGCGGAACCAGCGCCAGGCAGCGCCGTGGATGGCGCGCTGCTGCGCCTCGCTGCGCGCGCGGAAGCGTTCGGCCAGGGTCTCGCGCAGCAGCGGGTGCAGGCGGTACCAGGCTTCGCGTTCGGGGCCGGGCGTGGGGGTGATGAAAAGGTTTTCCTGCTCCAGCCGTGTCAGCAGGGCCAGCACCTCGTGCTCGCCCATCGCCTGTTCGCCCAGCGCCTGGCACAGCGATGCGGTAAAGCGCTCGCATGCGGCCGCGCGTATCAGCAGCTCGGCTTCGTCGGGTGCCAGCCGCGACAGGACTTCGCGCTCGAAATATTCGGCAAAGGCACCGGCGTCCTGCACGTTGGCCTGCACCAGGCCGCTGGCGAAGGTCACGCCGCTGGCGCTGGCCTTCTTGCGCTTCCAGTGCGCGGCGAAAAGCTGCAGGCCGGCGACCCAGCCGTCGGCCAGCTCGTGCAGCAGGCGCGCATCGCGCGCGCTGATCTCGCCCAGCTGGGCCCGCAGGAAGTGCTGCGATTCGGCCAGCGTGAAGCGCAGGTCGCGCTGGTCCAGCTCCAGCAGCTGGCCCTGGTCGCGCAGGCGCCGAGCGACAGCGGCAGCGCCGCGCGCGTGGCGAGCACCAAGTGGAAGTTGGGCGGGGCGTATTCGAGCAGCCATTGCAGCGGCTGCAGCACGCGCGCCGAGGCCAGGTGCTGCACGTCGTCCAGCACCAGCGTCACTTCGCGCGAATGCGCGCCGATGCCGCGCACCAGCGCCACGATGGCGCGCTCCACGGCTTCGTCGTCGGTGGCGCGCTCGGCCAGCAGCACGGCCTCGCGGGTGATGTCGGAACTGATTTCGGCCAGGCACGCGAGCACGCGGTCGAGCCAGCGCTGGCGCTCGTTGTCGGCGGGTTCCAGCGCCAGCGCGGCCCTGTCGAAGCCCAGCGCCAGCAGGTCCAGGCGCCAGGTGCTCAGCAGCGCGGTCTTGCCATAGCCGGCCGGCCCCTGCAGCACGATGCAGCGCCGCCGGCGCGCCTCGGTCAGCTGCGCCAGCAACCGTTCGCGCGCGACCACGCGCGCGGCGCTGCGCAGCGATGGCGGGCGGGATGGCGGCGAGGGCAGCGTGGTGGGCTGGCTGCCGGGTGGCGACGGAGGGTTGGCTGGCGAGTTGGGCATCGGAGCGGCGGGATAGGGCAGCCTGGGCAAGCCGATGCAAGTGGCGGCGCTGGCGGCTCGCAGGCGCCAGGGTGTCCAGCGCTGGCGGGGCAAGGGGCGGCTGTTGCTGCGATTGTATGGCAGAAGCCGCAGCCCGGCGATAGAGGTCTCGCGCCGCCAAGATGCCAGCCTGGTGGCGCGCAGCGCCCCAGGCCTATTCCGCTGCCTATTCCGCTCTGCCTATTCCGCTGCCTATTCGGCGGTGGCGCCGCTGGTCTTGATCATGCGCGCGATCACCGGCTCGGTGGCGTCGAACTCGCGCCGGAACTCGGCCGGGCTGTTGCCGACCGCCTCCATGGCCAGTGCGTCCAGGCGAGCCCGAGACGTTGCAGCAGCTCGGCATAGAAGCGCTGCTCCACCGGGCCGATCGAAAAGTACTTGCCGTCGCGGGTCCGGTAGCTGTCGTACCACGGCGCGCCGCCGTCCAGCACGTTCGACTTGCGTGCCTTCTTCCATGTGCCCGAGGCCAGCATGCCCCAGAACACCGCGCCCAGCTGCGCCGCGCCTTCGGTCATGGCCGCGTCGACCACCTGGCCCTTGCCGCCGCGCTGCACGTTGAGCAGCGCCGCGACCACGCCCAGCGCCAGCAGCATGCCGCCGCCGCCGTAGTCGCCGACCAGGTTCAGCGGGGGCATCGGCGCTGCGCCAGCGCGTCCGATGCCCGACAGCACGCCGGACAGCGCCACGTAGTTGAGGTCGTGCCCGGCGCGGTCCGCCAGCGGGCCGGTCTGGCCCCAGCCGGTCATGCGCCCGTAGACCAGCTTCGGGTTGCGCGCGAGCGCGACCTCCGGCCCCAGGCCCAGGCGTTCCATGGTGCCGGGGCGGAACCCTTCGAGCACGACGTCGGCGCGCTCGACCAGCGCCAGCGCGGCGCGCTGCGCCTCGGGCTGCTTCAGGTCCAGCGTGACCGAGCGCCAGCCGCGGCCGGTGATGTCGATGCGGCGGGCGCCCCCGGCCCGATGGCTTCGAATTCGAGTACGCGGATTCCGCTCAGTACGCCCATGTCGGCTCTCTCCTGTGGTGTGGCGGCGCGAGCGCGGCCCACGCCGGCGCGTTGCCGCCTGCCGGCAAGTAGAGCAAAGGACCGTTGCCGGCGGACCCACCCGTATCAGGTAGGAGGGCGAGATGCGCTTTTGCAGCGCACAAACGCACGCCTATATGTCCAGGCACGCAAGGCAGGCACCCTTCACACTCATTCGCGTCGCCACCGGCCTGCGTTAGCGCGAGCTTGTGCGCACGGCGGCTGAGCGCGCGCGCTTCTGAAGATGGCCTGAGACGGCCGCAGGCGGACGGCGCCGGTCCGGCATATTCCCCCCACGGCCATCGACGCTCAGTTCACCGCGCGCGCCTTGCCTTCCCAGTGCGGCGCGCGCAGGTCGCGCTTGAGGATCTTGCCGGCGCCGGACAGCGGCAGCGCCTGGCGGAACTCGACGCTCTTCGGGCATTTGTAGCCGGCGATATGCGCCCGGCAATGCTCGCGGATCTCGTCTTCCGTCGCCTGCGCGCAAGCCTTCAGCACCACTACGGCATGCACGGCCTCGCCCCATTTCTCGTGCGGCACGCCGATCACCGCGCTCATCGCCACTGCGGGATGGCGGCCGATGACGTTTTCAACCTCGGCCGAATAGACGTTCTCGCCACCGCTGACGATCATGTCCTTGATGCGGTCGACGATAAAGATATAGCCCTGCTCGTTCATGTACGCGCCGTCGCCGGTATGCAGCCAGCCGTCGCGCAGCGCGCGGGCGGTGTCTTCGGGGCGGTTCCAGTAGCCGGGCATGACGCCGCCGCTGCGCACCAGGATCTCGCCGACGGTACCGCGCGGCACTTCGTTGCCTTCGGCGTCGGCGATCTTCACCTCGATGCCGATGCCGGCGCACCCGGCCGACAGGTGCAGCCCCTGCGCGCGCGCCGCGCTGCCATGGTTGCCGGGCGGGTTGGTGGTGACGATCATCGATTCGGTCATGCCGTACGAGTGCGCGAACTCGACGCCGGGCAGCTTTTCCATGGCCTGTTCCAGCACCGCGGCGCTGATAGGCGATGCGCCATAGCCCAGCCGCCGGACGCTGCCAAGGTCGAACCTGGCGAAGTCGGGGTGGTGGATCAGCATCTGGATGGTGGTCGGCACCATGCCCAGCTCGGTGATGCGTTCGCGCTCGATGGTTTCCAGTACCTCGCGCGCTTCGAACGACGGCAGGATCACGTGGGTCTCGCCCGCGATGAACTGCATCAGCACGCGCGCGATCGCCGCGATATGGAAGAACGGGTTGGTATGCAGCACGCGGCCGCCCTTCAGCGGCGGGGTGTCGGCCATGCGCTGCAGGGTGCCGCACCACAGCGAGCTGTGGGTCTGCATGACGCCCTTGGGGAAGCCCGTGGTGCCGCCGGTGTACATGACGATGGCGAGGTCGTCGCCGCCGCGCTGCGCGTCCGGAACCGGCGAGGCCTCGTCGATCAGCCGCTCGTAGGACAGCATGCCGGCGGGCGCGTCGCCGTCGCCGTCGCCGGCATGGATCAGCACCGGTTCGCGCCGCACCGCGGTGCGAATGCCCTCGGCCATCGGCAGGAACTGGTCGTCGACCACCAGGATGCCGGTGTCGCAGTCATCGAGCGAGTAGACCACCTCCGGCACGCTCCAGCGCACGTTGACCGGGTTGAGCACGCCGCCGCCCCACCACGCAGCCATGGCGAACTCAAGGTAGCGGTCCGAGTTCTGCGCCAGGATGCCGACGCGGTCGTTCGGCCGCATGCCAAGCGCCTGCAGCGCGCTGGCCAGGCGCGCGACACGCGCGCAGAACTCGCGGTAGCTGCGGCGCCGGCCGCGGAAGATGGTGACGATTTCGTCCGCCTGCTGTTGCAGCGAGCGGTGCAGGGCTCGGGTCAGGTACACCGTTGTCTCCGTTCTTGCTTCCTTGTCCTTGGGCCGGCGCGTGGTCAGGGCCGGGCTGGCTGTATTGTGCGACGCCCGGCGATTATGGAATTCGGATCTGCCGAAGGCAGTGTTTGCCGGGCGGAAGCGTGCGACGCCCCGCTGATGGCGCCGGCCGCTACAATCCGCGATGGGACATTTCTGAATACATGTAAGAAGACTTGATGACATACATCGTTGACGCGGTGGACGAGGCACTGGGCCTGCTGATGCTGGTGGCCGAGCATCCTTCGCTGGGGGTGACTGAGCTGGCCCGCCGCGCGGGGCTGACCAAGGCCCGCGCCTTTCGCCTGCTGGCCACGCTGGAGCATCGCGGCATGATCGCGCGCGAGCCCGCGGCCGCGGTCTACAAGCTCAGCTACAACGCCTTGCTGGTGGGCAATGCCGCGCGCGACCAGTTCGACCTGGTCAAGGTGGTGGCGCCGCGGCTGGCGGCGATCGGCGCGGCGTGCGGCGAGAACGTGATCGTGCGCGTGCGCGACGGGCTGGAATCGGTCTGCGTGGCGCGGCACGAATCGTCGCAATCGGTGCGTGTGCATACCGAGGTCGGCAACCGGAGGCCGCTGCATGTGGGGGCCTCGGGCAAGCTGCTGCTGGCGTTCGCCGCGCCCGAGGTGGTCGACGCCGTGGCGGCGCACAGCCTGCAGCGCTTTACCGAGCGCACGATCGTCACCGCGGAGCAGCTGCGCGAGGAGCTTGCGGCGATCCGTGCCGCAGGGCACGCCGTGTCGCTGGGCGAGCGCGATGCCGATGCGGTGTCGGCGGCGGCGCCGTTGCGCGATCACGGCGGTGCGGTGGTGGCATCGCTGAGCATTGCCAGTCCGGCCAGCCGCACCACGCCCGAGGCGCTGGCCAGGCATGTCGCGATGGTGGTGGAAGAGGCCGCGGCGCTGTCCCGCGCGTTGGGATATGCCGGCGGCTGACGCCGCGATCGCGTAGCGGTTGTCCGGTCATGAGCGGCGCTTCGGCGCCGTTTTTTTTGCGTGCTTATCTTTGTCTCGCCGGGTAAACCCTTGTTACTGACGGCGCCCGAATGTTTTATTCTCCGACACACCGTATCGGTCAATGAAACAATGTTTCGATCAACGAAATTTCCCGGCGCCGCGCTGGCCGCTGCTTTTGCCCTGTCCGCACTGGCGGGCGGGATCCGTCCCGCGCATGCCGCCGACCTGCGCATCGGCTACAAGGCCGAGGTCAGCGCTGCCGATCCGCATGTGCTGGACGCCGCCGGCCGCAACCTGTGGGGCCACGTGTACGAGACCCTGGTAGGCCTCGACAACGCCTTGCGCCCGGTGTCGCTGCTGGCCACCAGCTGGCGCCAGCTGGACGACCACAACTGGGAATTCCAGCTGCGCCCGGGGGTGAAGTTCAGCAATGGCGCGCCGTTCACCGCGAAGGATGCGCGCTATTCGATCGAGCGCGCGCGCAAGCTGTCCGGCGCGCGCACCTTCCGCACCTACCTGAAGTCGGTCGAGGCGGTCGAGGCCACGGGCCCGCTGACGCTGCGCGTACGCACCCGCACGCCCAACCCGGTGTTGCCGCAGAACATCGGCATGGTGGCGATGCTGCCGCACGGCCTGGGGCAGGGCGTGCGCGAGGCGGACTTCGCCCATGGCCAGGCGAGCATCGGCACCGGCCCGTACCGGTTGGTGGCGTGGGAACACGGCCAGCAGCTGACGCTGGCGCGCAATCCCGGCTACTGGGGCGGCGCGCAGCCGTGGGACCGGGTGGTGTTCCAGTTCATCCCCAAGGAGCCGGCGCGCGCGTCGGCGTTGCTGTCGGGGCTGGTGGACGTGATCGATGCCTCGTCGGCCAGCATTGCCGAAGCCTTCGCGCGCACCAACGGCCGCATCCGCACGGTGGCGGCAACCTCGTACATGCTGAACTACCTGCAGCTCGACCAGGGGCGGGCAGTCTCGCCCTATGTGCAGGATGCCGCCGGCCGGCCGCTGCCCGCCAACCCGTTGCGCGACGTGCGCGTGCGGCAGGCCATCAGCGTCGCGATCGACCGCGACCTGATCGCGGCGCGCGTGACCAAAGGGGATTCGGTGCCCGCCGGGCAGATGGTGCCGGCAGGCTTCTTCGGCTTTGCCCCGGCCGTTGCCGCGCCGCGTGCCGATACCGCGGAGGTGCGCCGGCTGCTCATCGCGGCCGGCTATCCCGACGGCTTCCGCCTGACGCTGCATTGCCCGAGCGACCGCTACCTGAACGACGCCAAGACCTGCGAGGCGGTGGGCCAGATGCTGACCCGCGCGGGCATCCGCACCGAGGTGCGCACGTTGCCGTACTCGGTCTACATCACCCGCGCCACCTCCGGCGGCGAGGGTGGCAAGCCGGAATTCAGCGCCTTCCTGCTCGGCATCGGCGCGGTCAGCGGCGATTCGCTGGAACCGCTGGTGGCGGTGGCGCATGCGCAGGACAAGGCCGCCGGCCTGGGTGCGAACAACCGCAGCGCTTATGCCAATCGCGAACTGGACGCGCTGGTGGAAAACTCCATGCGCACCATGGCGCCGGCGCCGCGCGAGCAGTTGCAGCGCCGGGCCGCTGAACTGCTGGCTGCCGACGCCGGCATCGTGCCGCTGCACCACCTGCGCGCCGCCTGGGCGTATCGCGCCGGGCTGGAAGTGCAGCCGCGCGCCGACGGCTTTACCTACGCCGGCAACATCCGCCCCGCTGCGCCTGCAGCGACGCCTGCGGCGCAACCCTGACCGATCCACCGCTTCCTGTCCTGATCGCTATGCTTGAAACCCTCCTGAAGCGGCTGCTGCAAAGCCTCGTCGTGCTGTGGCTGATGTCGGTGCTGACCTTCTGCGCCGTCAACCTGATCGGCGACCCGGTGCACTTGCTGGTCAGCCCCACCGCTACCGAGCAGGAAACCGCCGACGCGCGGCACGCGCTCGGGCTGGACCTGCCGGTGCCGCAGCAATACCTGCGCTTCATGCAGGGCGCGCTACGCGGCGACCTCGGCGAATCCTTCATCTACAACCGTCCCGCGATCGAGCTGATCGTCAGCCGCGTGCCGGCCACGCTGGAACTGGCCGTGACCGCGCTGCTGCTGTCGCTGGGCATCGGCATCCCGATCGGCGTGTTCGCCGGGCTCAAACCGGACAGCCGGCTGGCGCGCGCGCTGATGGCAGGCTCGCTGGGCGGCGTGATCATGCCGACGTTCTGGGTCGGGATGATCGGCATCCTGGTGTTCTCGGTGAACCTTGGCTGGCTGCCCTCGGGCGGGCGCGGTCCGGTCACCAGCGTGCTCGGCATGCCGCTGTCGGTGACCAGCTGGGAGGGGATCCGCTTCCTGCTGCTGCCGGCGCTGACGCTGTCGCTGTTCAAGATCTCGCTGGTGGCGCGGCTAGCCGAAGCCGGCACGCGCGAAGTGGCGGGGCAGGAGTACATCAAGTTTGCCCGCGCCAAGGGCGTGGGCGGCGCGCGGCTGGTGCTGCGCCACGTGGTGCCCAATGTGCTGATCCCGATCGTCACCGTGGTCGGGCTGGAATTCGGCCACCTGATCGCCTTCTCGGTGGTGACCGAGTCGGTGTTCTCGTGGCCGGGCATGGGCAAGCTGATCATCGATTCGGTGCTGGCGCTGGACCGCCCGGTGGTGGTGGCTTACCTGCTGGTCACGCTGGTGCTGTTCGTGGTGCTGAACCTGGTGGTCGACCTGCTCTACGTGGTGCTCGATCCGCGACTGCGCCACAAGGCGGCCTGAGCCCGGCTGCATCCACGCCCAACAGAAGCCATAGAAAACGAACGAGAACCTATCGATGTCCCTGCCTGCATCCCAACCTGACGCCGCCATGCCGGCGCTCGCGGCAAGCGCCGCGCCTGCCGCGCCGCTGCCAACCGCGCGGCCCTCGCTGCTGCGGCGCTTCGTCGCCAACCGCGTCGCGGCGGCGGCACTGGCGCTGCTTGCAGTACTGCTGCTGATCGCCGCGCTGGCCCATGTCATCAGCCCGCAGAACCCGTACGACCTGGCCACGGTGTCCGTCATCGACTCCGAGCTGCCGCCCGGCAGCGCCGGCTACGAAGGCAACGTGCACTACTGGCTCGGCACCGACGGCGCCGGCCGCGACCTGGTCAGCGCGATCTTCTATGGCATCCGCATCAGCGTGGGCGTCGGCGTGATCAGCGCGGTGGTGGCGCTGATGGTCGGCAGTGCCGTTGGTCTTGCGGCGGCTTACTTCGGCGGCGTGGTCGATGCCGCGATCATGCGCATCGTCGACCTGCAGCTGAGCCTGCCGGCGGTGCTGGTGGCGCTGATCCTGCTGGCCGTGCTGGGGCAGGGCGTGGACAAGACGCTGCTGGCGCTGGTGATCGTGCAGTGGGCCTACTTTGCGCGCACGGTGCGCGGCGCGGCGCAGGTGGAGCGGCGCAAGGAGTATGTCGAGGCGGCGCTGGGCCAGGGGCTGCCGGCGCTGCGCGTGATGTTCCGGCACATCCTTCCCAACTGCATGGCGCCGCTGGTGGTGACCGGCACGCTGCAGATCGCGCACGCGATCACGCTGGAGGCGACCATGAGTTTCCTCGGCATCGGCCTGCCGCGCACGCAACCGTCGCTCGGCATGCTGATCGCCAACGGCTTCGAGTACATGCTGTCGAACAAGTACTGGATCAGCATCTTCCCGGGCGTGGCCCTGGTGCTGCTGATCGGCTCGATCAACCTGGTGGGCGACCGCCTGCGCCGCGTGCTGAACCCGCGGCTGAACGGCTGAGGCCACGGAGACACACATGGCACTACTGGAAGTCTCCGGGCTGAGCACCAGCTTTGCATTGGGCAGCGGCCGCAAGGCATTGAAGGCCGTCGACGATGTCTCGTTCACGCTGGAGCCGGGCGAGATCCTCGGCATCGTCGGCGAGTCCGGTTCGGGCAAGTCGGTGACGGCGTTCTCGCTGATGAACCTGCTGGACCCGCCCGGGCGCGTCAGTGGCGGTTCGGTCCGCTTCAAGGGGCAGGAGTTGCTGTCGTGCTCGCCGCGCCAGTGGCAGGCCCTGCGCGGCGATCGCATCGCGATGGTGTTCCAGGATCCGATGATGTCGCTGAACCCGGTGATGCGCGTGGGCGACCAGCTGGTCGAGACCGTGCGGGTGCACCACCGCCGCACCCGCGCGCAGGCGCATGCGCAGGCAGTCGATGCGCTGGCGCGCGTGGGCATCCCGGCGCCGCAGGAGCGCATGCGTGCCTATCCGCACGAGCTCTCCGGCGGCATGCGGCAGCGCGTGGCGATCGCCAGTGCGCTGATCAACCGGCCCGACCTGATCATTGCCGACGAGCCCACCACGGCGCTGGACGTCACCATCCAGGCGCAGATCCTGTACGAGATGAAGCAGCTGGTGCGCGAGACCGGCGCCGCCGCGATCTGGATCAGCCATGACCTGGCCGTGGTCAAGGACCTTGTCGATCGTGTCTGCGTGATGTACGCCGGCAGGGTGGTGGAGCAGGGGCCGGTGGCCGAGCTGATCGCGCGGCCGCTGCACCCGTACACGCGCGGGCTGCTCGACTCTTTGCCAACGCCTGAAACGCGCGGCGCCACGCTGCGCGCGATTCCCGGGGCCGCCCCTGCATTGGCGGCGCTGCCGCCGGGATGCGCCTTCGCGCCGCGCTGCCCGCGCGTGCGCGAGGCCTGCAGCCAGCCGCCCGCGGCAACCCCGGTGCGCGGCCGCACGCTTCGCTGTTTCTATCCATTGGAGTCGGCATGACCGTGCTGCTTGAAACCCGTCAGCTGCAGAAACGCTTTTCAATGAGGCCCGGCCTGCTGGGCCGCATGGCCGGCAAACCGGTGCAGGCGGTGCATGCCGTCAACGAGGTCTCGTTGCAGGTGCGCAAGGGCGAGGTGCTGGGCGTGGTCGGCGAGTCCGGGTGCGGCAAGTCCACGCTGGGCCGCATGCTCGCCGGGCTGCTGCCGCAGAGCGGCGGCGAAATCGCGTGGGAAGGGCGGCCCGCGGATGTCGCATCGGCCGGCTATCACCGCGCGGTGCAGATGGTGTTCCAGAATCCCTATGCCTCGCTCAATCCCAGGCTGCGCATCGGCCGGGCCATTACCGAGGGCGCGGTCTACCACCGCATGGTCAGCCGCGCGCGGGCTGCCGAGCTGGCTGGCGAGCTGCTGCAGCAGGTCGGCCTCGACCCCAGCTACGCCGAGCGCTATCCGCACGAGTTCTCCGGCGGCCAGCGCCAGCGCGTGGCGATTGCCCGCGCGCTGGCACTGCGCCCGCGGCTGCTGATCTGCGATGAAGCCGTGTCCGCGCTCGATGTCTCGGTGCAGGCGCAGATCATCAACCTGTTCATGCAGCTGCGGCGCGAGCATGGGCTGACCTACGTCTTTATCAGCCACAACCTGGCGGTGGTGGAGCACATGTCCGACCGGGTCGCGATCATGTACCTGGGCCGTGTGGTCGAGAGCGGCGATGCCCGCTCGGTGTTCGCCGCGCCCAACCATCCCTATACCCGCGCGCTGCTGGCCGATGCGCCGCGGCTGGGCGGCGGCACCGCCAGCCACCAGCCGATCCGCGGCGAGTTGCCCAGCCCGCTGGCGCCGCCGACCGGTTGCGCCTTCCATCCGCGCTGCCCGCATGCCAGCGCACGCTGCGCCGCCGAAGTGCCGCTGCTGCGCGATATCGGCGGTCGCCTGTCCGCCTGCCACCTGAATGACTAGCTAGCCGCCGCGCGCGGCACGCCAGCCTCCCGGATTTCTCACAGCCGCCCCGCCATGGCGGGGCGGCGGGGGAGCGTTCGCGCCGCGCGAAGGATCAAAGACGACGGCAGACGGGAGATCCAACGGGGGAAGTCATGCATCGCCAACCAAGGAAAGGGAGAAGAGCCATGAACCAAGCCAGACCATATCGGCGGCAAGTCCGCCATGTCTGCATTGGCAGCGCGCTGGCGCTGCTGTCGGCTGCGGCCGACGCATCGGTGACGCTGTACGGCCGCATCGATACCGACATCGAATACCAGAAGGGACCGGACGGCCCGGCCACGCAGATGGTCGACAACGCCTCGCGCTGGGGCATGCGCGGCAGCGAAGAGCTTGGCGGCGGCATGAGCGCCGCCTTCGGCCTGGAGCAGGGCTTTTCCGCCGACAGCGGCATGGTCACCAACCCGCAGTTCCGCAATGCCTTTGTCGGGCTGCAGGGCGGCTTTGGCGCGTTTGCGCTGGGACGGCTGGATTCGGCGACCATCGTCGGCTCGCCGATCTATTCGCAGGTGACGCAGAACGTAGACTTTGCGATCCACGATGCCGGCGCCACCGCGATCGGCACCAGGGTGCTGAATGCGCGCAACCGCGTGTCCAATGCCCTGGGCTACATGACCCCCACCTTTGGCGGTTTTTCCGTGCGGGCGCGCGTGAACCTGGCAGGCCCCGATCCGGCCACGCCCAACGCCAGCTCGCCGGTGAAGGCGGAAGACGATTTCCGCCAGTATGACATTGGCCTGAACTATGCGGCCGGCAACTTTGCCGCGGGCCTGGGCTATTCGCGCGATGCCAAGACCGGCGGGCTGGTCGCCAACGACTTCCGCGACAAGGTGCAGGCGGTGGCGTCTTATGACTTCACCGTGGTCAACGTGTATGGGCTCTACGGGCGCGACCGCTACGTCGGCACCGCCACCACGCGCACCGACGTGCCGTACTGGCTGGTCGGCTTCACCGTGCCGTACGGCGCGCACAGCGTGACCGTCAACTACATGGAGCGCGCGGTGCAGCGCGACCCCCAGGGCCGGCTGATAAAGGTGCAGGCCGCCTATGGCTACCGCCTGAGCAAGCGCACCATGCCTTATGTCTTCTTCGACCGCGAGGACCCGAACTTGCACAGGGCCGGTGATACCGTGACCACGGCCGGCATCGGCATCCAGCACAAATTTTGAGTATGACGCTTCCTTATACGCTGATCGAACCGGCTGGCGCGGCGTTGCCGCTGGTGGTCGATTCCCCGCACAGCGGGCAGGCCCGAGCCGGCGGCTTGCCGTCCTCGCTGCCGCTGGCCGCTCCGCCCGAAGCCCTGCTGACGGGCTGGGATGCCTATGTCGACGAGTTGTTCGCGCATGCGCCGGCGGTGGGCGGCACGCTGCTGTGCGCGGATTTTCCGCGCTGGCTGGTGGACGTGAACCGCGCCCGCGACGATATCGACCCGGCGCTGGTCGACGGTGCCATGCCGTTCGCGCTGCGGCCCAGCGACAAGGCCTGCCGCGGCATGGGCGTGCTGCGCCGGCTGGCGCTGCCGGGCGTACCGGTCTACGGCGCGCCGCTGACGCCTGCCATGGCCGAGCAACTGCTGAAGGCCTACTACGATCCCTACCATGCCGCGCTTGCCCGCGCGATGGCGGGGCACCATGCGCGCTTCGGCGCGGTGTGGCATCTCGACTGCCATTCGATGAAGTCGCGCGGCAATGCCATGAACGTGGACCACGGCTCCGAGCGGCCGGACTTCGTCCTCAGCAACCGCGACGGCACGACTTGCCCTGAGGGGTTTGTCGAACTGGTGGGTCAATGCCTGCGCGGCTTTGGCTACCAGGTCGGCATCAACTGGCCGTACAAGGGCGCGGAACTGGTGACGGCGTACTCGGACCCGGCGCGCGGGCGCTACAGCCTGCAGATCGAAATCAACCGCGCGCTGTACCTGGACGAGGCGCGCTTCGTGCCGCATGACGGGTTTGCCCGGCTGCGCGGCCATCTCGACCAGCTGCTCGAGCGCGTTGCGGACCATATCCGCGCGGAGCTGGCGCGCGGCGCGTAAGTGAGCGCGTGAGCGTGCTCAGAGTACCTTGCCCGGGTTCATCAGCCCCAGCGGGTCGAGCGCGCCCTTGATCGCGCGCATCAGCGCCAGCTCGACCTCGCTCTTGTAGTGCTGCAGTTCTTCGCGCTTGAGCTGGCCCACGCCATGCTCGGCGGAGATCGAGCCGCAGTGCGAGCGCACGCTGTCGTGCACGATGCGGTTGACCTGGTCCTGGTTGGCCAGGAAGGCGTCATGGTCGACGCCTTCCGGCGGCGATACGTTGTAGTGCAGGTTGCCATCGCCAAGGTGGCCGAAGGTCACCATGCGCGCGCCGGGGAAGGCGTTCTGCAGCAGCGCGTCGGTGGTCTCGATGAAGTCCGCCACGCGCGAGACCGGCACGGCGATATCGTGCTTGATGTTCTTGCCGTCCTCGACCTGCGCCAGCGGGATATGCTCGCGCAGGTTCCAGAAATCGCGCGACTGCTGCACCGACTCGGCCACCACGGCGTCAAGCACCACGCCGGCGTCGAAGGCGGCGTTCATCAGCGTTTCGAAGATGCCGCGCGCGTGGGCTTCGCCCTCGCTGTCGGACAGCTCCATCAGCACCAGCTGCGGGTGGATGTCGGCGAACGGGTAGCGCAGCTGGGGGTAGTGCTGCGTCACCAGCGCCATGCAGCGCGCCGACATCAGCTCGAAGCCGGTCAGCATTGCACCCGCATGCGACTGCGCGATCGCCAGCAGCGCCAGCGCGGCGCGCGGGCTCTGCACCGCGGCCAGCGCGGTGACCGAGGCGCGCGGCAGCGGGAACAGCTTCATCACGGCGGCGGTGATGATGCCGAGCGTGCCTTCGGCGCCGATATACAGGTCGCGCAGGTCATAGCCGGTGTTGTCCTTGCGCAGGCCGCGCAGGCCATGCCAGGTGTCGCCCGTCGGCGTCACCACCTCCAGCCCCAGGCACAGCTCGCGCGTATTGCCATAGCGCAGCACTGCGGTGCCGCCGGCATTGGTTGACAGGTTGCCGCCAATGGTGCAGCTGCCCTCGGCCGCCAGGCTCAGCGGAAACAGCCGGCCGTGCTCGCGCGCCACGTCCTGCAGGTGCTGCAGCACCACGCCGGCTTCGACGGTGATGGTGTTGTTGAGCGGATCGACCTGGCGGATGCGGTTGAGCCGTTGCAGCGACAGCACCACCGCATCGCGCCCGGCCGCCGGCGTGGCGCCGCCGCACAGGCCGGTATTGCCGCCCTGCGGCACCACCGCGACCTTGTGCGCATGGCAGGCATGGACCGCGGCCGCGACTTCCTCGGTGGTGCCGGGGCGCAGCACGGCCAGCGCCTCGCCGCTGTAGCGCTTGCGCCAGTCGGTCAGGTAGGGGGCCTTGTCGGCGGCCTGGGTCAGCACGTGCTGCGGGCCCAGCGCGGCGCGACACAGGGCGAGTAAGGAATCTTGGGACGAGGTCATGGGCGGGAAATCGATTCGTGGGGAGCGCCGGCTCAGCGCTTTTGCGGCGCTGCCTTGGCGGCCGCTCGGGCGCGGCGCTTGTACGGCCGCAGGTACAGGATGGTGCTGGTGAAGAACACCAGCGTCAGTGCCACCTCCACCCAGGCCAGCGTCGCGGAGAAGCCGCGGTCGCTGGTGGCGCGCACGATGCCCTCGGTGAAGAACAGCAGGATCAGCATCGACGACCACTGCATGGTGTAGCGGTTGCGCGTCAGCACGCCGCGCAGCGGCAGTAGCAGCGGCAAGAACTTGATGATCAGCCACGAGCCGCCCGGACGCAGCGGCGCCAGGAACCATTCCCAGGCGATGCACAGCACCATCAGCGCCACCAGGCTGCCCGCGCTGATCCGATGCAGCCAGGGGCTGTGCAGCGCGCTGTCGCTGTCGGCGGGCGCGTTCATGCCTGCGCTCCGGACAGGCGCAGCGCGGCTTGCGCCAGGCGTCGGCCCATGGCCATCGCCAGCGCCGATTCGTCCTCGGTGATGGGGCCGCGATTGTCGACATAGGCATGGTGGCTCGGGCCGTACGGCGTGCCGCCCGAGGCGGTCGTCATCAGGCCCTTCTCGGAATAGGGCAGGCCCATGATCAGCATGCCGTGGTGCAGCAGCGGCAGCATCATCGACAGCAGGGTGGTCTCCTGGCCGCCGTGCAGGCTGCCGGTGGCGGTGAACACGCAGGCGGGCTTGCCGGTCAGCGCGCCCGACAGCCACTGGGCCACGGTGCCGTCCAGGAAGTATTTGACCGGCGCGGCCATGTTGCCAAAGCGCGTGGGGCTGCCCAGCGCGAGGCCCGCGCACTCTTCCAGGTCGCGCAGCTCGGCATAGGGTGGGCCGTCGGCGGGGATGTCGGGGGCGGTGGCCTCGCACACGGTCGAGACCGGCGGCACCGTGCGCAGGCGCGCCTGGGCGCCGGGGACGCTGTCGATGCCGTTGGCGATCAGTTCGGCGAGTTTGCGGGTGCTGCCGTGGCGGCTGTAATACAGGACGAGGATGTCGGTCATGGAGCGGGATGGCCGGCGCTGCCGGAAGGAGGCGGCGGGTGCCGCAGGCAATGCGCGTATTATAGATGTGCCCCCGCGCGCGCTCCCCCGCGAAGCGCCGCTTCCGCATCCCGGCAGATGCCCGTCCGCCCGCCGGCGCTGCCAACGTTCAAATCGATCCATCCATCCACGAGGAGATTGCTGCCGCATGCTTGGTACCCGCGTTGCCCGTCTGCGCAGGGAATGGAACCTGCAGAAGGTCCGCGCACTGGCGCGCTATGTCGTGCGCCGCGCCGGCGAAGACCGGCTGCCGCAGGTGTCCGCGAGCCTGACCTTTACCACCGTGCTGGCCGTGGTGCCGGTGCTGACGGTGGCGTTCGCGCTGCTGGCCGCGTTCCCGGTATTCCGCGACTTCCGCAATGCCATCGAGGCGTTCCTGTTCCAGAACCTGATTCCCGGCAACGTCAGCGAATCGATCTCGCGCTACATCGGCCAGTTCGCCAAGAGCGCACGCGGGTTGACGGCGCTGGGCCTGGGCGGGCTGATGGTGACGTCGGTGCTCACCATGCTGACGGTGGAGGACGCGCTCAACGCGATCTGGCGCGTCAAGCAGCGCCGCCCGCTGGCGCAGCGGGTGCTGGTGTTCTGGGCGGTGCTGACCTTCGGGCCGGTACTGATCGGCGCGAGCCTGTCGATCAGTTCCTACCTGATCTCGATCTCGGCTGGCTACGTCGGCACCATGCCGGTGGGGATCGGCCTGCTGGTCAGCGCGACGCCGGTGGTGCTGTCGGCGCTGGCCTTTGCCTTCCTGTACACCGCGGTGCCCAATGCCTATGTGGAGTGGCGCGATGCCATCGTCGCCGGCGTAGTGGCGGCGATCGCGTTCGAGTTCGCCAAGCGCGGCTTCGGCTATTTCGTCACGCATATCCCGGCCTATACGGCGGTCTACGGCACCTTCGCGGCGCTGCCGATCTTCCTGCTGTGGATCTACCTGAGCTGGCTGGTGACGCTGCTGGGCGCCACCATCGCTGCCAACATGCCGGTGATCCGGCAGGGCTACTGGCGCCGCCGCACCTTTGCCGGCAGCGAGTTCTTCGATGCACTGGGCGTGCTGCTGCTGCTCTACCGCGCCCGCGACGAGGTGCCGCGCAGCGTGGGCGAACTGGACCTGGGGCGCAAGCTGCGCGTTGAAGCGGATTACCTGGCGGGGCTGCTCGGCAAGCTCAAGGCCATGCACCTGGTCGGGCGTCTGCAGCAGGAGGGCGGGCAGGCGCACTGGGCCTTGCTGTGCGATCCGTCGCAGGTGACGCTGCGCATGCTGCACGACCGGCTGGTGCTGAACCTGCCGCGGTTGCCGCGCACCGCGCTGGCGCAGCAGCTGCGTGGCGCCGAGTCGCTGCGGTCGCTGCTGGACAATCCGCAGCTGGACCAGACGCTGGAGGCGGTTTTCCGCCAGCAGCCGGCCGACTTGCCGCCTGCGGCGGAAGATGGGGCGCCGCAACGGCGCACGCTGGAGGTGGTGCCGCCGGGCTGGCACGGGCAAGTGTGAGCCCTGGGCGGCGGCCGCGTCAGAAAGGAATCTTGCCACGCCAGATTTCGGCGTACATGACCCAGTCGCCCATCAGGCTGTAGAGCGGATGGCGGAAGGTTGCGGGCCGGTTTTTCTCGAAGCCGAAATGACCGGCCCAGGCGAAGGCGTAGCCGGCGACCACGGCGCCCAGCAGCCACCACGCATTGCCGGTCACTACCAGCGCCACGAGGCACAGCAGCGCCACGGTCGAGCCGACAAAATGCAGGCGCCGGCAGGTACGGTCCTGGTGCTCGCTCAGGTAGTAGGGGTAGAAGGCCGCGAAGTTCTCGAACTCGCGCCTGTGGGCGTGGGCCATGGCTGTCTCCGGCAGGTCTTATGTTGTGCAGTGTAGACCTTCCACGCCCCCATGCCCCTGAAGGGAGGATGGCCGCCGGCATGGCCGGCCATCCGGCGCAGCTGTCAGCCCGCCGCGACCACCTTGCGCGCAAAGGCCGCCAGCGCGTCCAGCACTTCGTCCGGGCGCTCGCCCATCAGCGCATGGCCGCACGGCACCGATACCAGGCTGGCCTTCGCCATCTTGCCGGCCAGCGCCTGGGCCGCCTTGGGCGAGGTCATCATGTCCTTGCTGCCGGTGATGAACAGCGCCGGGCAGGCTACCGCGGCGGCGGCTTCCTCGCCGTGCGCATAGGCATTGCACGCGGAGAAGTCGTTGTGGAACACATGCGCCTGCGGGTTGTTGCGCGATACGCGCTCCATCAGCCGCTGGCTGCCGCCGTGCATCCAGGCGCCGGGACCCGGCGATGAGGGCTTGTTGGCCAGGCTCGAATGCGACCACGCGTTGACCATGGCGATGGCCTCGCTCTCACGGTTCAGCGAGGCATCGAGCAGCGCATCGGAAACCTTCATCGGATAGGCCGTGGCGAGCAAGGCGATGCCGCGCACCGCCTGCGGATGCCGCGCCGCGCATTCGAGCGCGATCAGCGAACCCATGCTGTGGCCGAACACGAAGGCCGGCGCCTTGACGCCGGCGGCGGCCACCAGCGCCATCACCCAGTCGGCCATGGCCTCGACGGTGGCCAGGGGCGTGCCCTGGCTGCGGTTGTGGCCGGGCAGGTCCACCGCCAGCACCGAGAAGCCGTGGTTGGCGAACCAGCGCGTCTGCAGCGCCCACACGCTGTGGTCGTTCTGCGCGCCGTGGACAAACACCGCGCAGGGCAGGGCGGGATCGAAGGGTTTGCCGCCGGTATAGGCGTAGGCCGGCTGGCCTGCAACGTTCAGTTCCATCAGGCCTGCCCTCCCTTGCTCATGGTCTTCTCGGCGGCCTTCAGGCCGCGCTTGAGGTCGTCGATCAGGTCGTCCGGGTCTTCCAGGCCGATCGACAGGCGGATCGTGCCCTCGGCGATGCCGGCCGACTGCAGCGCCGCCGCGTCCATGCGGAAGTGCGTGGTCGACGCCGGGTGGATCACCAGCGAGCGCGCATCGCCCACGTTGGCCAGGTGCGAGAACAGCGACAGGCTTTCGATAAAGCGCTGGCCCGCCAGGCGGTTGCCCTTCAGGTTGAAGCTGAACACCGCGCCGCAGCCGCGCGGCAGCAGGCGCTTGGCCAGTTCGTAGTCGGGGTGCGATTCCAGCTCGGGGTAGGACACCGACTCCACCATCGGGTTCGAGGCCAGGAACTGCACCACCTTACGGGTGTTGTCGACATGGCGGCTCATGCGCAGCGGCAGCGTCTCCACGCCCTGCAGCAGCTGCCACGCGGCCATCGGGTTCATGCAGGCGCCGAAGTCGCGCAGGCCTTCGCGGCGCGCGCGCAGCAGGAAGGGCGCCACCGTGCTTTCCTCGGTGAACACCATGTTGTGGAAGCCTTCATAGGGCTCGGACAGCTCGGGGAAGCGGCCCGATTTTTCGAAGTCGAAGGTGCCGCCCTCGACCAGCACGCCGCCGATGGTGGTGCCATGGCCGCCCAGGAACTTGGTCGCCGAGTGGTAGAGCAGGCCCGCGCCGAGATCGAACGGGCGCAACAGGTAGGGCGTGGTGAAGGTCGAATCGACCAGCAGCGGGATGCCGTGGTCCTGGCCGAGCTGCGCCAGCGTGGTGATGTCGAGCACGTCCAAGCCCGGGTTGCCCAGCGTCTCGCCGAACAGCAGCTTGGTATTGGGGCGGATCGCGGCGCGCCAGGCGTCGATGTCGCGCGCCTTGACGAAGGTGGTCTCGATGCCGAAGCGGCGCAGCGTGTAGTGCAGCAGGTTGTGCGAGCCGCCGTACAGCGCCGACGACGCCACCACGTGCGAGCCGGCCCCCATCAGCGTGGCCACGGCCAGGTGCAGCGCGGCCTGGCCGGAGGCGGTGGCGATCGCGCCGGCGCCGTTCTCCAGCGCCGCGATGCGCTCTTCGAGCACGGCCACGGTCGGGTTGGAGATGCGCGAATAGACGTGGCCCGCCCGCTCCATGTTGAACAGCGACGCCGCGTGCTCGCTGTCGCGGAACACGAACGAGGTGGTCAGGTGGATGGGGGTGGCGCGCGCCCCGGTGGCGGGGTCTGGCGCGGCGCCGGCGTGCAGCGCCAGCGTATCGAAGCGGGTTCCGGACATGGTCGGTCGGGTGTAGTTATCTCCGGCCAGCATCGTAGCATCGTGCGCACGCCCACGCTGGCAGATCACCCGCAAACCGGCCTCCTGCTTTACTTTGCCGGCTGGTTTGGGCTAGGATCGGACGCACGGGCATCTCTGCCCGCACATCCCGGACAGATAACGAAGTGACCGGCATCGCCCCCGCGATGTGGCCGGCGCAAATCAGCACAGCTCAGTACAAGGCAGCGGAGACCAACATGAAAGTCAGCGACATCCTGCAGATCAAGGGCAATACGCTCTACACCGTGACGCCTGACACCTCCTTGCTGCTCGCAGTCAACACCATGGCCGAGCGCGACATCGGCTCCCTGGTGGTGATGGAATACGGCGACCTGGTCGGCATGCTGACCTTCCGCGAAATCATCGAGACTCTGGCCCGCAACGGCGGCACCCTTGGCACCAGCAGCATCCGCAAGGTGATGGACGATGCGCCGCTGACCTGCACCATGGAAACCGATGTGAACGAAGTCCGCCGGATGATGCTTGAGCGTCACACCCGCTACCTGCCGGTGCTCGACAACCGCACGCTGATGGGCGTGATTTCCTTCTATGACGTCGCCAAGGCGGTGGTCGAGGACCAGAGCTTCGAGAACAAGATGCTCAAGGCCTATATCCGCGACTGGCCTGAAGAGCGGGCCTGAACGCCCGGCTGCGCCCGCCCTGCCGGCGGCGGGGCAGCCTGTCCCGTAGTCCCCTTCGGAAAATTGTTGCGACTGGCGCCGCGCGGCCGCGTGGCGGTGGCATGATGGCGGCCGGTTTCCGGCTCCGGCAAACTTGCCGGCGTATCCATTTCCGCGGCGGCCCCAGCAGGCCGACCGGTCATCCATGAGCCAACACAGCCAGTTCCGACTGCTCGGCGCGCGCCGCTTCGCCCCGTTCTTCTGGACCCAGTTCCTGGGGGCGATGAACGACAACGTCTTCAAGGTCGCCTTCACGTCGCTGGTGACCTATCACACGGCGCTGTTCGAGGGCGTGGACGCGCGCAGTGCCGCCTTCCTGATCTCGGCCATCTTTATCGCGCCGTTCCTGTTGTTCTCCGCCACCAGCGGGCAGGTCGCCGACAAGATCGAGAAGTCGCGCCTGATCCGGCTGGTCAAGTCGCTGGAAATCGCCATCATGGTGCTGGGGCTGGCCGGCTTTGCCTGGCATAGCGCGCCGCTGCTCTACGCCGGCACGTTCCTGATGGGGCTGCATTCGACGCTGTTCGGGCCGGTCAAGTTTGCCTACCTGCCGCAGCACCTGGATGAAAGCGAGCTGGTCGGCGGCAATGGGCTGGTCGAGATGGGCACCTTCGTCGCGATCCTGATCGGCACGCTGGTCGGCGGCGAGCTGGCGGGGTTGCAGCAGGGCGGCACGGTGGTGGGGCCGCTGTATGTCGGCGCCGTGTGCGTGGCGATCGCCGTGGCCGGGCGCGTGGTGTCGGGCCGGATCCCGGTGTCGCCGGCGCCCCAGCCTGAACTGCGCATCAACTGGAACCCGTTTTCCGAGACCTGGCGCAACCTGGTGCTGGCGCACGGCAATCGCACGGTATTCCAGAGCCTGCTCGGGATTTCGTGGCTGTGGTTCCTCGGCGCGACCTTCCTGACCTCCTTCTTCAGCTATGCCAAGGATGTGCTGGGCGGCGACCAGAACGTGGTCACGCTGCTGCTGGCGGTGTTCTCGCTGGGCATCGGCACCGGTTCGCTGCTGTGCGAGCGGCTGTCCGGGCGCCATGTCGAGGTCGGGCTGGTGCCGTTCGGCTCGATCGGCATGACGGTGTTTGCCGTCGACCTGTACTTTGCCAGCCAGGGGCAGCCGCCGGCCGCGCTGACCGGCATCGGCGGCTTCCTGGCCGAGGCGCGCCACTGGCGCGTGCTGGCCGACCTGTTCCTGCTGGCGATGTTCGGCGGCTTCTACAGCGTGCCGCTGTACGCGCTGATCCAGAGCCGCAGCGCGCCCACGCACCGCGCGCGCATCATTGCCGCCAATAACATCCTGAACAGCTTCTTCATGATCGCGGCCTCGCTGCTGGGCGTGGCGATGGCGAACGCCGGCTACAGCATCCCGCAGCTGTACCTGGTGGTAGGGCTGCTCAACGCGGTGGTGGCGGTCTACATCTATTCGCTGGTGCCGGAATTCCTGCTGCGCTTTATCGCCTGGATCCTGGTGCATACGCTGTACCGGCTGCGCCGCGTGAACGCCGAGCGCATTCCCGCCGATGGGCCCGCAGTGCTGGTCTGCAACCATGTCAGCTTCGCCGATGCGGTGGTGCTGATGGCATGCAGCCCGCGTCCCGTGCGCTTCGTGATGGACTACCGCATCTTCAGCGTGCCGCTGCTGTCGTGGTTCTTCCGCCAGGCCCGCGCGATCCCGATCGCGCCCGCGCACGAACACCCGGACATGCTCAGGCGCGCGTATGACAGCGTGGCGCAGGCGCTGGAGGAGGGCGACCTGGTCTGCATCTTCCCGGAGGGCAAGATCACCGCCAACGGCGAGATCAATCCGTTCCGCCAGGGCGTGCAGCAGATCATCCGCCGCACGCCGGTGCCGGTGGTGCCGATGGCGCTGCGCGGGCTGTGGGGCAGCTTTTTCTCGCGCAAGGATGCGCCGGCGATGTCGCGGCCGTTCCGCCGCGGCATCCTGAACCGGCTGGAACTGGTGGTGGGCGAGCCGGTGCCGCCGGAAGCGGCCACGCCCGAGGGGCTGCAGCAGATGGTGCAGGCCCTGCGCGGCGACTGGCGCTGAACGCAGGTTCTCCCACGCGGACCCGGACCCACGATGATCACGCTCTATACCTTCGGCCCGGCCTTCGGGCTGCCTGACGCCAGCCCGTTTGTCACCAAGGCCGAAATGCTGCTCAAGCTTGCCGGCCTGCCATACCACGCCCGCCCCGGCAGCCTGCGGCGCGCGCCCAAGGGCAAGCTGCCGTATCTCGATGACATGGGCCGGATCGTGGCGGATTCGACCTTGATCCGCTGGCATATCGAGAAGACTTACCACATCGATTTCGACGCCGGCCTGAGCCCCGCCGAGCGCGGCATCGCCTGGGCCGCCGAGAAGCTGATGGAAGACCACCTGTACTGGGCGGTGGCACGGGTGCGCTGGCTCGACCAGGCCAATTTCGAGCGCGGCCCGGCGCAGTTCTTCCGCGGCGTGCCGGCACCGGTGCGCGGGCTGGCCGAGCGGCTGGTGCGCTACAAGGTCAGGAAGACGCTGTGGGGGCAGGGGCTGGGCCGGCACAGCGAGGAAGAACTGGTGGCGCTCGCCAGCAAGGGCGTGACCTCGATCGCCGATATCCTGGGCGACAAGCGCTACCTGATGGGCGACAAGCCATGCGGCGCCGACGCCACGCTGTTCGCCTTTGCCGGCAGCCTGCTGTGCCCCACGTTCGACACGCCGATCCGCACCGCGGCGGAAGGGCATGCCAACCTGGTCGCCTACATGGACCGGATGCGGGCGGAGTTCTACCCGGACTTTGCACCGGAAACCGCGGCGGCCTGAGCCCGCCGGGCCGCCAGCGGGCGGGCAATGGCCTTACAATGGAGGCCGTCCCCAATTCCTGTGCGGTTTCCATCATGTCCGGCAATACCCTTGGCCTGCTCTTCACTGTTACGACCTTCGGCGAATCGCACGGCCCCGCCATCGGCGCGGTGGTGGATGGCTGCCCGCCGGGCATGGCGCTGAGCGAGGCCGATATCCAGGGCGACCTGGACCGCCGCAAGCCCGGCACCTCGCGCCACGTCACCCAGCGCAAGGAACCCGACCAGGTCGAGATCCTGTCCGGCGTGTTCGAGGGCAAGACCACCGGCACGCCGATCTGCCTGCTGATCCGCAACACCGACCAGCGCAGCAAGGACTATGGCAATATCGTCGAAACCTTCCGCCCGGGCCACGCCGACTACACCTACTGGCAGAAGTATGGCATCCGCGACTATCGCGGCGGCGGCCGGTCGTCGGCGCGCCTGACCGCGCCGGTGGTGGCTGCGGCGGCGGTGGCCAAGAAGTGGCTGCGCGAGCAGTACGGCACCGAGATCCGGGGCTATATGTCGCAACTGGGCGAGATCGCGGTGCCGTTCGCCGACTGGTCGCATGTGCCCGAGAACCCGTTCTTCGCGCCCAACGCCGACATCATCCCTGAGCTGGAAACCTATATGGACGCGCTGCGCCGCGACGGCGATTCGGTCGGCGCGCGCATCGAGGTGGTGGCCAGCAACGTGCCGGTCGGGCTGGGCGAGCCGCTGTTCGACCGCCTCGACGCCGACATCGCGCATGCGATGATGGGCATCAACGCGGTCAAGGGCGTTGAGATCGGCGCCGGCTTCGACAGCGTGTCGCAGCGCGGCAGCGTGCATGGCGACGAGCTGACCGCCGAGGGCTTCCGCACCAACAATGCCGGCGGCGTGCTCGGCGGCATTTCCACCGGCCAGGACGTCACCGTGTCGCTGGCGATCAAGCCGACGTCCTCGATCCGCACGCCGCGCGAGTCGATCGACAAGGCCGGCAACGCCGCCACGGTAGAGACCTTCGGGCGCCACGACCCGTGCGTCGGCATCCGCGCCACGCCGATCGCCGAGGCCATGCTGGCGCTGGTGCTGATGGACCACGCCCTGCGCCACCGCGCGCAGTGCGGCGACGTCAGGACCGACACGCCGCATATTCCGGCGCAGGCCGGCCAGACGCGCTGATCGCGCTGAGTTGGCCACCCTCCGTGGGGCTGGCGGCGCGACGGGCGCCGCTCGCCCGGACTATGCCCGCTTCGGGCTCTTCTACCTCGGCTACTACGGCTACGTCGGCGTCATCTCGCCGTATGTGAGCCTGTATTTCGCCGATCGCGGCTTCAACCCGGTGCAGATCGGCGTGCTGATGGCCAGCTTCCAGGTCAGCCGCATTGTCGGGCCCTACGTGTGGGGCTGGCTGTCCGACGTGATGCACACGCGCGTGCGCATCCTGCGCGTGAGTGCGTTCACCTCGCTGCTGGCGTTCCTGATGCTGCCCGGCGTGGGCAGCTACGGCGGCATGATGGCGATGATGCTGACGCTGAGCCTGCTCACCAGCGCGATGTCGCCGCTGGGCGATGCCCTCACCATCTCCACGCTGCGCCGCCATGGCGCCTTCGATCATAGCTACGGCCGCATCCGCATGTTCGGCTCGGTCGGCTTTATCGGCGCGGTGCTGGCCGGCGGGGCGCTGTTCGAGGCGGTTGGCATGCGTGCGTTCCCGTGGGTGGCCAGCGGCCTGCTGGCGATCCTGGCGGGCGTGGTGCTGACCATGCGCGATGCCGCCGACGACGGGCCGCGCATGCCCGCGCCGCGCGCGCTGCCGCTGCTGCGCCGGCCGGACGTGGCGTGGTTCCTGGCCTCGGCCTTCCTGATGATGTTCGCGCATGCCGCGCTGTACGTGTTCTATTCGCTGTGGCTGGAGAAGCTTGGCTACAGCAAGTTCGCCATCGGCGTGATGTGGACCATCGGCGTGGTCGCGGAGATCGTCTTCTTTTACTACCAGGGCCTGTTGTTCGCGCGCTTCGCGCTGCGCACCATCCTGGCTGGCACCTTTGTGCTGGCGGCGGTCCGCTTCGGCCTTACTGGCTACTTCGCGCAGTTTGCCTGGCTGATGGCGCTGGTGCAGGTGTTGCACGCGGCCACCTTCGCCGCGCACCACAGCGCCAGCCTGAAGCGGCTGCAGGCATGGTTTGCCGGGCCGTTGCAGGGGCGCGGGCAGGCCCTGTACACGGGCATTTCCTACGGCGTCGGCGGCACGCTCGGCGGGCTGGTGATGGGCTGGACCTGGAATGCGCTGGCGCCCGAACACACCTTCGGGCTGGCCGCCGTGGCCGCGGCGGCCGGCGCCTTCTGCGCGGCGATGAGCTTCCGCGCGGAGGGTGCGGCAGGCGGCGATGCGGCTCAGGCCAGCGCGGCGCAGACGCGCTCGGCGATCGCCAGCGACGAGGTCAGCCCCGGCGACTCGATGCCGAACAGGTGAACCAGCCCCGGCACGCCGTGCACGGCGGGGCCGTCGATGCGGAAGTCCGCCGCCAGCTCGTGCGGGCCGCTGATCTTGGGGCGGATGCCGGCATAGCCCGGCTGCAGCGCGCCGTCGGCCAGTCCCGGCCAGTAGCGGCGCACCTCGTCATAGAAACTGTCGGCATCGGCCGGGTCTACGCTGTACTCGATATCGTCGATCCAGCGCACGTTGGGGCCGAAGCGCGCCTGGCCGCCGAGATCCAGCGTCAGGTGCACGCCCAGGCCGGCGGCCTCGGGCACCGGATAGATCAGCCGTGAGAACGGCGCGCGTCCGGCCAGCGTGAAATAGCAGCCCTTGGCGTAGTACTGCGGCGGGATATGGGCTTCGGGCATGCCGTCGAGGCGGCGCGCCAGTTCCGGCGCGGTCAGGCCGGCCGAGTTCACCACCGTGCGCGCCAGCAGCGTGGTGGCGCCCCCATCTTCGCTGCCCACTTCCAGCCGAATCCCGTCCGCCGTGATCGCGCCGGCCAGCACCGGCGACTGCACCGCCAGCACCGCACCGGCGTTCTCGGCATCGCCCAGCAGCGCGGTCATCAGGCCGTGACTGTCGACGATGCCGGTGGAGGGCGACAGCAGCGCGGCATGGCATTGCAGCTGCGGCTCCAGCGCCTGCGCTTCGTCGCGCGAGAGCAGCCGCAGGTCGTCGACGCCGTTGGCCGCCGCCTTGGTGCGGATGCCGTCGAGCGTCGCCACCTGCGCCGCGCTGGTGGCGACGATCAGCTTGCCGCAGCGCTGGTGCGCCACGTGGTGCGTGGCGCAGTAGTCGTACAGCATGGCCTTGCCGCGCACGCACAGGTCTGCCTTCAGCGAACCGGCGGGATAGTAGATGCCGGCGTGGATGACTTCGCTGTTGCGCGCGCTGGTGATGGTGCCGAAGGCGTTTTCCGCTTCCAGGATGATCACCTCGCGGCCCTGCAGCGCGAGGGCGCGCGCGGCTGCCAGTCCTACGACACCGGCGCCGATGACGACGCAGTCCACCTTTTCCATGCTCGTTTCCTTGTTGCTGTGGTTTGTTGCAGTGCTGGTTGCCGTGTGGCGGGATTCAGCCCGCCAGGCCCAGCCGCGCGGCCGCCGCGGACAGGTGCCGTTGCGCGGCCTCGCGCGCCGCCGGGGCATTGCCGGCGGCGATCGCGTCGGCCAGCGCCGCGTGCTCGGTGTCGGCGGCGCGCGGGGCGCCGGTGGCGGCGCCGAGCCGCGCGGTGTTCTCCCACGCGCGCTGGCGTGCCGCCAGCATCTGCTGGCTGACGAAATCGGTCAGGCCGGTGAAGCAGGGGTTGTGTGCGGCCTCGGCGATGGCGTGGTGGAAAGCCATGTCGGCGGCGGCCGCGCTGGCCATGTCGCCATGGCCGTCGGCCTGCGCCTGCATGGCTGCGAGCGCGGCGCGGATCGCGCCGACATCGGCCGTGGTGCGGCGCTCGGCCGCCATCTCGGCGCAGGCGGTCTCGACCACGCGGCGCAACTCGAACAGCTGCGCCAGCGTGGGCCCGCCGTCCGGCGCGCTCGCCACGCGCCAGGCCTGGCCGCCCGGGGTTTCCGAAACAAAGGCGCCAGAGCCCTTGCGCGTGACCAGCACGCCGTCGGCCTTGAGCTGGGCGATGGCTTCGCGCACGATCGGCCGGCTTACGCCGAAGGTGTCGGCCAGAGTGGCTTCGGCGGGCAGGCGTCCGCCCGCGGCGTAGCGGCCGGCGAGGATGTCGTCGTGCAAGGACTGGGCGATACGGCTGGCCAGCGAGGGCGGGCGGTGCAGGGTCATGGGCAGATATGTCAGGCTGTAAGACAGCTTTTGTGCGATTGTGGTACCGAAGTTGTCGCGAGTCAAGCTTTCCGCAATGGGCGGTGCTACACATGGCGGCCTAGACCCACCGGTATTTGCTTAACTTCTGCGGCCCGCGGCCGATAGAATCCGGATACAGGTGGCGGATGCTGCCCGGCACCTCCGCCGTGGGTTTGCCATGCTCCGCGCGCGGCGACAAACGCGGGGCCCTTTGCAAACAGCCATGATCCAGCTCACTCCCAACGATCTTCCGGTCGGACACCCGCTGCCCTGGTCGCTGCTCGACGGCGACGGCAACCTGGTGCTCGGCAGCGGCAGCGTCATTCCCGATGCGCGCGACCTCGCCCTGGTGTTCCGGCACGGCGTGCTCTGCCGCGCGGGTAATGGCAGCGAAAGCGACGACAGCGGCGATACTGATGCCGACACCGGCATGCGCACCGCGCCAGGGCCGGTTGGCCTGCAGGTCGGCACGCTGCTCCACATCAAGCATGAAGGCGAGTCCGCACGCGCCGCCGCCAGCCGCCTGATCGGCTTTATCGAGCAGGGGCTGTTCGTGACCTGGCCGCAACTGGGCGGGCGCGACCTGGCGCTGCAGGCGGGCGACACCGTGCTGCTGCGCGGCTTCTCCGGACAGGCGATCCACAGCTTTACCTCGACCATCACCGCGGTCTGCCGCAGCCCGTTCCGCTACCTGGTGCTGTCGGCGCCGACCAACCTGCACGCGACCCCGGTCCGCAAGGCGGCGCGCGTGCCGACGCGGCTGGCGGCATACCTGACCGAGCCTCCGGAAGACGACGACGGCGTTCATGGCGTGGCCGTCGCGGTGCGGGCGGGCACGGCGCGGCTGGCGCTGCTGTCCGACCTCAGCACCGGCGGTGCGCTGGTGCAGACCACCGCGCCGTCGCCCGCGCCGGGCAGCCGCGTGCGGCTGCGCTTCCAGCTCCGGGCCGCGTCGTTCGACAGCGAAGTCATCGTCGACGGCTGGGTCAGGGTGGCACCAGGCGCGGCCGGACAGGACGACGGCGATTTCCCTGCCTTCGGCGTGGCTTTCGACCTGCTGGCGGAGCGCGAGATGACGCTGCTGCAGTGCTACATCTACGAACAGCTGCTATCCACGACGCGCCTGCCACTGTAGCCTGCGCGCAGCCCGCCAATAAAAAAACGGCACCGGGAAACCGGTGCCGTTCCATGCGCCGGGCGCTTGCGCGCCGGGGGCCTTACATGCCGACGTAGTTCGGACCGCCGCCGCCTTCCGGCGTGACCCACACGATATTCTGCGTGGGGTCCTTGATGTCGCAGGTCTTGCAGTGCACGCAGTTCTGCGCGTTGATCTGCAGCCGTTCCTTGCCCGAGGACTCGTCCTGCACGAACTCGTACACACCCGCCGGGCAGTAGCGCGACTCGGGGCCGGCGAATTTGTCCCAGTTGATGCTGACCGGCACGCTGGCGTCCTTCAGCGTCAGGTGCGCCGGCTGGTTTTCCTCGTGGTTGGTGTTGCTGATGAACACCGAGCTGAGGCGGTCGAAGGTCAGCTTGCCGTCCGGCTTCGGGTAGGCGATCTTCTCGCACTCGGCCGCCGGCTTCAGGTACACATGGTCCGGCTTGACGCGGTGGATGGTCCAGGGCGGGTTGCGGATGCCCAGCTTGGGCAGCAGCCATTGCTCGATGCCGGTCATCAGCGTGGCGGTGGTGCGGCCCTTCTTGAACCACTGCTTGAAGTTCTTGGCCTGCAGCAGTTCCTTGTACAGCCAGCTCTGCTCGAACGCGGCGGGGTAGGCGGTCAGCTCGTCGTGCTGGCGGCCGCCCTGCAGCGCGTCATAGGCGGCCTCGGCGGCCAGCATGCCGGTCTTGATCGCGGCATGGCTGCCCTTGATGCGCGAGGCGTTCAGGTAACCGGCATCGCAGCCGACCAGCGCGCCGCCCGGGAACACGGTCTTGGGCAGCGACAGCAGGCCGCCGGCGGTGATGGCGCGCGCGCCGTACGACAGGCGCTTGCCGCCTTCGAAGTACTGGCGGATTTCCGGGTGCGTCTTGAAGCGCTGGAATTCCTCGAACGGCGACAGCCACGGGTTGGTGTAGTCCAGGCCGACCACAAAGCCGACCGCGACCTTGTTGTCTTCCATGTGGTACAGGAACGAGCCGCCGTAGGTGGCCGGGTCCAGCGGCCAGCCGGCGGTGTGCACCACCAGGCCGGGCTTGTGCTTGGCCGGGTCGATCTCCCACAGCTCCTTCAGGCCGATGCCGTAGCTCTGCGGATCCTTGCCGGCGTCCAGGCCAAACTTGGCGATCAGCTGCTTGCCCAGGTGGCCGCGCGAGCCTTCGGCGAAGATGGTGTACTTGGCATGCAGCTCCATGCCGAGCTGGAAGTTGTCGGTGGGCTCGCCTTCCTTGTTGATGCCCATGTTGCCGGTAGCCACGCCCTTGACCGAGCCGTCTTCGTTGTACAGCACCTCGGCGGCCGGGAAGCCCGGGAAGATCTCGACGCCCAGCGCCTCGGCCTGCTGGCCCAGCCAGCGCACGAAGTTCGACAGGCTGATGATGTAGTTGCCGTGGTTGTGGAAGCACTCCGGCAGCAGCGCCGGCGGCGTGCCCTTGGAGCCCGACTCGTTCAGGAACAGGAACTTGTCTTCACTGACCGGCTGGTTCAGCGGCGCGCCCAGCTCCTGCCAGTTCGGGATCAGCTCGTTGAGGGCGCGCGGATCCATGATGGCGCCCGACAGGATATGCGCGCCGGGCTCGGAACCCTTTTCCAGCACGCATACGTTGACGTCGCTGCCTTTCTCCTGCGCGAGTTGCTTCAGGCGGATGGCCGTGGCCAGGCCGGCGGGGCCGCCGCCGACCACGACCACGTCGTATTCCATGGCTTCACGCGGGCCGAACTGCTCCAGGAGCTGTTGCTGATCCATTGTCTCTAACCCTCTATTTCTTTGCTGCTAGCTATGCAATTGTGGGAAGTGCGGTGATCGTTCTGCTCGAACTTGAGCCGGCGGGGCACCGGAAGGGATTTTGACGGCTGTTTGCGGCCGATAGCCGGCCGGATCGCTCGTTTTCCCTCTTTCCCTTTGCAGGCCAAGTTCTTAGAATCTCCGGCATTGTCCGGGACTCGCCACCCACAGGCAAGGATTTTTTTGGAACGGTCGTTCTTTTTTCTGGTATGCCGCCTTCCGCACCCGAAGAGGCTGGAGGGGCGCCCGCACAAGAGGTCATCATGGGTTTGTCGATCAATCTGGAAGGCAAGGTAGCGCTGGTGACCGGCGCATCGAGCGGGCTCGGCTCGCGTTTTGCCACGGTGCTGGCCGCCGCCGGGGCCAAGGTCGTGCTGGCCTCGCGCCGCACCGAGCGCCTCAAGGAACTGCGTGCGGCGATCGAGGCCGAGGGCGGCAGCGCGCACGTGGTGCGACTCGACGTCACCGATCCGGACAGCATCCGCGCCGCCGTGGCGCATGCGGAAACCGAAGCCGGCTCGATCGACATCCTGGTCAACAATTCGGGCGTGTCGACCACGCAGAAGCTGACCGACGTCACGCCCGACGATTTTGATTTCGTCTTCGACACCAATACGCGCGGCGCCTTCTTCGTCGCGCAGGAAGTCGCCAAGCGCATGATCGCGCGGGCCAAGGGCGCCGAAAAGAACGGCACCCCGCTGCCGCAGGCGCGCATCGTCAATGTCGCATCGGTGGCGGGCCTGAAGGTGCTGTCGCAGATCGGCATCTATTGCATGAGCAAGGCGTCGGTGGTGCACATGACCAAGGCCATGGCGCTGGAATGGGCGCGCCACGGCATCAATACCAACGCGATCTGTCCCGGCTATATCGATACCGAGATCAACCACCACCACTGGGACTCGGACGCCGGCCAGAAGCTGATCCAGATGCTGCCGCGCAAGCGCCTGGGCAAGCCCGACGATCTCGACGGCCTGCTGTTGCTGCTGGCTTCCGACCAGTCGCAATTCATCAATGGCGCGGTGATCACCGCGGACGACGGCATGGTCTGAGCCCGGCCGCCGGCGCCGCGCCGCCCGCTTGCCCCCGCGCGCCACAAGCGTGCGGCGGAGCACCACCATTGGCCACCCCAGGGCTTTATCCGGTCCCCTTGGGGCGGGCTTTCGAGCGCGGCTTCCAGTTTCCAATCAAAGAAAGTTGATGCGCGGTGTGCCAGTCTTGGCATAATCCGCCATGTCTTTAGACTAAGTCTTTACATACAAGCAAAAAATGCCGCAGTGGCCGCCTGGCCCAAGCGGCCCTGGACCGGAGGCCGGGGAGATGGAGCAACAAGAAGAGGCACGGCGCAATGCCGTGCCGCAACACGTCGTCGATTCCGCGGTGATCCCGCGGGCGGCAGACGAAGCGCAGGACGCTGAATTCCGGGTTTCACCCCGCCTCGAGGACTGGATTGGCGTGATCGTGATGCTGCTGCTGGTCGGCATCACCTTCGCCAACGTGGTCGTCCGTTATTTCACCGACGAGTCGTTTGCCTGGACCGAGGAATTCTCGGTCTTCCTGATGATCGTGCTGGCGCTCGTTGCCGGCAGCGCCGCGGTGGCGCGCGATCGCAATATCCGCATCGAGTTCTTCTTTGAGCGCGGCAGCGCGGCGCGCCAGCGCCGGCTGGAAATCCTGTCGGCACTGGCGGTGGCTGTAATGTTCGTCGCGCTGGCGGCGCTGGGCGCGCGCATTACGTGGGATGAGTACACCTTCGGCGAAACCTCGCCCGGCATCGGCGTGCCGAGCTGGTGGTACTCGATCTGGCTGCCGGTGCTGTCGGCCGGCATCGCACTGCGCGCGCTGGGCCTGGCGTTGCGCAACGTGCGTGCTCTCAAGGCGTTGCATGAACAGAACCGGGTGGCGAAGGAGCGTTTGCAATGACGCTGGTTGCCATCATCCTGTTCGTGGTCTTTATCGGCCTGATGCTGCTGGGCGTGCCCATCGGCGTGTCGCTGGGGCTGGGTGGCCTGGTCGCGATCGGCCTGTCCAACCTGGACACCCAGATGTTCGGCCTGCTGGCCGTGCCGCAGAACTTCTACGCGGGGCTGGCCAAGTATCCGCTGCTGGCGATTCCGATGTTCGTGCTGGTGGGGTCGATCTTCGACCGTTCCGGCGTGGCGCAGCGGCTGGTGACCTTCGCCATTGCCGTGGTCGGGCGTGGACCGGGCATGCTGCCGCTGGTGGCGATCCTGGTGGCGATGTTCCTCGGCGGCATTTCCGGTTCGGGCCCGGCCAACGCGGCCGCGGTCGGCGGCGTGATGATCGCGGCGATGTCGCGCGCGGGCTATCCCGGCTCGTACAGCGCCGCGGTGGTCGGCGCGGCGGCCGCGACCGACATCCTGATCCCGCCGTCGGTGGCCTTCATCATCTACAGCGTGCTGGTGCCGGGCGCTTCAGCGCCGGCGCTGTTCGCCGCGGGCATGATCCCGGGCGTGCTGGCCGGCGTGGCGCTGATCGTGCCGGCGGTGTGGCTGGCGCGCAAGCACAACATGGGCGCCGCCGAAGCCGCGCTGCCGCGCCCCCCGTTCTGGAAGAGCCTGCGCGAAGCGGCGTGGGGCCTGGTGGCGCCGTTCCTGATCCTCGGCGGCATGCGCGCGGGCTGGTTCACGCCGACCGAAGCCGCGGTGGTGGCGGTGGTCTATGGCCTGTTCGTCGGCATGGTGGTGTACCGCAGCATCGGCATGCGCGACTTGTTCACGATCTTCCAGGAAGCGGCCGAGACCTCGGCGGTGATCCTGCTGGTGGTCGCGCTGGCCGGCATCTTCGCCTATGCGCTGTCGACGCTCGGCGTGATCGATCCGCTGGCGCAGGCGATCGCCACCTCCGGGCTGGGCGAATACGGCGTGCTGGCGCTGATCGTGCTGCTGCTGATGACGGTTGGCATGTTCCTCGACGGCATCTCGATCTTCCTGATCTTCGTGCCGCTGCTGCTGCCGATCGCCAATGCCTTCCACTGGAACCCGGTGTGGTTCGGCGTGGTGCTGACGCTGAAGGTGGCGCTCGGACAGTTCACGCCGCCGCTGGCCGTGAACCTGATGGTGTCGTGCCGGATCGCCCGCGTGCGCATGGAAGAAACCGTGCCCTGGGTGATATGGATGCTGCTGGCGATGTTCATCGCCATGCTGATGGTGCTGGCCTATCCGCCGCTGGCGACCTGGCTGCCGGAGTACCTCGGCTATTGATCGCTGTTGACTTCATTTTGCATTCACAAACAAGAACTGACGATTCCCGAGAGGAGATGAAATGAAACGTCGTGCCCTGATGCTTGCAACGGCCGCCGCCATTGCCGCTTCCGCCTTCGCCCCCGCCGGCGCGATGGCCCAGACCTACAAGTCCGAGTACAAGATGTCGCTGGTGCTCGGCCCGGCCTTCCCGTGGGGCAAGGGCGGCGAGATCTGGGCCGACCTGGTCAGGCAGCGCACCAACGGCCGCATCAATATCAAGCTGTACCCCGGCACTTCGCTGGTGGCCGGCGACCAGACCCGCGAGTTCTCGGCGATCCGCCAGGGCGTGATCGACATGGCGGTCGGCTCGACCATCAACTGGTCGCCGCAGGTCAAGGAGCTGAACCTGTTCTCGCTGCCGTTCCTGATGCCCGACTACAAGGCGCTGGACGCGCTGACGCAGGGCGAAGTCGGCAAGTCGATCTTCTCCACGCTGGAGAAGGCCGGCGTGGTGCCGCTGGCCTGGGGCGAGAACGGCTTCCGCGAGGTGTCGAACTCCAAGCGCGAGCTGCGCAAGCCGGACGACCTCAAGGGCCTGAAGCTGCGCGTGGTGGGCTCGCCGCTGTACATCGAGACCTTCAACGCGCTGGGCGCGAACCCGACGCAGATGAGCTGGGCCGACGCGCAGCCGGCGATGGCCTCGGGCGCGGTCGATGGCCAGGAGAACCCGCAATCGGTGTTCGCCGCCGCCAAGCTGTACACGGTCGGCCAGAAGTTCGTGACCACCTGGGGCTACGTGGCTGACCCGCTGATCTTCGTGGTCAACAAGCAGATCTGGGAAAGCTGGACCCCGGCCGACCGCGAGATCGTCAAGCAGGCCGCCATCGACGCCGGCAAGCAGGAAATCGCGCTGGCCCGCAAGGGCCTGGCCGAGGCCGGTGCGCCCGCCTGGAAGGAAATGGAAGCCCATGGCGTCAAGGTCACGCACCTGACGCCGGCCGAGCATGACGCCTTCCGCAAGGCGACCGCCAAGGTCTACGACAAGTGGAAGAAGCAGATCGGCACCGACCTGGTGACCAAGGCCGAAGGCGCGATCGCCAAGCGCTAAGTCATGCAGCAGGCCCGCCAGCGTTGGCGGGCCTGCTGCTTTGGAGGCTGAGATGAAGCACGTTTATACGGTGGTCATGCCGATCCGGTGGGGCGACATGGATGCGATGGGCCATGTCAACAACACCGTCTACTTCCAGTACCTGGAGCAGGCGCGCATCGAGTGGTTCGCGTCGCTGGGGCGCGGCGGCAAGGATGCGCAAGGGCAGGGGCCGGTCATCATCAATGCGCATATGACCTTCCTGAAGCAGCTGCGCTATCCGGGCAATATCGAATGCCGCGTTTATGCGGGGCAACTGGGGCGCACCAGTTTCGAAACGCGCATGGAGATCCGGCGTACCGATCTGCCTGACGTGGTGTGGGCGGAGGGCGGGGCGAAGGTCGTGTGGTGCGATTATGCGGTGGAGAAATCGGTGCCGGTGCCGCCGGAGATCCGGGCGATTATCGAAGGCTAACCCTCAGTGGTTCACCAGCCGCTGCACCAGGTCCACCGACGTACTCGCCCCATACTTCTTCATCAGCCGCGCCCGGTAGATATCCACGGTGCGCGGGCTGATCGCCAGCAGCTTGCCGATTTGCTTGCTGGTCTTGCCTTCCACCAGTTGTGCCGCGATGTCGCGTTCGCGCGCGGTCAGCTCGGCCGTCACCTGCCGCTTCTGCGACAGGTCTTCAAAGGTCCAGATCCCCGCGCCCAGCGGCTGCGCGCGGTCCAGCGCGCGTCCGGTGACGTGGCACCAGAACAGTTCGCCGCCGGCGCGCTTCATGATGCGCTCGTCCGAATACATCCCGCGCTTGTTCATGATCGGCGCGATGCGGGCGCCGGTGCGCTCGAACTCGTCGGCGGTAGGGTAGAGTACCTGGAACGACTGGCCCAGCAGCGCCTCGCGCGTGGTGCCGAAAATCCGGCAGACTTCCTCGTTGCAGTCCTCGATCACGCGCTCGCGTGACAGCACCAGGCCCACGGGGGCGAGCTGGAAAGCGGTCTGGTAGTCGATGGCGGGCATCTACTTATGTATTTTTACGTAATGGCGTAGCCGGCGGGGCTTGCGTATGCTGTCGGTCGGACGATAAACGGCGCCCGTCATCGACTGCGCCGATTGTACCGTTACAATTTCCCTGCGTCGCCCACCGCACAAGCGGGCGGCGGAAGCACAACAGCGGAACCCCGAGGAACTACCGAGGAAGGAGCGAACATGAACAAGGTCTACGCCAGCGCCGCAGAAGCGCTTGCAGGCGTCGTCCGCGACGGCCAGACGATCGCCGTTGGCGGTTTCGGCCTGTGCGGCATCCCCGAGGCGCTGATCGCCGCGCTGCGCGACAGCGGCGTCAAGCAGCTCACCTGCATCTCCAACAATGCCGGCGTCGACGGCTTCGGCCTGGGCCAGTTGCTGGCCACGCGCCAGATCAAGAAGATGATCTCGTCCTATGTGGGCGAGAACAAGGAGTTCGAGCGCCAGTACTTGGCGGGCGAACTCGAACTCGAATTCACCCCGCAGGGCACGCTCGCCGAGAAGCTGCGCGCCGGCGGCTCGGGTATCCCGGCCTTCTTCACCAAGACCGGTGTCGGCACCATCGTCGCCGAAGGCAAGGAAGTCCGCGAATTCGATGGCGAGACGTACGTGATGGAGCGTTCGCTGACGGCTGACGTGGCGCTGGTCAAGGCATACAAGGCCGACAAGGCCGGCAACCTGGTGTTCCGCCGCACCGCGCGCAACTTCAACCCGATGTGCGCGATGGCGGGCAAGGTCACCATCGCCGAGGTCGAGCATATCGTCGAGACCGGTGAGCTGGACCCGGACGAGATCCACCTGGCCGGCATCTTCGTGAAGCGCCTGGTGCTGAACACCAATCCCGAAAAACGCATCGAGCAGCGCACCGTGCGCGCGGCCAGCTAAGGAGACGCATCATGGCATGGACACGTGACGAAATGGCCGCGCGCGCCGCGGCTGAGCTGCAGGACGGTTTCTACGTCAACCTGGGCATCGGCCTGCCGACGCTTGTGGCCAACTGGGTGCCGGAGGGCATGGAAGTGTGGCTGCAGTCGGAAAATGGCCTGCTCGGCATCGGCCCGTTCCCGACCGAGGAAGAAGTCGACGCCGACATGATCAATGCCGGCAAGCAGACCGTGACGACGCTGCCGGGCTCGTCGATCTTCTCCTCGGCCGATTCCTTCGCGATGATCCGCGGCGGCCACATCGACCTGGCCATCCTGGGCGCGATGCAGGTCAGCGAGAAGGGCGACCTGGCCAACTGGATGATCCCGGGCAAGATGGTCAAGGGCATGGGCGGCGCGATGGACCTGGTCGCCGGCGTCGGCCGCGTGGTGGTGCTGATGGAACACACCGCCAAGAAGAAGGACGGCACCGAGGACATCAAGATCCTGAAGCAGTGCAACCTGCCGCTGACCGGCGTGGGCGTGGTCAATCGCATCATCACCGACCTGGGCGTGATGGACGTGACTGCGGAAGGCCTGAAGCTGGTCGAAACCGCACCGGGCGTCAGCCGCGAGGAAATCCAGGCGAAGACCGGGGCGCCGTTGCTGTAAGCAAGCCTTCGGCCATTGCCTGACGGGCCCTGTGGCGCACTGCGCCACAGGGCTTTTTTCATTTGGTGTTGCCGACCACGCCGATCGGCCGTGCGGGCTAGCTCTATCGGCGAATGGCCCGCCGCCGCACAAGTCACTATGCTGGCCGCTTCCCGGCAGGCGTGGTCCTGCCAACCAAAGTCCTGACGGAAGGTACGCGATGCCGGCTTCTCCCACCCGATCCCTGCCACTGGTGTATGCCTGCTCTGGCTGCTCCAGCGTGGCGCAACTGGCCAATGCGTGCGCGGTGCGGCTGGACCGCAGCGGCCGCGCCGAAATGTCGTGCATCAGCGGCGTGGGCGGCGGCGTGCCGGCGCTGACGCGCGTGGCGCAATCGGGCCGGCCGATCCTGGCGCTGGATGGCTGCCCGCTGGCTTGCGTGCAGGCTTGCCTGGCAAACGTGGGCGTGGTGCCGGACCAGCACCTGGTGCTGAACCGGCTGGGGGCGGTCAAGCGGCAGCACGGTGAATGCACCGAGGGCGAGACCGAGGCGGTGTGGCGGGAAGTCGAAGCGGCTTTGGAAAGCCTTGCGGGGGTTTAGGGAAGGCCGGACGCGCGGCGGCGCATCCGGCAGGGCGGCGGGGCGGACGCCTTAGGCCGCCGGCTTGTTGTAGCGGGTGAACACCGAGGCCGCGCCGTCGGCCTTGACCAGCAGCACGTCGAACGGATCCTTGCGCGGCCCCTGTTCCATGCCCGGCGAGCCGACCGGCATGCCCGGCACCGCCAGCCCGACTGCCTTGGGTTTGGCGGCCAGCAGCTTGCGGATATCGGCGGCCGGCACATGCCCCTCGATCGCGTAGCCGCCGATGTAGCCGGTATGGCAGGAGCCGAAGCGCTCCGGCATGCCGAAGCGCTTGCGGTAATCGCCGGTATCCTCGACATCATGCACCGTCACCGTGAAGCCATTGGTGCGCAGGTGCTTGACCCATTCCTCGCAGCAGCCGCACAGCGGGCTCTTGTAGACGTCGATGGCAAGAGGCCTGGCCTGCGCGAAGGCATCGGCCGCAGGCCCCAGCGCGCCCACCGCGATCGTGCCGAGCGCCAGCGCGCCCAGGGTGCCGAGAAAACGTCGTCGTTGCATCGTAGATCCTTACTGCGCCACCCAGCCGCCATCCATGTTCCAGATCGCGCCGCGAACCTGGCGTGCCGCGTCGGACGACAGGAACACTGCCAGCGCGCCCAGCTCGTCGGGCGTCACGAACTCGCCCGAGGGCTGCTTCTCCAGCACCAGCTCGCGCTTGGCCTGCTCGACCGGGATGCCTTCCTTCTGCGCGCGGGCTTCGACCTGCTTCTGCACCAGCGGGGTCAGCACCCAGCCCGGGCAGATCGCGTTGGCGGTCACGCCGGTCTGCGCGGTTTCCAGCGCGGTCACCTTGGTGAAGCCAACGATGCCGTGCTTGGCAGCCACGTAGGCCGATTTCTGTGCCGACGCGACCAGCCCGTGCGTCGACGCCACGTTGATGATGCGGCCCCAGTTCTTCTGGCGCATGCCGGGCAGCGCCAGGCGCGTGGTGTGGAAGGCCGAGGTCAGGTTGATGGCGATGATGGCGTCCCAGCGCTCGGTGGGAAAGTCCTCGATGGGGGCGACGTGCTGGATGCCGGCGTTGTTGACCAGGATGTCGGCGCCGCCGAAGTCGGCCTGCGCATAGCGCATCATGTCCTCGATCTCTGACGCCTTGCTCATGTCCGCGCCGTGGTAGCCGACCTGGATGCCCTGGCCGGCCTGCGCGATCTCGTTCTTTGCGGCGTCCGCGTCACCAAAGCCATTGACGATGATGTTGGCGCCCTGGGCCGCCAGTGCCTTTGCGATGCCGAGCCCGATGCCGCTGGTCGAGCCAGTCACCAGAGCAGTCTTGCCTTTGAGCATGTAAGCCTCCGTCGAGAGAGATTCCACAGGAAGGAAAGGGCGGCCCGGGTGGCCCGGTCCGCCTGGTCTGGCACCGCCACGCACCGGCATGCATCGGCGCGCGGGCGCGTGCGGTGGCGCAGACAGTGTGCTGTGGCATTGTACCCGGTGCGGCGTACAATCCAGTTTTGCTCAACCACCGGCAGCGCCGCTTTTTCGCGGTCCCGGCCGGGTCCGTCAGGGAGTCCAGATGTCTGCCAGTCCGCGCCTCGGTTTTGTCCAGTGCATCAGTCCGGCGGGCCTGCACCGCATGGCCTACCACGAATGGGGGGATCCCGCGAATCCGCGCGTGCTGGTATGCGCGCACGGGCTGACGCGCACCGGCCGCGACTTCGATGCCGTCGCCAGCGCGCTGTGCGGCGACTATCGCGTGGTATGCCCCGACGTGGTCGGGCGCGGCCGCTCGGAATGGCTGGCCAATCCGGACAGCTACATCGTGCCGCAGTACGTGTCCGACATGGTCACGCTGATCGCCCGGCTCAATGTCGAGCAGGTGGACTGGTTCGGCACCTCGATGGGCGGGCTGATCGGCATGGGACTGGCGGGGCTGCCCAAGTCGCCGGTGCGCAAGCTGCTGCTGAACGACGTCGGCCCCAGGATCGCGCCGTCGGCGGTCGAGCGCATCGGTGCCTACCTGGGCCTGCCGGTACGCTTCAAGACCTTTGAGGAAGGGCTGGCATACCTGCAGACCATCAGCGCGTCGTTCGGCCGCCACACGCCGGAGCAGTGGCGCGAGCTGAACGCCGCCATCCTGAAGCCGGTGCAGGGCGGCGACGGCCTGGAATGGGGCTTGCATTACGACCCGCAACTGGCCGTGCCCTTCCGCAAGTCCACGCCGGAAGCGGTGGCGGCGGGCGAGGCCTCGCTGTGGCGCAGCTTCGAGGCCATCGAAGCCTCGGTGCTGGTGGTGCGCGGCGCGCAGTCCGACCTGCTGCTGCGCGAGACCGTCGCCGAGATGGTGGCACGCGGCAAGCATGTGAGCTCGGTGGAAGTCCCTGAAGTGGGGCATGCACCAACCTTTGTCGATCCGGCGCAGATCGCGATCGCCCGGCAGTTTTTTGTCGGGTGAGTTGGCGCGCATCGCGCGGCGGACCTGTATTTTTATCGATCAACGCATTGTCATGAGTAACCTTGAACTGAAGCGCGCCCACGTGGGCAAGCGTTTGTCCGAATATGCGGTCTACAACGGCGTGGTCTACCTGGCCGGGCAGGTGCCCGAGGTCGACCCTAAGGCCGATATCCGCGGCCAGACGCGCGAGGTGCTCGGCCATATCGACCGCCTGCTGGCCGAGGCCGGCAGCGACAAGACCCGCATCCTGTCGTGCCAGATCTTCCTCGCCAACGTCGACCTGATCGGCGAGATGAACGAGGTCTGGGACGCCTGGGTGCCGCAAGGCAACACGCCCCCGCGCGCCACGGTGGAAGCCCGCCTGGCCAATCCCGATTACCTGATCGAAGTGGTGGTGACCGCTGCGCTCAACTGATGCAGGCGTAGGGACATGGTGACGTCGACCGACCTGGCTGGCCGGATCGCAGGCATTCCGGATGCTGAACTGGTGGGCCGTGCGCTGGCGTACGTGCGCGAGCACGGCGCCGGCGTGGCGCTGCCTACGGGCGAGACGGTGCAGTCGCACGCTGAGGGGATGCTGCGCATCCTCGATGGCCTGCGCGTGGACGATGCCGCGCGCGCGGCCGCCTGCCTGTTCGGGCTGGCGGCATTCGTGCCCGACACCGAAGCCGAGATCGAGCCGCGCTTCGGCGAAGAAGTGGCGCGGCTGGTCAACGGTGTGCGGCAGCTGCTGCGCATCGGTGCCATCGCCGGCAATCGCCCCGATGTGGAAGCGGCCACGCCGTCGAAGAACGAGGCGCAGGCGCGCCACGAGCAGGTCGAGGCGCTGCGCAAAATGCTGCTCGCATTCGCGCAGGACATCCGCGTGGTGCTGGTGCGGCTGGCCTCGCGTCTGCAGACGCTGCGCTGGCTGGCCGAGACCAAGCACACGCCGACCGCCGGCGTGGCGCGCGAAACGCTCGACATCTACGCGCCGCTGGCCAACCGCCTCGGTATCTGGCAGATGAAGTGGGAGCTGGAAGACCTGGCGTTCCGCTTCGAGCAGCCCGACACCTACAAGCGCATCGCCAGGCTGCTGGACGAAAAGCGCATCGAGCGCGAAGGCTATATCGCCGGCGCCATCGCGCGGCTGCAGTCCGAGCTGACGGCCGCGGGCATCCGTGCCGAAGTGAGCGGCCGGCCCAAGCACATCTACAGCATCTGGAAGAAGATGCGCGGCAAGGAGCTGGATTTTGCCGACCTGTACGATGTGCGCGCCTTCCGCGTGATCGTCGACGATATCAAGGACTGCTATACGGTGCTGGGTATCGTCCACCATATCTGGCAGCCGATCCCGCGCGAGTTCGACGACTACATCTCGCGGCCCAAGGCCAACGGCTACAAGTCGCTGCACACGGTGGTGATCGGCGATGACGGCCGCGCCTTCGAGGTGCAGATCCGCACGCACGAGATGCACCACTTCGCCGAATACGGCGTCGCGGCCCACTGGCGCTACAAGGAAGCGGGCAGCAAGGGCTACGGTGGGCAGTTCTCCGCCAGCGAACGCTACGACGAGAAGATCGCCTGGCTGCGCCAGCTGCTGGCATGGAAGGACGATGCCGACCACAGCGTGGCGCATGACGAGTGGGAGCAGATCAAGCACGCGGCGATCGACGACCACATCTATGTGCTGACGCCGCAGGCGCGCGTGGTGGCGCTGCCGCAGGGCGCCACGCCGCTGGACTTTGCCTATTACCTGCACAGCGACCTCGGCCACCGCTGCCGCGGCGCGCGCGTGGACGGCACCATGGTGCCGCTGAATACCACGCTGAAGAACGGCCAGACCGTCGAGATCATCGCGGTCAAGCAGGGCGGGCCGTCGCGCGACTGGCTCAATGCGGAGCTTGGCTACCTGGCCAGCAGCCGTGCGCGCGCCAAGGTGCGGGCGTGGTTCAACGCGCTCGATTCGCAGGAGACCATCGCGCAGGGCCGCGCGCTGATCGACAAGACCCTGCAGCGCGAGGGCAAGACCGCGGTCAAGCTGGAAGATCTGGCCGCGCGGCTGAACTTCAAGACGCCCGACGACCTGTTCGCCGCGGTGGCCAAGGACGAGTTCAGCCTGCGCCATGTCGAGCATGCGCTGCGCCACCCGGAAGGCGAAATCCAGGCACCGCTCAGCGAGGAAGACGCCGTCACCAAGAAGAGCCGCGCCACCAGCGTGGCGCGCGGCGCCAAGAGCGGCGTGCTGGTGGTGGGCGTGGATTCGCTGATGACGCAGATGTCGCGCTGCTGCAAGCCGGCGCCGCCGGACGATATCGTCGGCTTTGTCACGCGCGGACGCGGGGTGTCGATCCATCGGCGCAACTGCCATACCTTCCAGCAGCTGTCGGCGCGCGCGCCGGAGCGGGTCATCCAGACCGAGTGGGGCAAGAAGAGCCATGCCGCGGTCTATCCGGTCGACATCCATGTCGAAGCCATCGACCGGCAAGGGCTGCTGCGCGATATCTCGGAAGTGCTGTCGCGCGAGAAGATCAACGTCACCGGCGTAAAGACGTTGTCGAGCAAGGGCGTGGCACGCATGCAGTTCACCGCGGAGGTATCGGAGGCCACGCAGTTGCAGCGCGCGCTGTCGCTGATCGAAGAGGTGCAGGGGGTATTGCAGGCAAAAAGAAAGTGATGCTATACTTGCGTCTTCGCTAGGCTCGTAGCTCAGCTGGTTAGAGCACCACCTTGACATGGTGGGGGTCGTTGGTTCGAGTCCAATCGAGCCTACCAACGAATTGCAGTAACAACGAAGTGCGGCAAGTCCGATTCAACCTGAAATGGAACGGAAAGGCATCATGTTCATGACACCGCGAACTACTACCGCTGGCAAGCGACAGTAGTCGAGGTGCGCCTTCCGACCCGGTTGAAACGGGTTTGACAAAGAGAAACGCGGCCTTGGCCGCGTTTTTTTTCGCCTGTCGCCTGCCAGCAGCCTGATAAGCTGCCGCTCTCGCGCGCTTCGGCGGAGCGATGTGTGCGGCAAAAAGCAATCGAACAATCGCCGGGTCGCGCAGCCGCGGACCGGTGCCCGCAAGATGCAGTTTGATCCGCCCGGCCCATGCGCAGCGCGCCGCCGGCGGAATCCTGGAGAGTCCAAATGATCGTAATCACGCTGCCGGATGGGTCCCGCCGCGAGTTTCCGGGCCCGGTGACGGTTGCCGAAGTGGCGCAGAGCATCGGCTCCGGCCTGGCCAAGGCCGCGCTGGCCGGCAAGGTGGACGGCAAGCTGGTCGACACGAGCTACAAGATCGAAGACGACGCCCAGCTGGCCATCGTCACGGACAAGGACGCCGACGGCGTCGACGTCATCCGCCACTCCACGGCGCACTTGCTGGCCTATGCCGTCAAGGAACTGTATCCGGAAGCGCAGGTTACGATCGGGCCGGTGATCGAGAACGGCTTCTACTACGACTTCGCCTACAAGCGTCCCTTCACGCCGGAAGACCTCGCGGCCATCGAGAAGAAGATGACGGAACTCTCCCGCAAGGACGAGAAGGTCACGCGCGAGGTGTGGAACCGCGATGAGGCAGTGGCGCTGTTCGAGTCGATGGGCGAGAAGTACAAGGCAGAGATCATCGCCTCGATCCCGGCCGACCAGGAAATCGGCCTGTACCGCGAAGGCAATTTCGTCGACCTGTGCCGCGGCCCGCACGTGCCGTCGACGGGCAAGCTCAAGGTCTTCAAGCTGATGAAGGTGGCCGGCGCCTACTGGCGCGGCGACTCCAGCAACGAGATGCTGCAGCGTGTCTACGGTACGGCCTGGGCCAAGAAGGAAGACCAGGAAGCCTACCTGCACATGCTGGAAGAGGCCGAGAAGCGCGACCACCGCAAGCTGGGCAAGACGCTCGACCTGTTCCACCTGCAGGAAGAGGCGCCCGGCATGGTGTTCTGGCACCCGAAGGGCTGGCAGGTGTGGCAGGCCGTCGAGCAATACATGCGCGGCCGCCTGGGCGACGCCGGCTATGACGAAGTACGCACGCCGCAGGTGATGGACCGTTCGCTCTGGGAAAAGTCCGGCCACTGGCAGAACTACAAAGAGAACATGTTTGTCACGGAGTCGGAAAAACACGACTACGCGATCAAGCCGATGAACTGCCCGGGCCACGTGCAGATCTTCAATCACGGCCTGCGTTCGTACCGCGACCTGCCGCTGCGCCTGGCCGAGTTCGGCGCCTGCCATCGCAACGAGCCTTCGGGCGCGCTGCATGGCCTGATGCGCGTGCGCGGCTTTGTGCAGGACGATGCCCACATCTTCTGCACGGAAGAGCAGATCGTCGCGGAAGCGAAGGCCTTCAATGAACTGGCGTTCTCGGTCTACGACGACTTCGGCTTCAAGAACGTTTCGGTGAAGCTGTCGCTGCGCCCCGACCAGCGCGCCGGCTCGGACGAGGTCTGGGACCACGCCGAGGAAGGCCTGCGCCTGGCGCTGCGCGCCTGCGGCGTGGAATGGGAGGAGCTGCCGGGCGAGGGCGCATTCTATGGCCCGAAGGTCGAGTACCACATCAAGGACGCAATCGGCCGCTCGTGGCAATGCGGCACGTTGCAGCTCGACCTGGTGCTGCCGGAGCGCCTGGGTGCCGAGTACGTCTCCGAGGACAACTCGCGCAAGCGCCCGGTCATGCTGCATCGTGCGATCCTGGGCTCCTTCGAGCGCTTCCTGGGCATCCTGCTGGAAAACCATGCCGGCGCGCTGCCCGCCTGGCTGGCCCCGGACCAGGTCGTGGTCATGAATATTGCGGATTCGCAGGCAGAATACGCCGAAAACGTCGTGCAATTGCTGCAAAAACAAGGGTTTAGGGCCAAGGCCGATTTGCGCAACGAGAAAATTACGTATAAAATCCGCGAGCATTCCCTTCAGAAGGTTCCCTACCTGCTAGTGGTGGGCGACAAGGAACGGGATGCCAATCAAGTGGCCGTGCGTGCCCGTGGCAACGTGGATCTGGGTGTGATGCCCGTCTCCGCGTTTGTTGAGCGTCTGCAACACGACGTCGCCAGCAAAGCCTGAGGGTGGTGAGCACGGCTTGTTTTTTTGTCTTCTTGAGGTAACGCAACATCGCTACGGACAAAGGTCATCGCATCAACCGGGAAATCAGCGCGCCTGAATTGCGCCTGGTAGGGGTTGATAACGAGCAGCTCGGCATCGTCAAGTTCATGGACGCTCTGCGGCTGGCTGAGGACAAGGACTTGGACCTGGTGGAGATCGCGCCCAACGCGACTCCGCCCGTCGCCCGGATCATGGATTACGGGAAGTTCAAGTACGAGGAAGCCAAGCGCGCCCACGAGGCCAAGCTGAAGCAGAAAATCATCCAGGTCAAGGAAGTCAAGTTCCGGCCGGGTACGGATGATGGCGACTACAACGTCAAGCTGCGCAACCTGAAGCGCTTCCTGGAAGATGGCGACAAGACCAAGATCACGCTGCGGTTCCGTGGTCGCGAGATGGCCCACCAGGAAATCGGCGCGCGCATGCTCGAACGCCTGAAGGCGGATCTGGAAGAGATCGGCCAGGTCGAGCAGATGCCGAAGATGGAAGGGCGCCAGATGGTGATGGTGCTCGCCCCCAAGAAGAAGAAGTAATTCTTGCGCGGTGCAGCGGCCGGGATGCCAGCGCATTCCGGCGTTGCTTCGTGCGGAAGTCGCGCGCGCCCGCAAGGGCGTCGTGCAACAACAAGTGGATGCGGGTCTTGCAAGCGTCGGCGTGAGCCGGCCACCTGCATGCATGTCATATGAGCTGGAGTTTTTCATGCCGAAGATGAAGACGAAGAAAAGCGCTTCCAAGCGCTTTACTGCCCGTCCGAACGGTTCGTTCAAGCGTGGCCAGGCCTTCAAGCGTCACATCCTGACCAAGAAGACCACCAAGAACAAGCGTCAACTGCGCGGTACTCAGGACGTCCATGAGACGAACCTGAAGTCGGTGCGCGCGATGATGCCTTACGCATAACCCCTGACGATAACGAAAGGAGAATTACATGCCTCGAGTAAAGCGTGGGGTCACTGCACGGGCCCGTCACAAGAAAGTCATCGACGCTGCCAAGGGTTACCGCGGCCGTCGCAATAATGTCTATCGCATCGCCAAGCAGGCGGTCATGCGTGCTGGCCAGTACGCGTACCGCGATCGCCGCAACAAGAAGCGCGTGTTCCGCGCCCTGTGGATTGCGCGTATCAATGCCGCGACGCGTGAGCATGGCATGACCTACAGCGTGTTCATGAACGGTCTGAAGAAGGCCTCGATTGAACTGGACCGCAAGGTGCTGTCGGACATGGCTATTCACGACAAGCCTGCCTTTGCCGCCATCGTCAACCAGGTGAAAGCCACCGTTGCCTGATGCCGGCTGCGGCGGCGCGTAAGCGCCGCCGGGCAAGCACCGACCGCAAGGTCGACCGCCGACCGCAAGGTCCGCTGAAACGGGGCTCCTCACCGAGCCCCGTTTTTATTTGCAGTTCCGGATGCCGTCTTGCGTTTGTTATCGAGACGGCATCCGGAAACGCATACCGCACGCAGTGCCAACCCACGTCGCGCCGGCTTTGTTTTTTGACATTGTTCCGCCGACGTCAGAACACTCCACGACCGCCGCCATGTCTCAGGATCTGGACCAAATCGTCGCTGACGCCCAGGCCGCTTTCGCCGCCGCCAATGACAACGCCACGCTGGAAAACGAAAAGGCCCGCTTCCTGGGCAAGACCGGCGCGCTGACCGAACTGCTCAAGGGCCTCGGCAAGCTCGACCCGGAGACCCGCAAGAGCGAGGGCGCGCGCATCAACCAGGTCAAGCAGCAGGTGGAAGCCGCGCTGCAGGCGCGACGCCAGGCGCTGGCCGACGCGCTGATGAACGCGCGCCTGGCCGCCGAAGCCATCGACGTCACGCTGCCGGGCCGCGCGGTCGCCCGCGGCAGCCTGCATCCGGTGATGCGCACGTGGGAGCGTGTCGAGCAGATCTTCGGCTCGATCGGCTTCGACGTGGCCGACGGCCCCGAGATCGAAACCGACTGGATGAACTTCACCGCGCTGAACAACCCGGACAACCATCCGGCGCGTTCGATGCAGGACACCTTCTACGTCGATGGCCGCGACAGCGACGACAAGCTCCTGCTGCTGCGCACGCACACCAGCCCGATGCAGGTGCGCTACGCCAAGATGCACGTGGAGAAGTACGCGGGCAAGGCGATGCCGCCGATCAAGGTGATCTGCCCGGGCCGTACCTACCGCGTCGACAGCGATGCCACGCACTCGCCGATGTTCAACCAGGTCGAAGGCCTGTGGATCGGCGAGGACGTCAGCTTTGCCGACCTGAAGGGCGTGTACACCGATTTCCTGCGCAAGTTCTTCGAGCGCGATGACATCCAGGTGCGCTTCCGCCCGTCGTACTTCCCGTTCACCGAGCCGTCGGCGGAAATCGACATGGCCTTTGGCAATGGGAAATGGCTGGAAATATCCGGTTCGGGCCAGGTGCACCCGAACGTGCTGCGCAACATGGGCCTCGATCCCGAGCGCTATATCGGTTTCGCGTTCGGCTCCGGCCTCGAGCGCCTGACCATGCTGCGCTACGGCATCAACGACCTGCGCCTGTTCTTCGAGGGCGACGTGCGCTTCCTGCGCCAGTTCGCTTGACGCGGGACTGATTCAGCCGCCGCATCACTCGTCACCGACTACACAGAATACTTACCGGATCAGAAGCGCCATGCAATTCTCGGAATCCTGGCTTCGCACCTTCGCCAACCCTGAAAAGATCTCCACCGACGCGCTGTCGCACAGCCTGACTATGGCCGGGCTGGAAGTGGAAGAGGTGGGCCCGGTCGCGCCGCCGTTCGACAAGGTGGTGGTCGCGCACGTGCTGTCGACCGAGCGCCATCCCAATGCCGACCGCCTCAACGTGTGCCAGGTCGATGCCGGCACCGGCGAGACCCTGCAGATCGTCTGCGGTGCGCCCAACGTCAAGCCCGGCATCAAGGTGCCGTGCGCACTGGTCGGCGCGGTGCTGCCGCCGGCAGAGGACGGCGGCCAGCCGTTCGAGATCAAGGTCGGCAAGCTGCGTGGCGTGGAGAGCTACGGCATGCTGTGCTCGGCGCGCGAACTGAAGCTGTCCGAGGAGCACGGCGGCCTGCTGGTGCTGCCGGAAGACGCGCCAGTCGGCCAGAACATCCGCGAGTACCTGGACCTGGATGACCAGGTCTTCGTCATCAAGCTGACGCCCAACAAGGCGGACTGCCTGTCGATCCACGGCGTCGCGCGCGAAGTGTCGGCGCTGACCGGTGCCGCGCTGAACCTGCCCGACATGAAGCCGGTGCCGGTGACGATCCAGGACAAGCTGCCGGTAAAGGTGTCGGCGCCCGACCTGTGCGGCCGTTTCTCCGGCCGCGTCATCCGCGGCGTCAATGCGCGTGCCGTCACGCCGCTGTGGATGGTGCAGCGCCTGGAGCGCTCGGGCCAGCGCAGCGTGTCCGCGCTGGTCGATATCTCGAACTACGTGATGCTGGAGCTGGGCCGTCCGTCGCACGTGTTCGACCTGCACAAGATCCACGGTGGCCTGGACGTGCGCTGGGGCCGCAAGGGCGAGCAGATCAAGCTGCTGAACGGCAACACCATCGAGGTCGACGAACAGGTCGGCGTGATCGCCGACGAGAAGGAGATCGAGAGCCTGGCCGGCATCATGGGCGGCGACAGCACCGCCGTCACGCTGGACACCACCGACATCTACCTCGAAGCCGCATTCTGGTGGCCGGCCGCGATCCAGGGCCGCAGCCGCCGCTACAACTTCTCGACCGACGCCGGCCATCGCTTCGAGCGCGGCGTGGACTACGCCACCACGGTCGAGCATATCGAGCGCATCACCGCGCTGATCCTCGAGATCTGCGGCGGCCAGGCCGGCCCGGTGGACGACCACGTGGTCAAACTGCCCGTGCGCAAGCCGGTCAGCCTGCGCGTGGCGCGCGCCGAGCGCGTGCTCGGCATCGAGCTGTCGCCGGCCGCCATCGCCGACGTGTTCCAGCGCCTGCAGCTGCCGTTCACGCGCGTGCAAGGCGCCGAAGGCGACGTGTTCGAGGTCACGCCGCCGAGCTACCGCTTCGACGTCGAGATCGAGGAGGACCTGATCGAGGAAGTCGCGCGTATCTACGGCTTCGAGCGCATCCCGGCGCGTCCGCCGATCGCCGAAAGCGAAATGCGCCCGACCAACGAAGCCCGCCGCTCGACGCATGTGGTGCGCCACGCGCTGGCTGCGCGCGACTACCAGGAAGTCATCAACTTCGCCTTCGTCGAAGAGAAATGGGAACGCGACTTCGCCGCCAACGACAAGCCGATCCGCCTGCTCAACCCGATCGCCAGCCAGCTGGCCGTGATGCGTTCGTCGCTGGTCGGCGGCCTGGTCGACAAGGTGCGCTACAACCTGAACCGCAAGGCCGCGCGCGTGCGCATGTTCGAGGTGGGCCGTGTGTTCCATCGCGACGAGAACGTGCAGGACGGCGGCCTGACGGTGGCCGGCTACCACCAGCCGATGATGGCCGCGGGCATCGCCTACGGCCCGGCGTTTGAAGAGCAGTGGGGCATCGCCACGCGCAACGTCGACTTCTTCGACGTCAAGGGCGATGTCGAGGCACTGTTCCATCCGCGCGTGCCGCGCTTCGAGCCGGTGTCGTACCCGGCGCTGCATCCCGGCCGCGCCGCGCGCGTGCTGGTCGATGGCAAGCCGGTTGGCGTGGTCGGTGAACTGCATCCGCGCTGGTTGCAGGAATACGAGCTGCAGCACGCGCCGGTGCTGTTCGAACTGGAGCTCGACGCACTGCGCGAGACCGGCCTGCCCACGTACACCGAAATCTCCAAGTTCCCGGCCGCCGTGCGCGACCTGGCCGTGGTGGTGAAGCAATCGGTACGCGTGCAGGACATGCTCGACACCATGCGCGCGGCGCTGGAAAAGCAGGGCTATGGCCGCTTCTGCCAGAGCCTCGCGCTGTTCGACGAGTTCCGTCCCAAGGCCGCTTCGGCCGCCATCGGCGCGGACGAGAAAAGCCTTGCGTTCCGGGTGACCTTGCAAGATACTGGGTCGACCCTCCAGGACGAAACCGTCGACAGCGCAGTGCGCTCCATGGTCGACGCGCTGACAGAGGCCTTCCAGGCCCGGCTGCGTGGCTAGACTGACGCTACTAGCGACGGCTTACGATAAACAAGGGCGCCCGGGCCTTGCCCCGGGCGGATCGCCAGACAGACACTAGAGCGATCGACATGAATGATCGAGACGCGAATTCCATGACCGCTGCAGCACTGGGTGACATGAGCGACCGGCAGGCTTCCACCCTTGACGACGCGACGCCGGATACCCGCGCGCCCGAAGTTCCCACGCTGACCAAGGCCGAACTTGCCGAGATGCTGTTCGACCAGGTCGGCCTGAACAAGCGCGAATCGAAGGACATGGTCGAAGCTTTCTTCGACGTCATCCGCGAAGCGCTGGAGCAGGGCGACAGCGTCAAGCTGTCCGGCTTCGGCAATTTCCAGTTGCGTGACAAGCCGCAGCGTCCCGGCCGCAATCCCAAGACCGGTGAAGTGATTCCGATCACCGCGCGCCGGGTCGTGACGTTCCACGCCAGCCAGAAGCTCAAGGGCCTGGTGGAAGAGCGCGCGGACATCGCCGGCTGACGCTTCGCCACGTCACGCATCACCCGAAAGGCGGATTGCCTCCGCAGGCCTGCATCGGTATCCTTCTGGGCGCGCAAAACCCTGCGCGCCAACCTCATGGCCGGCATGGCCTGACGCTCGTCTACACACTGCATGTCGGACAAATCCAGCGAACGCATCGCGTTGCCGCCGATCCCGGCCAAGCGCTACTTCACCATCGGTGAGGTGAGCGAGCTTTGCGCCGTCAAGCCGCATGTCCTGCGCTACTGGGAGCAGGAGTTCACGCAGCTCAAGCCGGTCAAGCGCCGCGGCAACCGCCGCTACTACCAGCACCATGAGGTGCTGCTGATCCGGCGCATCCGCGAGCTGCTGTACGAGCAAGGCTTCACCATCAACGGCGCGCGCAACCGGCTCGACGAAGGCCGTCATCACACTGCCGCCGCGGCGGAACCCGCTGACGAACGCCGCGAGGAAAGCCCGGCAGCCTTGTCGATCGATGTAGCCGGTCTGCGCAACGAACTGGTCGAGGTGCAGCACCTGCTCGCGCAGCTGCGCGAGATCGCGAAGCCCGGATAATTTGTGCTTCCGGAGCTAGTCATACGGGAAATGCTTCTGATATAATCTTCTTCTTTCGGGGCGTAGCGCAGCCTGGTAGCGTACCTGCATGGGGTGCAGGTGGTCGGAGGTTCAAATCCTCTCGCCCCGACCAGAACAAGAAACCCGCTTGGTGAAAGCCAAGCGGGTTTTTTCTTGGCGCGCCATTGCCCGCAATGGGCGATTTCGTTTGCCATGGCTTGCATCGCATCGCCGTGCGTCCGCATCGGGGCACACGGATGTGACGAGGCGTAACGCTTTGACACAGCCGCTGGCAGCGGCTGTTGTTATGCTCGGTCATCCCCTGCGCAGGTCGTTCCCATGGTACGCAAACACCTTACCCCTATCGTCATCTTCTCCTGCCTGATTGGCTCACCGGTTTCCCATGCCGGCGGCGAGTACAAGGAGAAATTCCGCAGCGGCCCCTGCAAGATCGAGCGCGAGGTCAAGCGGGATGGCGAATACAAGGAAGAGCGCAAGTGCAAGGGCGGTCCGCGCGGCTATGAGCACAAGGAAAAGTATCGCGACGGTCCGTGCCTGATCGAGCGTAAATGGGATGAGGACGGAGAGTATGAAGAGAAGGTTGAATGCAAGCGTTCATGAACGCGACCTTCGCCGCAACCGTTTCCGCATTACGCGTGTAGTGAATGTTCTGGCTGCGGCCATGGCATGACCGGACGATGGCGTCCTTCCTGTTTTTAGTCCCGTTTTTAGTCCTGATTACGACGGAGGACGGATCGCGTCTTCTTGCGACGCAAACCGCTGGCGCCCGCCGGTGCCGCCTTCCGATTCGCTTGCTCACTCGGGCTCGGCGCGGTATGCGGACCAGTAGTAATGCGTGTACCGGCCATGGCGTGCCTGCTTCCTTTCGATAAACAGCCGCACGGTGCCGGCATGGCCGGCTTCGAGCAGCACTTCGCGGTGGGCGGGACCGTCGCGCGTGGCGGGGCCAAGCGTACCCAGCGCGGCGGCAATGTAGTGGCCGGGGATGCGGCCCAGGATGCCGTTGGCCCCGGGGACGGGGTAGCTGTCGGGTGCCGCTGCCGGCACGTGGCAGCGGGACGCGCGCTTGTTGTTGCCCATCGGTCAGGGCCTGCCAGGACTGATGCTGACGCCGTCCCGGGTCAGGTCCAGCAGCGGCAGGTGGCCGTAGGCGCGCAGCCGGCGGATATCCTCGCGCGCCGAGGCCGGCAGGCCGGGGCGGCAGGTCAGCGCGCGTGAGCTGATCTGGAAAATGCCGCAGCTGGGGCAGGTGTAGCGGTAGCTGCGCGGCGCGGCACGCAGGCGCTCGGCAGCGGCGCCGCAGACGGGGCAGTTGGCGGGTTCGGGTGACATAGGGCGCACAGAAGAAGTACTGTATGGATATACAGTATAGCGCTCTGTGCGGACTGTCGGAGGAAAAAGCGGTGGGCTACCCGGGTTCTTTGCCGATGGGCGCGCGCGGTGACGGCGTAGACTGGCGCCGCAGTGCTGACGGCCCGCCCGCACCCCGCCGCGGTGGGCTGTTTTTTTGCCGCGCGCTATCGCGAGAGCCGGCGCAGCAGGGCGTCGTGCCCGCTTGCCAGGCCCGCAAGCGCGGCTGCATCGGCCAGTTCGAACTCGCTGAACTGGAAGGCCGGCGCCACGGTGCAACCGACCAGCGCAAAGTCGACGCCGTCGCCAAGGTCCACGCGTTCCGCGGCGAACCATCGGCCCGCGGGCACCATCGCCTGGAATGACGCACCGTCGTGGCGCAACGGATCGCCGAGACGCTGCGTGACGATGCCGCCGTCGGCGATGCTGTGCACGTCTACCGGCGACCCGGCGTGGAAATGCCACAACTCGTCGGAACAGATGCGGTGCCATGCGGAAAAGTCGTTGCCGCACAGCATGTAGTAGATCGCGGTGCTGGCTTCGCGCGTACGCTGGTCGGCGCACACGACGCGTTTTTCGCTGCGGTAGGTTTCGCGGTAGAAGCCGCCTTCCGGGTGCGGCTTTAGTTCAAGCGTGCGGATCAGTTCGTTGGCGGCAAGGCTGCGGTCTGGCATGTCGGTGTCGGCAGGGCATGGCGGGCGGAAGCGATAGCTTAAAGCAGGGCGAAGCGTGCCTGCGCGGGGCCGACCAGCGCAGGGCGGCTGACCGGATAGCGGTGATGCGTGCCGTGCGCTTCGAACGAGAGAAAATCGGGCGTCCAGCGCAGCGACCGCAGCAGGTTGGGCTCGATGCCGTGGACGATGATGGCGCCGGCGTCAATGCTGACGCTGCCGCAGGGCAGGCGCAGGGATTCGGCATCGTCGCCGAAATAAAAGGCCTCGAGCAGGATGGAATCGGACTGGTACAGGGGCATTATGGCAAGGACCATGCGGCAGCGCGGCCAGATGCAGGACGCCTGCTGATTACTGTATGAATATACAGTATAGTCGCCGCCCGCGGTCTGGTCACGTTCCGAATTCTTATTTCAGCGCGCCGCGCGCCGCCACTGGCCTTCTTCCGGATTGGTATAACCTTCTGAAAGCAATACCGCGCACGCTGCCGGCGGTCTTGCGCGGGTGACAGGATGACCGGCAGGAGGCCGCTGACAGGGAATGCCGATGGCGCAGTGTAAAAGCAGGGCTTGCTGGTTTGGCCTGGGCGTGGCCATCGGTGCGGCGCTGGGCGGTGCCTGCGCGGCGTTGCTGCGGGCAAGTCCGGCGCGAGGCAGGCCGGAGCCGCGTGTGGACGCGCCGGTGGTGCCATCCAATGCCACCGCCGAGCGCGCGCTGACCGATGACGCGACCGACGTGGTCGAGTATCGCGGCTTTGTCATCCACGTGTTCTGCCACGCGCTGGGGCCGGGACGTTTCAAGGCGTTGTGCGATATTTGGGAGTCCGGCGCCGTCGTGCTGGAAGGCGGCGCGCCGCCGACCACGCACGCCACGCCGGAGGATGCCCGCGCCGCGGCGATTTCATGGGCGCGGCAGTGGGTGCAACGCAATGGTTGAGCGGGCCGCTATTGGGCCCTTAATTTTCAATTTTCAGGAGAGTTCATGTTTGTTTGTGGGAACCAGGCTTGCGGCGCGCGCTGGGAGCCGGACGAGGTGCAGATCCGCAACGAAGGGCAGGGGCCGGTATTCCGCTGCCCGCAATGCGGCGCCCGCAACTATGTCGAAGCCCGCACCGCGCGTGACGGCACCACGGTCTATCGGCAGGTAGCCGCGAAGCCGGCAGCGCGCTAGCCGTATCGGCGCGGCGAGCCTGTGCAGAACCCCACGCATGTGGGGTCAAATTCACATGGCTGCCGACTTAAGCTCCATTGGGCGAGACCGTTAAACACAAAATGGACTTTGCCGACTTCCCTCAAGATTCCGCTTCCAATGCTGAACGCATGGGCTGGGCGAACGCTTCCCCGGAAGTCATCGCCAAGGTATTGAATTCGGCGCTGGCGGCGCAGGACCTGTCCGGGTTTGCCGCGCTGCTGTCGGATATTGCGCGCGACCGCGGCCTGAAGGGGCAGCGCGCCGCGCACCAGTCGATCTACGACATGCCTTACGCCAGCCTGCTGCCCCGGCAGAAGCACCTGTTGTCAGATGCCTTCGAGCTGCTGGTGCTGCTCGGGCTGGAGCTGCGCGCCCGCCGGGACGATGACGGTCTCGACACCGACCTCGACGGCGATGACGACAGCGGCGACGAAGGCAGCGCGGACGAATAAGCGCGCCTCGCCCGCGCCACGCATGGCGCGCTAGCCGCGCTCGAGCATCCCGATCTCGCGCACCGCGACCGACAGCATCGACAGTCCCGCCGCACCCGATGCGCGCTGGTCGGCCAGCATGCGCGTAAAGCGTTCCAGCGCGCCATGGCGGCTGGCACGCCAGGCATCGATCATCGCTTCCGGCGATTCCAGTTCTCCCTGCTGCGACAGCACGCTGACCGTCAGCGCACGCTTGAGCCGGCCCAGGTCTTCGAGCGTGGAGGTGCGCGCCAGCAGGTCCCAGTGCGTGTCAGAAGGCAGCGCCAGCGCACGCTCGCGCAGCCAGCTGAAGCTCAGGTGGCTGTCCAGCGCGAAATACACGCCCGCAACCAGGTCGAGGCTGCGCTCGCACGCGTTGGCCACTTCGGCGATATCCAACGCCGCCGCCGAGATCTCGCTGCCGGCAACGCGCAAGGCGAGCGCCTCGTCGACACCTGCATCGGAAAAGGTCCTGGCATGCTCCGCCAGCGCCGCCGCATCGGCGGGCGGCAGCAGCTGGGGCAACTGCGGCACCAGCCACTGCGCCGCCTGCGTAAAGCGCGCCAGCTCGGCGCTGGCCTGGCCGCCGCTGCGTAGATAGCGGATAAACCACAGGCAGGCCCGCTCCAGCAGCACCGCCACCTGGCCGAACATGCGTGCCTGCTCGGCATCGGGCACGCGGTTGTCCAGCGCATCGATCTCCTGCCACAGCGCGGTCAGCCCGAACACGTCGCGCGCAATCAGGCAGGCGCGCACGATGTCGGCGGGGCGCGCGTCGGTTTCTTCCATGATCCGGTGCACGAAGGTAGCGCCGATGCGGTTGACCAGCATGTTGGTCAGGTGCGTCGACAGGATCTCGCGCCGCAGCGGGTGGCGATGCATGGTATCGCCATGGCGCTGGCGCAGCGGCACCGGGAAGTAATCGGCCAGCAGGCCGCCGACCAGCGGGTCTTCGGGCACGTCGGAATCGAGCAGCGCGTCGTACAGCCACATCTTGCTGTAGGCCAGCAGCACCGCGCGCTCGGGCGACGTGAGCCCTTCGCCCGCCAGCTTGCGCTCGGCGATCTCTTCGTCCGAAGGCAGGAATTCCAGCGCCCGGTTCAGCCGGCCGGCGCGCTCCAGCCAGCGCACCAGCCGCGCCTCGCCGTCGAGCAGCGCCGTGGCGTGGCGCCCGGCCACCGACAGCGCCTGGGTCTGGTAGTAGTTGTCCTGCAGCACCAGCAGGCCGACCTCGTCGGTCATCTCGGCGAGCAGCTTGTTGCGCTGCTTCTCGGTCATCTCGCCGTCGGCCATCACCAGGCCCAGCAGGATCTTGATATTGACCTCATGGTCGGAGCAGTCCACGCCGGCGGAGTTGTCGATGGCATCGGTGTTGATGCGGCCGCCCTTGCGCGCGAACTCGATGCGGCCCAGCTGGGTGAAACCCAGGTTGCCGCCTTCGCCGACCACCTTGCAGCGCAGTTCATTGCCATTGACGCGCACCGCGTCGTTGGTACGGTCGCCGGCCTGCAGATGCGTTTCCTGGCTCGACTTGACGTAAGTGCCAATGCCGCCGTTGTAGAGCAGGTCGACCGGCGCCATCAGGATGGCGTGGATCAGCTCGGCCGGCGACAGCGCGCTGGCCGTGACGCCGAGCACCGCCTGCACCTGCGGCGTCAGCGCGATGGTCTTGGCGGTGCGCGGGAAGATGCCGCCGCCGGCGGAGATCAGCGTGGCGTCGTAGTCGGCCCAGCTCGAGCGCGGCAGACTGAACAGCCGCGTGCGTTCCTCCAGCGTGCGCGCGGGATCCGGGTCGGGGTCAAGGAAGATGTGACGGTGGTCGAAGGCGGCTACCAGCTTGATATGCGGCGACAGCAGCATGCCGTTGCCGAACACGTCGCCCGACATGTCGCCGACGCCGGCGACGGTGAAGTCGGTGGTCTGGATATCGACGCCCATCTCGCGGAAATGCCGCTTGACCGATTCCCACGCTCCGCGCGCGGTGATGCCCATCTTCTTGTGGTCGTAACCGACCGAGCCGCCGGAGGCAAAGGCATCGTCGAGCCAGAAGCCATACTCGGCGGAAATCGCATTGGCGAAGTCGGAGAACGTGGCGGTGCCCTTGTCGGCCGCCACCACCAGGTAGGGATCGTTGTCGTCGTGCCGCACCACGTCGGGCGGCGGCACCAGCTGCCCGCCGACAAGGTTGTCGGTCAGGTCCAGCAGCCCGCGCAGGAAAGTCTGGTAGCAGGCGATGCCTTCCTGCAGGAAGGCATCGCGGTCGGTCGGCGGCGGCGGGCGCTTGACCACGAAGCCGCCCTTGGAGCCTACCGGCACGATCACCGTGTTCTTCACCATCTGCGCCTTCATCAGCCCCAGCACCTCGGTGCGGAAGTCTTCGCGGCGGTCGGACCAGCGCAGCCCGCCGCGCGCCACGCGGCCGCCGCGCAGGTGCACACCCTCGACCCGCGGCGAATAGACCCAGATCTCGAACATCGGCCGCGGCTCGGGCAGCCCCGGCACCAGCGCCGGGTTGAACTTGAACGACACGTAGGGACGCGGCTGGCCGTCGTCGCTGCGGTGGAAGTAGTTGGTGCGCACCGTGGCCTGGATCACGCCCAGGAAGAGCCGCAGGATGCGGTCCTCGTCGAGGTTGGGCACCTTGTCGAGCGCGGCCTCGATCTCGGCCAGCAGCTTGTCGCAGCGTGCCTGGCGCGCGGTATCGGCAGCCACCTGGCTCACGGTGTCGAAGCGCGCGATGAACAGCGCGACCAGCATCGCCGCGATGCCCGCATTGCCGGTCAGCGCGCGTTCGATATAGGCATCGCTGAAGGTCGAGCCCACCTGGCGCAAATAGCGTGCATAGGCCCGCAGGATGGTGACGTCGCGCGCGGCCATCTCGGCGCGCAGCACCAGCCGGTTGAGGTCGTCGTTCTCGATCTCGCCATGCCAGGCGCGCGCAAAGGCGTCTTCGAACAGCGCCTTGACGCGCGCGATATCGAAGTCCGCCGCGCCGCCGCTGTCGGCGATCTCCAGCCCGAAATCATGCACCCACACCGGCGCGCCGCTGTCGGGCTCGATCAGGTAGGGGCGCTCTTCGTCCACCCGCACGCCCAGGTGTTCGAGCATGGGCAGGCTGTGCGACAGCGCGATCGGCTCGCCGGCGCGGTAGACCTTGAAGCGGAACGCGCCCGGCGCGGCCTCGATCGGCCGGTACAGGTTCATGGCCATGCCGCGCGCGCTGTGGTGGGCGCGCAGCGCGTGCTCCATCAGCTCGATGTCGCGCACCGCGGTCCGGGCGGGGTAGTCTTCGCGGTAGCCCGCGGGGAACGAGCCGCCGTAGCGCTGCAGCAGCCGGTTGCCTTGTTCTTCGCCGTGGCTCTCGTGCAGCGCTTCGGCAAGGTCGTCCTGCCAGCGGCGGCTGGCATGGACGATGCGCTGTTCCAGTTCGGCGGTATCGACATGCGGCATCGTGCCCGGCTCGCCGCGCACGGTCAGCTGGATGCGTGCCAGCGGCGATTCCGACAGCAGCGGCGTGAATTCGCAACTGGTGCCGTGGAAGGCCGCGGTCAGAAGCTTCTGGATCTTCTGGCGCAGGTCGGTGTTGTACTTGTCGCGCGGCACGAACACCAGGCACGAGACAAAGCGGTCGAAACGGTCGCGCCGCACGAACAGCCGCGTGCGCTGGTGCTCCTGCAGCCGCAGGATGCCGGTGGTAATGCTGAACAGTTCGTCTTCGCTCGCCTGGAACAGTTCGTCGCGCGGATATTGCTCGAGGATCGTGACCAGCGACTTGTACAGGTGACCCTTGGTGAGGAAGCCGGCGCGCGCCAGGATATTGGCGCACTTGCGCCGCACCAGCGGGATCTCGGCGATCGGCGCCGTGTACGCGGTCGAGGTGTACAGGCCCACGAAGCGGCGCTCGCCAAATAGCTGGCCCTGTGCATCCAGCAGCTTGACACCGATATAGTCGAGATAGCCCGGCCGGTGCACGCTGGCGCGCGAGTTGGCCTTGGTGACGAAGATCGGCGAGGGGCCTTCGATGATGGCGGTGGCCGCGGCGGGCAGTGGCGTCAGGTCATCGGCGTCCGGCTCGCGCAGGCTCTCGCGCAGGATGCCCGCGCCCGAGCCCGGTACGCCGCGCAGGAAATAGCGCCCTTCCTGCGCCACCAGCTGGTAGTCGCGCTGGCCGAGGAAGGTGAAATGGTCGTCCATCATCCATTCCAGGAAGGCGCGGGCCTCGGTGCTGTCAGGGGAGGCGGCGTCAGGCGCCTGCGCCAGTGCGGCGATGGTGGCCTGGGTGATGTCGCACATCGCCGGCCAGTCTTCGACCGCGGCGCGCACGTCGCCCAGCACGCGCGCGATGCCGCTGCGCAGCGCTTCCAGCCGCGCGGCCTCGCCGCTGCGGTCGACCTCGAAGTGGATGAAGGATTCCAGGCGCGAATTGTCGCCGGGCTCGCCGGCGCCGCCCAGTGCGATGCGCTCGATCCCGCCGGCGGCGCTGCGCCAGACGCGGAACACCGGGTGGATGGCCGAATGCAACGCCAATCCTTGCCGGTTGATCTCCATGGTCACTGAGTCGACCAGGAAGGGCATGTCGTCGTTGACGATCTCGACCACGGTATGGTCGGAGTGCCAGCCATGCTCTTCCAGCGTGGGGTTGTAGATGCGGATGCGCGCGCTGCCGGGGACGAACTTCTGCGCGGTCTGCCAGTGCGCCATCACGGCGCCATACAGGTCGGCGACTTCGCAGTGCAGCAGGTCGTCGAGGTCAGCCTGGTCGTAGTAGTGCCGCAGGAAGGGCTCGGCGGCGCTGAAGGTGGCCGCCGGCAGCCGCTCCCGCGCAAAGGCAAGCAGTTCGTCCAGCAGGTGCGCGACTTTGTCTTCGTTCTCCTGCGGCATGATCTCTCCTCGCGGTATCGATAGACGACGCGGCTCGCGCGGCCCGCGCGGCAATTCGCCGCCCGGTCGGGCATGTGCCGGGGCATGCTCATACTTTAGGAAAAATCAGCGCACCTGGCGGGATAAAGTCGCGAAGAAAGCGAACGATCCGGACAGTGCGGCCGGCCCGCCTGCAGAAGGGGCGGCAACCGGCCTGGCTACGCGCCTCAGAAGCGCGCGCTGGCGAGGGTGGGACAAGAGGCCGGGCGATGCGCGACCGGGGGCAGTCCCGTGCAGGAGGCGCAGGGCGCCGGCGCGCCGCCCTGCGGGGCAATCCCGCCGGCAGTAGCGCCGGTACCGCCTGCACTCGCCAGCCTGTCCTGGCGAGCGGCTTCGCCGCCCACCCGGATCTGGCGCATGGTGTGGTCGTTCAGCCGGAGCTTCATCCGTTCCAGCAGGCTGCCCAGCGCCACGCGCTCCTGGGGGTTGAACGGTGCCACCGACACGCTGTGCAGCGCGCTGAGCGCCTGCGAAACGCGTTCGAGGCGGCTCGCGGCGGTGTCGGCGATGGACGGCGTGGTGGCTTCGGCATGCTCGATCCAGCCGTCGCGACGCAGTTCATGCAGCAGCAGTTCGGACTGCGGAACGTCGATCGGCATGGCGCCCGGCAACGGGGCGCCGCGCACGAAGTCGCCGCGCTTGATCGCGCGCAGCAACAGCCATTTGGCGTAAGTCAGGCCAGAGGCGGAGAGGGTCTGTTCCAGGGCGTCTTGCCAGGCGGTGACGGCGTCGACCAGTGCAAGGACGACCGGCTCGTTGGGTTCGAGAGGTCTGGGCTGCATGAATGGCGTCTCCTGATTTTAAATTTGCCGCCACTACGATGCTGCAGGCACCCGTCACGCTGGTGCAACGGGTTGATGGGCCGAGCATGGCCGGCCCGGGCGGCACGGTTGCTGGACCTCTCTGGCGGGCCCCTTCAACCGATAGGGCGAGACAGTACCAGAAACTTTTGCCATTTTTGTGACATTGCGGGTATGCCCTGAGACTCTGGCTGCCGTTAGTGGAGCGAAGGTCGCTGGCACTGCCGCCGCCTATGAGGAAAGCGACTGCTGCCCATGACTTTAAATCACAGCCGGAATGGGGGCGGCTGGCTACACTGCGAGCCGGAGACCCCACAACGCCAGCCTTCGGCAAACAAGGCGCGGGGCGAGCGGCATGGGCAAGGGCCTGCGCCGCCAGACCGGAGATATGGATGTACAAGGAACGCATTCGCCTGGCCAGGCTGCATGACAAGGTAGTCTCGGCCGACGAAGCCGCCGCGCTGATCCGCGACGGCATGACCGTAGGCATGAGCGGTTTCACCCGCGCGGGCGACTGCAAGGAAGTCCCGTTCGCGCTGGCGCGGCGTGCGGCGACCGAGCCACTGCGCATTACCCTGATGACCGGCGCCTCGCTCGGCAACGACATCGACCGCGTGCTGGCCGAGGCCGACGTGATCGCGCGCCGGCTGCCGTTCCAGTCCGATGCCACGCTGCGCCGCAAGATCAACGCCGGCGAAGTGATGTTCATCGACCAGCACCTGTCCGAAACCGTCGAGCAGCTGCGTTCCGGCCAGATCGCGCCGGTGGACGTGGCGGTGGTCGAGGCTGTCGCGATCACCGAGCAGGGCGGCATCATCCCCAGCACCTCGGTGGGCAATTCGGCCAGCTTTGCCATGCTGGCGCGCAAGGTGATTGTCGAAATCAACATGAACATGCCGCTGGAGCTGGAGGGGCTGCACGACATCTATTTCCCGGTCCACCGCCCGTACCGGCAGCCGATCCCGCTGATCGCGCCGGAACAGCGCATCGGACTGCCGTATATCCCGATCGATCCGGCAAAGATTGCCGCCATCGTCATCACCGCCAAGGACGACAGCCCCTCCAATGCGCTGCCTCCGGACGACGAGACGCGCAGCATCGCCGGCCACCTCAATGACTTCCTGCTGCGCGAAGTGCGCGCGGGCAAGCTGTCGCCGTCGCTGCAGCCGCTGCAGGCCGGCATCGGCACCATTGCCAACGCCGTGCTGCACGGGCTGGTCGACTCGCCGTTCCGCGACCTGAAGATGTATTCCGAGGTGCTGCAGGACAGCACCATCGAGTTGCTCGATGCGGGCCGGCTGTCGTTCGCCTCGGCATCGTCGGTGACGCTGACGCGCGAGGTCTACCAGCGCTTTCTGTCGAACCTGGACCGCTACCGCTCGCGGCTGCTGCTGCGCCCGCAGGAGATCAGCAACCATCCAGAGATCCTGCGCCGGCTGGGGCTGATCACCATCAACACCGCGCTGGAGTGCGACATCTACGGCAACGTCAATTCCACGCACGTGGGCGGCACGCACATGATGAACGGCATCGGTGGCTCCGGCGACTTTGCGCGCAATGCGCACCTGTCGGTGTTCGTGACCAAGTCGGTGGCCAAGGGCGGCGATGTCTCCAGCATCGTGCCGATGGTGGCGCACGTGGACCACACCGAGCACGACGTCGACATCATCGTCACCGAGCATGGCCTGGCCGACCTGCGCGGCCTGGCGCCGCGCGAGCGCGCGCACACCGTCATCGCCAATTGCGCCGACCCGCAATACCGCGAATTGCTGGGCGATTATTTCCGCCGCGCCGGCGCCCACGGTGGCCACACGCCTCACTTGCTGGAAGAGGCGCTGTCCTGGCACGTCGGCTTCCGCGATCGCGGCACGATGCAGCCCCCACAGCCGGCGCAGGCGCTGGCTGCCTGAAACGCGTACGCAACAATGCAAACAGCCCGCCGAAGCGGGCTGTCTTGCCTGGGCGGTGCGGGCTTATTGGGCCTTGTCGCCCTGGCTGGCGGGCGCCTTGGCGCCATCGGTGTACGGATCGTACTTGCCGGTCTTGGCACCGTCGGTGTACGGATCGGGCTTGCCAGCCTTGGCACCGTCGGTGTACGGATCGTACTTGCCGGCCTTGGCGCCGTCGGTGTTCGGGTCGAACTTCTTGCCCGAGTTGGTCAGGTCGGAGCGCGTCGACTGCTTGGCGCCATCGGTGTAGGGATCGAACTTGCCCGACTTCGCCGGGTTCTGGTTCGGGCTGGCCTGCTTCTTGGTGTGGCTGCCGCCGTAGAGGTCGCCGCCCTCGGTGTAGTTCTTCTGCGCATAAACCTGCGTCGCACCCACAGCGGCGAATGCTGCAACGATCAGGGTCGAAACGGTCTTCTTCAGCATCTCTTTATCCTCGCGATATCGGCATCGCAGCGCCTGCGCGATGACGGGTTGGGGCCGAGCGTGGTCCGGCATGCGGCCGGCCGTGTGGCGGATCACCCAGCTAATGTACCGAGTTGGCGCGTGTCCGCAAAGTGAAAGTTTCTTCTATGGATATTGAAACGCTTGGGCGGAGGTTGCGTCCTGTCCAGGATCAAGATTCGGCTCCGAGAACAGAAATTTCCCATGGGAGAGTGATGTAATCGGCACGTTTTGTGGCGTCCAGACGAAAAAACGGCTGCCATGTGGCAGCCGTTCGATGTCCTCTTTGACACTAAGGCCGGTTATTCCAGCGTGATGTTCTGGTCATGCGCAATCTTCTTGCGCAGGTCCAGTTCGCGCTTGATCTGCGCGGCGTACTGGGCCGAGGTGTTGCCGTCGGTGTAGGCGCCGCTTTCAGCCAGGCGGCGCTTGACGTTCGGGTCCTGCAGTGCCTTGACCGCGGCATCGTGCACGCGCGTGATGATGGCAGCGGGCGTGCCGGTCGGGGCGACCAGGCCATACCAGGCCATGTTGTTCATGTCCTTCATGCCGGCTTCGGCAAAGGTCGGCACATCGGGCAGGCCCTCGACGCGCTTGGGTGCCGCCACTGCCAGCGCACGCAGCTTGCCGGCCTGGATATGCGGCATCGACGACGGCAGGTTGTCAAACTGCGCGTTGACCTGGCCGGCCAGCGTGTCGTTCAGCGCCGGGCCCGATCCGCGGTAGGGGATATGGACCATGTCGGTCTTGGTGATGTCCTTGAACAGCTCGCCATCCAGATGCGAGATGCTGCCCTTGCCGGCGGACGCGTAGCTGTACTTGCCCGGGTTGGCCTTCAGCAGTGCGACGAATTCCTTCAGCGTCTTGGCCGGCACCTTCGGGTTCACCGTCAGCACGTTGGGCACGTTGACCAGGTTGGTAATCGGCGCGAAATCCTTGAGCGGGTCGTACGGATTCTTGGGATTGGTGGCTGGGTTGGTCGCCATGGTACTGACCGTGGCGATGCCCAGGGTGTAGCCATCCGGCGCGGACTTGGCCAGCGCGTCGGCGCCGATCGCGCCACCGCCGCCGCCGCGGTTTTCCACCACCACCGGCTGGCCCAGCTCGCGGCCCAGGCCGTCGGAGACCGCGCGCGCGACGATATCGGTGGTGCCGCCGGCCGCGAACGGGACGATCAGGCGGATCGGCTTGGTGGGGTAGGACTGCGCCTGGGCAAAGCCGGCACAGGCCAGGCCGATGGCTGCGAGGCAGGCGGCTGCGCCTGCATTGTTGACTGCTTTCAAGGATGCCTCCGTTCTTCTTTCACTGATTGCTTGCCAGGCGGGCTGCAGGCGTTTCTATCGGGCGCCACCATCGTGCGCCCCGCGCCGTCAGTCTTCCCGCGCCGGCTGACCCGGCCGCGCCGGGGTGCGGCAGCGGCCTGCGCGTTGCGGTTCCGCGATACGGAACCAAGTTCCACACTGTGCGCGGAAGCGATTCAACCGGGAAAGCGCGTGGAAAGGAATTGGTGACAACCCGCGTATCAAGAAAACGGCGGTCGTGCCGTGCTGCCTGGCAGCGGCTTGCGCAGGAGAGGGGAGCGAGGGAAGGGCGAGCGGGAATGAGAACGGAAACGAAGGCGGAAATGAAAAAAGCCGGAAGCAAGCTTCCGGCTTTTCCTGAATTCGCTGGTGGGGCGTGAGTGACTCGAACACTCGACCTACGGATTAAGAGTCCGCTGCTCTACCAACTGAGCTAACGCCCCAACGAAGAAGAAGATTGTAGCAAGGTATCGGATACTGCGCAATACCCTTTCGCCATTTTCCGCGAAGGGGACGGCCGCGGGGCTCGCGCCCGCCGCTACAATTCGGCACCCCCCGATACACCCTGACACGGCCAGCCCATGCACGCCAGAGTCCTGCGCTATCTCGACGAGGTTGTCCGCCGCGGTTCGATCCGCAAGGCGGCCGAGCACCTGCACGTGGCGCCGACGGCCGTGAACCGGCAGATCCTTGACCTGGAAGCCGAGCTGGGCGCGCCGCTGTTCGAGCGCATCAACAAGCGGCTGCGCCTGACGCCGCTGGGCGAGATGGTGCTGGCCCACGTCCGCCAGACGCTGCGCGAGCATGACGCGCTGCGCGAACGTATCGAGGAATTCAAGGGCGCTCGCCGCGGCGAGGTCACCGTGGCGGTCACCGCGGGACTGGCCGGCTCGCTGATGCCGTCGCTGGTGCATGACTTCCGCCAGCGCTATCCGGGCATCGTGGTGCGGGTGAATGACCTGCCGGTTGCCGATATCGTCGCGGCGGTCGAGCAAGGCGATGCCGATCTCGGGCTTGGCTACGATCTGCCGGAGCTGCCCGCCTTTCGCACGCTGGCCAGCAGCGACTGGCAGATCGGCGCGGTGGTGCCGCCGGGCCATGCGCTGGCGGCGCAGCCGTCCGTGCTGCTGAGCGAATGCGTCGGCTATCCGCTGATCCTGCCGGCGCCGTCGCTATCGATCCGCGCCCTGCTGGACGCGGCCTTCTCGCGCAATGCCATCGAAGTTTCGCCGGTGGCGGAATCGACCTCGACCGTGCTGATCCGCCAGCTGGTCATGCTGGGCACTGGCGTGGCGCTGCTGAACCCGCTCGACGTGATGGAAGAGCGCGCGCGGCAGGCGCTGGTGTACGTGCCGCTGCGCGACCGCCACCTGCAGGGGCAGACGCTAACGCTGGTGGCGCGTGCCCGCGGCACCCTCAGCGCGGCCGCGGAGCTGATGGCCGAACGCATCGGCGATGCACTGGCCACGTTGTTCGCCCAGGCCCGCTAGGCGGGGTAGGGTGGATGTCCACTTTTTGTGGACACAGTGCTCGGAATTCAATGCTTAGGCGCGAGCACGCCTTCGCCTTAGACTGGCGGCATCCGTCCCCGAGAACCTAAGGAATGCCGCCATGACCCTGATTGCCCTGAACGCCGACGTACTCGTCACCATGGACGCGCAGCGCCGCGAGATCCGCGACGGCGCGCTGGTCGCCGAAGGCCCGGCGGTGCAATGGGTCGGTCCGACCGCCGGGCTGCCGCCGCAATACCGCCGCATGGTCGACGATGGCAGCGCGCAGGTGCTCGATATGCGCGGCCGCGTGGTGACACCGGGCCTGGTCAACACGCACCACCACATGTACCAGAGCCTGACGCGCGCCGTGCCCGCCGCGCAGGATGCCGAGCTGTTCTCGTGGCTGACCAACCTGTACATGCTGTGGTCGCACCTGACGCCGGAAATGATTGCCGTGTCGACCAGGACCGCGATGGCCGAGCTGATGCAGTCCGGCTGCACCACCACCAGCGATCACCTCTACCTGTTTCCCAACGGCTCGCGCCTGGACGATTCGATCGCCGCCGCGCAGGAGATGGGCATGCGCTTCCACGCCGCGCGCGGCTCGATGAGCGTGGGCCGCAGCAAGGGCGGCCTGCCGCCCGACGTGGTGGTCGAAGATGAAGCCGCGATCCTGCGCGACAGCCAGCGGCTGGTCGAGCAGTACCACGACAGCGCGCGCCACGCGATGCTGCGCGTGGTGCTGGCGCCTTGCTCGCCGTTCTCGGTGTCGCGCGACCTGATGCGCGAGTCGGCCGTGATGGCGCGCCACTATGGCGTGTCGCTGCACACCCACCTGGCCGAGAATGACAACGACATCGCATACTCGCGCGAGAAATTCGGCCTGACGCCGGCGCAGTATGCCGAAGACCTGGGCTGGATCGGTCACGATGTCTGGCATGCGCACTGCGTGAAGCTCGACGACGAAGGCATTGCGCTGTTCGCGCGTACCGGCACCGGCGTGGCGCATTGCCCGTGCTCGAACATGCGGCTGGCATCCGGCATCGCGCCGGTGCGGGCGATGCGCGATGCGGGCGTGCCGGTCGGGCTGGGTGTCGACGGCAGCGCGTCGAACGACGGCGCGCACATGCTGGGTGAAGCGCGCCAGGCCATGCTGCTGCAGCGTGTCGGCTACGGCCCGGCCGCGATGAGCGCGCGCGAGGCGCTGGAGATCGCCACGCTGGGCGGCGCACGCGTGCTCAACCGCGACGATATCGGCGCGCTCGCGCCGGGCATGTCGGCGGACTTTGTTGCCTTCGATATGTCGGGGGTGGGCTTCGCCGGCGGCGGCCACGACCTGGTTGCGTCGCTGGTGTTCTGCACGCCGGCCAATGTCGCGGCGAGCGTGATCAACGGGCGCGAAGTGGTGCGCGACGGCGTGCTGCTGACGGCGGACCTGGCCAACGTGCTGACGCGGCATCGCGCACTGGCGCACACGCTGTTCGAGCGCGCCAGCGTCGGCGCGTGAGCGCGGGGAGGTGAACTGCCGCAGGCGTGCACTGCCTGCGGCATTTTCGAGAAAACCCGGAACGGAAAGCAGCAGCGGAAAAAGCAAAAGGCCGGAAGCATCGCTGCTTCCGGCCCTTCTGTATTCGCTGGTGGGGCGTGAGTGACTCGAACACTCGACCTACGGATTAAGAGTCCGCTGCTCTACCAACTGAGCTAACGCCCCAACGAAGAACGAGATTCTAGCATGATTTCCGGCGCTGTCAACAGTTTGCAAACAACCGTGTGCAACGCCTTTCGCGCATGCCGATGCCAGTGACGATCAGGTGAACGGAACCGAACGCCAGCCTTGCCGGTCATCGGATTGAGCGCAATCGCACAAGGCGGATCCGCACGATATGGTCGGAGCCATGTTAGGATTCTTCTCCACTTGCATATGGAGGGCTGCACCGATGGATATCAAATTCCAAGAGCAAGAACGCTACGACATCAATAATGAAGGCTTGCTCTTCCAGGCGATCGTCAATGGCGAGAAAGTGACTTGCGTAGTGACACGCGAAGCACTGTGGGAAGGCTTCAGCGCCGACCAGGTGCTGTCGCTGGAAGAGGCATTCCGTGCCGGACGCGAAACCATCGAACGCGCCGCCGTGGTGCTGATCGAGCAGGGCGCGCCCCAGCCAATCGTCGTCAAGCGCGCCCACGTGGCGCCGATCTGATGAGGATGGATGCCCCGGCCAGCCGTCGGCATGCCGCGGGCGCCCATCCACCATCAGGCATCACCGCGTAGGGCCGTCCGGCCTTGCGTACCCGGCCCCGCAACGCCGGCGCAGGCACCAACGTCTTCCCCGCTGTTTCAATTTCCGGTCGTCTAACGCTGTCCTCGGCAGGCTTTTTCTTGCTGACGGCATCTTGTGCGCGACGCGTCAGCGTGCCGCCGCGGTGGCGCATGCCTGCGGCCGCGGTGCGCTGGCCGCATCGGCATCGACGGCGTCGTGCCCTGATGCCCCCGGCCGCGACGCGCATTCTTCAAAGATCCTGGCGCGGCACTGCGCGCAGATCTCGGGCGACAGCTTGCCGATGATCGTGTGCAGCGCCTGCCGCTTGGTCGGGAAAATATGGTCCGGCCCCAGCTTGTTGCTGAAGCCGGTCTGCTCCCACGTCTGCAGCACCTGCGTGCGCGGGCGGTGGAAGTAGAGATCGCCGCCCATCGCGCGGCGCTCGGCCAGCTCGTTTTCCCACATTTCCGCGCCGGCCAGGTCGATGAAATTCATGCTCTTGGTCATCGCCAGCAAGTGCGTCTGGCCGGCATTGACCTCACGCAGCCAGTGCAGGCGGTCGGTCACGTACTGGACGGCGCCGAAGTAGATCGCGCCTTCCATGCGCAGCAATTTGAGTTGCGGGCATTCCGGCTGCGGGCGGTGCAGTTCGTCCAGCGGCGTGAAGCGCCGGCCCGGGTCGTCGGCATCCGGCACCAGGCTGCGCACTGCAGGCCTCGAGGTGCGGTACAGGTAGGCCACCAGCGACAGCACGGTGCCGAGCAGCACCGCCATTTCGAGCCGGATCACCAGCGTCGCGGCGAAGGTGCCGATGGCAATCGCGAACTCGGTACGGCTGAGCGTGAAGATGCGCCGCAGCCGGGCGAGATCGAGCAGTCCCCACGCCACCAGCAGCAGCATGGCGCCGATCGCCGCCATCGGGATCTGCGCCAGCAGCGGCGCGCTGAGCGCAACCAGCGCCACCAGCCACAACGCCGAGAACACGCTGGCCAGCGGTGTGCGCGCCCCGGCTTCAAAGTTGGGCATCGAGCGGTTGAGCGAGCCGCACGAGATATAGCCGGAGAAAAAGCCGCCGGCGATATTGGACAGGCCCTGGCCGATGAATTCGCGGTTGGCGTCGATATGCTGCCCGGAGCGCAGCGCCACCGCCTTGGCGATCGAGATCGACTGGCCCAGCGCGACGATGGTCAGCGCCGAGGCGATGCCGAGCAGGTCGGGCAGCTTGCGCCAGTCGACGTCGGGCACATGGAAATGCGGCAGCGCCAAAGGGATCGGCCCGACCACGTTCACATGCTGGGCGAAGGCGCCGGCCTGGTTCAGCAGCAGCGCCACGCCATAGCCGGCGAGCAGCCCCAGCAGCATGAACGGCAGCTTGCGCCACAGCCGCTTGCACAGCAGCGTCACCGCCAGCGTCACGGCGGCGACTGCCGCTGCGGACCAGTTGATGGTCTCGGCATGCTCGGCCAGGTGGCGCAGCACGCCGAAGGCACTGGTGCCGGTCGGCACCTGCAGTCCGAACACATCCTTCAGCGCGTACAACCCGATCAGCGTCGCCGCGCCGCAGGTAAAGCCGAGCAGCACCGACGGCGAGATAAAGTTGGCGAGAGAACCGAGCCGCAGCGTGCCGACCGCGAGCTGCATCACGCCGACCACGATGGTCACCGCCAGCGCCAGCCCGATATACGCGGGGCTGCCGGCGAACGCGAGCGGGCTCAGCATGGCGAACAACGCCAGCGAATTGGCATTGGTCGGCCCCGACATCACATGCCAGCTCGAACCGAACAGCGCCGCGACGATGCAGGGCACCACCGCGCTGTAGATGCCGTACTGCGGCGGCAGTCCGGCCAGCGTGGCGAAGGCCACGCCCTGCGGCAGCACCAGCACCGCGCCGAGCAGGCCGGCGACCAGGTCGGCGCGCAGCGTGGCGCGGTCGACGCGCTGGCGCCACGGGAACATGCGATGCAGGAATGAGCCTTGCGTGGATACGGACATGGGAACAGGCCTCGGCGCCCCTGTCCGCGGTCTTGCCGCGTTCAGGGGTTCATGCGGGGTTCATGCCGGCAGTGTAGCGGGCAGGCCGCCGCGGGGCGAGCCGGGCATGCCCGGGCTTGCGTGAATGCGTGGACTGGCGGCGCATGCCGTGGCGGCCGCAGCCCGTGGCGGGCCTCAGCCGCAGTGCAGCGTGGCGACCACCGGAGTGTGATCCGAGGGCTGTTCCCAGGTGCGCGGCACGCGGTCGATCACGCAGGCGGAGCATTGCTCGACCAGCTCCGGCGACAGCAGGATATGGTCGATGCGCAGCCCGGCATTGCGGCGGAACGCCAGCATGCGGTAGTCCCACCAGGAGAAGCTTTTCTCCGGCTGCTCGAACCTGCGGAAGGCATCGGCCAGGCCCAGTTCCACCAGTGCGGCAAAGGCGGCGCGCTCCGGCGGCGACACGAGGTTCTGGCCGACCCACTTGGCCGGATCGTGCACGTCACGGTCTTCGGGCGCGATATTGAAGTCGCCCAGCAGCGCCAGGCGCGGATGGCGCTGCATTTCGTCGCGCAGCCACGCCGTCATCGCTTCCAGCCACTTGAGCTTGTACGTGAACTTCTCCGACTCGGGCGACTGGCCGTTGGGGAAGTAGGCGCAGACCAGGCGCAGGTCGCCGTAGGTGGCGGCGATCACGCGCTGCTGCGCATCCTCGAAGCCGGGAATATTGCGCACTACGTCGACCGGCCCGGGCATGCTGGCGTCGCGCGCGAGAATGGCCACGCCGTTGTACGTTTTCTGGCCGGTGTAGATGCTGTGGAAGCCCGCATTCTCCAGTTCGGCCAGCGGGTACTTGTCGTCCGGCAGCTTCAGTTCCTGCAGGCACAGCGCGTCGATCGGCGCGCCGGCCTGGTCCTGCTCGGCCAGCCATTGCAGCACCTGCGGCAGGCGCACCTTCAGCGAATTGACGTTCCAGCTCGCGATCCGCAGCGGACCGCTGGTGGGCAGTGCAACCGCGCTCATGCCGCCATCCCGCCGTGGCGCAGCAGCGCATCGATCTGCGGCGCGCGGCCGCGGAAGGCGACGAAGGATTCCATCGCCGGGCGGCTGCCGCCCACCGACAGGATCTCGCGCTGGTAGCGCGCGCCGGTCTCGCTGTCGAGCACGGTGCCCGACAGCTGTGCCGCTTCCTCGAACGCCGCATAGACGTCGGCCGACAGCACCTCCGCCCACTTGTAGCTGTAGTAGCCCGCCGCGTAGCCGCCGGCAAAGATATGGCTGAAGGTGTTCGGCCAGCGCGACAGCGGATGCTGCGGCACCACGTGCACGCGGTCATTGATCTGGCGCGAGAGCTCCAGCACCGAGGCGGCGCCGGCCGGGTCGAAGTCCGTATGCAGGTGCATGTCGAACGACGAGAACACGATCTGGCGCAGCGTCATCATGCCGTTCTGGAAGTTCTTGGCGGCCAGCATGCGGTCGAACAATGCGCGCGGCAGCGGCGCGCCGGTGTCGACGTGCTGCGTCATGCCGGTCAGCACTTCGTATTCCCAGCAAAAGTTTTCCATGAACTGCGACGGCAGTTCCACCGCATCCCATTCCACGCCGTTGATGCCGGACACGCCCAGCTCGCCCACCTGCGTCAGCATGTGGTGCAGGCCATGGCCGAACTCATGGAACAGCGTGATCACTTCGTCGTGCGTGAACAGCGCGGGCTTGTTGCCCACCGGCGCGGAAAAGTTGCAGGTCAGGTACGCAACCGGCGTCTGCACGCCGCCTTGCTCCAGCACCTTGCGGCCGCGCGCGTCGTCCATCCAGGCGCCGCCGCGCTTGCCTTCGCGCGCGTACAGGTCGATGTAGAACTGGGCCAGCAGCGTGCCGTCCGCAGTGGTCACGCGGAAGAAGCGCACGTCCTTGTGCCAGGTCTGCGCCGGCTCGGCCTCGATGCGCACCGAGAACAGCTTCTGCACCACGCCGAACAGGCCTTCCAGCACCTTGGGTTCCGGGAAGTACTGCTTGACCTCGTGCTCGGAGAACGCATAGCGCTGCTGGCGCAGCTTTTCCGAGGCATAGGCCACGTCCCACGGCTGCAGGTCGGACAGGCCGAGTTCGGCGGCGGCGAAGGCCTTCAGCTCGGCCCAGTCCTTCTCGGCGTAGGGCCTTGCCTTGATGGCCAGCTCGTCGAGGAACTTCAGCACTTCGGCCGGCGACTCGGCCATCTTAGGTACCAGCGAGACTTCACCGTAGCACTGGTAGCCGAGCATCTGCGCTTCTTCGCGGCGCAGCGCCAGCTGGTCGCGCATGTTGGCGGTGTTGTCCCACTCGCCCTGGCCCTGGCCGTATTGCGCGCCCAGTTCCGAGGCGCGCGTGACATTGGCCTCGTACAACGTCTGGCGCAGCGCGCGGTCGTCGGCGTACTGCAGCACCGGGAAGTACGAGGGGAAGTGCAGCGTGAATTTCCAGCCGGCCTTGCCGTCTTTCTCAGCGGCGTGGCGGGCGGCTTCCCGCGCATCGTCGGGCAGGCCGGCCAGGCGTGCCTCGTCCTCGACGATCAGCGCGTAGGTGTTGGTGGCGTCCAGCACATGGTCGGAGAAGGCCTTGGACAGCTGCGCCTGCTGCTCCTGGATCTCGGCGAAGCGCGGTTTCCGGTCTTCGGGCAGCTCGGCGCCGCCCAGGCGGAAGCCGCGCAGCTCGTTCTCGATCAGCTGGTGGCGGGCCGCGCTCATGCCGGCGAACTCGGGGCTGGCGGCCAGCGCCTTGTACTTTTCATACAGCGCCAGGCTCTGGCCGAGCGACGACCAGAACTCGGTCATGCGCGGCAGGTTGTCGGCGTGTGCCTTGCGCAGTTCCGGCGTGTCGGCGACCGCGCTCAGGTGGCTGACCACGCCCCAGGCGCGGCCCAGCGGCTCGGTGGCGGCTTCCAGCGCCTGCACGGCGTTGGCCCAGTCGGCCGGCGTGGCCGGATCCTCGGCGCGGGCGACCGCCTGCTGCGCATTTTCGAGCAGCACGTCCAGCGCCGGGCTGATGTGCTCGGGCCGGATCTCGGCGAAGCGGGGCAGGTCGGAAAAGTCCAGCAGCGGATTGTTGGCCGGGGTGGCTTGTGCGGCTTGGTCCATGGCGTGTTCTCGGTTGGCTGGCCTCAAAGGTCGATGCCCCGCAGATGGGGGCGGGGTGCGGGCATTTCCAGCACCCCGTGTGGCGTACTGTAGGTCGAATGTACGCCGAACGCGCGCGCGCTTCAGCCCGCGGCGCGTTCCGCGGCTTCCAGCGTGTTGACCAGCAGCATGGTGATGGTCATCGGGCCGACGCCGCCAGGCACCGGCGTGACGTAGCCGGCCACCTCGCGCACACCCGCGAAGTCCACGTCGCCGCACAGCTTGCCGTTGTCGTCGCGGTTCATGCCCACGTCGATCACGACGGCGCCCGGCTTGACCATGTCGGCGGTGATCAGGTTGCGCTTGCCGACCGCGGCGACGATCACGTCAGCGTCGCGGGTATGGGCGCCGATATCGCGCGTCTTGCTGTTGCAGATGGTGACGGTGGCACCGGCCTGCAGCAGCAGCATCGCCATAGGCTTGCCGACGATATTGGAGGCCCCGACCACCACGGCACGCGCGCCGCGCAGCGGGTACTGGATCGAATCCAGCATCTTCATGCAGCCATACGGCGTGCACGGGCGGAACAGCGGGGCGCCGGTCATCAGCGCCCCGGCGTTGGCGACGTGGAAGCCGTCGACGTCCTTTTCGGGGGCGATCGCTTCCAGCACCTTGTGGCTGTCGATGTGCTTGGGCAGCGGCAGCTGCACCAGGATGCCGTGGATGCTCGGGTCCTGGTTGAGCGCGTCGATGCGGGCCAGCAATTCCGCCTCGGACAGGTCGGCCGGGTAACGGTCCAGCGAGGAGTGGAAGCCGTTGTCCTGGCAAGCCTTGACCTTGTTGCGCACGTAGACCTGGCTGGCCGGGTCCTCGCCGACCAGGATCACGGCGAGGCCGGGGCGGTGACCGCGCTCGGTCAGGCTGGCGGCGCGCTGGGCGGCTTCGGAGCGGATTTGTTTGGCAAGGGCGTTGCCGTCGATCAGTTGGGCAGACATGGAGGAAAAGACCGGTTTGGGCGGGTTTGTGCGAATTTGGGCGGATCCGGCAGATGGCTTCGGCCGCGAGTGGCGTGCGCCCGTCATGCGGGCATGCGGATCAAAGGCGAATTATAAAGGGTCAGTGCGGGCTGGCGCGCGCAGCTTGACCGGATGCAAGGGTTGTAGGGGTAAGGGACTGGTAGCATCGGCCGCATGCACACCGCGCTCCCGTCCCTGCTGTCAGATCCGCTGCTCGTTGTCGTGTCCCTCGCCGGACTGCTGTGGGCGCTGAGCCGCCGGCCGTGGCGCCTGCTGCGGCGCAATTCGCTGCAGCACGCCTGGCTGGGGGCGATGGTGCTGGTGGCGCTGCTGTGGACGGTGCGCGCCACGCTGGTCGGCGGGCTGGTGATCCAGTTGCTGGGCGCCACGCTGATGGTGACGCTGTTCGGGCTGCCGCTGGCGCTGCTGTCGCTGTTCGTGGTGGACCTGGTGTCGCTGTTCGGGCTTGAATACCTGGCCGGCCACAGCTGGGCGCTGTTCGACTGGCCTTCGCTATGGGTGCGCTATACCTGGCTGGCGCTGGTGCCGGCGCTGCTTTCGGCCGGACTGCAGGCGCTGATGCGGCGCTGGCTGCCGCGCCATCCGTTCATCTTTATCCTGGGGCACGGCTATTTCACCGCGGGGCTGGCCGCGCTGGGCGCGAGTGCCGCGCAGGCGGCGTGGCGGCACGTGATGGCGCCGGGGCTGCCGTTCACCGTGGCCGATACGCTGGCGGCTACGCTGATCCTGGCGTTTGGCGAGGCGTTCCTGACCGGGCTGCTGGTGGCCGTCTTTGTGGTCTACCGGCCACAATGGGTGGTCACGTTCCGGGACGAAGATTACCTGAAGAATTGAGACCGGGGCGCCGGCAGTGGCGCCCGGAAAGGCTGGCCAGGAGGGCTTGAGGAGGCCAGCCGGCGCCGCAGGTCAGCTGTTGCGCGACAGGGCCAGGCGCAGCAGGTCGGCGACCGTGTTGACGTTGAGCTTTTCCATGATGTTGGCGCGGTGCGCCTCCACCGTCTTGATGGAAATGCCCAGGTCATCGGCGATCTGCTTGTTCAGGCGGCCTGCCACGATGCGCTCCAGCACCTGCTGCTCGCGCGTGGTCAGCTTGCCCAGCAGGTCCTTGGCGGCGCGCTGCTCGCGCGCGGCCGAGTGGTCGGTGCGGGCCTTCTGCAGCATGCGCTCGACCAGCGCGCGCAGTTCGGATTCGTCGAACGGCTTCTCGATGAAATCGATGGCGCCGCGCTTCATGGTCGATACCGCCATCGGCACGTCGCCATGGCCGGTGATAAAGACGATCGGGATATTGATGTTCTCGGCGATCATCCGCTCCTGCAGTTCCGGGCCGCTCATGCCGGGCATGCGCACGTCGAGGATCAGGCAGGACACCTGGCTGGCGTCGTAGGCGGCGAGGAACTGCTCGGCGCTGGTAAAGCTGCGAACCTGGTAGCCATTGCCCTCCAGCAGCCAGGTCAGCGAGTCGCGCATGGCTTCATCGTCGTCGACGATGAACACGGTCTCGCCGCGGTGGGGCGTGGGGTTTGGCGTTGCGGTCATGTAGTCTCCTCGGGACAACAATTCATTGCTGCGAAGTGTAACCGCCCCGGGGCCTCTGTGGCGAGACGGATCCCCCACATGCGTAGGGAGTCCGCCCCGGCCTGCCGGGGGCGTCCGGAACGAATCGGACAGCGGTCGAATGCGGGGATTATTGTTCGGCCATCACCGGATGCAGCGGCAGCATGATCTTGAAGGTGCAGCCAATGCCGTCGACATTGTTCTCCACCCACAGCCGGCCCTGGTGCGACTCGATGATCGAGCGGCAGATGTTCAGCCCCATGCCCATGCCGTCGGACTTGGTGCTGAAGAAGGGCTCGAACAGCCGTTCCTTGGTCGCTTCGTCGACGCCCGGACCCTGGTCGATGACATCGATATGGACGTTGTCGCCGAACTCGCCCGGCTCCACGCGCGCGTGCAGGCGCACCACGCCGCCGGCGCGCAGCGCCGGCAGGCCGGCCATGGCTTCGACCGCGTTCTTGAGCAGGTTCACCAACACCTGCTCGATCAGCACCGGGTCGACATAGATGGTCATCGGCGGCGCCGGCAGCCGGGTCAGGATAGTGACGCGGCGGCGGGTCGCCTCCAGGTCGGCCAGGCCCACGGCATCGGCGACGATATCGTGCAGCGCCGCTTCGCGGCGCTGCGGCTGGCTGCGCTTCACGAAGCCGCGGATGCGGCTGATGATGGTGCCCGCGCGCACGGCCTGCGCGGAGGTTTTCTCCAGCACCGGGATCAGGTCTTCCGGCGTGCTGCGGCCCGAATGCAGCCGCGCCACCGCGCCCATGCAGTAGTTGTTGATGGCGGCCAGCGGCTGGTTCAGCTCGTGCGCCAGCGACGACGCCATCTCGCCCATGGTGGTCAGGCGGCTGGTGAACTGCAGGCGTTCCTCATGCTGGCGCGCCATTTCCTCGGCGGCCTTGCGCACGGTGATGTCGGTGGCGATCTGCATCTGCGCCAGGTGGCCGTCCACCCACTGGATATAGCGGCGGCGCACTTCGAACCATTTCTGCATGTCGGGCACGAACACCTCGCGCGCGTCCGACGCATAGGGCATCAGCTCGGAAGCGGGCAGGCCGGCGTAGGCGTCGACGTAATCGGTGTTGTCGCTCGAGACCTGTTCCTTGTCGAGATCGTCGCCGGCGAGCTTGAGGTGGCCCTCGGCCTCCCAGCCGAACAGCTGGCGGTAATAGCGGTTGGCGAACAGCAGCTCGGCCTTGTCGGTGGCGAGCACCGACACCGCGGCGTCCAGGCTCTCCAGCACCGTGGTGAAGCGGTCATGCGCGGCGGCCAGTTCCTCGCGCGCGCGCTTGGGCTCGGTGATGTCGGTCATCGAACTCATCCAGCCGGTATGGCGGCCGCGGCTGTCTACCAGCGGCGACACATACATGCGCGCGTAGAAGCTGCTGCCGTCGCGGCGCATCGTGCGCATCTCATAGCCGCCGGCGGGCGACTTGCCCTGCAGCGTCAGGTCGATCTGCTTCTGCATCTCCTGCTGGTCGTTCGGCGGCCAGTAGGGGAAGGGCGGCAGGCGGCCGACCAGGTCGTTCTCCTGCCATCCGGTCATGCGGCAGAAGGCGGGGTTGACGTAGGTGATGCGGCCGTTCAGATCGAGCGCGCGCAGGCCGATCAGCATCGAGTTTTCCATCGCGCGCCGGAACGAGGTCTCGGCCAGCAGCGCGCGCTGCGCCTCGGAGCGGCGGCTGGTATGGCGCCACATGCTCCACAGGCTCCACAGCAGGAAGCAGGACAGGCCCACCACCAGCCACAGCAGCATGTTGTTGGGCAGGTTCGACGGCGGCGGGTAGGCGTCGGCGCGCAGCGACAGCGAGTGGCCGGGCGGATCCAGCAGCACTTCATACGACAGCGCGTTGCCGGGCACTGGACGCAGCGAGGTGCTGGCGCGGGTCTGGTTGTTCTTATCGATCAGCGAGAAGCGGTAGCGCTCGGTCAGCTCCGGCGGCAGCAGGTGCGTCAGGATGCCGTTGATCGAGTACAGCGCGCCGAGCGTGCCGAGGAACTCGTTGTCGCGCACGATCGGCACTTGCATCAGCATGAAGCTGTCGCCGCGGTCGTTGACCAGCGGGCGCGAGTAGACCACGCGCTGGGTTTCGCGCGCGGCATCGAAGGTGTCCAGCACTTCGGGCTCGAGCGGCTGGTCCTGGTTTTCGCGCAGGCGCACCGCGAACTCGGACGTCGACGGCAGCGACCAGCGGCCGCGCTTGGTGGCGTCGAGCCAGTTGATAAAGACGATCTCGGAGTTCTCGCGCAGGATTTCCTGGGCGGCGGTACGGTAGGCGCCTTGCTCCAGTTGCGCGGCGGCGATGTCGCGCGCCAGCGAGGCCAGCTGGTCCTGGTTGCTGAGCAGCGACAGGCGTACGCGCTGTTGCGCCCAGGCGGCGTCGCGGTACAGCGCATCGCGTTGCTGCTGGCGCTCGGTCTCGTGCAGCGACCACAGGATCACGCCCATTGCCACCGTGAACAGCACGATCGCGACCAGCGGGATGAACATGAACCAGCTGGTGGCGACGAGATTGCGCCAGCGCAGCCACCACAGGCCGCGCGGGGCCGCCACCGGCGCGCCGTCGTCGGGGTCGAGGGTGTCGATCGGACCGAGCCCCGTCGCCGGAGGCGGGTTGTGGCCGGTGTCGCCCCCGGCGGCCTTGGCTGTGCCCGAAGCATCGGGAGAAAGCATGGCTGCACGCAGGCGGGAGAGGTAGCGATCGAGGAACGGCATGGGAGGGATTGACGGCTGACCGTTCAGTGTACCGAGATTATTGCGGTGCGTCGCTTGGGGAAAGCGCCAATGAAATCCCGGCCGCCGCTGTCCGCGCGGGCGCCCTTGCGGCTGGCGCCATGCGCGTCGTGGCGTGGATCTTGGTGCATTGCGTCATTATTCCACATCGTAAAAAACGATATCGCAATTTGAAAATTTCACTTGTGTTGCCCAATGGGCTTCCATAGAATCGGTTCGACCCAAGAATGCGGGCGGTAGCCATGCGCCTGCCGCGCGGAGGAGCCGGAACAGGTTCCCCGGCGGCGGCCCCGATGCAAGGCGCGGCAGCGCCGAACCCGCAACGGTGCGAGTCAACCCGTAGAGCCCCCAAAGCCGGCGCCGGAAGCGCAGGCACGGAAGCACGAATTCACCCAGGAGACAGTCATGTCCGCCGTACCAGAGCAGATTCTCGGCGCATCCAGCGCCAACGACGCCGATCCCCAGGAAACCCATGAATGGCTGGATGCCCTGCAGGGCGTCCTCGCCGCCGAGGGCCCGGCACGCGCCGCGTTCCTGATCGACAAGCAGATCGAGTACGCACGCGTGAACGGCGTGACCCAGCCGTTCCACGCCGAGACGCAGTACATCAACACCATCCCGGTGGAGCAGCAGGCCCGCATCCCCGGCGACCAGGACATCGAGCACCGCATCCGCTCGTACACCCGCTGGAACGCCATGGCGATGGTGCTGCGCGCCAACAAGCACACCAATGTCGGCGGCCATATCTCCTCGTTTGCCTCGGCGGCCACGCTGTATGACGTTGGCTACAACCATTTCTGGCGCGCCCCCTCGGAACAGAGCGGCGGCGACCTGGTCTTCGTGCAGGGCCACTCGGCACCGGGCGTGTACTCGCGCGCCTTCCTGCTGGGCCGCCTGAGCCAGGACCAGCTCGACAACTTCCGCCAGGAAGTCGACGGCCACGGCATCTCGTCCTACCCGCACCCGTGGCTGATGCCGGACTTCTGGCAGTTCCCGACGGTGTCGATGGGCCTGGGCCCGATCATGGCCATCTACCAGGCCCGCTTCATGAAGTACCTGGACAGCCGCGGCCTGGCCAAGGCCGGCGACCGCAAGGTCTGGGCCTTCCTGGGCGACGGCGAGACCGACGAGCCGGAATCGCTGGGCGCGATCGGCATGGCCGGCCGCGAGAAGCTCGACAACCTGGTCTTCGTCATCAACTGCAACCTGCAGCGCCTGGACGGTCCGGTGCGCGGCAACGGCAAGATCATCCAGGAACTGGAATCCGAATTCCGCGGTGCCGGCTGGAACGTGATCAAGGTGGTGTGGGGCAGCAAGTGGGATTCGCTGCTGGCGCGCGACACCAAGGGCCTGCTGATGAAGCGCATGATGGAATGCGTCGACGGCGAATACCAGACCATGAAGGCCAAGGACGGCGCCTACGTCCGCGAGCACTTCTTCAACACGCCTGAGCTGAAGGCGATGGTGGCCGACTGGTCCGACGACGATATCTGGCGCCTGAACCGCGGCGGCCACGATCCGCACAAGATCTACGCCGCCTACAAGGCCGCCAGCGAGCACAAGGGCCAGCCCACGCTGATCCTGGCCAAGACCATCAAGGGCTATGGCATGGGCGACGCCGGCCAGGCCATGAACGTGGCCCACCAGCAGAAGAAGATGCCGGTGGACGCGATCCGCAAGTTCCGCGACCAGTTCAATCTCCCCGTTGCCGACGACCAGCTGGAAGATGTGCCGTACATCACCTTCCCGGAAGGTTCGAAGGAACTGGAATACATGCGCCAGGCGCGCCTGAACCTGGGCGGCTACCTGCCGGCCCGCCGCCAGAAGGCCGAAGCGCTGCCGGTCCCGCAGCTGTCCGCGTTCGAGGCGCTGCTGAAGGCCACCGGCGAAGGCCGCGAAGTGTCCACCACCATGGCCTTCGTGCGTATCCTGAACACCCTGCTGAAAGACAAGCAGATCGGCAAGCACGTGGTGCCCATCGTCCCGGACGAGTCGCGCACCTTCGGCATGGAAGGCCTGTTCCGCCAGGTCGGCATCTGGAACCAGGAAGGCCAGAAGTATGTGCCGGAAGACCATGACCAGCTGATGTTCTACAAGGAATCGCAGACTGGCCAGGTGCTGCAGGAAGGCATCAACGAAGCCGGCGCCATGTGCGACTGGATCGCCGCCGCCACGTCGTACTCGACGCACGGCGTGCAGATGATCCCCTTCTACATCTACTACTCGATGTTCGGCATCCAGCGTATCGGCGACCTGTGCTGGGCCGCTGCCGACATGCGCTCGCGCGGCTTCCTGCTGGGCGGCACCGCCGGCCGCACCACGCTGAACGGCGAGGGCCTGCAGCATGAAGACGGCCACTCGCACGTGTTCCACGCCGCGATCCCGAACTGCATCTCGTACGACCCGACCTACCAGTACGAACTGGCGGTGATCATGCAGGACGGCCTGCGCCGCATGTACGCCGAGCAGGAAGACGTCTACTACTACCTGACGGTGATGAACGAGAACTACGAGCATCCGGAAATGCCGGCTGGCGTAGAGCAGGACATCGTCAAGGGCATGTACCAGTTCCGCAAGGGCGTCGAGAACAGCAACGCGCCGCGCGTGCAGCTGCTGGGCTCCGGCACGATCTTCCGCGAGGTGGTTGCCGCCGCCGAGCTGCTGAAGAAGGACTGGGGCGTCGAGTCCGACCTGTGGAGCTGCCCGAGCTTCACCGAGCTGGCCCGCGAAGGCCAGGCCGCCGAGCGCTTCAACCTGCTGCACCCGGCCGAAGCCCAGCGCGAAGCCTTTGTCACGCAGAAGCTGAAGTCGGTCCGCGGCCCGGTGATTGCATCGACCGACTACGTGCGCGCCTTCGCCGAGCAGATCCGCCCGTTCGTGCCGCGCCGCTACGTGGTGCTGGGCACCGACGGCTTCGGCCGCTCGGATACCCGCGAGAAGCTGCGCCACTTCTTTGAAGTGGACCGCCACTGGGTCACGCTGGCCGCGCTCAAGGCGCTGGCCGACGAGGGCGCCATCAGCCGCGACAAGGTGGCCGAGGCCATCAAGAAGTACAACCTCGACCCGAGCAAGCCCAACCCGATGTCGGTCTGATCCGGCAGCCTGCACCCACCCCCGCAGTACGGCGACGCCGTGCCGCGGGCGCCCCGGCAAACCGCCGGCTGGCGCCTTGCGGCATGGCGGCGTGACAGAAGCGGGCGGCGAAGGTAATCTCGCCGCTTGCGGATGTCGTGCGCGCCGGCCTGCCCAGGAGACACTGAATGAGTCAAGCAATTGAAATCAAGGTGCCGGATATCGGCGACTATGACGCCGTTCCCGTCATCGAAGTGCATGTGAAACCCGGCGACAGCATCAACGCGGAAGACGCGCTGGTGACGCTGGAATCGGACAAGGCCACCATGGACGTGCCCTCGCCGCAGGCCGGCGTGGTCAAGGACGTCCGCATCAAGGTGGGCGACAACGTGTCCGAAGGCTCCGTGCTGGTTATGCTGGAAGCGGCCAACGAGGCCTCCGCGGCACCGCCCGCCGGGGCCGCTGCGCCTGCTCCGGCGCCGGCCGCCGCAGCGCCCGCACCCGCTGCCGCGCCGGCAGTGGCTCCCGCGGCAGCCCCTGCCGCGAGCGGTGGCGGCGCCATCGAAGTCAAGGTACCCGATATCGGCGACTACGACGCCGTGCCGGTCATCGAAGTCCACGTCAAGCCGGGCGACACCATCAACGCCGAAGACGCGCTGGTGACGCTGGAATCCGACAAGGCAACCATGGACGTGCCGTCGCCACAGGGCGGCGTGGTCAAGGAAGTCAAGGTCAAGGTTGGCGACAACGTGTCCGAAGGTACGCTGCTGCTGATCCTGGAAGGCGCCGCCGCGGCACCGGCTCCGGCTGCCGCGGCGGCTCCGGCACCGGCCGCTGCCAGCGCGCCCGCCCCGGCACCCGCGCCCGCGGCGGCCCCGGCTCCGGCAGCAGCGGCTGCCGCCGCGCCGGCCGTCGCTGGCGTAAGCGGCAAGGCCGCCCACGCCAGCCCGTCGGTGCGCAAGTTCGCACGCGAGCTGGGCGTCGACGTGTCGCGCGTGGCCGGCACCGGCCCCAAGGGCCGCATCACGCAGCAGGACGTGCAGAACTACGTCAAGGGCGTGATGACCGGCCAGGCCGCCGCGCCGGCCCAGGCTGCCGCGGCTGGCGGCGGCGGTGGCGAGCTCGGCCTGCTGCCGTGGCCGAAGGTCGATTTCACCCGCTTCGGCGAGGTGGAAAGCAAGGCCCTGTCTCGCATCAAGAAGATTTCCGGCGCCAACCTGCACCGCAACTGGGTCATGATCCCGCACGTCACCAACCATGACGAAGCGGACATCACCGAGCTGGAAGCCTTCCGCGTGCAGCTGAACAAGGAAAACGAGAAGTCCGGCATCAAGGTCACCATGCTGGCCTTCATGATCAAGGCCACGGTCGCGGCGCTGAAGAAGTTCCCGAACTTCAATGCCTCGCTCGACGGCGACAACCTGGTGCTGAAGAAGTACTTCAACATCGGTTTCGCCGCCGACACCCCGAATGGCCTGGTCGTGCCGGTGATCAAGGACGCCGACAAGAAGGGCGTGCTGGAGATCAGCCAGGAAATGAGCGAGCTGGCCAAGCTGGCGCGCGACGGCAAGCTCAAGCCGGACCAGATGCAGGGCGGCTGCTTCTCGATCTCGTCGCTGGGCGGCCTGGGCGGCACGTACTTCACGCCGATCATCAACGCGCCGGAAGTGGCCATCATGGGCGTGTGCAAGTCGTTCCAGAAGCCGGTGTGGGACGGCAAGCAGTTCGCGCCGCGCCTGACGCTGCCGCTGTCGCTGTCGTGGGACCACCGCGTCATCGACGGCGCCGAGGCTGCGCGCTTCAACACGTACTTCGCGCAACTGCTGGCCGACTTCCGCCGCATCCTGCTGTAAAAAGCAGCCGCGACGCACACCGGCTTTGCCGGTGTGCGAAAGGCCAGCCACCTGAGTTGATTCAGAGGAGCGAGCCATGACTACCTGTGTTGTCGTCAAGAAGGGCGCCGAGGTGGCGATCGCGGCGGACGCGCTGGTCACCTTCGGCGATACGCGGCTGTCGCGCGCGTATGAGCGCAACCAGAAGGTCTTTCCGGTCGGCGACGGCTTTATCGCGCTGGCCGGGACGACCGCGCACTTCCCGGTCATGCGCACGCTGCTGGCGGGCCTGGGCGAGGAGTGCCGGCTGGACTCGCGCGACGACGTGTTCCGCACCTTCCTGAAGGTGCACGAGAAGCTGAAGACGGAGTACTTCGTCAACACCAAGGAAGACGAGGACGATCCCTACGAGTCGTCGCAGATCGTATGCCTGATCGCCAATCCGGCCGGCATCTTCGGCGTCTATTCGTATCGCGAGGTGTTTTCGTTCGACCGTTTCTGGGGCATCGGCTCGGGCCGCAACTACGCGCTGGGCGCGATGCACGCGGTGTATGACCGGCCCGACCTGGATGCGGGCGAGATCGCGCGCATCGGCGTCGATGCGGGCGTGGAGTTCGACAAAAGCTCATCGGGGCCGATCGAGGTCCATACGGTGCGGCTGCACGATGCAGACAATGGCGCAGCGCCGGCGGCGGATGCGGCAACCAACAACGACGGCGCGCCCTGAAGCCGAGAGGCGGGCGCGTATTGAGGAGCAAATATGAGTGTGATCGAAGTCAAGGTGCCGGATATCGGCGATTTCGACGCGGTGGAAGTGATCGAGGTACTGGTCAAGGCCGGCGATACGGTCGAGACGGAACAGTCCCTGATCGTGCTGGAGTCCGACAAGGCGAGCATGGATGTGCCGTCGTCGGTCGCCGGCAAGGTGGTGGAAGTCAAGGTCAAGGTGGGCGACAAGGTCGGCCAGGGCGCGGTGATCTGCACCGTGGAGGCCGAGGCCGCCGCCGCTGCACCGGCGCCCGCGCAAGCTCCGGCTCCGGCCGCTGCGCCTGCGCAGGCTGCCGCGGCACCGGCCGCCGCTGCGCCGGCCGCCGCAACGCATAGCGGCGGTGCCGATATCCAGTGCGAAATGCTGGTGCTGGGCGCCGGCCCCGGCGGCTACTCGGCCGCCTTCCGCGCCGCCGACCTGGGCATGAATACCGTGCTGGTCGAACGCTACAGCACGCTTGGCGGCGTCTGCCTGAACGTGGGCTGCATCCCCTCCAAGGCGCTGCTGCACAACGCCGCCGTGATCGACGAAGCCAAGGCGCTGGCCGCCCATGGCATCCTGTTCGGCGAAGCCAAGATCGACCTCGACGGCCTGCGCCACTACAAGAACCAGGTGGTCGGCAAGCTGACCGGCGGCCTGGCCGGCATGGCCAAGGCGCGCAAGGTGCAGGTGGTGCGCGGCATCGGCAACTTCCTCGACCCGCACCATATGGAAGTCGAGCTGACCGAGGGCGAGGGCAAGCGCAGCACCGGCAAGAAGACCGTGATCCGCTTCGAGAAGGCCATCATCGCCGCCGGCAGCCAGGCGGTGAAGCTGCCCTTCATCCCGGAAGACCCGCGCATCGTCGACTCGACCGGCGCGCTCGAACTGCCGGAAGTGCCCAACAAGATGCTGGTCATCGGCGGCGGCATCATCGGCCTGGAAATGGCCACGGTCTACAGCACGCTGGGCGCGGAAATCGATGTCGTCGAGATGCTGCCGGGCCTGATGGGCGGCGCTGACCGCGACCTGGTCAAGGTCTGGGAAAAGAAGAACAAGGACCGTTTCGGCAAGGTCATGCTGAATACCAAGACGGTCGGGGTGGAAGCCAAGCCGGACGGCATCTACGTAAAGTTCGAGGGCGAGCAGGCCCCGGCCGAGGCGCAACGCTACGACCTGGTGCTGGTGTCGGTGGGCCGCGCGCCCAACGGCAAGCGCATCGCCGCCGAAAAGGCGGGCGTGGCCGTGACCGACCGCGGCTTTATCAACGTCGACAAGCAGATGCGCACCAACGTGCCGCATATCTTCGCGATCGGCGACGTCGTCGGCCAGCCGATGCTGGCGCACAAAGCGGTGCATGAAGCCCACGTGGCCGCGGAAGCCGCGCATGGCGAGAAGGCGTTCTTCGATGCCAAGCAGATCCCGTCGGTGGCCTTTACCGATCCGGAAGTGGCCTGGGCCGGCCTGACCGAAGACGAGTGCAAGGCGCAGGGCATCAAGTACAGCAAGGGTGTGTTCCCGTGGGCCGCTTCGGGCCGCGCCATCGCCAATGGCCGCGACGAGGGCTTTACCAAGCTGATCTTCGACGAGGAAACGCATCGCGTGATCGGCGGCGGTATCGTGGGTACGCACGCCGGCGACCTGATCAGCGAAGTGTGCCTGGCGATCGAGATGGGCGCCGATGCGGTGGATATCGGCAAGACCATCCACCCGCACCCGACGCTGGGCGAATCGATCGGCATGGCGGCTGAGATCTACGAAGGTACCTGTACCGACGTGCCGCCGCCGCGCAAGCGCTGAGGATTCCGCAGCAAGCGCAGAACTCGCCTCCGGGCGGGTTCTTTTTTTGCCCCGAGAATGCAATTAACCGCCAGAAGCCCGAGGCCACCACACTGGGGGCCAACAGGGCGGGGCGCTGCACAAGCGGGAAAGAGAAAAACCAAAAAAAAGCCCGGCCTTTGCAGGCCAGGCTTTAACGATACCTTTGGACAAGGAGACCGCGGTACCGAGGAGACATCGGCAGACCAGGCAGTGCCGCTATCCTCGGTCGGGACACCACCTTCATCGTTGGCAAAACACACCGGCAGGTTTCCGCTTCGATGCGCTTTGCCAACGGACCGGCCGGAGCCGGTCCATCGTCAAGGCAAACAGCTATCAGGCAACCGTAGCCTTCTTCGCCGTGGCCGTACGGGCCGTGGCGCTGGCTTGCTGGGCAGCCTTGGTGGCGGCGGAAGCAGCGGCCTGGAAGTTGGTTTCAGCGATTTCCACGGCTTGCTTGGTCGCCTTCTGCACCGACTCGTAGGCGTTGTTAGCAGCCGAGATCGCCGACTTCACGATGGCCACGGTCGATTCCGAACCGGCCGGGGCGTTCTTGGCGAAGTTCTCGACCAGCGCCTGCACGTTCTTCGAGCCTTCGGCCAGTTGGGCCTCGGCCACCTTGGTGAACTCGCTCTGGGTTTCCGAAGCGATTTCGTACAGGTGACGGGTGTAAGCCAGGGTCTTCTCGGCGACCGGTTGCACGGCTGCGGCCTGCAGGGCCAGCAGTTCCTGTGCGTCCTTGGCCGACAGCGCCTTCTTGGCGTTTTCCACGTTTTCGGCGAACGTGGTCTTCACGACCTGCAGGTTCAGTTCGACAAGCTTTTCGACGCCTTCAAATGCCTTGGTAGTCAGGCCGAACAGCGTTTCCAGGTTTGCTTTTTGCGCTGCTGCGACTTGTTCCGGGGTCAGGATCATTGCTGGTCTCCAGTGGTGAACTTCAAGGTCAAGCAAAATACAAAAATAAGCCGCCTAGATGTCAGGGCCGTGACGGTGTTTCCCGTTTCGGCCAGCCCAGGCGCGTGTGGGTGGTTGTGTGCCGCGCCCGATGCTTTGATGCGCCGCAACAATTCCAATTCTAGGGAAGCCAGGTTTAATGTCAAGCGCATTTTGTGCGTCGCACAAAAAGATTGTGGCGGTGCGCTGATTTTGTGCCGCAGCAGGCATTTCGGCAGGGCGGCGAGGGATGGTGAGCGATGCTAACATCGCGGCTTGCCTCGCTGTACGGCTGGCCGCCGCCTGCGAAAACCGACAAGACGTGAACAGAACCGCACAGGCCGACCCATGCTCGCCTTCTACGCCGACCATTTCGTGTTGCCGCTGCCGCCGGGACATCGTTTCCCGATGCGCAAGTACAGCATGCTGCGCGACACGGTCGCAACCCAGATTCCTGGCCTGCGCCTGGCCGAGGCGCCGCGCGCCGGCGACGATGCCCTGCTGCTGGCGCATACGCCGGAATACGTACAGGCCGCTTCCGCCGGCACGCTGGATGCCGCCCGCCAGCGCGAAATCGGCTTCCCGTGGTCCGAAGCCATGGTCGAGCGCTCGCGGCGCTCTGCCGGTGCCACCATCGAGGCGTGCCGGGCGGCCTTGCGCGAAGGCGTTGCCGTGAACCTCGCGGGCGGTACGCATCACGCGTATGCCGACAAGGGAGGCGGCTTCTGCGTGTTCAACGACGCTGCCATTGCGGCGCGCGTGCTACAGCGCGACGGCGACGTGCGCCGCGTGGCGGTGGTCGATCTCGACGTGCACCAGGGCAACGGCACGGCGTCGATCCTGCAAGGCGACCCCACCGTGTTCACGCTGTCGCTGCACGGCGAGAAAAACTACCCGTTCCGCAAGGAAGCCAGCGACCTCGACGTCGGCCTGCCGGACGGCTGCGACGACGATGGCTATGCCAGTGCGCTGCAGGCGGCACTGGATACGCTATTCAGCCGCTTCGCGCCCGACCTGCTGATCTACCTGGCCGGCGCCGATCCGCACGAGGGCGATCGGCTCGGGCGGCTCAAACTGAGCTTCGCCGGCCTGGCGCGGCGTGACCAACTGGTATTCGACGCCGCCATGGCGCGAGGACTGCCGGTGGCGGTGGCGATGGCCGGTGGCTACGGCAACCAGATCGAAGACACGGTCGCGGTCCACGTGCAGACCGTGCGCCTGGCCGCGCAATACCATGCCCGCCACGGCACGCTGGTGGGGGTGTCATGAGCGCCGCGGCAGAACCCGGCCGCGCGGTGGGCGCGGGCACCCGCCAGACGGCATGGGTGGCGGCGATGCCGTGGCTGTTCGTGCTGATCTGGAGCACCGGCTTCATCGTTGCCAAGTACGGCATGCCGTATGCGGAACCGATGACATTCCTGTTCCTGCGCTTTGCCGGCGTGCTGGTGCTGATGGTGCCGTTCGTGCTGCTGGCCGGCGTGCCGTTGCCGCGCGCGGCCGGCTCGACACATACCGACTGGCGCGTGGTCGGCCATCTTGCCGTGGCGGGCTTGCTGCTGCAGGGCGGCTACCTTGGTGGCGTGTGGGCGGCGATCAAGCTCGGCATGCCGGCCGGCGTGTCGGCGCTGATCGCGGGCATGCAGCCGATCCTGACCGCGCTGATCGCCGCGCGGCTGGGCGAGCGCATCAGCGGGCGCCAGTGGCTGGGCCTGCTCCTGGGCATCGCCGGCGTGGCACTGGTGGTGGGCAACAAGCTCGGCACCAGCTCGCTGACGCCGGCAAGCCTGGCGCTGGCGGTCGGCGCGCTGCTCAGCATTACCGTCGGCACGGTCTACCAGAAGCACTTCTGCCCGGTGTTCGACCTGCGCATGGGATCCGTGATCCAGTTCGGCGCCGCCGCGCTCGCCTGCCTGCCATTCATGTTCCTGTTCGAGACCCGCGGCGTCCAATGGACCGCCGCCATGATCGGCGCGCTGGCGTGGTCGGTGGTGGCGTTGTCCATCGGCGCCATCTCGCTGTTGTTCGTGCTGATCCGCCAGGGCGCGGCAACCAGGGTGTCGAGCCTGATGTACCTGACGCCGCCAACCACTGCCGTGATGGCCTGGCTGCTCTTCGGCGAACGCTTCCCGCCGCTGGCCGCCGCGGGCATGGTGCTTGCTGCGTCAGGGGTGGCACTGGTCATCCGCAGGTAGCGCTGGTGCGTTCGTTTCGCAGGCGCGAACGCGTCAACGGTTGCCCTGGCGCACTCCGTTTCCCTTTTCCGTTCTTGCCCAGTTCCTTGCTCGCCCCATGAAGCCACAAGCCGACCCGCGCAGTGCCTATCCGTACTTCCAGCCGATCACGACACGTTGGATGGATAACGATGTCTATGGCCACGTTAACAACGTTGTCTACTACAGTTATTTTGACACCGTGGTGAATACCTACCTGATCCGGCAGGGTGCGCTCGATCTCGAGTCGGGCAAGACCATCGGGCTGGTGATCGAGACGCAGTGCAACTACTTCTCGTCGCTCAGCTTCCCGGAGACCGTGGTCGCAGGCTTGCGCGTCGCCAGGCTCGGCACGTCGAGCGTGCGCTATGAGGTCGGCCTGTTCAGCGGCGACAACGAGGTTGCCGCCGCGCAGGGGCATTTCATCCACGTCTATGTCGATCGCGCCACGCGCCGGCCGGTACCGCTGCCGGCGCCGCTGCGCGAGGCGCTGCTGCCGCTGGCGGCCGCAGGCGCGCAAGGGTGACGGCGGGGCAATGGAGACGAACAAGATGTCCCTCGAGATGAAACCGGGTTCGCAGGACGCCGTGGCGTGCGTGGATCGTGCGATCCTGACACGGCGTTCGGTGCGGGCCTTTCTCGATACGCCCGTGCCGCGGGAGACCGTGGAAGACATTCTGGCCGTCGCCAGCCGCGCTCCCTCCGGCACCAATACGCAGCCATGGCGGGTCTATGTCCTGTCGGGAGAAGCCAAGGCAAAGTTGTGCGCCGATGTGCTTGCCGCTTACGAAGACCCCGAGCGCGACAGCAAGTACCTGGAGGAATACCCGTACTACCCCCGCGAATGGGCCAACCCCTACCTGGCGCGACGGCGCAAGGTGGGCTGGGACCTGTACGGCCTGCTTGAGATCAGCCGCGAGGACAAGGCGCGCATGCATGAGCAGCACGCGCGCAACTTCCGTTTCTTCGATGCGCCGGTGGGGATGATCTTTACCATCGACCGCATCATGGAGCAGGGCAGCTGGCTCGACTACGGCATGTTCCTGCAAAGCATCATGGTTGCCGCGCGGGCGCGCGCGCTGGATACCTGCCCGCAGGCGGCGTTCACGCAGTTCCACAAGATCATTGCCAGCCACTTGCTGCTGCCGCCGGAGGAAATGGTGGTGTGCGGCATGTCGCTGGGATTTGCCGATCCGGACGCGCCGGAAAATCGCATGACCACCGAACGGGAACCGGTGAGCGGGTTTGCGCGTTTCCTCTCATAGAGAGGTTTGTATCAATGTGTAACGATTGCTGCCGATATAGAGAGCGAATTGCCGTATTGGCCGTGATTGTTACTGGGGTGAGCAAGGCGGAGCGATTGTAGTTCGTTTGCGGACGTGACCTGTGGTCAACTTTTTCCACCATGTGGAAATGTTTGTAAATCGAACTTTAAGGAGCGTCTGTAAGTCTTTAATCTTGCTAACAATTTCTTAATTTTCTACACTAGCGCCATTCCTCATGCGCTGAACGAATCATGTTTCGGTCTGATTCCATTTTTTCCAGATTCTTCGGCTCCACGCCCTTGTCCGCCGTTGCCGCCGCGGTGCTGGTGTCGGTGTCGATGGTTGCAGCTCCCGTCGCCGAAGCTGCCAGTACGTCCGCAAGCACGCAAAAAGCGTCTAAAAAGCAGGCAACTAACGCTAAAGTCACCAAAAAATCCGCTTCCAAGGCTGTGAGCGCGAAGTCGCGCACCAGCAAGGTTGCCAAGAGCGAAGCCCGTTCCGGCCGCAAGGTGATCGTGCTGAAAAACGGCAAGCGCCAGGTCGTGGCCGCGCATCGCGCGGCGCCGGTGCGCGCCGTGTTCACGCCCGCCAAGCCATCGCTGGGCGAGGCGATGGGGCTGCGCGACACCGATGACGCGCTCGCGCTGCGCTCCAGCGTGGCGCTGGTGATGGACCAGGGCTCCAACGAGGTGCTGTTCCAGAAGAACGCCTCGGCGGTACTGCCGATCGCCTCGATCACCAAGCTGATGACCGCGCTGGTGGTCATGGACGCGCGCCTGCCGATGGATGAAGTGCTGACCATCACCGAGGAAGACCGCGACACCGAAAAGCACAGCAGCTCGCGCCTGCGCTTTGGTACGCAGCTGACCCGCCAGGAACTGCTGCTGCTGGCGCTGATGTCGTCCGAGAACCGTGCCGCTTCGGCGCTGGGCCGCCACTATCCGGGCGGGCTGCCGTCTTTCGTGCAGGCCATGAACCGCAAGGCGCGCGAGCTGGGCATGAACGACAGCCACTTTGTCGACTCAAGCGGCCTGTCGAGCAGTAATGTCTCGAGCGCGATGGACCTGGTGCGCATGGTCAACGCCGCATACCGCAACCCGACCATCCGCGAGTTCTCGACCCAGACCGAGCATGAGGTCAACGTGCTGGGCCGCACGCAGCACTATGTCAGCACCAACCGCCTGGTGCGCGGCGGCAACTGGGAGATCGGCCTGCAGAAGACCGGCTTTATCTCCGAGGCAGGCCAGTGCCTGGTGATGCAGGCACGCGTGCAGGGCCGCAATGTGGTGATGGTGTTCCTGGATTCGGCGGGCAAGCTGTCGCGCTTTGCCGATGCCAACCGTGTCAAGGACTGGCTGGAGCATGCGCCGTCGCAGCACCCGCAGGGCTTTCCCTCTTCCCCTAACTTGACGCAGCGTCCGGGCGGCGCGCACGCGATCCTGGCTTCGCAGCAGGGGCGTGGTATCTGATCGCTGACCTGCAATGAAAAACGCGCCGGATCCCGGCGCGTTTTTTTGTACCAGCGCGACAGCGCTCAGAGCAGCTTGCCCGGGTTCATGATCCCGGCCGGATCAAATACCGCCTTGATCTCTCGCATCAGCCGCAATTCCAGAGGATCCTTGACCGCCAGGAAGGCATGGCGCTTGAGCTGGCCGATGCCGTGCTCGGCGCTGATGCTGCCGCCGTAGCGCATTACTTCATCCAGCACCGCGTCAGTCACAGTCTCGCCCTGGGCCGCTGCCCAGTCCTTGGGGGCGCCTGCCGGGCGCGACAGGTTGTAGTGCAGATTGCCATCGCCGAAGTGGCCAAAGACAAAGGGCCGGATCGCCGGGTCGAGCGCGCGCAGCCGGCTTGCCATTGACGCCATGAACGCCGGGATCTGTTCGATCGGCAGCGACACGTCGTGCTTCAGGTGCGGACCATCGGCGCGCTGTGCCTCGGAGATTTCCTCGCGCAGTTTCCACAGCGCCTGCAGCTGTGCCAGCGATGCCGAGACCGCCGCGTCGAGACAGAGTTCGCGCTCCAGCGCTTCGCCGATCACGCGCTCCAGCAGCGCGTTGAGCGCATCCTCATCCGTGGTGTCTGCCAGTTCGACCAGCACATAGGCGGGATAGCGCTGCGCGAACGGTTCCTGCACGCCTTCCGCGTGCATCAGCACCAGGTCGAGGCACTCGCCGGTAAAGAACTCGAATGCCTGCAGGCGCGCACCGCACTGCGCGAACAGCAGTTCATACAGTTCCAGCGATTGCGCTGGCGAGGCTACTGCCGCCAGCACCACGCTACGCGTATCGGTGCGTGGGAACAGCCGCAACGCCGCCGCCGTTATCACGCCCAGCGTGCCTTCCGAACCGATCAGCAGCTGCTTCAGGTCATAGCCGGTATTGTCCTTGCGCAGCGTGCGCAAGCCGTTGAACACCTCGCCGTTGGGTAGAACGGCTTCGACGCCCAGCACCAGCTCGCGCGCCATGCCATAGCGCACCACGTTGACGCCGCCGGCATTGGTGGCCAGGTTGCCGCCGATCTGGCACGAATCCTCGGCCGCCAGCGAAAGCGGCAACAGCCGGTTGGCCTCCTGCGCGGCGCGGCGCAGGTTGCCGAGGATGCAGCCGGCCTCGGCCACCATGGTGTTGGCGATGGTGTCGAGCGAGCGCACCGCATTCATGCGGTCCAGGCTCAGCACCACGTTGCCCGCCTGACCGTCAGGCGTAGCACCGCCGCACAGGCCGGTATTGCCGCCGCGCGGCACCACCGGCACCGCCGCCTGCTGGCACAGCGCCAGCGCGCGCGAGACCTGTTCCACGCTGCGCGGACGCACCACTGCCTGCGCCTGCCCGCGATAGATGCCGCGCCAGTCAGACAGCCACGGAGCGATGTCGTCGGGGTTGGTCAGGACAGTGTCGGGGCCGAGCGCTTCGGCGAGGCGTTGGGCGAAATGAGCGGTTTGCATGATGTTCGGTGTTTCCGTGGTGTCAGGGCTGCGCGGGGGAAGGGCTGGCGGTGCGCGCGCGCAGCGTCAGGCCAAGACGCCGCGCCGCGTTCCGCAGGTGGGTGACCGCGGCGGTCCGGGCTGCGTCGGGGTCGCCGCGGCGGATCGCGTCGACGATGGCTTCATGTTCGGCCTGCACGCCTTCGGCCAGCCCGGGCTGGCGCAGCGTATTGGCGCGCGCGGTGGCGACTGCCTGGTGCAGTTGCAGGTTCAGGTACTGCAGCAACTGGCGGTAATACGGGTTATGCGTCGCCGCGGCGATGCCGATATGGAAGGCCGCGTCGATATCGGTTGCCGGCTGCCCGTCGTGGAGGTGGGCATGCAGCCGCTCGAGCAGCGCAGCCAGCGCGGCGACGTCGTCATCGGTGCGGCGCACGGCCGCGAGCGCGGCCGCGGCGCCTTCCAGGTCGATGCGCAGGTCGTACAGGTCAGCCAGGCCGGCGGCGTCGATATCGGGCTCGCGCGGCAGCTGGAACCCCGCCGCGCCGGTCCGCGAGCGCACCGTGCAGCCCACGCCCTGGCGCGTCTCGACAAAGCCCTGCGAGCGCAGGTGCTCGGTGACTTCGCGGATCACCGCGGCGCTGACGCCATATTGCTCCGAGAGCTGTTTGCCGGTCGGCAGCCGGGTGCCGACCGGGTACGCGCCGCTTTCGATATCGGCGCGCAACTGGCGGGTGACCTGTTCGGTGAGGGTGACGGCACGGGTTCGCATGGCCGTCGATTATAAGGTTTGCTGGTTATCAGAAAACTAAGGGTAAACCTATATGAATCAATGTGCCCGATGCCGGAAGTAAAAACGCGCGGGCCGCCATTGCTGGCGGCCCGCGCGTCGTCGCGCTCTCGAACGAATGCCGGCGCTCAGGCCGCGGCTTCGGACACGTAGCCCATGCCGCGCGAAATCTGCAGCGCGGTTTCCTTCAGGTTCTGCAGCCAGCTGTCCTGGAGCCGGTCAGCCGGGGCCGACAGCGACAGGCCCGCCACCAGCCGGCGCGAGTCGTCGTAGATGCCGGCGGCAATGCAGCGCACACCCAGTTCCAGTTCTTCATTGTCGCGGGCGTAGCCATTGGTGCGGACCCAGTTCAGCTCCCGCTCCAGCTTGGTCAGGTCCGTGATCGAGGTCCGGGTATGCCCGGCCAGGCCGGTGCGGGTGGCGTAGTTGCGCACGCGCGCCGACTCGTCGGCGGCCAGGAACAGCTTGCCGACCGAGGTCAGGTGCAGCGGCGCGCGGCCGCCGATGGCGCGCACCACCTGCATGCCGGAGCGCTCGCTGTAGGCGCGCTCGATATACACGATCTCGTCGCCCTGGCGTACCGACAGGTTGACCGTCTGCCCGGTCACGCGGTGCAGCGCGCGCATCGGCGCCAGCGCAGCGTCGCGCACCGACAGGCGAGCCTTGACCAGGTTGCCCAGTTCCAGCAGGCGCATGCCAAGACGGTAGCTGCCCGGATCGGAACGATCGACGAAACGGCAGGCCACCATGTCGTTAAGGATGCGGTGCGCGGTGGAAGGATGCAGGCCCGTGGCCAGCGACAGCTCTTTCAGGCTGACCGGGTCGGCGTGCTGGGCGAGGGCGTCCAGCAGGGTCATCATGCGCTCGATGACCTGGATGGACGTCTTGCCGGGTGACTTGTCTGCTTCGGACATAGTGGAAAGAGAGGAAATTGTTGCTTTGCGGCAATTTTAAGTGTCTGCCTGATTCTATCTCGCATCGTGAAAATTTCAATAGGTGAAATGACATTACGGTAAGAATCACGCCGTGATGTCGCCTGGGAAAATGATGTATTCGCACCGGAATTCATGCGGGCGATGAACGGTTTGTGCGCCACGCGCGGCCCAAGGCGCGCATAATTGCGGGGTTTTGGGGTCTGGAGAAGCCAACAATGCGAGTCGGTCTGTTCGCCACCTGCCTGGTGGACCTGATGCGTCCGGAGATCGGATTTTCGGTGCTGAAGCTGCTGGAAGCCGCCGGCTACGAGGTCATGGTGCCCGAGGCGCAGACCTGCTGCGGCCAGCCGGCATACAACTCGGGCGAGCGCGCCGTGTCGCGGGATCTCGCCGAGAAATTCCTGCGCGAGTTCGAGATGTTCGACTACATCGTGGTCCCGTCGGGAAGCTGCGGCGGCATGATCCGCCACCACTACGGTGACCTGCTGGGCGACGATCCGGAGCTGAACGGCCGCTATGAACGCCTGCGCGAACGGGTGTACGAGCTGACCGAGTTCCTGGTCAACGTTGCGCGCGTCGAGACGCTGCCGTCCGGTTTTGCCGGCCATATCACTTACCACGATTCCTGTTCCGGCCTGCGCGAGCTGGGCGTCAAGCAACAGCCGCGCGAACTGCTGTCGCGCCTGCCCGGCGTCCAGCTCACCGAGATGAAGGACTGCGAAGCCTGCTGCGGCTTCGGCGGCACGTTCTCGGTCAAGTACGGCAATATCTCGACGGCCATCGTCGACGAGAAATGCGCCAACATCAAGGCCAGCGGCGCCGATGCGGTGGTGCTGGGCGACCTGGGCTGCATCCTCAATATCGAAGGCCGGCTGCGCCGCACCGGCGACAGCCAGACCCGCGTGCTGCATATCGCCCAGGTGCTGGCCGGCGACGCCTGACAACGAGAGACGCCACGATGCAAGTCCACAGTATGGAATTCAAGGCGCGCGCCGGCCAGAAGCTGGCCGACCAGCGCCTGCAGCAGAACCTGAAGAAGCTCTCGACCAAGTTCGTCACGGCACGCGCCGATGCCATCCGCGACATCGACTTCGACGCCACGCGCGAGGCGCTGAAGGAGCGCCGCAACCGCGCGCTCGAAAACCTCGATGTCTGGCTGGCGACGTTCGAGCAGAACGCCACCAGCCGCGGCGCCACGGTCCTGTTCGCCGAGACCACCGCCGACGCCGCGCGCCTGGTCGCCGAGATCGCGCAGAAGCACGGCGTGAAGAAGGTCATCAAGAGCAAGTCGATGGTGACCGAGGAAATGAGCCTGAACCAGGTGCTGGGCGAGATGGGTGTGCAGAGCATCGAGACCGACCTCGGCGAGTACATCCTGCAGATCAACGACTCGGAGCCGCCATCGCACATCATTGCGCCGGTGGTGCACAAGGACAAGGACGAGATCGCCGACCTGTTCGCCAGGGTTCACCACAAGCCGCGGCTGACCGATATCCCGGAGATGACCCGCGAGGCGCGCGAGGTGCTGCGCCCGGAATTCCTGTCGGCCGACATGGGCGTGACCGGAGGCAACTTCATCATCGCCGAGACCGGGTCGGTCGCGGTGGTTACCAATGAAGGCAACGAAGGCATGTGCACGGTGATGCCGCGCGTGCACGTGGCCGTGACCGGCATCGAGAAGGTGTTGCCGACGCTGGAAGACCTGGCCACGGTCATGCGCCTGCTGCCGCGTTCGGCCACTGGCCAGGCGATCTCCAACTACTTCTCGCTGCTGACCGGCCCGCGCGCCGAAGGCGAGCGCGATGGCCCCGAGCATATGTACTTCGTGCTGGTCGACGGCGGCCGCTCGGGGCTGATCGGTGGCGATTTCCAGGAGATGCTGCGCTGCATCCGCTGCGGCGCCTGCATGAACCATTGCCCGGTCTACCAGAAGATCGGCGGCCATGCCTATGGCTGGGTCTATCCGGGGCCAATGGGCAGCGTGCTGACGCCCAGCTACGTAGGCCTGGCGAATGCGGTGGACCTGCCGCAGGCGGCGACCATGTGCGGCGAATGCAATCGGGTCTGTCCGGCTTCGATCCCGCTGTCGGACCTGTTGCGCAAGCTGCGCGAGAAGCAGATGGAACGCGGCCTGCGACCGTGGCAGGAGCGCTTTGCGCTGAAGGCCTGGGGCTACGTGGCCAAGCGGCCCGACCTGTATGCCTTTGCCACGCGCATCGGTGCCTGGTGGCTGGGCCGCATGGGCGGCGGCAACAAGCTGATCACCAGCCTGCCGATGGCCGGCAAGGGCTGGACCGAAACCCGCGACATGCCGGCCCCGTCGGGCCGCACGTTCCGCGAACTCTACAAGGAAAGGAGGGCGCGTTCATGAGCGCAGCCAACACGGAAACGCTGGCGCGCATGCGCGCCGCACTGGACCGGCACGTCGCGGGGGCCATGCCCGCGCAGGAACTCGTGCGTGCGTGGCGCGATGCCGGCAGCGGGCTGGCGCTGCCGCCCGTCTATGGGCAGGCGATGGAAGAGCTGCTGCGCAGGCTGGAGATGTCGGCGGTGTTTGCGCAGGACAGTTGCTCGTTCTCGAGCAGCGCGGTGACGGACCAGCTGGCGAGGTGGCTGGACAAGGCGGCCACGGCCTGAGGCCGATACGCCTCGCCGCAGCCGCCCCCGCGGCTCAACGCTTCATCATCCCCGTCAGCGTCTCCACGAACTCCAGCGACAGCCGCGACAGCGGCTCCGTCTGCACATGGAAGATCTGCACCGAGGCATTGACCCTGGTGCGGATCGGCACGGCGACGATATTGGGCCAGTTCGCGCCGAATACCGTCATGGCATCGACCAGCGCGATGCCGGCACCGGCCTGCGCCAGCGCGCGCGCCACATGGGCCTGCTCCACCTGTACCCGCATGTCGGGCTGGTCGCCATCGTTGCCGAACATCTCGTGCACCAGCAGCGCGAACGGCACATCGGGTCCATAGCCAATCAGGTCTTCGCCGATCAGGTCGGCGGGACGCACCCATTTGCGCGTGGCCAGCCGATGTTCCACCGGCACCAGCGCCACGATCTCGTTCTTCACCAGCAGCCGCGCCTCCAGGTTGGGGTGCGTCAGCGGCATGTTCGACACCGCCAGGTCCACCTGTCCCGATAGCAGCGCACGCAACATGTTGCCGGGGATCTGCGTGCGCACCACCACGCGCACCGCCGGGTGCGCGGCGCGGAAGCTGGCGATCGCGCGCGGCAGCACGGTCTGCCCCAGGTTGGGGCTGCATGTGATGCGCAGGCTGCCGGTCCGCTTGGCGGCGAGATCCTCGGCGATCTCGTTGACGCGCTCGATCCCTTCATAGACCGCATTGACTTCGCCCAGCAGCCGCCGCGCTTCCGGCGTGGGGTAGAGCCGCCCCTTGGTGCGGCGGAACAGTTCGAGGCCGAGCCGTTGTTCCGTGTGCGACATCAGCCGGCTGATGGCCGGTTGCGACACATAGAGCAGCTTCGATGCGCCGCTGATCGATCCGGTCAGCATCACCGCGCGGAAGACTTCGATCTGGCGCAGGTTCATTTTCATGGCATTAACCTGATGTTAAGGCAGGCGGATATATAAGCATATGACAGTCAAGGGCGCCAACCCTACACTGGACTCCATCGACACACCACACACTGATCTGGAGAGCGGGGACCGTATGGCTGACATTCATCTCACCTACCTCAACGGCCGGGACATTGCGCGGCTGGAAATGACCGATGCCGAAATCATCGATGCGGTGGAGCAGGCACTGGTTGCGCAGGGCAATGGCCAGACCGTGATCGAGCCGCGCGTGCACCTGATGCCGGACCCGGCCTTCAACGGCCACTTCAACGTGCTGCGCGGCTACGTGGCGCCGCTGGGGCTGGCCGGCGTCAAGGTCGTCGGCGATTTCGTCGACAACTACAAGCTCGGCCTGCCTTCGGAGATGGCCATGCTGAACCTGTTCGATCCGCGCACCGGCATGCCGGTGGCGGTGATCGACGCCACCTTCATCACCGATGCCCGCACCGGCGCGCTGACCGCGCTCGGCGCCAAGCACCTGGCACGCCGCGACAGCAAGGTGCTGGGCCATATCGGCGCGCGCGGCACCTCGTACTGGAATGTGCGCCTGCTCGACAGCCTCTATGACTTCGACGAGATCCGCGTGCATTCGCGCCGTCCGGAAAGCCGCAATGCCTTTGCCGCGCGGCTGGAGCGCGATCTCGGCAAGAAGATCGTGGTGACCGACGACTGGGAATCGTGCGTGCGCGGCGCCGACATCGTGGTCGAGGCGTCGCGCCTGGAGCGCCCGACGCCGATGCTCAAGACCGAATGGATCAAGCCCGGTGCGTTCGTCGTGCCCTACGGCACCATGAGCGCGGTCGAGCTGTCGCTGACCGACATCATGACGCGGATGGTGGTGGACGACTGGGGCCAGTGCAAGGGCGGCATGTTCGGCTCGCTGCGCGCGCATGTCGAAGCGGGCAAGCTGTCGGAACAGACGCTCTACGCCGAACTGGGCGAGATCGCCGCCGGCCGCAAGCCCGGCCGCCAGAGCGACGACGAAACCAACCTGTTCTGGCACCGCGGCCTGTCGCTCAGCGATATCGCGCTGGGACATGCCATCCTGAAGAAGGCCGAGCAGCGCGGGCTGGGCCAGAAGCTGGTGTACGCATGATTGCCAATGCCCGCATGTACGCGGTAACGCCGCAGGCCGAAGCGGCATGGCGCGCGCTGCTGGCGCGCGTGTCCGAGCGCGCGGGCGTTGCGTTGCCGTATGTCGGGCATCCCGCGCCGGCGCCGGTCAGCGCGCTGTGGGCGCGGCCGGACTGCGGCTGCGTGTTCATGTGTGGCTATCCGTACGCGAGCGCGCCGGTTACGCCGCAGTTGCTGGCCGCGCCGGTTCCGTCGCATGCGCGCTATGGCGGAAGGCCGGTCTATTTCACGGAGTTCATCGTGCGCGCCGATGCGCCGGTGCAGTCCCTGGCGCAAACCTTCGGCGGGCGGCTGGCATGCATGTTGCCTGAGTCGAACTCGGGCTATAACGCGCCGCGCCATTACCTGATGCGGCTGGCACCGGCGGGTACGCAGTCGCTGTACCGGCCCGCTGCGATGGCCACGCCAACTCCGCGCGAGGTCATCGATGCCGTGCTTGCTGGCGATGCCGACGTGGGGGTGATCGACAGCTATGTGATGGACCTGCTGCGCCGCTATGACCCGGGGCTTGCCGCGCAGCTGAAGACGCTGGCGCTGACGCCGCCCGCACCGATTCCGGTGCTGGTCGCGTCGGCGGGAACCGATCCGCAGCAGTGTGCTCGCGTGCGTGCGGCATTGCTGGGAATGCATGAGGATGCCGCCGGCACCGCGCTGCTGGCGTCGCTGGAACTGGCGCGCTTCGTTGAGGTGCAGCCGGGCGACTATGCCTGCCTGCCCGCGATGGCGAATGAAGCGGATCGCGCGAGCTTTGCGCTGACCGGTCCCGCCGCTGCAGAGCGGGGCACGGGATAGGCAACGTGTCTGACCGCACACGGCCATCGGCGATAACAAGACTGCCGGCGCGGTGGAGGAGCCATAGCCTGATTACTGCCAAATTGGGGAAAACGTCATGAAATCCGCTGTGAATGCCGCTGTGAAATCCGATGTTAAGTCTTTCGTGAGTTCTGACATCCGGCGCCTTGCCATGCATTGCCTGTTTGCCTGTGCGGCAGCCTGCGCGGCATGGCTCGGTGCGGCGCCGGCCCATGCCCAGCCGCCGGCTTATCCCGCCAGGCCGGTCCGCCTGATCGTGCCGTTTGCCGCCGGCGGCCCCGCCGACGTGCTGGCGCGCGCCGTCGGGGAGGGCATCGCCAAGGCCACCGGCCAGAGCGTGCTGGTCGAGAACAAGGCCGGCGCCGCCGGCACCATCGGTGTCGACATGGTGGCCAAGGCAGCGCCAGACGGCTACACCATCGCACTGGTGCCGGTCGGGAATATCGCGGTGAATCCCACGCTAATGCCAAACCTTCCCTACAAGCAGTCCGACCTGGCGCCGGTGGCGATGCTCGCCACCGCCGAAAACGTGCTGGTGGTCAACGCGGCCACGCCGGCCAGATCGCTGGCGGACCTGCTCAAGCTGGCCGCACAGAAACCGGGCGAACTGAGTTTCGCCTCGCCCGGCGCCGGCAGCCAGGCGCACCTCGCCGGGGAACTGCTGCAGCTCGATGCCAACGTCAAGCTGAACCACGTGCCGTACAAGGGCGTGAGCCCGGCCATGACCGATGTGGTCGGCGGGCAGGTGACGATGATGTTCGCGCAGCTGTCGGCGGCGTTGCCCTATATCAAGGCAGGCAAGCTGCGCGCCCTGGGCGTGGCCAGCACCAAACGCTCGACGGTGCTGCCCGATGTGCCGACGATCGCGGAGCAGGGCTTCCCGAAATTCGAGGCGGTGTCGTGGTATGCGCTGATGGCGCCGGCGGGTACGCCGCCCGAGATCGTACGCAAGCTCAGCCAGCATGCCGACGCGGTGCTGGCCGATGCGGCGCTGAAGGAAAAGCTGGCAACGCTGGGGATGGAGGCGGCGGGTGGCACGCCGCAGCAGCTGGCGGCAACAATCCAGAAGGAGAGTGTCCGGTGGGCGGGGTTGATCAGACAGCGGCGCATCACGATCGATTAGTTGTTTGCATGCTGCCGGTTTGCTCCCCTCTCCCGCTCGCGGGAGAGGGGAGCAAACATTCGGGACACTCAAGCGTCATCGAACGCAAAAGAATGGGGAGCCAAAGCTCCCCATTCTTCTTGGATGTCAGCGCTGTCAGCCCAGCAACAGCGCGTCATCATCCAGCTGTTCATGCCGCGTCTGCTCGAACATCTTCAGCAGGTCCGGCACATCCAGCCCCTTGCGCTTGTCGCCAGAGACATCCAGCACCACCTGTCCCTGGTGCAGCATCACCGTGCGCTGCCCGTAGTCCAGCGCCTGGCGCATGCTGTGCGTCACCATCATCGTCGTCAGCTTGCTCTCCTCGACGATGCGCGCGGTCAGTTCCAGCACGAACGCGGCGGTCTTCGGGTCCAGCGCGGCGGTATGCTCGTCCAGCAGCAGGATGCGCGACGGCTGCAGCGATGCCATCAGCAGGCTCACCGCCTGGCGCTGGCCGCCGGACAGCAGGCCGATGCGGTCGGTCAGGCGGTTTTCCAGCCCCAGGTTCAGCAGCCGCAGCTTCTCGCGGAACAGCTCGCGCGAGGCGCGGTTCAGCGCCGGGCGGAAACCCCGCTTCGCGCCGCGCGCCATCGCCAGGGCCATGTTCTCCTCGATGGTCAGCGCCTCGCAGGTGCCGGCCATCGGGTCCTGGAACACGCGCGCCACCAGGTGCGCCCGATCCCATGCCGGCTGGCGCGTGACGTCGGTGTCATCGATGGTGATGCGGCCCGAGTCGACCATCTGGTCGCCGCTGATCGCGTTCAGGAAGGTCGACTTGCCGGCGCCATTGGAGCCGATCACGGCGACGAACTGGCCGCTCGGGATTTCCAGCGTGAGTCCGCGCAGCGCGCGGGTCTCGATCGGGGTGCCCGGGTTGAAGGTGAGCTTCAGGTCTTGTGCGCGCAGCATCTCAGGCACCTCCGTTCTTGCGGGCAAACAGCTTCTTGCGCGTGGCCGGCAGCACCAGCGCGATCGTCACCAGCGCGGCGGTGACGAGGTTCAGGTCCTGCGCCTTCAGGCCGATGAAGTCGCTGTTCAGCGCCAGCGCGATGAAGAAGCGGTACAGGATGGCGCCGAGCACCACGGCCAGCGTGGTCCAGATCAGGCGGCGCGCCGGCAGCACGGTTTCGCCGATGATCACCGCGGCCAGGCCGATCACGATGGTGCCGATGCCCATCGAGATATCCGAGCCGCCCTGGGTCTGCGCGAACAGCGCGCCGGCCAGTGCCACCAGCGCATTGGACAGCGCCATGCCGGCCAGCGTGGCGCGGCCGGTGGGAATGCCCTGCGCGCGGGCCATGCGCGGGTTGGCGCCGGTGGCGCGCATCGCCAGGCCCAGTTGCGAGCTGAAGAACCAGTCCAGGCCGAGCTTTGCGATCACCACTACGATGAACAGCACCAGCGGGCGCAGCACGTAGTCAGGCATCCATTCCGGCTGCAGGATGGTGAACAGGGTCGGCTCGGTGATCAGCGGCACGTTGGGGCGGCCCATGATGCGCAGGTTGACCGAGTACAGCGCGATCATCATCAGGATACTGGCGAGCAGGTCCATGATCTTGAGACGCACGTTGAGCCAGCCGGTGATCCAGCCAGCCAGCGCGCCGGCTGCGATCGCGACCACGGTCGCCAGGAACGGGTCCTGGCCGGCGGCGATCAGCGTCGCGGCAACGGCGCCGCCCAGCGGAAAGCTGCCGTCAACGGTCAGGTCGGGGAAGTTGAGGATGCGGAAGGAAATCAGCACCCCGAGCGCGACCAGGCTGAAGATCAGGCCGATCTCCAGGGCGCCCAGAAGGGAAAAAAGGGACATGGGGGAATCCTGTTGCGGGGGCCGGCGGCTATCCTGGCGCCGGTTTGGAGCGGGGCGGCACGGCGGCCCGTGTGGAGCCGCCCGCCGCCTCGCCCGGTCTGCGCCTGCCGCGCCGGGTAGGCGCGGCAGGGCACCGCCGTATTGCGACGGCGGCGGGCAGTGACGTGCTTACTTGATGACCGTCTTGGCTTCCTTGATCAGCTCCGGCGACAGCGTGGCGCCTTGCTTGGCGGCGGCGCCCGTGTTCACGAACAGCTCCAGGTTGTCGCTGGTCTGCGAAGCGATCGCGCCCGGCTTCTCGCCCTTCAGGATGCGCACCACGACCTTGCCGGTCTGGTGGCCCAGGTCGCCGTAGTTGATGCCCAGCGCGGCCACCGCGCCACGCTTGACGCTGTCGGTATCGGCCGCCACCAGCGGGATCTTCGATTCGTTGGCGACCTTGACCAGCGACTCATACGCCGACACCACGTTGTTGTCGGTGTTGGTGTAGATCACGTCGACCTTGCCGATCAGGCTCTTGGCGGCCGGCCCGATGTCCACGGTGCGCGGCGCGGCGGCTTCCTTCAGCGTCAGGCCTTCCTTGGCCAGCAGCTCCTTCAGTTCCTTGACCACCACCACCGAGTTGGCCTCGCCCGGGTTGTAGACCATGCCCACGTTCTTGGCCTTCGGCACCACGCGCTTGATCAGGGCGACCTGCTTGTCCAGCGGCAGCTTGTCCGACACGCCGGTCACGTTGGTGCCCGAAGCGGCCCAGCTCTTGACCAGCTGCGCGGCGACCGGATCGGTCACGCCCGAGTACACCACCGGCACCGTCTTGGTCGCGGCGACCACGGCCTGGGCCGACGGGGTGGCGATGGCAACGATGGCGTTCGGGTTGTCGCCGACGAACTTGCGGGCGATCTGCGCGGCGGTGCCGGTGTTGCCCTGGGCGCTCTGGTATTCCCACTTCAGGCTCTTGTCGGCGTCATAGCCGGCCGCCTTCAGTTCGGCGCGCACGCCGTCGCGGATCGCGTCCAGCGCGGGGTGGTCGACGATCGACAGTACCTTGACGGTCTGGGCCTGCACGGCACCGCCGTACAGCAAGGCCAGCGCCACGGCGCCGCCCAGGATCGACTTGGTTGCTGCGAGACCCTTGATGGACTTCATTATCTGTTCTCCCCCGAATGCTCGGTTCTGGATGGATGCGGCCGCGGATGGTTCGGTCCGCTGTCCTGGCGCTCGCCCGTGCACTGGCGGACGGTGCCGGTCCGGGGCGTGCGCGGCGGCTTCCTGCGGCGAGAGGGAGCGTGCGCGGGCGCGTCGGATGCGACAGCGATAAGCCTGCGAGGATACCACTTCTCGCGCACGAAATGCGTAGTCATCATGCCAAAGCGCGGCATCCGATGCTGTCAGGCGCCCGCTATCGGCCATTCAGGCGCATATTATTGCGCGGGATTCGTGATTTCCTTGTGGATTACCCCGATTGCGGCGATCCCATCTTCATGCAATTGCGCATCCCGGGCGTCGAGGTTTTCCTCGAGCCGGGCCCCGGCAGGGGGATGGAGAAGGCTTAGCGACGCAAGGCCGCGGCGCAGTCGCGCACCAGCGCCGGGCCGCGGTAGATCAGCCCGCTGTAGACTTGCACCAGCTTCGCGCCGGCGTCGATCTTGGCGCGCGCATCGGCGCCGCTGAAGATGCCGCCCACGCCGATGATCGGCACCGCATCGCCGACCACGGCGTGCAGCGCGCGCACCACGCGCGTGGAGGCCTCGAACACCGGGCGCCCCGACAGGCCGCCGGCTTCCTCGGCATGCGGCAGCCCCTTGACCGCCTCGCGCGAAATGGTGGTGTTGGTGGCGATCACGCCGTCGATCTTGTGCCGCACCAGCGCGTCGCCGATATTGCCGATCTGGTCGGCGTCGAGGTCCGGGGCGATCTTCAGCGCCAGCGGCACGTAGCGCTTGTGCTGGTCGGCCAGGCGCTGCTGCGCGTCCTTCAGCGTCGACAGCAGGCTGTCCAGCTCGCTGGCGCCCTGCAGCTGGCGCAGGTTCTTGGTGTTGGGCGACGAGATATTGACCGTCACATAGCTGGCGTGCGGGTAGACCCGCTCCAGGCAGTACAGGTAGTCGTCATTGGCGCGCTCGATCGGCGTATCGGCGTTCTTGCCGATATTCAGCCCCAGCACGCCGCCCTCGGCCTTCCAGCGCGACGCCTTGACGTTGGCGACAAAGGCATCGACGCCGCCGTTGTTGAAGCCCATGCGGTTGATCAGCGCATCCGCCTGCGGCAGGCGGAACATGCGCGGGCGCGGGTTGCCCGGCTGCGCGCGCGGCGTGACCGTGCCCACCTCGATAAAGCCGAAGCCGAACGCGGCCAGCCCGTCGATATACGCGCCGTCCTTGTCCAGCCCGGCGGCCAGCCCGACCGGGTTGGGGAAGCGCACGCCCATCACGGTGCGCGGATCGTCGGCGATCTTGTTGCCGATGCAGCCGCCCAGGCCCATGCGGTGGGCGCGCAGCAGGTTGTTCAGCGTGAAATGGTGGGCGTCCTCGGCATCCATCGAGAACAGGGCGGGGCGAAACAGGGGGTAGAGCGCGTTGAGCACGGGGCAGCCGGCCGGCGGGGCCGTCACAGAGTGAATTCCAGCCCGGCATTGTAGCGGCTGGTCCGCTTGCCCGGTGGCGGGCTACTCCTTCGCGGGAGGCGTGTCGGGGGCGTCTGGGGCCGCGGCGGCGTCCTTTTCCTCGAAGGCGTGCCAGTGGTTGCCGGTCAGCACCTGCAGCGGCTGGAAGCGTGCCTTGTACGCCATCTTGCGGCTGTCGGCGATCCAGTAGCCCAGGTACAGGTGCGGCAGGCCGAGCGCGTGGGTCTGCTGGATCTGCCACAGGATGTTGAAGGTGCCGTAGCTGGCGTTGCGCTCGAGCGGGTCGTAGAAGGTGTAGACCGACGACAGCCCGTCGTCGAGCACGTCGATCATGCTGACCATGCGCAGGCGGCCTGCCTCGGGCGATCCCGGAGGTTCGCGGAACTCGACCAGGCGTGAATTGACACGGCTTTGCAGCAGGAACTGCTCGTACTGGTCGCGGCTGTCCTGGTCCATGCCGCCGCCGGCGTGGCGCATCGACTGGTACAGCAGGTACAGCGAATAGTGCTCTTCGACGTAGGTCAGCGGCGCCACCAGCGCCTGCAGGTGCTCATGCCGGCGCCAGGCGCGGCGCTGCGAGCGGTCGGGCGTGAACTGGTCGACCAGCACCCGGCACGGCGTGCAGGCATGGCAATCGTCGCAATATGGCCGGTAGGTGAAGATGCCGCTGCGCCGGAAACCTGCGCGCACCAGGCGCGAATAGACGTCGGCGTTGATCAGGTGCGCGGGCGTGGCGACCTGCGAGCGCGCCATGCGGCCTTCCAGGTAGCTGCAAGCGTAGGGCGCCGTAGCGTAGAACTGCAGCGCAGAGAGCGGTAGTTCCTTCAGCTTGCTCATGACTCTGGGGGCTCCGGGCGGGACGATGCGGGCGGACGTTTGGCGGGGGCGGCGTCCTACCCGGGATTCAACCGGCTGGCGCGGCTGGCGTTCCGGCCCAGCACTCCAGCACCGACTTGTCGAACCGCCACGGGTGGATCGCGGGCTGCAGCGCCGCCGCGCGCACATGTGCCACGAACTGCGCGCGGGGGATCGGGCTGGCGCCCAGCGAGGCCAGGTGGTCGGTCTCCTGCTGGCAGTCTATCATCGCCACGCCGTGGTTGCCGAGGAAGGCGCACAGCGCCGCCAGCGCGATCTTGGAGGCGTCGGTGCGGTGCGCGAACATCGACTCGCCGAAGAACATCCGTCCCAGCGCCACGCCGTACAAGCCGCCGACACGCTCGCCGCGGAACCAGGTCTCGACCGAATGCGCCAGGCCGTTGCGGTGCAGCGTGCCATAGGCGGCGATGATGTCGCCGGTGATCCAGGTGCCGTCCTGCCCGTCGCGCGGCGTGGTGGCGCAGGCGCGCATCACCGCCGCGAAATCGTCGTCGACGCGGATTTCCCAGTCCGCGTCGCGCAGCACGCGGCGCAGCGTCTTGCGCAGCGTCACCGACACGCGCAATGCCTGCGGCGCCAGCACCATGCGGGGGTCGGTGCTCCACCACAGCACCGGCTGGCCACTCGAATACCACGGAAAGATGCCTTGCCGGTACGCCAGCAGCAGGCGCTGGGGCGACAGGTCGCGGCTAGCCGCCAGCAAGCCGGGCGCGTCGGAATCGGGCCCGAGCGCCTCCTCCACCGGAGGAAACGGGTCGTGCGGCTCCAGCCAGGCGATCATGAGGGCCGTGCCGGGTGTTGCGCGCGCCGGCCGGCGCTCAGGGCGTGACCGTGGCCCGGCTGGTCAGCGGGCGCATGGGCTTGTCGATATCCAGGCTATGCAGCCGGAAGCTGCCGTCCTGCAGCCGGCCGGCGGCGCGGTCGGCGAAGAAGCAGCGCAGCGTGTGGATCACGGTCGGGAACGCCAGTTCGTCCCACGGCACGTCGGCCTCTTCCACCAGCTTGACCTCCAGGCTTTCCTCGCCCGGCGCGATGTCCAGGTCGTCCAGCGTGGCCAGGTAGAACAGGTGGACCTGGTGCACATGCGGCACATTGAGGATCGAGAACAGCTCGCCCACCTGCACGCGCGCGCCGGCTTCTTCCAGCGTCTCGCGCGCGGCGGCCTGCGCGGTGGTCTCGCCGATTTCCATGAAGCCGGCGGGCAGGGTCCAGGAGCCATAGCGCGGCTCGATCGCGCGCTTGCAGATCAGGATCTTGTCTTCCCAGACCGGAATCGTTCCCACGACATTGCGCGGGTTGACGTAGTGGATGGTGCCGCAGCTGTCGCAGACACTGCGCGGGCGGTTGTCGCCGTCAGGCACACGCAACACGACCGCATGGCCACAGTTCGAGCAGAATTTCATGAGGGGCGTCCGGGAGGAATGGCGAAAGTGTATCACCCTCGCGGAGGGCGCCGCGGCGGGTCAGCAGGGCAGCACGGTGAGGTCGGTTGCATGCCGCACCGATGATGCTGCCGGCGTGTGTGCTGAGGCTGCGCAAAACGGCGCGGCCAAAACAAAAAACCCGCCAGTGGCGGGTTTGTCTGTCGAGCGGACCGAATGGGACCGAATCGGATCGGATGACTTGCAGTGTCCAACCGCATCATCAGCGGTTGGTTGCGGGGGCAGGATTTGAACCTGCGACCTTCGGGTTATGAGCCCGACGAGCTGCCAGACTGCTCCACCCCGCGTCCGTCGAAGAAAAGATTATAGGGCACCTGGTTGCGCATTGCAACACCTGACTGGAAATATCGCCAAGCGCCGCGAAAACCCGCGTGCCACAACGATTAGATCGCCGCGAGCGCGAACAGGTTCAGCCCTCGCCCGGACTATCGCTTGTGCGCTGCCACAGCGTGGCGGCGAACTCGAAGCTGTCGCGCTGCTGCAGGTCGTCGCGCTGCCAGATCACGCGGTCGGGGCGCACGGTCAGCATCCAGGTGGTGGTTGCCAGTGGCTGCGGGTGGGCGAAAGCGCGCGGCGTCAGCACGGCGCCGCACAGGCCGTGATGCGGGTCGCGTACCGAGGTGTAGCGGATCATGCCGAGGCCGGCTTCGCGCACGACGCGGCCGAAGGCCTGGCAGGGTTCGTGCCGGTCGGGATCGGTCCAGGCATCGCGATCGCGGTCGAAGGGCGGGGCGTCGAGCGCCACGCCGTCGGTGGCGATGCGCACTTCGAACAGCGTCTGCGCGCGCGCGTCGATGCCCGGCAGCGCCGGACTGTCGTTAAGGAAGCGCCAGCGCCAGTAGCCCAGCTCCGCGCAGGCCGTGCGGATCTCCGCGGCGCCGTAAAACACGCCGGGATCCTGCGCGGCACGGAAGCGCGAACCCCAGGGAGACGGCGGGTAGCGAAAGGGGGTGAACAGCAGATAGTGCAGGTGGCGTGCCTCGACCGGTACCGCAGGTTTGCCGGCATCGAGCACGGCTTCCAGCACGGCCTGTTCTTCGAGGCTGTCGACCAGCGGCATGGTGGAGACAACGTGCTGGGCTTCCACCGCCCGCCACAACGTGAGCGCGAACTGCCGGCGCTCAGATGCGACCGCGGGTGGCGTCCAGGTAGTGAACGACACGGACCAGACCTTCCGTTGTGCGGATCATTTCGATGGGCTTGCCGCCCAGTGCCAGGTTTTCATGCGTCAGCCACAGCCGCGCCTGGTCGCCATGGCCGAGGATTGCGTCCAGCGAGCGGAACAGGCGTACAAAGAGCACGCCGAATTCCCACTCCTTGCGGTGCGCGTCGAGTACATAGCCGCCGGATGCCATGCGCGATACCGAAGCCGTGCTGATCCCCAGCACGCTTGCCACCACCGCCTGGCTGATGCCAAGGAAGCCGGCGGCACGCATTACCGCCTTGGTCAGCGTGGTGCCGGGGTCGGGGCCGCCGGCGGGGTCTGTTTCCGGGATCCGCCTGGATTGCATCGCCTTGCTCCTGTTTCTTCAGAAAGATTATAGGCGAACGATTTCAGAAGGGAAGTGTTTGGGGCAAAAAGGTCCGGCCCGCCGGATGCTGGCGGGCCGGTTCCGGTTAGACAGGCGTGCCGGCTAATAGGTCTCGATATGCAGCCGGCCCTCGGCTTTCATGATGGCTTCCAGTTCCGCCCAGCTGCGGCCGGCGCCGGCACAGACCGCGTTGAAGGCGGCCAGCACGCCTTCCTCCATCCCTTTCAGTCCGCAGATGTAGACATGGCCGTTCGGGTCCGCCAGCAGGGTCGCCACGGCATCGGCCGCCTCGCGGATGGCGTCCTGCACATAGCGGCGCGGTGTATCGGGATCGCGCGAAAAGGCGAAGTGGATGTCGAGGAAATCCCTGGGCAGTTTGAGCAGCGGGCCGAAGTAGGGCAGTTCGTTGGCATTGCGGGCGCCGAAGAACAGCATCCGGCGCCCGCTGAAGTGCGCCAGGTTGCGGCGCATGCGCTCGGTCATGGCGCGCATGGGTGCGGAGCCCGTGCCGGTGCAGATCATCATCACGCTGGCTTCGGCGTGGTTGGGCATCAGGAAGGTGGTGCCGAACGGACCCACCACCTGCACGGTGTCGCCCTTGGCCAGGTCGCACAGGTAGCTGGATGCCACGCCGCGCACCGGCCGGCCGTCATGGTCCTGGTCGACCCGCTTTACCGTCAGCGCGAGGTTGTTGTAGCCGGGGCGCTCGCCGTCGCGCGGGCTGGCCACCGAGTACATGCGGATGTAGTGCGGCTTGCCCGCGGCGTCGGTGCCCGGCGGCACGATGCCGATCGACTGGCCTTCGAGGATCGGGAAGAAATGGGTGCCGAAGTCCAGCACGATATGGTGGATATCGCTGGAGGCGTCGTCGGCGGTGAGCCGGTAGTTGCCGGCCACCGTCGCGGCGACCGGCGCCCGCACGCCGTGCAGGTTCACATACGGGTGCGCCGCCGACCATGGCGCGCGCTGCGAGGTGTGGCGGCTGGCTTCGACCGCCTGGATGCTCACGTCAGGCGCCGCCGTAGCGGGCGCCGCGGCCGCGGTGTTTTCGATCGCAGTGTCCAGCTCCGGCAACGGCACCTCGGCCGGCAGTTCGTCCCACAACAGCTGCGCCTCGATGGTATAGGCGTCGCCGCGCGGCATGGTGCGCCAGTTGTCGATGGCGCCGGTCGGGCACGGCGACAGGCAGGCATTGCAGCCGTTGCAGACCTCGGCCTTGACCACGTAATTGCGGTCGTCGTGGGTGATGGCGTCGATCGGGCAGGTGTCCTCGCAGGTATTGCAGCGGATGCAGATTTCCGGGTCGATCAGGTGCTGCTTGATGATGTCGGGGGCGCCCATTGCTCTTATCTCTGGTTAGTCCGGTATCTCCTTGCCGGCTTCTTGCCTGGTTCAGTTGAAACGCACGTACTCGAAATCCATCGGCTGGCGATTGATACCCACCGCCGGCGGCGCGATCCAGTTGGCGTACTTGCCGGGCTCGACCACGCGGCCCATCAGGCTGGCGACAAAGGCGCGGTCCTCGTCCGTGGCGAGCCACTTGCGTTCGTTGGCCTTCCACTCGGCCTCTGAGATCAGTTCTCCCTGCGGCGACACATGCACGTTGGCCAGCGTGCCGATCTTGCGGTTGAAGGCCTTGTGCGGCACGGTCAGGCGGAAGGAGATGCCGGCTTTCTCGATCACCTTGTTCCAGCGCGCCACGCCGCCCATGCTGTCCTTGATGTAGTCGTCGCGCAGCACTTCATTGAGAGCATTGAGCATCGGCACCTCGCGCTCGCCCAGGCGGCCGTCGCGCACTTCCAGCACACGGTAGACATCGCCCTTGAGTACATGGTCGTCGGCGCGCTTGCCTTCCTCGAAGCGGCCCTTCAGGCCGGCGCTGTAGAAGGTGGCAGCGTTAGACGACTGGTCCGCGCCAAACAGGTCGATGGTCACGCTGTAGTGGAAGTTCAGGTAGCGCTGGATCGTCTCCAGGTCGATCACGCCGGCGGCGCGCACCTGTTCCGGATCTTCGATGCCGCGCTCGCGCATGACCTCGCAGGTGCGCTGGATCACGCGCGATACGCCCGATTCGCCGACGAACATGTGGTGCGCTTCCTCGGTCAGCATGAAGCGCGTGGTGCGCGCGAGCGGATCGAAGCCCGACTCGGCCAGCGCACACAGCTGGAACTTGCCGTCGCGGTCGGTGAAGTAGGTGAACATGAAGAACGACAGCCAGTCCGGCGTGCGCTCGTTGAAGGCGCCGAGGATGCGCGGGTTGTCCTGGTCGCCGGAGCGGCGCTCCAGCAGCGCCTCGGCTTCCTCGCGGCCGTCGCGGCCGAAGTAGCGGTGCAGCAGGTAGACCATGGCCCACAGGTGGCGGCCTTCTTCCACGTTCACCTGGAACAGGTTGCGCAGGTCGTACAGGCTGGGCGCGGTCAGGCCCAGGTGCCGTTGCTGCTCGACCGATGCCGGCTCGGTGTCGCCCTGCGTGACGATGATGCGGCGCAGGTTGGCGCGGTGCTCGCCGGGCACATCCTGCCACGCGGCTTCGCCCTTGTGTTCGCCGAAATGGATCCTGCGCTCCGGGTCGGCCGGCTGCAGGAAGATGCCCCAGCGGTAGTCGGGCATCTTGACGTGCTCGAAATGCGCCCAGCCCGACGGGTCCACCGACACCGCGGTGCGCAGGTACACGTCGAAGTTGTGCGAGCCATCGGGCCCCATGTCGCGCCACCAGTCGAGGAAGGCGGGCTGCCAGTGCTCGAGCGCGCGTTGCAGCGCGCGGTCGTCTGACAGGTTGACGTTGTTGGGGATCTTCTGGCTGTAGTCGATGCTCACGGTGTCTCCTCGTTGTCCTTGCGCGGGGCAGGGGGCAGGGCGCTACACCCGGTCCCAGTCGAAGCGCGCCTTGTTGCCGGTGCCGAACACCTTCAGCGCGCCGTTCTCGCCGACGGCGTTGGGCCGCTGGAAGATCCAGTTCTGCCACGCGGTCAGCCGGCCGAAGATGCGTGTTGCCATGTTCTCGGCGCCGCCGAAGCGCAGGTTCGCTTCCATGCCGGTGAGTGCGTCCGGCGACAGGCTGGCGCGCTCTTCCAGCGCGATGCGGATTTCGTCTTCCCAGTCGATATCGTCCGGCGCGGCGGTGATCAGGCCGAACGAGTCGGCGCTGAGCGCGTCGAGCGGGGCGCCGACGTGTTCGCGCACCGCGGCCAGCGCGGTCTCGTCGCCATAGAAGCGCGCGGCCAGCCGGTCTTGCCCGTTCGGCATCGGGTAGCGGCCGAAGTTGACTGGCGAAACAAAGATGCGCGGCGCGTCGTCGGGCGCGTCGGGCAGGTGCAGCATGTAGCTGCGGTCAGCCGCCAGCGCCAGTTCCAGCAGCGTGCCGGCGAAGCACGAATCCTGCTCGATCAGCGCGATCAGGCTGCGCGACGACACGTCCAGCCGCGCCAGCGTGCGGCGCAGCATGCCGATGGTCTCGCGCACGAACCAGTGGCCGGCATTGGCTTCCAGCAGCGCATCGGCGGCCAGCACCTGCGCCGGGTCGCCATCGGTTTTCAGCACCCAGATGCCGATGCCGAGGTGGTTGGTGCGCAGCGTCAGGATGGCATCGTCGAGCTCGCGCGCCATCTTCAGCGGCCACCATTGCGCGCCGGCGGCGACCACGCCGGCCAGATCGGCGGGCTGGTGCTTGTCGGGGCCGAATATGGTGAGCGTGGCCTTGCGTGCCGCGGGATCGATATGCACGCGCACGGTCTCGTAGCGGTAGCCGTCGGGCTCGACCGTGCGCGACAGCGGCGTCAGCGTGATGCCGTGGTGGCCCTGCGGGCGGTCGCTGGCGGCGGCCAGTGCCGCGGCGCGCTCGGCGACGTACTCGGCGAAGCGGGCCGGCTTGACCACTTCATCGACCAGCTTCCAGTCCTTTGCGCGCTGGCCGCGCACGCCCTCGGTGGTGGTGCAGAAGATGTCGGCATGGTCGCGCCGGACCTTGCGCTTGTCGGTCACCCGGGTCAGGCCCCCGGTGCCGGGCAGCACGCCCAGCAATGGCACTTCGGGCAGGCTGACCGCGGAAGAGCGGTCGTCGACCAGCACGATCTCGTCGCAGGCCAGCGCCAGCTCGTAGCCGCCGCCGGCGGTGGTGCCGTTGCAGGCGGCAATGAATTTCAGCCCGGAATGCTCGCTGGCATCCTCGATGGCGTTGCGGGTCTCGTTGGTGAACTTGCAGAAGTTGACCTTCCACGCGTGCGACGACTGGCCCAGCATGAAGATATTGGCGCCGGAGCAGAAGATGCGCTCGCGCGCGCTGGTCAGCACCACGGTGCGCACTTCGGGATGCTCGAAGCGGATGCGCTGCAGCGCGTCATGCAGTTCGATGTCGACGCCGAGGTCGTACGAATTCAGCTTAAGCGCGTAGCCGGGCCACAGGCCGGCTTCCTCGTCGACGTCCATCGCCAGCGTGGCGACTGGGCCGTTGAAGCTGAGCTTCCAGTGGCGGTACTGGTCGGGATGGCGCTCGAACGTGACGGGAACGGGGGCTTCGGGGGCGGGTGCCGGCGCGGACATGGCTGTCTCCTTGATGCACTATAGTGCCTTGCGGCTTTTGATGAAATATAGTGCAGAGGAGGGCGCGGCGCAATGCCTGATTGCCCCGCGCGCGCAACGCGTGCGGGGTGAGAGCGGGTAAAGCGAGGTCAGGCGCCCGCGGCCTGCAGTTGTGCGCGCAGCTGTTGCAGCGAGGTCGCGGCATCCAGGCCGCTGGTGTCGATCGAGATATCGGCGCGGGCGTACAGCGGCGTGCGCGCCTGCAGGATGCGGCGCAGGTCGGCCATGGCCTCGCGGTTGCCTTCCATCGGGCGCATGTCGCCCTGGGCCACCACGCGCGCCATGTGCTCTTCCGGCGAGGTGCGCACCCAGATGGTGTAGCAGTGCGCCAGCAGCAGGTTGAAGGTGCCCGGCTCCGACACCAGGCTGCCCGGCGTGGCCAGCACCATGCGCTCGTTCTCGCGCAGCGTGCGTTCCAGCGCACGCATCTCGTAGCGGCGGTAGGCGGCCTGGCCATACAGCGAATGGATTTCGGACAGGCTGGCGCCGGCTTCCTGCTCGATCACGGTGTTCAGTTCGACGAAGGGCACGTCGCGCGCGGCCGCCAGCGCGCGGCCCAGCGTGGACTTGCCGGCGCCGCGCAGGCCGATCAGCGCGATGCGGCGGTGGCGCGCGTCACCGGATTCTTCAGGCGCCAGCGCATGGCGGCAGGCTTCACGCACGCGCGCGAGGTCCGCGGCCGGCAGTTGCGCCAGCCATTGCACCATCTGCGCGAACTCCGTCGCCTGCTGGCCGTTCAAGCCGTTCGGGCCGTCCACCTCGGCCAGCACCACCGGCAGCGGCACGTCGAGCGCGCCGGCCACCTGGCGCAGCAGCAGCACCGAGGCATTGCCGGTGCCGGTTTCGAGGTTGGCGAGGTAGCGCTCGGACACGCCGGCGCCGCGCGCCAGGTCTTTGCGCGACATGCCGCGCGAGGCGCGCAGCGAGCGGATGCGGTCGCCCAGTTGGGTCAGGTAAGGGTCGCGCTCGGCATTGGCGGCCGGCGCGGACGCTTCGCGCGCGGGGCGGGCGTCGGGGTCGGTGGCAGGCAGCGGGGCTGGGTCGCGGCGCATGGTGTCGAAGGTCATGTTGGCCGGGCGGCGCCTGGGCCGCCTGGCAAAAAGCAAGGGCGCATTATACGAGCAGGGTTGCCGCGCCCTGTGGTGCTTCGGGCTCCCGCCCGGCGGCTCCCCGCAAGGCGCTGTCTTATAGTGCATCCCCTTGCTTGCATAATAGTGGATATGAAATAAAATGCATCGCAAAGCGGATGCCGGCACGCAAGTGATCCGGACATCGAGATAACAGCGACTGGCCTGGCGCCTGGCGCGTAGCTACCGGTCCAGGCAGCGCGCGGCATGCGACACCAAGGAGTGGAGACATGACGCCCCCGAATACCGCCGCCATTGCCCGCACTGCAGCGCCGGACGGCACCGTCGCGGTGCTGCCGACGCGCTACAACGCCGCCGAAGACCTGCTTTCGCGCAACCTCGAAGCAGGGCGGGGCGACAAGGTCGCCTATGTCGACGACGCCACTTCGCTGACCTACGCCGCGCTCGATGCCCGCGCCCGCCGCTTTGGCGGCGCGCTGCGCGATGCGGGATTCCGGCAGGAAGAGCGGCTGCTGCTGTGCGCGCTCGATACTGTCGACTTCCCCACGGTGTTTCTCGGCTGCCTGCTGGCCGGGGTGGTGCCGGTGGCGGTCAACACGCTGCTGACCGCGGACGACTATGCGTACATGCTCGCGCACAGCGGCGCCCGCGCAGTGGTGGTATCGACGCCGCTGTTGCCGGTGATGCAGGCAGCGATCGACAAGAGCGGCCTGTCGCCGATGGTGATCCAGGCCGCCCCGCATGGCGATGCGGCGCCGGCATGCAGCGTGGGCGCGATGCTGGCGCGCACCCGCTCGCCGGCGCCGGTCGCGCGCACCGGCCCCGATGACATGGCGTTCTGGCTCTATTCGTCGGGCTCGACCGGCCGCCCCAAGGGCACGGTGCATACCCACGGCAACCTGTTCTACACCGCCGATCTCTATGCCCGCCAGGTGCTCGGCATTCGCGAGGACGACGTCGTGTTCTCGGCCGCCAAGCTGTTCTTCGCCTACGGGCTGGGCAATGCGCTGACCTTCCCGATGTCGGTTGGCGCGACCACCGTGCTGATGGCCGAACGGCCCACGCCGACGGCGGTGTTCCGGCGACTGCGGGAGCAGCGGCCAACAGTGTTTTTCGGCGTGCCGACATTGTTCGCCGGCATGCTCGCCGCGCCCGACCTGCCCGTGCGCAGCGACGTGGCCCTGCGCGTGTGCACCTCCGCCGGCGAGGCATTGCCGCGCGATATCGGCGAGCGTTTCCTGGCGCATTTCGGCTGCGACATCCTGGATGGCATCGGCTCCACGGAGATGCTGCATATCTTCCTGTCGAACCGGCCCGGCGAGGTGCGCTACGGCACCACGGGCATGGCCGTCCCGGGCTACGAACTGAAGCTGCTGGACGAGCGCGGCGAACCGTGCGCGCCCGGCGAGATCGGCGACCTCTACATCAAGGGACCGAGCGCGGCGCTGATGTACTGGTGCAATCGCGAAAAGACCCGCGACACCTTTGTCGGCGAATGGACGCGCAGCGGCGACAAGTACCTGCGCGATGCCGACGGCTACTACACCTATGCAGGGCGCAGCGACGACATGCTCAAGGTCGGCGGCATCTACGTCTCGCCGTTCGAGGTCGAAGCCGCGCTGGCGCTGCACCCGGCCGTGCTCGAAGCCGCGGTGATCGGCGTGGCCGATGCCGACGAGCTGGTCAAGCCCAAGGCCTTCGTCGTGCTGCGGCCGGGCCAGCAATGGCAGGACGGCATGGCCGCGGAGCTGCAGGCGTTCATCAAGGCGCGCCTCGCGCCCTACAAGTACCCGCGCCAGATCGAATGCGTGCCGGAACTGCCCAAGACCGCCACCGGCAAGATCCAGCGTTTCCGGCTGCGCCAGCGCGAGGAAGCCGCGCGCCAGTCCCAGACAACTCCTTCCTGAAGCGATGCCAGACGACAAGATGCCGATGCCCACCAGCCTGGTGGAAATCCCGTTCGACGAACGCCGTATCCAGATCGAATACCAGTGGCTGCGCCCCGAGCGCACGCAGCGTCCGCTGGTGGTCTTCCTGCACGAAGGCCTGGGCTCGGTCAGCATGTGGCGCGATTTCCCGCGCGATTTCTGCGAGGCCGGCGACTATCGCGGGCTGGTGTTCTCACGCTACGGCTACGGCCGTTCCACGCCGCGCCCGCATGCCGAGAAATGGCGCCCCGATTTCATGCACCGCCAGGCGCGCGAGGCGTTGCCGGCATTGTTCGACGCGCTCGATATCGGGCCCGGCCGCAAGCATGGCGTGCCCTGGCTGATGGGGCACAGCGATGGCGCTTCCATCGCGCTGATCTATGCCGCCAGCTTCCCGCAGGCGCTGGACGGCATCACCGTGCTCGCGCCGCATATCGTGGTGGAAGACCTGTCAGTAAGCAGCATCGCCGCCACGCGCCAGGTCTATCTCGACACCGACCTGCGCCAGCGGCTGGGGCGCCATCATGACGACGTCGAATCCGCCTTCTGGGGCTGGAACGATATCTGGCTCGACCCGGATTTCCGCCAGTGGGACCTGCGTCCGCTGCTGTCGGGGCTGACGGGCCCGGTGCTGGCGGTGCAGGGCGAAGACGACGAGTACGGCACCATGGCGCAGATCGAGGGTATCCATCGATATGCCCCACAAACCACGTTGCTTAAACTCGCGCGATGCGGGCATTCGCCACACCGCGACCAGCCTGAGGCGTTGACGCAGGCCGCGGTTCGGCATATAAACACACATACTTCATACCTAAAATAATTGGGCTTCCCGCCCGCTCCGCAGGGTCCGCGGCGCAGCATGCGCCGTCGCAGGCCACGGCAGCGGCAGGGGGACCGGCAACGGTCCGGTAAGCCGCCGGCTTGACCACCAGGAGACATTGATGCGTCGCTTCACACCGCGCGGGCTCGCGCCTGCCTGCCTTGCCGCCGCCACCGTGTTTGCCATGGCCGGCGCCTCGGCCCAGCCCGCCCCGCCAGCCCAGCCCGCACCGGGCGGCAAGATCAGGGTCGGCTTCATGCTGCCGTACACCGGCACGTACGCGGCGCTCGGCACCGCCATCGAGAACGGCTTCCGCATGTATGTGCAGCAGCAGGGCGGCAAGCTCGGCGGCCGCGAGATCGAGTACTTCAAGGTCGACGATGAATCCGACCCCGCCAAGGCCCCGGAAAACGCCACCAAGCTGGTCAAGCGCGACCAGGTCGACGTGGTGGTCGGCACGGTGCATTCGGGCGTGCAGATGGGCATCGTCAAGGTCGCCAAGGAAAACAACACGCTGCTGATCATCCCCAACGCCGGCGTCGATGAAGCCACCGGTCCGCTGTGCGGCCCGAACATCTTCCGCACTTCATTCTCGAACTGGCAGCCGGGCTATGCGATGGGCCAGGTGCTGGCCGAGCGCGGGCTCAAGAAGGTGGTGACGCTGACGTGGAAATACGCCGCCGGCGAGCAGTCGGTCAAGGGCTTCAAGGAGGCCTTCGAGGCCAAGGGCGGCAAGGTGGTGAAGGAGCTGAGCCTGCCCTTCCCCAACGTCGAATTCCAGGCGCTGATCACCGAGGTGGCTTCGCTCAAGCCGGATGCCGTGTTCGTGTTCTTTGCCGGCGGCGGCGCGGTCAAGTTCGTCAAGGACTGGGCCGCGGCGGGGCTGAAGGACAAGATCCCGCTGTACGGCTCGGGCTTCCTGACCGACGGCACGCTGGAAGCGCAGGGCAACGCCGCGCAGGGGCTGGAAACGACGCTGCACTACGCGGACGGCCTGAGCAATGCGCGCGACAAGAACTTCCGGCTGGACTACGCCAAGACCTTCAAGCTGCAGCCCGACGTCTACGCGGTGCAGGGGTATGACGCGGCACAGCTGCTCGCGGCCGGTGCCAGTGCGGTCAAGGGCGACATGACGCGCAAGGCGGACCTGTACAAGGCCATGGGCTCGGCCAAGATCGACAGCCCGCGCGGTGCCTTTACGCTGTCGAAGGCGCACAACCCGGTGCAGGATTTCTACCTGCGCAAGGTGGACGGGCGCGAGAACAAGGTCAGCTCGGTGGCGGTGAAGGCGCTGGCGGATCCGGCGCGTGGGTGCAGGCTGTAAGCGCTTCAATACCCGCGTGTTTGCTCCCCTCTCCCGCCTGCGGGAGAGGGGCAGGGGGTGAGGGCATGCGGGTCAAAGGCTGACGCCCATCGATTCAAGACCGAAGGCTCCGCTTGATCTGGTACCTGGCTAAACCACCCTTCACCCCACCCCTCTCCCCATGCGGGGAGAGGGAGAACACCTTGCTCAGGCAAGTTCGGGCGGCTTTGGCGCACCCAAAACCGTCTTCCCTGTCGTAGTCTGCAGAAGTGCCCGCATGGACATCGTCTCCTTCCTCATCCAGTGCCTGAACAGCGTGCAGTACGGCCTGCTGCTGTTCCTGGTCGCCAGCGGCCTGACGCTCATCTTCGGCATCATGGGCGTGATCAACCTGGCGCACGGCAGCTTCTATATGCTGGGCGCATACCTTGCCTTCACGCTCGCCGGGCTGACCGGCAACCTGTTTATCGCGATCCCGCTCGGCATCGTGCTGGCGGTGGTGTTCGGCTACGTGCTGGAGTGGGCCTTCTTCAGCTACCTGTACGAGCGCGACCACCTGCAGCAGGTGCTGATGACCTACGGCCTGATCCTGGTGTTCGAAGAGCTGCGCAGCATCCTGGTCGGCGACGATGTGCACGGCGTGCAGGTGCCGGCGCTGCTCGACGGCGCGCTGCCGATCGGCAACGACATGACGTACCCGGTGTACCGGCTCTTTATCTCCGCGGTGTGCCTGGCGGTGGCCGCGGCCATGTACTACGTGATCCGGCGCACGCGGCTGGGCATGATGATCCGCGCGGGCGCGACCAACCGCGAGATGGTGCAGTCGCTCGGCATCAACATCACCGTGCTGTACCGCTTCGTGTTCGCGCTGGGCGTGGCGCTGGCGGTGCTGGCGGGGATGATCTCGGCGCCGGTGTCGTCGGTGTATCCGGGCATGGGCGGGCAGGTGCTGATCGTGTGCTTCGTGGTGGTGGTGATCGGCGGTATCGGCTCGGTCAAGGGCGCGCTGGTGGCCTCGCTGCTGCTGGGCTTCGTCGATACCTTTGGCAAGGTGTTCTGGCAGGAGGCGGCCGGCGTGCTGATCTACCTGCTGATGGCGGTGATCCTGCTGTGGAAGCCGCAGGGGCTGTTCAAGGCGGGCTGACATGAATCCGACGACATTGCCGGCGCGCCGGCATTCCCGCGGCAATGCCGCGCTGCTTGCCGCGCTGGGCTGGCTGGTGGCCTTCTCCGTGCTGGCGGTGCTGCCGCTGCTGCTGACCGCGGACAGCCACAAGTTCTATATCGAGCTGCTCAGCAAGGTGATGATCATGGCGATCTTCGCGCTGTCGCTGCAGCTGCTGATCGGCTATACCGGGCTGGTGAGCCTGGGGCATGCCGCGTACTTCGCCATGGCGGCCTACGCCACCGCGATGCTCGCGCCGCAATCCGGGCCGGGCAACGGCTGGCTGCTGCTGGCCGGCGCGCTGGCCGCCTCGGCCGGGCTGGCGCTGGTGGTGGGCGCGCTGGTGCTGCGCACGCGCGGCGTGTATTTCATCATGGTGACGCTGGCCTTCGCGCAGATGGTCTACTTCGTCTTCCATGACACCAAGCTCGCGGGCGGCAGCGACGGCACCTATATCTATTTCCGCCCGGAATTCCCGGTGCCGGGCGAGCAGTTGCTGACCGTCACCGACCCCACGCACTTCTACTGGCTGGTGTGGGCGGGCCTGGTGGCCACGGTCGCGCTGCTGGCGCTGGTGCTGCGTTCGCGCTTCGGCCATGCGCTGGTGGGCATCCGCCATAACGAGCAGCGCATGCGCGCCGCCGGCTATGCCACCTATCGGTACCAGCTAGGCGCCTTTGTCGCCGGCGGGGTGCTGGCGGGGCTGGCCGGCTTCCTCTATGCGATCCAGTTCGGCTTCGTCAACCCGGAGATCGCGTCGTGGCACCAGTCGGGCAACGCCATGCTGATGGTGATCCTGGGCGGTGTCGGCAGCCTTGCCGGGGCGGTGCTGGGGGCGTTTTCGTTCGTGCTGCTGGCCGAATGGTTCAGCACGCTGACCAAGCACTGGCAGCTCGTGATGGGCGGCTTCATCATCGTTGCCGTCGCGCTGCTGCCGCGGGGGCTGGTGAGCCTGCCCGCGGTGCTGCGGCACGGGCGCCGCGGCAAGACCGGGCGGCACAATGGCGGGCAGGGGAGCGAAGCCAGCGAGACCAATGATGGCAACGCGCGAAATACGGAGGCCGCATGAACACCCCGGTATTGCAGGCGCAGCAGCTCACGCGCCGCTTTGGCGGCCTTACTGCCGTGGCCGGCGTCGACCTGTCGCTGGCGCTGCATGAGATCCATGCCGTGATCGGTACCAATGGCGCGGGCAAGTCCACGCTGATCAACATGCTGTCGTGCGAGCTGCCGCCCACGTCAGGGCGCCTGTTTCTGAAGGGCGAGGAGGTCACCGGCTGGTCGCAGCCGCGGCTGGCACGGCACGGCGTGGGGCGCAGCTACCAGCGCAACAACATCTTCCTGCCGCTGACCGTGCGCGAGAACTGCCGGCTGGCGGCGCAGTCGCGCGCGCAGCGGGCCTGGCGCCTGTGGGAAAGCGCGCAGGGCTGCCGCACCAGCGCCACGCTGGCCGACGAGGCGATGGAGCGCGCCGGCCTGGCGCCGCTGGCGGACCGGCGCGCCAGCGACCTGGCGCATGGCCAGAAGCGCCAGCTCGAGGTGGCGATGTGCCTGGCTACGCAGCCGGTTGCGCTGCTGCTCGACGAGCCGCTCGCCGGCATGGGCGCCGAGGAATCGACGCGCATGCTCGGGCTGCTGCGCGGCCTGCGCGAGGGCCATGCCATCCTGCTGGTCGAACACGACATGGACGCGGTGTTCTCGGTTGCCGACCGTATCACCGTGATGGTCAACGGCGCGGTGATCGCCACCGGCACGCCCGAGGCGATCCGGTCCAACCGCGAAGTCCAGCTTGCCTACCTGGGCGAAGAAGAAAACGAGGCCGCATGAGTACGCCTACTAGCACACTCACCAGCACACCGATGATCGAAGCCACCGGCATCAACGCCTGGTATGGCTCCAGCCATGTGCTGCGCGGCATCGATTTCACCGTGGGCGTGGGCGAGACCGTGGGCCTGCTGGGGCGCAACGGCATGGGCAAGAGCACGCTGTTGCGCACGCTGCTGGGCCACATGCGCCAGCGCCAGGGGCAGATCCGCGTGGCCGGCCGCGACATGTCGCGGGCGCAGCCTTACGAGGTGGCGCGCCTCGGCGTCGCCTACGTGCCGGAAGGGCGGGGCATTTTCCCCAGCCTGTCGGTGCGTGAAAACCTGCTGATGGCCGCCCGCAAGGGCAGCAATGGCCGCAACGACTGGGACGAGGCGCGTGTGCTCGACCTGTTCCCGCGCCTGAAGGAGCGCCTCTCGCATGGCGGCCAGCAACTGTCCGGCGGCGAGCAGCAGATGCTGTCGATCGGCCGCGCGCTGATGACCAATCCCGACTGCCTGGTGCTGGACGAAGCCACCGAAGGGCTGGCCCCGCGCATCGTGCGCGAGATCTGGGAAGTCATCGCCACGGTGCGCGCCACCGGGATCGCTTCGGTGGTGGTAGACCGCAACTTCCGCTCGGTGCTGGCGCACGCCGACCGCGCCGTGGTGCTGGAAAAAGGCCGGGTGGTACTGGCTGGCCCGGCGGCCGACCTGGCCGGCAAGCCGGAAGCGCTGGATCGTTACCTCGGCGTATAGGCCCCTCCTGGGTGCCGCCTGAGGCACAAATGTTGTTGTGCCACAACGGCCCTTGCGGGCGCAAGGACACGCTGTATTGCTTACCCGGGCCTTGACCACCGGCCACTTCCCTCCCATGCTTGCTCGGTCACGAAAACGGCATCCGGATCACCGGAGTGGTCGTTCGCGGGCAGTTCATCTAGAATTGCGCGGGTTTGTGCAATGCAATAGAACGCAAAAAGCGCCGGAAAACGGTCGCAGCAGTCGATACCCCGCGCCGGGTGGCGACTGACAGAGCCAACCAAACTGCCGGCAAGCCGGCCGGGCAGACCCAATCTCATGACTACCCAGTCCACAACCAGCCATTATTTCGTCGAAAGTCCGAGCACGCGCGCCCTGGTGCTCGGCGCGGTCGGCGTCGTCTTCGGCGACATCGGCACCAGCCCGCTGTACGCGCTCAAGGAGTGCTTCAGCAAGGAGCACGGCATCGCCTTCAGCCCCGACGCCGTGCTGGGCGTCATCTCGATGCTGTTCTGGGCCATGATCATCGTGGTCTCGATCAAGTACGTGGTGTTCATCATGCGCGCCGACAACGACGGCGAGGGCGGGGTACTGGCGCTGATGGCGCTGGTGCTGCGTTCCGTGGCACCGCGCTCGGGCAAGGCCAAGTTCCTGATGATGCTGGGCATCTTCGGCGCCTGCATGTTCTATGGCGACGCGGTCATCACACCGGCGATCTCGGTGCTGTCAGCGGTGGAAGGGCTGGAGATCGCGGCGCCGCAGCTGTCGCAATTCGTGATACCGATCACGCTGGCCATCCTGGCCGGGCTGTTCCTGCTCCAGCGCCATGGCACGCACGCGGTGGGCAAGCTGTTCGGGCCGATCATGACGGCATGGTTCCTGACGCTGGGTGCGCTGGGCGTATTGAACCTGGTCCAGGCGCCGGAAATCCTCAAGGCGGTCAATCCGCTGTACGGCATCACCTTCCTTCTCGAGCATGCGCTGCAGGCCTTTATCGTGCTGGGCTCGGTGTTCCTGGTGCTGACCGGGGCCGAGGCGCTGTACGTCGACATGGGCCATTTCGGCGCGCGGCCGATCCGCCTCGGCTGGTTCATCCTGGTGATGCCGTGCCTGATGCTGAACTACTTCGGCCAGGGCGCGATGCTGCTGCAAAACCCCGCCGGCGCCGAGAACCCGTTCTACCTGATGGTGCCGGAGCCGCTGCTGATCCCGATGGTGCTGCTGGCCACCTGCGCGACGGTGATCGCCTCGCAGGCGGTCATCTCCGGCGCCTTCTCGCTGACCAGCCAGGCGATCCAGCTGGGCTTTGTGCCGCGCATGCGCGTGCGCTACACCTCGGCCGCGGAGATCGGCCAGATCTACCTGCCGGTGGTCAACTGGCTGCTGCTGGTGCTGGTGATCGGCGTGGTGATCTCGTTCAAGAAGTCCGAGAACCTGGCGGCGGCCTACGGCATCGCCGTGACCACGACCATGGTCATCACCAGCATCCTGGCGGCGGTGTGCATGCGCAATGTGTGGAAGTGGAACACGGCGCTGGTGGTACTGGTCGGCGCGGGCTTCCTGCTGGTCGACCTGTCGTTCTTTGCCGCCAACCTGCTCAAGGTCGCCGAAGGCGGCTGGTTCCCGCTGCTGCTGGGCAGCATGGCCTTCTTCATGCTGATGACCTGGTACAGCGGCCGCAAGCTGCTGCGCGCGCGCAGCCTGGAAGACGGCATCCCGCTGGAGCCGTTCATCGCCGGCCTGCTGGCGCACCCGCCGCACCGCGTCGAGGGCACCGCGGTGTTCCTGACCGGCAACACCGAGTCGGTGCCGGTGTCGCTGCTGCACAACCTCAAGCATAACCGCGTGCTGCACGAGCGCGTGGTGTTCCTGCACTTCATCACGCGCGACGTGCCGTATGTCGACGACGATCATCGCCTGAGCTGCAAGGACCTGGGCGGCGGCGTCTTTATCCTGAAGTCGGAATACGGCTTCAAGGAAACGCCGGACGTGCAGAAGGTGCTGGACCTGGCCGACCGCAAGCTCGGCATGCATTTCGAGCTGATGGAAACCTCGTTCTTCATCGCGCGCGAATCGGTGATTCCGTCCAAGCTGCCGGGCATGACGATGTGGCGCGAAAGCTTGTTCGCCTGGATGCATCAGAACGGCGCCAAGCCGTCAGATTTCTTCCAGATCCCGGCCAACCGGGTGGTGGAGCTGGGTACCAAGGTCGAGATCTGAAGCGGGCGGGCCTGGTGCCCGCCGCTGCAAGCCCCGGGACGGCGCCGCAAGGCGTGTCCCGGGGCTTTTTTGTCTGACGCGGCCCGCGCGGTCGAGGCGCGCGTCTGCCATGCGCCACCCGCCGGCGCTCCCCCGGGGCACTTGTCCCGGAAACCCGGGCGTCGCAGCAGCCGGCCCGGGACCACGGCCTCATGCGCGCGCCGGCCCCGGGCCGGACAATGCAACCCTCAACTTGTCACAGGACCCCTTCGTGGCGGTCCGCCTCCTCGAGGAGCCGTGCCATGCGTTCGTTGCAGCAGTGGTCTCGCCCGTCCAGCCGGCATGCCGACGAAGCCCGTCGCGCGCGCCTGCCGCGACGTGCGCTGCCGCCATGGCTGCGACGCATGCTGCGCGAGCGCATCGCGCCCACCGGCGCGGTGCTGCTGCCGCCGGCGCTGCTGCTGCTCTACGTCTTCTGTCATTCACACGCGAACTGGGAGTCGTGGCTGGCCTCGCTGCGCGAGCTGGACCACGATCACGGCGCGCCGGCGCGCGAGCTGGGACGCGCGTTGTCGCTGGCGCGCTCCCTGCGCGGCCGCCAGGCGCCGGATGCGGCGCTCTGGCGCACCGCGGTGCAGCTGGCCGCCGACCGCGTGTCGGCGGGCCTGGCGGCACGCTGGCGCAGTCCGGCGCGGCTGATGCCGTCGCCGGCGCTGTCGCCGCTAATGCCGCTGGTGCCGCTGGTGCCGCTGGTGCCGCTGCTCGCGATGTTCGGATGGCTGCACTGACGTTGAGCGACTGAAGCGGGGCGCCATGCGCGCCCGTACCCCCCACACCCGCATCTTCCTGATCCAGGAGTCAGGCGCCGCACCGCTGCCGCGATGGGAGGGCAGCCGGCAGGCGCCGGGCAATCGGCCCGCACGGCCAAGGCGATCCCGTGCGGCCCGTGCATTCCGTTGGTGATCGCCTGCATGAGGGACCGCAGCGGCCACGCTGCCGGCATCCCCGGTTGGAGATAGCAATGCATAAGAAGTTTGCCGAGACCCTGCTCACCGTCACCGCACTTGCCGCACTGGCGGTCGGCGCGAGCCCGACCGCCCACGCCGGGGCGGGTGACGAAGCCACGCGGACTGCCGCGCATGTCCGCCACGGACAGCGCGACGCCTTCAGCGACGGAGCGCACGGGCCCGCGACCGAGGCCACGATGTTGTCCGTGGTGGCGCGCCAGGGCATGTCAGTGTGCGCGGTCCGTGACTTTGATCCGTACCGTGACGGCATGCGCAAGCCCGATCCATATACCGACGGCGCGCGCATGGGACAGTTCGACCCGTTTACGGAAGGGACCCGCACCAGATCGCGCGACGGCTACAGCGACGGCGCACGCAGCGGCCCGCGCGACAGTGGCGAATGCCTCAGCCATGCATAACCGCGTGCCTCGGTGAGGCACCATGCCAGCGCACATGCGCCCGCATGTGCGTCAGGACCCGCCCGTGCCAAACGCTGCCGCACGCTCGTCCCTGACCACCGGCCCGGTTTCATGCCGGGCCGGTGCATTCGCGCAACGCCATGCGCGCTTGCGCAATCCCTTGCAAAGCCGCACCGATCCTTTCCTACACTAGTGAAGTCACGCGGCGCGCCCGCCTGGCAGGCACGGTCCCGAGGGCCGCGCCGCCGGCAGGCCGTCCCAGCACCGCGCGGCCCGACATGCCGATGTTCAAGCAGCAGATTCGCCTGTGCACCAGCCGGGATGGCGTTCGCCTTGCCTACGCCGTCACGGGCAGCGGCGCGCCGCTGGTGAAGGCGGCCAACTGGATGAGCCACCTCGAGTTCGATGTGGACAGCCCGGTGTGGAGCCACATGATCATGGCCCTGTCGGCGCACCACACGCTGATCCGCTATGACGAACGCGGCTGCGGGCTGTCCGACCGCGATATCGAAGACCTGTCGTTCGACGCGTGGCTGCGCGACCTCGAAACCATCGTCGATGCCAACGGCGTGGAGCATTTCCCGCTGCTGGGTATCTCGCAGGGCGCATCGATCGCCGTGGCCTACGCCGTGGCGCACCCCGAGCGCGTCAGCCACCTGATCCTCCACGGCGGTTATGCGCGCGGGCGGCTCAAGCGCGACAACCTGAGCCCGCGCCTGCGCGAGGAAGCCGAATTGATGAACAAGCTCGCCGAGCTAGGCTGGGGCCAGGAGAATCCCGCCTTCCGCCAGTTCTTCACGACCCAGTTCATCCCGGGCGGCACGGCCGAGCAGCATGCGTGGTTCAACGAGCTGGAGCGGGTCTCCACGTCGCCGCTGAATGCCGCGCGCTTCATGCGCGTGTTCAACGAGATCGATGTGGTCGAACTGCTGCCGAGGGTCACGTGCCCGACGCTGGTGCTGCATGCGGTGCGCGACGCGCGCGTGCCGTTCGACGAGGGCCGCCTGATCGCCAGCGAAATTCCCGGCGCGCGCTTCGTGCCGCTGGAAAGCGGCAATCACCTGCTGCTCGACACCGAGCCCGCTTGGAACCGATGGCTCGACGAGGTGCGTGCCTTCCTGCCGGCCTCGGCACCGGTGCGCGATCCCGCCTTCACCGCGCTGACGCGGCGCGAGCGCGATATCGTCGAGCTGATCGCGCAGGGCCGCGACAACGCCCAGATCGCCGCGCGCCTGGACCTGTGCGAAAAGACCGTGCGCAACCACATCACCAGCATCTTCGCCAAGCTGGAAGTGGAGAACCGCGCGCAGGCCATCGTGCTGGCGCGCAAGGCGGGGTTTGACCGGGCGGACGCTTAGGACATCGAGCGCCTGTGGCCTGCCTGCCTGCGCCTACGACTGGTTCACTAGCGTGCGCGCGTCGGCCACGTGCCCGCGGTAGGCTTCGAAGATGCGGCGCAGCGACTGCTCCATCGTGACCTCGGGCTTCCAGCCCAGTTCCTCGACGGTGTTGTCGATCTTCGGCACGCGGTGCTGCACGTCCTGGTAGCCCTTGCCGTAGAAGTCGCCCGACGAGGTTTCGACGATCTGCGTCTTGCGCGCCTCCTCGGCGTATTCGGGGTAGTCCGCGGCCATCTTCAGCATCATCTCGGCCAGCTCGCGCACCGAATGGATGTTGGCCGGATTGCCGATATTGAAGATCTTGCCGCTGGCGATGCCGCTCGGGTTCTCGATGATGCGCATCAGCGCGCCGATGCCGTCCGAGATATCGGCAAACGCGCGCTTCTGCGCGCCGCCGTCGACCAGCTTGATCGGCTCGCCGCGCACGATATGGCCGAGGAACTGCGTCACGACGCGCGACGAGCCTTCCTTCGACTCGAAGATCGAGTCCAGCCCCGCGCCGATCCAGTTGAAGGGGCGGAACAGCGTGTAGTGGAGGCCCTGCTCCATGCCGTAGGCGTGGATCACGCGGTCCATCAGTTGCTTGGAGCAGGCATAGATCCAGCGCGGCTTGTTGATAACGCGCGCTTCTGCGCGCCGCCGTCGACCAGCTTGATCGGCTCGCCGCGCACGATATGGCCGAGGAACTGCGTCACCACGCGCGACGAGCCTTCCTTCGACTCGAAGATCGAGTCCAGGCCCGCGCCGATCCAGTTAAAGGGGCGGAACAGCGTGTAGTTCAGCCCTTGCTCCATGCCGTAGGCGTGGATCACGCGGTCCATCAGTTGCTTGGAGCAGGCATAGATCCAGCGCGGCTTGTTGAT
>NZ_CP170643.1:3097704-3098165 GCF_051015765.1 Cupriavidus sp. a3 | reverse complement strand
TGCTCCATGCCGTAGGCGTGGATCACGCGGTCCATCAGTTGCTTGGAGCAGGCATAGATCCAGCGCGGCTTGTTGATCGGGCCGTAGACCAGCGGCGAGGCTTCCGGGTCGAACTCCTCGTCGCTGCACATGCCGTAGACCTCCGAGGTCGACGGGAACACCAGGTGCTTGCCGTACTTGACCGCGGCGCGCACGATCGGCAGGTTGGCCTCGAAATCCAGCTCGAACACGCGCAGCGGCTGGCGCACGTAGGTGGCCGGCGTGGCGATGGCGACCAGCGGCAGCACCACGTCGCACTTGCGGATGTTGTACTCGATCCACTCCTTGTTGATGGTGATGTCACCTTCGAAGAAGTGCATGCGCGGGTGATCGACGAGGTCGCCCAGGCGGTCCGTGTTCATGTCCATGCCGTAGACCTCCCACGGCGTGGTTTCCAGGATGCGGCGCGTCAGGTGATGGCC
>NZ_CP170643.1:3075469-3097604 GCF_051015765.1 Cupriavidus sp. a3 | reverse complement strand
AGGCGGTCCGTGTTCATGTCCATGCCGTAGACCTCCCACGGCGTGGTTTCCAGGATGCGGCGCGTCAGGTGATGGCCAATGAAGCCGTTGACGCCGAGAATCAGTACTTTCTTGCCTTGCATTGTGTTGACGATCGCATCGAAAAGAAGCGTGCCGCACGAGTGCGGCACGAAACACCGGCAGCACGCTAGCGCACGCCGGCGACGGGGAAGTTGGCCACGGCCACGCGCCGCCAGTCGCGCGCGATCACATGCATCGGCACGCGCGCGCTCAGTTCGGCAAACGTCCGCGGCGACAACAGCGCCACGGCACGCGGGCCGTGCTGCCACGCATCGACAAAGGCGTCGATGGTCGGCAGCCACTTCTGCGGCTCCTGCTCCGTGCCGAAGGCCAGTTCATCGGGCTGCGCCACCATGGTGAGCGGATGCCGCAGGTAGAAGGGCAATGTATGGTCGAGCATGCCCACGCCATAGAGCGGCATGCCGGGCCGCAGCACGCGCTCGATCGGCGCAGCCAGGGCGATGCCCGAGGCCGAGCGGCCGATGGCCTCATGGCCGAGCAGGGCAACGGTGAATGCCAGCAGCATGCCCAGCGCGTAAGCCGTGATGCTTGCCATGCGCCCGTGCCGGCGCAGCAGCCACAGCGCGGCGAGCGTGCCGGCGCAGATGAGGGCAAACGCCATCGTCACCCATACGGCGTAGGCGCGATAGAGCACGTTCGGTGTGTTGTTGGAATCGAGGTTCGCCACCACGGGACTCGCCAGCAGCCCGAGCGCGCCGATCGCCAGCATCGCCCAAAGCTGCGTGCGCCACGCCGGCACGCCGGTTTGCGCCAGCGCGGCACCGGCGAGGATCGCCAGCGCCGGGAACACCGGCAGGATGTAGCCGGGCAGCTTGGAGCCTGACAGGCTGAAGAAGGCGAAGATCGACAATGCCCACGCAGCGCACATCAGCGCGGGCTGGAACGGTGCCGGGCCGATTGTCATGGTGGTGGTCACGGTGGTCACGCTGGCCCCGGCGCGATGCCTGACGGTGCGGACCATTGCGGGCAGCACCCCAAGCCACGGCATGAACCCGCCCAGCACCAGCGGCACGAAGTACCACGGCGGACCCTGGCGCGCATGCACCGTCGACGTGTAGCGCTGCCAGTGCTCGTGCACGAAGAAGAAGTGCAGGAACTCGGGGTTGCGACGTGCCACCAGCCAGTACCACGGCACCGCCACCAGCAGCATCACCGCAATGCCCGCCAGCGCATGCAGGCGCCGCCACAGCGCCAGGTCACGCGTGACGCAGGTGTACGCCACCAGTGCCAGTCCCGGCAGCACCACCCCGACCAGCCCCTTGGTCAGCAGCGCGATACCCATCGCCGTCCAGCATGCCAGCATCCAGTTGCGTCGCGACGTTGGCGTGGTGCGGGGGTGCTGCGCCAGCAGCATGCCCGCCAGGGCGCAGGCCAGGACGCCGGAGAGCGTCATGTCGAGAGTATTGAAGTGTGCCGCGGCATTCCACATCGGCGCCGATGCCAGCACTAGCCCCGCCAGCCATCCCGCGCGCGCGCCGAACCAGCGCGCCGCCGCCAGCATCGATGCCGCCACGCCGGCCAGGCCGGCAAGCGCGACGCACAGCCGCGCCTGCCATTCGCCGATGCCGAACAGCGTATATGACACTGCCGTCACCCACAGGTGGAAGGGCGGCTTCTCGAAGTACTTCAGCCCGTCATAGCGGATCGTGACCCAGTCGCCGGTGGCCAGCATCTCGCGCGCGATCTCGGCGTAGCGGCCTTCATCCGGTCCCAGCAGGTGGCGTGCCCCCAGCGTGCCGAACCACAGCAGCGCGAACGCCAGCACCGCGAGCGCGAGCGCAATGGCGGGAATGCCTGCCACGCGCACGGCATGGTCGGGCCGCGCGGCGAGGCGCTCGGCGTGTGGCAGAACGGCGGGGCTGGCAGGGCTGGAGGGCAGGTGTGACGGCAAGGCGGCGCGGGCGGAAGAGTTGACGGCCTTGTCGGCGCCGGCGCCAGGCGCGGCGTTGAACAGGACAAGGCCTGGCAATGCGAGCGCGAGGATAAGCCGGCAACCTTAATGGCACATTAAGCTTGCAAGCGCACAATCGATCCCCTGCGTGGCGTGACGGCCGCATAACAACCCGGAACATGAGAATCCTTATTGTTGAAGACGACCCCATGCTCGGCGACGGCCTGCGGCGCGGGCTGCAGCTGCTGGACTATGCGGTCGACTGGTTCAGCACCGCCGCAGAGGCCGACCATGCGCTCGAGATGGCCGGCTATGACGCCGTGGTGCTGGACCTCGGCCTGCCCGGCGAGGACGGCATGGCGCTGCTGGCGCGCTGGCGCGCGCGCGGCTGCCGCATTCCCGTGATCGTCCTGACCGCGCGCGATGCGATCGAAAGCCGCATCGGCGGGCTCGATGCCGGCGCCGATGACTACCTGGTCAAGCCGGTCGCGCTCGACGAACTGGCCGCGCGCCTGCGCGCCGTGACACGCCGCGCCGTGGGGATGTCGTCGCCGGTGTGGAAGCACGGCGCGCTGGAATTCCATCCCGCCCGCCGGCAGGCATACTGGGCCGGCACGCCGGTGGAGCTGACCAGCCGCGAAGCCATGCTGCTCGAGTTGCTGCTGGCACACCCCAACCGCCTGCTGACGCGCGATTTCCTGCGCGACAAGCTCTATGACTGGCAGGGCGGCGTGGAAAGCAATGCGCTGGAAGTCCACATCCACCACCTGCGCCGAAAGATCCATCCCAGGATCGTGCGCACCTTCCGCGGCGCGGGCTACACGCTGGGCGCAGCCGAGGACTGCCAATGACGCTGCAGCGCCGGCTTATCCTGGCCGTGCTGATCGCCACGCCGGTGGTCTGGCTGCTGACCATCGGCCTGACCTACGTGCGCGCCCGGCATGAGATCAACGAGCTGTATGACACCGACATGGTGCGCATGGCGCTGCAGATGCACTCGGTGGCGCCGATGGTCGACCTTGCCGCCGGGCCGTCGCGCACGCGGCTGCCGCAGCTGGTGGAAGGCGACCAGGGCGATGCCGGCCTCGGCGACCTCGCCATCGCCGCGTGGCTGCCAAACGGGCAGCCGCTGCATATCGATCCGGAGGGCGACCTGCTGCCGCGCGCGCCGGGCGCGAAGGGCTTTACCGATACCGTGCTCGACCACCAGCGCTGGCGGCTGTACTACCTCGACGATCCGGATACCGGCTGGCGTGTCTGCGTCGGCCAGCAACTGGCCGAGCGCAACGAGCTGATCCTGTCCTATATCGCCGCGCAGGTGCTGCCATGGGCCGCGGGCCTGCCGCTGCTGATCGCGCTGCTGATCTGGTTCACGCGCCGCGCGATGGCGCCGGTGCGGGCGTTGTCGGCCGACATCGAACGGCGCGCGCCCGACGATCGCCAGCCGCTCAGCCTGGCGGCGGTGCCTGGCGAGCTGGTACCGCTGGTCCACGCGATGAACCGGCTGCTGGAGCGCGTGTCGGATTCGATCGAGCACGAGCGCCGCCTGACCGCCGACGCCGCGCACGAGATGCGCACGCCGCTGGCCGCGCTGAGGGCGCAATGGGAGCTTGCCGAGCGCTCGCCGGACGCCGTAGAGCGCGACCGGGCCCGCGCCAACGTCGCCGCCGGCATCGACCGCATCAGCCGGCTGGTATCGCAGCTGCTGACGCTGAGCCGGCTGGAGGATGCCTCGGCGCTGCCGTCGCGCCAGCCGGTCAGCTGGCTGCCGGTGGCGCAGCAGGCGCTGTCGGACTGCCTGGCGCTGGCGCAGCAGAAGCAGGTCGATGTGGAGCTCGAATGGCCGGAGCAGGGCGGCGAACCGCTGCCGGTCGCGGGCGATGCCAACCTGCTGTCCCTGCTGCTGCGCAACCTGCTCGACAATGCCATCCGCTACAGCCCGCCGGGCGCGCTGGTCACGGTGGATTTCGAGCCGGGCGGTATTTCCGTGCGCGACCAGGGGCCGGGCATCGCGCCCGATGTGCTGGCGCGGCTCGGCGACCGCTTCTTCCGCGGGGGCGGGGCGCACCGCGAGCATGGGCATGGCCTCGGCGTTTCCATCGCCCTGCGCGTGGCGAGGCTGCACGGACTCGACCTTGCCTTTGCCAACCGGACCGACGGCGCGACCGGACTGGTCGTGACGATCGCCCGCGGCGGCGCGCAATGAAAAACGCCCCGCACAGTTTCGTGCGGGGCGTCCTTGATTTTGCGTGGAGCGTGCCGTTCAGCGCTTGAGCTTGGCAAATGCCGCTGCCATCGCGCCCGCCGGCTCCGGCTCGCGGCGGCCGCCGCCGGAGCCCTTGCCGCCGTTACGCTGGCCGCCGCGGTCGCCGCCGCCGGCTCGCGGTGCCGCCTGGCCCGGCTCGTCGTCCAGCCGCATCGACAGTCCAATGCGATTGCGCTTGACGTCGACCTCCATCACCTTGACCTTGACGATCTGGCCGGCCTTGACTACTTCGTGCGCGTCCTTGACGAACTTGTTCGACAGCGCCGAGATGTGAACCAGGCCGTCCTGGTGCACGCCGATATCGACGAACGCGCCGAACGCCGCCACGTTGGTGACCACGCCTTCCAGCACCATGCCGGGCTGCAGGTCCTTCACGTCCTCCACGCCTTCCTGGAAGGTCGCGGTCTTGAACTCGGGGCGCGGGTCGCGGCCGGGCTTTTCCAGCTCGGACAGGATGTCGCGCACGGTCGGCAGGCCGAACGACTCGTCGGTGAACTTTTCCGGCGACAGGCCGCGCAGCGCTTCGCGGTTGCCCATCACGTCGCGCAGGCCCTTCTTGATGGCGTCCAGGATGCGTTGCACCACCGGATAGGCTTCCGGGTGCACCGATGAGCGGTCCAGCGGGTTGTCGCCATCGTTGATGCGCAGGAAGCCGGCCGCCTGCTCGAAGGTCTTGTCGCCCAGGCGCGGCACCTTCTTCAGCGCATTGCGGTTGGCAAAGGCGCCGTTGGCATCGCGGTATTCGACGATATTGCGCGCCAGCACCGTGTTCAGGCCCGATACGCGCGCCAGCAGCGGCGCCGAGGCGGTGTTGACGTCCACGCCCACGGCGTTCACGCAGTCTTCCACCACGGCATCGAGGGTACGCGCCAGTTCGCGCTGGTTCACATCGTGCTGGTACTGGCCCACGCCGATCGACTTGGGATCGATCTTGACCAGTTCGGCCAGCGGGTCCTGCAGGCGGCGTGCGATCGACACCGCGCCGCGCAGCGACACGTCCAGGTCCGGGAATTCCTTGGCGGCCAGTTCCGACGCCGAGTAGACCGATGCGCCGGCCTCGCTGACCACGATTTTGGTCAGCTTCAGCTCGGGCATCTGCTTCATCAGGTCCTGCACCAGCTTGTCGGTCTCGCGGCTGGCGGTGCCGTTGCCGATCGAGACCAGCGCGACGTTGTGCTGCTTCGCCAGGCGGGCCAGCGTGGCGAGCGAACCGTTCCAGTCGCGGCGCGGCTCGTGCGGGTAGATGGTGGCCGTGTCGAGCAGCTTGCCGGTGCTGTCGACCACCGCGATCTTGCAGCCGGTGCGGATGCCTGGGTCGACGCCCATCACGGCCTTGGGCCCGGCCGGCGCGGCCAGCAGCAGTTCATGCAGGTTGCGGCCGAACACCTTGATGGCTTCGCTTTCGGCGGTTTCGCGCAGCTGCGTCAGCAGCTCGGTTTCCAGGTGCGGCTGCACCTTCACGCGCCAGCACCAGCGGCACACGTCGCCCAGCCACTTGTCGGCGGGGCGGCCCAGCTGCTGGATGCCGACATGGCGCGCGATCATGCCTTCGCACGGGTGCGGCACCAGCGCGTCCTGTTCTTCGCCCAGGCCCAGCTTGACCATCAGCACGCCCGAATTGCGGCCGCGGAACAGCGCCAGCGCGCGGTGCGACGGTACCGTGCGGATGGTTTCGCTGTAGGCGTAGTAGTCGCGGAACTTCTCTTCCTCGGCGGTTTCCTTGCCTTCCATCACGGTGGAGGCGACCACGCCGTTGTTCCACAGGTGTTCGCGCAGCTTGCCCAGCAACTCGGCGGTCTCGCCGAACTGCTCGGACAGGATGTCGCGCGCGCCGTCCAGCGCGGCCTTCACATCGGGCACGCCGCCGTCGGCGGTCGGGTTGCCGTTGACGTACCTGGCGGCCTCGGCCTGCGGGTCCAGCGTGGGGTCGGCCAGCAGCGCCAGCGCCAGCGGTTCCAGTCCGCATTCGCGCGCGATCTGGGCGCGGGTGCGGCGCTTGGGCTTGTAGGGCAGGTAGAGGTCTTCCAGCGTCTGCTTGGTTTCGGCGGCCTCGATGGCAGCCTGCAGCTCGGGCGTGAGCTTGCCTTGCTCCTGGATCGACGCCAGGATGGCCGCGCGGCGGTCTTCCATGTCGCGCAGGTAGAGCAGTCGCTCTTCCAGGTTGCGCAGCTGCGTGTCGTCCAGGTTGCCGGTCACTTCCTTGCGGTAGCGGGCGATGAACGGGACGGTGGCGCCCTCGTCGAGCAGGTCCACGGCGGCCGCGACCTGGCGCGGCTGCACGGACAGTTCAGCCGCGATGAGCGACACGATTTTTTGCGAGACGGAAGCGGGCAGGTTGGACATCTGAAAACGCAGTCGGTCGAAAGCGGGGCATTTTGCCACAAGCGCGCCGCAGTTCGGCCACGCTTGCCGCCGGCTTCGCGCAAGGGGCGTTACCGGCATGTGCGGGGCAGGCCGCCAGGCGGCCCGGATGCTAGAATCCCGTCATGATCGTCAAGCCCCGTCAGGCCGCCGCCCTGGCTACTTCCGCGGTAACTTCTCCCGCCACCTCGCCGGCCATGCCAACTGTCGCCAACGTGCCGAAATCCGTCCTTTTCCAGGCTGCCAGCCTGGCCGTGCTGGCGCTCGCCTCCGGCGCCGCGCTGATGCCGGTGCGACCGGCGCTGGCGCAAGCTTCTGCGCCGGCCGCCGGAGCTCCGCGCGACTTCGGTGCCGAACGCAAGGCCATCGGCGATTCCCGCGCCTGGACCAACTACCGTTTTTCCGCGGCCGAGCACGAGTGCTACAGCAAGTTCTTCGTCAACAGCTGCATCGACAAGGCCAAGGAAGTCCAGCGCGAGGAGTTGCAGGTGCTGCGCAAGCGCGAACTGGAAGTCGGCGAGGCCGAACGCGCGCACCGCGCTGCCGAGCGCGACCGCGAGCAGGCGCTGCGCCGGGCCGAATTCGAGGCCAGCCAGCCGCAGCGTGCCGCCAGCGAGCAGTCCAGCCGCGCCGCGTTCGAGAAGAAGCAGCAGGAACAGCAACTGCGCGACGCGCAACGCCAGGGTGAAGCGCCGCAGCGTGCCGCCAATGCGCAGGCGTACCAGCAGAAGCAGTCCGACTATGACGCCAAGATGAAGGAGGCGCAGCAAAAGGGCGCCGAGCAGGCGCGCCAGCGCGAGGAAAACGTGAAGGCGTACGAGGCCAAGCAACGCGACCTCGAGCGGCGCCAGAAGGAACTGGAAGAGCGGCGCGCCAAGGCCAAGGAGCAGCAGGGCCAGGCGTCGGCGCCGCGCCCGTTCGGCTTCTGAGCCGATCGCACTGTGACCGTACAGCGGAGGCGCACATGGACAGCAACCTGAATACCCTGGAGCGGCGCATCATGGAGTTGCAGATCGAGCACCGCGACCTGGACTTCCTGATCGACCGGCTCGCGAGCGACGCCGTCCATGACGAGCTGCAACTGCGCCGCCTGAAGAAGCGCCGGCTGAAGCTGAAGGACGCCATCACGCTGCTGCAATTGCAGCTGGAACCCGACGTGCCGGCCTGAGCATCCGGGCCGCCCGCACCAGATGCCGCCGGCACACCGACCGGCGGCTTACACAAAGTATTCCCCCACCTTGTCCGACCTTTCCGATTCCCCCGAGCAAGACGATGCCGCCAGTGCGGACGACGCCACGGACCTGCATGACGTCGCCGCCAGCGCCATGGACGCCGCAGCCAGCCGCAGCGCCGAGCTTGGCACCATCTTTGCCGATACCGGCACGCTGGCGCAGGCCATCCCGGGCTACCGGCCGCGCGCTTCGCAGCACAAGATGGCCGATGCCGTCGCCGAGGCGATCGCGTCCAACGACACCGTCATCGTCGAGGCCGGCACCGGCACCGGCAAGACCTACGCCTACCTGGTGCCGGCCATGTTGTGGGGCGGCAAGGTCATCCTGTCCACCGGCACCAAGAACCTGCAGGACCAGCTGTTCCTGCGCGATATCCCGACGGTGCGCCATGCGCTGAACGTGCCGGTCTCGGTGGCCTTGCTCAAGGGCCGCGCCAACTACGTCTGTCACTATCACCTCGAACGCGCGCAGGCGGCCGGGCGGCTGGCATCGCGCCAGGACGCCGCGTGGCTGCGTGACATCGGTCGCTTCGTCAAGGAAACCAAGACCGGCGACAAGGCCGAGCTGGCCGCCGTGCCCGAGAACGCGCCGGTGTGGCAGATGGTGACGTCGACGCGCGACAACTGCCTGGGCTCGGAGTGCCCGTTCTACAAGGACTGCTTCGTGATGCGCGCGCGCAAGGAAGCGCAGCAGGCCGACGTGGTGGTGGTCAACCATCACCTGTTCTTCGCCGACGTGGTGCTGCGCGATACCGGCATGGCCGAGCTGCTGCCTGCCGCCAACACCGTGATCTTCGACGAAGCGCACCAGCTGCCCGAGACTGCGACGCTGTTCTTCGGCGAAACGCTGTCGACCAGCCAGCTGCTCGAGCTGGCCCGCGACACGGTGGCCGAAGGCCTGTCGCATGCGCGCGATGCGGTCGACTGGGTGGCGCTGGGCGCGCCGCTGGAGCGTGCCGCGCGCGACCTGCGGCTGGCGTTCGGCAAGGACAACGCGCGGCTGGCGCTGGGCCAGATCGAGGCCGACCGCCGCATTGCCGAGCCCTTCAATGAAACGCTCGATGCGCTGGACGAGGCGCTGTCCGCCTTCGTCGAGATGCTGGAAAGCCAGGCGGAGCGCGCCGAATCGCTGCAGCAGTGCCACCGGCGCGCGCTGGAGCTGGCCGAGCGGCTGGCGGCATGGCGCAGCGATGTCGTTGCCGCGCCCGCCGCACCGGCAGGCGAGGGCAGTGAAGGCGGCGAGGCAGCCCAGGCGCCGGCGCCCGCTGAAACCGTACGCTGGGTCGAAGTGTTCTCCCACACCGTGCAGCTGCACCGAACCCCGCTGTCGATCGCGCCGATTTTCTCGCGCCAGCGCGGCGGCCAGCCGCGTGCGTGGGTCTTTACCTCGGCCACGCTGTCGGTCAAGGGCAACTTTACGCACTATGCAGCCCAGCTTGGTCTCGACAAGGACCGTTCGCTGACGCTGCCGAGTCCGTTCGACTACGCGAAGCAGGGGCTGCTGTATGTGCCGCGCGACATGCCCGCCCCGCAGTCGCCGCAGTTCACCGATGCCGTGGTGCAGGCCGCGCTGCCGCTGATCGAAGCGGCCGGCGGGCGCACCTTCCTGCTGTGCACCACGCTGCGCGCGGTGCAGCGCGCCTCCGACCTGCTCTACGACGCCTTCGCCGAGCGCGGGCTGAACCTGCCGCTGCTGGTGCAGGGCCAGGCCAGCCGCACCGAGCTGCTCGATCGCTTCCGCGAACTGGGCAACGCCGTGCTGGTGGGCAGCCAGAGTTTCTGGGAAGGGGTGGACGTGCGCGGCGAGGCGCTGTCGCTGGTGATCATCGACAAGCTGCCGTTCGCGCCGCCCGACGACCCGGTGCTGGCCGCGCGCATGGAAGTGCTGCAGAAGAAGGGGCTGAGTCCGTTTGCCGCGCACCAGCTGCCGCATGCGGTGATCACGCTGAAGCAGGGCGCGGGGCGGTTGATCCGCTCGGAGTCCGACCGCGGCGTGCTGGCCATCTTCGACACCCGGCTGGTGGAAAAGCCCTATGGCCGCCAGATCTGGCAGAGCCTGCCGCCGTTCACGCGCACGCGCGAGGCGGCCACGGTGGTGCGCTTCCTGGAATCGCTGCGCGGGGAGGGCAAGGCGGCGCGTGCCGCGGAAGCGGGCGCGGAAGACTGAAGGGCGCACCCCTGGAAAGCAAAAACGGGACGGTCATGCGACACGTCCCGTTTTTTTATCGCCGCCCGTGGGCGTTGGCGAGGTTCAGAACACTTCCCACCAGGACTTGTCCTTGCGGCGTTCGCCGTACTTGATGAAGTCGCTTTCCGGGAAGTTCTTCTCCATCACGCGGGCGGTATCGTCGCGCAGGTCCTTCATGCCCAGCGCATCGTACGAACGGATCATGATGTACAGCGCTTCCTCGTTAGCCGGCGCGCCGTCATAGTCCTTCAGCGCCTGCTGCGCGCGGTTCACCGCGGCCAGGTAGGCGCCGCGCTTGTAGTAGTAGCGCGCGGCATGCACCTCGTGCTGGGCCAGCGAGTTGACGATGTACTGCATGCGCAGCGCGGCGTCGGGGGTGTACTTGCTGTCCGGGTACTTGGTGACCAGCGTATTGAACGCGTCGTAGGCGGCGCGTGCGGCCTTGGGGTCGCGCTCGCTCAGGTCCTGGCCGGAGAAGCGGCCCAGCCAGCCCAGGTTGTCGTTGAAGTTGATCAGCCCCTTGAGGTAGTAGGCGTAATCGATGTTGGGGTGGTTCGGGTGCAGCTGGATAAAGCGGTCCACCGCGGCCAGCGCTGCGGCCGTCTCGCCGTCCTTGTAGTTGGCGTAGGCGGTGTCGATCTGCGCCTGCTGCGCATAGCGCCCGAACGGATAGCGGCCTTCGAGCTTTTCGTACAGCTTGACGGCGCGGGTGTAGTCGCCGCCATCCAGTGCGTCCTTGGCTTCCGAATATAATTTGTTGGCCGACCAGCCGGCAGTTTCGTCGGGCTGGTCCGCCAGCAGGCCGCATGCCGACAGCATGACGCAGCCGCCTGCGAGCAGAACCGCTCCAATTGTCGCGCGCCACGGCGCGCGTTTCATGCTCTGCAATTGCATGGGCAATCGTATCCCGGATGAAGAAAAATAGCGTAAAGCATTATAGCCCAAGCCCCCAACCTCAAGCCCGACCGGGCGCGGGTGTGGGAGGACTGCCACCCGAACAGGTGCGCGCCGCCGCAGCCGTGGCCGATTCCGAGGAATTCGAGGACCTTGCCGAGGCCGCGCCGGCCAATGCCGCGCCGGGCGCCGAGGCCGGGGTAACGCTGTCCCTGGAGGTGGACAGTGCCGCGCATGGCGAACGCCTCGACAAATTGCTCGCGCGTCACTTCAGCGAGTTCTCGCGCAGCCGCCTGCAGCAGTGGATCGAAAGCGGCGCGGTGCGCGTTGACGGCCAGGTGCGGCGCCCGCGCGATGCGGTGCAGATGGGCAACCGCATCGAGGTGCAGCCGCAGGCCGCGCCCGAATCTTCTGCCTTTGCGCCGGAGGATGTGCCGCTGGACGTGGTCTATGAAGACGACACGCTGCTGATCATCAACAAGCCCGCCGGGCTGGTGGTGCATCCGGCCGCCGGCAACTGGAGCGGCACCGTGCTCAACGGGCTGCTGCATCGCGACCCGGCCGCCAGCGCCCTGCCGCGTGCGGGCATCGTGCACCGGCTCGACAAGGAAACATCTGGCCTGATGGTGGTCGCGCGCACCCTGACCGCGCAGACCGACCTGGTGCGCCAGCTGCAGGCGCGCACGGTCAAGCGCACGTACATTGCGCTGGTGTGGGGCCGCACCTACGACGAGGGCACCATCGACGCGCCGATCGGCCGCGACGCGCGCGAACGCACGCGCATGGCGGTGGTGCATACGGCCAGCGGCAAGCCCTCGCGCACGCATTTCCGCACGCTGGCCACGGTGCCGCTGGGCCGCAGCTTTGTCTCGATGGTGATGTGCAAGCTCGAGACCGGGCGCACGCACCAGATCCGCGTGCACTTCGAATCGATCGGCCATCCGCTGGTGGGCGATCCGGTCTACTTCCGCGCGACCCAGCGCGGCCAGCGTCCGGCCATCCGCGTGCCGCTGCCGGTGCCGTTCGAGCGCCAGGCGCTGCATGCGTACAAGCTTGGCCTGGTGCATCCGGCCACCGGCCGGCACATGTCGTGGACCGCGCAGCCGCCGGCGGACCTGCAGGCACTGGTCGATGCGCTCGACTTCGAAAGCGCGCAGGATGAAGAGGAAGAAGAGGCCTGGGACGAGGTGTGGGAAGGCGGTGAAGCCCACTGGGAATATGCCGGCGAGGGTGACGAGGATGAAGACGATGAGCGCGACGCCTGACTCCCAATGGCTGGTGCCCGGCTGGCCGGCGCCGGCGCGCGTGCGCGCGCTCTCGACCACACGCCATGGCGGCGTCAGCCAGGGACCGTACGGGCTTGCCGGCGGCATGCCGGGCGGGCTCAACCTGGGCACGCATGTGGGCGACGATCCGGCGGACGTCGCGCGCAATCGGGAACGGCTGGCCGCGCACCTGCCGTCGATGCCGCGCTGGCTTGACCAGGTGCATGGCTGCGCCGTGGTCACGGCCGGCCACGTGGCCGGTGCAGGCGATCAGGCCCCGCAGGCCGATGCCAGTGTCGCGAGCGCACCGGGCCATGTCTGCGCCGTGATGACGGCCGACTGCTTGCCGGTCCTGCTGTGCGATGCGCAAGGCACGGTGGTGGGTGCGGCGCACGCCGGCTGGCGCGGGCTGTGCAATGGCGTTATCGAAGCCACGCTGGCCCGCATGCAGGCCGCGGCCGGCGGTCAGGACCAGCGCTGGCTGGCGTGGCTGGGTCCGGCCATCGGGCCGGATGCGTTCGAGGTCGGCGCCGAGGTGCGCGACGCCTTCCTGGCGCAGGCGCATGCCGGCGAGCAGGCCGCTGTTGCGGCGGCTTTCCGTGCCGGTGCCCCGGGCAAGTACCTGGCCGACATCTATGCACTCGCGCGCACGCGGCTGGCACGGGCCGGCTGCACCGAGGTGTATGGCGGTGATGCCTGCACCGTCACCGACGCAGCGCGCTTCTACTCCTATCGCCGCGACGGCGTGACCGGCCGCATGGCCAGCCTGGTCTGGCTGGCCGACTGAGGCGTCAGTCCTACTTCTCCCGCGGTGTTTCCGCCACCGGCGGCGCATTGCCGCCGGCCTGCGCCGCGCGCTCGGCTTGCGCTTTGCGCCGCCGCCGCGCCGGCGTGCCCAGGATGTACAGCACCAGTGCCACCGGCGCCAGCCCATAGAACACGAACGTGGCGACGCCCGCCACCACCGTGTGCTCGGTGATCGCCATCATCAGCGCGACATAGAGCCAGCCAATGGCTACGATGTACATAAAATTTTCATCCTTCTCGCCTATCCTGCGGAGCCTCGGCGGAGGCAGGCGTGGCATACCGTCCGGTAGGTCGGGGAGCCCGTTTCGCCAGGACGGATTTCCACATTGACAGTACATACGTTGCAAGGCAACAATGGCCTCAAATGTCTCGGGATCGCTGACGATTCCAAGGGTTTTTGCCGGCAAGCATACCGCATGGCGTTGCCAGCCAGAGCGCCGCGGTAGCCGGTAAAAAGGGAGTTGCTATCGGGATGGGCGGAATCCGCCGCGCAAGCGCGGCGCCGGGGTTCCGGCGAATTATCTGGCTAGCCTGCCCGGTTCGGGTGAGGCGCGCGCCGGGTCCATCCGGATAGCATCTCCCAATGCAAAAGTGCCGGCCAGGGCAATGCCCGGAGCCGGTTCGTATAGTGACGGCAGAGAGACAATTCACATCATGGCGACCGGCAAAGGTGCGGCAGCTTCCATCCAGGAAGGCAAGTCCCAACCGTTCAAGTTCACGCCGGGGCCATTCGATCCAGCCACATGGCTGGAATGGTCCCGCCAGTGGCAGGGCACAGGAGGTAACGGCCATGCGGCCGTCGCAGGCATTCCGGGCCTGGACGCGCTCGCAGGCATGAAGATCGCCCCGGCGCAGCTGGGCGATATCCAGAAGCGCTACATGAACGACTTCGTGGCCTTGTGGCAGGCCATGGCCGAGGGTAATCCCGACGCCGCGGGGCCGCTGCATGACCGGCGCTTCGCCGGCGAGGCGTGGCGCAATAACGTTCCTTATCGCTTCGCCGCCGCGTTCTACCTGCTCAACGCACGCGCCATGACCGAGCTGGCCGACGCTGTCGAGGCCGATGCCAAGACGCGCCAGCGCATCCGCTTTGCGATCTCGCAATGGGTCGATGCCATGTCGCCGGCCAATTTCCTGGTCACCAACCCCGAAGCGCAGCGGCTGCTGATCGAATCGGGCGGCGAATCGCTGCGCGCCGGCGTGCGCAACATGCTCGAAGACCTGACGCGCGGCAAGATTTCGCAGACCGACGAGACCGCGTTCGAGGTCGGCCGCAACGTTGCCGTGACCGAAGGTGCGGTGGTCTATGAAAACGAATACTTCCAGCTGCTGCAATACAAGCCGCTGACCGCCAAGGTCCATGCGCGCCCGCTGCTGCTGGTGCCGCCGTGCATCAACAAGTACTACATCCTTGACCTGCAGCCGGAAAGCTCGCTGGTGCGGCATGCGGTGGAGCAGGGCCATACGGTGTTCCTGGTGTCGTGGCGCAATCCCGATGCCAGCCTTGCGGCCGCCACCTGGGACGATTACATCGAGCACGGCGCCATCAAGGCCATCGAGGTTGCGCGCGATATCGGCGGCCAGGACCAGATCAACGTGCTGGGCTTCTGCGTGGGCGGCACCATCGTCTCGACCGCGCTGGCAGTGCTGGCCGCGCGCGGCGAGCATCCGGCCTCGAGCCTGACGCTGCTGACCACGCTGCTCGATTTCGCCGATACCGGCATCCTCGACGTGTTCGTGGACGAAGCCCATGTGCAGCTGCGCGAAGCCACGCTGGGCGGTGGTGCCGGCGCACCCTGCTCGCTGCTGCGCGGGCTGGAGCTGGCCAATACCTTCTCGTTCCTGCGCCCGAACGACCTGGTGTGGAACTACGTGGTCGACAACTACCTGAAGGGCAACACGCCGGTGCCGTTCGACCTGCTGTTCTGGAATGGCGACGCCACCAACCTGCCGGGCCCGTGGTACTGCTGGTACCTGCGCCACACCTACCTGCAGGACGAGCTGAAGGTGCCCAACAAGCTGACCGTGTGCAACGTGCCGGTCGACCTGGGCAGCATCGACACGCCGACGTATCTCTACGGCTCGCGCGAGGACCATATCGTGCCGTGGACCGCCGCCTATGCCTCGACCGCGCTGCTGAAGAACAAGGTGCGCTTCGTGCTGGGCGCATCCGGGCATATCGCTGGCGTGATCAACCCGCCGGCCAAGAACAAGCGCAGCCACTGGACCAACGACAAGCTGGCGGCATCGCCGCAGCAATGGCTGGCCGATGCCACCGAGCACCACGGCAGCTGGTGGCCAGACTGGATGGCATGGCTTGCCGGCCATGCCGGTGCCAAGCGCGCCGCGCCCGCCGAGTACGGCAACGCGCGCTATCCCGTGATCGAACCCGCGCCTGGGCGTTACGTCAAAGCCAAGGCATGATGCTTGCATGATGGCCGGGCCGCCACACTGGCGGCATCGGCTGCCGCGCAGGCTTTCCATTTCCATCGAAAGGACTACACCATGACTGACGTTGTCATCGTTTCCGCGGCCCGTACCGCAGTAGGCAAGTTTGGCGGATCGCTGGCCAAGATCCCGGCCCCCGAACTGGGCGCAGTAGTCATCAAGGCGGCGCTGGAGCGTGCCGGCATCAAGCCGGAACAAGTCAGCGAAGTCATCATGGGCCAGGTGCTCGCCGCCGGCTCGGGCCAGAACCCGGCGCGCCAGGCGTCGATCAAGGCCGGCCTGCCGGCTATGGTGCCGGCCATGACCATCAACAAGGTTTGCGGCTCGGGCCTGAAGGCCGTGATGCTGGCGGCCAATGCCATCGCTGCCGGCGACGCCGAGATCGTGGTGGCCGGCGGCCAGGAAAACATGAGCGCCGCTCCGCACGTGCTGCCGGGCTCGCGCGACGGCTTCCGCATGGGCGATACCAAGCTGGTCGACACCATGATCGTCGATGGCCTGTGGGATGTGTACAACCAGTACCACATGGGCATTACCGCCGAGAACGTCGCCAAGGAATACGGCATCACGCGCGAGGCGCAGGATGAATTTGCCGTCGGCTCGCAGAACAAGGCCGAGGCCGCGCAGAAGGCCGGCAAGTTCGACGAGGAAATCGTGCCGGTGCTGATCCCGCAGCGCAAGGGTGACCCGGTCGCGTTCAAGACCGACGAGTTTGTCCGCCAAGGCGCCACGCTGGACAGCATGTCCGGCCTGAAGCCCGCCTTCGACAAGGCCGGCTCGGTGACCGCGGCAAATGCCTCGGGCCTGAACGACGGCGCCGCCGCGGTGGTGGTGATGTCGGCGGCCAAGGCCAAGGAACTGGGCCTGACGCCGCTGGCCACGATCAAGAGCTTCGCCAACGCCGGCGTCGATCCCAAGGTGATGGGCATGGGCCCGGTGCCGGCTTCCAAGCGCGCGCTGTCGCGTGCCGGCTGGACGCCGCAGGACCTCGACCTGATGGAAATCAACGAGGCCTTTGCCGCGCAGGCGCTGGCGGTGCACCAGCAGATGGGCTGGGATACCTCCAAGGTCAACGTCAACGGCGGCGCCATCGCCATCGGTCACCCGATTGGTGCATCGGGCTGCCGTATCCTGGTGACGCTGCTGCACGAGATGAAGCGCCGCGACGCCAAGAAGGGCCTGGCCTCGCTGTGCATCGGCGGCGGCATGGGCGTGGCGCTGGCGGTTGAGCGCAACTGATCCGCAACCAGTTCGGTATCAAGCGGCAACGAATCAGCAGTAGGCCGGGCCAGCGGTCCTCGCGGGCCCGGCAACGATAACGAAGAGCCAATCAAGGAGTGGACATGACTCAGCGCATTGCGTATGTGACCGGCGGCATGGGCGGCATCGGGACCGCCATTTGCCAGCGCCTGGCCAAGGATGGCTTTCGTGTGGTGGCCGGCTGCGGCCCCAACTCGCCGCGCCGTGAAAAGTGGATCGAGCAGCAGAAGGCGCTCGGTTTCGATTTCGTTGCCTCGGAAGGCAACGTTGCCGACTGGGATTCGACCAAGGCCGCTTTCGACAAAGTCAAGGCCGAGGTTGGCGAGGTCGATGTGCTGATCAACAACGCCGGCATCACGCGCGACGTGGTGTTCCGCAAGATGACGCGCGCCGACTGGGATGCGGTGATCGACACCAACCTGACCTCGCTGTTCAACGTCACCAAGCAGGTGATCGACGGCATGGTCGACCGTGGCTGGGGCCGGATCGTCAATATCTCGTCGGTGAACGGCCAGAAGGGCCAGTTCGGCCAGACCAACTACTCCACCGCCAAGGCCGGCCTGCACGGCTTCACCATGGCGCTGGCGCAGGAAGTGGCGACCAAGGGTGTGACGGTCAACACCGTTTCGCCGGGCTATATCGCCACCGACATGGTCAAGGCGATCCGCCAGGACGTGCTCGACAAGATCGTCGCCACGATCCCGGTGAAGCGCCTGGGCGAGCCGGACGAGATCGCTTCGATCTGCGCCTGGCTGTCGTCCGATGAGTCCGGTTTCTCGACCGGCGCCGACTTCTCGCTGAACGGCGGCCTGCACATGGGCTGACCTGCCGGCGTGATCGGCAACCGCGCCGGCGGCCGCATTTTGCGGTGCAGCCAGCGCGGCGCACAAGGCGGCGGAGGTTTGGTTTCGCTGTCTCTTTCGCGGGCCGCAAGGGCCCGCGAATCATTTCCGCGCAGCGGTTTGTCTGCCGATTTGGCGTGGGTTTACCGGGTTTTCCTTAAGCTGGGTCGCTTTTCTTAGTGCTGTGTTGGGCATAGAATCAGGGCAGCGGCGCAGCCAGCACCATAGTCGTGCAGTGCGGCCCTCGCGGGGGCGAGGTGGCGAAGCCGCAACGCGCAGCCATGCGCGAACACGCCGCGGCAAGCCGACACGACAAACACAGATGGCGCAGGCGGTACCGATTTGCGCAGTGCACCCCATGCGGTGCAGCAGCGCGCAATCAGCGACGACACAAGGACAGAGCACCGATGGCCACGACCAAAAAAGGCGCAGAGCGACTGATCAAGAAGTATCCGAACCGCAGGCTCTACGACACCCAGACCAGCACCTATATCACCCTGGCTGACGTCAAGCAGCTGGTCATGGATTCCGAAGAATTCAAGGTCGTTGACGCCAAGTCGGGGGATGAACTGACCCGCAGCATCTTGCTGCAGATCATCCTTGAAGAAGAGACCGGCGGCGTGCCGATGTTCTCCAGTGCCATGCTGTCGCAGATCATCCGGTTCTACGGCCATGCCATGCAGGGCATGATGGGCACCTACCTGGAAAAGAACATCCAGGCCTTTATCGATATCCAGAACAAGCTGGCCGAGAATTCCAAGGGCCTGTATTCGGGCGAGGCCTTCAGCCCCGACATGTGGTCGCAGTTCATGAACATGCAGGGCCCGATGATGCAGGGCATGATGAGCAACTACATCGAGCAGAGCAAGAACCTGTTCGTGCAGATGCAGGAACAGATGCAGAACCAGGCCAAGAATATGTTCGGGACGTTCCCGTTCAACCAGCCGGACAAGAAGTAATCGACGTGGCGGCGGGCCGTTCGGCCTGCCGCTTTTCCTGTGCGCTGTCGATAAACAGCCCCGTCGTGCAGCGCAGCGGCCAAAGCGGTTAAAATGCCGACCTCCTGAACTGGCGGCTCATTTGCGGACTCGCCTGCATAGCGCGAATCCCGATGCCTTCCAGAATCCACCGTCCTTGCCATTTATGCGCCCGCGAAGCCGGCGCACGCCGCCTGGCGCACTCCTGATCATGAGCCGGCTGATCCTCGCTCCGATGGAGGGGCTTGCGGACTACGTCCTGCGCGACGTGCTGACTGGCCTTGGCGGCTACGACGGCTGCGTGTCGGAGTTCGTGCGGGTGACGGGCTCGCTGCTTCCCGCCCGTGTCTATGAGCGCGATACGCCCGAAACCCTGCAGGGCGGCTACACCAACAGCGGTACGCCGATGGTGATCCAGCTGCTAGGCAGCGACCCAGAATGGCTGGCGCGCAATGCCGCGTATGCCGCGACCTTGTCGCCCCACGGCATCGACCTGAATTTCGGCTGTCCGGCGAAGGTCGTCAACCGGCATGGCGGCGGCGCCATGCTGCTCGGGCAACCTGACTTGCTGAACCGCATCGTGGCCGCAGTACGCGCCGCGGTGCCGGCGCATATCTCCGTGACCGCCAAGATGCGGCTGGGCATTTCCGATACCGCTCTCGCGCTGGACTGCGCCGCCGCGCTGGCGGAGGGCGGGGCGGCGTCGCTGGTGGTGCATGCGCGCACGCGCGACGACGGCTACCGGCCGCCCGCGCATTGGGAGTGGATCGCGCGGATCGCCGAGGCCATCGACATTCCGGTCATTGCCAACGGCGACGTCTGGACCGTCGCCGACTGGGAGCGCTGTTGCGCAGTGACCGGTTGCGACGATGTGATGATCGGGCGCGGCGCGGTCTCCGACCCTTTCCTGGTCCGGCGCATCCGCGGCCAGATGGAGCGCACGCCGTCCGCCGCCGAATGGCCGCTGGTGCTGCGCCAGATCTCGCTGTACCTGAAGAAGCTGCACGAACGGATCTCGTCCTGCCATGAGCACGGCCGGGTCAAGCTCTGGCTCAGCTACCTGAAGCGGACCTGGCCGCAGGCCACCGAACTGCATGACGCAATCCGGCGCATGCAGGACTCGGCCGAGATCGCGCGTCTGCTGCTGAGTGTTCCCGGCGCCTCTCCGATTCCTGGCTGAACCAGCCATCAAGTGTGGCGTCAGGCGCCGGCAAAGACTGGCAAACGGGTAAAATACGCGATTGGCCTGCATCGCCTGGCGCCCGATCGCCCGCGCGATAACCGGATATACTCCGCCGCGCCTGCCCCACATTCGTATCGCACCGTGAAAAACCCTTCAGAATCAACGACCCAGAAAGACAGTAGTCCGCGCGTGGGTTTCGTTTCGCTCGGCTGTCCCAAGGCCCTGGTCGACTCCGAGCAGATCATCACCCAGCTGCGCGCCGAGGGCTATGCCATCAGCGGCACCTATGACGGCGCCGACCTGGTGGTGGTCAATACCTGCGGCTTTATCGACGAGGCTGTGCAGGAAAGCCTGGACGCCATCGGCGAGGCGCTGACCGAGAACGGCAAGGTCATCGTGACCGGCTGCCTCGGTGCCAAGAAGGATGCGGCGGGGCACGACATCGTGTCGTCGGTGCACCCCAAGGTGCTGGCCGTGACCGGCCCGCATGCGCTGGGCGAAGTGATGCAGGCCGTGCACACGCACCTGCCGAAGCCGCACGACCCGTTTACCGACCTGGTGCCGGCCGCCGGCATCAAGCTGACGCCCAAGCACTACGCCTACCTGAAGATTTCGGAAGGCTGCAACCATCGCTGCTCGTTCTGCATCATCCCGTCGATGCGTGGCGACCTGGTGTCGCGCCCGGTGGCCGAGGTCATGCTGGAGGCCGAGAATCTGTTCAAGGCCGGCGTCAAGGAACTGCTGGTGATCTCGCAGGACACCAGCGCCTATGGCGTCGACGTCAAGTACCGCACCGGCTTCTGGAACGGCCGTCCGCTCAAGACCCGCATGACCGAACTGGTGGCGGCGCTGGGCGAACTGGCCGCGCAGTACGGCGCCTGGGTGCGCCTGCACTACGTCTATCCGTACCCGCACGTCGACGAGATCATCCCGCTGATGAACAACGGCCACGTGCTGCCGTACCTGGACGTGCCGCTGCAGCACGCCCACCCGGACGTGCTCAAGCGCATGAAGCGCCCGGCCAACGCCGAAAAGACCATGGACCGCATCCGTGCCTGGCGCGAGATCTGCCCCGAGCTGACCATCCGCAGCACCTTTATCGCCGGCTTCCCGGGCGAGACCGAGGCCGAGTTCCAGACGCTGCTGGACTTTATCGCCGAGGCCGAGCTGGACCGCGTCGGCTGCTTTGCATACTCGCCGGTGGAAGGCGCCACGGCCAACGACCTGCCGGGCGCGCTGCCCGACGAGGTGCGCGAGGAGCGCCGCGCCCGCTTCATGGAAGTGGCCGAGGAAGTGTCCGCGCGCCGGCTGCAGCGCAAGGTCGGCCAGACCCTGCGCGTGCTGGTCGACGAGGTCAACCAGGACGGCGGCATCGGCCGTTCGTCGGCGGATGCGCCGGAAATCGACGGCCTGGTCTATATCGCGCCGCCGGAGCGTACCTCGCAGCGCTATCGCGCAGGCGAGTTCGTCGACGTGAAGATCACGGGCGCCGATGGTCACGACCTGTGGGGCGAGGTCTGAGCTAGTCCTGCCGGACGAGGCGGGGCGCGGCGCGATTAGGTAAAAGTACGGTCGTTCGTTTCTGCGCGGGCGCCGCTATACTGTGCAGCGCAACAAACCTCCTGGGAGACAAGTCATGACGCGTGAAGTCGTAGTGGTGAGCGGTGTCCGTACCGCGATCGGGACCTTTGGCGGCAGCCTGAAGGACGTGGCGCCGGCCGAACTGGGCGCGCTGGTGGTGCGCGAGGCGCTGGCAACGTGATCCAGACCGAGCCGCGCGACATGTACCTGGGCCGCGTTGCCGCGGTCAACGGCGGGGTTTCGATCAACGCGCCCGCGCTGACCGTGAACCGCCTGTGCGGCTCGGGCCTGCAGGCCATCGTCAGCGCCGCGCAGACCATCCTGCTGGGCGATGCCAACGTCGCCATCGGCGGCGGTGCCGAAAGCATGAGCCGCGCCCCGTACCTGGCGCCCGCGGCCCGCTGGGGCGCCCGCATGGGCGACGCCGGCCTGGTCGACATGATGCTGGGCGCGCTGCACGACCCGTTCCACCGCATCCACATGGGTGTCACGGCCGAGAACGTGGCCAGGGAATACGACATTTCGCGTGCGCAGCAGGACGAAGCCGCGCTGGAATCGCACCGCCGCGCGTCCGCCGCGATCAAGGCCGGCTATTTCAGGGACCAGATCGTCCCGGTGGTGAGCAAGGGCCGCAAGGGCGATGTGACGTTCGACACCGACGAGCACGTGCGCCATGACGCGACCATGGACGACATGACCAAGCTCAAGCCGGTGTTCGCCAAGGAAAACGGCACCGTCACGGCCGGCAATGCCTCGGGCCTGAACGATGCCGCCGCCGCAGTGGTGATGATGGAGCGCGCCGAGGCCGAGCGCCGCGGCCTGAAGCCGCTGGCGCGCCTGGTCTCGTACGGCCATGCCGG
>NZ_CP170643.1:2949467-3075369 GCF_051015765.1 Cupriavidus sp. a3 | reverse complement strand
CGCTGGTGACGATGTGCATCGGCGGCGGGCAGGGCATTGCCGCGATCTTCGAACGCGTCTGAGGTTCGACTTGCGCCGTGTGCTGCTGAAATTGTCTGTCCCGGCGCTGGCTGCCGTGCTCGTCCTGGCGGGCACGGCGCAGGCGGCACCGGCGACCGAGTTGTCGACCGGCCCGGTTGGGGCGGCATCGGTTGGCGGTGAAAGCCTGGGCATCAACCAGGCCATCCGCGATGGCGAGGCCAAACGTGGCACGGCACTGTCGACCGGCGCGCCCAGGCCGCTGGCGCCGCGCCCCGAGTATTCCTCGCTGCCGGTCTATGTCGGCAAGGTCGGCGACCAGCCCGTGCGACTGCGGCTCGGCCCCAAGCCCGACGAGCGCGACAGCGTGCGCGGCGAATACAGCGGCCGCGGCGCCGGTGTGCGCCTGCTTGCCGGCGAATGGGAAAAAGGCGCTTTCCTGATGGAAGAGTCGGACGATGGTACGCGCGTAACCGGCAACTGGGAGGGCAACATCGACGCCAGCGGCGCCGTGCGCGGCACCTGGACCGATGCCTTCAATCCCGCCATCGTGCTGCCGTTCTTTATCCGCCCGCTGGGCGTGCTGGTCATCCCGCCTTTCGACATGACGCCCAACAGCGGCGTCACCTACGCCCCGCCGCCGCCCAAGTCGTCGATCTCGGGCTGGTAAGCGCACGCATCTTCCCCTGAAATGCGAACCGCCGTCGTTCCCGGTGGCGCGGCCGGCATTTGCTGGTAAGCTCGAAGGCTCACCGAGTCTCATTCCTGGCCGGACAGCGTGATGCCTGCTTGGCATCGTGCCAGCGCCGGCCAGCAGCCAGCAAGGAATCCGCCGTGTCCGATTCGCCGTCCGACAAGCCCGCATCCCGCCCCCATTACCTGCAGACCGTCGCGGTCCAGCCCGAGCTGGACATCGCCTCCGGCTTTGCCTCATTCTCGCCCGCCACCCACCGTGGCTCGACCGTGGTGTTCCGCAACCTGGCCGAACTGCGTGCGCAAGGTGACGGTGCCACCACCTACTGGCGTTACGGCCTGCACGCCACCCCGACCAGCGAGGCGCTGTGCCAGCACCTGGCACTGATCGAAGGGGCGCGCCATACCTTGCTGCTGCCTTCCGGGCTGGCGGCGATTTCGCTGGTCTACTTCGCGCTGCTCAAGAGCGGCGACGACGTGCTGATGCCGCACAACGTCTACGGCCCCAACCGCGACCATGGCGAATGGCTGGCGCGCGACTATGGCGTGTCGGTGCGCTACTACGATCCGATGGACGCTGCCGGCATGGCCGCGATGATCCGGCCCGAGACGCGCCTGATCTGGATGGAGTCGCCGGGTTCGGTGACGATGGAAGTGGCGGACACCGATGCCATCGTCGCCGCCGCGCGGGCGCATGGCGTGCTGACCGCGATCGACAACACCTGGTCGGGCGGCGTCTACTTCCGCCCGTTCGAGAAAGGCATCGATATCTCGGTGCAGGCGCTGACCAAATACCAGTCCGGCGGCAGCGATGTGCTGATGGGCGCGGTCATGACCTGTGACGATGCGCTGCACGACCGCCTGCGGCGCACCCGCATGCTGATGGGCTGGGGCGTGTCCGCCGATGACTGCCACCTGGTGCTGCGCGGGCTGCCGAGCCTGCCGGTGCGGCTGGCGGCGCACGACCGCGGCGCGCGCGAAGTCGCCGAATGGCTGCGCCAGCGGCCCGAGGTCGCGCGTGTGCTGCATCCCGCGCTGCCTGACTGCCCGGGCCACGCCAACTGGCGGCGCGACTTCACCGGCGCTACCGGCCTGTTCGCCATCATCCTGCGCGCGCGCTACTCGCGCCAGCAGGTCGATGCCTTTGTCGAGGCGCTGCAGTTGTTCGCGATCGGCTGGTCGTGGGGCGGCGCGCACAGCCTGGCAGTGCCTTACCACGTCCAGAACATGCGTCCGGCAGGCACCTGGCCGCCGGCCGGCTGGCAGGACACCGGTGAACTGGTGCGGCTCTATATCGGCCTGGAAGACACGCGCGACCTGATCGCCGACCTGCGCCAGGCGATGGAGGCGCAGTTGGGCGCGGCGTAAGGGATGTAAGGCTTAGGCGGGGCGCGCAGGCGCCCCGCGCCCGCTTCAGGCAGGCTTGCGCAGAGCCAGGTTGAGCTGGTCGACCACCTCGGCCCAGTCGGCGTCGTCGAGAAGCTCGTCGTGCAGCAGCGCTGACTGCGCCGGCGTCCAGAACGGCGCCTCTGCCAGCTCCACATCGTCTGGCAGCGGCGCGTGCTGGCCGATGAAGCTGCGGATGCTGGCCTCATCGGAAGCCAGGCCGAGTTGCGCGAACAGTTCGGAAAACTGGTGGAAGGTCGGTTCCATGGCGGTCGGGTCTGTTGGTTGGGGGCTCATGTAGTGTAGCCGAGCCCCGTTCAACCGCCGGCGCTCAGCGGGCGTCGGCGCCGGACATCGGCTTGGCGCCGGCGGCGGCCGTGTCCGTGGCCGCGGCGGCGGCACGCGGCAGCGCCCACACCGACTCGGCCGGTCCGCTGCGCGCACGCCGCCGGGTGGCGCGGGCGAGGGCGACGAAGCCTGCCGCCAGCGCGATGGCGCCGATATCGAAGCCGGCGATGATCCAGTGCCCGCTGGGGATGCTGCGCAGCAGGTGGTCGCCGGTCAGGATGGCGTTGGACAGCGGCACGGCCAGCGCGGCCAGTGCCGCAGTAGATTCCGCTGACCGGGATGCCCGGAGTGTTGGAGAAGGGGCGTCGAAAGGTGGCACAACCGCCACCCAGCGGCGCAACGGACCCGACGCCATGGAATCCACGCCACGGAATCGACGCCACGGAAGCGGCGCTGCCGCCCCCTTGCGTGACTTCAGTGGGGGAACAGTGCCAGCAGCCCGTCCAGCCCGACATGGTTGAACGCCACGCTGGCCTGCGCGCGCACCACCGGCTTGGCGCGGAAGGCCACCGAGAGCCCGGCTACGGCCATCATCTTGAGGTCATTGGAACCGTCGCCCATGACGATGGCCTGGTCCGGCGTGGCGCCGATCTGTGCGCAGACTTCCCGCACGGTACGGGCCTTGACGTCGGCATTGACGATCTCGCCGACCACGCTGCCGGTCAGCTTGCCGTCGACGATTTCCAGCGTGTTGGCGCGGGTGAAGTCCAGGTTCAGGCGCGGCTTGAGCTGGTCGGTGAAGTGGACGAAGCCTCCGGACACCAGCAGCGTCTTGATGCCCAGCGCCTGCACGGCCTGCAGCATGCGCTCGGCACCCGGCGACAGGCGCAGGCGCTCGGCGTAGACGCGGTCGAGCACGCTGGCGTCCAGGCCCTTTAGCAGCGCCACGCGGCGCCGCAGGCTTTCGTTGAAGTCGGTGATCTCGCCACGCATCGCGGCTTCGGTGATGGCGGAGACCTCGGCCTTGAGGCCGCAGAAGTCGGCGATCTCGTCGATGCACTCGATCGTGATCAGCGTCGAGTCCATGTCCATCGCCACCAGCCGGAAATCCGACAGCCTGCGTCCGGCCGGGACCACGGCCCAGTCGATCGCGCGCGGACCGCAGAAATCATCCAGCGCATCGCGCAGCGCCGGCGTCAGCGGCGCGCAGTCCTCGGCGGCAGCCACGGTGTCGCTGCGCGGCACCAGCGCGGAGGCGCGGGCGAGGGTGCGGGCGGTGTCGAGGTCGGCGGCGGAAAGCGGGGCGGTGCTCTGGAGGATCAGGGGCATGGCAGGTGAGGATCGGGCGCGCGCAGCATGGCGGGCAGGCAGGGCGGCAACGCGGAAAAACCGCTATTGTAGCCGCCCTGGCCGGCTGGCTGAGCACTGCCCGGATGCTCAGCGCCGCGCCATCAGCATGTAGTCCACCGTCAGGTTGGACAGCGCGCGCACGCCGTTGATCAGCGCCGGCTCGTCCACATAGAACTCGGGCGAGTGGTTGAAGGGCGCCCTGGTCACATCCTGAGCCTGGTGTCACGCCAGACATAGTTGGTCAGGCCATGCGCAGGCTATCCACCACCTTATGCAGGAACGCTTCGCACGCCGCCAGCTGCTCCAGCGCGACAAACTCATCCGGCTTGTGCGCCTGCTGGATATCGCCAGGCCCGCACACCACCGCCGGAATGCCCGCGCGCTGGAACAGCCCGGCCTCGGTGCCATAGGCAACCTTGTTGGTCTCGCGATCGGCCGTCAGCGCGCGCACCAGCTGCGTGATCGCGGCCTGCTCGGCAACATCCAGCGACGGCGCGGCGGCAATCTTGCTGAGCGTCAGGTCGGCATCGGCATGCTCGGCGCGCATCTTCGGCAGCAGCACGTCGTTGGCGTAGGCATGGATCCGCGCGTAGATCGCTTCCGGATCCACCCCGGGCAAATTGCGGAACTCGAATACGAACTCGCACAGCGCCGGGATGGTGTTGAGCGCGATCCCGCCCTGGATGGTGCCGGTCTGCGCGGTGGTATAAGGCACGTCGAAGGCCTGGTCGTAAGGGCCGTTGGCCTTGAATTCATCGGCGATATCGCGGATGAAGCAGATCAGCCGCGCCGCGTATTCGATCGCATTGACGCCGCGCGGCGTCAGCGATGAGTGCGCGGCCTGGCCCCGCACGCAGCAGCGGTAGGCATTGATGCCCTTGTGCGCGACGATCACGCGCATGCTGGTCGGCTCGCCCACGATGCAGCCGCCGGGCGTCACGCCGCGGTCGCGCAGTTCGGCCAGCAGGTAGGGCGCGCCCATGCAGCCGATTTCTTCATCGAAGGAGAGGGCGTAGTGCACCGGCTCGCGCAGCTTCGCGCCGAGGATGGCTGGCAGCAGCGACAGGCTGGTGCCGATGAAGCCCTTCATGTCGCAGGTGCCGCGGCCATAGAGCTTGCCGTCGCGGATCACCGGCCTGAACGGATCGGTGGTCCAGTTCTGGCCGTCCACCGGCACCACGTCGGTGTGGCCCGACAGCACGATGCCGCCATTGGTGCCGCCATCGGCCGCGGGCACCGTGACAAAGAGATTGGCCTTGTCCTGCTGAGGGTTGTAGCTCAGATGCGGCTTCAGGCCCTTGGCCAGGAAGTGGTCGCGCACGGTCTCGATCAGGCCGAGGTTGGAGTGGCGGCTGGTGGTGTCGTAGGCGACCAGCCGCTGGGTCCATTCGAGCGCGCTGCCTCGCGCGGCGTGGTCATTGACGGTCTGGCTGGGGGCGGCGGCTTGGGCTGGCATGGGGCGCTATCACTAACCGATCAGGAGTCCGATGCTACACCCGGTCGTGTACCGAGTCCATGCAATCGGCGCATGACGCCGCCCCGCAGGTTTACGACAGTTGCCGCAGCGTGTGCTTGATCGTCTGCGCGCGTACCGTCACGTCCGGCATCTTGGCCTCGATGCGCAGCTTGTCCTGCCCGGCCAGCTTGATATGCCGGTTCTTCTGCACTAGGTCGATGATGCGCATGGCATCGATCGGCGGGTTGGGCACGAACTGCACGCTGAAGGTGGCCTCGCCCGCATCGATCTTGCGCACGCCCAGCGGCGCCGCGGCGATGCGCAGCCGGTGCGTTTCCACCAGCGCCTGCGCCTGCGCCGGCAGGCGGCCGAAGCGGTCGATCAGTTCTTCCTGGATATCGTCGACACGCTCGGCGGTTTCGCAATTGGCCAGGCGCTTGTACAGCGACAGGCGTTCATGCACATCGCCGCAGTAGTCGTTGGGCAGCAGCGCCGGCGTGCCGAGGTTGATCTCGGTGGTCGCCGCCAGCGGTGCCATCAGGTCCGGCTCCTTGCCGGCCTTCAGCGCCTTGACCGCGTGGTTGAGCATGTCGGTGTAGAGCTGGAAGCCGATCTCGTGGATCTCGCCCGACTGCTTGTCGCCGAGCACCTCGCCGGCGCCGCGGATTTCCAGGTCGTGCATGGCCAGGTAGAAGCCCGAGCCCAGTTCCTCCATCTGCTGGATCGCCTCGAGCCGGCGCTGCGCCTGCTTGGTCAGGCCGTCGACATCATGCACCAGCAGGTAGGCATAGGCCTGGTGGTGCGAACGCCCGACGCGGCCGCGCAGCTGGTGCAGCTGCGCCAGCCCGAACTTGTCGGCGCGGTGGATCAGGATGGTGTTGGCGGTCGGCACGTCGATGCCGGTCTCGATGATGGTGGTGCACAGCAGGATGTTGTCGCGGCGCGAGACAAAGTCGCGCATCACGCGCTCCAGCTCGCGCTCGTGCATCTGGCCGTGCGCCACCGCGATGCGCGCCTCGGGCACCAGCTCGGCGAGCTTCGCGCGCTTGTTCTCGATGGTCTCGACCTCGTTGTGCAGGAAGTAGATCTGGCCGCCGCGCTTGAGTTCGCGCAGGATGGCCTCGCGGATCACGCCGTCTTCCTCGCGGCGCACGAAGGTCTTGATCGCCAGCCGCTTCTGCGGCGCGGTCGCGATTACCGAAAAATCGCGCAGGCCTTCCAGTGCCATGCCCAGCGTGCGCGGGATCGGCGTGGCGGTCAGCGTCAGGATGTCGACCTCGGCGCGCAGCGTCTTCAGCGCTTCCTTCTGGCGCACGCCGAAGCGGTGTTCCTCGTCGATGATGACCAGGCCCAGCCGCTGGAACCTGACCTGGTCGGACAGGATCTTGTGCGTGCCGATGACGATATCGACGCTGCCCTCGTTGATCTGCCTGATGGCCGCGTCGATCTCCTTCTTGGTCTTGAAGCGCGACAGTTCGACGATGCGCACCGGCCATTCCGCGAAGCGGTCGGACAGCGTCTGGAAGTGCTGCTCGGCCAGCAGCGTGGTCGGCGCGAGCATCGCCACCTGCTTGCCGCCCAGCACCGCGACAAAGGCCGCACGCAGCGCGACCTCGGTCTTGCCGAAGCCGACGTCGCCGCAGACCAGCCGGTCCATCGGCTTGCCCGAGGTCATGTCGGCGATCACTGCGGCGATGGCGGCGGCCTGGTCCGGCGTTTCCTCGAAGCCGAAGCTTTCGGCAAAGGTCTCGTAGTCCTTTGGCGACAGCGGGAAGGCGAAGCCCTCGCGAGCGGCGCGGCGTGCGTAGAGGTTGAGCAATTCGGCAGCGGTATCGCGGATCTGCTGCGCAGCGCGGCGCTTGGCCTTGTCCCACTGGCCCGAGCCCAGGTGGTGCAGCGGCGCAGTGTCCGGATCGGCGCCGGAGTAGCGCGAGATCACGTGGAGCTGGTGCACCGGCACATACAGCTTGCTGCTTTTGTCGTATTCGAGGTGCAGGAATTCCTCGTCGCCCTGGCCCATGTCGAGGGACACCAGGCCGTGGTAGCGGCCGATACCGTGCTCGCTGTGCACCACCGGATCGCCGATCTTCAGTTCGGCCAGGTCGCGCACCATCGAGTCGACGGCGGTGGCCTGCTCCTGCTTGCGGCGGCCGGCGCGGCGCGCGGTGCCGGCATATAGCTCGGCTTCGGTGACGAAGGCGAGCTGACCTTGCGGCAACGCGAAGCCGCTCTGCAAGGGTGCCACCGCGATCGAGAAATGCGCCTCGCCGGCGAGGAATGCGGCAAAGTCGTCCACCGGATGCGGGCGCAGGCCGCTTTCGGCGAACAGCTGCAGCAGCGTCTCGCGCCGGCCGGCGGAATCGGCGCACATCAGCACGCGGGTCTGCTTGTCGAGCAGCAGCGATTCCAGGTTGACCAGCGGATCTTCCGCGCGCCGGTTGACGGAGACATCCGGCAGGATCGCCGAGAACGGCACCTGGTCCGCGCCTGGCTCCGTCTGCAGCACCAGCCGCGCCATCGGCTTGGCGCCGACGAAAAACTGCTCCTCGGACAGGAACAGGTCGGCCGGCGGCAGCAGCGGACGCTCGCGGTCGTGCCGCATGAAGTTGTAGCGCTGCGTGGTGTCGGCCCAGAAGCGGCGGATCGCTTCGTCGATGTTGCCCGCGAAGGCCAGCTGGGTATCCGCGGGCAGGTAGTCGAACAGCGTCGCGCTTTCTTCGAAAAACAGCGGCAGGTAGTACTCGATGCCCGCCGACGGCACGCCGTTGCCGATGTCCTTGTAGATCGGCGACTTGGTCGGGTCACCCTCGAAGACTTCGCGCCAGCGGCCGCGGAACGCGGTGCGCGCGGCTTCGTCGAGGGGGAATTCGCGGCCCGGCAGCAGGCGCACTTCCTTGACCGGGTAAAGGCTGCGCTGCGTGTCCGGGTCAAACGCGCGGATAGTCTCGATCTCGTCGCCGAACAGGTCGATCCGGTACGGCAGCGCAGATCCCATCGGGTACAGGTCGATCAGGCCGCCGCGCACGCTGTATTCGCCCGGGCGCATCACGGCGCTGACGTGCTCGTAGCCGGCCAGCGTGAACTGCGCCTTCAGCGCGGCCTCGTCCAGGCGCTCGCCCTGCTTGAAGAAGAAGGTGTAGGCGGCCAGGAAGGACGGTGGCGCGAGCCGGTACAGCGCGGTGCTGGCCGGCACCAGCATCACGTCGCATTGCCCGCCCTGGATGTCGTGCAGCGTGGCCAGGCGTTCGGAGACCAGGTCCTGGTGCGGCGAGAAGCTGTCGTAGGGCAGCGTTTCCCAGTCGGGCAGCAGGCGCACGCGCAGCTCGGGCGCGAACCAGGGGATTTCCTCGGCCAGGCGCTGGGCGTCGACGGCATTGGCGCACACCACTGCCAGCATCGGCGCGCGCGCGCGGTGCTGCCGCGCGTAGGCGGCAAGGGCCAGGGCATCGGCCGAGCCACGCAGGCCGGCCACGGTGTGGCGCAGGCCGGGCTTGACCAGCGGCAGGTTGACGAAGGGCAGGGAGGGCGTAGCGTCAGGCATGTCGGCAACGGGGCGTTCAAAACGACGACACCCCGCCGGCAGCGCGGGCGGGGGTCGGACAGAATGCTGCGGGCACGTGGCGGCACCCGCCCACGCCGCCGGGCACGCATGCGCCATGGCGACGGGCAAGGGCCGTATTATAGAATGCGACCCGGTTGTCCCGCTGGCGCCACGGCGCCTGCGCTAGCCCAGTCCCTTGCAGCTTCACTTCGCCATCCACTTCCTGCCCCAGCCGTGTCCGCTCGCCGCTTTGCCCTGATTCCCTGTGCCGGTACCGGCAGCCGCGCCGGCGGCGCCGTTCCCAAGCAATACCAGACCGTGGCCGGCCGGCCGATGATCTGGTACGCGCTGGCGGCGTTCTCGGCGTGCGACGCGATCAACGCCACCGCGCTGGTGCTGGCGCCCGATGACATGCCGCTGGAATCGCGCTTCGGCGCCGCTGCGTTCGCCGGGCTGCGCTTCGACACCGCCTTCGTTGGCGGCGACACGCGGCATGCGTCGGTGCTGGCGGGGCTGCATCACCTGGCCCAGCTCGGCGCCACCGATACCGACTGGGTGCTGGTGCACGACGCGGCGCGCCCGGGCCTGACCCCGGCGATGATCCACGCGCTGGTGCGCGCGGTCGAAAGCGACGGCGACGACGATCCGGATGCGGCCATCGGTGGCATCCTGGCGGTGCCGGTGCCCGACACCCTCAAGCGCGCGCAGGACGATGCCCGCATTGGCGGCACCGTGCCGCGCGAAGGGCTGTGGCAGGCGCAGACGCCGCAGATGTTCCGGCTGGGCGTGCTGCGCCAGGCGCTGCAGGATGCCTTGGCGGCCGGCGCGGTGGTGACCGACGAAGCCAGCGCGATCGAACGGCTGGGGCTGCATCCGCGGCTGGTCAACGGCTCGCTGCGCAATTTCAAGGTGACATACCCGGAAGACTTCGCGCTCGCCGAAGTGCTGCTGGGTACAGGCGCACCAGGAGCAACAGGAGCATAAGGAGCATAAGGAGCGTAACCGCAATGATGCCTTTCGATATCCGCGTGGGTCAGGGCTATGACGTCCACGCGCTGGTGCCGGGCCGCAAGCTGATACTGGGCGGCGTGGAGATCCCGCACGACCGCGGCCTGCTGGGCCATTCCGATGCCGACGCGCTGCTGCACGCGGTGACTGACGCGCTGTTCGGCGCAGCCGCGCTGGGCGATATCGGCCGCCATTTCCCCGATACCGACGCGCGATTTGCCGGCGCCGACAGCCGCGTGCTGCTGCGCGAGGCAGCGCGCCGCGTGCGCGAGGCGGGCTATGAAATCGGCAATGTCGATGCCACCGTGATTGCGCAGGCGCCCAGGCTGGCACCGCATATCGGCGCGATGGTGGCTAACCTGGCGGAAGACCTCGGGCTGGCGCCGGGGCGCTGCAACGTCAAGGCAAAGACCAACGAAAAGCTGGGCTTCGAAGGACGGCAGGAAGGCATCGTGGCGCAGGCCGCGGTGCTGGTCTGGCGCGCCTCGGTGACGGGCGCGCAGGACTGAGCGACCTGTGGCGGGCGCAGTGGGTGGCGCGGACGAGCTTTGCTAGCTGCGCGGCGCGTCCGCCGCCGGGGCGTTGTCCGGCGGGATGGTGTAGGTGTAGTCGATCAGCCGCGCCATCGCGCCCGAGCGCGCACCGGCCTCGGTGCGCTTGGTGAAGCCCATCTGCTGCACCAGCCGGTTGGCCGAGTCCATCTCCGGCATGGTTCGCACCAGCAGCGTAGGGGAGCCGATATCGCGCGCGCGCTGGATGCAGATCTGCATCAGGGTGCGCCCCAGCCCCAGGCCGCGCGCCTGCGGGCTGACCGACAGCAGCCGCGCCTCCGGCTGCGTCAGCGTGATGGTGCTGCCGTCGAGCGCGGGCAGCGTAGCCCCGGGATGGCAGAACAGCACGGCACCCATGATGCCGTGATCGGTTTCCGCCACCCACCATTCCATGTCGGGATTGCTGGTCGCCAGTACCGCCTGCATGCCGCGCTGGAACGAGGCCCGGCAGTCTTCCATGATTTCCAGCTCATACTGGCCATAGGCTTGCTGCGTGACGGCAGCGATGTCGCCCCAGTCTTGCACCGCGGCAAGGCGGTAGTGGAAACGGGGGGAAGTCGGCGAAGGCAGGGTCATGGCAGGCTGAAAGTGCATATGCTGCCTGGATTGTAGGCCGATCGCCGCGCCAGTGCAGTCCCGATGCGGGGGGCGGTTGCAAGATGGGAACAGCCGGCAGTTCCCGCTGGGAAGCTGCCGGCTGCTGTGCTACAGGGGCCGTGGGACGGCCCCGTCGGAGGGCGCGGGGGCGCGCTGTGTGCTTGTTGCGTGCTCGTTACGTGCTCGCTGCCTGCTTACTCGGCGGCGATCACGTTGGCCGCGGCCACGATCACCGCGGCGATGCGGCCCACGTCGCGCAGCTGCTGCGCGGTCATGCCCTGTTCGTTCTTCAGCAGCTGGTAGTGCGACTTCACGCAGAAGTGGCACTTGCCCACGATCGACGCGGCCAGAGCGTACATCTCGAAACGGCGCTTGTCCACGCCGCCATGGGTGGCGTAGGCGTTCATCCGCAGGCCGGCCGGCTGGGTCGACAGGTCGGTATCGTCCGCCATTTCGACGTACGGGTACCAAGTGTTGTTCATGCCCATCAGCGCCGCGGCGGTCAGTGCGCCGTTGGTTTCCTCGGGCGATAGCACGCCGGCATTGCGGATGGCATCCACCAGCACCTTGCTCTGCGCCGCGAATGCCGCCGCCAGCGCCACGCCGACCGCATCGTTGCCTTCCAGCGAGGAACGGGCGATGGTGCCGTCCACATTCAGGCGGATATCCTTGGCGTAATCGGGGATGAGATTTTTAATTGTGCTGAGGAATTCCATTTATTTCTCCTATCGATCGGGGCCCAAAAAACCCGCGCAAGCGGGTTTCGGAGCGGAGGGCAGGGCCCTCCGCGGCTCGCCACGGTGTCTGGCGAAGAATTGCAGGTGACAGCGCAAATTACAGCGTTGCGCCACCAACGGCACGGTTGCACGGGCACAGCTCGTCCGTTTGCAGGCCGTCGAGGATACGCAGGACTTCGTCCGGGTTGCGGCCGACGTTCAGGTTGTTCACCGAAACGTGCTGGATCACGTTGTCCGGGTCGACGATGAAGGTCGCGCGCAGGGCAACGCCGGCGGCCTGGTCACGCACGCCCAGCTGGTCGATCAGCGAGCCGGTCACGTCGGCGAACTGCCACTGGTTCAGCTTGTTCAGGTCCTTGTGCTCGCGGCGCCATGCCAGCTTGACGAACTCGTTGTCGGTCGAACCGCCCAGCACGATCGCGTCGCGGTCAGCGAAGTCGCCGTTCAGCTTGGCGAAGGCAACGATTTCGGTCGGGCACACGAAGGTGAAGTCCTTCGGGTAGAAGTAGATGACCTTCCACTTGCCTTCGAACGACTTTTCGGTGATGTCTTCGAAAGCCGACTGGCCGTTCTCTTCGTGATTGTTGAAACCCGGCTTGACACCGACGACGTGGAAGGCTTCGAGCTTTTCACCAACGGTCTTCATAAGACTATCTCCAGATACGGTTGCGATAAGTACAGTGTCCGCCGCTGGCCCGGCGTGAAGCTTGCCAGGCACTTTGCTGCGGCGCACCGCGACAAAACGTGATTATGCGTGAACATCCCGCGGGGGGCTAATTGATATTCTCAAAGAGCCCGATAGGCACGGCATGCAGTGGTTCAGCGCCGGGCAGGGTCGACGCTGCGAAGCGGCAAGTATGCCATGCAAGGCAGGCACACAAAGGGCAAGTTGGTGACGATCCGCCGGGATTCAAGCCGGCTGCAGCACGGCACCGCTGCGACGCGCGCGGAAGGCAGCCGCGCTCAGGCGCGGCGGAAGCAGGCGCTGACCACCAGGCCCGAATCCGGCGCGGGGCGGTTGGCCAGCAGCAGCCGTCCGCCGTTGCGCTGCATGATGCGGTTGACGATGGACATGCCCAGTCCCGCGCCCTTGGCCTCGCTGCGCGCGCTGTCGAGCCGGTAGAACGGCCGCGTCAACAGCGACAGCTGGCCTTCGGGCACGCCATTGCCGCGGTCGGCTACGGTCAGCACGGCTTCCTTGTCATCGACGCGGGTGGAGATCTCGACCACCGCCATGCCGCTCTGCTCGTCCTTGGCATAGCGGCGCGCGTTCTCGACCAGGTTGTCGAGGATGCGCTGGACTTCCATGCGGTTGGCCACGGCCATCACCGGCGCGTTGGCGCGCACATGCACGCGCACGTCGTCGTGCGCGGCATAGACGCCCACGGCATCGTGCACCAGTGCCGACAGGTCGACCGGTTCGACGGTCTCCAGCGGCGGCCGCGCGTAGTTGAGAAACTGGCCGATGATCGCGTCCATCTGCTCGATGTCGGCGATCATGGCGTCGCGCGTGGGCGTGTCCATCGGCGACATCTCGGTCTCCAGCCGCAGCCGCGTCAGCGGCGTGCGCAGGTCGTGCGAGATGCCGGCCAGCATCACCACGCGGTCGTCGTCAAGCTGGCGCAGGTCTTGCACCATCTGGTTGAAGCTGTGGTTGGCCAGCGCCACCTCGCTGGCGCCGCGCTCGGGCAGCGGCGGCGGGTCGCCGCCGGCGCCGATCGCGCGCGCGGCATTGGCCAGGCGCTTGAGCGGATAGTTGACGCGCGCGGTGATAAAGGCCGCGCCGATGATCGACAGCAGCAGCGCGGCAATGCTCCACCACAGCCACTGGATGCCGGGCACGCGTTCGAAGCGCTCGGGGCTGATCGCGACCCAATAGTCGTCGCCCTCGATCTCGAAGCTGACCCAGACACCAGGGATATCGTTGACGGTGGTGGCCAGCACGGTGTCCTCGCCCAGGCGGCTGCGGATTTCCTGCTGGACCAGCGAGGTCAGGAAGGGATTGGCGGTAGGCGCGGCGAAGTCGTCGTCCTTCTCGCGCGGATAGACCTTGATGCCTTCGTTCTGCACCAGGTCGAGCAGCAGGAAGCGGCGCCGCGCGGGGTCGGAGTAGAGCAGCGCGGCGCGCGTGAGCTTGACCACGCTGACCACCTGCATGGCGATCTGCTGCGCGCGCGGGGCGCGTTCGAACAGCCGGTAGCTCTGGAACCAGATGCCCAGCGAGATCGCCAGCAGCAGGGCGATAAGCATGAAGGTTCGCCAGAACAGCGAACCAAAGAACCGCGTCGCGGTTCTGCCGATAACGGTCGCCACGATAGGAACAGCGGCCGTTATCGGTTATTTCACGCCATCGGGAATGAAGACGTAGCCCAGGCCCCAGACCGTCTGGATAAAACGCGGGTTGCTGGGGTCCGGCTCGATCAGCTTGCGCAGGCGCGAGATCTGCACGTCCAGGCTGCGATCGAACACTTCATATTCGCGGCCGCGCGCCATTTCCATCAGCTTTTCGCGCGACAGCGGCTGGCGCGGATGGCGGGCGAATACCTTGAGCACCGAGAATTCGCCGGTGGTGAGCGTGATTTCCTCGTCGTTCTTGGTCAGCGTGCGCGTGGCCAGGTTCAGCACGAAGTCGCCGAAGGCAAAGGTCTCGGGAGTTTCCGACGGGGCGCCGGGCACTTCGGCCGGGCCCTTGCGGCGCAGCACCGCGTGGATGCGCGCGATCAGCTCGCGCGGATTGAACGGCTTGGGCAGGTAATCGTCGGCGCCCATTTCCAGGCCGACGATGCGGTCCACGTCCTCGCCCTTGGCGGTGAGCATGATGATCGGGGTCTGGTCGTTGGCACCGCGCAGCCGGCGGCAGATCGACAGGCCGTCTTCGCCCGGCATCATCAGGTCCAGCACCAGCAGGTCGAAACGCTCGCGCAGCCAGAGCTTGTTCATCGCGGTGGCGTTTTCCGCCACCAGTACGGTGAAACCCTGTTCGCCCAGATAGCGGCGCAGCAGATCGCGCAGACGCGGGTCATCGTCGACGACAAGAATCTTGTGGCTGGTATTTTCCATGGCGGTATCTTAGCGACTATCGCTTTCGCTCAAAATGGCTTAACAAAACGTTACATACTTTACCCCGTGGTATGGCAGCGTGCATCAATCGTGCGATTACACTGCGCCATCCCGTCTATTTGCGCTCCTTGCGGACTGATTTTCCGCGCATTTGCACCGCATGATCCGCGGCATCGGCTGCCCTGGCTCGCGGGCCCTGGCCCGATGCTTGCAGAGGCCAGCAGCGCCAGGCGGGGATCGGACGGGGTAACGAAATTTCCCGGCTTCAGATGGTTTCAACGACCGCGTTTCCCGAAGCCAAGACCGCCATTATCAATGAAAGTGAACCGAACCCGGCACGGGCCTCCGCAGCATGGTATAGCCGGCGCATGTATTGCGCTTGCGGCTGCCGCATGGCTGCTGGGGCCGGCCGGGCCGGCGCGGGCCCAGTCGGCCGGCATGGCCAACCTGCTCAAGCGCCATCCGTCGACGCAGGCAAGCGATCCGGGCAACGGCCAGCGCGAGGCGCGTGCCCGTGCCGAGCGCCATCGCGCCGAGCAACGCGAGACCGACCGCCGCCGCGCGGACGAACGCGAGCGCGGCGGTTCGCGGCTGTCGCCGGACGAGCGGCGCCGCCTGCGCAAGAGCCTCTACGATTTCGGGCGGGAGATGTACGACGGCAGTTGAGCGCTGCCGTGTGCTGTCAGCCGCGCGGCTGGAAGTGGCGCAGGAAGTCGACGAAGACTTCGGCCGCCAGCTGCGCATCTTCGGCGGTGATGGTCTCCAGCGGGTTGTGGCTGATCCCGCCATTGCCGCAGCGCACGAACAGCATCGCCACGTCGGTGATGCGGTGCATCATCATGGCGTCGTGGCCGGCGCCGGAAGGCAGCTCGAACGCCTCCATCCCCCGCTTCTTCAATACCGCGCCGAACTGGTCCATCAGCCAGCGGGCGCAGGGCGCGTTGTTGACCGGCGGCACGCGCTCGACCTGCGCCAACAGCCCGCGCCGTGCGGCGATCCGTTCGATGCCGGCGACGATGTCGGCAATGGCCGCCTCGCGGATGTCGTCGGCGCCGGCGCGGATGTCCATCGAGAAGGTGCAGGCGGCCGGGATCACATTGCTCGACCCATTCGGCACCTGCAGCTGGCCGACGGTGCCGACCAGCGTGGGCGCGGCGGCGCAGCGCTCTTCCACCAGCAGGATCATCTCGGCCGCACCCGCGGCGGCGTCCTTGCGCATGCCCATCGGGGTGGTGCCGGCATGGCTGGCCTGGCCTTCCACCCGGACCTGGAAGCGGCTGCTTCCGGCAATCTGCGTGACCACGCCCAGCGGCAGGCCGTGGTGCAGCAGCACCGGCCCCTGTTCGATATGCACTTCGACAAAGCCCAGCAGTGTCGCCGGATCGATCGCCGCGGCACGCAGCGCATCCAGGCCGCCGGCGCCGGGCAGGCCGGAGGCGGCCAGCGCCTCGGCCAGCGTGACGCCGTCAGCGTCGGCGCGGGCGAGCAGCGCGGGGTCGAAGCGGCCCGCCAGCACGCTGCTGGCCAGGAAGCTGGTCTTGAAGCGCAGCCCTTCCTCCTCGGCGAACCCCACCACCTCGAAGTGGTACGGCAGCCGTATCCCGGCCCGGTTCAGCGCATCCACCACGGCGATCGGCAGCAGGATGCCGAGGCGCCCGTCATAGCGGCCGCCATTGCGCACCGTATCGAAGTGCGAGCCGGTCATCAGCACGCGCGCATCGGTGACGGCGGGGTCGGCGGCGTAGCGGCCGATGACATTGCCGATGGCGTCGATGCGCACCTGCATGCCCGCGGCTTCCATCCATTGCGCCAGCCGGTCCTGCGCGGCGCGGTGCGCCGGCGTCAGGTAGGCGCAGGTGAGGCCGCCTTCCATGTCGGAGAAGCGGGCGAGCTGGTCGGCGTGGTCGAGGATGGCCTGGCCGAGGGAAGCGGTGGTCTGGGTCATGGCGGGTATCGTGGCTTGCGGCCTGTTTGCTATGTGTCAGCTATTGCGGATCCAGGTCTTCCATGCGATCCACAGCTTGCGCAGCGGCGTCAGCGCGATGCGCTGGCTGAGGACCTGGAACTGGCTGGCTTCCAGCTCATCGAGCAGCGCATGGTAGATCGCCCCCATCAGCAGGCCGGCGCGCTGGGCGCGGCGGTCCTGGCGGGGCAGGGCTGCCAGCGCCTCGCGGTACAGCTTGCGGGCGCGTTCGGCGTGGTATTGCATCAGCGCGACGAAGCGCTCGGAATGCTGGCCCTTGAGGATTTCCGAAGCCGGCACCTGGAACTGCTGCAGCGTATTGACGGGCAGGTAGATGCGGCCGCGCCGGGCATCCTCGCCAACGTCGCGCAGGATATTGACCAGCTGCAGCGACAGGCCGAGCTTCTCGGCAAACTCCAGCGTCTTGGGGTCGGTATAGCCGAACAGCCGCGCGCTGAGCGTGCCGACCACGCCGGCCACGCAATGGCAGTAGCGGTTCAGGCCGGCCTCATCAAGGTAGCGTGTCTGCGTCAGGTCCATCTCCATGCCGTCGAGCACTTCGGCCATTTCGCCCTGCGGCAGGCCGGCGCCGGCAACATGCGGCTGCAGCGCCTGGGTCGTCGGGTGCGTGGGCGCGCCGTCGAACAGCCGCCGCAGTTCCGCGCGCCACCAGTCCAGTTGCTGGTGCGCCAGGCCAGTATCATGCGTATCGTCGACCATGTCGTCGACTTCGCGGCACCAGGCGTACAGCGCGGTGATGGCGCGCCGGCGCTCGGCCGGCAGGAACAGGAAGCTGTAATAGAAGCTGGAGCCGCTCTGGGCGACTTTCTCTTGGCAATACTGATCGGGCGTCACGCCGGTCTCGGTCTGAAGATGGGGTGGGGGAAGGATGGCAGAAGCGCGGGGCGCCGATTGTAGCATCGCCGATCCGGACAGCCGGACGCCGGCTGACGACCCGGCGGCGGCCATTTAACCACAGCTCGTCCGCCGGGAACGGCACCCGAGGAGGCATTCCAGACGTTTCGTCGCCTGTCGTTTGACGCACCCCCGCGGGGATCGCTATATTACTGACCGGCCAGTTATTTATTGCCCCGCACTGGCCTCCACGGCCGACGGCCTGCCTTGCCAGCTGTTCCATCCGAATCCTAGCTTACCGATGCCAGTGCTTTGCCCAGTGCCGGAAGTTGCGGCCGCAGCGACTCTTTTTGACACAAAATCGTTACGCCGCGCGCGCTTCGGGCGCTTCGCGGCTGCCGCGCTGGTGACCGTCGCCGCTGTCATGGTCGCGGGCTGCGGCAAGAAGGCCGAACCGGTGCAGGAAGTCCGTCCGGTGCGCCTGATGCAACTGAGCCAGCACAGCGGCAAGACCGCCTTCGAATTTTCCGGCGACGTGCGACCGCGCGTCGAATCGCGGCTGGGGTTCCGTGTGGGCGGCAAGATCGCGGCCCGCCTGGTGGATGTGGGTGCCGTCGTCACCAAGGGCCAGCCGCTGGCCCGGCTCGACCCGACCGATCTTTCGCTGGCCGAAGCAGGCTCGCGCGCCCAGTTCGAGGCGGCGAAGACCGACCGCGACCTTGCCGCGTCCGACCTGAAGCGCTACAACGACCTGTTTGCCAAGGGCTTTATCAGCGCCGCCGAGCAGCACCGCCGCCAGGCCAGTTTCGAGGCGGCCGACTCGCGCCTGCGCCAGGCCCAGGCCGGCCTGCGCAGCCAGGCCAACCAGACCGGCTATGCCGTGCTGCACGCCGACGCCGACGGCGTGGTCACGGCCATCGACGCCGAGGTGGGCCAGGTCGTCACCGCGGGCCAGCCGGTGGTGCGCGTGGCCCAGACCGCGGAGAAGGAAGTGGCGATCGGCCTGCCGGAAGACCAGGTAGACCTGCTGCGCGGCATTACCGATGTCAGTATCCATACCTGGGCCGAGCCGAAGCGCGCGCTGCCCGCCCGCGTGCGCGAGATTGCCGCGGCAGCCGACCCGGTCACGCGCACCTATGCGACCCGCGTCACCATTCCCGATCCGCCCGCCGACCTCAAGCTCGGCATGACCGCTGTGGTGACCTTCGTGCGGACCGGGGCCACTCCCGCGATCCGCGTGCCGCTGACCGCGCTGCTGCAGGAGCAGGGCCGCAACCAGGTGTGGATCTACGACGCCGCCGCCGGCACGGTCAAGCCGGTCACGGTGACGCTGGGCGAGGCCGTCGGCAACGAGGTGGAAGTGCGCCAGGGGCTGGCGCCGGGCCAGGCCATCGTCACCGCAGGCGTACACCTGCTGCGCCCGGGGCAGAAGGTGCGGCCGCTGCAGACCGTCGCGCCCGCTTCCGCGCCGACCCCCAGGGAGGGCTGAAGCCGGCATGGATCATTCCCGCTTCAACCTGTCGCGCTGGGCGCTCGAGCACCAGCCGCTGACCCGTTACCTGCTGGTGGTGCTGTTGCTGGGCGGCCTGCTGGCGTTCTTCCAGCTGGGCCAGGACGAGGACCCGCCCTTTACCTTCCGCGTGATGGTGGTGCAGGCGTTCTGGCCGGGCGCCACCGCCGAGCAAATCGCGGTGCAGGTGACCGACAAGATCGAACGCCAGCTGCAGGAAGTGCCTTACGCCGACAAGATCCGCAGCTTCTCCAAGCCCGGCGAGACCACGGTGATCTTCCAGCTCAAGGACACCTCGCCGGCGAAGGAAACCGCGCAGATCTGGTACACCGTGCGCAAGAAGATCGGCGACATCCAGCAGACGCTGCCCGCGGGCGTGCGCGGGCCGTTCTTCAACGACGAGTTCGGCGACGTCTACGGCACAATCTATGCGTTGTCCGCCGACGGCTTCAACTACAAGGAGCTGCGCGAGTACGCCGACCTGGTGCGGCAGGAATTGCTGCGCGTGCCGTCGGTGGCCAAGGTGTCGCTGATCGGGCTGCAGGACGAGAAGGTCTATATCGAGTTCAACCAGGCGCGCTTTGCCCAGCTCGGGCTGGACATCAATGCCATCGCCGACCAGATCTCGCAGCAGAACAACCTGACCGGCAGCGGCGTGCTGGTCACGCCGAGCGACAACCTGCAGGTGCGCCTGTCCGGCCAGTTCGCCAGCGTCGGCGACCTGGAGAACCTGGTGCTGCGCGGGCCCAACGGCATCGCCAATATCCGTCTCGGCGACATCGCGCATGTGTACCGCGGCTATGTCGACCCCACGCAGACACGCATGCGCTTCAACGGCAAGGATGTGATCGGGCTGGGCATCTCGATGCAGAAGGGCGGCGACATCATCCAGCTCGGCAAGGACCTGCGCGCGGCCTTCGAGAAGCTGCGCGGCCAGCTGCCGGTCGGCATCGAGATGGACCAGGTGCAGGACCAGCCCAAGGCGGTCAGGCAATCGGTGGGCGAGTTCGTGCGCGTGCTGATCGAGGCCGTGGTGATCGTGCTGGCGGTCAGCTTTGTCGCGCTGGGCTTGCATACGCGGCCGCTGCGGCTGGACGTGCGGCCCGGGCTGGTGGTGGCGCTGACGATTCCGCTGGTGCTGGCGGTGACCTTCCTGTTCATGCACATCTTCGGCATCGGCCTGCACAAGATCTCGCTGGGCGCGCTGATCGTGGCGCTGGGGCTGCTGGTCGACGACGCCATCATTGCGGTCGAGATGATGGTGCGCAAGCTGGAAGAGGGCTTCTCCAAGATGGAGGCAGCCACCTTTGCCTATACCTCGACGGCGATGCCGATGCTGACCGGCACGCTGATCACGGCGGCGGGTTTCCTGCCGGTGGGGTTGGCGCGCTCGACGGTGGGCGAGTACACCTTCGCCATCTTTGCCGTGACCGCGCTGGCGCTGGTGCTGTCGTGGCTGGCGGCGGTGTACTTCACGCCTTACCTCGGCTACCTGCTGCTCAGGACGCGCGGGCCGGGCGCCGGCGAGCACCATGAGGTGTTCGACACGCCGTTCTACGCGCGCTTCCGCCGGCTGGTGGACTGGTGCGTGACGTGGCGCAAGACCGTGATCGCCATCACGCTGGTGACGTTCGTGCTGGGCATCTATGCGTTCAAGTTCGTCGAGAAGCAATTCTTCCCCGACTCCAGCCGGCCCGAGCTGATGGTGGAACTGTGGATGCCGGAAGGCACCAGCTTTGCCCAGATGGAAGCCGAGGCCAAGCGCTTCGAGCGGCTGGTGGGCAAGGACAAGCAGGTGGAAAGCCTGACCACCTTCGTCGGCACCGGCGCGCCGCGCTTCTACCTGCCGCTCGACCAGATCTTCCCGCAGAGCAACGTGGCGCAGGTGATCGTGATGCCGGTCAGCACCGAGGTGCGCGATGCATTGCGCCGTCGCATCATCGCGCTGCTCGACACCGAATTGCCGTACCTGCGCGGCCGCGTCAAGCTGCTGCCGAACGGGCCGCCGGTAGCGTATCCGGTGCAGTTCCGCGTGATCGGCCCGGAGGCGGGCGCGGTGCGCCAGCTGGCCGACCAGGTCAAGGCCGAGATGCGCGCGAACCCGAACACGGTCGGCGTCAATGACAACTGGAACGAGAACGTCAAGATGCTGCGCCTGGAGATCGACCAGGACAAGGCGCGCGCGCTGGGCGTCACCACCAGCGCGATCGCGCGCGTGACGCAGACCGTGCTGACCGGCGTGCCGGTCGGGCAGTACCGCGACGGCGACAAGCTGATCGAGATTTTGATGCGCACGCCGCGCAACGAGCGCGATGCCATGTCCGACCTGAACAACGTGCTGGTGCCGACCAACACCGGCCGCACCGTACCGCTGACGCAAGTGGCCCGCGTGGCGCTGAAGTCCGAGCCCGGCGTGGTCTGGCGCGAGAACCGCGACTTCGGCGTGACCGTGCAGGCGGACGTGGTCGACGGCATCCAGGGCCCGACCGTGACCGCGCAGATCAACCCGCAGCTGGACAAGCTGCGCGCGCAGTTGCCGGCGGGCTACCGCATCACGGTGGCCGGCGCGGAAGAGGAAAGCGGCAAGGCCGGCGCTTCGATCGCGGCGCAGCTGCCGCTGTGCATCTTCCTGATCTTCACGCTGCTGATGCTGCAGCTGCACAGCTTCTCGCGCGCGCTGATGGTGTTCCTGACCGGCCCGCTGGGCCTGATCGGCGCCGCCGCGACGCTGTTGCTGCTGCGCGCGCCGATGGGGTTCGTGGCGCAGCTGGGGATCACCGCGCTGCTGGGCATGATCATCCGAAACTCGGTGATTCTGGTCGACCAGATCGAGCAGGACATCAGCGCGGGCGTGCCGCCCTGGACCGCCATCGTCGAGGCCGCGGTGCGCCGCTTCCGCCCGATCATCCTGACCGCCGCGGCGGCGGTGCTGGCGATGATCCCGCTGTCGCGCTCGATGTTCTGGGGGCCGATGGCGGTGGCGATCATGGGCGGGCTGATCATCGCCACCGTGCTGACGCTGCTGTTCCTGCCGGCGCTGTATGCGGCGTGGTTCCGCATCAGGCGGCCCGAGGCAGGGGTGGGGGCGCTGGCAAGCTGACGGGCCGCGGCGCGCCAGCATCACGCCTCAGGCCTGCGCGCCTAGTTGCAGATCGTGCCGGGAACCGGCTTGCCGGAGTTGGTCAGGCCCTGGCAAGCGTCGCCGGTGACCAGGCTGGTGTCGGAGGCCGAAGCCGGCGACAGCTTGAGCTTGCCTGCTACCGTGCAGCAGCCGCGCGGCGGTGGCGGCATCGGTGTGCGCTTGAGGGTCGGCGCCGGAACCGGGCTCGGCCCGCCGGCTTCGGCCGTTTCTTCGGCATCAGGGAATACGCACTGCCCTTGCTGGCAGATCCGCTCCCCTTTGCACTGCATGTCGTACTGGCATCCGGCAGCCTGGGCGAGCGATGACCAGCCAGCGGCCATCGACGCTGCCAACAGCAAGGCAGAAACTTTCATATGCCCTCCGATAGGGCTGAGGTGAAGACTGGAGCGGCAGGCGAAGTGCGCAACAGCGCTCCAACACCTTCAGCATAGATGGCGGGGAAGGGCTGCGAAAGCCGTTGGCACTCAGGTGTTCTACCACCTCGCCAGTCTTTTCCTGGCATCGGCAATGCCGACACGATCGGCGCGACGAGACCACCCATGTCGACGAGGAAAAATTCCGCGTCACTGCAGGCGTACCCCTGCGCTCGGTGATACCTGTCGACGTAGCCGCGCGCCTCGAGCGTATGGACTGTCCGCTGAGCCGAACTGCTGGTCATGCCGGTCAGCGCTGCCAGTTGTGGCGGTGTCAGCGGCCGTCGAATGGCACGAGTGAATGCCGGCGCGGCGATCCGCGTTGCCTGAGAGGGTTCCGTGACGATTGGGGATGTGCTGGCGCCGCCACAGGAAGGGCGGATGGTGCGAGGGAGGGGACTCGAACCCCTACACCATTGCTGGCGTCAGGACCTAAACCTGGTGCGTCTACCAATTTCGCCACCCTCGCGGTCCTTGCGGCCCAGCCCGGACGGGCGGCCGCGATGCTCGTTGCCTGCGCAGACTCGAAAGCAAAAAAGGCGGCTGGAACTGCCCGCCTTTCATCGGTCCGCTGCTGCCGGCGCCTGCCGCGGCAGTTATGCGCCCGCAGCGCAACGAGGCTGCGGATTGTAGCGCAAGGCGCGGGGGGAATCCAGCCCTGCCGGCCAGCGATATATATTGTCGGCATTGCCAACGCGTGCCGCATGGGGCGGCGCGCTCCTCGTCCCATGCTCCCTGGTCAGACTTCCTCCCTCAAGGCGCCGCCATGGCGCCTGCTGTTCTGGGCTTGCGCCGCCGCCGTGCTGGCGCTGTCGCTGATGCCGCCGTCCCAGCCGCTGCCGACAACGGGCTGGGACAAGAGCAATCACCTGCTGGCCTTCGGTGTGCTGGCGCTGCTGGGGCGCCGCGCGTTTGCCGGCCACGGGCTGTCCTTGCTGCTGGTGCTGGTCGTCTATGGCGGCGTCATCGAGCTGCTGCAGGGCATGACCGCCTACCGCGAGGCCGACTGGCTCGACCTGGTGGCGGACGCCTGTGGGGTGCTGGCGGGCCTGGCGCTTGACTGGCTGTGGCGCGGCCGTGGCCGGCGCTGGCCGCGCTAGTTCGCGCGGCGGCGCCTGTCGGTCTGCCGCTCTACCGCTCTTCGGCTTCCAGCGTGAACTTCGCCCCGCCGTCCTGGCCGAGCAGGTCGACCAGCAGCGGCATCGCCTCCTGCAGCATCTCCTTCAGCCGCCACGGCGGGTTGACGATGAACATGCCGCTGCCGTGCAAGCCGAGGCCGCCTTCGACCGGGTTCCTGACGGTCAGCGTCACGTGCAGCCAGCTCTTCAGCGGCAGCGCCTTCAGTTGCACCGGCAGCTGCAGCGATTCGCGCCGCTGCACCTGCGGGTACCAGACCGCGTAGACGCCCGTGGCGAAGCGCTCCAGGCCGTCGCGCACGGTCTGCACGGTGCGGGCATAGTCCTGCTTGTCTTCGTAGGACGGGTCCACCAGCACCAGCGCGCGCCGCGGCGGCGGGGGCAGGATCGCCTTGATGCCGCCGAAGCCGTCGCCGTCGTACAGCATCACGCGGCGGCCGGCGCCGCGGAAGTTATCGCGCAGCACCTGGATCTCGGTGCTGTGCAGTTCGAACAGGCGCAGCCGGTCCTGCTCGCGCAGCATCTGCCAGGCGAGCCATGGCGAACCGGGATAGTGGCGCAGTGTGCCGTCCTGGTTCAGCGCCCGTACCTGGTCCAGGTACTCGTCCAGCAGCGGCGGCAGCGCGGTGCCGCTGGCGGCGGCCTGCCACAGGGGCGCAATGCCGGTCTCGAACTCGGCCTTCTTCTGCGCCCACTCGTGCTCGAGCGCATAAAGACCGGCGCCGGCGTGGGTGTCGATGTACCAGAACGCCTTGTCCTTCTGCGTCAGATGCTCGAGCAACTGCACGACGATGGCATGTTTGAGGACATCGGCATGGTTGCCGGCATGGAAGGCGTGACGATAGCTGAGCATGGCGAAGCGGGCGCCGCTGAGGCGCAAGATCGGGAGCAGGGCGGCGTGGCCACTGCGGGGAAGGCCGCTATGCTACCATCCGCGGCGAGTCGCCCCCTCCCCATGTCCGGCACCTCCGCCCGGGCCCCAAGTATCCGTATCCCATGCCGCGCGCACTCGAGCCCGCCGAGCCCATCCTGTCTGCCGAGGGCACCCCGTATTCACCCCGCTACGACGACGTCTACCACAGCACCGAAGGCGGGCTGGCGCAGGCCGCCCATGTCTTCCTGGGCGGCAACGGCCTGCCGCAGGCGTGGGCCGGGCAGCGCCAGTTCGTCATCGTCGAGACCGGCTTCGGCCAGGGGCTGAATTTCCTGGCGACCTGGCAGGCGTGGCGCGACGATCCCCGGCGCTGCGGCACGCTGCATTTCGTCTCGATCGAGAAGCATCCCTTCACGCGCGAGGGCCTGTCCCGGCTGCATGCCGGCCTGCAAAGGCTGGAACCGCTGGCGCAGGCGCTGCAGGCGCAATGGCCCGACGCCTTGCCGGGCCTGCACCGGCTTGCCTTCGACGGCGGGCAGGTGGTGCTGACGATTGCGCTTGGCGACGCCGGGCAGTTGCTGCCCAGGCTGTCGGTGGGCGCCGACGCCTTCTACCTCGACGGCTTTTCCCCGGCGCGCAATGCGGACATGTGGTCGCCGCCGGTGTTCCGCGGGCTGGCGCGGCTGGCCCGGCCGGGCGCGACGCTGGCCACCTACACCGCCGCCGGGTTTGTCCGGCGCGGGCTGAAGGAGGTCGGGTTCGAGGCCAGCAAGGCGCCAGGCTTCGGTGGCAAGCGCGACATGACGGTCGCGCGCTTCCGCCCGCTGTGGAAGTCGCGCCGCCATGCGCCTCCGCTGGCGGCGCAATGGCCCGACCGGCATGCCATCGTGATCGGTGCCGGCCTGGCCGGCTGCGCCGTGACCGAGCGCCTGGCCGCGCGCGGCTGGCGCATTACGCTGTTCGATGCCCATGACGGCCCGGCGCGGCAGACCTCGGCGCATCGCGCGGCGGCCATGCATGCCCACGTGTCTGCCGACGACAGCCTGCTGTCGCGCCTTTCGCGCGCCGGCAACCAGTACGCGCTGCGAGCCTGGGCGGCGCTGGGCGAAGCCGGTTACGCGGTCGACTGGCACGGCTGCGGCGTGCTGCAGATCGGCGAGGACGAAGCCGAGGGCGAGGCCCAGCGCGCCGCGCTCGCGGCCATGGGACTGCCGGAATCGTTCGTGCGCTGGATGAGTGCCGAAGAGGCGGCGTCCGCCCACCGGGCCGGCGTGCCGCGAGGGGGGCTGTGGTTCCCGGCCGGCGGCTGGGTTGCGCCGCCCGATGTCTGCAAGGCGCAGCTGGCGCGTGCGGGCGATGCCGTCGCCGCGCGCTTCGGTTGCCGCGTGGCGCGCATCGCGCGCGACGACGACCGGTGGCACGCGCTGGCTGCCGACGGCGCCGTGCTGGCGTCGGCGCCGGTGCTGGTGCTGGCCAATGCGCACGAGGCGCAGCACCTGCTGCCGCAGCAGCACTGGACCATGCGGCGCGTGCGCGGCCAGCTCTCCACGCTGCCGGCCGCGCAAGTCGATGCGATCGGCGGCTGGCCGGACTGCGTGGTCACGGGCGCGGGCTACCTGCTGCCGCGTGCCGCCGACGGCACGGGCCGCGTCGGCTCCAGCTACGACCCCGACGAAGGGCCACTGGTCGATCATCCGGACGTGCATGCCGCCAACCTCGTGCGCCTGGCGGGCCTGTTGCCGCGGCAGGCCGGCGCGGTGGCCGGCATCGACCCCGCCGCGCTCACCGGCTATGTCGGCGTGCGCACGGTCACGCACAACCGGCTGCCGCTGATCGGGCAGGTCGCCGACGAAGCGGCGGCACGTGCGCACGCGGGTGCCTTGCGCGGCGCGCACCTGCGCGACCTGCCGCGAATCCCCGGCCTGTACGCGGCCCTTGCCTATGCGTCGCGCGGCCTCACATGGTCCGCACTGGGGGCCGAGCTGCTGGCCAGCCAGATCGAAGGCGAGCCGCTGCCGCTCGAGGCCGACCTGGCCGATGCCATCGATCCGGCACGCCTGCTGCTGCGCGCGCTGCGCCACGGCCAGGTGAGCTAGGGGCGAGGGTGCCGGAAAGCGGTTCCCGGCCCGCTTCAGGGCAAAAACGCCGGAAGCGAATCAAAACCGTGCGATAATCCCCGTTTTCCGTTTGCGCGGAGCCCTCCGTGCGCCGTCGCGCCGCGGCGGCCCCAGGCAGTGCTGCATATGGCGCAGCGCAAACGGTAGCGCCAACGAACACAACTACATTTCTGGATTGGATCTACGACCATGTCGAACGTGATTGAGAACCTCGGCAAGCTGGACCGCAAGGTGACCCTGGCCATCCCCAAGGCCGAAGTGGAGAAGGAAAAGCAGGAGCGCCTGGTTCGCCTGTCGAAGACCGTGAAGATGTCGGGCTTCCGTCCGGGCAAGGTGCCGATGAAGATGGTCGAGAAGCAGTACGGCCAGCAAGTCGAGTTCGAAGTGCGCTTCGACAAGGCCGCGCGCAAGTTCTTCGACATCACCAAGGAACAGGACGTCAAGGTTGCCGGCCAGCCCAAGTTCGAGGTCAAGACCGAAGGCGTGGGCGCTGACGAAGTCGCGTTCGATGCCACCTTCGAGGTGTACCCGGAAGTGAAGATCGGCGACCTGTCGGCCGCCGAAGTCACCCGCACCGGCACCGAGATCACCGACGCCGAAGTCGACAAGACCGTCGACATCCTGCGCAAGCAGCGCGTGCACTACCACACCCGCGGCGAAGCCGGCGAGCATGGCGACGGCGGTGCCGACGTCACCGCCCAGAACGGCGACCGCGTGACGCTGGACTTCGTCGGCAAGATCGACGGTGAAGAGTTCGCCGGCGGCAAGGCCGAGGACTTCCCGTTCGTGCTGGGCGAAGGCCGCATGCTGCCCGAGTTCGAGCAGGCCACGCTGGGCCTGAAGGTCGGCGAGAGCAAGACCTTCCCGCTGGCGTTCCCGGAGGACTACCACGGCAAGGAAGTGGCCGGCAAGACCGCCGAGTTCACCGTGACGCTGAAGAAGATCGAGTGGGCCCACTTGCCGGAAGTCAACGAAGCCTTCGCCAAGTCGCTGGGCATCGCCGACGGCAGCGTCGAGAAGATGCGCGCCGACATCCGCGAGAACCTGGAGCGTGAAGTCAAGCGCCGTACGCATTCGATGCTGAAGGACCAGGTCATGGAAGCGCTGCTGAAGGCGAGCGAGCTGGACGTGCCCAAGGCCCTGATCGAGCAGGACCAGGAGCGCCTGGTCGAGATGGCCCGCCGCGACCTGGAACAGCGTGGCATGCCCAATGCCAAGGACATGCCGATCCCGGCCGAGATGTTCGCGCAGCAGGCAGAGCGCCGCGTCAAGCTGGGCCTGATCCTGGCCGAGATCGTCAAGGCCAACGGCCTGGAAGCCAAGGCCGACCAGATCAAGGCCGAGATCGAGGACTTCGCCAAGAGCTACGAAGACCCGAAGGAAGTGATGCGCTGGTACTACGGCGACCAGCAACGCCTGGCTGAAATGGAAGCCTACGTGCTCGAAAACAACGTGGTAAATTTCGTGTGCGACAAGGCCAAGGTCACCGACAAGAAGGTGTCCTTCGAGGAACTCACCGCCGAAGGCAACCAGCAGCAAGCTGCCTGAGGTCGGGGATAACCCGTAAGCCCGCTTTCTTCCGCGCCCCGGCGCGGAGGCAAGCGAAAGCGGGCCAGTGTCCCGAGTGACTGATCGCCTTGCGATCCGATGAATCCATGGAGAACCTGCATGACCCGCAATGATTTGCTTGACCGTCTCGCCACCACGCAGGCTTCGGCACTGGAAACCCAGGGCCTGGGGCTGGTGCCGATGGTCGTCGAGCAGTCCGGCCGGGGCGAGCGCGCCTATGACATCTATTCGCGCCTGCTGAAGGAGCGTGTGGTGTTCATGGTGGGCGAGGTCAACGACCAGACCGCCAACCTGGTGGTGGCACAGCTGCTGTTCCTGGAGAGCGAGAACCCCGACAAGGACGTGTCGCTCTACATCAACTCGCCGGGCGGTTCCGTCTCGGCGGGGCTGGCGATCTACGACACCATGCAGTTCATCAAGCCGGACGTGTCCACGCTGTGCATGGGCATGGCGGCGAGCATGGGCGCCTTCCTGCTGGCGGCCGGCGCCAAGGGCAAGCGTTTCGCGCTGCCCAACTCGCGCATCATGATCCACCAGCCGCTGGGCGGCGCGCGCGGCCAGGCCTCGGATATCGAGATCCAGGCGCGCGAGATCCTGTACCTGCGCGAGCGGCTGAACAGCATCCTGTCGGAAGTGACCGGCCAGCCGGTCGAGAAGATTGCACGCGATACCGATCGCGACAACTTCATGAGCGGCGACCAGGCGGTGGACTACGGCCTGGTGGACAAGGTCATCGCCCGCCGCGGCTGATGCCACGGGCCGCCGGCGGCGCAATCCGCAACGGCGGCTATGCCAGCCTGCCGGGAAACCCGCATTGCGCGGAACGTCCTGGCGCGGCAGCATTGCCCAAATGGCGAAGGCTACACCGGAACGAGGCCTTGTGCCTCGTTTTTTGCTTTTGCCCCACAGCTGGGGGAGAGCGCCGGTGAGGCCAATTGTTTTGGCGTATGATGCGTTTAATGCGTATTGCCGGGGAGCCTTTCGCCCCGCGATGTGCGCAATGCAAAAGTGACTGATTCCTATGGCGGACAAAAAAGGTTCATCCAGCGAAAAGCTTCTCTACTGCTCCTTCTGCGGCAAGAGCCAGCATGAGGTCAAGAAGCTGATCGCGGGCCCCTCGGTGTTCATTTGCGACGAATGCATCGACCTGTGCAACGAGATCATTCGTGACGAAGCCACCGCAACCGAGAAAGACGCCGCCGCGGCCGCGCGCTCGGACCTGCCCACGCCCCACGAAATCCGCGAAAGCCTGGACCAGTATGTGATCGGCCAGGAACAGGCCAAGAAGATCCTGGCGGTCGCGGTCTACAACCACTACAAGCGCCTGAAGCACCTCGGCAAGAAGGACGACGTCGAGCTGTCCAAGAGCAACATCCTGCTGATCGGGCCGACCGGCTCCGGCAAGACGCTGCTCGCGCAGACGCTGGCGCGCCTGCTCAACGTGCCATTCGTGATCGCTGACGCGACCACGCTGACCGAAGCCGGCTACGTGGGCGAGGACGTCGAGAACATCATCCAGAAGCTGCTGCAGAACTGCAACTACGAAGTCGAGAAGGCGCAGCGCGGCATCGTCTACATCGATGAGATCGACAAGATCTCGCGCAAGTCCGACAACCCGTCGATCACGCGCGACGTGTCGGGCGAGGGCGTGCAGCAGGCGCTGCTGAAGCTGATCGAGGGCACGATGGCCTCGGTGCCGCCGCAGGGTGGCCGCAAGCATCCGAACCAGGACTTCCTGCAGGTCGACACGACCAACATCCTGTTTATCTGCGGCGGCGCGTTCGACGGCCTGGAAAAGGTCATCATGCAGCGCTCGGACAAGACCGGGATCGGCTTTGCCGCGCAGGTCAAGAGCAAGGAAGAGCGCGACGTCAGCGAAGTCCTGCCGCAGACCGAGCCGGAAGACCTGATCAAGTTCGGCCTGATCCCCGAGCTGATCGGCCGCCTGCCGGTGGTCGCCACGCTGTCCAAGCTGGACGAGGCCGCGCTGGTGCAGATCCTGGTCGAGCCCAAGAACGCGCTGGTCAAGCAATACCAGAAGCTGCTGGCGATGGAAGGCGTCGAGCTGGAAATCCGCCCGGGCGCGCTGACCGCGATCGCGCGCAAGGCGATCCGCCGCAAGACCGGCGCCCGCGGCCTGCGTTCGATCCTGGAGCAATCGCTGATGGACGTCATGTATGACCTGCCGAATTACAAGGGCGTGCAAAAGGTGGTGATCGATGAAAATACGATTACCGGGGATGCGCCGCCGCTGCTGATGTACGAAGAGCAGCAGCCGAAAGTGGCAGGCTCCAACTGACGCGAGGGCTGCCAACGGTGGTAAGTGTTTGGAACCACACCGGCAGCCAGGCGAGAAAGCCGTTCGCGTAGAAGCGAGCGGCTTTTTTTGTTTATTTCCACCGACGAGAAGGAGGAAACGCGGGTATGCTGTTTCAGAGGGGCCTGCAAGTGCAGGGAGCGGCATCTCCCTGCCTTGGTGAATCGATTGGCATTTATCATTTATCTTGTAATCGAATCAGGCGGCCCAATTTACGCCTTAAATGACTGACTTGGGGAAAATGATGTCCGGAACACAACTCCTCCCGGCCGAGCCGATTCGCCTCCCGTTGTTGCCGCTGCGCGACGTGGTGGTGTTTCCGCACATGGTGATCCCGCTGTTCGTGGGACGCCCGAAGTCCATCAAGGCGCTTGAGACTGCGATGGAGGCGGGCAAGAGCATCATGCTCGTAGCCCAGAAGACGGCGGCCAAGGACGAGCCGACCGCCGACGACCTGTATGAGGTCGGCTGCATCGCGAATATCCTGCAAATGCTGAAGCTGCCCGACGGTACCGTGAAGGTGCTGGTCGAAGGCACGCAGCGTGCCAATATCCGCGAGGTGAGCGAGGACGAATCGCACTTCATGTGCGAAGCCGTGCCCGTGCCGCCCGCACCTGGCGAAAGCGCCGAGACCGAGGCCCTGCGCCGCGCGATCGTGTCGCAGTTCGACCAGTACGTGAAGCTCAACAAGAAGATTCCGCCGGAGATCCTGACCTCGCTGTCGGGCATCGACGAGGCAGGGCGCCTGGCTGACACCATCGCCGCGCACCTGCCGATCAAGCTCGAGCAGAAGCAGAAGATCCTGGAGATGGTCAATGTGACCGAGCGCCTGGAAAGCCTGCTGTCGCAACTCGAGGGCGAGATCGACATCCTGCAGGTTGAAAAGCGCATCCGTGGCCGCGTCAAGCGCCAGATGGAGAAGAGCCAGCGCGAGTACTACCTGAACGAGCAGGTCAAGGCCATCCAGAAGGAACTGGGCGAGGGCGAAGAAGGCGCCGACCTGGAAGAGCTCGACAAGCGCATCAAGGCTGCGCGGATGCCGAAGGAAGCCAAGAAGAAGGCCGACGCCGAATTCAAGAAGCTCAAGCTGATGTCGCCGATGTCGGCCGAAGCCACCGTCGTGCGCAACTACATCGACACGCTGGTGAACCTGCCGTGGCGCAAGAAGAGCAAGGTCAACAACGACCTGGCCAACGCCGAGCGCGTGCTGGATGAAGACCACTACGGCCTGGAGAAGGTCAAGGAACGCATTCTCGAGTACCTCGCGGTGCAACAGCGCGTGGACAAGGTGAAGGCGCCGATCCTGTGCCTGGTCGGGCCTCCCGGCGTGGGCAAGACCTCGCTCGGCCAGTCGGTGGCGCGCGCGACGAACCGCAAGTTCGTGCGCATGGCACTGGGTGGCGTGCGTGACGAGGCCGAGATCCGCGGCCACCGCCGTACCTACATCGGTTCGATGCCGGGCAAGATCCTGCAGAGCCTGTCCAAGGTCGGCGTGCGCAATCCGCTCTTCCTGCTCGATGAAATCGACAAGATGGGCATGGACTTCCGCGGCGATCCGTCGTCGGCGCTGCTCGAGGTGCTGGACCCGGAACAGAACCACACGTTCCAGGACCACTACATCGAGGTGGACTTCGACCTGTCCGACGTGATGTTCGTGGCGACGTCGAACTCGCTGAACATCCCGCCGCCGCTGCTCGACCGGATGGAAGTGATCCGCCTGTCGGGTTACACGGAGGAAGAAAAGCTCAACATCGCCACACGTTACCTGCTGCCGAAGCAGATCAAGAACAATGGTCTGAAGGTTGGCGAGATCGAGGTGACCGATGCTGCGATCCGCGACATCATCCGCTACTACACGCGCGAAGCTGGTGTCCGTTCGCTTGAGCGCGAGGTGTCCAAGATCGCCCGCAAGGCGGTCAAGCTCCTGCTGCTGAAGAAGGAGTCCGGCACGATCAAGGTCGATTCGGAGAACCTCGACAAGTTCCTCGGCGTGCGCAAGTACGACTTCGGCCTGGCCGGCAAGGAAAACCAGGTCGGCCAGGTGACCGGTCTGGCGTGGACGGAAGTGGGTGGCGACCTGCTGACCATCGAAGCCGCGATCATGCCGGGCAAGGGCAACATCACCCGCACCGGTTCGCTGGGCGACGTCATGAAGGAATCGGTCGAGGCCGCGCGTTCGGTGGTGCGTTCGCGGGCACGCCGCCTGGGTATCACGGATGAGATGTTCGAGAAGCGCGACATCCACATCCACGTACCCGAAGGCGCCACGCCCAAGGACGGCCCGTCGGCAGGCGGTGCCATGACCACGGCGCTGGTGTCGGTGCTGACCGGCATCCCGGTGCGCGCGGATGTCGCCATGACCGGCGAGATCACGCTGCGCGGCGAGGTGCTGCCGATCGGTGGCCTCAAGGAGAAGCTGCTGGCGGCCCACCGTGGCGGCATCAAGCTGGTTCTGATCCCGGAGGAAAACGTCAAGGATCTGGCCGAGATCCCCGACAACGTGAAGAACGCCATCGAGATCGTGCCTGTGCGCTGGATCGACAAGGTGCTGGAACTGGCGCTCGAGCGCAAGCCCGAGCCGTTGCCGGAAGAAGATGCCAAGCCCGCTGACGTGGCGGACAAGGCCACGGCCAAGGTGGAGCGTCTGCACCACTGATTGGCTGCGTGAAATGAACGCCGCGGGGCAGCGATGCCCGGCGGCGTTTTTTTATGCGCACGGCCTTGGCAAACTGAAATCTCCTGTATTACACTTGCGCCCTCGCAACGCAAACCACGGCAGCTGCCGCGAGGTGCGAAGCGAAAGCAACCTGCAGGCAGCTTGCCTGCGATGGTCGAACGGGTGCTTAGCTCAGCTGGTAGAGCGGCGCCCTTACAAGGCGTAGGTCGGGGGTTCGAGCCCCTCAGCACCCACCACGTTCCCCATCGCAAGTGCGGTACATATGCGGCAGGAAGCAACCGACAAAGGAGTGGTAGTTCAGTCGGTTAGAATACCGGCCTGTCACGCCGGGGGTCGCGGGTTCGAGTCCCGTCCACTCCGCCAGTTTTATGAAACGCCCGCTTTAGCGGGCGTTTTTCATTTTTGCGGAGTAGAGGAAGCCGCCTGCGCGGCTTCCGGCGGGAGTCGAAGGGCTGCGCTTGCAAGCGCAGCCGCGGCCCGCGGGACGTGGGCGAGTCCCGTCCACTCCGCCAGTTTTATGAAGCGCCCGCTTTCGCGGGCGTTTTTCCTTTCTGCGCCATGTTTCGCGCCCTGCACAAAAGGTCCGCCCCCACCGGCTCCTGCTAGAATCGCGAAGTTAGTCTTTCGTGCCAATCCACTACCCGAATCCGCATGCTTGATTTCGTACGCAACAACCGGCGCCTGATGCTCTTGCTGCTGCTGGTGCTTGTTTTCCCGTCGTTCGTGTTCTTCGGCGTGGAGAGCTACTCGCGCTTCATGGACAGCTCGCACGATGCGGCCAAGGTCGAGGGCCGGGCCATCAGCGTGCAGGAAGTCGACAACGTCGTGCGTGACCAGAGCGAGCGTGCGCGCCAGATCCTCGGCAACAACTACGATCCGCGCCAGTTCGAAGGCCCGGAGGCGCGCAAGGCGGTACTGGACCAGCTGATCCTGCAGCGCGTCATGGCCAATACCGTGGCGCGCGAGCACCTGACCGTGTCGGATGCCAAGCTGCTCGAGGAAATCAGCAACCTGCCGGCGATCGCGCAGCTGCCGCGCAAGGCGGACGGCAAGATCGACGACAAGGCCTATCTGCAGCTGCTGCAGTCGCAGGGCATGACGCCCGAGCAGTTCGATGCCCGCATGCGCTTCGAGTTGGCGACGCAGCAACTGGGCGCCTCGGTGGCCGCCACGGCATTCATGCCCAAGTCGCTGCTCGAGCGCCTGATCGCCGTGCGCGACCAGCAGCGCGATGTGCAGGCACTGGTGTTCAAGCCGGCCAGCTACACCGCCAAGGTGCAGCCCGATGCCGCCGCGCTGAAGGCTTACTATGACAGCCACCAGTCGGCGTTCTCGGTGCCGGAGCAGGCCAAGGTCGAATATCTGGTGCTGTCGGGCGAAGCCCTTGCTGCCGCGCAGGCGGTCACGCCGGAAGAGCTGAAGTCCTACTACGAAAGCAATATCGCGCGCTTCCGTACCGATGAGCAGCGCCGTGCCAGCCATATCCTGATCGTCGCGCCGAAGGATGCACCGGCTGGCGAACGCCAGGCCGCCAAGGACAAGGCGACCAAGCTGCTGGAAGAGCTGCGCAAGCATCCCGAGACCTTTGCCGATGTGGCGAAGAAGCGGTCGCAGGATCCGGGCTCGGCCGAGAAGGGCGGCGACCTCGGCTTCATGGGCCGGGGCGCGCTGGTCAAGCCGTTCGAGGAGGCGATGTACGCGCTCAAGGATGGCCAGATCAGCGACGTGGTCGAGACCGACTACGGTTTCCACATCATCAAGCTGACCGGCATCAAGGCGTCGGAAACCAGGCCGCTTGAAGCCGTGCGCACCGAACTGGAAGCCGAGCTGCGCAAACAGCTGGCCGACAAGAAGTTCGCCGAGCAGGCCGACGCCTTCGGCAACATGGTGTACGAACAGGCTGACAGCCTGAAGCCGGCCGCCGACAAATTCAAGCTGACGATCCAGACCGCCGACAACGTGACGCGCAAGCCGAACCCGGCCCAGGGCGCGCAGAACCCGCTCAACAACGAAAAGGTGCTGAAGGCACTGTTCAGCGAAGAGTCGGTCCAGAAGAAGCGCAATACCGAAGCCGTCCAGGTCGCGCCGAATACGCTGGTCGCGGCCCGCATCGTCGACTATCGCCCGGCCACCGTGCGCAAGTTCGAGGAAGTGGAAGCCAAGGTGCGCGAAGGCTATATCGCCCAGCAGGCTGCGGAACTGGCCCGCAAGGATGGCGAGGCGCGCCTCGAGGCGCTGAAGAAGGCCGACAGCGCCGACGGCTTCGGCGCGGTGCAGACCGTGTCGCGCGCCAAGGCCGATGGCGTGCCGCCGAAGGCGGTCGAGGCAGTGATGCGGGCCGATGCCACCAAGCTGCCCGCGGTAGTTGGCGTTGACCTGGGCGCCGATGGCTATGCCGTCTATCGCATCTCCAAGGTCAGCCAGCCGGCGCAAGCCAACCCGGCGCAACGCCAGGCCGAAGCGCAGCAACTGTCGCAACTCGCCGGCCAGGCTGACCTGCAGGCCTTCTATGAAAGCCTGAAGGCGCGCTCCAAGGTCAAGCTGTTGACGCCGGCGGACAAGCAGGCGCAGAACGCCGAGTAAGGCTGGTAAGGCTGGCACGCGCCACGCCGCGCGCCGCAAGCAAAAAACCCCTGCCATGGAGGCAGGGGTTTTTTGTTGCTGGAAGCTTCGCCGTGATCGTCTCTTATCTCTTAATCGTCTACCTGTCAGCGTTACGCTTGAGCATCGGCTTGAGCTGCGGCCACACCGTCTCCAGCAGTGCCGGCTGCGCCTCGGCGGTGGGGTGGATGCGGTCCGGCTGGAACCAATCCTGCCTGGCCATCACCTTGTCGAGGAAGAACGGCACCAGCCGCACCTTGTATTCGCCGGCCAGCTTCGGATACAGCGAGAAGAACTTTTCGGTGTAGTCCTGGCCATAGTTGGGCGGGATGCGCATGCCGACCAGCAGCACCCCGGCGCCGGCCTTCTGCGCGCTGCTGACGATCTGGCGCAGGTTGGACTCCGTGGTCTGCAGCGGCAGGCCGCGCAGGGCGTCGTTGGCACCCAGCTCCACCACCACGATGGCCGGCTTGTGCCGCGACAACAGGTCCGGCAAGCGAGTCTTGCCGCCGATGGTGGTCTCGCCGCTGATGCTGGCATTGACGACGTTATAATCGAAGCGCTCTTGCCTGAGCCGGTCTTGCAGCAGGGTGACCCAGCCGGTGCCGCGCGTGATGCCGTATTCGGCGGACAGGCTGTCGCCCAGCACCAGCAACGCAGGCGCTGCGGCCTGTGCGGGCTGCATCCCGCCCAACATCGTCAGCGTCGCCGCGGCTGCCAGCAGCAGCCTGCGCCTTTTGTGCCGGATTTCTCCGATCACTCGGATCACTTTATCCATGTCCCCTTCCATTCTTGCCGTCGAGTCCCTTGGAAAGACCGTAGCCGACACGACAGGTTCGCTGACGATTTTGCACGAGGTGTCGTTTTCCGTCACGCCGGGTGAAACGCTGGCCATCGTGGGCGCGTCCGGCTCGGGCAAGTCGACGCTGCTGGGACTGCTGGCCGGGCTGGACCTGCCCAGCGCGGGCACGGTGCGCCTGCATGGGCAGGACCTGTATGCACTGGACGAGGACCAGCGCGCAGCGCTGCGCGGCCGGCATGTCGGCTTTGTGTTCCAGTCGTTCCAGCTGGTGGGGCACCTGACCGCGCTGGAAAACGTGATGCTGCCGCTGGAATTGCGCGGTGAAACGTCGCAGGTGCGCGAGCGCGCGGTGGACATGCTGCAACGCGTCGGCCTGGGAGCGCGCCTGAGCCACTATCCGCGCACGTTGTCGGGCGGCGAGCAGCAGCGCGTGGCGCTGGCACGCGCGTTCGTCGCGCGTCCCGACATCCTGTTTGCCGACGAACCCACCGGCAGCCTCGACACGGCCACCGGCGAGGCGGTGATCGCGCTGATGTTCGCGCTCAACCGCGACGCCGGCTCGACGCTGGTGCTGGTCACGCATGACCGCTCGGTGGCGGCACGCTGTGGGCGCATCCTGACCATCGACGCCGGCCGTGTGGCCAGCGACGAATGGATGGGCGCTGAGGTCTGACGCGCTAGCTGGCGGCGCCTGCCTTCAGGACCGCGCGGGCGCGCTCGATCAGCGCCGCGGTCGAGGCGTCGTGCTGGCCGGTGCCGGCGCCGGTGAGCTCGGCTTCGATCGGCCGCGCGAGGATCTTGCCCAGTTCCACGCCCCACTGGTCGAACGAATTGATCTTCCACACCACGCCCTGCACGAAGGTGCGATGCTCATAGAGCGCGATCAGCGCGCCCAGCACGTGCGGCGTCAGGTCCTCCATCAGCAAGGTATTGCTGGGCCGGTTGCCATCGAACACCATATGGGCGATGCGAACTTCGTCGTTCAGCCCCCCGGCGCGCAGCTCGTCGGCGCTGCGGCCGCGCATCAGCGCCTCGGCCTGCGCAAAGCAGTTGGCGAGCAGCTTGGCGTGATGGCCCGGCAGCCGGCGCGGCGGCACCAGCGGCGCGACGAAATCCACCGGCACCACTTGCGAGCCCTGGTGAATCTGCTGGAAGTAGGCATGCTGGCCGTTGGTGCCGGCCGTGCCCCACACCACCGGCGAGGTATGCGTGCGCACGCGCTGCCCGTCGAGCTGCACCGACTTGCCGTTGCTCTCCATCTCCAGCTGCTGCAGGAATGCGGGGAACAGTTCGAGCGAAGTCGAGTAGGGCGCCATGCAGCTGGTCGGCAGGTGCCAGAAATTGCGGTACCAGATGCCCAGCATGCCGAGGATCACCGGCATGTTGCGCTCCAGCGGCGCGGTGCGGAAGTGCTCGTCCATGGCGTGGCCGCCGGCGAGCAGGTCGGCAAAGGCGTTGAAGCCCACCGCCAGCGTGATCGACAGGCCGACCGACGACCACAGCGAGAAGCGCCCGCCGATCCAGTCCCAGAACTCGAACATGTTGGCGGGATCGATGCCGAACTCGCGCACCGCGTCGGTATTGGTCGAGACCGCGACGAAATGCTTGGCCAGGTCGTTCTCGGCCACCCCGCTGGCGATGAACCAGGCACGCGCGCTGCGCGCATTGGCCATGGTTTCCAGCGTGGTGAAGGTCTTGGAACAGACGATCACCAGCGTACGTTGCGGGTCGAGGCGCACCAGCGTTTCGGCGAGGTCGGTGCCGTCGACATTGGAGACGAAGTGCATGCGCGGGCCGTCGTGGCCATCAGCGTCGGACAGGTGCGACAGCGCGCGGCATACCATGCGCGGCCCGAGGTCGGAGCCGCCGATGCCGATGTTGATCACGTCGGTGATGCGTTCGCCCGTGGCGCCTTTCCATGCGCCGCTGCGCACGCGCTCGGAGAAGTCGCGCATGCGCACCAACACCTGCTGGATGGCCGGCATGACGCGCTCGCCGTCGACCTTGTAGCCATCACCGGCCGTGGCGCGCAGCGCCACATGCAGCGCCGCGCGGTCCTCGGTGGTGTTGATATGCTCGCCGGCAAACATCGCGTCGCGCCGCTGCGGCACACCGGATTCGGCTGCCAGTTGCACCAGCAGCCGCATGGTCTCGGGCGTGATGCGGTTCTTCGAATAGTCGAGATAGAGGCCGGCGGCTTCCAGCGAAAACTGCGCGACGCGCTGCTTGCCATCGGCATCGAACCACTCGCGCATCTGTGCATCGCGAATCGTGTCATGGTGCCGAAGCAGGGCGTTCCAGGCGTGAAGGTCAGTGGGCATGCAGGACAATTCAGGTTGCAGGGGCGCGAGCCGAGTCGCAGACAGGAAGTATAGCGTCAGCAATGTGACCATCCGTGCAGGTCGCCACGCCATATCGTTACCACTTGCAACATAGCATCCGGCGTGCCAGCCAGCTATCGGACGTTGTCTGACGGCCGCGTCGTGACCGGCGCACCGGACGTCACGCGCCGCTCTCCGTGAGCAACCGGTTGAATACGGCGCGTGCGGGCAGGTACAGTTCGCTGGCGGTCACGCCGGCCGGTCCGGTGCCTTGCGTGACGAGGTCGTCCGCCGCCTGGCCGTGGATCCATACCGCCGCCTGCGCGGCCGGCAGCGGCGGCATGCCCTGCGCCAGCAATGCGCCGATCATGCCGGCCAGCACGTCGCCGGTGCCGGCGCTGGCCAGCGCCGCGTTGCCGGTCGGGTTCAGTGTGGCGGGACTGCCGTCCGGCGCTGCGATCACCGATCCCGAGCCCTTCAGCACGACCACCGCCTGCCATTGCCTGGCCAGCGCGGTGGCCGCCGCGATGCGGTCGCGCTGCACGTCCGTCACCGAGGTGCCCATCAGGCGCGCCGCTTCAAGCGGGTGCGGCGTCATCACGCAGGGTGCGCGGGCGGCGGCCAGCGCGCCGGCATGGGCGGGATCGGCAGCGAGCAGGTTGAGCGCATCCGCGTCGAGCACCGTCGGCACCGGCGTCGTGGCTAGTGCCTGCAGCAGCCGCGCGAAGTGTCGCTGCGCCGTGGCGTCGGTGCCAAGCCCGGGGCCGATCACTAGTGCCGACATTGCGCCCGGCGCCAGGCCGTCCAGCGCATGCAGCATCAGTTCCGGATGCACCGGGTCGAGCAGCGGCGCCGGCTGCGCCAGAAAGCCGATATGGACCTTGCCCGCGCCCAGGAACTGCGCGGCACGGGCACCGAGCAAGGGCGCGCCCGTCATGCCGTGGTTGCCGCCGATCACCGCCAGCGAGCCATGCGTGCCCTTGTTGCCGGCATGGTGCCGTCGCGGCAGCGCTGCGCCGAACAGCGCCGTGCCGTTGGCCATTGCATGCGGCGGTTCCGCGGGAGGATAGTCGAGGCCGATCGGCGCGATGTCGACGGCGCCGGCACAATCGCGGCCATCCAGCGTCAGCAGGCCGGGCTTGGCGGCAATGAAGGTCAGCGTGCGGCGGGCGCGGATCGCCGGTGCGCCCGCACCGGTATCGGCGAACAGCCCGCTGGGAATGTCGAGCGCGAATACCGGCAGCCCGCTGCGGTTAACCTGCTCGATCCACCACGCCATGGCGCCGCTGGCCGCGCGGTTCAGCCCGATGCCGAGCAGGCCGTCGACGATGGCGGCGGCCTGTGGCGGCCACTCCGGTGCGGGATCCGATGCGGATGCCGGCATCTCCCCGGCTTCTCGGATCGGCACGCCGGCCGCCTGCGCCTGCTGCCACGCGATCGCCGCATCGGCCGGCAGCCGGGCCGGGTTCGCCGCGATCCATACCTGCACCGTGCGGCCCGCGCCGTGCAGCAGCGTCGCGGCCACCAGTGCGTCGCCACCGTTGTTGCCCGGCCCGGCAAGAAATAACAATGGACCCGCCGGCGCATGCCGCGCCAGCCAGTCCGCGGCGGCAGCGCCGGCGCGCGACATCAGCGTGAACGAAGGCAGTCGTGCGAATGCGGCATTCTCGATGCGGCGGATGGCGGCGACGTCGTACAGCGGCACAGCCAAGGGCGAGGCGGCGTCGAGCTCGAACCAGCCGTCGCCCTGGTCTTGCGGCGCGGCGGTGGAAGTGGCAGGGTGGCTCATGGTGGCTATCCGGCGGGGCCAAGGCCATAGCGGTCCGGCAGCAGCCCCTCCATGTCGATGTCGGGCCCGCGTGCCGCGCCGGCGCTGGCGGCGATCTGGTCAGCCGCAATCTTGCCTGATCCGCAGCTCATCGCCCAGCCCGTCGAGCCGTGGCCGAGGTTAAGGAACAGGCCGGGCACGGCGGTGGGGCCGATCAGCGGCGGTCCGTCCGGCAGCATCGGGCGCGCACCGGCCCATTGCGTGGCTTCCTGGTAGTTGCCCGCCACCGGGAACCAGTCGCGCGCTACCTTGACCAGTGTGCGCAGCGCGGCGGGGCGCAGGTCGAGCCGGCGCGAACCCAGCTCGGCCGTGCCGGCGACGCGCATGCGGTTGCCCAGCCGCGTGATCGCGATCTTGTACGACTCGTCCATCAGCGCGCCCAGCGGCGCCTGCAGTTCGTCGCGCACCAGCAGCGTGATCGAGTATCCCTTGACCGGATACAGCGGCACGCGCAGGCCCAGCGGCCGCAGCAGCGGGACACTGTCGACCCCGGCGGCGACCAGCACGCGGTCGGCGGCCAGCACCAGCGCGCTCTCGCTCTTGCCGTGCGCGAGTTCGACCTGCAGCTTGCCACGCTGGTCTGGCCGGATGCGCGCTACCTGAGCTTCGAAGCGAAATGCCACCCCCGCCGCCTCGGCATGCCGGTGCAGCGCGCGCACGAACATCGGGCAGTTGCCGGACTCATCCTCGGGCAGGTGCAGGCCGCCGGCCAGCGGCGTATCGGCCGCCAGGCCGGGTTCGATGCGCCGGCATTCCTGCGCGCTGACCAGCCGGTGCGGCACATTGTTCTCGCGCAGCAGCGCCACCGCGGGGCCTGCCACGTCCAGGTCGCGCGCGGTGCGGAACAGCTGCAGGTAGCCTTGCGACTGCTCGTAGTCGATCTCCAGTTCACTGCGCAGCCGGTGCAGGCAGGCGCGGCTGTAGAACGCCAGCCGCTGCATGCGCAGCTTGTTGGCACGGTAGCGTTCCAGATCGCATTCGCGCAGCCAGCGCGCGATCCAGCGCCACATCGCCGGGTCCGCCGACGGGCGGAACACCACCGGCGCCTCGCGCGCGAACAGCGTGCGCAGCACCTTGCCCGGCATGCCCGGCGCCGCCCACGGCGTGACATAGCCCGGCGCGATCATGCCGGCATTGCCGAAGCTGGTTTCCTGCGCGGGCGCGGCGCGCCGCTCCAGCACGGTCACGTCGAAACCGGCCTGGCGCAGGTACCACGCGGAACAGACGCCGATTACGCCGGCGCCGATGACAATCACATGCATGCGGTCAGCGGCCTCCGCCCAGCGCAGCGGCGCACGAGCGGCGCCGGGCCCATGCTATTTGACCTCCTGCTGCATGACCAGGTCAGGCAGCCACGTCACCACCTGCGGCCAGATCGTGATGATGCCGATGGCGACCACCATCATCATGAAGAACGGCAGCGAGACCCGGGCGATATAGTTGCTGTCCTTGCCGGTCATGCTCTGCAGCACGAACAGGTTGAACCCCACCGGCGGCGTCACCTCGGCGATCTCCACCAGCAGCACGATGAAGATGCCGAACCAGACCAGGTCGAACCCGGCCGCCTGCACCATCGGCAGCACCGTGGCAGTCGTCAGCGCGATCATCGAGATGCCGTCCAGCGCGGTGCCGAGCACGATGTAGATCACCGTCAGCACCGCGATCAGCGCCCACGGCGACAGTTGCAGCGCCGCCACCCACTCGGCCAGTGCGCGCGGGATGCCGGTAAAGCTCATCGTCACCGACAGGAACGAGGTGGCGCCGAGCACGAACATGATCATCGCGGTCAGCCGCGTCGCCGACATCAGGCTGTCCCAGAACGCCGCGCGCGTCAGCGAGCCGCCCGCCCACGCCAGCCCCAGCGACGCCACCACGCCGTAAGCCGCCGCTTCGGTCGCGGTGGCATAACCGGTGACCATCACCCACGCGATAAAGGCGATCAGCACGATGCACGGCAGCAGCTGACGGATCGACGCCAGCCGCGCGTGCCAGTCGAAGCGGTCTGGCGCCGGGGTCTTGTCCGGGTTGGCCAGCGCCCAGACAACGATATAGCCGGAGAACAGCAGCATCAGCATCAGCCCGGGGATAAAGCCGGCCAGGAACACGCGGATGATCGACACGTCCGCCGACACCGCATACACCACCATCGTGATCGACGGCGGGATCAGGATGCCCAGCGTGCCCGCGCAAGACAGCGAGCCGAGCGTGGTGCGCTCGTCATAGCCGCGCCGCGTCAGCTCCGGCAACGCGGACTTGGCGATGGTGGCGCACGTCGCCGCAGACGATCCCGACACCGAGCCGAAGATGCCGCAACCCAGGATGTTAACGTGCATCAGCCGCCCTGGCAGCCAGTTCAACCACGGCGAAAGCCCGGTGAACATCTGCTCCGACAGCTTGGTGCGGAACAGGATCTCGCCCATCCAGACAAAGAGCGGCAGCGAGGCCAGCGTGTACGACGCACTCGACGACCACCACGCGTTGGCCAGGCTCACCAGCGCCTCGCGGTCGGAGAAGACCACCAGCCCGATCCACGACGTGACCGCGATCGCCACCGGGATCCACGCGCCGATCGCCAGGAAGACGATCAGCACCAGCAGCAGGACCAATGCAACCAGGACTGTGCTCATCAGACCGTCTCCCCGAAATCGCCGGCGGCGAGCCTGGCTTCCTGCGCGAGCCGGTAGCGCGGCTTCTGCCGGCGCAGCACGCGCAGCCATTCGTCGGCCACCGCCAGCAGGAAGCCGATGATGCCCACCACCGCGAAGCTCTGCGGAATCCACAGCGGGATCACGATCTGTCCCTGCGAGACATCGCCGATGTCCCAGCTTTGCCAGGCGAAGGTGCCGAGTGCCCATGCCGCGTAGGCGGCAAACGCCAGGCAGACGGTCAGCGAGACCACCTCCAGCACCCAGCGCAGGCGTGGGCCGACGGCTTCGAGCAGCATTTCCACGCGCACGATGCCGCCGTGCTGGAAAGTCTGGCCCAGGACGAGAAAGGCCGAGGCCGCGCACAGCCACGCGACGATATCGTCGCCGCCCTTGAAGATCACCGCGGTCTCGCGCGACAGCGACATCAGGATCATGATCACGCAGACGGCGAAAATGCAGAGCGCGCCGAGCGCGGCGAACAGGTCGAGCAGACGGTCGAGCCAGCGCTTGGGGAGTGGGGTAGTCGGCATGATGGCAGCGTCAGGAAGGAAGGAATTCCCGCCATGCCAGCCTGCGCGGCCTGGCGGGAAGGCTGCGGTACGGCTTACTTGCGATAAGCGTTGAGGATGGCCTTCCCGTCATCGCCCGCGGTCTTGGCCCAGTCGTCCACCATGGTCTGGCCGACCTTCTGCATGTCGGCCTTGAGCTGCGGCGAGGGCGCCTGCACCGTCATGCCGTTCTTCGACAAGGTGGCCAGGTACTCCCTGGTCTTCTGCTCCGAGACCTGCCAGCCGCGCTTCTCGGCGTCGGCGACGGCCTTGAGCAGCGCGTCCTGCGTGGGCTTGTCCAGCGCCGCGAAGGCCTTCTTGCTGACCACCAGCATGTTCTTGGGCAGCCACGCATCCACGGTGTAGAAGTACTTCACGCTTTCCCACACCTTGGTGTCGACCCCTGTCGCCCCCGACGACATGAACGAATTGACCGTGCCGGTGGCCAGCGCCTGCGCCAGGTCGGCCGCCTGGATCGTCACCGGCTGCGCGCTGACCAGTTCGGCGATGCGCGAGGTGGCCGGGTTGTAGGCCCGCCACTTCAGTCCCTTCATGTCGGCGGCCGAGTTGATCGGCTTGTTGGCGTAGATGCCCTGGGGCGGCCATGCCACCGCATAGAGCAGCTTGATGCCCTGCTTGTCGAGCACCTTCTCTGTGACCGGGCGCGAGGCCTGCCACAGCCTGTAGGCATCGCCATAACTGGTGGCCAGGAATGGCACCGAATCCACGCCGAACACCGGATTCTCGTTGGCCAGCAGCGACATCAGGATCTCGCCCATCTGCACCTGGCCGGTCTGCACGCCGCGCTTGATCTCGTTGGCCTTGAGCAGCGAGCCATTGGGATGCAGCACGATCTTGAGCTTGCCGCCGGTCGCCTTGTCGACGTCGTTGGCCATCTGCTGCAGGTTTTCCGTATGCAGGTTGCTCGCCGGGTAGCCGGTGGGCAGGTCCCACTTGATATCCGCCTGTACCGTCATGGCGGCCAGCGCCAGGCCAGCCGCAACGATTGCCTTGACTCGCATCTCGATCTCTCCTGGTGTGCGCTCGGGGGCGCGGTTGTACAGCTTGTCTGCGTACTACCTGGTGCCTTGCGCGGCGGGCCGCGGTCGGCGCAAGATCAACAGCGCGGCGGCGGTCTCAGTCGTCGCGCGAAGACGGTTGCACGATCCGTTCCAATGCAAGCGCCGTGCCCAGCAGTCCGGCATCGCGCATCGGGCCGTGCGACAGCATCAGCCCGACCGGCAGTTCGTCCGGCGCATGGCAGGGCATCGAGATCGAGCAGCCGTCGAAGAAGTTGAAGGCCGAGGTATTGCGCAACAGCAGGGCATTGACGCGGAAGAACTGCGCGTCATCGGTGCGCAGCGGGGCGATCTCGGGCGCAACCATCGGCACGGTCGGGCACACCACGGCGTCGAAGCGGGCCAGGCGCGCTTCCATGCGGGCGATCCAGTCGAGGCGGGCGCGGCCCAGGTCGATATAGTCGGCGGCGCTGACCGTTGCGCCGCGGTCGATGCGCGACGCCACGCGCGGGTCGTACAGCTCGCGCTTGCCGGCCAGTACATGGCGGTGGATGGCATAGGCCTCGGGCGCGCTGAAGCCGCCCTGTGCGTTCAGGGCGGCGAGCTCGCCAAGCTCGGGCAGGTCGACGTGTTCCAGCTGCACGCCGGCGGCCGACAGCCGGCCGAGTGCGCGGTCGAAGGCGCGGGCCACGACGGGGTCGAGGTCGTCCAGCAGGTACTGGCGCGGAATTGCCAGCCGCGTCGCCGTCGGGCTGGTGACACGCGGCAGCACCGCCTGGTCGGCGATCACGGCATCGACCGCGACGCAGTCGCCGACCGTGCGCGCCATGGCGCACGCGGTGTCGAGCGTATACGACAACGGGAAGGCGCCGGTCAGCGGCACGCGCCGGGCAGTCGGCTTGAAACCGGTGATGCCGCACAGCGCGGCCGGGATGCGGATCGAGCCGCCGGTATCGCTGCCGAGCGCGGCGACCGCCAGCCCGAGCGCCACCGACACTGCCGCGCCCGACGACGACCCGCCGGGAATGCGCGGCGTGCCGGGCTCGCTGGCCGGGTTGGCCGGCGTGCCGTAGTGGGGATTGATGCCGACGCCGGAGAAGGCGAACTCCGTCATATTGGTGCGGCCGACGAGGGCGGCGCCCGCCTGGCGCAGGCGCGCCACCACGGTCGCGTCCGCCGTCGCCGGGGCGGCATCGCGGCGCACGACCGAGGCTGCGCGCGTGACTTCTCCGGCGATGTCATAGAGGTCTTTCACCGAGACCGGCAGGCCGGCCAGCGGGTGCAGCGTCTTGCCGGCACCGCTGGCGGCATCGGCGGCGCGGGCAACCTGGGCAGCAGCCTCGAACGTGCTGTGCAGGAACACCGCCTCGGCGGCGGGCCCGGCTGCCGCGGCGGCGGCCTGCTCGAGGATCGCCGCGCGGCTGGTGGCGCCCTCGCGCAGGCGGGTGTTCAGGGTATCGAGATCGGGAAGCATGGATGGCATGGGCGCGGGGTTGCGGTACCGGGGGTGGTGACCATGCTCATAATTCGGGAATCAAGTGTCAAGCTAAAAATGCCGAATGGCGCGCATAAGCGCCGCGTGCCGTGCATGGCAGGCGAGATTCGGCCCGGTGTCGGCCCGGCGGTCGCACATGCCGCATGGGCGATAAATTGCGTAAAGTGATGCATAAGCATTATCACGAATCCGTGTAGCACGGAGCCGTCGTGATGGCGCAGTGCAAAATCACGCCCTCGGCAAGGTACAATAGCGGTTTCCCGCCAGCCGGACACCCCATGCAGCGGTGCCGGCCAAGCAGCAGCCATACCCAGCCATTACCCAGGCCTTCCCGGCCTTACTACACGCCTCCCGACCGCTACGATCATGGCGCATTTCTCGTGCTTCCCCGGCGCTTTGGCGCTTTCCGCCTTCCGTCAGCAACGCCTGCTTACCGCCCTGCGGCAAATCGATGCCGATATCGAATCGGTGCACGGCCAGTTCCTGCATTTTGTTGACGCGCAGACGCCGCTGTCGGCCGACGACCAGTCGCGCGTGGCGGCGCTGCTGACCTATGGCGCACCGTTCGCCGAGCAGCCCGAGGGCGACCGCTTCGTCGTGATCCCGCGCTTCGGCACGATCTCGCCGTGGGCCAGCAAGGCCACCGACATCGCCCATAACTGCGGCCTGACGCATATCCACCGCATCGAGCGCGGCATCGAGATCACCGTGATCTGCAAGAAGGGCCTGCTGCGCGGCCGCAAGTCGCTGGACGCGGACACCCGCGCCGCCGTCGCCGCGCACCTGTTCGACCGCATGACCGAGACCGTGGTGGCCTCGCGCGACGATGCCGCCGGCCTGTTCCAGGAACTGCCGGCCAAGCCGCTGCGCTTCATCGACATCTCCGCCGGCCGCAGCGCGCTGGCCGCGGCCAACGTCGAGATGGGCCTGGCGCTGTCCGAGGACGAGATCGACTACCTGGTCGACGCCTACGGCAAGCTGGAGCGCAACCCGACCGACGTCGAGCTGATGATGTTCGCGCAGGCCAACAGCGAACACTGCCGCCACAAGATTTTCAACGCCACCTGGACCATCGACGGCGTGCAGCAGGACAAGTCGCTGTTCGCGATGATCCGCAATACGCACGAGCTCAATCCGCAGGGCTCGATCGTGGCCTATTCGGACAACTCGGCGGTGATGGAAGGCGACGTGGCCGAGCGCTGGTTCCCGCGCGGCGACAGCCACAAGTACGGCCGCCACGAGGCGCTGACGCACACGCTGATGAAGGTGGAGACGCACAACCACCCGACCGCGATCTCGCCGTTCCCGGGTGCCTCGACCGGCGCCGGCGGTGAAATCCGCGACGAAGGCGCGACTGGCCGCGGCGCCAAGCCCAAGGCCGGCCTGACCGGCTTCACGGTGTCCAACCTGATGCTGCCCGAGGCGGTGGAGTCCTGGGAAAACGACCGCGACGCCGCCCAGCCGGTGGCGCACCGCAACCCCGACGACAAGCCTGGCGTGACCGGCAAGCCGGACCGCATCGCCTCGCCGCTGCAGATCATGATCGACGGCCCGCTCGGCGGCGCCGCGTTCAACAATGAATTCGGCCGCGCCAACCTGGGTGGCTACTTCCGCGTCTACGAGCAGAACGTCGGCGGCACCGTGCGCGGCTACCACAAGCCGATCATGATCGCCGGCGGCATTGGCAATATCGATGCCTCGCACACGCACAAGAACCCGCTGCCGGCCGGCACGCTGCTGATCCAGCTGGGCGGCCCGGGCATGCGCATCGGCATGGGCGGCGGCGCCGCCAGCTCGATGGCAACCGGCACCAACACCGCCGACCTGGACTTCGACTCGGTCCAGCGCGGCAACCCAGAGATGGAGCGCCGCGCGCAGGAAGTGATCAACGCGTGCTGGCAGCTTGGCGACGCCAACCCGATCCTCTCGATCCACGACGTCGGTGCTGGCGGCATCTCCAACGCCTTCCCTGAACTGGTGGACGGCGCCGACCGTGGCGCGCGCTTCGACCTGCGCCAGGTGCACCTGGAAGAGTCCGGCCTGTCGCCGGCGGAAATCTGGTGCAACGAGTCGCAGGAGCGCTATGTGCTGGCGATCGCGCCGGACAGCTTCCCGCAGTTCCAGGCCATGTGCGAGCGCGAACGTTCGCCATTCGCCGTGGTCGGCATCGCCACCGAGGAAAAGCAGTTGCAACTGGTCGATGCCAGCGTCGACGCTGCGCTCAAGGAGCACTACGCCGTCAACATGCCGATGGACGTGCTGCTGGGCAAGCCGCCGCGCATGCACCGCGACGTCAAGCGCGTCGAGCAGCCGTTGCCGGCGGTGGACGTGACCAGCATTAGCCTGGAGCAGGCCGTGCGCGACGTGCTGCGTCATCCGACCGTGGCCAGCAAGTCGTTCCTGATCTCGATCGGCGACCGCACCGTGGGCGGCATGAACGCACGCGACCAGATGGTCGGTCCGTGGCAGGTGCCGGTGGCCGACGTGGCCGTGACCACGCTGGACTACAAGGGCAATGCCGGCGAGGCGATGACCATGGGCGAGCGCACGCCGCTGGCCGTGATCGATGCACCGGCCTCGGGCCGCATGGCGATCGGCGAGGCGCTGACCAACCTGGCGGCCGCACCGGTCAAGGACCTGGGCAAGGTCAAGCTGTCGGCCAACTGGATGGCTGCCTGCGGCGTCGAAGGTGAAGATGCAAAGCTGTACGACACCGTGCATGCCGTCGGCATGGAGCTGTGCCCGGCGCTGGGCATCAGCATCCCGGTGGGCAAGGATTCGCTGTCGATGCGCACCAAGTGGCAGGACGAGGGCGTCGACAAGGAAGTGGTGGCCCCGGTATCGCTGATCATCTCGGCCTTTGCCGCGGTGGACGACGTCAACCGCACGCTGACGCCGCAACTGCGCACCGACGCCGGCGACACCGTGCTGATCGCCGTCGACCTGAGCCGCGGCAAGAACCGCATGGGCGGCAGCATCCTGGCGCAGGTCACGCAGCAGGTGGGCGACAGCGCGCCGGACGTCGACAGCGCTGAAGACCTGAAGAACTTCTTCAACGTCATCCAGCGCCTGAACCGCGAGGGCAAGCTGCTGGCCTACCATGACCGTTCCGATGGCGGCTTCATCGCCACGCTGGCCGAGATGGCCTTTGCCGGCCACTGCGGCGTGTCGCTGAACGTCGACATGCTGGCGCTCGATCCGCAGCAGGAACAGGACTACGGCGACGCCAAGAACTGGGCCCAGCAGATCGCCGAGCGCCGCAACGACCAGACCCTGCGCGCACTGTTCTCGGAAGAACTGGGCGCGGTGGTGCAGGTGCGCCTGCAGGACCGCGACGCGGTCTTCGCGGTGCTGCGCGAGGCTGGCCTGTCCGCATGCAGTCACGTGGTCGGCAAGCCCAACACCACCGACCAGGTCGAGATCTACCGCGATGCCAAGAAGGTGTTCGGCGCGTCGCGCACGGACCTGCAGCGCAACTGGAGCGAGGTCAGCTGGCGCATCGCGCGCCTGCGCGACAACCCGGCCTGCGCCGACAGCGAGTATGACCGCCTGCTGGACGCCGCCGATCCGGGCATCAGCCCGGTGCTGACGTTCGATCCGGCGGAGGACATCGCCGCGCCGTTCATCGCTACCGGCGCGCGTCCGCGCGTGGCGATCCTGCGGGAGCAGGGCGTCAACTCGCAGATCGAGATGGCCTACAGCATGGATCGTGCGGGCTTCGATACGCATGATGTGCATATGAGCGACCTGATCGCCGGGCGTGCCAACCTGGCGGATTTCACGGGCTTTGTTGCCTGCGGCGGCTTCAGCTACGGCGACGTGCTGGGCGCGGGCGAGGGCTGGGCCAAGACCATCCTGTTCAATGCGCAGATGGCCGAGCAGTTCGCGGCGTTCTTCAATCGCGAGGACACGTTTGCGCTGGGCGTCTGCAATGGTTGCCAGATGATGAGCAACCTGGCGCCGATCATTCCGGGGGCGGGGGCGTGGCCGCAGTTCACGCGTAACCAGTCGGAGCAGTACGAGGCGCGTTATGTCACGGTGGAGGTGCAGTCGTCGCCGTCGATCTTCTTTGCTGGCATGGAAGGTAGCCGCATTCCTATCGTGGTTGCGCACGGTGAAGGGTATGCGGACTTTTCGCAGCAGGGGAATATCGGCGAGGCCAACGTTGCGCTGCGTTTCGTCGACAACTACGGCGCGGTGACGCAGAGCTATCCGTTGAATCCGAATGGTTCGCCTGAGGGCATCACCTCGGTGACTACTGTCGATGGGCGCTTTACCGTGCTGATGCCGCATCCTGAGCGTGTGTTCCGTGCTGCCACGATGAGCTGGGCGCCGGATGCTTGGAAGCAGGTTGGCGATGGTGGTAGCCCGTGGATGCGGATGTTCAGGAATGCCAGGAAGTGGGTGGGGTAAGGCTTGGGATCTGTCTTGCGCCTAGGGACCTCGCGGTTGGTGACATGCTGTCGGGCTTTTGAAGCGCTTTGTCGCAGTTGGTGACATGCTGTTGGCCGTTGAAGCGTTGGAGTCGCGGTTGGTGACATGCTGTCGGCCGTTGAAGCGCCTGGTTCCGCCCTGCTGGGCGGGTCACTTTTTGGCCGAGCGCCAAAAAGTAACCAAAAAGCGCGTCGCCTGAGCGGCTGGCTATCAAGTTGGCGGCGTGGGTGGTTCGGCCGGCGGTGATTTCCGTTTTGGCTTGGGTGGCCGTTCGAGCCTGCTAACGCCAGGTGAGTTAGGGATAGTGCCTGGCGTTAACCGGCTATTGAACGATCCCCATGCCGGGCGTAGGCCGCCTGCTGCATGCCATATTGGTGGGACGCCTTCGGCTGCGCTGCGCGCGGGCCCAAGAAGGCAGAGCGGCTGATTTCGACTTGGTCACCAACAGCGCCCTGCGAGCGTAGCGACGCAGGTCCGTGCCCGAGAATTTCACCGGCGAGACTGAGCCGCGCGCAGCGCAGCCGTAGGCGATGACGCGATCCCCCTGGTAGCAGGCGGCCTACGCCCGGCCTGGGGATTGTTCAAAAGTGGGGATTCGCCAGGCACCGACATTCACTCACCTGGCGTAGCAGGCTGGCATCGCGACCACGCTCACTGAGACCAACGCCGCCCATATAGCCAGAAGCGCCAAATTGGCTCAGCCAGCCGCAGGCGACGCGCTTTTTGGTTACTTTTTGTCGCTCGGACAAAAAGTGACCCGCCCAGCAGGGCGGAACCAGGCGCTTCAACGGCCGACAGCATGTCACCAACCGCGACAGCGACGCAGCAACGGCCGATAACATGTCACCATCAGCGACAGCGACGCATCAACGGCCGACAGCATCTCACCAGCTGCGAGGACCGTCGATAATCTACTAAAGCCGATTCACCCCAAAACCTACGCCATCAACCTAGAACTCCAAGACGCATACGCATAAGTCAACATCCGCCCCGATTCAAATCCAGGTGCAGGCTTGATTTCACCCCGAGCCTCCTTGTACGCCACCACGGCGTGCAGGATCTTCTCGGGCGCATAACGGTCACGCAGGGGAAGGTAGGGGTGGAGCTGGCGCCAGCCGGGGGCGGCGCCGTCCAGAGTCGCCCAGGCCAACGCGCAATAGCACATGCCCCGGGACGTGAGATGCCACAGTTGCCAGTAGGGGGCGGTCGTCTCCACACGCTGCATCGTTCAACCTTGCAGGACCGGTGGGGGCGACCGGTCCGTGATTACTGGATTTTCGCCTTGTCCTTCAGCGACTTCATCATGGCCTGGAACTGCTCGCGCTGCCAGTTCTGGTCACCCATCAGCATCTGCATCAGCTGCGGCTTGACCTCTTCGAATGACGGGATCTTCGCTTCACGCACGTCGACCAGCTCGATGATGTGCCAGCCGAACTGCGTCTTGACCGGCGTATCGGTCATCTGGCCCTTCTTCAGGCCGGTCATGGCCGCCGAGAACTCCGGCACGTAGCTGCCGCTGTTGGCCCAGTCCAGGTCGCCACCGTTGGCAGCCGAGCCCGGGTCCTTCGAGGCGGCCTTGGCCTGGTCTTCGAACTTGGCGCCGCCCTTGATCTTGGCGATGATCGCCTTGGCGTCGGCTTCCTTCTCCACCAGGATATGGCGGGCATGGTATTCCTTGCCATTGCCGAATTGCGACTTGATCTTGTCGTACTGCTTGCGCAGCTCGGCGTCGCTGGCGCCGTGGGTCTTGACGTAGTCCTCAAATACCGCGCCGGCCAGCACGTTCAGGCGTGCCTGTTCCAGTTGCTCCTGCACGTCGTCGCGCTGGGTCAGGCCGCGCTTGTTGGCTTCCTGCACGAGTAGTTCGCGGTCGATCAGCATGTCGCGGCCACGCTTGCGCAGCTCCGGATTGTCGGGCTGGCCGGTGCCGGCGATCAACTTGTCCAGCTTTGTCGACGGAATGGCCTTGCCATTCACGACGGCGGCATTCTGGGCGATGGCCGGCAAGCTGCCAGCTGCAAGCACAGCCGCCAGGCTGAACGAGAGGACGGTGGTCTTCATGGAATCTGGTCTGAGAGTTGCTGAAAGAAGCGCGCTCATGCGCGCGATTGGTACTCTTGGTCGGTGTACGCAGTCACGGCCAAGGCGTGGATCTGCGCGGGGAACAGACTGCGCAGCGCATCATACACCATGCGGTGTCGCGCAACCCGGCTGTGACCTGCAAAGCGCTCGCTGACGATTGTCACGTCGTAATGTCCGCCTCCGGATGCGGCGCCGGCATGTCCGGCGTGCAGTGCGCTGTCGTCGCGCACGGCCAGGTAGCTGGGGGCGAGCGCTTCGCGCAGCAGTGCCTCGATCGTGGCGGGATTGGCTGCCATCGGTAGTTTCCTTATCGGGGATAAAACGGCAGAAGCGTCAGTCCTGGCTGTTCTCGGGCATGTGCCGCGACAGCCAGACGCTCTGCGCGACGATGAACACCAGCATCAGCCCCATGCTGCCGAACAGCTTGAAGTTGACCCAGACGTCGGTGGAAAACTGATAGGCCACGTAGAGGTTCAGCACACCCATGGCCGCGAAGAACCCGGCCCAGGCGGCATTCAGGCGCGCCCACACCGGATCGGGCAGGGTGACCTGCTTTTCCATCATGGCGCGGATCAGGTTCTTGCGCCAGACCATCGCCGAGCCCAGTAGTGCCACGGCGAACATCCAGTAGAGCACCGTCGGCTTCCACTTGATGAAGGTTTCGTTGTGCAGCACCAGCGTGGCGCCGCCGAATACGGCGATGATCAGCAGGCTGACCCACTGCATCGGCTCGACCTTGCGGTGGCGAAACCAGACCCAGCCGATCTGCACCACCGTGGCGGCAATGGCCACGGCAGTGGCGGTGTAAATGTCGGCCAGCTTGAAGGCGGCGAAAAACAGGATGACCGGGAACAGGTCGAACAGGAATTTCATGCGGTACCAGGTTGTTGCCGGCCCGATGGCCGGCGCTTGTCAGCGCTGCGGGTCGCGCCGGGGTTCGTTGCCGCTGCCGGCATCGTGGGCATGATCCGCCTCACGCTGCGCCGGGTCGCGATCGTCGAATTTTAACGCAGCCGAGTTGATGCAATAGCGCAGGCCGGTCGGGGCCGGCCCGTCCTCGAACACATGGCCCAGGTGGCTGCCGCATTCCTTGCAGCGGACTTCTACCCGCACCATGCCGTGGGTGTGGTCGGCATGTTCGGCAATGACCTCGCCGTTGATGGGGCGGAAATAGCTGGGCCAGCCGCAGCCGGCATCGAACTTGGTGGCGGACTCGAACAGCGGCGTGCCGCAGCCGACGCAGTTGTAGATGCCGCGTTCCCAGTGATCCCAGTAGCGGCCGGTGAAGGGGCGCTCGGTCGCGGCTTCGCGCGTCACACGGTATTCGATGTCGGAGAGCTGGTCGCGCCACTCGGCGTCGGTCTTGGTGGTGGTCATTGTCGTTTCCTCACGGTCTTGCCCGGGATAATGGCCTCGGAACTTCTGGCCTCGGAACTCCTGGCCCCGGAACCTTCGTTGGTCGGCGCACTGGCGCGAACCTTACACCGGATGGCGCCGGCGTGCAGGCTCGGGCACATGAGCAATCCGGTCACGACGAGCAGCTGACTTCCAGCCCGGCGGCCCAGTCGGGCGGCAGCGCGGCATAGTGGTCGGCCTCGGGCTGCTCGTCGAAGGGGCGCGACAGCACCGCCAGCAGGCGCCCGGTTTCGCTGAAATCCTTTTCTCGCGCGTGCCGGATCGCGGTCTCGGCCAGGTGATTGCGCAGCACGTATTTGGGGTTCACCGCCAGCATTTCCAGCTCGCGCGCGGCGTCGTCCGATTGCTCCGCACGCAGCCGCGCGCGGTAGTCGACGGCCCAGGCGTCGAAGGCCGCGCGGTCCAGGAACAGGTCGCGCACCGGCGCATCGCGCGAGGCATCGTGCGACGAGATGCCGCACAGCTTGCGCCAGAACAGCGTGTAGTCGACGCGCTGACCGTGCAGCAGCTGGAACAGGCTGGTCAGCAGGGGCTCGTCAACCTTGTCATCGCCGCCGGCCGGCGGGCGCAGGCCAAGCTTGGCACGGTAGTGGCGGAAGAAGGCGGCAGCATAGCGGTCGCGGAACGGATCGAGCGCCGTGCGCGCCGATTCGATGGCGGCATCGCGGGCGCCTTCCTTGTCGGCGTCCACCGCCGGCAGCCACAGCGGCAGCAGCGCCTGTGCCAGGCAGTGCAAATTCCAGAATGCCACCTGCGGCTGCTGGCTGTAGGCGTAGCGGCCCTGCGTATCGGAGTGGTTGCAGATATGGTTGGCGTCGAATGCATCGAGGAAGCCGAACGGGCCGTAGTCGATGGTTAGTCCCAGGATCGACATATTGTCGGTGTTCATCACCCCGTGACAGAAGCCGATGGCCTGCCAGTGCGCGACCAGGTCGGCAGTGCGCAGCGAGACTTCGCGCAGCAGCGCCTGGTATGGCTGTGCCTCGTCGCGCAACGCCGGCATGAAGTTGTCGATGACGAAGTCCGCCAGCTGGCGCAGCGAGGCCACGTCGTCATGCGCGGCGAAATGCTCGAAATGCCCGAAGCGGATAAAGGTCGGCGCCAGGCGCGTGACCACCGCCGAGGTCTCGATGGTTTCGCGCCGCACCGGGGCATCCGAGCCGACGATGCTGAGCGCGCGCGTGGTCGGCACGCCGAGCGCGGCCATTGCTTCCGAGCACAGGTACTCGCGGATCGACGAGCGCAGCACCGCGCGGCCATCGGCCATGCGCGAGTAGGGCGTCAGTCCGGCGCCCTTGAGCTGGATTTCCCAGGGGCCCGTGGCCGTGTCGGCCTGTGCCAGCCGGATCGCGCGGCCGTCGCCGAGTTGCCCGGCCCAGATGCCGAACTGGTGTCCGGAATAGACCGTAGCAATGGGATCGGCCCAGCGGGGCACCTGGTTGCCGACAAAGGTCTCGACAAAGCCGGGCTCGGCGCCCACGCCGCCATCCCAGCCAAGCAGCGCCGCGGCGGCCGGCGCCACGCCTACCAGGTACGGCGAGGGCAGCGGCGTTGGCTGCAGGCGCGTGAAGAATTTCTCGCCGAGCACGGAGAAGCCGGGCGTGGTGTCGAACGGTACGGCGAGCGCCGAGGCACCGTTGGCACCGTAGGTATCGAAGTCGTGCAAGGCGTTGGACTGGGGCGTGTCTGGCATCGCGATAGGGGCGCGCGGCAAGCGCAATCCGCGGGTTCGGGTGCGGCGCGCAAAGCCGCTTCCGGGGCGGTGCGGGCGCCGCATGGCGAGGGCACGGGAATGCGTAGATGGCTAGGGAAAACGACATGTTGAGGTGCAACATGCCACGCAGTATTGTACGTCCTCAACGGCTCACATCCGGTGAGACCGCCACGCACCGCGCAGTTATTTCCCTCCTTCAATGCGCACATGAATCCGGTGCATGGATTTCGCAGAATTGCGGCCCCGATTACCACGCTTCACCACACGGCTTAACCACAGCAGTACGGCAGTGCACAACAGAATCGCAGTGACGCTGTTTCGAGGCACGCGGACAACCGCCCAAAAATAGTACGGTTGTTCGTTTTTTGACGAATCCACCAGACTTCAGGAGGCAGTTTCATGGCATTGATGGGTCAAATGATGAGCGCGCCGCTGCTCATTTCCTCCATCATCAAGCACGCCGCCCGTTACTACGGGTCGACGGAAATCGTTTCGCGCCGCACCGAGGGCGACCTGCACCGCTATACCTACCGCGATTGCGAACTGCGCGCCCGCAAGGTGGCGCAGGCGCTCGGCGCGCTGGGCGTGCAGCAGGGCGAGCGCGTCGGCACGCTGGCGTGGAACGGTTATCGCCACCTGGAGGTTTACTATGGCGTGTCGGGCATGGGCGCCGTCTGCCATACCATCAACCCGCGCCTGTTCCCCGAGCAGATTGCCTATATCGTCAACCATGCCGAAGACAGCTACGTCTTCTTCGACCTGACCTTCCTGCCGCTGGTAGAGGGCGTCGCGCCGCATTGCCCCAACGTGAAAGGCTGGGTTGCGATGACCGATCGCGCCCACATGCCGGCCGAGTCCAAGGTGCCGCTGCTCTGCTACGAGGAACTGGTCGACGCGCAGGATGGCAACTACGAATGGCTGCAGTTCGACGAGCACCTCGCGTCGAGCCTGTGCTACACCTCAGGCACCACCGGCAATCCCAAGGGCGCGCTGTATTCGCACCGCTCCACCGTGCTGCACTCGTACGCCTCGGCGCTGCCCGACGCGCTCGGCTGCTCGGCGCGCGACGTGATCCTGCCCGTGGTGCCGATGTTCCACGTCAACGCCTGGGGCCTGCCGTACTCGGTGCCGCTGGTCGGCGCCAAGCTGGTGTTCCCGGGCGCCAAGCTGGACGGTGCCTCGCTCTATGAATTGTTCGAGCAGGAGAAGGTGACTTTCTCCGCCGGCGTGCCGACGGTCTGGCTTGGCCTGCTGCAATACGTGCAGTCGAACAACCTGAAGTTCTCCACCTTCCGCCGCACCGTGATCGGCGGCTCCGCTGCGCCGCCAGCGATGATCCGCGCGCTCGAGGCGCTGGACGTGGACGTCATCCACGCCTGGGGCATGACCGAGATGTCGCCGCTGGGCACCTCGTGCAAGCTGCTGGCCAAGCATGAGGAACTGTCCGATGCCGACCGCCACAAGATCCAGGAGAAGCAGGGCCGCGTGATCTTCGGCGTCGATATGAAGATCGTCGACGGCGAAGGCAAGGAACTGCCGTGGGACGGCAAGGCCTTCGGCGACCTGATGGTGCGCGGGCCATGGATCATCGACCAGTACTACCGCAACGGCAGCAACCCGCTGGTCGACGGCTGGTTCCCGACCGGCGACGTCGCCACCATCGATGAAGACGGCTTCATGCAGATCACGGACCGCAGCAAAGACGTGATCAAGTCCGGCGGCGAATGGATTTCGTCGATCGACATCGAGAACGTCGCCGCCGCGCACCCCGCGGTGCATATGGCGGCCTGCATCTCGGCCTACCACCCCAAGTGGGACGAGCGCCCGCTGCTGGTGGTGGTGAAGAAGCCCGGCGCCGAAGTCACGCGCGAGGAACTGCTGCAGTTCTTCGAGGGCAAGGTCGCCAAGTGGTGGATCCCGGACGATGTCGCCTTTGTCACCGAGATTCCGCTGACCGCCACCGGCAAGATGCAGAAGCTCAAGCTGCGCGAACAGTTCAAGGACTACAAGCTGCCGGCGGCCTGAAGCCGGCACAGGGCAGCATCCGGTGCGCCGCGCCTGCTTGCGGCATGGCGCCGCCCGGGGCCCGGCTGCATGGCGCGGACAGGAGGGCGCCACGCCGCCGGCCGCAATCAACGACTGCAATCAACGACTGCAATCAACGACAAGCCAACGACAAGAGTGAAGGAGACAGTATGACCAAGATGCGTCCGCTGGTGGCTGGTGTGGCCATGTTCGCCGCAATGGGTTCTGCGCTGGTTTCGGGTTCGGCACTCGCGGATACGGTGAAGATCGCCTTCATCGATCCGCTTTCGGGGCTGATGGCCCCCGTTGGACAGAACCAGCTCAAGAGCTGGCAGTTCGTGGCCGACGTGGCCAACCAGAAGGGCTGGGCCGGCGCGCACAAGTTCGAGGTGGTGGGCTTTGACAACAAGCTCTCGCCGCAGGAGAGCCTGACCATCCTGAAGCAGGCGATCGACCAGAACATCCGCTATATCGTGCAGGGCAACGGCTCGTCGGTCGGGCTGGCGCTGCAGGATGCGGTGGCCAAGCACAACGAGCGCAACCCGGGCAAGGAAATCATCTACCTGAACTACGCCGCGGTGGACCCGGACATGACCAATGCCAAGTGCAACTACTGGCATTTCCGGCTCGACGCCAACTCGGACATGAAGATGGAGGCGCTGACCACCTTCCTGGCCAAGGATCCCGGCGTCAAGAAGGTTTACCTGATCAACCAGAACTACTCGTTCGGGCACCAGGTGGCCAAGGCGGCCAAGGACTACCTGAAGCGCAAGCGCCCGGATATCCAGATCGTGGGTGAAGACCTGCACCCGCTGGCGCAGGTGAAGGACTTTGCGCCGTATGCGGCCAAGATCAAGGCCTCGGGCGCCGATACCGTGATCACCGGCAACTGGGGCAGCGACCTGGCACTGCTGATCAAGGCGGGCAAGGACGCCGGCCTGACCACCAACTACTACACTTACTACGCCGGCACCACCGGCGTGCCGACCGCCATGGGCGCGGCCGGTGCCGAGCACGTCAAGTACGTGGGCTACTACAACCCCAACAACAAGGGGTTCAAGGGCTCCGACGTCATCGAGGGCTTCAAGAAGAAGTACAACGATGACTTCTACGTGATGGCGTCCTACACCGGCATCGCCATGCTGTCCAAGGCGTTCAAGGACACCAACTCGACCGACCCGGTCAAGGTGGCCAAGGCGCTGGAAGGCATCAAGGTCGAGAGCATGAACGGCCTGGTCGAGATGCGCAATACCGACCACCAGGCCCAGCAGCCGCTGGTGGTGGCCACCTGGACCAAGATCGACGGCAAGGAAATCAAGTACGACCAGGAGAACACCGGGTACGGCTGGAAGACCAACGCGCAGATGGACCAGTACGTGTCCGCGCAGCCGACGTCCTGCCAGATGAAGCGGCCGGGCTGATCCTGTCCATGTCGGGCCGGCCACGATGACACGCGCAGGTGATGCAGCGTGACAGCGTGGCGGCCCGATCCTGCATACTCTCGGTCTTTCTGGATCGATAGCGGTAGCGTCCGGGGCGCCATGCGCCCTGCGGAGGGGGACGCTCACCCCAAATCCAACCGGACGGATGCCAACGCACCCCACTGCGGCGGCACCAGCTTGAAGGACACGCTGTGGAATTCTTTGTCATCTCCCTGCTCAACGGCATCAGCTACGGGCTGCTGCTGTTCATGCTGTCATCAGGCCTGACCCTGATCTTCAGCATGATGGGCGTGCTCAATTTCGCGCACGCAAGCTTCTATATGCTGGGCGCATATTTCGCCTACACCATCGCCAGCAAGGTCGGCTTCTGGCCGGCGCTGATCTTCGCGCCGCTGCTGGTCGCTGGCGCGGGCGCGCTGGTGGAGCGCTTCGGCCTGCGCACGGTGCACAAGTACGGCCACGTGGCAGAGCTGCTGTTCACCTTCGGCCTGGCCTACCTGATCGAAGAGGGCGTCAAGCTGGTGTGGGGACTGGCCGCGGTGCCTTACCGCATCCCGGCCGAACTGGAAGGCCCGCTGTTCCAGGTGTTCACCTCGACCTTCCCCAAATACCGCGCCTTCATGATGCTGGTGTCGCTGGGCATGCTGGTGGCGATCTACCTGGTGCTGACGCGCACCCGCATCGGCCTGGTGATCCAGGCCGCGCTGACCCATCCGGAGATGGTCGAGGCGCTGGGCCACAACGTGCCGCGCGTGTTCATGATGGTGTTCGGCGGCGGCGCCGCGCTGGCGGGGCTGGCCGGCGTGATCGGCGGCAATGCCTTCGTCACCGAGCCGTCGATGGCGGCGGCGGTCGGGTCGATCGTATTCGTGGTGGCGGTGGTCGGCGGCATGGGGTCGCTGGTGGGGGCCTTCATTGCGTCAATATTGATTGGCGTGCTGCAGACCTTTGCGGTCACGATCGACGCTTCGCTTGCGGGGCTGTTGCGCAGCCTTGGCATGGCAGTCAGCGAAGCCACGCCGTTCTACGCCTTGTGGAAGCTCACGGTGGCCCAGGTGGCGCCGGTGCTGCCGTACCTGTTGCTGGTGGTGATGCTGATCTTCCGCCCGCGTGGACTGATGGGAACCCGGGAGAGCTGAGGCCATGGAGCAAGCGATGCAACAACCGCGCGAGCCGGTGTCGACCGGCCGCACCCTGCGCTACCGCCCGCTGAACCTGGCGCGCTGGGTAATCTGGAGCCTGACCATCGTCATCATGCTGGTGCTGCCGCTGGTGTTTACCGGGGGCTTCGCCATCACGCTGATGTCGCAGATGGGCATCATGATCATTTTTGCGCTCTCGTACAACATGCTGCTCGGGCAGACCGGCATGCTGTCGTTCGGCCATGCGGTGTATTCCGGGCTGGGCGCCTTCATTGCCGTGCACGTGCTGAACATGGTCGGCGCCGGCACGGTCTGGCTGCCGGTGTCGATGCTGCCGCTGGTGGGCGGGCTGGCCGGCGCGTTCTTCGGCGTGATCTTCGGCTATGTCACCACCAAGAAGGCCGGCACCACCTTTGCCATGATCACCATGGGCATCGGCGAGATGGTGTTCGCCAGCTCGCTGATGTTCCCCGAGTTCTTCGGCGGCGAGGGCGGCATCTCCACCAACCGCGTGGTCGGCGACCCGTTTTTGGGGCTCACCTTCGGGCCCGGGCGCCAGGTCTACTACCTGATCGCGGTGTGGTGCCTGGTGTCGATGGTGGCCATGTACGCGTGGACGCAGACGCCGCTGGGCCGTATCGCCAACGCCGTGCGCGACAACCCCGAGCGGGTCGAGTTCATCGGCTACAACACCCAGCGCGTGCGCTACCTGGTGCTGGTGCTGTCGGCGTTCTTCGCCGGGATCTCCGGGGCGCTCGCGGCGATCAACTTCGAGATCGTCTCGGCCGAGAACGTCAGCGCGGTGCGATCAGGCGGCGTGCTGCTGGCGGTGTTCATCGGCGGCGCGGGCGTGTTCTTCGGGCCGATCATCGGGGCGGTGGTGTTCGTGCTGTTCGCGGTGGCGCTGTCGGACCTGACCAAGGCGTGGCTGCTGTACCTGGGCCTGTTCTTCGTGCTGATGGTGATGTTCGTGCCGGGCGGCCTGGCCAGCCTGCTGCTGATGCAGCTGCCGCTGGCGGCGAAGGGCAGGTTGCGCCGCATGCTGCCCTCTTATGCAAAGGCGGGCGCGGCCGGCGTGGTGCTGCTGGTGGCGATGATCGTGACGGTCGAACTCGTCTACAAGGTGCAGGTCGACAGCGCCAATGGCACGGCCATGAAGCTGTTCGGCGTCGGCTTCGATGCGGCGACGTGGACGCCATGGGCGGTGGCGGCGGTGCTGTGGGCCGGGGGGCTGGCCGCATGGCGGCTGACGGTGCGCGCGTCGCGCGCCGAATGGGACAAGGTGCAGGCGGAGATCGCGGGAGGCACGGCATGACGGCGGCACTGGAACTGACCGAGGTACGCAAGAAGTTCGGCCAGACGGAGATTATCCGCGGCGTGAACCTGAGCATCCCGAAGGGTGAGCGCCACGCGCTGATCGGGCCCAACGGGGCGGGCAAGTCCACCACCTTCAACCTGATCTCGGGCCGCTTTGCGCCCACCAGCGGCACGGTGCGCCTGAACGGGCATGAGATCGGCGGGCTGCAGCCGTTCGTGATCAACCGCATGGGGCTGTCGCGCAGCTTCCAGATCACCAATATCTTCCATCGGCTGTCGGTGTTCGAGAACCTGCGCTGCGCGGTGCTGTGGTCGCTTGGCTACAAGTACTCGTTCTGGCACCGGCTGACGGGTTTGCGCGATGCGCGCGAGCGGGCCGACGAGGTGCTGGAACTGATCGGCATGCAGCACCGGCGCAATACACAGGCGGGCCTTCTGACCTACGCTGAGCAGCGCGCGCTGGAAATCGGCATCACCATCGCCGGTGGTGCCGAGGTGATCCTGCTGGATGAGCCTACCGCGGGCATGAGCCGCTCCGAGTCCGACCATGCAGTCGAACTGATCCGCAAGGTCACCGTCGGCAAGACACTGGTGATGGTGGAGCACGACATGAGCGTGGTGTTCGGGCTGGCCGACCGCATTTCGGTGCTGGTCTACGGCGAAGTGATCGCCACCGATACCCCGCAGGCGATCCGCAACAACCGCAAGGTCAAGGAAGCCTACCTGGGGACCACGCTGGACGAAGACGCCACCGAAGGAGCGCACTGATGGGCAAGCGGATGCTGGAAGTCACGGGCCTGCATGCCTACTACGGCAAGAGCCATATCCTGCATGGCGTCGATGCGCATATCGACGAAGGCGAGATCGTGGCGCTGCTGGGGCGCAACGGGGTGGGGCGCTCGACCATGGCCAAGGCCATCCTCGGCATGGTCAAGGCCGAGGGCTCGGTGAAGTTCCGCGGCGAGGAGATCCTGGGGCGGCGCACGTTCGAGATCGCGCACCTCGGCATCGGCTATGTGCCGGAGAACCGGGACATCTTCCCGACGCTGACGGTGCGGCAGAACCTGCTGCTTGGCGAGAAGCGCAACCCGCGGCAGCCCAAACCGCGCTGGTCGGTGGAAGACATGTTCAACATGTTCCCCCGGCTCAGGGAACGCGAGAACACCTCCGCGGGCGTGTTGTCAGGCGGCGAGCAGCAGATGCTGACGCTGTGCCGGACGTTGATGGGCGATCCCGACCTGGTGCTGATCGACGAGCCCACCGAAGGGCTGGCGCCGATGATCGTGGCGCTGGTGGGTGACTACCTGAAGACGCTGAAGGAGCGGGGCGTCTCGGTGCTGCTGATCGAGCAGAAGCTGGCGATTGCGCTGGATATCTCGCAGCGGGTCTACGTCATGGGGCACGGGCATATCGTGTTCGAGGGCACGCCCGGCGAACTCAAGGCGAACTCGCAGATCCGGAAGGAGTGGCTGGAGGTGTAAGCGTCTCCGCCGGCGCTGCGGGTGCCACCCGTAGCGTCGGCGTCACTTCATGTTTCACGACAGCCGCGGGAAAGGCGCTCCTTCAACTCCGAGCGTCTCACTAGTGCTTCTCAGGTCGTTGATTACTCAAATTTCCAGTTGAGGACAAGCCACTTTGCAACACTGTTGTAAATTTGTCTTAACACAAAAAATGGGAATGATTCGCATTTGTACTTCGATTCCTACCTCCCTATAGTCGCCCGCCGGGGATGGACGACTTGATTCACGGGCGACGGTGGTGCGCTTCCTTGGGCTTGTCTTCATTGACCACGCTTGTTCGCGTCAAGAACTACAAGACAACACAGGGAAGGCAAGACCGTGAAAGGAAACCAGAAGTCGTTTGAATTGACCCCGCTCGCCGCTGCACTGGCAGGCGCCGTCGCAGCGTTTGCCATGCAGGGTGCATCGGCGCAGGGGAGCCAGCCTGTCGTCGCCGCCACCGGCCAGGCTGCGCCGGTGACGCTGGAACGGGTCACCGTGACCGGCAAGCGCGACGATGGCTACAAGGTGGAAGAGGCGCAGTCGCCCAAGTTCACCGCGCCGCTGCTCGACACGCCCAAGTCCGTGACCGTCGTGCCGACCGAGGTGATCCGGCAGTCGGGCTCGAACTCGCTGCAGGACGCGCTGCGCACCACGCCCGGCATTACCTTCGGCGCCGGCGAAGGCGGCAATCCGATCGGCGACCGTCCTTTCATCGCGGTTTCGACTCGATGTCGAGCATCTATGTCGACGGCGTGCGCGATACCGCTTCGCAGACCCGCGACACCTTCAACATCGAAAGCATCGAAGTCATCAAGGGCCCCAGCTCGGCCTACGGCGGCAAGGGCTCGGCCGGCGGCATGATCAATATCGTGTCGAAGCTGCCCCAGGCCGAGAACTTCGCGCAGGGCTCGATCGGCGTGGGCACGGACTCGTACTTCCGCGCCACGGCCGACGGCAACTACGTGATCAACGACAACACCGCCGTGCGCCTGAACGCGCTGGGCTATACCGCCAACGTGCCGGGCCGCGACGAGGTCGACCAGAACTCATGGGGCTTTGCGCCGTCGGTGACGTTCGGCATGAAGTCCGATACAAAGGTCACGCTGTCGTACTACCATCTGCAGGGCAACGGCATGCCGGACTACAGCATTCCGTACTCGCGCCCGGCCAGCCAGTCGTCCAAGGCCAACCCGTCGCAGCCCGCAAACGTTGACCGCAACAACTTCTACGGCCTGACCGACCGCGATTTCCAGAAGACACAGAGCAATATCGCCACGGCCACGGTCCAGCATGATTTCCGCAACGGCCTGGTCTTCAGCAACACCACGCGCTGGGGCCGCGCCACCAACGACTACATCGTCACCAACCCTGACGACAGCCGCGGCAACGTGCCGCGCGGCTTTGTCTGGCGCAACACCAAGAACCGCGACTCCGCCACCGAGACGCTGACCAACCAGACCGACCTGACCGCCAAGTTCGAGACCGGCAGCCTGAAGCACAGCGTGCTGTTCGGCTTCGAGTTCAGCCGCGACGATACCGACAACACGCCGTACAACGTCCTTTCGGCCAATCCTGCGAGCAATCCTACGCGGAGTTTGCCGACTGTCCCGGGCATCTGCAACGCGTCGCTGCTGGCAAGCTTCGACTGCACGTCGCTGGCCAACCCGAACCCGAACGACCCGTGGCGCGGCACCATCACCAAGATGCCCTTCACCACGACCACTACGACCAATACCCGCTCGGTCTACCTGTTCGATACGGTCGAGATCACCAAGCAGTGGATGATCAACGGTGGCGTTCGCTACGACAGCTACGACACGCACGCTTTCACCAACGCCTATACCAACCCGAACACGGGCGCGGCCGTGGCGCAGGTGGACATCCGCAACAAGTCGAATTTCTTCAACTACCAGGCGGGCGTGGTCTACAAGCCGGTCGAGTACGGCAGCATCTATGTGTCATATGGCACCTCGTCGACGCCGCCGGGTTCGACCAACGGTGACGGCGCCGACAACATCACGGCGGCGCAGCGCAACCTGGAGCCGGAAACGGCGCGCTCGGTGGAAATCGGCACCAAGTGGGATCTGCTGGCCAAGCGGCTGTCGCTGACTGGTGCGATCTTCCAGATCGAGAAGAACAATGCGCGCGTGGCGGTTGATGCCAACACGACCGTCAATGCCGGCAAGCAGCGTGTGAAGGGCTTCGAGCTGGGCTTTGCCGGCAACCTGACGGACAAGTGGGGCCTGTTCGGCGGCTATACGTACCTGAACAGCGAACTGATCGATAACGGCCCGCAGGCTGCGAACGCGGCCAACAACGGGAACCAGTTCCCCAATACGCCCAAGAACAGCTTCAGCCTGTGGACGACCTATCAGGTGCTGCCGGCGCTGACGGTTGGCGGTGGTGCGTACTATGTCGACAAGGTGTATGCCAATCCGGCCAACTCGCTGTATGTGCCGTCGTACTGGCGGTTTGACCTGATGGCGGCTTATCGCGTCAACAAGAATCTGTCGTTGCAGTTGAATGTGCAGAACTTGTTTGACAAGACCTATTACACCAAGGCGCATAACCACTACGGTGCGCTGGGTGCTGGGCGGTTTGGGATGTTGACGGCTAACTTCAAGTTCTAATTTTTTGATAATTCAATGCGGCCCGTTTCCTGTGATTTATGGGAGGCGGGCTGTTTTCGCTGGTGCCAGTGCTCTGTGCCTACTATGTCGCGGTTGGTGACATGCTGTCGGGTTTTGAGGCGCCGCGCTGTCGCTGTTGGTGACATGCTGTCGGCTTTTGAACCGCCTGGTTCCGCCCTCCTGGGCGGGTCACTTTTTGTCCGAGCGACAAAAAGTAACCAAAAAGCGCGTCGCCTAGCGGCTGGCTGGGCCAATTTGGCGCTTCTTGATGTATGGGCGTTATTGGTCTCAGTGAGAGGTGGTCGCGGTGCCAGCCTGCTACGCCAGGTGAGTGAGTGTCGGTGCCTGACGATTCCCGACTTTTGAACCATCCCCAGGACGGGTGTAGGCCGCCTGCTGCCTGCGGTATCGCGTCATCGCCTACGGCTGCGCTGCGCGCGGCTCAGTTTCGCGGGTGAGGTGTCCTGGCCCGAACCCGCATTGCTTCGCTCGCTGGGCGGCGACGGCAATGACCAGAGCGCTTTCGGCCGCTCTGCCACCTTGGGCCCGCGCGTAGCGCAGCCGAAGGCGTCCCACCGATGAGGCTTCTAGCAGGCGGCCTACGCCCGGCATGGAGATCGTTCAATAACCGGTTAACGTCAGGCACAGGCCCTGAATCACCTGGCGTTAGCAGGGTCGAACGGCCACCAAGCCCAAGCGGAAATCACCACCGCCCGAACCACCCACGCCGCCAACTTGATAGCCAGCCGCTCAGGCGACGCGTTTTTTGGTTACTTTTTGGCGCTCGGCCAAAAAGTGACCCGCCCAGGAGGGCGGAACCAGGCGGTTCAACGGCCAACAGCATGTCACCAGCAGCCCCCGCCGCCGCCAGCCGCCACCCGCCGCCGCCAGCAGCCACCCCAGCGCCCAACCCCAAATCCCCATTTCCAAATCCCATACTAATCTAGAGCCAGCGCTCGCTACATTCACCAATGTGCCTGATGCGCCATCAGCAAACGGTCTCCCGCACGCCCAAGCTCCCGCCTCCATGCACCACGCTACAGGCCGAAATTCGCCCCACGCATGCCCCACAAAAACCCGTGAAATTGAAATTGAACGACCGTGCTATTTTGTGTATGCTTGTTTCGCCCAAGCCCCGGAAGGCTTGTGGCAAGCGGTAACCGCGGCGGGTTAACCCTGTGCCAATCACCCCTGCACCCAGCAGCAAAACAATAATTCGAGAATTCGAATCCCGAGACAAACTTTTGTAAAAGGAACCAGCATGACAGCGCAGTATCAGGTTCAGGACGGTGTAGCCGTCATCACGCTCGACAATCCCCCTGTCAACGGCCTGGGTCACAGCACCCGTCTTGGCATCGTCGAAGGCATGACCCGTGCGCTGGACGATGCCGCCGTCAAGGCCATCGTCATTACCGGCGCCGGCAAGGCATTCTCGGGCGGCGCCGACATCCGTGAATTCAATACCCCCAAGGCCATGCAGGAGCCGACGCTGCACTCGGTGATCCGCGTACTGGAAGCGTCGTCCAAGCCCGTGGTCGCGGCCGTGCACTCGGTCGCCATGGGTGGCGGGCTGGAACTGGCGCTGGGCTGTAACTACCGCGTGGCGTCCAAGGGCGCGCAGATCGCGCTGCCGGAAGTGAAGCTGGGCCTGCTGCCCGGCGCCGGCGGCACCCAGCGCCTGCCGCGCGTGATCGGCCTGGAGGCCGCCGCCAACATGATCGTGTCGGGCACCCCGGTGCTGTCCGAGAAGTTCGCCGGCACCAAGCTGTTCGATGAAATCGTCGAGGGTGACGTGCTGCCCGCGGCGGTCAAGTTCGCGCAGAACGTCGGCGCCGCCAGCGGCCCGCATCCGAAGGTGCGCGACCTGAAGGTGCGCCACGAGAACCCCGAAGGCTATCTCGGCTTCGCCCGCAACACCGTGGCCGCGATGGCCAAGAATTTCCCGGCGCCGCTGAAGTGCCTGGAAGCGGTGGCCGGCTCGCTCAAGCCGTTCGAGCAAGGCCTGAAGGAAGAGCGCGAGGGCTTCCTGTTCCTGGTGACCACGCCGGAATCGCGCGCGCTGCGCCACGCCTTCTTTGGCGAGCGTGCCGCCAGCAAGATCCCCGACGTGCCCGAAGGCACCCCCGTGCGCAAGATCGAGAAGGTTGCCGTGATCGGCGCCGGCACCATGGGCGGCGGCATCAGCATGAACTTCCTCAACGCCGGCATCCCGGTCACGATCCTGGAAACCAAGCAGGAAGCGCTGGACCGCGGCGTCGGCATCATCCGCAAGAACTACGAAAACAGCGCCAAGAAGGGCAAGCTCACGCAGGAGAAGGTAGAGCAGCGCATGGGCCTGCTGAGCACCACGCTGTCCTATGACGACATCAAGGACGCCGACATGGTCATCGAGGCCGTGTTCGAGGAAATGGGCGTCAAGGAAATCGTCTTCAAGAAGCTGGACGAAGTGATGAAGCAGGGCGCGATCCTGGCTTCGAACACCTCCACGCTGGACGTGAACAAGATCGCCTCGTTCACCAAGCGTCCGCAGGACGTGGTCGGCATGCACTTCTTCAGCCCGGCCAACGTGATGAAGCTGCTGGAAGTGGTGCGCGGCGAGAAGACCGGCAAGGACGTGCTGGCCACGGTCATGCAGATCGGCAAGAAGATCAAGAAGACCGCGGTGGTGTCGGGCGTGTGCGACGGCTTTATCGGCAACCGCATGATCGAGCAGTACAGCCGCCAGGCCGGCTACCTGTTGGACGAGGGCGCGCTGCCCGAGCAGGTCGACAAGGCCATCGAGAAGTTCGGTTTCGCCATGGGCCCGTTCCGCATGGGCGACCTGGCCGGCAACGACATCGGCTGGGCCATCCGCAAGCGCCGCGCCGTCGACAAGCCCGAGATCCAGTACTCGAAGACCGCCGACCTGCTGTGCGAGATGGGCCGTTACGGCCAGAAGACCGGCGCGGGCTGGTACGACTACAAGGCGGGCGACCGCAAGCCGTACCCGAACCAGCAGGTCAACGACATGATCGTGCAGCACTCCAAGGACTTGGGGCTGACGCGCCGCAAGATCTCGGACGAAGAGATCGTCGAGCGCCTGGTGTTCGCGCTGGTCAACGAAGGCGCCAAGATCCTGGAAGAGGGCATTGCTTCCAAGGCCTCGGATATCGACATGGTGTACCTGACCGGCTACGGCTTCCCGCTGTTCCGCGGCGGCCCGATGCTGTATGCGGACCAGGTCGGCCTGTACAACGTGGCGCTGGCAATGAAGCGCTACGCCAAGGGATACCACGGCGAAGCCTGGCAGGTCGCGCCGCTGCTGCAGAAGCTGGCGGACGAAGGCAAGGGCTTCAACGGTTAATTTGCCAAGAGGGTTCAGCAAGGAGCGGCCATGAACACCACCATCGGACCGGACGATTGCCTGCTGGTGATTGACGTGCAGAACGACTTCATGCCGGGCGGCGCGCTTGCCGTGCCCAACGGCGATGAGGTGGTGCCCGTCATCAATCGGCTGGCGCGCGCGTTCGGGCATGTGGTGGTGACGCAGGACTGGCATCCGGCCGCGCACGTCTCGTTTGCGGCCAACCATGCCGGCACGCAGCCGTTCCAGATGCTCACGCTGCCGTATGGCGAGCAGGTGCTGTGGCCGGTGCACTGCGTGCAGGACACGCCCGGCGCCGCGCTGCATGCGGGCCTGCACGTGCCGCACGCGCGGCTGGTGATCCGCAAGGGCCACCATGCCGACGTGGACAGCTACTCCGCTTTCCTTGAGGCGGACCGCACCACGCGTACCGGGCTGGCCGGCTACCTGCGCGAGCATGGCGTGAAGCGCGTGTTCTGCGCCGGGCTGGCGACGGACTACTGCGTGGCATGGAGCGCGCTCGATGCGCGCGCCGCCGGCTTCGAGGCCGCGGTGATCGAGGATGCGTGCCGGGCCATCGACCTGCAAGGGTCGCTGGCGAAAGCATGGCAGGACCTCGGCGCCGCCGGCGTCGCGCGCGTGATGTCCGCGGATGTGCTCAAGGGCCAGGGCTGAACCAAACCACCGAACTGAACGACACAAGATTCCGAGGAGCAACACATGAACGAAGCAGTCATCGTATCTACCGCACGGACCGGCCTGGCCAAGAGCTGGAAGGGCGGCTTCAATATGACCCACGGCGCCACCCTGGGCGGCCATGCGGTCCAGCATGCGATCGCCCGCGCCAAGATCGACGCCGCCGAAGTGGAAGACGTGCTGATGGGCTGCGCCAACCCGGAAGGTGCCACCGGCGCCAACATCGCGCGCCAGATCGCACTGCGCGCCGGCTGCCCGGTCACCGTCCCCGGCGCCACCGTCAACCGCTTCTGCTCGTCGGGCCTGCAGACCATCGCCATGGCCGCGCAGCGCGTGATCGCCAATGAAGGCGACATCTTCGTCGCCGGCGGCGTGGAAAGCATCTCCTGCGTGCAGCAGGAAATGAACCGCCACATGATCCAGGAAAGCTGGCTGGTGAAGAACAAGCCGGAAATCTACTGGAACATGCTGCAGACCGCCGAGAACGTGGCCAAGCGCTACAGCATCTCGAAGGAGCGCCAGGACGAATATGGCGTGCGCAGCCAGCAACGCGCCGCCGCCGCGCAGGAAGCCGGCAAGTTCAAGGACGAGATCGTGCCGATGACGGTGCTCGCCGGCGTCGCCGACAAGTCCACCGGACAGCTGGTGACGAAGGAAGTGACCATCGACCGCGACGAAGGCATCCGCGCCGACACCACGCTGGAAGGCGTGGCCAAGATCCGCAGCGCGGTGCCGGGTGGCGTGATCACCGCCGGCAATGCCTCGCAGTTCTCGGACGGTGCCTCGGCGGCCGTGGTGATGAACGCGCGCGTGGCCGAGGCCAAGGGCCTGCAGCCGCTGGGCGTGTTCCGCGGCTTTGCCGTGGCCGGTTGCGAGCCGGACGAGATGGGCATCGGCCCCGTGTTTGCGGTGCCCAAGCTGCTGAAGAAGGCTGGCCTGAAGGTCGAGGACATCGGCCTGTGGGAGCTGAACGAAGCCTTCGCGGTGCAGGTACTGTACTGCGCCGACAAGCTCGGCATCCCGATGGATCGCCTCAACGTCAACGGCGGCGCCATCGCGGTGGGCCACCCGTACGGCGTGTCGGGTGCGCGCCTGGTCGGCCATGCGCTGATCGAAGGCAAGCGCCGTGGGGTGAAGTATGTGGTGGTGACCATGTGCATCGGCGGCGGGCAGGGTGCTGCTGGTCTGTTCGAAGTCCTGTAACTGCCGACAAAACCGGCACGCTGCCGGTTTGCTCCCCTCTCCCGCTTGCGGGAGAGGGGCAGGGGGTGAGGGCAGGCGGTGGCATACCACCGGCCTCTACTTCGTCGTCCCGCCGGCCCTCACCCCAACCCTCTCCCGCAAGCGGGAGAGGGAGCACACATGCGGTGCGATTCAATGCGGGGGCGGTTCGCACAAGAAGGCAACAAGAATTCACGGCGCACCAAGCAGTGCGCCGCATGGAGACACCATGTCGATGATCCTTTCCCGTCGCGACCTGAACTTCATTCTGTATGAATGGCTCAAGGTCGACGAGCTGACCCGCATCCCGCGCTACGCCGACCACTCGCGCGAGACCTTCGACGCCGCGCTGGACACCTGCGAGAAGATCGCCACCGACCTGTTCGCGCCGCACAACAAGAAGAACGACCAGCAGGAACCCGAATTCGACGGCGAGACCGTCACCATCATTCCCGAGGTCGGCACCGCGCTGAAGGCCTTCTGCGAGGCCGGCCTGATGGCCGCCGGGCAGGACTACGAACTGGGCGGCATGCAGCTGCCGGTGGTAGTGGAAAAGGCCGGCTTCGCCTACTTCAAGGGCGCCAACGTCGGTACCAGCTCCTACCCGTTCCTGACCATCGGCAACGCCAACCTGCTGCTGACGCACGGCACGCCGGCGCAGGTCGAGACCTTCGTCAAGCCGGAGATGGAAGGGCGCTTCTTCGGCACCATGTGCCTGTCGGAGCCGCAGGCCGGCTCGTCGCTGTCGGATATCACGACGCGCGCCGAGTATGAGGGCGAATCGCCGCTGGGCGCGCAATACCGCCTGCGCGGCAACAAGATGTGGATTTCCGCGGGCGAGCACGAGCTGTCGGACAACATCGTCCACCTGGTGCTGGCCAAGATCCCCGGCCGGGACGGCAAGCTGATCCCGGGCGTGAAGGGCATCTCGCTGTTCATCGTGCCCAAGTACCTGGTCAACCAAGACGGCTCGCTGGGCGAGCACAACGACGTGGTGCTGGCCGGCCTGAACCACAAGATGGGCTATCGCGGCACCACCAACTGCCTGCTGAATTTCGGCGAAGGCATGAAGTACAAGCCGGGCGGCAAGGCCGGTGCCATCGGCTATCTGGTGGGCGAGCCGCACAAGGGCCTGGCCTGCATGTTCCACATGATGAATGAGGCGCGCATCGGCGTGGGCCTGGGCGCGGTGATGCTGGGCTATACCGGCTACCTGCACGCGCTGGACTATGCGCGCAACCGTCCGCAAGGCCGCCCCGTCGGCCCCGGCGGCAAGGATGCCGCCAGCCCGCAGGTGAAGCTGGTCGAGCACGCCGATATCCGCCGCATGCTGCTGGCGCAGAAGAGCTATGTCGAGGGCGGCCTGGCGCTGAACCTGTATTGCGCGCGGCTGGTGGACGAGGAAGAAGCCGCGGCCGCCGCGGGCGACCAGGAAGCGCATGCGCGCCTGGCGCTGCTGCTCGACATCCTGACCCCGATCGCCAAGAGCTGGCCATCGCAATGGTGCCTGGAGGCCAACAACCTTGCGATCCAGGTGCATGGCGGCTATGGCTACACCCGCGAATACAACGTCGAGCAGTTCTACCGCGACAACCGCCTGAACCCGATCCACGAGGGCACGCATGGCATCCAGGGCCTGGACCTGCTGGGCCGCAAGGTGGTGATGAAGGATGGCGCCGCGTTCAAGCTGCTGGGCGAGCGCGTGCAGGCCACCATCGGCCGCGCGCTCGCCGCGGACGATGCCGAGCTGGCGCGGCAGGCGCGCGCGCTCGGCGCCGCAACCCGGCGCCTGGCCGAAGTGACGCAGACGCTGTGGAGCGCCGGCGACTCCAATGTGACGCTGGCCAACGCCTCGGTCTACCTCGAAGCCTTCGGCCACGTGGTGGTCGCGTGGATCTGGCTGGAGCAGGCACTGCTGGCACAGGCCGCGCTGGCGCAGGCGGGCGGCAAGGAAGACCAGGACTTCTATCGCGGCAAGCTGGCCGCGGCGGCGTACTTCTTCCGCTTCGAGCTGCCCAGGGTCGGCCCTCAGCTCGATTTGCTGGCATCGCTCGACCGCACCACGCTGGACATGCAGGACGCCTGGTTCTGACCGCTGACTACATCATTCAAAGACAACCGAGGAAGAGACACATGCGCACCATCCAGCAACTGTTTGACCTGAAGGGCAAGACCGCGCTGATCACCGGCGGCTCGCGCGGCCTTGGCCTGCAGATCGCCGAGGCACTGGGCGAGCAGGGCGCGCGTATCGTGCTGTCGGCACGCAAGGCCGACGAGCTGCGCGCGGCGCAGGAACACCTGAAGGGCCTCGGCATCGAGGCCGACTGGATCGCCGCCGATGGCTCGCAGGAGTCCGAGATTGCCCGCCTGGCCGACGAAGCCATCGCCAGGCTTGGCCACGTCGACATCCTGGTCAACAACGCCGGCGCCACCTGGGGCGCCCCGGCGGAAGACCATCCGGTGGAGGCCTGGGACAAGGTGATGAACCTGAATATCCGCGGCCTGTTCCTGCTGAGCCAGCGCATCGGCAAGCTGTCGATGATTCCGCGCCGCTACGGCCGCATCATCAACGTGGCGTCGATCGCGGGCCTGGCCGGCAATCCGCCGGGATCGATGGAGACCATCGCCTACAACACGTCCAAGGGAGCGGTGGTCAACTTCACCCGCACGCTCGCGGGCGAGTGGGGCGAGCACAACATCACTGTCAACGCGCTGGCGCCGGGCTTCTTCCCGTCCAAGATGACCAAGGGCTCGCTGGAGCGCATGGGCGTCGAAGCGATGTGTGCCGGCGTGCCGCTGCACCGCCTGGGCGACGACGAAGACCTCAAGGGCGCGGCGCTGCTGTTCGCCAGCGATGCCGGCAAGCACATCACCGGGCAGATCCTGGCGGTCGACGGCGGCGTCAGCGCGGTTTGAGCGCGGTCTGAACGACTGCCGGCGTTTGCGGCAATAATGCGGGATCGGCGCCGGCGGGCAAGCTGCCGCCGGCGCCTCTCCAGCCCCCACTTCGACTCGCATTGCCATGAACCAGTACACCGGCTCCCTGAGCCATATCCCCTTCCTTGCCGACCTCGGCGTGACCTGTAGCGTTGCAGAGAGCGGGCGCAGCGAGATCTCGCTGCCGGTTGAAAAACGCCACCAGAACAGCTGGGACATGGCCCACGGCGGCGTGATCATGACGCTGCTCGACGTGGCCATGGCGGTGGCCGGCCGCAGCAGCGATGCCGATGGCCGTGGCGTGGTGACCATCGAGATGAAGAGCAGCTTCATGGCGCCGGGCCGCGGCCAGCTGACCGCGCGCGGCACCACCGTGCACCGCACCACCACCATGGTGTTCTGCGAGGCGGAGATTGTCGATGCCGACGGCAAGACCGTGGCGCGCGGCTCGGGCACGTTCAAGTACATCCGGCGCATGCCGCCGCAGCGCCCGGGCGAAACCGATACCGGCGCCGACGGCTGAGCGCCGGCGCCAGGACATGTGGGGCGGTTCGTGCCCCGCATTAGCAGTTTCCATGCAGTTTCCATCTCCCATTGGAAGGAACCCGACCATGTCCAACACATTCAAGCGCATCGTCCTGGCCTCGCGTCCCGAGGGCGCGGTGACGCCGGCCAATTTCCGGCTGGAAGAGGTGCCCGTGCCGCAGATCGCCGACGGCCAGGTGCTGGTGCGCAACCACTACCTGTCGCTCGACCCGTACATGCGCGGCCGCATGAACGACAGCAAGTCGTATGCCGCGCCGCAGCCGCTTAATGAAGTGATGATCGGTGGCACCGTCGGCGAAGTGGTGGAAAGCAAAAACAGCAAGTTCAAGCCGGGCGACAAGGTGGTCGGCATGTTCGGCTGGCAGGAAATGGGCGTCAGCGACGGCACCGGCCTGCAGCCGGTCGATACCACGCATATCCCGCTGTCGGCCTACCTTGGTTCGGTCGGCATGCCGGGCGTGACCGCGTGGTATGGCCTGAACAAGATCATCCAGCCCAAGGCGGGCAAGACCATCGCGGTCAGCGCCGCGTCGGGCGCGGTCGGCAGCGTGGTGGGCCAGCTGGCCAAGCTGGCGGGCTGCCGCGCGGTGGGCTTTGCCGGCGGCAAGGACAAGTGCGACTACGTGGTCAATGAGCTGGGCTTCGACGCCTGTATCGACTACAAGGCGGCAAAAGACCCGAAAGAGCTCTACACCATGCTCAAGGAAGCCACGCCAGACGGTATCGACGGCTATTTCGAGAACGTCGGCGGCGAGATCTTCGACGCAGTGCTGTCGCGCATGAACGCCTTCGGCCGCATCGCCATGTGCGGCATGATCGCCGGCTATGACGGTCAGCCGCTGCCGCTGAAGAACCCGCAGCTGATCCTGGTCTCGCGCCTGACCATCGAGGGCTTTATCGTATCCGAGCACATGGAAGTCTGGCCGCAGGCGCTGAAGGAGCTGGGCACCGCGGTCGCGCAGGGCAAGCTGAAGTTCCGCGAGAGCATTGCCGAAGGCCTGGCCAGCGCGCCGGAAGCCTTCATGGGGCTGCTCAAGGGCAAGAACTTCGGCAAGCAGCTGGTCAAGCTGGTCTGAATGCAGCACCGGCACGCCGCGTCCCCACGGGCGTGCCGCGCAGCGAACGCAGGCAAGACAGTGCAGGCAAGACAGCGCAGGCAAGAAAGAGGAGGAGACACCCATGAATGCCCCGCAAGTTCCGCAAGTCCAGCAAGACACTAGCGACGATATCGGCGCCGGCCTGCCTGAAGAGGTCAAGGCCCGCTACCGCAACCTGCCGCGGCCGCCGCAGTTCGCCACCGTGGGCGAGGAGCGCCTGCACCGCAAGCAGCGCCTGGCCGCCGCCTTCCGGCTGTTCTCGAAATTCGGCTTCGATGAGGGCGTGGCCGGCCATATCACCGCGCGCGATCCCGAGTTTCCCGACACCTTCTGGGTCAATCCCTTCGGCGTGCATTTCAGCCAGGTCAAGGTGTCCAACCTGATCCGCTGCGACCACCATGGCGACGTGGTGGAGGGCGATTACCCGGTCAATGCCGCGGCTTTTGCGATCCATTCGCGCGTGCACCAGACCCGCCCCGACGCGGTCGCCGCCGCGCACTCGCACAGCACCTATGGCCGCGCCTGGTCGACGCTCGGCCGCCCGCTCGATGCGCTGACGCAGGACGTGTGCGCGTTCTACAACGACCACGCGGTCTATGACGACTTTGGCGGCGTGGTGGTCGAGCTGGACGAAGGCCAGCGCATCGCCAACGCGCTCGGCCAGAACAAGGCGGCGATCCTGCAGAATCACGGCCTGCTGACGGTCGGCAAGACCGTGGACGAAGCGGCGTGGTGGTTCATCACCATGGAACGCTCCTGCCAGGTGCAGCTGCTGGCCGAAGCGGCCGCGGCGCGCACGCAGGCGCCGCTGAAGGTGATTGCCGACGCTGCCGCACGGCAGGCGTATTCGATCGTCGGCACGGCGCAGGCGGGCTGGTTCCAGTTCCAGCCGCTGTACGCGCGCATCGTCAAGGAACAGCCCGACCTGCTGGACTGAGCGGCCTGCGGAAGGCATTGCAATGCGGCCGCCGCATGGCGGCCATCCCTGCAGTCGATCAACAACCGTGAGGTGGCACGCATGGCAGACATCATCCTTCACCAGTACGCAACCTCGCCGTTCTCGGAAAAGGTACGGCTGCTGCTGGGCGCCAAGGGCCTGGCGTGGCAGGCGGTGGAAATCCCGGCCATCCTGCCCAAGCCCGACCTGCTGGCGCTGACCGGCGGCTACCGTCGCACGCCGGTGATGCAGGTCGGCGCCGACATTTATTGCGACACGGCACTGATCTGCGAAGTCATCGACCAGCTGGCCCCGGCCACGCCGCTGTATCCGCCCACGCAGGCCGCGGCGGCACGCATGATGGCGGCGTGGTTCGACAGTGCGCTGTTCACCGCTGCCGCGACCTACGTGTTCCAGCCGGCCGGCGTCGCCAGCATGCTGGGCCATCTGTCGCCCGCGCAGATCCAGGCGTTTGTCGCCGACCGCAAGGCCATGCGCGGCGACACCAACGCGCTGCGCATGCCGCTGCCCGAGGCCACCGCGCAGTTGCACGAGACCTTTGGCAGGGTCGAAACGCAGTTCGCCGCGGGCGTTGAGTATGTGGCCGGGCCATTGCTGTCCGTGGCGGACTTCTCGCTGTACCACAACCTCTGGTTTATCCGCCGCGCCGGCGCTCTGGCCCAGATGCTGGAGGCCTATCCCAGGCTGCAGGCCTGGTATGCGCGCATGAATACCTTCGGCCACGGGCGTCCGCGCGTGATCGATGGCGAGCAGGCCATCGGCATGGCGCGTAGCGCAGATCCGGTGGCGCTCGACGAAGGCGTGCGCGAGGGCGAAGGCCTGCAGCCGGGCGACCCGGTCACGGTCACGCCCACCGACTACGCGCGCGACCCCGTGGCCGGCGTGCTGCTGGCACTGGGCCCGCACCGCGTCACGCTGCGCCGGCAGGACCCGCGCGCGGGCGCGCTCAACGTGCACTTCCCGCGGCAGGGCTACCAGGTACAGCGCGCCGCCTGAACCGGTGCTGCGCTGCGCCGCTGCGCGCGGCCCTTCTCCTATTGATTTCACGCGACAGGACAGACGACATGAAGGATTTTTCCAACAAGGTAGCCGTCATCACCGGTGGTGCTTCGGGGTTTGGCAAGGAATTCGCCCGCATCGGCGCCGATCTCGGCATGAAGCTGGTGCTGGCCGACGTGCAGGAAGACGCGCTGGACGCGACCGTGGCCGAATTCAAGGCGCGCAACGTCCCGGTGATCGGGCTGCGCACTGACGTGTCGCGCGCCGAGCAGGTGCAGGCGCTGGCCGACGCGGCGATGGAGGCGTTCGGGCAGGTCAACCTGCTGTTCAACAATGCCGGCGTGGGCGCCGGCGGACTGGTCTGGGAAAACTCGCTGCAGGACTGGGAGTGGGTGCTGGGCGTCAATCTCTACGGCGTGATCCACGGCGTGCGCATCTTCACCCCGCTGATGCTGGCCGCCGCGGAGAAGGACCCGTCGTACCAGGGCCATATCGTCAACACCGCGTCGATGGCGGGCTTGCTCAACCCGCCGGCGATGGGCGTGTACAACGTGTCCAAGCACGCCGTGGTGTCGCTGTCGGAAACGCTGTACCAGGACCTCGGCCTGGTCAGCGAGCAGGTGCGCTGCTCGGTACTGTGCCCGTATTTCGTGCCGACCGGCATCAACCAGTCGCAGCGCAACCGGCCGGCGGAGCTGGCCAACCAGGCGCCGCCCACGCGTTCGCAGCTGGTGTCGCAGGCGCTGTCGGACAAGGCCGTCGGCTCGGGCAAGGTGACCGCGGCCGAGGTGGCGCAGAAAACCTTCGATGCCATCCGCGCCGATAGCTTCTATATTTATTCGCATCCGCAGGCACTGGCGCCGGTGCGCCAGCGCTTCGAGGACATCGTCGGGCCGCGCAACCCCGGCGATCCCTTTGCCGACAAGCCCGAAGTCCGTGCGGGCCTCGTGGCCGCGCTGCGCGGCTGACGCGCCAACGCCACCAACGAGGAGCCACGCACATGGAGACCACCATGGCCGCCCCCGCCGTCATCCGGCACCTGCAGTACGCCAGCCTGCCCAACGGCACCCGGCTGCACTACGCCAGCGCAGGCGAGCGCGGCAAGCCACTGATGCTGTTCGTGCACGGATTCCCCGAGTTCTGGTACGAGTGGGAAGCCCAGCTGGCCGAGTTCGGGCACACGCATTTCGCCGTCGCGCCGGACTTGCGCGGCTTCAACCTGTCGAGCAAGCCGGGCGACGTAGAGTCCTACCGGCCGCGCCATATCGTCGAAGACCTGGTGCAGTTCATCGGTGCGCTGGGCTATGACCAGGCCATCGTTGTCGCGCACGACTGGGGCGGCGCGATCTGCTGGAACCTGGCGATCCAGTTCCCGCAGCTCGTGCGCCAGCTCGTCATCATCAACTCGCCGCACCCGTACCTGTTCGCGCGCGCGCTGGCCACCGATCCGGAGCAGCAGGCCGCCTCCGCCTACATGAACTGGCTGCGCAAGTCGGGTTCGGAGAAGGCACTGGCCGCCAACGACTTTGCGCTGCTGGACCGCATGCTTGCCGATGCCGACGGCAAGCCGGCCGCGTGGTACACGCCGCAGACACGCGAGCGCTACCACGCCGCGTGGTCGCAGCCTGGCGAAGAGGGTGGAGAGGGTGAAGGGGGCGTGCATCCGCTGACCGGCGGCGTCAATTTCTACCGCGCGTCGCCGATGCGGCCGCCGGCCGACGGCGACGCGGGGCCGGATCTGTCAAAGCTCGATCCGGCCAGGTTCGTCATCCGCGTGCCGACGCTGGTGATCTGGGGCGAACGCGACCGCGCCTTGCCGAAATCCCTGCTCAATGGCCTGGAGGACTTTGTCACGGACCTGCGCCTGGAGCGCATCCCGGACGGCACCCACTGGGTCGTGCACGAGCAGCCGGAGCACGTCAACCTGCTGATCCGCAGCGCATTGCCTGCGGTTTAGCTGCGCCCTGCGGCATCCGGAAGGCCTGCGCTACAGGTTCTGCCGCAGGCCCGGCGGCCAGCGTCAGGTCAGGCGCTCGCGGTACAGGCGGTAGTTCTCGTCGTCGAAGCAGACGAAGGTCACCTGCTCGATCTCGGGCGCTGCCGCCAGCGCTTCGCGCACCGCGGCGATGGCGATATCCGCCGCGCGCTCGCGCGGAAAGCCGTAGATGCCGGTGCTGATGTTGGGGAAGGCGAGCGTGCGCAGGTGGTGCTGCGTGGCCACGCGGATGCTGTTGCGGTAGGCGTCGGCGAGCTGTTCGTCCTCGCCCTGGCCGCCGCCATGCCAGACCGGGCCGACCGCGTGGATCACGTACGGCGCGGGCAGGCGCCCGCCCGTGGTGATGACCGCCTCGCCGGTGGGGCAGCCGCCCTGCGCGTCGCGGATCGCGCGGCAGGCCTCCATGATGGCGGGGCCGCCGGCCCCGTGGATGGCGCCGTCGACGCCGCCGCCGCCCAGCAGCCCGCTGTTGGCCGCGTTGACGATGGCATCGACTTCCATCCGGGTGATGTCGCCATGGACTACCTGCAGGTGCTCGCCGGTCATGTCGTCTCCTGGTTTGAGAGCGCGCCCGCCGCGGTGCCGGCGGGCCACCTTGCTGCTATGCACTACATGGATTGCTCAAGCATACGCCGATAATCCGCCGCGCTGGCTTCTTTCGGGTTGGTCTTGTGGCAATGGTCGGCCAGCGCGCCGGCAATCACCTTGTCGAACATGTCCTCGGTGACGCCCATCTGGCGCAGTCCGGTGGGCAGGCCAAGGCGTGCGGTCATGTCGTGCACGGCCTGCGCGAGATCGGCGCCGTCGGGCAGATGCATGGCGCGGCGCAGGCGCGCGTAGCGGTTGTCGCGCACCACCGTGGGCGCGTCGGCGTTGAAGCGCAGCACCGCCGGCATCACCACCGCGTTAAGCGTGCCGTGATGCAGGCCGGTGCGGCCGTCGATCTTCAGGCCACCCAGCGGGTGCGATAGCGAATGCACGCAGCCCAGCCCTTTCTGGAAGGCCATCGCGCCCTGCATCGATGCGCTCATCATGTTCAGCCGCGCATCGCGGTCCTGGCCGTCGCGCGTGGCGCGCTCGATATGGGTCCAGCCGCGCTCCAGCCCGTCGAGCGCGATACCGTCGGCGGGCGGGTTGAAGGCGGGGGCGAGGTAGGTCTCGATGCAGTGCGCGATCGCGTCCATGCCGGTGGCCGCGGTCAACCCGGCCGGCAGGCCCAGCGTCAGCTCCGGATCGCAGATGGCCGACTTGGGCAGCAGGTGCCACGAATGGAAACCCAGCTTGCGCCCGTCGTCCAGGATGATGATGGCGCCGCGCGCCACTTCGCTGCCGGTGCCCGAGGTGGTCGGCACGGCGATCAGCGGCGCGGCCTGATCGGTGATCCTGGCGCTGCCGCCTTCGATGGTGGCATAGGTGGTCAGCTCGCCCGGGTGCGTGGCGAGGATGGCGATGCCCTTGGCCAGGTCGATCGACGATCCGCCGCCCACCGCCACCAGCCCGTCGCAGTTGGCTTCGCGGTATTGCGCGGCTGCCTTGCGCACCATCGCCTCGGTCGGGTTCGACGGGGTTTCATCAAATACCGCGACCGGCAGGCCCTGCATGGCGTCGATGGCGCGCTGCGCCACGCCGGCCGCAACCACGCCCTTGTCGGTGACCAGCAGCGGGCGGCGGATGCCGATGCGCTCGCATTCCGACTTGAGCAGGCTTACCGCGCCGAAATCCAGGTGGATGTGGGTCAGATAGTAGATAAACGCCATATTTGCTTGCCTCCTGCAGGGATCTGCCGCGAACCGGGGTCAGGGTAAGGCACTGGCCAGGCGCGCTGCCTTCGGTTTCAATGAGTTGTTGTGACCCGCGCCGCGCGTCAGCCGATCATCGCGCAAAAAGTGGCCGCGTGGCAGGGGCTGGCGAGAGCTTTCGGGGTTATCTCGTACTGCCTCGTTTCAGAAACATCTGGCATCATACTAAAATCGAACGATCGTTCACTATTCGAACTTCCACCCGGGCGGCGTGCACGACACGCTGGCCGTCGCAGCGGAAGCTCGGATTTAACTGATTTCTCATGTCCGCCGTACCATCCTCCGTCAACCAAATGCCCGGCTTGCCGTCGGCGCAGCTCGACCCGCAGGTGGCACAGCTGCTGGAACTGATCGCCCGCGCCAAGCGGCCGCCGATCAACGCACTGGACCCGGAGGACGCCAAGATCGCCTACGAGAAGAGCGCGCCGATCCTCGACATCAGCCCGCCCGCCGTGCACGCAACCGAAGACCTGCACGTGCCCGCGCGTGACGGCCATGCCATCCCGGCGCGGCTGTACACGCCGCGCGAGGCCAGCTGGGCCGAGCCGCTGCCACTGCTGGTGTACTACCACGGCGGCGGCTTTACGGTCGGCAGCGTCAATTCGCATGATGCGCTGTGCCGGCTGCTGTGCGGCGAGGCCGATTGCATGGTGCTGTCGGTGGATTACCGCCTCGGGCCAGAATGGCGCTTTCCAGCCGCGGTCAACGACGCGTTCGACGCGCTGCACTGGATCTTTGCCGAGGCCGGGCGGCTGGGCGCCGACCCCGCCCGCATCGCGCTGGGCGGCGACAGCGCCGGCGGCACGCTGGCCGCGGCCAGCGCGGTAGAGGCGCGCAACGCCGGGTTCGCGCCCGTGCTGCAGATGCTGTTGTACCCCGGCACCTGCGCGCGCCAGGACACGCCGTCGCACCGTGCACTGGCCGAGGGGTACCTGCTGACCGCTGAAATGATCCGCTGGTTCTTCGCGCAGTACCTGGACCAGGAAGCCAGCCGCGACGACTGGCGCTTCGCCCCGCTGGACGGTGGCGGCAACGGTGCCGACGTGCGCAACGTGTGCCCCGCCTGGGTCGCCGTGGCGGGCTACGACCCGCTGCATGACGAAGGCGTCGCCTACGCGGCCAAGCTGCGCGCCGCCGGCGTGCCGGCCACGCTGGCGAACTACCCCGGCATGATCCATGATTTCTTCAAGCTGGGCCGGTTCGTGCCGGCGGTGGCGCAGGCGCATGCCGATGCCGTCGCCGCGCTGCGGACCGCCTTCGCCCAGCCCTGAACAAAAAAAAAGCAGCACCGACATTTTTCAGCAGTGACTTGCAGCACAAGGAGACCTAGTCAAATGCAACGCCGCCAATTTATCGCCCGCGCGGGCCTCGCCGCCGCTACCGCAGCCATCGGCCTGTCCGCCATGCCTGCCCAGGCACAGGCCGACAAGTTCCCGCAGCGCCCGATCCGCCTGGTGATCGGCTATACCGCCGGCGGCTCCACCGACATCCCGTTCCGCGTCCTGGCCGACAACGCCTCCAAGATCCTGGGCCAGCCGGTGATCGTCGAGAACAAGCCCGGCGCTGGCGGCGTGCTGCCCGCGCAGCTGATGCAGACCACCGCGCCCGACGGCTACACGCTGGCGCAGGTCGCCATGCCGGTCTACCGCCTGCCGTACACCACCAAGATCAACTGGGACCCGGTCAAGGACCTGAGCTACATCATCAACCTGGCCGGCTATTCGTTCGGCCTGGTGGTGCCGGCCGATTCGCCGATCAAGACCATGCAGGATTACGTCGCCTACGCCAAGGCCAATCCGGGCAAGCTCACCTATGGGTCGCCGGGCAGCATGACCACGCTGCACCTGACCATGGAAGAACTGGCGCTGAAGCAGGGCGTGCAGTTCTCGCATATCCCATACAAGGGCAATGCGGAATCGATGCAGGCGCTGCTGGGCGGCCATGTGATGTCGGTGGCCGACACGCCGGCGTGGGCTCCGTACGTGGAGCAGGGCAAGCTGCGCCTGCTGTCGACCTGGGGCGAGAAGCGCTCGGCGCGCTTCCCCAACGTGCCGACGCTGAAGGAACTGGGCATGGGCATCGTGCAGACCTCGCCGTTCGGCCTGGTCGCGCCCAAGGGCACGGATCCGAAAATCGTGCAGAAGCTGCATGACGCCTTCAAGAAGGCGATGGAAATGCCCAACTACCGCGAATCGCTGGCCAAGTTCGACATGGAGCCGTTCTACATGAACAGCCAGCAGTACGCGCAGTTCGCCGCCGAAACCGTCAAGAAGGAAAAGGCGATCATCGAGAAGCTGGGCCTGGCCAAGCCGCAGTAAGCCAGCACCAGTTGCGTTCAACCAGGCCGCCGCGCCTGCCGGACCCGTGCCGGCGGGGCGGCGGCCTGATGCTTTGCATTGCTCCGACAAACAAACAGGGAGACCACGTCAATGGCCAAAGAGGAGTTCCGCCACACCATCCCGCTGCGCGTGCGCTGGTCCGAAGTCGATCCGCAATCGATCGTCTTCAATGCGCATTACCTGACCTATTGCGATATCTGCGTGACGGAGTACTGGCGCGCGCTGGGGATCCGCTATCCCGAGGACGTATTGCACGCGCATGGCGTCGATATCTTTGTGGTCAAGTCCACGCTCGAGTATCACGCATCGGCGCGCTTTGACGACGAGCTGGAACTGCGCGGGCGCATGGCGCGGCTGGGGCGATCCAGCATGTTGTTCCGGGTGGAGATGTACCGGGGCGACGAGCACCTGATCACCGGTGAAATCGTCTATGTGTGCGCGGATCCGGCGACGCAGAAGTCGGCGGCGATCCCGGGGGTGGTGCGGGAGATTATCGAGGGGTATGAAGTGGTGAAGCCGGCGGGGTGATGGCGTGCCACTGAGCCTTGAATCCCGCATGTTTGCTCCCCTCTCCCGCTAGCGGGAGAGGGAACAGGCTCTCAGCAGCTGAGGAGGCCGTCGTCATAGCGAAGGCGGCAAATTTTTACTTGCCCACACCCGCATCTTCCATATAAGCCCGGATCACCGCATCAAAGCTGGCATCGCTCTCGAATCCCAGCGACAAGGCCCGTTCCGCATTCCATGCCGCCGGCCAGGTGCCGACGATCTTCTCGACGCGCTCTTCGCGTTCCCAGGTCACCCGATCCGCCACCGCATCGCCGGCCACGCGGCGCAGCGCATCGACCATGCCCGCGGCCGTCACCGACAGCCCCGGCAGGTTGATCACGCGGCGGTTGCCCAGCCGTTCGCCGGCCAGTTCGATGCCATTGATCAGCGCGGCCACCGCCGCGCGCGGCGACAGCAGCCACAGTTTGGTCTCCGGCGCCACCGGGCAGTTCGCTGCCACGCCGGACAGCGGCTCGCGGATGATGCCGCTGGCAAACGACGAGGCCGCCGCATTGGGCTTGCCCGGGCGCACGCTGATGGTCGGCAGGCGCAGCACGCGGCCGTCGACGAAGCCGCGGCGGCTGTAGTCGGACAGCAGCAGTTCGCCGATCGCCTTTTGCACGCCGTACGACGATTGCGGGTTCAGTGCGGTGTCGTCCTGCACCACCGCCGGCAGCTCGCCGCCATAGACCGCGACGGAGCTGGTGAACAGCACGCGCGGCTTGTGGCCCAGCTCGCGGCAGGTTTCGAGCAGCGCGCGCGAGGCGTCGAGGTTGACGCGCATGCCCAGTTCGAAATCCGCCTCGGCCTGGCCGCTGACCACGGCCGCCAGGTGGAACACCGCGCCGGTGTCCTGGTCGATGGCCTGGCGCAGCACCGCCGGGTCGGACAGGTCGCCGGTCACCACGCGCACGCGCGCATCGTCAAGACCTTGCGGCGCGACCACGTCGAGCAGCGTCAGGCGGTCGAAGGCGACGGCCTGGCCGTCCAGGTTCAGGGTGCCGCGTTGCAGCAGCAGGCGGGCGAGTTGCAGGCCGAGGAAGCCGGCGCCGCCGGTAATCAGTACGTTCATGGCAAGAGATCTGTGGTTGTTCTGTAATCAGCGGCCGAGGTAGGGCTTGAGCCAGCCCAGTCCTTCGGACGTGCCGGCACGCGGACGGTATTCGCAACCGATCCAGCCCTTGTAGCCGAGCGAGTCGATCAGGTCGAACAGGTACGGGTAGTTCAGCTCGCCCAGGTCCGGCTCATGGCGCTCGGGCACGCCGGCGATCTGGATATGGCCGATGCCGGCCATGTCGCGCCTGAGCTTCATCGCGATATCGCCCTCGACGATCTGGCAGTGGTAGCAGTCGAACTGCACCTTCAGGTTGGCCGCGCCGACTTCCTTGCAGATTGCCTGCGCGTCGTCCTGGCGGTTCAGGAAATAGCCCGGCATGTCGCGCGTGTTGATCGGCTCCAGCACGATGGTCACACCCTGCGCGGCAGCCGCCTTCGCGGCAAAAGCGACGTTTTCCAGGTAGGTGGCGCGGTAGCGCGCGCGGTCGGCATCGGCCGGCACCAGGCCCGCCATCACGTGCACGCGGTCATTGCCGATCACGCCGGCGTATTCCAGCGCGCGGCCGACGGCGTCGCGGAATTCCGCCTCGCGCCCCGGCAGCGAGGCCAGGCCACGCTCGCCCGCTGCCCAGTCACCCGGCGGGGCATTGAACAGCGCCTGGGTGAGGCCGTTCGCGTCGAGGCGTGCGCGCAGCTCGGCGGCGGGGTGCTCGTACGGGAACAGGTACTCCACCGCCTGGAAGCCGTCCGCCGCCGCAGCGGCGAAGCGATCCAGGAAAGCGTGCTCGTTGTACATCATCGAGAGATTTGCGGCGAAGCGCGGCATGGGAACTCCAGAGCGTAGGACGAAGCCGGGCCGGTCGCGGCCAGCGCGACCGGCCCGGCCGGATTTCAGCGGTTGACCAGTTTAGCCGGCGTCAGCCACACCAGCACGGCGCCCACCACCAGGATCGCGGACAGCACGTACATCGGCAGCTGCGTGCTGTGCGTCAGGTCCTTGAGCGCGCCAACCATGTATGGCGACACGAAACCGGCCAGGTTGCCGACCGAGTTCACCACGGCGATGCCGGAGGCGGCGGCAATGCCGGACAGGAACGCGGTGGGCAGCGACCAGAACAGCGGCGCGCAGGTCAGCACCCCGGCGGCGGCCAGCGACAGCGCGGCGATGGACACGGTCGTATTGTTGGTGAACGAGGCGGCAATGGCGAAGCCCACCGCACCCATCAGCGCCGGCACGATCAGGTGCCAGCGGCGTTCCTGGCGCGCATCGGCGCTGTGGCCGAGGATGTTCATGACGATGATGGCGCAGATGAACGGGATCGCCGACAGCAGGCCGATCTTCAGGTTGCCGGTGACGCCGCTGGCCTTGACCAGCGTGGGCATCCAGAACGTCAGCGCATACTGGCCGGTGACGAAGCAGAAGTAGATCAGGCACATCCACCACACGCGGCGGTCTCTGAACACGGCGCCCAGCGAATGGCCGTGGGCCTGGCCGGCGGCGGCGCCGGCCTTCTTCTGGTCTTCCTCGACATTGCGCTTGAGCACGCGCTTTTCATCGGCGCTGAGCCACGGTGCCTTGTCGATGCCGTCGCGCAGCACGAAGATCGTCACCACGCCGATGACCAGCGCGGGCAGGGCTTCCAGCAGGAACATCCACTGCCAGCCGCTCATGCCATGCGTGCCGTTGAAGGCGTCCATGATCCAGCCCGACAGCGGGTTGCCGAACATGCCGGCGACCGGGATGCCCGACATGAACAGCGCGATCATCTTGGCGCGGCGGTTGGCCGGGTACCAGTAGGTCAGGTACAGGATCACGCCGGGGTAGAAGCCCGCCTCGGCCAGGCCGAGCAGGAAGCGCATCACGTAGAACTGTGTCGGCGTCTGCACGAACACGAACAGCGCCGAGATGATGCCCCACGTGATCATGATGCGCGCGATCCAGATGCGCGCGCCGATCTTGTGCATCAGCAGGTTGCTGGGCACTTCGAACAGGAAATAGCCGATGAAGAACAGGCCGGCGCCCAGGCCGAACACGGTCTCGGAAAAGGCCAGGTCCTGGCCCATCTGCAGCTTGGCAAAGCCGACGTTGACGCGATCGAGGTAGGCGACCACGTAGCACAGCATCAGGAACGGCATGATGCGCCAGAACACCTTGTTGTAGGCGCGTTTCTCGATCTGGGTGTCGGTGTCGAGCCGGGCGTTGCCGCCCAGGCTGTCGAAGGCTGGCACGCTGGCCGCCGGTTGGTTGGATGGCATTGGTGGTCTCCGGGTAGAGTCAGTCTGGTCTAGTAATGGGTGGCGGCCGCGCGAATTGCAGGCATGCGCGTGTCCCGCACGGTGGCCGCAAGGCAACCGCGCCGGTCAGATCCGTATGGCCGTGTCAGTCGGAAAAACGGGTGGCCGTGCTACCAGCGCGCCTGGAAGGCGTCACGCAATTCAGCCAGCGCGCCGTCAGGCAGCGCCGCGCGGGCGGCGAAGCCCGGCGTGTCTTTCATCATCATCCATAGCTTGGCGGTCTCCTCCAGTTCTTCCAGCGCGAACGCGGCGCGCGAGACGCTGGACTCCCACACCACCGGACCGAGGCGCTCGAGCAGCACGCCGCGCACCTGCGCGGCCAGCGTGGCCACGCGCGCGGCGACCGCGGGATCGCCGGGCCGGTGATAGGGAATCAGCGGGATATGGCCGACCTTCATCACGTAATACGGCGTGAGCGGCGGCAGTACGTCGTCCGGTTGCCAGGCACCGGCCAGCGTCAGGGCCACGAGGTGCGTCGAGTGCGTGTGCACCACGGCGTGCGCCCCGGGATTGTTGTCATAGATCGCGCGATGCAGCGTGAGCGTCTTGGACGGCTTGTCGCCCGACACCCAGGTGCCGTCGGCGGCGACCTTGGCTACCACGGCCGGATCCATCATGCCCAGGCAGGCGTCGGTCGGGGTGATCAGCCAGCCATCGTCCAGCCGCGCGCTGATGTTGCCGGCCGAGCCGACGGTATAGCCGCGCTGGTAGAGGCTGGCGCCGATGCGGCAGATCTCTTCGCGCAGCTTGCTTTCGGTGCTCATCATTGGCCTCCGAGCTGGCGCAGCGCTTCGTCAAAGAAGTCCGGGCCGCCGAAATTGCCCGACTTGAGCGCCAGGGCCAGCGGCGTGGCGCCGAGCGTGACCGTGGCCGGCACGCCGGGTGCGATCTGCGTGCCAATGCGCAGCGCGCGGACGTTCAGCGCCTGCACCACGGCGCCGGAGGTCTCGCCGCCGGCGACGACAAAGCGGCGCGTGCCGCGTGCGAGCAGGCCGGCCGCGACGGTGGCCAGGCATTGCTCGACCAGGTGGCCGGCGCGCTCGACGCCCAGTTCGGCCTGCACGGCCTTGACCTCGTCGGGGCTGGAAGTGGCGTAGACCAGCACCGGCTCGTCGTGCGAGGCGGCGAAGTCCAGCGCGGCGTCGGCCACGGCTTCGCCGCGCGCCAGCGCGAGCGGGTCGATGCGCAGCGCCGGGCGGCCTTGCTCCAGCCAGCGGGCCACTTGTCCGTTGGTCGCGCGCGAGGCGCTGCCGGCCAGCACCACGCCCGGGCCGTCGACGGCCGGGACCGCGTCGGCATCGCCACGCTGCGGCAGCAGGCCGGCGCGGCGGAAATTCCCGGGCAGGCCCAGCGCGATGCCGGAGCCGCCGGTGATCAGCGGCAGGCCGGCGCAGGCTTCGCCCAGCGTGAGCAGGTCGGCGTCAGACACCGCATCGGCGACCGCCAGCCGCACGCCGTCGTGGCGCAGCGACGCGATGCGGTCGGCCGTGGCCTGCGCGCCGCGCGCGACCGCGTCATAGCGCAGCAGGCCGACCTTGCTCTGGCTTTGGCGCTGCAGCACGCGCACCAGGCTGGCATCGGTCATCGGCGTCAGCGGGTGGTGCTCCATGCCCGATTCGTTGAGCAGCGCATCGCCCACGAACAGGTGGCCGCGGAAGATGGTGCGGCCGTTCTCGGGGAAGGCGGGGCAGGCGATGGTGAAATCGCTGTCCAGCGCGTTCAGCAGCGCTTCGGCGACCGGGCCGATATTGCCGGCATCGGTCGAATCGAAGGTCGAGCAGTACTTGAACACGAACTGGCGGCAGCCCTGCGCGCGCAGCCATTCCAGCGCGGCCAGCGACTGCGCCACGGCCTCGGCGGCGGGGATGGTGCGCGATTTCAGCGCGACCACCAGCGCATCGGCCGCGCCGGTATCGGCCACGGATTCAGGCACGCCGATGGTCTGCACGGTGCGCATGCCATTGCGCACCAGAGTGTTGGCGAGGTCGGTGGCGCCGGTAAAGTCGTCGGCGATACAGCCAAGGAGCGCGGTCATCGTTGGTGCTCCTTATTCGGCCGTGCCCGGCAGTTCGATGCCCGGGAAGATCTTGATCACGGCCGAATCGTCTTCGCCGCCGTGGCCGGCGGTGGAGGCCATCATGAACATCTGGTGCGCGGCGGCCGACAGCGGCAGCGGGAATTTGCTGGTGCGCGCGGTGTCGAGCACCATGCCCAGGTCCTTGACGAAGATGTCGACCGCCGACAGCGGCGTGTAGTCGCCCTTCAGGATATGCGGCACGCGGTTCTCGAACATCCACGAATTGCCGGCGCTGTGCGTGATCACGTCATAGAGCGCGTCCGGGTCCACGCCTTCGCGCATGCCAAGCGCCATCGCCTCGGCCGCGGCGGCGATATGCACGCCGGCCAGCAACTGGTTGATGATCTTGACCTTGGAGCCCGCGCCGTGGGCGGCGCCCAGGCGGTATACCTTGCCGGCGATGGCGGCCAGCACGTCCTCTGCCAGCGCGTAGGCTTCGGCGGGGCCCGAGGTCATCATGGTCATCTCGCCGCTGGCGGCGCGCGCGGCACCGCCGGAGACCGGCGCGTCAAGCATCAGCAGGCCCTTTTCGGCGAGGCGCTGTCCCAGCGTCTCGGCAAAGCCCGGCGGCACCGTGGCGCTGGCGATCACCAGCTTGCCCGGCTGCATCTCGGCCACGGCGCCGTTGGCGCCGAACAGCACGGCCTCGGTCTGCTGCGCGTTGACGACCAGCGTCAGCACCACGTCGCAGCGGCTGCCCAGCTCGGCGGGCGACGCGCACGGCACGCCGCCTTCATCGGCAAAGCGCTGCAGTACTTCGGGACGCAGGTCGCAGGCGTGCACCTTGAAACCGGCACGCAGCAGCGACTGCGCGACACCAAAGCCCATGGCACCAAGGCCGATGACGCCGATATTCCTGGACATAGAGGACTCCTGAATCTGATACGGGGAAAGCTTGAAAGGTGCGGCTGGCGTCAGTTCGACGCGCCCCGCGTGACGGCGGCTTCATCGTCACCGGCGCCGTTCTCGTCGGCGCCCAGCTGGGCCAGCCGGCGGGCGGCGTTGTACATGTGGTTCTGCGCGGCATTGCGCGCGGCCAGCGGGTCGCCGGCGCGGATCGCCGCGACGATGGCCTGGTGTTCCTCGCGCACCTGGCGCGAGAAGTCGGCGCGGCGTGCCTCGTTGGTCCGGGTCACGCGGGTGGCCGCTTCGAGGTACTGGCTGAGGAATTCCAGTGTCTTCAGGAAGTAGGGGTTGCCGGTGGCGCCGGCGATGGCGCGATGGAAGGCCACGTCCGCGGCCACGCCGTCGCCGCCTTGCCCGACTTCCTCGTCGATGCGGGCCAGCGCGGCATCGATGGCGGCCATCGATGCGTCGGTGCGGCGGCGCGCGGCCTGCGCGGCCACCTCGGCTTCGATCGCGCGGCGCAGCTCGACGATCTGCAGCACCGATTCCAGCGTGCCGGTGTCGGTGTAGTCGATGCGCAGCGGCCGGATGCCGGCCTGCAGCGTCACGAACACGCCGCTGCCCTGGCGCGATTCGACGACGCCTTCGTACTTCAGCCGGGAAATCGCCTCGCGCACCACGGTGCGGCTGACGCCGAACTCTTCGGACAGCACCGCCTCGGTGGGCAGCTTGTCGCCGCGGGCAAAGGCGCCGCTCTGGATCTTGTCCAGCAGCTGTTCGGCGACGTTGTCGGTCAGCGCTCGGGCAGGGACTTTCTGGAACATGCGGATTCGCCGGGTTATTCGGTAATCAGGTCATCATACAAATTTGCTAGGACGATGCGATCCCGGGAAAACCCTAGGATGGTGCGTTGGTAGTTACCAATGCTCCACTTTGGTGCTTCGCCGCCTGCCCCGGGCTGGCGTATCATGGGCGCCCGCCCGAGCCTGGAAGGCCGGGACACCTATTGCCCAGACCCAACCGCCATGCCAGTCACCGTCCTGATCTGCCCCTGGTCCGAAGCGCGCGAACGTGCCCGCGCCATCCGCTACACCGTGTTTGTCGAAGAGCAAAACGTGCCGGTGGAACTGGAATGGGACGAATGGGACGAGCCCAGCTGGCACGCGCTGGCGCTGGCCGGGGATGGCACCCCGGTGGCCACGGGCCGGCTGCTGCCCGACGGCCATATCGGCCGCATGGCCGTGCTGAAGGCGGCGCGCGGCACCGGCGTCGGCGCGCAGGTGCTGCGGGCGCTGATGGAGAAGGCCGCGCAACTCGGCTACCCGGAACTGGTGCTCAATGCCCAGACCCATGCCGCGCCGTTTTACCTGCGCGCGGGGTTTGCCCAGTCGGGGGAGGAGTTCGAAGAGGCCGGCATCCCGCATATCGAGATGCGCAAGCGGCTGGCGGGCTGAGCGCCCGCTGCCGCCATTACCGCGGCGCCTGCACGATGCCCGTATCGCGCGGCAGGTTCAGCTTGCCGTGGTAGGACACCTCGCCGATGCGGCCACTGGCGTCGAAGCTGCGTTCGCTCAGGTCGAAGCGGCCATCGTGCCGCACGCGCAGCACCGTGCTGGCGCGGGTGCCGTATGACGCCGAGCGGATAAATGCCGATGACAGCAGCTTCTCCCACTCCGGCGCGACGCCGGTGGAGGGCAGCTCGAAATCCGCCGCCTGGCGCTCGTCGGCCAGCATCTGCAGGTAGGGCTCGGCGCTGGCATCGGCTCGCCCGCTGTCGGCCGCCAGCACCTCGGCAAGCGCGCCCACGCGGCTGCGCACCTTGGGCCAGGGGGTGTCGAGCAGTGCATTGGACAACCCGTACAGTCCCGGGCGCAGCTTCTGCGGCTGGCGCGTGGCCGAGCGGTTGCTGTACCACCAGAGTTCGCGCAGGTCGCAGGCAAGCAGGTTGAAGCCGTTGTAGCAGCCATCCTCGCCGGCCAGCCCGTCGAGATAATCGAACGGCGCATCATGGCCGCGCAGGAAGCCGGCCACCAGCTCGCCGCGCGAGCGCGCGTCGGTGCGTTTCTCGGAAGGGGCGCGGTAATTGGTCAGCGCGGCAAAACGCCCGTCGGCGTTGACGCCCATCCAGGTGCCGGGCTCGCCGATCACTTCCGCCAGGTCGCGTCCGGCCAGCACCTGCGGCGCATCCTGCCACCAGTGCACGGCCGCCGCGGGGCGGACATAGAATTCATCGCGGTTGCCGGCAACGACCAGGGCATAGTCCGGGTGGGATTGCCAGGCAACCAGGATCAGGCACATCGTTCGGCTTCCTTTGCCGCCGGGGACGCTGGGCGCGCGGGCGTTCCGGCGTACTTCGCGTTTCTGCAGTTCCGGGACGCTACAGCACGTCCAGGTCGATAAAGTGTTCGGCCTGCCGCTCGCCGTCCACCCACTGGTCCAGCCCGCTCTGGCGCCACAGGCCGGCCAGCGTGACATCGAAGGCGGGCGGCACGTCGGCGTAGCATTCCATCCAGGTCTGCACGCCGGCTCGGGTCTCGGGCCTGCACATCAGCGTACCACCAATTCCGGTCGCCTCGGCAACCGTCTCCATCCAGCGGTGCCAGAGCGGCAGCGCTTCGGCGGCAACGGCCTCGGGCACGCGGAAATAGACGAACAGGTGGTCGCTCATGGCAGGGTCCCGGTTCCGAAATGTCAGCCCGCCGCCTGGGCCGCTTCGCCCAGCGGCACGTCATAGGGCAGGGTGGCGGTCGCCAGCGCAGGGCCTTCGGCGTTGCCCAGCCGCAGCGCGCTGCCGGCGGCGTCGATCTTCAGCTCGGCCAGCCCGGCCCAGCCGCCCTGCGGCGCGGGCGCGGCGTTGACGATCATGCCGCACGGCTGGCCGGGGTCTTCCGGCCGGTAGATCTCCGCCGCGGGCGCCGGCACCTCGCCATCGCCCTGCACCAGCCACATGCGGCGCTTGAGCGTGCCGCGGTACTGGCTGCGCGCGACGATTTCCTGGCCCGGGTAGCAGCCCTTGCGGAAATTCACGCCGCCGACCAGCTCGAAATTGATCATCTGCGGCACGAACTGTTCCTGCGTCGCGGCGACGATGCGGGGCAGGCCGGACTGCACTTCCTGCCAGTCCCACAGCGCCGGCGGCGCGTCCTGCAGCTTGCCGGCCAGCGCCGCGCGCACGGCCTCGGCGCGCCCGGCGGGCAGCAACAGTTGCCAGCGCGGCTGCCCGGCGGCGTCCGGCAGGCGGATCACGGCAACGCCGTCGGCCTCGGCAACGGCAAAGGCCGCTTCCGGCGCCGGCAGGTTCGCGGCCGCCAACGCATCGGCGGCACCGGCACCGGCGACGCCGACGATGGCGCTGGCGGGCGTGATATCGGCCAGTTTTGCCTTGGAGCGCAGCACGAACATCGACAGCCGCTTCTGCACCGCGGCCTGGATATCGGCGGACAGCTGCAGCACGATGCCTTCAGCATCGCGCCACATCAGAAAGGTGGCGAGCAGGCGACCCTTGGGCGAACAGTAGCCGGCCAGGCGCGCGGAGCCCGGCGTCAGGTCCTCGACCGCATTGGTGAGCTGGGTGTGCAGGAAGCTGGCGGCATCGTCGCCGGCCACGCGGATCAGTCCGAGCCCGGCGGGGGCACAGACGATTCCGCTTGCCTGCAAGGATTCGAGGCTGGCGGCGAGTTCCGGGGCTTTGGCATTCATCACTGGCATTGCGAAATCGTGGCGATCGTCCGAGACAGATCGGGTTGGAAAGGCACCGGTGGCGGCGCGCGCGGCCAGGTGCGCAAGAGGCGCCGGAGCCGCCGCGCATGGTCGGTGCGAGGCTGCCGGTTATTATATGGGGCTACGAGATTTTCGGCCGATGCGCCGCAGTCTCACCCCGATCCTGATACATGAAACGTTTTTTCCTTCGCCTGGGCCTGGCGTTCCTGGTACTCGCGCTGGCGGCAGCCGGCGGCTTTGCGTGGTGGGCCAATCACCCGCTGGCGCTGAACCGTTCGCCGGTCGAAGTGGTGATCAAGCCCAATTCGGGCGTAGCCAGCGTCGGCCGCCAGATCCAGCGCGGCGGCGTCGGCATGGACCCGCGGCTGTTCACGCTGCTGGTGCGCCTGACCGGCCACGGGCCCGACCTGAAGGCCGGCGGCTATGAATTCGAGACCGGCGCCACGCCGCTGTCGGTGATGGGCAAGCTGGTGCGCGGCGAAGTCACGCACTACGTGGTTACCGTGATCGAGGGCTGGGAGTTCCGCAAGATGCGCGCGGCGGTCGATGCCAGCCCGGCGCTGAGCCACGATACGCGCGACATGTCCGACGCGCAGCTGATGAAGGCAATCGGCGCCGCCGAGGCCTCGCCCGAGGGGCTGTTCTTCCCGGACACCTACCTGTTCGCGCGCGGCAGCAGCGATATCGACCTGTACAAGCACGCCTATCGCGCCATGCAGCGCCGGCTCAATGAAGCCTGGAACGCACGCGCGCCCGACCTGCCGTACAAGTCCCCGTACGAGGCGCTGGTGATGGCGTCGATCGTGGAGAAGGAGACCGGGCAGGCGTCGGAGCGCCCGATGATCGCCGCGGTGTTCATCAACCGGCTGCGCAAGAACATGATGCTGCAGACCGACCCGACCGTGATCTACGGCCTGGGCCAGGCCTTCGACGGAGACCTGCGCAAGCGCGACCTGCAGGCCGACACCCCGTACAATACGTACACCCGCACCGGCCTGCCGCCCACGCCGATCGCGCTGCCGGGCCTGGCCTCGCTGGCGGCGGCCACCGCACCGGCGCCGTCCGATGCGCTGTACTTCGTCGCCCGCGGCGACGGCAGCAGCCATTTCTCCAACTCGCTACCCGAACACAACCGCGCGGTCGACAAGTACCAGCGCGGCAAATAGGCATTCCATGCGCGGAAAATTCATCACTTTCGAAGGCATCGACGGCGCCGGCAAGAGCACCCATATCGACTGGGTGGCGGCACGGCTGCGGGCGCGCGCCGGCATTCCCGCCGTGGTCACCACCCGCGAGCCGGGCGGCACGCCGCTGGGCGAAGACCTGCGCCAGCTGCTGCTGCACCGGAAAATGCACCTCGAGACCGAGGCGCTGCTGATGTTCGCGGCGCGCCGCGAGCATATCGCCGAGGTCATCGACCCCGCGCTGGCACGTGGCGAATGGGTGATCTCCGACCGCTTCACGGATGCCACCTTTGCCTACCAGGGCGGGGGCAGGGGCCTGCCGACGCAGCGGCTCGAAGTGCTGGAAGACTGGGTGCAGGACGGCCTGCAGCCGGACCTGACGCTGCTATTCGACGTGCCGCTGGAAACCGCCAGCGAGCGGCTGGCCGGAGCCCGGGCGCCGGACAAGTTCGAGGCGGAATCGCGTGCGTTCTTCCAGCGCACCCGCGACGAATACCTGCGCCGGGCCGCGGCGGCACCGGGGCGCTTCCGCGTGATCGACGCCACGCGCAGCATCGACGCAATTCGAGAAGAACTCGATCAGATTATCGCAACCCTTTGATCTGACGGCACTATACTCCCTGATTCACATGCTCTATCCCTGGCAGAAGGAAGACTGGCAACGGCTCGGCATCCTGCGCGAACGGCTCCCGCATGCCTTGCTGATCCATGGCCAGCAAGGCATCGGCAAGCGCGACCTGGCGCTGCATTTCGCGCAAGGCCTGCTTTGCGAAGCGCCGCGGCCCGACGGCCAGCCCTGCGGCCAGTGTTCCGCGTGCCACTGGTTCAGTCAGGGCAATCACCCTGATTTCACCGTGGTGCGCCCCGAGGCGCTGGATGCCTCGGCCGAGCCTGATACCGACGAAGGCGGCAAGAAAAAGGCGCCGAGCAAGATCATCCGCATGGAGCAGGTGCGCGCGCTGATCGAGGCGGTGGGCGTCGGCACGCACCGTGCAGGCCTGCGCGTGGTGGTCGTGTATCCGCTCGATGCGTTGCAGACCGAGGGCGCCAACGCGCTGCTGAAGACGCTGGAGGAACCGCCCCCGTCGACCGTATTCCTGCTGGTGACCGACCGGCTCGACCGTATCCTGCCGACCATCCTGTCGCGCTGCCGCCAGTTCTCGGCCCAACGCCCGACGCCGGAGGCCGCGCTCGCGTGGCTGCAGGGCCAGGGGGTTGCCGATGCCGAGGCCCAGCTGGCGCAGGCCGGCGGTTCGCCGCTGACCGCGCTGCACGCGGCCGAGGCCGAGGAGCAGCCGCTGCAACGCCTGCTGGTCAGCCAGCTGGGCGCGGGCGCCGCGTTCGACGCCTCTGCAGCCGCCGAACAACTGCAGAAGCTGCCGGTGCCCGCCGTGCTTGGCATCCTGCAGCGCTGGACGTACGATCTGCTGAAGCTGCGGCTGGATGGCGCCGGCGGCACCGCGCCGCGCTACTTCCCCAAGGAGCGCGCCGCGCTGGCGCGCTGCGCCGGGGCCACCGACGCGCACCGGCTGCAGGCCTACGCGACGCGGCTGACCGCGCATCGCCGCAGCGAGAACCATCCGCTGGCGGCAAGGCTGGTGATGGAGGCAGTATTCCTGGAGTACCGGCAGCTGTTCCGATAAGGCAGCGCCCCTACGCAGTGCCGCTACGCAGTGCCGTTTCGTGGCAACACCATAACAACAAGCAGTAACAAGCAGCATCGTCATTCAGGGGGTCAACCATGAACACTGCAGTCACCGGGGCACCGCCGGGCGCCCCGCTGGGCGCGCCGACCGGCAGCGGTGCGGCATCGCGTCCCAACGTGCTGTCGTTGTCGATCAAGGATCAGGCCGGGCTGTACGCGGCCTATATGCCATTCCTGGCGCGCGGCGGCATTTTCGTGCCGTCGAACCGCCCGTTCCGGCTGGGCGAGCAGGTGTTTCTGGTGCTGTCCCTGCTGGACCGGCCGCAGAAGTACCAGATCGCGGGCCAGGTGGCCTGGATCACCCCGGCGGGCACGCCGATGAAGACCCCCGGCGTCGGCGTACACTTCCCCGACGACGACAACGGGCGCAACCTGCGCCGCGCAGTGGAGGAGATCCTGGGCAAGATGCTGGAATCCGGGCGCCCCACGCAAACCATATGAAGATTGCGAAGATTGCTTCGCAATCCATTGATAGTTAATGAATTCTTCCCGTTTTTCCCTGCGCATTGCCGAGCCCCGCGACCTGCCGGGCATCGTGGCGATCTATAACAGCACCGTGCCGTCGCGCATGGTCACCGCCGACACCGAGCCGGTCACCGTGGACTCGCGCCAGGCCTGGTTCGACGCCCACCAGCCCGGACGCCGCCCGCTATGGGTGTGCGAGGATGCCGACGGCCGCATGGCCGGCTGGATGAGCTTCTCGGATTTCTATGGCCGCCCGGCCTATGGCGGCACCGCCGAGGTCTCGATCTACCTGGACGCCGAGCGCCGGGGCCAGGGGCTGGGCCGGTACTTGCTGCAGCGGGCCATCGACCATGCGCCCGCGGTCGGCGTGAATACGCTGCTCGGCTTCATCTTTGGGCACAATGCCCCCAGCCTGGGCCTGTTCGCCGCGATGGGCTTTACCCGCTGGGGCGACCTGCCGCGCGTGGCCGTGCTCGACGGCGTCGAGCGCGACCTGATCATCCTCGGCCTCCGCGTGGATGGCGGGCAGCCGGCCTGAGCGGCCGAAGACAAGAGAATTCCCATGTTTGTCGATTCCCATTGCCATATCGATTTCCCCGAGCTGGCCGCGCGCCTGCCCGAACTGCTGGAAAACATGCGCGCCAACCAGGTCACGCATGCGCTGTGCATCTCGGTGACGCTGGAGGACTTCCCGCGCGTGCTGGCGCTGGCCGAGCAGCATCCCAACCTGTATGCCTCGGTCGGCGTGCATCCCGATTATGAAGAGGGGGAGGACCCGTCCGTCGAGCGCCTGGTCGAGCTGTCGGCGCACCCGCGCGTGGTCGGCACCGGCGAGACCGGGCTGGACTACTACCGCCTCAACGGCCGCAGCATCGCCGACATGGAATGGCAGCGCGAACGCTTCCGCAACCATATCCGTGCCGCGCGCCAGACCGGCAAGCCGCTGATCATCCATACCCGTTCGTCCGCCGACGACACGCTGCGGCTGATGCGCGAAGAGAACGCGGGCGAAGCGGGTGGCGTGATGCACTGCTTTACCGAGACCTGGGACGTCGCCCGGCAGGCGCTGGACCAGGGCTTCCATATCTCGTTTTCCGGCATCGTCACCTTCAAAAGCGCCGCCGACCTGCAGGAGACCGCGCGCAAGGTGCCGCTCGACCGCATGCTGATCGAGACCGATTCACCCTACCTGGCACCCGTGCCATACCGCGGCAAGACCAACGAGCCGGCCTGGGTGCGCCACGTAGGCGAGTTCATTGCGCAGCTGAGGGGGGTGCCGGTGGCGCAGGTGGCTGAGCAGACCACGGAAAATTTCTTTAACCTATTCAAGCACATCGACAGGAATGCTCATGTTTGACCTGAAGTCTGTCCGCCGTGCCGCCGGCGCCGTGGTGCTGGTGGCGGCCACGCTGGCGCAGGCCACGCCGGCCGACGACATGCGCAAGGCGGTCGAGTTCGACGATGCCAATACCGTCAGGAAGCTGCTGGCCAAGGGCGTCGATCCCAATATCGTCGACAGCCGCGGCAACCCGGCGCTGGTGCTGGCGCTGCGCGAGAAGTCGCTCAAGGTGGCAACGGTGCTGATCCGCGCCAAGGACATCGATTTCGACAAGGCCAACCCCGCCGGGGAGACCCCGCTGATGATGGCGGCGCTGCAGGGCCAGCTCGACATGGTCAAGCTGATGGTCGACGAGATGGAGGCCGAGATCAACAAGACCGGCTGGACCCCGCTGCACTACGCCGCCACCAATGGCCACAACAACGTGGTCAAGTACCTGGTCGACCATGCCGCGTATATCGACGCCGAGTCGCCCAACGGCACCACGCCACTGATGATGGCCGCGCGCGCGGGCCATATCGAGACCGTCAAGCTGCTGCTGGACGAAGGCGCCGACATGCGCCTGAAGAACCAGCAGGGCATGACCGTGATCGACTTTGCCGAGCGCTACAACCAGGCCGAGATCGCCAACGGGCTGAAGTCGCGCTGGCAGAAGATGTATCCGCAGACGCCGATCGTGCCGGCGCCGCCGCTGAAGGCGCCCACCGGGACGCCGGGCGGCCAGCGTCCCGCCACCGCGCCGGCTGCGCCGCAGACCAAGGGCTGGTAAGGCGCGCCCCGGCATGGATGCAACCCCCGCCCCGGCCGCACCGGGCCGGCTGCGCCAGTGGGCACGGCGGCTCAAGGCCAGCCTGCTGACACTGTGGTTCTGCACTCGCCACCCCGGCACTCCACGGGGCGCGCGGCTGCTGGCGGTGCTGGTGGTCGGCTATGCCTTCAGCCCGATCGACCTGATTCCCGATTTCATCCCGGTGCTGGGTTACTTCGACGATGTCGTGCTGGTGCCGGTGGGCATCTGGCTCGCCTTGCGGATGATTCCGCCCGCGGTCACCGAGGAATGCCGCGGCCGCGCCGAGGCCTGGCAGGCCACCCATGCGCAGCGGCCGCGCATTCGCGCGGCCGCCGTGGTGATCGTGCTGCTGTGGGGCGTGCTGGCGTGGCTGGCCTGGCGCTGGCTGGCGCCGCGCTGACAGTGCGCTGACAGCGGGCACAGCCTCTAGACGTCGTCCGCCAGCCGCACGCCCGTGAACTGCCAGCGCTGGTGCGGGTAGAAGAAGTTGCGGTAGGTTGCCCGGATATGCGATTCGGGCGTGACGCACGACCCGCCGCGCAACACCATCTGGCTGCTCATGAACTTGCCGTTGTACTCGCCGACCGCGCCGGCGTTCGGGCGGAAGCCGGGGTAAGGCAGGAAGGCGCTGCCGGTCCATTCCCACACATCGCCGAACATCTGGCGCAGCACGCCCGAGGTGTTCTGCCGGTCCGGCAGCGGCCGCAGCGCGCGGCCTTCGACGAAATTCCCCGTGGCCGGCAGGCTGCGCGCGGCGTGCTCCCATTCCGCCTCGGTCGGCAGCCGGCGCTCGGCCCAGCGCGCGAATGCGTCGGCCTCGTAGAAGCTGATATGGGTGACCGGGCTGTCCGGATCGACCGGATGCATGCCGCGCAGCGTCATCTGCCACCATGTGCCTTCGCGCGCTTCCCAGTACAGCGGCGCCTGGATGCCTTGCTCGCCGACCCAGCGCCAGCCGTCGGACAGCCACAGGCCGGCGGTCTGGTAGCCGCCGTCGTCGATGAACTCGAACCACTGGCGGTTGCTGACCGGGTGCGAGCACAGCGTGAACGGCTGCAGGTAGACCTTGTGGCGCGGCGCCTCGCAGTCAAAGGCAAAGCTCTCGCCGCCATGGCCGATCTCGACCACGCCGCCGTCGAAGCCGATCCAGTCGGGCGCCGGGCGCGGGTCGGCAATCACCGGCTCGGGCAGTTCCGGCGCAAAGGCCGGCCGCAGCGGATTCTGCGCGAACAGGTGCAGGATGTCGGTCAGCAGCAGTTCCTGGTGCTGCTGCTCATGCTGCAGGCCGAGCATGATCAGCGCGGCCTCGGCGTCGGTCTGGGCGCTGCCGAGCAGCGCCATCATCGACTCGTCCACGGCCTCGCGGTAGGCCAGCACCTCGTCCAGCGACGGGCGCGTCAGCAGGCCGCGCTGCGGGCGCGGATAGCGCGGGCCGACTGCCTCGTAATAGGAGTTGAACAGGTAGCGGTAGTCCGGGTCCACCGGCTCATAGTCGGGGATGCGCGCGGCCAGCACGAATTCCTCGAAGAACCAGGTGGTGTGCGCCAGGTGCCATTTCGCCGGACTGGCGTCGTCCATCGACTGCACGGTGGCATCGGCATCGGACAGGTCGGCCACCAGCGTCTCGGTGCTGGCGCGGACGTGGCGATACTGCGAAAGCAGGGCGGGTTCGTGCGGAGGATGGAGGGCGGCGGCGGGCAACAGGGCTGAAGTCATGCGGGCTCCCGGAATGGATCGATCGATGACTGCAGGCGGCCGGCGGGCGCGTCCTTGCTGGCTGCGCCAGCGTGCCGCCAATGGCACGCGGGGCGCCGTAGCGCCCCGATCCATCATAGACCCGATCCGTTGCCGGGGCGAGCAGGCGCCGTCCTACACGGCGCGCGGCTGCCCGCTGGCTTCAGTCAGCCATTCCAGCAAGCCGTTCAGGCGGCCAGCCGGGTGGCGTCGTTCAGCGCCGCGACTTCGGTGCGGGCGTTGGCCAGGCCGGCTTCGCGGAACTCCGGACCCATGGCCAGGCCGTGGGCGCGCACGTAGGTAATGTCGGTGATGCCGAGGAAGCGCAGCACCACGTCGACGGTGACTTCGTGCAGGTCCAGCGAATTTGCATCCTGGCGCACGCCGCCGCGCGACGACACCACGATCACGCGCTTGCCGCCGGCCAGGCCGACCGGGCCGTTCTCGGTGTACTTGAAGGTGCGGCCAGCCTGTGCGATGCGGTCGATCCAGGCCTTGAGCTGGCTCGGGATGCCGAAGTTGTACTGCGGCACGCCCAGCACCAGCACGTCGGCGGCGAGGAATTCGGCCAGGAACTGCTCGGTGCGCTCCAGCTCGGCTTGCTGCACGGCGTTCAGGCCATCCTTGGGACCGCCCAGAACCGGCAGCAGGTTGCCCGACAGGTGCGCCGGGCCATCCCGGTCCAGGTCGCGCACGGTGACCTTGGCTTCAGGGTTGGCCGCGACCAGGTCGGCCACCACGCTGGCGGTCAGGTTGCGGGAAACGGAGTTGTCGCCGAGGACGCTGGAATCGATCTGCAGGATGTTCATGTCTTTCTCCACGAAGGGGCGGTTGCGATGGAGGAAAGATACTGGCTGGCCATTGGTATCGGTAGTGAGGCAAAATGCAAATGATTGTTCTATCGATGCAACGCCAAGCCAAACCGTCATGCAAGACCTCAACGACCTGTCCCTGTTCGCGCAGGTGGTGGAACACGGCAGCTTTTCGGCGGCCAGCCGCGCCACCGGCGTCCCCAAGTCGCGCCTGAGCCGGCGCATCGCCCAGCTGGAGCGCGACCTGGGCGTGCAGCTGCTGCGCCGGACCACACGGCAGGTGCGCGTGACGCCGCTTGGCGAGTCGTTCTACGAACGCTGCCGGGCCATGCTCAACGAAGCCCAGGCCGCGCGCGAAGTGATCGAGCAGGCGCGCGAGCAGCCTGGCGGCACGCTGCGCGTCAGCTGCCCGGTGGCGATAGCGCAGATCCTGCTGGCGCCGGCCATCGGGCATTTCATGCGGGCCAACCCGGCGGTGCGGATCGAGCTGGAGGCGACCAACCGGCGTGTCGACGTGATCGCCGAGGGCTTCGACCTGGCGCTGCGTGTGCGCGAGGTGATGGAAGACTCGAGCCTGGCCGTGCGCACCTTCGGCGAGAGCCAGCTGATGCTGGTGGCCAGCCCCGCGCTGCTCGACAGCATCGGCCGGCCGCGCACGCCGCAGGCGCTCGACGGCATGCCCGGCGTGGGCCAGCACCCGCATGACGGCAAGCATGTCTGGATGCTGCGCTGCCAGCCCGGCGAGACCATCCAGATCGCCTACGACCCACGCCTGGTCACCGATGAATTCGCGCTGCTGCGCGAGGCCGCGATCGCCGGCGTGGGCGTGGCCATGCTGCCGCGCATGTACTGCCGCGATGCCATCGACAGCGGCCAGCTTGAACTGCTGCTGCCCCAGTATGAGATGCCGGTCGGCACGCTGCACGCGGTGTTCCCGTCGCGCAAGGGCGTCACGCCGGCGACCCGGCGCTTTCTCGATTTCCTGGGCGAGATCCTGCCCGAGTGCGCGCGCAAGGTCGGCATGGTCGAACCGAGGCAGCCGGCCATGCACAGGGTGGTCTAGCGCGCGCCCCGTCCGGGAGCGTGTGGTGTGATCGGCGAGAGGGCGGACGTCGCACGGATCTCGGCCGCGCGGGTCATCGGCGCGCCACGGGCAAGTCTGGCAATTGCGGCTTTACCTTCACGCCGGCTCGCACTAAGGTACAGGGGCGGCACCTGCGCGTGAGGGTAAAGGCGCATGGAAGCCGGACCGTTCCCAAAAAACTCGGCAAGGAGAATGGCCATGGGTGGCTCTCAGGATTTGGGCAAGGCGCTGTTGCGCATCGTGCTTGGCGTGCTGATCCTGATGCACGGCATCGCCAAGGTGACCGGCGCATCCGGCATCGGTTTCGTGTCGAAGGTGGTCGCGGATGCGGGGTTGCCGGCCTGGGTTGCCTATGGTGTCTATATCGGCGAGCTGGTGGCGCCGATCCTGCTGATCATCGGGTTGTGGAGCCGGCTGGCGGCGATCATCGTCGCCATCAACATGCTGTTTGCGCTGTTCCTGGTGCACAGCGCCGAATTCGGCGCGCTATCCAAGACCGGCGGCTGGGCGCTGGAGCTGCAGGGCATGTTCCTGGGGGCGGCGCTGGCGGTGGCGTTGCTGGGCGCCGGCAGGTTCAGCGTGGGCGGCATCAACGGGAAGCTCAACTAGCTTCCGCGGGTCTGGCGCCGCGCGGCACCGTGGCGTTCCGGCGCCGCGCGGATGGGCAGGGGTGCCGGGTGAACGCGTGACCGTGGCCTCTGGAGACGTATCGTGAAATCCTTCCGGTTGTCCTTTCCGCTGGTGGCGGTGGCGCTGACCGTGGCGGGCTGCGCCAGCGCGCCCGACATCAAGACCGACTACAATCGCTCGGCCGACTTCAGCGCCTACCGCAGCTTCGGCTTCGTCGAGCATCCGGGCACCGACCGACAGGGATACGAGAGCCTGACCACCCAGTACCTGAAGGGCGCGGTACAGCGCGAGATGACCGCGCGCGGCTACCGCTACGCGCAGCAGTCCCCGGACCTGCTGGTCAACTTCAACACGCGGTTGCAGGAAAAGGTCCAGGTCAGCCCGGCGCCGGCGCCGATGATGGGCTATTACGGCTATCGCGGCGGCCTCTATGCGCCGTGGCCCGGCTACGGCTTCTACAACGACGTCTATACCTACACCGAAGGCACGCTCAATATCGACCTGGTCGATGCCCGCCAGAAGAAGCTGGTGTGGGAAGGCGTGGCGGTGGGCAGCGTCGATACCGGCGACAAGGCCGATGCGCAGCAGCGCATCGACAAGGTCGTGGGGCAGATCTTCGCGAAGTACCCGTTCCGTGCGGGGCAATAGTCCCCGCTAGCCTGCACTAGCCGGGCCGCGGCGCGCGCTCGATCGCCTCGGCGATAAAGGCATCGACGGGCTTGGGCGCCGACCACAGGTAGCCCTGGCCAAGCGGGCAGCGCAGCGCGCGCAGTGCTGCGCGCTGCGATTCCGTTTCCACCCCTTCGGCCACGCACTCCAGCCCCAGGTCGCGCGCCATTGCGATCATGTGGCGGCAAATGGCTTCGCGCTGGCCGTGGCCGTCGATCTGCGCGACGAAATAGCGGTCCAGCTTGAGCTGGGTGAAGGGCAGGTCCGCCAGCAGCTTGAGCGTGGCGATGCCGATGCCGAAATCGTCGATCGCCACGCCGTAGCCCATCAGCCGCAGCCGGTTCAGCGCGACCGACAGCGCCACCGTGTCGGGCACGGGATAGCCTTCGGTCAGTTCCACCGTCAATGCGCGCGGCGACACGCCGCTGGCCGCCACCAGCGTATCGAGCTGTTCCAGCACGCCCGGCCGGCACAGGGTTTGCGCCGACGCGTTGATGCCCAGCGTGATGTCGATGCCTGCGGCCTGCAGTCGCTGCTGTGCCGCCAGGCACTGGCGCACGACGAATTCAAACACCAGGTGGGCGGCGTCCAGCGCTTCCAGGCGCGGGACAAAGGCATCGGGCCGCAGTAGTCCGTGCCGCGGATGGCGCCAGCGCACCAGCGCTTCGGCGCCGGCCAGCCGGCCGCTGGCAAGGTCGTGCTGCGGCTGCAGCATCACCAGCAGGCCGTCGCCCGAGCGCGCCGCGGCGGTCAGCTCGGCATCGTCGGGCAAGCAGGCGGGCATTCGTGCGTCGTCATCCGGGCCGGGCGCCAGCACGGCGGCCAGGACCTCTTCCACGGCATCGCGCGCGAGTGGCTTGCGCAAGGCATGCACGCGCGCAATGCCCGCGGCGTGCGCCAGGCTGCGATTCGATTCCAGGATGTCATCCGCCAGCGCGGTAACCCAGACCCAGACCGGCGGTGCCGCGGCAAACGCCTGCGCGCCGCGGCGATGCAGTTCGGCGATCAGTTCCGGGCCATTGCCGCCAGGCATCTCGATGTCGCACAGCACGGCGTCGAACGGCTGGCGGCCAAGCAACTCGGCGGCCTGCATGCCGCTCTGCGCCGACACCACCGTCTGCACCCCCAATTGCCGCAGCAGTCCCTCGGCCGCGAGCCGCTGGAACGGGTGGTCTTCGACAACGAGGATGCGCAGGGTAGCGTAACGGATCGGCATGGGAGGGGGGCGCGGCGAGCGCATCCGGGCATGGTAGCGCGGCATCGGCGCGCCGGCCAGCAGTGGGGCTGTCGCCATGGCGCAGCGAAATTGGCGATATAGCCGGTGAAACGCGCTGCGTTACGAATATTTGCGCTTTCCGGTTCAATGACCCGCTGCCATACCCGCTACAATCGCTGCCCGTAGTTTTGAACATGGCATGTCGATAATGGGTTTGGGCTGGTTCGGATTCTCGACTTTCTGGGTGCTGCCGCTGGTCTGGCGGATGGCCGGGCGCTGGCTTGCCGGCGATCGCCGTCTGGCCGGGCCGGGCTCGCTGCGTACCTGGCTCGGTACGCTGGCGGTGCTGTGTGCCAGCGCCAGCCTGGAGGCGCTCACCGGCGGGTCCGACCCGGAGTCCAGCGCGGGCGGTTCCGCGGGACGCGCGCTTGCCGGCATGTTCGGCAACCTGTTCGGCTGGACCGGTGCCTTGCTGCTGATGCTGGGCGTGCTGGCGCTGGCGGCACCGATGGTGTTCGGCGAAACCTGGCGCAGCCTGTTCGCGCGCAAGCCGCGCCGCGCGGCGGACCCTGATGCCCCGACAGACGAGCCGGCGCCGGCCTTCACCAACCCGTTCGCCAATACTTTCACGCCGCAGGCGCCGCGCGAAGCCGAGCGCCGCGAGGCCGCCACCGGCGCCCAGGGCAACTGGAGCGCGCCGCCCCAGCGCCACCGCAGTTTCGAAGCGGTTTCGGCGCGGCGCCAGCCCGCGTGGCAGCCGCCGCGGCGTACCCGTGAATCGCCGCCGCAGCCGGGCGAGATCTGGCTGCATGCTGCCGATGCGCCGGCCGCGGGCAAGACCGTGCGCGCCGCGGGACCCTCCGCTGCGGCAGGCGCGGCCCAGGCCGTTGCGCAGGCGGCGCCGGCAGCACGGCCTGCGCCGGCGCCGGCGCCACGCAAGCCCGCAGCGGCCGCAGCGGCCGCAGCGGCCGCAGTGGCTGCAGCGCCGGCACAGGCAGCAGCGGCCGCACGTCCTGCGCAACCCCCGCGCGCAACCGTCGTCAGCAGCCCGTTCCGACAGCCGCAGCCATTGGTGCGCTCGTCGATCACGACTTTGCCGGAGGCGCAGGCGAAGGCGGCGGCAACGGTGCCATTGGCTGCGCTCTCGCCTGCCGCAGAGGTTGTGCCTGCCGCGGCGGCCGGCGTTGTCCAGGCAGCAGTCGAGCCGGCGATTGCCATCGCCAAGCCGGCGGTGCCGGAAACGCCGGTGGCCGAGGCCGACACGGCTGTCGCCGCTGACACGGTTGTGATCGAGCCCGACGACGCGGCGCCGGTCACGCCGGCAGGGGCGGCAGAATCGGCAGAGCCGGCAGAGCCGGCAGAGCCGGCTGCGCAGCCGGCTATCGACAAGGACATTGCCGGCGACATCGACGCCGTCACGCTGGCAGCAATCCGGCAGGAAGCGCTGGACCTGCTGGCCGAGTTGCAGGCGCTGGCGGGCAAGGCCAGGCAGCCTGCGTCCGTAACGGAAGTCGCCGCAGTTCCTGAAAGTCCCGCAATCACGGCGGCGCTGGCCGACATTGCCGACGCGACGGATGCTGCGGACGAAATCGATGCTGCGCCGAAGGATGAAGCAGACGGCCTGGTCCCGGCAGGCGAAACTGAGGTCGAAAGCCAGCCTGTGGGCGCCGTGCCGGCTGACGACACTGACGATCTCGGTGCCGTGGCACAGGCCGTCGCTACCTCGGCGATGGAGGAGGAGAGTGGGGCTGCACCGGCCTCGGCCGACCCTGCCGCCGAGCGGGACACGGAAACGCTGATGGACGGTAACGGTCTGGTCGGCGAAGCGGTTGCTGATAGGGGGGCAGGCGAACCTGATGCGGAGGCGGAGGTCGCTGAGGCCGTTGAGGTTGCTGAATCGGCCGAGGTCGTTGAGTCGGCTGAGGTCGTTGAGTCGGCTGAGGTCGTTGAGTCGGCTGAGGTCGTTGAGTCGGCTGAGGTCGTTGAGGCAGCTGAAGCAGTTGAGACTGTTGAAGCAGTCGAGTCAACCGAAGCTATCCAGCCGGAACAAGAGCTAGCGGCTGCCGCGATCGAGGCGGCAGCGGAACCTGCGGAAGCGACCGTCGCACCCGAGCCGGCACCGCCCCCGATCGCCGCGCCCCTGGCCAAGCCCCGCATCGTCCTGCCGGCCGTGGTCGGCCGCACGGTGCCGCTGGGCTCGAGCCAGCCCGCTCCCGCACCCGCACCGGTTCCCGAACCGCCCGCGCCCCGCCCGCCGGTCGACTACCGCCTGCCGCCCGCCGACCTGCTGGAAAACCAGCTCGACAGCGGCGAGCAGGTGTCGGAAGAGCGCCTTCGCGACACCGGTGAACTGATCGCGCAGCGCCTGGCCGAGTTCAAGGTACCCGTCGCCGTGGTCGGCGCCGATGCCGGCCCGGTCATCACGCGCTTCGAGGTAGAGCCCGCCATGGGCGTGCGCGGCGCGCAAGTCGTGGGTCTGATGAAGGATCTTGCCCGCGCGCTCGGCGTGACCTCGATCCGCGTGGTCGAGACCATCCCCGGCAAGACCTGCATGGGCCTGGAGCTGCCCAATGCGCGCCGGCAGATGATCCGGCTGTCCGAGATCGTCCAGGCGGCCTCGTTCCAGGCACACCATTCGCGCCTGGTGCTGGCGATGGGCAAGGACATCACCGGCAATCCGGTGGTCACCGACCTGGCGCGCGCGCCGCACCTGCTGGTGGCGGGCACCACGGGTTCGGGCAAGTCGGTCGCGGTCAACGCCATGATCCTGTCGATGCTGTACAAGGCCACGCCGGAAGATGTGCGCCTGATCATGATCGACCCCAAGATGCTCGAGCTCTCGGTCTACGAGGGCATCCCGCACCTGCTGTCGCCGGTGGTCACCGACATGAAGCAGGCCGCGCACGCGCTCAACTGGTGCGTCGGCGAGATGGAAAAGCGCTACAAGCTGATGTCGGCGCTGGGCGTGCGCAACCTGGCCGGCTACAACCAGAAGATCCGCGCCGCCGAGGCGGCGGAGCGCAAGGTGCCCAACCCGTTCTCGCTGACGCCGGACGCGCCCGAGCCGCTGTCGCGGCTGCCGATGATCGTGGTGGTGATCGACGAGCTGGCCGACCTGATGATGGTCGCGGGCAAGAAGATCGAAGAACTGATCGCGCGTTTGGCCCAGAAGGCCCGCGCCGCCGGCATCCACCTGATCCTGGCGACGCAGCGACCGTCGGTCGACGTGATCACCGGGCTGATCAAGGCCAATATCCCGACGCGGGTGGCGTTCCAGGTCTCGTCCAAGATCGACTCGCGCACCATCCTCGACCAGATGGGCGCCGAGAGCCTGCTCGGCCAGGGCGACATGCTGTTCCTGCCGCCGGGCACCGGCTACCCGCAGCGCGTGCACGGCGCCTTCGTCGCCGACGAGGAAGTGCACCGCGTGGTAGAGCACTGGAAGCAATTCGGCGAGCCGGATTACGATGAAGCCATCCTGGCCGGCGACCCGGCCGAGGCCGGCGGCGCCGACCTGTTCGGCGAAGGCGGCGGCGATGGCGAAGCCGATCCGCTGTATGACGAAGCCGCGTCCTTCGTGCTGACCAGCCGGCGCGCCTCGATCTCGGCAGTGCAGCGCCAGCTGCGCATCGGCTACAACCGCGCCGCGCGTTTGATCGAGCAGATGGAAGTCGCCGGGCTGGTGTCGCCAATGGGCCGCAACGGCGCGCGCGACGTGCTGGCGCCGGGGCCGGCGGACTGACACGACGTTACCTTCCGGAGGCGATGATGGCGCTCGAGCATGGAAGCTTGCTGGCCGCTGTGCCGGTGAACCTGGCGGAAGAAGTGTTCGAGCCGCTGCTGGCTCGGCCTGGCCTGAAGATCGAGCGGATCGTCTCCAACGGGCAGGCCAGTCCGGCAGGGTTCTGGTACGACAGCGCGGAAGCCGAGTGGGTGCTGCTGGTCAGCGGCAGTGCTGCGCTGGAGATTGAAGGTGAGGCAGTTCAGCATGTGATGCGGCCCGGCGACTGGCTGCACTTGCCGGCGCATTGCCGGCATCGTGTGGCATGGACTGACGAAACGCAGCCGACGGTTTGGTTGGCGGTGCATTACGGGGGCGGTGACAGCTAGACCGTGTCCCGCGACAGCGCATGTTGCTGGCTATCGAGGCCGGTCCTCAGTCAACCCTCACCCCTCAGCCTGATCCGGAAACACCGGCTCGCCAAGATTCAGCATCAACCGGTTCGCCCACGCAAAGATCGCGACCGAGTGGATCAGGTCGAGGATCTCCGCATCCGTCACCCCCGCATCGCGCAGCGGTTTGAGCAGTGCCGCGGTTACCTCCGCCGGCCGCTCCGTCAGTTCGATTGAGAACTGCGCGATCGCTTTCTCACGCGCGGTGGTCCCCGCCGAGCGCGGGTCCTCGAACACTTCCCGGATCACGTCATTGCGCTTGGCCAGTTGCTCGAAGCGCTGCGCATGCACCGACGCGCAGTACACGCAGCCATTGATGCGCGACACCACCGTGGTCGCCAGCTCGCGCTCGGCGCGCGGCATGCCGCCGGGTGCGTACATGATGGCGTTGAAGGCGGTGGAGCGCTGGCGCAGGATCTCGGGCTGGTGCACCAGGAAGCGGTAGTAGTCCTGCACCTTGGCCTTGGGATGGCTTTCTTCCAGCACGGCAACCTGTTCGGGCGTGGCCTGGTCCAGTTCGACAATATCGAGCCAAGCCTTCCAGTCCAGCACTTCGTTGGTAAAGCCGTGGGATTTGATGATCTCGCTCATGCCTGGGCTCCTGCAGTGTCGTTCAATGCCTTCAAGGCGTCCAGGCCGGCTACCAGCCGAACCTGGTACGACAGGAAGGCAATCAGCTGCGCCAGCGTGACCACGGCGGGCGTGCTCAGGCCCGCTGCGGGCAGCGCCTGCAGCGCGGCCTTGTCGCCTTCGACGGGTTTTTCGATCAGCGTGCGGGTGAACGCGAGCATCGCGCGCAGGCGCGGCTCGGCGATCTCCTGAGGCTGGCCTTCGGCGGCGGCGCGCACGTGCGCGGCATCGGCGCCGAGTTGTTCCAGCCGCGCGCGGTAGTGCGCCGCCAGCGCCGCGGAGGGCGTCAGGCGCGCCGCGTACAGCGCGACAAGCAGGCGTTCTTCGAGCGAAAGGCCGGGCAGGGCCGGGTCGAACAGGGCGTCATGGCTGCCCTGGGTGGCGGCCACGACCTTGTCGCGTTGATGGCGCAGCGCGTAAGTGGCGCTGCCGGGCGCCAGGCCGGTGAGCTGGTCGATCAGGTCGATCGCGGGGGCGGAGGTCTGGGTCATCGGACTCTGTTGGTTCGGGGGTATCGGTTCAAGTATTTGCGGTCAGGCCTGCGCGGTGCGCAGAGCCGGCGGCAGCGCCGGGGTCCATTCGTCGCCGAAGACTTCCGGCTCGGCAAAGGCCTGCAACGCGGCGTAGTGCAGTTCGACGTCTTCCCGGTACAGCAGCGCGGCGATGCCCTGGCCGAGCCGGCGCGCGCCGTCGCTGATTGCCGGGATATCGCCGGAAATGGTGCCGTGCGACAGCGCCGCCGGGTAGCAAAAGCAGTGGATGCGCGACAGGCCCGGGCACGCGCCCGGTTTTTTTTCCTGGAATTCAAACGATTCGCCCAGGTCCGGCGAATCGGACAGCTCGCGGTCTTCCTGGCCTGCCGGCGGCACGTAGCGGTCGCGCCAGTAACGGATATGCGGGGCAAAGGCGGCAAATTCCGCCCGGGTTTCCAGGTCGATGCGGAAGCCGGTCGAGAAGATCAGGAAATCCAGCTCGAAGGTGCCCTGCGGCGTGGCGACATGCAGCACGTCGCCACGCACTTCGACCGACTCCAGCGCCGCGCCCAGGTTGAAATGCGCATTGGCATGGCGCGAAACCCGCAGCGTGCTGCCGCGCGGCGGCGGCACCTGCTCGGTGTTGATGTAGTTTCGCAGCCGCCATTTCCAGGCATCCGGCAGGCCATAGTGGCCGTGGGTCAGCCCCGGGTTGCCGGCACCCTTGCTCTTGTTGACACGCGGGATGTCCTGGCGCCGCACCAGCATCTCGACGGAGGCCGCGCCGGCTTCAAGCGCGGTGGCGGCGCTGTCCATTGCCGACGCGCCGGCGCCAACCACGCCCACGCGCTTGCCGCGCAGCGTGGCGTAGTCCATCTCGTCGGACGAGTGCGCCCACAGGTGGCGCGGCAGCGCCTCCGCCAGCGGAGGCACGTAGGCGCCGCCGAGGCCGTCGCGGCCGGTCGCCAGCACCACGCGGCGCGCGAGGACGGTCAGCGGGCCTTCGGGGGACCGCATCGACAGCGACACCAGGCCATCGGCGCGCGGCACGATCTGTTCGACGCGGTGCTCATTGCGGATATCGAGGTCCAGCACCTGCCGGTACCAGCGCAGGTAGTCCATCCATTGCAGCCGCGGGATCTTGTCCAGCGCCTGCCATGCGTCTTCACCGAACTGCGCCTCGAACCAGGCGCGGAAGGTCAGCGCCGGCAGCCCCAGCGCGGGGCCGGTCAGCTGCTTGGGCGAACGCAGCGTTTCCATGCGCGCCGTGGTGGCCCATGGGCCCTCGAAGCCGGCCGGCGCGCGGTCGAAGGCGCGCACGCGGATGCCAAGGTGCGCCAGCGTGGCGCCGGCCGCCAGGCCGGCCATGCCGCCGCCGATCACGGCGACGTCGAGCACGTCACGGCCGTCGTGGGTGCGCGGCATGGTCCACGGCTTTGCGGGCAGTTCCAGCCAGGACAGGTCCTGGCGCAGACGTGCCTCGAGGGCGGGCAGGCCGGCGGGGGTGGTAGTGGTGGGGTCAGTCATGGCTGGGAAGATCGGTGTCCGGTGAAAACAAGTCGGTGCCGGCGCCGGTGTCGCCGTACAGCGATTGCAGCAGCGCGCCGTGCTCGGCCGCATCGCGCAGCAGCAGATCCGGCAGCAGCGCGGCGGCGGCATCGGCCGCCGCCTGCACCAGCGCCAGCACGGCGGTGCTGGCCGGTCGCGCCTGCGGCGTGATGACGCCGAAGTAGAACGGGATATCCGCGTCGATCGGGCGCACCGCGATGTCGGTCAGCGGCAGCCCGCGTGCGGTCACGGGCTCCAGCAGCGCAATGCCAAGCCCGGCGCGGACCAGCGTCAGCGCGTTGATCGAGGTGTTGATGTCAATCACGCCGGCGGCCGGCACGCCCGCACTGGCCAGCGCCCGGTCCACGCGGCGGCGCAGCCGGTAGGGGTTCTGCATGGTGACGATGCGGCGCGCGCGGCAATCCTGCAGTGAAATCGCTGCCTGTGCCGCGAGCGGATCGTCGCCGCGCACCGCCGCCACGCAAGCCGACTGGCCGATCCAGTGCACGGTTACGCCGCGGTGTTCCAGCGGCAGGCTGTTCAGCCCGATGTCGGCGGCGCCGGTCAGCACGGCATGCACCACCTGTTCCGGCGATACGGCCTGCACGGCCACGCGTTCCGGCGCGCACTGGCCGCGCTCGAACGCCAGCGCCAGCGCGGGCGGCAGCAGGCCGGCGGCCAGTGCCGGCGTGGCGGCGATGCGCAACGGGCGGCCGTCGCCGCGTGCCAGCGCCGCGGCCCGGCTGCGGATCTGCTGCATGCCGGCCAGCGTCTGCTCGACCTCGTCGTAGAGCAGGAAGCCCTGTTCCGTCGGACTGACGCGCGGGCCGCTGCGGGTGAACAGCGCAAAGCCGAGTTCGGCCTCCAGCTCCTGGATCAGGCGCGTGATGGCCGGCTGCGAGCGGCCGAGCAGGCGGCCCGCGGCGGTGACGCTGCCGGTGGTCACGACGGCGGCGAAGGCTTCCAGTTGCCGGATTTCCATTGGCGTTGGCGATGTATGTTTAATACGGATTCTGACGTGCTTATCATGCAGATGGCAAATACTATTTCGGGATAAGGCTATGCCGCGGCTATGATGTAGAGATGCCGGGAGCACACCGGCCCCCCAAAAAGGACGGACGTGTTTGCCTGGCTCGGTGGCTATCGGCAGGTCAATGAAAGGACCACGTTGTGGCGCTTGACACTCTGGGTGCTCGCGACAGCACTCGTCGGGGCGGCGCCCGCGCAGGCCGCCGACCCCTTGCGCGTCGGCTCCAAGCGCTTTACCGAGTCCTATATCCTTGGCGAACTGCTGACGCAGGCCGCCGGCCCGCCGGGCACCGCGCAGCACCAGCAAGGGCTGGGCAATACCGCGATCGTGTTCGAGGCGCTCAAGGCCGGCAGCATCGACCTTTATCCCGACTACACCGGCACGCTCGCCGCCGAGATCCTGAAGCTGCCGCCAGGCGCCGGCCTGGACGCCATCCAGCGGGCACTGGCCCCGCTGGGATTGGGGGCGGCGATGCCGCTCGGCTTCGAAAACACTTACGCATTGGCCGTCTCCGATACCCGGCCGCCACACCTGCGCCGGCTCAGCGACCTGGCCGCGCAGCCGCGGCTGCGGCTGGGCCTGTCGCATGAATTCCTCGGCCGGGCGGACGGCTGGCCCGGTCTTGCCAGCCGCTATCGCCTGCCGCAGCAGCCGGTCGGGCTGGACCACGGCGTTGCCTATGAGGCGCTGGCAGCGGGGCAGGTGGATGCGATCGACATCTATTCGACCGACGCCAAGATCCTCAAGTACCGGCTGCGCGTGCTCGAAGACGACCGCCGCTATTTCCCGCGCTATGACGCCGTGGTGGTGTACCGGCTGGACGTGCCGCAGCGCTTCCCGCAGGCGTGGCAGGCGCTGCAGCGCTTGTCGGGCCGTATCAGCGCGGCCGACATGGTGGCGATGAACGCCGCAGCGGAGATCGACCGCAAGCCGTTCGATCTCGTCGCGCGAGAGTTCCTGACGCATGGCCCGAACCCCGGCGCCGAACCGGCCGCAGTGCCGGCGTCCGCGGCGTCCGCGGCCTCGGTGGCAGGCACCAGCGATCGCGGCCTGCTCGGCGCGCTGCTTGGACCCGACACCAACCGGCTGGCACGGCGCCATGTTGGCCTGGTGGCGGGCGCCGTCGGCGCCGCAACGCTGGCCGGCGTGCCGCTGGGCATCCTGGCCGCGCGCCGCCGGCGCACAGGCCAGGTGGTGCTGGGCGCCGTCAGCGTGCTGCAGACCGTGCCGTCGCTGGCCTTGCTGGCGATGCTGATCCCGCTGCTGGGCCGCATCGGCGTGTGGCCGGCGCTGGTGGCGCTGTTCCTGTATGCGCTGCTGCCGATCGTGCGCAACACCGCCACCGGACTGGAGCAGGTGCCGCCGGGCATGCGCGATGCGGCCCGCGCGCTCGGGCTGCGCGGCGGCCAGGTACTGCGCTACGTGGAACTGCCGCTGGCTCTGCCGGTGCTGCTGGCCGGCGTCAAGACCGCCGCCATCATCAGCGTGGGCACGGCCACGATCGCGGCCTTCGTCGGCGCCGGCGGCTTTGGCGAGCGCATTGCCACCGGGCTGGCGCTCAACGACACCACGCTGCTGCTGGCCGGCGCGATCCCGGCCGCGGTGCTGGCGCTCGCCGTGCAGGCCGCGTTCGAGACGCTGGAATGGGCGCTGCGCCGCCATCGCGACGCGCGCTGAGACCGCTGAGACCGCTCAGGCCGCTCAGGCCGCTCAGGTCGCCTGTTGCGCGATCAGCCGGCCGAGCGTGGCGACCGCCGTCTCGGCCTCGTCGTTCCACAAGTGCCCGTAGTTGAGCCGGATGCAGTTGCGGTAGCCCTGCCGCGCCGAGAAGATCGGCCCCGGCGCCAGCCCGATGCCGGCCTCCAGCGCGGCATGGTGCAGCGCCAGCGCATCGAAGCCGGGCGCGAACTCGACCCACAGGAAGTACCCGCCCTCCGGCCGCGATACGCGCACGCCCTCCGGGAAATGCCGGCCGATGGCATCGAGCATCTGGCCCTGCTGCATCTCCAGCACATGGCGCAGGCGGCGCAGGTGCTTGTCATAGCCGCCGTGCTGCAGGTACTCGGCCAGTGCTACCTGGGTGGGCACGCCGGCCGACAGCGTGGTCATCAGCTTGAGCCGCTGGATCGCCTCGCCGAAGCGGCCCGGCGCCACCCAGCCGATGCGGAAGCCCGGCGACAGCGTCTTCGAGAACGAACTGCAATGCATCACCAGCCCCTGCGTATCGAAGGCCTTGGCCGGCAGCGGGCAGCGGTTGCCGAAATAGAGCTCGCCATAGACATCGTCTTCGATCAGCGGCACCTGGTGACGGGCGAGCAGGGCCACCAGCGCCTTTTTCTTGTCTTCCGACATGCTGGCGCCGAGCGGATTCTGGAACTGCGTCATGAACCAGCAGGCCTTGACCGGGTGACGCGACAGCGCGTTGTCGAGCGCGCCCAGGTCGATGCCCTGCGCCGGATCGACCGGGATCTCCAGCGCCTTGAGTCGCAGCCGTTCCAGCGCCTGCAGCGCGGCATAGAAGCCCGGAGACTCGATCGCGACCACGTCGCCCGGCTGGGTCACGGCCATCAGGCACAGGTTCAGCGCCTCCAGCGCGCCGTTGGTGACGACCAGGTCTTCGGCCGGCTGCGGCGCGCCCGCGCCGAGGTAGCGCAGCGCGATCTGCCGCCGCAGCGCCGCGTTGCCGGGCGGCAGGTCGTTGACCGAATGCCACGGGTCCAGCGCACGGCCGGCCCGCGCCAGCGACTTGCCCAGCCGCTCCCACGGGAACAGCTCAGGCGAGGGGAAGGCCGAGCCGAACTGCACCAGCTTGCGGTCGCGCGCGCCTTCAAGCACCGCGAACACCAGCTTGGAGATGTCGACCTGGGTCGACACCTGCCGCGACGGCCGCGCCTGCGGCTGCGGCAGGTCGCGCCGGGCCGGCCCCGCCACGTAGTAGCCGGAACGCTCGCGCGCGCGCACCAGTCCGCGCTCTTCCAGCCGGTAGTAGGCCTGGAACGCGGTGGACGGGCTGACCCCGTATTGCGCCACGGTCTTGCGGATCGACGGCAGGCGGGTGCCGGGCGGCAGGCTGCCGTTGCGGATATCGGCGGCCAGGGTTTCGGCGAGGGCTTCGTACCGTTTCATGGGGCGCAGTCGGGCGGGGCGGGGCGGGGCGGGGCGGGGTGTAGGGTGCCATTATCGCCCCGGGTCCGGCAACTGATACGTAAATTTTCCGGGTATCTGATGCTGTTATGGCCGGCGGCTGGCGGCCATAATCGGTTGTCGTCGCCAAAGGCTTTCGTGCAAGGAGAGACAATGAACCCGTTGAGGCTGTTGCGGACCGTGCTGTGGGGCTTCTTTGGCCTGCGCAAGGGCCAGGAACACCAGCGCGACCTGGAAAACCTGCGTCCCGTGCCGCTGATCCTGACCGGCGTGGCCGTGGCCGCCGGACTGGTAGCCTGCCTGGTGCTGGCCGCCAACTGGGCCGTGTCGGGCGCATCGGCAGCGGCAAGCGCCATACCGGCCATGACGATAGCCTGAGCCGCGGCGTCGCGTTACATTCTCATCACAACAACAATCTGATCGACCCCATGTCTCGCCCGACCGGGCGGCATTGCGCCGCCGCTTTGCTGCCCGCGCAGTGGCTGTCCTGGCTACCCTGGCTGTGGCTGTCCCTGGCGCTGCTGGTTGCCTGGCCGGCCCGTCCGGCACTGGCCGCGGGCGCCGCCGAGGCGCAGCAGGTCGAACGCGGCCGCTATCTGGCGCGCATCGCCAACTGCGCCGCATGCCATACCCGCGAGGGCGGCAAGCCATTTGCCGGCGGGTTGCCGATCCGCACCGCCGTCGGCACCCTTCACTCGACCAATATCACCCCCGACGCCGCCACCGGCATCGGCGCTTATACGCTGGCGGAGTTCGACCGCGCACTGCGCCAGGGCGTGGCGCGCGACGGCAAGCGCCTGTATCCGGCCATGCCGTACCCGTCCTACGCCCGCATGCGTGCCGACGACGTGGCCGCGCTGTATGCCTACCTGCGCGCGGAAGTCGCGCCCGTGGCGCAGCGCAACCCGGCGCCGCAGCTGCGCTTTCCGTACGGCATGCGCTCGCTGCTGTCGGTCTGGAACCTGCTGTTTCTCGACGACGACCCGGTTCGCACCGAGCCCGCGCGCGGCGACCCGTGGAACCGCGGCGCCTACCTGGTGCAGGCCGTGGCCCACTGCGGAGCCTGCCACACGCCCCGCGGCCGGTTGTTCGCCGAGCAAGGACTGGACGAGCGCAGCCGGCATTTCCTGTCGGGCGCCAGCGTGGAAGGCTGGTCCGCGACCAACCTGACCGGCGACCAGGTCACCGGCCTCGGGGCATGGTCGCGCGCGGACATTGCCGAGTTCCTGCGCACCGGGCGCAATGGGCACGCAACCTCGTTCGGGCCCATGTCCGTCGTGATCTCCACCGCCACGCAATACATGAGTCCGGGCGACCTCGATGCCGTGGCGGCCTACCTCAAGTCGCTGCCCGGCGCGCGCGGCGAGGACAAGCCGTTCCGCCCCGATCCCGCCACCGCGCAGCAACTGCACCAGGGCCGCTTCGACGTGCCGGGCGCACGCCAGTACGCGGTGTACTGCATGCCGTGCCATGGCGCCGACGGCAAGGGCTTCGCGCGCGTGTTCCCGCCGCTGGCAGGCAACCCGACCGTGGCCGATCCCGATCCGGCGTCGCTGGTCAACCTGCTGCTCGATGGCGCCGTGACCGCGCGTGTCGGCACCGCCGCCACCGACTACCACATGCCCGGCTATGGCTGGACGCTGGATGACCAGGAACTGGCCAGCGTGCTGACTTTCATCCGGCGCGGCTGGGGCAACCGTGCCGGTCCGGTGACCGAAGCCGACGTGGCCGCGCGGCGCAAGGCGCTGGCGGCACAGCGCTGAGGCGAAGCGCTCCGGCACGCACCGCTTTCCGATGAGCATCCGATGACGATCACGCGCAGAGACTTCCTCAACGGCACCGCGCTGACCATTGCCGCCGGGCTGGCACCGGTGCAATGGCTGCACGCGCAGCAGGGCGGGGCGGCAAGCGCCGGCTATCCGCCGGCCCTGACCGGGCTGCGCGGCAACCATGACGGCACGTATACGCTGGCCCACGGCCTGGCGCGCGAGGGCGCCAAATATCCCGTGGTGCTGGCGCGCGAGGCCTTCGACCTGGTCGTGGTCGGCGGCGGGGTGAGCGGACTGGCGGCGGCATGGTTCTACCGGCGCCGTTTCGGCGCCGCCCGGCGCATCCTGATCCTCGACAATCACGACGACTTCGGCGGCCATGCCAAGCGCAACGAATTCACCGTCCGCGGCCAGCGGCTGGTCACCTATGGCGGCAGCGCCGAGATGCCGCCCGGCGCAGCCAGCGACGCTGCCATGCGCGAGCTGCTGGCCGGCATCGGCCTCGATCCCGCGCGCCCGCCGGCTGCACCGCCGTCCGACCCATATGCCGCGCTGGGCATGGGCCGCGCCGTGTTCTTCGATGCCGAGCATTTCGGCCGCGACCAGTGGCTCGGCGGCGATCCGTTCGGCGAACTGGCCGATGCGCGCAATGGCCTGCGCGCGCAGGGGCCCGATGCCGCTGCCTTGCAACGCTTCCTCGAGCAGGCGCCGCTACCCGCGGCGGATCGCGCCGCGCTGGCCCGCCTGGCGGCCGGCACCACCGACTACCTGCCCGGCCTCGACAACGCCGCACGCGCCGCGGCGCTGCGCACCATGCGCTACGCCGCCTTCCTGCGCGACAAGGCCGGCCTCGGCCTGCCGGCGCTGCGCTTCCTGCGCAGCCGCAGCAACGATGCCTATGCGCTCGATGCCGACGGCATCTCGGTCGCCGATGCCATCGCCATCGGACTGCCCGCCGGCGCCAACATGCCCGCGCCGGCGCCGAACCCCCGGCTGGGCAAGTCGCCGGCCTCGCGCCTGTGGTTCCCGGATGGCAATGCCTCGCTGGCACGGCTGCTGGTGCATAGCCTGATTCCGGGCGTGGCGTCGATTGCCGTGCCGGCAGAGGTGGCCACTGCCGCCTTCGACTACAACCGGCTGGACCGCGACGGCGCGCCGGTGCGGCTGCGGCTGAACAGCACCGCGATTGCGGTCGAGCCCGATGGCAACATCACGCGCGTGACCTACGGCTGGGGCGGCAACCTGCACCGTGTCGAAGCGCGCCACGTGGTGCTGGCCGGCTACAACATGATGATCCCGTATCTGTTGCCGTCGCTGCCGGCCGCACAGAAGGCGGTGCTGCGCGACGAGGCCAAGGCCCCGCTGGTCTACACCAAGGTGGCGCTCGACAACTGGCAGGCCTTCGCCGCGCTGCGCGCGCGGCGCATCCACGCGCCGGCCATGACGTACACCGACCTGTGGCTGGAGCCGCCCGCTGGCCCCCGTCCGTCCGACCCGGCAGTGCTGCACATGCTTTATGTGCCAACCGTGCCCGACAGCGGCATGCGCGCGCGCGACCGCTTCCGCGCTGGCCGCGCCTTCCTCTTGGGAACCCCGTTCGATGCGCTCGAGCGCGACATCCGCGCGCAGCTGGACCGGATGCTGGGGCAGGCCGGCTTCAGCGCCAGCAAGCTGATCCGCGGCATCACGGTGAACCGCTGGGCGCACGGCTACAGCTATATGCCGGACAGCGTGGCAGGCGAGAACGTGGCTGCCGACGCGGCCTGGCCGGACCTGGCCGGGGTCGGCAACATCAGCATTGCCAACAGCGACAATGCCGGCAGCCCGTCGGTGACGGCGGCGGTCAGCCAGGGCAAGCGGGCGGTGGAGCGGTTGCCGGGCTAGCCGGGCGGCGGCCGGCCGATGCGCGCGGTCAGTCGGCGCGCCGGGCCGTCAGGGCGTCGATCTCGTCGTCCTTGGACTGCCACTGATGCGCCAGCCAGTGGTGGAATTCCGTGCGGAACGCCTTGTCGGTGGCGTAGTCGGCCTCGCAGAATGCCGGTGGCACCGGCAACTGGTGCATGCGCACCACCACCATGCCGGCGCGGCCGCAAGCAAGGTCCCAGAAGCTTGGCACGCCGTCTGGATAGGCGATGGTCACGTCGATCATCGAGCGAAAGCGCGTTCCCATTGCATTCAGCGCCACCGCCAGCCCGCCCGCCTTGGGCTTGAGCAGGTGACGGTACGGCGACGCCTGCGCGACGCGCTTGGCCTCGCTGAAGCGCGTGCCCTCGGCAAACACCATCACGCTGGTTGGCACCAGCGAGAATTTCTCGCATGCGCGCCGCGCCGTTTCCTGGTCCTGGCGCCGCAGCGCCGGATTGCGGCGCAGTTCCGCCTTGCCATGGCGCTTCATGAACGGAAAGTCCAGCGCCCACCACGCCAGCCCGATCACCGGCACATAGATCAGCTGCTGCTTCAGGAAGAATTTCAGCAGCGGGATGCGCCGGTTCAGCGAGCGCTGCAGCACAAAGATATCGGCCCACGACTGATGGTTGCAGTTGACCAGGTACCAGTCCGCGTAGCGCAGCCCGGTATTGCCCTGGATATCCCACGGCGCCTGCTGGATGCGCGCGAACCAGCCGGTATTCCAGGAAATCCACGCCGTGGCAATACCGTTGAGTACCGGATCGATGCGCCGGCGGACCGCGGCGAACGGCAGCACCAGCTTCAGCAGCGCCAGCGGGAATAGCAGCAGGCACCAGAACAGGGTGCTGGCAACCAGCAGGATCCAGCTGACGATGCCGGTGACCCATGCAAGACGGCCGCGCGGCAAGGGCAGCGGGCGATGGGACCTGGACGAGGCGCTGGCTTGGCCAGCATTGGCGGCGCGGGGCGTGCCGGATGGCGAGGTAGGAAAAGTCATGGATGACAGTTTGCTAGCGCTCGGCGAGTAAAGGCTTGAGCAGAGTCAAGGCGGGCACTACGAACATGGAACCGCAAGCGTCAGTGCGGCGCCAGTGCCTAGTGTACGACAGCAAGCGGAACCGGATGGCGCCGGAGGCACCTGCATTGTCAGGTCAACCGGACGCAAGCCGACGCCGCCCGGAGCGTCTATGCTTGAAGCAGGGCATGCCGGACGCAATGCGGGGCTACGCTGGCAGCACGGCCCTGGACACGCTCCCCGCCACGCACCATGGTACGGCGGTGACGACATGAAACGTGTTCACGCCCTGATTGCAGCCAGCGCGATGCTGGCTGCCTGCGTTTCGACGGGCGTCAATGTCCGGCAGGAGCAATTGGAGAATTTCCTGCTCGATTTCTCCACGCTTGACGACGTCACCACGCAACTGGGCCAGCCCACCTCGCAGACGACGCTCAGCAACGGCTCGACCATCCTGGTCTATTCCTTCGCGAGTTCCCGGCCGAATCCCGAGAGCTTTATCCCGTTCATCGGACCGCTGTTCGCCGGCGGCTCCATCCGCTCGTCGACGGTGCTGCTCGAGTTCGACGAGAACGGGGTGCTCAGGAGCCAGCGCCGGACCATGTCGACCAGCGCGTCGGGGTTGAGTGTGTTGCCGGAGGATACGTTGCCTTAGGGCCGTCTTACATTTCCCCGCGGCTGCGGAGAAATATCAGCGTCCGCCGTGTGAATTCAATTTGCGCTTTGTCTGCGTGTCCGCTGGGAAGAATCTGAACTTGCATCGGTACCATCAAATGTCGCGATAGTCGGGCCTCTTCAGGCATGTTTTGCGGATAGCATCGACTCCCTCCGCAGAACGTGCTCGACGTGCATCCGGGCACCCTGTGGTTGTCTTCATTCCAGGAGTGCCCGCATGAATGTCCGCGACCATCTGCCGATCTCCGTCCGCACCGTCACAGTCTCCGGCCCGGCATTGCCGCATGGCCGCGGGCAGGCACCGTTTGCCTTCGTACGCCTGCAGGGCAAGGAAGGACTCTGCGGCCTGTTCGAGTACGAGATCGAGCTCAAGACTTCCGATAAGGACTTCAACTTCCACGGCCGGGAAGGCAATGTCGATTTGCGCGAAATGAACGGTCGGGAGTTGACCGTGCATATCCAGCTCGATGGCATGGGAACCGGGCTGGCGGGCCGGATCGGCGAGGGCACCCGCGAGATCAGCGGCATCGTCGATCGTGCCCGCTACCTGCGTGCCGAAGGGCGGCACTTCGTCTATGGCCTGACCCTGCGTCCGTGGCTGTGGCTTGCCACGCTGAACGGGAACAGCCGGATCTTCGAGAACCGCACCGACATCGAGATCATCGAGGAGGTGCTGTCCGCCTACTCCTTTCCCGTTGAGCGCAGGCTGGATGTGGCGAAGTACCCAACGCGGGCCTACCGGACCCAATGCGACGAGAGCGACTACACCTTCATCGCCCGTCTCATGCAGCACTGGGGCATCTCATGGTTCTTCGCGCATTCGGAGGGAAAGCACCGCCTCATCCTGGTCGACCATGTCGGCGGCTATCCCAGGATGCCGAGCGAGGCCTATCAGGTGCTTGCAGTCCATCCGCCCGGCGTCAGGATCGACGAGGAACACCTGGACGATTTTTCGGTAGTCGATGCCGTGGTCGCCGGCAGGTACACGACCAATGCCTACAGTTTCACCCAGCCGCGCGGCAACCTGACCGCCAGCAGCGCCGATGCCCGCGAAACCGGCCAGAACACCGGCGCGCTGCACCAGGAGGTCTACGAATTTCCCGGCGAGCACGCGCAGCCGGCGACGGACAACCGCCCCTGGGATGAAGGCGAGATGATCGCCCGCATCCGCATGGAAGAGATTCGTTCCCGGGGGCTTCGCTGCTTCGGCAAGGGCAACCTGCGCGCTGTCGTGCCCGGGCACACCATGCACGTCAGCGGGCATCCACAGCTGGCCGCCAACCGGGAGTATGTGGTGCTGGACACGCACCTCACGGTGGAAGACGTGGCGGAAGCCGCCGGCGAAGGCCAGCGTTGGCACTGCAGGGTGGCATTCGAATGCCATCCGGCACAGGAGGTGTTCCGTCCCGCCCTGAGCGTGCCGTGGCCCGTGGTGACAGGTCCGCAAAGCGCGACAGTGGTCGGCCCGGAGGGCCATGCGGTATGGCCAGACCGCTTCGGGCGTGTACGCGTGCAGTTTCCGTGGGACCGGTTCAACCGGATGTCATGCTGGGTCCGGGTGGCAACGCCATGGGCGGGCTCGCAGCATGGCCAGGTCGGCATCCCCCGCATCGGCAGCGAAGTGCTTGTGATGTTCCTGGATGGCGGCAATCCGGACAAGCCTATTGTCATGGGCGCGGTGCCGAACAGCCTGAACATGCCGCCGTGGCAGTTGCCGGACCAGCATGCATTGACGGGCATTCGTAGCCGGGAACAGGACGGCTCGGGCAGCGGCCATCTGGTATTCGACGATACCAAGGGCGAGATCCAGTCCCAGCTGTCCTCCGATCATCAGCGGTCCCAGCTCAGCCTGGGCTACCTCACCCGTATCGAGGACAACCGGGGGCGGCAGGACCATCGGGGCGAGGGCTTCGAGCTGCGTACCGATGGGCACGGCGCCATACGCGGCGCCAACGGCCTGCTGGTCAGCACCGAGGCCCGGCCCGATGCCAGGGCGCATCACAAGGACATGGGCGAAACGCTGGACCGCCTGCACCACGCGCAGCACGCCCATCACACCACCGCACAGCTCGCCCGTCACCACCAGGCGCAGGACAGCGAACAGCAGGACGTCGCCACGGTCCTCAAGGCTCAACACGAAGAGATCTGTGGCTCGGGCGAGGTCAACGGCGAACTGACCGAACCCCATCTGGTAATGGCGTCCGCAGCAGCACTGGCCGCGACGGCTGCACGGTCCACCCACTTGCATAGCGGGGAGCATCTGGCCGTCACGACCGGCAAGCATGCGTCGTTCGCCAGCAGCGGCGGCTTCTTCGCCAGCGCGGCCCGGCGTATTGCGCTGTTCGCGCACAGCCTGGGGATTCGGCTGGTGGCCGCGACCGATCACATTGCACTGGAAGCGCAGGGCGGCGACATCAAGGGCACCGCTCGGCGCAACATCCACTTTCGGGCGCTCGGCGATATCGTCCTTGAAGCCGACCAGGGCATCGTGCTCAAGGTCGGGCAGACCTACCAGCGCTGGACGCCTTCGCAGATTGTGGAAGGCATGCGCGGGACAAAGCAGATTCACGCCGCCGGATTCTGTCTCGATGGCCCGGATGGAATGAGTCCAAGCTCGCTGGCATTGCCGCACAGCGATTTCGACCAGGAGGTGTACTTGCACCTGCCCGACGGCTCACCGGCCAGGAATCGGAGATTCCGCCTGACGCAGTCGGATGGCAGCGTGATCGAGGGCGTCACCGACATGGATGGGCTGACCACGTTCCAGCAAAGCCAGGGCGCGGAAAACGTCACGATCGAGATCGGGGAGGCAGCAAGTGGCCAATGATCGCATCCACCTGAAAACCGGCGAAGAGATCGGCGGCCGCGCCGGTGCCACCGTTGCCCTGACACCGTCAACCGACAAGCGCCGCGTCAGCTTGCCGGTGCCTCCGGACTGGGTCATTCCGATCATCTTTATTCCCGGCGTGATGGGATCCCATCTGCGCATGAGCCGGAAGCGTCAGGCCGAGCTCGAGCGCACTGACAACCGGGCGTGGCGGCCGGACGAGAAGATCGACAGCCTTTCCCGCCGCAGAGACTCACCGAAACGCCGGCAACTGAACTTCGATCCCGACGAGACCGAGGTCGATCGCTATGAGGTGACCGAAGACGCGGGAAAGTTCGACCTGATGGGCGAGGCGACCGCAAATTCCGACAAACGGCACCGCAATGT
>NZ_CP170643.1:2871112-2949367 GCF_051015765.1 Cupriavidus sp. a3 | reverse complement strand
GCCAGGCTCTTATTGTGCAAAACCCCTCGACAGCGTGTGCTGCGAGGGGTTTTTGCTTTTTGCGGCTTCGAGTTTATTGCTATCGCGGGCAATGTCACTAACAGCAACCACATTGGCACAACCCATGCCATAAACTTGGCATTCCCCGCCGCGCCAACCAAAACCATGCTAGCAACCCTGCGCAAAACCACCGACGCACTGTTCGATACAAACCGTCGCTTTCGGCAAGCCAGGCTGTTCCACGCCACGCGCGTCGCGCTGGCACTGCTGGCGTCAATTGCCCTGACCACCGGCATCGACATCCCCCACGGTGAGTGGGCCACCATCACCGTACTGGTTGTCATCGGCGGGCTCCAGCACCACGGTAATATCCGCCGTCGCGCCGCGGAACGCGGGATCGGCACCTTGATCGGGGCACTTATCGGCCTGGCGCTGATCGTGCAGCAATCGTTCTTTGGCTGGCCGTTGCTGACCTATGCGCTGCTGGCGCTGATCTGCGGTTATTGCGCCTACCATGCCATCGGCCAGGGCGGCTATATCGCGCTGCTGGCGGCGATTACCGTGGTGATTACCGCCGGCCATGGCGAACAGAATATCGCCGACGCGTTCTGGCGCACCGCCGATGTGTTTATCGGTACCGCGATCGCACTCGTGTTTTCCTTCGCGTTGCCCGCCTATGCCTCATATTCATGGCGCATCAGGCTGGCCGGGCTGTTGCGCGCCAGCATGGCGGTTCATACGCGGATGCAGCATGGCTTTGCAGATGCCGCCGAGCTGCGCACCGCAATGATCGAACTGGGCGCGAAGCTGATTCCGCTGCGCGGGCTGATCCCCTCGGTGGCCAAGGAGACCGGCGTGCCTGCCGCCGAGTTCGAGGAAATCCAGCATGGCGCGCGCGTCTGTATCAGCGCGCTGGAACTGATGGCCACCATCGAGCATGAGGGCGGCTTGCGCGAGGGCGACGATCCCGGCATCGATGCTACCTTGCTGGCCCTGGCAGACGCACTGGAGACCGGCAAGGCGCCATTGCCGATGCCATCGCCGCGAGCCGCTGTGGTGGAAGCGGAGCCAGGGCCGCTGCCGATCATGGCGCGGCAGCTGGCCGGCGAGCTGGCCAGCCTGCGTGCCAGGCTTGACCGGCTCAGCAGGCAATATGGATTTCCGTACGCCGCACGCGTGTAGTCTTCATCAGCGCGGCTTGCTGGCCTGCTGGTCGACCTGCGCGCGCAGCCGCTCTTCCTGCTCGCGCAGTTCGGGGGTGAACTCCGCCCCGAAATCATCGGCTTCGAACACCCGGCGGATCTCGATCTCGGACTCGCCCTCCATGGGATTGGGGCAGCGCTTGACCCATGCGATGGCCTCGTCCATGGACTTGACCTGCCACAGCCAGAATCCCGCGATGAGTTCATTGGTCTGCGCAAACGGGCCGTCGGTCACGGTCCGCTCCTTGCCGGAGAAGCGCACACGCTTGCCCCTGGCGCTCGGATGCAGGCCCTCGCCGGCGAGCATGATGCCAGCCTTGACCAACTCTTCGTTGAAGTTGCCCATTGCTGCCAGCAATTCTGTGCCCGGCATCTTGCCGGCTTCGGAATCGCTCGTTGCCTTGACGATCACCATGACGCGCATTGTCTTCCTCCTTGAAGGGCTGGGCGCCGCCACACCGGCAGCAGGAGCAAGTCAGCATAGGTGAAATTCACACCACCTTCAAATCACGCCAGGGGCCCATGGGAAGGCCCCCACATCACCCCGCGATCAGCTTGAGGCCCGCGGGCAGCGCTTCGCCGAATACCCGTCCCTCATCCGCGGCATTGAGCTCGACAACTTCGCGGACCATGGCGATCCAGCTTTGCGGCGCGTTGGCGGCTTCGAGCCGGCGCACCACATTGGCCCGGGTCTCGTCAGGCAGGTCGCGGGTGCGATCGCCGGTCATGCGCGCGATCTGCACCGCGGCGAACGCGGCGGGCTCGACCTTCTTCCAGTCGAGCGCGAGGATGTTGTCGATCCATTGCGTGGCGATCTCTGCCGGCACCACGCTGTGCGCGCTGCCATAGAACGGCATGCGCGCGCCGATGCGGCCCACCGCCCACCAGGCCAGGTTGTTTTCCGATGGCTTGCGCAGCCGCGTCAGCAGCCAGCCGGCCAGCTCGATCTTGGTGTCGGCCGACAGGCGTTCCAGCGATCCGGCGAGGCGGACCATGTCGGGATAACCGCCGCGCGTGGGACCGGCAGGCTTCTTGTAGTGTCCGCTGCCCGGCGGCTGCAGGTAGAACGCCATGTCCTCGAACAAGCGCAGCTGCGCGCTTTCATCGAGGCCACCGGCCGCGCGCCGCCACAGCGTCCACCATTCCGACCAGTTCTGGGTCTCGTTGACGTACTGGATGCCCTGGTCGTACTGCGACCAGAGCTGCTCGACGCGCCATTCGTCCAGCGGATAGCCGAAGCCCGGCCGCACGCAATAGCCGGCCAGGTTCAGCCACAGGCGCTCATGGTCGGCGGTGCGGCGGCGGCGTTTGGCGCGCTCCCAGAACGCGCCGAACAGCTCGCGCAGCAGGGCGCTGTCCCATTGCTCGCGCGCGCCCAGCACCTGCTCCAGCTGCGCGCGCAGCCGCTTGACCTCCTTGGGGCCGACGTCCTGCGAACGGGCGCCGAAGGTGCGGTCGATTGCCTCGATGGCTTGCGGCAGCGCCGGATGCGCCGTTGCGGCCGCGGGCGCTTCCGCCGGGGCATCGTTGCCGCGCAGCTGGAATTCCAGCCGCCAGCGTTGCGAGTCGTTGGCGATGTCGATGCAGTGGACTTCGAGCGTGCCCACCTCGGTCAGCGATGTGCGGATCTGCACCGGCGTCTCGCGCGGACCGCGGGCGCCGCGTGCAGGAACGACGGTGGCGATCGGCGGCAGGCGCACGAAGTCGCCCGCGGACAGGTCGACCAGCTCGCCTGGCTGGTAGACGGTGTCGGCGACCGACGAGACCAGGTGGAATTGCACCGGGTGCCCGACCCGCAGCGCAAAGGTACGGTCGCTGAGGTGCACCTCATGGCCTTCCTCGGTGCCCTTGGGCAGCAGGCAGATGCCTTGCTGGCCGGTCGCGCTGTCGTCGAGCACAAGGAAGTAGCTGCGCGGCGAGCCGCCGCCGATGCGCGGTGCCTGGCCGCTGCGGGCCCTTGCATAGGCGACCGCGCCGCGTGCCACCGCGATGTCGGGATCGGCGTTGTGCAGCACGTGCAGCGGCGTACCGCGCCACGCGCCCAGCGTCTCGGCGATGCGGCCCGCCAGCGCTTCGGCGCGGAACACGCCGCCGTTCAGCAGCAGCGTGTCGGGAACGGGCAGGGCATCGGCCTGCGCGGGCGGCGCTTCCAGCGCCATGCGCGACTGCGCGGCGTGCTGCGACAGGAAGCCGGCGACGTGCCGCGTCACGGCCGGGTCGGACGCATAAGGCAGGCCGAACTCGACGATGGCGCCCCGCGCGCGACCGGGCCTCTCAGAGGAGGCAACCTTGGGAAAGAAACCGTCGACAACGAGTTGCTCGACTTCCTGCCGCGTCACTTCAACCGACCGTGCGCCGCCGACCAGCTTCGAGCCGGCACCGAGCAGCGTGACCGTGGCGGCGTCCGGAGCCTGCGCGCTGAGCAACTGTTCCTTGGCCGCGCGGCTGCGGGCCACCAGCTGCGACAGGCTGGAGGCCGACAGCCTCTGGTCCGCGCCGAGGCGTGCTTCGACCAGGTGCGCCAGCGCCAGGTCCATGTTGTCGCCGCCGAGCATCAGGTGGTTGCCCACGCCAATACGCGTCAACTGCGGCTGCCCGTCCTGCATTTCCACGCGAATCAGCGTAAGGTCGGTGGTGCCGCCACCGACGTCGCAGATCAGCACCAGGCGTGTCTGCGCGAGGTCGGTATCCAGCGTCTGGCGATGATGGAAGAGCCAGTCGTACAACGCGGCCTGCGGCTCTTCAAGCAGCCGCAGTGCGGGCAGGCCGGCCAGGCGCGCGGCCTCGAGCGTCAGCGCGCGCGCGCCTTCGTCGAACGAGGCGGGCACGGTAAGCACCACGTCCTGCTGCTCGAGCGGCGCGTCGGGAAAACGGTGGTTCCAGGCCGCGGCGACGTAGCCCAGGTAGCTCGCGCTGGCGACCACCGGCGAGATCTTGTCGGCATCGTCGGGGCCGCCCCACGGCAGGATGGGCGCGGTGCGGTCGACCGACGCATGCGACAGCCAGCTCTTGGCGCTGGCGACGAGCCGGCCGGGTACCTGTGCCCCCAGCGTTGTCGCCAGCCGCCCGAACACGGTCCGGCGCGCGGCGGCGCTGGCGGCGGTCTGCCAGGGCAGTTGCAGGTCATCGCCGCTGAGCTCGCCCGGCGCCGCGTGGTAGCGCACCGACGGCAGCAGCGGGCGCGCCGCGACTTCGCCGGGGCTGACCAGCTGGTCGATATCGAAGACGCGGATATCGTCCGACCCGGCCTTCGCGTAGGCGACAACCGTGTTGCTGGTGCCCAGGTCGATGCCGACGACGTACTGCTGCGCCGGCGCGGGCACTGCCTCAGGCATCGGCGCTGCCGCGCACGTCGAACTCGACCTTCCAGCGCTCGCCGTTGCCGCGTGGCACGGCTTCCAGCTCCAGCGTGCCGGCCTCCGTCACGCGCGCATGCAGCCTGACCGGCACCACTTCACCGGCGGTGCGGCCTTCGGCGGGCAGGGTCGCCTGGATTTCCTCCAGTTCCTGCAGTTCTTCCGGACCCCAGAAGTCGAGCAGGGTGCCGACCTGGTCCTGCCGGCGCACCGATGAGCCGAAGAAGCGGAAATGCACCGGCTCGCCCACCACCAGGCCGAATTCCTGCGGCGGCAGCGCGGCATCGGTGCCTTCTTCCATGCCGAACGGTGCCACGCACAGCGCCTGGATCGGCGGCTCGAAGCCGGGCACGGCCGGCATCGACGATTCCACCGCGACATAGTAGGAACGCGCGGTGCCGCCACGGATGCGCACGCCCTTGCCGCGCCGCACGTAGCCGTAGTAGGCTGCGCCGCGTGCAACGGCCAGGTCCAGCTCGGCGCCGCCCAGCAGCCGCGCGGGTGCGGCGCCTTCGCCGGCGAGCCAGCCGTTGAGGGTCTGCAGGATGCGCTCGACCAGCCGTTCCGACTTGAACACGCCGCCGTTGAACAGCACCGCGGTCGGATGCAAAAAGGTCGCGCCTTCGGGCTGCGCGCCCTGGAAGCCTTCCAGTTCGGCCAGCGCCGCCACCTGGCGGCCCAGGAACGCGGCCAGGTGGCGCGTGATGGCCGCGTCCTGCGCGTAAGGCAGGCCAAGCTGCGTCAGGCCGGCGCGCGCGCGGCTGACCGGGCGGGCCGAGGCGTCGACCTGCGGGAAGAAGCCTTCCAGGATGGTCTGCGTCAGCTCCGCGCGGGTCAGGTCGGTGCGGATCGAGCCGCCGATCAGCTTCGAGCCGCGGCTCGGCACGACCAGCGGCACGGTATCGGTGGTGGGGTCGGTCAGCAGCGTTTCCTTGGCCGCGCGGCAGGCGTAGGTCAGCGCGCGCAGCTGCCACGGGTCGGCCTGCGTGCCTTGCGCGGCCAGCTTGCGCGCCACCACGTGGGCCAGCGCCAGGTCCATGTTATCGCCGCCGAGCAGGATATGGTCGCCCACGGCAACGCGGTGCAGCTCAAGGTTGCCGTCGCGCTCGACCACCGCGATCAGCGACAGGTCGGTGGTGCCGCCGCCGACGTCGACCACCAGGATGATGTCGCCGACCTTGACCTGCTTGCGCCACTGGCCGCCGCTTTTCTGGATCCAGCTGTACAGCGCGGCCTGCGGTTCTTCCAGCAGGGTCATGCGCGCATAGCCGGCCGCGGCTGCCGCTTCTGCGGTCAGTTCGCGCGCGGCGGGGTCGAACGATGCGGGGATCGTGACGGTGATGTCCTGCTCGCCGAACGGCGCGTCGGGATGGGCCTGGTCCCAGGCCTCGCGCAGGTGGTTCAGGTAGCGCACCGACGCCTCCAGCGGCGACACGCGCGACACTTCCGGCGGCGCGTCCGCCGGCAGGATCTGCGCGCGGCGGTCTACGCCGGGGTGGCACAGCCAGCTTTTCGCGCTCGACACCAGCCGGATCGGCGTGGCCGCGCCGCGGGTGCGCGCCATTTCGCCCACGGCGAAGTCGCGCTCGGCGGTCCACGGCAGCGCCAGGTCGCCGGGCGACAACTCGCTCGCGTGCGGCAGGTACAGGAAGGAGGGCAGCAGGTCCAGGTCTTCGACGGCGCCCGGCGCGGTCAGCTGCGTGATGGCCTGGACTTCCTGGCTGGTCTTCTCGCCATCGCTGGCGGCCAGGTCGACGTAGGACAGCGCGCTGTGGGTGGTGCCCAGGTCGATGCCGATGGCGTAGCGGGCTTCGCTCATAGCTCGACCTCGGCCGGGGCGATCACGGTGGCGTCATGGCGCTCGGCCACGCGCGGCAGGCGCACTTCGTCGACCTTCCAGCCGCGGTGGCTGATGCTGCCGTGGAACGGCGCGCTGCCGACCACGTTGCCGGTCAGGCGGATGGCGGTGGCGTCAAAGCCGTCGGCCACCGTCACGCGGCTGCCTTCGGCTTCCTCGCGCACCGGGCGGATGGTGAAGTGCTCGCGCAGCACCGCGCGGCAGCCGTCGTGCACCAGGCGGGCGGCGGCGCCGATTTCGGTGTCGGAATAGCGGGCGATGTCTTCCTCGACGAAGTCGACGAAGCGGGCGTCGCGCTGCAGCAGGCCCAGCAGCTGCAGTGCCGCCACCGGGCTGGCTTCCTTCAGCGTGGGGGCCTCGGGTGCCGCTGCCGGGACCGGTGCGGCGACGGGGGCCGGCGCTGCCGGCGCGGCGCTCTCGCCGTTGCGCAGCCGCTTGATGCCGGCCGCGAGCTGGCCGTCGCCGAGGATGGCGACGAAGGTGCCCACGGCAAGCGAAACCCTGCCGAAGAAAGATAGGTTCGAGTCAGTCATGAAAAAGCTCCCGTGGCCCGTCGGGGCCACCCAGACCGGGATTTTGCCCTAACAAGTGTGTCAGCCGGCCAGTTTGCGGCGAAACGGCCACGGTTGCTTCCCATGCGCCGCCCGGAGCACGCCGGCCGGCCGGAGATCAGGCGTCCCGCAGGTAGGTCATCAGCCGGTCGGCGCGGCTCGGGTGCTTGAGCTTCTTCATGGCCTTGCTTTCGATCTGGCGGATCCGTTCGCGCGTGACGTCGAACTGCTTGCCGACTTCTTCGAGCGTATGGTCGCTGGCCATGTCGATGCCGAAGCGCATGCGCAGCACCTTGGCTTCGCGCGGGGTCAGCTCGTCCAGCATCTCGCGCACGACCGCGCGCAGGCCCGCCTGCAGCGCGGCATCGGCCGGCGTGGCGTTGTCCGAGTCGGCGATCATGTCGCCCAGGCTGGTGTCGCCGTCCTCGCCCACCGGCGTTTCCATCGACACCGGCTCCTTGGCGATCTTCATGATCGAGCGGATCTTCTCTTCCGGCATGTCCATGCGCTCGGCCAGCACGGCCGGATCCGGCTCCTTGCCGGTCTGCTGCATGATCTCGCGCGACAGGCGGTTGAGCTTGTTGATCTGCTCGATCATGTGCACCGGCACGCGGATGGTCCGGGCCTGGTCGGCGATGGCGCGCGTGACGGCCTGGCGCACCCACCAGGTCGCGTAGGTGGAGAATTTCCAGCCGCGGCGGTACTCGAACTTGTCCACCGCCTTCATCAGGCCGATATTGCCCTCCTGGATCAGGTCCAGGAACAGCAGGCCGCGGTTGGTGTACTTCTTGGCGATCGAGATCACCAGGCGCAGGTTGGCCTGCGTCATCTCGTGCTTGGCCTGGCGCATCTGGCGCTCGGCGGCCAGCATCTTGCGGTTGACCGACTTCAGCTCGGCCAGCGACAGCGTGGCGCGGGCCTGGATGTCGATCAGCTTCTGCTGGTGCGATTCCAGGTCGGGCAGTGCGCGCGCCACCGCGGCGCTGTACGGGCGGTTTTCCGCCGCCAGTTCCTGGCCCCAGGCGAGGTTGGTTTCGTTGCCCGGGAAACGGGCCACGACGTCCTCGCGCGGCATGCCGCAGCGCTCGACCAGCAACTGCAGCACCTGGCGCTCGACGGCGCGCACGGCATCGACCATCGACTGCACGTCGGCGCACAGGCGCTCGATGGTCTTGGCGGTGAAGCGGATCGTGCGCAGTTCTTCGCGCACCGTGTCCCGTGCGGCGAGGAAGGCCTGCGACTGGGTGCCGTCCGTCGCCTCTTCGCTGCGCATGACTTCGAATTGCGCGGCCACGCGCGCGAACCGCTTCAGGCATTCCTCGCGCAGCTGCGCCGAGTCGGTATCGGCACCGCCCTGCTGGGACGAGCCTTCGTCGGCATCGTCTTCATCGCCGTCTTCGTCGTCTGCGCTGACGCTGGTGTCTTCGACCTCATCGTCGGCGGCGGGGGCCGCGGCGGCTTCCGCGCTGCTCTCGTCGCTCAGGCCGTCGACCAGGTCGTCGATCGCCATCTCGTTGGCGGACACGCGCTCGGACAGCTCCAGGATCGTGGCGATCGTCGACGGGCACGCCGAGACCGCGTGGATCATGTTGTTCAGGCCGTCCTCGATGCGCTTGGCCAGCTCCACTTCCTGCTTGCGCGTCAGCAGCGTGGCCGAGCTCATCTCGCGCATGTACATGCGCACCGGGTCGGTGGTGCGGCCGAATTCGGAGTCGACGGTGGACAGCGCCACCTCGGCCTCTTCCTCGGCCTGGTCGTCGGAGGCGACCACCGGGCCGTCGCTCAGCAACAGCGTTTCGGCGTCCGGGGTCTGCTCGTAGATCTTCACGCCCATTTCGGCGAACGTGTTGACGATGCTTTCCATCGCCGCCGTATCGGCGAAATTCTCCGGCAGGTGGTCGCTGATGTCGGCGTGGGTCAGGTACCCGCGCTGCTTGCCCAGCTGGATCAGGGCGCGCAATTGCTGGCTACGCGCGGCAGCCTCGGCCGAGGGATCGAGCTGTGCCGCAGACCCGCCGGGGGTCTGGCCTAGGCCCTTGATCGCTCCTGCATCTCGTGATTTGGCTGCCGTACGTTGTGCGCCGCTTGTCATTGACTGCTTTTTCCTTCGTGAATGGCAATTCGACGGCAGCGCGCACGCTTCGCGTGCTTCGGGTCCTGCTGTCGAGGCTAATGAGGGGGTTCGCTATGGCGAGGGGCCGCAACTAGGGGCGCGCCATGGCCTTCGAATCGGGGTCCGGTATTGTACAGCCATTGGTGCGTCGCAGCACCTTGCAGTCGCAAGGAAGGGACTGTTGACTTGCCGGAACGGCGTATTCGGTGTATGCGCCGGCCCGTTTTTCGGGTGCCCAGAAAGCCATGAGAGGGCAACATGCGACACATTGATGTCGGCTCCGGAGGCAGATTGCGTTTATAGCTTAGACGACCCGGCTAAAATCAGGCACGCGGCACGGTTGGTTGCCGCGTCGAAAAAGGCCCCCGAATGCGCATGAACTCCAGAACGATCACGATGGTGCTGCTGCTGGCCGCATGCAGTGTCCCGGCCTACGCGAGCCTGGCGTCGGACGCGCGCGCGTTCAAGCACAGCGTCAAGGCGGCGGGCAAGCAAGGCGGCCACGCGGTGCGCGATGCGGCGCATGCCGTCGGCCGCGGCGCCAAGGAAGCCGGCCATGCCGTCGGCGCTGCGACGAAGCAGGGCTGGCATGCGACGAAAAATGCAGTCAAGGGCAACGACTAGCCAGTGCAGCCCACTCGCCAACGGCCGGACATCAATGCCGGGCCTGCCCAGGCCTGGCTGAGCTTCAGTGCGCCTGTGGCCGCCGCCCGGGCCGCGGGCCGCCCCGTGGTCGCGCTCGAATCGACCATCATCGCGCACGGCATGCCGTACCCCGAGAACGTGCGCACCGCCCGCGAGGTGGAGGCGCTGATCCGTCGCCTCGGCGCCGAGCCGGCGACGATCGCGGTGATCGGCGGGCGCATCCGCATCGGCCTGTCCGACGACGAACTGGAACTGCTGGGCCGCTCCGGGCAGGCCCACAAGGTCAGCCGGCGCGACCTGCCGGCGGTGCTGGCCAGCGGCGAGCTGGGCGCCACCACCGTGGCGGGGACGATGATCTGTGCCGCGCTGGCGGGCATCGAGGTGTTCGTCACCGGCGGCATCGGCGGCGTGCACCGCGGCGCGCAGGAAACCTTCGACATTTCGGCCGACCTGCAGGAACTGGCCAGGACCTCGGTGGCGGTGGTCTGCGCCGGCGCGAAATCGGTGCTGGATATCGGCCTGACGCTGGAATACCTGGAGACGCATGGCGTGCCGGTGCTCAGCTGCGGGCAGGACAACGTGGCGGCGTTCTACAAGCGCGACAGCGGCTTCCGCGCGGACTACCGGCTCGACGAGCCGGCGCAGCAGGCGCGCTTTATCCGCGCCAAGTGGGATCTTGGCCTGGCAGGCGGCGTGGTGCTGAGCACGCCGGTGCCCGAAGCGGCGGCCATGCCCTCCGCGGAGATCGATGCCCTGACCACGCAGGCGCTGGCCGAAGCCGCCGCGCAAGGCATCACCGGCAAGGCCGTGACGCCGTTCCTGCTGGCCCGCATCAAGGCGCTGACCGGCGGCCGCAGCCTGGCGACCAATATCGCGCTCGTGAAGCACAACGCCGAGGTGGGGGCGCGGCTGGCGCTAGCGCTGGCGGTCACCGGATCGTTGGCCAGCTCAGGCAACCCGCCGGTCACGCCATGACCGCCAATGCCCCCGCACCGCTGAATTCCGACGACCTGGCCTGCTTTGTCTGTGTGGCCGCACGGGCAGCATTTCGCGCGCGGCGCTGCGATGCGTCGAATACCGTGTCGATGCGGCTGGTGGAGAACGGCTGCGCTGCGCCAGGCTGGTGGAGCCGGTGGTGACGCGGCAGGTGGCGCTGGCTACCGCGCGCAACCGGCCGCCGGTGCCGGAGCTGTGGGACATCATGCAGACCGTGCGCCAGTCGGTGCGCAATACCGTGATGTCGGGCGCGTGGCCGGGCGCCCGGCTGGTTTGATCACCGCATCGCGCCCGCTACCTCAGTCGGCGAATCGGTCCCGCAGTGCCTGAGTGGCCTGGCGCAGCAGCACGTGGTCCAGGCCCACCGCGACGAAGCTGGCGCCCATGTCAAGGTAGCGGCGCGCGTCGGCCTCGGCCGGTGTCAGCGTGCCGACGGCCTTGCCGGCCTGCCGCGCGGCCCGGAAGATGCGCTCGACTTCGGCCTGCACCTCTGGGTGGTTGGGATTGCCGAGGTGGTCACCGGGCTGGCCAGCGAGCACCAGCAGCCGATCTGGCGCTGCTGGCCGAGCACGGCGGCACGGAAGGTGTTGGGCAGCGGCGAATACGGAGTGCGGGGTTGGTTAGCCGGGGGCATGCGGTCTGCTTCCTTTTGGTCGGGGGTGTGAAGTCGTGCTCAGCGCGCCAGCCGCGACAGCGGCCCGGGCGAAGCGCCGCGGACCAACTGCACGCGCGCGGCGGCGTCGTCAAGCTGGGCCAGCGTGCCGCTGTCCACCGGGATGGCTTCGGCACGCTCGCGCCGGCGATGCCGTTCGGGCTCGCCGGGCAGGGCGATGCCGGCCTGGCCGGCCTGCCGCCGCGACGAGCGGATCCAGTCGGCAAAGGCCTGGACCTCGCCGCCGAAGCTGGTGCTGGTGCCGAGCCGCTGCGGGTCGAACACGATCGCCAGCATGTTGTTCCATACCGCGTGGCGGTGCGTCAGGGTCTCGGGCCGGATGGTGTGGCCGCCGGTCACCGCGGCGCCCAGCAGTTCGCACATCACCGCCAGCACATAGCCCTTGTGCTCGCCGAACGCCTGCAGCGCGCCCTGCGCGGCGCCGTCGGCGGGGAACATCACGTCTGGCCGCGTGGTCGGCGCGCCGTCCGCATCGATCAGGCAGCCGGCGGGCACCTCGATCCCCTTGTTGTGGGCCACGCGCACCTTGCCGAGCGCGATCGCGCTGGTGGCAAAGTCGAGCACCAGCGGCTCCGCGCCCGCCACCGGCAAGCCGATCGTGAAGGGATTGGTGCCGAAGCGCGCTTCGCTGCCGCCGTGCGGGGCGACGATGGGCTTGGACAGCACGTTGACAAAGTGGATCGAGATCATGCCGGCCGCGCATGCCTGCTCGGCCCAGTGCCCGACGCGCCCCAGGTGGTGCGACTGGCGCAGTCCCATCACGCAGACGCCATGCTCCCTGGCCCGGCCGATCGCCAGCGCCATGGCTTCCTCGGTCACCGCCTGGCCCATGCCGCGGTTGCCGTCCAGGCTCAGCATGCTGCCGCCGTCGTGCAGCACGCTGACGTTGCGGTTGAGCTGCAGCTCGTCGGCCTGCCACGACAGCACGTACTTGGGGATCATGCCGACGCCGTGCGAATCGTGCCCGCTCTGGTTGGCGCCGACCAGGTGGTCAGCGGTCAGGCGCGCCTCGCGCGCATCGGAGCCGGCAGCGAGCCAGAGATCGGTGACCCATTGGTGCAGGGCAGGCGTGGAAATATGGTGTTCGCTCATGTCTGTCTCGAATTGTTCTTGGATGGCGCGCCTTCGGGGAGGCGAGGCGCGGGCCCGGCGAGCGCACATTCTGGCAGCAATCTACCTGCCGGCGGTTGCTCCGGGCCTTGCAATCGCCCTGCGCCTGCACGGCGCCGACCGCATCTTCTGCGTGCCGGGCGAGAGCTTCCTCGACGTGCCTGGACGCGCTGCACGACCAGCCCGCCATCGATCTGGTGGTTTGCAAGCATGAGGGCGCCGCCGCCAACATGGCCGAGGCGGACGGCAAGCTGACCGGCCGCCCGGGCACCTGCTTCGTGACGCGCGGGCCGGGTGCCACCCATGCCGGCATCGGCGTGCATATCGCGGCGCAGGATTCGACGCCGATGATCCTGTTCGTCGGCCAGATCGCGCGTGGGCACATGGGGCGCGAGGCGTTCCAGGAAGTGGACTACACCGCCATGTTCGGCGGCATGGCCAAGTGGGTGGCGCAGATCGACGATCCCGAGCGCATCCCGGAACTGGTCGCGCGGGCGTTCCAGTGCGCGACCTCGGGCCGGCCCGGACCGGTGGTGCTGGCATTGCCCGAAGACATGCTCGACGGCCTGTGCGAATGCGCCGATGCCGCGCCGTACCGGCGTTGCTCACGCCGCCGCGGCCGCGCCAGCGGCTGGTGCATGTGCATGCCGACAGCGCCGAGCTGGGGCGCGTCTACCAGGCGGAACTGGCGATCCAGGCAGGTATCGGGCAGGGGGCGCGCATGCTGGCTGCGCTGGACGTGCCTTCGTCCCTGCGCTGGGCGGACTGGACCCGCGCCGCGTCGATGCCTCGACGGCAGGGCATGTTGGCTGTCAGCAGGCGTGGTACTTTGCGCCAGCCGCTGCGCAGGCAGCAGCGGCCGATATCAATCAAGCCGAAGTATTCCGGACGTTCTCGGGCGTTTCCGGCTGTCCGGCCGGCAGCACCGGTTTGTCGATACGTGCAACAGGCGGCACGGCGTCTGTGGACGGCATGGCGCGGGAGCAATCAATACGCTGGATGATGTCGCCGTTCTTGTCATGCACATAGAGCATCGCCTGTCGCTCCACGGCGAGCGAGGTGGCGAGGGCGATGGCGCTGGTCATGTCGAGGCCGACCTGGAGGCGTCCTTCCCCCTCGGCCGCGATTGCCCAGTGCCCATCGAAAACAACATGCACATTGCAGTTCTGAACCGGCATTGGCTGCTTCCTCCGTGGCGGGGCCAGAGGGACCCCACAAACATTGTAGACACTAGCATGGGACTGCCCCGAACGGGTGCGCCCGGAACGCGCGAGATACGTACAGCCAGGTACTGATTCCAGCGTCTCTATGCCCGGCTAGTTGCTCGCAAGTCCCGTACCCGGCCGCGCTCGACCAGCCATCGCGCGGTGGGCCTTGCCTAGCACTGCTCCGGGAACGAGAGCAGCAGGCGAATTTGAAGAAATTGCATGAACTGTCCGGGCACGTGTAGCGATTGCGCCGCGACCGCCCGCAGTGTCCAGCGCCGGAATGTTCGTGCCGCCTGTGCCGCAAGAAGCATACGCAAGCCACCGGCGGCACCACTTCATCGCCCACCCCAGCATGCACTTTGCCGTTCCGCCGTTGCCGTCCTACAAATGGAGAATGGGCCGGAAAGGCATCGGGCCGCACTTGTCGAGGAGACATATCATGTGCCGCTGGCTGGCGTACTCGGGCAGGTCCGTTCCGCTGGAAGCGGTGCTGTTCCAGCCGGAACACTCGTTGATCGACCAGAGCCTGAATTCAAGGCTCGGCCATACCACTACCAATGGCGACGGCTTCGGCGTGGGCTGGTACGGCAGGCATTCCGAGGTGCCGTTCCGCTACCGCTGCCTGCATCCGGCATGGAGCGACACCAACCTGCGCGAGACCGCGCGCGCGGTGCGGGCGCCGCTGTTCGTGGCCCATGTGCGCGCGGCCACGGGCACGCCTACGCAGGAGACCAACTGCCATCCGTTCCGCTTCGGCCGCTGGCTGTTCGTGCATAACGGGCTGATTCGCGAATATCCGCTGCTGCGGCGCGACCTGATGATGGCCGTGGCGCCGCACCTGTTCCGCTGGATCGAGGGATCGACCGACTCGGAGGTGATGTTCTTCCTCGCGCTGACCTTCGGGCTGGAGCGCGACCCCCGTGGCGCGCTGGAGCAGATGGCGGGGCTGATCGAGGAGGTCGGCCATCGCTACGACGTGCAGTTTCCGCTCAACATGACGGTGTGCGTCACGGATGGCCAGCAGGTCGTGGCGGTGCGCTATTCGAGCGAGACGGCGTCGCGCTCGCTGTTCCACAGCACCTCGTTCCGGCAGCTGCGCGAGCTGTATCCGCAGGACCCGCGCATCATCGCCGCCGGCGACGATGCGTTCCTGGTGTTGTCGGAGCCGCTGATCGATGTGCAGGGGGTTTGGGAAGAGATCCCGGAAGCCACCATCCTGGTAGCCCGCAATGGCGAGATCGAGCACAAGCGCTTCGTGCCGCGGCTGCCCGAGGTGTCGGCGTAGTCCTCGAAAACGCGCTCGAAAACGCGCTCGAAAACGCGCCTCGCAAGGAGGCGCTGGCGCGCTGGTCAGGCGGGCTTGTCGGCTTGCGACGGTTCCGTCGCCGGCGCTGGCTGTTCCTGCTGAGCTTGTGCAGCCTGGGCTGTTTGCTGGGCCTGCTGAGCTTCCTGTGCCGGCTGCTTCGATTGCGGCCGGGCGGCACGGCTGCGCTGCAGCTGGCGCGCGCGCCGTGCATCGGCCTCGGTGACCTGTCCGGCGGGCTCGCCGGCAAGGTCCATGCGCGCGGCGCCTTCCACCATGCCGTTCCAGTAGCGTGCGCCGCGGCACCACGTGCGGATCGCATCGCGCAGCTCGGCCTCGGTCAGCTTCAGTTCCGGCGCGTGCTGCACCAGGTCCTGGAAGATGCCGACCTTGAGCGGCACTTTCGGGGCCGGGCTCTTCGGGAAGACGGCGGGGAAGCGCTTTTGCAGCCTGGAGATGGCGAGGACCACCGGATCGACCGGCTTTTCAGGCGTGGCCGGAGCGGCATCGCGCGGGCGCGACGGCTTGTTGCCCTTGGCGCCCCGGGTGCCAGCAGTACGCCTGGCGTCCTTGGTGCCACTCGTACCATTCGCACTCTTGGTGCCGTTGCTGCCGTTGTTGCCCTTGGTTCGCTTGGCAGACTCGGCCGCCTTTTCGGCCTTTGCCTGTTGCACGAGTTTTGCCTTCAGCGCGGCCAGTTGTTCGAAGCCCATTGTGTCAACACATATAAACGTGGCGGCATTGTATCAGGGTGCCGTCTTGCAAGCCGGCTCAGCGCTCGCGCGACAGGTTTTCCAGCCACAGGCTCATCAGTCCGGCCCGGCCCCTGACGCCGAATTTGCGGAAGATCGTGGTCACGTAGGAATGGGTGGTGGAGACGGCGAGGCCGAGGCGGTGGGCGATCTGCTTTTCGGAAGCGTCGGTCAGCAGCAGCTGCAGCACCTTCCGCTCATGGGGTGCGAGCGGCACCGGGGAAAGCTCCAGCCCCAGCTCGACCATGCTTTTCTTTCTCAATGCCGTGACATCGCGCGCGACGCCGACGCGCATCCGTTCCGATTGCAGCCATCCGGCCGACCACATGATATGGACCTCGTTGCCATCCTTGTGCCGGTAGCGGTTCTCGAAGCCGATCCGCTTCTTGCCGGCCATGACTTCCTTGGATTCGATGATGGTGCGGTCGCGGTCGTTTTGCACCACCAGGTCGATGATGGACTGGCCGGTGATTTCCTTTGGCGTGTAGCCGAGGATGCCCTCGCAGGCCGCGCTGACGTACTGGATGCGGCCGCTGGTATCGACCAGGAACATGGCATCGAGCATGTGATCCGCGAATTCGGAGCCTTCCTTTCCGATCTCGTTCCCCATGGCAGTCCGGAAAAAATATGGCAGCTGCTGCGCTGCGCCGACCCGCGTGCCGCCGGGTTCCCATGGAGCTGAAGCCTAGACGACGCCTGCGCACCTGTAAATAGCGCCAAAGGGGCAGGAATCAGCCAGGCAAGGGGCGGGAAGGCAACAGCAGGGCGCTTCAGCGCCCCTTGAACACCGGATGTCGCGCGCACACCGACAACACGATGCGCTCGGACTGCGTCAGGTAATCGTTCAGCGCCACCGCGCACTCGGCCAGCTTGCCCGCCTCGAACAGTTCCAGGATGTGCTGGTTCATTTCGACGTAAGGGCCGTGCAGGAATTCCGGGTCATGCAGCATGCCGAACGCCAGGCGCAGCTCGGCGAGCAGGTGCGAGAACATCACGTTCAGGCGCTCGCTGTCGGCCAGTTCCACGATCGCCATGTGGAATTCCATATTGGCGGTGCCCGCGCCCTGCCAGTCGCCGCTGTCGCGGCAGCGCAGCCCCGCCTCCACCGCTGCGCGCAGGTGCTTGCGGGCCGGATGGCTGGGATAGGCCTGGGCAATGGCCTGGCATTCGATCAGCCGGCGCACGCGATAGATGTCGATGATCGACGCAATGCTGGGAATCGCCACCGACACGCCGCGGTTGGGCTCGTGCTTGAGCAGGCCTTCCTTGGTCAGCACGCGGAAGGTCTCGCGCAGCGTGTTGCGGGATATCTGCAGGCTTTCGCTCAGCGCCGCTTCCGACAGGCGCTGCCCCGGCTCGAACTCGCCATGCACGATGCGCTGGCGGATCTGTTCTGTGACCCGTTCGGCCAGATTCTTGACGTCAGGTGTTGAGGGCATGGTGGCTGGATCGGGCACCGGCTCATTCCGGTGCGCACGTGACGGGATGTTAACGCACTTTGTTCAACAATTTGCACGGAATTGGTGCGGGCGATGGCCCTGCGGTGCCTTAGGTGTATACCATGATCGATCAACGCCAAAGATTGTTCAACAATACTAGTGCGGTGGTTGAGTGATACGTGCCGATAGGTCAACATGGCATGCGATTTGCTAAACAACGCCGATGAAAACGGAATCGTCGCCAAGTCAGTGCGGCGAGCTTTTTCCCACGCTTTGTCCTTGTCCTAGTGAGCGCAACCATGTGGCTTAAAGAAACTACCGCAGAGGAGCGCAAGACGCTCTTTGCCGCCTTCGTCGGCTATGGCGTCGATGCCTTCGACTACATGATCTACACCTTCATGATCCCCACGTTCATTCTCGTGTGGGGCATGACCAAGGCCGAAGCCGGCTATATCGCGACCGGCGCGCTGATCAGCTCGGCCGTCGGCGGCTGGCTGGCCGGCATCCTGGCGGACAAGTACGGCCGCGTGCGGATCCTGCAGCTGACCGTGCTCTGGTTCAGCTTCTTCACCTTCCTGAGCGGCTTCACCAATTCTCCCGAGCAGCTGTTCGTCACGCGCATGCTGCAGGGCCTGGGCTTCGGCGGCGAATGGTCGGTCGGCTCGGTGCTGATCGCCGAGATGATCCGCGCCCGCCACCGCGGCAAGGCCGTGGGCCTGGTGCAGAGCAGCTGGGCGGTCGGCTGGGGGCTTTCGGCGGTCGCGTTCTGGGCGGTCTATGCCCTGGTCGAGCAGCAATACGCCTGGCGCGTGCTGTTCTGGATCGGCGTGCTGCCCGCGATCTTCATCCTCTACATCCGCCGCAATATCAGCGAGCCCAAGGTGTATCGCGAAACCCAGGCCAAGCTGGCCCGCACCGGTGAAAGCAACAACTTCATGCTGATCTTCAAGCCGGGCGTGCTGCGCGTCACCGTGCTGGCCAGCCTGCTGGCGACCGGCATGCAGGGTGCCTACTATTCGGTGACCACCTGGCTGCCCACCTACCTGAAGATGGAGCGCAACCTGTCCGTGCTCAACACCAGCGGCTACCTGATGGTGCTGATCGCTGGCTCGTTCGCCGGCTACCTGACCAGCGCCTGGCTGTCCGACCACCTGGGTCGCCGCCGCTGCTTCATGCTGTTCGCGGTAAGCGCGGCCATCCTGGTGGTCTGCTACACGCAGCTGCCCATCACCGACGCGGCGATGCTGCTGCTGGGCTTCCCGTTCGGCTTCTTCCTGTCGGGCATCTTCTCGGGCATGGGGGCTTACCTGACCGAGCTGTATCCCAGCCATATCCGCGGTTCGGGGCAGGGCTTCTGCTACAACTTCGGCCGCGCGGTCGGCTCGATCTGCCCGGCCCTGATCGGGCACCTGAGCGCAAAGATGTCGCTGGGCGTGGCGATCGGTTACATGGCCGCCGGCGCCTATGCACTGGTGGTGGTCGCGTGCCTGATGCTGCCGGAGACCCGTGGCCGCGAACTGCTCGGCGAGGCCGAGGCCGCGCACTGAAGCACCGCAGCACTGAAGTCCTGAAGTCCTGAAGCACAGAATCACACTATGCAAATCGATCTGAACAGCGACCTCGGCGAGAGCTTCGGCGCCTGGAGCATGGGCAACGATGCCGCCATGCTGGATATCGTCAGCAGCGCCAACGTGGCCTGCGGCTTCCATGCCGGCGATCCGGCAGGCATCCTGCAGACGCTGAAGGCCGCGTCGGAGCGCGGTGTCGCCGTGGGCGCGCACGTGTCGTATCCCGACCTGCAGGGCTTCGGCCGCCGCAACATGGACGTGGCCAGCGCCGACCTGGTGGCCGACGTGATCTACCAGATCAGCGCGCTGTCGGGCATGGCCGCCACCGTCGGCACTACGGTGCGCTACGTCAAGCCGCACGGCGCGCTCTACAACACCATCGCCAGCGATGAACGCCAGGCGCGCGACGTGATCGCCGCGATCCGCGCGGTGAACCCGGAACTGGTGCTGGTGGCGCTGGCCGGCTCGCCGCTGGTGGGCTGGGCGCGCGAGGCCGGCCTGCGCGTGATCGCCGAAGCGTTCGCCGACCGCGCCTACACGCCGCAGGGCACGCTGGTGTCGCGCCGCGAGAAGGGTGCGGTGCTGCACGATGCCGCCGACGTGGCGCAGCGCATGCTGCGCCTGGTGCGCGAAGGCACGGTGCTCGCGATCGACGGCAGCGTGGCGCGCGTGGAAGCGCAATCGATCTGCGTGCATGGCGACAGCGACGGCGCGCTCGAGATGGCGCGCGCCGTGCGCGCCGTGCTGGAGCGCGACGGCATCGCGGTTCGCGCCTTCGCCTGAGCCGCCCGGCACTGAACACACCGGAGAAACACCCATGCAAGCATCCGCACTGGAACGCGCCCGCATCGCCGCGGTGAATGCCGCCCGCGAAGCGCGCGCGAGCTATCGCGCCGGCACCGTGCAGCCGACCGCCGGCATCGCGCCGGGCATGACGCAGGCCAACATGATCGCCTTGCCGCGCGACTGGGCCTGGGATTTCCTGCTGTACGCGCAGCGCAATCCCAAGGCCTGCCCCGTGCTCGACGTGATCGAGGCGGGCGCGCACCAGACCCAGCTGGCCGAAGGCGCGGACGTGCGCACCGACATCCCGCTGTACCGCGTCTGGCGCGACGGCAAGCTGGCGGAAGAGGTGGCCGATGCCACGCCGCTGTGGGCCGAGCATCCGGACCTGGTCACCTTCCTGATCGGCTGCAGCTTCACCTTCGAGACGCCGCTGCAAGAGGCCGGCATCGAGGTGCGCCATATCGCCGACGGCTCCAACGTGCCGATGTACCGCACCAGCCGCCAGTGCCGTCCCGCCGGCCGCCTGCATGGGGAGCTGGTGGTGTCGATGCGGCCCATCCCCGCGCACCGCGTTGCCGATGCCGTCTCCATCAGCGGGCGTTTCCCGTCGGTGCACGGCGCGCCGGTCCACGTGGGCGACCCGGCAGCGCTGGGCATTGCCGATATCGGCAAGCCTGACTTCGGCGACGCCGTGCGCATCGAACCGGGCGAGATCCCCGTGTTCTGGGCCTGCGGCGTGACGCCCCAGGCGGCCGTGATGGCGTCTGGCGTGCCGTTCGCCGTGACCCACGCGCCGGGCCATATGTTCATCACCGACGTGCCGGACAGCACGTACCACGTCTGAGACCGCCGGGTCTTCTGCGGAGCTAGTCTTGCGTTTCCTGCCCGTCACTTCGAATGCCCTGCTGGTAGAGCTGGCCGACCTCGACCAGACCCTGGCCCTGCTTGCCTCGCTGCAGCGCGATCCGCTGCCTGGCGTGGCCGAGCTGGTGCCCGCCGCGCGCACCATCCTCGTTTACTTTCGCCCGTCGGCGACCAGCGCCGCCGCGCTGGTGCGGGCCATTGCCGCGCGCGACCTGTCGCAGCGCGTCGAGCGCAGCGACATCCTGGTCGAGATCCCGGTGCGCTATGACGGCGAGGATTTGGCCGAGGTCGCGCAGCTGCTGGGCATCACGCCGGAGGAAGTGGTGCGACGCCACACCGGCAGCGAATACACCGTGGCCTTTACCGGCTTTGCCCCGGGCTTTGCCTACCTCAGCGGCGGCCATCCCAGCTTTGACGTGCCGCGCCGCAGTACGCCGCGCACGCGCATTCCCGCCGGCGCAGTCGGCCTGGCGGGCACCTTCAGCGGCGTATATCCGCAGGCCAGCCCCGGCGGCTGGCAGATCATCGGCGTGACGCCGGTGCCGATGTGGGACCTGGATCGCGACCAGCCCGCGCTGCTGCAGCCCGGCTATCGCGTGCGTTTTGTCGATGTCGCGAGGCTCAATGGCGTGGCGCATGCCGCCGGCAGCGTTGCCGTGGCGCCGGCGCGCCAGCCCGTGCAGTCCGATAGCGCGCCAGCAGCCGCGTCGTTGAAGGTGAAGGGCACCGGCCTGCAGACCGTGTTCCAGGACCTGGGCCGGCACGGCCAGGCGGGGCAGGGCGTCTCGGCCTCGGGCGCGATGGACCAGGCGGCGCTCAAGGCCGCCAACCGGCTGGTGGGCAACCGCAGCGATGCCGCGGCGCTCGAGACCATCGGCGCGGGCCTGCAGCTGCAGAGCGTGGGCGAGAGCGTGCTGGCCGTCACCGGCGCCGATGCGCCGCTGACGGTGCGCACCGCCGACGGCAGGCAATGGGAGGTCCCGAACCACCAGGCGGTGGCGCTTGCCGATGGCGACACGCTGGCCATCGGCCAGCCGCTGGCCGGCGCGCGCTGCTACGTCGCCGCGCGTGGCGGTTATGCGGTGGCGCCGGTGCTGGGCAGCTGCGCCACCGACACGCTGGCCAGGGTCGGCCCCGCGCCGCTGGCGGTGGGCGATGTGATCGACCTGCGCCAGGCTCCGGCTGGTGCCATCGTCGGCGCACCCGAAATGCCCGCGGAGAACCTGCCCACGGTCGAGCAGGAAGTCGTGCTGGACGTGGTGCTCGGGCCCCGCACCGACTGGTTCACCACCGAATCCGTACAACGGCTGGCCGCGCAGCGCTGGCAGGTCACGCCGCAATCCAACCGCGTGGGCCTGCGCCTGGCCGGCGAAGTGGCGCTGGAGCGCGCCATCGCCGGCGAGCTGCCCAGCGAAGGCACCGCGCTCGGGGCGCTGCAGGTGCCGCCGAGCGGCCAGCCCGTATTGTTCCTGGCCGACCATCCGCTGACCGGCGGCTATCCCGTGATCGGTGCCGTGGCGCCTTATCACCTCGACCGCGCCGGACAAATCCCGGTCGGTGCCTGGCTGCGCTTCAATCCCGTCGGCGCCTTCGAAGAACTGCAACCGTAACTGCCATGAAGAAAGTCCTGATTGCCAACCGTGGCGAGATCGCCGTTCGCATCATCCGCGCCTGCGCCGACTATGGCGTGGCCTCCGTCGCAGTCTATGCCAACGCCGATATCGACGCGATCCACGCGCGCCTGGCCGACGAAGCCTACGGCCTCGACGGCGACCGCCCGGCGGACACCTACCTGAATATCCCCAAGCTGCTCGAGATCGCGCGCCGCAGCGGCGCCGACGCGGTGCACCCCGGCTATGGCTTCCTGTCGGAAAGCGAAGCCTTCGCCCGCGCGGTGATCGATGCCGGCCTGACCTGGATCGGCCCGTCGCCGGAAACCATCGCCCGGCTGGGCGACAAGGTGGAAGCGCGCAAGATCGCGCTGCAGGTAGGCGCGCCGCTGGTGGCCGGCACGCCCGACCCGGTGACCGACGCCAACGAAGTGCTGGCCTTTGCCGAGCGGCATGGCCTGCCCATCATCATCAAGGCGGCGTTCGGCGGCGGCGGCCGCGGCATGAAGATCGCCTGGCGCATGGATGAGGTCGAAGAGCTGTACGCGTCGGCCGTGCGCGAAGCGGTCACGGCCTTTGGCCGTGGCGAATGCTTCGTCGAGCAGTTCCTCGACAAGCCGCGCCATATCGAAGCGCAGGTGCTGGCGGACAAGCACGGCAACGTGGTGGTGCTCGGCACGCGCGACTGCTCGTTGCAGCGGCGCAACCAGAAGCTGGTGGAAGAGGCGCCGGCGCCGTTCCTGAGCGACGAACAGCGCGCCCGCATCCACGCCGCCGCGCGCGATATCTGCGCCGCCACGGGCTACACCAGCGCCGGCACCGTCGAATTCCTGCTCAGCACCGGCGGCGCGATCTCGTTCCTGGAGGTCAACACCCGCCTGCAGGTCGAGCACCCGGTGACTGAGCAGACCACCGGCGTCGACCTGGTGGTCGAGCAACTGCGCGTGGCCGACGGCCTGCCGCTGTCGATCACCGAGACGCCGGCGCCGCTGGGCCATTCAATCGAATTCCGCATCAATGCCGAAGACGTCGGCCGCGGCTTCCTGCCGACGCCCGGCCCGGTGCAGCGCTTCGAGGCCCCGTCCGGCCCGGGTGTGCGGGTCGATTCGGGCGTGCAGACCGGCTCGGTGGTGCCCGGCACCTTCGACTCGCTGATGGCCAAGCTGATCGTGACCGGCGCCACGCGCGAGCAGGCGCTGGCGCGTGCGCGCCGCGCGCTGCGCGAGTTCCGGATCGAGGGCGTAGCCTCGGTGCTGCCGTTCCATCGTGCTGTGATCGATCACGCCGATTTCCTTGGCGCCGACGGCTTCAAGGTCCATACGCGCTGGATCGAGTCCGACTTCACCGAGCCGCTGGCCGCCGCCGTGCGCGCCGAGCCGCAGCCGGACGGCAGCCTGCTGCGCACCGCGATCGAGATCGACGGCCGCCGCATGGTGCTGGGGCTGCCGGCGCAGCTGCTGCGCGGCCTGGCCGAAGCGCCGGGGCAGGGCAGTGCGGCCGCCGCCGCGCCAGCTGCCACCACCAACGCCGCCGACCTGCCTTCGCCGATCGCCGGCACGGTGCAGGCCTGGAAGGTCAACGTGGGTGACGAGGTCAGCGAAGGCGACCTGATCGCCGTGATGGAAGCGATGAAGATGGAGATGCAGGTCCACGCCCATCGCAGCGGCCGTGTTGCATGGCAGGCTGAGACGGGCGTGTTCCTGGCAGCGGGCGCACCGCTGGCCAGCGTGGAGTAAGTGCGCCCGGGGCGCCGGCTATTTGTCGGCGCCGCCCATCTTGCGCAGCCCCTTGAACACGAACGGCGCCGCCAGCGCGGCGGCGGCCAGCGCCACCGGATGCCTGGGCATGAAGGGATGCGGATGCGATGGCGTGAAGCCGAACCCTTCCAGCGCGCGCGCCGTGTCGGCATAAGCCAAGCAGGTCCTGCGGACGGCGCGGGACGGCCACATGCATGCCCACGGTATCGAGATCCAGCTCCAGCACGGTGGTGTAGCGTGGCTGCGCGGCGTCGTCGAACCACAGGCCGACGCGGCGCGAATACGCTTCGACCAGCGCGATCGCGGCCTCGTCGCGGCCCCCTAACCCGCAAGCGGAAGAGGGAGCACACAATCAGCAGGTTCGTGCCACCGCAGTGTGCAAAGGGCGCCGGCCTAGCCAGCCGCGGCCCGCTGCACGCCCGGCCGCCGGTCCTCGACCACGAACGCCGCCTGCGTGCCGACCGCGCTGTCCGCGCGCGTCACGTCTTCCACGGCGCGCAGCGTGGCGGCCCAGCGTGCGGGCGTGGCCTCGACCACGGTGTAGCCGCGCTGGTCCGGCCGCGCATGCACGATATGCGGATTCCGGGCCACGATACTGGCGACACTCTGCATGCTGCTGCCGGAGGCCGAGGCGATGGAGGTCGTGCAGAACTCGCTGGCGATCACGCGGGATGACGGGTTGCCGAAGTCGGCCAGCACATTGCAGGCGTAGTGCTGGTGGATATCCCCGCCGATGAACACGGTATTGCGCGGCGCCGCCGCCGCGATGCTGTCGAGCAGGCGCTGGCGCGCGGCGGGATAGCCGTCCCAGGTATCGCTGTGGAAGGCTTCTTCCGGCGGCGCCTTGTAGTTGCGCCGCGAGAAGATGGTCTGCTGCGCGATCGCGCTCCAGCGCGTCTGGTCGCGCTGGTCCTGCGCCAGTCCCTGTGCCAGCCATTGTTCCTGCGCGCTGCCCAGCATGGTGCGGCGCGGGTCGTAGAGCGCGCTGCATTCGCCGGGGGACACCGAACCCCTGGCGGGCTGGCCGGGTTCGCGGCAGGGCTGGATATCGCGATACTGGCGGTCGTCCAGCACATGGAAATCGACCAGCCGGCCCCAGCGGTGGCGCGCGTGGATGCTCAGCGCATCCGGCGTGCCAAGGCCCGCCGTGCCATGCACCAGCGAGCTCGCGCGGATCGGCATGTTTTCATAGAACGCCTGGTAGCCGGCCGTGCGCCTTGCGAGAAACGCGGCCGCCGGCTCGCTGCCCGCGCGTCCCGCATAGTCGTTCTGCACTTCATGGTCGTCCCAGGTAACCAGCCAGGGGCACGCGGCGTGCATGGCCTGCAGCAGCGGGTCGCTCTTGTACAGCGCGTAGCGGTCGCGGAAGTCCTGCAGGCTGGTCGCTGTGGGCAGGCTATGCGTGCGCGGCAGGTGCGCGCGCGCGTGGGCCGGGACCGCGGCCTCATAGATGTAGTCACCCAGAAAAACCACCAGGTCCAGGTTTTCCTGCCGCATCTGCCGGTACGCGGCGTAGTGGCCTTGCTCCCAGCGCTGGCAGGAAGCAAAGGCAAAGCGCACGCGCGGGGCCAGCGTATCGGCCGCCGGCGCGGTGCGGGTGCGGGCCGGGGCGGTGGCTGCGTCGCCGTGCATGAAACGGTAGTAGTACCAGCGGTCGGGGCGCAGCCCGTCGACTTCCACATGAACGGAATGGCCGAGTTCCGGCAGCGCCTGCGCCTGGCCGCGGCGCACGATGCGCCGGAATGCCTCGTCCTCGGCGACTTCCCACTGGACGGTCAGCGGCCCTTGCAGTGGCGTGGTGCCAAGGGCATCGGCCTGCGGCGTGCCAGGGATGGCGCCGCCGAGCAGGCGCGTCCATAGCACGAAGCCGTCGGGCGTCGGCGCGCCGCTGGCCGCGCCCAGCGAGAACAGGTCGCGCTCGCGCAGCGTGGCGGAGATGGCCCAGCGGGGCAGTTGGGTGGCAAGGGCGGAGGCTGCCGCCAGCTTCAGGAAAGTTCTCTTTTGCATGCCGGTTCCGGGATGTCGGAGGTTCGTCTCGCGCTGTCGATGTGCAGAACTATAGCGAAACGGGTTTGCCGGTTCGGGACATCGGAAGTCGTCCCGGGTGCACCTGGCTGGCCGCCGGAGATCGCCGCCGTGCAGTCAAAAGCCTGCCATGGCAACGATCCCGCCTTTCTGCCGGCCGTCCAGCGTTTCGTGCGCGCCTGCTTTCCGCTTTCCGTAAGGATCGGCCCGAGCGCTTAATTGATGGCTTCGCGCCGGCGCCATATCGTTCAGCCAGACCAACAAAGACAAAAACTACGGGGCGCAATTCCGGCCCCGGTCGGTGCCGTTCCATGCGGCCTCACAGACAAGGAGACAAGACATCATGGCCTATCCCTTCCATACGTTGCCGTAGCGGCAGATCCGAATCTCCGGCAGCCGGGCCCCCGCGCTGCCGGATTCCCCTGACCTTCTTGCCAGGCGGCATGCGCAGACGCGCGCAAGCCGCGACGGAGCCGTTATGTCGTCACACGTCATTTCCATCTCAGTGCTAGGGCTGATGTTTGTCATCGCCACGGTCCTGCCGATCAACATGGGCGCGCTAGCCTTTGTCGGTGCCTTCCTGGTCGGCACCCTGGTCGCGGCCATGCCGGCCAAGGCGATCCTTGCCGGCTTTCCCGCCGACCTGTTCCTCACGCTGGTCGGCATCACCTACCTGTTCGCCGTGGCGCAGAACAACGGCACCATCGACTGGCTGGTGCGGCTTGCGGTGCGGGCCGTGGGCGGCAGGATCGCCGCTATTCCGTGGATCATGTTCATGATCGCGGCGCTGCTGACTTCGGTCGGCGCGGTCAGCCCGGCGGCGGTGGCCATCATCGCGCCGATCGCGCTGGGCTTTGCCGCGCGCTACGGCATCAACCCGCTGCTGATGGGCCTGATGGTCATCCATGGCGCGCAGGGCGGCGGCTTTTCGCCGATCAGCATCTATGGCGGCATCACCAACAAGATCGTGCAGAAGGCAGGGCTGCCGCTCAACGAGATGGCGACGGCATTCGCCAGCCTGGGCGTGAACCTGGCCGTGGCCGCGGGCCTCTTCGTGGCGCTGGGCGGGCTGCGCCTGATGCGGCAATCGGCACCGGCGGTGGCCGCGCCGCAATCGGTCGCCGGCGGCGTGCTGGCCATGGGTGCGCCGTTCGGCGCGCGCACGGTGCCGGCACAGGGCGCGCAGATCTACGGCGATGCGGAGGCCGAGGCCGGCGTCGAAGAGCAGAAGACGATGGCGCGCGACCGCGCTGCGCTGCTCGGCAGCGAAGCGGAAGCTGCTGCCGCGGCTCCCGCCGGGCTCTACCAGTACCTGACCGTAGGCGGCCTGGTCGCGCTGGCGGTGCTGACCCTCTATTTCAAGCTCGATATCGGCTTTGTCTCGCTGACCATCGCGCTGCTGCTCACGCTGATGGCGCCGGAGCTGCAGAAGCGGGCGCTGAGCCAGGTGTCGTGGCCCGAGATCATGCTGATCGTCGGCGTCAGCACCTTCGTCGGGGTGATGGACAAGATGGGCACCATCGACTTCGTCGGCCACAGCGTCGCCGGCCTGACGTCGCCGCTGATGGCCGCGCTGCTGCTGTGCGTAGTCGGCGCGGTGGTGTCGGCGTTCGCGTCGTCGACCGCCGTGCTGGGTTCGCTGATCCCGCTGGCGGTGCCGTTCCTGCAGCAGGGATCGGACGTGAGCGCCATCGGCTTTATCGCCGCCATGGCGGTGTCCTCGACCATCGTCGACGTCAGCCCGTTCTCGACCAACGGCGCGCTGGTGCTCGCCAACGCGCAGGGCGTGGACCGGCAGGCCTTCTTCCGCACGCTGCTGATCTATGGCGCGCTGGTCACCGTGATCGCACCGGTGGTGCTGTGGCTTGTCTTCGTCGTGCTTTGATTCCTGTTGCCGCTACCTGACTCCTGATTCCTGACCATGAAACTGCTTGAATCCGTCATGCCCGCCCAGCAGGCCATCCTGCCGGCGCGGGCCCCGGCCAGCCAGGCCGCGATTCCCGGCATGGACGCCTACCGCGCGCTATGCGAGGAAGCCGAACGCGACTACGAAGGCTTCTGGGCACGCCACGCCCGCGAGCTGCTGCACTGGAACAAGCCCTTCACCAAGGTGCTGGACGAGAGCAACGCGCCGTTCTACAAGTGGTTCGAGGATGGCCAGCTCAATGCCTCGTACAACTGCCTGGACCGCAACCTGGAAAACGGCAATGCCGACAAGGTCGCGATCGTGTTCGAGGCCGACGACGGCACGGTGACGCGCGTCACCTACCGCGAACTGCATGCGAAGGTGTGCCGCCTGGCCAACGGCCTGAAGACGCTCGGCATCAGGAAGGGCGACCGCGTCGTGATCTACATGCCGATGTCGGTCGAAGGCGTGGCCGCGATGCAGGCCTGCGCGCGCCTGGGCGCGACGCACTCGGTGGTGTTCGGCGGCTTCTCGGCCAAGTCGCTGCAGGAGCGGCTGGTCGACGTGGGCGCGGTGGCGCTGATCACCGCCGACGAGCAGATGCGCGGCGGCAAGGCGCTGCCGCTGAAGGCCATCGCCGACGATGCGCTGGCGCTGGGCGGCTGCGAGGCCGTGAAGAACGTGATCGTGTACCGCCCCTCGGGGAAGTAGCTCTTCCTGAAGCGCTCCGGAATCGCCCCAGATGGTGCGGATCATGGCCGGCCACGGGCGCTTGACCACCAGGATGCCGCCATTGCCGTTGGGCAGGTCATGGCCGGTCTCGTCGACGATGGCGGCCATGATGCCCGGCAGCGGCAGCGTGCACGAACCCGGCACCAGCGGCGTCGCGCCCGGCAGCGGCGTGATCATGTGGCCGCCGGTCTCGGTCTGCCAGAAGGTGTCGACGATCGGGCAGCGCTCGTTGCCGATGTTCTTGTAGTACCACATCCACGCCTCGGGATTGATCGGCTCGCCCACGGTGCCGAGCAGGCGCAGGCTCGACAGGTCGTATTGCTTCGGGTGGGAGCTGGGCGGCAAGCACGAGCCGTCGCCGGCCAGGTACAGCCGATCCGCGACAAGGACACCGGCTACTTCACCATCATGGGCCGCATCGACGACGTGCTGAACGTGTCGGGGCACCGCATGGGCACGATGGAGATCGAGTCGGCGCTGGTGGCCAACCCGCTGGTGGCCGAGGCCGCGGTGGTCGGCCGTCCCGACGACATGACCGGCGAGGCGATCTGCGCGTTCGTCGTGCTCAAGCGCGCCCGCCCGAACGGCGAAGAGGCCATCAAGCTTGCCACCGAGCTGCGCAACTGGGTCGGCAAGGAAATCGGCCCGATCGCCAAGCCCAAGGACATCCGCTTTGGCGACAACCTGCCCAAGACGCGCTCAGGCAAGATCATGCGCCGCCTGCTGCGCTCGCTGGCCAAGGGCGAGGCAATCACGCAGGACACCTCGACGCTGGAGAACCCGGCGATCCTCACGCAACTCGGCCAGTCCAGTTAGCGGTGCGCATTGCCCGCCACGCAGCTAAGATAGGAGCCTGCCCCAACCACAGCCCCCCGACCCATGAGAATCCGCATCGGCGAAGAGATCACCTTCCGCAAACTCGAAGCCCTGCTGGCGTTCATGGAATCGGGCAACCTGGCCAAGGCGGCCGAGATCCTGGATACCAGCACGGTCAGCGTGCACCGCGCGCTGCACTCGCTGGAAGAGGGCACCAGTTGCGCGCTGTTCCGCCACGAGGGCCGCAACCTGATCCCGACCGACGCCGCCCATGTGCTGGCGGATACGGCCAGGGAAGTGCTCAAGGCCATGGCCGACGGCATCCGCGCCACGCGCGAGGCCGCCGGCTTTTCGGCCGACCACCTCAAGATCGGCTCGCTCTATTCGCTCACGGTCCAGACCGTGCCCAGGATCGTGATCGGCCTGAAGCTGCGGCGCCCGGAGCTGCAGACCGAGCTGATGCTGGGATCGAACGCGGACCTGCTGCAGAAGCTCAAGCAGGGCTCGATCGACGCCGCGCTGATGGCCGTGCCCGAGCCCGATCCGGAGATCGAGTCGATCCCGCTGTTCGAGGACGATATCTTCTTTGCCGCGCCGGCCGGTTCGCCCTATGCCTCGATGCCCGCGGTGGACCTGCGTGCCTGCCGCGACGAGCCCTTCGTCAGCCTGAGCGAGGGCTTCGTCACCTACAGCGGCTTTGTCGAGGCGTTCCGTATTGCCGAATTCACGCCTAATGTGGTGATGAAGGTCGGCGACATCTTTTCGCTGATGAACTTAGTGGGCGGCGGCATCGGATACACGCTGCTGCCGGGCCGGGTGAAGGGCGTGTATTCGCGCAATGTGGCGTTCGTGCCGCTGGCCGGCGAGTACGACATCAAGCAGACCATCGCGCTGAACTTCCTGCGCCGCCGCGAGCGCGATCCCAACCTGCTGGCGCTGGCAGCGGCGTGCCGGATGGCGATGCGCGAAGCCGACCAGTAGGGGCGCGGGCGGCTTTTCGCCCACTCCCTGGTCTCGCTTCCGGCCAGCGTAACGGTTCATTTGCTGGCGTGATTGTTTGCCGGACGCCGCCTGTTTAAGGTGGAGCCATCAGACAGACACCAGCCGGAGACGCGATGACCAACACCAGCACGGGCCGCCAGTGGAATACCCGCAGGCAAGCCAAGGCGCGCCGCAAGCAGAATGCCGCAGCCATTGCCGACGGCAAGGTGGTGCCGACCAGCGACATTGTCGCGTTCCTGGAAGCCGTGCTGGCGTCCGGCGACCGCGTGGTGCTGGAGGGCAACAACCAGAAGCAGGCCGACTTCCTGTCGCGCTCGCTGGCGCAGGTCGATCCGGCGCGCGTGAATGCGCTCCACATGATCATCCCCAGCGTCAGCCGGGTCGAGCACCTTGACCTGTTCGAACGCGGCATCGCGCGCAAGCTGGATTTTTCGTACGCGGGGGCGCAAAGCATCCGCATCTCGCAGTTCCTGGAGGACGGTCAGCTCGAAGTCGGCGCGATCCATACCTATATCGAGCTGTATTCGCGGCTGTACGTGGACCTGGTGCCCAATGTGGTGCTGATCGCCGGCTACAAGGCCGATCGCCAGGGTAACCTCTACACCGGTCCGAGCACTGAGGACACGCCGGCGCTGGTCGAGGCCGCGGCCTTTCGCGACGGGCTCGTGATCGCGCAGGTCAACGAGATCGTCGACGATCCCGCGGGCCTGCCGCGCGTCGACGTGCCGGGCTCCTGGATCGACTACGTGGTGCAGGCGGACAAGCCATTCTTCTGCGAACCGCTGTTCACGCGCGACCCGCGGCTGATCAAGCCGGTCCACGTGCTGATGGCGATGATGGCGATCCGCGGCATCTACGAGCGCCACCAGGTGCAGTCGCTCAACCACGGCATCGGCTTCAACACCGCGGCGATCGAGCTGATCCTGCCGACGTACGGCGAGTCGCTCGGGCTGAAGGGCAAGATCTGCAAGTACTGGACGCTCAACCCGCACCCGACGCTGATTCCGGCGATCGAGACCGGCTGGGTCGAGAGCGTGCACAGCTTCGGCAGCGAGCTGGGCATGGAAGCCTACGTCGCCGCGCGGCCGGACGTCTTCTTTACCGGCGCGGACGGCTCGATGCGCTCGAACCGGGCCTTCTGCCAGCTTGCCGGCCAGTATGCGGTGGACCTGTTCATCGGCTCGACGCTGCAGATCGACGGCGACGGCCATTCGTCCACGGTGACGCGCGGGCGGCTGTCCGGCTTTGGCGGCGCGCCCAACATGGGCCACCAGCCGGGCGGGCGCCGCCACCCGACGCCGGCGTGGCTCGACCTGATCGAAACCGACGACCCGCTCGCGCGCGGCCGCAAGCTGGTGGTGCAGATGGTCGAGACCTTCCAGGCCGGCGGCAAGCCGACCTTTGTCGAATCGATGGATGCGGTCGAGGTCGCGCGCGAAAGCGGCATGCCGCTGGCGCCGGTGATGATCTACGGCGACGACGTCACGCACGTGCTGACCGAAGAGGGCATCGCCTACCTCTACAAGGCGCAATCGCTGGAGGAGCGGCGCCGGATGATTGCCGCCGTGGCCGGCGTCACGCCCATCGGCCTGAAGCACGATCCCGCCACCACGCGCCGGATGCGCAGCGACGGCCTGATCGCGCTGCCGGAAGACCTGGGCGTGCAGCGCAGCCAGGCCACGCGCAGCCTGCTGGCGGCCAAGAGCATGGCCGACCTGGTCGACTGGTCCGGCGGGCTGTACGAGCCGCCGGCACGCTTCCGGAGCTGGTGATGGCAGCCGCCACCGCAAGGATCCTGCAAGCGCAGGCCGCGTACGCGCCCGCGCAGCGCCCGGCGGCCTCGGCCCATGCCGAGGCGCTGGCGGGACTCGCCGTCGGCGCCATTGCCGAAGAAGCGCGGCTCTCGCCCAAGCCCGGCCTGGTCGACAGCCGCGGCAGCGGGGCCCATGCCGACCTGACCTTGCCGCTGATGCTGCGCTCGGCGCACGCGCTGGGGCCGTCGTTCGCGGCCATGGCCGATGCCGGGCTGCGGGCGCCGCGTGTGGGCTATGGCCTGCGCGAACAACTGGGCGCGCTCGGCCGCGAGGCCGAGGCCGTGATGCTGGCCGCCACCGGCGGTGTCAACACGCATCGTGGCGCGATCTGGTGCATGGGCCTGCTGGTCGGGGCCGCGGCGCACGCGAGCGCGGCAGGGCTGGCCGCCAGTGCCGGGACGATCAGCGCCACGGCCGGCGCCATCGCCGCGCTGGCGGACCGGCACCGGCCAAGGCTCACCGGCAACAAGGGCGAACTCGCCTGTCTGGCCTACGGTGTCGGCGGCGCGCGCGCCCAGGCGCGCGCGGGCTTCCCGCACGTGACGCGGCTGGCGCTGCCGGCGCTGCAGCGCAGCCGCGCGCGCGGCGATACCGAATCGACGGCCCGCCTGAACGCGCTGCTCGCGCTGATGAGCGAACTGGACGATACCTGCGTGCTGGCCCGGTCAGGACGGCAAGGGCTGGATTACATGCAGGCCGGCGCGAAGGCGGTGTTGTCGGCAGGCGGCGCGGGCACGGTCGCCGGGCGGCGCCACCTGCGCAGCCTCGATGCCGGCATGCTGGCCCGCAGGGCCTCGCCGGGCGGCGCGGCGGACCTGCTGGCCGCGACGATCTTCCTCGACCGGCTGTCACGGGACGGGACGGCCAACGTGACGGCTGCAGAAAACGACTTCAGGGGACTGTGATGGAACAACTGCGATTTGAATTCCCGGCGGGGCAACCCGCTACCGGACGCGTCCTGGTCGGCGTGGTGGGGTCGGGCGACCTCGAGGTAGTGGTCGAGCCGGGCCAGGGCGGCAGGACCACGGTGGAGGTCACCACCTCGGTCAATGGCTACGGCCGCGTCTGGGATGCGCAGCTCTCGCGCGTCTTCGCCGCCGAGCCGCGCGCATCGATGCAGATCCGCATCCACGACTTTGGCGCGACGCCCGGCGTGGTCGGCATGCGCCTGGCGGAAGCGTTCGAGGCGCTGGGCGGCCCGCAGCAAGGAGACAGCGCATGAACACCGCGGAACTGCTGGCGCGCAACAGTTTTATCGAACTCGGCGCACGCGAGCGCGCGCGTGCATTGCTCGACCCGGGCACCTTCCGCGAACTGGCGGGGCCGTTCGACGGCCTGCAGTCGCCGTGGCTGCCGCCGCAAGGCGTGGTGCCGCAGAGCGATGACGGCGTGGTGGTGGCCAAGGGGCGCATCGACGGGATGCCGGTGGTGGTGCTGGCCATCGAGGGGGCCTTCCAGGGCGGCAGCATGGGCGAGGTCGGTGGCGCCAAGATCGCCGGGGCGCTGGAACTGGCGGCCGAAGACAACCGCCGCGGCGAACCGACGCGCGCGGTGCTGCTGCTGGAAACCGGTGGCGTGCGCCTGCAGGAGGCCAATCTTGGCCTGGCGGCGATTGCCGAGATCCACGCGGCGATCGTCGACCTGCGCCGCTACCAGCCGGTGGTCGGCGTGATCGCGGGGCAGGTGGGCTGCTTTGGCGGCATGTCGATCGCAGCCGGCCTGTGCAGCGCGCTGGTGATGACGCAGGAGGGCCGGCTGGGGCTGAACGGCCCGGCCGTGATCGAGCAGGAGGCGGGCATCGCCGAGTACGACTCGCGCGACCGGCCTTTTATCTGGAGCTTCACCGGCGGCGCGCAGCGCGTCGCCACCGGTTTCGCCGATGCGTATGTCGACGACGACTGCGACGCAATGCGCGCGCAGGTTGCCGCGCTGCTGCGCGGGCCGGTCGCCGCCAGCCATCGCAGCGAGCAAGTCGCGCGATACCTGGCCGCGCTGCAGGCGTACGACGCCAGCGCCCAACCCACGCCCGCCCAGGTGCAGGCACTGTTTCAACGGGGGACCGACGCATGAACGCACCACTTCATCCCGCTGCCGCGCGCGAAGCCAGCCGCGGCGAACGCTGGCTGCAGGCGCTGGCGCCGGCGGCGTCGCGCCAGCCGGGCTATCCGGATTCCGTGCAGGTGGCCGACGGCGAACTGGCCGGCGCCGCGGTGCGCTGGATTGCGCTGGTGCCCGATGCCGCCAGCCGCTTCCCGCGCGCGCGCAACGGCGAAGCCGGACTGCTCGAGGGCTGGTCGCTGGCGCGCGCGGTGCGCGAGGCGATCGAGGCGGACCGCGCCGCGCCGGTCAAGCGCGCCATCGTGGCGATCGTCGATACGCCCAGCCAGGCCTACGGCCGGCGCGAGGAGGCACTGGGCGTCCACCAGTCGCTGGCCGGCGCGGTGGCCGCGTATGCCGAGGCACGCCTGGCCGGGCATCCGGTGGTGGCGCTGATTGTCGGGCGCGCCATGTCGGGCGCCTTCCTTGCGCACGGCTACCAGGCCAACCGGATCATCGCGCTCAATGACCCGGGCGTGCTGGTGCATGCGATGGGCAAGGAAGCCGCGGCCCGCATCACCATGCGCACGGTCGAGGACCTGGAGGCGCTGGCGTCGACAGTACCGCCGATGGCCTACGACATCGAGAACTTCGCCACGCTGGGCATCCTGTGGCGGCTGATCGAGGTCGAGTCGGCCAGTGCGCCGGTGGCGGCCGATGCGCTCCTCGCGCGCGACACCATCCTGTCCGCGCTGGCCGACATCCGCCGCGACCCGACGCCGGGCCTGCAAGGCCGCCTCGGCGGGGCCAACCGGAAGGCGTCGGCAGAGGTACGCGCGTGCCTGTCCCGGCAATGGCAAGCGTGAATTTCGCGCCGCCCGCGCCGCACGACCTGGTCTGGCTGGACGACCCGGCCAGCGCGCTGGAGGGCGCGGCGCTGCCGGCGTGGGTCTCGCTGCCGGCGCTGCACGACACGCCGGTGGTCGTGCGTCGCGACGGCCGCCGGCCGGGGGAGATCCCCGTTGGCTTGCGCGGCCGCTCGCGTGCAGAGCGCTTCGGCACGTGGATTGCGCCGTCGGCGATGCGCAAGCTCGTCACGCCGATGGAGCTGGCCGCCCAGCGCGCCTGGCGCCTGCGCCCGGACCTGGCGGCATTGCCGGCAATCCGCGCGCTCGAGGCCATCGCCGGCCGGCTCGACGCCGCAGGCATCCGCTGGGGCGTGACCGGCAGCGCCGGCTTCTCGCTGGCCTGCGCGCAGAACGTGCTGCATGCCGACAGCGACCTGGATCTGGTCGTGACGGCAGACCAGCCGCTGGCGGCGGGCCATCTCGAGTTGCTTGGCGAACTGCAGCGCAACGCGCCGGTCCGCGTCGACATCCAGATCGCGACACCGTACGGCGGCTTTTCGCTGCTGGAACGCCTGCGCAGCGGGGGCAGGGTGCTGCTGAAGACGGACCACGGACCGTGCCTGTGCGACGATCCGTGGCAGCCATCGCCATGCAAGTCCTGATCACGTTCCCCGGGCAGGGGACACAGCGCCCCGGCATGCTGAAGGACCTGCCAGCCGACCCGGCAGTGGCGGCGGTGCTGGCCGAAGCGGAGGAGGTCCTGCAAGTACCGGCGGCAGGGATGGATACGCCCGAGCGCCTGCAATCGACGGTCTGGACGCAGCTGTGCCTGCTGACGTCGGGCGTGGCGATGGCACGATGCCTGGCCGCTTACGACGCCCGCGCCGACGCCGTGGCCGGACTTTCAATCGGCGCGTATGCCGCCGCGGTGACTGCCGGCGTGCTCTCCTTTGCCGATGCCTTGCGCCTGGTGCGCCTGCGCGGGGAACTGATGGCGCAGGCCTATCCCGCCGGCTACGGCATGACCGCCATCCTGGGGCTCGACCGCAACCGGCTCGCACCGTTGGTGGCGCAGGTGTGCTCGCCGCAACGGCCGGTATACCTGGCTAACTTCAACGCCCCGACGCAGATCGTGATCGCCGGCAGCGAGGCGGCGATGGCCGAGGTATCAGCGCTGGCGCTTGCCGCCGGCGCGCAGGCCGCAAAGCCGGTCGCCATCCATGTGCCATCGCATTGCCCGCTGCTCGATGCCGCGGCGCAGGCGCTGCAACAGGCCATGCAGGGCGTGGCGCTGTGCGCGCCCTCGCTGCGTTATTTCAGCGCCAGCAAGGCGCGCGAGCTGCGCGACCCGCGCAGGATCGCCGACGACCTGGCGCTGAACATGGCCACGCCGGTGCGCTGGCATGAAACCATGCTGCTGGCACATGCCAATGGCGCACGGCTGGTGGTGGAAGCGCCGCCGGGCGACGTGCTGACGCGCCTGGCCCAGCCAATGTTCGCCGACGGCATGCCGCTGGCGTGCGACCGGACGCGGCTGGATTCGATCGTGGCGCTGATGCGGCGCACGCGGGCGAGTCCCTGAAGCAGGTCCAAACCAGAGCGGACAGAGGCGTTCGCACCGGCTCCCGCTAGCCTCTCCCGCCTCTCCCGCCTCTCCCGCCTCTCCCGCCTCTCCCGCCGCCAGATCCGCCGGCCCCATTCATGGATTGCGATCGGTCCATTGAACGTAGCGCCAAGTAGGCCAGGAGCGCGCCAAGGCATTGGATCGACAGCATGCCAAGTGCCATTCGCGTAAGGGAGACAGCAAGGAGCGGCATGACCAGCGCGGACAACAACGCATTCCCGACCTGTTGAAACGTCAGGTAGCAACTGGCCGCCAGGCCTCGGCGCGCCGGGGCGCAATCCAGAGCCAGCAATTGCAGGCTCGGCTGGGTCAGCATCATGCCGAAGGCAAAGCAGGGAAGAGCCGTCACGATCCACGGCAGCGCGGATGCATGGAACACGCCGAGGGAAAGATTGACCAATGCCGCGGCGAACATGACGATGTGCCCCCCCGCGATGGTCTTCCATGGGCTCACCCTGCCAGCAAGACGAAATAGCGCGAGCGAGCCTAGCAGCAATCCCGCAACAATCGGCACGAACAGCCATGCGAAGGATTGCGCATTCAATCCGAGGTGCTGCGTAACGAAACTGGGAGCACCGAGTACATAGACGTAGATGGCCATGTTGACGCTAGCATTGGCCAGCGCCAACAACACAAAGCTGCGATGCGAAAGAACGTTGCCATACGCCTGAGCAAGCCGGATGGGATGCAGCACATGCCGTTCAGGTGGCGGCAGGGTTTCAGGCAGCCAAAGCCAGCAGGCCCCGAGCAAGCCTGCGGACAGCAGAGCAAGAAAGAAAAAGATGCTGCGCCAGCCCGCCCAGGCCAGCAGCCAGCCACCGCAGACTGGTGCCAGCGCCGGGGCCAGCGCGAACAGCATGCCGACCAGTGCCAGTTGCCTTTGAGCGGTTGCCCCGCTGGCAACGTCCCGGACCATGGCCCGGCCAACGACGGCCCCAACTCCCGCACTCAGCCCCTGCATGATGCGGCCGGCGTACAGGGTCTCTATTTGCGAAGCCGCTGCACAGACCAGCGACCCCAGGGCGAACAGCGCGAGTCCGGCGAGGACGGATCTGCGACGCCCGATTGCGTCGGAGATTGCTCCATGCCACAGCATCATCAGCCCGAAAGGAAGCATGTATGCCGTCAGAGACTGCTGTACTTGTGCCGGACTGGCCGACAAAGACGTGCTGAGCGAGCCGAAGGCTGGTAGATAGGTCCCGATGGCGAATTGGCCCAGCATCACAAGGCCGCCCACGAGTATCGTAAAGCGAGGGCCGGTGCTGGTTGTGGCCGACACCTGCGCGCGTGTCTCCGGATACTGCAGGCTCATGGAATCTTCGCGTGACATCGTGCTATCCATACATGAATACCCGGCTGGATATAACGAGCCGACTGTCTTCCCCAGCAGGTGGAGCGCGCCGGGTGCGGGCGCTTCACATGCTAGACGCGATCAGGGCAGGTACAGGGACGGAGGATCTCTGTACCTCCACGCGGCCTGATCCTTTCAGATCAACGGCGTGCGTGCTGGGTGAACCCGACCTGGCCAGGCTTGCGGTTCGGCGCGAAACCATTCTGCGCCAGCGTCTCGTCGGCGCCGTCGTAGAACGTGCCGATCTTGTAGATCTCACGCGCTTCCTTCGCACTGGCAACGTCCCGGCCGAACTCCCGCGAGATGCGCACGAGTTGCTCGATCTGTTCGACCGTGCCCGTCTTGCGGTCCCGCCGCTGCGTCCAGATGTTGTCCTCGATACCACAACGCACGTGCAGCCCCATGGCGATAGCCATCATGTTGAGCGGAAGCACGTTGAGCATCGAGGTTTCCAGGGTCAGCACCGAGCCGTTGGGGCAGGCCCTCACGAAGTTCGCCAGGTTGTAGAGGTTGGGCGCTTCGAAGCCGCCGCCGATTGCCACCCAGGTCAGGATCAGTGGCACGTTGCAGGTGCCCCGGCGCATCATCCGCTCTACCGTTTCAAGTTGCGCGATGTTGGCAAGCTGGAAGTGGGTCTGGATGCCGTTGCTGCTGAGCCGGCGGATATGCTCTTCCACCCATTCCGGTCCGGCGGGGATGGTCATCTCGCGATAGGCGCGATAATTAGCCGGCTCGGCCAGGGACGTTCCGGCCACATCTGCCGCGCACATCTGCTCGACCACATTCATCTGGTTGGTGTTGATCGCGATCGTCACCTGGTCCGGCGTCGGCTTCAGTTCCGCAAGCATATGGCGAGTATCGTCCGACAGCCACCTGGCCACATCCCCCTCGCTCTCCGGCGCAAACGAGATCGATCCGCCCACTTGCAGGATCATGTCCGGCACGCGTGCCCGGATGCCGGCAAGCAACTCATTGAACTTGGACAGGCGCTTCGAGCCTTTCCCATCGGCTTCGCGTACGTGAACGTGCAGCACGGTAGCGCCGGCGTTGTAGCAGTCCACTGCCTTCTGGATCTGTTCCTCCATCGTCACCGGAATATCTTGCGGAAAATCCGAAGGCATCCATTCCGGGCCATAAGGGGCTGCGGTGATGACCAGCTTCTGCTGGTTCTCCGGGAACAGCGAACCGTCGATGAAATCCATGTCTCTCTCCTTGGGATAAATAGTTCAGGCCTGGGCCGGCTGTGCGGCGTGTCGCTTGACGTCGCCCTCGCCGATTCCGAATGGCTTCTCGCCAATGCCGAACGGCTTGTCGCCGACAATGCCGGCGCGCTCCATCTTGCGATGGCAGGGCGCGTAGTCCATTACCGCGTAGTGCTGGGTGCTGCGGTTATCCCAGATCGCCATGCTGTTGGCCTTCCAGCGCCAGCGCACCTGGTATTCGGGAATGAAGGCCTGGCTCACCAGGTAACGCAGCAGGTCGGCCGCACCGGGGTTGTAATCCTGGCCATAGCGCACGTACGCAGGCGTATGGAAGTTGGTGAGATGCGTGGTAAAGGCATTGACGAAGAGGATCCGCTCGCCGGTTTCCGGGTGGATTCGTACCACCGGATGCTCGGGATCCGGGTACTGCGCCTTCAGCGCCAGGCGCTTCTCGATTTGCATGGCCGCGCCGAAACTCGCCTCGATGCTGTGACGTGCTCTCAGGCCGGCAATTTGCGCCTTGACGTGACCGGGCAGGTTCTCGTACGCGAGAACCATGTTCGTCCACATCGTGTCGCCGCCGACCGGAGGGGTTTCTACACAGCGAAGGACACAGCCCATCGGAGGTGCCTCGCGCCACGTGGCATCGGTATGCCAGGCGTTTTCGTAGCGGTCCATCGGCTGGTCCGGCCGCTTGTAGATCTGGACGAGACCCGGATGCTCCGGATGGCTGCCGGCAACGGGATGGTCTTCGAGCTTGCCAAAGCGCTCGGCAAACGCGACATGCTCGGCGCGAGAAATATCCTGGTCTCGCAGGAACAGAACCTTGTGCCGCAGCAACGCGGCGCGGATCTCATTGAACAAGCCATCGTCATGAATGGCATCGGAGAGTTTCACGCCAACGAGTTCGGCGCCGATGCTGGCGGTCAGTTGTTCTACGCGCATCATTCGGCCTCCGAACGCACCATGACTGAATCGGAATGTGCTAATTCAGCAAGGCAGACTTCGGCAACAAGATGCGCAATGCAATAACCGGGTGTAGCCATTCTGTGTCTCCTCTTGATATGGGTCCAACGCATATTGCGTTGTCATCAAGGTAAGCGTGGGGGCTACGTCCGGACTTTGCTTTCCATGCCAGAAGCTTTGCGTTCGGCGCCAGGAAACGGCGCTGGATGATTCGGACTTGATCGTGGTCAAATCAGGGCGGCTAGCCGGCAAGAATAAGGATCTCTCGGCTGACGCGACTGGCGCCGGCGTCATTCCAGCGCGCGAAGGAGGGGGCGCGAGGATGGATATTCTGCGTCTTTGTGCCGATGGATTTCCCTTGCGCTTCGGGAATCCGGTCATGTCGGGAGCCAGGTGCCAGTGCACCACTCCAAACGGGCATTGGTTCCCTAACGTCGTCCACCGCCACCACGCCCGCCGCCAAAGCCTCCGCCGCGTCCGCCGCCAAATCCGCCGGCCCGGCCGCCGCCCGAGTGCAGGCTCTGGTTTCCGCGGCTGACATCACGCTGCACGGCACTGCCGCCGCGGCCCACGCCCTGGAAGCCGTTGTCCCGGCCGCCGGTGGCGTCGCGCCCGCGGAAGCCGGCGCGGCCCGACGCATCGGCGGTGCTCCTGCCAAATCGTTCGCGCGTGGCGCTGTCGCGGTAGGCCACCCCCTGGCGGTGCCGCGCGTCGTGCTGCCAGCGGCCCTGGTCCAGCTTGCTGGCGTCGAAGTTGCGGTCGATATTGCGGGCCTTGTGGTGCTCCACATGGACGCCGCCGTTGTTCCAGTCGCAGTCGCCGAAGATGGCGACGGCCGCGGCCAGGCCGACGCCCCATGCGATGCCGCCAAGGAAGGCGTCGCCAGGATAGTAGGGTCCGTAGGGTGGCCAATAGTAGTACGGGTATCCTGCATAGCCCCAGCCGCCATAGACAATGGCGGGGTCATACACCGGCACGTAGATCACGTCGGGCTGCGCCGGTTCGATGCGCACGATGGTCTGCTGCGTGGATTCGGCCGCGGTCGCGGGTTCCACGATCACAGTTTGCTGCGGCCCCGACTTGAGGTGGCCGGCCTGCTGGGCGCGCACGCGCAGGCGTTGCACCGCAGCCATCACGTCCTTCTGCTGGGCCAGGAAGGCATCGCCCAGCTTCTGGGTCCAGTCCAGCTTGTCGCCCATGGGTCCAAGGATCTGCGGAAACGCCACCAGCGATTTCACGCTGACGTCCCAGGTTTCGTTCTGCACCGCCTTGACCGCGGCATCGCCCTTCAGGTCAGGGCGCTCCTTGAGCCAGCGCGCGGCGAGGGCGACCTCCAGCGGATAGGTGGACGCCATCAGCACCTGCGACAGCAGCGGATCGGGGTAGAGCGCAATCGGGGCGACCAGGGCCTCGATTTCTTCTGCCTTGTACGGGGCGGGTTCGCGCTGGACCTGGGTCGGGCCGCCGCCAGGCAGCGCGGACGCCGGCGTTGCGGCCGGCGGCCCGGCGCCCTGGCATCCGGCCAGTGCCAGTACGCCGCAGCAGGCCATGGTGAGGATGCGATGGCTCATGGCGACACCTTCCTCCAGCCCGGGGCTGGGTCAAAGGTTTTCGTTGCAGCGGCCTTGGCCGCGCTGTTGGGCCCCAGGTCGCGTTCGTACACTTGCCCCTTGTGGCTGACGATGAAGCTCATCACGCCGGTGTCGCCGTAGCGCACCGGCCAGGCCATGACCGCAAAGCCGCCGAACAGCTTGCCGTCGACGACATAATTGAGCGCACCGCCGTCGCCATGCGGCCCTTGCGCGGTCAGCAGCTTGTAGTGGTAGCCGTGGTAACCGTCCTTGCTTGCATTGCGCGTGCCGGCGTCGCGGAAGGCCGGGCCGAGCGGGCTCGGTGACTCGCTCGAGGTGGTCGGCCAATAGAGCCCGTCATGCTTGTCCGGGGTGCTGGACAGCCTGCTGGCGTAGACCAGCCGCTTCTCGCCATCGTGCATCGTCTGGGCGTATTCCGCTTGCGCATCGCAGATCGCCTGCATGGTCTGGATCACCGCAAGCTCGTTGCGGCCGATGCGGCGCACGCGCATTTCTTCGACACCCGCCCGCGTGTCGAATTGCCAGCCGCCTGGCGCCTTGACCAGCGGCACCGGCAGGGTCCAGCCATCGTCGCCGACCGCGATGAAGGCATGTTTGTCCGCCTGCTGCAAGCGATGCGATTGCGCCCAGGCGGTGTCGAACCGTTTCCGTACTTCGGCGCCGGCCGGCGGAATGATGTCGCGGAACTTCGGCCCCAGCATGCGGCGCATGGCGACCTCGTCGTCGGCGCGCACCGCCTGGCCGAAAGCCGCCATTGCCGCATCGGGCGAAGCGAAGACCTGGCGCGCCTGGGCATGCGCCGGAGTTGGTGCGAGCAGGTAAAGGCAGGCCACGGCGGCGGCTGCACCAAGCGAAAAACCACGGGATCGCGCCATCGCCGGCGGATGCGTTGAACTCGGTTCGTGGGCCATGGTGGGAGGGCTCCGTATCAAAGCAGCAGCGGCACGCCGAGCGCGAGGACGCGGCGATGTAGATCACGCCGAAGATGGCGCCAAGCCGCCAGTAGTCTCCGGCGGGCAGGTAGCCGCTGCCGAAGTAGACCGGGCTCGGACCGGTGCCATAAGGTGTCAGGATGCCCATGATGCCCAGCGTCAGGGCCAGTCCACAGTGCCAGCGCGATCAGCACCAGCAGCGCAAGCAGCAGCTCGCGCCGGTTTGGCGCGCCCATCTTCTGCAGTTCCTGCGCCGCCCAGGCCGGCACTTCGGTGCCTTGCTTCACTTCCGGCGGATACAGCAGGTATGCGAGCAGCGGCACGGCCAGCAACAACACGATGCCTGCGGCGACCACGATCGCTGCAACGACGGGCGCAAGCGCCTTCAGCCAGGTTTCCATTACGGCTCCCTTAGGCAAAGACCTTCGGTGTGCTATGGTTTTATATGACCTTTTCGACCCTGGCGCCAGTGTGAAGTGGGCGCCGCCGATTCCACGGGGCATGCGATGGTACGTCTGAGCATCGAAGGGCGGCAGATCGAAGCACCGGAAAACTGCTCCATCCTGCAGGCCTTCCTGCATGCGGGCGAGACGCTGGTCGAAGGCGTTGGATGCATGGGCCAGGGCGTGTGCGGCTCGTGCCGGGTCATGGTGCGGCGCAGCGGCGAGCAGGACGTGCGCACGGCGCTGGCGTGCGAGACGCTCGTCGAAGACGGCATGCAGGTCGCGTTCCTGGACTACTTTACGGCGACGGAGCGGCACGTCTACCACATGGAAGAGATCGGCGAGAGCTGGGAGGCCTTGCAGGCGATCTCCACGACCTTCCCCGAGGCCGCGCATTGCCGCCACTGCAGCGGCTGCGACCGCGCCTGCCCGAAGGAACTCGATGTCCAGCAGGGCGTGCAGTTCGCCGTCGAAGGCAAGCTCACCGCTGCCAGCCAGGTCTTCGACGAATGCGTCATGTGCAACCTCTGCACGCTGGCCTGCCCGGAACACATCCGCCCCAATCATCTCGGCCTGTTCGTGCGCCGCATGATCGCGGCGCAGACACTGCGGCCCGCCAACCTGATGCTGCGCCTGCAGCAGATCGAAAGCGGGGCGATGACGATCGACTTCGACGCGCCCGGCGCACAGCCGCCGCGCTGACGGAGGCACACGACCATGCCGACCGGCATCCCCTACGACGAAGCGCGCCGGCGCTACCGGCCCGGTGTGGCCGCGCCGATGCGCAGCGACGAGACCAACGTTGACGCCCTGCTCAAGGCCTATCACCCCGACCACGGGCCCAATGCGCGCGTCGCGTTGGCCGTCGGCGTGAACCGCGGCGAACCCTGCCAGCCGGATCTCGCGCGCTGCCTGCAGGCTAACGCGCTGATCGACGATGTCGACATCGCCGGTGCGCAGCTGGTCTCCACCGATGTGCTGATCATCGGCGGCGGCGGGGGCGGCTGCGCGGCGGCACTGACCGCCGCCGCGCAGGGCGCACAGGTGATCCTTGCCACCAAGCTGCGCCTTGGCGACAGCAATACCGTCATGGCCGAGGGCGGCATCCAGGCGGCCATCGGCGAGGATGACAGTCCCCAGCTGCACTTCGAGGACACCTTGCGCGCCGGTCATTTCCGCGGCGAGCCCGAGCTTGTCGCGCAGATGGTGATGGACGGCCCCGACGTGATCCGCTGGCTGATCCGGCTGGGCATGATGTTCGACCAGGAGGAGGACCGGCCCTTTGGCGGCAACCTGCTTCGCAAGAAGCCGGGCGGGGCGTCGGCCGCGCGCATCCTGTCCTATCGGGACTACACCGGGCTGGAGATGATGCGCGTGCTGCGCGAGGCGGTGGACCTGGAACCCGGGGTTGCAGTGTGGAACCGCTGCCCCGCGGTCGAGCTGCTGTCCGACGAGCGCGGCCGCTGCGCCGGCGCCGTGATCTACAACCTCGAATGGCGCACCTTCATGCTGGTGCGCGCGCGTGCCGTGATTCTCGCCACCGGCGGGGCGGGGCGACTGCACCTGAACAGCTTCCCCACGTCGAATCACTACGGCGCGACCGCGGACGGCCTGGTGCTTGCCTATCGGCACGGCGCGCGGCTGCGCGAGCTCGACTCGTTCCAGTACCACCCCACCGGCATCGCCTACCCGCCGCACCTGGCGGGCGGGCTGATCTCGGAAGCGGCGCGCTCGGCTGGCGCACGGCTGATCAACGGCGAGGGCGAGCGCTTTGTCGATGAGCTCAAGCCACGGGACATCGTGGCCTCGGCCATCCTGCGCGAATGCGCGCAGGGCCGCGGCATCGAGCGGGGCGGGCAAGTCGGGGTATTCCTCGACACGCCGACGCTGGAAATGGAAAACCCCGGCATCCTGGCCAAGCGCCTGGTCACGCTGCGCCATCTCGCGCACAAGTGCGGGCAGGATGTGGCGCAGGAGCCTTTCCTGGTCTATCCGACCCTGCATTACCAGAATGGTGGTGTCGCCATCGACAAGGATGGCGCGACCAGCGTGCCGGGACTTTACTGCGAGGGCGAGGTCACGGGCGGCATCCACGGGCGCAACCGGCTGATGGGCAACGCGCTGCTCGACATCCTGAGCATGGGCCGGCGTGCCGGAGTTAGCGCGGCACAGGCAGGGCGCGGCGCGATGGCCGTGCGCGCCGGCATCGGCCACGTGCATGCGTGGCAGCGGGAACTGACGCTCGCCGGGCCGCCGCTGCATGTCAAGGCACCGCAGCTGTTCCCCGGCTACGCCCATTTCGACCTGCGTGTCGATGCCGGATTGGGCGCCGGCGTACGGGGCCGCACGGTCGGCGGCACGCGGTGAGCGATCGACGGAGCGCGCGATGGAACCCCTGAATCAGGTACTCCTCAAGGAGGACATCCACGTCGGTGCGGACCTGGAGCGCTGGCTTGCGCGGGGCGGCGGAGAGGGGCTGGCCAGGGCGCTGCGCGATCCGGCCACGATCATCGCCGAAATCGAACAGGCGGACCTGCGCGGCATGGGCGGCGCCGGCTTCGCCACGCATCGCAACTGGGCACCGGTGGCAGCGGCCCCGGATGGCGACAAATACATCATCTGCAATGGCAATGAAGACGAGCCGGGGACGTTCAAGGACCGGTTCCTGCTGGAGCACACGCCACACCAGGTGATCGAGGGCGCATTGATCGCCGCGGCTGCCACCCGTGCCAACCATGTCGTGCTGTACGTCAATCCGCACCAGCCGCTTGCGCTGGACATGACGCGCCAGGCCGTGCGGCAGTGGCAGGCGCACGCGCAGTTCGCCGACCTGGCGCAACTGGTAGGCGGCCCTGGCCACGGCCACCACTGGAAGAGGAGCGTACCACCATGAAGCCCACGCGCATTGCCCTGATTGCCGCTGCCATGCTGTCGCTGGCGGGCTGCACGTACTATGGCTATCCACCCACGGCGGGCGCGCCGGCCAGCTACGATCGTTCGTTCTATGCGGCCGCGGATGCCATGCGCGACCAGGGCCTGGTGATCGCCAATCAGGACGCGATGGCCGGCACGGTCGTCGGCAGCAAAGATGGCGATACCGTCACGGCCACTGTCCGCCAGCAAGGCGACGGCAGCGTGCGGGTGGAGTTCAATGCCGCGAGCACGCGCGATCCAGGCCTGATCGAGCGCGTTTCCCGCAGCTATGACCGCCGCATGGGGCGCTGAAAGGCGCCACGGCGGGCCGTCCGCCATCTGCTGGTGATCCCGGCAGCAATCGCCGCCGGATAATCGCCGGCGGAGGCCGGACGCCACGGGTTTCTCCCGCTTGACAGTGGATCACAGGCTTTTATCATTCCCTGTCACGTTTCACTCGGCCCTGCGATGTCGTCTCTTGTCCGCGCTGCGGCCCTCACCAACTACAGCGAGGTCGCCCTGGCTGCCGGGCTGGATCCGGTGCGGATGCTCCTTGACGCGGGCCTGAGCCCGAGCGTCCTGCGCGAGCCGGACCTGATGATCCCGGGCGAGCGCGTCGGGCGGCTGCTGCAGGCGTCCGCGACCCTGTCGGGCAATGAAAGTTTCGGCCTGTGCATGGCCGAGTCGCGCCTGCTGTCCAACCTCGGGCCGGTAGGATTGCTGATCCGCGACCAGGCGACCCTGCGCGACTCGCTGCGCGTCCTGATGCGCTATCAGACCCTGCTCAACAGTGCGCTCTCGCTGGCGGTCGAGGAATGCGACGGGCTGGTGATCATCCGCGAGGCGGTCATCGCCGGCAACGCCCATCAGCCCACGCGCCAAAGGGCGGAGCTCGCACTCGGGGTCATCGTGCGATTGATCCGGCAGCTGCTGGGACCGGACTGGGAACCGCGGCGCGTCTGCTTCGAACATCCCGCGCCACGCGACCTCGGTACGCACCAGCGGTTTTTCGGACCTTGCATCGAATTCGACCATGAATTCAACTGCATTATCTGCACGAAGGCCGATCTCGACGCCCGCAATCCCTCCGCCGATCCCGCCATGGCGCGCTACGCGCAACAGCTGGTGGATGCCTTTGCCATTTCCCGGCAAGTGACCATGCTCGATGACGTGCGGCGCATCATCCCGTTGCTGCTGCCCGGCGGGCGCTGCACCATCGAGCAGGTGGCGGACCACCTGGGCGTGGTGTGCCGCACGGTCCAGCGCCGGCTGGCGGAAGAAGGGCAGAGCTTTTCGTCGATCGTCAATGACATCCGCACGGAACTCGCCGCGCGCCATGTCCTGGAGAGCGATCGCCCGTTGACCGAGGTGGCGACCCTGCTCGGTTTCTCCGCGCCAAGCGGATTCTCGCGCTGGTATCACGCGCAATTTGGCTGCAGTCCCAAGGAGAGCAGGGCGGCGCGGGGCGCAATGCGCCGGCCGGCCGGTTCCCTGCAAGCCAACACCTAGCACCGCGGGAAGCCATGCCAGATGCGACGTTCCGGTTGCCGGCGGCGACCTGGCCGCTGCCGGCACGAGTTCCGTGTGCGCGAGCTTGTCTACTTGCCTCGCCGGCTTTTGCGGCCAGGGAAGAGGAGGGCTGCGAGCAATAGAGTGCCGACGGTCAGGATGAGAATGTCTTGCATGCCTATGCCTCCCATGAAGATGCCCGATCGAGCGGCCCAATTTAACCGCTCCCCTGTCGCAAGGCTATCCGGCTTTGTCCGACAGGCAATCTTCGTGGGAAATGCCGGTAACTCCGTCCAAATGAAACAGATGTAATCGAATGTAAGTGCCGCGATTTACGCGGGCATTTGGCAACAGACGGGTTCCGGTACTTTGGTACGATCCCGCTCTTTCCGCCAAGCGTCCCGCCGTCGTGAATCGCCGCCCTGTATCGTTGTTTCGAGATTTCTGCGCACGGTGGCTCATCCGCATCCGACCCTTGGCCGTTGCCAGCATCCTGACAGCCAGGCGCGCCTTCAGCGGCGCACTGCGCCGCCTTCGCCGCCCGACGCGACGAGGCATCTTGCTGACCCTTGCTGCAGTGCCCGCGCTGTTCCTGCTGTACGTGCTCGCGCTCGTACCGTCCACACCCGCTCTCGGCGACATTCGGAAAGCTCGCATCGACCGCCCGGCGATCATCGTGTCCGGCGATGGCAGGGTGCTCGACGAGTTCAAGCCGGTTAATCGCGAGTGGGTGTCGCTCAGGCAGATCTCGCCGTACGTGCTGGACGCATTGATCGCAACCGAGGATCACCGGTTCTACGAGCATCACGGCATTGACTGGCTGCGCATGGCGGCGGCTGCGCTGCATACGTTGTCCGGCGAACGCCAGGGCGGTTCGACGATCACGCAGCAGCTCGCGCGCAACCTGTACCCCGACCAGGTTGGCCGCGCGCCGACCCTCGCGCGCAAAGTCAGGGAGGCGATAACGGCGCTCAAGATCGAAGCCGTGTACAGCAAGGACCAGGTCCTCGAGACGTACCTGAACAATGTACCGTTCCTGTACAACGCCTACGGCGTGGAAATGGCGGCGCGCACCTACTTCGGCAAATCGGCCCAACAGCTCGATATCCTCGAAGGCGCGACACTTGTCGGCATGCTGAAGGCCAACAGCACTTACAACCCCGTGTTGAATCCGTCGCGCGCCGTGCAGCGGCGAAACACTGTGCTTGGGCAGATGAGCAAGCACGGGAAGCTCAGACCCAATGCCCATATCTGGCTGAGCCGGCAACCGCTCAGGGTCAATTTCGCGGTGCAGCCCGCGCCGAGAAGCGCAGCACCGCACTTTTCCGTGCAGTTGCGCAAATGGCTGATCGCATGGGCCGAGCGCAATGGCTACAACATCTACGCCGACGGACTGGTCGTGCGCACGACCATAGATTTCCGGCTGCAGGCCATGGCGTTGCAGGCGGTGGACTGGCAGGCCAGCCAGCTGCAATGGATTGCGAATGAGGCCTGGAGCGAACGCCGGGGCTGTGGGCCGGACAACGACCTGTTCCGGACGTTCATGCGGCAAACGCCGGAATACCGCACCGCACGCGATGCGGGTCGGTCGGATGAGACGGCGCTCAGGAGGCTAGGCAGGAACCCGGCGTTTGTCCGTGACCTCTGCCGAAGCAAGACCCAGGTCCAGGCGGGATTCATCGCGATCGATCCGCGCAACGGCGATATCAAGGCATGGGTCGGTAGTCGTGATTTCACTGACGCGCCGTTCGATCACGTGCAGCAGGCCCGGCGCCAGCCCGGGTCTACGTTCAAGCCCTTCGTCTACGGGGCGGCGTTCGCGGACGGCGCCCGCCCGGACGATACGCTCGTAGACCGCAGCGTTGCCATCCCACTGCGCGGGCAGGCGATGTGGCGGCCTTCCGATGCGGAGCCGCCAACTGGCCGGCCGGTCACGCTGCGCGACGCGCTGGTGTACTCGCGTAATCGCGTCACGGCGCAACTCATGCAGGAGACGCGGCCCGAGAAGGTCGCGCGCCTTGCGCACGCGATGGGTGTGCGAGAAAGCGCGCTCGAACGGGTACCGTCGCTCGCGCTGGGCACGAGCCCGGTCACGCTCAAGGAAATGGTCTCGGCTTACAGCACGATTGCCAACCGCGGCGCCTATGTCGAGCCGCGCATGGTCACCCGCATCGAGGATCACGAGGGCAAGGTGCTCGCCGAATTTAAGAGCGCATCGCCGGAGCAGGCACTACCCGCAGGCGCAGCGCAAACACTCGTCGACGTGATGCGCGACGTCGTGGTCCGGGGCACCGGAGCGCAGATCCGGACGCGCTTCGGCATTCGCGCCGACGTGGCGGGCAAGACGGGCACGACGCAGGACAATGCCGACGGCTGGTTCATCCTGATGCATCCCCAACTGGTCGCGGGAGCCTGGGTGGGCTTCGATGATGGACGTGTGACGCTCGGCGACTACTGGGGGCAGGGCGCGCGCAGCGCCCTGCCGATGGTGGGCGCGTTCTACGACATGGCGCTGCGCGCACGAGTGGTCGACCCGGGGGCGCGCTTCAGTCCCGAGACCCGGGCGTCTCGTAAAGTCCATACGGCCCATACGGCCCATACGCCGCAGCATCGGCGCTTCCTGTTCTGGGGCGACTGAAGAGGCTTGGCGCCAATCGCTTTCCGGCATGGCTAACTGCCAACGACGGCAGCCTCGTCCGCACGCCGCCTGCGCCGCGACCGGAACACCTTGTGCGCAGAGGCAGTCAGCCGGTCCCAATGGTGGCGCCAGGATGGGCGCGTCGCGGTACCGGTCGAACGGCCCGGCTGCGCTGGCTCCATATCTGCTTGCGCTTCTGCCTGAGTTTCTGCCCGCGTTTCTGCCCGCCCTTCTGCCTGCGATAAAGGCTGTACCAGGATGGCGTACCGGCTGTACTGGGCCAGCAACTCATCCCGACTAACCTCCTGTTCACCGCCACCCCAACCCGGCAGCGCGACCAGCAGGCGTCCGTGCTCGCGGCGCTCCAGCAGTACGCACGGCCTGCGCTTGTGTAGCAGCAGGATTACCGGTAGTACGCGGTCAGGGATCGTGTCCAACTCCATCTCCGCGAGCCGCGTCGACAAGCCCGCGTGCGCCGCCGCGTCGCCCAGCTGCGGCAACGTGAGGCGGTGTGGCAGCCCTTTCAGGACGCCCGTCGGGATTGGCCGCTGCCATACCCGGTTGAGCAGCAACAGGCAGCCCAGCAGCGGATCATCCGCGCCCGTCAGACGTTCCCTGCCCGCAGGCGGCTCGCGGTGGCTGGCCATGGCGTCGCACTGGGAACTGCCGGGCCACACAATGGGTGTTGTCCAGGGTGGCGCGACACGTGACGCCTTGGGCCGCTTCTGGGTCGACCTTGGCGTCGGTGTTCCAACTGGTTCAGGCGCCTCGCACAATAGAAGCTCGGCAGGCTCGTGCGGCCCGCACGGGTTCCACTCACCCATGATTCCCCCCGGTTTCAGTGGTGTGGCAGTTTCATGCAAGCGTAGTGCACTAGGACACCCGTTCCCATCGTTCAGACAGGGGACTTCGAGGCTGATTCGGCTTTGAAACACCAGCTGGATCATGCACTCCGGGCCAGTGCCGCCAAACCGCGAGGACAAGTGGGCAGAACAAGCCGAAATCCTTGCCGCAGGCCGGGGCGGCCGGTGTGTTGATGACACCCACGTTTCATTTTCCGAACATCCTTTCGGGGGAGTCTGTCCTTGGCTTGCCAATGCGCGGTCCCGGGCGGAATAAAGCTCCCGCTTTCGCGGGGTAGACAGCGTGTGCACGCAACCTGTGCCCGAACTCGCGATAGTGGCCTCGATGACCCGAAAAGCCTTGTACGTAAAGGCTTTGTGGGAATCCGCGAGGCCCGTCGACCGGCCCGCATGCAATGGCCATCGTGCGCTCCGGCAACCGCCTCCGACCCGGTCCGATGCACGCTGCGGGCGCTCCTGGCGCGTACCCGGCGCTCGTCCATAGGGGCGATTTTTCTTTCCAATTCCGCCAGCTAGATTGAACGCATCGTTGGCGTCAGCGCAAGCGATCGGATCTCAATGTAGCTAAAAAAAGCCGGGAAAAAGGGGGTATTCATGAAACGCATCCACATGAGGCTCGCAGCGGTACCGTTTGCCTGTCTGATTTTCACGGTGGCCGGTTGCGGAGGAGGCGGGGGCGACTCGGCCCCCGCCAGCACCAATTCCGCCGCGACAACGACGGGCAACACCGGGCCGTCCACGTCCACGAACGCGCCAGCGCCAGCCGACGCGGGCAGCGCCATGCTGTCCGGTACCACTGACCCCGGGCCCGAAATCGGCAAGGACGGGGACTATTACCTGAATACCGCGACCTGGATGCTGTTCGGGCCCAAGGCAAACGGCGCGTGGCCGGCGGGGGTGTCGATCGCAGGGCCGGCGGGCGGGAGCGGCGCCCAGGGCAACACCGGCACCGGCGGCAATACGGGCCTGGCGGGCAATACCATCCTGTCCGGCTCCACCGATCCGACTGACGGCGTCGGCAACAATGGCGACTACTACATCAACACTTCGACCTCGACCCTGTTCGGGCCGAAGGCGGACGGCACCTGGCCGCCGGGCGTTCCGCTGGGTGGCGGCACCGGATCGTCGGGCCCCGGCGGCGGCACCGTGCTGACCGGCGCGGGGGCTCCGGACAACAGCGTCGGCAACAATGGCGATTTCTACCTCGATACCAACACCTGGACGCTGTACGGGCCCAAGGCCAACGACCAGTGGCCGGCGGGGGTGTCGCTGGTGGGGCAGTCAGGCAGCGGCGGGACCGGCGGCACGGGCGGTACCGGTGGCGGCACGGTTGGCAATGGCGGCCACATCCTGTACGGCAGCGGTGCGCCAACCGACAGCATCGGCGTCGATGGCGATTTCTATTTCGATACCTCGACTTCGACGATGTACGGGCCGAAGCAGGACGGCAAGTGGCCGACCACCGGCGTGACGATGACGACGTCGACTGTGTACAACGGCAATTTCAACGTACCGGACACGCTTACCCGCGGCCATTACGTCATGACCGGCGCCGGCGGTGCGGTGCCACGGCCGTCCGACTTCGGTGTCGTGATTCCATATGACTGCACCCGCGTCACGCTCACTGCAAGCACGCTTGGCAAGGTGCAGGGATCGCTGGACATCTCGGTGTACAAGGTGACGGGGGCGGGCGTTACAGCGAGCCTGTCGGAGGTTGGCAGCCTGAGTTGCAAGGTGACCAACGGCCTGCAGAGCTGCACCCGGGAGGTGGCCGCCGGAACCGTTCTCCACAACGACAAGCTGCAGGTCCAGGTGGACACCAACCAGGCCACCGACTGGGGCGGACTGGCCGTCAACCTCGCCTGCGCCAAGTAAGCTGGCTGGATCAGGCGCGTCCCGTGGCCGGGCATCGAATTGCCCGGCCACGTAGGCGCGGCTTGCCATATTGCGGGCCCAGACCAGGCTCAAAGCGATGGGACAGCGGTCATGACCGCAATCAGCAGGCCGAGTGCGATGCGATACCAGGCAAATACCTGCAGCGAATGTCGCGCGACAAGGCGGATCATCGCATTGACGACAAACAGCGCCGAGATGAACGCCGCGGTAAAACCGGCGGCAATGGCCCAGAGGTCTGCCATGCTGAGCAAATGGTAGTGCCGCATGGCGTCGTAGCTGGCGGCGCCCAGCATGGTGGGGATGGCGAGAAAGAACGAGAACTCGGTGGCGGCTTGCCGCGACACGCCCGACAGCATGCCTCCGATGATGGTGGCGCCCGAGCGGGACGTGCCGGGGATCATGGCCACGCACTGTGCAAAGCCGATGCCGATGGCTTGCTTCCAGCCGAAATCTTCGATGGTGTGAATGCGAGGCACTGCCCTGCGCCGCTCCACCCAGAGAATGACCAGGCCGCCCACGATCAACGCAGCCGCGACGACAGGGGGATGGAAGAGCCGGTGCTTGATGGGCCCGATGAGCAGTGCGCCGATGACCGCTGCAGGCAGGAAGGCGACCAGCACCGCCGTGGCAAAGCGCAGCGCCTCCGGATCCCTTCGGACCACGCCCTCGCACAGGTGCGTGATTTTGGCACGGTACAGCCAGCACACGGCCAGGATGGCGCCGAGCTGGATCACCACGTCGAACACGCGCGCCTCGCTGGACGCAAAGTCGATCCAGTCTCCGACCAGAATCAGGTGCCCGGTGCTCGATACGGGCAGGAATTCCGTCAAGCCCTCGAGAATGCCGAGAAAGAACGCCTTGCCCACGTGGATCCAGTCAATCATGTGGCTGCTGCCTCTCTGGTTGCGTTGCTGAGATTACAAGCGGGCATATGAGCCACCGCCGCCGTAAGCAAACAATGGATCAGGCCGAACCGTCTCGTAGTCCCGGATGCGCATCGCGATGCTGGTGTACGCGTGGACGTATTCTTCGAGCGCTGCCTTCGGGTTCCTGCCGATCACATCGTAGATGGCTTCGGCGAACTCGGAGTCGGTCCAGACCGTTCCCGCGTGGGCAATGACCTCAGCCATCGCGCGGTAGAACCTGCCCTCATCGACAGGGTGTGCGCTGTACCAGGACGGATGAGTGAGCCACTGCCTGAGCGCCTTGGCAATTTCGCTTTGTGCAGACATCCGGGTGTTTCCAGTATGCTCGGGCGGAGCGAGGATCATCGCGTCTGCTTCTAGGCAATCACGCTGTCAGCGTAAAGGCAGCCACGCCGCTCCAGGTAGCTGCGGAACTCTGCGCCGGTTTCATGGTGCTTGAGCGCATAATCGACCGTCGCTTTCAGGTAGCCCAGCTTGCTGCCGCAGTCGTAACGCGTGCCCTGGTAACGGTAGGCCAGCACCTGTTCGTGGCTCAGCAGCGACTGGATCGCATCGGTCAGCTGGAACTCGCCGCCGGCGCCGGGCTTCAGTGCGCGCAGGTGGTCGAAGATGCGCGGCGTCAGGATGTAGCGGCCGACCACGCCCAGGTTCGAAGGGGCCTCTTCCGGCGCGGGCTTCTCGACGATGCCCGATACCTTGATCACGCCTTCGCCCCATTCACGGCCTTCGACCACGCCGTAGGAGCGGCTCTGCTCGGGCAAGATCTCTTCGACCCCGAGCACCGAGCAGTTGTAGTGGTTGTAGGCATCCACCATCTGTTTCATCACCGGCGGGTTGCCGTCGATCAGGTCATCGGCCAGCATGATCGCGAACGGCGTGTTGCCAACCAGCTTGGCCGCGCACAGTACCGCATGGCCCAGGCCGAGCGCCTCGGACTGGCGCACGTAGAAGCACTCCACGTTGGCCGGCTTGATCGAGCGCACTACGTCCAGTAGTGCCCGCTTGTTCTTGGCCTCGAGTTCCACCTCCAGTTCGAAGGCCTTGTCGAAATGGTCCTCGATGGCGCGCTTGGAGCGGCCGGTGACAAAGATCATCTCGGTAATGCCGGCGGCCATGGCTTCTTCCACGGCGTACTGGATCAGCGGCTTGTCCACCACCGGCAGCATTTCCTTCGGGCTGGCCTTGGTGGCGGGCAGGAAGCGGGTGCCCAGGCCCGCAACCGGGAAGACGGCTTTGCTGACGCGACTCGTCATTTGAGTTGCTCCCTTCTATTTGATAATGCTGCTAACGGCAAAGAAAGAGGGTGTAGGCGCAACAGGGAATCGATCGCCTACACCCTTAAGTCGGCAACGGGGTGCCACCGGGAATTGTGCTGCGTCGCAGCATCCACGGTACCCCCCACGCGTTGGGACAGGAAGAAGGCAAAAACGTGGTTGGCGCGACGGCAAATGTCAGTCAGCCAGATCATTGGAAACTTTCCCCACCTCGGTGTGGGGCCTACCGAAGCGGGGTAAGACGGGTTTCGCCGCCCCTCAATAATCAAGGCCGGCAAGCACTGACCCCGTTGCCGCTCCCATAAGGGTGTAGACGCTTCCCCGCGTCTACACCCTCTTTTTTGGGCTTTCGCAAGTTGCGCGAAGCAGGGCATTAGGCCCGGGGCGGCCTGCTCGACGAGGCGCCCGTCGACCCCGACACCGCTTCATTGCCGTCCATTCCATTTTTCGTTTCCACTCTGATGGGGGGATCGGAAACTTGCTGAAAACGCCGGTTGCGCCTTGAAGATGTAGTCCCACGGGCCATAAACTTCGCCGGTCATTTGCGAAATGACGCAGTGCAAAAAGAGCGCGCCTCCGCGCCGTGCAACACGAAGCCAACACCGCCAGGTTCAAGTCCGCAGGCAATGCAAACAAGCGGAAAGGCACCCACGTGTGCCATGTCGAACCAGCGGAACCGCCGCTGCTCAACCCGCCAGGGAGACGGCGGGCAATGCGGGTCTTCTTGCAAACAAGGGAATCATCGAGACGTGCTAAAGCTTTCAAGCAGATTGAGGTTTGGCAGGGCCGCCATGTGCGTGGGGATCATTCCATTGCTGGCTTCCTGCGCACTCGCGCCAGGCATGCGCTTCGACCCACAGCGTCCGCTCGACCCGGAAGATCCGGAATCGGTGCCCAGGATCACGCAGATCACGCCGGCGCTGGTGCGTACGCTGAAGGCCACCACGCCATCGGTAAACGTCGGGGTGGAGGAGCTGTACGACGTTCCAAAGCCCTATACCGTGGGCGTCGGTGACATCCTGTCGATCGTTGTTTGGGACCACCCGGAGCTGGTGTTCCCCACGCAGACTTACTCGATCGGTGCGGCCTACGAGATACCGAGCTACAGCGGTGCCGCCAACATACCGGGCTATGTCGTCAGCCCTGCCGGCACCATCCAGTTTCCTTATGCCGGTGTGCTCAAGGTTCTCGGCCAGACCCCGGATCAGATCCGCGGGCAACTGAGCACCCAGCTAAAGCCCGTCGTCAACATGCCGCAGGTCACCGTACGTGTGCTCGCCTTTCGCAGCAAGCGTGTCTACCTCGACGGCGAAGTGAAGACGCCTGGCCCGCAGAATATCGACGACGTGCCGATGACCCTGGTCGAAGCGCTCAACCGCGCTGGCGGTGTCAACGTCCTGACCGGCGATAACAGCCGCATCCGCATCTCGCGCGACGGGAAAAATTACTTCGTCAGCCTGCCTGCGCTGTTGCAGCAAGGCATCGACCCGGCCAGCATCCTGCTGCGCAACGGCGACATCGTGCGCGTGGAGCAACGTGAGGACAGCAAGGTCTTCGTGACCGGCGAAGTCGTGAAGCCGACCCCGGTAATGCCGCGGAACGGGCGGCTCACGCTCAGCGAAGCGATTGGTGAAGCTGGTGGCCTGAACCCCAACTCCGCCAACGCCAAGGAACTTTACGTGATCCGCAAGGGTACGGACGGACAAGCCGAGGTGTTCCACCTTGACGGCAAGTCGCCTGTGGCATTTGCGCTGGCCGAAGCGTTCGAATTGAAGCCGAGGGACGTTGTCTACGTGGATGCCGCGGGCGTGGTCCGCTGGAGCCGTGTGATCAACCAACTGCTGCCGAGCGGAAACTTCTTCACGTCCACGGCGAACGCAGTCAAATGATCAAGACCGTACTCGTGGTGTGCATCGGCAATATTTGCCGGAGTCCGATGGCGGAGGGCCTGCTCAGGCAGGCGCTGCCCGAGGGCGACGTCGGCTCCGCCGGGCTGGGTGCGCTTGCCGGACAGGCTGCCGATCCGAAGGCGGTGGACCTCATGAGTCAGCAGGGCGTGGACATTTCGGGCCATCGGGCCCAGCAACTCAGTTACGCCATGATCCGGCGCGCGGACCTGATACTCGTCATGGACGGCGCCCAGCGCCAGGAGATTCAGCGCTTGCACCCCGCTACCACGGGGCGCGTGTTCCGCCTGGGCGAACTGGGAAAGTTCGATGTGCCGGATCCCTATCGCCAGCCACGTCCGGCCTTCGAAAATGCGCTGCAACTGATCCGGCGCGGCGTGGAATCGTGGGTGCCTCGCATCCGGGCCCTGGGTTAAACATACTGTCCTGCCTCCAATGAACAATTCCACTTACGTTCCTGTCGCGGTGCCCAGTCAGTCAGAAGAGATCGCCCTCGTTCGCTATCTGGACGTGCTGGTGGCAAGCCGCTGGCTCATCGCGGCGATTGCCATTGCCATCCTTGCGCTTGGGGTGAGCTATGCGTTCCTGGCGCGGCCGGTTTACGAGGCGAATATCCTCGTGCAGGTCGAAGACAGCCAGAACAGTCCCAACGGCCTGCTGGGCGACGTCTCCTCGCTGTTCGACGTCAAGACGCAGGCGACCGCGGAAATCGAGATCCTGCGCTCGCGAATGATCGTCGGCAAGGCGGTGGACAATCTGCGGCTCTATATCGATGCCAAGCCAAAGTATTTCCCGTTGATCGGGCCATGGATCGCGAGCCAGTCAAAAGGGCTTTCCGAGCCGGGCCTGTTTGGCACGGGAGGATATGCCTGGGGTTCGGAATCCATCGCGGTTTCCACGTTCGACGTACCCGAGGAACTGCAAGGCGAGAACTTCGTACTGACCAGCCTGGGTGATGGCCGCTACCGGCTCGAGCAGAGCAGTCTCGACAAGCCCATCGACGGCCGTGTCGGGGAAACCGTAGAAGCGGACCATGCCGTCGGGAAGATCCGGCTGCTGGTGAGCGCACTGAAGGCGAAGCCCGGCATTGTCTTCAACCTTGTGCGGAACTCTCGTTTGAAGACAGTGGAGCAGTTGCAGCTCCAGTTGAATATCGCGGAGAAGGGCAAGCAGAGCGGCATGATCGGGGCCTCGCTCGAAGGCAACGATGCCAGGCTGACCGCGGCGATCCTGAACGAGATCGGTGACGAGTACGTGGCGCAGAACATCAATCGCAAGGCCGCGGAAGCAGAAAAGTCCCTGCTGTTCCTGAATAACCTGCTGCCGCAGCTGAAGGGCGAGCTCGAACGCGCCGAGGTCAAGTACAACGCCATGCGCAATGAGCGTGGCACCTTCAACCTCAGCGAAGAGGGCAAGGCATTCCTGCAGGAGAGTGTGACGGCCGAGACCTCGCTGCTCGAACTCAAGCAGAAGCGTGCCGAGTTGCTGACGCGCTTCGCGCCGGGCCATCCTTCCATGCAGGCCCTGGACCAGCAGATCGCCACGCTCGGTACCAAGGTCGGATCGATCGCCAGCCGTGTCAAGGCCTTGCCCAACCTGGAGCAGGACACCTTGCGCCTGATGCGCGACGTCCAGGTCAACAACGACCTCTACGTCGGCATGCTGAACAATATGCAGCAGCTCAAGCTGGTGAAGGCCGGTAAGGTCGGCAGCGTGCGCCTCGTGGATGGCTCGCCGGTCCCCGAGGAGCCGGTCAAGCCAAAGAAGGCCCTGGTGATCGTCCTGGCCGCGGTGCTGGGCCTGCTGGCGGGCGCGGTCGTGGCCTTTGTCCGCAATGCCTTGTTCGGCGGGATCACGGATCCCAAGGACATCGAGGAACATACCGGCCTCAACGTGTATGCCACCGTTCCGCAATCCGAGCACCAGATCAGCCTCAGCAAGGAAATCCATTCGCGCAAGCGGGGCCAGTATCTGCTGGCGGACCGCTACCCGAACGAGCCATCGGTGGAAAGCCTGCGCAGCCTGCGGACATCACTGCAGTTTGCCATGCTGGATGCGAACAACAACCGCGTGCTGCTGACCGGCGCGACGGCCGGCGTGGGCAAGTCCTTCGTCTCGGTCAACCTGGCGGCGTTGATGGCGTCGGGCGGCAAGCGTGTGCTGCTGGTGGATGCCGACATGCGCAAGGGCTACCTGAACCAGTACTTCGGCAAGGACCGGGATCCAGGATTGTCGGACGTGCTCGCCGGGAAGCTTGCGCTGGAAGAGGTCGTTCACCGCGACGTCGTCCCGGGGCTGGATTTCATCGGCACGGGGACCATACCGCCCAATCCTGCCGAGCTCATGCTCAGCGAGCGCATGGTCAGGCTGCTCGAAGGCCTCAGCGATCGCTATGACATGCTCATGATCGACACGCCCCCCGTGCTGGCGGTCGCCGACGCTGCGATCCTGGCCGAACGTTGCGCCACGGTCTTCCTGGTCACGCGCTTCGGCAAGAGCTCGATCGGCGAGATCTCGGAGTGCGCCAAGCAGCTTGGACAGGTAAACGTGAGTGTCAAGGGGGTGATCTTCAACGGACTGGATCCCAATGCCTTCCGCTATGGCTACGGTTCCAAATACGGGCGCTATCGCTATGCCTACTACGGCTACGGCAATGGCGAGAAACCGTAACGCCGAAGCGCATTGGCCATCGTGGAACGCCGCTAGCGGGGGATCGAAATGCATGCCACGAGACTGAATCCGGACTGGGTGCTTGCCGAGCGTGGGCTGGCCGCAGTCGCCAGCATGCTGCTGAGCATCCTCTATCTGGCGATCTATTTCTTCGGCCGCGAATCGCTTCCCGAGAAGTGGGTGACCGATTCGAACAAGATGCTGGAATTCCTGGTGACCGGCTCGTCCAACTTCGACGATTCGTTCGCCGCTACCGCACGCGTGTTCTCCTTCTTCGGACCCGAGTATGTGAACGTCGTCACCGCCAGCGTCGGCGTTGCCTACCTTGTGGTGGCGTCGAGCCGCATCGCGAGCCTGCGCGAGCTGGCCGTGCGCTGGCTGTTCGTGCTGCCGTGCATGCTGCTGAACCTGCTCGCACCCGGCAAGGAGACCGTCGTGATCGCCATGTCGATCATCCTGGTCGCATGCGGCATGTCCAGGGCCGTGTCATCCCGTGGACTTGTCGTCATTGTCATCGTGATCTACGGGTGCTACGCCTTCTTCATCCGGAACTACTATGCGATGATCCTGGTGCTTGCGCTTGGCATCCGCGCGTCGGCAGGGCTCAAGCCGGGATGGAAAGCCGCGGTGCTGGCCTGCGTGCTGGGCGCGATCCTGGTGGCTCCCTCGGAGATCCTGTACATCCTTCAGTCGCCCAGGGATATCTCAAACAATTACGCGCTGAGCATCGGCAGCGAAAACCGGACGATGATCTGGAACCTGTACCCGCCCACCTCGGGTATCAATTTCATCGTCAACTACCTGTATGCAGCCGCCATCTTCGTGTTGCCGGTGATCAGCTTCCGCGCGCCGGTCGATCTTGCCATGATGCTGATGCACTTCGCGATCATCCGGGTTGCGCTGCGCGGCTTGTCCGGGACGTTGCCGGCTGGTGACGACTACCGCAAGCGCCGCTGGTTTGCCACGCTGATTGTCGCGCATATCCTGGTGCAGTTCATATTCGAGCCAGACCTGGGCAGCTATGTCCGCCATCTCACCTCGGTCAGCTTGTTTCTCATTCCCTTGCTAACTTTGCCCTCGGCCAATCAAGATGAAGCACGTCGTCATATGCGCGGTGCCGTACAGTGACAACCTCGGCGATGCCGTGATAGCCGAAACACTGGGCTTCCTGATCCGCCAGGCCTTGCCGGACTGCCGGATCAGCTACCTCGATATCGCGGGGCGCACCCAGCTCGGCGAAAGCTCGCTGAAGAAGGGGCGGCTGATGCGGATCTTCTCCAGCCTGCCTGGCTGGGCACGGGTGCCCGCGCTGACCCTTGCCATCGGGATGAAATACCGCCGGCAATGGCGCGCCAGGTGGAAGCAGCAGCTCGCCGATGCCGATGTGGTGGTGATCGGCGGCGGCCAGCTGCTGTGCGATGTGGACCTCAATTTCCCCCTGAAGCTCTACCTGCTGGCCCAGTGCCTTGGCAAGAAGGCCGAGGTCGCGCTGGTATCGGTAGGCGTGGCGGGCAACTGGTCCGGCGCGGGGAAGTATCTGCTGTCCAGATTCTTCAAGCAGGCGGCGCCACGGTTCATTTCCGTTCGTGATGAAAATTCCCGCCGCAATATCGTCCGCGTCGCCGGGGACACTTGTTCCGACGTGACCATCATTCCGGACCCGGCCATCCTGAGTTCGGCGCTCTATGCCGACAAGGGACTGGAAAAACGCTGGGATGTGGGCATCTGCGTGTCGGACGTCGAAGCGCTGCACTACAACGCGGACCTTGTCAGCGTATCGGAGCAGGGCCGGGGCATCGGCATGTTCGCAGAGCTGGTGACCAAGCTGCGGCAGAGCGGGCAACGCGTCGTTCTGTTCACTAACGGCGCGGCGGAAGACAATATCGCGGCGGCTGCGGTCAGGAGCCGGCTCGGCGTTGATGATGTGGACTTCATTTTGCCAAGGTCCCCGGCGGAACTGGTCTCGGTCATCGCGGGATGCCGGAGCATGGTGGGCCACCGGATGCACGCGAATATCATCGCCTTCAGCTTCGGCGTGCCTTCCGTCGGCATTGTCTGGGACACCAAGGTCGCCTCGTTCTTCAAGCTGAGCGGGCGCGGGGATTTCGCGATGCGGCAGACGGCCAGCGCTGACGACCTGATCGAACGGCTGGCATACGCCCGGTCCCTGGGGGCCGCGCAGTTCAAGCGTTCGGCGCGGCTCGGTCAGGAAATCAGGCAGGGCCTGTCCATGCTTTTTGCCCGGAGCCCGGCGATGCCGGGCCCATCCCCGGCATGCCGGACAGAGATCAAGGCCGCGCCTTCGCTCGGGGGGATGCAGTAATGCGCCGCATGCTGTCGGCGCTTGGCGCGGTGTTCGAGCAGGCCGCCTATACGGCAGTGCAGTTCGGCATCAACGTGGCCCTGGCCCGGTCAATGGATGTGGCCGGCTATGGCGTGGTTGCGGTGGTGCTGTCGCTGGTGGTGTTCATCAATATCTTCTATGTCTCCTTCCTGCATGAGCCGGCGCTGATCGAGGGGCTGAAGCTGCGCGTGGGCTTTTCGATAGAAGTTGCATTGCTGACCGTGCTGCCGGTTGCCGCGGGGTCGATCCTCTACCTGTACGGGCATGGCCTGAGCACGTCGGCATGTGCCGCGGCCGCCGTGCTGTTCGCCAGCTACACCGCATACTGGGTGCTCAGGACCGTAGGCGCGAAGGCGAGGGGCTATACCGGGCTGCTCGCCTGCCACACGCTGATCGGTGGCGGCGTTGCCGTGATCGGCCTGGCTTCCGGCACACAGAAAGAGTCCGCGGTAATGCTGATGCTCGCCGCCGCGATCCTGCTCCCGACGCTGCTGGGGGCCGGTGCCATCCGGCGCGATATGCGCAATGGCCGTATTGAAATCATCCCGGGAAGGCCGGCGTCCCCGCGGCAATGGCTGGGATTCGGTGCAAGCTCGGCCAGCGCGCAGCTGATGAGCTGGCTGGTCGGGCCGGGGCTGGTCGTGCTGCTGGGATCGCTGGGACACTTTGCCGACTCGGCGAAATTCCGGATCCTGCTGACGGTGCTGCTGCCGGCCCAATACATCCTGATGGCGCTCGGCTATCACCTGATGCCAAGGTTCGCGACCTCGTTCCGGCAGGATGACACGCTGACGCTGGCCAGGACGTCCCTACTGTTCGTGCTGGGCGGCGTCGCGCTGGCCGGCGCGCTGAGCGTGCTGCTGCTGCTGGTTGGCGACCGGATCGTCGTCATACTGTTCGGCGCGGCGTACGGCGACCTCGATGTGCGCTTCTTTGCCCTGTTCCCTGTCGTGTTCGCAGTCGTGATGTGCCTGAGGACCTTGCTGAAATCATTCGGCATGGCCCGTGCCATCTTCCTCGCCGCGGGCATCGGCCTGGTGGCCGGGATCGGGCTTGGGGCATGGCGCTATCCCCGGCTCGACTACCTCGTGGCAGCGCAGGTCATGCTGTTGTCGTTCCTCGTCATCGCGCTGATTCAGACTGGTGCGCTCGCAATGGGCGTCCTTCGCAGGCATGGGACGGCATAGGGCTGCCTCCGGGCACGGCCGGGCGCTGGCGGGCGCGCTCGCCACGGCGGCGCACATGGCCCTGTCTGGGTTCTTGCCCTGCCAGCACGCGCACGCCGAACCGCGCCCGGCTCCGGGCCGGATCGCATCGATGCCTGCCTTTGCCGTGCAGATCGATCCCGCCACGGTGTCCTATCACGACCTGGCCACGATCAAGGGCCTGGGATTCTCGCTGGTGCGGTTCGGCGTGCGGCCCGACGTGGTGCGGGGGCATCTGCCGGCGGAACGCTACCTGCAGGTCATCAGCATGGCGCGCCAGGCTGGCCTGCGCATGCTAATCACGCTTTACGGCGGACGGTATATCTGGGGCGATACCGGCCAGGACGGTTCGAGCGATGCGAACGAGGCGAAGTTCGCCGGGTTCGCTGCCCGCTTCATGCTGCGCAACAAGGGGCCGGACCTGTCGTATGAGATCTGGAACGAGCCGGACAACCAAACCTTCCTGCATCCCTCGGTACCGATCTCGCGACTGATCTCGACCGCCGGCAGGCTTTGCGACGAACTGGCGCAGCAGGGCGTCGCGCCGCCGCCGCCCCTGTACCTGTTCGGCCTTGCGCGGCTGCCGAAGCCGGGGAACCCGGCCGCGGAGCTGTCGCTGACCCGGCTGCTGGCGGATCCGCGGCTGGGCTGCTTCCGGGGATTGAGCATTCATCCGTACCGGCCAACGCCGGAGACGCTGCTGCAGGACTACCGGCAACTGAGCGGCCGGATCCGCAATTCAGCACGTCCGTCCGCCGAGCTGATTGTCAGCGAATGGGGCTATGCCTCCTATCTTCCGGTTCGCAGCGAAGCGACGCAGGCCGCGTTGATCGCCAGGCAGGTGCTGTCCGGTGTCATCTCCCAGGTGCCCATGCTGGGCATCTATTCCTGGCGCGACCGGGGCGAGGCGCGCTGGGACCGGGAGGCGAATTTCGGCCTGCTAAGGGTTGATGGGTCGGAAAAGCCGGTCGTCGCCATGCTGCGCGATCTGCTGGGCGTCCTTGCCGGTGCGACCGATGCGTCCTGGCGCGAGCATCACGGCAGCTTTGTGCTGTCGCTGCGCAAGGATGGCGCTGTCCATCGCATCTATTGGGGACCGCAGAGCAGGGCGATGATGCGCGAGGAGCTGGGCAAGGAAAGGGCGGACGGCTGCAAGGTCAGGGCCCTGGGCACTTCCGCCGGGGCGCGGCCTTGCGCGGCGATGCTGCAGGCCGACACGGAATATTCCAACGGGGACATTGTGCTGGTCAGCCTGGCAGCAGGCACTGCGCAGCCCTGACCAGCACGCACGGTGCCTGTGCTAGGCAAGCACTTCGCTTGAATAGAAGGACTCGAACTTCCTGGCCTGGGTCACGATATTGAACTCCGACTTTGCGCGTGTCACCGCGTGCTCCGACATGGCCTGCCAGAGCGCGGCGTCGCCGACGATGGCCTCAATGCAGTCCGCCATGGAGGGCGCATCGTCAACCGGCACGATGAAGCCGTTGCTGCCATCGACGATGATGTCCTTGATCCCGTCGACGTCGGTGCCGACCACCGGTATCGCCAGGGCATTGGCCTCCGCCAGCACGTAGCCGAAGCTCTCATAGTGCGAGGTGAGCACCACCACCGCGGCCGACCCCAGCAACTCCAGCAGTTCGGACCGGCTCATCCACGGGATTGCCGTCACATCCTTGCCCTCGACCAGGCCGCGCTCCCGCAGCAGCGTGTCGAGCGTTGCCCGGTCATCCTCGTAGTGGCCGTAGCCAACCAGCATGAACTCGATGTCCCGGCGGCCCTGGAACAGCCTGGCCACGTCCAGGAACATGGGGATATTCTTCTGCCGGCTGATCCGCGCCACCATGATCACGCGCTTGACGCCGTCGCCAAGCCGCCTTTCCGCCGGCGGAAAGCGGGGTTCCACGGCGTTCAGTATCGCGTGCGCGCGGTCCTGCGGCAGCCCGACTTCGTGGATGGCACGATGCCGCTCGGACGGCGAGGTGGCCAGCACCGCGTCCGTAAGGCGATGCAGAAACCGCTCCGCCATCAGGAACACGCGGCGCTTGATCCCGCTGAGGCCGAGGTAGTAATAGGCATGCGGAGTATAGACAACGCGCACGTCCAGTCCGATGCATGCCAGCCGGCCCACCAGTCCCGCCTTCGAACTGTGCAGGTGCACGATCTGCGGCGCGACGCTCTTTACCAGCGCCCGCAACCTGAGCGCAGCCTTCAGGTCGTTCACCGGGTCGAGCTTGCGGGGAATCGGCAGGTAGCTGACGCCAAAGTTTCGCGCATCCGCAACGGCCGAGATCGAGCATTGCTTCGGCAGCGCAAAGTGGAAGCTGATGTTCTCGTCGTTGATATGGGATGCCAGCAGGTGGAGGTAAGTCTCGACACCGCCCAGGCACTCGGTCACATGCAGGACTTTAATCATTGGGTTGCGCAAATTGGTGCGTATTGGGATGCGTATTTGGGATGCGTGTTGCTGCGTAATGGAAGGGGGCGGCCTCAGTAAGCATTGCTTCCCACCCACCCCCGGAACGCGGTCCAGAAGATGATGCGCAGGTCGAGCCAGAACGACCAGTTCCGGATATAGAAGATGTCGTGCTCCACCCGCTTGGCCATCTTGTCAAGCGTGTCGGTCTCGCCGCGATGGCCATTAATCTGCGCCCAGCCCGTGATGCCGGGCTTGACGCGGTGGCGCAGCATGTAGAAGTCCAGTTGCTCCTTGTACATGTTGTTGTGTGCCATGGCGTGCGGCCGCGGGCCGACCACGCTCATTTCGCCCTTCAGCACATTGATGAACTGCGGCAGTTCGTCCAGGCTGGTACGGCGCAGGAAGGCGCCGATCGGCGTCACGCGGCTGTCGCCCCGGGTGGCCTGCGTGACGACGCCATGCTCGCTATGCACCTTCATGCTGCGGAACTTGTAGACGTGGATGACGCGCCCATCCATGCCGAGGCGTTCCTGCTTGAAGAAGACCGGCCCCGGCGAATCGCGCTTGATCAGGATGGCGATCAGCAGGAACAGCGGCGACAGGGCGACCAGCACGAGCGCGGAAAAGGTGCGGTCGAAGACGGCCTTGATGGTGCCGCGCACGCCGAGCGAGGGCGGCTTGTTCATCTCCACCGCGGGCATGCCCAGGAAGTTGCCGACGTTGTGGTTGAGCAGGTCGAAGTCGAGCACGCTCGGCATCCACTTGATGTCGATGAAGTCATTGCGCAGCGAGAAGGCGATCTCCTGCATCAGGCGGTGCTCGCTCATCGGCAGGGTGATCCAGATCTCATGGATCCCGTGCTCGCGGGCGAAATCGGCGATGTGAGCGCTGTCGGCGATGCGCCGGCGTCCCTCCGGCGTGGATTCGCCTTCTGCGGCATAGATGCCGCTGACCTTGAATCCGGTGGTGTGGTGGGCGGTCGCGCGGCGGTACATCTCCTGGCCGGTCCGGCCGAAGCCGACGATGATTACGCGCTTGTTGTTGGCTCCGGCAACGCGCAGCAGGTTTAGCACGGCGCGGGTGACTACGCGCAGGCCCACCAGGGCGCCCAGCGAGAAGGCGTACCAGTACACCATCCACAGGCGGGACAGGGAGTCGGCCTGATGGAGCAGGTAGGTCAGCAGCAAGCTGACCAGCCAGACCAGGCTCCACGCAGACAGCAGCCGCGCGGCGAGCGAGATCAGGCTGCGGCCGCGCCAGGATGTGTAGACGTCGAACCCGGGCAGCACGATAAAGGCGATCGCACAACCAAAGTACTGGATGAACTGGTGGATTGGCGCGTGCGCGGTCGAGAACCGCACTTCACTGGCCAGGATTGCCGCAAGCCAGATGGCCCCGGCGTCGAGCAGGCGGGCCATCAGCGCGAGCTGATCATGGTGCCTGGCAAACATATCGCGATAGATACCCAATTGCTTCCCCCAGAAGCGTTGAGTAATGGGCGTTCAATCGAGTGCCCATGCCGTTGTTGTCTCCTCCGAACCTCCGGTCCGCGCGCAGTGGCGTCCAGGCTCGTTGCATGGCATGCATCGTTGCTGTGCATGCTCAAGGTGTGGACAAAGCAGAGTCGTGCGGGGCTGCATTGCGGCAGCCGGTTCCATGGTGTGGCGGCGGTCAGCTGACGACCGGCCACGGCCGCATCCTTGAGGGCCGTCCACGGAACCGCAACGCTCTTTTTGCTGCCGGCGCGCTGATGGCACCGGCGTGCTTCGTGTTTTCAGGTGCGAATAGTGCGATGCAGCGAAATGCCTCGGTACCCTTCATCAGAAGGGAAAGCCTGGCCTTGGCCGATGAAGCGTTCGACCGCTATTCGCGATGGGCTTCGTCGATTTTCCGCGCGCGAAAATGCCGTGACGCTGACTCCAGCGTTACCCCGCTCAAGGAGGGAAGCGAGAGGCCAGCACACCCCCCGCACCGGGGGTGAGAATAAAAAGCATTGGCGAGCAGGTTCGGGACCGCCGAGTTTGTGTGATGCCCGTGAAAAGGCCGATGCGGCTTGGCAGCCGGGCATCCTTCACTCAACCGCGGCAAGGAAATGAGAAAGAAAACAGAGCCACATACGGTATTCACGCGGGAACAGCTGGATGCGTATTTCGCTTCGTACGTAGGGATGGAAGGTGGAAACCCAGGCGCTGCGGTATGGTTCTGCGATAGCTCTCCGCATCCGAGCGGGGCGTCGCTGTTGGCCCCGTTGGTTCCTCGCCGCCAACCCGGCGCATGGGATGCCGCCTACCGTTGCAAGTATCGTCATCACATGGAGCGCTGGCAGTCGCACCAGAGGATTGCCCGCATCATGTCGGCGGCGCGAGCACAGGTCTTCAACACGGCCATGGGCGAGCAGGACTGGAAGCACTACTTCGATCATCATCTGTACGCGCCGCACGGCGCCGAGTTCAAGCTCAGCCTGTTCCCGCTGCCGGCGCGCCTGATCAATCAGACCCCGTGGTCGAAGGCGTTTCGCGGCCAGCCGGAGCTGTTGCCCCGGCAGCGTTACCTCGACCTTTGCCGCGAAGGCCGGCGCTTTGCCTTCATCGACGGGATCCGCCGGCGCTGGAAGCCGAAGGTGGTGATATGCCTGGGCGAACGGCACGCCGATGACTTCGTGCAGGCGTTCGTGCTCGCGCAGGCGCGCGCCACCGACCACGTCCTGCAGCCTGCCGACCAGCCCAAGACCTTGCGTGTGCTCGAGCGCGACGGCACCACGTGGATCATCTGTCCGCCACTGGCTGGCGCAGCGGGAATGATGTCCGATGTCTTGCTCGACGCGATGGGGCAGTACATCACGCGCTGGCTGCGGCCGGACGATTTCCTCGGGTTCTCGACCGGTACAGAGAAGCCGATCGCGAGGGCGTCATGAGCCATGGCGCGCGCGGGTCGCCGATACCGTTCGCCTGGTGGCGCGGTCTGTGCAGCAAATGATTGGCTTTCCCCCGCCATGTAGGGGTGACACGGATTGGTGGATGCGTTTATCTGCGGGCTGCCGCGATCTGCAAGATGCTGCCACTGCACCCGCTCGCCAGTCTCGTGCGTGGCATCAGCGGCAGCGTAGGGCGCCGGAGACCGTGCGCGGCAGTACTCCGTCGCAGTAGTCCCCACCATGTTTCGTTGTAGCGAAGTATCGATCTCAGGAGAGCAGCGTGCAAACCAAAACCCGGAACATCTTCATCCTTGGCATCATGGCCAGCGCCGCGGCAACGCTCGTGGCTTGCGGCGGCGGCGGCGACGATTCGCCGCCGCCTTCGCAGCCCGCCACCGTGAGCGGCAAGGCGGTGGACTTCTACCTGTCCGGCTCGACTGTCACCTTCCTTGACTGCGACAACAAGACCGCGGTCACGAATGGAAGCGGGGACTTTACCTTCCCGGCGGGTTGCGCGAAGAGTGCGCTGAGAGTGACCGGCGGCACCGATATCGGTACCAACCAGCCGTTCACCGGTGTACTGCAGGCACCGGCGCTGGATAGCAAGGAGGGCGTAATCCAGGTGGTCTCGCCGCTGACCACGTTGGCGGTCCAGGTCGGCTCGGGTCAGGCGGCCCCCCTGGCGGCCGGCCTAGGCCTGGCAGGCAAGGATCTGAACACGCTCGACCCGATGCAGGACGCGGCGGCGCTGCGGGCGGCGGTCGTTGTGCAGCAACTTGTCGACCATGTCGCCAAGACGCTGACCGGCCTGGGCACGGGTGGCACGCTGACTTCCGCGGATACGGCCGCGGCCGCCTCCAAGGCAGTCGCCAACGCCGTGGCCAGCACTCCGGGCACGGCAGACCTGACCAGCGTTGCGCTGGTCACGAATGTGGTGTCCAGCGCTGTACAGAACGCCCAGGCCGGCCTGCCTGCCGAACTGCGCTCGGACATCGGTGTCGTGGCCGCCAATGTGGCCGCACTGGCCGCGCCGGTAATCACAACCCAGGTGGCAAGCGTGAGCACGGCGCTGGAGGCCGTCGATCTGGGTAGCAGCCCGACCGCGACGTTGTCGGCGCTGACGGAAAGCGGATCGCTCAACATCGTGACCGAAAGCGCGCAGTCGACGACGACCACGGCGCTGGTCCAGGCGGTGACGACCGACGGGCTGAGCGATGCATCGATCACGACCAGGCTGGCTGAACTCGGCGAAGCGGTGTCGACCGGCAACACCGCCGAGATCCAGCAGGTCACTGCTGAACTCGGCAGCACGGTGGATGCCGGCGCGATCAACAACGTGGCAAACGCGGTCGGGCTGAAGAACTACCTGCTGCTGTCAAACCTGACGATCAACGGCGTCAATTACCCGATCACCGACACGATCTCGGCCACGGGCGGCACGCTGGGCGCGATCCAGGTTGCGGTGACGCAGAATGGCAACGCCTTCAACGGCGGCCCGTCGCAACTGCGCGCTGGCCTGAGCTATACCTACGGCGGCAACCAGGTCGATGTCATCATCGAGAACGTGACGCTGACGTTCAACGGGTCGCAACTGGTGGATGCGGTGGTGCCTGCCAATACTGCTTATTCGTTCCGGATCAGTGGCAACGTGTCTGCCGCGGCAAGCCTGACCAACAGCGCCGCCGACAGCCTGTTCTCCACCGCAAACGGCGGCTCGCTGAACCTGCCGTTCACGGTGTTCCTCGGCAAGCTCAGGTCTGCCGGCGCGCTGAGCCAGGCGCAGGTTGACGCTCTCACGCCAACTGCCACCAGCACGTTCCCCGTGGCGTTTGCCACAACCACCGGTGCCCAGGGCAGGGATGTGAAGGTGGGCATGCTGGTCAACGGCGACGTGGAATTCGCCAAGACGGCATTGGTGAAGACCGACGCCGAGATGGTGGTCGGTGACGGCCTCAAGACCACGGTGACGCTGAACCCGTGACCGGCGCGTAGCGGTGCCTTCCGCCCGGATGGGGAAGGCCAGGCCGCCCGGTCATCCGAACGCGTGTCTCAAGGCCGCGCCGCGGGTGACCGGGCTTTTTTGTGTCTGTGTCGGGCATCTCGCAGGAGCGCGCGACGCATGAGGCTCGCCCAGTGGCCTCGGAGTCTTCTATGCAGCTGATTCGCAAGCGCCGGCTGGACCACGCCTGCGCCCTGATGCTGGGCCTGTCGTGCGTGGGCACGGCCAGTGCCGCGCCCGACGATGTGTTCATGCAGGCCGAGCCCGCCACCGGGGAGTTCACCTCGGTGCGGGTGGAGGCCAGCTACGACATGGTCGATCGCACTGTCGATGTCTTCAACCTGCGCGGGCGGCAGGGACCGGTGTCGGACAACGCCGGCGATTATCGCGGCGGCAAGCTGATGCTGGGCTACAAGTTCTCGCCGCACTGGTCGGGGTCGGCCACCTACTGGCGCCGTGGCATCGATTATGGGCAAGACCACAACCAGATCGATACCTGGATGCTGGCGATGCACTACGACCCGCTCGCCGAGGCCGGTGCTCGCGATCGCATCATGCTGCGTTTCTCGCTATGGGGAGACCACTCCGGCAGCCTGAACCGCTCGTCGCCGGTGATGGTCCGCAATACGACGTTCAACAGCCTCACCGTGAATAACGCCAATGACGTCCAGGCGCAGGCCGACGTCATCTTCTCCGGCGAGCTGACCGAGCGCAACCAGCTCACCGGCTTCATCGGCCTCGGCATCAGCCGCGTGTCGATCGGCAGCATCAATACCCGCCTGCAGCGAGGCAACTGCAACTTCAATGTCGCTATCGGCTCCGACAATCTCGCCAATGGCCAACTGGCCGCGCCATGCAACGTGGGCAACGTTACCCTGCAGTCGGCGTCGTTCTCGGTCGACGCCAGCCAGTTCGGGCTGAACTTCAACGATGATTTCAACTACACAGCCGGCTATCTGAACCTGGGCGGGTCATGGCGCTGGAAATACGAGCGCTTCGCGGCGCGGCTCGGATACCAGTTCCAATACCTGCTGCGCAGCAATGTCGACAGCCGCACGCAAAGCTACGGTAATTCGCCAATCCGCTCCAACCACACGCTGGGCCTGGAGGTCTCGTATGCGGTGGTGAAGAACGTGGAAGTGTTCCTGCGCGGCCAGGCGTCGCTGTACAACTTCGTCGGCACCATCCCGTTCCTCTATAACGCGACGACCGCGGGCAAGCTGGATCGCTACTACGGCTACGGCTCGATCGGCATTCGTTTCTCCGGGTTCTGAGTTTGTGAAGCAGGTCGCGGTTTTCTATCCCCTCGGGTGAGGGGATAGAAAACGCAATCCCAGGGATATTGCATCGCAGCAAATCACTTATGTCAGACCTTAGAAGATTGAAATTCCTAAATGGGTGAGGCTGGGTTAGAATTAATTCAATCGAAAAAATCTATATAGCTCTATTCAGTTTTGCTAAAGTCGCCGGGCGCGCGTTCAGATAAATATCATTTTTATCTTCGGCGTAAATCATCGCCAAGCGTGCGATGCCAGGGAAGGCGTTTTTCCTCCATGGCAGAAGTTCAAACAAGGATGGGAATAATCCTGTGTTACAGGATGACGTGGGCTCACCGTATTTCCTCGAACCCGCGACTGCGTTCGGCGCCCCGCCTGACCGGATTTTGTGTCAGGTGGGCATCGGAGGCGGGTTCCAGCCCGAACCATCATTAAAACAAGCAGATCCGGGCATTTGAAAAGACCCGGTCGGCGCGAGGATGTCGCATGCGGCGGCACACTGAATTCCTCGCACCGTACCTGCCAATAACGATTTGCGAAAGACCACGGCAGCACGCGCGCCACAGAGGCCGCGGCATGCCGCGGCATTGTCTGTCGGGGGTCCCACCAAGCAGCAAGGGATAGTATGCAGCATTCAAAGGTGTTCGCGCGTCCGGACCTGGATCGTTATTTTGCCTCCTACGTTGGGATGGAAGGCGGAAATCCGAAGGCTCCGGTCTGGATATGCGACAGAAGCCCAGCCTGCTCCGAGCCACTCGTCGCACCGCTACAGCCGCGTATGGCACCGCCGGCCTGGGACGCCGTGTTCCGCCACCAGCACCGGGAAGACATGGGCAAGTGGTTCGGCCATCAGTGCATGGCGCGCATCATGGCGGCCGCGCGGGCCGAGGCGCTGCGCGTCCGGCTCGGGGACAACGACTGGGAGCAATACTACCGGCGCCATCTCTATTCGCCGAGGGGTGCAGAGTTCCGGCTCAGCCTGTTTCCGCTGCCTGCCCATGTCGACGGACGAACGACGTGGTCCAAGGCGTTCCGGGGCCAGCCTGAACTGATCCCGCAGTCGCGCTACCTGGATCTGTGCCGGCATGGCGAACGTTTCCGGTTTCTCGCAAAGACACGCGCCCGCTGGCGCCCGAAGGTCGTCATTTGCCTGAGCCATCGCCATGCCGACGAATACATCGAAGCCTTCTCGCTAGGCGGGCTCGCCAGCGAGGAGCATGCACTCCAGCCGGCAGACCAGGTCAGGCGCCTGCGCCTCTTCACCAAGGACGGGACGACGTGGATCATCTGCCCGGCAATCGGCGGTAGCGCCGGGATGACGTCGCAGGTTCAACTCGATGCGTTCGGAAAGTTTCTGGGCATGCGGCTGGCGGAGAGCGACTTCAGGCACTGCGCCGAGCTCGATGCCGTCGACGATGGAGCGCCGGCCAGGGCGGAGCGCCTGCCGGAGCGCTGCGAGACGAGGAGGCTGCCTGCCGAAGCGGGTGGTAGTCGTCCGGTGGAACGTGTCCGGCCAATGTTTCCGGCTAATGAACCCGCGCGAGCGGGAAATTGCGAATCCCTCGTCTAGTGCCACCCAAAAAACTGATGTAAAAAACTTTCAATTTTCCCGAGTCAAAATACTTGAGACAATTCGCAATCTTCATTCATTGAATTTCCCATTGAAGGCACCGTTAGCGCGGTGTCTTTTTTTTTGCGTGGAGGGTGGAACGCAGTCGGGCGACGCGGCGCTGGCGGCAGGCCGGCATGCGCCGGCCTGCACGGCCTCAATCAGCCGTGATGTTGTTGGCCTTCACCACCTCGCCCCACATCTTGTAGTGGGTGCGGGTCAGCGTTGCGAGCTGCTCGGGCGTGCCGCCGCCGGGCTCGTCGCCGCGGTCGACGATGCTCTTGACGACGGCAGGGTCCTTCAGCGCCGTATTCAACGCGCCGTTGGCCTTCTTGACGATGTCGGGGCTCAGGCCCGGCGGCCCGTACAGGCCGATGAACGAGATGATGGTGAAGTCCTTGATGCCGCTCTCGGTGGCCGTCGGTACATCCGGGATCATGGCCACGCGCTTGGGTCCGGTGACCATCAGCGGCCGCAGCTGGCCCGACTTGATGAAGGGCGCGACGACCGAGGTTGCATCGAACATCGCATCCAGGCGCCCGGCCATCAGGTCGACCATCGCCGGGCTGCTGCCCTTGTAAGGCACGTGGTTCATTTTGGGGCCGCCCATGCGCTCGCGCAGCAGCTCCATCGTGACATGCGGCAATGCGCCGGTGCCGCCCGAGCCATAGTCGATGGTCTTGCCGGACTTGTCCCGCGCCTTTACCTCCTCGACAAACTGCGCGTACGTCCTGATGGGCGAACTGGCGGGCACGACCAGGACCAGCGGCGACTGCAGCATCACGCCGATCGGCGTCAGCTTCTGCGGGTCGACGATGCCGAGCTTGGTGTAGACGTGCGGCATGATCGTCATCGAGCCGTTGCCTACCAGCAGCTTATTCCCGTCCGGCGCCGCGCGCATGACCTCAATGGAGGCGATATTGCCATTCACACCGGCCTTGTTGTCGATGACAAACGGCTGGCCGAGCGAACTCTGCAGGCCGTTAAGCAGCGCACGTCCCGCGAAGTCGGTCTGGCCGCCGGGCGGGAAGCCGACCAGCAGTGTCACCGGCTTGGTCGGCCAGGTGGTCTGTGCCCAGGCGGCCGTCGTCGCCAGCGCGCCAAGGCCGAGCGCAGCGACGCCCAGGATCAACGCGGAACGGCGCGAATTCACGGGCGATTTCTTGGTGATTGTCATGACAGGTCTCCGATTATGTTTTGACAGGGCCGCAGCCCCACGGCGCTTCAGGCCGTCTTTCCCATCGCTTCCCACATCCCGTTGATATAGACCGCGCCGAGTGCCCGGTCATAGAGGCCGTATCCCGGCTTGCCCGTCTCGCCCCAGATCATGCGGCCGTGGTCGGGGCGGAAATAGCCCTGGAAGCCGACGTCGTGGTACGCCTTGACGATCGCGGCGATATCCAGCGAGCCGCAGCTCGACAGGTGGGCGGTTTCCTCGAAGTCGCCTTCCGGCGTGATCTTGACGTTGCGGATATGGGCGAAGTGGATGCGGCCCATGCCGCCGAACTCGCGCACCAGCGCCTCGACGTTGTTCTGCGGGCCGGCGCCAAGCGAGCCCGAGCACAGCGTCAGGCCGTTTGCCGGCGTGTCGACGATCCCGAGGATGCGTGCCAGGTCGTCGCGGTCCTTGACGATGCGCGGCAGCCCGAAAATGGGGCGCGGCGGATCGTCCGGATGAATGGCCATCTTGATCCCGCACTCCTGCGCCACGGGAATGATCGCGTGCAGGAAATGCTCCAGATGCTCCCAGAGCCTGGCTTCGTCGATGCCGCGGTATTCAGCCAGCAGCGACTGCAGCTCACCTGGCTCGTAGCTGGAATCCCAGCCGGGCAGGGCGATGCCCTGGCTGACGTCAACCTGTTCGACCTCCCGCGTGCTGAAGGCGAGGCAGGTCGAGCCGTCATCGAGCTTTTTCGCCAGTTCCGTACGGGTCCAGTCGAATACCGGCATGAAGTTGTAGCAGATGACTTCGATGCCCGCGGCGGCCAGGTTCCTGATGTTCTGCTGGTAGTTCGCGATCAGCCGCTCGCGCGTCGGCTTGCCAAGCTTGATGTCCTCATGGACCGGAACCGATTCCACGACCTTGAACTGCAGCCCCGCCGCCTCGATGGTGGACTTGAGCGCCAGGATCTTGTCCAGTGGCCATACCTCGCCGACGGGTTCGTCGTAGATGGCCGAGACGATGTGGGTCATGCCCGGGATCTGCCGGATGTATTCGAGAGGAATCGGGTCGGACGGGCCAAACCAGCGGAACGACATCTTCATGGGGGGCATCCTTGGGGCGACTCTGTTGCGGCAGAACAGGGCGGAAAAACTCCGACCTGTGGTGCGAACCGGCGCGTGGCATGGCCCGGAGGCCACGCAGCATTGGTGTACCGGATTGGTTTATCTGGTTCACCAATTATGAACAGGTTGCCCAATTTTGCCGTCATGGTTTACCATGGGATGCATCAGGCACTGCCCGGCCATGCCGCGTTTTTGTGGCGATTGGTCAACCGGTGATGACATTGGGCAGCCGCCGCCTTACCTGCGATGCGACATTCCACCAGCGATCCTGCAACCCGTCCGTCAGTCGAGAACCCGCCAGCGGCCAGCGACCGGTCGTACCTGAGCCTGGCCGGCCAGGTGCAGGCACTGATCGCATCCGGAGAGTTCTCCGCCGGCATGCGGCTGCCGTCCGAACGCACCCTGGCCGAGCGGTTCAGCGTCAGCCGTACCCTGGTGCGCGAGGCAATCATCGCGCTGGAGGTCCAGGGGCTGGTCGAAGTGCGCGGCGGCTCCGGAATCTATGTCTGCGCAGGAGCGCCCGCGCCCGGTCCCGAGCCGTTTGAGATGCCGTGGCGGCCGGGGCCTATCGAATCGCTGCGCGCCCGGGCGCTGATCGAGGCGGAAGTCGCCGGCCTGGCGGCCAGCGAGCGCAAGGACAGCGACCTCGACCGCATGTTCTCGGCCCTGAGCCTGATGCGCGAGCACATGGACGACAAGCAGGCCAACGAGGCGGCGGACCGCCAGTTCCACCTGTGCCTTGCCGAATCGACCGGCAACAGGGTCCTGCTGCATATGGTCGCCGCACTGTGGGATAGCGGGCGCAGCGATCCGCTGTGGAGCAAGATCGAGGAACACTTCCATACCACCGGGCTACGGGAGGCATCGCAGGAAGACCATCAGCGGATCTTCGCGGCGGTGATGGCCCGCGACGCGATGGCGGCGCGGGCGGCAATGCGCAACCACCTGGAGAGGGTGATCAGCGAGTTCACCCAGGCGTGGCGTTGACAGATAGCCCGTTGGGCGTAGTTCGGCTTTTCCACGCCGGGCCGCTCCAGGAGCGGAGGGTGTAAAAGCCGCCGGTCGCGCGGAAAGTCACCTCAGGGCAAGGCGAACCAACCGCACTGACCGGCGTCGCGACGCGTCACACCGCGCGGCGAACCATCAGTTCCTTGATCTTGCCGATGGCCTTGGTCGGGTTCAGACCCTTCGGGCACACGTGGCCTCGCGCTACAGGAGCGGCCGATGTCTGATTAGCTAGTTGGTGGGGTAAGAGCCTACCAAGGCGACGATCAGTAGCTGGTCTGAGAGGACGATCAGCCACACTGGGACTGAGACACGGCCCAGACTCCTACGGGAGGCAGCAGTGGGGAATTTTGGACAATGGGGGCAACCCTGATCCAGCAATGCCGCGTGTGTGAAGAAGGCCTTCGGGTTGTAAAGCACTTTTGTCCGGAAAGAAATCGCGCTGGTTAATACCTGGCGTGGATGACGGTACCGGAAGAATAAGCACCGGCTAACTACGTGCCAGCAGCCGCGGTAATACGTAGGGTGCGAGCGTTAATCGGAATTACTGGGCGTAAAGCGTGCGCAGGCGGTTTGATAAGACAGGCGTGAAATCCCCGAGCTTAACTTGGGAATGGCGCTTGTGACTGTCAGGCTAGAGTATGTCAGAGGGGGGTAGAATTCCACGTGTAGCAGTGAAATGCGTAGAGATGTGGAGGAATACCGATGGCGAAGGCAGCCCCCTGGGACGTCACTGACGCTCATGCACGAAAGCGTGGGGAGCAAACAGGATTAGATACCCTGGTAGTCCACGCCCTAAACGATGTCAACTAGTTGTTGGGGATTCATTTCTTCAGTAACGTAGCTAACGCGTGAAGTTGACCGCCTGGGGAGTACGGTCGCAAGATTAAAACTCAAAGGAATTGACGGGGACCCGCACAAGCGGTGGATGATGTGGATTAATTCGATGCAACGCGAAAAACCTTACCTACCCTTGACATGCCACTAACGAAGCAGAGATGCCTTAGGTGCCCGAAAGGGAAAGTGGACACAGGTGCTGCATGGCTGTCGTCAGCTCGTGTCGTGAGATGTTGGGTTAAGTCCCGCAACGAGCGCAACCCTTGTCTCTAGTTGCTACGCAAGAGCACTCTAGAGAGACTGCCGGTGACAAACCGGAGGAAGGTGGGGATGACGTCAAGTCCTCATGGCCCTTATGGGTAGGGCTTCACACGTCATACAATGGTGCGTACAGAGGGTTGCCAACCCGCGAGGGGGAGCTAATCCCAGAAAACGCATCGTAGTCCGGATCGTAGTCTGCAACTCGACTACGTGAAGCTGGAATCGCTAGTAATCGCGGATCAGCATGCCGCGGTGAATACGTTCCCGGGTCTTGTACACACCGCCCGTCACACCATGGGAGTGGGTTTTGCCAGAAGTAGTTAGCCTAACCGCAAGGAGGGCGATTACCACGGCAGGGTTCATGACTGGGGTGAAGTCGTAACAAGGTAGCCGTATCGGAAGGTGCGGCTGGATCACCTCCTTTC
>NZ_CP170643.1:2870078-2871012 GCF_051015765.1 Cupriavidus sp. a3 | reverse complement strand
CACGGCAGGGTTCATGACTGGGGTGAAGTCGTAACAAGGTAGCCGTATCGGAAGGTGCGGCTGGATCACCTCCTTTCAGAGCGTGCCTCCGGCGTTGAGCGTCCACACTTATCGGTAGTTTGTTGGTGAAGGCCAGGTGGTCAAATGCAAGCGCTTAAGGATTGAGCGTTTGCATTTGGCATTGCCAAGCGACGAAAGTCGGCTGTTCTTTAACAATATGGGATGTAGTAAAGGTGTCGCGCGTGCTTTGATGAGACGCTGCAGTAGCAAACGCGATACCGGGTTGTGATTGTATCAACCAAAATGTATTTAAAGTGATCGAAAGATGACTTGGAATACGGCACAAATGCGAGAACTCAACCTGTAGTGAGCGGTGTCATGAGCGCAAGCTTGAGACACACTTGTTATAGGGTCAAGCGAACAAGTGCATGTGGTGGATGCCTTGGCGATCACAGGCGATGAAGGACGCGGTAGCCTGCGAAAAGCTTCGGGGAGCTGGCAAACGAGCTTTGATCCGGAGATGTCCGAATGGGGAAACCCGGCCCGTATGGGTCATCCCACACTGAATCCATAGGTGTGGGAGTTCATGACTGGGGTGAAGTCGTAACAAGGTAGCCGTATCGGAAGGTGCGGCTGGATCACCTCCTTTCAGAGCGTGCATCCTACGTTGAGCGTCCACACTTATCGGTAGTTTGTTGGTGAAGGCCAGGTGGCCAAATGCAAGCGCTTAAGGCTTGAGCGCTTGCATTTGGCATTGCCAAGCGATCGCGGGTCTGACCTGCGGATCGGCTGTTCTTTAACAATATGGGATGTAGTAAAGGTGTCGCGCGAGCGTTGATGAGACGCTGCAGTACAACACGCGATACCGGGTTGTGATTGTATCAACCAAAGTATTTAAGTGATCGAAAGATGACTTGGAATACGGCACAAATGC
>NZ_CP170643.1:2869534-2869978 GCF_051015765.1 Cupriavidus sp. a3 | reverse complement strand
AGCTTTGATCCGGAGATGTCCGAATGGGGAAACCCGGCCCGTATGGGTCATCCCACACTGAATCCATAGGTGTGGGAAGCGAACGCGGCGAACTGAAACATCTAAGTAGCTGCAGGAACAGAAATCAACCGAGATTCCCAAAGTAGTGGCGAACGAAATGGGAAGAGCCTTGTACTCTTTAGCAGTGTTGTTAGCAGAACGGGATGGAAAGCCCGGCCCTAGCAGGTGATAGCCCTGTATGCGAAAACAGCGTTGTGGAACTAGGTGTACGACAAGTAGGGCGGGACACGTGAAATCCTGTCTGAAGATGGGGGGACCATCCTCCAAGGCTAAATACTCGTGATCGACCGATAGTGAACCAGTACCGTGAGGGAAAGGCGAAAAGAACCCCGGGAGGGGAGTGAAATAGATCCTGAAACCGCATGCATACAAACAGTCGGAGCC
>NZ_CP170643.1:2868552-2869434 GCF_051015765.1 Cupriavidus sp. a3 | reverse complement strand
TGAGGGAAAGGCGAAAAGAACCCCGGGAGGGGAGTGAAATAGATCCTGAAACCGCATGCATACAAACAGTCGGAGCCCCGCTTTAAGCGCTTTCGGCGAACCTCACGCAGTGAGGATCGCCAAAAGACCTCAGTGTGAAATAGCAGCACTGGCGCGCAAAGCGGTTTAAGCGCGAGAGCGCTTAAAGCGGGGTGACGGCGTACCTTTTGTATAATGGGTCAGCGACTTACATTCAGTGGCAAGCTTAACCGATTAGGGCAGGCGTAGGGTGACGGCGTACCTTTTGTATAATGGGTCAGCGACTTACATTCAGTGGCAAGCTTAACCGATTAGGGCAGGCGTAGCGAAAGCGAGTCCGAACAGGGCGTTGAGTCGCTGGGTGTAGACCCGAAACCAGATGATCTATCCATGGCCAGGTTGAAGGTGCGGTAACACGTACTGGAGGACCGAACCCACTAACGTTGAAAAGTTAGGGGATGAGCTGTGGATAGGGGTGAAAGGCTAAACAAATCTGGAAATAGCTGGTTCTCTCCGAAAACTATTTAGGTAGTGCCTCGTGTCTCACCTTCGGGGGTAGAGCACTGTCATGGTTGGGGGGTCTATTGCTGATTACCCCGCCATAGCAAACTCCGAATACCGAAGAGTGCAATCACGGGAGACAGACATCGGGTGCTAACGTCCGGTGTCAAGAGGGAAACAACCCAGACCGCCAGCTAAGGTCCCCAAATATAGCTAAGTGGGAAACGAAGTGGGAAGGCTAAAACAGTCAGGAGGTTGGCTTAGAAGCAGCCACCCTTTAAAGAAAGCGTAATAGCTCACTGATCGAGTCGTCCTGCGCGGAAGATGTAACGGGGCTAAGCTATATACCGAAGCTGCGGACGC
>NZ_CP170643.1:2866207-2868452 GCF_051015765.1 Cupriavidus sp. a3 | reverse complement strand
GCGTGGTAGGAGAGCGTTCTGTAAGCCTGTGAAGGTGTCTTGTAAAGGATGCTGGAGGTATCAGAAGTGCGAATGCTGACATGAGTAGCGATAAAGGGGGTGAAAGGCCCCCTCGCCGTAAGCCCAAGGTTTCCTACGCAACGTTCATCGGCGTAGGGTGAGTCGGCCCCTAAGGCGAGGCAGAGATGCGTAGCTGATGGGAAGCAGGTTAATATTCCTGCACCGTCGTATGATGCGATGGGGGGACGGATCGCGGAAGGTTGTCCGGGTGTTGGAAGTCCCGGTCCCTGCATTGGAGAAGGCGCTCAGGCAAATCCGGGCGCGGGATTCAAGGATGTGGGGCGAGCGGCCTAGTGCTGCGAAGCAATTGGAAGTGGTTCCAAGAAAAGCCTCTAAGCTTCAGTCATACGAGACCGTACCGCAAACCGACACAGGTGGGCGAGATGAGTATTCTAAGGCGCTTGAGAGAACTCGGGAGAAGGAACTCGGCAAATTGGTACCGTAACTTCGGGATAAGGTACGCCCTGGTAGCTTGACTGGCCTGCGCCAGAAGGGTGAAGGGGTTGCAATAAAATGGTGGCTGCGACTGTTTAATAAAAACACAGCACTCTGCAAACACGAAAGTGGACGTATAGGGTGTGACGCCTGCCCGGTGCCGGAAGATTAAATGATGGGGTGCAAGCTCTTGATTGAAGTCCCGGTAAACGGCGGCCGTAACTATAACGGTCCTAAGGTAGCGAAATTCCTTGTCGGGTAAGTTCCGACCTGCACGAATGGCGTAACGATGGCCACACTGTCTCCTCCCGAGACTCAGCGAAGTTGAAGTGTTTGTGATGATGCAATCTCCCCGCGGCTAGACGGAAAGACCCCATGAACCTTTACTGTAGCTTTGCATTGGACTTTGAACCGATCTGTGTAGGATAGGTGGGAGGCTTTGAAGCGTGGACGCCAGTTCACGTGGAGCCGTCCTTGAAATACCACCCTGGTTTGTTTGAGGTTCTAACCTTGGCCCGTGAATCCGGGTCGGGGACAGTGCATGGTAGGCAGTTTGACTGGGGCGGTCTCCTCCCAAAGTGTAACGGAGGAGTTCGAAGGTACGCTTGGTACGGTCGGACATCGTACCTAAAGTGCAATGGCAAAAGCGTGCTTAACTGCGAGACCGACAAGTCGAGCAGGTGCGAAAGCAGGACATAGTGATCCGGTGGTTCTGAATGGAAGGGCCATCGCTCAACGGATAAAAGGTACTCTGGGGATAACAGGCTGATACCGCCCAAGAGTTCATATCGACGGCGGTGTTTGGCACCTCGATGTCGGCTCATCTCATCCTGGGGCTGTAGCCGGTCCCAAGGGTATGGCTGTTCGCCATTTAAAGAGGTACGTGAGCTGGGTTTAAAACGTCGTGAGACAGTTTGGTCCCTATCTGCCGTGGGCGTTGGAATCTTGACGGGGGCTGCTCCTAGTACGAGAGGACCGGAGTGGACGTACCGCTGGTGTACCTGTTGTCTCGCCAGAGGCATCGCAGGGTAGCTATGTACGGAAGAGATAACCGCTGAAAGCATCTAAGCGGGAAACTCGCCTGAAGATGAGGATTCCCTGGAGGCTTGACCTCCTTGAAGGGTCGTTCGAGACCAGGACGTTGATAGGCTGGGTGTGGAAGCGCAGTAATGCGTTAAGCTAACCAGTACTAATTGCCCGTAAGGCTTGATCCTATAACCAGTGTGTTTCACCTGGTGTGTGTGATCGTGTCTGTGCCAGATACGCACAACCCCAACTACATCCCGATTCGTGACGCTGGCTTGAACCCCAGCGCCACAACCCCTCATGCCTGGTGACCATAGCGAGCTGGAACCACCCCTTCCCATCCCGAACAGGACCGTGAAACAGCTCCGCGCCGATGATAGTGCGGATTACCCGTGTGAAAGTAGGTCATCGCCAGGCTCTTATTGTGCAAAACCCCTCGACAGCGTGTGCTGCGAGGGGTTTTTGCTTTGCGTAATAGCTCACTGATCGAGTCGTCCTGCGCGGAAGATGTAACGGGGCTAAGCTATATACCGAAGCTGCGGACGCGTGCGTTCCTTTAAGTGCACCAAGCTTGTCGATGCGCAGCATCGACAAAGCCACCCACAATGATCGTGGTGGCCAATGCTAGTGGATTTAAAGGAGCGCACGCGTGGTAGGAGAGCGTTCTGTAAGCCTGTGAAGGTGTCTTGTAAAGGATGCTGGAGGTATCAGAAGTGCGAATGCT
>NZ_CP170643.1:2634410-2866107 GCF_051015765.1 Cupriavidus sp. a3 | reverse complement strand
CGTCAACGTGCCCTTCGGAATCCCCAGACGCTGCGCGGCCGACTGCAGCGTCAGTCCCTGTTCCAGCACCAGTCTCACGGCCTCTGCCTGAAACTCTTCCCCGTACGTCTGTCTTGCCTTGCTCATCTGTGCACACTCCTGATCCACGATCTTAATCTAAGGACCAAGCGTGTCCGCCTCGATCAGGCTACCTCACAGCACGCGGAGTATGCGCATGGGGTGGATGGCGCATTGGCGGACCTGCTCGCTGCGGGCTTCGCCATACAGGCACCAGGTACAGAAATGTTCGCAGTTGTTGCTCAGCAGGCGATAGCGGTTCTCGCCCAAGCGCGAGCGTGCCCGCCTGACCACTTGGTCGCTGGTAAAACGCGGCAGCGACTCGGTTCTTACCTCGATGCCGTGGCCGGCGCCGAAGTGTTCTAGGCTCAGCTCTTCCACAGGCCCCGTGTGCAGCCCACGGCAAAGGCCCGCATAGTGCAGCACGCGGCCGTTGCCTACATATATGCCGTGGTGGCTGTAGCCGCGACGCTGCGTGACCAAGTGTGCGCCAAGCGGCGGCTCGCCTGCCGCTTCGCACTGCGCGACCGGCGCCTGCCAGCCTGCCTCGCTACCCTTCATTGCTTGCTCGCCGTCGCCTAGCGCGGCAAGTACCTGCGTGGCAGCGTCGGCGATGCACAGCGCGAGCATGGTTGCATTGGCACTGCGGCTGATCTGTTCTCTCTTCATGATTCATACCCCGACATCAGATTTGAATGGACAGGAGGGGTAGCTGTCTCTGTGCTGCAGTATGAGAAACAGGGCTCACGCTTGCGTCGCACAAACCTCAAATTTTCTTCACGACGCCCACGGACGGCGGCAACCGCGGCGTGGGCGACTCTAGCGGTTTCGGCGCAGCGGTACTTGCGGGCGGCAAGGGCAACGCTTTCCATCCAGCCAATGCGCGGGGATCAGACGGCGAGCGTGAACCGTCCCGCTGCCGACGAGCAGCTTCCTCGCGAGAGGTGGAGATGGACTGGCTGCCAACGACAACGAATTCATATTCGTTCGTGATGTCGGCAGCAGCGCGAATGATGTGTTCCAGATCTTCCCGCTTCATTCCTGGTCCCCGAGGACAACGCCTTTTTTCAACGCCTGAACCTGTGCTAGCACTTCCTGCCGAATGGCATCTGGTAAAAGCGTGGGCAGCGGAGACGCCTGGCGCAGTTCTTGAGCACGCCGAGTTCGGCCAAGGGCTTTGCGCCATGACTGTTTCGCAAGAATCGTTTCCCACTCGGACCAGAGTGAATCAGACCGTGTGTCTCCCTGCGCGCGCCATCGCCTGAGGACTTCTCGGGCCCGGTCCAGTAGCGCTGGGTCATCCTGAATCAGGCGGATTGCTTCCTTGTGGAGCGCCATGCTTTGCAAGTCTTGAGCCTCATGGCGGCTTGGATCAGTCCTTACCCGAACCTGAACCTGCGGAATGGCGCGCTTGGATTAGGCGGCCGCAGAGTTCGCGGGCGCAGGTTGAAAAGTATCGCTGACCAACAGGGCAAAGTCACCGGCAACCCCCAGCACGGACATGACACGCAGATATGTGCCCAGGGTTGGCGCCGGGTCGCCTGCCTCAACCGCAGCGAGGGTCGTCCGGGAGATGCCGACGCGCTTGGCCATCTCAACCGTGCCAAGGCCCTGAGCCTTCCGCAAGCGTTTGATGCGGTCGCCGAGTATGCCGCGGGCTGCGATAAAGAACAACAAATGGGTCGCAGAAGCAAAGAGCCGTCGCTTAGCGAGATATTGATCGATGCGCCGTGGTGGGTATCTGCAGTGCTGGCCGTGGGTACCTACATTGTGTTGCGCGGGGTCATCCCCGCGATATTCGGATCGAGCCCATTGTTGACGGGCATTGCCTTGTTAAGCCAGTCGTTAGCCTGGGTTCCCGCCGCCATGTTCGGCTTCCTCGGTGTGCGGTCATACATCCATGCGCGGAGCAGGGCGCGGGCAAGGCAGCAAGAGGCCTCGGTTAGAGCTCGGCGGTCCCGCATGAGCCGACCGTCGTCTCGGGGTAGTCGTCCTTCTTGTGCATGTATGGACCCGACGCCTTTTGCAAGCTTCTTGTTCGTGCTGTCGAAACGGTCTGCATGCATGTATCCGGCTTGCCTGGTGGGCTCTTGCCGAAGCATGCCCGCAGCCTTGATGAGATCCGCGCATCCTGTCCTTACATCCCCGGCTTTAGTGTGCGCACAGCCTCCAGGAGCGAGCCACGCGAGACCATCGCTCGATGCACAGGCCGTCCGCCGCGGTCGGCGCCATGGAGCTGGAACACATGTTTGGCGAGATCGATGCCGAGGATGTCGATTTCTATGATGAACCTCCACGTGTCAGGTTAGGCCGACAGTGTCCCCCGAAGGGAGGCGCCGGGAAAAAATCCTCTGCAATATGTGAGGCGTCACATATTCATGAATTCCGGCCGACCCTCAAGTAAGCACAACTTCGAATCAAGGTCGCCGACCGGTAGGCCAGCACTGTGGCGCGCGTCCGCTGCAAACAGGGATGGGGATGGAGGATAGAGCGCCCTCAGGACGCGAGGCCATCCGGGTTCATCGACTGCCAGCGCCACGAATCCACGCACATGCGGTCAAGATCGTGGCGCGCGCGCCAGCCGATCAGTTGGTGCGCCAGGCCTGGATCGGCATAGCAGGCGGCGATGTCGCCGGGCCGGCGCGCCACGATCTGGTAGGGCACCGCTCGCCCGCTGGCGCGCTCGTAGGCTGCCACCACCTCCAGCACGCTATAGCCCCGGCCGGTGCCGAGATTGACCGTCAGGCCCTGACCACGCTCGCGCAGGTAGACCAGCGCCGCCAGGTGGCCGTCGGCCAGGTCACACACATGGATATAGTCGCGCACCCCGGTGCCGTCGATGGTGTGATAGTCGCCGCCAAACACCATCAGCTGTGCGCGCCGGCCGGCCGCCACCTGCGCCACATAGGGCATCAGGTTGTTCGGCACGCCGCCCGGGTCCTCGCCGATCAGGCCGCTTTCGTGCGCGCCGACCGGGTTGAAGTAACGCAGGTAGGCAATGCGCCAGGACGGGTCGGAGCGCTCCAGGTCGCGCAGGATCTGCTCGCCCATCAGCTTGGTCTGGCCATAGGGATTGGTGGCCGAGAGCGGGAAATCCTCCAGGATCGGCACGCTGTGCGGGTTGCCATAGACGGTGGCCGAGGAACTGAACACCAGTTGCCTGACCCCTGCCGCCTGCATGGCCGAGCACAGCGTCAGCAGGCCGTTTAGGTTGTTGTCGTAATAGGCCAGCGGCTGTGCCACCGAAACGCCCACCGCCTTGAGCGCGGCGAAATGAATCGCGCCGGCAATCCGGTGGCTGGCGAACACCTGCTCCAGCAAGGCGCGGTCGCGCACATCGCCCTCGACGAAATGCGGGGTTTTGCCGGTAATGGCCGCAATCCGCTCGACCACCACGCCGTTGCTGTTGCACAGATTGTCGAACCCGATCACCTGGTAGCCCGCTTCGAGCAGCGCTACCCAGGTATGCGAGGCGATATAACCGGTGGCGCCGGTCAGCAGCAGGGCTTCAGAGATGGTGGGGGGGCTGGTTGGAGCCATGGTTGGAGCCCTGGTTGGACCGATTGAGTCGGCCATTTGTGCGGTGGGCGTGATATCCAGACAACCCCGCGGACAACCCCGCGGACAAGCCCAGGCCAAGCAGCACGCCTGCCAGGTCGATGCCGATATCGAGCCAGCGTGGGTGCCGGCTGATCGCGAATACCTGCAGCCCCTCGCTCAGCAAGGCCAGTCCCAGCAGGGCCAGCACAATGCGCGACGCCCGCCAGGCAAACGGCCGCGCGGCAAGCTGCCAGGCCATCGCGGCGAACAGCACCAGGTGCGCCAGCGACGATAGCGGAAAGGGCGCATGCAGGTTGCGCTCGATGCTGTCGCGCCAGGCCCCCGGGATCTGGGTGCCCACCAGCAAGGCGAGCGCGAGCAGGAATGGCATGCCCCAGGCCATGCGACGTGTCATGAAAACCCTCCGGCCCGATTCAAGATCTGGCTTGCCGTGTACCGCGGCCCGATCACCGCGTGGATTGCGCCGGCAGCGACCAGCTGGAGCCGGCCGGCACGCGCAAGTACTCGCTCGTGTCCGCGCGGCACTCCCGGTTTGCTTCGGCGCAGTTGCACGCCATTGGGCACGCCCCCCACCACATTGGCGCGGGCCTGGCCGAGCCGCCTGAGCGCCTCCGCCACCTTGTCCAGCGCAAGCAGCCTGTGCGCGGCCGGCTGATCGGATCGGACAAAGGTATTCACAGGCAGCCCCCCGGATGAAGGGATGCGGCAGGGCGGAAGCGCGCCTCGCTCTCCTCGGCGCGCGCGGGCTCCGGCGTAGCGGCCGGGAACAGCCGCTCGTACTCGTGACGCACCAGCCGGTAGCAGCCGCAGGCACACAGTTCCAGGCCGCCGCGGTCAAGCACCGCGATGCGGCCCCGGCTATGCTGGATCAAGCCTAGCTCTGCCAGCCTTCCCACCGCCGCCGTCACCCCTTCGCGCCGCACGCCGAGCCGTTCGGCGATCGACTGCTGGGTGATCGCAAGCGCGTTCGCCCGCCGCCGGTCGGTGGCGAGCAATAGCCAGCGGCACAGCTGCTCGGTGACAGAGTGGTGGCGAATGCAAAAAGCGGTCTGTGCGACGTGCGTAAGCACGGCGTGCAGATAGAGCAAGGAGACGCGCCGGATCGCAGCCGACTGAATGAACGCCTGCCTGAACGTGTCGGCTGGCAGCTGGTAGCCAAGACCCGCGCTGCGGACTTCCACCCGGTATGGCATGGAGCCGCCGCCGGTCAGTACCGGGATCCCGATCAGGCCTTCATGGCCGATCATGGCGACTTCCATGCTCGCGCCGTCTTCCAGTTGGACCAGCATCGAGACCACGGCCGTGGTCGGGAAATAAATATGATGGATGCATTGCCCCACGTCGCTTACCAACTGCCCGGGAAGCATCCGTATCAGCTCAAGGTGAGGCGATATGGCCTGCCACTCCTTGCCCGGCAAGGCGCCCAGCAGGTGATTGACGTGCGAACCCGGCACACCCGAACCCCGATTTTCCATTTTTGCATCCTCCGTGCGGCGCCGTGCGAACGTGCCGGGCCAGTACAGCTACCGCTCTCCGGCACACCGGCGTCGATGCCCGGCTGCTGCATCTCCAGGGCCAGCGTGATGCCCGCCAACCCCGCGCCGATGATGCAGACCGTCGTGTGCAGCACGCTATCCTGCTCAACCCTTCTGGTATCAATAAGCATCCCTTCTCCCTAGTTGCCGGTTTTGGGGGCGAATGCCTTGTCCTGCATCTTCCTATGTGGCTTTCGCCTGTGTGCGCCAATATGCCGCCAACGGCAGCCAGGCGCGCCTCGCAACATGCCAGTTGAGCGCGATGTCTTGCGCCTCACCGCGCCTTTCAACGCCTTGGTATCCGGCATCACTGAACACATCGCTTTCCTCGCCATGCAGCAGTGCATGAGCTTTGGTCCAGACAGATCGGCATTCTGTGAGCGACTCCGCACAGATGACGTCGCTTGAAAAGTCGCAGCCTTCTTTTATGATTAATTGACTTCGACATCGCGCTCTGGGAATCGCAATTCCCCTGCCGGGGAAAGGCTTGGCCTGGTTCCTGTCTAGCAGCGCCAGTGTCCTATACCATCGAGCCGATGAAAAACTTGTGCTTGGAGGCGTAATAGCATGACGTCATGGACCCGGCGTGCGTGGCTTCGGGGCATTTTCGCAAGCACCTTCGCTGTCGCGTCTCGCGACATATACGCGCACGTCGGCATCGGTCCGGTCAAGCCACCACTGCCTATTCCCGACATCTGGGTCATCGACGAGGCCGGCCGAAGGCGGCGCCTGCAAAAGGTCCTGTCTGGCGGCGTTTCCGCGGTGCAGACAATCTTCACAGGCTGCAGTTCGGTTTGCCCGCTACAGGGCGCGATATTTGGCGCGGCCCAGGAGGGGATAGCTCAACTGCGTTCACGCTATCCAGTTCAGTTGTTGTCGCTCAGCATCGATCCGCTTTCCGATTCCCCGGCCGCGTTGCGCGCATGGCTCAAGCGATTCGACGCCGGCCCAGCCTGGCATGCCGTGACGTCGCCCGTTGGCGAGGTAGAGCAGATCAGGGCGGCGCTCGCCGGCGGCGCATCGCGCCCGGGCATGGAGAGCCATTCCACGCAAGTTTATTTCTTCAACGAGGCTGCGCAACTGTGCTGGCGCAGCACCCCCTTGCCACGGGCGGAAGAAGTCCTGCGCGTTCTGGCGCATCTGGCCCAAGCTTGACTGCTGTGGTCCCCAGGCAAGACAGCACCAAACCACAACCACCAACTGTCATGACTCCTGCTTCCCAACGCCGGGTATTTCCTTCGCTGTGACCATGAATACCTCCGTCACTGCGTTTTCTCTCATTCGGCGTTCATCGGTAACGCATTCGTTGAACAACGAGTTACGCCGGGTTCCGGTGAGCCGCACCGTCGGTACGGCGGGCGAATACCTGATCAATGTCCCGTCCAATCCCGGCATCGTCGTCCCCGGCTATTACCTGCTGTTTGCTCTCAACAAGCAGGGCGTGCTGAGCGTCGCAAAGACGTTGCGCGTTCACTGATGATTTCGGCGATGTGCGTACGTCGTTTGTATGCGGTCTTAGGCCTGGCGTTGGTCGCCGCCAGCGCGACGGCGGCTGCGGATGCCAGCCCGGTTGCCGAGCTGGGGCAAGCCATCTTTCAAGGGAATTTGGACGTTGCCGCGCATTTGCGGGGTGATGCCCGCCCGCTGCCAGCAATCGCAAAGCGGTGCGCCAGCTGCCACACGCCATCGAGCGGGGCACCCGCATTTGCCCCGCAGTTGACGGCGGGCTATTTGCTTGGTGCGATTCCCCGTCGAGGAGGGCCAGCCACGCGGTATGACCGGGACGCGTTCTGCAGGGTACTCGCCACCAGTATCGATCCGGCGACAGTGATGCTGGCGAAGTCGATGCCGCAGTACGTGTTGTCGGATGACGAGTGCACGGCGTTGTGGACCTTTCTCCTGACCCAGTAATCGGGCTTGCGCCGAGTGACGCGCAGGCGGTGTTCGTCAAAGCAAGCGCCCGCGTTGGCAATCGGGCTGAAATCAGCCATCAGCCCACGCGTGAGCGTGGGTGTCGCACGCGGGCCTGAGCGAACGACGCGTTTCTGCCTGGCTCCCGGCCAATCCGGCAGCAACCCGCGCTCAAATCGCAGCGGGCGGGTGCCACCCCGCAAATCCGCGGTGAGCGCGGACTCGCCGTGGAAGGCCGCGCGTCTCCATTCGGCGGCCAGCGCCAGACTGAAGGCGGCGAACCAGCCTCGTTTGCATATTGCGCGGTCCATCAGCGAATGCGCAGCGTCCTGGCGATGCTCGGCACTCCATTCGCATTCAAGGCAAAAAGCATGTAATAGCCGGGGAGGGCGATGCCGGGATCGGACGGGACATTGATCAGGTATTCGCCCGCCGTACCGACGGTGAAGCTCACCGGGACCCGGCGCTGCTCGTTGTTCACCGAGTGCGTTGCCGATGCCAGGCGAACCAGCGAGAACTTGCTCACGGCGCTACTGGTGGTGACAGCGATAGAAGTACCGAGGCTGGCCTCCGACGGTGCCGAGACAATGGCGGGCCGCGATGCTTCCGAGCCGTCCGCATTCAGCAGGTAGGGCGGCGTCAGGATCTCGACGTTGGGATGGTTGGTCGAGCAGCCGCCGCAGAGGCCGCCGCCGCCGCTCAATACCCGCCCGTCGGGCAACAGCAGGGCCACGCTGTGGTAAGTGCGCGGCGTGGCCATCGGCGCCAGCGGCCGGAACTTCTCGGTGGCGGGATCCCAAAGCTCAGGGGTGAGCACGGCACGGTCATCGGAGAACGGCATCGGGTAGGTCTGGCCGCCGAGCACGACAACCTGGCCGTTTGGAAGTACCACGCTGTTATGGAAAGCCCGTGCATACGCCATTGAGGCGATCTGGCGCACCGTGGCGATGCCACCGTTGATATCGATGAGATTGGCGTTCGCGCTTGCCCAAACATAATCGTAATTCGGCGCGCCTCCTATGGTGAGGATCTTGCCGATGTCGTACATGACTGCGTTGCCGTTCATGGCATCGGCGTCCCCGCCGCGCTCGCCGGCCCAGGTAACACTGCCGTTGCCGGCAGTCTCGACCCAGTTCATGCGCCGGCTCGGGCCTGCGTGAAATACACGGCCATTGGACACGGCGAACAGCCAGGCATGGTTATCCGCACGATAAGGGCCGGCAATATCACCGGTGAGGAAGTAGTCGTCCAACACTGCAGCGTTGAACTGCCAGCCAGCACCCGGGAGCCAGGTTTCGGCATCCTTGTTACCCGTGGTGGTACTCCACGACCCACCCAGGGTAAATACGCCGCCATTGGTTAGCGTGACGCTGCTGTTGTATCCGCGGCCACGTGTCATCAGCGGGCCCGCGGACCACGAGGACGTGGCGGGGTCGAAGATGCTAGTCTTTGTTTCGCTGGAACCGCCATTGACCAAGATCCGCCCATCGGGAAGATTCGCAATGCCCGGACAGAACATGTCGTGGCCAGTGTTGCTGACAAGCGTTTCGGTGGAACTTCCGGTGGCAGGGTCAAAAATGGCGGTATAGGTCTGGCCACCGTCGCCGCCGAAATTGAAGCGGTCATAGGAGGACCACACGAGTACCTTGCCGCTGGGAAGGTTGGCCGCCGCGACCGGTACCATCGGAAGCGTCTGTGGCGCCGTCCACTTTGACGGCAGGGTGCCGGCCTGCGGGGGCTGGCTGCCCAGGCCATCGATTGTCCAGGCTTGGCTGGTGGTGCCGTCGCACGGCATCTGCACGACTGCCTGGCCTGCCTGCGGATTCCCGCCCCCCTCTGCGACGAGACATTTGCCGCTATGCGCGGCTACGATCGCGTAGCCCGTGCTCTGCTCACGCAGCGTGAAGCGCTGGTTCGCGCCCGAGTGGCAGGCCCATTGAATCGCCGGAGCGCCCGGGGCAGTGCTGATGCCGAAGATGTCCAGGCATTTTCCGCTGTGCTGGGCGATGGACTCATACTGGGTGCCGTCCAGCCTGAGCGCCCAAATCTGGTTTGCCTGGCCATTGCACGCCCAGACAATCACTGCCGCTGCGTCTTCCTGCGAAATTCCTGTGACATCGGCACACAAGGTGGTTCCACTGAGGCGCAGCGAGCTGAGCGCGGCACCGGGCGATTGCGCCACCGCTGGCCCGGACAGCGCCAAGACCATGCAAACGGGGCCGATGCAGCCAGGCAGCCATGCCGTCTTGAATCCGGCAAATCGTCGGGGAGAGGGGTTCATGGCAATGAGTGATGGTGGTTCCTTGCCAGGGCGGCGGCACGGGCCTGGTCAAGCCCGGCCCAGGGCTCTACCGTCGGTGGCCACCAGGCAGCGCCGGCCGGCTTCGGTAAACGCCTGCACCGCCCACTCGACATAGCGCTGGCGGTGGCCGGTGAAGTCAGGCTCGACAATAAGTACGGTTGGCTCAGACGTGGCGCTTCCCGGGGTCTGCAAGACTGCTGGATGCATAAACACTAGCATTGTCCGTTGCGCGCCAAACGCCAATCGGCATGCCGGCCATGGCGGATATGAACGGATCGTGTGCGCTGCCGCACGATGCCGCGAGCCACCGGCCGGCGGCTGGCCGAAAGCAGCTAGGCGATGGCGATTGCCGGCGATGCGCGTACGGTAAGTTGTGGCTCACGACGAACCACCATGCGGGGTTCCTGAGATGATTCGCTCGGTATTGGTCGTCTGCAACGGCAATATCTGCCGCAGTCCCATGGCAGAAGGGCTGCTGCGCGAGGCCTTGCCCGGGTTGTCCGCGCAGTCGGCTGGTCTCGGCGCCTTGGTTGGCGAGCCGCCGGACCCCATTGCCGTGGGCCTGCTCGCGGAACGAGGTGTCAATATCTCCACGCATCGAGCCCAGCAACTCACCCGTTTCCTCGCGGTTCAGGCTGATCTCATCCTGGTAATGAACAACGACCAGAAGGGCGATGTCCAGTGCCTCTATCCGCAAATATCTGGCAAGGTCTTCCGCCTGGGCGAGGAAAGCAACGTGGATATTCCAGACCCCTATCGCGAACCGCGCCAGGTCTTTGAGCAGGCGTTCCAGCTGATCCAGCAGGGCATTGGCGCCTGGGTGCGTCGCATCCAGGCGCTCGGCTAAACCGTGTTGCTTGCATCAAGGTATCGCAATGACCCAACGCCCTCCTTATTTCTCCGTAGCGGCGCCGCAGGACGACGAAATCAATCTCGTCCGATACCTGGACGTCCTGACCGCAAACCGCTGGTTGATCCTCGCGATCGCTGCCATGGTGCTTGCGCTCGGTGCCGCCTATGCCTTTTTGGCTCGCCCAGTCTATCAAGCCGACATCCTGATACAAGTCGAAGACAGTCCCAACAATGCGAAGAGCTTGCTGGGCGATGTCTCAAACCTGTTCGATGTGAAGGCTGAGGCTGCTGCCGAGATTGAAATCCTGCACTCGCGCATGGTGGTGGAAAAGGCGGTCGAAAGCTTGCACCTCTATATCGAGGCGCATCCAAAATACTTCCCCCTGATCGGAAACTGGCTGGCAAGCAGGAATAAACGTCTTTCCGTGCCCGGTCTGCGAGGGTTCGGTGGATACGTGTGGGGTAGTGAGGCGATCCAGGTAGCCATTTTCGACGTACCTGCCGAACTGGAAGGAAAGGCCTTCACCCTGCTGGCGCTTGGCAATGAAAGCTTCCGCATCGAGCAGGGTGATCTCGACAAGCCGATCGAAGGCCGCGTTGGCGAAGCGTTGAAGGTGGAACAATCGGCCGGTGTCATCGAGTTGGAGGTAACGGAGCTTAAAGCCAACCCCGGCGCTGAATTCATTCTCGTGCGCAAGTCCAGACTCAAGACGCTGCAGGAGTTGCAGCGCCATCTCGTTATCGCGGAGCGTGGCAAGCAAAGTGGCGTCATCGGCGCATCGCTGGAGGGCTCCGATCCCAAGCTGACTGCCCGCATCCTTAACGAGATCGGTGAAGAATACGTAGCGCAGAACGTCAAGCGCAAGGCCGCCGAGGCAGAGAAATCGCTCGTGTTCCTGAGCGACTTGCTCCCGCAACTCAAGAGTGAGCTGGAACGCACCGAAGCAAGCTACAACGCCATGCGCAACAAGCGGGGCACTTTCGACCTGAGCGAAGAAGGCAAGGCCTATCTGCAGGAGAGTGCGGCCGTCGAAGCGCGGTTGCAGGAGCTCAAGCAAAAGCGAACGGAACTGGTGAACCGCTTCACGCCGAGCCACCCGGCGATAGTCGTCATCGACCAGCAGATTGCTTCGCTCAGCGCCAAGGTTGGCAGCGTGACCAACCGTATTAAAGCCCTGCCTAACATGGAGCAGGACACTCTGCGCCTGATGCGTGATGTGAAAGTCAACAACGAGTTGTATGTGGGGTTGCTCAATAGTATGCAGCAACTTAGATTGGTGAAGGCTGGCAAGGTGGGCAATGTGCGCCTTGTCGATACAGCGCGCGTGCCGGAAGAATCCGTCAAGCCGAGAAGGGTGATAGTTCTCGCACTGGCTGCAGTACTCGGCGTGACCTTAGGCGTGGTGGCGGCCTTCGTCCGCAATGCACTTCATGGTGGCATCAAGGATCCAAAGGACATCGAGCGGCATACGGGGCTGAATGTTTACGCCACCGTGGTGCTATCGCAAGCGCAGAAGGCAATTGCCGAAGAGTTCCATTCCAGCAAGCGCGGCAACCGCCTCTTGGCCAGTCGTTGCCCCAACGATCCCGCTATCGAAAGCTTGCGCAGCCTGCGTACCGCTCTGCAGTTTGCCATGCTCGATTCTGGCAACAACCGCGTTCTTGTTGGCGGCCCGACCCCGGGTGTGGGAAAGTCGTTTGTGTCTGCCAATCTGGCGGCGGTCATCGCGGGGGGCGGCAAACGCGTACTGTTGATGGACGCAGATATGCGCAAGGGCTGCCTGAACCGGCATTTCGGCAAGGCTCGGGAGCCTGGCCTATCGGATGTGCTGGCCGGTTCTGCAGGGATAGAACAAGTCATCCATCGGGAGGTGGTGGAAGGGGTAGATCTGATTTCCGCCGGAACCGTCCCGCCAAATCCTGCCGACCTCTTGTTGAGCGAGCGCATCCTGCAGCTGCTGGATGCGGTCAGCGGTCGCTATGACCTTGTGCTGGTCGATACGCCGCCGGTGCTGGCGGTGACAGATGCGGTCATCCTCGCTGCGCAATGCGGCACTGTGTTCCTGGTTTCCCGGTTCGGGAAAACAACAATAGAAGACTTAGCCGAATCCGGGAATCAATTTCGGCATGCGAATGCAGAGGTGAAAGGCGTAATATTTAATGCGCTGGATCCGATGGCGTTCCGATATGGCTATGGCAATAAATATGAGCGCTATCGACATGCATACTTCGCCGATGGGGCAATTGACGGAAGGTTGAAATAGCATGACCACGGCAGAACTTCAAACGGGTACAGCCACGGCAATGGAACCCGAAAAGAAAAGCCCGAGAATCCGTAATTCTCTGATCGCCATGGCGGGCGTGATTGGCGGTCAGCTCGCAAATTTCGGGGTGATGTTCTTGATTGGCAAGAATTTTGGCCCCGCTAATCTGGGGCGATACAGTTTTCTGGTGGCGATAGCACTGTTTATCGGTTCCGGCATTGGCCTCCGTTATGAGCTGGCCTGCGTCTCGCGCCAGTCGGAATCTGCCATGAGCGCATTCATTCATGCCTGCGCATTGGCGGCTTTGCTATCGGTTCTGTTAATTTTAATTGCCGCTCCCATCTATGGCGGGGTCGCGCTTGCAGTGATTGCAATGGCGTTTTCCGTATTCTTGCAAAACGCGCTGGGTTTTGTACTCAACACCGGTGAGAGATACCTTGGCATGGCTCTCGTACGATTGATGCCAAATCTTGTATTTTTGGTATTCTTGATTATTTCCTGCGGTATTGGTTTTAATGAAAGAATCGAGCCGCATGTTTTTGAATTACACGCGCTGATGGCTGCTTTGATTACGGTTACATCGATTCCCTGGTTTGTGGCGTTTAAGAATATCCCCCGTGCCGGCATGGGGATCAGATTTTTCAGGGAAAATTATGGGTTCGCGAAGTACGGATTTCCGGCAATTTTGTTGAACTCATGCATCATCTATGCGATGCCGATTTGTATTCCCGTGATCTATGGCAAGGAGATTGCTGGAATATTCGCATTGGGGTATCGGGTCGGGATGTTCCCGGTAGCACTCTTCACGCAAAGTATAGGGGCAGTCTTGCGTCGAGATCTGCTTGACAACAACTACTCGAAGCCGGCGTTCAAGAAGGTAAGCGAGTACCTGGGGATAATGAGCTTGGTTGCGTTGCTTTCCATCGGGGCAATCTATATAGGCATCGATATGCTGGTGAGACAAGCGTTGGGAGGAAAATGGAACGAAGTAATTCAATTTTTTACGATACTCGCTCCATCCTTCGTCGCCGCCGCTGTCTTTGGGCCGATCTCACAGGTATTTATCGTATTCCGGAATCAACGCCATGAATTTCTGTTGCAGCTTGCATCTGCGGTGGCAGTACTGCTTATATTCGCCAGCGCGTGGCAAGGAAATTTTCAACCAAAGATGACCGCATCCCTATTGAGTTTGTCAACTACGGTGTTTGCTGTTCTGGGCGTGCTGGCTGCGCTCCGGCTGGCGAGGAGCGGGATCGCAAGCTGATGGCGATGTGCCTTATGAGCTCCTGGCGAGTGGATCCGGGGAAAGCCCGTTCGTACGGTCGATGGCGTTGCCTATGGTGAACATTCGATGCGAGTAGCGAAATTTAAAATTGGCAGTCGCAGAAGATTAAGTGCGGGCATGTCCCTGAGTCTGTGGCTTCTGATTTCCGGATTGCTTCTCGGTGCCGCGATCTGGCATGAATCACTATTGCCTGCGCGCTTCATGCTTGATAAGGATGTGCTGCTTGAACGCATGGCGCAACACCAGTCGCCAGTCGTGTTTGGTGATTCCTTTGATAATTTTGCCTGGCTCTACAGAACGGCTGGCTTGGATATCTTTTCGCTCTCTGTTTTGGGCTGTTTGGTCTCGTTATCTGCTTTCATTCTTTTCATTCGAGCAGCTGGGGTTCGCGAACTGAAGGTTGTGGAGTGGCTGGTGCTGGTGTTCTGGATGGTTACTGCGGTCGTGTATGCGGGGTTGCCATCCAAAGAAATTGTAGTGCTGGCTATTGTTGGAATTGCGCTGTGCTGCAAGGGTAAGATGGCGCGCGTTCTGATGTTTTTGGTGTTGGCCGTTTCCTTTGCGCTTTATTTTAGGGGGTATTGGGCAATTATTATTGCTGGGTGGTTGCCACTGTACGTGCTGGGGGTGAAAGCGTTGCGACCGCTCAGATTGATATTGCTGATCCTGCTTTGGTATGCGGTGCTTTCCGTGGTATTTCAGAAATATCTCGGCGGCGGGCTGCCGTTAGGGCGGGAAGTGGGAAACGAGTGGAGATCGGCGACTGAAGTGGCGTCGTTAATTGAGTCGCCACTTCCGTTTCGCGGGTTTATTTTTGATATTGTGAACGTTGTCATTATTCTGGCTACGTTCGTCGTGCCGGTTCCGCTGCTGTTGTCGGGTAGTGCGTCGCAAGTTGTTGGTGGCGTCGGACTTTTGTTGACTTTCCACATGCTTTCCGCGTCCTGGCGTCGAATTCTCAAGATGCCACCAAATTGCTCGGTCGAACACAGGCAAATGTTGTCATTCGTTATTAGTTTTCTTTGTGTGCAGGCAATCTTCGAGCCGGACTACGGTTCCTTCCTTCGCCATCTATCAGCGATTTCTCCGTTGATCTTGTTTTGCTGCCTGGCATCCCGAGATGGAAGCTAATGAGGATCAGTATATAGCGTGTGGATGAAGAAAGGCACGGACGCCTGATTGATTGATGACCGTCTGCCAGGTCAGTTCCTTGAAGCGCTCCCGGTCATTTGGTTTGGCGTGATCTATCTGCTCGCCGGTAAGCGAGCCGAAGATATCCGCGCCGGTGACAATGCTTTCTATGCTCAGTTGTTTGCAGCATTCAAGATTGGCGGGGGCGTCGTTGCAGATGACCGGTTTTCCGAGTGCTGCATACTCCAATAGTTTGGTTGGTGTCTGGTAGCAGTGTGGACGGTGATACGGGAAGTAGCAGATCGCCGCGCGTGAACTGGCGACGAGCTTCAGGGCATCCGGCTGAGGAAGTCTGCCGGCAAAGTGGATGCCAGGTACGGAGCGGAACTGCGCATGGAGCTGTGGCTCCGGCTGGCCTATTAACAGCAGCTTGCGCCCGCTCTTGGCGAAGCGTCGTTCGAACGCCTTAAGCACCATGTCGAAATGACGCTCCCGGCTCATGTCCCCTACATAGCAAAAATCCGCCACGAGGTCCCCGGCCTGCGGTGCCGAGAATTCGGGCCCGAAAATCCAGTTCGGAACGCCCATCGGCAGGAGGATTGAAGGAATTCCGTCATTGAAGCGCATTAACTCTCGTTGCCGATCGTTCTGGAATATGCGCAGGTCCGGTTTGGTGTTGAGGTAGCGCTTGGCAAGATCCTTGAGCTGGGCGAGTCTGCCGACCGAAAGGGAGCGATAGTCATGGATAGCACAGGCTGCTGGTATGGCCTGGTGGTAGAAGCCCATGAGGGCCCAGAGGATTGTGTTCAGTCGGTCCGGAAGGTGCGCCAGGTCATCCAGGGTGCCTGAACCGACGTGGAAGCCCCAGTCTGCAAGGTGGCTGGAATAGGCGGGAACCTCGGGATAGTGGGCCTTTCCCGGGTGCAAGATGAAAACTGATTTCTTCATGGTCGAGAGGAAGGAGTACAGCCAATGTGCAATTGCCGCTCCGCGCCTGAGGAGCAGCAGTGGTGAAGGGAGTCAGGTCGAGAGTGGCGGTGTTCATGAGGGAAGATCTGAGCAATAGCACCTGCTCTGAATCCTCCCTGACGTTCAAGCCGCCGATCACCACAAGCGGCTGCCGGTTGAAGCACTGCAATGTCAATTTGCATTTTGGTGTCGGCAGTAGTCATTTCCAGTCGTCCGGACACAGGGCCTGCCAATCGCGGAATGCGCTGGTCAGGTTGTATTTGAAGGAGTAGTCCGACGACAGGAGATAGCTGGGAACGATATAGTTGGGCTGCACCAGTTTGCGTACCCGTACCGGGCTGAACAGTTGTCTCATCCCGACCAGACGAGCAACCAGACTGATACTATGGGATGCGAACAGCAGAAGTGAGAAGGGAACCTCCGGAACGTGGCGCTTGATGCCGGCCGTATCGCAGACTGCGTCGACGTAGTCGCGAATAGACGGTGCCGGCTCCATGGACATGTTGAACAAGACATAAGGATCCTGCTTCTCGATCTGCTGCTGGTGCACCCAGAGAAGCGCATCGACCAGTTCCTTGACATAGACTCCGGCCTTGCGCGTATTCTTGTTGCCCATGTAGAAGAAGTATCGGCGCATAACGGCTTGAATCAGTCGGGACACATTGCCGCCTTCTCCTGGGCCAAATACGACGCCAGGACGCGCGATCGTCAGCACCCGCCGTGCTCGATCTTCATTGAGCCAAGCGAGATGGATCTTCTCGGCTACCAGCTTGGAGCCGCCGTAGGCCGAGGTGGGAACCGGCAATGAGCTCTCGTCGCGCTTCTCATCGCTTAGCCCGTATGGCGCGATCGAGCTAGTGAAGGCAATGCTCCTCGCATTTGCGCGACTCGCCCATTCGCAGACGTGCTCTGCGCCAAGGATATTCGTCTCGTAGTACTCGTGGATCAGATGACCCGGTTCGCGATGTACTGCGGCGAGATTGGCGACAAAATCAACTTTCTCTTGCGGCATCCACTTGATCGGCTGACGCACGTCACCCAGCACCTCGGTCGCGCCTGGAGTGGACCGGACCATATCGAGTCGGAAGCGGTTATGCTTGGTCTCAATAGCCTCGTGATCGAACAGATAGATTTTGCGATATCGGCCGCTCCGTCCGAGACTTTCTGCCAGGAATGCACCGATAAAGCCGTTGCCGCCGAAGATGACAGCGCATTTGCCATTCGAGATTTCGTCCATAGTGAACTCCCACACTAGTGGGGCTTGGAAGGTCCGATATATATCTGCTCAAGCTCATCCAGAAACCTGCCCTGCGCAAAGCGCTGCCGGGCCGCCTGCTGCCCCCCGCTCGCAAGATCGGTGTGCAGGGAAGAATCTCCGCGTAAGCGCTCAAGACAGCTCACGGCCTCGTCAGCCACCGAGAACAGAAGGCCATTGATGCCATCGTCAATGACATCTACGTTGCCGGCACAGCGACTGGCCAGGACGGGGAGGCCGGCAGCCATGGCTTCGATCACAGATATGGGCATCCCCTCCCAGGCGGCGGTAGAGAGATAAGTGTGCGCGGCGTGGAGGATGTCACGTACGTCCTGGCGAGTACGCCATCCTGACACGCGAACGCCGGCATCGATGAGCACGGCCTTGTTGGCTGTGTCACCGTCACCGATCCACAGAAAGTCGAATCCCTGGCCTGACAGCCGCCGCGCGATCTCGGCGAACAATTCGAAGCCCTTCTGCCGCCGGATGCCGCCGGCAGTCACAACTGTGAATCGTGCGCCGGACCTCATAGCGCTGGTTGAAGCCTCCCACTGGGACGGGGCGAAGAAGTCCACGTCGACGGCGTTCTCGAGCAGGATGGCGGGTCGTCCCAGTGAGCGTTCGATGGCCTGTGCCTCACTGCGGGAGCAAGCCACATAGCTAGCCCGACCCCGTGCCGCAACGGCTTCGAGCAAGGTGAAGATTCGCCTCCGGGTGCGCGAGATGTCGGTTCTCATGAAGGAGATGCAATGCGGGCTATACAGCGCTCTCAGGTCAGACCGCCAACCTAGTGTGGCCATGCGACCGACGAATCCAGCAAACGAAGAATGCATGTGAAGCACATCCGGGTTGAGTTCCTTCAGCTTGCGGCGAACTTCAATCAGGCTGACAGGCAGGTCTTTGGGGCCCATCGGTAACGCATGGAGTGCCACATCGCGATGAAACAGGCCGGCGAGGTTGGATGGAGTTTCAGGCCGCTGGGAATAAACAACGCTTATCTTGTGCCCGCGGGCCGCAAAGTGGTTGGCGGCGAGACAAACCATCGCCAGCGTTCCTGTCGCTGTTGACTCAATCAAGTGCGTGATCTTCATGGGGAAGGACTGATCAAGAGCAGCTGCGCAGAACGTGACCGGCGATTGCGCCGTGGCGGCCTCGGCGCATTGGGTATCGAGTTTTGTAAGCATGGCGTGAACCTTCCCGTTCGAGAAACGCAAGCTTCGGTTTCAGTACGCGTTGCTTTGCCTCAACCCTTTGAAGATGGTCGCGGCGATGATGCGCAGGTCCAGCGCAAAGGACCAGTTACTGAGGTAGTAGAGGTCGTAGGCAATGCGGCCTTCCATTTTTTCGATGCGGTCGGTCTCGCCGCGGTAGCCGTTCACCTGCGCCCAGCCGGTAATGCCGGGCTTGATGCGGTAGCGGTGGATATAGCCGGCCACGATCTTCTGGTACTGGTCGTCGTGCTCGATGGCGTGCGGGCGCGGCCCCACCACCGACATGTCGCCGCGCAGCACATTGAAGAACTGCGGCAGCTCGTCCAGGCTGGTGCGCCGCAGGAAGGCGCCCACCCGCGTGATGCGCGGGTCGTTGCGGGTGGCCTGCGTGAGCACGCCGGTCGGCTCGGTGTGCGCGCGCATGGAACGGAACTTGTAGATGGTGAAGACCCGGCCGTCGGCGCCCTTGCGCTTCTGCTTGAACAGCACCGGCCCGCGCGACGACAGCTTGACCGCCACGGCTATGGCCAGCAGCAGCGGCGCCAGGCCGAGCAGCACCGCCGCGGCGAACAGGCGGTCGAAGATGTCCTTCTGCATCAGCGCATTCGGCGAGATCGGTGAGGCCACCAGGTTGATCGCGTGCATGCCGATCAGGTCGATCATGCCAGCGTCGAACAGCGCCACGCTGCGCAGGTCGGGCATGAAGCGGATATTGATCAGCTCATCGCGGTATTCCCGCACGAAATCGAGGATGGCGGGTTCCTGCGACAGCGGCAGCGCCAGCCACAGCTCGTGGATCTGCTGGGTGCGCAGATAGCGGTGAAAGGCGGCGCGGTCCTCGAAAGTGGGCACCTTTGCGTTGAGGCCGCCAACGCCGGGCGCCACATTGAAGGCGGCCGCCACGCGGAAGCCCGAGGCCCGCGACGAGGCGACACGCCGGATCACGGCGTCGCAATGCGCGCCGCTGCCGACTACCGCCACATGGTGCAGGTTCATGCCCGCGCTGCGCACATGGCCGAGCACGAGGTGGGTGGCGAGCCGCGACAGGATCAGCAGGCCGCCGGTAGTGGCGGTCCAGTAAGTAAACCACAGGCGCGAGATCAGGTCGGCGCGGTGCAGCGAGAACATCACCATCACGCCGCACAACTGCACCAGCAGCCAGGCCAGCGCGACTTGCCCGGCCAGCCCGAGCATGGAGCGGTCGCGCCAGGACGCATAGATGCCGAAGGCGGGAAACAGCGCCAGCGTGAACGCGGCCGCCAGCGCGATGACCACTTCGTAGAAGCCGCCCTGCGTCGCTTCGTCGAAGCGTATCTGCGAGGCCAGCGCGGCCCCGGCAAAGACCAGCGCGACGTCGAGCACGCGCGCCAGCAACCCCTCGAGCTTGAGCATTTCGCCTCTCCCGTCTTTCCCAAAGCCGTACCGCCACCGACCCCTGCCATCCCACCGCTCAGGCGCAGCCCCGTAGGTATCGGTCCACGCGCACGAGGTCGTCTTCAATGCCGTCCCCGGCTTGCCCCGTGCGCGAGGCAGCGGCGCTGGCGCGCCGCGTGCCGCCCATGCCGTCAGCCGTCGGCCTGGCTCTTGCTGCGCTGGCGGAACACGGTGGGAGAGATCGACATGCGTTTGCGGAAGATCTTGGCAAGGCGATCGCCGTTGCCCATGCCGCAGCGGCGCGCCACCTTGTCGACCGGCAGGTCGGTTTCGGCCAGCAGGCCGCAGGCGGAGTCGAGCCGCGCCTGCAGTAGGTAGTCGGACGGCGTCACGCCCATTTCCACCTTGAAGCGGCGCAGGAAATTGCGCTCGCTCATGGCGGCGACCTGGGCCGCATCGGCGATGGAGATCGACTGCTCGCAGTGGTTCTGCAGCCAGCGCGCGGCGGCGAGAATCTTGTCAGCCGCACTGGTCATGCCCACATCCGCCAGCGGCGGCATCAGCTTGGCACTCCAGGTCGGCATGACCCGCGCGGCCACGGCGCGCGCCACGTCCAGGCCGAGATCGCGCTTGATCACCGTCAACGCGCCTTTCATCGGCTCGTACTGGTCGCTGGCGGCCTCGGCGGCCTCGGCGGCTCGCAGCGGATGGACGGTGGCGCCGTGCGGCGGCTCCATCGGCTTGAGGATGCCGGCCGCGATCAGCACGGCGCGCCCCTCTGCGATCGGCTTGACCGCGGCGGTCTTCGGATGGACCGCGCGCAGCCAGCGCAGCAGCCGCTCGTCGGCGGCCGCGGTGCGCGCGCCATCGCCGCCGGCGATAAACAGGAGATCGAAGCCTGGCTGCTGGCGCGCATCGAGGCCGTCGGTCCAGACCCGCACCGAGGCCGAGCAGGCGATGCTGCCGCCATCGACGGAGATGAAGCAGACATCGTAGGCCAGCTTCTTGCCGCTGGCGGGAGACGAGACCTTGTTGGCCGTGTGGAAGAGCTCGGCCACCAGGCCGGCGCCCAATAGGGAAAAACCGTCGAATAACAGAATACCGACGCGCCTGGCGCTGCATTTGAAACGATCGGTGGAGGTGGAGAACCAGTTTATGGAGGCTGGTGCTAATTGCGCGTCCGGCATTTTGATTACCCCATTATTACTGATCGCTTCCGCAGCGGACTTTGTCGTGCTGCATTGCAGCGTAGCCACTCTGCAATCGTCGGAGTGCGCCCTGTCTGATGCTGACGAGATCTTGGCGGAAGGAATGCAAAAAATTCTAAAAATGCGATGCAAGTGCCTGTAACAAAAGAAAATATGACTTAAGAGAATTGGTGATCACCTTGGTGCAAGCATTGGGAAGAACTCCTTATTGGGCACTATAGAGGCTGCGCTGCAACGCAGCATGCCACGCACCAAAATGAATGTTTGGAAATCCACATAACTAACCGATTCGGTGCATGCCGAATATTTATTCAAAGATTTGTTCACCAATAGAAGTCATTTTTTTGCCGCTGTTTCAGGAATGAAACAGGAAACGCATATTTTAATGAGAATAATTCCCCTTCAATTTGTTTCGCGCTGCGCAGGTGCGTCGCTGGTGTCGAGCAACTGCAGCCCGGGTAGCAGGGGAGGCTCCGGTGCAAATCGTAGGGGCCGGTGGGTAAGCTCGGATTTTTGACGAGCGCGAGCCTGCAATGAGTACGCTCAGAGACATCGACTGGTCGTTCAACGGGCGGCACTGCGACCGCGAACTCATCTTGGTACCTGCGCATACGACGATCATGCGCTGGGTCCAACGCTTCACGCCGGAGTTCGTCAAGCGCTCGGATCGGAAGGGAGCTGAAAGGACGCCTCGCCGCAGCGGCACGGCCAGCCGCGGGCATCAGAGGCTGGCGTTATTGGCCAGCATCATGCCCGAGCCGTTGCCGGCCGCGTAGTGGCTGGCGCAACTGACCGAACTGTTTCCCGTCACCGACATGCCGGTGCAGCCGTACAGGTGGATGTTCGTGGCGCAGTCGCGCACGAAGTTGCCCGAGACGACCCCGCCAGTCCGGTTGACCACATTGATGCCGTATGCGCCCGGTGCGTCGAATCCGGCTACGACATTGTTCACGACGACGGCGGCGGTCCTGCTCCAGGCCAGGTCGATGCCGCTCTTGGTGCCATTCAGGCCAAGCACGGTGTTGCCGTTGATGACCGGGTCGGCCACGTCATGGCAGCTGATGCCGACCTTGCCCATAAAGCGGATGTTGTTCCCGCTGATGGTCGGGTGGTCCTGGTATTGCGCCCAGATGCCGATCGTCTCAATCGCCGCATTGCACAGGATGCTGTTGTCGGTGACGGCAATGCCCTGGCCGCGGTCGTGCCATGTGACCGTCAACATTGGCGAACCCGCCGCGATGGGCTTGCTTGCCAGCAGCGTGGTGCCATCGATGTTCGCGACATAGGTTTGCGCCGGCACCCCGCCTCCGGTCAAGAGCTGGCCGACCTGAATCGTGGGATTCGGCGCGGCGAGCCGTACGCGCCTGGTGCCATCGGCGATGCACGCCTGCTTGCCCACCACCACCGTGTCGGTCTGCAGCCCCTGCAGCAAAATTGCCGCTGCGGCATGCCCCTGGGTCAGGTCCACGGTATTGCCGGAAATCACGCACTGCACGGCGCCACCGTACACTGCGATGCCCGCATGGATGGGGCTCCAGCTGGCGCCGCTCTTGTCGGTGCTGGCGCGATCCAGTTTCACGGTGTTGGCGGTGATGGAGCAGGCAAGCGAGCGTGCCACCGCGATGCCCCACCATGTGGCGCCTTCGCAGGTGTTGCCGGCGATGGATGCGTTGTTCAGGTTCTCCGTCACGATACTGCGCCGGAAGGGCCCCAGCACGATGTTGCCGACAATGGTGCAGAGATTGTCCTGCCTCGGCGACGCGCCGTTGTGATAGTGAGCCAGCCCTTCCACATGAATGCCGATCCGGCAATCCTGGCCCGCCATGGCCGTGACAAGGTTGCCGGTGATGGTCGCCGCACAGCCCCAGATCGTGATGCCGTCGCCCCGGTCCTCGCCGGTTCCGGAGGTGGAATCGCCCGGGCCGCCCCCCGCGCCAATGCAATCGAGAATGCGGTTGTTGGCGATGATGAAGTCGTGGTATTCGCCCTCCGACTCGACCGTGATGCCATTCTGGAAACCGCGGATGGTCGAGCGCGTGACCGTGCCCAGGTCGGCGCGGAACAGAATGCCGGTATTCCGGCCACCTGCCGGCGCCTGGAGCCGGTTTGGATTGGTGAGCACGATGCCGTCGAATTCGCAGCCATCCGCCTTGACGGTAATGGCGGCCATGGTGGCAATGCCGGCCGAAAATCGCAGTTCGCCCGCGCCGCAGATGCGGGTTTTCCTGCCTACGGTCAGCGGCCCGGTCAGGTTGAAGGTGCACCCCCCGGGAACGGCCAGCTCCGCGGCGCCGCTGTCGAGCGCGGCCTGGATGGCGCGGGTGTGATCGAGCATTGGGGCGCCTGACAGGGCGTCCTGCCGCATCGCGGGGGACATGAAATCGAGCACGCTCGGAGATTCGGGCTTGCGGCCATCCGGCACGCTTGCCGCCCGGACCGGGGGGGAGAATGGGTTCGCCAGCGCGGCGCCTGCGGTGGTGGCCAGTCCGGCCAGCAGATTCCGTCTCAGCCTGCTCATGTCCTTGCTCCGCGGGCGATGCTCGCCCCTGCGCTTCGCCGCTGCGGCGATTCACGGTTCATGGGTCCGACAGGGTGTGCCGCGGCATCGCCCTGAACAGCACCACGCCCGTGTCGTCGATGCCGGTGGCCAGGACCTGGCAGAACGCATCGCGGTCGTAGCGCGTGGGAAGCCTTTTTTTGCTCGCGACCGTCATTTGCACCGGAGCCGCCCGGTGCCGGTACCGCAAGCTTAACCGCCCGATGCCGGCACAATCCGCCAAAAACCAGCGCCATGCCGACGGTGGGCTTCACCGTGGCCGCGCACGGCAATGCACATCCATGTCGGAATATGGCGAACTGTTGGCAGGCCGGAAACCGGCCCAGGGAATACGCTGCATTCACCAATAACCAACATACGTCGGGGTAGGCCATGCTCAAGGTCAAGAAAGCAGTATTTCCGGTAGCGGGTCTCGGCACGCGTTTCCTGCCGGCCACCAAGGCCAGCCCGAAGGAAATGCTGCCGGTGGTGGACAAGCCTTTGATCCAGTATGCGGTGGAGGAGGCGGTTGCCGCCGGCATCACCGAACTGATCTTCGTGACCGGCCGCAGCAAGCGCGCGATCGAGGATCACTTCGACAAGTCCTACGAGGTCGAGGCCGAACTGGTGGCGCGCGGCAAGCAGCAACTGCTCGATCTGGTCCGCAGCATCAAGCCCAGCCATGTCGACTGCTTCTACGTGCGGCAGTCCGAGCCCCTCGGGCTCGGCCATGCGGTGCGCTGCGCGAGCAAGCTGGTGGGCGACGAACCATTCGCCGTGATCCTGGCCGACGACCTGCTTGACGCGCCCACGCCGGTGCTCAAGCAGATGATCCAGGTGTTCGACCACTACCACAGCTCGGTGATCGGGGTAGAGGAGATCGCGCCGGAGAACTCGCGCTCTTATGGCGTGGTCGACGGCAAGCCCTGGGACAGCAGGGTTTTCAAGATGTCCGGTATCGTCGAGAAGCCGGCGCCGGAAGCGGCGCCATCCAACCTCGGCGTGGTAGGGCGCTATGTGCTGATGCCGCGCATCTTCGACTACCTGCATGCGCTCAAGCCGGGCGTTGGCGGCGAGCTGCAGCTCACCGACGCGATCCAGGCGCTGCTGACCGACGAGCAGGCGCTCGCCTATCGCTACCATGGGCGCCGCTTCGACTGCGGCAGCAAGCTCGGCTACCTGATGGCCACGGTCGAGTTAGGGCTGCGCCACGCCGAGGTCGGCGCGCCGTTCGAGCAATACCTGCGCGCCGAGTACGCGGCGTTTGGTGGCATGCCGTCGCGCGCGGAAAGCGCGGCGCCGGAGGACAGCGAGCGCCTCCCCATGGTTGCTTAGGGATGGTGTTCAAGTGCGGCACGTGTCGCCGTCCGCCGCACGTCAAGCGGCATGGTGTTTTTCCTACGCGTGACGCTGCTCGAGTTGACCGATTCGCTGCTCTATCAAATCGGAAGTCGCGTTTCCGATCTGGTTCGGCACGCTTACAACAAGACCACAACGAAACAGGGTCGCTCTGCAGTTGAATACCGACAACAACTGGTTGCGATCAAAGCGCTCGTTCGTGACAATACGCGCCCGGCGGAAACCCGACTTGCAGAGTTTGAAGCACTGCTTGGGGAACTACAGGACAAGCCCCTCGCGCCAGTTGCCTCGCTGACAAAGCTGATGACTGCGATGGTGGCGCTGGACCAGCATCCGGCGCTGGAGAGAGAGCTAGCATCGCCGCAGCTCACCTAGCTTCTCCAGGTATTGGGGCGTAACGTCGCCCGTTACGTATCGGCCATCAAAACATGACGTCTCGAGCCCTCTGAGGGCCGGATTAAGATCGGTTACCGATCTTTGCATGTCCATGATGTCCTGATACACCAAACCATCCACGCCGAGGATGGTGCTAACCTGGTCGATATCGCGGCCGCTTGCAATCAGTTCCTTTCGCAAGGGCATATCGATTCCGTAAACGTTTGGGTGACGGATTGGGGCTGCCGCAGAGGCAAGGTAGACTCGATTGGCGCCCGCAGCGCGTGCCATGTTGACGATTTCACGGCTGGTAGTCCCACGAACGATTGAATCATCAACGATGAGAACGTTCTTCCCCTTGAACTCTACGCCCATGGCGTTAAGCTTTTGGCGTACGGATTTTTGGCGCATTTGTTGGCCAGGCATGATAAAAGTGCGACCTATGTAACTGCTCTTTACCAGCCCCTCGCGATAAGGAAGGTTTAGGCTGGCTGCAAGCTGCATGGCTGCGGGACGGGACGAATCGGGAACTGGCATTACCACATCAATGTCGGCCGAGCGGAAATTCGACGCGACCGATCTGGCAAGGTATTCGCCCATCCGCATCCGTGCGGCATACACTGACACTCCCTCAATCACCGAGTCCGGCCGAGCGAAATAGACATATTCGAATACACATGGAAGGTTGCGCGCACTTGATGCACATTGCTTGTAAGACAATTTCCCTGCGTGGTCAATGAATATACCTTCGCCGGGCGCTACGTCGCGCATCAAGGTGAACCCGCTCGCTTCCAGGGCTGCGGATTCTGAAGCGACCATCCATTCCCTCGTCGGCCCGAATTCACGGTAACCAATGCACAGGGGACGGATACCGTTAGGGTCGCGAAATGCGAGCAACCCCTGATCGGCGATACTCGCAACTACGGCGTACGCTCCACGCACGCGACGATGGACGCCGGAGACTGCGCGGAATACGGCGTCGCTATCAATACCTGTGCCACAGGTCACATCCTGTAACTCGCTCGCGAGGACGTTCAACAGGACCTCTGAGTCAGACCGGGTATTGACGTGTCGGTGATTGAGCGACTGAAGTTCGGCGCGCAACTGCGTCGTATTGGTTAGGTTGCCGTTGTGCGATAGCGTAATGCCGAAAGGGGCGTTTACATAAAACGGCTGGGACTCTTCGTCGCTCGCAGCTGAACCTGCCGTTGGATATCGTGTATGGCCTATTCCGCTGTGCCCGTAGAGTGAGCGCATGTCGCGGGTACGAAACACATCGCGTACAAGTCCCTTCGCTTTGTGCAAATAAAACTGACTTCCCCGCGAAGTCGCAATGCCAGCGGCATCTTGCCCACGATGTTGTAGTAACAGGAGTGTGTCATACAACAACTGATTGACTGGTCCTGCCCCGACGATTCCTACAATTCCGCACATCATGCCTCCGCGCTCTTGCGGCTTGGTCGAACAAACTATTCCTAGCACCCGCCCCGAACGCTAGCGGCGCTGTGATTCCACACCGCACACTGCTCAATGTGAACCGTGCCGGTTTTTCCGGAGGCTCCCACTCTTCAGTGAGAATGGAGCCTATGAAGAAGACGTCAAACGAGCTTACATGTTGTGCTTGACCGCGGCCTGGCGAGTCATCCGACCGTTTTCGAATCATCCAACTTTCGTGAGCATTTCCCCGGTGTGAGGGACGAGAAACAGATCTCTGTCGATCAACTCGACAAGTTCTCCGCTGGACAGGCGCCAATTTTTTGCGCCTGGATAGACGCGCAGGCCTCTAGGTGTCATCACTGACGTGAAGTAGCGACACTCAAGCACAAAAACGCATCGGTCGTCGTCGCCAGCGCAAGTCAGTCGCTGTACCACCTTGTTGCCGTGGCGTGGGCCGGCCAGGGGATGCAGCAGCTTGATAGCCATGTCGGGAAACTCGTGATAGTAAGAAATCCGAGGCAACTGGACGGCTTGATCCATAGGCGTCTTGAGCGCATGCCTCGAGTAGCGCTGGCTGCATTGCCATAGATGCCGAAGTGCACGCGCAATGACGGTTTACGGTCAGTTTTCGATGCAAATCCTGGGTCCAGATTCGCTGCAAATCAACAGCTGGAAGCACTGGTCACTCGCTGTCCGGTGGTTTCGTCTGCGGCTGCCGCCGCCAGGCTGCGCGCGTCATCCGACAAGGGGTCGCGTCACATTAAGACATTAGAACGGCTTGGTCGGCAGGTACTTGCCATCGAGGGTGATCACCGCGCGGTGGCCGCCCTCGGGGTCGTCCACCTTCTTGATGTCGAGCTTGAAGTTGATGGCGCTGATGATGCCGTCGCCGAACTGCTCGTGAACCAGGGCCTTGAGCGTCGAGCCGTAGATCTGCACGATCTCGTAGAAGCGGTAGATGGTCGGGTCAGTCGGCACGCCGCCAGGAATGCTGCCGCGCACAGGAATGGTCTGCAACTGGCGCACGGCATCTTCGCCCAGGTCCAGCTTGTCGGCGACGATCTTTGCCGCGGGGGAGGGTAGCGGATGCTGGCCGAGCAGGGCGGCCGTGACAAATGCCAGGCTCAGTCCGGTGCCTTCGTTGATCTGCTCGAATGTGAGCCCCTTGCGGATCTTGGCGTCGATGATGTCATCGCTCAGGGCTTGACGGGAGGATGGGCTGAATTGGGATTGGGTCATGCTGACTCCTTGAGAGGATGGAACGTGGGGTGAGGCATTCAGGCGCGCCGATCGACTCCCGCCTGCGTGGGTTTGCGGATGCTTTGAATTTGCTATGACCTAAGGGTGGTTTGTCATGCGATCGACCAGGCGGCGAATGATGGGCGTGGCCGACACGACAACGGGCAGCATGGTCAGCCAGGAAACGCTCCAGGACCTTAGCCAGTGCTGAAAGAACTGGCCTTCGTCTGCAAATGGAATGCTTGCGATGGCAGCAGCGATGGAGCAGGTCAGTCCGGCTTGGATAACGCCATATGCGAAATAGCTGTAGCGCGAAGGAATCTTAGGCATGTGAGTCGCCCCTATGCATTCTTTGAACCGTTCATGCACCCTGCCATTGCCGCGCCAGGGGCTGTCGCCCCTGGCGCGTGACAGGCGCTACGCGGCGGCCCCAACCTTTCCTGCCAACCGCTGCACGGTTTCGTTGGTATCCCACAGCGCGTTTGCGATAAAGCGGAAGTTGACCAGTGCCGCGTGATACCCGTCCCCTTCGGGTAGCTTCGGCCCTGCTACAGCGTCGCGCACGACAGCAACTTCGAAACCTTGCTCCAGCAGATCGCGCAGATGGGATTCGACGCACAGATTGGCGGCCATGCCCGCAAGGATCACCTGATCGACGCGCTGCTTGCGCAACTGCAGGACAAGGTCGTTGGCCTGCGGGCCGTACAGCTTGTGCGTGGAGCAGATGATGGTCTTGCCATCCTCGATGTACGGCTTGAGCTCCGGCATGAAGTCCGCGCCCGACTCACGGAATCCGTCCAGGTTCAGCGCGCCCGGACGGTCGAACATGCCGATGGCATGCTGGAACATTTCGGCGGGGCCCTGCACTTTCCATGTGTGATCATGGGGAAAGTAATAGTGGGGAGAGATGGCGACCGTGATACCGGCCTGTTTTGCGGCCTCGAACAGACGGACCAGGTTGGGCACGAGGTTCTGCTCCGTCACGCTTTCTCCGACCACGCCCCAGCTGCGGCCTGCGGGGCTCATGAAGTCGATCTGCGGGTCAATCACGACGAGCGCGGTGCGTGGCAGGTCCAGCGTAATGGTGGACTTCGGCAGAGCCGGATCAACGGGATCTGCATACTGGGTGGGGAAATTGGACATGCAAAGTACCTCTTAATGGTGAGCCCCGTGGGCGTCGTTTCAACTAAGGATGAATGTCAACAGATCCGCGTTGAGCCTGTCGTTATTTTATAAACGACCAGTCGTCTATTTAAAACCATAAAAAAATTTCAGTACAACAACCGCTTGAGCGTCACTTTGCAAAATCGTCGGCAAACTTCGCCATCCGAACGGCTCTGGAGCGCACTCTGGCGCGCCGGGAATCTGGGGCGGTCCTGCGCAGCAAGATCGAGCGCAACGCTTCGCCGCTGACATTGGACAATTCGCGCGAAAAGTCGCCACCGCGAGACCCGAACTCTTGCCCCGCGCGGTCCGCCAGCAGCAACTCGAACAACTTTTCAATTCTGGCCAACGGCTTGAGTTGGCGGGTCTTGGCACGTCTCGGTGAATCGTGAGCAGTGAATAAATAATAGACGACTGGTTGGCTATTGTCAAATCTTCATCGCGCGGTCTCACTGAACTGGCACGCGCAAGTCGGGGACAACTGATGTCGTCGCGCTGTGCAATCACGATGAAGCGTATGGATGGGCAGGCACCGTGAATTGATAGATCGTGCCGGGCACGTTCGCGCTCGCCCACAGTCGACCGCCGTGTGCTTCGCAGATGGACAAGCATAGACGATCGTCATCGTATGCTTGACAAATAGCCAACCAGTCGTCTATTGTTCTCTCCACTGCTCACCAACCATCGCGAACATGCCAAGACCCGCTAACCCCGAGATCCGTAGCCGGCTGCTTATCGACGGTGGTCGTGTGATTCACAGCGCCGGTTTCAACGGGTCCGGCGTGCAGGACATCGTCGCTGCCGCCGATGTCCCCAAGGGCTCCTTCTACAGCTATTTCGACAGCAAGGAAGCCTTTGCCGCTGAAGTGCTCGAAGCCTATTGGGAGTCCATTGAACAACGCCACGGCAAAGTGATGTATGACGCGCGCATCCCGCCGTTGGCTAGGATCGAAAAATTATTCGAACTGCTGGTGGCCGACCACGCAGCACAAAATTTTAGGATCGGATGCCTTGTAGGCAACCTTTCCCTCGAATTGTCTAATACCAGCGATGGAGTCCGAAAGGCCCTGGAGCGCATTCTGGCGCGCTGGGAGGGCATGATCACGCCTTGTCTTGACGAGGCCAGGACGCGCCGGGAACTGCCGGCGGACAGTGATTCCGCGCAGCTCGCGTCCGTCATCATCGAGGCCTGGGAAGGGGCGGTCCTGCGCAGCAAGGTTGAGTGTAATGGCGACGCCTGCCGCCGGTTCCAGCAAGTCACGTTAAAGCGATTGCTGTACTGATTTTTTTCATATTTAAATAGCCGACTGGTCACATATAATTCTCACCATGTCTGTAGCTGCCCGAGGCCTTGCCGCTAGCCTTTGCGGTATTCGCCCTTTCTGCCGACGCTGCTGCCGCAGCAGGTCCGGGCACGCCGGAAGCCACCAGCGTGCTGGCTGCGGCCGCGCCGCCGAGCAGCAGCGTCACCGATCAATTGCGCAGCTCGGCTAGAGTTGCTGGCAGGGATCCTGTCAGGACAAGAAGGACACGCTCGGCATGCCTGCGCCTCGCATGCCCGCGCCTGTCGATGTGAGCGATTGCCGTCAAGAAAGTCTCGCAAAATGAATGCGGAGTCGGAAACCGTCGGCGACAGGCAAACGGGCTACGGGAGTTGCGAACGATTGCTTCGCATGAGGTGCTGGATTCCCTGCGGCACTGCTTCGACGCAGAAGTGCCGGACGAGCCCGAGGTTGAGGCGCTCGTGGCTCTCTGCCAGAGCGCAGGTCTTGCCGTCGAACTGTCCCGTGGACTGCGTAACCGTAGCAACGAACTATTGGCAGCCATTGACGCTGATTTTCCGAATCGCGTGCCATTGCCACAAGTGGCGGACAGACTTTGCTTGTCGGAAAGCCGGCTCTCGCATTTGTTCGTCGATGAAATTGGCATTCCGCTGCGGACATATCAGCTATGGCAGCGCTACCGGTTCGCATTTTCACGGCTTTCAGACCGGACCACGCTGACCCACCTTGCAAGCGATACCGGATTCGCTGATGCGGCCCACCTGACGAGAACCTTTGTCGGATATTCGCCCGGCACGCTGTACAGGATGACCTCGCCATGGTTCGGCCGCACCAATGTCCTGCAGGAAAAGCTTGACGCGCTTTGCCGGGGCAAGACCTTCGGCGACCTGCGCGGCCGAAGCCGCGGGCTGCATCTGCTGGTAACCGCGACCGACCTTACCACCGGAGCGGCGTTCGAGTTCACCCCCGAGCAGTTTGCCCTGATCTGCTCAGACCTGAGCAGCGTGCCCCTGTCATTCGCGGTCGCCGCGTCGTCATCGGTTCCGATTCTGCTCAGTCCGGTGACGCTGCGCAACTATGCCGGTGCCTGTCCCCGGGCGGCCCAACTCGCGGATACGGTACGCAGCGACCGCAATCTGCAGGCAAGGATGCTGCATGCCAATGCCCAAACCATCTCGATGCTGAGAACAGGCCATACCTGCATCTTGTGGACGGAGGCTTGGTGGACAACCTCGGCGTGCGTGGCCTGCTGGACCGTACTGCTGCGCGCGGCTCGCTCGACGCGAGTTTCGGAAATCTTCCGGCTGGCTCAGTACACAAGATCGTACTGATCAGCGTGAATTCAGAACGGGACACCGCCGAGCGCATTGACCGTAGCGACCGGGTGCCCGTGACGCCCCAGGTGCTGGATTCTCTGATTTTCGGCGCCGGCTCCCGCGCAACCGGTGAAACGGTACCGGCTGCGACATCTGGATCTGTATTTTCATATTGACTTATAGGTCAGGATGACCATAATCTCATCAAAAGATCGGGCGTCGCTGCAGAGCGTGCCCGGCCACTTCAAGGAGACGACATGACCCGCCAGCCTCGCAGCGTGCTGCGCACGCCGCCAGCATTTCCAGAAAGTGCACTGCCTTCCTCGGTCCAGAAACTCCAGCGGCCAGAAGCCCTGGTGAAAGCCCAGGCGCTTGCTTTTCTCATCTTTGAAAAACATGACTTGCGTGCTGCAGAGACCTTCCTGACGGATTTCGGCATGTGTAGCGTGTCGCGCACGGACAAGCAGTTGCTGATGCGCGGCGCGGGGCCGCAACCATGCCTGCTGTCGATACGGAAGGGTCAGCGCTCACGTTATGTCGGCGCCGCGTTTGCCGTTCGCAGCGAGGCGGACCTGGTTCGCCTCGAAGCCGAGGCGAATGCCCGCCGACTTCCGCCGGACGCCGTTCCCGGAGGCGGAACCGGCGTCGAACTGACCGACCCGGCCGGCAACCTGCTGTGGCTTGTCACTGGGCAGGCGCCGCTCGATCGGCTCCCATTGCGCGCACCGACACACGTTCTCACCAATGATCCAGGCCAGCTCCGCAGGGTGAACGCTATGGTGCGGCCGCCGCTGGAGCCTGCGGCCGTGGTGAAGCTCGGCCACGTCGTTCTGCAGACCGTTGACTTTGCTGGCATGGCCCGCTGGTACATGCGGCATCTCGGCCTGATCCCGACCGATGTTCAGTATCTCGAGGACGGGTCTCCGAACCTCTGCTTCTTCCGCCTGGATCTGGGAAGCACGCCCGCGGACCATCACTCCTTCGTGCTCGCGGGAGGCATTGAGGAAAAGTATGAGCACAGTGCGTACGAGGTGCTCGACCTTGATGCGCTCGGACAGGGCCACAACGTGCTGCGTGCGAACGGCCACCGGCATATGTGGGGCATCGGACGGCACGTCCTCGGAAGCCAACTCTTCGATTACTGGTTCGATCCGGACGGCATGGAGTTCGAGCACTACACCGACGGCGATGTTTTCACCGCGGACCATGAAACGCATTACGTCCCCCTCGACATGGCCGGCATCTGGGCCTGGGGCGATGACGTGCCGGCAAGCATGGGCGTCAAGCGCAATTTCGACACGGTGCTCCGTGTGGCTGGATTGCTGCGGACCGGTCGGCTGTCCCTGGAGCGCCTGAAGTTGCTTGGCCGCGCCATGAGCCCTGCCAGACCCTGGCTGTGAATGCTCTATTGCAGGCGCTGCAGAACCAACACATCAAGGAGAACAAATGGCTGTCAAGGTCGTCCGATATATCCACGCCGGCGAGTCACACTGGGGTGTGGTCCACGACCGCCTTATCGCACCATTGCGCTGCGATGGCGCCAGTACTGCGGACTTCGTTACCAATGGCCTGGAAGCCGCCTGGCGCAGCACCGCGGGCGAGGCAACACTTGCGCTTGATGGCGTCACGCTGCTGCCGCCAGTCACGCCAGACCGCCAGTTCCTGTGCCAGGGCATTAACTACGCCAGTCATGTACGCGAATCTGGCATGGACCCCGAAAAGATTGGCTTCAACACGCTGTTCACCAAGGCTCCATCCTGTCTTGCCGCGGCTGATGCCGACGTGGTGCGGCCGGGGCATGTGCACCTGCTCGACTACGAGATCGAGCTTGGTCTGGTTGTCCGCAAACCCCTGACGGACGCACTGCGTGTCGGGCCGGACCAGCTTCACGAGTTTCTGGCAGGTGTAACGATTGTCAATGACGTTTCCGCACGCGACGTCCAGTTGCCACAGGCTCAGTTCTACAAAGGAAAAAGCTATCGCAGCTTTGGCCCCGTGGGTCCCTTCCTGGTACTGCTGAACGCAGAAGAGTGGGCACGCTGGCCTGAACTGCGCATGCGGCTCCATGTGAACGGGCAGCCACGACAGGACACGTACTGCGGCGACATGATCTTCAAACCGCACCAGACGCTGACCGAGTTGTCGGCCCTGCATGATCTGCAGCCAGGCGACCTCATCGCTACCGGCACGCCAGCAGGCTGCGCAGCCCGAGCGCCGGGAAAGCTCGCGATGTGGATGTTCCGCCACGTACTGTCCGAGCGTACGAAGTGGCAACTTTTCATCAAGAAGGGCCGCTCGAACCCCGCCTATCTGCAGCCGGGCGACATCATGACCGCTTCGATACGCACTGACGATGGGGCAATCGAGCTGGGTGAGCAGCGCAATCGCGTGGTGTCGGCATGAACATCCCATACGGCGAACCAACTGCCGCGGTGGCCGCGATCGACGGATTTGGCGAGGACTTCGCGCTCGAGGTTCGTCCAATGCCTTACCGGAAACCGCGCAAAGGCGAGATCGTGGTGAAGGTCGAGGCAGCGGCGGTGAATCCTATCGATGTGCGCCGACGCAGCGGCTATGGCAGGAGAATCTTCTCGTTATTGGGAGCAACGCGCCTGCCCCTCGTTCTCGGCAATGATTTCGCCGGGACTGTTTGTGCCGTGGGGGCTGGCGTGACAGGCCTGCGTGAAGGCGACGCTGTGTTCGGGGCCAAGCCGCCGTCAAGCGAAGGGACGCATGCCACGCACGTAATCGTCCGGCCTGACCACGTTGCGCACAGCCCTTCGTCGATTCCCGCTGACGCCCTTGCCACGTTGCCCTACAACTTCCAAACCGTGGCCAGAGCATTCGCGGATGCTGGCATTTCGCGTGATACCGTGAACGGACGGGCCGTACTTGTGTATGGGGCGACTGGCGGCCTCGGACAAATTGCTGTCAGGTTGCTCCGCCTGCTGGGAGCCAATGTCACTGCGGTCGGCTCAAAGAACGGGCTCCAGGCCTGTTTGGATGCTGGTGCCACCGAAGTGGTTGACCGCCATGCGCAATCGCTCGCCAGTTTGCCGCGGCACTTTGCCGCCACGCTGAACTTCGCCAACTGGGACGACGAAGCAGAGCTGCTGCACCTGCTCTCGTCTGACGCGGTGGGCCATGCAACAACGGTCCATCCGTTGCTTGGCAACTTCGACAGGCTGGGCCTCGTCGCGGGCGGCGTTGCTTCGCTGGCTGGCAAACGGGCCAAACACGCCCTGGTTCCGCATGGCGCACGGTATGGGTGGACGACGTTCCGCTCGAACAAGGCTGTATTGAAATCGCTTGCCACATGCGCAACGTCCCTTCGCCCGATTTGCGTAAAGACCTTCCCGCTTTCGCACGTTGAGCAGGCATACCAGCACGTCACCCGGCGCGAGCCCGGGCGCGCCGTCCTGCTGCCACAGCAATCCTGACAAAACAGCCATCAATCAAGGAGACAAGCATGCCCGATACGACAGTGGGCGGCGGGACCTTGTCCGGCGAAATCCGGACCCAGGCCGATATCGACGCCTTTGAGCGCACACCGTGGGAAGACAAGGTTCCCGCGCAAAACACATACGAACTCCTGTGCCGGGCCTGCGATCGCTATGCAGAACGGACAGCGCTTCGTTTCGTGATGAACGGCGAGCCGGATGCGCAAGAGTTTGCTGTCGACTACGCCACACTCAAGGCGCGCGTGACGCAGGCGGCCAATGCCTTCCACCGTAGTGGCATTGCCCCGGGCACTGCCGTGAGCCTGCTGCTTCCGAACCTGCCGCAGACGCATTTCGCCTTGCTTGGCGCGCAGGCCGCGGGTATTGCCAGCCCCATCAACCCCATGCTCGAGGTGGATCATATTGTAGCCATCGTCGAGGAAACCGGGGCCCGGGCGCTGGTCGCCTGCGCACCGATGGAAGACAGCACGCTATGGGATAAGGCGGTCGCGGTGGTTGACCGCTGCCTTGCGGTGCAGACCCTATTTGTCGTCAGCGCCAGGCCTTACGTTGGCGACGACGAGCGCAAACGCCTGGAAGCGGCCTTCCAGTTTGCGTCGCGGCCGGCTCGCGTGGAAGTGAAGGTGGTCAGCTTCGAAGACGCGTTGGCTGCGGAGCCTTCAGACATGCTGGTATCCAAGCGACGCATTTTGCCGGGCGACATCTGTTCGTACTTCCACACCGGTGGCACCACCGGCCTGCCGAAGGTCGCCACGCACGCGCATCTCAATGAGGCGTTCGTCGCCGTCATGCTGGGCGTTCTCAGCCCGTCTCCCAACACAATCCTGTGCGGTCTCCCGCTGTTCCATGTGAACGGCGCGATGGTCACCGGCCTGGCCGCCTTCCATAGTGGCTGGGAGGTCGTCATGCTGACCGCGGCCGGCTATCGCGGTCACGGCGTGATGCCGAATTTCTGGAAGCTGGTCGAACGATTCAAGGCGGACAGCTTCAGTGGTGTGCCAACAATCTATAGCGCGCTCGCCGACCTGCCTCGCGATGGTGCCGATATTTCCTCGCTTCGTTTCGCATTCTGCGGTGCGGCGCCGCTGCCGGCCGAAGTGGCAAGGCGATTTGAAGCGGCCGCCGGCATCCCGTTGTACGAGGGTTACGGGATGACTGAAGGCGCCTGCGTTTCGGCCCTGAATCCGCCTCTGGGCGAGCGCCGCCTTGGCAGCGTTGGGTTGCGCCTGCCTCACCAGGCCATCGGAGTCTGGAAGACTGGTCGCGCGGGCCTTGCCACTGAGCCGGCCGCTCCGGGCGAAACGGGTGTTATCGGTATTCATGGCCCCAATGTGTTCCCCGGCTACTTGCGGGAGCACGATAACCGCGACATCTGGCTAAAGCCTGGCTGGCTCAACACTGGCGACCTCGGTTATCTGGACAAGGATGGCTACCTGCACCTGACGGGCCGTGCCAAGGAACTGATCATTCGAGGCGGCCACAATATCGATCCGGCAATGATCGAAGAAGCGCTCCTTCAGCATCCGGCCGTGGCGATGGTTGCAGCCGTCAGCCAGCCGGATGTGCACGCCGGTGAATTGCCTGTTGCCTATGTCACGCTCAAGCCGGGGCACCTTCTCACGGCCGACGAATTGCTGGCCGCGGCACGCACGCTAGTACCGGAGCGCGCCGCTGTACCTGCACGCATCGAAGTTCTGCAAACGCTGCCGCTGACTCCCATTGGCAAAGTGGCACGCGCGGAGTTGCGCATGCGCGCCGTCGAGGAAGTCTTCCGCGAACAACTGGAGCAGGCCGGTGTACCCGCCAGCGTACGTGTCGGGCCGGATATCAGGCGGGGTACCGTCGCATTCGTTCAATGCGCCGCTGCCGACGCAGCACGGGTGCGGGATCTCCTGGCAGGTCGGTTTCCATACCCGCTCGACTTCACTCATCCGGCGTGACCCGAGGCTCGATCTAGCGATGAAAAGGATTGTCCTTCGAACCATCTTGTTCGCCTTGCCAAGGGTTCTGAACCTGACCGCGTGGAAGCACGCGGACTTCCGCCGGCGCCTGAAACAGAAGAACTGTACCGCCTTCATTGGGCTGCTCGACGGCAGCATTGGGATCACCGTCGAAATCAAGGGTGGGAAGGTGCGGTCGCGGAATGCGAAGAGCGCCGACGCCGACGCCAGCCTGCTGTTCAGGGACTTGCCGACGGCCCTGAAATTCCTGATGCCCAACCCGGATCAGGGCGATATTATCCATGCCGCGAAGAACTTCAAGGTCATCACGAAGGGGCCAGACCCCGTGGTGGTCTGGTTCATGCAAACGCTGAACCTCAGCCAGACTGTGGGCGTCGAGATGGGTACGCCAATGGCCGATGGCATGCGCCGCTTTGCCACCTGCACGAATGGGGGGCCGCTGTTCGTCTACGTAAAAGCGGGACGCATCGTGCGCGTGACACCCATCGAGTTCGACGCCGACGATGCGCAGGGCTGGGAGATCCAGGCGCGCGGGAGAACCTTTCGACCGCAGCGCCGCGCGCTGGTGGCGCCTCACGCCATGACGCTGAAGTCCGTCGTCTATTCGGACAAGCGCATTCTTCATCCGATGAAGCGCGTTGATTACGATCCCGATGGCGATCGCAATCCGCAGAACCGAGGGAAATCGGATTACGTGCGCATCTCCTGGGATGAGGCCCTGGACATTGTGGCCAAAGAGATCAACCGGCAGAAACGCGTCCACGGTCCCGGTGCCATCACGTTTCCGATGTCGTCCCACCATCAGTGGGGCAACGTCGGCTATTACCTCAGCGCCTTGACGCGCTTCGCCAATTTGATCGGTTTCACCCGGGTCGCCGCCAATCCCGACAGTTGGGAGGGCTGGTACTGGGGGGCGATGCATCATTTTGGCAATTCCATGCGGATCGGCGTCCCGGCGGGCTATGGCGGAATCGAGGATTGCCTCAAGGAAGCAGACTTGATTGTGTTCTGGTCCTCCGATCCCGAAAGCACCAATGGTGCCTATGCCGGTTTCGAAGGCACGCAACGGCGCCTGTGGGCCAAGGAACTCGGCATCGAGTTCATACACATCGACCCGCACAACAATCCGACGGCTCAATTGCTCGGCGGCCGTTGGATTCCGATTCGGCCGCAAACCGACGCCGCGCTGGCAACCGCAATCATGTACGTATGGGCAGTCGAAGGGCTGTACGACAAAGATTACGTCGCGGCCCGCACGACGGGCTTCGAAGAGTGGAAGGCCTATCTACTCGGGCAAACCGACGGCATCCCAAAGACGCCGGAGTGGCAAGAAGCCGAAACGGGAGTGCCCGCCCGGGACGTGCGCGCACTCGCGCGAAAGTGGGGCAGCAGGAAGGTCTATCTGGCGGCGGGCATGACGGGCGCGGGGTTCGGCGGCGCGGGCCGCGGCGCGACCGGCCAACAGTGGGCACGCTGCATGATCATGATGATGGCGATGCAGGGCTGGGGCAAGCCGGGGGTCAATTTCGGATGCCTTCAGCTCGGCACGCCAGTGGACCTCCATTTCTACTTCCCGGGATACGCGGATGGCGGGATTTCCGGTGACCTGATGTGGACCGGCAATGCCGTCAGCAACTATCAGCGGATGCCGCACATCCTGACGATGAACCCCGTCAAGCAAATGGTTCCGCGGCAACAGCTTCCCGACGCGATCATCAACGGGCACGCCAGTGGCTATCTCTGGGACGGCATTTCGCAGGAGGCGCAGTTCGCGCCGTTCACCTATCCGATGCCGGGCTATTCGCCGATTCACATGATCTACCGGTATGGAGGCTCGGCATTCAGCACCGTCACCAAGTCCGGACGATGGATCGATGCCTATCGTCACCCCAGCATTGAGTTTGTCGTCAATCAGTCGATCTGGATGGAGGGCGAAGCCCAGTTCGCGGACATCATTCTTCCGGCCTGCAGCTCGCTGGAGCGCTGGGACATTGGCGAATGGTCGAATTCGGGGGGATACGCGCATCATGGGATTGCCGGCGTCAATCATCGTGTCGTAACGCTGCAGCACAAGTGCATTGAGCCACTCGGTGAGTCGCGTTCCGACTACGACATATTCACCGCAATTCTGGAGCGGCTGGGTCTCGGCGCCTTGTTTACCGAGGGCGGCTCGGAACTTGACTGGGTCAAGCGCGTTTTCGATGGCTCCGATCTGGCGAACCACATTTCGTGGAAAGAGTTCTGCCGCAAGGGTTACTACGTTGTCCCGCCTGAACGGCCGGATTTCCGCCAGCCGGTGGATATGCGGTGGTTCGCGGAGGGCCGCCAGAAGGACGTCCCCGAGCCGCACCCGCTGCCAAGCCAATTTGCGGAGGCATTCGGCAAGGGCGTGCAAACGCCCAGTGGCAAGATTGAGTTCGTTCCCGAAATCCTCAAGCGCCACACGGCAGACAATCCCGATCGGCCCGCGCTCAATCGCTACATCCGCTCGTGGGAAGGTCTTGGGACCGCCACGCTGGTGGGCAAGTATCCGATACAAATGATCGCCACGCACTCGCGCTATAGCTTCCACACGTCGAGCGATGGCAAGAACAGCGCAGTGAACCACGTGCGAGACCACCGTGCCGATATCGCAGGCCATGACTTCTGGCTGCTGCGCATCAATCCCGTCGATGCGAATGAACGCGGGATCGCGCACCGCGACCTGGTCAAGGTCTATAACGACCGCGGGGCGGTGATCTGTGCGGCAGATATTTCGCCGTTGATGGTTCCCGGCGTGGTGAAGTCGCATGAGGCCAGTGCCGAATTCCAGATGGTGGAAATCGGAGGCGAAACCGTCGAAATCGGCGGCTGCATGAACATTCTTACGCCGGACCGGCCTCAGACGCGGGGTACCAGCAGCATGAGCCCCAATTCATGTCTGGTGCAGATTGAAAGATGGCATGGTGCCGAGGAATTCAAGCGCAGCCGCGCCGAGAAAGGTATCGCTCATGAGTAAGTGGAATCTCATCATCAACGTCGGCCGTTGCGAGAATTGCTACAACTGCGTCATTGCCGAGAGGGACGAACACGTCGGAAACGACTTTCCCGGGTATTCGGCACCTGCGTCAGTGTCCGGCGAAAGCACAATCCGCATTCTGCGCCGCGTCGAGGGTCAGGCACCAATGGTCGAAACGACCTACCTGCCGGTCATGTGCAACCACTGCGACAACGCGCCATGCATGAAGGTCGGTGGTGACGCGATCAGGAAGCGCAAGGACGGCATCGTCATCATCGACCCTATCAAAGCCAAGGGCCGCAAGGACATTGCCCGTTCCTGCCCCTACAAGGCCATTGTCTGGAACGAGGAGCTCCAGGTCCCTCAGACCTGGATCTTCGATGCCCATCTGCTCGACAGCGGCTGGCAGCGCCCGCGCTGCCAGCAAGCATGCCCAACCGATGTTTTCGAGGCGGTGAAGCTTGACGACAACGCCATGGCACAGAAGGCACTCACTGAGGGATTGAAAGTACTGCTGCCTAAGCTGGGCGCGAGGCCGCGAGTCTATTACCGCGGGCTGGAGCGCTGGGAAGCGTGCTTCATCGGCGGCAGCGTCAGCGTTGAGGTATCTGGCAACGTCGATTGCGTTGCGGGCGCCCAAGTGTCGCTTTATCAGGAAGACAAGAAGATTGCCGTTACAGAAAGCGACGATTTTGGCGACTTCCGTTTTGGCGGCCTGCCTGGAAAAAGCGGCGCCTATCGCGTTGAAATCCATCACAGCGCGGGAAAGGCGCACAGGGACTGCGAACTCCTCGAAAGCGTTTATCTCGGCGGAATCATGCTCGTCCCTACTCATCGGACGCGGAGAAGCGCCCCCACTGAATGCGTCACGCAGAAGAGCGGACACCACGGCTGATATAGACGCGCCCGTCACGGAAGCAGCGGGAGTGGGTGAATGCCTGGGCACAACAGCGACGACGCGCGCCCAGCAGTCGCCTTCGTGCGTTTCGATGGTATGTGGCTGACCGCTGTGGCGGGCCTCGCCAGCTCTCTTTCCACGTGCCTTCCTTACCACCGCTACAACAACGAGGAGACATAGCAGCATGAAAGAGCGCCTTCTTACCTGTGCAGCCGTCGGATTTTTTTCCGGCGCAGCCTACGCACAGTCCAGTGTTACGCTGTACGGAGTCGTTGACACTAATCTCGAATACGTCAATAGAGTTGGATCCGTTCCATTACCCACGAATCTCTATAATCCCGGGGCAGGGCACAGCGTCACCCGAGTGAATAGCGGTGGTGTTGCGGGATCCCGCTGGGGCTTGCGTGGAGAGGAGGACCTTGGCGCGGGCATGAAGTCGCTATTCGTACTGGAAAGCGGCATTCAGGCCGATACAGGGGCCTTGGAATTGAACAACACACTGTTTGACCGACAGGCGTTCGTTGGTTTGCGCAGCGACAAGTTTGGCCAACTGACGTTCGGGCGGCAGTACACCTCACTCTTTCTCGGGCTGGCCAATTTCATGCCTGCGGCCTACTCGGTTCAGTATGAGCCGATCGGTGTGATAGCCGGTGCGAATTTCCGCGAGAACAATACCATCCAGTACGCCGCTGCAGTCGGGCCGGTAACCGCCATTGCGCATTGGTCCTTTGGTGTGGGCATTACTTTGCCGCCTACCAGTCCATTCGCTCAGCAAGTCATGGTCGGAGGCAATGGCGAGGTGCCGGGGCGGGCCAGAACTGATACAGGGTATGGTGCAGCACTGATCTATACGCCCGGCGCATTCGGCTTTACCATCGACTACGATCAGTACAACCCGTCGATCGCACAAGGCAGCGGTACCAATCGGCGGGTAGCGGTCGCCGCGAGCTATACGTTCGATGGCAAGGCCAAGGTCATGGGTGGGTATCGTTGGGGACAAAACAAGGATCAGAATAGCCTGACAGTCCTGCGCGATGACTATTACTGGTTAGGGGCGAATTATCAATTGACTCCAGCCGTAGAGCTGACGGTTGAGTATGATTACCAGAATGTCCGGAATCTGTACGGAAACGCTACGGTGGCGAACCCCTGGCAACTGCTCTTCATGGCGAAATATAGTCTGAGTAAGAGGACAGATTTGTATGTGTCCACTGCCTATACGCGGAACGCCGGATTGATGCTCGAATCGGCGGCGTCTGGCTATGGCGCGAGCCTTTTACTCAATAATACTTACGCGCCTGCGAACGGGCAGACGTCCATGATCGGCGTTGCCGCAGGTGTTCGCCATATCTTTTAATACCGCTCAGCAGTAGAGGCCGGCGATTCCGGCCACCGACTACAACGCCTATCCGTGTCTCAATCGATTCTTTTGCTGCAGTGGACCATGCAGTAGGCAGTGTGGTCGATCCCTTTCGAAGGTTTCGGTCCTGCGCAATCTTGCCGCAGAGATGACCAATCTCCGACACAACATCCGCGCCCTTCAGGACGATCTGATCGCGTTCAAAGACATCAAGAAGCTGAAGCTCGGGCTGAAATCCTTCAAGCTCGAACCGCGAGTGCCGGACTTCGATCTCATGCCTTTCCAGCGGCGCCTTTACCACCTCGCGGTTGGGGCCAACACTTGTTGCGCAGTAGCCTGCCTCGGCACCCTCAACGTCCGTCCCTACGCAGCGAGAACGGCTGATTTCCTATACAAATCAGTGGGTTGACGGAGATGTGTCGGATACTTCACGAATAGCGGTCAACCCTCGGATTTGACTGACGCCGCGCTGCAGGCCGACCGGCCGAGCGCGACGCGGCGCGGGCCGAGACCGCGGGCGCGCGGGAGGAGGTGGCCGCGATCTCGGCACAGCTGGTCGAGGCGCGCGCGAGTTCATCAGCATTTGCTCTTTTCAGTTTGTGGAACTGGCAGCAGACGCACCGGCGCTATCCTCGGGGACCAATTTCAAGCGTCTTGCGTAGAAGAAACCCCAAGTCAGCCCAATGGTGGCAGCCATCGCGGATGCCAGGAGCACACCAAGCTTGGCGGCGCTAAGGAGGTTTGCCTCCTCAAAGGCAAGCGTGGCGATGAAGATAGACATCGTGAAACCAATGCCGGCCAGCAGGCCAACCAACCATACACCGCGCCACGTCACGTTGGGCGGCAACTGGCACCAGCCCAAGCGCACCGCCAGCCAGCTGACCGACACGATGCCGAGAGGCTTGCCTGCGACCAGAGCAACAACAACGCCAAGCATCGCGCCTAGTGAGCCGCCATTCGTGAGATCGACGCCATCAACGCTCACCCCCGCATTTGCCAGGGCAAAGAGCGGCATAACAATGTAGGCAACCCAGGGGTGAAGCGCTATCTGTACGCGCGTCACGGGCGGCAGCAGCTCCCGCTGTGCCTGACGGAGTTGCTTAAGCGGTGCCGCGACATGTTCCGGCTGCGGTGCTGGGGCGGTCGCGCGTGCGCGCAGCTCGTTGAGCGCACGCATGGCCATATCCAGCGGCCACTCTCGGGTGCGACCGGGCAGTACCGGCGTCATCATGCCGAGCACCACGCCAGCGAGCGTCGGGTGGGCGCCGGTTTTCAGCATTCCCAGCCACAGAACGGCACCAGGTATAACGTACGCGTAGGCAGTCCCGACGCCAATCCATTGCAGTCCGAGAACCATCAGAATCCCTGCGCCAGCAACGATAAGCCCACCATAGTCCAGCCCGCCCGAGAAGGCGACCGCGATGATCAGGACGGCGACAATGTCGTCGATAATCGCAAGCGCGAGCAGGAACACCCGGACGTTGCCGGGAATGGACTTGCCGAGTAGCGCGAGCACGCCGACGGCAAAGGCAATGTCGGTGGCGGTCGGCACCGCCCAACCCTGGCGCTGGGGCATCTCTGCATTCATCGCGAGATAGATCAACGCGGGAACAAGCACGCCACCGAGCGCCGCTGCCATTGGCAGGGCCGAAAGTCGCACGTTCGCCAGCGCCCCCTCATGGATCTCGCGCCGAATTTCCATTCCCACGACGAGGAAGAAGATCGTCATGAGTGCGTCGTTGATCCAGAAATGCAAGGGCTGCGACACGACGAGGCTGCCCACGCCGAACGAGATCGGCGTGTGCCACAGAGCGTGGTAACTATCGCCGGCTAATGAATTCGCCCATAGCAGCGCGATCCCGGCAGCGGCCAGCAGGACAATGCCGCTGACGGCTTCGATATGGAGAAAGTGCTCGAGCGCCGAGAAGGCCTTTTCAGCCAAGACCTGCGCGCGCGGCAACGGCTGCTGTGGTGGGGGAGGTGGAGGTGGAGGTGGGAGTCGGTCCACGGTCGTAGCGAATCAGCGTTGGCGGCCCGACCAACGCATCGACCTGTCTCACTGCGACGCCGCAGTGCCGACACCCTGCGGCGATTGTACAGAGAGATTCAAGTGGGATACAAGCGCTTATACTGCCTAGTCAGCGAGCGCCCGAACAGACGTTGGGTGTCGCTTCGCCTACACTGAAAGTGTTGCCACATTGGCGTGGGTCCTGCCATTCGCGTGTAATAGGAATCAGTCAACAAGGGAGCCCAGATCATGGTGTCCGAGATCGCGGCCGCCGGCGTCTTTTTCCTGGTCGCGGTGGTCATCATCTCCGCCTTCCGCGTCTTGCGCGAGTACGAGCGCGGTGTCGTATTTATGCTGGGGCGCTTCTGGAAGGCCAAGGGGCCGGGTCTTGTGCTGGTTCTGCCGGCAATCCAGCAGATGGTGCGGGTCGACCTTCGTACGGTGGTGATGGACGTGCCAGCGCAGGATCTGATTTCGCATGACAACGTCTCGGTAAAGGTTAATGCCGTGGTGTACTTTCGCGTGGTGGATCCCGAGCGTGCCATCATCCAAGTTGCGAACTTCCGCGAAGCCACAAGCCAGCTTGCGCAGACCACTCTCCGATCGATATTGGGCAAGCATGAGCTTGATGAGATGCTGGCCGAGCGAGAAAGGCTCAATCTCGACCTTCAGGCTGTACTTGATCTCCAGACCGATGCCTGGGGTATCAAGATCTCAAGCGTGGAAATCAAGCGCGTTGATCTCGATGAATCCATGGTGCGTGCCATTGCCCGACAAGCCGAAGCCGAGCGCGAGCGGCGAGCGAAGGTCATTCACGCGGAAGGCGAGATGCAAGCCTCGCTCAAGCTGCTGGCGGCATCGCAGATACTAGCAAAGGAGCCGGCCGCGATGCAGCTGCGGCTCATGCAGACCCTGACGCAGATCGCGGGCGACCGGGAGTCCACCATCGTCTTCCCGCTTCCGATCGACGTTCTCAACGGCCCGTCACCTGAGCGGGTGGAGCAGGCCGCATGCAGGAAGGGAACATAGAATCTGAAGATCAAGTCCCGCAGTTCGGGAGATCACCATACTCACGGCATTCCTCCCTTACAGCAGTTATTGTTGCGCTCAGAGGGCCGTTTTCCTTGTGCTCACAATCGGAGATGCGCAGTTCAACGTTGATGAACATACGTCCCAGGGGCATCAGCCAGAATCGGTAAGCCGCGCCCAGGCGCCCCCATTGCCGGTGGCGGGACGCGCTGGCGCGACGACCGGGCTTCCAGCCACTCGACCCATGCCGGCCACCAGGAGCCTTCGCGGAGTTCGGCACGCTCGAGCCACCGGTCTGCGTGAAGGCACGGGTCTTCCGCCTTCTTGTGCGCGAGCCAGTAGCGCCGTCCCGGATGCCCGGGTTCGCTGACGATACCGGCGTTGTGACCGCCGCTGGTCAACACAAACGTGACGTCGGTGTCACTCAAGTAGTGGATCTTGTAGACCGACGGCCATGGCGCGATGTGATCCCATTCTGTGCCGACCGCGAAAATCGGCGCCCGGATGTTCTGGATTGCAACCGGATGTTCGTCTACCACATACCTGCCGGCGGCAAGGTCGCCGTTTAGGAAGAGCGACCTCAGATACTCCGAATGCATGCGGTAGGGAAGGCGGGTCGCGTCCGCGTTCCAGGCAATGAGGGCGTTCATCGGGGGCGGCTCACCCATTAGGTAATGGCGAAGCATGCGCGACCAGATGAGGTCGTTCGAGCGCAGTAGCTGGAAGGCCCCCGCCATATGGAAGGCCGGAAGGTATCCCCGTTGCCACATCAGGCCCTCCAGTGACTCGACCTGGCTGTGATCGATGAAAAGTTCGAGTTCTCCCGGCTCGCTGAAATCGGTCTGGGCGGCGAGCAGTGTCACAGAGGCGAGCCGCTCGTCCTCCACATGCGCCATGGCCGCCGCGGCAATCGACAACAGCGTGCCCCCGAGGCAGTAGCCGATTGCATGGATCTTGCTTTTCGGCACGATGGGGCCAATGGCCCCGAGTGCCGCCATGACGCCGAGGCGGCGATAGTCATCCAAGCCGAGATTGCGATCAACGGCAGTGACGTTGCGCCAGGAGATGCAGAAAACCGTGAACCCTTTGCCAACGAGGTAGCGGATCAGCGAGTTTTCCGGCGACAGATCAAGAATGTAGAACTTCATGATCCAGGCCGGAACGATCAGTAGTGGCTCCGCGTGGACACTCTCGGTCGACGGCGTGTACTGGATGAGTTCGATCAGGTGATTCCGGTAGACGACCTTGCCCGGCGTGATCGCGACGTCTTCGCCAACCCGGAAGTTCTCGGTCCCGGCGGGTGGCTCGCTGTTCAGGTTCCGACTGAGGTCCTCAATGAAACACTGGATTCCGTCGACGAAGCTCCGCCCCCCGGTCTGCAGAGACCGATTAATCACTTCCGGATTGGTAAAGATGCAATTCGACGGGGAAAAGACATCCAGCACTTGCCGCGTGGAGAACGAGACGACATTCTCGTGGTGCGGCGAGACCCCGGGCACATCATGTGTGGCGGTGTGCCACCATTGCTGCGTAAGGAGAAATGCTTGATACCAGAGCACGAATGGCAGTTCTTGCCAGGCTTCGGCACGAAACCGCGTGTCGCCCGGAAGTGGCTCGATGCAGTTGGATGTCTTATTCTCAGTCAGTGCCCGGCGGACGGCATATGCTGCCAATCGGCCCAACTTCTTCCACGCCTTGTTGACAAGCTCCGCTTGTTTTCCCGGAGAACGGGAAAGATGAACCAGCCAATCGGAATAGGCAAGCCACAACGCAGTTGGTGAGATGCCGCCCGTCGCATTCGCTGCCATGGCGGCAGCAACCCGGTCGATGGCGCGAAACAGCTCGAACCCACCCGGCTCGTCGAGATGCGTGGCAAGCGCGTTCAGAGCCGCCGGCCTCGAATCGGATCCCTGAGGGCGGCTGAGTTCCGGGCCCGTCCTCCCCACTGCCTGTGCATTCTTCATCGGGCACCTCCCAACAAAGGTATGAGTGCAGCTTAGGAACAACGCATGGTGTCTGGAAAGGACTGTTTCGCGAATCCAGCGCCCACCAGCATTCTTGCTGGGGATCAAGGGCGATGCGGGTACGTAAGCTAATGTAGTTAAAAACGATCGGCCAGCACCCTCGCCCGACGGAGGGAATCCATGGATATAGGCAGGCAGCGCCCACATCAAGCCCTGTTCACCCCGCCCGCCCTATGGAGCGGATGGATTCACTCCACGGGTTTGGGCGACGTTTATGTCTCCGACTGGGTGAATGCCAGGGACATTCAACGGACAGCGGGAGATTTGCATCTGGACGATGTTGTGCTGACATTGCAGCATTTCATGGTGGGGCTGAAGCCTGCGGAGCTGGACGTGCTCGCAGTCTGCCAGGCGACTGTACCAGCCCTTGCCGCGGCGGCGCGCCTGGTTGGGGCAGGCTATCCTGAGCCGCGCTCATTGGTGTTGCTAGGCGGCCCCATTGATCCATGCTGTAATCCGACCCCCGCTGACCCGCATGGCTGGAAGCCTGCCTCCAAGCTGGCTCGACGCACTGGGGACGCATATCGTGCCCTCGGGGTACCGGGGCGCGGATCGGCGAGTCTATCCGGCCGTCCACGACTGGCTGGTAAACACCCCAAATCAGCCTTGGCCCGGGCGCAGTGCATGCCCGCTGCCGGCACGATTTCTTACGCAAGTTGTTTCCGGATGAACAGGAGGGTGTGATGACCGTAGTTGTACTCCCGACCGATGGTTCATCTTTCAGCGCTGCAGCGGCACGGAGGCTGCTTCTCCCCGGCCTTTTCGAGCGGCCCCTGGCGGTGCATATGGTTCACGCATCGCCGGAAATTGTGGGAAGGCCGCAGGCTTACTTCTCGAAGGAGCAGATCGACCAATGGGCCGACGAGGCAGCGGAGGAAGCCTTCGCTGCATTGCGTCCGCTACTCCAATCGGCAGATGTCATCGTGACAGAGCATCGCCGCACGGGTGAACCTGCCGAAGTCATTGTGGAACTCGCCCGCGCCTGTGGGGCGGATGCAATCGTGATGGGTACCCATGGCCGAGGTGCATTCCTGGCAGCGGTATTGGGCTCGGTCGCCTCACGCGTAGTGGCGACAGCAACGGTTCCGATTTTGCTGGTGCCGAAGAAAGTCGAAAGCTCTTAAGAATGCCGACTTGAGTCTTCGAGACCCCCGCAGTCATTCGTGTCGAAGGATGACGGCAAGAGTTTGATGCCGGGCGCTCGTCCGCCGCTCCATTGTGGTCGGGCGGACCGAAATGTCGTTCAAACGGTCGGCCAGGAGCCAGCGATGAAATGATCCCCACTTCACTTCGAGGCAATGCGTGGGCGCCGCGCCTGCCATGAAAGCTAGCGGCAAGCGACACCGAAAAAGAAGCAAAAAGGACTGTCATGAGAAAGTCAAATGCGGAAGGGGTTCAGGTTTCCTGGCATAGCATTTCCATAGCGACCGCCCTCAACAAACTGGAGACATCCACCACAGGCTTAAGTCAAACCGAAGCGCAGGCGCGACTGAAGGATTTCGGGGTCAACCGCTTGCCAGAAACATCGCGTCGCAGCGCATCTGCTCGCTTCCTGCTCCAATTTCATAATGTCCTGATCTATGTACTGATTGGCTCTGCTGCGATAACGGCTTTCTTGGGGCACTGGATTGATACCGGAGTGATTTTGGCGGTTGTCATTGCGAACGCTGCGATCGGCTTCATTCAGGAAGGCAAGGCGGAAAAAGCCATGGATGCTATTCGCCATATGCTGGCACCGAGAGCGAATGTGATTCGCGGAGGCGAGCGCGTCAGCGTTGAAGGTGATAACCTCGTCCCCGGCGACATCGTGCTGATAGAAGCGGGCGACAAAGTCGCTGCCGATCTGCGTCTTATCACCGCGCACGTTCTGTTAGCGCAGGAGGCGATTCTCACCGGAGAATCCGTGCCTGTTGTAAAACGAAGCGAGGCTGTCCTGGCCGACGCGCCACTTGGGGATCGCGCTTGCATGGCGTTTTCCGGCACCCTGATCGTCAGCGGCCAGGGCAAAGGCGTTGTCGTAGCGACCGGAGCTCGAACCGAAATCGGGCATATCAGTAACCTCCTTTCCGAGGTTGAAACCCTCACCACCCCCTTGGTCAAGCAGATGGGTGCCTTTGCAAAATGGCTGACTATTTGCATTCTGCTGATTGCTGCATTGCTGATTACATATGGTTATTTCGTAGGTCATCACGAATTCAGCGAAGTGTTCATGGCGGTAGTAGCATTGGCGGTGGCTGCAATCCCGGAGGGTCTACCCGCAGTGCTGACCATCACGCTCGCTGTTGGGGTGCAAGCGATGGCCCGGTGCAATGCCATCGTGCGTCGCTTGCCTGCCATTGAGACGCTTGGCTCAGTATCTGTCATATGCACTGATAAGACCGGTACGTTGACCCGGAATGAGATGATGGTGGCTTCCGTACTGACCCATCAACATCGCTTTGCGCTGGACGGCGATGGCTATTCCCCAGAAGGCGAACTCAGGCTTGAAGAAGTGCGGGTGTCCCCGCTTGAGCATCAGGTGCTTGAGGAACTCGCCCGTGCTGCCGTGCTGTGTAACGACGCGGCACTCCATCAGAAAGATGGCATTTGGCATGTGGAGGGCGACCCGATGGAAGGGGCGTTGCTGGCCTTTTCCGGAAAGATGGACGTAGATGCGCGTAACCAGCAAGGGGCGTGGGCGCGAACCGACGCGATCCCCTTCGATGCAAAACACCGATTCATGGCAACACTCAACCATGATCACGATCGCCACGCCTTCGTATTTGTCAAAGGTGCGCCCGAGAGGATACTGGCTATGTGCCAGAACCAGCGCGGACCGGACGGAACAATCGAGCCACTCGACGCCGATTACTGGAATGAAAACGCAGAGCTCATTGCGACGCAAGGGCAGCGCGTACTGGCCTTTGCTTTGCGGTCAGTAGCCCCGACGCAAACCGTGCTGGAACATGCCGATGTAGAAGGCAAGCTGACCATGCTCGGCATGGTGGGAATGATGGATCCACCGCGCGCCGAAGCCGTTACCGCGGTCTCGGAATGCCATGCAGCAGGTATCCGCGTCAAGATGATCACGGGAGACCATGCCAAAACCGCCGCCGCGATCGGTAAGCAGATCGGGCTGCAAAACCCGCATACCGTGCTGACAGGGGTTGATTTGGGCGCGATGGACGATGCCGCGCTGCGGCAAGTGGCGTTGAGTTGCGACATCTTTGCCCGCACCAGTCCGGAGGACAAGTTGCGGCTGGTGATGGCGCTGCAATCCCATGACATGACAGTAGCCATGACCGGCGATGGCGTAAACGATGCGCCCGCTTTGAAACGAGCCGATGCGGGGATCGCCATGGGGAAGAAAGGTTCGGAGGTCGCCAAGGAATCTGCCGAATTGGTATTGGCGGACGACAATTTTGCCTCCATCGTCGCCGCTGTACGCGAAGGCCGTACCGTATACGACAACATCAAGAAGGTTATTAGTTGGACCTTACCTACCAATGCCGGTGAAGCCATGACGATTGTGGTAGCGCTGCTTTTCGGTTTGACGCTACCCATCACGCCCGTCCAGATACTCTGGATCAATCTGATCACGGCCATCACGCTGGGCATTGCATTGGCTTTTGAGCCGACGGAAGAAGCTACCATGCGCCGCGCGCCTCGATCGCGCGCGGAGCCTCTGTTGAGTGGTGTACTGGTATGGCATATCGTGCTGGTTTCTGTGCTGTTCCTTTGCGGTGTCTACGGTGTTTTCTCATACGCGTTGGACCAAGGCCACTCCTTGGAACTGGCACGTACGCTGGCCGTGAATACGCTAGTCGTGATGGAGATTTTCCACTTGTTCTTCATCCGCAATTTCTACAGCACGTCTTTAACATGGAAAGCCGTGCGCGGCACAAAGGTGGTATGGGCGGTGGTTGCTGCCATCACGGCGGCACAATTTGCCATTACCTACATGCCTGCGTTGCAAGACGTGTTCGCCACTGAATCTGTGCCGTTTTGGGACGGCGTGCTGGTGATCGGTATAGGCATCGCACTATTCGCTATAGTGGAAACAGAGAAACAGATTCGACTTCACCTACGGCCGGTCAACCTGCATGGGACGGGTCAGGCAAGGGGCGTGGATTGAACCATGACCCGTCTCCGAATTCGGCCTTCTTCTACCCGCTTACGGTCGAAGCCGTAGTCTGGCACCCATGCGCAGCTATCGCTTTTCTGCGCTGCCCGCGAAGTGTTCGATTTTTTTTGTCGGTCCCGAGACGACCAGCAAGTCTCCCGGCTGGATCAGGGTGGTGGCTGTCGCGTGCTCAAACTCTTCGTTGGCACGCTTGATGCCAACCACCGTGACGCCGAAATGCTCACGTACCCTGGACACCAACAGCGTCTTGTTGTGGGTTGACGCCGGCGCATGGATCCTGGCGATGGCAAAGCCATCGTCGAATTCGATGAAATCGATCATTCGGCCGGTGATCAGATGCGCAACTCGCGCCCCCATGTCCGCTTCCGGATAGACGACGTGGTGCGCGCCGATGCGTTGCGCGATCTGGCCATGTTCAGCGGTAAACGCCTTGACCCAGATATCCTTGATCTCAAGCTCGGTCAGCGTCATCAAGGTCATCAGGCTGGAAGACATGTCTGTACCAATCCCGACAATGGCGTGTGAGAAATCGGCCACGCCGAGCTGGCGCATCACGTTCACATCGGTGGAGTCGGCCTGGACGGCGCAGGTCAACGCATTCGACCAGCGCTGCACAAGCTCGGCATCCTTGTCTATGCCCATGACATCGTGGCCCAGGCGGATGAGCGATTGCGCCACCGAGCTGCCAAAGCGGCCAAGCCCGATCACGACGACGCTGTCGCCTGCAGAGAAGGCGAACTGCTCGGTAAACAATCTAGCCAACAATTGGGTGCTCCTCCGGGTAACGGTATGGTGTGCGATGTTCGCCCAGCGCCAGGGATACCGCGAGCGTAATGGTGCCGACCCGGCCGGCGTACATGAGCGCTATCAGCGTAAGCTGGCCGGAAGCGGGAAGGTCGGCCGTGATACCAGTCGACAAGCCAACTGTACCGAAAGCTGAAATCACTTCGAAGATGACTTGATCGGTCGGCAACTCGGTAACGAACAGGATGGTCAGCGTTCCCAGCGTAATCAAGGCGCTTCCCAACGCCAGCACGGTGATCGCCTGCCGCTGCGCCGAGCCGCTGACGCGCCGCCCGAATGCCTCGCTGTCGACGCGCCCGCGGATCTCGGCAATCACCAACAAGGCCAGGATGGCGACGGTGCCGACTTTGACGCCGCCGGCAGTACTGGCACTGCCTCCGCCGACGAACATCAGGAAGAAATGCAGCGCCAGGCTTTCATGAGTCAGCGCGCCGATGTCGATCGAGTTGAATCCGGCAGTACGGGCGGAGACAGAGGCAAACGCTGCGGACAGCAGCTTCCCGGCAGGCGGCATCGCGCCGAGCGTTTTTGGGTTATTCCATTCGAACAATAGCAGGCCAAGAATGCCCGTGACCAGCAGCACCGCCGTAACCGACAAGGTGAGCTTGCTATGCAGGGACCATCGACGCGGATCGGATGCCTTGTTCCGCAAGTCGTGCAGCACAGGAAACCCGATGCCGCCTACGACGATCGCCGCCATCACCGGTCCCAGCATCCACAGGTCGGCCGCATAGCGCGTCAGGCTGTCTGCGTGGGTCGAGAAGCCAGCGTTGTTGAAGGCTGAGATCGAATGAAACAAGCCATTCCATGCTGCCTCGGGCCAGGGAAGGGCGTACGTGAGATGCAGCCTCGAGGCTAGCCACATCGCGATGACCATCTCGAAGCTCAACGTCACCACCAGCACCAGCCTGGCCACGCCGGCGATGTCGCCCAGCCCGATCGCATGGGTTTCGACCTGGGCAATCAGCTTGGTCCGCAATCGCAGCGAGCGATTGACCATCAGGCCAAGCAGCGTAGACGCGGTCATCATGCCAAAGCCGCCAAGCTGGAATAGCACCATGATGACCGCCTGGCCGAAGCCGGACCAGTAAGTTCCTGTATCCACGACCACCAGGCCAGTCACGCAGACGGCCGAGACTGCGGTGAAGAATGCGATCAGCCAGGGCGCGCTCCCGCCATCGACTCGGGACCAGGGCAACATCAGGAGCACGCTGCCTGCCACGATGGCCAGCAGGAAACCCAGGGCAACGGTCCGGGTTGGATGCAGAGATGGTCTCATTCCGGAATTGTGTCCTGAAATGTGTCACAAATCCACGTTTCCGAACGGACCGCCCCGCGTCCGAGCGGGCCTACTCCCCGGATAGCTGCCCCCAGCAACCGGCCTGGCGCTCGTTGAGCAAAATTGGCTGGTCATAGAAGATGCCCCACCGATCGCGAACGTGAGTGTACATCCCGATTGAAGCAGTTTCCAACGACATCATGTCTGACGAGGCGAGATCGGAACGCCCCCAATACTCAGTGAGCGGGCGGCAGCGATCCGCCGGATCCATGCGGAGATGGCTGACTACGGGCTGACCATGGAGGAGCTGGCAGCGGCGGGGTGCTTCGATCGCCGCCCCCTCCGCCACCCCACCCGCGCCGCCGCCGGTGGTCTGCTACCGCAACGCCGCGCGGCAGAGTTGGGACGGGCAGGTGACATGCCCGACTGGCTGCGGCGCGCGGTCAATGCGGGGCAGAGTAAGGAATGTTTTCGGGTTGGGTAACGCCGCCAGCTATCGGGGCTTCAATAGCCCCCAACTCTGCCAAACCTGCAATCGGCCCTCCGTCAGCCTGCGGCGGGACGCGCGAGCAAGTTTGATAGCCCCGCTGCCGCGCCGCTTCAATTCTTGAATTCGTGCGGCGCATCGTATATTTTCGAGGGGCATTCCAGTGGTTGCTGCCGCGCCGGCCGGTGCCTGTCACGATGATCGGATTCATACAAGCCACCACTCGATAACGCATGCCCGGAACAAGGGCTGTCAACCCCGTCCGCGCAGTGCGCCCGTGACCCTGCGCGGATGCTTATCGCTGCCCGCTCCTGCCCATCAGAAAAGAGCTGCCATGGATGCAGTCCGGACATTGCTCGAAACCCAACCGCTGCTCACGCTGTTCCTCACGGTTGCACTGGGCTATGTCTTCGGCGAGATCAATATCAAGGGCGTGTCGCTCGGTTCGGGCGCGGTGCTGTTCGTGGGGCTGGCGATCGGCGGGTTCGCGCCGAAGTCTGCGCCGCCTGCCATCCTTGGCACCCTAGGGCTGCTGCTCTTTCTCTATGGCATTGGGATCCAGTACGGGGAGCAGTTTTTTAAGGGTCTGACCAGCCCCGATGGCATCAAGGCCAACGCCGCTGCGGTCCTTGGCGTGGTTGGCTCCGGACTGGTCGCGGTTGCGTTGGTGCCGCTGGTCGGCGTGAAGCTAGACGAGTCGCTAGGCATGTTCGCCGGCGCGGGCACCAGCACGGCAAGCTTGCAGGCCGCGATGGCGGCAATGAAGAGCGACGGCGCCGCGGTGGGCTACAGCGTCGCATACCCGGTCGGCGTGGCAGGGCCGATCCTGTTTCTGTATGCCCTCACCGCGCTGCTCAAGCCAAATATCGTGCGGCCGCCGCCAAAGCTGATCGAGACCGCCGAGATTGTGCTGTCAAACGCGGCGTTTATCGGCGCGCGGCTGTCGGAGCTCGTAGCCTGCCTGCCGGACGGGGTGGCGATTGCCGCCGTGCGTCGCGCCCACCATAACCAGCCGTCCGCCGACGACATGGTCCTGCAGGCCAACGACGTGCTGCTCGCGACCGCCACCGACCCGGCCGTGCTGCGTGAAGCCACCTCGCTGTGCGGGGAACTGCAGCCGGGCCGCATGACGAGCCATCGCGAAGACCTGGACTATATGCGCGTGTTTGCCTCAAGCCGGCTCGTGGTCGGGCACAGGCTGCGCGATATCCGTTTTCCCGAAGGCATGGTCTGCTCGATCGCCCACGTGCGGCGCGGCGATGCCGACCTGATGCCCAGCGACGACCTCATCCTCGAGTTCGGTGACCGTGTCGGCCTGCTGGTCAATCGCGCCCACATGAAGCCGATTCGCGTGCTGTTCGGCGACTCCATCAAGGGCACCGCCGAGCTGAGCTTTATCTCGATCGGCATCGGCGCTGCCCTCGGGCTGCTGGTCGGGCTGATCCCGGTGCCGATTCCCGGCGTCGGCACGCTGGCGCTGGGGCTCGCCGCGCTGCTGCTGGTAGCCCTTGTGCTCGGCCAGGTGCGCCGTTTCGGGCCGTTCGTCTGGACCATGCCGCTGTCGGCCAACCTGGTCCTGCGCAACTTCGGGCTGACCATCTTCCTCGCCCAGGTGGGCATTGCATCCGGGCCGAAGTTCTTCGCCACCATCGGCGTGACCGGGGTGTCCTTCCTGCTCTATGGCGTGGTGATCCTGCTCGCCCTGCTGCTGATCACTGCGATCTTCTGCCTCTGGGTCTTCAGGCTGCCGTTCGACCTGGCGGTGGGCGTGATCTGCGGTGCGACCGGCAATCCCGCCATCCTTGCCTTTGCCAACCGCGTCGCGCCCACCGACCGGCCCGACCTCGGCTACTCGATGATCTTCCCGTCTATGACCATCGTGAAAATCCTGTTCGTACAGGTCGCCGCCACACTGGCTGGCGGATAGTGGCGCAACCTGGGCGAAGCGCGCCATGCGATTCGCCGCGGAGACACATCATGGAAATCGCCGTCTTCAGCGCAAAGTCCTACGATCGTCAACATCTCGACGCCGCGAATGCGGCGCAAGGCCATCGGCTCAAATACTTCGAAGTCCCCCTGGACAGTGAAACGGTGGGCCTCGCCGCCGGCCACGGCGCCGTCTGCATCTTCGTCAATGACCGGGCCGATGCGACTGTGCTGGAAGCGCTCGCGCGCGGCGGCACCAAGCTGGTCGCGCTGCGCTGCACCGGGTTCAACAACGTCGACCTGAAAGCCGCGCAGGCGCTCGGCATCAAGGTAGTGCGCGTGGTCGACTACTCGCCAAATTCGGTCGCCGAGCATGCTGTGGCGCTGCTGTTGGCGGTCAACCGCAAGATCCACCGGGCCTACAACCGCACGCGGGATTTCAATTTCTCGCTCGAAGGCCTGATGGGCTTCGACCTGTACGGCAAGACCGTGGCCGTGATCGGCACCGGCAAGATCGGGCGCGTGTTTGCGAAAATCATGGTCGGCTTCGGCTGCAACGTGATCGGCTACGACAAGTACCCATCGCCGGAGTTCGAGGCCCTTGGCGGCCGCTACGCGGACGAGGGAGAAATCGGCGCAAGCGCGGACTGCATCTCGCTGCACTGCCCGCTCACGCCCGAGACCCATCACATCATCAACGCCGAAACGCTGGCGCGCGCCAAGCGCGGCGCCCTGCTGATCAACACCAGCCGCGGCGGGCTGATCGACACGGAAGCAGTCATCGAAGCGCTCAGGAGCGGGCAACTCGGCGGGCTGGCGATCGACGTGTACGAGCAAGAGGCGGAGCTGTTCTTCCGCGACCTGTCCGGCACCATCGTCGACGACGCCGTCATGCAGCAGCTAATCACGTTTCCTAACGTGATCGTGACCGGGCACCAAGCCTTCCTCACGCGCGAGGCCGTGACGACCATTTGCGAAACAACCTTGCGCAGCGTGACGGAGTTCGAAAGCGGCAAGCCGCTCACGAACGAAGTCGGCCCCAGTTGAACACGGCTGTCGGCCTCATGTCGCGCCCCGCTAGTGGCTTAAACCGCCCCCCGAAAAGCCCGCCGCCCAATCCACGATCACGCCGACGCGGCGGCCATCTGCGAGGCGGTGACGCGGCCGAGCATGCGCTTTGTGCCGGTCAAGGACGAGCACCAGCAAGCAACCCTGAGCTTGCATCGAACCCGACAGGGATTCGTAGAAGAGCGTACCGCTACTTACTACCGCCTGCGGGGGTTGCTGGCCAAATTCGGTGTGGTATTGCCGCAGAAGCCGGAGCGACTGCGCAAGGAGATCGGCCCCCATCTGGAAGCCTTGCCCGGCTGGGCGAATCGATGCATCCAGGACCTGCTGAGCCATGCGGGCAGGCTGGAGGAGAAGCTGGACGAATATGATCAAGCTATCAGCGAGATTGCGCGTGAAGGCGAGCGCAGCAAGCGCCTGATGCAGCTGCGTGGGGTCGGGCCGACTAAGGCTATGGGCTGTCAATTGCACATCAGTTCCTCCTGGAACCTTATCCGGGTAGGGCGGCAGATCGACTACGATGTTGTTGTGGCATGCTTGCAGTTGGATAAAAAAAGCAGGGTTGGGGTCAACATGTACAAGAGCTTGCTGCTAGTCGCGGCCGCCGCGGCCGTTTTCATCTACTACAAAACTCACGCGCCGCTGGACAATGTGGGAGTCGCCGCCGAGCCACAGTCGATCGCGGTTTCGATTATTGCCCCAACGCCGGAACCAGTCTTCCGCTGCGAGGGCAAACAGCACTGTAGCCAGATGTCTTCCTGCGCGGAAGCCCGCTTCTACCTAAAGAACTGCCCAGCGGTAAAAATGGACGGCGATAGTGACGGTATTCCATGTGAGACGCCGCCTCTCCAGTGCACGTTTTGACATGCTAATGAGGTAGTTCGTGCGCTGCCATTTTCTACGAAGACGCGGGGCGGCAGGGGCCGGTTTGCGCAGCCCCGATCCGCCCCACTATGGATGGGTGCTGGCAACTTGCCCCAGGGCTTAGCATCGCCCTCAAACAAGAAGAAGAGGGTCACAAGTGAAAGCAATCCTAGGGCTGGCATTCCTTTTCAATCAATGCGGGATCAAGATGCCGGCCACAGTTTTGCCTAGGTGCACAAACTGGAGCACCGCCCGACCGATCGGATGTTGAATTTTCTGCTATCGGACGGCGGGGATACCGTACGATCTGCGAGCTCGGCTTTGGTGACCGCGGTGGTCCACCTGGGCGGAAGCCGTGCCTGCCCACGATTCCGGCATGCCTGCCGCGCGGCAAATGGAGGCCCAGACGCCTTGCGCCGTGACGCCGGCGGAGGGGCGCTCTCGCGGTCACGGCTGGCGGAAGTCCGCACGGCGTGCGCCCCCTACAATTTGGAGCGCTGTTTTTCCGCGCCCGCACGGGACTAAGGCGCCACTACGATTTTCACCGCAGCAGTACTTTCCCGAACGATCAGCTCCGGCTCGAATTCGTCCTGCAGATCTTCCCGCCGTGCCGCGCCTTCTATCTGCGCAATAATGTTCCTCGCGGTCAGTTCGCCGATACGCACGGGATTCGACCGCATGGTTGTCAGGGTAGGCGTGATAAGTTCTGCGACCTGCCAGTCCCCGAAACCGGTCACGGAGATATCGTCCGGAATGGACCGGCCCAGAGCGCGGCACTCGGCGATGGCGGCGACCGCGATGAAGTCGTTTATGCAGATCAGTGCGGTAGGCCGATGTGGACTGGTCAGACAGGCGCGCGCTGCGGCGCGGGCCGGCTCGACCTCATAGGGCGTGGGCAGGACCAGTTCCTCGCGCAGTGCGATGCTATGTTCGCTGAGCACGTCCTTGACGCCTTCCAGCCGCTGGACCGACAGATGCTGGGTGTTCAGCGGCCCCGGGAGGACGGCGAATTCGCGGTGCCCAAGGCCTATCAGATAGGCGGTCAGCCGCCGCATCGCGAGCCGGTTGTCGTAGCCAACCGTCGGATGGCTGCCTTCGCGATCCGTTGCCCACATCAGCACATAGGGGACATTGTGCTTATGGATAAGGGAGAAGACGTCGGGGTGGTGCTGCGAGCCGATGATGGCGATGCCGTCCACGCGCCGCTCCAGCATTTCCCGCGCACAGCGCAACTCGATTTCGCTGTTGTCGCGATGGCACGTCAGAAGAACGGTATAGCCGAGCGCTTCGAGCTGCTTCTCCAGGGTGTCCACGGCTCTTGCGTACAGTTCGTTCATCAGCGTCGGCGCAATGATGCCGATGGACATGGTCCGTCCCGAACGCAGGATCCGGGCAGCGGCAAAAGGCACGTAGTCGAGGCTGGCAATCGCTTCCTGCACGCGCTTCAGAGTCTCAGGCCGCAGCAGTTCGGGTGCCGACAACGCGCGCGATACGGTGGCAGAAGACACGCCGGCAAGGAGAGCGACCTGTTTCACGTTGACCATATTCGGCATGCCTCGAAAGCGAAGGGAAGAGTAAGGTTGGAATGAAGGATGAGCCCATCCAAGGGTGCCCTGGCGGCCCAGCCTGACGCCGCATTGTATCGTCGGGCGGCAAGTCCGCTGGCCAGGAACGCCACGCAAGCGCCGGTCGAGGCAATGCGACCGGCGCTTGCCGCGGCTAGTCGAGCCGCACCTTCGCAGAGTCCGCAACCTTCTTCCATTTGGCGAGTTCGGCGCGAAGGAAGGCGTCAAACGACTCCGGCGTGCCGCCGACGATCTCGGCGCCCTGAGCCAGCAGCTTCTCCCGAATGTCCTGATATTGCAGCGCCTTGTTGAACTCAGCATTCATCTTGGTGATGATGGCCGCCGAGGTGCCCGTCGGCACCATGAAGCCGCCCCAGGATACGGCCTCATAGCCGTTAATGCCCAGTGCTTCGTCTACCGTGGGAACATCCGGCAAGGACGGGAGGCGCTTCTTGCTGGTGACCGCAAGCGCGCGTAGCTTGCCGCTTTTGACCTGCGGCATGCCGGCCAGGGCCGTCGGCAGCGCGACATGGATCTGCCCGCCCAGCACGTCGGTCAAGGAGGGTGCGTCGCCCTTGTAAGGGACATGCGCCATCTTGACGCCCGCCATGGTATTGAGCAGCTCGCCCGCGAGGTGGTTGCTCGCCCCGTTGCCTGCCGAGCCGAAGGTGATCTCGCCAGGCTTATCCTTGGCCATGGCGATCAGTTGCCTCAGATCCTTGATGGGGGAGTTCGCCGCCGTGACAATGACCAGCGGAACGCTAGTCGCCAGGATCACGGGCGCGAAATCCTTGACCGAGTCATAAGGCAATTTCGAATAGACCGCAGGATTGATCGCATTCGGACCAAGGTTGGCCATCAGCACCGTATATCCGTCCGCGGCCGATTTCGCCACGAGTTCGTTGGCAATGATGCCGTTGGCCCCCGGCCGATTCTCGATGACGACCGATTCTCCCCAGGCCTGGCTAAGCTTTGTGCTCAGCAGCCTGGCGGTGACATCCGAAGCGCCGCCGGGCGGATAGGGCAGGACCACGCGGACCGGCTGGACGGGCCAGTCCTTGGCCGCCGCGTGCTGCCACGCGGAGATCGCTGCCAGGCAAAGCAGGGCGGCGGACGCTTGTCGTAGATATCGATGCATGATGGGTCTCCTGTCTCCTGATGCGATCCTGCTTCGGGACCGCGCTTGTGCTACCTGCGGTTCAAATCGTTCCTCCCTTGCGCAATCCCGAGATCCGGTCCGCGGACCAGCCGAGGTCGCGGCTCAGGATGTCGTCCGTATGCTCGCCGAGCACTGGCGGGGCACGCCGATAATCGACAGTGGAGCGGGAGAACTTGATTGGGTTGGCGATCTGCGGCGCGATCGCTCCGCTTCCATGGGGAAGCGAGAACACCATGCCGCGCGACTGCACTTGCGGATCCGACAAGGCCTGCGGAATCGTATGGATTGGTCCGCACGGCACGCCGGCGGCTTCCAGTCCGACCAGCCAGGTTGCCGTGTCGCGGCCACGGAATCGGTCCGCCAGCAAGAACACCAGGCTCTCGCGGTGCTTCAGGCGCGCGGCGTTGGTCGCGTAGCGCTCGTCGCGTGCCAGTTCGCCCTGGTCCAGTGCGCCGCACAGCGCGCCGAACTGCCGGTCGTTGCCGACGGCAACGATCAGCGCGCCATCGCTGGTCGCGAACGATTGGTAGGGCGCGAGGTTCGGATGGGCGTTACCCCAACGTCGTGGCTCGGAACCCGCTACCAGGTAGTTGGAAGCCTGGTTCGCAAGCCACGCGACCTGCGTGTCGAGCAGGCTCATGTCGATGTACTGGCCGCGTGCGCTCTCGACCCGTTCGAACAAGGCGCTGACGATGGCCACCGATGCGTACATCCCTGTCATCAGGTCCGAGATAGGTACGCCGCATTTCTGCGGCCCTCCGCCGGGGAGATCGTCGCACTCGCCGGTGATGCTCATGAGCCCGCCCATGGCCTGTACAACGAAGTCGTAGCCGGCCCGGTGACTGTAGGGCCCGGTCTGCCCGAAGCCGGTGATCGAACAGTACACCAGGCGTGGATTGAGCTCCGCCAGCGTGTCGTAGTCCAGGCCATAGCGCCGCATGTCGCCGCATTTATAGTTCTCGACGAAGACGTCGGCCGTCTTCGCCAGTTCGCGAAGCACGGCCTGTCCCTCCTCGCTGCTGACGTCCACGGTGATCGAGCGCTTGCCACGATTGGCGCAAAGAAAATAGGCCGACTCAGCCGTCAGGGTGCCGTCTTCCCGGGCAAGGAAGGGCGGCCCCCAGGCGCGCGTATCGTCCCCGCTGCCGGGCCGCTCCACCTTGATCACGTCGGCACCGAGGTCCGACAGCAACTGGGTGCTCCACGGTCCCGCAAGGATGCGGCTCAGGTCGAGCACCCGGATGCCTTCCAAAGGTCCTGCCATGGTTTTGCCTCCTGTGAATGCCCGAGCTTCAGCTCGGGTCGAACAGCACGCCGGGATTCAGGATCTGCTTCGGGTCGAACGCTTGCTTTGCCGCCTTCAGTGCGGTGCAGAACAGCTCGGGCCGCTCCTTGTCATACCAGGGACGATGGTCCCGTCCGAGCGCGTGGTGGTGGGTGACGGTGCCGCCGGCGTCCACCATGGCCTGTTCCGCCACCCGCTTGATTGCCATGTACTGCTCGGGAATGCGGGCCTTGTCCCCATAGGCAAACCAGGTGAAGTAAGGCGCAGGGCCGTCCGGATACAGGTGGGTGAAGCGGCAGGTCACGGAGCCCGGGCGGCCCGTCACTTCGTGGATGATGCGATGAGTCTCGGCCTTGACGTGCTGGTGAAGTGAGGCGAAGCGGTCCCACGTGACGGCTGTTTCCATGGTCTCGCGCATGACGCCGCGTGCAATGGCGTACTCGCGCAGATAAGGTCCGCGCAGGAACTTGTTGCGCCAGCTTGCCGTGGCCGAATCGGCACCTTCCTCCTTGGTTGCCGCAGCGGTATCCCACTCGCCGGCGCATGCTGCGCAGATCTCCAGCGCGCGCGCCATCCACGCATCGACCGGGTGATCCGCCGACTCGAAGCCCAGCACGAGGATGTCATAGGTGCCGTCGCTTGAGCCGGTGTAGGCTGCCTCCTCCCGCTCGACCAACCGCGCGTTCGCGGGGTTCAGGCCCGACTGGGACAGCAGCCGCGTCGCCTCCACGGCCTTCGCATAATCGCGGAAGCGCACCGTGGTCTGCTTGCGGAAGATTGGGCGGCGGTGCAGCTTGACCCAGGCCTCGGTAATGACGCCAAGCGCGCCCTCCGAGCCCAGAAACAGCCGGTCGGGATTGGGGCCCGAGCCCGATACTGGAAAGCGGCGCGACTCGATATTGCCCGCGGGGGTCACGACCTTTAGGCTTTCGATGTGGTCGTCGATCTGCGTGTATGCAGTGGCGAAATGCCCGGCAGCGCGGGTCGCGATCCAGCCCCCCAGCGACGAGAACTCCCATGCCTGCAGGAAAAAGCGCATGGTCAGCCCGGTCGGCTTGAGCTGGCGTTCCAGGCTCGGCCCGAGCACCCCGGCCTGGATGCGCGCGGCTTGCGAGGTCTGGTCGACTTCCAGCACCTTGTCGAAGTGTTTGAGGTCGAGCGTGAGGACGCCACGGTACCGGTCGTGCTCCGGGGGGTTCACCCCGCCGACCACGCTGGAGCCGCCGCCGTAGGGAACAACGGCGAGCTGTTGGCGGCCGCACCAGTCGAAGAGATCGACGATCTCCTGTTCGGTCTTGGGATACGCGACGACGTCTGGCGGATTCGGGAACTCCTTCCGAATGGCCCGCGCCACGTCCACCGTACCGGCGCCATAGGTGTGATAAAGGCGGTCGTAGTGGTCGGTCGTGCAGATCTCGCGCAGCGTTGCCGGCGGCTGAACGCGCGGCGCGCGAAGCTCGATTTCGTCCGCAGTGGGAAAGGGCATGGCCTCGAAATGCTCGACACCTAGCAGGCGGCTCCACGCGGCCTCGAACTCCGAGATTTCCTCCGGCGTAACGGTGTCCCCTTCGTAGCCCCAGCCATAAAACTTCCGACGGCGTTCCTGCATGTCGATGTCTCCTTCGTGGTTTCCGTTAAATGTAATCGATTACATTTCAGTGAAAAAAATATTGCCAGGCCGCAGAGTGGATGGCAAAACTGGCAATGCAATCGATTACATCATCCTAGGTGAAGGGAGAACAATGTCAAGGACGAAAGGGGGATTTTCAGCAGCGGCGGGACGACGATGAGGGGTGGCCGGGTTTCGAAAATATGTGAGGCGTCACATATTTGCGAATCCAGGGCGTCCCTCTTAGTACTGTGTGCCACAAACTGTGGCGTCGGAATCGGCCCCGCACGCTAGCGCGCCCCATGGATTTCCAACAATGAGTGCCGGCCGACGCCAGGCGACACCGCGCGCTGGCCGAGTTGATGAATGCCGGATCGATAGGCCTCACGCGAGGAGCGAATGAAAACTGCCGACGTCAAATTCCTGGTGCGAGAAGTACTGAACACCTTGCCCACACCATACACGGAACACGTCAACTACCGGGATGAGCTTGTAATGCTGGTGATGGAGGGATGTCTCCGGAAAAGGCGTTCCAAATGGTTCTGAAGGCGCATATGCTGTGAGCGTTGGCGGGAAGGGAGGCAGCATTGGAAATCGATCCCCGAGCACATGCACTGACCCACCTCATTGAGTATCCACCCTCGTTTACCCTGCATGCCGGCAACGAGGCGATGCTAACCTTAGCGCTGGACGCGAGCGGGGTTACTGCGCCATATCGACTCAAAGCCCAATGGCAGCATGTGGGTGCGTGCGCCCCGCGTGCCGCGAATCACTCGTGGCTCGGCGGGGCGTGGTGCGGGCGCACTCGAGTGTTCGCATTGGTTAGCCATTGGGCGCCCATGAATCGTCACGCGACGTTCAGGTTGCGTAAGGCACGCACTGGCCGAGGGCTGGGGGAATAATGAGAACGAGGCTGGTGCTCTGGTTCGTCGCTGTAGCGATTCTATCGCCACGGTTGGCCCTTGCCACCGAATTCGGCAGTAAGGGCGGGCCGGAGCCCGCCAACATTGAGCAGATCGCAGCAAGGCTTCGCGAGGATCCCTATGATCTGGAGTTGCTGATCAGCTTTGGCACGTCCAAACGCGGATCGGCCGGCCATATCGCACTGGCGCTCCGTGACGATCTGGCTGGCGACGAGGTGGTGTATTCGGCCAACTTTTATGCGGACCGAGACATCAAGCACGCGAGCGGCTACTACAACGCCGATCTGATGATCGCCATACCCAAGCAGGAATATCTGTTCAAGACAATCTCCACGGTCGCCGAGACAGCATCGTTTGGGCTGGACTTCGGCGAAATCTACAAGCGCTCAGTCATCGGTGTGCGTGTCTACGGCGTGCCAGCGGCGGAAAGGGCGGCACTGGCAGCTTTTTTCCGGCGCATCAACGAAGACTATCACCAGCAGCGTAGTAACACCGAGTATCACCGAGGCCAAGTAAAGTACGACTACCTGCGCCTAAACTGCGCCAAGACCATCGGCGCCGCCTTCAGGTTTGGGGCTGGCTACCGCGACCTGGAGGTGACCAGCGCGAGAGTTCTTTCAGGACGGCGCGTGGTGGCGGCAGCCACCGCCAACGTCCCTACCGATATGGCGATGAAGCTCATCAAGGAGTGGGGCCGGCGCAAGTACAGCATGGACGTGGTGCTGTATAAAAAGTACCGGGGTTCGGCCTATGTCGACCCACAAGAGGAAGAGAAAGTGGCCTTCAAGGACTTGCCCGACCGCTTTCCCTCGGTCCTGTCGCTAGACTTCCGCCGCGACGCCGGGGCTTACCAAGACTACGACAACCTTCTGGCGATGTACCTCCTTTTCAACCTCGGCAGGTACAGCGTTCGTGTCAACGAACAGACGATGCTACTCGAAATCGAGAAATCGAAGGACCCCATGCCCTATCCCGAGGCGCTGAAGCTCGCGACCCGCGACGCCAGGGCCGACAGCGAAAACTACCGGCGCCAGGTCGAGTTCCGCCCGAGCGGCGAGAGGATCGGCGAGGCGCCGGACAACACGCACCTCTACCACTTCACCGATGATGCGGCTGGACGGACGGGGCGCTAGCTGGGGCTGGCCAGTTTCAATCACGAAAGTATTGGATTGTGACGAGGGACCCCGCGGACAGTCGACGGTCGTCTCTAGCCGACCCGTTTCTGCCGTTTGGTACGCCCAATCCAAACGACAATAATGCTCGACTGAGCGGTCATCACTATATGCCCGTGGGGTTTCCCGGCCGTGGTCGATACCCATCAAATAATGGTTTCGGAAGGTCACCTATCGCGTCTTCGCAATACACTTTGCCGCGCCGCGCAGAACCATTCCGATCGGTTTATCAAAGTAGCCTGTGGGCCACCGGCACTGTCGATATCGTGGCGGCCTCGAAGGGTTCGTTTAGAATCCGGGGCATTTACAGAAATGTGTGCAGTTCCTACCTCACCATGAGCAAGAGGCTTACCAGCATCGACATTGCCAACTTGGCAGGGGTTTCGCAAACGACCGTCTCCCGTGTGCTTCAGGATTTGCCATCGGTGAAGCCGGAGACCAAGGCGCGGGTCTTGAAGGTCATACAAGACCACGAGTATTCGCCCAGTGCCGCAGCTCGACAGATGAAGACGCGTCGCAGCGGGACGGTTGCGGTCGTCATCGCGAGCCTGTCTAACCCGTTGTACCCGATGCTGCTCCAACTGTTAGTTGAGCGGCTCGCTAGTCGGGGCTTCCGCACAACGGTCTGGGAGCTTGAAGGAAAGATGGACGAGGCAACGGTACGTGCGCTTGCCGAAAGCGCAACCGATGGCGTCATCTTTGCCGCCGCGCTGGATGAATCCAGGGAGATGCTGACCCGAGTCGCGGCCGAGAAGCCGATCATCCTGATCAATCGCTCTGTCGAAACAGACTTGTTCGACACGATCGTGAGCGACAACTATGCCGGCGGCCGGCGGGTTGCAAACTATTTCGTGTCCGCGGGCAGAAAGTGCATTGGATTGATCTCAGCCGCGTCCAGCAAGAGTTCCAAGGCAAGCACGATTCGCGAACGCGAGCGAGGCTTTATGGAAGGCCTTGGCGAATTGAGCCAGGGGAACGCATTTGTGCGGGCTGATGCCGCCGACTTTAGCTACGACAATGGCTTTCGAGCGATGCAGACACTGCTCGCAGAACGCCCTGATGTCGATGCAGTGTTTTGCACAAATGACATTGTTGCGATCGGTGTCCTGGATGCCGCCCGGCGCAGTGGCAAGCAAGTCCCGAACGACATTTGGATCGTCGGCTATGACGATATTCCCATGGCGCGGTGGGAGTGCATCAGCTTGAGCACTGTCCAGCAGCCCTTGCCAGCCATGGTTGAGCAGGTAGTAGACCGGCTCCAGCGTCGTATGACTTCGCCGGAATTGGCCCCGCACACGTTTGTGCTTCCTAATGACCTCGTATTGCGACGCACAACATCTTGAGCTTGGAAGTTTTGCGATTCTGTTTATAATGACTACGTAACCATAGCGGTGGAAAGCGTGATTCGGGTCGGCGACCCGGCATCACGCATTTTTTCGGGGACAAAATGACTACGTATTCATTGGGGGCGGTGCCCGAGCCAGCTCGGTCTACATCCGTGTTTCGCACTGCAGACGTCTGCGTCGTTGGAGGTGGCGCTGCTGGGGTGGCCGCCGCCATTGCCGCATCGCGGACGGGTGCCAAGGTACTGCTTCTGGAGCGCGAAGGCTTTTTAGGTGGCACCCTGACGTCGGTGAGCTTGGGCAGCATCTGCGGCCTCTACGCGGTCACCGATACAGAGGTACAGCAGATTGTGGGCGGGTTCTGCAACGAAGTCATCGAGCGACTGCGGTCCCTTGACGGCCTCGGTGAAACGACTCGATGGCTCGAGACGGCTTCGTTGCCTTACGATCTGTTCGCCATGAAGGTCGCTCTCGATCAACTCGTCCAGGAAGCAAAGGTCGAGGTCTTGTTTCATGCAATGGTGGTTGGTGTCGCCATGAAAGAGCGCGAACTGGACGCCGTGCTGATCGAGACCAAGGAAGGGCGACTCGCCATCCGGGCAAAGTCGTTCGTGGACTGCTCTGGCGATGCCGACCTGGTGAACTTCGCTGGCGCGCCTTGCGAAATTTCGGAAGGCGATCTTCAGTTTCCTACCACCATGGTGCGGTTCGGCGGCGTAGACACCGACTCGCTGGCCCGCTTGAGCCGTCCGGCTCTTCGCGAAAGGCTTGAGCGGGCTGTCGCCGACGGCTACGACCTTCCTCGCACCGCCGGCGGCGTATTTGCCGAACGGCCAGGGCTTGCGCATCTGAACATCACGAAAGTGGCGGTTGACGGTAAATCGCCCAACCCGTTCGACCTCAGTGTCATGTCACGGGCAGAGATTGCGGGGCGGGAACAAGTCTGCACATACCTGAAGGCATTCCGAAAGTACGTGCCGGGATTCGAGTCGGCTTTCGTCATGGATACGGGCGCGGTGATCGGCATCCGTGAAAGTCGGCGTACCGTCGGAAGCTACGTCCTTACTGACAAGGATGTTCTCGAAGGAGCGCGCTTCGACGATGCCATCGGGTGCTGTGCATGGCCAATGGAGGACCACGCTGCGGGTAGGGCGACCAAATGGATTCGGTTGCCGCCTGGCACGTACTTCCAGATTCCCCTGCGTTCGCTTCTGCTGGAAGGCTTCGACAACCTGATGGTGGCTGGCCGTTGTGCATCGGCCACTCATGGCGCGCAGGCCTCGATCAGAGTAACCGCGCAATGCTTCGCTATGGGCGAAGCGGCCGGGCTTACCGCTGCAACGGCAGCGGCACGCGGCATTAGCGTTCACCATGTTCCGGCGTCCGATATCCAGCAGGTACTGGAAAACAATGGTGCCTTCCTTGGAGCCTTGCAATGAATTCCCCGAAATACCGTAGCAATTTCGCCCCGGGTACGACCCGTTGGGCTCTGCGCAAGGCCCAATGGCAAGCCCTGGGACTGAGCGATGCCGACCTGGACAAGCCGAAGATTGCCGTGGTCAACACCTCGTCGGAGCTGTCGAGCTGCTTCAGTCACCTCGATGGCGTATCCGCCCACGTGAAGGCGGCGATCCGCGCAGCGGGGGGCGTACCCTTCGAGGTCCGCACCGCCGCCCCGAGCGACTTCATTACCAGCGCAGGCAAGCAGGGCCGCTACATCCTCCCGTCCCGCGACCTCATCGTGAACGACATCGAGGTGCAAGTCGAGGGCGCACAACTCGATGGCATGGTCTGCCTGGCTTCCTGCGACAAGACGACGCCCGGACAAATGATGGCCGCTGCGCGGCTAAACATTCCGACACTGGTGGTGATTTGCGGCTATCAGGCCAGTGGTCAGTACAAGGGCGAGCATGTGGACATCGAAGATGTCTTCGAGAAGGTCGGCATGCACGTGACTGGTCAACTCTCCTTCGAAGACCTGGACGGCATGTGCAAGCGCGCCGTGCGCAGCCCCGGTGTGTGCGCTGGTCTTGGGACTGCGAACTCCATGCACATCGTCTGCGAGGCATTGGGTCTGACGCTGCCGGGCGCCAGTCCGGTCCTGGCCAACTCTCCTGCGATGGTCGACCAGGCCCGGGCAGCCGGCGCACGCATTGTCGAGATGGTCAATGAAGGTCTGACGCCCCGCAGCATTCTGACGCCGGCGGCCTTCCGAAACGCCGTGCGCGTCGCATTGGCACTGTCGACGTCGATCAACGTGCTTCGTCACCTGCAAGGTGTTGCGGAGGAAGCCGGAACGGATGTGGATCTCTACGATCTCTTTGACCGGCTTGGCCGCGAGGTGCCGTTGCTTGCGACCGTCAAGCCCAACGGTCCGCACCGTACGGAGGAGCTTGAAGCGGCGGGTGGCACCCTTGCGACGATCAAACATCTGGCGTCCATGATCGAGCAGGAGTGCTTGACGGTCTCCGGCAAGACGTGGAAGGCAATTCTCGACGAATACGAGGCGCCATCGCCGTCGATCCTGCGCACGTTGGACAACCCCATCTCTACGAAGCCGTCGCTGGTCATCCTGAAAGGATCGCTTGCACCGGAGGGTAGCATTCTCAAGCTCGGCAATGCCGGCGAGAAGGCGGAAAGCTTCCGTGGCAAAGCGATGGTGTTTCACTCTCAGGAGGAAGCTATCGCGGCGTTGGCGGATGGACGTATCACGGAGGGGACCGTAGCGTGCCTGCGTGGTATGGGGCCGATTGGCGGTCCAGGCGTGGCCTTGGCGTCGTCATTCGTTGCTGCCGTCGAAGGCGCGGGCTTCAACGGCAAGGTCGCCGTCGTGACGGATGGCCAGCTATCTGGCTTGAACCGCGGTGTCGCGGTCGGTCAGGTGTGCCCTGAAGCCGCAGCCGGTGGCCCCTTGGCTCTTGTCAAGGATGGCGACGAGATCGAGATCGACATCCCCGGACGGCAGATCAACTTGCTTGTCGACGAGAAGGAGATGGCTTCGCGTCGGGTCGACGCAGCACCAATCCAGGGTGCTACGGAGCAAGGCTGGCTGAACATCTACAGCAAGACGGTGAAGCCGCTCGCCAGGGGCGCGGTACTGATTCCCATCCATCCTCGATAAACTAGAATTGAAGGAGACACATCATGAATGCACTCATCAAAACTGCGTGGCGTGCGGCCATCGCTGCTTCGGCCTTGACGTCAGGCATCGCCATGGCAGCCTACCCGGATAAGCCTGTGCGCATTGTTGTGCCATACCCGCCGGGTGGCGCATCCGATACGACCGCGCGTGTGCTGAGCGAAAAGCTGAAGGAAGTCACCGGTGGCACGTTTGTGGTCGAGAACCGGCCCGGCGCAAACGGAAACATCGCGGCTGAGATGGTGGCCAAGTCGCCGGCAGATGGCTATACGCTGCTGATGGCGAACGTCGGCCCGAATGCCATCAGCCAGTCGATCTATCCGCACCTCGGCTACGACGTCAACAAGAGCTTCGCCCCAATCGGGCAAACCACCACCGTGCCGATCGTCCTGGTGGCCGGGCCGAAGGTCAAGGCGGCGGATATCAAGGGGCTGATGGCAGAAGTCAAGGCCAACCCGGGGAAGTACACATTTGCCTCGGCCGGCAATGGCTCCTCCAATCACCTGGTTGGCGAGATGTTCAACTCTGGGCTGAAGATGGACATGATGCACGTGCCCTACAAGGGCGATGGCCCGGCTCTGACCGATGTGATGGCCGGGCAGGTGTCCATGATGTTCACTACGGCCGTCGCTGCGCGTCCGTTCGTGACCGGGGGCAAGCTCAAGCTCATCGCAGTGGCAAGTAAGAAGCGAGTGCCGGCGTTCCCCAATGCACCAACAATCGATGAATCCGTGCTTAAGGGATTCGACGCCTCTTCCTGGGGCGGTCTTGTTGCACCCGCCGGAACTTCGCCAGAAATCATCCAGCAACTGAGTGCTGCACTGATGAAGGTGCTTGCCATGCCGGAAGTGAAGAGCCAGTTGGCGACGCTTGGTGCCGAAGTGGTGGCAACTAAGCCTGATGAGTTTGCACGCTATATCAAGAGCGAAGCCGACAAGTGGGGCGCTGTCGCGAAGTCGGCAAACGTGGTAGCTGAATAAGCCAGCCCGGAATGTGATCGGCCCTTGAGACCTCGCCTGGTCTCAAGGGCCGATCGCGTTTGTCCGGTCGCACTGTACGGGAATTCGGCAAGCAGAGCGGAAAGAGGAAACGGCAAGCAAAAGGCCCTGCAAACATAACCTGCAGGGCTTTTTTGGTTCACGACTGATTCCTGGCCGGTCAAGGGATCTCTGACGCCGCTTCGGGCAGGCTTGCGCAGAAAGTGATCTGGTCCGACAGCTTGCACGGCGCTGCAACGGTTCGCTGCCAACGTTCGCTGACAGATCGGGGATAAACAAAAAGCCCGCCGGACGTACGGCGGGATATTGAAGAATGCTCGCGGATCAGAGCGTGTCCGCTACCGTGCGGACACTTTCTCGACGCAGCAGTTACTCCAATCGGACGTTCGCATCGCGGACCACGCTTCCCCATTTCTGGATCTCGGCTTCCACGAGTGTAGCGAATTTGGTCGGGGAGCTACCCACAACCTCCACACCCTGTTCGCGGAATCGCTTCATGATTTCCGGATCGGCCAATGCCTTCGCGATTTCCTGGTTGAGTTTCTGGACGACCTCCTTTGGCGTGCCAGCGGGTGCCTGAATGCCGAACCAGACGTTTACCTCGTAGCCCGGCACCCCCGATTCAGCGACGGTCGGCACGTCTGGCAGCAGCGTGGATCGCTGCAGACCGGTGACGGCCACAGGTTTGAACTTGCCGGCTCGGATCTGGTTCATCACATTGGGCAAGTTGTCGAACAACACATCGATTTCACCGCCGAGCAGGGCGAGAACAGCCGGGCCACTGCCCTTATACGGGACGTGCGTCAGCTTGGTACCGGTCATCTTCTCGAAGAGCTCCATCGACAGATGATTGGAGGAGCCGGATCCAGTGGAGCCGTAGTTCAGCTTGCCGGGATTCTTCTTGGCAAAATCGACGATGTCCTTGACGGTCGCAAGTCCAAGGTCGTTTCGCGCCACCAGCACGTTCTGGGTGCTGGCAGCCCAGATGACCGGAGAAAAATCCTTGGTCGCGTTGTAGGGAAGCTTCGTGCCGTACAACGCGGGAAGTGCGGCGAACGGCAGGGGCGTAATCAGCAACGTGTAGCCATCGGGAGCGGCTTTCGCAACCATCGAATTGCCGATCAATGTGTTGCCACCTGGCCGATTGTCAACGACCACCGGCTGCTTCCAGAGCTTGGTCAGCTTCTCGCCCACGGTGCGCGCGAGCGTGTCGTTGAAGCCGCCGGGGGTATATGGCACGACGATGCGAATGGGCTTGTCCGGGTACGCATCGCTCGCAGCGCCCATGGCGCCACCGAAGGCGGTCGCGCCGGCGGCGCCCGCCAGAGATGACAGAATCCATTTGCACGCGGTTCTTCTGCTAGGCATCTTTGTCTCCTTCACCATCTTTGTATGTGGTGGATCGGTGTCTGCTGAGCGTATTTGCTCAGAACTTGACGACGTAACCGGGGCCGTCGATCAACGGGTACTGCTTGAAGATTTCCTCGTCGACTTCGACGCCCAGGCCCGGTGCTTTCGGCGGGACCACGCAACCATCACTGCCGATTTCGAAGGTCTTGCCGAACATGTCCCGGAAGGGATTGAAATGCGAAACGCAGGCTTCGAAGTAGCCGGCGTTCTCGGTTGCAGCGAGGAAATGCAGCGTCGCGGCATGATTGAGGCCCGTAGCGGAGCTGTGGGCGTGGATGGGGATGCGGAAGGCCGAGGCCATGGCGGCGATGCGCATGCCTTCCGTAATGCCGCCCGTCTTGGACAGGTCGGGCTGCCAGACCTGGACTGCCCCGGCTTCCAGCAGTTGCGCAAACTCGAATCGCATGAAGTGATTCTCGCCAGCCGCGATCGGGACGACAGGGGAAATCCGGGCAGCCTCGCGATACGAAGCGAAATCATTGCAGGCGAATGGCTCTTCGAGCCAGCCCGCTTGAATTTCCGCCAGCACAGGCATAACACGGCGCACGTCGGCGATCGTGTAGGCCGTATTCGCATCGGTCAGGATGTCGATGTCATCGCCGAGCACGCGGCGCACATGGCGTACCCGCTCGATATCCGCCTTGACCGAGTCGCCGATTCGCAGTTTGACGGCCTTGTAGCCCTGTTCGATATAGGACTGGGCCTCTTCGGCCAGCGACGCCGCAGGCTGGTATCCGAGCGCGATGCCGCCGGCATAGGCCGGAATGCGTCGACGCGAGCCGCCCAGCAGCTTGTAGAGCGGCATGTTCGCCGCCTTGCCGCGGATATCCCAGAGTGCCATGTCGATGCCAGAATGCGCCAGCGCGGCGCCGGCGCCAAGACCGTGGCTGGAAAACTGCATGCGATGCACGCGCTGCCAGGTGCCGACCACGTCCGTGGCGTCCATGCCAACCAGCAGCGGCGACAGCGTGTTGTGAATAAGGCTGGTGATGGCGCCAGGACTGCGCCCGGGATGCGACTCGCCATAGCCCACGATGCCTTCGGACGTTTCAACGCGGATGATGATCGCGTCACGCTTGAGCGTACTACCCACGCCCATGGTGACCGTTTTGCCTTCGGGCAGACGATAGGACAGGGGAATTGCGGTAATGCGGGTGATCTTCATTGGATTGTCTCCTGATTGACGGCGTTGAATTCGGGGTTGACGATGTTGCGTGGTCGTTCGCCTCGCAGCAGGGCGAGCATCGTGTCGGCGGCGGCCAGCCCCATGGCCATCGAGGCGTCTTGGGTGAGGCCAGCGATATGCGGTGTCAAAAGGACGTTCTGCAGATCTCGAAGCGGGCTGTCGTCCGGGAGCGGATGTTGTTCATATACATCGAGTACGGCCCCGCCTATGGTGCCGCTGCGCAAAGCGTCGATCAGATCCGCCTGTTGGATGATTGGCCCCCGTGCCACATTGACGAGCACGGTAGTCGGACGCGCATGCGCCAAAAGCGTCTTGTTCACCATGCCTCTTGTTGCTGCGGTAAGAGGGCACGCAAGTACGATGTAATCGCTGTGGGCGAACAAAGCGGAGAGTTCCGCCGGGGCGACGTGCGGCGGGAGCCTGGATGGTGTCGACGTATGCGCAAGCAGCTTCATGCCGAAGCCCGCGCCTGCGATCTCCGCGACCCGGCGCCCGATGGCACCGAAGCCAATGATTCCCAGTGTGGAGCCGCGAAGTTCCCTGGATTGCTCTGCCGCGAGCATGCGGCGGTTCCAGTCGCCGTCACGCACGGCATTGTCGAAGGTTGCCAGCCGTCTGGTCATTGCGAGCATGGCAGACACCGCAAATTCGGCAACGGCGTTCGAGTTCGTGTCCGGCGTATTGGCCACTGGGATGCCGTGAGCCGTTGCGCGGTCTACCGGAATGAAATCCACGCCAACACCATGACGAACGACGGCGCGAAGACGATGCTCGCGCTCGAACAGATCGCCAGGGAGCTGTCGCCGTACGATCAGACCGTCAACCTGCGCAATGCGATCTCGAAGGGCTTGGTCGCTAGCCGCGCCGATCAGTCCTGGCGGCAGTAACTCGACGTCAGCGTTAGCCGCCAGTCGAGCATGAGCCTCCGGAACGATGGCATCAGTCAGCAGCACAAGCGGGCGACTCGCTACCCTGGAGGCTTGTGTCATGCGAGAACCGCCCTGGCGATTTCGGCGCCCATTTCCTGTGTACTGGCCCTTCCACCCAGGTCAGGCGTTAGTACGCGATCGGGATGCGTAAGGACAGCTTCGATGGCCTTCATGATCGCGGCCGCTGCCTCAGGCTGTCCGAGGTGTTCCAGCATCATGGCCCCAGACCAGATCTGACCGATGGGATTCGCAATGCCTTGTCCGGCGATGTCCGGGGCTGAGCCATGCACCGGTTCAAACATCGACGGGTACTTCCGCTCCGGGTTGATGTTTGCGCTCGGCGCCACTGCAATCGTTCCCGTGATACCGGGGCCGAGATCGGAGAGGATATCGCCGAACAGGTTCGATCCAACCACGACGTCGAAGCGCTCCGGGGACATCGCAAACCGCGCTGCCAGGATATCGATGTGGTACTGGTCGGTGCGGATGTCGGGATAGTCGGCACCCACTGCGGCAAACCGCTCGTCCCAGAATGGCATGGAATGGAAGATGCCATTGGACTTGGTCGCCGATGTCACGTGATTCCGTCCGAGCTTCTTAGCGAGATCAAACGCATAGCGCATGATTCGATCGGTTCCGCGACGAGTGAAGATGGCCTCCTGCGTGACAAACTCATGTTCCGTGCCGGCGAACATGCGTCCGCCAACTTGCGAGTATTCGCCTTCGGTGTTCTCGCGCACGATCCAGAAGTCGATGTCGCCGGGCTCCTTGTTGGCGAGCGGGCAGGGAACACCGGGCAGAAGCCTGACCGGTCGCAGGTTCACGTACTGGTCGAATTCGCGGCGGATCGGGATGAGGAGGTTCCACAGTGATACGTGGTCCGGCACGCCGGGGAAGCCGACTGCGCCGAGAAAGATGGCGTCAGAGTCGCGTAGCCGCTCGATTCCATCGGACGGCATCATGCTTCCTTGGGCGTGGTAGCGGGCGCAGCTCCAGTCATAGGTCGTGAAGGCGAGCTTGAAGCCGAACTTAGCGCTGGCGGCTTCCAGGACCCGGATGCCTTCGGGGACCACTTCGTTGCCAATGCCATCGCCTGGAATGACGGCAATCTTGTATTGCTGGTTTGTGATCATGGTGTCGGTTTCCGGGGACGATCAGCGAACGGATGCCGGCTCGGCCAGCAGTGCGACAAGCTCCGGCACGGTGCCATGGGACCGTTGGTCATAGGCGCCGGCATAGGTTTCGCGGATCGCTGAGGCAGTCGCGTGACTGGCGCCCACTTCGCTCGCCATGGTGTCGTAGTAGGTCATGTCCTTCAGCGCGTTGGAGATGGTGAAGCGGAACCCGGAGCTGTCGCCCCGCTCAATGAAGGGACGCAGGCGTTCCAGGATGACACCGGCACCGCCGCCCTTGGCCAGCACATCCACAAGGACCTCGGGACTGACATCAGCGCGTGCTGCACAGGCGGCAGCCTCCGCCAGGACTGCGGAGAAACCCAGAGACACGAAGTTGTGCAACAGCTTGAGCCGGTGTCCGGAACCGACAGGCCCGGCGAAGGTGATGTTTTCGGCGAAGCTCTGCAGCAGTGGCAGGCATTCCTGGTAGAGCGACTCGTCGCCGCCGACGATCAGGTTCAGACGCCCCTCGGCCGCTTCTTTGGGCGTACGCGTCATTGGCGCGTCCATGAACCTGCCACCGGCTTTTTGCACGGCGGCGGCGATGCGCTCGGTCGAAGAGGGGATCGCCGTCGAGCAATCGATGACCACGGTACCGGGCCGCAGGGCGCTGAGGAGGCCTTGGGCGCTGAAAAGCACATCCTCGACCTCGGGGGATCCGGTAACGCAGAGAATGACGATGTCGACCTGGCCGGCGAGCTCCGAGATAGCCGGTACGGTTTTCGCCCCCGCCTTCAGCAGTGCGTCGAGTGGCTGATTACCTGGATGTTCGAGGACCACCAAGGGATAACCATGCTTTGCCACATTCGTTGCGATGCCATGGCCCATCATGCCAACGCCAATCATGCCCACTGTTTTGTTCATGATTCTGTCTCCTGTTGTTGTCTCGCGGCTCAGCGCAATGCCAGGCCGCCAGCGCAGATGTACTTGACCTCGATGTAGTCCTCGATGCCGTATTTGGATCCCTCCCGGCCGACACCCGACTCCTTCACGCCGCCGAACGGTGCGACCTCGGTGGAGATCAGGCCCTCGTTCAGGCCCACGATGCCGCATTCGAGCGCTTCAGCCACGCGCCAGGAGCGCGCGTAGTTGGTGGTGTAGAAATAGGCAGCCAGTCCGAAGGGCGTGTCATTTGCCATGGCGACGGCTTCTTCCTCGGTCTTGAAGCGGATGAGGGGGGCCACCGGGCCGAAAGTCTCCTCGTTCATGAGCTTCGCCTTCGGCGACACGTCGGTGAGGATCGTCGGCTTGAAGAAGCGGCCGCCGAGGGCGTGGGCCTTGCCGCCGGTGAATACTTGAGCACCCAGAGAGACGGCGTCGTCGATGTGTTCGCGAACCTTTTCGATCGCCGCGTCGTCAATCAGCGGTCCGAGATCCACGCCCGGTGCCATGCCATCGCCGACGACTTGAGCTTCCACTGCGATCCTGAGCCTCTCTGCGAACGCGTCGTAGACGCCGTCCTGGACGAAGATGCGGTTCGCGCAGACGCAGGTCTGACCGGCATTGCGAAACTTCGAGGCCATGACGCCGGCGACGGCAGCGTCGAGGTCGGCGTCGTCGAAGATGAGGAATGGCGCGTTGCCGCCCAGTTCCATAGAAACCTTCTTCACCGTACCGGCACATTGCTCGAGGAGAGTCTTGCCGACATCGGTGGAGCCCGTGAACGACAGCTTGCGCACGACGGGGCTCGATGTGAGCTCACCCCCCACAACGGAGGCGGAACCGGTGACGACATTCAGTACCCCATCAGGGATTCCTGCTTCCTTGGCCAGAGCGGCGAGCGCCAGCGCAGAGAAGGGCGTGGCAGAGGCAGGCTTGATCACGATCGTGCAGCCTGCAGCCAAGGCGGCGCCAGCCTTGCGCGTGATCATCGCATTCGGGAAATTCCACGGGGTGATGGCGGCGACGACGCCGATGGGCTGCTTGATGACGATGATGCGGCGGTCCGATGACGGCGCAGGAATCACATCGCCATAGATTCGACGTGCTTCTTCCGAGAACCATTCAATAAAGCCAGACCCGTAGGCAATCTCACCCCGGGACTCTTTCAGCGGTTTGCCTTGCTCAAGCGTGAGGATCGTTGCCAGGTCCTCCTGGTTGGCCATGCAGAGATCGAACCATCGACGCAGCAGGCGGCTGCGTTCGCGCGAGCTGGTTGCGCGCCATGCTGGAAGGGCTCGGTCCGCGGCCGCGATGGCTGACTGGACGTCGGCGGCCGTCATGCGGGGCACAGTACCGAGTTGTTGCCCTGTTGCAGGATTTGTGACGGGCACCACTTCGCCGTCAGCAGCGTCTACCCATTGGCCATTCACGTGGCACTGCTGGCGGAAGAGAGAAGGATTCTGGATCTGCATGAAAAGGGACTCCGGTCGCTTTGACTTGAAGGGGGGAATCAGGAAAGCAGGTTGGCGGGTCGTTCGCCGCGGCGCAGTGCCGCGATCCCGTCGATCAGAAGCCATCCCATGGCGTTGCGCGTTTCCTCTGTCGCGCTGCCGATATGCGGACTGAGAAAGACGTTGTCGAGAGCGCGATAGCGCGGATCGACGTTCGGCTCGTTGGCGAAAACATCAAGACCAGCTGAAAAGACGTGGCCGTCGTTCAGCGCTTCGATCAGCGCATCGTCATCCACGATGTCGCCGCGGGAAATATTGACGACGACAGCGCCAGGGGGCAGTGCCCGGATGTGCGCTTGATCGAGCGTTCCTTTGAGCTGTGGTGAACCCGGTGCCGCGACCAGCAGCATCTCGCTGTGTCGGCAGAGGCTTTCGAGGGTCGTGTGGTAGATGGCGCCCTCGGCGACCTCTGGCCCGAGTCGGGAGCGGTTGTGGTAGTGGATTTGCATGCCGAATGCGCGGGCACGCGTCGCGATGGCTCGGCCGATGCGCCCCATGCCGAATATGCCGAGCCGCTTGCCGACCAGGCCTTTGCCCAGCAGTTGAGCGGGCGCCCAACCTGGCCATTGGCCGCTGCGGACCATGCGATCTGCTTCATAACCGCGCCGTGCGGCATTGAGCAGGAGCATTAGCGCAACTTCGGCACAAGCATCGCTCAGGACGTCAGGCGTATGCAGAACCTCGATGCCGAGCTCGCGAGCCGTGGCCAAGTCGATGTGGTCGTAGCCTACCGAGAGAGTGGCCACCGTCTTGAGGGTGGGCGACAGTGCGCGCAACACATTGCCGTCAATGCGCTCTGTCGCGGTCACCAGCAGAACGCTCACGCCCTTGGCGCGCTCGATGATTGTGGCGGAATCCGTCAGTTCGTCGCTTTCATTCAGCTTTACGACGAAGCGCTCTTTCAGCGCGGCTTCGATCTCCGCAGGCATGCGCCTGCATACGTAAGCATTTTCAAGCGACTGATTGTGATCCTGGGCCGGCATTGATGCAGTCTCCTCGTTGGTTCGCGACAGCGTCGCACGAAGTCGTTGTGTTCTTCTGATTTGTATTACAAATTCATATGATGAAGATGTCAAGCAAATTTGTTCGGGATGCTATGATGTGAACTAGGGCTGCCACAGCGCTGAGGCGCGGCGAAGCAACGACAAGTGGAGCATTACCTTGCAGAGCACAACAGAAAATCTGACGGAAGCAGACCAGCAGCCAGCGGGGAAAGGCGGTTTTGAGCCCACATTGGCCGACCGCGTCACCGAACATCTCGCTGGGCAGATCCGACGCGGTCTGTACCCCGTCAATGCTCGTCTGCCGACGGAAAAGTTCATGACCGAGCAGTACGGCGTGAGCCGCACCGTGATTCGTGAAGCCATTTCCCGCCTTAAGTCCGAGGGCCTCGTGGAAAGCCGGCAGGGGAGCGGTACGGTTGTGCTCAATCCGGCGACCGCAGAGGTATTCCGCCTTGGGCGTGGCGGTTCCGACCCGGCCTTGGGGGTCGTGCGAATCCTGGAACTGCGTCGTGGGATTGAGGCGGAAATGGCCGCATTGGCTGCGGAGCGCCGTAGCGAAAGGCAAATGGACGACATCCGGAACGCATTGCGCGAGATCGACTCTGCAGTGCGGGCGGGCGGCGACGGCGTTGAAGAAGACCTGGCATTCCATCTTGCGGTGTCCCGTGCCACTGGCAATCCTCACTACACCGAGCTACTCGGCATGTTGACGCGGGCATTGAGAGACGCCATTCGTCTCACGCGCGGCAATGAAGCCAGACAAAGTGATCTGGCTGCGCATGTCCGCACCGAGCATGCGGAGATCTGCGCTGCGATCGAAACCCAGGATCCGCAACGCGCCCGCCAGGCGGCCTTCCTGCACATGCGCAATACGGAGGAGCGGATTCTCGCTGCCGAACGGGACTTCTGGACTGGTGATAGCCGGACTGCCGCGCAGAGACTGGCCGGAGCCAACCTTTCGACAGTGATACGGCGTGCTGCGGAAGGGAATAGGTGAAGCCGAATAGAAGCGGCTTTCGCTTCACGAACCGATTCCACTTGGGGAGAGCCGAAAGGCCTCGGGCAGAACTTTTCGGCTGATTGCCTATAATTTTCCCCCTGCTAGCCAGCACCCGACTCTCGCTGGCTGGTGCCTCGCACAACAACTGACGTTTTCCTTCCATCATTCGCTGACCATAAAAATGATTACGTAGCCATTTATGTACTGCATTGATGCAAGTATGGCAATATATTGAATCAATAAGTCATGTTGTGCTGCTTATGCGAGAAGGTCCGCGGGATGACCCGAGGCACGCTCGTGAGAGATGGTGTTTCTGTGAACCTGCACGGTCCAGTGCGCCTCCTGGTCGCAGCCCGAGCGCGCCAATTTGAGCGCGTCGCGCCGGTCGGCCTTGACCCGCTCGCCAGGCTTTCGTGGAATCAGTGATGGCGCGCACACCATGCAGTCGAATCCCCTCTGGACCAGTTAGCGGTAGAGGCCATAGCCGCAAGGGCCTGCTTCATAGACGATGCGTACGTGCTGCGCCTTGGACTGCCTGCGCTGGCACAGGCGATCGACGTCCGTCTTCCAGTACCGATCTTGCCGAGCAATTCCACCTCTCCCATGCCGATGGCATAAGCTGCAGTGATCGATCCCTTGTGTACGTCGAGACCGACGTACACCGTGCTATCGTTTCCCATGCTGGCCTCCGTGCTGGAAATCGCCGGGTGTGGACTAAGGCCACACCATGCGGCTCTGGCAGCCAGGCTAACCCGCGTTTGATTCCCCACGGCGGGCCAGCCACCGACTTGGAGGCATACTGCCTAAACCGCTTCGCGGTGGTTCGAATCTCTGCCCAGCATCACGAATTAATAGTCGGTCTCCTGCGCTCGGACGGCAAGCACGAAGCCAAATTGGAGGGACAAATGGCAGCAAAGCCTCGCACCTCGCAGAAGCTCCTGGCAGAGATGCGCGAGCAATGGCGCCTCTTGTCCCTGTACGAACGCTTCGAACAAGTCGTCGCCGTAGCGCTGAGCCTGATCATCGCCGTAGTGATCGCGATAGCTCTCGTCCAATTGACCCTTGGTGTGCTGCCACATGTGCTCAGCGGCACGGTGAGCCCGCTCGATCATGAAGTGTTCCAAAATCTCTTCGGCATGGTGATGACGCTGCTCATCGCACTGGAGTTCAAGCACTCCATCATTCGGGTTGCGCTGCGCCGGGAGAGCATCGTTCAGGTCAAGACAGTCATTCTCATTTCGCTGATTGCACTGAGTCGAAAGTTCGTCATTCTAGATACGAAGGCAACCGACGCTGCCACAATCGCTGCGCTTTCAGGGGCGACACTCGTTCTCGGAGTGGTGTATTGGCTACTACGCGAGCGCGATGATCGAGTCGCCGGCCTCGATCGAGGAGAGCTTGGCAGCGAATGAGCGGGCGTAGGCGAATGACTCAAATTCGGGCCAGACCGGACGCCGAAGCGGCATATCTCGGCAGGCAACGCTAAATGCCGAGGCTGCCTGCCAGGCGTTCGGCCATCTGCATTTGGCGAAATGCTTCCACAACGTATTCGATGAATACGCGCGTCTTGGTTGGTATCAGTGTGCGCGTAGGGTAGTACAACGAAATGGCGCCTGCATCGGCATACCAGCGTGGCAGTAAGCGCACCAGTTCGCCACGTTCAATCCATGGCAACACATCCGGTACAGCCAGCAGTGTCACACCGAGCCCCAGTAGCGCGGCTTCACGCATGGCGGCCGGGTCGCTCACCACAATGCGTTCGGGCATGGTCGCGGCAACCTCGTTGCCGGCGGCATCGCGCATGGTCCATTGGCGCGTGCGTCCTGTGCGTCCGGAGCGCATGACGATGCCATCCATGACGTTCAGCATGGATGGATCGGCAGGCAGCGTGCGTTCCCGCAGATACGCAGGCGACGCCACCGCGACGACATGCGCCGGTGCCAGTGCGCGCGACACGAGACCCGGCGTCAGCTCGAAGCCCCCGCCTATAGCCGCGTCGAACCCTTCGGCAATCAAATCGATCGCGCGATTCTCGAAATGCCATTCCGGGCGGATCGCCGGATAACGCTTCAGGAAATCGGGAAGCAATGGCAGCACGTAAGCCATGCCGAACGATGGGGCCAGGCTGACTTTCAGCACGCCAGCCGGTTCGCCGTGTTGGTTCGACATGGCGGCGATGGCGGCTTGGAGAGCGTCCAGGTTGCCGCCGATGGATGCAAGGAAGCGTTCGCCAGCCTCGGTAAGCGTCAGCTTGCGTGTCGAGCGCTGAAACAGTCGCACGCCCAGATTGCGCTCGAGCATGGCCACGTTGCGGCTGACGGCCGCGGGCGTCAGGGCCAGTCGGCGACCCGCCGCCGAAAAGCTACCGGTTTCGGCGCTGCGCACAAAGGATTCGAGGTTGGCGAGGGTTTCCATCCGACTCAGCTTACACGATTGCTTGAAGATAATTTCAGGCATTCTCGACTAATCACCGGGGAATCGCGCGCCCATACTTCGTTCACACCTCGTGATTCACCCTAACCGGAGCTAAAAATGACTCAACAGACGCTTTCCCTGTCCGGCAAGATCGCCCTAGTTACTGGCGGTTCGCGCTCCATCGGCGCCGCCATTGCCCGCCGCCTGGCCGCCGACGGCGCGGCCGTGGCGCTGACCTACAGTGCCTCACCGGATAAAGCCGCCACGGTAGTAAGCGAGATCGAAGCGGCCGGCGGCCGGGCCATCGCGCTCGCCGCAGACGCGGGCGATCCCGCGGCGGTGCGCCTAGCCGTGGCCGCGACGGTCGACGCATTCGGTGGTCTCGATATCCTCGTCAACAACGCTGGCATGGGCCTGGGCGGCGCTATCGAGGACATCCCGTTCGACGCCTACGAGCGCATGATTGCAGTGAACGTGACCGGCGTATTTGTGGCCACTCAGGAAGCGGTGCGGCATATGAAGGCGGGCGGGCGCGTGATCCATATCGGTTCGTCGATGGTGCGCTACGCAGCGTTTCCCACGGCATCGCTCTACACGCTGACCAAGGGTGCAATTGCAGGCTTCAATCGCAGTCTGGTGCGTGATCTGGGGCCGAAACGCATCACGGTCAACACCGTCCACCCTGGCCCGACCGACACCGATATGAACCCAGCCGGCGGCCCGGTTAGCGAGATCGTAGGGCCCGGCATTGCCTTGGGCCGATACGGGCAGCCACATGAGATTGCCGGCGTGGTGGCATTCCTCGCCGGCCCGGACGCAGCCTTCGTGACGGGTGCCGAGATCGTTGCCGATGGCGGCTTCACCGCTTGAACAAGGAGTTCGTCATGCAAGCAAGCTACGGAAAGACCATTGGCATCATCGGCGCGGGCGCGATAGGCATGGCGTTCGCCACGGCGCTGGCACGGCACGGCATCCAGGCGGTGGTGGCCAACAGCCGTGGGCCTGAAACGCTTCGGGATGCCGTGAAAGCAATCGGGCCTTCGATTCGCCCGGGCACGCGCGAGGCAGCCGCAGCGCAGGACATCGTGCTGGTGGCTGCGAACTGGTCGAAGCTGCCACTGGCACTGAGCGGGCTGCCCGAATTTGGCGGGCGGACTGTCGTCGACGCAAACAATCCAATTGAGGCCCCGCTGTTTCGCCCCGCGGACCTGCATGGCCGCTCTTCGAGCGCAGTGTTTGCAGACCTCGTGCCCGGCGCGCGTGTTGTCAAGGCGTTCAATCACCTGCAACCCGCACTGGTGTCTGGCGATCCGCAAGCAGGAGGTGGCCGCCGCGTGTTGTTTTTATCCGGTGACGATGCGAACGCCAAAGCCGAGGTGGCCACGCTTTCTGGCCGGCTACGCCATTTTGACTCCGCCAGCTTGACCCGTAGCGGCTCGCCGCAGCGCGCAGAACAGAACGGGCAATCGTGACGCTCGCAAAGCTGCTGCCCCCGCTTCGTTGACACAACAGCCTTCTTTTCCTAAATTTTTTTGCAGGGCGACGAGTCGCCCGGTGTGCGTTGATTGGTCCGATACTGGCTCACCCAGCTCGGACGTTCTGCACCTGTGCTTTAGTGACCATTCGTGATGCCTTTGCAATCTGGGAGCGCACCATGTCAAAGGTTGCATATGGCCCTGTTGACGCGCGACGCTTGCGGCAAGACCGGGCAATCGAAGAATCTCGCAAGCGCGTCCGCATACAGATCACCCATATCCGGCATATTCAGGCAGAGGGTGACAGCCCGGACACCGCATATCGTGTTCTGAGGTATCTACGTCACTCAGTAAGGCAACTCAGGGAAAATCGCGACCTGTTTGTACGCGCTTTTGGGGCTGACGGGCACGATCGTATTCCGGTTGCACAGGAATCGTCAGTACTGCCCAACGGCGCCGCTGAGCGGTTCGTGCAAGCCGAAGATGATGGCGAGCCAGCGCCAGATGCGGCCGCCACAAGTGGCGGGCCGAGGGAGGGTGCTGTATGCAACCCCCAAAATAATTGCTCCATCGTACTCTTGAAATCTGACTAACTGCTTTTATTTCCGGCTCAAGCAGTCGCGACGTCGCGCTGCGTTTCTGTTTGTTTGCTGCCACCAAGGCGGGCGAACGGGAGCGCGCAAGCCCCTTCGCCTCCTTGCTGTTTGAAGGAGATAAGATCATGAGTCAAGTTTTTGGAGCCGATCTCTTCAGTGAACTCGACCGCCTGCAAAGGCAGATGGCGGACGTGTTTGGCGGCTTCCCCTCCAGTATCCGCTCCGGGCGCTCCGGCGCCTTCCCGCCGGTGAATATCGGGTCGACGGACGACACCATCGAGATCGTTGCGTTCGCGCCCGGGCTGAAACGGGAAAACCTGGAGGTCTCTATCGACAAGGGGCTACTGACGATCAGTGGAGAGCGCGGTCCTTCCTATGCGGACGACTCGCCAGATAGCAAGCGCTATGCGCGTGAGCGCTTCGTCGGCTCGTTCAGGCGCGTCATCGAGCTGCCGCAAAGCGCCGATCCTGACAAGGTTCAGGCTCGCTACGCGAATGGTTGCCTGTCGATCAGCGTGGGCAAGCGGGAAGCCTCCAAGGCACGCACGATTGCCGTCCAGTGAACCGGGAGATTGCCATGTCAGAGATGAATCAAGTCGTTGCACAGCCTCAAGGTGCTGTCGCACCAGCCCAGGATGAAAAGGCGATGCCTACCGTGACGTTGCTCCCGCCGGTCGATATCGTCGAGGATGCGGGGGGCGTTACGTTGTGGGCGGACCTGCCTGGTGTGACCCGCGACCAGCTGGAAGTCAGCGTCCATGACGGGAACCTTCGCATCGAGGCGCAGGCTATCGTATCGATGCCCTCGGGCCTGCGGGTACAACACGCTGAAATCCGGCAGCCGCGTTTCGCGAGGACGTTCTCGCTGAGTCCCGACCTCGATTCGACGAAGATCGAGGCGAACCTGCAGGACGGCGTACTGAGGTTGACGATTCCACGTCGTGAAGCCGCGCGTCCGCGACGCATCGACGTCAGTGTTTCCTGAGTCCGGGCTGGGATAAGCCAGGATGAACGCGCCATGCCGCGCCGCAGGCGCCGGCATGGCGCATTCTCCGGTTTGCAGATAGGCATTGCAAAAGGACATAAGACATGGAGTTTGATTCCGACTGGATGACATTGGGCAAACACCGCGTTCGCATCCGGTGCGTGCGCGGCTTCCCTACGGAGAAGACGCGAAGTGTGGCGGAGTTGGCCAGGATTGCCATCGAAAACAATCTCAGTGCAGCGGCGCGCCTGGTCGAGGTAACCGCGGACAGTGAAAAGACGTACACAATAAGCGTCGGCACAACCTTTCCGAAAGATAGGGATGTCGCGCCTCACCTCGACGTGGCGTTGGCGACCATGTTCGGGCTCAAATCCGATCAGGTGAATTTCGACGTCGTGGTAGTCAGTCAGGCCGAGGTCGATCTGCACTTCGGCGTCTACGAACGAATGCTGGCCGAGAAGCTTGGAATCGTGCCGAGTATTCAGTAAGCGAGAAAAGCGGGATGCCTTCATCATCGAGCCCCGTCGTCGCCCGATTAGTTCATGCTCGGCGCGGCTGTATGTGACAAACGGGTGCCGCGTGAACTCAGCAGCTTCGAATTGCAGACGGACCACGGGGCGCGCGTTCTGCAGCGCTTCGAAGGCACTGCCGAACTGCTGCGCCATCGCGCGCGCATGGGCACGGTCGCCGTCGGCGAAGCCGTTCAGGTCGGCGCCGGCGCTGAAAAACTTCTCACCGGCTCCGGTCACGACGACGGCGCGGATCTCGGGGTTGGCATCGATCTTCGCCACCAGATCGCGCAGCTGCTACAGGCCGTCGGCGGTGAAGGCGTTGGCGGGCGGGCGGCTCAGCGTCAGCGTGGCGACGTGGCCATCCAGCGCCAGCACTATCGGAGCACAATAGTGCGGTCAGGCAGCATACAGGCACAGAAACCGTCGGTGTCTGGTTTGTTGCGGCCGTGGTCATCGGCGCTTCAAGCGCCTACTTTCCGCTGCCCCTGCCGCCGATGCCAACCTTACCGCGCCCGATCTTGCGATGCGGTACACCGGGGCGCAGCCGCTTTCTGGTGCTAGCAGTCAACGTGACGTGCTCCGCAGGGTAGCGGGTTGTCCTATGCAGCGCGGCCTGGTAGGCAGGATGGTCCGGACTAATGTACTTGATCGCTGACATGATTGGCACCTCCTCAGAGGATTCTAGTCCGAAAAGGCAGGGCGACATGCCAGGGCGACATGCCGCCTTTCTGACAACGCCATGCGCGTGTTCTGTGAAGGCACAACGCCCCATCCAACAGGGCATTGCCGAGCCATAAGAGCCAACCGAGATAATGTTAGCGATTGACGGTCCGCTTACCAGCAGTTCGCCTGACGTCGGCGAACCGCTGAATTCCGCCCCCGGCGCTACTGTGCCCCAAGCCACCTCACATAAAGCCTGGATTTCGTGGAAGACTGCGCGTCCAATCGCCGCAGTCGCGCCTGCTATCTCGATACCCTAGTCCCCGTTGGCCTCGCCGTCAGGCCGTGTCACCACCTCGCGGAGCGGGATGACGGCGCGGCCGCCGCAGTTGCGCAGCAGGTCTCGCAATTCGTTGATTACCGGAAATACCTCGTGATTCCAGTCGCCCCCCTGCTTGTCGTGGGCCTCTTGCTCGCGCTCGACGATCCAGCGGTCCTCCCTGAAGATGCGTTCTGTGAACCAGACCAGCAGCGGCCATGCCAGGTCCAGTGCAAACGGAATGCCGGGCTTGCGGATGGAAAGCAGGCCAAACGTCCGGTTGGTGCGCTGCGCCGCGTCCAGCGGCACGTAGACGATCCACAGGTCCATCACCAACGTGCCGTCGCCCGAGCGGATCTGGAGGGTCTGGTACGGATATATGGTGCGCACCGTCATCACGTCCTTGTTGTCCCGGTCGCAGTTCTTCTTGCTGGCGCCAAACACCAGCGCCTCGCCCACAGGCTGCTTGCCTTCCATGCGCGCGAACGTGTAGTCCACTTCCACCCAGTCCTCTCCGCGACGGCGGCCCAGCGAGCGCGCGCGCATCTGTCCCATCTGCCGCCGGTGTAGGAACTGGTGGTTCATGTCCATCAGGTTCTCATGCATGAAGGAGTAGTGGCACTTGACCTCGCGGCCAAAGCGACGCGTCTTGTACGCCTTGTCCGCCACCGATGGCAGAGCGGGCAGCGGCCGCTCCTTGGCAAGCGCCCCATCGCCAGGAAAGACAAAGATCAGGCCGTGCACCTCGCGGCAGGGATAGGCACGCACGCCGTTGGGCAGGCGCTCACGCCCGAGGTATGGCACATCGATGCAGCGGCCGGTGCAGTCATAAGTCCAGCCGTGATAGCCACAGCGGATGGACTCGCCTTCCACCACGCCCGCGTGCAGCGGCACCTGCCGGTGTGCGCAACGATCCTCCAGTGCGAATATCGTACCGGACACGGTACGAATCAGTACGATCGGATCGCCGGCAAAATGCACCCCGTGGGCTTTGCCCCGCTTGACCTCATTTGACCAAGCCAATGGGAACCAGTGATCGGGATGGATGGGCACACGGCGCAGGTCGCGCACGGGCGCATTAGCGTGCGGGTCGATGGCATGGTTACCCGGCAAAGGCACTGTATGCATGCGTGACGCCTCCTCGTATAACGGGAGCTTCGACCGTCGCCACACGCCGACCAATTAGCGAACGGGGATTCGGCGCAGTTTACGCGAAGTCTACCGAACTCACCGGAATCCCGTTCTTTCCATAGTGTGGTTGATATTGTGGAAGGCTAAAGGTCATGGCCACCTTCGGCCAATCGACCCCCACACATCCTGGTGGCGGGGTAGCGAGCGTCCGGTGCCTGGTACGGAGCCGACGCTCAACCGCCGACGCTATAGCGCCCGGCAATGGCCGAAAGTGGCCGCTTGCTGCCGCTGAGTCCCCCGATAACATTGCCTTACTGGCAGCCCTGACTTAAGTGCGTCTTATTCCACTTTTTGCGTTGAAATTTGATAACTATTATCGAGAACGGTACATTTCGTGACATCCGCCGTGCCCTTGCGCCCAAGAGGATCAAATATGAACACCGGCAAGCCGCAGCAATGGTCATCGTGGCTAGCACACTGCCGGCCGGCTTTGCCGCATTACTTGTCGGCTAGCTGACTGCTTCGATTCTTGGCAAATTCAAGCCTGCTTCGCCAGAGCTCAAGGCTGCCTGCGAAGGGGCAGGGCCCAACTATATGCAAAAGCCTGCGGTGGTGGTCGGATCCATCGCATTCGACTGGACAGTGGATTCCCATCCTCCAGTCATCCCATATTTCGAAGTCGATGGACGCGGCAATGTCATTCTGCCGTCGCGCCGATCACTCATGCCATGTCGACCGTCATCAGATTGGTCTTAGAGCTTGGCAGAGCCACATTCGAGACGTTGTACGTCACCGGCACGTCAGCGGTTAAGTTTGGAATTCCGTAGTAATCACCCTGCTTCGGATGACGAATGAAAGGCCGAACGCGATTGCGCGGTGGACCATTCACCCAGCTTGTTCAGCGTAGGCATAACAGTCTTCGCTCGAACCGTTGGGTGAGAAGGCGACTACGGCGGCAGAACGTCAGGGCCCTGTCGGGCGGGAGCACCGGCCCCGCCCTGGATCGCGCACTAGTCGAAGCTGACCGCGTTCACGGCGCAGGACGACAGGTTGGACTCATAGCTGCCGGGGCGCACACCCCATTGCCCTCCCCGCTGGGCCTGGAGCCAGAGCTCGATGGTGGTGATGAGCGTGGCGTCGTGGACGTGCTTGTCCTGCCGCCAGCAGACCTTGACCTCTGTTCCGTTGTTGGCTTCGGTGAATTTTTCCTGGCAATACTTGGCCATGGCTGGCTCCTTGAAGGATGCAACGTGTGGAACGGTGGACTTCACATCACGGTGAAATAGTCGCGCCAAGCGGCCTCCAGCGTGATCCGGGTAGGCATCGGCACGGCGGCGTTGTTGAACGTGGGCGGTTGGTTATTGCCGTAGTAGTAAGCGGTGCGGTCGTTCGTCGCCATATGGTCGCGCGTGGCATTGTCAACGCAACGGCTCATATGGATAGCCGGGAAGTTCGGATTCTCGTAGTACACCCAGACGCCTTGGCCGTTCGCGGGGTCGCGATACGCGCTGACTTTCCAGTCGTCCATCATGGTTGCTCTCCTTGAAAACGCTACTGCGATTGACGTGCCGGTGGGCGTATTCCCGCCAGCGCTACGAAACCGGCTTGCTGATCACGCCCAGCAAGACCGGGACATCCGAGCCGCTGCCATCGAACGAGACTTCGGTACCGTTGCAGCCCCGGCATGCCACGGCGCCCGGGGCATCCTGGGCGGCGCCCTGAACGGCAAAGGGGCCGACCCGCGTCAGCGAAGCAGCGAGTGCCTGCGCCTGGTGCGGACTGCCCGCGCGCAGCGCGATGCGCGGCTGATAGCCGATGACCGCGCCTGTTGGCAGCAACGCGAGCGCGCCGGCGGCCCCGAAGAAGTCGGGCGCCCCCGCCGGCAGCGCGGCCTGGCCGCCATCCAGCAGGCCGGCGTCGAACCAACTGCCAGGAGTCAGCGCGAAGACGCCGAACCCACCCAGCGACAAAGCCAATCCGTTGACGCCGTCAGGCAGGCCATTCGGCACACCTTCGACCATGGCCGCTAGCGGCGCCGCGTTGATTGCATCCGCGACCGCCGCGCCGCCGGCGCCTTGCAGCCCCAGGAAGGAAGGCCAGCTTCCCGCCGCCGGCAAGGCAGCAGCAGGCGCGGCCCCGGCCAGAGCGGCCAGCGCCGGAGGCGGCAGGGACACCGACCAGGCCGTAGCGCCGCCGGCCGGCGCCGCGCGCCATGCGGCCAGCCCCGCAGGCCAGCCATCGAGCGCGTATTGCGGGCAACGGAATACCACGCCCGCCGCATAGAGGCTGGCGGCCATGTTCAGGTCCGAGGCCTCTTGTTGCGATGCCAGCAAGCAGCGATTCAGGGCTGCCGTGAGCGCCGGCACGCGTTCACCCAACGCCGCCAGCAGCGCTTGATGCGCTTGCGCAGGCGCCATGGCGTTGGCCGCGGCGTTGACGCCCGCGGGCATGGGGGGCCCGGGCCGCCACGCCCGCACCGCCTGGCGGTAGCGCGCGAGGTCGGCCTGCAGGCTGCCCGTCCCGGCAGCCGCCCGCAACAGCGCGGGCTGCCCTGCGGCGCTTTCCACCAGGTAGCTCAGGCAAAGCCAGTAGGCGGCAAACAAGCCGCTGTGTGGCGCGTAGACACCCGCGGCAGCGGGAATGCCGTCGCCCAGCTGGTAGGTGCACCAGTTGCCCACCTGCGCATCCGCGTTGCCCAGTCCGCTGAAGGTGGCGGCCCCCGCGACGGAGAACACGTCGTTGCCAGCCACGCCCGCATGGCCGGCAAGTGCCGCGGCATACATGCGCCAGAGCGCAAGGTCGGATAGCACGGCGAGATCTCCCGGCAGGATGGACAGGATGAACGGCTGGGCGGCGCAGCCCCTCGCCCGAGCGCGCGAGGGACTGCGATCGCGACGGCCTCAGGTGCCCAGCTGCTGGCTTACTACCCCAAGCAGGATCGGCAGGGTGCTGCTGACCGGCCCGATCGTGACCGTGGCAGATGCATCGTCCCACTTGATGTCCTGCTTGGTGCCGTTGGTCGACACCGTGGCCGAGCCGATGCGGAAAGGGCCGATGCCGATCGACGCGGTCGCCTGCGCCTGCCAGGTGTTCTTGACGTTGCTGTAGTCGCTGGCCGCCATCTTCAACTTCACGGTCGGCTGGAAGCCCACCACGATCTGCGTCGCCATCCGCGCCAGCGAGCCGCTGTCGGCGAAGAAGGCCGGCGCGCCGGATTTGAGCCGCTGATGGTAGGTCGACACCAGCCCGCCGTTGTCCCACCACAGCCCCGGGCCGACCGGGAAGGTGCCGAAGCCGGTGAAGTCCACGGTCAGGCTGAAGTCACTGCTGGTGGTATTGATGCTGGTCTTTTGCCCGCTGGCCGAACCGCTGCCGAAGAAGGAGAAGAAGTCGCCGAACAGGCTGGCGTCTACCGAGGTGCTCCAGCCGAACTCGTCGAAGTCGTAAGTCTTCGAAGCGGAAGTCACCGAGATCGACGCGCCGGCGTTGTTCTTGCCGGCGACGCTGGCCTGCTGCCACTCGGCGTACTTGGCGCTAAACGCCTGCAGGGAATAGGACGGCGCGAAGGCCGAGATCAGGTTGTTCACCGGCACCGGATTGGTGCCACCGATCACCACCGGCTGGCTGCCTGCGGGTGCGACGCTGCCCACCTTGACCGGCATGTTGTACGGGTTCTGCAGCGTCATGCTCTGCGCGCCGTTGATGCCCACCTTGGCCCGCGCCTGCTGCACCACGCTATAGCCGGCCCCATAGGCCTTGATCATGATCTCGTCATACGCGCTGGCGGCGCCGATCAGCGCATTGTTGGCGCTCAGGTAGGACGGATAGCTCTGCTGCACCCAAGTCTGGAAGGGAGGCGGCGAGGGATTGACGTTCTTGTACGCCCCGTAAGCCGTATAGGCCGCTACCTGGACATTGTTGAATGCGGTCTGCGCGGTATTGAGCGCCGCCGCGGCCTGGTTGACCTGGCTGTCCAGGTTCGGATTAACCATGGCGCCAAGGTCGATCCAGTCGAGGAAGGTCGCGTACGTGGCCAGAAGGCCGCCCACCGGCGCATAGGCCGGGCTGTTGGCAGGCACGACATCGCCGATGCCGTACACATAGGCATTGATGATGTCCGGGTCGGCGTTGCCCAGGTCCACGTTCAGGGTGGTTGAGCCGGCGCTGAACTGCTGCTGTGCGGACATGCCATTGGGGAAGGCGGTCGCCTGCAGGGCGCCCATCCACTGCTTCCACAGACCCACGGTATCGACGTTTGCCATTTTTTTTGCTCCAGATCGTTTGCCGAGAAGGGACGGTGGCGGCATCCAGGCCCCACCCTCCGCCGACGCGCCGTGCCCCGCCGCCATCGCGCATGCACCGTTCGTCTGGCATTCATGGTCGGTTGTCGCGGGCGCCGCCGAACTGTGCCGCGGCCTGATTCGCACCTTCAGGAATGCTGATTCGCGCATCAGCAGCACGGATATCGCGGCCGCCGGCGGCGTAGCGCCTAGAAGAGGTCTTCGCGAATCGCGTAGCGCGTCAGCTGGGCAATGCCCTTGACCTGGAGCTTGGCCATGATGTGCTCGCGATGGGTACCCACCGTCTTGCCGCTGATGTGCAGCCGTTCGGCGATCTCCCGGGTGGAGTGCCCCTCCACCAGCAACTGCAGGATCTGCCGCTCGCGCGTGCTGAGCTGCGCGCTCGGCTCGATCGAGCCGTGGTGCCGCGCGCAGCGCAGGCTGGCGACCATCGCGGTGGCCACCTCGGGACTGAGATAGGAACGTCCTCCCGCCACCGTGCGGATGGCCTTGCCGAGTTCGTCGCAGGCGCAATCCTTGAGCAGGTAGCCAAGCGCGCCGGCGTCCAGCGCGGCGGCGATCCTGCGCTGCTCGCCATGCGCCGAGAGGCACAGGACGCGCGCCGAGGGCACGTCCGGCACGATGCGGCAGAGCGCGTCGATGCCGTTGAGTACCGGCATGCCGAGATCGAGGGCGATCACGTCCGGGAGCAAGGCCTGCGCCATGCGCAAGGCTTCCATGCCGTCGCCGGCCTGGCCGACAACGGTCATGTCCGCTTCGCGCTCAAGCAAGGCGGCAAGTCCCTCCCGGAAGAGCGTGTGATCGTCGGCAAGCAAAACACGAGTTTGCGGCATGCTCAACCTCGCGGCATGGTGTGGATTACGTCGCGGTGCGCCGAGCCGCCGGTATCGACGCCCGCCGCCCGCCAGTGCCCCGTGGGCATCACGATGCGCACGTGCGTGCCGCTGCCGTGCGCGGAGCCCACTTCGAGGCGTGCCCCCAGCGCGCGAAGCTGTGCCGCGCTGCTGGGAAGGCCAAAACCGCCCCCAGCACTGCCCTGGCCGGCAACAGAGCCCGGATCGAAGCCACGGCCGTCGTCCTCCACGCTGACCGTGACGTGGCCGCGCTTACAGGCCGTACGCACCCACACCTGGGATGCGCCGCTATGCTTGCGAACGTTGGCAAGCAGCTCCTTCACCACGCGCAGCAACACCGCGGTGGCAGCTTGCTCAAGCGGCGCCTGGGGGCCGCGCAGATCCAGCAGCAGGCGGGGAACCCCGCTCGATCCTTCCCCTGCGCAATGCGCCAGGCTACGCAGCGCGTCGTCGAGCGGCCCCTGCGCCAGCAGGCCAAGGCCGAGATCGATCGTCGCCGCGCGTACGCTGGCGGCAGCCTCCGCCACCAGCGTACGCGCCTCGCCGATCAGCGCGCGTGCCTGCGGCGGGCATGCCAGCTTCTCCAACTGGCCCAGCCGCAATAGCGCGAGGGCAAGCGCCTGGCCCACTTCGTCGTGCAGGCTGCAGGCGATGCGCTGCCGCTCACACTCCCGGGCCGCATGGCTGGCGTCGAGGATGGCCTGCTGTTGCTCGCGCCGCCGCCCGCGCACTGGACGATTGGCCTGGTACGCGGGCGCGCCCCCTGGGACAAGCCCGTCGCTGTCCCCGGGCGCCGCCCCGGCATTCTTGTTCTGCAACATGCCTGTCCCCATTGAAACCAACAAACTCTCCAGCGCGCGAAAATCTCTTTTAAATATTATTCAATTGACATACAGTTCCATGAATCCCGCGCCAGCTCTGGCTTTCCGGACTTCGCGGTCAAGCCTTGCGCAGCATCATCCCGCCGCGCGCACGCGGCTTGCAATACTGCCAATGCCGTATCTCCGTTAGCACAGGGATTCACTCATGGCGCCAGAGGCCATGGCGCAGGCAATAGATCGCCACGCCGGCCGCATTGCCCACGCCGAGTTTCCGGTACAGGTTCTCCCGATGCTTGCGCACGGTCAGGTTGCTCAGGCCGAGTTCCCTGGCAATCCGCTTGCTGGTATGCCCCGCTGCTACCCGTTGCGCAATGTCACGCTCACGCTGCGTCAGCACAGCCGGTGGCACGCCCGCCGGATGCGCCGCCATTGCCGCCTCGATGGGCCGCGCGAGATCGACGAAAGCCGTGCGCCACCGCGTAGGCGGCAAGCTGCGCCGCATTGCGCAAGCCCGTCTTGGCCAGCAAGTTGCTGCGATGCTTGCGGGCGGTCAGCACGCTGATCTGCAATGCAGCGGCAATGGCGCGGCAACTCATGCCGGATGCGATCAGCCCCAGGACTTCAAGTTCGCGCTGCGTCAGCGTGGCGGAGAGAATGCTTTGAGCCTGCATATGTTGCCTGGGACGGGATGAAGCCCGCAATTCTGGCAGATAGCAGCCCCCCGGGTGGGTGGCAGACAAGCCCGCCGCCGAACAACGCGAACTAAAGTCGCTGTTCAGGCCGAAGTCGGCCCAGGTTCTACGCGCCATGCTGCGCGAGCCCGACCGTGCTTGGCGCGTCACCGAGTTGTCGGAAATCTCCGGAGTCAGCCTGGGGCACGTCAGCAATGTACGCAACGGCTTGATTGATCGGGAATGGGCAGCTCGATGTGGACGTAGGGCTAGATGCGGAAGCACTCGGCGATGGCGAATACGCGACCTTGATCGGCGCTCTTTAATGCCATGGATACGCGCAGCGCGAGGGGCTTCGGCGCTTCCAGCTGGTTCGCCAGGTCACAACGCGAGATGGCGGGGAAGCGATCGACGTCGTGGTCGATTTCTTGATGCCGCGCGACGCGGAGATCGTCAAGAACAATCCTCCGGCGCTGAAGGACCGTCTCCGGTCGTGCACGAACAGGCTGTCGCGTCCGGCGAACACCCGAGTTGGCTCGCGCCCGGCGTGCGAGAATACGGTGCGACCAGAAGCCGACTTGCTGCGGTCGCCAAAACACAACGCGGAGACGATATTGGCCAAGAATCTAATGTACGGCCTGGTAACAATGGTACTTGCAACATCGGCGTTTGCCGGGGAGCGCTACATAGAAGTATGGAACCCGCCGGAGGCGCGCAGTTCCGCCACGAAATACCTGAAGCCATCGGCACACAAACCGAAGAATAGTCGTGTGGGTCCTCCTGCAACAAGCAGCCGGACGCCTCGAGTAGCGAAAATCTCACCGTTACGGCCGGCCACAAGGGGCAAGGCCCGGCAGGCTGACATACAACGACATTCCGCGGCAGGTTACGCCAGAAGGTAACGTGCTTCGGGTGGTAGGCGGCCACTCTCGAGCTGACATTGAGCGCTGATCGAGCAGCGGCCGGGGCGGTCCAGACCATCTGGCAGGCGGCCAACGAGGCCGCCACCGGCGAGCTGGCCACGCTGCGCGCCGCTGCCCGCGCATTCCGGAGCGCCCCCTTGCGCTATCATCCGGCCCATCTGGTCCACAGCAAACGACAGGAGCAGCCAATCATGCGACACATCGGTCAGACCGTCTCGTTCATCCGTCCCGACGGCCAGTCGGTCAACGGCTACCTTGCCAGGCCGGATCTCACTGACGGCGCGCCGGCCATCATCGTTGTCCAGGAGTGGTGGGGGCTGAACAACCAGATTCGCGGCGTGGCCGACCGCCTTGGGCGTGCCGGTTACTACGCGCTGGTACCTGACCTCTACCGCGGCGCCAGCACGGTCGAGCAGGAAGAGGCCCACCACCTGATGTCCAAGCTGAACTTCGGCGACGCCGTGGCGCAGGACATCCGCGGCGCCGTGCAGTACCTCGGCACCCTGAGCAGCCGCATCGGTATCACCGGCTTCTGCATGGGTGGTGCGCTGACACTGCTGTCGCTGAACTCCATCCCCGAGCTGAACGCAGGTGTGCCGTTCTACGGCATGCCGCCGCTGGAAGCGATCGATCCTGCCAATATCAAGGTGCCGGTGCTCGTTCACTCGGCCGCGCAGGACGCGTTCTTTGCGGCCGAGGACTTCGACAAGCTCGAGGAGAAGCTGCGCGCCGGCGGCGTCGACGCGACGTTCCACCGTTACCTCGCGCACCATGCCTTTGCCAACGAGGAGGCCATCGGCGACGGCCGCATCGCCGGTACCCAGTACGACGCCGCTTGGGCGCAGGTCGCCTGGGACCGCACGCTGACGTTCTTCGCGCGCCACCTTTGGCGCTGATCATCGCCAGCCGGGAAGCATCCCGTCCGCGGCCTCGGCACGCGCAACAACTGACGGGTGGATTGCATTGGGTGCAAATACGCCCCGGCAATTGCTTCGTTTACTGGATGTGCTGGAACTGTCCCATCTGGCCCATGATCCAGGTTGCTTTTCCCCGCCGGCCTCGGCTTTGGCGTACAAACCTGTACGCCTCGCAAGGGTTAGTCGCGGCACACATCAGGCGCTGTGCTCTGTTAACGCTTCAATGGCGTGGTTAGCACGGTCTCATTCGTGTCCACGACGAACACCGCAAGCAGCTTGGCGGGCTCCGTCTTGCTCGCGTTGGCACTGACGTCGTGCCGGTCGCCAGGCATATCGGTGAAGTTCTGCCCCTTGGTGAAGGTGCGAAGTGGTCCGCCGTTGAGTTGGTTCAGCACGGCGCCTTCCGTCGCGAGCTACCTGCCGAATTTATGGATCACTTCACATGAGCGCGCGCCAGCCACTGATCGAGACTGGTGCGACCTATCCGCGCATCGCCCAGCGGCACGAGCGACAGTTCCTCGACTTGGCCGCCGTAGTATCGCGCGTCGGGATCCGTCACGACGGTGCGCGCGTCGCCCACCGACTTCAGATAGCGCGAAACGATCTGCGCGAAGGGCGCGCGGTCCGGTCCGGCGATGTCGATGGTGCCGTTTAGCGGCGCCCCCAGCGCGACCTGCGCAAGCGCCGCCGCGACGTCATCCGCAGCGATCGGCTGGAACATCCCGTCGCCAATGCGCACAGTGCCGCCATCCGTACCGTAATCCGCGATGGCCCCGATGAATTCCATGAACTGCGTGGCGCGCACGATCGTGTATGGCACACCGGCCGCGTCGATCACCGCTTCCTGTGCAACCTTGGCCGTGAAATACGCGTTGTCCGGCATGCGGTCGGCGCCGACGATCGACAGCGCGACGTGATGGCGCACCCCCGCAGCCACCTCGGCCTTGCCGAGATTGCGTGCCGAGGTGCGGAAGAAGTCGAGCACCGCCTGCGGCTCCCAAGACGGCGCATTCGTCACATCCACGACGACATCCGCATTCACCAGTGCATGGCTTAGGCCTTCGCCGGTCACTGTGTTGACACCGGTACGCGGCGATGCGGCGACTGCCGTATGGCCCGCCTCATTGAGCAGCGTGACAAGACGTGAGCCGATCAGGCCAGAACCACCGATTACAACGATCTTCATGGCAGATTCTCCATATCAGGGTAGAGGAACGCGCTGCGCACCTGGTGTGGGGGGTATCACTGAACGTGCCTGTCACCGTCGCATCGTATGAAGCCATTGTGGAACAATCATGCCCTATGGATAAGGGCCCGGCTCTGGACGAACGCGGATTGCATGTGGCATGGTTGAACGCCTGATTGCGATGACAAGTTCTTTGCTCGGCTTAAATGGTAGACCTTGTTCAAGCCGATTACGACATGACGCTTGCTTCCTATTTCATCGGATAGATGGATCCGTCGCCGCCTTGGCACCCACCCGCAGGAGCCCCTGATTAGCTTTGGCCAACGCTGGCTCCGATTGGTGTCGATGCGACAACAGAGTGGGTACCTTGGCGGCACTACTGGTGCCGCGGGCCGAAGGCTACGATTCTTCCCAAGCGGTGCCTGCAGCAATCCAGCGCAGGTCCGGCGAGCATCCCCGCCAACCTAGCAGGAGTGATCATGGCTCAACGCATCAACTACTTTCAGCAATCCCCGGAACTGTTAAAAAAGCTCATGGAGCTCAACAGCCTGTTCCCGAAGACGACGATCGAGGAACACGTTCGCGGACTCGTCGAGATTCGCGCGTCGCAGCTCAACGGTTGTGCATTCTGCGTCGACATGCATATCAAGACGGCGAAGATCCACGGCGAGCGCGAACTGCGGCTGCATCATGTAGCGATCTGGCGCGAATCCACGCTGTTCTCGCCGCGCGAGCGCGCAGCGCTGGCATGGACCGAAGCGTTGACCCGGCTGTCCGCAGAAGGTGTGCCCGACGATATCTACGAGCGCGTGCGCACCCAGTATTCCGAAAAGGAGCTGTCCGACCTGACTTTCCTGGTGGGCGCAATCAATACCTGGAACCGGTTGAACGTAGCGTTCCGCATGGTGCCGGGCGCCTTTGACAAGACGTTCGGACTGGACAAAGCCAATCTGGAGTGATGCCATGAAAGGCATGATTGCGATGGCGGCAAGCCTGCTGCTGGCGATGTCGGTGCAGCTGGCCCACGCAGCGCCGCCGGACGTCGTGGTCAAACCGCTGACCACGAAGGCATTGCCCGATTATCCGGGCAAGGAAGTGGAAATGATCACGGTGGAGTATCCGCCTGGCGCCTACGACCCTGTGCATCGTCATGATGCGCACGCGTTCGTCTACGTGCTCGAAGGCAGCATTGTGATGGGCGTGAAGGGCGGCAAGGAAGTCACGCTCAAGGCGGGCGAAACCTTCTATGAAGGCCCGGACGATCTCCACACTGTTGGGCGCAATGCCAGCAACACCAAGCCGGCGAAGTTCGTCGTGCTCCTGATCAAAAAGCAGGGGGCGCCGATCTTCACGCCGGTGATGTAGCGCCAGCCGTTCTCCCGGGCCGGTGCACGCCTGAGGCATTCTGATTCTTCCTCCTGTGCCGACGCTTCGTCCTCGCGAGCGTCGGCGTTTCCTTGTTGCGACAGCGTGATCAGCGAGCAGGTCCCGCATCATCATCCAATGGGGGCACGCCATTGCCGATCGACAGCTCGCCGCCGTGCGCATCGATGATCGAACGACAGATCGACAGCCTCATCCCGAGACCCGTCGGCTTGGTCGTGAAGGACGGTGCCAACGCCTGCTCGGGGTTTTGCGATGCAAAGCCCGGCCCCGGGTCACAAACAGTCACAACCACACAGCCAGCGTCGGCCTGACTGGTGCTGATGCGCAGTTCACGGATATCATCGCTGTCCCCGTTCATTGCCTCGAGCGCGTTGATCAGATTAGTGCGAATCGCATGTCATGGCTGGCCGCGATCGGCAGGGCATCGCTCGTTCCGGGAACGAACACGGAGACTTACTTTGCATCCCGCGCCACGGCGATTTTTAATGCCGCCCGGAATGCACATCGCATGCACGTGCATGACCGCCAGGGGACCTACGTGCCCCCGTTGTGGCAACGTACGCATAGCCGACGCGCTCGCCGCGATCTTGTACTCCCGGGAACGCCTAGCAGGTACCGGTGATGTTCTAGGAGGCAGAACCCTTGAAATTCCGGAGACCAGTCTGCCCTTGACTACCTAAGCGGTACCGCCATGATGGGGCTGCTACCTCCGATATCTACCGCCCTGGATGGTTCACCAATCTTTGGCACTGCAGCAGTATCTGCCCCGCCGCCTATAGTGAAACTCTGGTAGAGGCCCGGCACCCGCATAGGTATGGGGCCTCCACAGTGGAGATTCCGCGGTGCGAGCTTGGTCGTGCCGCTTTCCAGCCGGTGTACTTCCTTGGAGGCTTCAATGCTCTACCGGTTCATGGAGTATCAGCGTGCAATGTTCGCGCCATTCGCTGTGTGGGCAGCGAACGCGGCCAGCGCGTTTTCCGATCATGAGAACCCGCTGTCGCAGATACCGGGCGCTCACATGTTTGCCACTGGTTACGAAATGCTGTCCCGTCTGGGACAAAGCGACGACAAGCCGGGGTTCGGTATCGCAGCCATTGAGCACAACGGCTGCGTCGTCCCGGTGGTGGAGCAAGTCGTCCTGGAACGGGCATTTTGCCGCCTATTGCGCTTCGCACCGGATCCGGTCGCTCTTGGCCCCGCCGCCTCCCATACAAGACCTGCTGTGCTGGTCTGTGCGCCGCTGGCAGGGCATCACGCCGTCATGCTCCGCGAGGTCGTCGAAACCTTATTGGCAGAGCATATCGTCTATGTGACGGATCACGCGATGCAGGATGGATACCTTGCCGGCCCAGGGCAACCGGTATTTCGCGATCTGCGAGATACCGATATTCCGGTATTCGGGCCTGGTGGATAGTTGCTTTTCCATGGGGCGCTGATTCTTGTCGTGGGGTGATTCGCCGCCTTTGCCGCGAACAACACGGTCTTCGACACCGTGAAGTACTCGGCAAGGGGTGATACGCGCGTATTGTGGCCTTCCGCTGATATACTGTCCAATATCTATCGCATCTTTCTGATATATAAAACGGCAGATATCGCATGGAGCTGCGGCATATTCGGTACTTCCTCGCCGTCGCCGACGAGCGCAACGTCACGCGGGCGGCGGAAAGGCTCGGCATTGGACAGCCGCCCCTCAGCCAGCAGATTCACGCGCTGGAGGAGGAGTTGGGCGTCAAGCTGTTTCGCCGGACCGGGCATGGCGTGGTACTGACGGAAGCGGGCGAGGCGTTCGCAACGGATGCCAGGCGCATCCTCCATGACACGCGCACAGCCGTAGAAAAAGCGCAAAGCGCCGGACGGGGCGAGATCGGGCGACTCAATATCGGATTTACCGGCTCCGCCGCGTTCAACCCGGTGGTCTCCAGGCTGATCCGCGCGTTTCGGCAGGATTACCCCAACGTTGTCCTCACCCTGGCGGAAGGCAATACATCCCAGCTCCTCGCCTTTCTCAACGATGGCCGGGTCGATGTGGCCTTTGTCCGATTGAGCGGGCAGTCGCCGGCCGGGGTTCAACTGCAGCACATTGCGGTGGAACCGATGAAGGTCGTGCTCCCTGCAACCCATCCACTTGCCAGGCGGCGCCGGATATCCCTCGACGCACTGGCGGAAGACCAGTTTGTCCTGCTGCCCCGCGAAGCGAGTCCGACCTTGCATGACGTCATTGTGGGCGCTTGCAAGCAGGCCGGATTTGATCTCATCGCCGGGCAGCAAGCGCCGCAGCTCTCTTCGGTCGTCAATCTCGTGGCAGCGGAGTTCGGCGTTTCCATCGTTCCTGCCTCGGTTTGCCAGATACAGGTCGAGGGCGTTGTCTATAAGGACATCGTTGGCAGCCCGGTCTCGATCCGGCTGGCACTGGCTTCCCGGATCGAGTCGACGCCTGCGAAAACGGCCAATTTTCTGGCAATGGCTCAGGGATTCCGTGCCGGCGCCAACGCAGGCTGAGCCGTAGGGCACCGCAGTCGTTCGAACGGACGCGCCGGGCACGCAGGTACAATCCCCGGAAAATCGACACATAAATAAGAGGGGACAACACCATGACTGGTGTGGTTTCAGGCCGCCTGGCGCAGAGGTGCCCTTGAATACACGTTTCATCGAGGCCTTCATGTGGGTCGCGCGGCTTGGCAGCTTCCGCGCCGCTGCCGACCACCTGCACATCACGCAGGCTGCCATGTCGAACCGCATCGCCTCGCTCGAGCAGGAAATTGGAGCCCGCGTCTTTGAACGCGAGGCCCGCGACCTGCGGCTGACGCCGGTTGGCCTGCGCCTGCTCAGCTATGGCGAGCGGATGCTCGAACTGCAGCGCGAGATCATGGTGCTGGGCCGCTCCGACCAGCAACTGCTCGGGCTGGTGCGCATCGGCGCCATCGAAACCGTGGTGCATACCTGGCTGGTCGACTTCCTGCGGCACCTGAGTTCGACCTATCCCGGCATCGAGGTGCAGATCACCTCCGAGACGACCGAAGGGCTGCACAAGAGCCTGCGCGCCGGCGCCATCGATATCGCGCTGCAGACCGACACCGCTGTCGGCGAAGGCATTGCCAGCATGCCCTGCCTGTCGATGGCGATGGGCTGGGTCGGCCCGCCGGGCGAGCCGCAGCCGGGTGAGGGCGTGCTGGCCGGGCTGCTGCAGCATCCGACCATCACCATGAGCCGGGGCTCGCAACCCCATGTTGCGCTCAAGGAGCTGTATCGCAAGGCCGGACTGCCGGTGGGCAAGGTGCATTGCGTCAGCTCGATCGCTGCCATTGTCAGGCTGGTCAGGGGCGGTTTCGGCAATGCCCTGATGCCGCTGGCGCCGGTGCGCGAGCAGGTGGAGCGTGGCGAACTGCGCCTGCTTGCCTGCGATGTCCCGCTGCCACCGCAGCGCGTCGTGGTCAGCTATCACGACCACGGCGTTTCCGAGGCCATCCGTTTCGTTGCCGAACTGGCCTGCCGCGAATCGGACCGGTTCGTCGAGTCGCTGCCCGCACCATATTCGGGTGCCTAGAGCGGCCATTGCGCCAGCCTGGTGCGGTTTCCCGGCCGCATCCACAAGAAAAACTGATCGGAAGGACCAACAATTTCCCGTTTGTCCTGACTCGCTGCTGCAACGATCATCGACTCATCCGCCGAACACGGCGATCACCCCATCAGAGGAGATAGAGTCAGATGAGCAATCCTGCGGCCATTCCCCAACATGGCTTGTTGTTCGTCGCGTCCGATGTGGACGCGGCGGATGAAGCCGATTTCAACCTGTGGTACGACCGCGAACACGTAGAGGAGCGTGCACGCGTGCCGGGCTTTATCTCGGCCGCGCGTTACCAGGCGGTGCACGGCGGCCCGAAGTACCTTGGCCTCTATCGCACCGAATCGCTGGCCGCGTTCACCTCGGCCGCCTACAGGCAAGCCTTCCGGCACCAGACCCCGTGGTCGGTCACCAATCTCGGGCGCATGCGCAGGCCGATGCGCCGCGTGTGCGCGGTCAACGCCTCGGTGGGGCAGGGCAGCGGCAGCTGGATCGCGGTCCTTCCACTGCCGCGTGCAGACGATGCCGTGTCCCTCATCGAACGGGCCGGCGAGGTTGGAGATGAACTCTCGCTGCGCGCGGGGTATGTCCGCTCCTATCTTCTGGTCCCCGACGACGAACTCAGTCAACCCTTGCCCAACGAGAGCCTGGAAGGCCGCGAGCTGCTTCCCCTGTTCGTCGTGGAGAGCAGCGATGAACAGGCAAGCGAGCTTGCGCTGAGCATCGCGGCGCAGGGCCTGCACGCCGATGCCGCAGGCGCAACGCGCTACATCCTCAAGTGGAAACTCTACGCAAAGGAACTGACGTCATGAGCGAAATGATCTCTACGGCAGCCGACGTCGGCTCCGCAGCCGGCGCGCACGAGGCAAATGCAAACGCAAACGCCAACGCCAACGCCAGCGCAAGGATGCGCCGCCTGGCCGCGGCCAGCTCGATCGGGACCACGCTGGAGTGGTACGACTTTACCGTCTACAACCTGATGGCGGCGCTGGTCTTCAACGTCATCTTCTTTCCGTCCTTCGATCCGCTCACGGGCACGATCCTGGCGTTCTCCACGTATGCCGTCGGCTATGTGTCCCGGCCGCTCGGCGGCATGGTGTTCGGCCATCTTGGCGACAAGCTCGGCCGCCGCTTTGTGCTGGTGACCACGCTGATCCTGATGGGCATCGCCACCGGCGTGATGGGCCTGTTGCCGACCTATGCATCGTGGGGCATCTGGAGCCCGCTGCTGCTGGTGGCACTGCGCTTTGTCCAGGGCGCCGCCATCGGTGGCGAGTGGGCCGGCGCGGTGCTGCTGGCGATGGAGCACGGCAGGCAGGACCAGCGTGGGCGCAATGCCTCCTTTACGCAGGTGGGTCCGTCGGCCGGCACGCTGCTGGGCACCGGCTTCATTGCGCTGGTGTCGCTGTTCCTGAGCCCGGAGGACTTCCTGGCGTGGGGCTGGCGCATTCCGTTCGTTTCCAGCGTGGCGCTGGTGGTGTTCGGCTTGTGGCTGCGGCGCGGCGTCGAGGAAACGCCGGCGTTCAAGGAAATGGCTGCGCACAATGCGCAGGCCAAGACCCCGCTGAAGGAAGTGTTCGTCTCGCACTGGCGGCGCCTGCTGGTGGCCGGCGGCGTGCGGATCGGCTCGGACGTGCTCTATGCGCTGGTCGTGGTGTTTACGCTGACCTATGTCACCAGCGTGCTGCACCTGTCGCGACCGCTGGCACTGACCGCGACCATGCTGGGCGCGGCCGGCAATGCGCTGACGGTGCCGCTGTTCGGTGCGCTGTCCGACAAGCTCGGCCGCCGGCCGGTCTACATCGTCGGGGCGCTGCTGGGGATCGTATGGGCGTTCGTGTTCTTCGTGCTGATGGACAGCAGCCAGCCGTGGCAGATCTGCGTGGCGGTGGTGCTGGGGCTGCAGATCCACGCCGTCATGTACGGCCCGCAGGCAGCGTTCGTGACCGAGCAGTTTCCGACGCGGGTGCGCTATGCAGGCTCGTCCCTGGCCTACACCCTGGCAGGCATCCTCGGCGGCGGCTTCGCTCCGCTCATCATCACCAGCCTGTACAAGGCGTACGGCACGACCGGCGCGGTGTCGCTCTACGTCTGCGCGGCACTGGGCGTGACGCTGGTTGCGCTGCTGGTTGCCCGCGAAACGGCGCACAAGCCGCTCGAACACTAGGCCGGCCATGGCCCGCCGGCTTGTCCGGCGGGCCGCGCCCAGCGGCTGCGTTGCGCTCGCAGCCCCATCATTCCAACCACTTGTACCGTATGCCTACTTTGGAATTCCAGCTCGCCGGCGAAGGACCGCTGGCGCTGCATATCGACCGGCTCGTCATTGCCGGCTGGACCGGGCGCGATGCCGACGCCGTCAACCACCACATCCGGGAACTCGAAGAGATCGGCGTGAAGCCGCCGTCGACCGTCCCGTGCTTCTACCCGCTTGCCGCGTCGCTGCTGACGACCGCGCCGTTGCTGGAAGTGCCGCGGGAGGATTCATCGGGCGAGATCGAGTTCGTGCTGATGGCGGGCCCCGACGCGCTCTATGTCGGCGTGGGCTCGGACCATACCGATCGCAAGGTCGAGGCCTATGACGTCACCGTCTCCAAGCAGATGTGCGCCAAGCCGGTCGGCAGCAAGGTCTGGCGCTTCGACGATGTCGCGGCGCACTGGGACCGGCTCGAGATGCGCTGCTGGCGCACCCGGCATGGCGTGCGCGAGCTTTACCAGGAAGGGCTGGTGACGCGCCTGCTCGATCCGCGTGACCTGATCCGGCGCTTGCACGGCGATGTGCATGGCGCAGACGCGCTACCGCCCGGTACCGCGATGTTCTGCGGCACTCAGGCCGTGATCGGGGAACTGGGAGGCGGGGAGGCGTTCGAAGTCGAGCTGCACGATCCGGTATTGCGGCGTTCGCTACGCCATGCGTACCGCGTGGCAAGCCTGGAGGTGGCTCCTTGATGCGTACCGATCTTCCCACCATCGCCGAACTGGCCGCCAGCCTGGATGCCGGGCGGACGACCAGCGTCGCGCTGACCGAACAGGCGCTGGCGCGTATCGACAGCCATCGCAAGTCGGGCGGCGCGGCTTTCGTCGAGGTCGATGACAAGGGCGCCCTGGCGGCGGCCGCGGCGGCAGACCAGGCGCGTGCCGCCGGCTATGTGGCATCGCCACTGGCCGGCCTGCCGGTGTCCGTCAAGGACTTGTTCGATGTGCGCGGCCAGGTGACGCGGGCCGGCTCAAAGGCGCTGGATGGCGCCGCTGCGGCCGCCGATGCGCCGGCCGTGGCGCGCCTGCGCGCGGCAGGCGCGGTGCTGATCGGGCGCACCAACATGAGCGAGTTCGCGTTTTCCGGGCTTGGCCTGAACCCGCACTACGGTACGCCCCGCACGCCGTTCGACGAAGCCTGCATCGCCGGGGGCTCGACCTCGGGCGGCGCCGTCAGCGTGGCGCTCGACATGGCCGTGGCCGCGCTCGGTACCGACACGGGCGGCTCGATCCGCATCCCGAGCGCATTCTGCGGGCTGACGGGCTTCAAGCCCAGCGCAAGGCGCGTGCCGCTGGCGGGCGCCGTGCCGTTGTCGACCTCGCTCGACTCGGCCGGCCCGCTGGCGCGTTCGGTGGCTTGCTGCGCGGCCTTCGATGCGGTCCTCAGCGGCGAAACGCTCGACAGCGAGCCCGCTGCGCTCGCCGGCCTGCGCCTGTACGTGACGCGCGATTTCGTCACCGAGGGTCTGGACAGCGAAGTCGCGCGTGGTTTCGACGCAGCGCTTGCCAGCCTGTCCCGGCACGGTGCGCACGTCATCCCGTTCGATTTCCCCGAACTGCACCACCTGCCCACGATCAACGCCGGCGGCGGCCTGACCGCGGCCGAGGCGTGGCACTGGCATCGCGCGCTGCTGGACGAGCGCGGCGCTGCCTACGATCCGCGTGTGGCGACACGGATACGCCGCGGCCAGCAACAGGGCGCTGCCGACTATCTGACGCTGCTGAAAGAACGGGAAGCGATGCGCCAGAGCGCAGCCAAGCTGCTGCGCGATGCCGACGCCTGGCTGATGCCGACCGTTGCCGTCCGGCCGCCGCGGCTCGATGCACTCGGCAGCGATGAGGCCTTCTTTTCGATCAACGGGCTAGTGCTTCGCAATCCCAGCGTCATCAACTTCCTCGATGGCTGTGCGGTATCGCTGCCGCTCCCCGCAGCCGTGCCGGGCGTCGCGCTCAGCGTCTGTGGCTTGAACGGTGCCGACGCGCGCATCCTGCAGGTTGCCGGGGCGATCGAAAGGGGCCTTTGCTGAAGGCATCGTGCGCGCGTGCGCAAGACATCGGGTTGCCGGCCGCCGCTGGTTATGCAGCGGCCGTTGATCAGATGTCCAGCACGATCTTGCCGATGTGCTGATTCGCTTCCTGGTAGCGAAAGGCGTCGGCCATCGCTTCCAGCGGGAAATGCCGGTCGATGACCGGGCGGATGCCGGTGGTATTCAAGGCACGCACCATGTCGAGCTGGTGCTGGCGGCTCCCCACCAGCAGCCCCGTCAGCCGCAGGTGCTTGCGCAGCAGCTGGGTGACGGTGACCGGCCCGGTCGGGTTTCCCAGTGACCCGATCACGGCGATATGTCCGCCGACACGGGCTGCCGTCATCGACTGGTCCAGGGTGGCGGCGCCGCCAACCTCGATGACATGGTCAGCGCCTGCGCCATCCGTCATCTCGCGTACTGCCTCGCCCCACTGCGCCGTCTTGCGATAGTTGATCAGGCAGTCTGCGCCAAGCTTGTGCAGCCTGGCCAGCTTCTCGTCCGAGGATGAGGTGGCGATCACCCGCGCGCCGGCCGCCTTGGCGAATTGCAGCGCAAAGACCGATACGCCGCCGGTGCCGAGTACCAGCACGGTCTCTCCCGGCTTCAAGCCGCCATCGGCAAACAATGCCCGCCAGGCAGTCAGGCCGGCCGTGGTCAGCGTGGCGGCCTCGGCATGGCTGTAGCCGTGTGGAGCATGCGTGAAGCACGCTTCGGGCAACGTCACAACCTCCCGCGCAAAGCCGTCGACGCCATCCCCGGGGACGGTAGCAAAATCGCACAGGAACGGCCCTCCGTCATGCCACGTGGGAAAAAAGGTGCTGACAACATGGTCACCGACCGAGAATGTCTTCACGCCGGCACCAACGGCGGTGACTTCACCGGCGCCGTCCGCCATCGGAATGCGCCTTTGCGCCAGGGCCCGACGGCCTGAAACCACGGCGTAGTCATGATAGTTGAGCGAACTCGCATGGATGCGCACGGTGATCTCCCCCGGTCCGGGAGGGGCGGCCGTGGCTTCCCCGACGACGATGCGCTCGAAACCGGCAGGTGGATCGAGATATATGGCTTTTGCAGCAGTCATGGCATTCCCCAGGTCGCCGACAGAAGATGCGGGCCGAGTTTAGCTGCCGAACGCCGGAAAGACCACCGGCTCGTCAGGGTGGCTTGCCAGATCTCTACAGGGTTTTCCCTCTGTTTGCGCGAATTGGTAAAAGCATGTCGTGATCGGCCTAGCCGGTTGACGTGCCGCGCTCCGAGAATAGAAAAAAAGAGGTGAGCAGTCCTCACGCGCGTGGCCCGTGGTGCGATATGCCGCTTCCGTCATCGACAAAGCTTTCCAAACACGCAAAGCAGCAATCAAGAGGTACAGACATGAAGAAGCAGGCCAATAGCTTATGGTGGCAAGGATGCGCCCTGGCATTCGGTGTTGGTGTCGTCGGCTGGCTGCCCGTGGCTCACGCCCAGCAGGCCTGGCCAACGAAGCCGATCCGCCTGGTGGTGGCGGGGCCTGCCGGCGGCAGCGCTGACGCACTGGCGCGGCTGCTCGCGGAAGGCCTGCATAAGGCATGGAGCAAGCCGGTCATTGTGGAAAACAAGCCTGGCGCCGCCGGTGCGCTGGCGATCAGCGACATGCAGTCCACCGGCAAGGATGGCCATACCCTCCTGGTCATCCAGGGCGGTATCGTAAGCGAGGCGCCATTGGCCTACAAGGTCCAGTACAAGCCGTTTGCAGACCTGAAGCCTCTTGCCCAGATCAGCCGCACGGGGCTGGTGCTGGTTGCCAACAAGGACCTTCCTGTTTCCAACCTGAAGCAGCTTGTGGACTATGGCAAGTCGCAAAAAGACGGGCTCGTGTTTGCTTCTTATGCTGCCGGACTGAAGGGGCACACCTCGGGCATATTGCTCGGACAACTCACCCATGTGCCAATGCGGCACGTAGGCTACAAGGGCTCTCCACCCGCGTTGAACGACCTGATGGGTGGGCATGTGCCGCTGATGTTCGATGGGGTGACTACCTCGTTGCCGCTGATCAAGGCGGGGAAGATCAAAGCGATTGCGGTGGCCTATCCGGCCCGGATCGCGGGCCTGGCGGATGTACCTACCTTCAAGGAGCTTGGCTACCCGCAGCTGGCGCAAGCTGGCTGGTTCGCCGTGTGGTCACGCCCGGATGTCGACCTGGCGGTACAGCAGAAAATCCGCGACGCCACGCTGGCATATTTCAAGCAACCCGCCGTGCAGAGTCGCATCAAGGACATGGGCATGGAGCAGGGCGATCCCGCGACGTCGGAAGAGATGATGACGGACCTGAAGCAGGCATACCAGCAACAAGCCGCGCTGCTGAAGTCCATCAACTACCAGCCGGAGTAAATAGAAGGAACCGTGAGCGAACTTGCCACGGCTCCTCCGGCGTGCATGGCACGATCACCGGTGCCGCGGGCCATGTCCGTTACTCGCGGCCTGTGGCACCAGGCGGTGATCCGCTTTACGAGAGCTCGCGGATGAGCGCTTCCGCCTGCGGCCATTCACCATAGCCGGAAGCCGGATTCAGATGCCCGACGTCGCCGAGTTCGACGAAACGGCTTCCCCAGGCCTGCGCCAGGTCGCGGGCGCGCTCGAGGCGAGTCAGCGGATCGTTGCTGCTTGCCGCAACGATGCTCGGGAACGGCAAGGCGGCGCGAGGGATCGGCAGCCAGCCGTGATCGCGCAGTGTGTCGGTCGCCGGGTAGCCTGCCGGCATGGGCGTCTCGAGGTCCGCAGGTGCCGCAAGCAGTGCGCCGAGGATCTCGCGTTTGCCGCCCCGGGCTGCCCAATGGACGACCATCATCGCGCCGGCGCTGTGTGCCACGATGATGACCGGCCCCTCGATAGTAGCCAGGGCGCGCTCGATCGCATCCACCCGGGCAGCGCAGCTCAGCTTGTCTTGCTCGAGTGGGGCGACGGAGACCACGCGGGGCAGCTTCGCTGCCAGCAGGGTCTGCCAGTGTTCCGGCACATGGTCACGCAGGCCGGGGACGATGAGAACGGTTGGTGTCGTAGGGTTCATGTCAGACTTTCAAGATGGCGCGTCACCGATGATGGCGGTTCGCTCCATCTTTCGGTGGCACGGGGATAAGGCTGCGGTGCTCGATCAGACAGATCAGCCCTCGTGAGTTTGGATGTTGCGGGCTGCGTCCGCTTGACGGGACGTGACAAGCATTTACCATTTCATGGCACAAAGCTGACACGCGCGTCTGGATCGCCCTGCCTCCGGGCGAGTGCGGCCGGCTCAAAAAGCAAGAGCCTGCTTCCCCCTCCGATATCCCAAAGGTCCTAGGCACTCCCCTCGCTTTCGAGCCACTGAATCGCAAAGCGCATCAACTCCTTGCCACTGGAAATGTCGAGCTTTTCCTTGATGTTGGCTTGATGTGCCTCGATGGTCTTGACGCTCCGATTCAGCTTCATGGCGATCTCGCGCGTGCTGAAGCCGAGCCCGATCAGGTGCAGGACTTCGAACTCACGATCAGAAAGACTTGCAATCGAGCCTGCCAGGTTGTTCCTGGGGACGGCCAGTGCCCGTGCAAGCCTGGCATGCATGGCGGCGCTGAGGTAGATATTGCCGGCCAGCACCTCGCGGATGGCACTCATGACATGCCCGGTGGCCTCGAGTTTCATCAGATACCCGTTGGCGCCCGCTCGCAATGCGCGTTCGGCAAACAGGGCTTCGTCGTGCATGCTGAGGACCAGTATTGCCAGGTTCGGATAGTGTTGCCGGAGCGTCTTGATAAGATCCAGGCCGGAGTCCGCCTGCAGGCTGAGATCCACAATGGCCATGTCAGGCCCGCACGCCATTGCGGCCAAAGCCTCTTCCGTACTGGCTGCCGCGCTGCAGACGTGCAGATTCTCCTGCTTCAGCAAGTGGGTCAATCCTTCCCGGATGATAGGGTGGTCGTCGACGATCAGGACCCTGGTTGCAGGGCGAGGGCTAGGTGGCGTCTCTGGCATGGCCGGGCCCCCTGTTTATCGGATAGCTGATGGCAACCGTGGTGCCACCCATGGCATTGCGGGTGACGGTGCACGAACCGTCCAGCAGGCTTGCCCGGTGACGCAGGTTGTGAAGTCCCAGTCCCGAAGTGCGTTCCATCTGCTCCGGGTCGATCCCCACGCCATCGTCACTGATCGAAAGCGTCTGGCCGTCGCCTTCGCGCTCCAGGTCGATCCAGATATGGCTGCCGTGGCTGTACTTCAGGGCGTTATTGACGGCTTCCTGTGCGGCACGGTAAAGGTTGGTCTGCATTGGCGGATCCGGCAAGTCCACATCCGTCGCGATGCGAAGCGTACAGCCAATGCCGTTCAGCGAGCGTGTCGATTCCGCCAGGCCTTGCAGGGCGACCGAGAGGTCACCGGAGTCCATGGTGACGGGGTCCAGCCCATGGGCAATCCTGCGAGTCATCAGGGACGCCTGTTTCACCAGTTCAACAACGGTTGCCGCATCCGCCGCTGCCGGGTTTCCCTGCCTCTGCAGTTCCTGGCTCACAGTGGTGCAGTAGAAGCCCAGGCTCGTGAGGTGCTGCCCGAGGCCGTCATGCAGTTCCCGGCCAATGAGCCGCTGTTGGTGATCGCCGATCCGGATCAGTTCCGACTCCAGCCGGCGGCGCCTTTCCATCTCCTGCTTCAGTTCGTTGTTGGCTCGCTCAAGGTCCTGGGTTCGTTCTTGCACGCGCCGTTCAAGTTCCTTGTGGGATGCCATCAGGAGACGATGAATGCGCTTCTGCTGGGCATGTGTCGCCACCAGCAGCAGCCCGGTGATCGCCACCACGTTCGCGAACACACACCATCTCACAAGGCTATCCACCGGTGATTCCGCGACAAAGGGACCAGTGCCGTGCGTGGTGCCCCGGACGGCGATGATCGCGACCAGCAAGGTCGCGAGGCTGGTACCAAGATGGTCAAAGCGCAGGGCGGCCCAGATAACGAACGGAAAGATCGCCATGGCCGCAGGATAGTAGCCGTGCCCGGCAAGCTGCGGGGCGCCGAAGATCAGGTGACTCACCCCGAGGATCACCACGGCAAGTCCGCACGCTTCCACGGCCTGGCTCGCCGAACGGACGGGACTTGAATGGGTGAGCAGGTTGAGCAGCGGCGGAGCTACCACGAGCACCCCCATCATGTCGCCGAGCCACCATTTCAGAAAGGCGCCGCTGTATTCGTCGACTGACAGCATACCTTCGCCCCGGAGGGCGCTCGTGCCGATCCAGGCGCTCAGTGCCGAGCCAAGCGTCGCAGCCAGGATGATCAAGGCCAGCACGTCCCTGATGCGATCAAGCGATACCTGGAAACCGGCGACCCGCTTCAGCAGCCATGTGGCCGTCAAGGCGGCCATCGTTGCGCCGAGGCCGATTACCGCGGCAACATGCGCAGGTATGCCCACCGACATGTTCGCCAGCATCGAGCCAATCGCAACGCCAGGGGCAACGCCGACGCCCATCGTGAGCAGCGCAACGAGGGCAATGCCGCTGGATGGCCAGACCAGGGACACCGCACCGCCCACTACCGCATACGCAAGACCCAGCTTTGCACCTGCAAAATACGCCAATGCGACAAATGCGCTTCGAATGAAGAGGTTGAGCCTCGCTTTATGCAGAATGATGGTCATTGTTCGATTCAAACCATCGAGACATGCCCTGGCAACACCAGCCATTGTCACGTTATCTGAAATGACAAAAGTCTTGCAAAAAGCCAACGTGTCTAAATTTGTTGAAAATCGCCAATTTCTATCGAATCCGGGCAATGTGTAGGCGGATCGAATCCATTCGGTGTTGCAGTGCACCCTACCAATCTATGCCAGAATGCTGCTGCGCGGTAAGCCTTCTTGAGGGAATTTCGAAAAGTTCCCGTCCGCCTTCCGAATAGGGCATTCCCCTAGCCCCTTTTCGGAAACAAGCCCTATTCATCTACCTACCGCCAGGACATACATTGCAGTCGTACGAAGCTATGTCCTCACACGGGAGCGAAGCGGATTCGCTGCCGGGCCCTTGCAACCGCATAAGTAGGAGGTGAAAAAATGGTAAAGACACTCATTTTGCTAGCTGGCGCGTGCGCGGCGCTTGGCTCCAGCCTGGCCTATGCCGGCATCGGGGCGCGAGATGTGTACACGGACGGCGCGAGCGTATTGGGGCCGCGGGATCCGTATGCCGATGGAAGCGCAAAGTTTGACGTCTACTCGGATGGCGCGAGAGTGGTAGACAGGCGAGACGTGTTCACCGACGGTGCGAGAATTACCAATCGCGACGGGCTGACAGACTAGGGTAAATAAGCAACTACGTAGTTGCCTCGAGACGTCTGGACTTACATGCGTGGACCGCGCCACGTCAGCGGCCACAACCCGATATCCCCCGAGCACGGCTCGGGGATTTTTTTGCTCTTTACCGATTATTTGAGGAAAGGCCGCCGTTGATCAGCCAGGATGCCATGCTGGCAAGAGATCGAGTCGACGCCGCAATCGCCTGGAGGGACCTCAGCGACCTAAATACGCGCTTTCGCGCGCTGCTCCTGCGCGCCTCATCACTTGCTCGACAGCCCAGGCCAGGAAGGGGGACTGGTCACCGACCCGGTAGCTCATGATGACCGGCGAGACGAAGCCGGGCGCATCGATCGGGCAATAGCGAACATCATCGCGGTGCAGCCGCTGGATCGACGCGGGCACCAGCGTGATGCCGACCCCTGCGGCAACCAGGCCCAGCGCCGTCTGCAGTTCGTTGGCCTCTTGGGCCACGCGCAACTGGATCCCGTGTGCACTGAATAGCGACAACAGGTGGTCAGCGTAGCTCGGACGCGGCCGGGCCGGATAGAGGATGAAGGATCGCGCGGCCAGTTGCCGGGGCGTCAGCTGGGCGATATCGGGGATCGGGTCAGACGCGGGTATCGCCGCCACCAGCGGCTCCGACATGACCTGCTGCTGCCGGATGGCCGGATCGTTGAGCGCGATGCGTCCGAAGCCAAGGTCGATGCGGCCTGACTTCAGCGCTTCCACCTGCTCGATGGTAATCATCTCCGCCAGGCCGACTTCCACCTGCTGCTCGGACTCGCGCAGCTCGCGAATCAGTTCGGGAAGGACGCCGTACAACACCGAGGGTACAAAGCCGATGCCGAACCAGCGTTTGTCCTGCTGTCCGATGCGCCGCGTCGTCCCGATGACCTCTTCCAGCCGCACCGTCAGCTGCTTGCTCTGTTCCAGCAGGAAACGCCCGGCTTCCGTCAGTCTAATGCCCCGGCCGACCCGGTCGAACAACGCCACGCCGACTTCCTCTTCGAGCTGGCGGATCTGGCGTGAAAGCGGTGGCTGCGCCATATGCAGCCGCTCTGCCGCGCGGGTGACGTTGAGTTCCTCGGCCACGACCTGGAAGTAGCGCAGATGTCGGAGTTCCATTCCAATACCTTGAAGGTATCAATCGCAACATCATCGGTCTTGGACGTGGTCTCAGTCAAGCGCCATACTTGCCTGGCCACCTTCAGCCTGCGCGTGCCGCAAGGCCTGAATCTGCTGAGCGGGTGGCACGGACAAGCCGCCCAAGCGCGGCAATGCAGAGAGGAGACCATGGATACGTTGTTTCAGTGGCTGGCCCGTACCGGCCGGGCGGGCGCGCTTGCCCTGGCGGCAAGCCTTTCGTTTGCTGCGCCCGCGGCGAAGGCGGCATACCCCGACCATCCGATCCGCTGGATCGTGCCGTTCCCCGCGGGCGGGGCAATGGACAACATCGCGCGCACGCTCGGAGAAGACATGTCGCGTACGCTGGGCCAGTCGATCGTGGTCGAGAACCGCCCCGGGGCGGGCGGTAATATCGGTGCTGAACTGGTGGCGCGCGCGCCTGCCGACGGCTATACGCTGATCATCGTGGCCAACGGCATGGCAGTGAACCCGGCGCTGTACGGCAAGCTGTCGTATGACCCGGTCAAGGATTTCGCTCCGGTGTCGCTACTGGCCGTAGTGCCCAATGTGCTGGTCGCCAACAAGTCGCGCCGGCAGGAGACCACGGTCAAGGACGTGATCGCCCATGCCAAGGCAGCACCGGGCAAATATACCTATGCTTCCGCCGGCAACGGCACCTCGATCCACCTTGCGGCCGAACTGTTCACGTCGATGGCCCATGTCGAGATGCTGCACATTCCCTACAAGGGCAGCGGACCGGCCATGACCGACCTGCTGGGTGGGCAGGTGGACTATATGTTCGACAGCATCACGTCGGCCAGGCCACAGATTGAATCCGGCAAGCTGACCCCGATTGCCGTCACCACAAGCAAGCGCTCCAGCGCGCTCCCCAACGTTCCCACTGTGGCCGAAGCCGGGCTGCCGGGCTACGAACTGTCGCCCTGGTTCGCCGCCTTCGTGCCGGCGAAGACGCCGCAGCCCGTGATCGACAAGCTGAACGGCGCGATACTCGAGGCGCTGCGTAATCCTGCCGTGCAAAAACGCCTGGCGCAGATCGGCGCCGAGCCGATCGGAAGCTCGCCGGCGGTATTGCGCGACCACCTGACCAGGGAAACGGAGAAGTGGGGTACGCTGATCCGCCAGCGGGGGATCAGGGCCGACTGATTTAAACCGCGCCTGGCAACCCCGGGCGAGCACCACGGGGAAGACACAGTACCTCCAACACAAAGAGGCCCTTGGCAATCAAAGGGCCTCTACCTTGGTTCTGCGCGGTGCAAGCGACTATAGCTTGCGAATCTTCGAGGCTTGTGGGCCTTTCTGGCCTTGGGTGACCTCGAATTCAACTTTCGCGCCTTCATCGAGTGACTTGAAGCCAGTCCCCTCGATTTCGCTGTGATGCGCAAACAAGTCCTTGCCGCCATCATCCGGCGTGATGAACCCATACCCCTTTTCGCTGTTGAACCACTTCACAGTGCCAGTCGCCATCTCGTCCTCGGATTTTGGTACGCACGGGCCTGGTGCCCAGAAATCCTTTCATGACTTCGGCGCACGCCAGACATCGTTGATTGTCAGCATAGGCGAAGCGGTGAGCAGGTGCCAAGTGAGGCGGTATCGGAGCGGGCACATTGCCGTCAGCCGATACGGCCCACGAGCGGGATGACCCCGAAGGCAACTGTCGCAACCAGCATGACCACCGCCGCCGACAGCGCCCACAGCAGGGTGTAGCGCTGATGGTCGCCGAACTCGACTTCCGCCAGGCCGACCAGCAGATAGGTGGATGCAACCAGCGGGCTCAGCAGGTGGACCTGCTGCCCGATCAGCGACGCGCGCCCGATCTCGGCGGCGCCGATGCCATAGACCGCGGCGGCCTTGGCCAGGATCGGCAGGATGCCAAAGTAGAACGCGTCGTTCGAAATAAAGAACGTGAACGGGACGCTCAGCACGCCGGTCACCAGGGCCATGTAGGGGCCCATCCAGTCAGGCACGGCGCTGATCACGCTGTGGGCGATGGCGTCGACCATCTTCGTGCCCGACAGGATGCCGACGAAAACGCCGGCAGCAAAGATCAGCGATACCACCGGCACGACGTTGGCAGCGTGGGCGCCGATGCGTTCCTTCTGTTCCTGCAGCGTCGGGTAGTTGACCATCAGCGCGATCGCGCAGGCCACGATAAACAGGGCCGGCAGCGGCACGGTGCCGAGGATCAGCATGGCCATCAGGCCGACGGTCAGCAGGAAGTTGAACCACAGCAACCTGGGCCTGGCGATTTGCGGATCGCCGGCAGCTACCTCCGGGTCGGTGTCGCCGGCGCGGCCCGAAAACAGGCCGGCATGACCTGGCCCGGTGCTCATCAGGGCCAGGGTGCCAAGCCGGTTGCGCTCGCGGCGGCCCAGCACGAAGGCCACGAACACGCCCCACATGCCGGTGACGATCATCGGCAGGATCATCGGCACGAACAGCGAGCCCACGTCCACGCCGAGCGCGCTGGCCGCGCGCGCGGTGGGTCCGCCCCAGGGCAGGATGTTCATCAGCCCGCCGGCCATCATGATCACGCAGGCCAGCACGAGCCGGCTGATGCCCAGCCGCTTGTAGAGCGGCAGCATGGCGGCGCAGGTGATCATGTAGGTGGTCGAGCCGTCGCCGTCCAGCGATACGAGCGCGGCCAGCACGAAGGTGCCGACCACGATCTTGACCGGGTCGCCGCCGACGAGTTTCAGGATGACGCGCACCACCGGGTCGAACAGCCCAGCGTCGATCATCAGGCCGAAATACAGGATGGCGAACATCAGCATCACGCCGGTCGGGGCCAGCTTCCTGACGCCCTCGAGCATCATCGGCCCGAGTTCCGGGCCGAATCCGCCGACGGCGCCGAACGCAATTGGCACAAGGATCAGCGCCACCATGGCAGAGAGCCGCTTGGTCATGATCAGTGCCATGAACACGATCACCATCGAGTAGGCGAGCAGGGTCAACATCTTGTTCTGTATCTCTTTGCCGGCCAGGCCACGAGAACACGAATGGCCCCGAGGGAGGAACCAGGGGGCACCCGAGCCGGCTGTGTGCGTCCGTCCGGCGCACGGATTTCAAGGCAAGCCGATCCTGCCGGCACGGGACAGCGTGCCGGAACAACGAGGAACGACCGGGGAGAGGCAGCCTTGCGCGCTGGCAAGGCGTGCCGGGCGTGGGCGGGTCAGCCCGCGGAAACGATGCGCTTCGTTACCGCGTCGGCAAACTGCAGCGTTGAGGCAGTACCGTGGAGGTCGCCAGTCTTCACCTGGTCCTGGTTGAGCGTCAGCTCGATGGCGCCGCGCAGCCGCGTGGCGAGGTCCTGCCGTCCCACGTGGTCGAGCATCAGCCCGGCGGCCAGCATCAGCGAGATCGGGTTGGCAATGCCCTGGCCCGCGATGTCGGGCGCCGAGCCATGGACCGCCTCGAAGATCGCCGCGTCGTCGCCGATGTTGGCGCCCGGCGCCATGCCGAGCCCACCGACCAGGCCGGCGATCTGGTCCGACAGGATGTCGCCGAAAAGGTTGGTACAGAGCAGCATGTCGAAGCGCCACGGGTTGAGCACCAGCTGCATCGCGCAGGCGTCGACGATGATGTCGTCCATCGCTACGCGGCCGGCATAATCGCTGGCCACTTCCCGCGCCGCTTCCAGGAAGATGCCGGTGAGTGCTTTCAGGATATTCGCCTTGTGCACCACCGTGATTTTCTTGCGGCCGTTCTTGACGGCGTACTCGAACGCGAAGCGGGCAATGCGGCGGCAGGCGTCGCGCGTGTTGGTGCCCGTAGATACGGCCACCGCATGCGGGTCGTCGCCGACCGGGATGTAGTAGTCGTGCGCCACGTAGAAGCCGCCGACGTTCTCGCGCACCAGCACCAGGTCGATGTTGTCGAAGCGGCCGGGCACCAGCGTTCGCGCGGGGCGCACATTGGCGTAAAGGTTGAATGCTTCGCGCAGGCGCACATTGACGGAGCGGAAGCCGCCGCCCACCGGCGTGGTCAGCGGGCCCTTCAGCGCAAGGCCGGTGCGGCGGATGCTATCCAGCGTGTCTTCCGGCATCGGATCGCCGCTGTATTCCACACCGGCCATGCCCGCGCGCCGCAGGTCCCAGGCGAACGGGGCACCGAGCGCGTCCAGCACCCTGACGGTGGCATCCACCACTTCGGGACCGATGCCGTCGCCGGGGATCAGTGTGGCCGGGATCTGTTCGCTTGCTCCGTTTTCCATCTGTGCTCCTGTCGAGGTGTCCGAACCGCTGGCTCGCCGAGGCCGGACGCTATCCGGCTCGTGCCGCAGGTCCGGCTTGCGAGGGGCAGATTCTATGGGGGGAAGCTGTCAGCAAACTGTCAATGTAACGATTGTGTCCTCGGGGTTTACGCGGAGTCTTCGCCCGGGTGCGCGGCAGCCTGTAGCGCCGGTTGTCAAAGGGCTTCCCCAATCAAGCCTGCGATGCGCCCTCCGTCAGAGCAGCTTGCATGCCTCGTCGAATTCCAGGCGAGGGCCACGCGGAAACAGCTTGGCGGGGTCGCCATAGCCCAGATTGCACAGGAAGTTCGATTTCACATGGCTGTCCGGGAAATATTCGAGCTGGAAGGCATTCTCCTTCGGGTCCGCGGGAAAGAACTCATGATCGACCTTGGCGTTGTCGAAGCCGGACATCGGCCCGCAGTCGAGTCCCAGTGAGCGGGCCGCAATGATGAAGTACGCGCCCTGCAGGGAAGAGTTGCGCCTCGCGGTGGTGAGCGCGAGTTCCGGTGTGTCGGCAAACCATGAGCGTGCGTCCGCATGCGGGAACAGCTTGGGCAGAAGTTCGTAGAATTTGACGTCATAGGCGATGATGGCAGTGACTGGCGCCGCCATGGTCTTCTCCACATTGCCCGGCGCGAGTGCGGGCACCAGGCGCTGCTTGGCCTCAGGGGTGCGCAGGAACAGGATGCGTGCGGGAGAGCAGTTGGCGCTGGTCGGCCCCCATTTCATCAAGTCATAGAGTTGCCGCAGCGTCTCGTCGCTCACGGGCTGGCTCAGCCATGCGTTGTGCGTGCGTGCCTCGCGAAAGAGCAGATCCATGCCGTCTTCACTCAAGCGCTTGTTCATGGTTGCCTCCTTGTACTGGGATGGACTCCGCGGCTGACCGGCCAGCCCGCCGCTCCTGACTAGCATAGTCACGGATGCCCCTCCGTTCAGCGCACTGCTGATCTGTCCCATCGCCTTGTGGGTCGATCAACAAATGCTTATGGTCGGCAGAAGAATCTTTGATTGTCATTAATGTTTTGCCGGGTCTAGGCTTTTCTCAAGTTCACGTGATTGCTTGAGTGTTTGAACATGGACCACCCCACCTCCAGCCAAAGTCGCACTGCTAATGCAGTGCCACCGGATGCTGACCAATAACTGCGAGCATTTCTGCGCCTGGTGCCTGTATGGGGAAAGCCGTAGCGAACAGGTGCTCGCGTGCTTCATCGACCCGCGCGCGGCCTTTCGGACTGCCTTGCGCTTCTTCACTGCATTTGTTGCGGCGGCATGGTCGATGCGGCGCACCGGAGCTTGCGTGAGCTGATCATCGATTCTTGCCGGTCGTGGCCGATCACCGTGGTCAGGAACTGGTCGAAGGCCGCGTGGAAATGGCCGCGCGGAAATGGCCGCGCGATTTCACCACCACCGTGCGGGTTTGCGCTGCATTTGGCCGCGACTTCATCTAGGCCGTTTGTTGAAAGGGCGCTGCGGTGCTAGGCTGAAGGCGAATCTTGCCGCCCAGGCGGAGACACCAATGGTCGAAGCTTCCGGACTGAAGCCGGGCATGGTCATCATGCTCGAGGACGAACTTCACAGCGTTACCAGCGCCGGTTATCACGCCGGCAGTGGCCAGCAGGGAAGCGCAGTTTTCGCCAAGTTCAGGAACCTGAAGACCGGTCACATCAAGGAGTTGCGGTTGCGCCCGAGCGACAAGCTCGAAGAGGTCGCGCTCGTTCACCAGGAGATGGAATATCTGTACACCGATGGTGCCGCCTTTTATTTCATGAATCCCGAAACCTTCGAGCAGATCAGTTTTCCCGCAGAGACCATAGGCGCATATCAAAAATTTCTTCGCCCCAGCATGCGAATCCCGGTGCAGCTTTATGAGGGCGAGCCAGTCACCATCGCATTTCCCCCTGCGGTCGAGTTAACCATCGTGTCCACGCCGCCGGGCTTGCGCGAGCATGAAACCTCTACCTTCAAGACCGCGACGCTGGACAACGGCATGGAGGTTCTCGTTCCTCAATTCATCAAGGAAGGGGACACGGTGCGAATCGAGGCTGCTTCAGGAAAATACCTGGAGCGGGTAAGGCACGGGACGCGGAAATCGTGAATCCCATGATGCGGCATCGCTCCCGGCATGTGCAGCGCCGCGTACAATCGCGCCGGGACGGGCCGGCAGCGGCGGCGGCAGTACCGTATCCGGTACCTGTCCTTCACTTTGAGCCTCGCGTCTGCATATTATGCAAGTATGCGCATGCCATGCATGCCGCATGACCATCGTCGTCGCTCAGGAGTTGTTCATGCACAAGCCACCCAAAGTGGATTTGGGCGGGACGCGGCGAAGCGGACCACCGCGTCGGTCTCACGCCAATCGCTCCATGCCCAGCATCCTGGATCCGATCGAACCGGAAGAGGTATGGGAAGACGTTGAACGGGCCGTCGAGCAGATCGTCGAACGGGTGGTGGAGCCGGTCGATTTTCCCCACGGCCACCATCCGGATGATGACGATGCGCCGGAGGACGGCCGCAACGAGATCACCCGCGCTGCAGAGAGTATTCCCTCGGACAGCCCGGCAGACAGGGCGGACCATAGCGCCGTGCGGGAAGAGCACCCGCCAATGCCGCCGAGCATCGATGACATCCTGGACCAGGATCTGGTCCCGGACCGGATGTACGGCGCGCGGCACGCCGGGAAGGCGGGCAAGCGATAGCCCTGCGGCTGCCGCCAGGGGCGGGCGTCGTGCCCGGCCGGCTTCGGCATACCTGTTGTCGCCAAGCTGGCTGACTTGTTCCCGAGGTTAGCAGGAACCCCGGGCTCACAGCGAAGCGGTTGGCCGATTCTGACCTAGACTGAAAAAGTGTCCTTCGCGCGCTTGGCGGCCGCTTTGGCGCAATGCAACTTCGCTGGCAGCCCGCTCGCGGGCGAATGACAATGGCACGGGCAACGCACTGTTATCTGCTGCCTGAATTCATGTGGATGGATGTTCACGAAGGGGGCATCATGTTGCAAGCCAGCGAAATGCAGCAACGCTTTAGTCATCTGCAGCAAACCATCAGCGAGACATCACGGACTTGTCATGCCGAGGCGGCGATTCCACCGGACTTGATGAACTGGGTGGATGAACTCGACAAGGAATGCAAATCGGCATCGAAGGTCATGTCGTCCAAGGACGAGGACCGGATCCGGCAGTGGGTCGATGATCTCGAACGGATCGGCGATCGTGCAGACCGCGCTTGCCAGCAGGCCGGCGGTCTCGATGCAAAGGTCAAGGATGCAGTCAGTTCGATGCATTCGGAGCTTGCTGACCTGAAGCGCCAGCTGCACTAACCACACTAACCACACTAATCACACTAATCACATTAACCAGCCTGACAGCCCCGGTGCAACCCGCCGGGGCTGATTTCAATTCGCCGCGTTCAAACTTAGGTGATGCACGACAGGTGTCGCCCCGGTTACGCCGGAGGTGCCGGCGGTGGCCCCACCCGTTGCTCCGCCTGGCTTTCCAGCCATTCGCGCCATACGGCAAGCAGCACCGCGAGGATCACCGGCCCGACGAACAGGCCGATCAGGCCAAATGCGGCGAGTCCGCCCACAACGCCGAACATCACCAGCAGGAACGGAATCTTGGTGGCTCCACTGATGACGAGCGGACGAACGACGTTATCGACCCAGCTCACGGCGGTAGCGCCCCACAGCAGGAGCCCGATCCCCGCCACGGTGTGGCCGGTGATGAGCAGCCATGCGCCGATGGGGACCCAGACCGCAAGCGCACCAAAGGGAATCAGCGCAAGGATGGCCGTGGCAATGCCCCAGAACACCGGCGCTTCGACGCCAGCCGCCCAGTAGCCGATTCCGGCGAACGACCCTTGCGCGACTGCGGCGAGGAAGAGGCCGAACACCACGGCCCGCGCGGTGTCGCCCACTGCGATGACATACCCGTGCGCGCGCGGCCCGAGCACCCCTTGCAGGACCAGGCGCAACTGCGCAAGCAATTTCTCGCCGTCGCGGAAGAAAAAGAATGCCGTAAGCAGCGTCACGCCAATGAGCCCTGCGTTGAGTCCCACGCCGCCGGCCAGCCTTGCAAGGGCGCCGCCCCATCGTTCGATCAGCGGCGTGACCTGGGCACGCAGGGCTGCGCGGTCACCTAACAGCACTGATACCCATTCCTGCAGCCATTCGCCAACCCAGGGCAGGCGTGCGAGCGAATCCGGCAGTGCCGCACCCGCGTTCAGGATCTCAGCCGCCTCGCGGTAGGCCGCGACCATCTCGGCACGCAGGAGGATAGTGAGCCCGATGAGCGGCACGCCCAACAACGCGGAAAGTATCAGCGTGGAGATCAGCGCAGCCCAGGTTCGCCGCTGGCGCAGCACGCGGCGCAGCCGCGCGTTGAGCGGCCAGGTGATATAGGAGAGGATTGCGGCCCAGGCAAGTGGCACAAGGAACGGCCGTACCACGACAAAGGACAGGGCGAGCAGCCCGCCGAGCAGGCACACCAGGAGAGTCCGGCGTACCCATACGGCTGCTTGGGAATCGGTCATGGAAGGGCACCTGGGCACGGCATCCGGGCGATGCACGTTGCCAATATGCTAACCGCGGCGCATCACGCCGCATAGGATGCGGTAGCAGCAGCGCGCACATGGGTCAGAAATCGGCGCCAGCCTGCGCGCTGCCTTTCTATGCTGGAAAGCAGCGTGCAGACGCATTCCCGAGGATCGCAAAGCCATGAACGCCATGAACGACAATGCAGCCCTGGCCGGCCGGATCCTGGAGGTCGCCCTGATGCTCGGCGAGCGCCGCGGCTGGGACGCCCTGCATCTGCATGATGTCGCCGACGACATGGGCATCGGCCTGGAAGAGATCCACCGGCATTACCGGCAGAAGGACGACCTGGCCGAAGCCTGGTTCGAGCGCGCTGACCTGGCGCTGGTGCGCGTGTCCGCGCGTGAAGGCTGGGGCACCCTGTCCCATCGCGAGCGGCTGGAGCAGGCCATCCTCGCCTGGCTGGAGGCGCTGGCCCCGCACCGGCAACTCACTGCCCAGATGCTGCGCTACAAGCTGCAGCCGGAGCACGTACACCTGCAGGTGCAGGGCCTGCTGCATATCAGCCGCACCGTGCAGTGGCTGCGCGAAGCTGCCCGCCTGCCGGAATCCGGCTGGCGCCGCGAAGCGGGCGAGGTCGTGCTGACCGGCATCTTCCTTTCCACCTTCGGCTGCTGGCTGCGCGACCATTCACCGGATGCAGGCCGCACGCGGGCCTGGCTCGATCGGCAACTGCGCTGCGCCGAGCGCCTGGCGTGGCGCCGTCCTGGCGACACCGGAGCGCGGCCCGGATGGACACGATCACCCACGCCTTGATGGGCGCGCAGGTTGCGCTGGCCGTCCCCATGGACGAGGCTCCCGGCCGGCGCCTCGGCACGCGCGAACGACTGCTGCTTGGCGCTGCCGCCGGAGCCTTTCCGGATATCGATTTCCTGGGCTTCCTGGTCCATCCGCTGCGTTTCCTGGCCCAGTGGCACCAGGGGCCGACGCATTCGCTGCTGCTGCTTCCGGCCTGGGGCGCATTGCTGGCCGGACTGTTCTGCCTGGTGACGCGCCGACACCAGGCCTGGCGCGAAGCGCTTGCCGTCAGTTGCCTCGGCGTGGCCAGCCACATCGCGCTGGACCTGATCACCGTTTATGGCACCCGCATCTTCTATCCCGGCTCCGAACGGCGCTTCAGCCTCGGCACCACCTTCCTGGTCGATCCGCTGCTGAGCGGCATCGTTGTATCCGCCCTGGGCCTGGCACTGTGCCTGGCACCGCCGCTGCGTGCGCGGGCAGCCCTGGCGGGCATGGTGCTGCTGTGCGCCTATGTCGGCGCCCAGGGCGTGCTCAGGCAACGCGCGCTGGAACTGGGCAACGAATCCTTGCATGCTGCCGGCATCCAGGCGCAGGGTGTGGACGCGCTGCCACAGCCGTTTTCTCCGTTCAACTGGAAACTGATCGCCCGCGCGGGGACGGACTACCATGTCGCCCACGTCAACCTGGCCGGGCATCCTGCCTGGCTGCCGCCATGGCCGGTGCTGGGGCGCCTGCCCGCCATGGCCAGGGCCTATGTGCCGCCCGCGCACATGGAATGGACGCTGCAGCCGCAGCTGCTGCAGCTTGCGCTGGCGCGGTCCGGGCAGGCGCTCGCATGGCAACTCTGGGTACGGCCGGACTTTGCCGATTTCAGGCGATTCGCTGTCTATCCGGCCCTTTCCGCCATCACTGCGATGCCGGCAACGGACCTGCCGCCGCGCGAGCCAGGCGAAACGGCCGCCTGCGTCTGGTTCACCGACCTGCGCTATGACCTGCCCGCGGTGGAAGACATCTTCCGCTATGGCTATTGCCGCGACAGTGTGCAGGCACCATGGCGGCTATACCGGCTTGCCTATTTCAGCCAGGAGCAGCGCCAGCGACTTGACTAGCACGACATGCGAAATCCCTTCTGCGCCCCCCACAGCTCTCCTCGACGCGCGCGGTCACCATGATTTCAGCGACCGGGATATCCATCTCCCGGCACACGTCCAGTAGCGGCATGCCATTCCTGCCGGCCCCGACCTACCAGGCCATGACCAGGACGGTGGGGCTCAAAATGGAGTGAAGGCCGCGCTGGAACCGGCGCGCTGATGGCGCGTCGTCAAAGCTATGTGCTTGCACTGTTGGGGCTCGGGATGCGGCATGAGTTCTGAGCCGAGCTCCGGCAGTGCCGCGAAGCGACCGACGTTCAGCGCATGGCACAACGATCGGTGCCGTTGTCGTAGTTCACCCGATCTCCCCGCTGGCCCCCGCTATCGGGACCGCATGAGCTGATACAGGGAAAGCGCCCTGGATGGTGTCTTCGTAATCCGGAAATAGGGTCTCTGAACAGCACCGAATCCCCGGAAGAATCGTTCCACCGATTCCAGCATGGAACCTGAAAAGTCATAGATCCTGGTTACCGTCGAGGCGAATTTGATGGTTTCCCATATGCAGTAGCTGCCGGCTCCGGTATTGGGTGGCAGGTCCCGGTTTGCGCCACCCATCAGGCCATAGGCGCTCTGCTCATCCCACACGAGATAGGCGCTATAGTGAGCCCGTCCCTCCTCGTCCTCGACGATGAATATCTTGCGCTGCCCACGCTCCTTGCACGCGGCATCGATTCGCCTCGCGACGTCATCGGAATAGCCTCGTCGCCATCTTGGGTCGGTGCCGACATTGCGGTTCAAGGGCAGGAATTCATCAATACTATCGGTGTGGCGCACGTGAAGATTGAAGCGGCCAGTCGCTTTCCGGATGTCCTGTTTCACGGTGGGCTGCATGGCGTTCCAAAGCGACGTCTCGTCGCTAAGGTCCGGGAGAACGTAGGTGTATCGCGTGGTCTGCCGGTAGCCTTTCCAGAAAAAAGGCAGCCAGTTGGTATCGGTGTAATGCCACGCCTGCGCGAAATGATCGAACCTCGGCAATTGTTCAATCAACTCGGTCATCAGCTCCTTCTGCTGGCTGAGCAATTTTGTCGGTTTCGCGTCCTTGCACGCCAGCCAGGGACCCAAGCCATGGCCAGCGGGAGGCTGGGTAAGAATGACAAAACCGTATCTTGTTTTTCTGACATAGGGCATTGCCGCGATCACCTTCCCTGCCCGTTCCACCAGGGTCGCGCTCCACCGTTCAGGCCCGACCGTCGCGTCCAGCCACCAGGCCTGGCTGGAAAACGGGATTGAGCGTTCGATCTCGCAGAGCTCTCTGTACTTCTGCTGATTGATGTCCATATGTCTTAGTCACCGGTGAATGGCCGTTGTCGCTGTACGGCTGGCCCAACCAGACTAGCGGATCCATGGCCGGCGCAACATCATGCCGATGGCGATCAGCCGTCGGACGGACGGTATCGCGGATGCCCCGCAGAAATGCCGGCGCGGCATTGCATTCATCGGCTGGGGAAACGGACTTGCGTGCCCACGGTTAATCGAATGGTGCACTCACGTTGCCGCCTTGTATTTGTTCGATTTGAGTCAGACCGATTGCGGGACCAGCCGCTTCGGGCAGGCAAAAAGTCATGCCGATAAGGCAGAGCAAGATTATGAAGCTTGGTCGCAGGCCCTTGCGCCTGATCGTACGGCTAATGTAGCCGCTCGGTAACATCAATTGGTGAGCCTGGACATGAGGCACCGTGCGCCATCGCACCCAGTGCCGTTGTAACGCCTCCCGGTGATCTCGATAATGTGCTCAACCTGAACGGCTGCCTCACGATGCTGTGGCACGACTCCTCGCTCGGCACCGCGAAGGAACGGGCCCTGTATCTGGCAGTGCTCGCACGCACCTGAGCCCTTTTGTCGGACAACGGCTTCGGGACCGGTCTGCACAATGTTGGCGATCGCGTCTGCTCGAGGCAAGGCGATCGCGGTCGGGCTGGGGCTCTTCACGGAGACCTTCGGCAGCCATTCCAAGGCGTGGATATAGGATATGAGGAGAAGTGACCATGGCGAACACCACCGGCACGGGTATGCAGCAAGCGGTCTCCCTGAAATTCCTGGGTCATAACGGCTTTCTGGTCGAGTCGTCAACGGAATATCTTGCGATAGACCCCTGGCTCACCGAGAACGGGGCATTCCATGGCAGCTGGTTCCAGTATCCGAAAAATCATCATCTCCAAGCGGAATTCATAGAGACAAGCCAAAGGAAGAAGGGCTGGATATATATCTCCCATGAGCATCAGGATCATTTTGACGTGGACACCCTGAGCAAGATCGGCCGGGATGCGGTATTTGTTATTCCACGATTTCGCGATGATGCCCTGAGGAGTGAGATCGACAAACTGGGATTCCAATATATCGAACTTCGCGATGGTCAGCCAAGCTTGATGAGCGCATGGTTGACGCTGACCTGCTTTGTGTCGGACATTGGGGTGAATCATGACAGCGCGCTTCTGATTGAAACGCCTGCTTTCAGTTTTTTCAACCAGAACGATTGCAAGATATTTGATCGGCTTGATCAGCTACCCCGGTCGATAACCTACTATTCGGTTCAGTTTTCCGGCGCGACCTGGCATCCGGTCTGTTATGAGAATTACAGTGAATGCGAACGAGCGGAGCTCAGCAAGGAAAAATCGATCAAAAAGCTCGCCAATGTGGTTGGCGCGATGCAAAGGCTTAAGCCGAGATTTTTCATCCCGGCTGCGGGGCCTGCAATATTTCCTTTTCTGCCCCTGTCCCTGTCATACGGGGTCGGCACCATTTTCATTCACCAACCAGAGCTTCATCAATATTTATTGGGCGCCAATATTGAAAACATCCTGTACCCAAGGCCAGGGGATGAGATAAATGAACTCACCGCACGGGAGCCTATCGCCCCACCCGGGGAGCGCGATATTCTTGATTACAAAAAGAATATTCCAGATCGCTGGGAAGGTCTTGCTATCGATTTTTCAAAGGAAAGACTGATAGATGAAATAAATAACAGACTGGACCAGATCTGGGACCTGGAATTCCAATGCGAGTCTCTTCTGGTACTGGCCTGGGGTGATGGCGAAGATGACTCCATATGTATTGATTTGTCAGAGAAATCCATTATTGATCCGCCTGGTTCCATGCCGGCATTCTGGCGAATTACCGCGGACAGGAAATACTTTGCCCTGATGTGCGGTCGCGACCGATGGCAGAACATTCACCTCTCGCTGAGGGCAAAGCTATATCGCGCTCCTGACAGGTTCGACAACATCATAAACATATTCCTGCTTTCGGATGTCTCGAATCTTCGCGATTCCATACTCCAAACACTCGCCATTCCGAAGGAAAGAATAACGATTTCCCGGGGCAGTGGAATGCGTTATGAGATCAATCGATATTGCCCTCACCAAGGTGCAGATCTGTCTTGCGCCACTATTACGGAAGATGGCAAGCTCATATGCCCGCGCCATGGGTGGGCTTTCTCGCTTGAGGATGACGGAAAGGCATTGGATGGAAGTTGCAGCCTGGAAGCGAAAATTATAGAGCTGGAAGGATGAGAGCTGCTGCAGCTTTATTCCACCGGCGCGTCATCGGCGAGGCGGCTGGATAGCGGGGACCGGTCCTTTGTTTGCCCGGCTGCAGCGCGTCCTGCTTCTTGCCATCCGTCTGTGGCAAGTCCATCAGATAGGAAACTGCGTCGTCGATAGCACCTGCTTGAGCACCATGAACGAGCGGATCTGCCTGACACCTGGCAGGTAGAGCAATTGTTCCGCGTGGAGGCGGTTGAAGCTCTCACTGTCTCTTGTGCGCACCAGCATGAAGTAATCGAATTCGCCGGTCACGACGTGGCATTCCATGCAACCGGATACTTCTTGCGCGGCAGACTCGAACTGCGCGAAGGACTCGGGCGTGGAGCGATCCAGCACCACGCCGATCATCACGAGCATTCCCGCATCCAGCGCAGAGGGGTTGAGCAGCGCCACGATGCCGCGGATCAGCCCCATTTCCTTGAGCCGCTCCACGCGCCGCAGGCAGGCGGGCGGGCTTAGGTTGACCTTTGCGGCCAAGGCCACGTTGGAGATCGATGCGTCCTGCTGCAGGGCTCTCAGGATCGCCTTGTCGGCGCGGTCGAGCGAGTCCACGTGGGGTGCGGGTGGCAGCGTCTGCGATGGCGCCTGGGAGGGTGCGGCCCGCGCGGATTTGGTGCGAAATTTTGTTTCTTTCATTTTGATTATGGGAGAATTTTCCGACTGAATGAATGGTGATGACTTACTAATGGTGTTCAAAAGCGCGCTTCTTTGCAAGCACGTTTCGTGGCTTTTTTTCTAGGATAGAGTCCGTCGCCGCATCGTTGGCCTTGCTGCAAGCCGCACCGATGACGGAACCACACCCTAACCCTGGAGCTGCCACCATGAATCTCAAGCGCTTTGCCCGTTACCCCCTGACCTTCGGCCCCACGCCCATCCAGCCGCTCAAGCGCCTCTCTGCCCACCTTGGCGGCAAGGTCGAGCTGTACGCCAAGCGTGAGGACTGCAACAGCGGCCTGGCCTTTGGCGGCAACAAGACCCGCAAGCTCGAATACCTGATCCCGGACGCGCTGGCGCAGGGCTGCGACACGCTGGTCTCGATCGGCGGCATCCAGTCGAACCAGACGCGCCAGGTGGCCGCCGTGGCCGCGCACCTGGGACTCAAGTGCGTGCTCGTCCAGGAAAACTGGGTCAATTACTCTGACGCGGTCTATGACCGGGTCGGCAATATCCAGATGTCCCGGATGATGGGTGCCGACGTGCGCCTGGTGGCCGACGGCTTTGACATCGGCATCCGCAAGAGCTGGGAAGAGGCAATGGAGAGCGTGCGCAAGGAGGGTGGCAAGCCATATCCGATCCCCGCCGGCTGCTCGGAGCATCCGCTGGGGGGCCTGGGCTTCGTCGGCTTTGCCGAGGAAGTGCGCGCACAGGAGGCCGAACTGGGCTTCAAGTTCGACTACATCGTCGTGTGTTCGGTAACGGGCAGCACGCAGGCGGGCATGGTGGTGGGCTTTGCCGCCGACGGCCGGGCTGATCGCGTGATCGGCATCGATGCCTCCGCCAAGCCCGCCCAGACCCGCGCGCAGATCCTGCGCATCGCCAGGCACACGGCGGGGCTGGTGGAACTGGACCGCGACATCGCCGACGCCGACGTGGTGCTCGACGAGCGCTATGGCGGCCCCGAATATGGCCTGCCGTCCGAAGGCACGCTCGAAGCCATCCGCCTGAGCGCCAGGCACGAAGGCATGATGACCGACCCGGTCTACGAGGGGAAATCGATGCACGGCATGATCGACATGGTCCGGCGCGGCGAATTCCCCGAAGGCTCGCGCGTGCTGTATGCCCATCTCGGCGGCGCACCGGCCCTGAATGCCTACAGCTTCCTGTTCCGCAACGGCTGACCGACGCACGGAGGTGCTGCGATGAATCCCACTCTACATTCGTCCCTGCGCAGAGCCTTCGTGGCAGCCCGGGCGCTGGCGCTGCCAGCGCTGGCGGTTGCCGCCTTGGGGGCCCACGCTGCATCGGCGTATCCGGTCCGGCCCGTCACGCTCGTGGTGCCGTTTCCGGCCGGCGGGGCGGTCGACATGATCGGCCGGCTCGTCGGCAAGAGCCTTGGCGATGCGCTGGGCCAGCCGGTGGTGATCGAGAACCGCGCCGGTGCCGGCACCATCGTCGGGGCCGGCTACGTGGCCAAGGCCGCGGCCGATGGCTACACACTGCTGGTCAGTTCGGGCTCGACATTCACTGTCAATCCGGCCATCAACGCGAGCCTTCCGTATGACCCCGTGAAAAGCTTCGAGCCCGTCGGGCTGGTGGCGCGCGTACCGCTGATTGTGCTGGCGAACAAGGCGGTACCGGTGGATACGCTGCCGCAGATGGTTGCGGCGGTCAACGCTGCGCCGGGCAAGTACGTCTATGGGTCCTTCGGTACCGGCACCACCGGGCATTTCGCCGGCGAGATGCTGCTGGGCGCCACCGGCATGAAGCTGCAGCACATCCCGTACAAGGGCAGTGCGCCGGCCGTGGCCGACCTGATCGGCGGGCAGATTCCGTTCTCGGTCGATACGGTCGCCGCGTCGTTGCCCCATATCCGCAGCGGCAAGATCAAGCCGATCGCGGTCATGGGCGCCCGCCGCGCCACGCTGCTGCCTGACGTGCCCACCGTCGCGGAAGCCGGCTATCCCGGCTTCGATGCCGACTCGTGGGTAGCCATCGCGGCGCCGCGCGGCTTGCCGGCCGACGTCAAGGCCCGGCTGGAAAAAGCGGTCGCGCAGGCGATGAAAGACCCTGAGGTCCAGCAAAAGCTGCTGGCCAACGGGCTGGAGCCGAACTACGCGGGCCCGGAGCAGGTCAGCGCCATGATCAGCAAGGAACTGCCACTGATGCGTGCCACCGCACAGCGCGCGAGCATCACGGCGAATTGATGGTTTCCATCGCCTTGCCTGGCGGCAGCAGCATTCGAGCCGGCAACCGGACAGTGCCGCCGGACATTGTCCGCCGCAGCCGTCCTATGTTGCCTGCTCCCTGATCTTGTCGACGACCTCCGGATTGGCAAGCGTGGACACGTCGCCAGGTTCCTGCCGGTTGGAGATCGCTGCCAGCACGCGGCGCATGATCTTGCCCGAGCGTGTCTTGGGCATGTCGGGAACAATCACGACCCGATGCGGACGCGCAATGGCGCCGATCTGGGACACCACCGAGGCCGAGACTTTGTTCGCGATCTTGGCGGAAGGCGACAGTCCCGGCTTGAGCGACACATAGAGATCAGGCACCTTGCCCTTGACCTCGTCGGCCACCGGCACCACCGCCGCCTCGGCGACCTCGGGCACCAGCAGCGCGGCCGATTCGATCTCCTTGGTGCCGAGGCGATGGCCGGAGACGTTGATCACGTCGTCGATGCGGCCAAGGATTCGAAAGTAGCCGTCCGCCGCCTGCATTGCCCCATCGCCCGCCATATACGGCCAGTCGCGCCAGTCCTTGCTGTCGGGATTCCTGCAATAGCGCGCATAGTACTGGCGCACGTAGCGGTCCGGATCCTTCCAGACGGTCTGGAATATGCCCGGCCAGGGATTGCGGATGCAGATATTGCCCGCCTTACCCGAGCCGGCCGGGACCTCCTTGCCTTCCTCGTCAAAGATCACCGGATGGATGCCCGGGATCGCCGGGCCCGTGCTGCCGGGCTTCATCGGGTGGATGCCCGGCAGCGTGCTGCAGAGGAAACCGCCATTCTCGGTTTGCCACCAGGTGTCCACGATGACCGCTTCGCCCTTGCCGACTTCGCGGTGGTACCACTTCCAGACTTCGGGCTCGATCGGCTCGCCCACCGTGGTCATGTGCTTGAAGTGGTAGTTGTATTTCGCCGGCTCGTCGGGCCCGTTGCGCCGCAGCGCGCGGATTGCGGTGGGCGAGGTGTGGAAGATATTGACGCCAAGGCCTTCCGCAATACGCCAGGGTCGGCCGGCGTCGGGCCAGGTCGGCACGCCCTCGTAGACGACAGACGAGGCGGCGAGGGCGAGCGGGCCATAGACGATGTAGGAATGCCCGGTGATCCAGCCAATATCGGCCATGCACCAGTAGACGTCCTCGGGGTGGATATCCTGGATGTACTTCGAGGTCCACGCCACATAGGACAGATAGCCGCCGGTGGAATGCTGGCAGCCCTTGGGCCGGCCCGTGGTGCCGCTCGTGTACATCAGGAACAGCGGTGCCTCGGCCGGCATCGGCTCGGGCTCGACACGCCTGCCGCGGAAACCGGCGAGCATGTCATTGAGAATGAGATCGCGGCCCTCCACCAGCATGGCGGCGCTGGAATACTTGCCCGGGTAGCGCTGCCAGATCAGGACCTTCTCGACCTGCTGACCGGCGCTGGCGGCCTCTGCCACGGCGATGTCGGCCTTTTCCTTGTGATCGAGCAATTCACCGCCGCGGTAATAGGCGTCCATGGTGATTAGCAGCCGGCTCTCGGAGTCCGCGATGCGCTCGGCGCAGGCCTTGCCGCTGAAGCCGCTGAATACCTGTGAATGAATCACGCCGATGCGCGCGCATGCAAGCATGGTGATGGGCAGTTCGGCCACCATGGGCATATGCAGCGTGACGCGGTCGCCAGCTTTCAGGCCGCAGAAATCGCGCAGCAGGGCGGCCAGCTCGTTGACGCGAACAAAGAGCTCCTGGTAGGTGAGGTGATGCACCGACTCATGCTCCGGCTCGGGCACGAAATGAATCGCGGTCTTGTTCCCATACGCAGCAAGGTGGCGGTCCACGCAGTTGTGGCAGGCGTTGATCCTGCCGCCGACGAACCAGCGCCAGAAAGGCGGGTTGCTGGTATCCAGCGTCGTTTCCCAATACTTGTACCAGTCCAGCAGGTCTGCGAACTCCTTGAAGCACTCGGGGAAGCGATCGAGGGAGAAGCGTTCGAAAATGCGCGGATCGGTCAGATTGGCCTGCGCAATGAACTGCGCGGGCGGCGGGACATAGTCTTCCTCGGGCCAATGGACCGCGATTTCCGCCTCGGACACATCGGCCGATTCCTGCTGTGTAGCATGATGTGGCGCTTTGTCTTCAGGCATGACGATTCCCCTTCACTTTCCATGACATCCATCCAGGCAGGTGCCACTATCCTGCGATAGCCGCCTGAAATAACGACTAGTCCATATTAAGTCCGGGCACGGGGAGTTGCCAGGGAATCGGCCGCCGCTGTCCGCCGAGCCCAGAGCTTGCCTGTCGGCCGCGATACGCTAGATTCGTATTGGGGGCATTGGAGAATCAGCAATGACCAACGATCTTCTTGTGGAACGCGTGGACGTTTGGGCGGCAAGCATACCGGACCGGCCCGGCGGCCTCGCGGAGGTACTGGAGGCCCTGCGCGATGCCGGCGCGGACCTGCAATTCGCGATTGCGCGCCGCACGCCGGAGGATCCCGGCAAGGGTGTCGTGTTCGTGACACCGCTGCAGAATGACAGGGAAATCCGTGCAGCTGCCCAGGTCGGCTTCAATGTCACGCACAGCCTGCACTCGGTGCGTATCATGGGCGGGGACCGGCCCGGCATCGTGGCGGAACTGACCCGCAAGCTTGCGGAAGGCGGAATCAATCTACGCGGATTCTCTGCCTCCGTCATCGGGGTACAGTTCGTCGCGTACGTGTCAGTGGACTCGCTCGACGATGCGAACAAGGCAATGGCGATCTTGGGCAAAGGCTGACGAGGCGCGGGCCTTCTACGGCAAAACGGGTTAGGTACTGAGGGCCATTCACTACCGCCCGTCATCTGCTATCAGGGGGACGTATGCGCATACTGGTCATTGGAGCCACAGGGCTCCTTGGGAAAGAAATTACGGCCTTATTGTCGGACGAGCATGACGTGATAGGGGCCAGTCGTGGGTCTTCGGCGCTCTCCGTGGACATCTCCGACAAGCAGTCGATTCTGGCGATGTACAGACAACTGGGCACGGTTGACGCCGTGGTCTGCGTAGGGGGCACCGCGAAATTCGCCCCACTGGACGCCCTGACTGACGATGATTTTGCATTCAGCCTCGCCAATAAGCTGATGGGGCAGGTCAACCTTGTGCGGTATGGGGTTCCCTACATCTCCCAGGGCGGGTCGGTCACGCTCACCAGTGGCACCCTCGCGCAGCATCCAATGCTCGGTGGTGCCGCCGTGAGCACCGTGAACGCCGGCGTCGAGGCGTTCGGGCGGACTGCAGCGCTCGAACTGCAAGGCAAAATTCGCGTGAATGTCGTCAGCCCCGGATGGGTGTGGGAGACGCTCGAAGCGATGGGACGCGACCCCGCCAAGGGCGTTCGGGCAGCGGTGGTTGCACAGGTTTACCAGAAGTGCATTCTGGAAGACTTTTCCGGGCAAGTGGTGTCGGTCACCCACTGACTCGCAGTGCCACCTGCAAATGCCTCACGCGGTGTCCGGCGCGCCCACCAGCGCCATCAGTGGCGCCATGCACGGGCTGGCCGCCGCCAGCGCGCGCTGTTCGTCGAGGATGTCCTGCAGGATGGCATGCGTCGTATCCGGGTTGGCCAGCACCACGCGGAACACGGCAATCGGGCGGCCACCCCACTGTGTCGACGTCAACTGCGTGCGCGATACGAACGAGCGGCCGGCATCGCGCTGCATTTCCTGGATGCTGATGGTCAGCGCATCCAGCGCGTCCAGGATCTTCTCGCGCCGGTCGGCCGAAGCCGTTGCCAGCGCGGCACGCACGGTCTCGGGCACATGGCGATAGGTCAGGATGCAAAGCTGCGGGTGGCTGTCGAGCTCGAAATCCGGCTGCTGCGCAATCAGGGATGCAAAGTAGCGGGCGTTATCGATGCTACGATCGATCAGCTGCGCCAACCCTTTGCGACCGAGCAGATGCAGGTTCGCATAGAGCATGACCGCCGCCGCGCCGCGCGATCCTTCGAGCGTATGGCGCCCCAGGTCCACCGAGCCCTTGCGCACGATGTAATTCGCTTGCTGGATGATTTCCTGCGTCCACGCCGGGCTGCGAAACAGCACCATGCCCGCACCCATCGGCACGTAGAACTGCTTGTGCGCATCGATGACGACGGAATCGGCACGCTCGATGCCCGCGAAGCGCCAGCGCTCGCGCTCCGACAGCAGGGTTGCGCCGCCCCATGCCGCATCCACGTGGAAATGACAGCCGGCCTCCTGAGCAACATCTGCAATCGCGTCGAGCGGATCGACCGCGCCTGTCTCCGTCGTCCCCGCTATGCCGACGATTGCCATCGGCCGGATGTTGCGCTGCTGCAGGTCACGCATGGTGTGGCGGAGCAGGTCGATGCGCATGCGACCGTCTGCATCGACCCCGACCGGTACGAGATTGTCGCGCCCGATGCCAAGGACATCGGCTGCCTTGCCCAACGAGTAGTGCCCGCGCTCCGAGACAACGATGGCAAGCCCGTCATGGCCGTAATGGCGTAGCGCAGCCATCAGTCCGGCGCGATGGATGCCGGCGAAGCCATCACGCGCGCCCAGCAAGTTGTTGCGGCTCGCCCATAGCGCGGTGAGGTTGGCGACCGTGCCGCCGGAACAGATCGCGCCGAGCGCGTGGTCGGCATCGTGCAGCCATCTCGCATAGAACGCGCTGTCCTGGGCAAACACCAGCTTGTGCAGCATGCCGATGACCTGGCGCTCGAGCCCTGTCAGCGCGCCCGACGTCTCGAGCTTCACGACGTTCTGGTTTAGCGCTGCCACCACCTTGGCCAGCGAAGGCATGAATGACGGCAGCGATGACGTCATGTGTCCGACGAACGTTGGCGATGCCACGGGCATCACGTGCCGAAACACGTCGTTGAGCAGATGATCGGCATGCGCTTGCGGCGATGCCGGAGTCTCGGGCAGCTCAACCGACGCGAACACCGCCTCGCGTGTGGCGCACGCGCCAACCGGATCAAAGCGCTCGCCCGCAAAGAAATCCGCCGGATGCTCGGCGATCCATCGCTCGAGCGATTCGAATGCGCCCCGATCCGCGTCGAACCAGCGCAAGGGGCAGTCGTCGCCCCTGTCCGTGCTTTGTGAGCTCTCTTCGCGAGAGATGTCCGGCTTCATTTGCATTACCTAATTCAATCCCGTATCGCCATGGTTCGCCCGGGATTATGCCGGATCGGACGGATTCGGATGGCCGAGGGCCCCGACCGGCACCTTTGACGACGTCCGACGCTGCCCGTGGGCGACCTTCATATGCCGCCCAGGAAAATAAACTCTGTCCCTGGACGCTCCGTGTCGACGGTCTGAAAGTCCCGGTTCCCCAAAAGCAAAATCCCCACACTCTGGAGAAGTGTGGGGATTGGAGCGGGACCGGATTTGGGGAGGTGTCCCCCGATCGGGAAACAGCCCTTAGAGCGGGGCGCGGTCGGACGCAATGTAGTACCTGGCGCCGTCCGTATAAGTGTCGAATTTGCCGCTTTTTGCGCCGTCAGTATAAACATCGTACTTTCCAGCCCGCGCGCCGTCAGTGTAAGTATCGAATTTACCACTCTTAGCAAACACGGGGGCCGCCGCGAACGTGGCAGCGAGCGCGGCGACAGCGAGTAGGGCACGGAGATTGGTATGCATGGCTCACCTCTTTCTTCAAACTGGTGAATGCCATTCCGTTTGGTTCAGTGCTTCCGCGGCATTCAATGGGTGCGATATTAGGGATTTCCCTTGGAGCGGTAAACCCTTACCCGAACAATGATCGGTTTCAAAAACCACAATAATCTGTTCGGGCCTGGTCAAGGGACTGAGCGCCAGCATGCGGGTCGTCGCGTTGCTGCCCGAGTTGCTGCATTGACGGGCTATGCACCGGTAGCGCGAGGCGAGCAGCAATGCCTGCTCCCGTCCATTCGACAATAGCCAGGAGCGCCCGCCATGGGTGACTCAGCAGCGACTCCACCTGCTCGCTGCGGCTTTCCCCAGTCAGGCACCACGTACAAAAGTGCTCGCAGTTATTGGTAAGAAGGCGGTAATCGTCTTCTCCTAGCCGCGCCCTTGCGCGCCGTACGATCTCTGATCCGGGGTATCTGGCTTGCGCGGCCCGCGCGAGGCGGAAGCCGTAGCCGTCGGCAAAGTCGGCGAGAGAAGTCCTTTCGACCGGGCCGCAACGCAGGAAGCCTTTGAAGCCGGCATAGTGCAGGACTTCGCCGTTGCCGGCATAAATACCATGGTGAATATAGCCCCGCCGGTCCGTTTTCAGATGCGCGCCAAGAGGAATGTCCGCGGCGATTGCTGCAAGGCGCTGTGCATGTCCGATGTGGTGGTCGTCGCTCATCGCTTTCCCCTTGTTGATTCGTGGCGCTGCTCGCTCCTAATTTGGGGCGCCGGTTTCTGGCCGGGCGCCAGCACTCCTGTGTCCCGCTTATGCCTGTCTTATGCCTGAAGTATTGTTGTCGGCCGCCGATGCCGAAATCATCACAGTGCCGAAAATGCTGTCGGCTTTTTGCCAGGCCGCTTGTACGTGGTTTGAGACGGCCTTTGTCCGTCATGCGCCCGCGGCCTGTCAGCGAAATCCGACATGAAGGCGGCAGTTATGCCCGGTATTCCCGGGCTTGGTTGAGATGAAGCGAAGCTGTGCGAAAAGGTAAGCACGGCGTGCGCTCGGCCAAGCAAGCCATAGCGATCGGCTTGTCGGAGGCGCGCCGCGCTGGAGTCGATGTTCCGCCGAAGAAGGGCGCCACCAAGGCCGAAACGAAGTCCGCCGCCGCTAAGGCTGCACCGCGACGTGCGAGTTCAGAAAGCACTGCCAAGCGCTCCCAGCGCTACGCTCAAGGCACTCAAGCGCGAGAGCACAGCCGGCGCTTCTCCTAAGGCGCTGTCCGCGCAGGCCGTGGGCGCGGCAAGCAAGCGCACGGCGGCCGAGCGCTCGGCTGCAGCCAGGAAGGCTGCCAGCACGAAGGGTGCTGCCGGTCGCTCCGAAGCGGCCCGAAAGGCTGCTCGTACGCGCGCCGCAAAAAAGACCTCAGCTCGCTAGTCGCTAGTATTTGCATACGCTTGGGTGTACCGCCCTCAACCGTGAAAGTCTGGACGCGGGTAGTGCTGCGGCGGTTATCGGCTCCCCCCTTCATTCAAGCTCGTCGTGGTCTGCCGGCAGCGTCCGGCCGCGCCGGGGCATTTCGGAGTCGAGCACCAGGCGGCCATGTACCCGTCCGTTCATGCGCGTGACGTAATGCGTGCACTCTTCCATATGGGCTGACATTAACGTGCGTACCGTCTCGGCGTCGCGCTCGCGTGCCGCCTCGACAATGCGCTTGTGGAACTTGACGTTGGCAGCGCCGAATTTCTCATGCTCGCAGGCAGGGGTGTCGTTGCCGAACACCACCAACTGACGGATCATCTCGTTGATCAACTCGCAGGAAAACCGCAGCATCGGGTTGGGATTGGCCGCGGCAAGGATGTCGTGGAAGGTCAGGTCTTCCTGGCGCTGGTCCAGCAGCGGAGTCGCGGCCGCGGCCGATGCCGGGTCGCACAGGTCGATGGTGCGTTCCAGCGCCTTGAAATCGTCCTCTGTGAGGTGTGGCACCGCGCCGGCGGCAAGCTCCGGCTCCAGCAGTCGGCGCACGGTATAGATGTCGGCAATGCCGACGTCCTTGAAGAACAGGTAGTTCTGCATGAGCTGGAAGGTGCGGTCCAGCGGGACTTCCACGATCGTGCCCCCGCCCGTCGGCCCGGTGCTAACCCGAATCAGGCCCTGCACTTCCAGCGACTTGAGCGCCTCGCGGATCGTGCTCTTGCTGACAGAGAACATCTGCTGCAGCTTGACCTCATGCGGCAGCTTGTCGCCAGGGCGCAGGTTGCGCTGGGTAATCAGCCGCTTGAGTTCTTCTGCCACCAGGTCCGCGCGCTTTTGCTTGCGGATCTCGATGGCGCCAGTCTTGCCCTCCCGAAACATCGCCATTGCTCTTTCCTTGTCATGCGCCCAAGCCATCGAGGCTTGGGCGTTTGCATTCTAGCCAAGCGGGGCAGCGCCATGTGCGCGCAGCCGGCTTGCCCCCTCTCAGTGCATGCTGCCCGGTTGGCAAACATGGCTAGACCGCTCTCTCACCTTTTTTGTCCCGCCAATGAGGCAATACGGGGGTTCGCATGTGTCCTTCGCAGAGGGTGTGTAAACCCTGACCTTTCCATTATTGACAACGGTTCCGGCCGACTCCTAAGATGATTCTATTCTATTTATACGTATAAATAGGATAAACAGGTTCGATTCTTGCTCGGCCATGTCGGCGCCGGGCGAAGTCACCAGCATGTCGGGGAGACGGTGCAGCGCCACATGGTGTTGTCCAGACTTTCGCCCCGTGCAGCCCAATCCCCACATACCGAGGAGTGAGCCTTGAATCGTCGTGACCTGCTAAAACTGGCGGCTGTGTCTGCTGTCCCCACATCCCTGATCCATGCCCGTAGCGTCTTTGCCGCGGGCGAGGCCCTGGAATTCGGCTGTCCGGTGCCCATGTCGGGCGCCTTCGCCGCCAATGGAAAATTTGCCGACCTGGGCATGCGGCTCGCCCTTGACCAGTACGGCCAGGTGCTGGGCAGGCCGCTGCGCTACAGCGTGCTCGATACCGAAGGCAAGCCCGCCACCGCGGTGCGCAAGGTGCAGGAACTGGCGCAGCAGAAGGCGGCGCGCTATTTCGCGGGCGGCATCCTGTCGTCCGAATCGCTGGCCATGGGCAAGGAGGCGGAAAAATTTGGCGGCGTGTTCGTTACCACCGCGGGGGCCGACGAGATCACCGGCAAGGACTGCAACCGCGCCACCTTCCGCTGGTCGGTGCCGACCTTCGGCGCGATCGAGCGCACCGTGCGGCCCCTGATCGAATCGATGCCCAAGGCCAAGCGCTGGTACACCATCACGCCGCAATATGTGTTTGGCGACGGGCTGCTGTCGGCAGCAAAGGCGATCTTCAAGGAGAAGGGCATCGAGCACGTGGGCAACAGCTACCACGCCCTGACCGAGAAGGAATTCAGCGGCTACCTGACCAATGCGCTGGCCGCCAAGCCAGACGTGCTGCTGATCCTGAACTTTGGCTCGCAGTCCGCCGATACGCTACGCCAGGCCGTCAGCTTCGGCATGAAGAAGAACACCACCATCCTGCTGGCATGGGCTTCGGGGCTGGAGCAGTTCGAGTCGCTTGGCGCCGACCTGTGCGAGGGCGTTTATTTCGGAGCGCAGTACTGGCACGGCGTGGATACGCCGCTGAACCGCGAACTCGTCAAGCGCACCCACGACAAGTTCAAGGCCAATCCCAACTACAGCCTGGCAGGCTCCTACATCTGCACCAAGATCATGGTGGACGGCATGATCAAGGCCGGCAGCGCCGACCCGAAGGCCGTGGTCGCTGCGCTCGAAGGCATGAAGTACGAGGGCCTGACAGGGCCGGAGGAAATCCGCGCCGCTGACCATCAGGTCCTGAAGAACTACTACCTGCTCAAGGGCAAGGCCAAGGCGCGCATGAAGGACAAGGACGATTACGCGGAGGTCGTGAGCGTCGGCAAGGCCTTCCTGCCGGTCGACCAGACCCAGTGCAAGATGGCCTGATGCCCTGACATTGCGCGGGGCCGCCGCCCCGGCAGATAAACACTGAAGCACACCGAAGCACCATGCCGCGCAGTTCCGCGCGGCGTGGCGGCTTCCTACATCCGTACGACTCATGAACGTCTATCTGTTGCAGGTGATCAACGGCGTCGGGATAGGCATGCTCTACTTCCTGCTGGCGGTAGGACTGTCGATCGTTTTCGGCCTGTTGCGCTTCGTCAATTTCGCGCATGGCGCCTTCTATGCGCTGGGTGCCTACCTCTGCTTTCAGGCTCTGCAGATCGGGATGAACTTCTGGGTGGCGCTGGTACTCGCACCGATCGTCATCGGCGCGCTGGCCTGGTTGACCGAGAAGCTCATGCTGCGCCACGTCTATGCGCAGCCGCACGAGTTCCACATCCTGGTCACGGTTGGCCTGGCCCTGGCCATCCAGGAGCTCATCATCGTCGGCTGGGGGCCGCTCGGCGTCGACGTGCCGCCGCCGGATGCGCTGCAGGGCGTGGTGATGTGGGGCGACTTCGTCTATCCCAAGTACCGCCTGTTCGTGATCGGCTTTACCGGCCTGCTCGCCATCGGCCTGTGGTGGCTGCTGGAAGGCACGCGCCTGGGCAGCGCGGTGCGCGCGGGCAGTGAATCCACCGAGATGGTGTCGCTGCTCGGCATCAACGTGTTCCGCCTGTTCAGCCTGATGTTCGCGCTCGGCGCCGCCACTGCGGCGATCGCCGGCGTGCTGGCCGCACCGATCCGCGGCGCCGAGCCGTTCATGGGCGTCGAGGCGCTGGGCGTGGCCTTCATCGTGGTCGTGGTAGGAGGCATGGGCAGCTTCACCGGGGCGCTGGTGGGCGGCTTGCTGGTTGGCGTGGTGCAGAGCCTGATGAGCACGCTGTGGCCGGAAGGCGCGCGGCTGATGATCTATGTCGCCATGGCCGCGGTGCTGCTGCTGCGTCCGCATGGCTTGCTGGGGAGGGGATGATGGCTACGCAGAAACAAGGGTTCTTGCGCTACCGCTTCTGGTGGCTGGCACTTGCCGTCACGCTGCTGCTGCCGCTGACCATGCGCTCCGGCACGCTTGCCACTGAAGTGCTGATTTACGCGATGGCCGCCATGGCGTGCAATCTGCTGCTCGGCTACACCGGCCTGCTGTCGTTCGGTCAGGGGATCTTCTTCGGCCTGGGTAGCTATGCCGTGGGGCTGGCGCTGACCCGCGCAAGCCTGCCGATGCCGCTGGCGCTGCTGCTGGCGATCGCGATCGGCGCGTCGGCGGCGGCGCTGGTGGGCTGGTTTGCGATCCGCCAACGCGGCACCTACTTCGTGATGCTGACGCTGGCGTTTGCGCAGATGTTCTACTTCCTGGCCTATACGGCGCCCGGCATCACCGGCGGCGACAACGGCCTGCTGGACATCCCGCGACCGCCCTTGTCCATAGCCGGTAATGCGCTGGTGCCGCTGGCATCGCCGTGGCAGTTCTATGGTTTCGTCGCGGTGCTGTTCCTGGCGGTCTTCCTTGCGGTGCTGCGCGTGACCGAGTCTGTGCTGGGCCGCACGCTGCTGGCGATCCGCGACAACGAAGAGCGTGCCTTGGCTGTCGGCTACAACGTCAAGGCGTTCAAGCTGCTGGCGTTCATGGTTTCCGGCGCGGTCACCGGGCTGGCCGGCGCGCTGCACGCCATGCTCACCGGCATCGCGCCGCTGACCAATATCGACTACCACGCCAGCGAAATGATCCTGGTGATGACCGTGATCGGCGGCACCGGCAACATCTTCGCGTCAGTGCTGGGCGCCGCCTTCTATGTGCTGCTGGCCGACTGGCTGTCCACGCTGTGGCCGCGCTGGCTGATGCTGCTCGGTTTCCTGCTGATTGCTGTCAGCCTGTTCATGCAGCGCGGGCTGTGGGGGCTGGGTGCCACGGTATGGGATCGCCTGCGCGGCGTACGCCGCGCGCCCGTCACGCAGGAGGAACGCGCATGAGCATTACCACCACCCCCATCCTTGAAGCCACCGGCATCGTCAAGCAGTATGGCAAGTTCATGGCGCTGGGCGGGGTCGACCTGCGCGTGATGCCGGGCACGATCCATTCCGTGATCGGCCCCAACGGCGCCGGCAAGACCACGCTGTTCCACATGCTGACCGGCACGAAGGAAGTCAGCGCGGGCCGCATCGTCTTCGACGGCAAGGACGTCACGGCAGAAGCCGACTACCAGCGGGTCCAGCGCGGTATCGCGCGCTCGTTCCAGGTCACCAGCCTGTTCCCGAGCCTGCCGGTGCGCGAGAACCTGCGCCTCGCCGCGTTGGGCACGTCGCCGCGCAAAGCCATGAGCGGATGGGGTTTGCCGGTTGGTGAGCTTGCCTGCGGCGGGATCGTCGACCAGGTGCTCGAACGGCTGGAACTGACGCGCGTCGCCGATAGCGCAGCGGGCGTGCTGTCACACGGCCAGCAGCGGCGCCTGGAGGTCGGCATGGCGCTGGCCGCGCGTCCGCGCGCGATCTTCCTGGACGAGCCGACGTCGGGCATGGGTGTCGACGATCTCGGCGCGATGAAACGGCTGATCCGCGGGCTGGCCGCAGACCACACGGTCGTGCTGATCGAACACAACATGGACATCGTCATGGATATCTCAGACACCGTCACGGTGATGCAGCAAGGCAAGGTGCTGATGGAAGGGCCGCCCGCAGTCGTGCGCGGCGACCCGCGCGTGCGCGCCGCCTATCTCGGCAACATGATTACCGGAGGCAAGGGATGATGCTCGACGTACAAGAGATACATGGCTACTACGGCAAGAGCCATGTGCTGCAAGGTGTATCGCTGGCGGTCGGCGAAGGCGAACTGGTGACGCTGCTGGGGCGTAACGGCGCAGGCAAGTCGACCACGCTCAAGGCCATCTCCGGCATCGTCCAACCCCGGGGCGGGCGTGTCATCTTCCGCGGCCGGGACGTTGCCGGCATGGCGCCGCACCGGATTGCCGCCGAAGGCCTGTGCCTGGTGCCCGAGCACCGCGGCATCTTCAAGCTGCTGACGGTGGAAGAAAACCTCAAGCTGGCCGCGCGCAGCGGTTCGCCGTGGCAGTTGCAGGATATCTACCGCATCTTCCCGCGCCTGCGCGAGCGGCGCGGCAATGGCGGCGCGCAGCTGTCCGGCGGCGAACAGCAGATGCTCGCCATCGGGCGCGCCATGATGAACCATCCGCGCCTGCTGATGCTCGACGAGCCGGTCGAAGGGCTGGCACCGGTGATCGTGGAAGAGATCGTGGCGCAGCTCAAGGTCATCAAGGCGGCCGGTGTGCCGATCCTGCTGGTGGAGCAGAACCTCGAGGTCTGCACGCAGCTGGCCGACCGCCACGTGATCATCGAGCAGGGCAGGGTGGTCTACACCGGCAGCAATGATGCGTTCCGCGCCGATGAGGCGGTCAAGGACCGCTATCTCGGCGTCGGCCTGGCGGCCTGAAACGGGATCACGCAGGCCGCAATGCCGGCCGACCGATACAAGGAATGACATGACGACTTTGCAAGCTGCGCGCGCGGCAGCGGCGGCCGCCGGCGCGCGCGCCGACCTGCGCATCGACGGCGAGCGCCTGTGGGACACCCTGATGCGCCTGGCCACCATCGGCGCCACGCCCAAGGGCGGCGTATGCCGGCTGGCGCTGACAGACCTGGACCGCCAGGGCCGCGACTTCTTCGTCGCCGAGGCCAAGGCGGCCGGATGCACGATCCGTGTCGATGCCATCGGCAATATCTTTGCGCGGCGCGCCGGGCGCGACGATGCCTTGCCACCGGTGATGACCGGCAGCCATATCGACACCCAGCCGACCGGCGGCAAGTTCGACGGCAACTACGGTGTGTTCGCCGGCATCGAAGTGCTGCGCACGCTCGCTGACGCCGGCATCGTCACCGATGCCCCGCTCGAGGTCGCGGTCTGGACCAATGAGGAAGGCTCGCGCTTCGTCCCGGTGATGATGGGCTCGGGCGCGTTCATCGGAGAGTTTGCGCTGGCGGACGTGCTGCAGCAGCGCGACCGCGATGGCATCTGCGTCGGGCAGGCGCTGCAGGCCATCGGCTATGCCGGGCCGGAGCCGGTCGGTGCGCGTCCGGTCGGCGCGTACTTTGAAGCGCATATCGAGCAGGGGCCGGTCCTGGAGGCAAACGACACGACCATCGGCGTGGTCACCGGCGCGCTCGGACAGCGCTGGTACGACGTAGTGCTGACCGGGATGGAAGCGCATGCGGGTCCCACGCCGATGGCGCTGCGCAAGGATGCGCTGCTGGCGGCGTCGGAGCTGGTGACCATCGTCAACCGCATCGCGCTCGACCATCCCCCGCACGGCCGCGGCACAGTCGGTTGCCTGGCCGTGCATCCCGATTCGCGCAACGTCATCCCCGGCAAGGTGACGATGACGGTGGACCTGCGCGCCGGCGACGACGCGGTGCTATCCGCGATGGACGCGGCGCTGCACGGGGAGGTTGCCGCATTGGCGGCGCGCAGCGGCATCGCCATCGATCTGCAGCAGGTGGTGTACTTTCCGCCGCAGCCGTTCGATGCGCGACTGGTGGAGGCGGTACGAGGCGGCGCGCGGCGGCTCGGCCATTCCGCCATGGAGGTGATCAGCGGCGCTGGCCATGACGCAGTCTACCTGGCCCGCGTCGCCCCGGCCGCGATGATCTTCGTGCCGTGCAAGGACGGCATCAGCCACAACGAAATCGAAGACGCGAGGCCCGAGCACCTTGAGGCCGGCTGCAACGTGCTGCTGCACGCCATGCTCGATGCCGCCACGCGGCAATGACAACCGAACGGACTGCCCCAATGAAGATCCTGATTGCCCGACTCAATCACGAGACCAATACCTTTTCACCGGTGCCAACGCCGCTAGCGTCGTTCGCGCCGGCCTATGGCGACGCCGCCTATCGCGCCGCCAAGGGCACTCGCACGGCCGCTGCGGCCTTCATCGACCTGGCCGAGGCCGCCGGCGCCGAAATCGTGGTGCCGGTGATCGCTGGGGCCAACCCGAGCGGACGCGTCGCCGCTGCCGCCTACACGCACCTGTGCGACACCATCGTCGCAGCCGCCGACGGCTGCGACGCGGTGATGCTCGACCTGCATGGCGCAATGGTGGCCGAAAACAGCGACGACGGCGAAGGCGACCTGCTTCGGCGCCTGCGCGGCGTGCTACCGCATGCACCGATCGCGGTCGCACTCGACCTGCACGGGAACATCACGCAGACCCTTGTCGACCATGCCGACATCGCGGTCAGCTTCAAGACCTACCCGCACGTTGACATGTATGAAACTGGCGCGCATGCCGGCCGACTGCTGCTGGACATGGTCGCCGGGCGCGTGCGCCCGGTCATGGCGTGGCGGCGCCCGCCGCTGATCACGCACACCTTGCGCAGCCGCACCGACGAAGGCGCCATGCAGCGCGCCGTGGCGCTGGCGCGCGAGGCCGAGCGGGACGGCATGCTGGCGGTGTCGGTGCTGGCCGGTTTCGGCCTGGCCGATATCGCCGCGCCATGCCTGAGCGTCATTGTGGTTGGCGACGGCGACCCTGCCAGGGCCGACAGGGTCGCCCGCCGGATCGCGGAGCAGGCGTGGGCAGAGCGCGATGCCTTTGCCTACCAGGCGGAGCCGCTTGCCAGTTCCATTGCACGCGCGGCACAGCTTGCCGACAGCGCAGACAGTGCGGACGCACGACCGGTGCTGCTGCTCGATCATGGCGACAATTGCATGTCCGGCGGCACCTGCGACAACATGGCGGTGCTGCACGAGGCACTGGCGCAAGGACTTACCGGCATTGCAGTCGGGCCCGTATGCGACCCGGAGGCGGTGGCAGCGCTGGTGGATGCCGGCGTCGGGGCCAGCATCACGCTGCCGGTCGGCGACAAGGTGCCGTTGCCCCAACTGGATGTCTATCCCCGGGCCAAGCCGCTGACCGGCAAGGTTGCGGCGATCAGCGACGGCGAGTACATCATCACCGGGCCGACCTATACCGGGCAGCGCATCCGCATGGGGCGCACCGCCTTGCTCGATATCGGCGCAGCGCAGGTGATCGTGACCGAAACCCCGCAAGAGCACTGGGACATGGGGATCTTCACCCATATCGGCATCGACCCGCATCGGGCGCGGTTCCTGCTGCTGAAGTCGCGCATATATTGCCGTCCGGTGTTCGTCCCGATCGCCAAGGCGGTGGTCGAGTGCGACGGGGAAGGCGTCACCAGTTCGCGCTACGATCGCTTCCCGTTTCGTCAGGTCAGCAGGCCGGTCTATCCGCTCGACGACTCAGCTGCCTGGGCAGGCTAAGGCAGCGCTAGGTCAGCGCACACATTGAGCTGGTTTCGAAACAGGTGGCGGTCTGGCTCTCCGGCCTGACTCCTTGTCGGTGTCACGGGGCGGCCTTGAGCCACAACGACCGCCGCTCGACGGTGGTGCGCCAGTCCCGCCACAAAGCCCGTCAGGCCGGAGCGCGCGCCGTTGGAGAGGCCCAGCACGTCGATCGGTGCCTTGACCGCGCCGCTGGTGATGTTGATGATGCGGCCCCACTTGCGCGCGATCATGCCGTCGACGGTGGCCTTGATCAGGTCGATCGGCGTCAGCATATTGGCGTTGAGCGCGGCCATCCACGTGTCGCGGTCCCAGTCGCGGAAGTTGCCCGGCGGCGGGCCGCCGGCGTTGTTGACCAGGATGTCGAGATCGCCGAGCCCGGCCACCGCGTCCAGCGCGGCGGCGCGGCCCTCGGGCCTGGTGATGTCGGCAGCCACGGCGACCACGCGGTGGCCATGGCGCGCACGGATGTCGCTGGCGGCTTGCTCCAGCGCATCGGCGTTGCGCGCCACGATTAGGGCTGCAAACGTCGACGCGGTCTCGATCGATAGCGTGGCACGCCGATGCCGGCATCGGCGAGCGTGCGCTCGAGCGCGAACCGCATCGGCGTGTTGACAGGGTAGGCTACCCATGACGCCTCCGCGAGGTCGCGCAAGGTCAGCGTCTTCCTGCAGGTGAGGGGGTGCGCGCGCGCGGCCACCACCGCAAGCGGCTCGGATTCGAGCGGCACGCAGTCGTAAGCTTCCGGGCGCCGGCTGCCGCCGCGGCGGCAGATGGCGAGATCGACGCGCCCCTCGTCGATCAGTGCCAGCAGGCTGGTGCTGGTCCCCTCCACGATCCCGATCGAAAGATGCGGCTGACGATGGCGCAGGTCGGTCAGCGCACGGGTCAGCAGCGGCACCGCGCCCATGATGACGCCGACCGCAAGGTGGCGCCGTGTCCCTGCGTCAGGGCAGTGACCTCGGCGTGCAGGTGTTCCAGGTCGCCGTAGATCAGGCGCGCATAGCGCGTGACGCAGCGCCCGAGATCATTGGCGACCAGCCCTTTCGGCTGCCGTTCGAACAGCGGCATGCCGAGGATGTCCTCGATCTCGCGCAGCACCTTGGTCGCGCCGGGTTGCGAGATGGCGATTTCCTCGGCCGCCTTGTGCAGCGAGCCATGGTTCTCTAGCGATCAACAGCCTTAACTGCTTGAGGCGAAGACGCGATGCAATGTTGGCGAGGGAAGGAACAGCCAGCGGCTTCATGGCAACGACAGGACCGAAAGCCGACACTATAGCTTTTTGCGGCATTGGACGGCGGTCGTCTGCACCTTCTCAGATCACCTCGGGGAGCGACGGCGCGTCAGCCCGCCTCCACCGTTGCGATCTCCGGTACCACACTGCTCGCCTGCAGCAACAACGTCTTGCGGAAGATCTCCACCAGCGGCCGGAGGTTGACCTTGTGCCACGCCGCCCACAAGGGCGTGCGGTAGCTGAACCACGACAGTTCGTGCAGCACCACGCCCTTCGGTGCCTGGTGGCGCAGGCTTTGCTGGATCGTGGTCACGCCGAGTCCCGCGGCCACGAGCCCCAGGGCCGCCAGCGGTTCGGTTGCTTCCATCGTGATCGTCGGCGTGAAGCCAGCCTTCGCGCAAGCCGCGATGAACGTGTCATGCCGCAGCGCGGTTTCCTGGTGCATCACGCCGATCCACTTCTGCGCAGCGAGGTCGTCCGGGGTGAGCTGCTCCGCCCTGGCAAGCGGGTGGCCTTCGGGCAGCGCCAGCAGCATCGGGTCATTGAGCACCTGTGCGGCCTCGAGATCCGGATCGTCGGGTGGCGGCGGCTCGCACACGAGTGCGATATCCAGGCTGCGCTGGCGCAGCCCCTCTAGCTGGGCCGCCGACTGCTGGTTGTACAGCGCGATGTGCACGGCGGGCCGGTCCTGGCGCAACTCGCGCAAGGCGTTCGGCAGGATGCCGGAGTGCATCGCGTATTCCAGGTAGCCGATGCACAGGCCGCCTTCGTCGCCGCGCCCGAGCCGCCGCGCCAGCGATTCGAGCCGGTTGGCATGCGTCAGGAAGGCGCGGGTCTCGGCCAGGAACGTGCGGCCGTCGCGCGTGAGCCGGATGCGTTGCTGGGAGCGCTCGAACAACACCAGCCCGAGCTTTTCCTCGAGCTGGGCAATCTGCCGGCTAAGTGGCGATTGGGAGATATGGAGCCGTTCGGCGGCGCGTCCGACGTGCTCGTCTTCGGCCACGGCCACGAAATAGTGAAGTTGGCGGATATCTAGCATGTCCAGTCCTGAATTTCAGACCTCTAGGGAATCAAGTCTTTCAAATTCTGTCTTGGACAGACTTAACTTGCAACCCTAGACTGCCTTCACCCCAACTTAATTTGTGGAGCAGTCATGAGCATCAAGGACAAACTGGCCGGCAACGTGCTCGGCTTTGGTACCGCCCCGCTGGGCAATATGTTCCGCGACATCCCGGAAGCGGAGGCGCAGGCCACCGTGGACGCGGCCTGGGCGCAAGGCGTGCGCTACTACGACACCGCGCCGTTCTACGGCGCGGGCCTGGCCGAAATCCGGCTGGGCGAAGCGCTGTCCCGGCACCCGCGCGACGAATACGTGCTCAGCACCAAGGTCGGCCGCCTGATCCTGGACGAAGTCGAAGACGCCAGCGCGCGGGCGCTGGGCGAGAAAAGCGGCCTGTTTGCCGCCGGCCGCCCGAACAAGCTGGTCAACGACTACTCGGCGGACGCCACGCTGCGCTCGATCGAGGACAGCCTCAAGCGGATGAAGGCCGACCGCCTCGACATCGTGTGGGTCCACGACATCGCCCAGGACTTCTACGGCGACGAGTGGCTGGCCTATTTCGAGACGGCCCGCAAGGGCGCTTTCAAAGTGCTGACCCGGCTGCGCGAAGAGGGCGTGATCAAGGCCTGGGGCCTGGGCGTGAACCGCGTCGAGCCGATCGAACTGACGCTGGACCTGACTGAAGTGCAGCCGGACGGCTTCCTGCTGGCGGGCCGCTATTCGCTGCTCGACCACGAGCGCGCGCTGCAGCGCCTGATGCCGAAGGCCGCGGAGCGCAAGACCGAGATCGTGGTCGGCGGCCCGTACAGCTCGGGCATCCTGGCCGGCGGCTCGCACTTCGAGTACCAGAAGGCGCCGCCCGAGATCATCGACAAGGTCGAGCGCATCAAGGCGATCGCGCAACGCCACGGCGTCAGCATCAAGGCCGCCGCGCTGCAGTTCGTGCTGGCCAACCCGGCGGTCGCCGCCGTGATCCCGGGGGCAAGCCGGCCCGAGCGCATCGCCGAGGACACCGCCGCGCTGAAGGCGGTCATTCCCGCCGATTTCTGGCGCGAGCTGCGCGAGCAGCACCTGGTTGCGGCAAATGCACCGCTGCCTGGCGACAGCAACTGATCCGGGACCACATTCGATTCAAGGAGTCCATCATGGCACAAGCTTCTGCAACGATCACGCTGCCGGTAGCACCGGACCGCGTCTGGCAACTGATTGGCGGCTTCGATTCGCTGCCCGACTGGCTGCCGTATATCCCCAAGAGCGAACTGAGCGAGGGCGGCCGTGTGCGCAGCCTCGTCAACCCGGACGGCGACGCCATCGTCGAACGTCTCGAGGCCTTTGACCAGGGCGCGCGCAGCTACACCTACTCGATCCTGCAGGCGCCGTTCCCGGTCTCCGGCTACCGCTCCACGCTGCGCGTGGTCGGCATCGACGGGGACCAGGCATCGCGCGTCGAATGGTCTGGCCAGTTCACGCCGGCAGGCGTGAGCGATGACGACGCATCGCGGCTGTTCGAGGGCATTTACCGGGATGGCCTCAAGGCACTGGAGGCAACGCTGGCCGGGGCGGCATCATGAGAGGGCTGATGGCCTTGTCGCTGGCTTTCGCGGTCATGTTTGGCACGTCGGGGCTTGCGCAGGCGGCGGTTGGCGTGCCTGGCGAAGGGCGCCTTCTGTTCCAGTATGGCGAGTAAATCCGTGGGATGGCGCGACGGCATCTTCATCAGGCCGTTATCGATGGAGAGCCGATTCGCATCGATGGCGCGAGGCTGGGCAAGGATGGGCACACCGTCCGGCTTGCCCGCCAACCTGAATCAGACGTCGAGGGAGGCGGTCGAGTTTGCCGAGGCGCTGATGCTGTCAATCGGCCAGAGCGTGGTCCATGTGCACAAGGAGATCGAAGGATTCGTCCTCAACCGGCTGCAGGCTGCGCTGCTGTGGGAAGCCTGAGCGCTGCAGCGCGACGGCGAGGCAAGCTGCGTGCGGCGTCCTGCGTGATTGCTGCCTGCTCTCTCACAGGACAGGGACGCTCGCACAGCACTCACGAAGCGACCAGGGCGCGCCTGTCTGCCCGGCTGAGCCACACCACCAGGAATCCCGCCGCAGCCAGCAGGCCGCCAGCGACTGGCACCGCGCGATAGCCGAGGTCCAGGCTGAGGACCCCGCCACCGAGTGCGGCGCCCAGGGCATTGCCGAGATTGAACGCGCCGACGTTGATCGACGAGGCGAGTCCCGGTGCTTCCGCCGCGGCTTCCATCACTCGCATCTGCACCGGCGGGACGACGGCGAAGGTCGCGGCTCCCCAGGCCAGTAGTCCAAGGGCCGCGGTGACGTGGTGGGAGAGGGCGAAGGGCAGCATCAGCATGATGACGGCGAGCGCCGACAGGACGATCTTCGTCGCGCCATCGAGCGACCAGTCCGCGAGCCGTCCCCCTACGTGATTGCCGACCGTGAAGCCAACGCCGATCAGCACGAGCGAGAGCGTCACGAAGGTGTCGGATGCGCCGGTGAGATCGGCAAGCACCGGCGCGATATAGGTGTAGAGCGTGAACATGGCGCCCGCGCCCAGCACCGTTGTTGCCATCGCCAGCAACACCGGCGGGCGGGTGAGCACGGCCAGTTCCCGGCGCACATTGGGCGGGGTGCCGCGCTCGCCCTGCGGCAGCGCCAGCCAAAGCGCAGCAATGGCGACCAGCCCCAGCACAGCGGTGCCGGCGAACGCCAGGCGCCAGCCGACCTGCTGCCCGATCCAGGTCGCCGCGGGCACGCCACCGATGTTGGCGATGGTCAGTCCCATGAACATCGTTGCCACGGCGCTGGCCTGCTTCTCCTTCGGCACCACGCTCGCGGCCACCACGGCCCCGAGGCCGAAGAAGGCGCCATGGTTGAGGCTGGTGACCAGGCGCGACGCCAGCAGCGTGGCGTATCCCGGCGCCAGCGCCGACAGCAGGTTGCCAACGGTGAAGATGGCCATCAGCGCCATCAGTGCGGCGCGCTTGCCGAAGCGGCTGAACAGCAGGGTCATCACCGGCGCGCCGACCATCACGCCAACCGCGTACGCGGTAATCAGCATACCAGCGGTGGGGATGCTGACGTCGACGCCTTCGGCGATCACGGGGAGCAACCCCATCGGGGCGAATTCGGTGGTGCCGATGCCGAAGGCGCCGATGGCGAGCGCTAGCAGTGCGGTATTGGATTTCATCGTGGCAGATCCTGGCAGGTGCCTTACGCTGCGGCCTTGCCATCGTAGGCGGGATAGTCGGTGTAGCCTTCGGCGCCGCCGCCATAGTGGAGCGCGCGATCGGACATGGCCAGGGGCCAGTCGTTCTCGAGGCGTGCGACCAGGTCGGGGTTGGCAATGAACGGCTCGCCGAATGCCGCAATGTCGATCAGGCCATCGGCGATGAGATCCTCGGCGCGTGCGCGCGTCATGCCTCCGGCAAGGATCAGCACGCCTGTGAATCGGCTGCGGAACTTTGCAAGGAAGTCACCTGGCGTGGCCGAACTGCCGCGCGTGCTCTGATCCATCAGGTGGACGTAAGCGATATTCCGCCTGGAGAGTTCATCGGCGAGATGGAGATACGTTTCCTCCAGCTCAGGGTAGGCGGCCATGTCGCCGAGGCCGCCATAGGGCGACAAACGAATGGCCGTGCGTTGCGCACCGATTCGCGCCGCAACCGCATCGATGGCTGCCAGGGCGAAACGGGTGCGGCTTTCCACAGTGTCGCCGCGGAATTCATCGGTGCGATCGTTTACCGCCGGGTTCAGGAACTGCTCGATCAGGTAACCATTGGCGCCGTGCAGCTCGACGCCGTCAAAGCCGGCCTCCATCGCATTGGCGGCGGCCTCGGCAAAATCGGCGATCACGCCATAGACCTCGCCGGTCGTCAGTGCGCGGGGCGCGGACACATCGACCGCACCCGGCGTGCCATCGGCGGTGTAACCCCAGGCCTTGGTGTTCTTCGCGGTCTGGCCGGTGGCACTGACCGGCTGAATGCCACCGGGCTGGATCGAAACATGGCTCACACGGCCGACATGCCAGAGCTGGGTGAAGATCGTGCCGCCCTTGGCGTGGACGGCGTCAGTGACCTTGCGCCAGCCATCGACCTGTTGTGGTGTGTACAGGCCGGGGTTGAACAGGAAGCCTTGGGCGCTGGGCGATATCACCGTGCCCTCGGTCACGATCAGGCCGGCGTCAGCGCGTTGGCTGTAGTAGAGCGCGTTGAGGTCGTTGGGAACCCCGTCCGGATTGCGGGAACGGGTCAGCGGCGCCATGGCGATCCGGTTAGCGAGCTGGCGCTCGCCCATGGTAAAGGGCTTAAACAGGAGACTCATTTTGGGACCTTGATCAGGGAGGGGGGCGGCCACCGGGGTAGTGGCGGCGCGCTCGGTAAGTTCGTCGATGGACCGCAGTTTGCGCCGTTTATATTTGTTGATTAAGCCGTGTATGGGTCAAATACTTTTGATTTCATATCAAATGTCAGGACCCGTCGGACCAGGCACAGGTGCCCGCGATGACTCGGCGCTTATGCCGAAAAGTGCTCACCGGACCCATTGGCGCCGCGAGCCCCTTCTGAATAGGGATCGCGCGGGCTGTTGCCGCGCGCACCGTCCAGGTAGGGGTCGACCTTGCGGGTGGCAATGTAGCCATCCCGATTGGTGATCCTGGCGCCATCGGTGTAGCCGTCCCGGTTGCTGATGCGGGCGCCGTCGGTGTAGGCGTCACGAGGCGTGTCCACGCGGAACGCGTTGCCGGCGGTTTCCGGCTGGGCGGCTGCGTGGGCCACGCCGGCAGTCAGGGCGGCGGCCAATGTGATGGCCGCGAGGATGGTCTTTGCTTGCATGATGCTCTCCTGTTTAGTCCGATCGGCCGGGCAACCTTTGGGTTTGGTCGCAGGGCCAGTCTGTCATCGAGATGGCAGCTTTTAAGTGATGCTATCTACGGGTAGATAGATAAGCGGATCAAAAAAAACTGCCGGGTTTCACTGTTAAGAACCCGGGCATTGCCCGGGGGTGACTGGAGTCTAGGTAGGGGCGGTATGCCTGTCCAAGACGGAATGCGTCGAACTTAAGACCTTGCAGGTCTTGCGGGCCGGTTTGCTCCCCTCTCCCGCCCGCGGGAGAGGGGCCGGGGGTAAGGGCCGGCGCCTCAACGAAGTCCGGCCGCCACCCCGCAGCTCAGCAGTGTGCCCCTTACTTTTCGACAAGACGGCCCAGCGTCTCCGGCACGATCGTAGCGCCCACCAGATAGACCAGCGTGACGGCCGCGAGGAAGACACCAAGGATCACCGGCAGGTCGGCGGGCGTGCCGGCGGCAAGCGAAGCCAGCGTCGGCATCATCCCGCCGAGGGCGAAGCCGATATTCCACGACAAGCCCGTGCCGGAGGCGCGGATGCTGGTGGGGAACCGCTCGTTCAGGAAGATGAGGATCGGCGCGAAGCCGGCGCACCCGAGCATGCTGAGCGCCACCGCGTAGACGCCGCGCAGGGTGGCGGTTGGCGCGGCCGGCATCCACTGGTAGAGCAGCGGCATCAGCACCAGGCTGAGCGCGCCGATCAGCAGAAAGGCCCGCTTGCGGCCGACCAGCGTGCTGAAGTGCCCCGCTGCCACCGATGCGACGATCACGCCGAGGCTGCTCAGCATCAGGATGGCCGAGGACTCGCCGGGGGATGCCTTGACCACGACCTTGAGAAAAGTGGGGAGGTAGCCGGAAGTCAGGTAGTAGGCGCTGCCTGCGCCCACGGTCAGCAGGATGTTGACCAGCAGAATGCCACGATACTCGCGGGAGAACAGCGTGCGCAGCGGATGCGCCTGCGGCTTGGCGTGGCCGCTGGCGGCCTTTGCCGCCTGCAGCTGCTTCCACAGCGGCGACTCTTCCAGCGAGTTGAAGATGACCAGCCCCAGCACCGAGCTGACGATGCCGGCGAAGAACATGCAGCGCCATCCCCAGACCTCGAAGGCGTCGCCGGGAAACAGCGCCGTCATCGCCATGTACGTGATCGACGCCAGCAACGCGCCGATGCCCGCGCCGCCGCCGCCCACCAGGCCGGACACCGCGCCGCGCCACGACGGCGGCACCGATTCCGTGCCGATGGTATGCGTCGAAGCGACCACGCCGCCGACGAACACGCCTTGCACCAGCCGCAGCAGGATGAACAGCGCCGGCGCGAACAGGCCGATCTGGGCGACTGTCGGCAGCAGCCCGAACGCCGCCGTCGACAGGCCGACGCCGGTCACGGCCACCACCATGGCACCCTTGCGCCCGTGCCGGTCCGCGTAGGCCCCGAAGATGGCCGAGCCGAGCGGGCGCATCAGCAGCGTCACCGCGAACGACGCGTACACCGCCGCCAGCGACAGCATCGCATGCTCGGACGGAAAGAACAGCTTGCCGATCACCGGCGCCACAAACAGCAGGATAAACAGGTCGAACAGGTCGAGCGCCCATCCCATGCACGAAGCCGTCACCGCGCCCAGCACCTGCCGGTTGTTCGCGGCCGCGGGTGCCGCGCTCTGCGCGCCGCTGGTCGGCACCTTGTCATTTGCCAGCACTTCCATCGTTGTCTCCATATATTTTTAAATGAACGGCTCCCCGCGATGCCCACCGGGGGCATCGTCGATGCGTCCGTATGCGTCCGTATGCGTCCGTCTCTCGGGCTCGGCAGGCGGGTCAGCCCCGCCCACGTCCGCGCTCAGCTGCCGCGGAAATCGGGATTGCGCTTCGCATGGAACGCTTCCACGCCCTCGCGGAAGTCGTCCGAGCTGCGCAGGCGGCTGTAGCAGTGCCCTTCGAGTTCGATGGCGATCGACAGCGGTGCGTCCTCGGTGTCGTTGAGCAGCTTCTTGGCGGTGCGCTGGGCCAGCGGGGAGAAGGCGCGCAGCTCGTCGACCAGCGCGTCGGTGGCGGCTGCCAGCTCGGCGTCAGCCACGCAGTCCACGGCGATGCCCCACTCGTACGCCTGGCGCCCCGGGATGCGGCGCGAGCGCATGACGATGTCCTTGGTGCGGCCCACGCCCACCATCTTCTGCAGCCGCGCCGAGCCGCCGGATCCCGGAATCTGGCCAAGCTTCTGCTCGGGCAGCGCGTATTCCGTGGTGGCGGTGGCGATGCGGAAGTCGCACGCCAGCGACAGTTCGAAGCCCACGCCGAAGCAGTAGCCCTGGTTGGCCGCGATCACCGGCTTGCTGCAGCGCGCCGGCGCCGCCACGTTCCACGCGAGCTTCGACACATGCTCCGGCGACGCTTCCAGGAAGCCGCGGATGTCGCCGCCGCTGGAGAAATGCTTGCCCTGCGCGCGCAGCACGATGACGCGCACGCGGTCATCGGCGTCCAGCGCCTCGAACACAGCACGCAACTGGTCGCGGGCTGCCATCGAGATCACGTTGTAGGGCGGGCGGTGCAGGATGATGTCCGCACGCTCGCGGGCCGGGTCGATCTCCACGGAAAAGCCGTCGGGGTCCTGCAGGCGCTGTTGGTCGGGATGGGTCAGTGCGAAGGCCTGGGTCATGTCGTTACTCCTTGATGGGGTCGCTGTGGGGAAGAGAGGAAAGCGCGCTGTATTCGCCCGCGGACAGCTTGCGGCGCAGGATCTTGCCGACCGGCGATTTCGGGATGTCGGCGACAAACACGTAGTCGCGCGGGCGTTTGAAGTTGACGAGGTCGGAGCCGCGGCAGTAGTCGTCGAGCGCGCCCGCGTCAACGCAGCCGCGCGGCTTGACGAAGGCCACCACCTTCTGGCCCCAGCGGGCGTCGGGCACGCCGGCCACCGCCACCTCGTCGACGGCGGGGTGCAGGGACAGCACCGATTCGATGTCGGCGGGCGAGATGTTCTCGCCGCCGCTGATGATCATGTCGTCGACCCGTCCGGTCACGAACAGGTCGCCGTCAGCGTCGAGGTAGCCGATGTCGCCGGTGAAGTACCAGCCGTCGCGCAGGGATTTGGCATTGGCGTCGTCGCGGTTCCAGTAGCCCTCGAAGGCCTCGTCGCCGCGCAGGTCGGCGATGATCTGGCCTTCCTCGCCGGGCGCGGCCAGCTCATCGGGCGAGGCCGCGTCAAGCCGCGCCACGCGCAGCCGCGTGTTGAGGCCGGCGCGGCCCGCACTGCCGGGTTTGCGCGCCGCTTGCTGGTCGACGCTGAAGGTGTAGACCTCGGACGAGCCGTAGTGGTTGACGAACAGCTCCGGGCGGAACGCCTGCTCCAGCCGGGTCAGCAGGCCATCGTTCATGGCGGCGCCGGCGAAGCCGAGCTTGGTGACGGTGCGCACATCGTTGCTGTCGAAACCCGGCTCGGCGAGCAGGTCGTGGTAGAGCGTGGGCACGAGATAGAGGCAGCTGACGCGATGGGCGGTGATGGCCTGCAGCGCCTGCGACGCGATCCAGCGCCGCACGCAGACGAATAGGCCGTCCACCAGCGCCATGGCCAGCAGGGACCGCACGCCCATGGTGTGGTACAGCGGCATCACTCCCAGCGTCCGCTCGCCGCGCCGGTACAGGTTCTGCGCAACATGCGCCAGCGCGGCTGCGCGTTCCTGCCGGTGGCGGCGTGGAACACCTTTCGGCTTGCCGGTGGTGCCGGAGGTGTACAGCATGAGCGAGACGTCGCCGGCCTCGGCCTGCGTGCTGTCCCGGCGGGGCGTGGCACGTAGCAGGGTGTCGAACGACAGCGAGCCGCCCGGCGCGCCGTCCAGCGCGATGCAGGGGACTTCCTGCGCGGAGGCGCTGTCCAGCACCGCGTCGGCGCTGACCGGCTCGAACACCAGCGCCTTCACGCCGGCGTCGCGCAGGCAGTAATCCAGCTCGTCCGGCTTGGCGCGCCAGTTCAGCGGGATGATGACCAGGCCGGCGAACTGGCAGGCCCAGTGCAGTGTCGCCATCTCCCAGCGGTTCTGCAGGATGGCGAGCACGCGGTCGCCCGGCCGCAGGCCCAGGTCGAGCAAGCCGGCGGCCACGCCGCGGATGCGCGCGAGCCATTGCTCGTAGGTCAGCACCAGGTCGCCGTCGACGATGGCGGGGGCGTGGGGACTGCGCTCCACGCTTTGCAGGAAGGTGCGGCCGAGATCAAGCATCGCAGTGCTCCCTGGCAACCGGTGCCGCAATCCGGCGCGAGCGCGCGCGGCTGGCGGCCACGTCGAGGACGGCGGCGACGATCGGCGTGTAGCCCGTGCAGCGGCACAGGTGGCCGGACAGCATGTCGCGCACCTGCGCCTCGGTCGGGTCGGGTACCCGCTCCAGGTAGTCCGCGCACGACATCAGGATGCCCGCCGTGCAGAAGCCGCACTGCAGCGCATGGTGGCGGCGGAAGGCTTCCTGCAGGTCGCCCAGGCCTTCGCGCGGAGCGAGTCCTTCGACGGTGTCGATGGCGCGGCCATCGGCCTGCACCGCCAGCATCAGGCAGGAACGCGCGGCCACGCCGTCCACCCGCACCGTGCACGCGCCGCAGACGCCGTGCTCGCAGCCGACGTGGGTGCCGGTGGCGCCGAGTTCATGGCGCAGGAAGTCGGACAGCAGCTCGCGTGGCGCGCACGAGGCGCTGCGTTCGATGCCGTTCAGGGTCAGGGTGACGCGCTGGCGCTCATTGCGCCGCATCACCGGGGGCGCACCCGAAGGTGCGCCATTAGCGGTCTTGCTCATCTTGCCTCCTCGATTGCGCGCATGCCCAGTTGCCGCACCAGGTGGCGGCGGTACTGCGCGCTGACATGGGCGTCGTCCTGCGCGCCCAGCTTCCAGCTGAAATCGTTGATTGCCTCGGCCAGTGCCTCGCCTTGCAGGCGCGGCCAGGTCTCCAGCACCGGCCGGTCGGCCACCCCGCCCACGGCCAGCGCAATGGCGTCGTCCGTGACGATGGCGGCGCAGGCCACCAGCGCGAAGTCGCCATGCCGGGCCGAGAACTCCGTAAAGCCATAGCGCGCGCCGGGCCGCCGCAGCGGGAAGTGCACCGCTTCCACCAGCTCGTCGGGCTCGCGCGCCGTCATCAGCATGCCGCGGAAGAACTCGGCGGCCGGCAGCACGCGCCGGCGGCGCAGCGAGCGCAGCACCACCTCGCCGCCGAGCGCGGTGAGCACCAGCGGCAGCTCGGCGCTCGGGTCGGCGTGGGCGATGGAGCCGCACACGGTGCCGCGGTTGCGGATCTGGAAATGCGAGATATGCGGGAAGGCGAGCGCGAGCAGCGGTACCTCGTCGGCCAATGACGGGCGCCATTCCACGCTGCCCTGCGTGGCGGCAGCGCCCACCACCAGATGGCCGCCTTCCACGCGCACGGTATCCAGGTCAGGGGTGCGCGAGATGTCGACCAGCAATTGCGGCTGCGCGAGGCGCATGTTCAGCACGGCCATCAGCGACTGGCCGCCGGCCAGCACGCGGGCACCCTCGCCGGCACGGGCCAGCGCTTCCAGCGCGTGCTGCGCGGATTCGGCACGCAGGTAATCAAAGGCTGGAGGTTTCATCGACGGACTCCAACGAGCGCCAGCAGGCGCGCGATCCAGCCCGGCTTGCGCGCGGGCTTGCCCCCGGCCTGGCGGCCGAGCGATTCAAACAGCTGGCGCAATACCACCTTGGCCGCGCCTTCGAGCATGCGGCCGCCGACCGCGGCGACCTTGCCGGACACCTCGGCCTCGTAGTCATACGTGAGACGGGTGCCGGCACCGTGCGGGGCCAGTTCGACCAGGCCCGCGCCGCGCGCACTGCCGAGCGACGACAGGCCCGCGCCCGCGAGCCGCAGCCGGTGCGGCGGCTCCAGGTTTGACAGCGCGATCTCGGCTTCGTAGCGGGCCTTGATCATGCCCACGCCCACGGTCACGTCGGCGCGGTACCGGTTGTCGCCGATGGGCACGAGCGCGTGGCAGCCCGGCACGACCTTGGCCAGCGCCTGCGGGTCGAGCAGGACGGCGAAGACGGCCTCGGGCGTGGCGTCCAGGTCGACCGTGCCGCGCGCGCTCAGGGCCTTGCCGCCCTTGCCGCCGCTCTTGTTGTTCGCCGAGGCCTCTCTTGCCGCCTCGGCCAGTTCCGGACGCGATGGCGGCGGGTCGTCGAAGCCGATCATCGCCATCACCCTGGCGGGCGTGAGCGGCAGGCGGATGTCGCGCACGCCCAGCGCATCGGCCACCGCGTTGGCGATGCATGGCGGCGTGCTCATGTTGTTGCCCTCGCCGAGGCCCTTGGCGCCGAGCGGCGTGAACGGGCTCGGCGTCTCCAGGTGGACGATGAGCGGGTCGGGCACCTCGCACGTAGTCGGCATCAGGTAGTCCGCCAGCGTGCCGGACTGGAAGCTGCCGTCGGGGCCGTAGCGGAATTCCTCCATCAGCGCCGCGCCCAGCCCCTGCGCAAAGGCGCCGCGGATCTGGCCGTCGGCCAGCGCCGGGTTGAGCAGCTTGCCGGCGTCGTGCGCAGTCACGTAGCGGTCGATGCGCACGCGGCCGGTAGCGCGGTCGATCTCCACGCCGCACAGGTCGAAGGCAAAGCCGTAGCAGGCGGATGTGTTGACGCGGTCCTGCTCGTCCGGGGCGTCGAGGTTGGGGGGCGACCAGAACACGGTTTCGCGCAGGCCAGGCTCCTCGCCGGCCGGCAGCAGCTGCGGCGACCAATGCGGCGCGTTACTGGCCGCGCGCGCAAAGGGCAGGGCGGTATCGGGCGCGCCCCGGCGTACGATGCGGCCATCCGCGAAGACCAGTTCGGCCGGGTCGCAGTGCAGGTGCGAGGCCACAATGCGCGCCAGCTTGTCGCGCACGCGCGAGGCCGCCAGGTGCACGGTGCCGGCGACGGCGCCGGCGAAGCGGCTGGAGTAGTTGCCCGCGGCCACGGACCACGCGTCCTTGTGCGTGTCGAATTCGACGTTGACCACGACGTCAGCCGGATCGATGCCGAGCACGTCGGCCACGACCTGCGCCGACACGGTCATGTGGCCCTGTCCCGCCGGCGTCGACGCGATGGTCACCACCACGCCGCCGAGCAGGTCCACGCTGACCGTTGCGCTGGCGATGGCGCCGTTCTTCGGGCCCGCCTTGCGGCGTGCCGCGGCCGGCGTGGCGGTGGTGATGTAGCCCATGTTCGATACCGAGGGCTCGACGATGGCCGCGAAGCCGATGCCGTACAGCCTGCCCTCGGCGCGCGCGGCGTCGCGGCGGCGCTTGAGCTCACCGTAGTCGCCCGCTTCCAGCGCGCGCGACAGCGCCAGCTGGTAGTTGCCGGAATCGAGCAGCGCGCCCGCTGCCGCGCGATAGGGAAAGGCATCGGCGGGCACGAAGTTGCGGCGGTAGACGTCGAGCGGATCCAGGCCCAGCTCCACCGCGATCCGCTGCACCAGCCGCTCCAGCGCGAAGTACACCTGCGGCCCGCCGAAACCGCGCACGAGGCCGGTCGGCGTTTTGTTGGTCAGCACCACGCGGTTGCGCACCAGCAGGTTCGGGATCGAGTAGGCACCGGTCAGCAGGCCATGCATGCGGTAGAAGGTGGCGGGCTCCGGCGCACGCAGGTAACCGCCGCAATCCTCGAGCTGGTCGTACGAGAGCGCGACGATGCGGCCGTCCGCCTCGACCGCGGCTTCCAGGGTGGAAAGCCGCGCGGTAGCTGACGTGGCGGCGCTCAGGTGCTCGAGCCGGTCTTCCACCCACTTCACCGGCGCGCCCGCCTTGCGCGAGGCGAGGCACATCAGCACCACGTAGGGGAACACCGCCTGCTTGACGCCGAAGCTGCCGCCCGAGTCACGCGGCGCGACATGGCGCAGGCGGTTGGCCGGGACCTGCAGCGCCATCGCCATCACGGCGTGCAGCGAGAACGGCCCCATGAAGTTGGAAGTGACCTGGTAGCCCTCGTTGCCCGGCAAGTGCTCGGCAATCACCACGCCGCACTCGATCGGCGTGCAGGTGTTGCGCGGGTAATGGGCGGTCAGCGCCACGCGGTGCGGCGCGGCGGCAAAGGCGGCCTCGGGGTCGCCATAGCGGAAATGGCGGTCGCTGGCCACGTTGCTGCAGAGGCCGGGATGCAGCACGCTCGTGTCGTCGGCGACGGCGGCCTCGATCGACACCACCGGCGGCAACACGCGGTACTCCACCCGCATGAGGTCGAGCGCGTCTTCCGCCAGGGCGCGGCTCTCGGCCACCACCACGGCCACCGGCTCGCCCACATAGCGCACGCGCTCCATGGCCAGTGCCCACTGCTCCATCGGCGCCTTCACGCCCACCACGAAGGGCTTCGACCAGGCAGGCAGGTCGGCCCCCGTCAGCACGGCACGCACGCCCGGCGCCTGCAACGCGGCGGCGCAGTCGATGGCGCCGAGTTCGGCATGCGCGTGCGGCGAGCGCAGGATGGCGGCGTGCAGGGTGCCGGGCCTGACGCCGAGGTCGTCGGCGTAGCGGCCGCGCCCGGTCAGGATGGCGGCATCCTCGACGCGCGGCATCGGGCGGCCGACATGCGGCGCCGGCCGGGGCTGCTGTGTCTCCACCGTGCCGGTCATTTCGCCAGCATCGAATCTTTTCATTTGCGACTCCGTTCCGTGCGACGGAACCGCGCCGGAAGGCGATGGGGCCGTGCAACGTCAAACGGAGATTAGTGACATCTCGATATAAGATCTAATATTGATTTATGATTCGATCCATCATTTGTGATGATGGATAAGGGTCTTCCCGGAGACAAGCGGGATGCGCAACAAGCTGGTCAAATGCCGGAGTTTTCGGTATCGCATGCCGCCCTGGCTTCATCACTAGAATTGATGCCGGAATGACAATCCCATTGATACCAACCCATGGACCTTAAGCAAATCCAGTACTTCATCGCGCTGTTCGAGGACGGCTCCGTCACGCGCGCGGCCAAGCGCCTGAATATCGTGCAGCCGGCGCTCAGCATGCAGATCGCGCGGCTGGAAGAGGAGTTCGGGCAGAAGCTGTTCGACCGCATCCCGCACGGCATGGTGCCGACTGCTGCGGGTCGCATGATGTACCGCCTGTTCCTGCCCATCGTGCGCGACATCGCCGGGGCGCGGCAGCAGATGATGCAGCGAGAGGAGCAGATGGCCGGCCGCATCACGCTTGGCATGGTGGCGTCCGAGACGGAGAGCGTGCTGGTGGGATCGCTGGCGCGCTTCAATGCGCGCTATCCAAACGTAGAGGTTTCCGTGGCGGACGGCTTCAGTGCCGCGCTGATCGATCTCGTTTCCGCCGGCCAGCTTGACGCGGCCGTGGTGCATCGCCAGCGCGGCCGGCCGGCGCTGCATGTGCAGCCGCTGCACGACGAGGAAATGGTGCTGGTGACCAGCGTCGAACACGGCCCCGAACTGCCGGAATCGGTAGAGATGGCGAAGCTGCCGGGACTGGAACTGGTGCTGCCGACCAAGCGGCATGGCCTGCGCGTGGTGCTGGACACGGCGACGCAGGCGCAGGACGTCACCCTTGCGCCGAAGTTCGAGATCGACATCCTCGGCACCATCGTCCAGTTCGTGCAGGAGACGCGCTTTGCCACCGTGCTGCCGCGCATCGTGGTGCTGCGCGCCGTGGAAGAGGGACGGCTGCGGATGCATACCATCATTGCGCCGCGCATCGTGCGGCATCTGGTTTGCGTGAGCCATCCGCAACGGCCGCTGAGCACGGCGGCCGAGGCGTTGATTGCGATCGTCGCGGAGGAAATCAGGCGGGTTTCCGGGATGGCGTAACGGGGTGGCATAACGGGGTGGCGTAACGGTGGGGTGATCGCCTGGGCACTGAGGCAGCGGCCGGTGCGGCTGTCGCAACCGTTATCGGTCGTCGGCGTGGGGCCGGGATCGGGCCTGATGGTCGGATCCGCGGATATCATGCAGCGCTACGGCCTTGAAGCCGCCGGCTACCAGCTGAAGCTGGGCAAGCCCGATCCAGCTGGGGATTCCGGTCGTGACGGAGCTGGAACGGCAGATCGTCGTCGACCGGAAGCCGCCGGCGGCTGTCGCGCGCGACTGGATGAAGGCAAATCCGGAAATCGTGCGCGCATGGTTTGCCCCGTAAACGTGCGGCTTGTGCCTGGGGATGGACGGAGCGCTAGCGCGACGCTCCGCCGGCTATCTCTTTCTTCACCACATTTACCTGAGTTGGTCGAGCGGCATGGCCGCCCCGACGGCCTGGGGCGCGAATGCGCGAGAGACCTGGCAAATCAGGGCAGCGCCCAGCGTCAGACCGCCGCCGTCACGATGATTTCCACCAGCAATTCGGGACGTGCGAGGGGTCTGACCAAGATGAGGCTAAATTGCTATCATAAGCCTTGTGGTTATGAAAAACCCAATTCTTATTCCCAGGTGGAATAAGTCGGTCAGGCTGCGAAGGCCTGCCCAAACTGCCGGGCCCGCTTGACGTCGTCGCTATTCAAGTAGATCGAGGTGGTTGAAATCGATTCCTTCCGAAGCGCCCGTTTGGAAGCCGGTGGTCGATTTCACGCTTGGGCACCAGGCCCGTGGACCACGAAAGCGTCAACGATCCCGATAGCTCGGTCTGTTCAGCCGTGGTCGCAGGCAAGCCCACGGCCGGATAGTCGTGCCCAGACTTGCAGCTCGCGTTTCCGTGGATGCCACCCCTGGCGCAAGAAAAGTGAATAAACGTTAAATGTTGTGAATTCACCAAATCTCTATTGCGGCCGCAATGAGGGTCCGTTACGGTGCCGAATCGCCAAGCGGGCCGAGCGCGAATCTGAATCGTGCAAAGTCGCGCTTATATCTGGTGTTTGAATTCCTGAATATAAATTAGGAAACGTCCGATGGTTTTTTGGCGATGGCATGGATACGCTCCATCCCGACCCGGCACGCAAGGGCTTCCCAGTGGATTGTCCCGCGCCCATAGCGACACAACGATGCCGCTCAGCAAAAACAAGAATAGGGAATTAAGCAGCATGGGAGTTTTCAGCAGTGCATTCCAAGTTCATTGGCGTCGCGCTGCAATGTGTATGGCAGCCCTTGGCTTCGCGGTGACGGCCATCAGCACAAGCGTGGCGGCTCAGGATGCCGGCAAGGAGCCGTTTCAGCGTCTCAATGAAGCCGAGATCAAAGCCAAATACCAGCACTGCCCGGACGGCTACTACACCGGGCCGCGGCCTGGCAAGGGCGTCTACACCAAGGATCACTTCCTGTGGGTCGTAACGCCGGAGTTTGCTGAACGCTACTGCATACCCCAGGAGTTTGTCAGCAAGGACCTCAAGGGCGCGGAAGCCGTCGCCTTCACGGTCTCGGAGAATCGCGACGAGGAGCGCTGTAGCTACAACGGTGTTGAGGAACGGTGCGGCTTCCCGAAGTCCTTGCGCTTTGAACTCTATTTCAAGTCCGGTACACCACTGCCAATGGCGATCGATACATCCATTGCAATGGTACCATCGTTGCCCTCCGCATACATGATAGCGAGATCGTCAAAACGACTCTCGGAAGCGCTGCGTAAGGATGCACCAAAACCCAAACGCGAAATACCGGTAAAGGCTTTTGAGCTATCTCAGATCGGCATCTCTGGGATCAAGGACGGCAAGATCGTCTGGCCGATCACGACCCTGCATGAGCAGACCTACTTCGTCCGCGTCTTCGAAGGCATCGACTACCTGGCCGTCGAAGGCAGTACCGGCATGTTCACCAATCCAAGGAGGGAAGCCCAGGATGTGCGGAAGTTTGTGATTTCCTTCGATAAGCTCGGAGACCGATCCCGGACCAATAACGGACGTCAGCTAAGCGAATTTGCATACCTTGTCGAACTGCCAGAATCGTTCTCGGACAAGATCCGCGCCAGTTCGCACCTTCACCTCAAAGATCAATTCGTTGCCGCTGATGGTGCACTTGCCAGATTTTGCGCCGAGGACTGCGGAAAACGAATCGAGCTACTTCAAAACCCCTGCCATAGACGATCCGCATGAATGGTTGCCGGTCGGTGTTACAGCAAGTAGCCAATTTTTCATTTCGGATGATGCCCTCAAAGAGGGGAGCCCATTCAATAGAGAAAAATTATTGAAAGCCATTCTGGACCCACAAATCCAAAATTTGGAGGGCCAGCGTTCGTTCGCTACGACAAAGAGGATACGCTGCGCTATGGCCTAGCGACTCCGCCAGGGAGCTCCCATGCCAAGCGCGCTCCACCGTGAATTGAGTACGTACCTCAGGCGAGCTGGCGCTCTGGATATTCCCCCGAGCTGGCCAGCCAACCCGCGTCCAGCCAACCGCGACGGATCGGCTAACGAAGTTGACCGGGTGTCGGGCAGAACCATGGGCCTCCCAACGAATCTCCACGTAAATCGTCGCGCCCACGTTTCCGGTGAGTGGCGGGATAACAGCCACCCGCGCCATGGAAAAGTGAATAAACGTTAAATGTTGTGAACTCGCCGAAGTTCTATTGCAGGCGGAAGGCGATCTCGCTATGGTGCAGAATCGGCGAAAGTGGCCGAGTGCGAGTCCATACCGCGAATAACCATCCTTATTTCTGATATCAAAATTTCTGAATACAGATTCGGAATCGTCTGATGTCTATTTGACGATGGTATCGGTATGCTCCAGTGCGCGCATGGTGTGGAGTCGCAATGGAGCACCAATGGCCGTGGGCAACACAACGATGTTGCTTTGCGTGAAAACGAGAATATGGAGTTATGCAGTATGCGAATTTTCAGCCGGTCCATCGATATCCGGGCGAAGCCCCCGAACGCCACTGGGCATGCAGGGGTGCATGGGACCATGGAGAAGCTGTGGGACTTGGCAAAGTTTTCGCCCCGGCTGCGCCGTATCCCCGGCTGCGCCGTATCCCCGGCCTTTCCTTGGGGTAACCTGCTAGGCCTTGGTCATGCGTGAGGATCAACACCGTCAGGGAGTCCGCGTAAGACGGTAGCGTTTATTGCAAGTGCGTCCATGATTGTTGGGTGCGCAAACACGCAACCGAAGCCCGCAACGGCAACTTGCGAGGGGAAGTCATTCGGGCCGGAAGTTGGTGTAACAAACAAGCAATCTGACACCTCACTTCGAGGGGTTGCTTGTCGACCTGGATTTTCCATGAGCTTGGGAGATCCTCAATATATGGCCGTTTCGAAATACGCCTCGCAAACACAAGGTAGCGAGCAACAGATTCGAAACGCTGTCGTGTGGTGTCCCTGTGCGGCATAGCAGTTGCCGTCGGCATGAAAAAAAACAATGAGGCGATGCAGCATGTGGAGTCATTCATCAACGAAGCGAGCGAGGTTCAGGCGCCCGCTGTTTGCCGCTCTTGCTGTACTGTTCGTAGTGGCTGCGACGGTAGTAGTTGGCACCCGAACGGCCTCGTGGGCCGGCCCCTTTGATCTCCCCAAGGGGGATGATCCCATTATTGGCGACCTCGGGGGTGTGCCGGTTTCTGTTCCTGTCAACTACACCCACCTCGTGACCGAATACGACGGCGATCCTAGCTTGTTCGACCCGGAACGCCGCAAGTGGAAGCCGCCAGTCCGCACCTTCGCCTCAAAGATCAACTCGTTACCGCTGATGGTGCATTTGCCGGATTTTGCGCCGAGGACTGCCGAGAATGAGGCTAGCTACTACCGAGCGCAGAAATCAATTGAAGGGCCGGAGGAGTGGCTCCCGATCGGGGTCAGAGCAAGCAGCGCCATGTATCTGACCAACCAGCAATTACTCGATGGCGATCTATTTAACCAAAAATCAAAGATCGATGGCTTGAGTAAATTCCGTAATCGACTTTACGAGCGGCAATCAGAAACATTATATGGACTGGTCGAGTATCGATCCCAGAAATTGGTTTATTACCCTGGTGGATCAGTCATGGAGAGGGAGCGTCTATTCTTCTTTACAAAGGACGGGAATAATATCACCTTCATTGAGTGCAGTGCAAACATCGAGCCCTTTGAGGAAAGCCCGCGTAATGTATGCACTCATCAATTTTCTCTTTACCCCTCACTAAAGGCCGAGGCATCTCTGCAATACGATGCTCGCACGCTTAGCCAATGGATGAAGTACGAGCAAGGGGTTCGAAAACTAATTCTTAGCTTCCAGGCACGATCCGCCGAGACGAGCGATAAATTGGGAAAATAAGAGATATTCATGCCAACACCAATATCCGCGCAGACCCTCACTCAGATTCGCTCCCAATTCGAAGCTGGAAAGCTTACGCCAGATCAAGTTTATCGCCAACTTGAAAGCTATGGCTATAAATATGCGGGATGGGCCGGCGGCGTTGCAAATGCAAATACAATTGCAGGAGCATCGGCGCTGACCTATATGAGTAACACCGCAAAAGAGTTAGGCAAACCGCTAGACTAAGCCCAAGTTAACCAAATTAAATTCGGTATGGCTCGGGGCTATCTTGATACGCTACACGAGCAGACAAAGGGGGGAACTCAACCTGTTAGTAGGGATATCAATAGTAATGAGGTTTGGGGTTTTCACAGCAAAGTTTTCGAGAAGAATGGTCTCCCTCCCGAAGCCTGGACGCTTGATGCCCCATTCCGAGTAATGGAAAAGATGGGCGGCCCGGCCAAAGTGGAGCAGTTCTGGAATATGCTGCGCGACACGGGCGGTGCCTACGGGGACGCATTAGCAGCGAACCTCTACACGCTCGGGGTCATGTATGGGGCATCAGCGTCGCCTGATCCCTCCATCCGCGCCATGGCCAAGGACTGGCTGGATAAGGCCCCCGGCGTGACATCGGGAAAAGAGCTTCAGAATCTTCTCGACGCTGTCACCCAGTTGGATAAGGTAGGCTTCCTTGATTCGATTGGGGTGGATGCAGTCAATACACTCCAGCAAATCCGCAATGAAGTCGAGGACCAGTTCAAGCAGGTCTTCGACAAGCTGTTCTCGGATGCTACCGGCACAGCCGGTGTCGGCAATGCGCTTGCGGCACTCGGCGGAGACCGTATTCCGCTAGTCGACAATGGCGGCGTTACTTCTGACGGCGCGACACCGACCGAGGAGGCAATTCTTGCCCAGAGACAGGCCTTCGCTGAACGAACAGCGAACTGGCAAAGCGCCATCGAGCGTCTCTACGGCAAGGACGTTTCCCTTTACACCCTGGATGACGGCACGCGGGTTCTGGTCGATGGACAGCAGAAGGTGTTCGCCACGGTATCCATCGATGGCAGCGATGTTCGCCTGACTGGACTCCATGGTGAGGTAGTCTCGGTTCAGGCGGATGGCCGTCTTAACGTAGCCGCCCCAACGGCAGATGGCTTGTCACCCGGTGAAATCTCCGCGACACCGGAGACGCCACCCACTGTTACGCCGGCACCGGAGTCACCAGTCACCGCCACTGCGGTGCTCGGCAGCGTGCAAAGCATGCTGTCGCTGGTTCAGGCCATCGAGTCCGGCGACACGGCGGCCATTGCGGCAGCCAGCGCCGCCATGCTGGCAAATCTGGACGGGCTGCGCAGCGATGTGCATTTGCTGCCAGATGGCATTGGGGCCGGACTGAACGTACTCGCCGCCGGTCTGAACCTGTTCAACGCCATCCAGGATGGCGACGGCCTGGGTATTGCGGCATCCGGTCTGAACCTGGGTAGCCAGGCAGCGATGCTCTACGCCAACATCCTCAAGGATCAAGGGCTTACCCTGTTCCAGGAAGGGGCTGCTGGGGCGGCCAACCTCTTGGACGTCGCCGGGACAATGGGCCAGGTGGCAGGCGGTCTGGCCCTGGCTGCGAGCATCGTGTCGCTGGTGATGGCAATCGAGGGTGGCAACGGTTATCAGATTGCCAGCGCCACGCTCAGCACTGCTGCGGCAGCGAGCGCCATGGCGGGATACATGGGGTACGCAGCATACTCGTCCTACGCTCCACCGCTGGCTTTCGCCGCAATGGCGGTAGCGATGATTGGCGCGGCTTTTACCGACGACGATATCCCGACGCTCGAGGGCGAGGCGACGGCCGTGTGGAACCCGGATGGCAGCATCCATGTGCTGACCACCGTCGATACCGAGCAAGGCGGGGATACGCCGACCAAGATGCTGCAAAGCCTGGTGGATGCCCTGCAGCAGTCGCTTGCCACACAGGTCGACGCCAATGGCAACCCGCTCTACGCCATCATTCCGCAGCGCCTGCCGACGATTGGCTACGCCTACGATCCGGATAGCTACCTGGGCAATATCGCCAGCGATGGCGGTGGCGCACCCGGCCACCTGTACCTGAAATGGATTGACGAAAGCGGTCAGGCGCAGACGCGCTACTTCGATGGCGCCGGTAGCCGTGGTCAGGAAGGCCAGGCAACGCTGATGCAGGAGTTCCTGGCCCATGCGTTCGAAGCCGTGGTGCCGGCCTGGGAGGCCGAGACGGTGCTCGCCGCCATGAACGAACACGGGGCGCTGACGCCGCCGGGCACGGGCGGCATTGACGAGAACCGGGCGCGTGTCGCGCAACAGTTGCACAATCAGGATTGGCAGAGTCCCGACGCCGCGGCGGGCATGCCCGAGCAGGACGCCGACGGCATCCGCCAGCATTTCACGGCGCTGACGGTCGATCTGAAGCCGGAACTGCCCGCGAGCGTAAGCGCTAGCCGGATCGGCAAGAACGTCGATCTGGATGGCTACATCGAGCAAACCGACTGGATCAACGCCAACCAGGGCATTCTCTCCATCGATGCGAATGGCGACGGGGTTATCGGCCAGAATGAGATTCTGACCAATGACCCCGATGCGGCGGCCGCCCATGCCCGCAACAGCCTGCAGTGGCTGGACATCAACCACGACGGCAGGCTGGACGCCTCCGACCCGGCCTTTGCCGCGCTCGGTATCTGGCTGGACGTGAACCGCAATGGCCAGACGGACAAGGGCGAGTTCGCCTCGTTCCTTGACCGCGGGATCGCCAGCCTGGATTTCACCAGCACGCCACCGGTGCTGCGCGCCGCAGACGGCAGTGTCATGACGGTCACCGAGCAGCACCTGACGGCAGACGTGCGCGGCGACGCCTATCAGGCGGCGTTCGCGGACACGGATGGCGACGGCGACCTGGACGCTTTTGCCGGCATGCTGCACGCGAAGGAAGGCGGCGAGACGGTCCTGAATGCCGTCGTCACGCACGACTACACTGGCGAAGCCGGCCATACCCACGGTGGCGAGGCAGCCGCGGACGCCAGCGGCCAAATGCGCGTCGAGGCAGGCGACACCACGATCCGCAGCGCCAGCGACAAGCAGCATGAGCAGACCCTGGCCGAGGCGGTCATTGCCGCCGACGACATTCGCGTGACCGATGGCGAGGGGCTCACGTCAGGCGAGACCAAGGCCACGAACGTCGACGCCGCCGATGGCCGCCTGACCTCCAAGGGCGATGCCAACAACGGCAAGCCACCGCAACGCACCGAGTCCGTCCGGCCGAACGATGGCCGCGTCACCAGCGCGGCGCCGACGAACCCGACGGATGCCTATGCCGCGATTCGGGACGAGTGGATCAAGAGCGCGGACAGCCCGTTCGCTGGCGCCGGCGCACTGGTCGGCGTGGGCATCGGCATGGTGGCCGGCGTCACGGGAGCCGAGGCTGCGGGCGGCGCTGAGCCGGGCGCTCCGCTGGCCGTCGATGCGAGCGGCAACAACACTGTCAGCCGCGTGCCCGGCACGACCGATGCAACGGATGCATCGCCGGCCCCGGCCACGCCGCCCCTGTTCGTGGCGCCGCCGGTGGATTCACTGCCACCGAGCCGCCGCCCCGCCAGTTCCGGCCCGGCTGAAGTCCTGACGGTGGAAGTGGCGCCGAGCCGGATCGAGACGGTGGCGCACGACGACACTCAGGACGGGGCCAAGTCCGGTACGGCGAGCACCAGTCCGCTGCCGGAGCGGATCATAGCCGGCCCCAACGGCGAGGACGTGCGTCTGGCCCCGCCCGACGTGTTGGATGAGCGCGTGGGCGGGGTCGAGGACACCCGCTATGCCTTCGACGCCTTGGTACTGCTGGCGAACGACACCACCCGGAATGCCACCACCCAGCCGCTGCGCCTGGTCGAGGTATTCGGCGCCGAGCATGGCAAGGTCGCCATCGTGATCCAGGCAGACGGCAGCCAGCGCGTGGTGTTCACGCCCGACTCCGACTACTGGGGACCGACGCTGTTCCGTTACGTGGTCGAGGACCAGTACGGCCTGCAATCGCTGGGCCGCGTCTATCTGGACGTTGCCCCGGTCAATGATGTGCCGGTCACGGCGGGCGAGAACGTGGCGATGGACGAGGACGTAGGCATTCTGCTCTCGTCCGCACAACTGCTGGCCAATGATTTCGATGTGGATACGCCGACGGTCGGCGATGTGCTGAGCATCCTGCGCGTCTCGCATGCCCAGCATGGGCTGGTCAGGCTCGATGCCGATGGCAATGTGCGCTTCCTGCCAGACCGCGACTACTTCGGCCCGGCCAGCTTCGTCTATTGGGTCTCCGACGGCAATGGCGGCCTGACGCCGGCCACTGTCAACCTGGAGATTCGCCCGGTCAATGACGCCCCGGTGGTCGCCGGCGAGACCATTGCCACCGACGAGGACACAGTCCTGCTGATCGAGCAGGCAACGCTGCTGGCAAACGAGACCGACGTGGACAACCCGCACTCGAACCTGACGGTCTTCTCAGTGCGCAATGGCCAGCACGGCACGGTCGAGCTGATGCCGGACGGGCAAATACGCTTCGTCCCCGAGCAGGACTTCTACGGCACGGCCACCTTCTTCTACACGGTCTACGACGGCGCGGGTGGTTACACCGAGGCCATGGCGACGGTCGACCTGGCGCCGGTCAACGACGCGCCCATTGTGACCGGCGAACAGTTCAGCGGCAACGAAGACGAGGCGCCCACCTTCACGGCGGCCAGCCTGCTGGCCAATGACCGCGACGTGGACGATGCGCAACCCTCCCTCACGCTGGTGGCGGTCGGCAACGCCCAGCACGGCGAGGTGCGGCTGAATGCGGACGGCTCGGTCAGCTTCATCCCGGAAGCCGACTACTTCGGGCCGGCCAGCTTCAAGTACACCGTCTCGGACCCCCACGGCGCCACCACCACCGCGCGCGTCGATATCGACCTGGCGCCGGTCAACGACGCGCCGCGCCTGCGCGACGACGTGATCGCCGGCACGGAGGACATGGCGCTGACCATCGAGGCGGCGGCACTGCTGGCCAACGATTCGGACGTGGACGATCCACACGAGGCGCTGACGATCACCCGTGTCAACGGTGCCACGCATGGCACGGTATCGCTGAATTCGGACGGCACCATCCGCTTCGTGCCGGACCAAGATTTCTTTGGCGATGCGACCTTCACCTATGAGGTGAGCGATGCCGCCGGAGCGACTTCGACCGCGACCGCTACCATCCACGTGGTGCCGGTCAACGACGCCCCGATTGCCAACGACAACATTGTCGACGGCCGCAAGGGCGTGGCCATCACCATGACGGCGGCGGCGCTGCTGGCCGATGACTTCGACATCGATAACCCGCACGCGGACCTGCGTATCGTGGGCGTGTCCGATGCCGAACACGGCACGGTACGCCTGAACGCGGACGGTTCGGTCACGTTCCTGCCCGAGCCAGGCTATGGCGGCTATCCCGGCGCGCAGGGCCACTTCACCTACACGATTGCCGACGGCGCCGGCGGCTTCGCCACGGCGACCACAACGGTCAACCTGGAGAAAATCAACACCACGCCGGTCGCCGTGGATGATGGCTTCTCGGGCTACGAAGACACGCCGTTCATCATCAACACCGCACAGTTCCTCAGCAATGACTCGGACCCGGATGGTGATGCACTGACGGTCACGCAAGTGGCCAACGCCCAGCACGGTACGGTCGAGATCCAGTCCGACGGCCAGGTACGCTTCACCCCGAACACCGATTTCTATGGGCAGGCGTCGTTCCAGTACCTGGTCACCGACCCGTACGGCGGCCAGACCTGGGCGACGGCTTACCTGAATGTGGCGTCGGTCAACGATGCCCCTGTGATCGAGGCCATCGAGTACGGCCGGCCGGTTTTCGGCTATTACTACGGCCCGGCGCCGCAAATTGGCACAGAAGCCCCCGTCGACGGCGGCGGGCCAATCTGGGCTGCCTACGATGAAAACCACGAGCGGGCCACGAACTACTTCCAGCCGCTCTACGATGAGGGGCTGGCCAGGTCCCTGTCCGCGCAAGGCCAGTTGTACGACGCCGGCGGGGCGCGCTACACGCCGGCCCAGTACCAGAATGGCATGCTCAAGCCGCTCGAACTGAGTCAGGTCGACAGCGTCATGCAACTGAATTCCGGCGGGGTCGACATGCCGGTCTATGTTGGGCCTGCCGATGACCCCGCGCGGCAGATGGGCCGCATCGTCGCCTATGACCCGGACGGCAATTCGGCAGCCATCGTCATATCGATTGCTCAAGGACCGCAGCATGGGCATGCGTACGGCAATGCATACGTCGACACCTTTACGCCTGACTATCAAGGCCACCCCTGGCTGGCCCAGCATCTGATCGACAGCCCCAACTATTGGCAATACCTCAGCCATCGCGGTGACCCCTACAACGGCGCGGACAATTTCACCATCCGCATCCAGGATGCCCAGGGAGCCGTCACCGATGTGGTTGTCAACGCCACGCACAAGGGCACCAACGCCAGCGGCGGTTTCACCCCGATCGTGCTGGATCTGAAAGGCAACGGGACAGAGTTGATCGCAGCCGACCAGTCCAACGTCAAGGCGGACGTCAACCACGATGGCCAGACCGAGCAGATCGGCTGGGCTGCGGCGACCGATGGCGTGCTGGGCTTCGATGCCGACGGCGACGGCAGGATTTCCGTCGAGGAGACCCGGCTGACCAATTTCGCACCTGGCGCCAAGACCGATGTGGAGGCGCTGGCTGCCTTCGACAGCAACCACGACGGCAGGATCACCAACGAGGACGCCGCCTGGAGCCAGTTCAAGGTGGTGGTGGACGCGGACGGCAATGGTGACTTCACCCAGGCCGAGCACAAATCTCTGGACGAGGCCGGCATTGCCTCGATTGGCCTGGATCGCAAGGGCGAAGCGCACCTCGACCACGGCAACGTGGTATTCGGCACCGTCGATGTGACGCACACCGACGGCAGCAAGAGCGAAGCTGCCGACGTCATGTTCGCGGGCAAGGACGTGCCGCTGCCCAGCTTCGCGCTGTACCTGGAGGAGATCCATGCAGGCATCGTGCCGGAGGCGCAGACAGATGACGCGGCGTTCACTGCCGACGTGGTGGCGCAAGCCGCGCTGGCTGAGACGCCCCTCGTGCAACCAGATTCCGAGGCATCGCCGCCACCGGGTTGGGCCAGCGAGGCTGCCTTGTGCCGGGCGCTACTGCTGTTCACGCAAGGGAGCAATACCGCACCGCCGCGCGAGGGGCAGCAGTTCGGCTATGTACCGCCGCACGAGCCCACGCCGGAGGAAATCATTGCCAGCGCCGCTCAAGCGGGCTTGAACGACCTCTCTATGGGGGCCAGCTACCAGAGCTGATCCCGCTTCATTCTCATTGCATCAACCAGGCCGGCATGGCGCATCGCGCCTATGCCGCAGGGAGCGCTTTTTTGTCCAACAATACCGTTTCCTCCTCTGCGGCCCCTCAGTCCGCCTCAACGCCAGCGCGCAACACGCGGGCCGTCGCCTTCTTCGCAAGACTGCAAGAGGTGGCCGCAGGAGCCCGGATCGAGCAGCAATGGCGTGAGTTTGGCGAGGGCGTCGAAGGCGCCGCCCAATCCATCGATCATGCGCTGCGCGAATTGCAATTCGAGACCCACACACATCGTGGTACGGTCGCGCAACTGGCGAAGACGACGCTGCCGGTGATCGCTCTGGACCGGTCCGGCCTCGCCGTGGTGGTGGGCAATGCGCAAGGGGACCACCTGATGATCCAGCGTGCGGGGGATGACAAGCCCGATCTGGTCAAGATGGGGGACTTTGCCCGCGAGTTCTCCGGCACCTGGGTCAGCGGCATCCTCAGCACCGAAGCGGTGGTGGCCAGGATTGATCCGACAAGCCATAAATTTGGCTTCGCCTGGTTCTGGCATGCCCTGTCGAAGTACAAGGCCGAGATGGCGCAGGTACTGCTGGCGACCTTCTTCGTGCAGATTTTCGCACTGATGACGCCGCTGGCCTTTCAGGTGGTGATCGACAAGGTACTCACCCATCGCAGCCAGGCCACGCTCGTCGTCATGCTGATCGCGCTGGCCGGCGTGGCCGTCTTCGAGATGGTGCTGTCTGGCGCGCGGCAATACCTGTTCTCGCATACGACCAACCGGGTGGACGTGGAACTGGGGGCACGGCTCTTCGCGCACCTGATGCGCCTGCCGATGTCGTTCTTCAACAGCCGAAATTCGGGCGAGATCATCGCCCGCGTACGCGAGCTCGAGTCGGCGCGCAACTTCCTGACCGGGCAGGCGCTGACCGCGTGGCTGGACCTGCTGTTCGCCGTGGTCTACCTGGCGGTGATGTTCTACTACAGCCCGCTGCTGACCTTCATCGTACTGGCGTTCCTGCCGATCTTCTTTGGCGCGTCGTATCTGGTCAGCCCGCTGCTGCGCAAGAAGCTGGAAGACAAGTTCGCCCTCGGTGCGGAGAACCAGAGCTTCCTGGCCGAAACCCTGGGCGCCATGGAAACCCTCAAGGGCCAGGCCGTCGAGTCAAGCTGGCGACGCCTCTGGGAAAAGCGCCTGGCCCGCTATGTGACCTCGGCCTTCGAGTCGGGGCATACCGCCAACTGGACCAACCTTGTGATCCAGACTGCCAGCAAGCTGCTGACCGTCATTCTGCTTGGCGTCGGCGCCATGCAGGTCATCGACGGCAACCTGACCGTCGGGGGGCTGATCGCCTTCAACATGCTGTCGGGCCGGGTCAACGCGCCGATTCTCAAGCTGTCGTCCTTGTGGCAGGAGTTCACGCAGATGCGTGTCTCGGTCAAGCGCCTGGCGGAGATCATGGATGCGCAGCCCGAAGCCGCCACTGCAGGCGGTGACAGGCGTGCGCCCATCGTTGGCGAAGTCACGTTTGACAACGTGAGCTTCCAGTATCACGAGAACGGTCCAACCGTCCTGTCCGATGTGAGCTTCAGGGTAAAAGCCGGCGAGATCATTGGCGTGGTGGGCATATCCGGGGCGGGCAAGACCACCCTCATGCGTCTGCTCCAGCGTCTCTATACGCCGCAGTCCGGGCGGGTGCTGGTGGATGGCATCGATCTGGCCTCGGCTGACCCGCAGTGGCTGCGCTCGCAGGTTGGCGTGGTGGCGCAGGACGCGGCGCTCTTCAACCTGACGGCGCAAGAGAACATTGCGCTTGGCCAGCCCAGCCTGACTTTCGAAGAAGTGATGGCCGTTGCGCAGTTGGCCGGGGCACACGAATTCATCAACTTGCTGCCGCAAGGCTACGGCACGGTGATCGGCGAGCGCGGCTGCCTGCTGTCGGGCGGCCAGCGCTCCCGCATTGCCATTGCGCGGGCGCTTGCCACCGATCCGCGCATCCTGCTGCTGGACGAGGCCACTGCCAGCCTCGATTACGAATCCGAACAGGTGATTCACAACAACCTGCGCCAGATTTGCAAGGGCCGCACCGTGTTCATTGCGGCTCACCGCCTGACGACGCTGCGCATGGCCGACCGCATCCTGGTGCTGGAGAACGGCAAGCTGGTCGAATCCGGCCATCACACAACCCTGATCGACAAGCCTGGGCGCTACCGCTCGCTCTTTGAAGCGTCGCGGGCGCTGGAAGCGCTCAGCAAGCCATCCCCTTCCCTCAACCACAAAGCCGCGCAGGCGTTGCCCGACGCCGGAGAGTTCCATGTCTGACAACCAGCTCGCACCGAACCCGGTGCTGGACGATTTCGAGCGCGCCGCCAGCGGCGTGCGTAACCGCCGTCCGGCGGGAAAGGCCGGCAAGATTTCCCTGATGGTTTGCGGCATGGCCGCCATCGCGCTGGCCTACGCCGTGTTCGCCAGGATGGACGTGGTCGTGTCCGCACAAGGCAAGATCATCCCCTCGGGCAAGTCCAAGGTGGTACAGCCACTCGAAGCCGGCGTCGTGCGCCAGATCTATGTGCGCGATGGCCAGAAGGTCAAGGCCGGCGATGTCCTGATCGAACTGGACCCGACCACGACTGCGGCTGACCGAGATCGCCTGCAGCGCGACCACTGGGAAGCTGAGGCGGAGGTGCAGCGGCTGACAGCGCTGCTGGATGGCAAGGCCACCATGCGGCCAATAGAGGGGCTGCCGGACGATATCGCCCGCACGCAGCGGGCGCTGCTCACCAGCGCCCTGGCCGAGCACCGCGCCAAGATGGCGGCGCTTGATGCTGAGATCGCGCGCAAACGTGCCGACCGCGACGGCGCCGCCGCCAGCCTCGAGCAGATCCGGGAAAGCCTGCCGCTGGTCACGAAGAAGAATGACATGCGCGAGGAGCTGGTCAAGACCGGTCATATTGCCGAGACGGGCCTGATCGAGACGCGGCTCGAACTGATCAATCTCAAGAAGGAGCTGGCCCTGCAGACCAACCGGTTGGCGGAAGCCGGTGCAGGTCTGAACGCGGCCCATCAACAGCGGGCGCAGGCAGTGGCCGAGTTCACGGCCCGCCATTCTGCCGAGCTGGCGGAACAAAGCCGCAAGGCGGCGACCGCCGAGCTGGAACTGGTCAAGGCCCGGCAGCGCCGGGACCTGCAGATCCTTCGGGCGCCCATTGATGGCGTGGTCCAGCAGCTGGCGGTCACGACCGTCGGCGGCGTGGTCACCCAGGCGCAGCCGGTCGCCACCGTGGTGCCCGAGAATACAGCTCTGGAGGTCGATGCCCAGGTCCAAAATAAGGACATCGGCTACGTGAAGCCCGGGCAGCGGGTTATCACCAAGGTTGAAACGTTCGATTTCACCCGCTTCGGCTACATCGAGGGCCAGGTGCAGTGGGTCGGCACCGATGCCGTCAACGACCAGAAGCTCGGGCCCATCTACCCGGTGCGCATCCGGCTGGCGGAACAGGCCACGCCAAATTCGGTCAACGGCCGCAAGGGCACGCTCACGCCCGGCATGAGCGTAACGGCGGACATCCGGGTCGATGAGCGCCGCATGATCTCCTACTTCCTGTCGCCGCTGCTGCGCTACAAGGACGAGGCCCTGCGGGAGCGGTAATGGTACGAATTTCCCACATTGCCACCGCCGCCATGGCCGTGCTGGCGGGCATGGCCATGCCGCATGGCCACGCCATCGATCTGGTGGCGGCTTACCGCCTTGCCCAAAGTGGCGATCCGACTTTTGAGGCGGCCCGCTATGCGTTGGAAGCTGGGCGCGAGAAGCTGCCGCAGGCTCGGGCCGGCGTGCTGCCGACCGTCAACCTGAATGGCAACGGCGGCCGCCAGAACGGGCAAGCGAGTTTTGCCGGCAGCCCCTATCAAGACCGGAACGTCAATAGCTGGGCGTGGAACCTGCAGCTGTCGCAGCCAGTCGTGCGCGTCGCCAGCTGGATCGGCGTCGCGCAAGCTGGCGCGCAGGTCGAACAGGCCGAGGCCCAGTTTGCGCAGGCCGAGAGCGACCTGCTCCTGCGCACGGCTCAGGCGTACTTTGACGTGCTGACCGCACGCGACAGCGTAACGGTCGCCAAGGCGCAGCTGCGTGCGGTGGAGCAGCAGCGTGTGCTGGCCAAGCGCCGCTACGACGTGGGCGAGGCAACCATCACCGACGTGTACGAGGCGCAGTCCCGGCATGATCTTGGCCGGTCTCAACTGGTGCAGGCGCTGAACGATCAGGAATCCCGGCAGGCAGAACTGGAAAAGCTGATTGGGGCACTGCCCGACCCGCTGGCTGGCCTCCGGGCCAATGTAAGCCTGCCCGCACCCGAGCCGGCAGACGTTGGCGCGTGGATGGGCAACGCGCGCGAGAACAACCCTGCGGTGCGCACGCAGTTGGCTGCGGTGGAAGTGGCCGAGAAGGAAGTGTCAAAGAACCGGGCGGCCCACCTGCCGACGCTCGATTTCACCGCCGGCTATGGCCGGAACTACACGTCGGGGTCCATGACCTCGCCGGCCGACATCGAGAATCGGGTCAAATCCGGCACCATCGGCCTGCAGCTGACCATTCCCATCTACCAGGGCGGCGCGGTCAATTCCCGGGTGTCGGAAGCCATTGCCAACCAATACAAGAGCCGCGCGGAACTGGAGGCGGCGCGGCGCCAGGCGGCCACGCTGGCGCGGCAGGCCTTCGGCGGCGTTACCAGCGGCCTGTCGCAGTTGGCGGCGCTGACCTCGGCGGTCACCTCGAGCCTGGATGCAGTGAATGCCAACAAGATCGGCTACCGAATCGGCACGCGCGTCAATATCGACGTGCTCAATGCCGAGCAGCAGCTTTTCGCCGCACAGCGCGACCTGGCCAAGGCGCGCTACGACACCATCCTGCAGGGGCTACGCCTGAAATCGGCCGCTGGCACGCTGGCAGAAGGCGACGTCATTGCCGTCAATGCCTTGCTGACCGAGGATGCCAGTCAAACCACACCCGCGGTGCCGGCCATGCCAGCCGCATCGAACGCCACCCAATCACCGCAAGTGAGAACCCAATGACAACCCCTACGAACACCGAGCAACTGGCAAAGTTCGCCGCCGAGCAGGCTCAGCGCGTCATCAAGAAGATCCCCCTGCTGGGGCCTGTCTCCTGGCTGATGATGAACAATCCATCGACTCGGCATGCCTTCTTCGCCGACCTGGAATGGCGTGTCATGCCGCCGCTCGTGCTGGAGCAGGCCAAGCTCTACATGAAGGGCGACATGCCTACCGCGTTCGTGACATGGGCTTACCTGTCCGAGACAGTGGTAGAGCGATTTGTCAGGCCGCCATTCCACCTCGCCCCCGGCGACTGGAAATCGGGCGACAAGGTGATCCTGATCGACTTGATCGCGCCCTATGGCGGTGCTGCTGAGGTGGTGGCCGATCTGAAACAGACCGCGCTGGCGGGAAAGGTGATTCATCAGGTAGCCCCAGAGACGGCTTCCTCGATGAACGTCATCACGCTGTAATTGCCTGTGTCATCCCTCCGCGCAACTATCATGCAAGAACCTGTTCTCGAAAGACGAAGCGGTCGTGCAAGAAGCACGGTATCGGCTCCGGCAGTTCCCCACCGGTTGCCGGACGCGACCGTACAAGCCCAGCCCCTTGGCGGCCCACAAGCCTCGCTGGACATCGGGACGGATACGAGCAGCGCCGTGCCGGCCCTCTTGTTCCGCCTGCCTAGCACGAGCGCGGGCGAAATTGTTCTGCGGCTGGCGGGGCCAAGCCCCTTCCCAGGATGCCGCCCGCGCCGTCGTGTTCGTCGAGGCTTCTCGGTTCATGACGCTTTGGCAACAAGAGCCGGGATTCCAGTATCGGCAATTCCTGGAAGAGCCTCCATTTACTTGGCTCGCCGACCCAAAACTCACAGAAGCCGCCGCGCAATGCCGTGACTCTGCACGGATGCCGATCCCACTTCCGCAGGTTCAATGCCTGCGCCATATGGCAGAGCGCGTGCAGGATGTTCGGCGCCTGCGACGGCGCCCACAGGATCTGCAAGGGGCGCAGACCTATCGGTTTGCCGTGGTCGACAAGGGCGCCCACCACCTGATCTGGATGCTGGCGCAAGGTGTCCCGGTGTTTCCCGTCGAGTGCGATGTGACGCAAGCTTTCCGCCTCCACCAGGCCGCTGGCCTCCCGGGTACCGAACCCTCGACGATGCCGGAGTTGATGCAGCGCTATCGCTCTGCAGGCTGATTCGACGCCTTGCGCGGAGCGTACGCGGGGGCCACGTCCAAATATCCAATTGTTAAAAGAAACGGCGCCGTCTCTCGAGCGACTCTTCCGCTACAGTGGCCGGCCCATTGGAGATCTCAGTCCGGCATGGCCAACGTAGAACGCACCGCCTATCCGCGCTTTCCCAAGGTCTTTTCGACAGCGGAATTGCAGGCCTGCTATACGCCGGACGTCGAGGAACTGGTGTGGGGGCGACGCAATGCGCGGGGGGAGTCCACGCGACTCGGCCTACTGGTGCTGCTGAAGGTTTGGGATGCACCACTTCCCCAATCTTGATTCCATTCCCACGGCCATCATCGAGCACGTCCGGGTTAGCGCAGGCATCGGCACGGAGGTCGACTTTGGCTACGACAGAGCCAGATCTCCTGCATTGTTTCGGCGCTACGCCACCATTCGCGAGTTTCTTGGCATCCAGTCCTACTACGGCACCGACGCCAATGAAGTCGCCGTGCGTGCGGCACGGGAGGCGGCCGAGGTCGTGGATCAGCCGGTGGACATCATCAATGCCACCATCGACACCCTGATCCAGCAGCAGGTCGAATTGCCGTCGTTCTCGACGCTGGATTCGGAGCAAGTCCATGCGCGCACGCAAACAGCTCTGTTCCGGCGCGTCGCGCGACGCCTGACGGATGATGACAAGGCCCAGCTGGACCGCCTGCTCAATCGGGAATTCAATCAGCGCCAGACGGCATACAACACCATCAAGCGCTACGCATTGCGGCCGTCGCGCAAGCACATCTCCTTGCTGATCGAACATCTCACTTGGCTCGAAGGCTTTGGGGACTACGCCCGCGCGCTGGAAGAAGTGCCGACCACGAAGCTGCGCTCCCTGTCATCGCAAGCGATGAGCCTGGACGCGGCCAACCTGAAGGAAATCCTGCCCGAGCGTCGCTATACCCTGTTCGTGGCACTGCTGCATCAAATGCGCGTACGGGCCCGCGACGATCTGGCCGAGATGTTCATCCGTCGTATGGGGGCGATCCACAAACGGGCCAAGGAAGAGCTTGCGCTGATCCAGGCGCGGCAGCGCGAGCAGATGGAAAGCCTCGTGGATCTGCTCGACGGCGTGGTCAACATTGTGGACGATCACAAGGAAGATGCCACACTGGGCGCCCGGGTACGCCAGTATCTGGCGCCGACAGGCAGTCTCGAGCCCTTGCGCGAGAGTTGTGCGGAGGTGCGAGCCTACAGCGGCAAGAACCACCTGCCGTTGCTGTGGCGGCATTTCAAGGCGCACCGGGCCGTCCTGCTGCGCCTGGCGCACGCCCTGGCATGGGGATCGACCACGCAATCGCAGACCTTGCTGACGGCGTTGGAAACGAGTGTTCGAGAACGAGTCGCTGCACCGGGAGTGGGTTGCCGTCGACGTTGACCTCAGCTTTTCCTCGGAACGCTGGCGCAAGCTGGTGCGCCGTCCGATCGAACTGGGCGCCCCGACCAATCGTCGCTATCTCGAGCTCTGCGTCCTGTCCTATATGGCCAAGGAATTGCGCAGCGGCGATCTGTGCGTGACCGGCTCCGACGCATTTGCGGACTACCGCGATCACCTGCTGCCATGGCGCGAGTGCGAACACCGCTTGCCGAGCTACTGCGAGAAGTTCGGCATGCCCGCCAGCAGCGCCGGCTTCGTGGCCCAGCTGCGTCAGAGGCTTGCGGACACGGCTCGTCAACTGGATGAGCGGTTCCCCGAGAAGTCCGAGCATGTGATCATCAACAAAGCGGGCGAGCTGGTGGTGCGCCGCACCGCGGCCACCATCGTCCCGGAAAGCGCAGTCGCGCTGCAGAAAGCGCTGATGAAGCGCATGCCGGTGCGCAACCTGCTGGACGTGCTGGCCAATATCGAACACTGGACACATTTCACGCGGCATTTCGGCCCGCTCAGTGGTAGCGACCCCAAGATTCGTAACGCTGCCGAGCGCTACTTGCTGACCGTCTTCGCGATGGGCTGTAATCTCGGGCCGACCCAGGCGGCGCGCCATATGGGCGACAAAGTCACGCCACACATGATGTCGTTCGTCAACCGGCGGCACTTGAGCCTCGAGCGGCTGGAGACCGCACAGCGGGAGCTGATCGAGCTCTATCTACGACTGGACCTGCCCAAGCACTGGGGCGATTGCAAGACGGTGGCGGCCGATGGCACCCAGTACGATTTCTACGACAACAATCTGCTGGCCTGGCTACCACCACCGGTACCGCAAGATGGGCGCGGTGGCCTACCGGCACGTAGCGGACAATTACATTGCGGTCTTCCGGCATTTCATCCCGCCAGGCATCTGGGAGGCGATCTACGTCATCGAGGGACTTCTCAAGGCAGGCCTGAGCGTCGAGGCGGATACCGTCCACGCCGACACCCAGGGCCAGTCGGCGGCGGTGTTTGCCTTCACCCACCTGCTGGGCATCAAGCTGATGCCGCGCATCCGGAACTGGCAGGATCTCAAGCTATACCGAGTGGATTCCGAGACGAAGTACCAGCACATCGACACGCTGTTCACCGAAACGGTCAACTGGGATCTCATCGAACGACATTGGCAGGACCTGATGCAGCTCACGCTGTCAATCCAGGCTGGCGCGCTGTCCTCGCCCTTGCTGCTGCGCCGGTTCGGCGCGGCCAGCCCGAAGAATCGCTTGTCGTTGGATTGCCCGCGGCAGGAATGACAACGCCAGCGCCGGCGCGGTGGCGATCTGCAGCGAGCCGCGCTGCATGTCGCGGATCTCCAGTGCCGTCTGCGCAATCCGGTCGATCCCCACCAGCGAGCGCTGCACCTCGTCGAACAGCGCCTGCGCCGGCCGGGCACCCGCTGGCCGGCAAGGAAGTGATCCGGCCCCAGGACCTGGCGGGGGAGAGCTTTGTCTCCCATCCGCGCGTGCTGGATTCCCGGCTGCAGATCGATGCGCTGTTCGCTTCCTACGGCATCGAGTGCAAGGTGCAGGTGGAAACGCAGGTGTCCTGGAGCATCTGCGCATTCGTGGAGGAGGGGCTGGGCGTGGCGCTGATCGATCCGATCACCGCGCACGAGTACAAGGGCACCGGCGTCTGCTTCCGGATGTTCGAACCGTTGCTGACGACGGACTTTTCCGTGCTGTTTTCGGCGCAGCGGTCGCCGTCGATATTGCTCAAGGCGTTCGTCACCCACACGCGCGCCTTCGCGCTGGCCCGGCTGGATCCGCGCTTTGTGGTGGCTTAGGCCGTGGGCCGCGCGGCAATCCTGAAATTCGGCAAGGTCATTGCTCCGTCCAGTTCGGCGTCCCTCGCGCGGGGCTCCCGCTGCCGAGCAGTACTTCGCGTTCGTTCTTTACCGCGCCGTCGCTGGACTTCTACCGGCTCGAAGGCAGCCTGCGCGCCCTCTGAACGGCGCCCTTGACCGGATTCGAATCCGTTCCGGGCGGCATCAATACGGGCGGCATCAATACTTGATTTGAAATCAAATATTTTTGTCCAGTAACGGCGTTTATTTCATCAGTTTCCACCGGCAGAATCTCCTCCAGATCAAACCGGTCCCTTCCAAGGAGCACACCATGCGCAATATTCCCGCTTTCGGCCTCGGCACGTTCCGCCTGCAAGGCCAGGTTGTCATCGACTCGGTCCGCAACGGCCTCGAACTCGGCTACCGCGCAATCGACACCGCCCAGATCTATGGCAACGAAGCGGACGTGGGCGAGGCGATCGCCGCCTCCGGCGTGCGCCGCGACGACCTGTTCCTGACGACGAAGATCTGGGTCGACAACTACGCACAGGACAAGCTCGTGCCCAGCCTCGAGGAAAGCCTGGCGAAGCTGCGCACGGACTACGTCGACCTGACCCTGATCCACTGGCCGGCGCCCGGCAACGGCGTGCCGCTCGAGGCCTACATGACCGCGCTCGCCGAGGCGAAGGAAAAAGGCCTGACGCGGCAGATCGGCATCTCGAACTTCAACATCGAACTGACAAAGCAGGCGATCGCCGCGGTCGGCAAGGACGCGATCGCGACCAACCAGATCGAGCTGAGCCCCTATCTGCAGGGCCGCAAGCTGGTGGACTTCCTGCAGCAAGAGGGTATCCACGTCACGTCTTACATGACGCTGGCGTACGGCAAGGTGCTTGGCGACCCGGTGATCGGCGCGATCGCGCAGCGGCACCAGGCGACGCCGGCCCAGGTCGTGCTGGCCTGGGCGCTGCAGCTCGGCTACTCGGTGATCCCGTCGTCCACCAGGCGCGAGAACCTCGCCAGCAACCTGCTCGCGCAGACGCTGCACCTGAGCGACGACGACATGGCGCAGATCGCCGCGCTCGAGCGCAACGGCCGCGAAGTCAGTCCCGACGGCCTCGCGCCGCAATGGGACTGAACGCGCAGCGACCGTTTTTCGTTCCGTCTCTCCTCGTCTCTCTTCGTCTATCTTCGTCCCGTCTTTCCTCGATCCCTCCGCGGCCCGCAGGCCGCGGATCCGATAGCACACGCACCATGACCCAGGATCCGCTGTTTCAATCGCTTCAACTCGGCGGGCTGACGCTGCCGAACCGCATCGTGATGCCGCCGATGACGCGCTCGCGCGCCAGCCAGCCCGGCGACGAGGCCAATGCGCTGATGGCCGCGTACTACGCGCAGCGCGCGGGCGCCGGCCTGATCGTCAGCGAAGGCACCTACATCGCGCCGCTCGGCAAGGGCTATGCATGGACGCCCGGCATCCACACGCCCGCGCAGGTGGCCGGATGGCGCAAGGTGACCGATGCCGTGCACGCCGCCGGCGGCCACATCTTCGCGCAGCTCTGGCATGTGGGCCGGCTGAGCCACGCGAGCCTGCTTGGCGGGCAACAGCCCGTGTCGTCGTCGCCGATCCAGGCGCAGGGCGTAAACGTGTTCATCGCCGGCGAGGACGGCAGCACGCCCGGCTTCGTCCAGGCCTCCGCGCCGCGCGCGCTGACCGTCGACGAGATCCGCGAAGTCGTGGACCAGTACCGCGCCGCCGCGCGCAACGCCATCGAGGCGGGTTTTGACGGCGTCGAGCTGCATGGCGCGAACGGTTACCTGGTGAACCAGTTCATCGACTCGAATGCCAACACGCGCACCGACGCCTACGGCGGGTCGCTGGAGAACCGCTTGCGTTTCCTTGGCGAAGTCGCGCAGGCGCTGGTCGAAGGCACGGGCGACGCGTCGCGCGTCGGTATCCGCCTCGCGCCGCTGACCACGCTGAACGGCTGCGTCGACGACGATCCGGAAACGACATACCTTGCCGCGGCCAGGCTGCTTGGTGATCTCGGTGTCGGCTACCTCCACATTGCGGAAGCGGACTGGGACGATGCGCCGCTGATGCCGGCGGCATTCAAGCGCAAGCTGCGTGAAGCGTTCCCCGGCGTGCTGATCTATGCCGGCAAGTACACCGCGGAACGCGCGCGCGAAGCGATCGCGGCGGGCTGGGCCGACCTGGTCGCCTTCGGCCGTCCGTTCGTCGCGAACCCGGACCTGCCCGAGCGCCTGCGCGTTGGCGCGCCGCTCGCGCAGCATGACCGCGGCACGCTCTTCGGTGGCGGTGCGCAAGGGCTGACCGACTACCCCACGCTGGCCGAAAACGCAGCCTGAACGAGACCCGGAGTTCGATGGTGAAGGCGAAACCTTGGCTTTCCGGCCCCGGCTCCGCCTCCTCCGAGCCTAGCCGTTGCTCGGAAAAGCGAACTGCGCCTTCTCGGTGACCTCGCGCTTTGGCCAGCGCTGGGTGATTGCCTTGCGACGGGTGTAGAAGCGCACACCATCCGGACCGTAGGCATGCAGGTCGCCAAACAGTGAACGCTTCCAGCCACCGAAGCTGTGGTAGGCCACGGGCACCGGCAGCGGTACATTGACACCAACCATGCCAACTTCGATTTCGTCGCAGAAGGTGCGAGCCGATTCGCCATCGCGCGTAAAGATGCACGTGCCATTGCCATATTCGTGAGCGTTGATGAGCTGCATCGCATCCTTCAGGCTTTTGACACGCACGATGCACAGTACCGGCCCAAAGATTTCATCCTTGTAGATGGTCATGTCTGTGCTGACGTTGTCGAACAGCGTGCCGCCCACGAAGTAGCCGTCCTCGTGGCCAGCTACCGTGAAGCCGCGACCATCGACCAGCAGCTTGGCGCCGGCGGCTTCACCCGCCGCAATGTATCCGGTCACGCGCTCGAGCGCTGCGGACGTGACTAGCGGCCCCATATCCAGTCCACACGAGGTACCCGGGCCAATTTTCAAGGCCTGGATTGCGGGAACAACCTTCTCGATGAGAGCGTCGGCAATCTTGTCGCCAACACATACGGCAACCGAAATGGCCATGCAGCGTTCGCCGCAAGAGCCGTATGCAGCGCCCATCAAGGCGTTGACGGCGCTGTCCAGGTCAGCGTCTGGCATAAAGACCGCATGGTTCTTTGCGCCGCCCAGGGCCTGTACACGCTTGCCGCGCTTCGTGCCTTCCGCATAGATGTACTCCGCAATTGGCGTGGACCCGACAAAGCTCAGCGCTTTCACGTCGGGATGTTCGATCAACGCATCGACAGCTTCCTTGTCTCCGTTAACCACATTAAGGACACCTTTGGGCAAGCCGGCTTGATAGAACAGTTCGGCAATCATGAGCGTCGAGCTGGGGTCACGCTCCGACGGCTTCAGGACAAAGGTGTTACCGCAGGCGATGGCGAGCGGGTACATCCACAGCGGCACCATCGCCGGGAAGTTGAACGGCGTGACGCCGGCGACTACGCCCAGCGGCTGGAATTCGCTCCAGGCGTCGATGTTCGGACCTACGTTGCGGGTGTACTCGCCCTTCAGTAGTTCGGGAGCGGCGCACGCGTATTCCACGTTCTCGATGCCGCGCTTCAGTTCGCCGGCGGCATCTTCGATGGTCTTGCCGTGTTCCTTGCTGATGAGTTCGACGATGGCCCTTTCATGTTCCTCCAGCAACTGTTTGAAGCGGAACAGCACCTGCGCCCGCTTGGCCGGGGGCGTATTGCGCCATGCCGGGAATGCAGCCTTGGCAGTCAGGATGGCGTGTCTCACGGTAGCGGAATCCGCCAGGACAAGCTGGCCGGTGACTTCGCCGGTGGAGGGGTTGTAGACCGGCGAGGGGCGGCCTTCGCCTACGACACGCTCGCCATTAATGAAATGCGGGATGGTGTTCATACTGAATCCAGGAAAACAAGGGTAGTTGCTGGAAGGGCAGGTGGCCGAACGGCCTTAAGCGAGCGTCCCGATGACAACGCCAACGGCGTCGAACATGGTGTCAAGCTCGCTGGTGGTGGTGTTGAAAGCCGGTCCGAACTGGAGCGTGTCGCCGCCGAAGCGTACGTAGAATCCCTTCTTCCACAGCGCGAGACCAGCCTCGAACGGGCGTATGGTTGCGTCACCGTCGCGCGGGGCCAGTTGGATGGCTCCGGCCAGGCCACAGTTGCGGATGTCCACGACATGCTTTGTGCCCCGTATGCCGTGGATGGCCTGCTCGAAATGGGGAGCCAGCTCGGCGGCTTGCTGAATCAGGTTTTCACGTTTCAGCACGTCCAGCGTCGCCAGGCCGGCGGCGCATGCTACTGGGTGGGCTGAGTACGTGTAGCCGTGCGCGAACTCGACGGCATGTTGCGGCGCCGCCTGGTTCATGAACGTCTCGTAGATTTCGCTCGACGCGATGACCGCGCCCATGGGAATTGCTCCATTGGTCAGCTGCTTTGCGACATTCATCAGGTCGGGGGTGACGCCGAAGAATTCGGCGCCAGTCGGTTCACCCATGCGGCCGAAGCCCGTGATCACTTCATCGAAGATCAACAGGATGCCGTGCTGGTCGCAGATTTCGCGCAGGCGCTGGAGGTATCCCAGGGGCGGAACAATGACGCCGGCCGAACCCGACATCGGCTCGACAATAACCGCTGCGATGTTCGACGCGTCGTGCAGTTCGATGAGTTTCAGCAGTTCATTGGCGAGCGCCACGCCGCCGGTCTCGGCCTGGCCTTTGGTGAACGTGCAATCGGGCTGCAGCGTGTGCGGGAGGTGGTCAACGTCCATCAGCTGGCCAAACGTCTTGCGGTTTCCACCGATGCCGCCCAGGCTCGTGCCGGCGACGTTCACACCGTGATAGCCGCGGGCACGACCAATGAGCTTGGTCTTTGCCGGTTGGCCTTTGAGCCTCCAGTATGCGCGGGCCATTTTTACAGCCGTATCCGCACATTCCGAGCCGGAGTTGGTGTAGAAGACGTGCTTCAGGTTGCCAGGCATCATGTCAACGATGCGCTCGGCCAGCGTGAACGACAGCGGGTGGCCAAACTGGAACGCAGGCGCGTAGTCCAGAGTTCCCAACTGGCTTGCCACCGCTTCCTGGATCTCCTTCCGGCTATGGCCGGCACCACATGTCCATAGACCCGACAATCCGTCGAAGACCTTGCGCCCATCGGCGTCAATCAGATAGCGCCCCTCAGCCGCGACAATCAGACGCGGGTCCTGACGGAAATTGCGGTTCGCGCTGAACGGCATCCAGTGAGCGCTGAGATTGAGCTCGTTCTTGTTCCTGAGGGCGTAGGCGGCGGAGGGGTTCAAGGCGGCTTCCTTTGGAGAGGGTCTACGGCCTCGAGTGTGGTACGTTATTTGGGTGAGTAAAATACAATTATTCTCACGATTACATATTGAATTACTCACCTATGAAAAGGCTGCCGCTCTCACAGGTCACGGACTTCGACCTGCGCCTGCTTCGGGTCTTCCGCACCGTTGCAGAAGTAGGAAGCTTTACTGCGGCTGAAAGTGCTCTCGGAATCACGAGATCCGCGATTAGCCTTCACATGAGTGACCTGGAGAAGCGGCTGGGTGTCAGGTTGTGCCAGCGGGGGCGAGCGGGATTCGCGCTAACGGACGAAGGACGCGAAGTACTTCGGGCGGGGGAGGCGGTGCTTTCTGCCATCGAAGGCTTCCGTACAGAGGTGAATCAGCTCCACCAAAGCCTCAGGGGTGAACTCAATATCGGGCTGATGAACAACCTGGTGACGCAGCCGAAGATGCGGATCACCGACGCCTTGAAAGGAATTCGGCGCCAGAGCGAGGGCGTGCGCATCAACATCAGCATGAGTACGCCTGGCGAGATCGAGCGGGGCTTGCTGGATGGCCGTCTCCACATCGGCGCGTTGCCGATGCTCACTACGCTCTCGACACTGGACTACATTCCGCTGTACGAAGAACGCTCACAGCTCTATTGCAGCCGAAATCATCGATTGTTTCCGTCTGGGAAGAAGTTGTCGGTGGCTGACCTGCGAGAGGTAGCTGCCGTGGCGCCGAGCTACCGTATCAGTGCTGAGGCCATGCAATTGCACCAGAAGTTGAGTTGCGCGGCGACGGCGACGGACCGCGAAGGTATAGCTTTCCTGATTCTCACCGGCGAGTACATTGGCTTTCTGCCAGACCATTTCGCGGCGACTTGGGTGGAAAAGGGCATGCTCATACCTCTGGTGACCAAAGAGATGCACTTTGAAGTGACGCTTGGCGTCGCGACGCGGAAGGGCCGAAGAAAAAATCTGATTATGGACCGATTTCTGGACATCCTGATTCAGGATAGCGCCCGCTGATCGAGAAACCTTGCAGGCTGCAGTAGTCCGAGGTCGCCGAGCGTGTAAGCGTGATCCCGATGACGACCAGGGCCCAGTTTGAGAAGGCCCAGGAAAGCTTCGACGCGGCGCGCCGCCTCGGGCTCGTTCCGGCCGTTGGGGGGCGTGTGGCACAGGGCCCGGGGATGGAGAAGGGCTGGTTCATCGAGCCGACCGGCCTGTAGCGAAGACCCGGTTCCCCGTCAGAGAGCTTGAGCTAAGCTCCAAGATCAACCTGAACTGCCGGACTGAGCCCGAATCTCGGCTAGCTTGACATACAAAGTACTTCGGGAAATGCCCAGTGTCCGCGCTGCCATAGAGATGTTTCCGTGGGCGTTCGCGAGCGCGTCGAGTATCGCTTGTCTTTCGACTTCCTCAAGTCGGCGGAATGAAACCGGCTTTGACGACGGGGCAGGTACGGAAAGGGAGGCGTTTGTCGTTTGCTGGATGTTCGGGGGAAGCAGAGAGGCATCGATGACGTCGTCGTCGCTGAGCGCGAACATCATCTCGAAGACGTTCTGCAATTCGCGTATGTTACCCGGCCAGCGATGACCAAGTAGCGCCTGGCGCACGGCCGGTTCAAGCTGCTTGGGCGCACAGCCATACTTGTGCGCGAGTTTGACGTTGAGATGCTTGATGATTGCATCGATATCCCCGGGCCTATCGCGCAGCGGGGGGAGAGCCAGGCTCACTACGCAGAGACGGTGGAACAAGTCTTCGCGGAAGCGGCCGGCGGTAATCTCCTTTTGCAGATCACGGTTCGTAGCGGCAACTATGCGGACCGAAACGCGCCGCTCGCGGGTGTCACCCAAGCGAACCACAACGCCATCCTGCAGCACGCGCAACAGGTGAGGCTGCATATCAAGTGGCAACTCGCCGACCTCGTCCAGGAAGAGGGTGCCCCCGTCAGCTTGCTCAAACTTCCCGGGAAGGCCACCTCGACGGGCACCTGTGAAAGCGCCATCGGAATAGCCAAAAAGTTCGCTGGCCAAGAGCTCACGCGTAAATGCGCCGCAATTGACAGCAATGAAAGGGCCGTCGGGATGGTTGCCAGCCCGATGCAGTGCTCGGGCAAAGAGTTCTTTCCCCGCGCCAGTTTCGCCAAGAAGCAGTACCGGCAGATCGAGCGGCGCGATCCGGCGCGCGCGCGCCTTGGTCGCCTTCAGCACCTCGCTTTCGCCTACGATGTCGCCAAACACATCGTTTCCTGCTGTCGTTGTCCCGACTGGGGCCCCGGGCAATATAGCGGCTCGATTCTGGCGAGTCACGAGGGGAAGCACCAGCACCGTACCGAGCATGCCGGCATGATCCTTCACAGGGTGCAGCCATTCAGGACGCAGCCATTCCGGACGTTGGCAGTACCGGTCGACATCCGACAGTGCGAGGTTCAGTCCTGGCACCTGGCTGCCAACTTCAGAGGGCAGCCGCACGTCATAGCTCTCGCGCGCCACCTGCGCATTTCCATTCGTACGAACAATGCGCCCACGGCTGTCGACAAGCACAACGTAGTCGCTGGCGTAACGGATGAAATAATCAATGGCTCGAGTCAGCAGCCGCTCGTGAAGAGCAACGTCTCGGCGGGCTAGTTCGCTGACGATCTGGCTGGCAGCAGTCATCACCAGGCCCAAGGTGTGGCCATGGAAGGTTTCCTTGACGCCGGAAACATCCACGACCCCTAACAGGGTGCGACTGAAGGGGTCAAGAATGGGAGCCGCAGCGCAGGTCCAACGCTTGACGTCCAGACAAAAATGCTCGTCGGCATGGATCTGGACAGGAGCCGCCGTGGCGATCGCGGTTCCGATGGCATTGGTGCCAATGACTTCCTCATTCCAGCAGCCACCGGTGGCCAGGTTGATTCCCTCGCCAACGCTGCGAGCCCTGGTTTCGCCCTTGAGATGGAGAACCGTTCCGCTCGGGTCGCAAAGCATGATGAGCGTGCCGCATTCCCGTAGGATATCCCGCAGGCTCTCAAGCGCCGGAAGCGCAGCGTCACAGAGCTCCCGGTTCTGTCGCTGCAACTGGCGCACTCGTTCGGCCGCTGCCCCCGGTGCGGAGTGCCGAGCAGGGTCGACGGCCTCCGAACGACACCGCTGCCATGAGGCGAGGACGACGCTGCGCACACCCGCCCCTTCCAGGGACTGATCCTGCACAAAACGCTCCCAGGCGGAAGCCACGACGGGCTCGTCGCCGATACGGGGGATCAGGGTGCCGCAACGAGAAAACGGCATAGGACGGTCGCTCTCAATTGACTGGGATAACCGTATCCGCGAGACACCGCCAAGTCAATAATCTCTTTTCAAATCAAATATTTGTGCTTTGCAGCATGAAAATCGCAAGGTGTCCGATTTCCGGCCATCGCAGCAATTGGTGTCCGGAAACCGGACAGCGTCGGCAGCGACAAGGCGGCAAAGGCGTACACGAGGGCCTGCGCCAAGTATCTAGTTTTCTGTCAATGCACCCTACGCAGGTTCAGGAAGCCGATTGCGTTGTGCTTGCGAATGTCCTGTCCCCAGGTCCGAACCGGGAAATTGCTCGCAATACTGACCCGCCCAGCAAGGTTGCGACTGTGGGCAACGTCGCACGTTTAAACCAGGCAGCGGACCCAGCCCAGAACCTCCAGACATCGATCTGCTCGCTGCGGCTCTCGCCATACAGGCACCACATGCAGAAGTGCTCGCAGTTGTTGGAAATCAGGCGATATCGATCCTCACCGATGCGTGAGTAGGCGCGCTGGACGGCCTCCACACCATCAAACCTGGCGCCAGGACTTTGGCGAACTCTGATCGGATGCCCATGCGCGAATTCCGCGAGCGTGACCTCGTGCACCGGGCCGCGACGCAGTGATCGTGACAGACCCGAGTAGTGCACGACCTTGCCGGCCCCCGCGTAGAGGCCATGATGCGTATACCAAAGCCGGTCGGTGACGAGATGGGTTCCGATCGCCAGGTCCATATCAGCAACTGATTCAAAAACCGGGTGGCTTGACGTTGAGTACTTCATGGACTTCACCATACGTCGCTGTCATTTCGCTTGAATTCAGTGCATAGCGCGTGCCAACGCCACAAGCGCTTCGCATGGACGCCGCCTTGGAGTTTCAAGGTAGCTGGCGTCCCTCTCGGCATCGACCGCCAGACTTCGATGCCGCCACGCCTGCGGCAATTGTTGGGCGGCCCTCCAACTGCTACATGCCGCCCGGACTCGCACGGGCCAATCCCATCCTTCCTGGTCAGAAAGCGTCCGATTCCCGGACACCGCTGCACAGGACGTCGAGAATCCGGACACAGACCAAAGGCATGCCGCCATCAACGAAATAGCCGAACAACAGTGCCAACCCATTGAATTCAATAGCCTGCAGGGGCTGTTTCCGATGCCAGCCGGCTCTGGCACAAGCTTTGCCATAGATGGGTCGTGGGGGGATCCCACCATGACTACATCAATGACAGGAGGCAGTATGCAATCGCAGTCCACCGTACAGGTGATGGGCATCGATGCTGGCGGCACGATGACCGACACATTCTTTGTGCGCTCCGATGGCCGCTTCGTCGTAGGCAAGGCGCAGAGCAATCCCGGCGACGAATCGCTCGCCATCTACAACTCTTCCGAGGACGCCCTTGCTCACTGGGACCGGACAGTGGATGACGTCTACCCCGAACTGGTGACTTGCGTCTACTCAGGTACGGCGATGCTCAACCGCATCCTCATGCGCAAAGGCCTCGACGTTGGTCTCATCTGCAATCGCGGTTTCGAGCAGATCCATTCGATGGGCCGAGCACTGCAGAGCTACCTGGGCTATGCGCTGGAGGACCGCATCCACCTGAACACCCACCGCTACGACGAGCCGCTGGTGCCCGTCTCGCGCACGCGCGGCGTCACCGAACGTACCGACGTGCAGGGGAAGCTGGTTATCCCACTGCGTGAAGATGAGGTCCGTCAGGCTACCCGAGAACTGGTGGAGGCTGGCTCGCAAGCCATCGTCATTTGCCTGCTGCAATCCCACAAGAACGAATCAAGCGAGCAGCGCGCCCGAGACGTCGTGCGCGAGGAGCTCAATAAACTAAAGGCCGATATACCGGTGTTCGCCTCGGTGGACTACTACCCGTCGCGCAAGGAGAGTCACAGGATGAATACCACCATCCTGGAGGCTTACGGTGCAGAGCCTTCGCGCCAGACCTTGAAGAAGGTGAGTGACCGGTTCAAGAAGCACGGCGCCAAATTCGATCTGCGGGTGATGGCCACCCACGGCGGCACCATCAGCTGGAAGGCCAAGGAACTCGCGCGCACGATTGTTTCTGGCCCGATCGGCGGCGTCATTGGGTCCAGGCTGCTGGGCGAGTATCTGGGCGACGAGAACGTCGCCTGTTCCGACATCGGCGGCACCAGCTTCGACGTGGCCCTGATCACCAAGGGCAATTTCGCCATCAAGTCCGACCCCGACATGGCCCGTCTGGTCCTCTCCTTGCCCCTGGTGGCAATGGACTCGGTTGGCGCCGGCGCCGGCAGCTTTGTGCGCCTCGACCCCTACAGCAAGTCGATCAAGCTCGGCCCCGACAGCGCAGGCTACCGCGTGGGCACCTGCTGGCCGGAAAGCGGTCTCGACACGGTGTCCGTTTCCGATTGCCACGTCGTTCTGGGCTATCTGAACCCGGACAATTTCCTGGGCGGTGCCATCAAGCTCGACGTGCAACGCGCCCGCGACCACATCAAGGCGCAGATCGCCGACCCGCTCGGCCTGTCAGTCGAAGACGCCGCGGCAGGCGTCATCGAGCTGCTTGACCTTACCCTTTCCGAGTACCTGCGCGCCAACATCAGTGCCAAAGGCTATAACCCGGCGGAATTCACCTGCTTTTCTTACGGCGGCGCCGGCCCGGTGCACACCTACGGCTACACCGGCGGCGTCGGCTTCAAGGACGTCGTCGTGCCTGCGTGGGCGGCGGGATTCTCGGCCTTCGGTTGCGCTTGCGCCGACTTTGAGTACCGCTACGACAAGTCAGTGGACCTTGGTGTTGCCCAGCTCGCGCCGGACGATGCCAAGGCGGTTGCATGCGGAATCTTGCAGGAAGCCTGGTCGGAACTGGCGGTGAAGGTCATCGACGAGTTCGTCCTCAACGGATACAAGCCCGAAGACGTGATGCTGATTCCCGGCTACAAGATGCAGTACATGGGCCAACTGAACGATCTCGAGATTGTGTCGCCGGTGACCCGTGCCGCGACTGCCGCCGATTGGGACAAAATCGTCGACGCATTCGAAAATACCTATGGACGCGTCTACGCGAGTTCTGCCCGCTCGCCGGAACTGGGCTTTTCCATTACTGGCGCCATTCTTCGCGGGATGGTTGTAACCCAGAAACCCGTGCTGCCGGAGGACCCGGACGCCGGGCCCACGCCGCCAAAGTCGGCCTATCTCGGTACCCGACCCTTCTATCGCCACAAGAAGTGGGTCGATGCCGCGCTCTGGAAGATGGAATCCCTCAAGGCCGGCAATCACATCGTCGGTCCCGCCATCATCGAATCCGATGCCACCACGTTCGTGGTGCCCGACGGCTTCGAAACGACGATTGACAAGCACCGCCTGTTCCATCTCAAAGAAGTGAAGTAAGGAGACATGCCATGAACATGATGAGCAATAAAGAAGTCGGCTTCGCCGACCTGCTGCAAAACGGCCAGACGCTCAAGCAGCACCGTGACGGCATCATTGAGCGCACCAATGCTACGGGCCATTACAACGGCCTCGGGAAGCTGGAATTCCGGGACAGCGATCCGATTGGCTACGAAAAGCTGTTCTCCAAGCTGCGTGGCGGCCTCGTGCATGCTCGTGAAACGGCCAAGAAGATTGCCGCGAGCCCTATCGTCGAGCAAGAAGGCGAGCTTTGCTTCACGCTTTACAACGCTGTGGGCGACTGCGTGCTGACCTCGACCGGGATCATCATCCACGTCGGGACCATGGGGGCGGCAATCAAATACATGATCGAGAATAACTGGGAGGCCAACCCCGGCATTAATCCGGGGGACATGTTTACCAACAACGATTGCTCTATCGGCAACGTGCATCCCTGTGACATCGCGACTATCGTCCCGATCTTCTGGCAAGGCCGGCTTATCGGTTGGGTCGGTGGCGTCACGCACGTCATCGACACCGGCTCAGTGACGCCGGGTTCGATGTCCACCGGCCAGACCCAGCGCTTCGGCGATGGCTACATGATTACCTGCCGCAAGACGGGGGTGAATGACGTGCCGTTGCGCGACTGGCTGCACGAGTCCCAGCGTTCAGTGCGCACGCCCAAGTACTGGATCCTTGACGAAAAGACCCGCATCGCCGGCTGCCACATGATTCGCGACCTGGTTGAGGAAGTGATTCGGGCTGATGGCATCGAGGCCTATGAGAAATTTACCTACGAGGTCATCGAAGAAGGCCGCCGCGGACTGCAGAGCCGTATCAGGGCCATGACCCTGCCGGGCAAGTATCGCAAAGTCTCCTTTGTCGATGTGCCCTACAAGCATGACGACGTGCAGGTATCCAACGCCTTCGCCAAGCTCGACTCCATCATGCATTCGCCGGTGGAGATGACCATCAAGCCGGACGGAAAGTGGCGCCTGGACTTCGAAGGAGCGAGCCGCTGGGGCTGGCACACCTTCAACGCCCATCAGGTGGCATTTACTTCAGGAATCTGGGTCATGATGTGCCAGACCCTGGTGCCAACCCAGCGCATCAATGATGGCGCCTACTTCGCCACCGAGTTCCGCCTGCCAAAGGGCACTTGGTGCAATCCCGACGACCGCCGCACCGGTCACGCTTATGCCTGGCACTTCCTGGTCTCCGGCTGGGCGGCCCTGTGGCGCGGCCTATCCCAGTCCTATTTTAGCCGGGGGTATCTGGAGGAGGTGAACGCCGGTAACGCCAACACTTCAAACTGGCTGCAAGGTGGTGGCATCAATCAGGATGGCGAGATCCATGCGGTTAACAGTTTCGAGGCCAGTTCCTGCGGAACGGGCGCCTGCGCCGTCAAGGATGGCCTCAACCACGCAGCCGCCATCTGGAACCCGGAAGGGGACATGGGCGACATCGAAATCTGGGAGATGGCCGAACCGTTGCTCTATCTTGGCAGAAACGTCAAGGCCAACTCCGGCGGGTATGGCAAGTACCGCGGCGGTTGCGGCTTCGAGACGCTGCGCATGGTGTGGAACGCCCAGGATTGGACCATGTTCTTCATGGGCAATGGGTTCATGAACAGCGACTGGGGCATGATGGGTGGCTATCCCTCGGCGACCGGATACCGGTTTGAGGCACACAAGACCGGGCTGGACAAGCGCATCGCCATTGGCGATTCCCTGCCTCTGGGTGGCGACATCGATCCCGGCAAGCCAGACTACGAGCGCCACATCGATGCAACTGCGGTGGTCAAGCGTGACAAGCAGTGCATCACTACCGAGGACTGCTACGCCAACCATGACCTGTACCTCAACTACTTGCGCGGGGGGCCGGGCTTTGGCGACCCGATCGACCGCGATCCGAAGGCCGTCGAGGCGGACCTCAACCAGAAATTCCTTCTGCCGGAATATGCGCAGAAAGTCTACGGTGCCGTCTTCACCCAGGACGCCAAGGGCGTGTTCACGGTGGATGTAGAGAAAACCCAGGCCCGCCGTGCCGAGATCCGCAAGGAACGCCTGGCACGTTCCCTGCCAACCCGCGAATGGATGAAGGAAGAACGCGATCGCATCCTCAATAAGCACGCGTCCGTCCAGGTGCAACACATGTTCGCTACCAGCTTCGCCCTGTCGGAGAAGTTCACGCGGGAGTTCAAGGCATTCTGGAACCTCCCCGCCGAGTGGCAGCTGCTTGAGGATGAACTGGGCGTGCCGTCCTACGGCGCCAGGCACCGCATGGACCTTTCCCTGCTGCCCGACGTTACCACCGTCGTCCAGGTCGAAGAGTAATCACAGAATCGAGGAGTTGAGTCATGTCCAAGTACACGAATGAACAGGTTGCCCACCTCGTTGAGGGTTCCCTGGACTGGGAAACAACTTTCCGCATGCTGTCGATGCCCAAAGATGACAGCCGCTTTGCTCAGTATTTGGCCGCTCTGCAGGCCAAGGTCAGCTTCCCGGACCGCATTGTGCTTCCGCTCGGCCCGCACATGCATATTGTGCAATCGACCAATAATAAGAAGTGGGTGGTCAAGTGCGATTGCGGCCACGAGTTCTGCGATTACCGCGAGAACTGGAAACTGCATGCATCCATCTATGTGCGCGACACAGAGGAAGCGATGGCCGAGGTGTATCCCAAGCTGATGGCCCCCGATACCCAGTGGCAGGTGTATCGAGAGTACTACTGCCCGGCATGCGGCACTATGCACGACGTCGAGGCGCCAACACCATGGTATCCAGTGATCCACGACTTCGAGCCAGACATCGAGGCATTCTATAAGGAATGGGTGCAAATGCCGGTCCCCGAGCGCGCTCCGGACTAGATTGCAACTCGAAGGTTGGGGGCAGACACAGGCCTGCTCCCCGCCTTGCGGAGACGCTGCCGGTTGCTTTGACAGCCGGCTTAAGTAGGCCGACAGAATGAACGGGCTCACGCTGGACTGCCCCTGGACCAGTCAAAGAACCAAAGGAAAAGGCGCTGCACCCAAGGCGATTCGGAGTGGCGTCCCGCCGGCAACCAAGGTCCGGTAAGCCCTGAAGCCGAGCAAGCCAGGGGCGATAGCGGGATTGTCGACGCGGCGGGTGTGTCGCAAGGAGAAACGCTTTCGAAGGCTCTCGGGCAGAACGCCAAAGTTTCGCGATAGCTTCGTCTGGCGCCATTCTAGAAAGGCCCCGCCGCGGAGCCGCTGAAACGCGGCGGGGCAAAGCGCAGTGACCCTGGGGAAGGGGGGAAAGGCCCACCACGCTTGATCCAGCTTACGGTATGTGTCGCAAACACCGTATGGGGTGCCAAACAGAACCAAGTGTCAGCGACGAAACCTTTCTGGCGGCACGGCGCCGGGACGCTTGATCCTTATCCAATCGCGCGAGCGCTCTCCATCCCGATATCCGCGCGGATGGTCTTCCGCTCGCACAGCAGCATAGGGCGAAGGTCAGCGAGCGATGGCGCATGATAGCGCACGTCCAAATCCTGATCTGCATCGCAGAGTCGGCCCGAATCGGCCGATTTTCTCGATGAGGTAAGCGCTCAGAATAGCGGATTGATGCGTCCGCTGAACCGCTAGCCTAGTGGAGTATCGCCGTCCCGCTACTTCTCCGCGTCCCAGCCGATCCGATGCCGCGCCTGCGTGGCTTCATGGCGCGCATCCTCTTCACTGTGCAGATAGCCGCTCGTCGTCGACAACGAGCTATGCCCGAAATTGTCGCGCACAAAGCGCAGGTCGACCTGCTGGTCGGTCATGTGCGAACCAGCGGTGTGGCGCAGCCAGTGCGCCGAGGCGCTGGCCAGCACCGCGGCTTGCGCTTCCCATTCCGGCCCGCGCGCCCGCAGGCGCGCCGCGGCCATGCCAAACACCTCTTTCAGGATCAGGTGCAGCGCGCCGCGTGACAGCGGTTTCTCGCTGTCCGCTTTTCCGATCACCGGCAGCACCAGGGGACGCGTCTCACCGAACTGCGGAGTCGGCGGCAGTGCGTGGGCGCGACGGTAGCGCGCCAGTTCTGCAATCAGCTCGTCGGTCGCCGGCACCAGCCGGGTCTTGCTGCCTTTGCCGGTCACCTCCAGCCACCAGCGCTCAGTGCCCTGGGCATCGCGCCGGCAGAAGAACGCGCCCATCGTGGTCGCTGTCAGCTCCGACGCCCGCAAGCCGCCCAGATAGAGCACGCTCAGCACCCAGCGGCAGCGTGCCGCATGCAGCCGTTCCCGCACGGTCTCGGTCGGCATCGCTTCGACCGTCTCCTTGACGATCGCCCACAGGTCGTGGCTCAGATAACGGGTGATGCGCGCCTTGCTGGGAGCGCGCCGACGGCGGGCGAGGGCGAGCGGATTGCCGGCCAGGTAGCCGGCCTCGGTCAGCCAGGCGAACAGCGCGTTCAGGATCACCATGGCCTGGCGCACGCTGCCGGGCGACAGCGGCCCGGCAAACGGGCGCCAGTCCGGATGGCTGCGCGCGAGCTTCTTGTTGCCGGCCAGCACCCAGCGCGCGGCCGGTTGCGGATCGGCGAGGAAGCGCTCATAGGCTAGCAGGTCTTCGTGCGTCAGCGAGGACAAAGGTTTGCCCAACTGGAGCACGGCCCACAGGATCAGCCTCTCCACCTCGCGGCGGTAGGTGGCGATGGTCGCCGCACTGTCGGCATAGCGGGCCAGCCAGGCGGTCACGGCGGCCAGGTCATCGGCCGCGGCAATACGAGCGCCGGTGGCGGGCGCGCGATTAGTACCGGCGGCGCCGGACAGCGGCGATGACAGTTTCAACCGCTCCAGCGGTGTGGGAAGTGAGTCGGTAAGACTCCCAAGCGGTTTGAGGGGCAGTAGGTCCATGCGCGAGTCGAAAGAATCACACTTCACTTTGATATTATAAACATAAGCGCAGTTATGTCTAAAGTAATTCGATGATATCAAGTTTTGATACGTATTACGTAGTAATACTTGACGATGAGCGCACCGCGCGCCAGCAGAACGAGCGCACGGCCGGAGCGTTGCGCGGGGAACTGGTGGCGGCGCGCAACGAGGCACGCGATGGTGGCGCAGGCGCGAAGCGCGGGCCCGGCTCGAAGCCCAGGCCGCCGCGCTCGCCGATCGGCTCGCCAGCGCCGAGCTGGTGGCGGCGGGCGGCGGCGCAAGGCCAACGGCCCGGGCCAGCCAAGAAACAAGCACAGACCGGACAGCAGGACAAAAAGCAGGGTGCGCCAACTACAACCCTGAATCCGGATGACGGCAACGACGGTAACGACAGCCAAGAATGGCGGGCGAAGGCGATCCGCTGGATTCTCGCGCCGCTTCCAGCTCTTTCCATCGTCAGCCCATAGTCGGCCATGTTTCGATCCGCCGCGCCCGCCATTACCGGCCTGCTACCGGCAACGCCCAGGGGTTGCTGCCTCGACAGCTCGTCGGAATCACGTCTATTATTGACGCCAATGAAGGCCTGAGTGCCTGAGTGCAGTTGTCTTGCGCACGCAAGGGACGGTAGCTGCCCCGGGCGTGCGGTCTCAGTGCCTGGACGCGACTGCGGCGCGGAATCCGGCGCGCGGCCGGCCTTGGTCCTTCAGATTGAAATACTGCCAAGCAAACCACGCGAACTTGCCCTGCAGTCCTGGCCATGTCGCATTTCCTGCCGCGGGGGTATTTGCAAGATGAGCAGCAATCCAATGGACCCGCCTGCGCCGCCGCCATCTCCGCGCACATGGGACGCACGCCTGGCGCGGCGGCTTGTCGAGCCGCTCAAGGATTCCCGGGTTACGCCCAACCATCTGACCACGATACGGCTTTTGACCGGCCTGGCCGGCGCGGCGTGCCTCGCGCAGGGCGGCTTCGGCTGGGCGAATGGCGGTGCGCTGCTGGTCGTGTTTTCCAATTTTATTGACCATACTGACGGAGAACTGGCGAGGATCAGCGGGAAATCCAGCAAGTTAGGCCATTTCTACGATCTTTTCAGCGACTCGCTGGTCACTATCCTGCTCTTCGTCAGCATGGGGATCGGCGTCTCGGGCCAGTTTCAGGATACTGCGGTGCCAGCAGTCGTGCGCGGCAGCGTGGCGGGCGTGGCCGTGGCGCTGATCTTCTTCTTGCGCATGCGCATCGAAGCGCTCGCTGGCAAGACCGCCACGAAACAGGCCTCGGTCGGTGGCTTCGAGACGGAGGATGTGCTCTACCTCCTGCCGCTTGTGACCCTGAGCAGTGCCATCAGCCCGTTCCTGACGGCGGCGTCGATCGGCGCGCCCTTGTTCGCGGCATGGGTGGTCTTCGACTACTGGCGCGCCGTGCGGCGCGCTCGCCCCGTTACAGCGGCTACCAGACCATGAGGCGCCGATGAGCGAATCAGCCGAAGCGGACCGGGATCTTCTCACCCTGCCTGGCGAGCGGCAGCAGCCGTTCGCCGACCCCGCGGGCGCGCGTGCCGGTCCCGATGCAGGTGTGGCCGCACGTGTTGGCGCTTTGGGGCACAGCGCCCTGCGCGCGGAATTCGAGCGCCAGGGAGCGTTCCTGCATGTGGGCGAGTTTTTGCCGGATGAAGTCACGGAAGGCCTGGTTGCCAGCGCCCTGGCCTTGCAAGACCAAATCAATCGCAATTATCTCCCGGGCCACAAGCAGGGCGGCAGCGTCAGCCGCCATACGATCGACCAGCACGCGCCTTTTATCGCGCAACTCTATCGGTCCAAGGCGCTGATCGGCTGGCTCGAACAGATCTGCGGCGAGCAGCTGCTGCCTTCGCCCGAGCAGGATCCGCATGCCTACGCGCTCTATTACTACACGCGCGAGGGCGATCATATCGGCTGGCATTACGATACCTCTTACTACAACGGCAGGCGCTATACCTTGCTGTTCGGCGTGATCGACGAATCGTCGTGCCGTCTCGACTACGAATTGCACACGCGCGAGCCCGATGTGCCTGTGCAAGCGGGCTCGGTACAGATTCCCCCCGGTGGCCTCGTTTTCTTCGATGGCGACAAGCTGCGCCACCGCATCACGCCACTCGGGGCGAACCAGATACGGGTGTCGCTGACCTTCGAATACGTCACCGACCCGGGCATGCGGCCCTGGCTGCGTTTCGTCTCCAACATGAAGGACGCCCTCGCTTATTTCGGCTTCCGGCAAGTATTCAAACGGCTGGCCAAGGGCCAGCAGCCCCGGGCATGACGCGTGCGGCGATGATTTCGCTGTCGGTCGGTGCGGCGCTCTTTGTCGCCCTGATTGCCTTTACCGGCTTCGGCTCGGTGGCGTCGACGCTGATGTCGGCGGGCTGGTTGAGCCTGTTGGTGGTGATGTTTCACCTGCTGCCGCTGGCGCTGGATGCTGGTGCCATTTTCGTGCTGTTCGATCGCCACGCCAGCCATCGCGCCATGCGCGACGCGCTGTTTGCGCGCTGGGTGGGCGAGTCCGTGAACAGCCTGCTGCCCGCCGGACAGCTGGGTGGACCGGTGCTGATGGTGCGCCATCTCGCGCAACGCGGTGCACGCATGCGCGACGCTGCCGCAGCGATCACCGTCAGCACGACGATGCAAGCGATCGCGCAGCTGGTGTTCGCGGTGCTCGGACTCGTGCTGTTCGGCGCGTCAACGGCGAGCGAGGCGGGCGAGGATGTGCGCTTGCCGGTCATTGCCGTCACCGCGCTGCTGGCGCTGTGCCTGTTCGGGTTCTATGTGGCGCAGCGGCGCGGCCTGTTTGGGCGCGTGCTGCGCTTGCTGTCGAAATTGCGGGGAAAGCGCGACTGGGCGGCGCTGACGATGCGTGCCGATGCGGTGGACGCAGCCGTACGGCGGATCTATCGCGCGCCCGGCAAGGTCGCCGCGACCTTCGCGCTGAGCCTGGCGGGCTGGCTGGTCGGCACCGGGGAGGTGTGGCTGGCCCTGCGGTTTCTCGGCCATCCCGTCAGCTGGCTCGACGCCTTGCTGCTGGAGAGCGCCGGGCAGGCGATCCGCGGCGCCGCGTTTGCGATTCCCGGCTCGCTGGGTGTGCAGGAGGCTGGCTACCTGCTGCTCGCGCCATTGGTGGGACTGCCTGCCGACGCGGCGCTGGCGCTGTCGCTGATCAAGCGCGCGCGGGAAATCGTGCTTGGCGCGCCCGGCCTTCTGTATTTGTACTGGAGTGAACGAAGACACCGGCGGCGAAGCATGGGGGGTGTGCCGGCTACCGATTGATGGCGGTTGCATGAGAGCGGAGAAAAATATGCGAGCGATTATTCTTGCCGCAGGCCTTGGCCTGCGTTTGCAGCAACCGCCCGAAGCGCAATTCCCGAAGTGCCTGTTGCGCTTCGATGGCATCACCGTGCTGGAACGGCATCTACGCATGCTGGACGCGGCGGGCGTCACGGAGGTCGTGCTTGCCCTCGGTTTCCAGCCGGAACAGGTCAAGGCCGAACTCGACCGGCTCGGACGTTCGCCCCATCCCGAAATCGTTCTGAACCCGCGCTACGAACTCGGCAGCGTCCTGACCGTGCACACCGTCGCCGACGCGCTCACGCGCGGCGGCGACGTACTGCTGATGGACGCCGACGTGCTCTACGACGAGCGCATTCTCGCCGCGCTGGTTGCCGGCGACAGCGCCAACCGCCTGCTGATCGACCGCGACTTCGAAACCGGCGACGAGCCAGTCAAGCTTTGCCTGCGGGACGGCGTTCCAGTCGAGCTGCGCAAGCAGGTGGCGGTGGGCCTGGCATATGACACGATTGGCGAGTCGGTCGGGTTCTTCCGCTTCAGCGAGCAGACCGCACGCCGCCTGGCGCAGATCGTCGCGGGGTATGTCGAGCGCAACCAGGAGAAGATGCCGCACGAGGAAGCCGTGCGCGACCTGCTGCTGGAGGGCGGCCATGCATTCGAGATCGCAGACGTCACCGGTGCGCCCTGGCTCGAGATCGACTTCCCGGGCGACGTCGTGCGCGCCCGCGATGAAGTGTTGCCGCAACTCCGACGCGGTGTTACCTCGGGAGTTGCCTCGGGAGTCACGCCATGAACGCACGTGATCCGGCTTTGCCCGCTGCGTCGCGCAGCGCCGCGCTGCGCCAGTTGCTGGTGGGCAGCGAACTTGAATTCATGATGGAAGCCCACAACGGGCTCTCGGCCCGGATTGTGCGCGAAGCAGGCTTCAAGGCTATCTGGGCCTCCGGCCTGGCGATCTCGGCGCAATTCGGCGTGCGCGACAACAACGAGGCAAGCTGGACACAGGTGGTCGACACGCTCGAATTCATGGCCGACTCCAGCGGCTTGCCGATCCTGGTCGACGGCGATACCGGCTACGGCAACTTCAACAATGTGCGGCGCCTGGTGAGGAAGCTCGAACAGCGCGGCATCGCGGGTTTGTGCATCGAGGACAAGCAGTTCCCCAAGACCAACAGCTTTATCGACGGCGAACGCCAGCCGCTGGCCACGATCGACGAATTCTGCGGCAAGATCAAGGCCGGCAAGGATACGCAGACGGATGCCGATTTCTCGATTGTCGCGCGCGTAGAAGCACTGATCGCGGGCTGGGGCATGGACGAGGCCTTGCGCCGGGCCGAAGCCTATCGGCAGGCCGGTGCCGACGCGATCCTCATCCACAGCAAGCTGTCGCGGCCGGACGAGATCCTCGAGTTCGCACGCGAGTGGGCCGGCCGCGCTCCGCTGGTGATCGTGCCGACCAAGTACTACAGCACTCCCACCGACGTATTCCGCCAGGCCGGCATCAGCCTCGTGATCTGGGCCAACCATCTGATCCGCGCGGCGGCATCGTCGATGCAGGCGGTGGCCAGGGAGATCCATGACACCCAGACGCTGGTTCATGTGGAGGACCGCATCGCGCCGATGAGCGAGATCTTCCGCCTGCAGGATGCCGACGAGTATGCCGCCGCCGAACGGCTGTACCTGTCTGGCGCCGAGGCGCCCGGCGCGGCGGTTGTGCTGGCGGCGAGCCGCGGCGAAGGGCTTGACGCCCTGACCGCCGAGCGCCCCAAGGTCATGCTGCCGGTCGCGGGCAAGCCGCTGCTGCGCTGGCTGGTGGACGCCTTCAAGATGCAGGGCATCCACGACATCACCGTGGTCGGCGGCTATCGCGCCGATGCGATCCAGAGCACGGGTATCAAGCTCGTGCGCAACGAGCGCTACGCGAGTACCGGCGAACTGGCGTCGCTGGCGTGCGCGGCCGACGGCCTGCATACGGATACCGTGATCGCCTACGGTGATCTGCTCTTTCGCAGCTACTTCCTGCGCGACCTGTTCGAGAGCGAGTCCCGCTTCAGCGTGGTGGTCGACTCGTCGCAGACGCAACCGTCGAACCAGAGCGTACGCGATTTCGCCTACTGCTCCGCGCCCGACGACCGCGCCCTGTTCGGCCAGAAGGTCCTGCTGCGGCATGTTTCGAACCAGGGGAAGGAAGCGGCCGTCACCGGCGGGCAGGCGCCGCAGGGACGCTGGATCGGCCTGCTGTGCGTGCGCGGCGCCGGGCGTGAGGCCCTGCAGCAGGCACTTGCCGGCCTGCGTGCGCGGGCGGACTTCGACACGCTGGACATGCCTGACCTGCTCAACGCCCTGATCGGGGCTGGCGAGGAGATCGACGTGAAGTATGTGCATGGCCACTGGCGCAGCGTGAACGACCTGGAGGACTACCAGCGCGCGGGCGAGTTCGCGCATGCCCGGCTGCCGTTTGCCCAGGGCGCACCCGGCACACCCGGCACCGAGAAACGCCGATGATCGAAGCGGCTCAGTTTATCGAGGCGGCGCTGGCGCGTGGCTTCTCCTGGTATGCGGGGGTACCGTGCTCGTATCTCACCCCGTTTATCAATTGCGTGCTGCAGGATCCTTCGTTGCACTACGTCTCGTCGGCGAACGAGGGTGACGCGGTAGCGCTGATCGCGGGCGTGACGCTCGGGGCCAGAGGGGGCCAGCGCGGCATCACGATGATGCAGAACTCCGGCCTTGGCAATGCGGTAAGCCCGCTCACTTCGCTGACCTGGACGTTCCGCCTGCCGCAATTGCTGATCGTGACGTGGCGAGGGCAACCGGGCACCGCGGACGAGCCGCAGCACGCGTTGATGGGCCCGGTCACGCCTGCGATGCTCGACACCATGGAGATACCGTGGGAGCTGTTCCCGACTGACGCGGCCGCCATCGGCCCGGCGCTCGATCGCGCGCTGGCGCATATGGACGCGACCGGACGCCCTTACGCTTTGGTCATGCAAAAGGGCAGTGTCGCGCCCTATGCGCTCAAGCCGCAGGATCGATCCGCGCCGCGTGCGCGATGTGCGGTGCGCACGCAATGGCGGGGAGGGGCGCCGGATGCGCTGCCTTCGCGGCGCGAGGCCTTGCAGCGCGTGATTGCACATACGCCGGCCGCTGCGACGGTGGTGCTGGCATCGACCGGTTTCTGCGGCCGCGAATTGTATGCGCTCGATGACCGGCCAAACCAGCTCTATATGGTGGGCTCGATGGGTTGCGTGACGCCGTTGGCGCTTGGCCTCGCGCTGGTGCGCCCGGACCTGCATGTGGTCGCCATCGATGGCGACGGCGCTGCCCTGATGCGCATGGGAAACTTCGCCACGCTGGGCGCATACGGCCCGTCGAACCTCACGCACGTGCTGCTCGACAACGGCGCACACGACTCGACCGGCGCACAGGCCACGGTGTCGCCCAATGTGTCATTCGCCGGCGTGGCGGCGGCTTGCGGCTATGCCTCGGCGGCCGAAGGCGACTGCCTCGAACTGCTTGACGAGGTGCTCGCGGCGGCTGTGCCTGCCGAGCCGGGCGCATCCGCGGCCGGCTCGCGCTTCGTGCGGCTGGTGATACGCGCCGGCACGCCGGACGGCCTGCCCCGGCCCACCATCACCCCCGCGGAAGTGAAGTCCCGCCTCGCGCGCCACATCGGCGCTGATCACGGAGAGAACTGATGCTATTGCTCAACCCCGGCCCGGTGACCTTGTCCGAGCGCGTCCGCCGCAGCCTGCTGCAGCCCGACCTGTGCCATCGCGAAAGCGAATTCTTCGATTTGCAGGACGAGGCGCGCACGCGGCTGCTCGGCGTCTACCGGCTGGACCCCACCGAGTGGGCCGCGATCTTGATGACCGGGTCAGGCACGGCAGCAGTAGAAAGCATGATTGCCGCGCTGGTGCCCGCGCGCGGCAAGCTGCTCATTGTCGAAAACGGCGTGTACGGCGAGCGCATTACGCAGATTGCGAGTCAATACCACATCGACCACGAGGTGATCAAGCATGACTGGATGCAGGCGCCCGACCTTGACCGGCTAGCCGCCATGCTCGACGCGGACCGGACCATCGGCCATGTGGCGGTGATCCACCATGAAACGACCACCGGGCGCTTGAACGACCTGCACGCGCTCGACGCCGTTTGCCGCCAGCGCGGCGCTCACCTGCTGGTCGACGCCGTCAGCAGCTTCGGGGCCGAGACCATCGACTTCAGCGGCAGCATTGCCGCCGTGGCCGCCACTGCCAACAAGTGCCTGCACGGCGTGCCGGGGGCCGCCTTCGTGATCGCGCGGCGTGACGCGCTGGCCCAGGCGGCAAGCCGGACCTACTACCTGGATCTTGGCCGGCTGGCACGCCTGCAGGATCAGCGCAACACCCCTTTCACGCCGTCCGTGCACGCCTACTACGCGCTCGTGGAAGCGCTGCGCGAACTCGACGACAGCGGCGGCCAGCACGCCAGGCACGCGCGCTATGCGGCCCTGGCCGAGCAAGTGCGCGCGGGACTTGCATTGCGCGGCATCGCGAGTGCGTTGCCGGCGGACCAGTCCTCCGTCGTCCTGCGCGCCTACCGTTTGCCGGCAAGCTTGTCGTACACGCAGCTGCACGACGGCCTGAAAGCGCTCGGCTTCGTGATCTATGCAGGGCAAGGGCAGCTGTCGGATGAACTGTTCCGGATCTCCACGATGGGAGATATTCACGCACACGACATCGAGCGCCTGCTGCAGGGGTTTGCGGCATTGATGACTTGATGACACTTCGGCTTGGCTGCCGGGACCGCACGATTACCTCGACCGCAGGATTTGGCGCCGAACTGGAATGGCGCCCGCTGCTGGCCATGACGGCAATGTCGGGCATATCTGCATTATCACCTCGGCGCAAGCCGCAGCCGGCAGGCGGCCGCGCAACAGAGCCTAAAGTTGTCGGCACATATAGTGCGAGCGGGCGCCGAATCGACGGAGAAAATCCATTGACAACTGCATCTCCCGAACAACGGTGTCGGTAGGGGTCAGCGAGAAGCCGTATCGAGCGAAGAAGCCTGGATTCTCGTTGGTTAAAACGGTGGCCTTCGTACAGCCATTGGCCCGCGCTCTCGTCAGGAGCACGCTCACGAGATGGGTGGCGAGTCGGTGCCCGCGATAGCCGGGCAACACTGCAACCGTGTGAACGACGATGGTTTGAGAGCGCTGCTCGCCACAGGCGCAGCCGACAATACTGTCCTCGACGATTGCGACATGGTAAAGCGGAGTCGCATCCCTCGGCTCTGGAAGCGGCAGTCCACACGCTGCCAGCACTTGTCCAACTGCCTCCAGGTCCTCTGCATTCGCAGCACGGAGTCTGGCATTTCTTATCATTCTCGCTTCTCACGTCATGGCACCTCGCCACAACCATAGCCGCCCCTTCGCGACTCTCCGTGAGCAAGTACCCCGAAAACGGAGGACTATGCACGAAAGGGATTCATGGCGCCATCCCCCAAGTGAGCTAAGTCTCAGAGCCAATGAAGCCAGTGCGTGCATTCTCATTCACTCGGAAGTGATTTGATACAACAAAGTCGCGCGACATATCACATCGGACCAGACCCGGTGCCGGCCCCGCGGCGGCGCCACCGGACAGCAGGGCAGGTGTTGCGCGCTAGCGCCACCCACGTGTTCGTATTCGCACTGAAGCACTTCCCGACCTAATATAGGCCATGCCATCGGCGGTACGGGGGGCTTACCGATGATGATCGATCCGCCAGTCTTGCCATGTTGACGCGCAGAGCTTTCCTGCTCGGGGGGGCAGGCGCTGCCGGTGCGCTGGTGATCGGATGGGCCTTGCTGCCGCCGCGCCAGCGCATGGTGGGTGGCGAGCCGCTGGCGGTGCGCGACGGGCAGTTCGCGCTGAACGGCTGGGTCAAGGTGGCGTCCGACAACACCGTCACGGTGGTGATGAACAAGGCCGAGATGGGGCAGGGCGTGCATACCGGCGCGGCGATGCTGCTGGCCGAGGAGATGGAGGCCGACTGGTCGCAGATCCGCGTCGGGCCGTCGCCCATCGACAACCTGTACAACAACATCGAGGGCGTGGTCGCCAACCTGCCGTTCCGCCCCGACAACAATGGCTGGCCCAGGCGCGCCGCGGCATGGTTTACGCGCAAGGGCGTGCGCGAGGTGGGCATGATGTTCACCGGCGGCTCGACCAGCATCCGGGACCTGTGGAATCCGATGCGCGAGGCCGGCGCCGCCGCCCGCATGATGCTGTGCGCGGCAGCGGCGAAGCAGTGGAACGTCAAGGTCGAAGAGTGCCGCGCGCAGGCCGGCAAGGTGGTGCATCCGTCGGGACGCAGTGCCACGTTCGGTGAGCTGGCCGCGGCAGCCGCGCGTGAGGATGTGCCACGCAAGGTCGAGTTGAAGGAGCCAGGCAGCTACAGGCTCATCGGCACCCGCACGGCACGCCTTGATGCCGCTGCCAAGATCAACGGCACCGCGCGCTTCGGCATCGACGTGGTGGCGGACAAGATGGTCTACGCCAGCGTGCAGATGTGTCCGACGCTGGGCGGCAAGCTGCAGGGATCCCCGCCCGATGACGTGAAAAAGCTGCCCGGGGTGCTCGATCTCGTCGAGCTGCCGCCGTTCCCCGGCGGCAGCGGCGGTGTGGCAGTGATTGCCAGCGATGCGTGGATCGCCATGGAGGCGGTGGAAAAGGTCCAGTGCAAGTGGGACGCGGGCGAGGCGGGGAACCTGTCAAGCGCCGGCATCCGCGACACGCTGGTGAAGGCGCTCGATAACTCCAACCCGCGCGTCTGGTACGAGCATGGCGACGGGCGCGCCATGAAGCAGGGCAAGCCCGCCATCCAGGTCGTGTACTCGGCGCCCTATCTCGCTCATGCCGCGCTGGAGCCGGTCAACTGCACGGTCCTGGTACAGGAGGACCACGCCATCGTGTGGGCCGCCACGCAGATGCCCGGGCTGGCCCGCCGCTGCGTGGCAAGGACACTGGGTCTGGACACGGACAAGGTAGAACTGCACGAGCAATCCATCGGGGGCGCATTCGGGCGCCGGCTCGAAGTCGATTTCATCTGCCAGGCGGCCGCCATCGCGGCGAAGCGCAAGGGCGTGCCGGTGCAGACGATCTGGTCGCGCCCCGAGGACATGCGGCATGACTTCTACCGTCCGGCCAGCGTGTCGCGCTTCGAGGCCTGGCTCGACGGGGACCGCAAGGTCATCGCCGTGCGCAATATGTCGGCCAGCCAGTCAGTGCTGGAGAGCACCGCGAAACGCAACTTCGGCCTGCCCGATATCTTCGTGTCACGGCTGGACAAGTCCACCGTGGAGGGCGCTTTCGACCAGGCCTATGACTGGCCGGAGGTGTGGGTGGGGCACCGGACCGTGGATCTCCCCATCCCGGTGGGCTACTGGCGCTCGGTGGGACACTCGCACCACGCCTTCTTTATGGAGAGTTTTGTCGACGAGCTGGCGGTGGCGGCCAGCAAGGACCCGCTCGACTACCGCATGAGCCTGCTCAAGGATGATCGGCAGCGCGCGGTGCTGGAGCAGGCAGGAAAGATGTCTGGCTGGGGTCAGCCTTTGCGCAAGAAGCCTGGCGTGGCAAAGGTGGGGCGCGGGGTGGCGTTGCACGAATCGTTCGGCAGCGTGGTGGCGCAGGTCGCCGAGGTGTCGGTGGACAACGCGGGGCAGGTGCGCGTGGAGCGCGTTTTTTGCGCCATCGATTGCGGCATGCCGGTCAACCCGACCCTGATCGAGCAGCAGGTCGAGGGCGGCATTGTGTTCGGGCTGTCGGCGGCGCTGTGGCAGAAGATCACGCTGGAGCAAGGCAAGGTCAAGGAGGACTACTACACCGCCTTTCCTGCCATGCGCCTGCGGGACTGCCCCGAGATCCAGGTACACGTGATGCCATCGACGGCAACGCCACAGGGCGTGGGCGAGTCCACCACGCCGCCGATCGCGCCGGCGGTGGCGAACGCCTTGTTCAATGCCACCGGCGAGCGCTTGCGCGACCTGCCGCTGCTGAAGACCCTGCCGCCTTCCGGAGCCTGCGATGTCAGACCGTCAGCTCAGTGTCAACGGTAAAAACGTCGAAATCCACGCCGACGGATGCACGCCGCTGTTGTGGGTGCTTCGCTGCGAGCTCAAGCTGACGGGCACCAAGTTCGGGTGCGGCGTGGGCGTGTGCGGCGCCTGCGCGGTGCATGTCGACGGCAAGATGCTGTTGTCGTGCCAGCACCAGGTGAGCGAGATGGAGGGCAAGAAGATCGTCACCATCGAAGGACTTGACGGCCCCGAGCCGAATGCCCTGCGGGCGGCCTGGCAGAAGCACGAGGTCGTGCAGTGTGGCTACTGCCAGAGCGCGCAACTGATGGCGGCGAGCGCGCTGCTCAAGCGCACGCGGAATCCGAAGGAGACGGAGATTGTCGACCAGATGAGCTGCGTGATCTGCCGGTGCGGCACGTATACGCGGATCAGGCGGGCGATTGCGGAAGCGGTGGGGATGCTGACGGGGTGAGGGCACCGACGCGCGCGCCCCGGCCATCAGGCGAGCATTGAAGTCTCAGGGGGAAGGCAATGAAGGATTCGGGGGCCGCGGCGACCGGGCGCGTGGAGCTCTACACGCAACGAACCATGGTGAACTGGCTGAGCCCGCTGCAGCTTCCGTTCACCGCCATGCGCGTTGCCGTGGCGATGGCTGTCGGCGCCTTTGCGGACCAGCGCATGGTGCAGGCCGCGCTCTCCACGCTGAATCCGAATCCGCCGCTGCCGGTACCGGCTGACGAACAGGGCGGTGTCTGGGTCGACTATATGGCAGACACGGGCGACGGCTGGGACTCGACCTACTCCATGGCATTGTGCGTCAGCCACGCGGTGACGCTGCGCGACCAGGGCGTGACGCTGCCGCGCTCAAAGGTGCTGTTGCTGGGTGGCGACCAGGTGTATCCGACGCCTGCCCATGACGGCTATCGGAGCCGCTTCGTCGATCCCTTTCGTGCTGCGTTCCCGGCGCCGGTCGAGGCCACGCGCCCCGCATACAGCGACCAGCCGGTCAAGTTGCCGGATGCGCCGTGGATGATTGCCACGCCTGGCAATCACGACTGGTACGACGGCCTGCGTGGCTTCGCCCGCCTGTTCTGCAGTGGCAAGCCCGTGGGCGGCTGGGAGACACGCCAGCGCACCGGCTATTACGCCTTGCAGTTGCCCGGCGGCTGGTGGATCTGGGGCCTGGACCTGCAACTGGAGTCCGAAATCGACCGGCCGCAGCGCGAGTATTTCCAGAAGTTGTACACGCAGCTGCAGCCCGGCGACCGCGTGGTATTGTGCGCGCCCGAGGCGAGCTGGGTTGACGAGATGGACCGCGTGCGCCGCGGGGAAAAGCGCGCCGTGCCGTCGATCGAAACCAAGACGCCGCGCTTTAGAAGCCTGAGCGAGATCGAGGGCGTGCTGGGCGACCGGCTCGCACTGGTGCTGGCCGGCAACTCGCACCATTACGCGCACTACGTGCCGCGAGCAGGCACGGCGGGGCCGCATCGGATCACCTGTGGAGGCGGCGGCGCGTTTCTTCACGGCACGCATCTGCTGCCGGATCCGCCGCGGCCCATCGTCGTGGGTCCGGCCAGGCAGCACTACGAGCTGAAGTCCGCATATCCGGAAAAGGCGACGTCCCGGCAATTGCGCAATCGCGCGTGGCAACTTCCTGCGCGCAATCTCTCGTTCTGTGCGCTGGTGGCGATCCTGTACCTGCTGTTCGACTGGATCGTCCAAAGCGCGAGCCTGGTACCAGTGCCCGGGCGCGAGCATCGCAACTTCATCCAAGGGCTGGCCGACCTCGAAGTGACATTCGGGAATATGTGCGAGGTGTATCACGAACTGTTCCGGATCATGGCGCACAGTCCGGCGTCAGTGGTGTTCGCCGCGGGCATTGTCTTTTGTTGTGGTGCGCTGTCGACCCGGGATGTCAGGCGCGGCGTCGGGCTGGCCTGGGTTGTCGGCGCCTGCCACGGCCTGCTGCACCTGGCGCTGGCTGTCGCCGTGCTATGGCTCATCACGCGTTTCAACGTCCATGGCTTTAGCGCGCACAATGCGACGCCGATCCTGCTGTTCCTCGTCGAGGCCATGCTGCTGGGCGGTGTCCTCGGCGGCCTGCTGTTTGGCGTGTGGATGGTGATGGGCAACGCGCTGTGGCGCCTGCATCCCGAGGAGGTGTTCTCATCGCAGCGCATCGCCGACTACAAGTGCTTCCTGCGGATGCGGTTCGAGCATGGGCAATTGACGATCTACCCGCTCAAGCTGGAGAAGGTGTGCAGAGACTGGAAGCTGGGCGAGGGCGTCCGCCAGATGACGAAGGTCCGCGGCAGCTGGCGCGTACGCGCCCAGCCCGGCGCAACCGGTCCCCGCTTCGTGCCGGCTGACGGCCAGGTATCGCCGACGGAAGCGGTGCGGATGATTGAGGAGAAGGCAATCATCATCCAGCGGTAAGCATCCCAACGACAGGGGGCGTCATGATGAGCAATACGCTTGCCTACGATGTCGTCGTCATCGGCAGCGGCTTCGGTGGCGCGGTCTCGGCCTGCAGGCTGGCGCAGGCCGGCCGCAAGGTTCTGGTGCTGGAGCGCGGAAGGCGCTGGAGCCCGGCGACTTTCCCGCGCGACGAAAATGATGCCTGGTTGTGGAACCAGGAACGCGCGCACCGCTTCAATGGCTGGGCTGATATCCGGACATTCTCCGACGTATGGGTCATCGCCGGGGCCGGAGTCGGTGGCGGCTCGCTGATCTACGCCAACGTCTCGGTGGAAGCCAGGCCGGAAGCGTTCGAGCACGGCTGGCCGAAAGAGGTGACCTATGCCGGCCTGCAGGCCCACTATGCGGAGGTAGGACGCATGCTCGCCGTGAGCGAAGTGCCGGACATGCAGGAGAGCGAGCGAACCAGGCTGCTGCGCGAGGGGGCGCAAGCATGCGGATGGGGCGGGCGCTTTCGCAAGCTGCCGCTGGCCGTGACGTTTTCCGAGCATTGGGACCCCACACGGCAAGACGCCCGCGATGACCGGCATTCGGTGAAATTCCTGAACCAGCACGGCAGGTGGCAGGGCACTTGCGTGCATTGCGGCAACTGCGACGTCGGGTGCCAGGTATCGGCCAGGAATACGCTGGACCTGAATTACCTGGCAGTGGCTGAAGACAACGGTGCCGAGATTCGTCCCTTGCACCTGATCGACAGGCTGGAGCCGCTGCAGCAGGGCTGGCGGGTGCGCTTCAGGAAAATCGACCCGGAAGGACAGACGACGAGCCCTGGCGAAGTCACGGCCGCCAGGGTAATACTGGCCGCCGGTTCCATCGGCAGCACCGAACTACTGTTGCGCTGCCGGGATGAACATCGCACGCTGCCCGGGCTTTCACCGCGGTTGGGATATGGCTGGGCCCACAATGGCGACTTCGTGACGCCAGCCTTCTATGGCAACAGGAAGATTTCTCCTGCTCATGGCGTAACCATCTCCGCCGCGATCGACCTGCTGGACCACAGCGGCCCGAACGGGCAGGCGCTTTTCGTCGAGGATGGCGGCATCCCGAACCTCGCAGGCAACTTTATTCGGCGCCATATGAAGCGAACCCGTTCCCGCAAGCTGCGCGCGGTGTGGAGGGACGTCGGCGGACTGTTTGACGACGGCGATCCGGTCGAGCGGATGATGCCCTGGTTCGGGCAAGGCGTGGACCCTGGCGATGGCCAGCTGAGGCTAGGCCGCAGGTGGTACGCGCCGTGGCGCCGGGTGCTGCGTCTCGACTGGTCCTATCAGTCATCGGTGGCCGTCATCGAGGCCATGATTGCAGCGCATAAGCGGCTCTCGGAAGCGACCGGCGGAGACCCCTGGGTGCCGCTCACCTGGCGGCGGTGGCATAACCTGATCACACCGCACCCGCTGGGCGGCTGCAATATGGGTACCTCCGCTGCCGACGGTGTCGTCGATGCAGCGGGCCGGGTCTTTGGCTACAAGGGACTCTATGTCATGGACGGTGCGATCGTCCCGCGCCCGCTCGGCCTGAACCCTTCGCGCACCATCGCTGCGCTCGCGGAGCGTAATGTGGCGATGCTCTTGCGCGAGCAAGATTGATGCGGGGGCCGGGCCATAGTTGACCACAGTGTAGACCTTGTGACCATTTCTACGCGCACATTCAAGCGCATGTTCGGCGTGCTTGCCGGCGGGGTCAGCGTCCAGCGCGTCTAGGCGAACGTTAGCCGTTTCGGGACGCCAGTGTGCCGGCACCGACGACGGGCGGCCTGAAGAGATGCGCCGGGGGCAGTGGCCAGAAGTATCCGCCGTACCCGCCTAGCGTCCCGACGGGCGCAATGCTCGCATCCCGGCCTTCACCACGGTCACCGCCGCCAGCACCAGCGCACCGGCGACGATGCCGGCAACGCCGTCCAGCACCAACGGGGCCAGCACCGACAGGACACCGCCGATCGCCGGCACGCCTGCCGCCACCTGTGCCGCCGCGTCCAGCACGTGGTGCATCGCCGGGATGCCGTGCATCAGGATGCCGCCGCCCACCAGGAACATCGCCGCCGTTCCGGCCAGCGACAAGGCTTTCATCAGCCAGGGTGCAAGCCGCAGCAAACCTCGGCCCAGCCAGCGGAAGCCGGCCGACGGGCGCCGGCTCAGGTACAGGCCCGCGTCATCGAGCTTCACGATGCCGGCCACCAGGCCATAGACGCCGACCGTCATGATGGCCGCGATCGCGCACAACACCGCCAGCCGCTGGCCGAAAGGTGCGTCGGCGACGGTGCCTAGCGAAATGACGATGATTTCGGCCGAAAGTATGAAGTCCGTGCGGATCGCACCCTTGATTTTCTCTTTCTCGAATGCCACCACGTCGACCGCTGGATTCGACATGACATGAACTTCACGGGCGTGATGTGCCGCGTCCTCCGCATCGCTATGCAAGAACCGGTGTGCCAGTTTTTCAAAGCCTTCATAGCAAAGAAACGCGCCGCCCACCATCAGCAGCGGCACGACGGCCCACGGCAACCAGGTGCTGATGGCCAGCGCCGCGGGGACCAGGATCACTTTGTTGCGAAGCGACCCCAGCGCGACGGCCCAGACCACCGGCAATTCCCGATCCGCCTTGACGCCGCTGACCTGCTGCGCATTGAGCGCCAGGTCGTCGCCCAGCACCCCTGCGGTTTTTTTCGCCGCCACTTTGCTCATCGCGGCGACATCGTCAAGGATGGTTGCGATGTCGTCGATCAGTACCAGCAAGCTCGAACCGGCCATGTCAGGACCTCCGCGCGCGGCAATGGCCTCGCGCATGCAGGCAATATGTCATTGTTCATGCTCCTCGATGTCGTCCCTGACCAAGCAGGTTCCGTACCGCTTATGCCGGCAGCTCGTTGACAGCGGCTCAGCCGTCCATGCCCCGCGCAGTAAAGGCTACACGAGCGACTGGCCCCGCTGTTCTTGGTGTTGCAACCGTGATTCGCTCAGGCTTGCGCGGGACTGCGCCGGCTCAGCCCGGCAGCGGATTTGCGAGAAAGAACCGCAGCATTTCCGCACTGGCATCCGGACCCTTCGGATCGGTATAGCTGCCCTGGGGGCTTCCGCCCGCCCAGGCGTGCCCGGCGCCATGGATGATCCAGTATTCAACATTGACGCCAGCGGGCGTGGTGATTCTGTGCCGCGTGTAGTCATGGCCCCCGGCGACGTTCCTGCGTTCCGTCAGCTGGCGCGCGTGATCGCTCTTGAACGGCGCAACAAGACGGTCGCCGTTGGACGGATGCACCGTATGGTCCGCATCGCCGTGGAACACAATGATGGGCCGCCCGGTGGAGGCGGGCGGCACCGCGCCTGACCTGGACCGGCCGAGCCCTTTGCCACCCTTCATCGCGCCCAGCGCCGAAGGCAAGTCGTGCGCGGACCCGGCGGGCAGGCCGGAATGCACGCCGGCCGCTGCAAACAATTCCGGATAGCGCTGGATCAGCACCGCGGCCATCGCGCCGCCGGCGGACAGGCCGGCAACGTAGACGCGCCTTGCGTCGATGCCGTGGCTGGCGATCACCTCGCGCGCCATGCCAGCAATGATCGACGGCTCTCCCTTGCCGGCCTGCTGGTCGCCGGGCCGGAACCAGTTCCAGCATTTCGACGGATTGTCCCCGGCGGCCTGGATCGGATACAGCACCACAAAGCCGAGCATGTCGGCAAGGGCGTTCATCTGGGTGCCGGCCGCGAAATCGTCGGCATCCTGCGTGCAACCGTGCAGCATCACGACCAGCGGCATCGGCTCGACACGACGGCCAGCGGGAACATAAAGCTTGTACGCGCGGGATCCCGCCCGGTTCACGAACGTGCGCTGGCTGAAATGGCTGACATCCTGCGGGGACGCTTGTTTGCCGTCGGGGCGTAGCGAGTGGGTGCCGCGCGCAGATGCCGGGGGCGCTGCGTTGGCGGCGCTGCCGGCGACATCGGCCGGGCGGGCCTGCGCGCGGGCATCGGTGAGCAGGCGTTCGACCACCTGTGCGGGCATGGGAGCGGAGGGGGAGGCCGGAGCGACCGCCGCGCCCATCGACGCTTGCTCGCGCAGTGCACGCTGGATAGCCTCGGTGGCCTCAAGCGGACCCGCCGTCTGCAGCAAGTGCATGGCTTCTCGCATCGAAGCGAGGAAGGCGTCATTCATTTTCATACTTGTTTCCAGGCAAACCTGGCGAGCCAGGGCGCGGCGACATTGCCGCGGTGCTACCGCGCAGTACTACCGTATTCGCCCGGCGAGCGCGGCCTTGACTGCCGCGGGGGCATGAAAGGCGCCGAGCACCACGACCGACTCAATCGTTGCCAGCGCCAGTTCCGGACTGACATCCGAGGCAATGCTCGCCAGGCCAAGGACATGGATGTCGAGCTTCTCGTTGGCCGCGCGCGCCGCCTCCAGGTCGCGGCGGGTGAAATGCTGGAGCCCGAGGACAAGGGCCCGGCGCGTCACCGTTTCCTGTATGGCCTGAGCGTGCGTCGCCAATTGGTTGCGAATGGCGGTCCGGATCAGGTCAGTGCGATTCGAATAAAAGCCTTCTTCGACCAGCAGGTCGATCTGCCCCAGGTCCACCGGGCCGAGATTGATCGTGATTTTTTCCGTGTCACCGGGCTTTGGTTTGTTCATCGGGTTTGTTGTTGCCTATAGGCGCCGGAATATGTGTCATTTGCGGCACAAAAGCTAGCGAACCATCCGAGCACCATCCGTATACCATCCATATGGATGGTTAATTTATAAAGGCTGGGAGAAAGCAGGTCAAGGGGTGACCTGAAAGATTGCCCATCCATCGCGGCAACTGGCGCTTCGGCTCCACGTCGTGCGCTGCAGGCAGCGGGGGCACAGCACGCGATACCACGCGGGCGGTCAGGCGTCGGCGGGAGACGTTGGCACGGCCGGCGGATCGCCGCTTACCAGTTGCGATCGGTTTATCGAACTAGTGCCAGGCACGCCAGGAGCGCGCCAAGCATTGGATCGACGGCATGCCAAGTGCCATTCGCATAATGGAGACAGAAAGGAGCGGCATGACCAGCGCGGACAACCGCGGACAACAACAGCCGGGGGCGGCTGAGGTCATTTCGCTTCCACGAGCTTGAGGCAGTAATGGTTCGACGGCAGCGCGCGAAGGCGTTGTTCTGGCTGGCGAATTCCCTCGCGCTGTACCTTGCGTTTCGTGAACCGGGCGTGTCAGCAGTTATGCAGCAGGCGGCAGGGCACTATCACTGCTGCTGCTTGCCTCCTTTGATGTTGCCCGCTACGCCGCCGGCCACGGCGCCGATCGCCGCGCCAGTCCAGCCGCTTCCTCCCGCGATGGCCGCGATGCCTGCACCGGCCGCGGCGCCGAGGGCAGCACCGCTCACGGTGCCTTGCTGCTGCGGTGTCATATTCGTGCATCCGGCAGCGCCGGCAACGACCAATGCAACGCCAATCAGATTGAGTCTTTTCATGGTGTCACCTTACTTCTTGCCCTGCAGGCCGGGAACAACCATTTCGAACCAGATCGTTTCAATGACCGGCCGCTGCAACTGGTCGGGATGTGCCGCGTACCAGCGATCCAGGCCCTGGCGCACTGAGTCGAGCGAATGGCCTCTGAGCCCTTTCGCAAAGCGCGGAACAATGCTCGCGGAGTCAGGCGGCGGCTTGCCCTCGTGATAAGCGATATCCACCTGCACCAGGTTGGCAATGCCTACGAGGTAGGCCTTTTTTGTCTGTTCGGAGGAATCCGTCCACTGCTTGCCGGTGATCAGCGGCACTTCATCGGCGCGGGAGCTGGTGGCCAGGGACAACGTCATAAGTGTCGCAGCAGTCACTGCGATTCGGATGAGCGATCTCGCCATTGCGGTCTCCCTCAGCGGTTGCGGTTGCCTTGCGGGTCCGATGCGCTTTTTATCTTAGTATCGATCCGGTCATGCGGGACCACTGTGGGCGGGAGATACGGCCCGAATTCTCCCGCTCCGTCATCCTATGCGCCTAAAAAGAAGCTGTAGCGCTTTCAGTTCCAGATCGGATCTTCCTTCTGCATCTGGTCCTTGGTTTTTTTCATCCAGTAGGCACCGATCTGGCGCTCAGTGACATAACCCTGTTTTTTTACGTCGATCTTGTCGAAGTTTTCGTAGACCTTTGGCATACCCGCCTGAGCTTCGTCACGAGTCAGCTTGCCATTATGGTTGGCATCGGCCGCCTTGAAGCGCTCGGCAATCAAGGCCTTGGCCTGGGCCGTAGTCGGAGGCGCTGCCGGAACTTCGGATGGCGCCGCCGCCGGTTGGGATCCCGAGGCCGGCTGGGCGGCCGCTCCTATCGAAGTCAGTGCCATCAGGACTGCGAAACCAAATGCGGGAAATTTGCATACGGACATGTCGCTCTCCTCGATACGTTATGTGTTTGGATTTAAGACACCAAAACGACTTCTGATCAAACTCCGGTGAGCCTTGGCTCACCAGCATTCTAGGCGCTCCGCACGGAGAGCGCTTTGCTCGCGACTGTTGCAATCGGCCGACACTGTTTTTCCGTTTCGAGCGTAACCAGTCATCGGATGTTGGCGGAGAACGAACTGCGCTCCTATGCTCGAACAGATTGCCTGGCAGACATGCTGCAAGGTCAGCCATGCAACGAACGAAGCCGTGGTTGAACCACCAAGAGAAAAGAACGAGAGGAGAGCGGGCATGGCACTGAAAAGAATAGCCCTGGCGTCACTGCTGGGATGGCCGCTGGCAACCCTTGCGCAGTCAAGCGTCACGCTGTACGGCGTGATCGACGCCAACGTGGAATACGTCAACCACGCGGGCGTCGTGCCGACAGCCGCCAACGGATTTAATCCGGGACCGGGCAACGATGCTTACCGACTGACTTCGGGAGGGCTTTCCGGCTCCCGCTGGGGCCTGCGTGGCAACGAGGACCTGGGTGGCGGTATCAAGGCCATTTTTGTGCTGGAAAGCGGCTTCGGCATCGACAACGGCTTGTCGCAGCAAAGCGGCCGTCTGTTCGGCCGCCAGGCGTACGTCGGCGTCCAAAGCAACCGTTTCGGCCAGATCAGCCTTGGCCGGCAATACACCTCGATGTTCGAGGCCCTGGCCAACTTCTCTCCGACCGCCTATGCCACGCAGTATGAGCCGGTCGTCATGCAGTCCGGCCCCAACTACCGCGCGGACAACACCGTCAAGTACTCCGGCAAGTTCGGGGGACTGACGGCGCTGGCGCATTGGTCCTTCGGCGTCGGGGTCGCCTTGCCCGCCTCGGTAGGATTTCCCATTCCGATCGGCGGCAATGGGGAAGTCCCGGGGCAGTTCCGACGCGACACCGCCTATGGCGGGGCGCTGGCTTACACGTTCGGCCCGTTCGCAGCGACAGCCGGCTATGACCAGTGGAATCCCACCATCGGCACCGGCACCGGCACCGTCAAGAAGGCGGTGGTAGGCGCCAGCTATGCCTTAGGCCCGGCCAAGATCATGGGCGGCTACCGTTGGGGCCAGAACAGGAATGCGGCCGATGCCCTGATCCAGCGCGATGACTTCTACTGGATCGGCGCCAACTACCAGGTCACGCCGGCGCTCGCGCTCACGCTCGAGTACAACTACGACGATCTCAAGAACCTTTACGGCAACACGAGCGTGGCCAATCCGTGGCAGGTCTCCTTCGTGGCCGACTACTCGTTGTCCAAGCGTACCGATGTCTACGTGACCACTGCCTATGCCAAGAACGCCGGGCTGATGCTCGATTCACTGGCGACCGTCTTTGCCAACAGTCTGTCGCTGGGTAACAGCTATGTCCTGGGCAACGGGCAGAGCAACATGTTTGGCATTGCCTTGGGAGTCCGGCACAAATTCTGAGCCGCCTCGCAATCATCGCCTTGTTCCTGCACTCGCGCTGAAACATTCCGGAGGGCCACGTGTTAATCCAAAGAACCATCCTTTCTGCCTGCGTGGTGACCATGCTGGTTTCCGCATGCTCGACCACGCCCATACCGGCGAGTAAGGCAGCGCCAGCACCTTCAGAAAGACTTAGCGGATTGCAAACGCCGCCACCCGGCGAGTTTGCCACGCTGGTCGTGACCCGCGATGAGGGGTTCTACGGCAGCGCGTGCGATGCCGTCCTCTCGGTTGACGGGAAGGAAGTGGGCCGACTCAAATCCGGTGAGGTCGCCCGGTTCTACGCCAAACCGGGGCCGATCATTCTTGGCGCCCAGACTTCGGCAATGTGTCTCGGTGGCTTGAAGGAGAGGGAGGTAAGGCTCACTCCGGCTTCGACGGTCCGCTATCGCATTTCCATCGATTCGAGTGGCGGCCTGGATCTGTCCCCAACCGCATTCTGATTGCAAGGTCTTCGCCACGCCGGGCGGACTATCGACCCGTTGGCGCCGTTCGAGCTTCACTGCCTCGACGGCGCCTGTCCGGCCAATGGTGATCCCCGCAGACGCCGTATCCTCCATGCGCAGGTTCGAAGCTATGCTCCTTACATCCTGAGGAGACATGCATGCGCAGCACTGAGCACCCCGCAGCCAGATGCGCGGCGCCGCGAAGCCTGAGACAACAGGCGCTGTTATGGTTTGGTTTCACTGTGCTCATGTTTCCCGGCGTGGTGCTGGGGATGGACTTCAAGATCTACCACCAGCCGCAAATCAATCTGAGAATGGTGATCGGGGAGGGAACCATTCAGGACGGTGATGCAAGGAAGTTCCAGGCGGTCGCCCGTATGGCCGACCGCGATAAGGAGGGACTTGTCATCCTTGTTCTGAATAGTCCGGGCGGAAATGTCGAGGCCGCTTTCCGGGTTGTCGACGCAATGGATAAGGTTGGCGTCTATACAACAGTTCCAGACAACGCCAGGTGCGCGTCCGCTTGTGCCTCGATCCTGTTCGCTTCAGGCGAGCGCCGAAGTGTCGTTGGCACCGGGCTGCTCGGCTTTCACAGTTGCTACCGGCGCGGCGGTGGCCACAGCTACGCCGCGGACTCGCTTTGCAACGAAATCATCGCGGCAAACGCAATGCAAAGGGGAGTCAGCCACGCAGCCATCAATCGCTTCGTCAGGCATTATGGTGCGAGAGACATGGCATGGGTCGGGCGCGACGTCGCTTGCAAGTCATTGGAAGGTCTGTGCAGGCCTGGCCTGCTCGAAGCTCGATACGATACGAAGGCTGCGCTGATGCACAGCCTTGATTGCAGCAAGCTCATATCCGTTCAAGCGCAACTTATTTGCGGGGATACAGAACTTACCCGGGTCGATAAGACCTTGGCAGGAATCTATGACCGGAAGCTGAAAGCATCGGCTGACAAGAGGCGCTTACGGGAGGATCAACGCGCATGGCTGCGTAATTCTCGCAACAAGTGTAGCGATAAGGCTTGCCTGCTACGCAGCTATCACCTGCGCATCGATGAACTGAAGCGGATTCGATAGGTGGCGCCCCGGGCCTGCCAATAAGACAGGCGGGCTTTGCTCCATATCATTCGCCTGGCTCAAACCGCAGAGACGCCGCCGCCTTGCTGCGCGGCTCCAGCCGACGGCGGCGCCGTGACAATCGAGCGCAGCGCCGGCTGGGCGGGTTTCAGCGATGCCAGATCCGGCACCGGACGGCGCAACGCGGGCGACGTCGCGAACGCCGCTTCCATGGCCCGCGCTGCCGACAACGTTTGCAGGTCGCCGTGGAAGCGGCCGGTGACCTGCAGGCCGAACGGCATGCCGGCGTCGTCGGTGCCGCAGGGCAGCGCGATTGCCGGGTGCGTGGTCAGGGTCACGACATAGGTCAGCGCCAGCCAACGGTAATAGTTCACCTGCTTCTCGCCGTTGATGGTGTCGGCATACAGGTTAGTCCAGGCGAACGGCGACACGGGTGTGGTCGGCGACAGGATCAGGTCGTATTCCTGGTAGGCCCGCTGGAAGCGCTGCAGGATGCGGTTCTGCTCGGCCTGCGCCCACGCACTGTCGGCCAGCGACATCTTTGCGCCCATTTCATAGTTGGCGCGGGTGTTAGGCCCGAGCGCCGCGGGGTCGCGCTGGTAAGCGTCGTGCAGGCCGGCGACGAAGCTCTCGGCACGCAGCACGTCGAAGCAGCGGTGCACATCGCCAAGGTCGAAACTGACTTCATCGCAGCGCGCGAACAGGTGGCGCATCGCCGCGATCTTCGTGCGGAACACGCGACGGATGCCGTCATCGACCGCGCAGCTGCCGAAGTCTTCAGTCCAGCCCACACGCAACGTCGACAGGTCGACCGGTGGCGGCGACAGGTATGCATCGGCGTCCACCGCGTAGCTCAGCGGATCGGTCACCGACACCCCGGCGGAGGCCGCCAGCTGCAGGCAGGTGTCGGCGACGGTGCGTCCCATCGGTCCTACCACCGAGATCGGCGTCCAGCCCAGCAGCTTGCGTGAGTTGGGTACGATGCCGGGCGAAGGGCGGAATCCGACCACGCCGCACTTGGCCGCGGGAATGCGCAGCGAGCCGCCGGTGTCGGAGCCGGTGCAGACCGGCAGCAGGTCCGCAGCCAGCGCCGCCGCTGAGCCGCCTGACGATCCGCCGGCATTGAGGTTCGGGTTGAACGGATTGCCGGTCGCGCCCCAGACCGCGTTGCGCGAATTCGCGCCGGCGCCCATCTCCGGAATGTTGGTCTTGCCCACCACGATGGCGCCGGCCGCACGCAGGCGCGCCACCAGCACGTTGTCCTCGGCCGGGACATGGTTGCGGAACAGCGGCGAGCCATAGGTGGTCAGCAGCCCCTGCGTCGCCTCCAGGTCCTTGACCCCGAGCGGCAGCCCATGCAGCAGGCCGAGCGGTTCGTTGCGCAGCACCGCCTGTTCGGCGTTGCGCGCTTCCTGGCCGGCGCGCTCGAAGCAGGTGGCGGTGATGGCGTTGATCAGAGGGTTGTAGGCCTCGATGCGCGCGATGCACGCTTCGAGCAGTTCGACCGGCGAGATTTCCCTGGTACCGATCAGGCGGCGCAGTTCGACCGCGGTCAGTGAGGTCAGCGATGTTTGCATCGGTTGCTTGACGGTGGCTTGACGGTGGAATGTGGCTACTGTGGCGCGGTGCCAGGAAGGTCAGTCGAGCCTGATGTTGGCCCGCTGCGCGATCGCGCGCATCTGCGGGATCTCCTTGTCGATCATGGCGGCGACCTGCTTGCCGGGCGCGAACGACGGCTCGATGCCGCTGTCCGCCAGTTGGCTGCGTGTGGCCGGATCGGCGATGGTGTCGGCCAGCGCCTTCTCCAGCTTCGCCCGGACGTCTTCCGGCAGGCCGCGCGGCCCGACCAACGCGATCCAGGTACTGGTATCCATGCCGGGGTAGCCGCTTTCCGCCACGGTCGGCACATTGGGCAGCAGCGTCGAGCGCTTCGCCGTCGTGACCGCGATGGCCTTGATCTTGCCGGACTTCAGTTGCGGGATCGCCGCCGCGACGGTATCGACGCTGAATGGGATCTGGCCCCCGATCAGGTCGGTCATCGCCGGCGCGCTGCCCTTGTACGGGACATGCAGCAGCTTCGTGCCGGTGAGGTTCAGCAGTTCCTCGCCGGCGAAGTGCGCGGTGGTGCCGGCGCCGAACGAGCCGTACGAGTACTTGCCGGGCTGCGCCTTGACTGCGCTGACGAACTCCTTGAGGTTGTTGACCGGCACGTCGCGGTTGGCCAGCAGCACCAGGCCAGTCGAGCCGATCAGGCCGATCGGCTCGAAGTTCTTTTGCGGGTCATACGGCAGCCTGGCGTAGACCGAGGGGTTGACGGTGAATGTGGTACCCGAGGTGGCCATCAGCGTGTAGCCGTCCGGTGCCGACTTGGCCACATAGCTCGCCGCGACCACGGTGCCGGCGCCAGGCCGGTTCTCGACCACCACGGTCTGGCCCAGCCGTTCGCCAAGCTTGCGCGCGATCGTGCGCCCGACGAGGTCGGTGGCACCACCGGGCGGGAAGGGCAGGACAAGCTGGATCGGCTTCGACGGATACCCGCCCTGGGCCCCAGCCGGAGCGGGCGCCAGCACGGCGGCGGCAGCCAGGCTGCAGGCGGACAGGAACAAGTGCGGGCGGTGAGCGGTGGATCGCATGAAGAGGCTCCGGCAGGTAGGACTCGATGCAGTGCGGTGGAAGGGCTGTGACCGCGTTGAACCCATCGTACGACCGATCCGACTCGGAATCGTGGCAATGTTTCGAAAGCTTGATTGCCAAAACGGCAATCCATAGAATGGACCCTGGTCGGCGGATGCCGATCGCCCCCCGCAATATCCGCTCATGTCCTACCGCATCCTGCAAGAAACCGCTGTCCGCTACTTCCTTGAAGTCGTGCGCACCGGCTCGGTCAAGGACGCCGCGCTCAAGCTCAACGTGGCGCCGTCGGCGGTGAGCCGGCAGATCGCCAAGCTGGAAAGCGAAATGGATACGCTGCTGTTCGACCGGCGCGCCCGCGGCCTCGTCCCCAACGCTGCGGGAGAGCTGCTCGCCGCACACGCCAAGCGCGCCCAGCAGGAGATCGATCGCGTCACCGCCGATATCCAGGCGCTGCGCGGCCTGCGCGTCGGCCAGGTGCGCCTGGCAAGTGTGGAGGGTATTGCGCACGACTTCATCCCGGAACTGGCCGCCAGCTTCCGCGAAAAGTATGGTGGGATCCGCTTCGACCTCCACGTCTGCCCTCAGGGCGACATCGCCCGCCGCATCCGGGACGGCGAGGCGGACATCGGCATCACGCTGAGCGGGTTGCCCGAGCTCGATATCGAAGTGGAACTGCGCCATCCGGCGCCGGTGCTCGCCATCATGGCGCCGGACCATCCGCTTGCCGGCCAGCGCCAGGTATCGCTGTCCCAGGTCATCGGCTATCCGCTGGCGCTGCCGCCGAAGGAAAGCTCGCTGCGGCAGCTGCTCGACACCAGTTGCAGCCGGCAGGGGTTGAGCTACCAGACCGTCTTTTCCAGCAACAACCTGGATTCGCTGGTCGGCTTTACGACGGCGGGTGGTGGCGTCGTTGCTTTCTATGGCGAGCTGTCGGTCCGGCAACGGCTGGCGCAAGGCAGCATTGCCGCGGTACCGTTGCGCGACCGCGAAATGAACGAGCGCTATATCGAGATCCAGACGCTAGCCCGCCGCAACCTGCCGCCGGCGGGGCGCGCCTTCGTGCAGCACCTGGCCGAGGCGATCGCGCGCATGTCCAGCGCTTGATTGCCGGATCGGCAACCAAGGATTCCAATAATTGCCTGCGGCCGATATTCCGCAGCGTCCGCGCCCAATGCAGAATCGGGCTTTGGATACCCGGATCACAAAACCTGCCGTGCCCCAGGCACCGCATCGGACATCATGACAAAGGACATCGTAGTACTCGGCGCCGGCATGGTCGGCGTCTGCACGGCACTGGCGCTGCGCCAGCGCGGCCATGCAGTCGTGCTGGTCGATCGGCGCGAGCCGGGCAGGGAAACGTCTTATGGCAACGCCGGCATCATCCAGCGTGAAGCAGTGCAGCCCTACGCCTTTCCGCGCGAGTGGGCGGCCGTGCTGCGCGTGGTGGCCCGGCAGGGTAACGATGTCCACTACCACCCAGGCGCGCTCGCCAGCCTGCTGCCGCCGCTGGCGCGCTACTGGCGCGAATCGGCACCCGACCGCTATGCCGGCACCATCGCGGCCTACAGCGCGCTGATCCGCCATTGCCTGACCGAGCACGAACGCCTCATTGCGCTGGCCGGCGCCGAGGACCTCGTGCGCAAGTCAGGATGGCTGCAGGGCTATCGCAGCGCCGCAGCCTTCGACGACGCCGCGCGTGCCGCGACGGAAGTCGGGCAGCAGCACGGGCTTGACTACCGGATCCTGGACCGGGCCGGCATTACCGCAACCGACCCGGCGTGGTGCGGGCCGTTGGCCGGCGCGATCCACTGGCGCGATCCCTGGACCATTGCGGATCCCGGCGAGCTGGTCAGCCGCTATGCCACGCTGTACTCGCAGGCCGGTGGCATCGTGCGCCGCGGCGACGCGATGACGCTAAGGCAGGCGGGAAGCGGCTGGACCGTGACGACGGACGAGGGCCCGGTCAACGCCGCCCACGCTGTCGTTACCCTGGGGCCGTGGGCCTCGGCGCTGACCCGGCCGCTCGGCTACCGCTTCCCGCTGTTCGTCAAGCGTGGCTACCACCGCCACTATGCGGTCGAATCCATGCCGAGCCTGCCGCTGCTGGATGTCGAGAACGGGTTCCTCCTGGCGCCGATGAAGCGTGGGCTGCGCCTGACCACCGGCGCCGAGTTTGCCCATCACGATGCGGCGCCGACGCCGGTGCAGCTGCGCAATGCCGAGCGCCACGCGCGTGAACTCGTACGGATGGGCGCGCCGGTCGAGGACACGCCCTGGCTGGGCGCCCGGCCTTGCGTCGCCGACATGCGGCCGATCGTCGGGCAGGCGCCGCGCCATCCCGGCCTGTGGTTCAACTTCGGGCATGGGCATCAGGGTTTTACGCTGGGCCCCGTCACGGCCCGGCTGCTGGCCGAGTTGATGGACGGCGAGCAGCCGTGGGTCGACGCCTCGCCTTACGACCCCGTGCGCTTTGGCTGACCTCCCGAAGTTAGCCAGTCGTATGGACCGGCAACTTGCAAGTGCCGAGTAATGCTCTCTCAGATTATTTTCGAAAAAGCTTGCCAGCCAGGGTACGGGGCCATTAATATTCGCCCCCCGTTCGCAAGGCACCGCGCAACGGGGGAGGAAAAAGACCTGCGAGGCTTCGCTCAAAAGAGCACGCCTTGCAGAATTAAAAAATTTCTCGAAAATGATTGATTGATCGACGAAATTTCTTTATAGTCTCGCTCCTTCGCTGCTGACAAAGCAGCGACGCGACAAGCAAAGCGAATCGCGCAAGTTCTTTAACAAACAAACACCGATAAGTGTGGGCGCTTGATAACGGATGCGAAAGACTTCGGTCTTTTAGCTTACAAGTTATACAGTGCTCGCACAGCAAAACGTGACTGGGTCTTCGGATCTGGTCAGTCAGTTTTCTGAGAGTGAGCGACCGCTCGAAAGAGCGAGGGTCTTCGGACCCACACAGAGATTGAACTGAAGAGTTTGATCCTGGCTCAGATTGAACGCTGGCGGCATGCCTTACACATGCAAGTCGAACGGCAGCACGGGCTTCGGCCTGGTGGCGAGTGGCGAACGGGTGAGTAATACATCGGAACGTGCCCTGTAGTGGGGGATAACTAGTCGAAAGATTAGCTAATACCGCATACGACCTGAGGGTGAAAGCGGGGGACCGGTAACGGCCTCGCGCTACAGGAGCGGCCGATGTCTGATTAGCTAGTTGGTGGGGTAAGAGCCTACCAAGGCGACGATCAGTA
>NZ_CP170643.1:2562783-2634310 GCF_051015765.1 Cupriavidus sp. a3 | reverse complement strand
ACGGCCTTGTAGCCGGCGATGTTGGCCTGCGACGACAGCACGTCCATGCTCTGCGCGCGCGTGGTGCGCGGCGCGGCTTCGAGCGCGAAGGCGGTGATGCCGGCAGCGGACATGCGTGCCTTGTTCTTGTCATCGAACGGATTGAGCATGCCCACCAGCACCGCGCCCGGCTTCATGTGCGCCAGCTCGGTGATCTCGGGCGCGCGCACCTTCAGCACTAGGTCGGCGCCAAGCGCCTCGGCGGCCGTGCTGATGGTCGCGCCGACGGCCTCATAGGCACTGTCGGGCTGACTGGCGCGTACGCCTGCACCCGCCTGCACCAAAACCTTGTGGCCCTGCGCGACGTACTTCCTGACAGTCTCGGGGGTGGCGGCGACGCGAGTTTCGCCGGCCCGCGTCTCGCGCGGGATACCTATGTACATCTCTGCCTCCTTGGATGATGATCGATGTTGGGTCGCGGGCGGCCGGGAATACCGACCGCGCCCCGCGTGCGGGACTAGAAAATATGCTTCATGCCCGCTGCCAGGCCGGTCTGTCCCACGCCTGGCGCGACCTTGGTCGCACTCGCCACGCCCAGCGTCGAGCGGCCCGCGTTGTCCATGTAGGACGCGTTGACATAAAGCTCCGTGCGCTTCGACAGGTTGTACGCCGCCTGCAGCACGTAGCTGGTGGCGTCGTCAGCCGAGTCACGGTTATCCGTCCGGTAGATGCCGGCGCGCAACGTCAGTGCCGGCCTTGCCGCGTAGGCACCACCCAGCCAGTAGAGATGGGAGCGGCTGCTGATGGGCGCGCCCAGTCCGTTCTGCAGGAACCGGTATCCGGCCTCGGCAGTGAAGGGACCGCTGGTGTAGAGCAGTCCCGCTGCGTAGCGGCGTTCAATGTTGCCGGCCGTGGCCGTGGATGTGCCGCGGCGCTGGTCATAGGCAATGGCCAGTCCGAACTTGCCGACGGTGTACGAGGCGCCGGCGCCGATTTCCTGGCCGACGCGCGGCGCGCCGGGGACTTCGCCGCCGTTGGCGATGGTCGAGTCGTAGCCGGTGCTGTACAGCCCGCTGATGGTCAGTTCGCCGAAGTTGCCCGTGTACTTGATGGCATTGTCGGCCCGACCCGCGAACTGCGCATCGTGGGCAAGCACGGAGTACGGCGCATAGCGGTTTGCGTCAAAGGGGATGAAGAAATCGAAGAGGATATTGTTCTGGCGCCCGAGCGTGACCTGGCCCCAAGGCCCCGCGATGCCGACGAATGCCTGCCGGCCGAACAGGCGGCCGCCAAATCCGGCCATGCCGGTGTCCGTCAGGAAGCCGCTCTCCAGCACAAAGATCGCGCTCATGTCCGCGCCCAGTGCCTCCTTGCCCCGCATGCCCCACCGCGATGCCGCGGTGTTTCCGGAGGTGACCCGGTATGCGGACCCCGAGCCATTCGTGCCGGCATGGCTGGCATACTCCACGCCGGCATCCATGACGCCGTATAGCGTGACGCTCGACTGCGCCTGTGCCGTCGCGGCAAGCAGGCACCCCACTGATGCCGCAATGGCGCACTTTCCTGATGTTTTCATCGTTCTCCTCCGTATGTATGTTCGATTTGATGCCCGCGCAGGGCAGCGCCCGCCACAGCCGGGGCACGGGCGATGCGGCGATAGCTGGTGATGCGGCTATGGCGGTTCAGCGGGCGGGCGCGTCACGCAGGCGCTGCCATCCGCGCCGATGGCACTCGGCGCGAACGGGGCCGCCGCTGCCGGCGGCCGTGCAAGTCACTGGATCAGGCCGCGCGCGCCGGCGTGCGTCCGGCGCGGTGCATACCGAAGCGCTCGACGGTCAGTCCGTCCATGTCGATCTCCGGCGGCTTGCCGGAGACCGCGTCGGCAACAAGCCGGCCGGTTCCGCACGCCTGTGTCCAGCCATTGGAGCCGTGGCCAGCATTGAGGTAGAGGCCCTGCAGCGGTGTCGCGCCGAGGATGGGCGGCCCGTCCGGCGTCATCGGACGAAGCCCGGCCCACGACGTGGCCGCGGCATAGTCGAGGCCGCGTGGAAAGAGCCGTCGCGTCAGTGCCGACAGCAGTTCCGTGCGGACCCGTCGCACCGACAGGTCGTATCCGACGAACTCGGCCATTCCCGCGACGCGCAACTTGTCGCCCAGGCGGGTCAGCATGATCTTGTTGTGCTCGTCCATGATCGCCATGCGCGGTGCAGCCCCGGTGTCGGCAATGGGGATCGTGATCGAATAGCCCTTGAGCGGATAGATCGGGATCCGCAGGCCTGCAGTAGCGAGCAGCGCGGGCGCCTGGCAGCCGAGCGCCACCACGCAGGCATCGGCGTGCCGCTGTTCCGTCTGCCCGCCATGCGTGATCTCGACGCTGCGAAGGCGGCCGTGCGCATGGACGAGGCGGGTTGCCGAAGCGCCGTACTGAAACGACACGCCGCGACGGGAAAGATAGCTGGCAAGGCCGGCGCAGAACTTTGCGCTGTCGCCTGAGGCATCGTCCGGCAGATGCAGTGCGCCTTGCCATGCGGCGGCAGACGCCCGCAGCGATGGTTCGAGCGCCATGGCTTCATCGCGCCCGATCATTCGCCACGGCACCTGGAACTGACTGAGTGTGCGCGTGGCCAGCTGTGCCAGTTCGACTTCCTGGTCGGTTTCGAGCAATTGCAGCGTGCCGTCGCGGTGAAAGCCGAAGTTGAGTTCCGGCACTTCGTCACGCAAGACCTGCATGCAGCGCATGCTGTAGTGCGCCATGCGCTGCATGCGCGCCTTGTTGATGCCGAAGCGCTGCACATTGCATTCCTTGAGCCATTGGGCGAGCCAGCGCAGGCGCTCGGCATCCGGCATCATCGAAAAGCGCACCGGCGCATGCTTTTGCAGGGCCATGCGCAGCACCTTGTACGGCATGCCCGGCGACGCCCACGGGCCGGCAAAGCCGGGGCAAAGGCCCCCTGCATTGCCGAAGCTCGATCCCATCCCCGGCCCCGTTTGCCGCTCCAGCACGGTCACCTCATGGCCGTCGCGCCACAGGTGGTAGGCGGCGGATACGCCGGCGACGCCGGCGCCAAGCACTAGTACGCGCATGTCTGCTGCCCCGCTCCAAGGATTCAGTCGGCCGTGATGTGTGCACGATTGATGATCGCGCGATAGCGCCTGGTTTCGCTGTCGATGTATTTCTCGAACTCGCCGCCATCCTTGTAGGCGCTCTCGAATCCCAGTCCGTTCAGGCGATCCTTGATGTCCGGCGACGACATGATCCTCGCCGAGGCGCTGTCGAGCTTCTTCCTGATCCCATCGGGCAGCCTGGCCGGCGCCCACAGGCCGTACCAGGAATAGAACTCGAAGTTCTTGAATCCCGCTTCCTGCATGGTCGGGACCTCCGGTAACAACGGGCTGCGCGTGCGCCCGGTCACCGCGATCGCGCGCAGCTTGCCGGACTTGACCCCGGGCAGCGAGGAGAGCATGGGATCCATCATCCCCTGGGCCTGGCCGCTCATGAGGTCGGTCAGCGCCGGACCGCCGCCTTTGTACAGGGCAATGGGCACCTGCAGGTCCGCGATGCCGCTGTCATACATGAACTGGGACAGGGCCAGGTGGCCGGCGGAGCCGTTGCCGCTGGTCGCGAAGTTGTACTGCCTGGGGTTGGCTTTCACGGCGCGCGCCAGTGCCTGCGGCGAGTTCGCCGGCACCTGCGGATTCACGCTAAAGATCAGCGCGCCTTGCGCGAGCATGCTGACCGCCGTGAAATCCTTGACCGCATCAAACTTGATGGTCTTCCGATAGAGCATCGGATTGATGTTGTGGATCGAAGCGTTGATGTACAGGGTGTAGCCGTCTGCCGGCGCGCGGGCGACGATGCCGGCCCCGACAAGGCCCGATGCGCCCGGCCGGTTGTCGACAATGACGGTCTGCTTCAGCTCCTGGCCGAGCTTCATTGCGAACACGCGCGCAAGGCCGTCCACCGAGCCGCCAGGCGCATGCGGCACGACAACGGTGATCGTACGGACGGGGTAGGTGCTGTCAGGCCTGGATTCTGCTTTTGCGACGCCCGCGGACGTCAGGACGGACAGGAGGAGGATGCCCACGCGTACGACGGGCATGTGGCGGGAACGGATCTGGGTGAGGGGGCGTGGTTGCATGGCCGGATCAACGTAACTTGCTGGACAGGGGACGGCAGCGCCATCGCGCGCGATGACGCGGGGCGCGGCGGGCGGCGCTGCCTTGGAATGTCTTCCGTGAAGCTGGTGGCTCAGAAGGTGCCGGGGTAAGCTGCACCGTCGATCAGGATGTTCTGACCGCAGATATAGCTCGCGTGCCCGGAGCAGATGAAGGCGCAGAGTGCGCCGAGCTCTTCCGGCCGGCCATAGCGGCCAGCCGGGTTGTTGGCGCCGCGTTCGTTCCAGAGTTGCTCGAAGCTCTTGCCGGTCGATTCCAGCATGCCTTCGATGTGGTGGCGCTGGGCATCGGTCGCAAACACGCCCGGGAGCAGGTTGTTGATCGTGACGTTATGGCGAACCGTCTGGCGCGCAAGCCCTGCGACGAAGCCGACGAGGCCAGAGCGCGCGCCATTGGACAGGCCTAGTTCCAGCTGCGGCGTCTTCACGCTGCGCGAGACGATATTCACGATGCGGCCGAAGCGGCGTTCGATCATGCCGTCCACGGTGCGCCGGATCATGTCGATCGGCCCGATCATCATGGCATCGATCGCGGCGTGCCAGTCCGCCGTTGTCCACTGGCGAAAATCACCGGGCGGGGCACCATCCGCATTGTTGACCAAGATGTCGGGGGCGGGGCATGCCGCCAGCGCGGCGGCGCGCCCCTCGTCCGTGGTGATGTCCGCTACCACGTAGCGGACATCACCACCCGTCGCGGCGCCGATTTCCGCTGCCGCCGCGGCCAGCATGCTCTCCGTGCGGGCGGCGATGAATACCTTCACGCCTTCCGCCGCCAGTTGGTGCGCGCAAGCGCGCCCCATGCCCTTGCTCCCGCCGAAGACGAGTGCATGGCGCCCTGCAATGCCGAGGTCCATTGATCGCTCCCGGTTCGGTTCAGACGGCCTTGAGCAGCGGCGACGACCAGCCGTACTTCCGGTCGAGTTCAAGCTCCTTGATGACGCGCAGGCCGCGCAGCAGGGGCTCGCCTTCCAGTCCGGTGAGCGGCTTGCGCAGTTCGCCCGAAGGCAGGCCCACCGCCTTCATCAGCGACTTGATCGCTACCGGGTTGATGGCCGAGTAGGCGTAGTGCAGCAACTGCAGGTTCTGCAGGTAGGCCTGGTGGAAGCCGGCCGCGGTGTCGGGGGATGTCCACGGACGCGAGATCTGCGTCAGCTCCGCCGGGGCGATATTGCCGGTCATGTTCGCGGTGCCATGGCCGCCCAGGCTCATGGTTGGAACGACCAGGCCAAGGTTGGGCGAGTCGCAGCACATCACCGAGACGTCCGGCGCGCCGCGCAGCACTTGCGCTACCTGTCCCACGCGCGTCGTCGACTCCTTGTGGACGACATAGTTGGGATGCCTGAAGATGCGCAGCAGGCTGTCCCAATGCAGGTCGGTCTTCACGCGCGGCGGGTTGTTGTAGATGCCGAGGGGCAGGTCGGTCTCGTCGGCCACTTCCAGGAAGTAGCTTTCGATATCGGCCTCCGGCGCGCAGATGTAGGCGGGCGCGGCGATGATGGCGCCATCCGCGCCGTTGGCCCTGGCAAAGCGCAGGTAGTCCTTGGTGGTCTGGGTGTTGTTGCCGGTGCAGCCATAGAACAGCTTCATCTTGCCGGTCTTCATCTTCGCGGTTTCCACGATGATGGCCTCGCGCTCTTTTTGCGAAAGCATCGAGACCTCGCCTGTGGATCCCATGATCAGTACCGCCGAGGTGCCGTGGCGCTCCTGGAAATCCAGCAGTTCGCGAAAGGCGCCGAAGTCCGGGCTGCCGTCCTTGGCAAAGGGCGTGATCAGGGCAACAAAGGACCCTTCAATCTTCATCTTGCTCATGTCTGTCTCCGTCGTGGATTCGTGTAGGGGAGGGGTAAGTGCCGGAAACACCCGGCTTTAGGCTGCGTTGTCGTTCAGGTCGGGCAAGCTTGGTCGGCCTGGGCGTCCTGCAAGGCCTCCCCGCTGGATTCATGCGCGGAAAGCGCCATCAGGCCGCGCTGCAGATCGTCGATGAGGTCTTGCGGGTCTTCGAGACCCACATGCAGGCGCACGGCTTGCCCTTGATGCGGCCAGCGCGCGCCGGTGCAGTTCTTTCCCGGCGTGAACGGGATGGCGAGGCTTTCATAGCCGCCCCAGGAAACCCCCAGGCCAAAGTGCTCCAGTGCGTCGATGAAGGCGGCGAGTGATGCTTTCGAGCTCGTGCGCAGCACTACGGAAAACAGGCCGCAGGCACCGGTGAAGTCGCGCTTCCACAGCACGTGGCCGGGATGGGACGGCAGCGCGGGATGCAGCACTGCCTCGACCTGCGGCTGGCGCTCAAGCCATTGGGCGACGCGCAGTCCGGATTCCCAGTGGCGCTGGAGCCGCACCGCCATCGTGCGCAGGCCGCGCAGTGCCAGGTAGATGTCGTCCGGCCCCGCGGTCTGTCCCATGTCCTGCGTGGTCTGCTTGATCAGCGGCCAGGTATCCCGATTGCATGTGACCACGCCGAGCATGGCGTCGGAATGGCCGACGATGTACTTGGTGGCGGCCTGGATCGAAACGTCGACGCCGTGGGCGAAAGGCTTGAAGAAGAGCGGCGTTCCCCACGTGTTGTCCATGACCACGACGGCGCCATGTCGATGTGCGGCCGCCGAAATGGCCGCTATGTCTTGAATCTCAAACGTCTCTGACCCCGGTGATTCGACGTATACGACACGCGTGTTGAGTCGTAGCAATGACTCGATCGGCGTGCTGCCGACGGGATCGTAGGTCTCGACTTCGACGCCGAACCGCGTCAGGACGCGCTCCAGGAAAGCGCGAGTTGGCGAATAGGCGCTGTCGGTGATCAGCACGTGGTCACCGGCCGACAGCAGCGCCGTCAGCGCGGTGCTGATCGCCGCGAGGCCGGATGGAAACACCAGCGACCGGTATCCGCCTTCCAGCGCGGCAACGGCTTCTTCCAGCGCGTGGGTGGTGGGCGTGCCGTAGCGGCCGTAGGTCGTCGCACCAGGCTCTTCCGCAGCGCGGGCGCGCTTCATTTCCTCCCATTCGGCCATTGACCCGGCAAGGATGGTCGATGCCCTGAAGATCGGCGTGTTGACGACCCCGCCGAAACGTGCCGGGTGACGGCCGGCGCATACTAACTGAGTGCTTTCTTTCATCGAATCTCCGTAGCTGAGCGGTGCGGCTTTCGTGTGGTGATCGCCGCTGGAATGTCGATCAGCTTAGGGATGCGTGCGGAGAAAATTCATCTCATTCCACTTGAGTATCTCATCCAAAAGAGAAAAAAATGCTCGCGCGGCCGGCCCAACATTGGGTGCTTGCGCCGCCCATAGCGGGCGTCTGTATTCCGGTGGAGGAGACCAACATGACAACGAAGCTTGCTGCAGCCGATACTCGCAGCCGCTTTCCCACGCTTTCGCACTGGGGTGCATATACGGCGGTCGTAGAAGGCGGAAAACTCGTCGCGTGCGAGCCGTTTCCCTGCGACAGCGCACCTTCACCGATCCTGCAATCCATGCCGGGCATGGTGCATTCCCCCCTGCGCATCCGCCGGCCTGCGGTGCGGCGCGGCTGGCTGCGCAAGCGCGAGCGCGCGCAGCGCGGCGAGCGGGGCAATGACGAGTTCGTCGAGGTGGATTGGGACACCGCGCTGGACCTGGTGGCCGGCGAGCTGGCACGGGTGCGCGGCGACCATGGCGATGCATCCGTCTTTGGCGGTTCCTACGGATGGTCCTCCGCAGGGCGCCTGCATCATGCCCGCACGCTGACACACCGCTTCCTGTTCGCGGGCGGGGGCTGCACCACGCAGGCGGGCAACTACAGTTGGGGCGCCGCGCAGTTCCTGCTGCCCCATGTGATCGGCACCTACAAGCCGGTCACGGGAAGAGTGACCGACTGGCGCAGCATTCTTGAACACACGGAGCTGTTCATCGCCTTTGGCGGCCTGCCCTTGCGCAACACCCAGATCACTTCCGGCGGCGCCGGTGCGCACAGCTCGCGAGAGTGGATAGAACATGCAAAGCGCTCGCGGGTGAAATTCGTAGTAGTCAGCCCGACCCGCGCTGACATACCCGACGGCCTGCAGGCCCGATGGGTGCCGATCCGGCCCAACACCGACACCGCGCTGATGCTTGGCATCGCGCACACGCTGCTGACGCGCGGCCTGCACGCCGCGGATTTTCTGTCGAGCCATTGCGAGGGCTTTGACGCGTTCGCGGCCTACCTGCTGGGCCGCGACGACGGCCAGGCCAAGGACGCCCGCTGGGCGGAATCGATCTGCGCGGTGCCGGCCGCGACCATCATCGAACTGGCCACGGAAGCTGCCGGGCAGCGCACGATGCTGAATTGCACGTGGTCGTTGCAGCGCGCGCACCACGGCGAACAGCCATACTGGGCCAGTATCGCCCTGGCGTCGATGCTCGGCCAGATCGGCCTGCCGGGCGGCGGCTTCGCGTTCGGGCATGGCTCCATCAACGGCGCGGGGACGCCACGGCCCGACGTCGCGGCACCGGAAATGGGCGCGGGTGCCAATCCTGCGCGCAGCTCGATCCCGGTCGCGCGTATTTCTGACATGCTGCTGAACCCGGGGCAGCGCTACGACTTCAACGGCCGCGAAGGCATCTATCCGGATATTCGCATGGTGTACTGGGCCGGCGGCAACCCGTTCCACCACCATCAGGACCTGAACCGGCTCGCGCGCGCCTGGCAGGTGCCGGAGACGATCGTGGTGCACGACAGCTGGTGGACGCCCACCGCCCGGCGCGCGGATATTGTTCTTCCGGCCACCACGACGCTGGAGCGCAATGACATCGGAGGCTCGTCAAGAGACCGCTACGTGCTGGCAATGCATCAGGCGCTGCCGCCTCAGTACAGCAGCCGCAACGACTTCGACATCTATCGAGACCTGGCACTGCGCGCCTGCTGCGAATTCGCGTTTACTGAAGGCCGCGACGAATCTGCGTGGATTCGCCATATCTATGACTGCATGGTGGAACGCTGGGCCGAGGCAGGCTTCGAAGCGCCGCCGTTTGAACAGTTCTGGGAGGAGGGGTACACCGGCTTGCCGGAGCCGGTCACGCCGTTTGTGCTGTTCTCGGACTTCCGTGCCGATCCACAGGGCAGTCCCCTGAGTACACCCAGCGGCAAGATCGAGCTCTACTCCCGGCGCATTGGCGAATTCGGCTATCAGGATTGTCCTCCCCATCCGTCCTGGCTGCCACCCGCCGAATGGCTTGGAGATGCCGCAGCCCAGCGCTGGCCTTTGCACCTGATCACGTCCCAGCCGGCGGACAAACTGCACTCCCAGTTGGACGCGGGTAGCCACTCCGTGTCACTGAAGGTCAGCGGCCGGCAGGCAGTCCATATACACCCGATGGACGCGGCGGAGCGCGGCATTGTGCAGAACGAGATCGTACGCGTGTTCAACGAGCGCGGGGCATGCCTGGCCGGCGCTCGTCTTGACGATACGCTGATACGAGGAGTCGTAGTGATGTCGACCGGTGCCTGGTTCGATGCGAGCGACAGTTCGCTTGAGCGCCACGGCAATCCCAACGTCCTGACAATCGACCGCGGCACGTCCCGCCTGGCCCAAGGGTGCAGCGCGCATTCCGCACTGGTTGAGATCGCGCCGTGGTCCAACGGAGAACCGCCGGAGGTTCGTGCCTTCGACGCGCCGCCGGTGTCGCCGTTGACCGGCACAAGGCGGGGTGAAGACCATTTCTCGAAGCACGTGGAGTCCCGCCAATAAAGTCGAACCGCGATCCAGCAAGCAATGAATAGGGAGCGAGCGTCTAACGACTAGTGGCACGAACGACACTTTTAGTCTCGATCATGCCAAAGTGCGCCGCATGATGTCCACAGCGCCGACGAGCAGGCTGGTATGCTCTCGGCGCTGTCAAAACTGACCCGTCTCGACGCTTGCGAGACGCGATGCAGAGGGCGCAAAATCCGGCGAGACGGCATCAATTCCTATTTCTATTTGCATCGTGGCAAGAAACGAATCGAAATCGGGCGCCAATGGGGGACTTGTCGCAGTCGTCGTCTACGACGGCCTGAGCCTCTTTGAATTCGGCTGCGCCGTTGAAGTGTTCGGTTTGCCCAGACCGGAAATGGGAAGCACGTGGTATCGCTTTGCGACGTGTTCGGCCGAGTTGGGGACGTTGCGCGGGCCGGGTGGCATCCAAGTACAGGCTGACGGTGGCCTTGAACTTCTGTTGAAGGCGAAGACGATCATCATCCCGGGCTGGCGGGATATTGAAGCAGTTGTGCCACCGGAGCTCTGCCTGGCTTTGCGAAAGGCGAACAAGCGAGGCGCGAGAATCATGTCGATCTGCACGGGTGCCTTTGTATTGGCCGCTGCAGGATTGCTCGACGGTAAGCGCGCGACGACGCACTGGCGTCACGCGGCAACACTAGTGGAGCGATATCCGGAAATCCAGGTGGAGGCAGATGTCCTCTACGTCGATGCCGGCGATGTCCTGACGTCGGCCGGAAGTGCAGCCGGAATCGATCTGTGCCTGCATCTGATCCGCCGGGACTTTGGGCCTCGCGCGGCCAATCAGGTCGCACGCCGACTTGTCATGCCGCCACACCGTGAAGGCGGCCAAGCCCAGTACATTGCCGAGCCGGTTTCGAAGCGCAGCAATGCTTCGTTGGCGCCCCTGGTGGACGCGGTGCGCGCAAGATTGGACGAAGACTGGCCGATTGCCAGGATGGCAAGGCAAGCCGCAATGAGTGCCCGCACGTTCCAGCGTCACTTTGTCAGTATGGTGGGTATGCCGCCTGGCGAGTGGTTGCTGATAGAGCGTTTAAGCCGCGCGAGGGTGTTGCTCGAAGAGACCGATGCATCCGTGGATGACATCGCGGTGCAAGTGGGGTTCGGTGCCGCAGCCACGCTGCGCAATCACTTCCGGATCCGGCTCGGAACGAGTCCCGGATACTACAGACGACAATTCAGTACATCTGCGCTGCATTGATTCCGGCCAATGCCGGATCCCAGTTGCTCTTGCGCTATTTTATGGTGGCACGGGGGGTGTCCATCCAACCGAGCCACCTATACGTGTGAGATGGTAGGCTCTTCGCCAGTCCATGGATGACCGGTGCGCGCTTACGCGTAATCCAATGGTAGGGCAGTGGTGTACTTGATCTGTTCCATCGCAAAGCTGGAGCTAACATCGGCAAGCTCCGCCCCTTGGATCAGCTTCTTATAAACGCGATCATAGGCCGCGATATCCGGTACTACCACGCGCAGCAGGTAATCGGTGTCGCCGGCCATCCGGTAAAACTCGGTCACCTCCGGGATCGATGCCACCAATCCATGGAACAGCTTGATCCATTTCAGGTTGTGCTGGCTGGTACGCACTGAGACAAAGACTGTGACACCGGCGTTCAACGCGTCTGCGTCCAGCAATGCAACCCGTTTGCGAATGATGCCGGCCTCTTCCAGCTTTTGGATGCGACGCCAGCACGGCGTCGAGGTCAGGCCGACGCGGTCCCCAATTTCCGTTACGGAGACCGTGGCGTCTTCCTGCAGGATGTCAAGGATTTGTTTGTCGTAGCGGTCCATGTCCATTAGCTGGCTGTGTCCGGGGCTTGAGTAAAATCGGCGCGGAGCACCAGTAGCTTTTCTTTCAATTTCTATCTCACAGTAAGTGGAAGTTTCTGGCGGACTATGCCCCTGTCGGGCCACGATTCACCGAGCACAGGATAGGGAGCGCGGCTTGAACGAACTAGTGGCATGAATGACAATTTACGTTCATATCTCGCCAAATTTAGCTACATGGACTGCAGCAGCCCGGTTCGCCTTCTGGTCTCGGGTAGCGACTAGTTCAGTCCTGTGCGGGATCAGCTTCCAAAGATGGCCTGACCTTGGCGCTCATGCAATTCGGTCTACCAACACGTTACACGAGAGCAACCATGGCGAGCGCTTGAACGGCATATCATTCGTAAGCGGCGTATTCTGCACCTTGCCTAGCAAGGTACAGAGGTGAAAAGCTTGTGACGCCGGCTTGCCCTAGGGGCGGCGATAAGGTGCGATAACGTTGTCCTTATCGCGGGTCGGTAGCACGTGGAGGCGGTGCATGCAGACTTGGACGCCGAACGCCAGGCGCACGGCGCGACCTCCGGACTGCAAAGTGGTTGGCGTCATGAACTTCATGAACTAAAATGGGTTCATGACCGTACACCGCCGTATTTCTCTTCGCGCGCGTTTCGCCGCCGGCCCCGTCCGATTCGAATCTGCGCAGCTTCCGATTAGCCGGGCCCGCGCTCGGCGTGCGGCATCGTCTGCGGCAGCGCGCGAGCAGCAACTCGCCACGCCCCGTGAGCTAGTTGAGACCGCTGTGGCTCTCGTCAACGACGCGTCCCGTGAGGTCGCGTTGTCCGTCGAGGTCCAGCACGAACTGGACGCTGCACTTGGCAGGATCGTTCGCATCTTTGCGAAGCCGAATCGTCCGTTGCGCGAGCATCGTTCTGTTGCTGCCGGAGAGCCTGCGGAACATGCCGGCGGGGCTGCACATTCCGATCCGCTGCAGGAGGCGCGCGAACGTGGTCGGCTGGCAGCCGCACGGGAGTGGGAACAGCCGGAAAACCTGTCTCTTAAGGACGCCGCGCTTTATGCGGGACGTTCGGACCGCGCCATCAACCAGGACCGCCAGGCGGGGCGCCTCTATGCCCTCGTGCTGCCGGGGCGCGAGCGAGGGTTTCGCTATCCGTCGTGGCAGTTCCACGTCGATTCCGAGCGGCTGGCCGCGGTGCTTGCACCGTTCGTGGCTGCGGGAGCGAGCAGTTGGGTTATCCATAATTTTCTGCATCGCCCACAAGAGGGCCTGGAGGGACGCACGCCGGCGGATTGGATCGCCGACGCTGCGGCCCCGATAGACGCCGTTGTGCGGCTCGTCGACGCGCGGTACCGCGACGAGCAGGGCGCCGCATGACCTTTAGTGCAGAAGAATTGGGTTGTCCGCTGCCGCCGGCCGACCTGGCCGACCGTCGGCTTGCCACAAAGATGCTCGATCTCGAGAGGGTAGCGCTCTGGCGGATCCATCGCGCGCACCTGGACCCTATTTACTACAATCGCCGCGCGCCGGGCGTAACCCATTACCGGTTCGATGCGGCAGGCGGCGAGTTCGGCGTCCTCTATGCAGCTCCCAGCTTTACCGCGTGCATGGCCGAAGCGGTCATTCGGGAGCGCTTCCAGGGACAACGTCTGCCGCTACTGCTCGATGAGCATGAACTGAGCAGCCGATGCGTTTGCCGGCTCGCCGTGGCCGATCGCCGGCCTCTAGTGCTCGCTGATCTTACCGGTCCGCTGACTACCCTTGGCATGGACGCTCGAGTGTTTTCGGTCACCGACTACCTTGGCCCGAACCTGTGGAGTTCGGCATTGCATGCGGCATTTCCTCGGATCGACGGCTTGTATTTTCAGTCGCGCCTGGCGGGTGAGCCCAGCGTCGCGATCTTCGATGACCGTGCGCAACTGGTGCCAGCAGGTATGCCAACTCCGCTGTTCGACTTTCCCGAATTGGGCCCCTATCTGACGGCCAATCAAATTGGCCTAGCGCCAACCGACGACGATTGGACGTCGAACGCCTAGCGCGGTCAGGCGACGTGTCTGAGGGGCCGTCACGGCTTTCGGCTCCTGATTCATCTCCCAACCCTGGGTTTAGAGATAATTGCCGGTTATGTCGCGCGACCAGCGAGCGGCGGAACTCGCCACCGCAGAGCATGCGCAGCGGAACGCAAGCAGCGATCTGGAAACCAGACAGGGCGAGCTGGCCGCGGCGCCGCGCCGCGCCGAGCGCGCCGAAGCCGATGCGGCGCTCGCGCGACAGCTCCTGGCAGAATTGCGGGTGGCGCCGCCCGGGCGGGACGGCGGCGTAAGGCGGGGGGGCCGGCGCCGACCGGGAAGCCGAGCGACAAGCCGGGCGAAAAACTGGATGAGGATCAGGGTGCGTCTGCGGCCGCCCCCGCCCCGGATGACGGCAGCGACAGCAGTGACGACAACGATGACAGTCAACAATGAGCGGGCGAAGGCGATCCGCTGGATCCAGGCCCAGGTGGCCGAGTACGGGTTGACCATGGAGGAACTGGAGGCGGCGGGGTGCTTTGATCCGCCGCCGGGGAATGGCACCGATTGGGATAGCGGATTCCCCCCAGATCAGAACATCCACCGAACCTTGAAGAGATTCCGGCCAGTGGTGCGACAGTCCTTCGGTAGAACGTGGTGGGGCGAGCAATGGCTCAGTGCCCTGACATACATCGACTACGACAATCGTCTGCCGCGCGGGCGGACCTACGCGAACAAAGGGGCGGTCAAGGATCTTGTCGTCGGGGCCGGGACGATCCACGCCCAGGTACAGGGCTCCCGGCCACGTCCCTACCAGGTAACGATCACGGTGCCGCCGCTTTCCGCCAAGGATTCCGCACGGCTTCTGGACGCCATCGCCGCGGAGCCCACCCTGATCGCCCGGATGCTCAACCGGGAACTGGATCCGTCGGTGCTGGACCACGCGCGCGATCTTGGGATTTCCGTCTTCCCCGCCCGCTGGAAGGACCTCGATATGCAATGCTCCTGCCCCGATTGGGCCGTGCCTTGCAAGCACCTGGCTGCTGTGATTTACCTCCTGAGCCGGGAAATTGACGGCAATCCGTTCCTGGTGTTTGCATTGAGAGGCGTCGACCTAGCGAAAGCCTTGAAGTCGCGCGACATCCATCTGGAGCCGGCAGGTGGCGCTGTGCTGCCCTCATTGACCGAGCTGCTGCCGACAGCCTCAGAGGCCCGAGCTGATGCGGGGGATCTTACTGCACTTGATCAGCTTGATTTCTCCGGGATTCCGGACCTGGCCGGTCCACTACTACACGTGCTGCCGGCCCAACCCACGTTCTTTCCCAACGGAGATTTTCGCGAGACATTGCGGCGTCTTCTGGCACGCTCGAGCAAGGCCGCGCGACAAGCCATGGATTCCCGCGCCGGTGCCATCGACGCGCAGCGCCTCACGTTCTCCGGTGATGACCGGCCGGGGATTGAACTGGACGCAAGATTGCACCCGTCGGTGTTCGGCACGAAGGACATCACCACCATCGAAGCGCTGGAAGCGGCACTGGCTCACGTCGATGTGAGCAATCTGCCAGACGTGCAGCCCGAGGTTGCCGCGCTGTTCCACGTGCGCCTGCTGGCACTGCAGTTGATCGCGCATGGCGCGGTAATCCCGCAAATCCTCTTGGAGGATACCGACACTGTCTTGCTGCGCTGGCTCCCAGCCACGCTCGATGGTTTCGTGGCGACCGTCATGCAGCGCCTTGCCACTGCGTTGCCAGCTGGCCTGGTCAAGACCGGGAAGGGAAGGAAGCATGCCGTCCTCACCCAGGAGGCCCAGGCAACGTTCCTCTGTTCCCTGTTTCTGAATCACTTCATTCACGCATGGGCGGATGGCGCCAGCGAAAAGCCCCTCGGGAATAAGACGATGGCCTTGTTCTTCTGCGCCGGCCGAGCCCGCTACGACGGTCCCGGTGAAGGGGAAATCGCCGCCGGCATTCACACCTGGCTATCCCGATACCATCTGGCGCGCCGAGAACATGTACCGGTGCTATGCCTCGAGGAGGCAAAAGCGGGCCGTTTCGGGCTGGCACTCGCGATCGAGCATCGTTCGGCAGCGCCGAAGAAACCTGTACCACTGGCAGTGATTCTGACCGATGAGGCCTGGTCGAAGGCCCGTTTTGGCATTCTGCAGACAATCGCGCTATTGGCCGAGTTTTTCCCACCGCTCAATGCCTATATCAGTGCTGGCGCCAAGACCCCCGTCAAGATTGCTGCGGATGAGCTGCCGGCCTTGCTGTTTGAGACGCTGCCGGTAATCCGCTTGCTCGGGATTCGCGCGCTGCTACCGAAGGCGCTCGACCATCTACTGCGACCTCACCTGTCCATGCAGATCAAGGGTACGGCGACCGATACTGCGGGATTTTTTTGCGCCGACGATGTTCTTGCCTTCGACTGGAAAGTGGCCGTCGGTAACCATCTGATTACGCGCGCCGAGTTTGAAAGGTTGGTGAAGGATGCCGCAGGCGTTGTACGTTTCAAAGGGGCGTACGTCTATCTGGATCCCAACGAGATCGAGCGCCTGCGTGCCCAACTGCTTAAGCCATTGGCACCTTCGGGCGCTGAACTGTTGCGCGTTGCCCTCGCAGGCGAATTCGCCGGCACGACCGTTGGCCTGGATGCCAAGGCCCGCAAGATCATTCAAGATTTGGTGGAAGCCGGCACGGTCCCGTTGCCTCGTGGTATCAACGCCACCCTACGCCCTTACCAGCAGCGGGGTTATGCGTGGCTTTATCGCAACGCGCGAATCGGATTGGGCAGCGTGATCGCCGATGACATGGGGTTGGGCAAGACACTGCAGGTCATCGCTACGCTGCAAAAGCTCAAGGAGGATGGCGCGCTTGACGAAGCCAAGGCCCTGGTCATCGTGCCTACCAGTTTGTTGACCAATTGGCAGAAGGAAATTGGGCGTTTCGCCCCCAATCTGGAGGTTGGCATCTTCCACGGCAGCAAGCGTGAACTCGCGATGATTCGGCCCGATGTCCTGCTGACGACCTACGGTATCGCGCGTACGGCTGCTGCTTCCCTCCATGCCTTGGCATGGCGCATCGTCGTCGTGGATGAGGCCCAGAACATCAAGAACCCGGCTGCTGCCCAGACCAAGGCCGTGAAGGCGATCCCGGCCACCAGCTTTATTGCCATGAGTGGGACGCCGGTGGAGAACAGCTTGTCCGAGTATTGGAGCATCCTGGACTTCGCCAACCGGGGCTATCTGGGAAACCTCAACCAGTTCGCGCGGGAATATGCGATGCCGATTCAGATCCAGCGCGATCAGCATGTCGTGCAGCGCTTCAAGCGGGTCACGGCCCCCTTCCTGCTGCGACGCCTGAAAGCCGACAAGGCCATCATCAGCGATCTGCCCGACAAGATCGAGCAGGATCAATACTGCACGCTGACCAAGGCTCAGACGGCGCTGTATCAATCGGTGGTACAGGAAGGATTGCGAGTCATCTCGGGGGAATCCGACACCTTCAAGCGCCAAGGTCTGGTGCTGCAGATGATTCTGGCATTGAAGCAGATCTGTAACCATCCGGCGCAATATTTGAAACAGGGACAGGCTGACGCGGCGGCGTCTGGCAAAGCGGAGCGTTTCTTCGAGCTCATCGACGATATCCACGCCAGCCACGAAAAGGTGTTGGTCTTCACCCAGTTCCGCGAGATGGGAAACCTTCTCTGCAGTTGGCTGCGACAGCGATATGGCCGCGATCCGCTATTTCTGCACGGGGGTGTCGGGCGAACCAAACGAGATGCGATGGTCGAGCGATTTCAGAACGACCGTACCGAGCGCGTTTTTATCCTGTCGCTCAAAGCCGGCGGGACAGGGCTAAATCTGACCGCGGCCTCCAACGTCATCCACTACGATCTATGGTGGAATCCAGCGGTGGAAGCGCAGGCAACGGACCGAGTCTATCGCATTGGCCAACAGCGCAACGTTCAGGTCCACCGATTCATCACTCGCGCTACGTTTGAAGAGCGTATCAATGACATGATTCGCGCCAAGCGGGAACTGGCCGACTTGGCAGTCGGCACGGGCGAACAGTGGATCGGTAATCTTAGCGGGGACGAGCTCAAGACGCTGTTCAGCTTGGCAGAAAGCTGAGTTAGAAATGCTTGGTGAGGTTTCTGCAGTCGCGTCTGTCGTCGGGCGATGCCGGGCATGCAAGCCGCAAGGCGTTCGAAGGACGTGCGGCAGAAGTGGCCAACACCAGGCTGGCCGAGGTTGTGGCGGCAGCCAAGGCAGCAGGCGTCACATGCCAGACCGAAATGACGATCTCGAATGCGGTACGAGGGGATCATCGATGCGGCGACCAAGCATGGATGTGACGTCATTTTCATGGCGTCGCACGGAGGACGTGGGCTCGAAAGCCTGCTGGTCGGCAGTGAGACGCAACGGGTGCTGACGCACTGCCGGATTCCGGTATTGGTCTATCGCTGACGAACTGGCGTGCGAGTGCGAAGCGCTACACTCGCACGCTATGCCGGCAGGCTTTCGGGGCCGGTATCCCCCCCGGCCGCCGGCCGTGGAACGCGTCGTCCAGGAGCGCCCAGATGCCCGCTGCGCCCAGCGTGCGCGGGTTGGGGTACTGCGCCTGCAGCGCCCGTTCGCGAGACCGCAATTCCGGCCATTCCTGGGAATGGATTGAGGTCGAGCAGCACACAATGGGTTCGGGCCCGGCCAAAGCAACATAGACCTTCTCCCGGGCATAAACTGCAAGGAGGCGGCCGCAGTGTGTTTTGGCGCCCAGCGTTTCTGTTAGCCGCCGGACAGACTCCCGAGCGCCCCGGGTGCCGGCTGCGCGGCGATAGCCACGCCACGCGGAAGCTGCCGTCTCAAATGCCATGAGTTACATTCGCGCACCGTTCACCGACGATCAGGTCCAGAAGCTCAACGAGAACCAGGTCGGCCTCGGCGGCCCGGTTCTGCGCGCCTTCATCTGCAGGAACAGCGCCGATCATCGCCACGGAGTCGAAGGTGGCGCCCCTGGCATCCTGATTGCCACCAAATACGGCTGGGTTTGCCCACACTGCAATTTCAAAAGGGACTGGGCATTCGCGATCATGGCGACCCGGTTGACTCGCCCGCCGACCGCCATCCAATCCTTTATCTATACGACGCAACTCAATCGAGAAGGCCAACATCCTCCTCAGTCAGTATGAACGGCTTGCGGCAACCGAGCGCCCCGGCGCGGCCGTGATGGTCGCATGCATCAAGAATCGTATCGAGGAAATGTCGCTCCCCGGATTCGGCACTATCGAGCTCGGCGAGATCCCCACTGACGCGGTGGTGAGACAATTAGGAGGACGCAATTACCGGATCGTCTCGGGACAATCACATCTCCAAGCCGCCCTGCGGCTGACCGGCCGCGCGCTGGTGACGGATGCTGTCACCCATGAGCAGGTACACGTCCATGACATCGACGGCAAACTGTTTGCCATTTCGTCCGACGCCCAGGCAGCGCTGGACTCAGAAACGCTTACGGCGATCGAACACGCCAAAGCCGACCCGCGCGCGAGACGCGCGTGAACTCGTTTCGCTGTACGCCGCACTGAACTCGCATGGCACGGATCTCGATGCGAAGAGCGGGAGTCAGGGAGTTCAGCTGGCCGAACTGCGTACCCAATTCTCGACCGAGCTGGAGCGCGCGCGAGCAGGTCGTCATCGCGCAGGAGCGGGCCGAGGCCAGCGAGCGGCGCGCGCTGCGTGAGCTGGGTGATCGTACCTTTCGTGCGAAATATGGCGGTGTTGCCTAAAAATCCTTTCGCATCAAATAGTTGTATTATCCCTCCCGCGTTTGCACGAAAGGTACGATCACCCCTAAATGTGCAGAGAGGATGGCGCAAGGGCGTACTGGATTGCCAAGGCGCAGTTGCGGATGGAAGCGATACCGCGACTGGAGGCGGAATTGACCGCGCTGCGCGCCGCGGCGCAGTTCCGGGCCGAGTGGGCCGAAGCCGAAAGCGGCGCTCGCAGGCCAACTGCCGGGAGGCCCGCGCCAGGTAGGCGAGGGCAGTGGCCAGCAGGCAGGAGCGGCCAGTATCCCGTAGTACCGCGCTCTGTGGCATGGCTGCTCCGGGTGCCCCGGTTGGTGAAACAGCCAGTTCGGGTGGCGCTCAGCGCGTGCACATTCCATACTGGAAGTGATCGCCCCCGCCGGAATGCAGCGATGCTCGTGGGGACGAGTTTTCGTCTCCACCTTCCGAAAGGAGGTGTCCCATGTGCTACCGGATTCGTGATCTGGATCGCCCGCGAGAGAAAGCGGCCCAGCAGCGGCATACCCCGACGACCTTGTCGCCTCGCTCTCGCCGCAACGAGCGCTGGGCGGCGTTGATGGCGTGGCTGCGTCCGTCGCCAAAAACAACCAGCGCGGTGACGGCCACATCCTTGGAGCAGGCCGAGCCGGCTGAGGCCGCGGCGAAGCCGGTCCCTCGGCCCATTGACCAGGCTTGCACCGTCGCCAGCACCGCCCGCGAGCGGGAGGCCGAGACGGCGTAGCCCGTCACTACGATGCCGTGTTGCGTCACCCCATCGTCCAGACCAAGAACGCCGAAACCGCGCCGTCGCCGAAGATGAAGGAAGTGCAGCGCGAAGAAGCCCACAAGGCCGCACTCCAGTCGCTTGCCGAAACCCCAGTAGCGGCCTGAGCATCAAGTAGTGTTGTGGCGCAGGCTTTCATGGCGGCCACGATCGGGCACAATGAGAGTCGTACTACTGTAAGTTGGCCTGGGCTCCCCCGCACTGCGCTCACGCTTCGCACCTGGCCTGACCGCCGCGGGCTCGCAGGCGCCGCAACGGCAAGGCTCTCGTCTTCCATATCGCTGATATGTAAGGCATCGGTAGGGGATCGAATCATGGCATTCATCAAACGTAGCGATAAAAAGAAGAAGCCTTTCAAAAAGGAAAGCTCACTGTTCAAGCGCAAGCGCTATTGCCGCTTCACCGTGGCTGGCGTGGAACAGATCGACTACAAGGATCTGGACACCCTGAAGGACTTCATCGGCGACAATGCCAAGATCACGCCCGCTCGCCTGACTGGCACCAAGGCGCACTATCAGCGTCAGCTCGATACGGCCATCAAGCGCGCGCGCTTCCTCGCGCTGCTGCCTGAGGTAGCCTGACTTACGGGCTCTCTCCAGCGTAGAGAGCATTCGCGGAGATGGGGAATCATGCCGATTGTCCGCATAGCACCGGCCTCGCACCTTCAGACTGACGCAGCGCCCGACTTCAACCTCTTCGCCCTAAAGCTGCTGGCACAAGGCGATTCCTGGTTCTCCATCAACGGCTTGAGCCTGTTTGCTGCGTCATCGCTGCTCGTGAGAATGAAGTTCAGTGTGGACACCGCGATAGTGAACTGTGCCGATCCTGCGGATACGCTCAAACATATGGTGGAATGGCGTCGAGATCCCTTTTTCTTCAGGCACTTCGCCGCAGGCGCAGGGTTCGAGGAAAAGTGGGATGGACTGCTCTTGTCCGGCGGCGGAAATGATCTGATTGACGCGCTGGCGGTGTTGCCGCGCGACGCGAATGGGATACCACGTATGACCGGAGAGCGTCTGCTGCTCACCAGGTTAGAGAGGGCCGCCACGGGTAATATTGATCGGTACGTGTCTCAGGACGGCTGGGCTGCTTTTCGTGAGCACATGCTTGCGCAATACAGCGCCCTGGATTCGTTACGTGCCAGCAGCGCAAAGAACCGCCAAGTTCCAATTTTCACGCATTGTTACGCCTATGCGCAGCCTCGCAATGTCGGGGCGGGGCCACTGGGACCTTGGCTCTTCCCATCGTTGCTAGCCTATGAGGTGCCGCCCACCGATTGGTTGGAACTTACCAGGCATTTCATTGATTTGCTGCACGACGAGATAATTGAGGCGGCAGGCCTGGAGAACTTCCACGTCCTTGATTCACGAGCCATGGCCCCTCCGGCCCCGGCCGATCCGAACGCCACGGACCCAAACTGGCTGAATGAAATTCATCTGACCGCGAAAGGTTACGACCGGATCGCACCAGCCTTCGTCAACATGGTTGAAGATGTCTTGCGCCGGTAAGGAATTGAAGCTGGCGTTCGCACCGCGCGCCACATACCGACGGATACTGCGGAGCCTGAAGCACTGCTGATAATTTTGCGCTTCCCCGCGTGGCTCGGATTACTCAGTTCCCTGCTCGAAGAACGTGGCTTGCGGGCGATCTCCGCACCTCAAACGGTCGGATCATCGAAGCACGGCTTCGGAAACCAATGCGATCGATTTCCATTTTTTCGCACGTGCGAGGTTATACTTTGCACTCCACAATACGATGAATAACCAACATGGTCGCAGCAAATAAATCAACAACTCGGGTAAATGCGGTTGCCAAGAGCAAGCCTGCCGCAAAGAAGGTTGCCGTGCCGACGAAGAAGGCCAGCGTGCTCGCGCGCGAGGCGCTCGCCGCTAAGAAGCGTTTGCTGAATCTGCGCACCGAGACGAAGAAGGCAATCGAAGCAGCAAAGCGCGATGTCGCCAAGGCAACGGAGGCCGCAAAGGCTGCAGCTCGCTTTGAAAAGCAAGCGGCGAAGGATAAGGCGGCTGCAAAGAAGGCCAAGGCCGCCGGCGCAAAGAAGGCAGCAGCTGGTAAGGTGGCTGCCAAGAAGCCGGCTGCAAAAAAAGCAGTGGCTGGCAATAAAGTCGCAGCGAAGAAAGCGTCTGCGAAAGCGGCCGCAGTGAAAGTCGTGACGAAGAAGCGAGCCCCCGCAAAGAAGACGGTAGCGCCGGCGGCATCCCCTGCAGTGGCGGCCTAATTCATTTCTCGGTTAGGCGATGTTGCCAACCAGCTGATTGCCCAAAGATGCGGGGGCGTATCTCAATGCTACGCCCCGCATCGACTGGGAACGCACGCGCCGCGCAGGGCGTTGGCCGTCCCGCTTTGGATAGGATATACAAGCGACCTTGGCGCCATAGCCCCGGTCGCGACCTCCGTACTTGACGACGCCGCCTCTGGCCCGCGCGCCCAGTCTACGGCGAGCCACGCGAACTCTGCCGATATAGCGCGATCAGATGCCCTTATCGCGTACGCATGTAGGCGTCAAAGAGGCCCGAATGCATGCCGCGCAATGTTTTTCGTCGTTCAATCAAATCATGCTGTCGGCCCTCGCGTTCGAGGGTCAATAATTCCAGCAGGATTCGCATCCCCTTTTCCGGTAAGGTGCGCGTCGAGGGCTCACACACGCGTAAGTGCGCAGCAAGACCGGGTTTCTCCGTGATCGCATAAGCCGCAAACCAGGCAAGATCATCGATGGTTCCCTCACCGTCGAAATTCGAATCGAACGCCCGGCGTAGCGCTAGCAGCGACGAATCCTCGAGCATTGGTATCAGCGCACCAAGCTTGCTGGGTGACAACCAGCCAAGCTCGGCCAGGAGCGGCCATGCTGATTCGAGCCCCTCGAGCCGATAGACCGTCTCCGCCATCCATGCGAGCGTGACTGGAATACGCCGCCATGATTCGATCCGATGGATACTCTCGCGTGCCGAAGCCCAGTCCGCCGCCCGCATCCATAGCGGCGCTGCATGCCATTCTGGCATTTCGCGGTGGAACGGCAATTGCGTAGCGGCTTCTGCGATGGCGCGCCACAGCGGCTTGCACCAGGCTACGCCAAGGGCATCGCCGAATGCCCGGCGTGCCGCGGGCACGCTCGGAAAACACCATGCCTCGCACATATCTCTCAGTGCTATGTGGCAGGTGACGGGCCCGCGGGTTGGACGTTCAAGAACGCGCACCAGGGTCTCGAGGGTTGGTACCAGTTCATCGTCGTGATACTCTGCGGTCAGCCGATTAAGCGCTTCACGCCCGTCGGCGGCATTGCGCTGCTCAAGCGCCACGAGCACGTCATTACGAAGCATGACATCACGGCAATCGTTGAATAGGTCGAGCTGATTCGTCATGGTGTTTGCGCCTTTGTCCAGTTGCACCGTTGCAGGTTCAGCTCGGGATCACCTGAACAAGGAACCTACGGTGATCAGCCGGACTTAACTGCAATGCGGGACCCGTGGACGGTGCAATACAGGTCAGAAGCGGGCCTTGTGGCGAGCTTTCGGCTTGCCACCCTGACTGGCGTGCCGCTATTCACTCCATACCGCGTCGACATCCCTCATTAAATGCCCCGCGAGGATGTAGTCGCCGAGTTGCGTCGCTTTTGACTCCAGGCGCTCCAGTTCACTGGCGGGCAGGTCGCTCAGTGCAAATTGGCAGTAGAGATTGCGCTGACGGAACGTACCCTTCAGCCGACTCAGTCCAGCAGCAAGCGCCGCAGGCGAGTTGACCGCGATGCTCTCATGGCCGCGATACTGCACGCGTACTCCACGCTTGTCTCCCAGACGCCCAAGTTCGACCGCATCTTGCCAACCAGTCTCGTAATCCAAATCCACGACCGTTACGCCCTCTGTTTCCAGGAGCTTCAGCGCCTGCCCTTTGGTGGCAGCTTGAACTATCCCCATTTTCTCCTCCAACGCCGACAGGCCATGTGCCGCTTTACACACACTTATCGGTCCGCCGGTCTTGTTGCACCGCAAAATTGTAAGCGGGAATCCGTCGACTTAGGTCCGTCGCGATGGAGAAGAGCTGAAAGACTGTTGCTTCGCGGCTTCCGCGCTCTTAAGTTCGTTGCCTTCGAATCGCAGGGGGCAGGAATGGCCCCCTCGGTATCGGCAGCAGCAACGACACGACGCGTAGCGGCTCGAGACGCGGTGCTTCGACGTGAGACTCGACCGCAGCGTGCGTCACCAAGCCGAATAACCTAGCGGCAAAGATCCGAGAGGCACTAGAATCGCCGCCTCACGAGTGCAATAGTGCAGGTAGGGCGGACGCCAACCACAGGCGATTACACGTGTGGCCGCGTCATGTCCCTAACGCTCGGAAGTACTTCGGTACGCCAGGTTTGACCAGAGAGCAGGCCATAATGCCCGCAGTCCGGCGGCAGCCATCATGGGGTAGGGGTGGGACCGCGCGCAATAACGAGAATATGGTAGTTCAGATCCGCGTTACCGCGCGGCCGTCCATCGTCTGGCGATTGCGGCAGTGTTTTTTGGTCCCTGCCGACGTTGCCCACCGCCTGTTATGCACTGTGCATTTAACTGCTTCCGACGTCATAGCAAAAGGTCCGTGCCTGCACCAGGCTAGCTGGCCAGCTTGGGCGAAAAGATGCGGCGGTGTCGTTATGCGCTCGTTTCGGTCACCCACTAATGGGGGGCGACCACCAGCGAACTGGAATGCGATGATGTCAGTGACGGGTCTGCGAACAACCCGTCAACACTCATAGCCCTCGACCAATTGGTCGAGGGCTTTTCTTTCGACGACGTAACATCGAGCGCAACCAGTGGAAATTGAGACCGATCCCGGGCAGCGTGCTCGGGAACAACGTCTGGACAAGGAAGTTCAATTACGGGCGGGCCACTGCCGTTACGCTTACGACATCCCTAAACCCCATACAGCGAGGGTGCATGTAGGGATGGCGTGCCGGAATGCGTCGATAAACAGCCCAGAACAAGGGCTTACCGAATGCTTCGGACTGCCTCGAGCATTGAGTGTCCTTGGCATGTCAGGCGGGGATATGCATTGCCGCCATCATGCCCGTGTTCCATCGTGACCAGTTTGTGAGCCAGCAAGCCGTCCAGTTGCTCAGGTTCCAGATCATCGATATCGGGTGCATCACCCAGCAGAAGTAATGCAGCGATTTCGTGTGGACTTAGCATGTGGCCTCCTTTGCCGAGATCGGAAAATCGGAACCTACAACAGGCTGGTCCGTGGATCGAACTCCACGAAGAATGATGAGAACGACGATGAACGCCTCGGTGCAAGGACGCGCAGGGGATGCGCACACCGAGCCCTTACCGTAATCTTCTTTGCCATGGTGGGCAAGTCAAGTTTGTGCTGCGCCGCAGCAGTGCCAGGTAATCGCTGGTGCGAAGTGAACAAGGCCGGCCAAAGTCGCCAAAATGGTATTCACCAGCCGGCTGATGCGGCGTCGGATGCAATACCCACGTCGACTGCATTACCAGATGGAAAAGCCGAGTAACGCGCTTGCCATAGGTACAACGGCTTAGTCGCTGGTTTCTGGGCTTACTGCGTAGTACACGGCAACGGCGAGCTTAAATGCTTGAGCCAGCCACGTAGCTCGGCTGCATGAAAGGATTGGAATTTCCCGGCGATTGCCAGCAATAGGTCGGTCTGAGATGTGCCAAGAAGGGCAGCAGCCTGCGAGACCGTCAACCCGGTAGCTCGAATCCGGTCCGTGATGTCTTTCACAATGCCCGCCTTGAGCGGGATTTCATCGGCGTCCGCGAAGCCCAGCTGCGCATAAACATTGCTCGTTCCATACTCAAAGCGAAACATGTGGACTCCTTTGTTCGTGGACAACAACGTCTCCCTGCACAGGCGTGATGGTTGGCTGAGGGCGCGATTATTCAGGGAAGGCAATGTGAAGACAACTTCGGGGAAATACCGAGGCGCCGCAAGCGCCCCAGTACCTGTAGATGCCATGAATTTGACACAGAGTGCGCGTCTGTTACTTGATCCACCGCAAGATCATCAAACAGTCTGCCATGGCTGAGCCAATGTCGATCTCGCTTGAAGATGCAGTGAAGCGCCCTTGGCTCCTGAAAGTAATACGACTGTTTGATCGGGACAGACTGACCGAACCTGACGACGGACCTTCGATTTTTTACTCTGACTTGCGCTGGACATCTTCACGACAGAGCCCTTCCGGTTCACAGGTGAGTTCCGCCGGCAACTGTTAGTGCAGACTGACACACAGATGTGCCTTAAGACTAGGCCTTCCCTATTCGAGTGCCGACGATGTCAGGAAGGCCTCCATACCATCGACTTGACTGAAAACTTGCATCGCTGTGATTCGCGCCTAGTGCAGCGGCGTACCCGTTTCTGCGAACGCGGCAGTGAGCGCAATTCGGTACAAATGTCACCCGCTTACAGTGCACCATTTCTCTGTACTTCGCCTTTGTCGGAAAGAAGCATAGACGCCAAATTGCATTGGCGGCCGACTTAGAAACGATCCTTGCAGGTCTTCTTTGGAATGCGTATAAGTTAATGGTGATCGATAAATTGGAGGCCAAAATGGCAACGTATCAGCAACTGCTGCAGCAAAAGGAAGCTTTGGAAGCGCAGATCGCAGAGGCGCGTTCCACCGAAGTGGCAGGCGTCATCGAACAGATCCGCGAGCTGATGCTCAGGTATGACCTGTCGCCGGAAGACGTGGCACCCCGCCGTCGTCGGGGCCGGCCTGCCGGTGCCGCATCGGATGGGGCGGAGAAAACCCCGCTACCGCCGAAGTACATGGATCCCAAAACCGGAAAAACATGGTCGGGGCGCGGCCGGACGCCGGCATGGCTAAGCAAACGGCCCGAGCGCTTCCTGATTGAGCAGCAGGGTTGAGCGAATAGGCGCCTGGTCGCGGGACTTCAGCGGGTTCCTCACGAGTTCTGCGTAAAGGCGATCGGCGTGAAAAAGACGGCTCTCCAGCAATAGCAGAGAGCCGCGCAACGTCCATGAAGAAATCGGGTAAAGATTGCCCTACCCGCCTTCAGTATGGCCCCGTCGCACCGTGCTAGGCAAATTGATCTATCCCAACACTCGCCTCCGTTACGCCGGAGGAAAAAAGCGCCCGCATGCCGGGGGGACGATGGATGCGGGCGGTAGCAGGACTGCCGAGACATCATACGAGCGGTAAGAAAAATCTAAATCTGAATTAAACGCCTTTTTTGGCACTGATTTACGTCCAACACAGCCCCGGGCAACGAAAGGAGCACTTTCAAGCTTGAAAGTCCCCGTCTGACGCCGAGTCGCGAACATGGGCCGATTGAGGCACATACCGCTTAGCCCAACCGCTTAAGGGCCCCAGTCAACACCTGCTTGGTGTCCCAGTAGCCCTCCAAGGGTCGGCCACCTGGAAACTCAGGTACTCGCGGGCATCCTGAATCGTCCACTGATCGCCGCTTTTCAACTTGGAGACCATTGGGCTGCTCCTTTGCCAGGAGCACAATCGACTGGTGGTGGAGTACGCACTACGTGGCATGGGCAATCCGATCGGCGTGGCTCAGTACCAATTCGTGGCGGAACTCCCCGCCGAGTTGCAGGAAAGCCTGCCGAGCGTCGAAACACTAACGCAAGAACTGGAGCTGGAGGTCCGGCCGGAGGAAGACGATTCAGAGTGAGATGGCTGCCTTGCTTGAGATTTGGAAAGTCGTTGCTCAACTGGAGGCGTGCCTCCGATCCCGCACGGCCTCAGCTTTCGCCGATGCGTAGGCTGCCCTGTCATGGGTTAGTTGGATCGCTCGTTCAACATAACACCCGATCTAGCCCATTCGTTCGCCGCGGTCGTCAGGTGCCGCTTCTTCGGGCCGAAATGACGTACCAAAGCGGATCTTGGAGGCTCAGACCATCAAAGCCAAGTCAGATAGCTGGCTTGGCTACGAAGGTTGCCTTAACGCTTCAATGGTGTGGTTAGCACGGTCTCATTCGTGTCCACGACGAACACCGCAAGCAGCTTGGCGGGCTCGGTCTTGCTCGCGTTGGCGCTGACGTCGTGCCGGTCGCCAGGCATTTCGGTGAAGTTCTGCCCCTTCGTGAACGTGCGAAGTGGTCCTCCGTTGAGTTGGTTCAGCACGGCGCCTTCCAGCACTGTTGCGTAAATCATTGCCGACTTGGCGTGGGTATGCGCGGCGTTGACGCCCCCCGGCTCATACTCCACCAGTACGCCCTTGACACTCTTGCCCGGCAAGTTAGGGATTTCCTGCTGGTACACGAGCGTGACTTTCACGCCCGTGGAGGTGGTTGCCAATCCTTGCACTGGCACAGTTGCCTGATGGCCGGAATGGTCTTGGGCGAAGGCTGCCTGCAAGGGCAGGGCGGCCAAGATCATAGACGCGATAAGGAGCTTCATGCTGTGTCTCCGGTGGGTGTAGGTATATCGCTCACAGTCGATATCAGCAGACGGGCTGTTGGCGTTGAAACCAAGCGCCCTGTGTAGCCGCGCCAAGTCGAGCGTCGCCGAGGGAGGGGCACGAGGGACATCTCGCCGACGGTCCCGCCCGAAGTACTTCGCTTCGGGGTCGCGAGCTACCTGGCATGTGTCACCGCTCATAGCCACGTGGCAGCTGACAATGTCGTCGAACGGTTGACTCTCCGGACCGGCGATTTCGTCGATGCCATTGACTGGAGCCGCCACGGCGGGGATTTACTCCACATGAGCGCGCGCCAGCCACTGATCAAGACTGGTGCGGCCTATCCGCGCGTCCCCCAGCGGCACGAGCGACAGTTCCTCGACGTGGCCGCCGTAATATCGCGCGTCACGATCTGTCACGACGGTGCGCGAGTCGCCCACCGACTTCAGATAGCGCGAAACGATCTCCGCGAAGGGCGCGCGATCCGGTCCGGCGATGTCGATGGTGCCGTTTAGCGGCGCCGCCAGCGCGACCTGCGCAAGCGCTGCCGCGACGTCATCCGCAGCGATCGGCTGGAACAGCCCGTCACCCATGCGCACAGTGCCACCATCATCCATGCCGTAGTCCGCAATGCCGCCGATGAATTCCATGAACTGCGTGGCGCGCACGATCGTGTACGGCACACCGGCCGCGTCGATCACCGCTTCCTGTGCAACCTTGGCCGTGAAGTACGCGTTGTCGGGCATGCGGTCGGTACCGACGATCGACAGCGCGACGTGATGGCGCACGCCCGCGGCCACCTCGGCCTTGCCGAGATTGCGTGCCGAGGTGCGGAAGAAGTCGAGCACCGCCTGCGGCTCCCAAGACGGCGCATTCGTCACGTCAACGACCACATCCGCATTCACCAGTGCATGGCTTAGGCCTTCGCCCGTCACCGTGTTGACACCGGTACGCGGCGATGCGGCGACTGCCGTATGGCCCGCCTCATTGAGCAGCGTGACAAGACGTGAGCCGATCAGGCCAGAACCACCGATTACAACGATCTTCATGGCAGATTCTCCATATGAGGGTAGAGGAACGCGCTGCGCACCTGGTGTGGCGGCATCACTGAAAGTGACTGTCCCCGTCGCATCGCATGAGGCCATTGTGGAACAATCATGCCCTATGGATAAGGGCCAAGAATTAACCATTCGACTAGTCCAAGTTCTTTCTGCACCCCTTTTGCCCGCGAGACTGTCATGACCGTACGAAACCCGACGTTGGCCATTGAGATCGACCGCCAGAAGCCGTTGCCGATCTATCTGCAGATTTGCGAGCGTTTCAGAACGGCGATTGCGGCGGGACATCTTCGCCCGGGTGATCGGGTGCCGGCCTTGCGCGGCCTCGCCGCGCAGTTGAGCACGGCGCGAGGCACCGTCGAACTGGCCTATACGATCCTTGTCGACGAGGGCTACTTGCAGATGCGTGGCGCTGCCGGCACTTTTGTATCGCCTTCGCTATCAGAATCCCTGATGCAAGCGGCACCTGCAGGCGGCAGCCAGGATGCCCCTGACGCGCAGACCACTGAGGCCGCTGGCGCAGCGAAGACGCCAGACGCATCACCCAGCGGCCAGCCAAGGGCACGCCAGTCGGCGATCGCCGTCGCCCTGAGCGGCGAGCCGCGAGCCTTGCAGCCAGGGCTCCCGGCGCTTGATGCATTTCCACGCAAGATATGGAGCCGGCTCGTTACGCGGCGTGCGCGCAGCGGCGAACGCACTTTGCTTGCCTACCCGGATCCGGTGGGCTATCTGCCGCTGCGCGAGCATATCGCCACCTATCTTGGCCTGTCGCGTGGCGTCACGTGTCTGCCCGACCAGGTGTTCATTACCAGTGGCTACCGCGCGACGCTCGAGCTGGTATTGCGCAGTCTTGCGAGCCCCGGCGACCGCATGTGGTTCGAGGACCCCGGTTATCTGCTTGCGCGCAGCTTCCTGGCCGAGACCGGCGTGCAGCTCGTCCCGGTGCCCATCGATGAAGAAGGCATCGATGTCGAGCGCGGCATCGAACGGGACCCGGAGGCGCGCTTCGCGCTCGTCACGCCATCGCATCAGAGCCCCCTGGGGAACACGCTGTCGCTCGCAAGGCGCATGGCGTTGCTGACTTGGGCGGAGACAGGGTCTCGCTGGATTATCGAAGACGACTACGACAGCGAGTTCCGCTACCTGGGTCGACCCTTGCCGGCCTTGAAGAGCCTCGACCGGCATGACCGCGTGCTCTATTGCGGCACGTTCAGCAAGGTGATGTTCCCCGGTCTGCGGCTCGCGTACACGGTGGTGCCGGAGCGCGCGGTCGAGCGTGTTGGACGGGTGGCGTGCAGCATGAATGCCGGCGCGCCAACGCTGTTTCAGGCGGCGTTGGCAGATTTCTTTGAACAGGGCCATTTTGCGCGGCATGTAAAGCGGATGCGCACGTTGTATGGACAGCGGCGCCTCTTGATTGCGCAAGCCTTGAAGCAGACGTTTGGCGAACAGCTGACCGTTGAATTGCCGTCCGGCGGAATCCAATTCTCAGTGCAATTCGCCGAGGCTGCCCATGGTCCGGTCGATGATGTCGCCGTTGCCTCGCGTGCCCGCCAGGCGGGACTTGCGGTGCTGCCACTTTCGATCTGGTATGCGCACGGCCGTATGCGGGACACGCCGCGAGGCCTGGTGATGGGTTTCGCGAACATCACCGATGCGAACGAAGCGGGCCGTCTCGCGCGTACGTTACGGGCATGCCTGGATGGCTGACTTGCGCGCCATGTTGCTGCTCAGGGTACATCCCGCACGGAGGCGCCGCACATACCCGCCCGCAAGCCAATGACGTAGTCCACCTGGTGACGGGCAATCCTGACATCGCCCAGTTCGCGCTTGATCCTCAGGTGGTCAGGATGGCTAGCATATGAGTCTAATGCCTCCTGGGAATCGAACTCCGTGTAGAGCACCACATCGCACGCGTAGTCGATGCGACTGACGTCGGCGCCCACCTCCAGAGCCGTCAGGCCCGGGATGACGCCAACCAGTCCGTGGAATGCAGCCTGTATGCGACGCACGCCCTCGCTTTTTTCTTCCGGGGTCGAACCCTTCACCTTCCACATCACAATATGTTTGATCATCGTTATCCACCCAATGGATATGTACCGTTGAGACGAGCCGCATTGCGGCCGCCAGAACCTCCGCCAGCGTTTAACGCGTGATTCGGTTCGCGAGCCAGCGAATGAACGGCGCCGCGACCACGACGACGGGTAGCATCGCCACCCACGAATACAAGTACGCACGCAGCCAATGCGAAACAAAGGTGCCTTCCGCCACGAACTGCATGCTTGCGATCGCCGATGCGACCGCACACGTGACGCCAGCCTGTATCACGCCAAACGCAAAATGGTTGTATTCCTTTGGAAGCTTCCACATCTCGTACCTTTGAATATTTGTCCGAAACGGTGACCTGTGCGAAAGCCTGCGGCGCTGCTGCGAATTGCGCAGGTAGCGGTCAAGCGTTACGCCGGCGTCAGACCGGCCGGCGTCCCTCCCAGGCGTTCTGCAGCAGTTCCCGGATCGCACCGGCTTCGAGCGGACGCGGATTGGGGTACTGGTTTTGCAACGCGATCTCGCACGCCTTGTCGAGTTCATCCTCGCGCATGCCGATTTGCTGCAAGCCGAGCGGGGCGCCGGTCGTACGTGCCAGGTCGAAAGCGCCTTGCGCAGCACTGGCTGCGCCCATGGCCTGCGCGATGGTGGCCATGGCACCCGGTGCAGCCTTCTCGTTGTAGGCAAGCGCGTGCGGCAGGATGATGGTGTGCGTCTCGGCATGCGGCAGGTTGAAGCTGCCGCCAAGCGTGTGGCAGAGCTTGTGATGCAACGCCACTCCCACGGTGCCGAGCACGGCGCCGCACAACCATGCTCCGTACAAGGCTTGCGCGCGCGCTTCATGCAGCATGGCCGTATCCCGTTCGGTCGCGAGTACCGGCAACGCGGCTGCGATGGCCCGTATGCCCTCCGTCGCCATCAAATCCGAAATCGGGTTGCGGTCGTGGGCGTACAAGCCCTCTGCGGCGTGGGCCAGCGCATTGATGCCACTGGTGACGCTGACCGCAACCGGCAGCGAGTAAGTGAGTTCAGGATCGTAGATGACGATGCGCGGCAGCACTTTCACGTCAATGCCTGTGCGCTTCAGTCCCGCATCGGTGAGGCCGTAGATCGCAGTCATCTCTGAGCCGGCATAGGTGGTGGGAATCGCCAGTACTGGCAGTCCCATTTCAAGTGCGATGGCCTTGGCAAGCCCGGTGGTAGAGCCGCCACCGATCGCCACCACGCTGTCGGCGCCCAGTTCAAATGCCATCGCACAGGCCGCGCGAGCCGCCTCGACCGGCACGTGCATCACTGCACCACCGAAGATGCCGATCGCGCGGGCGCCAAGCAGGTCCACCACGTGTTCAGCCAGCGGGCGCTGTTCGGGTGTACTTAGCACCAGAACGCTTGACGCCCCCAGCGTATCGATTTCCTTGCCAACCCGCTGGATGGTGCCGGCGCCGAAGACGACGCGCTGGGCACGGGAGGAGTACTGGAATGCGTTCATCGTAGGGTCTCCAATGCTGCTCGGTATGGTTCAGGCCAGTCAGAACGAGATTCGGCCCATGGCCCAGATGCGGTTGCCTTCGGGGCGATTGCGGGCGCCGAACTCAAACTGCCCTTTGATCGAGAAGCTGACCTTGTCGGTGAGCTGGAAGCAGATATCCGGCCCCAGCGCCGTGACCCGGCCACGGTTGCCATTGCCGTTGACGCGCGCGCCGTTCTGCGTGTCGTCGGTCGTCTGGACGTAGTAATAGCCGTTCAGGCCAAGCGTCAGCCTCGGCGTTACCCGGTAGCCGGCACTGAACTCGATGGTCGCCTCGTTACCCGACTGGTAGCCGGTGGCCTCATTGCGCGTGTTGAAGCCGTAGCGGAGCTTGGCACTGATGTCGACGTTGCGCGTGGGGAACCAGGTGAAGGCGTAGCTCGGTGCAATCTGGTAGTAGTTCCGGCCGATATTGACGGGGTCGTGAACATCATAGGCGCCGGTCTTGAGGTGGAACTCCACGCCCGCCATCTGGTGGAATGCGCCGCCGTGCCAGCCGAGGACCACCGGCGCCAGCGTCATGTCGGCCAGGCCAGTCTTGTTACCGCCTTTGGCGAGCGGCGGCAGGGGAACTTGTCTGACCACTGACATGGCGAGATTCGCCGACACGACGGGCACCACCACGCGCGTTTCCAGGTTGGCGCCGAACAGCCTGACGTCGGGCCACACATACGACAACCGCGGCGCCAGCGCATCGAGGCGCAAGTGGAAACTGGCCAGCTTGGGGTTGTCGTGGCCGGTGTTGTCCTTGAAACTGCCCGCATCGTAGTGCTGGTAGAACAGCAGCCAGTTGGCGCCCTCGGGCAGCATCAGGCCGGAATAGAGATTGTCGACCCCGATGGGGTAGGAGTTGCCGCCACCCTCGGTGGCGCGTGCCGGCACGCTGCTCGCCGCGCAGGCCGCGGCGAGGGCCAGCCGCCCGAACCGGACGGGCAGCAGTGCGCGCGCCCGCTGGGCCTTCGTGCCATCAATCGAACCCATTTGCCACTCCGAATGACCGCATGGAGCACCGGGCCGGAAGCCGCGGTGCGTGGTTGCATCCGCACCGCCCGCTCGGGCGGCGCGCCAGGTGCCGATGCTAGCGGGCTGGGTTGAGCACGAAGTCGAAGTCGAGCCGGTAGGTGCCATCGGTCAGGCGGACCCAGTCGCCGATCAGGGACGTGCGCACGCCGAACACGGCGTCGGAGTCGAGGTACTTGTCGCCGCGCCGGAAAACGTGCGTGACGAGTGTCTCGTAGCCAGGTGCATTGATCATGAAGTGCAGATGCGCGGGCCGCCATGGATGACGGCCGGTGGCGCGAAGTAGCTCGCCCACGGGGCCATCGTCAGGAATCGGGTAGGCCTGTGCGACGATGGTGCGGAAGTGGAAGCGGCCATCATCGCCCGACTTCAGCACGCCACGGCCCTGTGCCACTTCCAGCCCTTCATACTGCACGTCATAGTGGCCGTCGGCGTCGGCCTGCCAGGTTTCCACCACGGCATCGGCAATTGGCCGCCCGTCCGCGCCTGTGACCCGTCCGTAGACCGTGCAGGGCTCGCCCCTGGCCCCGTTCGCCAGATCCGCGCCGTGCTCGTAGTGCGGCGCGCCCTCGACATGGAAGGGCCCGAACACGGTAGCCTCGGTGCAGCCATCGGGCTTCTGGTGGTTCATTGCCACCGTCAGCATCGACAGGCCCAGCACATCGCTGAGCAGGATGAACTCCTGGCGCTTGTCGTCGCACTTCTGCCCGGTGGCGGTAAGGAACTCAATCCCGCGCATCCATTCGGCTTCGGTCAGCCTGATCTTGCGTGCGAAGTCGTGCAGGTGCCCCACGAGGCTGGTCATGATCTCCCTGGTGCGCCGGTCAGGCGTATCGGCCAGGCGCGCAATGACGGCGCTGGTCAGGTTATGCTGGTCGTACTCTTGCATGGCGAGACTCCTTGCCGCTAGGCGAGCTGGCAGGCCTGGTCGAACGACAGGCGTGGACTGCGGGCGAACACTTTTTCGGGATCGCCGTGGCCAAGGGCGCAGATGAAGTTAGAGCGGATGCTGGTGCCGTCAAAGAAGGCCTGGTCGACAGCCTGGTTGTTGAAGCCGGACATGGGGCCGCAATCGAGGCCCAGCGCGCGTGCCGCGGCGATGAGATAGCCGCCTTGCAGAGTTCCGTTGCGAAACGCCGTGGTGGTGGCGAAATCCACTTTCTCGTCGCCCTCGAACCACGCCTTGACCGCCGGGTTGTGCGGAAACAGATCCGGCAGGTGCTCGTAGAAGCGGGTGTCGTAGCCGACGATTGCGACGACGGGCGCGGCCATGGTCTTTTCGACGTTGCCCGGCGCCAGTGCCGGACGCAGCTTCTCCCTCCCTTCCTCTGTGCGCACGAACACCAGCCGGGCCGGCGAGCAGTTGACCGAGGTAGGGCCGAACTTCATCAGCTCATACAGTTCATGCAGCTTGCTGTCGGGCACGGGCGTGGGCAGCCAGCCGTTCTGGCTGCGCGCGCCGCGGAAGATCTTGTCGAGCAGTTCATTGGTTTGCATCTTGCACTCCTTCCTTGGTTCAGGTGTTCCGGCCGGACGGGCCTGCCGGCGGTCATACGGTCATCGTGCCGCTCAGCGCGAGCTTTTCCTGGTGTCGCGCCGAATCCAGTGCCTGGGCGTAGCCGGCGGTGGCCTTGTATTCGCTCTCGTGGACCTCGGTGAGCTCGATGCCGCAGACCTTGCGGGCCAGGGTGCCGTACGGACCGGCTGCGGAGAACTCGGCGCGCTGCATGGTCAGCATGCGGATGGCCTGCAGCGGGGTGCCATTGAAGTTCTCGAAGACGAACAGCCGGTTGCCCCAGTCGGTCAGGAACAGGTCGCGGATCACGCGACCGATCTTCACGCGGTCGTGCGGCTTGCCGACCGGGCCGTTGTTCATGCGCTCGAACCAACCATTCAGGGTCTTGTCGTTCCACTGGTCCTCGCTGGCAAAGATCAGTGCGCTGCGCCCGGAGAGGTCGACCAGCTCGTAGATCATCTCCGAGAAGTTCTCGAGGTATAGCGCGCGGCCGAAGTCGTAGATGAGGATGTTCGGCTTATAGGCGCCCCCAGGCGTATGGAAGCCCAGTTCCTCGCTGGCGACGATGTGCGCCAGCATGGCCTGGTGAAAGCCGATCAGCTTGGCCACGCGAGTCTGCACTGCGGGAATCTTGTTGGTGCCGATATGCTCGGTGATCAGGATCGCCAGGCCGGCCATCAGTTCGGCGCGCACCGACTGGCGGATGAGGGCGTGATAGTGCAGCCAGTCGAACACTCGCTGCGGGTAGAGCTTGGCGTGTTCGGGGTTGCCTAGGTGGAACACGTGCGACCAGGGGATGAAGACATTCTCGAATACAGTCATGCCGTCCAGTTCGTCGCCCTGTGAGGCGAGCGGATGCTCGATGGGATCGTCCTTGACCACGCTCTCGCGGCAGACGATGGTCACGCCCGGGGTGTTGACCGGGGTGGCGGCAAAAATGATCTGGTCGCCCGGGATGCCGGGGCGGAAAAACACCCCGATGTGGATCCAGTCGGCAAAGGCGACGCCGGTGCCGATCGCCTTGACACCTGACACGACGATGCCCTTGTCGTTCTTCTCGATCACGCGCAGCCCGGGCGAGCGCTGCTGGGCATCGGGGTTCGAGCGGTCCATCTGCGGGTCGACGAACTGCGGCGCACAGTTCAGGTCATGCTGCTTGGCGAAGTTGACGAAGTCGACGATGTTCTTTGCCTTGATCTTGCCCTCAGCGCCGATAGTCTGCGTTTCCCACGGCGACGGATCGTCGATGTAGGTCTGGAGCACGTAGTTGTTGACGTCCGGTGTGCGCGGGAACGAAGCGCCGGCCATCTCGCGCATGATGGTCTCGTGGTACTTACGCTTGCGGCGCAGCTGCTCCTTGTCGAAGTGGCCGAACCATTGCATGGTGCGGCGTTCGCCGTCGGTGTCGACGAAGGTCATCACATCCTGCAGGTCGGGGCGATGGTGCAGGTCGTAGAAATCGGCGTGGCGCTGCGCGTAGTCCCGTGTCTTGGGGTGCGTCGCGACGTTGTCGATCTTCTCGTTGCCTACCCATACGTTGCGGCCGTCGTTGAGCGATTCCAGGTACTGCTTGCCAGTGCGAATCATCGCGAGGTCTCCTTTGTGGATGATGTTCGGGGTGTGACAGTCCCTGCCCTGGAGAAGGGCATACGGACATGGATATGGAATTCCGGTGCTGCGGGGCGCGCGCGTCAGTCCGCGACCGGGTGCGTGGTGGCGTAGTTGCGGCGGCAGTAGACCAGCGGCGTGTCGTTGCCGCGTTCGCCGCCGGCGCTGCCGAAGACTTGCGCGACGAAGACGCTGTGGGTGCCGATCTCGATCTGGTCGACCACTTTGCAGTCGAGGGCGACCATCGCGGATTTGCTGTATGGCGCGCCGGTGGTGAACACGCCCCAGCTGTCACCATCGAAGCGCTGCGCCATCGGCACCGCGCCGGCCCCGGCGAACAGCTGGGACACCGAGGTCTGGCTCGCGTGCAGCCAGTTGATGCTGACCACGCCGTTGGTCTTGATCACGCTGTTTGCGGCGCTGCGGCGGTTGATGCAGAAGAGCACAGTGGGCGGCGAGTCGCTGACCGAACAGACCGCCGAGCACGTGACGCCGGCACGACCGCCTGCGCCGTCGGTAGCGATCACGGTCACGGCGGTGACGGCATGCGACAAGGCATCGCGAAAGCTTGCGGCATCGATGCCAGGATCGGTAATGCGGCTTGCTACGGCTTCGATGGATACTGCGGACGACATGGCAATCTCCTCGTGATGGGGCCTTCGTCCTCGCGCTGCAACAGGGCGTAGACGAAGTTTCGTCTCTTGAAACCTGCTTTCTGATCTGTGTCAGCTGTGTGAAACTAGACTACAGCCGAGTCGGCCCGTTTGCTAATCACCTCGCGTCATGGACACTATTCCCCAGCGTCATGAAGACGAACTCAGCCTGAACCACCTGCTGGTGCTTGATGTGCTGCTCAGCGAGCGCAGCCTTACCAAGGCCGCGCGCGTGCTCAACCTGACCCAGCCGGCGCTGAGCAAGACCCTGGCGCGGCTACGCCACTATTTCGGTGATCCGCTGTTCGTCCGGGTGGGCCTGCGCATGGAACCCACGCCCAAGGCAATGGAGCTTGGCGAGCCGGTGCGGGACATTCTGCAGAGCGTGCGTGCATTGCGCTCAGACCATGCCAGCTTTGATCCACGCACCAGCCAGCGCAGCTTCCGCTTCTTCCTGCTAGATGCCGGCGCCTCGCAAATGCTGCCACCATTGCTAAGCCGGCTGGCGGAGGAAGCGCCGGGTATCCTAGTGCAGGCGGTCAACGCCGATGCCACGCATCTCGATCTCTGGCTGGAAAATGGCCTTGTCGATCTGGCGATTGGCTCGTTCCCCACGCTGACGCAGAGCATCCGTCGCCAGTTGCTATGGCGTGAGACCTACGGCGCCGTGGTACGCAAGAACCATCCGCGGCTGGCGCAGCTTGGCGAGCCGGACGCCTTCATAGCCGAGAAGCATGTGCTGGTTTCCGCGGTCGGGACCGGTCATGAACACCTCAGCGTCGAGCGCGCCATCGAAGCCGGCGTGCCGCATACCAACATCGTCTGCCGCGTGCCGAGCTTTGCCACGGCGGCCCTGATCGCCCGGCATTCGGACGCGGTGGCTATCCTGCCGCTGACGCTGGCCCGGGCACTATGCGCGGACCTGGACCTGGCAGTGGTGGCGCCTCCGCTGTCGCTGCCCGGCATGGACATCGCCCAGCACTGGCACGATCGCGTGCACCGGGAGCCGGGCAACCAGTGGATTCGCGCGCTGGTACACAGGCTCTTTGCCCGCCATGATGCCGTGGCGGACGCGGGTGCCGGGATTGGCATGGAGGGATGAGCGCCGGTTATAGTCGTCATGAGAACAAGAGATTGGCATCCCGCGCCGTCCCCTCCTAGCATGCGGTTCATGACAAGACGAGGAGTCCATCATGCAGGTGACAAGACGAGCCGACCCGCTGCGGCTGGCAGCATCCGTTGTTTCGATCGGCACCTTCGACGGCGTGCACCGCGGGCACCGCGCGGTCCTGGCCGAGTTGCGCGCCGCGGGGCATTCGCTCGGGCTGCCGACCGTGTTGCTGACATTTGACCCGCATCCGCGTGCGTTCCTGCAGCCGCAGAGCGCGCCCCGCATGATCTCCACCGTTGATGACCGTATCGCGCTGCTGGCTGAAAGCGGCGCCGTCGACCACTGCCTGGTACTGCCGTTCGACCGCGCCCTCAGCGAAGCCAGTGCGGATGACTTTGTCCGTGGACTGCTGCTGGCGCGTCTGGGCATGCGGCGGCTGGTGGTTGGCGCGAACTTTTGCTGCGGACGAGGACGACAGGGCAACGTCGATTACCTCGGCCAGCTTGGCAAAGCGTACGGCTATGCCGTCGAGCCGGTTCGGCTGCGGGCCACCGATGCAGCCGGGGCAGGCGTGCGCTGTTCATCCACGGAGGCCCGCCGACTGATCCAGAGTGGCGACGTGCGCGCTGCTGCTGCATTGCTGGCGCGTCCGCACGAGATCCGCGCCATGGTGGTGACCAGGACGCCCGCCCGCGCCAGCGGCGCGGCGGAGATTCGTCTTCCGGAGGGAATCTGCTTGCCGCCTGTGGGGCAATATGCTGCCGCGGTCCGAGTCCAGATTGGTGCCCAACGCTGGAGCCCGGCGCTCGTGCATCTGACAGGAGCGGACGGCATGGCGCGCGTGTTCAGCGACGCGCAGTTCGCGCCGAGGCAGGGCAGTGCGGTGTCGGTGCGCTTCTTCGGCGCGGCGCCGGCGAAGCCGTGCTCGGACAAATATCCGCTGCAACGCCCTGCACGGCTGTGACCAGCAGTGTACCAACCAAGTAACCGGTACCGCGTGATTTCCGGTAGAAGCCCACGGCAGAGCGCGCTAAGGGATGACCCACATCGCAAGGCCTCGCTTAGCTCCCCTGCACAACTGTGACTACGCCGGACAGGAAGATCTTCCCACCAACCAAGGCGTCTGTCAGACGTAAAACCATTCGCCCTTTGCCATTCCGAATGCCGGACGCTACTGATTTCCTTGGGTATCTACCTGAATAGAGAGAGCCTGGAGTTAGCCGTCTGCCGGCGCCGCGATCTGGAAAGCCCTTTTATCGAGCCGCTCATTGCGGCGGCACAGCACGCGCTCCGATGACGGCTATGGATCGGGAGAGCGAAGCCCCGGGCCTTTGCGTTCCGAGGCCAGCCTTGACTGGCTGCGGGTGGTGTACGCTGCCAAACCTATGTGTGTCGCGGGGTGTGTGGAAATCCGGAATCGGCGTTGGCGGTAGGCGGTAGGCGGTAGGCGGTAGGCGGTAGGCGGTAGGCGGTAGGCGGTAGGCGGCGATAAGGTGCGATAACGTTGTCCTTATCGCGTCGTCACCACGCGAAGGTGATGCAGTCCTTGGGCGGTGCGCGGTAGGTCATCGAACAAAGAGCGGTTGTTCGCGTCGAGCAATGCGACTGTCTCAGACAGGGTCGGTCAGAGACAGCCGTGGCCTGGCGGTGGGCAATCGGCCGGGATTGCAGCAACCCACCGACGGCGGATGCCGCCGTTATCTTCCTTGCGGTCAGCTAGCTTTCGTTCCATTCGTCGGCGCGGGCTCCCATCCACCACCGAGTGCACGAAACACGCCAACGGCGGCTCTCGCAGCATTTGCGCGTTTTGCTTCCAGCTCATCGCGTGCGGTCAATAGTTGGCGATCGGCGATCAGAACATCAGTCAACGTGATGGATCCGGCGCGATACGCTTGCTCCGACAGGTCACGGGACTTCACAAGCGCTTGAACCTCATTCCGAAGCTGGACCACATGAATCTCGGTCTGAGTCAGGGCGGTGAATGCGTTCTCCACGTCTTCGGCAGCGCGAAGTACAGTCTTGCGATAGAGCGCCAGCGCCTCGGCATTGGCGCCGCGTGCCTGAGCCACCTCTGCGTCCACCTTGCCGAAATCGAACAGTCTCCAGCGCAACGCACCGCCACCCGTCGCCGTGAAGGCGGAGGAAGTGAAGAGCTTCGCAGCGTTCAGACTGTCGAATCCCAGAGCGCCAGACAGTGAAATCTTGGGGTAGTAGTCGGAGATCGCTACCCCGATGCGCTCGCTCGATGCAGCCAGACGGCGCTCCGCAGCAATGATGTCGGGACGACGACGCAACACCTCCTGTGGCTCAGCATCCGCAGGCACTCCAGGAACTGCCGGAATATCACTTACCGCACCGAGCTCTTGTACATACGTACCAGGCTGAACCCCCATCAGGACATCGAGTCGATTGAGCTGTTGCTCCAAGCCGATGCGCAGCGGAGGAACAGAGGCCAACGCATGCTTCAGCAGCGCGTCGGCCTGCGCAATCTCCCGTCCCTGTGCCGCGCCAGCATCGTAGCGGTCACGTACCAGCCGTAGCAGACGTTCATCCGTCTCAATCTGCCTTCCGGCGATGGCCAGTCGCGCCTGGTAGCCGCGGATCTGTAAGTACGCGTCAGCTGCGTCGGCCGCGACCATCACACGCGTGCCGGCATGATCGGCTTCTGCTGCGATGGCCTCATATTCGGCCGCCGCGGCACCGCGCCGCAGCCCACCGAACAGATCGATTTCCCAGCTTGCAGCCGGACCAACCGTGTAGAAAGGGGTGTTCCGCTTGAAAGCCGGGCTTCCCGACGCAACAGAGCCGAGGGGGCCACGCAGGCTCTGATGGGTATAGCCTGCTGCGGCATCGAAATCCACAGTCGGAAGAAGCTGCGCTCCGGCGCTACTCGCTACTGCACGAGCCTGCTGCACACGAGCTATCGATGCCGCCAGATCCAGATTCTGGCCAAGTGCACGCTGGACGATATTGACAAGCATCGGGTCGTTAAACCCGTGCCACCAGTTCTCCAGTGATGGCGCCGGTGCTGCTTTATTCGCTGCGGCGGCCGTGCTGTGGAACGGCGTCATATCGTTTGTTGGCGGCGATGTGTAGTCGGGGCCGACGGCGCAGCCTGCCAGCAGTGCGTTCAACAACAGGGTGCCTACGGCTGTCTTGGACAGCTTCGACGGAATGCGGGTCATGCTGACCTCCCAATGCCGAGTCGGTTCATGACGTCCGACACAGCCGGTTTGTTACGGACTCGGTGGATCATGCTGTAGAAGGCAGGCGTGAACAGCAGACCGAAGATCGTCACACCGAGCATTCCGAAGAACACCGCGGTACCGAGAGACTGGCGCATCTCAGAACCGGCGCCGGTGGCTACGACCAGCGGTGCCACACCGGCGATGAAGGCGAACGATGTCATCAGAATCGGGCGCAGGCGAGTCCGAGCCGATTGCACTGCCGCATCTTCTGCGTTTGCACCATCCTCATCCTGCCGTTGCTTGGCGAATTCGACGATGAGAATCGCGTTCTTCGCCGCTAGTCCAAGGAGCACCACGAATCCAATCTGGGCCAGGATGTCGATCGGCATATTGCGCAGTTGCAGGCCCGAGGACGATGCAAGCAAGCACATCGGAACAATCAGGACGATGGCCAACGGCGTCTTCCAGCTTTCGTATTGCGCGGCCAGCACGAGGAATACGAACAGGGCCGCAGCAGCGAAAATGGCAATCGTCGGGGTACCGTGCTGCTGCTGCTGATATGCAAGGTCGGTCCACTCGAAGCCGATGCCTGGCGGCAACACTTCCCTGGCAAGCTCCTCCATGCGCTTTATCGCTGTACCGGAAGCCACCCCCGGCGCTGCGACACCCATCACTTCTGCTGCCGGGAACAGGTTGTGTCGCGGCACGCGATACGGCGAAGTCATATCCCTGAACGTGGCCACGGAACCGATAGGAACCATCGCCCCGTCTGCATTGCGCACCTTCAGCCGCGCAATATCCCCAGGCGTCTTGCGGAACGCTTCGTCGCCTTGGGCGAGCACTTGATAGGTGCGGCCGAGATAGTTGAAGTCATTGACGTATTGCGAGCCAAGATACAGCTGCAGAGTAGAGGATATATCGGTAGTCGTCAGACCAATCTTCTCGGCCTTCAGACGGTCAATATTGGCATAGATCGACGGCGAGCCGGCGTTGTACAGCGTAAAGATGCCACCAAACGTCTTGTCCTTGTTCGCTGCGGCGACCAGCGTATTTGCTGCCTTGGCCAGGGCCTGCGGTCCGAGCCCATCACGATCCTGCAGCATCATCTTGAAGCCACCGGCGGCACCGAGGCCTTGAACTGCTGGGGGTTGCACGACGATGACATAGGCGTCCTTGATGACAGACAGCCGCTCCTGCAGTCTTTGAACCATCGACGCAGCCGTGACACCCTTTATGTGCTCACCGTAGAGCGAAGGCAGGGAAGTGAAAACCGTCCCCACATTTGGCGCCACGGTCGACGTGGTGACATCGAAGCCTGCCGTTGCCGACGTGTGCGAGACACCAGGCGTCTTGAGGGCAATTTCATTGACTTCACGCACGACCTTGTGGGTACGCTCGAGGCTTGACCCTGGTGGCAAATTGACAATCACTGCGAGATAGCCAATGTCCTGCTCAGGAATGAAGCCAGTGCTCATGCGGGACATCTGCAGGCCTGCAAGGCCGATCAGACTGACGTACGCCAACGCGACAATCATGCCGGCGCGAGCCAGGCGAGCAGTCATCCTGCCGTAGCGATCCGACAGCCATTCGAAACCGGTGTTGAACTTGCCGAAGCATTGACGGAAGGAGGCACCAATGCCATGAGCCTTTTCATGCGTGTGCTCGTGCGGCTTAAGCATGACTGCGCACAGAGCCGGGCTCAGCGTCAGCGAGACGAAACAAGAAATAGCCGTCGAAGCAGCAATTGTGATGGCAAACTGCTTGAAGAAGAGGCCAGAAATCCCCGAGATGAAGGCCGTCGGGACGAACACGGCACACAGTGTCAACGCGATGGCAATCAAAGCCGTCGAGACTTCTGTCATCGTCCGGCGAGCGGCCGCGCGTGGCGTCATGCCAAGACTCATGTTGCGTTCGACATTCTCGACCACCACGATGGCATCGTCCACCACGATCCCCACTGCCAGGACGAAGCCGAACAGTGATAGGTTATTCACCGACATTCCGAGGGCAGCTAGGACCGTAAAGGTGCCGAGCAGCGAAATCGGGATGGCAATCACCGGGATAATCGTGGCTCTCCAACTCTGGAGGAACACGTAGACCACACCCACCACCAGAACGATGGCGATGAAGATGGTCAAAATGACTTCCTCAATCGAGTACATTACGAAGTTGGTGGGATCGTAAGTCCTCATGTAATCGACACCCGGCGGGAAATCCTTCTTGAGCTCCGTCATCTTGTCCCAGACCGCACGCTGCACTTCAACTACGTTTGCATCCGGCGTGGCGATGACCCACCAGGGCGCCGACACATAGCGGTCGGTGTAGGCCTTGGAGCCATAGTCCACCGAGCCCAGTTCCACGCGGCCGACATCGCGGATGCGGGTGACACGCCCCTTGTTGTCGGCCTTGATGATGACGTCACCGAACTCTTCGGGCTTGGTCAGACGTCCCAGCGCTTCGACGTTCACTTGATATGCCGCGCTGTTCGCGACGGGCGGTGCATTCAGCGCGCCGGCCGACACCTGAGCATTCTGGGCGCGAAGCGCTGCCATGATTTCGCTTGCGCTGATGTTGTATGCGGCTGCCTTATCCGGATCGATCCAGATACGCATGGCATAGCGGCGCTCGCCGAGTACCCAGAAGTCAGCGACACCAGGGACGCGTGCGATTTCGTCCCTCACGCGGAGCATGTAGTTGGAAAGATACTCTGCACTGCGCGAGCCGTCCGGCGAATAGACGAGCACACCAAGCAGCAGGGCTTGAATGGTCTTCTTTACCTGCACGCCCTGAAGCTGAACTTCTTGTGGCAGCCGGGACAACGTGTCCTGCACCCGGTTGCGGGTGAGCATCAGCGCGGTATTCGGATCCGTGCCGAGCTTGAAGATGACAGTGATGGTGAGTAATCCGTTCCCTGTCGACTGGCTACTGATGTACGACATGTTTTCCACGCCGTTGATGGCCTGTTCGAGAGGCGTGGCCACCGTGCGAGCGATGGTCTCGCCAGACGCGCCTGGATAGGTAGTCGTAATCTGAATGGTTGGCGGAACAATGTCCGGATATTGGGCCACGGGCAGCGTGGTCATTGCTGCCAGCCCGAACAGAACAAGGAAGATATTGAGCACCGCGGCGAATCGTGGGTGGTCAATAAAGAAGTGAGCGAGCTTCACGGCTTCAGTCCTGTTCGGCGAGCTTGATAGAGCCTGGCTGTGGCGCGATCTTCGAACCCGGCGTCGCAAACGGTACACCGTCGAGGACGACCTGGTCGGTGGTAGCCAGGCCTGAGCGCACCACGCGCAGCCCGCCGCGAATGTCCCCGATCTCAACTTTCTTCGGCGTCACGATGTTGTCCTTGCCCACCGTGAGGACGATGTGTTCCGATTGATCCGCGAGGACGGAAGCATCCGGCACCAGCAGAGCCGGTTCGGGGTTGGATACAGCCAGCCGAATGCGTGCGAAGCCGCCCGGGGTCAGATTCAGATCAGGATTGCGGATCGTGGCACGCGCGTGGATCGTGCCGCTGGAGCGATCAATGGTGTTGTCGATGAAATCCAGTGTGCCGTGGCGGTCGTACGTCGACTCGCCGTTGAGAGAGATCTCAATCTTGTTGGCGAGTGGTCCCTTCTCCTTCGCGCGCTGCTGCTGGAACTTCATGTAGTCAGCCTCGCTCATGTCGAAATTCAGGTAGATCGGATCCATCGACACGATGGTGGCGAGCAGGGTAGTCGGACCATTGGCTGCGCGACTGCCGGCGATGATGTTGCCTGCTGAAACTTGGTGTGTACCAATCCGGCCAGTGAACGGTGCCTTGACGCGCGTGCGCTCGAGGTCGAATCGTGCGTCCCGGATGTGTGCCTTCGCGTCGTTCAGTGCCGCCTGGGCGGCACGCTTTTCGGCCAGACGCTGCTCAACGTTTTGTTGCGTACCCGCATCGGTGTTCTTCAGCGTTTCAGCGCGCGTCAGTTCCCGGCCGGCTAGTTCAAGTCGAGCAGTCGCACTGTCGAGTTGGGCTTGTGCTTTGCCAAGTGCGATTTCATACGGCTCCGGATCGATGACGAACAGAAGGTCGCCCTCGCGGACGATATCGCCGTCCTTGAAGTGGATTTGCTTCAAGGCGCCGCCAACTTGTGCACGCAACTCCACGCTTTTGACCGGCGAGAATTGACCGAGAAAGCCGATGCGTGTCTCGATGTCACGTTGGAGTGGGGCACTGACGGACACAATGGGTGCCTTGGTCGGAGCGGCCTGGACCTTGTTTGAACCTCCCACGTAAAGCGTCAACGCGCTGCCTGCCACAACAACTGCAGCCGCGGTGATTGAGCCAACCCATACAGCTTTTCGCTTTTTACCGGAAGCCTGGCTCTCGCGGATTCCGGCGTCCAGCCGGGCGATGTCGTCATTCATCTTCGTTCCTCATTTGATCTTGTGGAAGCGGCTCGGGGAGTCCGCGTTCATCGGATCAGGAAATCGGAAATTGCCGCTGCGATATCCGCGGCATGCGTCTCCAGCGCGAAGTGGCCGGTATCAAAGAAGCGGACCTCCGCCGTGGGGATGTCGCGCTTGAATGCCTCGGCCCCTGCGGGCAGGAAGAACGGATCGTTCTTGCCCCAGACAGCAAGAAAGGAAGGCTTGTGGTTGCGGAAATACTGCTGGAATGCGGGATACAGCGCGACGTTGCTCTGGTAGTCGCCGAACAGGTCAAGCTGGATTTCGTCCGCGCCGGGGCGGCTCAGATAGTAGTCGTCGAGCGAGTATCCGTCCGGGGATACCGACGCCGCATCGCTGACGCCGTGGGTGTACTGCCATATGGTGGTCTGCTTCGCCAGCAGCGTGCGAAGCGCCTCCCGGTTCTCGAGCGTGGGATCGTGCCAATAGGCCCGGATCGGGTTCCAGCCAGCACTCAATCCCTCTTCATAGGCGTTTCCGTTCTGCGAAATGATCGCGGTGATCCGCTCCGGATGCCTGACCGCAAGCCGAAATCCCGTTGGCGCACCGTAGTCGAAGACATACACCGCGAAGCGGTCGAACCCGATCACTTCCGTAAAGCGGTCGATCACGTTCGCGAGGTTGTCAAACGTGTAGGCGAAGGTATCGCGGCTCGGCATGTCTGAGAGACCAAATCCCGGCAGATCCGGCGCGACGATATGGAAGCGGTCGGCCAGCCGGGGGATCAGGTCCCGGAACATGTGGCTCGAACTCGGAAATCCATGCAGAAGCAGCAGCTTGGGCGTGCCCGCTCGGCCGGCCTCCCGATAGAACACGTTGAATCCGTCGACGTCCGCATGGCGATAAGCGACTGTGGGCATGGCCTTTCCTTTCCTGAGTGTGCGGTTCCTCTCGAACCGGACAGGTTGACCCAGCACAGCTGTTCGGTAACCTATCCGATGCATTTTTACAGGTTACAAACCGAGGACGTAACTTGTCAAGGTAGCATTTGGCGGTTACGATGTAAGCATCGTGAACAGCAGCAGTCTTTCCATATGGACTACCGCCAGATTCCGGCGATGTTCGTCGCCGATGTGCCGGGACTCGATTTCCTGAACTCGGTCGCGACGCCAGTGGATGAGCAGGTCGACTGGATCAGCAATGGCGAGGGGTTGATGGCCTGGCTGGAACAGGCTGGACTGGTGCCGGCAGAGGCTCTCGTGGTGCTGCGGGCGCAGCACACGCCCGAGGTTCTGGATGACATCGCCGCCAAAGCACGTGGCATGCGTGAGTGGTTCAGGGGATTTGTGCTGGAGAGAAAGGGTCACCCGCTGCGCGCCAGAGATTTGGCCGAACTCGAGCCTTTGAACCGATGGCTCGAGCGTGACGCGCAGTACTGCGAGATCGTTGGCAACGCGGACTCGGGGTTGGTTTTCCGTGCCAAGCGGCGCTGGCAATCGCCGGAGTCACTGCTGATGCCAATCGCGGAGGCACTCGCCAGACTCGTGTGCGAGGAGGACTTCACCCATGTGAAGGCTTGTGAAGGCCAGCGGTGCACCTTGTTGTTTGCCGATCACACGCGAGGCCACGCCCGCAGGTGGTGCAGCATGGCGATTTGCGGCAATCGCGCCAAGGTTGCGGCACACCGCAAGCGCCTCAAGGACGGGAATGCCGGCTGACGTTTCCCCAGCCCGCCCTCGATCTGGTCCAGGAGCGATAGGCCACTCGCCTTGCAAGGATTTGCGCGACTTCGTCCTACCGCTTCTCGGTTTTCAGCAGTGCATGCCGGTCAATGCCCTTCCTCGATATTGAGGATTCTCCCCAGGCCCAGAAAATAGTTCGCGAAGGCAAGCACGCTAGCTGTCACGGCAATATAGACGACCGACAGTGCAGCCAGCGTCGGATCGGCAAACTCCCGGACATAGTTGTACATGGAAACCGGCAGTGTCTGCGTGCGATGCGGTGAATTCACTGAACGACATGATCGCCGCAAACAACCAGCCGCCAAACAGGCCCGGCGCGAGCAGCGGAATCGTGAAAAGCACCTTCAGCGGCGACGCACCGAGGCTTGCTGCCGCCTGTTCCAGCCTTGCGTCCAGGTTTTCCATGGAAACATAGACACTCTTCAGCACAAACGGCAGCACCAGCATCACGTGGCACAGGATAAGGAGACCGCGCCAAAGCGGGGGCAAACGACCTTGCCGTTTCTGAGAGGCCAATGAGCCACCTAGAATGGGCCCATGGCGTCCGATCCTCGGCCGGCTACCGCCGTCCTGCAACTCCGAATTTCTCTGCGTGGCTTGAGCCCGCCGGTCTGGCGGCGTTTGCTAATTCCCGAGCACGTCACGCTGGCTCGGCTCCACGGAGTCATCCAGGCAGCCATGGGCTGGACGGACGATCACCTGCACCAGTTCGTCATTCGTGGCCGGCGATATGGCGAAAGCCGCGAAGGTGCTCTGCAATTTTCCACGGCGGCAACCGCGCTGACGCTGAGCGCATTCGCACTGCGCGAGCACGAGGCCTTCCTCTACGTGTACGACTTCAATGCCTGGTGGCGGCACGATATCCGCGTCGAGCGGCGCGTGCTGAGGCAGGATAGCGTGCTGTTGCCACGTTGCGTGGCAGGAAGCGGGGGCTGTCCGCCGGAGGATATCGGCGGGGTCGAACGATATCTGGAGCTTGGAGAAGGGTGGAACGAATGGGAGTTCATGGAGTGGATCGAATCCTTACGCGAGCGTTCGATCGATCTGGATGAGCTTCGTGATGAGGTCGACCAGTGGGTGACCTGGCTGGACCGCCGCTTCGACCGGAAAGTCGTCAATGATCGGTTGCGACAACTGCTGGCGTAGACTGGTCGCCGCAAGATGTTCACGGGAGGAGGGCGGCCATGCGTATCACGTTGCAAGTCGTTGTGCAGGACGAAGGGGAGATGCCCGCCACCGTCACCGAGATTGCCCAGTTCGAAAGAGACGGCCTTGATGTGGGCTCACTGGGCCTGCATCTGGAGGAGGCGAAATCATTGCTGGGTCGGCTGCAGCGCACGATGGTTGCGGCACAGGTTGCCGAGGCGGTTGCCCGGACCAGCATTTGTCCTACGTGCGGTACGCCATTGGCCTGCAAGGGGCACCATCGGCTGATTTTCCGCACGCCGTTCGGACGACTTTCGATTGACAGTCCCAGACTGTATCCCTGCCGGCAATGTATGGCCAACGCCCCGACCTTCAGTCCGGTCGCCCGCTGTCTACCCGAGCGGGTCAGCCCCGAACTCCAGTATCTCGAGGTCAAGTTTGCCGCGCTGATGTCCTATGGCTTGACCGTCAACGTGCTGCACGAGATCTTGCCGCTCGATCACGTCCTGGCGGCCAGCTCGATCCGACGTCAGGTGACCGCGCTCGGTCGCAGGCTGGAAGCGGACCAGGCGACCGATGGCAGGCAGCAGGAGGAGATAGCTGCGGGCAGCCGTTTGCAAGATATCCCGGAGCCCAGCCCGGTGCGCGCAGTTGGCATTGACGGCGGCTACCTGCGGCTGGCAGGCCATGGACGCCGCCAGGACGGCTGGTTTGAAGTGATCGTCGGGAAATCAATGCGGGATCAGGAGGCCGGCCACACCTTTGCCTACGTGCACAAGCTGGAGCACCGCCCGGCCGATCGGATGTCAAGTTTTCTGCTACGAGAGGGTGTGCAACCCGATCAACCGGTCACCTTCCTGTCGGATGGAGGGGATACCGTACGGTTTGCGCAGCTCGGCTTTGGTGACCGCGGTGAGTACGTCCTCGATTGGTTCCACATCGCCATGCGGATACAGAACCTCGAACAGATGATCAAGGGCCGGCCGGCACACTGCGATGGCCCCAGCAACGCGGTATTGATCAAGGCGCTGCATGGCGCAACGTGCCACCTGTGGCACGGCTGCCCCTATCCGGCGTTGCGCCGACTGGAAAGTCTCGGCTGGGATCTGGACGCTGAGGCCAGCCCGGAAGAGGCCAAGCTCCTCGGCAAGCTCGAAGAGCTCATCATCTACCTGGACAACAACCGGCACTGCATTGTGAACTACGGTGACCGCTATCGGCACGGGGAGCCCATTGCATCAGGTTTTGTCGAGTCGGCCGTCAACCAGGTGGTCAGCAAGCGATTCGTCAAACGGCAGCAGATGGCCTGGCGGCCTCGGCACGCGCACAACTTGCTACAAATCCGGACGGCCGCGCTCAATGACCAGTTCCGATCGAACATTGAGCGATGGTATCCCTCCGTCGCCGGAGGAGAACGCCACCGCCTTGCCGCTTAGTCTGCCCCTGATTTGGCGCGGTCTCCTCTATACAGAGAGACATTGCCATCGCCCTCGACCCGCAGCCGCGACACCGCCGATGATCGCGTCAACGCCTTGAATGGGTAGACGTAGAGCAAGCCGAACTCGGCAATGCCGGCTGGAAATCTAACGGACATTGCAGAACTCCTTCCCAAGTTGTCGTAGAAGCCATTGCCGAAGCCCGACCTCGGGTAGTTCTTTCACCAACCTAATGGCTGTTCAGCCCTTCTCCGTGGCTCACGTTCGTCGTCATTGTCGCCACTTCCCTTCGCGGGTTAAAGCCTCGGCAATGCCGGGGATCATCTGCGCTACCTGCCTGGCGGCCGCCGTGAACGGACGCTGGCTGCTGGTGGCGAGCACGACGGATTGCCGCAAGGCGCGGTCCGCCAGCGGCACGCCGTCGAAGTCGCCACTCTCCAGCTCGGCCGAGACCGCGTGGTAGGGCAGCACGGAGAACGCGGCATGGTCGAACATGATGCGCTTGATGACCACCGATGAGCTGGCCTCCATGCAGACATTGAGCGGGATGCGATGGGCGATGGCCAGCTCGTCGAGCAGGTTGCGGATGGCGTTGGGGGGCACCGGCAGCACCAGCGGCACGCCGGCGAGCTGGCGCGACGTGATCGACGCCGGCCTGCCGCCCACCGTGCGCCAGTGGGCCTGAAAGGCCGCACGCCGGCCCACCAGCATCAGCGGCGTGTCGAGCAGGCGCCGGTAGCTGTTCCTGCCTTCGGCGCGGTAGCGGTTGAGCACTGCAAGGTCGATGCTGCCCTGCGTCAGCCGGGTCTCTATCTCCCCGCTATAGCCCTCGACAATGCGCAGCCGGACGGCCGGCAGGCGTTCCTGCACGGCGGCGTAGAGCCGGCTCGAGAGCAGCGGCGCCACCGCCGGCACCAGCCCGAGTGTGACCATCCCGCTGACGTTGCCTGCCTCGCCCCGCGCCGACTCCACCAGTTGCCGGGCGCCGGCCAGTAGCGGTTCGGCATCGGCGAGCACCTGCGCAGCCAGCGTGGTCGGCCGTACGCCGCGCCCGGTGCGGTAGAACAGCGCGCCACCGAACATCCGCTCAAGCTCGGCGACCTGCCGGCTGATGGCCGACTGCGCCAGCCCGAGCTGCGCCGCGGCGCCCGAAACGCTGCCCGTGCGCGCCACGGCCACGAAGGTCGCCAGCGCCTTGAGCGTGAGCTCCTGCCCTGTTTCCGTTTGCATCCCTGCTCCAGCTATCTTTCAGCGAGAAATCTGCTTTCTCATACCGGAACGCTGGTCGAGCCGTTCGGCAAGGCGCTTCCGCTATCAAGTGGCTACTACCTGGTACATCCCCATGCGGCCGCGCTTCAGGAAGGGGTGAAATCGCTGAAAGCGTGGTTTTCGGACAAGATGACGGCGGCATGCGGTTTGCCGGATCAGGCATGACACGGCAGGCATTCGGCGTCGGCGGTGTCCCCCTGCATGGAGACTCACCTCGAGTCAGTGCGCTGCTACCTGTTTCTGTCAGTTGCTCCTCGCTCGGCCGTTGTTCTTCGGAAGCGGTCGTTGCAGGAAGGTGGCTTTAAACGGCTGCGAAGGGTTGGAGACCGCGCGAAACCGGGTGCCGACTAAGCGGCAAGGCGGTGGTCTTTTTCTCCGGAGATGGAGGGATACCAGCGCTCAACGTAAGACCGGAGCGAGCTGGCTATTGAGCACGGCCGTCCGGATTTGAAGCAGGTTGTGCACGTGCCGAGGCCGCCAGGCCATCTGCTGCCGTTTGACAAACCGCTTGCTGACCACCTGGTTGACAGCTGACTCGACAAAACCTGAGGCAATGGGCTCGCCATGCCGATAGCGGTCACCATAGTTCACGATGAAGTGCCGGTTGCCTCGTGCTCGCGCAGAGCGAATGCGCTCAGCTTTAGCGCGGTTGCCGCCGTGGAAAATTGCAGAGCGCCTTCGCGGCTTTCGCCATATCGCCGGCCACGAATGATGGTGCAGGTGATCGTCCGTCCAGCCCATGGCACTGCATGATGTAGCCGTAGACACTGCCGAATGCCTTCACGCCACCCCGGGGCGGCCTTCGTGTAGTCCAGTCTCATTTCGCGCTCCTTTCATAAGTGGTCAGGTCCTTTTCGCCGCTGTCCACGATAAACACGGCCAGCAGCTTGGCGGGCTTTGACTTGCTCGCGTTGCGGCTGACGGGATGGTGCGAGCCCGGCTCTTCATGGAAGCTCTCGCCCGCCTTGTAGACCCGTTCCGGTCCGTCATCGACCTTGCTGGCGATACTGCCCGAGACGACATAGGCATAGATGAATGCCGACTTGGCGTGGTAGTGAGGCAAGGACGAGGCGCCGGGCGCGTAATCCACTTCCAGCGCGATAAGGGTCTTACCGGGGATGTTGGGGATGGCCCGGGAGAAGTTCTCCTTGACCGTGTCATCGGTTCCATGTGCGGCTGCGGCGACGGGAAATGCCATCACGGTGGCGGCGAGAAAGGGCAAAAGAAGGTGTTGGGCTTTCATGTCTGTTTCCTTGGCAAAGCGCGTGAAGCGGGTAGAGCCTGGATGCCGGTCTGCGGTTTCCAGTCCGGAACGCGTTTTCGTCACGGGAGGCACAGCCTCAGGCGAGCCGAGGCAGCGATTTGTTGGGCGGCCCCGAAGCCTTGCTGGCTTCATCCCCCGCGCCGCTCTCGCCGGCGCGGCTGGGCGTAGCGGAAACGCCGCTCAGGTCCTGGCCGGCGATCAGCGTATCGCGGAGGCTGCGGGGGTGACTCGGTTGCGCCGATACGCCTTTCAGGTCGTGGCCGGCAGTCATGGGGCGGCCGGCCGCCCAGGCCAAGTCGGAAGCGGATGCCCATGCGGTCACGCCGGTGGACAGGATCGCGGTGGCGCAAAGTGCGCTGATCCAGTGGATCGGTTTCATAGTGAACTCCGGTTGCTTTAACTACGATCATTATAGTCGTAGTAACGATAGTCGATCGTCCATCGAAGTGCAAGCGGGCACATGGACGGCGCCGAAACAAGCATCGGGAGAAGCTCTTGCAGCTCTGTCTCCCGTCAAGTGCCAGACATGAACAGCCCATGGATTGCTCTAAACCGATAACTACGACTTAATAAGTCGTAGTTATCATCTATACTGGTTTTCACCGGATTCCTTAACGGAGACTTGTCGTGACCGCCACGCAACATGACGAAATCGCATTGACAATTGATCCACGGGACGACGACCCGCAGGAGACAGCCGAATGGCTGGAAGCCCTGGAGGGCGTCCTCGGCAACGTCGGCCCGGCACGTGCGCACTATCTCATCGAGCGGCAGATTGCCCATGCGCGGCTGCGTGGGCAATTGCAGCCGCACTCTGGCGGCACGCCTTACGTCAACACCATTACCGCCGACCAGCAACCACGCATGCCAGGCGACCGCGAGATCGAGCGTCGCATTCGCGCCTATACCCGGTGGAATGCCATGGCGATGGTGGTGCGGGCCGGCAAGACTTCGAATGTCGGCGGGCATATCGCCTCGTTTGCCTCCGCGGCCACGCTCTATGACGTGGGCTTCAACCATTTCTGGCGCGCGCCCACAGCGGATCACGGCGGCGACCTTGTCTTCGTGCAAGGCCACGTGGCGCCCGGCATCTACGCGCGCGCGTTCCTGCTGGGTCGGCTGGATGCCAAGCAACTCGACAACTACCGACGCGAAGTCGGCGGGGAAGGACTGTCCTCCTACCCCCACCCGTGGCTGATGCCCGATTTCTGGCAGTTTCCCACCGTTTCAATGGGGCTCGGCCCGTTGATGGCGATCTACCAGACCCGTTTCATGAAGTACCTGCAGGCGCGCGGCATCGCGAAGACCGATGACCGGAAGGTTTGGGTATTCCTTGGCGACGGCGAAATGGACGAGCCCGAGTCCCTCGGCGCGATCGGCATGGCGGCCAGGGAGCGCCTGGGCAACCTTGTGTTCGTCGTCAACGCCAATCTTCAGCGCCTGGACGGACCGGTGCGCGGCAACGGAAAGATCGTGCAGGAACTGGAAAGCATCTTCCTGGGCGCTGGCTGGCGGGTGATCAAGGTGCTATGGGGTGGCCGCTGGGACGACCTGTTCGCACGCGACAAGAGTGGGGCGCTGGCACGGCGCATGATGGAGGTCGTCGACGGCGAATACCAGACCTACCGTTCGAAATCCGGGGCATACCTGCGCGAGCATTTCTTCAATACGCCTGAGTTGAAGGCGCTGGTGGCCGACTACACCGACGACGACCTCTGGAGCCTGGACCGCGGCGGCCACGATCCGGTGAAGGTCTTTACCGCATTCGCTGAGGCCGCGCGCGGCAGCGACGTGCCGACTGTGATCCTGGCCAAGACCATCAAGGGCTATGGCATGGGAGACCAGGGCCAGGCCTCCAACGTCAACCACCAGCAGAAGAAGGTGCAGCGTGAGGCCCTGCTGGCCTTGCGCGACAAGTATGCATTGCCCGTTGCGGATACGGAAATCGAAGACGTCCCGTATATCAGCTTGCCCGAGGGATCGAAAGAGCTCACCTACATGCGCGGACGCCGCGAGGCGCTGGGCGGCTACCTGCCCGCGCGGCGCCAGAAAGCCGCATCGCTGCCGGCGCCCGCCTTGTCGGCATTCGACGCGCTGCTCAGGGCCACGCCTGAAGGGCGGGGCATGTCGACCACGATGGCCTTCGTCCGTATCCTGGGCACGCTGCTGCGGGACAAGGAACTGGGCCGGCGCATCGTGCCGATCGTACCGGACGAGTCCCGCACGTTTGGCATGGAAGGACTGTTCCGGCAGATCGGCATCTGGAACCAGGACGGCCAGCGCTACACCCCGCAGGATGCCGAGACGCTGACATCCTACAAGGAGTCGACGACCGGCCAATTCCTGCAGGAGGGTATCAATGAAGCGGGAGGCATGGCCGACTGGATCGCTGCCGCGACATCGTACTCCACGCATGGCGAGCCCATGGTGCCGTTCTATATCTTTTACTCCATGTTCGGCTTCCAGCGCGTGGGCGATCTCGCCTGGGCGGCGGCCGATATGCGGGCGCGCGGCTTCCTGCTGGGCGGAATCTCCGGACGGACCACGATCAACGGCGAAGGCCTGCAGCACGAGGATGGCCATTCGCTGCTGTGGGCATCGTCGGTGCCGAACTGCATCAGCTATGACCCGTCGTTTGCGTACGAGTTGGCTGTGATCGTGCAGGACGGCCTGCGCCGCATGGTGCAGGAGCAGGAAGACGTCTACTACTACATCACCGTCATGAACGAGACCTATGCGCAGCCGGCCATGCCGGCCGGCCCGACCGTCGCGCAGGATATCCTCAAGGGCATGTACGCCTTCAGCAAGGCAGAATCTGCCGAATCCTGTCCGCGCGTGCAACTGATGGGCGCTGGTACCATCTTCAATGAGGTCATCGCCGCAGCTGCATTGCTGCTGCAGGACTGGGGCGTCGCTGCGGATGTGTGGGGCGTGCCGGGCCTGACGGAACTGGCACGCGACGGCCGTGCGGCCGAACGGCACAACCTGCTGCATCCCGAGGCGCCGCCGCGCGTTCCGCACGTGACCCGGCTGCTGCAGGATGCGCCGGGGCCGGTCATTGTCGCGACCGACTATATCCGTGCGCTCGCGGACCAGATCAGCGCTTATGTGCCGCAGAAATTCGTCGTGCTGGGTACTGACGGCTTCGGCCGCTCCGATACCCGCGCGGCGCTGCGCCACTTCTTCGAGGTGGATCGCCACTGGATCGCGATCGCGGCATTGAAGGCGCTGGCGGATCAGGGGACCATCCCCGGCACTCGCGTCTCGGAAGCGATTCACAAGTACGGGATCGATCCGGAGAAGGCGAACCCGCTGCATGCCTGAACGATGGGCCATCGGGCACGCCGGCCGGCGGCCGGCGGCCGCGCAATGCTGCCGCCGGCAGAGCGGCGAGGCAGGCAGCGATGCCATCCGGTCGCGCGGTTCTTTGGTCCAGGGACGGCCGGCTCACTGCACGGATCGAACCTTATCGGGTGCGATCGTTTCAAGTCCTTCTCGAAGATCCGGGTTTTGCTGCAAATCCGGCCGATCGTATGTGGAGTTTCCTTCTACGTGAAGGTCCGGGATATCATACGATTTGCCCACCTCTTGCGCGACACTGGCCGGCCTGATCCGGCGCCACCTGGCGCGCGAAGTACGGCTGACGATCCTGGCCGCGCCGGTCGACGTGCGCACCAGTGGTTGCGCGACCTCGTCATCGAGGTCGCTCGCGAAACAAGGGCGGCCTGAAGGCCGGTCAGGATTTGGCTCCGGCGGCTCAGTGGCGTGGCTCGACTCGATGGAATGCGCGCAGCATCGCGAGGTCATAGGCGATCTTCAGCACGCCCCCGGCGAGCAGCAGCGCCAGGGCGGCCAGGCGCCCATAGGCGTTGGCCTGCACAGCCCAGGCGCCAACGGCCGACGCCAGCGTGGCGACGGCGGCAAAAGTCAGCGCCATGCCGGCCAGCATCGGCAGCTTGCCACGCAGGAACGGCTGGCCGGTGCGGCTTATCAAGCGGTCCTCGCAACACTAGATTGTTGAACAGATTTTAAGTATTCGTCCAGAGCTTCTGCGGGTGTCTTCCAACCTAGCGTTTTCCGCGGCCTGGTATTCAGCGCATTGGCGATGGCTTGGTCTCTGGAGCAGGAGAGCGCGCCAAAACGGGGGCTGACGGCCGGACCGCTACTAAGAGGCCAATGAGGCACCTACAATGCGCGCATGGCTCCCGATCCTGGACCGGCGATCTCCGTCCTTCAACTTCGAATTGCTCTGCGCGGCCTGAGTCCGCCGGTTTGGCGGCGCGTCCTCGTTCCCGAGCACTTGACACTCGGGCGATTGCACAATGTCATCCAGGTGGTCATGGGCGGCTGATGTCGATTGTTATCCTCATCAAGCTGTGAAGGTAGCGCGCCACGCCTGGAACTTCAGAACAGGGAGACCGCGCCAAATCGGGGGCAAACGATAAGGCTTCTACTGAGAGGCCAATGAGGCACCTAGAATGCGCGCATGGCTTCCGATCCTGGACCGGCGATCTCCGTCCTTCAACTTCGAATTGCGCTGCGCGGTCTGAGCCCGCCGGTTTGGCGGCGCGTCCTCGTTCCCGAGCACTTGACACTCGGGCGATTGCACAATGTCATCCAGGTCGTCATGGGCTGGGCCGACGAACACCTGCACACGTTCAGCATTCGTGGCAGGCGTTACGGCGAAGCTCAGGAGGGCGTCTTGCAGTTCTGCACAGTCGCCAGCGAACTGCCGCTGACCGCGTTTCATCTCCGCGAACACGAAGGCTTCGTCTATGTGTATGACTTCAACGCGTGGTGGCGCCACGAGATGCGCCTGGAGCGGCGTATGCTGCGGCAACAGCCTGGCCAGTTGCCCCGTTGCGTGGCGGGTTGCGGGCCATGCCCGCCCGAGGACATTGGCGGAATCGAGAGGTATCTGGAGGCCAGGGACGAACACAGTGAATATGAGTTCGTCGATTGGATCGAGTCGCTGCGCGAAGGGCCAATCGTGCTGGAAGACCTGCGCGACGAGGTCGATGGGTGGCTGATTTGGCTGGATCGTCGCTTTGATCGTCGGCTCGTCAATGATCGGCTGCGAGAGCTCGAGGGGTAGACTGGTCGCCGCAGCCCCCAAGGGGGGAGGGCGGCAATGCGTATCAGCTTGCAACTCATAGTGCAGGGCGAGGGAGGGGTGCCAGCAACCGTCACCGAGATAGCCCAGTTCGAGAGAGATGGCCTTGATGTGGGCTCGCTGGGGCTGCATCTGCAGGAGGCGAAATCATTGCTGGGCCGGCTGCAGCGCACGATGGTCACGGCACAGGTTGCCGAAGCAGTTGCCCGGACCAGCGTTTGTCCGACGTGCGGGGCGCAGCTGGCTTGCAAGGGCCACCATCACTTGGTTTTCCGTAGCGCGTTCGGACGGCTGTCGATTGACAGTCCGAGGCTGTACCCCTGCCGGCAGTGCCAGGGCGACGCCCCTAGCTTCAGTCCGGTCGCGAACTGCTTGCCTGAGCGGGTCAGTCCAGAACTGCAGTATCTCGAGGTGAAGTTTGCCGCGTTGATGTCGTATGGTCTGACCGTCAACGTCCTGCAGGAAGTATTGCCGCTCGATCATGTACTGGCAGCCAGCTCGATCCGGCGCCAGGTCACCAAGCTCGGTCGCCGGCTGGAAGCGGAGCAGGCCACCGACGCCCGGCAGCAGGCGGAGGTGGCGGCGAGTGTCCGCTTGCCCGAGATCCCCGAGCCCAGTCCGGTCCGCGCGGTCGGCATTGACGGCGGTTACCTTCGGCGGGCCGGCCACCGGCGCCGCCAGGACGGCTGGTTTGAAGTGATTGTCGGGAAGTCCCTGCGGGATCAGGATGGCGGGCATAGTTTTGCCTACGTGCACAAGCTGGAGCGCCGACCGGCCTATCGTATGTGGAACTTCCTGCTACGAGAAGGTGTGCAACCCGATCAGCCGGTCACCTTCCTGTCGGACGGCGGGGATACCGTACGGTTTTCCCAGCTCGGCTTTGGTGACCGCGGTGAGTACGTTCTCGATTGGTTCCACATCGCCATGCGGGTACAGAACCTCGAACAGATGATCAAGGGCCGGCCGGCACACTGCGACGGCCCGACCAACGCGGCATTTATCAAGGATCTGCATGGCGCCAAGTGGCACCTGTGGCACGGCTGCCCCTATCCGGCGTTGCGCCGACTGGAAAGCCTAGGCTGGGATCTGGACGCTGAAGCCAGCCCCGAAGAGGCCAAACTCCTCGGCAAGCTTGAGGAGTTCATTGTCTACCTCGACAACAATCGGCACTTCATCGTGAACTACGGTGACCGCTATCGGCATGGGGAGCCCATTGCCTCAGGTTTTGTCGAGTCTGCCGTCAACCAGGTGGTCAGCAAGCGGTTCGTCAAACGGCAGCAGATGGCCTGGCGGCCTCGGCACGCGGACAACCTGCTGCAAATCCGGACGGCCGTGCTCAACAACCAGCTCCGGTCTTACGTTGAACGATGGTATCCGTCCATTGCCCTAGAAGAAGGCCACCGCCTTGCCGCTTAGTCAGCCCCCGTTTTGGCGCGGTCTCCGAGTAGAGGTGAGGGCCCGGGGCGCGGCCTTAATGTCTACTTCAACCGTTCCAAGTTGGGGATACGGCGGCTAGCGCCAAGTTGTTGAGAGAATCAAGGGCGCCTACCGACCCGTCTCTGCCACTGAGGCGGGTAGTTCCAGTGGCAGCTTTGCGATGGCCGACATGGGTTTCAATGAAGACGATTCCCACTCGACTGTGCAAATCAGTGAAGTTCTCCCGAACAATTGTCTCAAGGATGCCAAGTGGATGGCTTCGCGGTCTGCCCGCGGGAGCCGGAGATCAGATACGACATTTCGCGGCCCGCAGCCAGCATCAGTTCGGCGTATTCGCTCAGCTTGTCGCGGGTCAGGCGGCTGATCGGGCCAGAGATGCAAAGCGCGCCTGCTAGCGTCCAGTTAATGCCAAACACGGGAACTGCAATGCTGGAAACTTCTGGCTCGCGTTCCCCCATAGAGATGAAATAGCCGTCTTTGCGGATCGTTTCGTAGGGCTCGCCCATTTCACCGGCAAAGGCCCGCAAAACACGGCCGGGGGCGCCAATCAACGGCAGCCTTTCACCTACGCGCACGTGGTGTCGCACCGCGCCGGGCCCTTCCACACGCACCAGGCAGGCCCGCGTGTCGCCCTCCCTGACGTAAAACGCGGCACTCTCCCGAGTCTCGTACGAGATGCGTCGCAACACGGGTTCGACCGTTTCGCTAACGCGAAAGGCGGCCTGATAGCGTGCGCCGAGCCATCCCGCCGCAGCGCCGAGTCGCCATTGGCCATCGTCCCTTTGCACCAGATATTCGGACTGAGCGAGCGTCCTCGCGGTGCGCAAGACGGTTGATTTGCCCATGCCGACGCGACGGCTGAGTTCAGCGAGCGTGAGCGCAGTGTCGTCGGCCGAAAACGCTTCCAGGATCTGTAATGCCCGCGTTACTGCGATGATGGTGTCTTTATCGACACTTTCTTTGGCATCTTCCAAAGCGGGCGAAGTGTTCCGGTCCATGGCATGCGTTCCGTAGTAGACAACGTGATTGTACACCTCGCAACGACTCCCTATAGTTAGCGCATAGAACAAGGCTAACCACGGAGACAACCTTGAAACGGACCACCCGCCTTCTGGCCGCCTGCGCCATTTTCGGCCTACTGCCGCTGTTCGCAGTGGCCGAGACCTATCCCACCAAGCCTATTCGCCTGATTGTGCCGTTCCCGCCGGGCGGAGCGCCGGATGCTTTCTCGCGCGCCATCGGCAATCAGATGAGCCGCGACCTTAAGTGGACGGTAGTCATCGAAAACAAGCCCGGCGCCGGGGGCAATCTGGGCATTGAAGCCGCTGCGAAGGCGGCGCCAGACGGTTATACGCTGGTGTTCGGCCAGACCAGCAACCTGGCCATCAATCCCTCGCTGTACAAGAAGCTCCCGTACGACCCGGGCAAGGACCTGGCTCCGATCGGGCTGATCGCCTCCGCGCCACTGGCGCTCGTGGTGGCGGCCAACTCCCCATACCGCAACCTCGGCGAAGTGCTGGCAGCAGCGAGGGCAAAACCGGGCACCGTCACCTTTGGCACGCCAGGCAACGGCACCGTGGCTCATCTCGCCATGGAACTGTTGCAAAAGCAGGCCGGCGTAAAGCTGCAGCATATCCCTTACAAGGGCGCGTCGCAGGCGCTGACTGACGTGCTGAGCGGGCAGGTTGCCATCTATATCGGTTCCGTGCCGACCGTCATGGGGCAGATCAAGAACGGCAAGCTGCGCGGCCTGGCGGTGACCTCGACCCACCGCTCCGCCCAGCTTCCGTCGACGCCTACCGTCACGGAGGCCGGTGTGAAGCAGTTTGAAGCCGATACCTGGTTCGGCCTGCTCGCGCCCGCCGGCACGCCTGCGCCGATCCTGGAAAAGCTCAATGCCGAACTGAACCGGGCCCTGAAGACGCCTGACGTCAAAAACAAGATCGAAGCCGAAGGCGGTCGTGTCCTCGGCGGCAGCAGCACGGAATTCGCATCGTTGATGCAGAAAGACCTGGCCCGCTGGCGCGTGGTGGTCAAGGACTCCGGCGCCACCATCGACTGAGCGCCGACGCGCTTCCGTCACCAAGCACTTCCCAACTATTTCGCATCACTGCAGAACCTCCCGCCGTGGGTAACCAGGCGGGCGGTGGGATGCATTCGCACTTTTTCAGGAGCAACCATGTCCGCGCAACCGACCCTCCCTGATGTCATCCGTGATTTTGAACGAGTACCGGCCGAGATCGTCCGGCAGGCTTCGGAGTTCGCTTCATCCATTTTTGCTGACGTGGCCGGACGCCGCGGCGGCATGCACGGCCGCATTGCGCCGCTCAGCCCCACCAGCCGCTTCTGTGGCACCGCGCTGACGGTGGAAGTGCGACCGGGTGACAACTTGATGATCCATGCGGCCATGGCGCTGGCCCGCCCGGGCGACGTCATCGTGGTCGATGGCAAAGCCGACCAGAACAGCGCGCTGATGGGCATCATCATGGTCCAGCAGTGCATCGCGCTGGGCGTGACCGCCGTCGTGCTCGATGCCGCGTCGCGGGATGCCGATGAAATCCGGGATGCGGGCTTCCCGATGTATTCCGTTGGCACCAACCCCAATGGCCCGACCAAGTTCGTGCCGGGCCGGGTCAACCACCCGATCCAATGCGGTGGCGTCAGCGTATGCCCGGGCGACCTGGTGATCGGGGACGCCGACGGGGTCGTGGTCATCGAACGCGATAAGGCGGCTTCGCTGATCGCCGCCGCGGCCGAGAAAGTAGCCGGCGAGCGCAAGCGCATCGACGGAATCAAATCGGGCAAGGCTTTGCGTCCGGCCTGGCTGGATGACGCGCTGCGCGCAGCGGGCGTGCTGAAGGCGGGAGAGGCACTGTGAGCGCCGCCAGCAAGCCTGTCATTGTGGTGACTGCGGCAAATCTCGCCCCGCAAGCCGTCGCCTTGCTATCCGATTACGAACTGATCTATGCCGGCAAGGCCGCCAGCGAAGAGGAAACGGCCGAACTGTGTCGCCGCCATGCGCCTGTGGCGATCATCGTGCGCACCAGCAAGGTGGGTGCGATGGCGCTCGACGCGGCGCCGTCCATCCGCGTCTTGTCCAAGCACGGCAGCGGCATCGACAACATCGACCAGCAAGCCGCGCAGGCGCGTGGCGTGAAGGTGGTGGCGGCCGCCGGCGCCAATGCTGCGGCCGTGGCGGAGCAAGCCATGGCGCTGTTGCTTGCCTGTGCGAAATCCGTGGTGCACCTGGACCAGCGCACGCGCACGGGGCATTGGGACAAGGCGACGCACCAGAGCCTCGAATTGAAGGGGCGTACGCTTGGCCTCATCGGCCTGGGTGCGATCGGCCGCCGCTTTGCCCGCATGGCAACCGCCATGGACATGAACGTGCTGGGTTATGACCCCTTCGCTACAGAGGTACCCGACGATATCCGTGCGGTCAGCCTGGATACGATCTGGCGCGAGTCCGATGTCGTGTCGTTCCATTGCCCGCTTACCGCCGACAACAAGGGCTTGCTGGGTGCAGACGCATTGTCGGCTTGCAAGGACGGTGTCATCGTGGTTAATACCGCGCGTGGCGGCCTGATCGACGAGGCGGCACTGCTTGCGGCGGTGGAGAGCGGCAAGGTTGCAGCAGCCGGCCTGGATTCGCTGGCACAGGAGCCTCCTGCTCCGGACCATCCGTTCTTCCGTCATCAGAAGTTCGTGCTGAGCCCCCATATCGGCGGCGTGACCAGCGACGCCTACGTCAACATGGGCGTAGCGGCCGCGACGAACGCGCTGGCGGTGCTCGGCGGGCAACACTAAGGAGCGGGGCATGGCGTCAACTCAACTTCGCTGGAAGCGGCAGCCCGAAGGCAGTCATTGGGGCGAATTCGGCCCGGATGATCAACGCGGCCGGATGAACCTGGTCGACCGCGCTAAGGTGCTGCAGGGTGTGGCGGAAGTTCGCGAGGGCGTCACGTTCTGCCTGTCGCTGCCGCTCGACTATCCGGGCGGGCAAACGATGAACGTTCGCCGTCAGCCACCGCGTCGCTTTGCCGTGCTGCGCGACGGCAAGAGCGCCGGGCAGCAAGGCTTCTGCTGGTCATATCAGTCGGAAGACCCCGACCTGACCGATGTCGTCAACGACGACGTGGTGTTGATGAGCCTGCAGTACTCGACGCAATGGGACAGTCTTGCGCATGTCGGCAGCCATTTCGACGCGGATGGCGATGGCAAGGAAGAGCCGGTGTTCTATAACGGCTACCGGGGCGGCGAGGATGTCATCGCGGGCACTGAGATGCAGGCCACTGAACCGTGGGCGCGCTACGAGAATCCCGAAGCTCGCGCGCTGAGCATTGCGGTGCTGGCCGAGCATGGGGCGCAAGGGCGAGGCGTCATGATTGACCTCGAGCACCACATCGGCCGCAAGCGCAACGCCGTCGGTTATGACGCACTGATGCGCATACTCGAGGCCGACAAGATAGCGGTCGAACCAGGCGACATGGTGTGCCTGCATACCGGCTTCGCGGACACGCTGCTGTCGATGAACAAGATGCCCGACCTGCGCGTGCTGCATGAAACCGGGACCGGGCTGGACGGCCACGACAAGAAGCTGCTCAACTGGATCACCGACGTGCGGCTCGCCTGCCTGCTGGCAGACAACCCGGCCGTAGAGCTTGTCGTGCCCAAGCCGCTGACGCCATCGCCGATCCGTGGGCCCCGGCTGCCGCTGCACGAGCATTGCCTGTTCAAGAATGGCATTCATCTGGGCGAACTGTGGCACCTGACGCCGTTGGCGCGGTGGCTGCGGGCACATCGGCGCAGCCGCTTCCTGTTGACCGCACCGCCGCTGCGCTTGCCCGGCGCGGTCGGATCCCCGGCAACTCCCATCGCTACCGTTTGATTTTTCATCACATAAGAATCTGGAGTAGAGACATGTTCAAGCCCATCACTGCCCGGCTGCTTTCGCTCGCATTGCTTGGCCTCGGCATTTCGCCGAACGCCTCCCACGCCGCACCCGCAGCCTATCCGGACCGGCCCATCCGGCTGGTTGTGCCCTATCCCGCGGGCGGTGCCGCCGACACGGTTGCGCGCACTCTTGCCGCGCCGCTTGGCGCCAAGCTGGGCCAGACCATCGTGGTCGACAACCGTCCCGGTGCAAGCGGCGTGATTGGCGCGGGCGCGGTGGCAAAGGCCGCGCCCGATGGTTACACGCTGCTGCTCGATGCCACCGCGCATTCGGTCAATCCAAGCTTGCAGGCGCGCTTGCCATACGACACCGTTAAGGACTTCGCCCCCATCTCGCTGGTGGTGCTGGTGCCGAACCTGCTAGTGGTGCCGCCCAATTCTCCATTCAAGTCACCGAAGGACATTGTTAATGCCGCTAAGGCGAAGCCGGGCAAGCTGACCTATGCTTCAGCGGGACCGGGCACGGCACAGCACCTGGCAGCGGAGTTGTTCCGGCAGCAGTCGGGACTGAATCTGCTGCACGTTCCCTATAAGGGCGGCGCGCCTGCGCTAAGCGACCTGATGGGTGGCCAGGTCGACATGATGTTCAGCAATATGGCGGCGTCATACCCGTTAGTCGCGGGCAAGAAGCTCAAGGTGCTGGCCACGACGGGAACGAAGCGGTCTGCCGCGTTGCCGGACACGCCCACGATTGCCGAATCCGGCTTGCCGGGCTATCAGGTCTACGAATGGAACGGGCTCTTTGCCCCGGCCGGTACGCCACAGGCGATTGTCGACCGGCTCAGCGCGCTGACGCGCGAAGTGCTCAACTCTCCAGAGGTTTCTAAGCGGCTCGCCGCCATCGGCGCCGAACCGGCCGGCTCGCGGCCCGAGGACTTCCGCAAGTTCGTCGAGGGCGAGACCGCGAAATGGGCCAAGGTCATCAAGCAAGGCAGCATCCGGGCCGAATAACGATACTCAGCACCAAGGCCCATGATGTCTATCGGCAATACGAGCAGCACTTATGCGCAGCTTGATTTCATGGATCTATCCGAAGTGGCAATCAAGGCGGAGATTGTGAAGGAAGGTGCCTGGCACATCCGATCAGGCGGCATCGTGTTGCAGGACGCCGCCGACATTCTTGGTGTGCCGCCATGTGGCAAGCTCCTGGACTTTCGCCCTGCCGAGCTGCGTAGCTGGTTGGATCGTCTGAGCTCCTCGCCTATGTAAGGCCTTAACCCAGAAATCTCGATCCGAGGCGGCTTGCGGACCTATTTCAGTCGGTCGCTGGCCCCATTCCAATGGCCGGCCAAGTCCCCTAACTACACTTCGGTCTGCTCAGCCATCTCGAGCGCGTCGTCCACCTCGATGCCAAGGTAGCGCACTGTGCTTTCCAGCTTGGTATGGCCAAGAAGCAGTTGAACGGCTCGCAGATTCTTCGTACGTCGGTAGATCAACGCTGCTTTGGTGCATCGGATGGAATGCGTTCCGTAAGCTGAATCGTCAAGGCCAATGGAGGCGACCCAGCGATGAACGATCCTCGCGTACTGTCGCGTTGACAGGTGCGGTGAGGCGTGTAAACGACTCGGAAAGAGATAGTCGCCCAGCTTGAGTCCACGAGCACGCACTACGAGGATCGACAGAATTAGCCCGGCTGCCACATAAAAGATGCCGAGGTAGATTGGAATCGGCCGAAGACCGTACCGGCTCGCCAGATAGCCAGTGAGAAACGCGGTTAGGCCCACCGCGAAATAGCCAGCAAACTCGTTAAGACCCACCGCCAGACCTCGCCCTTTCGGGCCGATCAGGTCTACCTTCATGATCACGGTCATGGACCATGCAAAGCTCTGGCTGGCGCCAAGCAGGACATTGGCAGCGATCACCCATTCCCAGTGCGGTGCGCCAATGATCATGAAAGGCACTGGCAGCGCAAGCAGCCATCCGACGACTAAGACACGCTTGCGGCCCCACGTGTCCGCGAGCTGTCCCGAAACAAGGTTGGCGAGGGCCTTGATCACCCCGAAGCTGATGATGAAGGAGGTAATGAGCGTCGTGGACTCGATGTGGAATTCTTTTGCGCCAATCAGAGGCACGACCGTCCGCTCAATGCCGACCATACCACCCACAAAGGCATTGATCAGTACAAGCAGTGAAAACTGCCGCCAGTTTTCCTTGAGCCCTAGTCGAATTGAAGGCCGAGCGGACGCAACTACTGCCTCTCCCATCAGCTACGCTCCAAGTGCGCGGCGGCCGGAATTGACTGCTCGTATGCGGGCTGCTTCGGGCGGCGGCGGTACATCGTCGAGCATGAAGCGGACGAACTCCTCCTCGCTCTCGATGCGGAACGCGTTCAGGTTCCACCACAGCGTGCCGGATTCGTACCCTTCCCGTCACTTGGTAGGCGCTCGAGATCGCCCCCTTCACGACTACGGCCGGCATTCACTGTCCTATGAAGATTGCCCGTTTGGCTTGCTAATGGAAGGGCGACCGAATCTTCATCGAATCAGGACCCGCGCTGCTTGCTTCCCGGTATCCGGCACGCTAGGCTGAAATTGCTGCCGTGGGGTTACACCCGTCCTTTGCCTCAGCCCGCGCTCAGGCCGGGTTCCAGGCAGGCGGCGCATCTCACCGCTTACGCGGACCGGTTAGCGCGATCTCAGGCCGGCCGGTGACTGCCGGCACCGGTGGCCGGGTTGACCGGGGAAATGCGAGCGCAGAGGAGTAGAGAATGCGCAACTTAAGAATGATTGGAGCCTCGACGGCATGCGCGCTGGGTGCGCTCATTATGGCCCCCGCTCTGGCAGCGGAACCCGCTATGGAAGGCCACATTTCGATCGTCCCGTCCGAAGTCAAGTGGGCCGAGGCCCCATCTATCGGACCTGGCGCCAAGCTGGCGGTATTGGAAGGTGATCTCAAGCAAGCCGCGCCGTTCACCATGCGAATCAAGCTTCCTCCCAACTTCAAGATCCCAGCCCACACTCATCCCGTGTTTGAGCGAGTCACAGTGTTGTCCGGGACGCTCCATTTGGGTATCGGCGAGACGTTCGATCGCGCCAAGGCCAGGGCTTATCCGGCTGGCGGCGTCACGATGATGCCCGCGGGAATGCCTATGTTCGCCTACACCACCAGCAAAGAAACCATCATTCAGATTCATGGCACCGGTCCCTGGGGCATCAGCTACTTGAATCCCGCGGAGGATCCAAGAAAGAAATAGCTTGTCGGCCCAACGCCGGACGAATCCGCGATGCTTCCAGGCCCCTTGTAGCCGGCCAGCTTCGGTCCCATTTGGAGTAAGTTGCATGCTGACCGCGCACCACCGCGACGTGGCTGCGGCATTGTAGCTTCATGTGAAAGCCCTTGCCGGAGACCGCGCCAAAGCGGGGGCTGACGACCGGACAGCTACTGAGAGGCCAATGAGGCACCTACAATGCGCGCATGGCTTCCGATCCTGGGCCGGCGATCTCCGTCCTTCAACTTCGAATTGCTCTGCGCGGCCTGAGCCCGTCGGTTTGCCGGCGCGTCCTCGTTCCCGAGCACTTGACGCTCGGACAATTGCACCATGTTATCAAGGTCGTCATGGGCTGGGCCGACGAGCATCCGCACACGTTCAGCATTCGTTGCAGGCGTTACGGCGAAGCTCAGGAGGGCGTCTTGCAGTTCTGCACAGTCGCCAGCGAACTTCCGTTGACCGCGTTTCATCTCCGAGAACACGAAGGCTTCGTCTATGTGTATGACTTCAACGCGTGGTGGCGCCACGAGATCCGCATGGAGCGGCGTATGCTGCGGCAACAGCCTGGCCAGTTGCCCCGTTGCGTGGCGGGTTGCGGGCCGTGCCCGCCCGAGGACATTGGCGGAATCGAGAGGTATCTGGAGGCCAGGGACGAACACAGTGAATATGAGTTCGTCGATTGGATCGAGTCGCTGCGCGAAGGGCCAATCGTGCTGGAAGACCTGCGCGAGGAGGTCGATAGGTGGCTGATTTGGCTGGATCGTCGCTTTGATCGTCGGATCGTCAATGATCGGTTGCGAGAGCTCGAGGGGTAGACTGGTCGCCGCAGCTTCCAAGGAAGGAGGGCGGCCATGCGTATCAGCTTGCAACTCGTCGTGCAGGACGATGGAGGCGCGCCAGCCACCGTCACCGAGATAGCCCAGTTCGAGAGAGATGCCCTTGATGTGGGCTCGCTGGGGCTGCACCGGCTCGATGAGTATCCCGAAGTGGTCCAGATCCGAACGGCGCCGAAGGAGCTGATTTCGACCGAGGCCTGGCACTACGATGCGCCGCACACGCCCGTGCCGCCCAAGATCACCATGCTCAGCGCGCAGGTGGTGCCGGTGGGTGGCGACACGATGTGGTGCAACCAATATCTCGCCTACGATAGGCTGACTCCCGTCATGCAACGCATGCTGCAAGGCTTGCGCGTCCATTTCCGCGCCGTGCGGCTGGCCCGCTCCCAAGGCGTGTGCGAGTCGGATGTGCCCTCCGCCGTGCATCCGATGGTGCGCACGCATCCGGAGACCGGCCGCAAGGCGCTCTACATCGGGCATCCGGACAATGTGCTGGGCATTGAGGGCATGACGGAGGCCGAAGCCCGGCCCTTGCTGAACTTCCTATATGAGCACAGCACGCAGCCGGACAACATCTACCGCCACATGTGGCGCGTCGGCGATGCGCTGATGTGGGATAACCGGTGCACCATGCACTATGCGGTCCACGACTACGGCAACCACGAGCGCCTTTTGAACCGGGTCACCCTAAAGGGCGAAGTGCCCGCTTGAAAAGTAATGCCGTTCAGTTAAGTCCTTTCTGAGGTACCGGACGGTGTAGAGCTTAGGCAGGGCTTTGACCACACGGGGGCAAATCGCCCCCGTCGTTTTTGTACGATCGCCAACTGAAATTTGGCGCGCATGCGCTGCCGGCAGCTTGCCTGGGGCCATGCCGGCTGCCCAGATCAGTTCACCCTGTATCAGGCGCAGAGCTCGTTTTGATTTCCCAACGGCGGCGGTAGGACGGAAGGATATCGGTGGGCTTGAAGCGTTGCCGGTCCGTCAATGACGGTCAACAGGATGCGATCTGAGTCCTTGTCTCGAATCGCACGAGCTGTCCAGCTCTTTGGCAAGGCCGGATTCTTGGTCCGCGCCTGAGTCAAGACCTTCATCTGGACGATGCCATCGTCGTCGCTGCCTGAGAGCAGCGGGGCTAAGAGCGACGTCGTCGCGCATTATTCCTTGATAAAGTTCTCCGCCATCCCGCAGCCTCGCTCATCCGTGACGAACTTCTTTTCACTTTCACATCTTCTTGACTCTCCTTGCTTGAGTTTAAACGCTCAGCAAGGGATTCGTTTTTCGGGGGCAAGCTCACACCTCTACGCAATCAAAGTGATTATGACGGCCTCTGGTCGAAAGATTTCACAGTTGGCTTGACCGGGATCAATTCCTAAGTGCTCACAACGCAAAAAATAGGAACAAATGACGTAGGGAGCCAGTATGGACGAGATGGTTGACGCCGCGCCAAACTTCGCTCCATTTTGTAGCGAACAAGGCACTCCGCACGTGTTATTTGTAGCTTCGGAGATCGTTCCTCTGGCAAAAACAGGCGGCTTAGCCGACGTCTGCGGCGCGCTCCCTACCGCCCTAGCCCGGCTTGGAATCGACGTGCGCCTAATAATGCCCGGTTATCCGGAAGCCTTGGCTCGTCTCGACGCACCGCGGCAGGTGGCCGATTTGGAGGAATTACTTCCTGGGGTCTCCGCCCGCCTGATCGCGGGTACGATGCCGGATTCTGGCTTGCCGGTATGGCTGGTCGACTGCCCGGCACTATATGATCGGCCTGGGACGCCTTATCAGGACCCGCGTGGCTGTGAATGGGAGGACAACGCGCAGCGCTTTGGGGCGTTCTGTCACGCGGCCGCGCGGGTTGCGCTGGGACAAGCCGTACATGAGTGGCGCGCGGACGTCGTTCATGCGCATGACTGGCATGCCGGGCTAGTGCCATTACTATTAGCGTTGAGTGGCCAACTGCGACCGCGCACGGTATTTACCGTCCATAACGCCGCGTTCCAAGGCAATTTTCCATTCACCCTGGCCGCGCAGCTAAGTTTGCCTCAAGACGTATTGACCCCCGAGGGCATCGAATACTACGACCAGCTCTCATTCCTGAAGGCCGGTGTGCGCTATGCCGACAAGGTGACCACCGTCAGCCCGACATACGCAAATGAAATCTGCACGCCAGAATTCGGTTTTGGCATGGATGGGCTGTTTCGAGCCAGACGTGCTGATCTCGTGGGCATTCTCAATGGTATCGATGCGCAGCAGTGGGATCCATGCACCGATCCGCATCTCTCCCACAATTATTCCTGCAGCGACTTGCGCGGAAAGTAACCGTCCGATGAAGGCCGTGTAGACGCGTAAGGTGAATGTATCCAGAGTAGTCACCATCAGAACTTGGTGGGGA